>NZ_CP109653.1:0-25379 GCF_025908335.1 Bifidobacterium sp. KRGSERBCFTRI
ACATAAGGAGGGCATGATGAAGGCGCTCAAGACCACTGTGCACTACGATGTGACCGCCGGGCGAACCCATACCGAGCAGACGGAGCTCTCGGTCATGGACGAGGCGATGAACACCGAGCACATCGTCGAATCGAATGTGGTGGGAATCTACCCGGACTACACGTTCCAGATGATGGAGGGCTATGGTTGCTCGCTCACCGAGTCGGCATGCTATCTGCTCTCCAAAATGGACTCCGCGACGCGCAAAGAGGCCTTGGCCCAATGGTTCGGTCCCGCTGGAATGGACGCTTGGTTCGTCCGCGTACACATCGACTCCTGTGATTACTCGCTCAGTGAGTACCAGGCCGTTGAGGATCCTCTGGCCGATCCCGAATTGGAGACCTTCTCGATTGACCGTGATCGTCAGTACATTCTTCCGGTGCTCAAAGAGGCGATGGCCATGGCGGGGCATCCCATTCATGTGTTGCTCTCCCCATGGTCGCCTCCGGCGCAATGGAAGACGCCCCCGGAGATGACGCGGAACGACGCCTCGGTGTACGGCGGCGAGGAGGGCGATGTCATCGATCTGAGCAAGCCGGGGCGCTGTTTCGGCGGAAGGCTCAAGCCGGAATACTATTCGTCGTGGGCGCGGTACCTCGTCAGATTCATCAGCGCCTATATGGCCGAAGGTGTTCCGGTGACGATGCTGTCGATTCAGAACGAGGCGGCTGCGGCCACGAGTTGGGATAGCTGCCTGTGGACCGGAGATCAGGAGCGCGAATTCCTGAAGCACCATCTCTACCCGGCAATGGAGGAGGCCGGTCTGACCGATGCCGTGAAGATCTTCATCTGGGATCATAACAAGGAACGTGCAATCGAACACATCGACGAGTTCATGAGCGACCCGGAGGCGGCGAAGGAGGTTGGCGGTTTCGCTTATCACTGGTACTCCGGCGACCATTTCGAGGCGCTGTCGATGTTGCGAGGCAAGTATCCCGACAAGGTGCTGATGCATTCCGAAAGCTGTGGGCTGCATATACCCGGCAAGGTGACCATGCTCGATATGACCGATGAACAGATCGAGGCGCTGCCCGATGGCGACTACAAGACCATGGTGCAGACGACCACTCCGAACGAGATGGACTTCAATGATGCGACGGCCTATGCCCACGACATCATCGGCGACCTGAACCATGGAATGCAGCGGTGGATCGACTGGAACATGATCGTCGACAGGCAGGGTGGTCCCCGTCATACCCCAGGGGGTTTCGCCGCGCCGATCGTCGCCGAAGACGACGGACGGTATACGCTGACCATCAGCTACCGGTATATTCGCGAGATTGCACAGGCCATCAAACCGAATGCGGTGGTTCTCGGCACAAGCACGTATTCGCGTGATATCGAGGCGGTCTCGGCCCGCAACGCAGATGGCTCAATCGGCGTCGTCCTCCTTAATCAGGCGGAGCGCGATATCCCGGTGAACATTCGCATGGGCGGCCTGCTTGTGGCGGATGTGCCGTTGCCGGCACGCACCTTGAGTACTCTGGTGTTCACGGAGTGATCGTGGATCGTCGTCGCACACGTGTTGCCGATATGGTTGCGCCACCGGCCCAAAGGCCGGTGGCGCAACCATATCGATCGCTCCCGTCTGCTCGACGCATCGGATTCGGTCGAGCGGAGGCAGATTCAATTCATTGTGGGTTGCCGGCCGACAATGATGTCCACTCCCCAACGCGGCAATGTGACGGCATCGCCCACGGTCACCGGAGTTTCGGCGGTGACGGCCTGCTCTCCGTCGTCTGTGGGATGTCCCAGCAGGAACGTTCCCGAGGCGGGTGCCCGGAAGGTGATGGGCGACCCTGAATAGTTGAGCAGGTAGGTAACGGTATCGCCTGCCGTGTTGGTTCCGCTCCGCACGCAGACTGTGCCGGCCAGTTCCATGCCGGGGGTGTGCACGCCGGCGTTGGACAGGGCCTCTGCAAGCACGGTGCGCCATGCATCCGCCTGAAGCTGCGTGCCCACCCACTGCGCATCTCCGGAACCGAATGCATGTCTGGTGATCGCCGCATATGAATCCCAGGCATAATGGTCGTACCAAGCGAGTACGTGGGTTTCCGGAGCCGGGGAGAGCATCTCGATGAAGTCGTTTGCAGACGCGCCGGCGAGGTCGGCCAAAGTGTCGGGGCATTTGAGCGATACACCCATCGGACGAGTGAACTGGTTGTAGGTCATGCCAAATATGTCGACAAGATGATGCGGTGCCTTGTCGTGCCACACTTTCACGTTCTCGTCCGCAACGAATGACCGCATGGTGGCGAGCAGATGACCGCCATTCTTAACATACCGCGCCAATCGGTCGATGGTCTGCTGATCCGTGGTATACAATGCGGGTGCGATCACCAGGGAGTAACCGGCGAGTTGGTCTGCGCTCGCATCTGCGGGCAGGAAATCGACCTCCACATTGAGCTCGAACAATGCATCGTATATGGATCGCAACACGTCGTTGTATGTGAGCGTGCCGCCCATGGGGAATCCCGTTTCGATGTGGAACCAGGACAGCGCGGTGAGCGACTCGTTGCTGGCGAGGATTGCCACCGCATTGCGTTTTGACAGATGACTGAGCGTGTCTCCGATACGCGGGTCGCCGATCTCGCGTCCAAACCTCCCGGCCTCCTCGTAGGTGGGATTGCTCTCGAAATCGTGCGACAGCAGTCCGCGCCAATACGTTTCGAACGAATTGTGAATTGAATGCCAATGCCAGTACATGATTCCATCCGCACCGGATGCGAGATGACTGTAGGCTTGAAGGCGCAATTGGCCTGGGTACGGCAGCCAACCATGCTGACCCTGTGCCTGCGTTTCGAGCACCAGGTAATTGCCGCCGCCTGCCGAACGTGCCATGTCGCCGCCGAATGCGATCTCCTTGCCGGTGAGTGCATCCTCGCTCGGATGGTAGATGTCGACGCCGCAGATGTCGAGTGCGCGGGCGGCACGGAAATGGTCGACCGCAGGCTGTAACCCATAGGAATGACCGCGCCATTCGTAATCGAAATTATGAGTGATGAACTGGTCGTCGCGCATATACTCCCGAATAATGCTCGCCTGCCATGCAAGATACTCCGCCACTTGATCGCGGCGGAACCTGTCGAATCGCGCGCGCAACGACTCGTTGATCGAACCGGTGAGATCCGGGAAGTCCTCCCACGCATTGATCCGATTCGACCAGTAATCCAAGCCGTACGCCTCGTTCAATGCCTCGAGGTCGTTCTTGAATTCGTGGCGTAGTTGTTTGATGAACATCACCTGCATGTCGTGGGAGACGGAATCGTAGTATTTCGTCTCATTGTCTACCTGATAGCCGATGACGCAAGGCTGCTGTGCCACGTGGGAGATGAGGGATCGGATCACCCTCTCGCCGTAAAGGCGGTAGGCCGGGTTGACGATGTTCATGATTTGCCGCGCCCCGTAGTGGGGTTCCCCGGCCGGTGTGGTGGCAAGGACGTCCGGATACATGGCGACGAGCCATGTGGGTACCGCATAGGTCGGGGTTCCCACAATCACGTTGATTCCGGCGTTGGTCGCCGCGTCGAGCGCGCGGTCGATGTGCGTCCAGTCGAAATGCCCGGGCTGGGGTTCGCATGTGGACCACGTGGATTCGCCGATGCGAATGACGTTGATGCCCGCTCGGGTCATCATCTCCATGTCGGTGTCAATGCGATCCAGATCGCGCGGGATGTATTCATCATAGTATGCTGCGCCGAACAGAATGGGGTCGGTGTATGCGCGGGCCATGTGTCTCTCCTTGGTTCCGCTATGTGTTGTGCAAGGTGAACGGTGGGGCGGCATTGCCCCTACCGCAAGCGTCGTATATGTCCAGATTATCTACTTTATGGTAGATATAAGAAGTATCGTACCGGGTCTCATCTTCCTCCGCAAATGATGAATCCATCTGCGTTGTATAGACAACTTAACTGATTTCGCAGCTTCTTTGGCTCGGTGTATATTGTGAAACACATTTAACTATTAGGTGGTAGTTAAATGTGTTTTACGCAACCCTTCCAGTTCCAGTTTGGTTCTACTATCAAAGGAGATAGAGATGTCAACTGTTTCATTGGAGCAAACGTCGTCTGCGCTCAGTCGGAGCGATAGAATACGTCTGCTCGCATCGTTCCTGGTGTTTCCCCTGTTGTGGTGCTCGGGCTTGTTCATGGTCGCGGCCGTCCTGTTGCCTCAGCGCTTGCGCGACGTGATGGGAGCGGATGCGGCGACTGCTGCATTCGGCGTCATCAATGCATGCACGGCGTTCATCTCGCTGCTGTCCAATCTCGTTGTGGGCAATTTGTCGGACCACACTCGCTCGAGATTCGGCCGGCGCACCCCCTGGGTCATTTCTGGCGGCATTGTCGGCGGCGTATCGCTTGCACTGGTCGGTTTCCTTGACAATGTATGGCTGATCGGCATCAGCTACTGCGTATGCATGATTGGCCTGAACATGATGATCGCGCCGGTCATTGCGACCCTGTCCGACCGAGTGCCGGCCAATATGCGTGGCACGATGTCTGCGTTCCTTGCCGGTGGTACCGCGGTGGGCAGCGCTCTCGGGCAGATGCTGGGGTCGAGGTTCCTCTCCAATCAGATCCCCGGATTCCTGCTCAGCGGCACTCTGATGGGGCTGGCAGGAATCTGCACGGTGCTGGTCTGGCCAAAGGAGCCGAGTTCGAAGCATCTGGCAAAGACGTCCAACGGTTTCGGGGATATGCTCAAATCCTTCATCCCCCCCACCAAAGGCGCCCGTGATTTCTGGCTGGCGTTCGTGGGGCGTTCCCTGTTCATCTTCGCGTACTACATGATACTCAATTACCAACTGTATGTGCTTGAGGATTACGTCGGACAGTCAGCGCAGCAGGCGGGTAACACAATCGCCGTGATGTCGATGGTCTCGATGATTGTGGGCCTGGTGTCCTCGCTTGCCGGTGGCCCCATTTCCGACAGGATCGGCAAACGCAAGATCATGATCGTTCTTGCGAGTGTGCTGATGGCGGTTGGTTTTGTGCTGCCTTGGATTCTGCACAGCCCGTTGTCCATGATCCTGTTCGCAGGGTTCTCCGGATTCGGTTATGGCCTGTATGGTGCCGTCGACCAAGCTCTGAACGTCGATGTGCTTCCCAACAAAGAGGAGGCGGGGAAGGATCTGGGCATTCTCAACATCGCAACGACGCTGGGGCAGATGGTCGGGCCGATCGTCACTTCGGCCGTTGTGGCCGCGACCGGCGGTTATACGGTGGTCTTCCCGGTGGCCATTGGATTCGCCGCATTCGCGTCACTCTTCATCATGCTGATCAAAAGCGTGCGGTAGGGGTCGAGCCATGTGGTGTGATGATACGCGTATGCCGCATGGCCCGATCGGTACTTACCGGTAGTTGTCCCAAACGGGCGAGGGGAACAGTATGCGTTCGAAGGCGATCCATTCGTCGTACAGGTCAATCGGGTCGGAACGCAGCCATCGCAATTGGATGCCGTCCATTGCTTCGAGGGCCATGCGGTGCAGTGGCTTGAAGTTCTCCCAAGTGCCGATCTGCGGTGGAAGTTTCCATTGGTAGTTGCTGAGCGTCTGCCAGATGATTGCAGGTCTGTGCTCGAAATAGTCGTGGGCCGGGTGATCCGGGTCAATGGACTCGGCCTGCAGAATGGCGAACATCTGCACCAGATCGCGGCGCTTGGCGTTCTCTCTCACCACATAGCGCAAGTAGGCGGGGAAGTGCGGCGCATCCCGGTCGCTGCCTGGCAGCCCGCTCGCAAGGAAGTCCCCTGGCATGCTTGTGGGGTCGTAGAACTCCTTCATCACCATCGCAGCCAATCCGGCCTTGTTGCCCACGTAATGCAGTACGCCCTGCTGGGTCATTCCCACTTCGGATGCGACATCTCGCAGGGAGATGCCGTTGTAGCCCCGTTGGGAGATGAGTTTGACGGTGGCGCGGAGAATCTCCTCCTCACGCTGTTGCGGGGATTTGCGTGTGCGTGTGTTCACGGATTCCTCCACGGAAGGCTGCATGGTTTCCTACGTGATTATAAGGCAGTTCCCCTGTCTATGCCGAATGGGTCTGTTCGCCGTCGATTTTCGCGGGATGAATATGCCGCAATGAATAATGAATGTGGCCTCCACTCACGAATGAGTGGAGGCCACATTGCATGGGGACGAAGCGCTCAGTCGATGAGGAACGAGCGCATGAACCACTGGAACTGCTCAAGCTTGAGCACGTGATCCTGCACGATGTTCGAGCTGATCACATCGAGGTCGTCGAGCTCCTTGATCGCGGTGCGGTCGGCCTTGATGAACGAATCGTAGTACTTGTCGAGCGCGCGCAGGTAGTCGAGTGTGTTCTGGCGCCCCTCAAGCTCGAACTTGTCCCACGTGCGGTAGCGCACGATGTCGTCCGGACGGCCGCTTGGCGAGCCGCCCAGTGCGGCGATGCGCTCAGCCGTCTCGTCGGCCATCGCGAGCACCTCGTCGACCTGCGGGTCGAGCATCTCGTGCACGGCGATGAAGTTGGGGCCGGCCACATTCCAATGCGCATGCTTGAGCACAAGCGCTGCTTCCTGCTCCTGGCTCAGACGCTCCTGGAGAATGCCGATGATCTTCTCCGAAGCCACCTCGTCGAGGCCTGGAATAATGAATGACAATGCCATATGCACGTCCTTTCACGAAATCGCCTACGTTCTGCAGGCTCTTATTCGAGCTTACGTACGTGAACCCGGCAACACATGAGCATGAGCTGATAGCCTAATGTGACCTAGCTCTCACGACGGCTGTCTACTTGTCGGAATGCTCCGGGTCGTTGGCCTGCTGGTCGTCTGAGACCTCCGTGCCGCCGTTCGCCGTGCCCTTGCGCACCTCGATCGTCTCGATGCGGCGGCCGTCCACCTTCGTGATCGTCATCGTATACGCGTCATCCACCACGAGGTGGTCACCCACCTCGCCCATCTTGCCGGAATGCGCGAGGAAGTAGCCGGCGACCGTCTCATACGGGCCGTCCTCGAGTTCGATGCCGGTGAGATCGGCGAAATCCTCGATGGTCATGCCGCCGTCGATGGTGGCGACGCCGTCCACGAACACGTCGGTGGGCAGCTTGTCTTTCGGGGTGTCCTCCGGCAGGTCATACTCGTCGCGAATGTCGCCGACGAGCTCCTCGGTCATGTCTTCAAGCGTGACAATGCCGTCGGTGCCGCCGTATTCATCAATCACCACAGCCAGATGAATGCCGCGTTTGCGCAGCAGCGACAAGCTCGGTAGCAGTTTCGACGTGCCCGGCAGTGAAATGCCCTCGCGCGTGACATCGGCCACCGTCTTCGCATTCGGGTCGCGAACGTCGAGCAGGTCGCGCACATGCACGAATCCGAGTACGTCGTCGAACGATTTGCCAATCACCGGGTAACGCGAGTACGGCAGCTCGCGCACCTGGGCCGCGGCGTCCGCCAGCGGGGTGTCGCCGTCGAGGAAGACCACGTCGGCACGCGGGCGCATGACCTCGGCGACAATGGTCTCCGAGGCGTCGAACACGTCGTCGAGAATCGTGCGTTCGTCTTTGGTAAGATTCGTGTTCGAGCTCACCAGCACGCGCAGCTCCTCGTCCGAGACCTCGGACTCCGTCTCGTTCGGGTCGAAGCCGAGTAGTCGCACAATGCCATTCGTGTTCTTGCCAATGAGCCAGATGATCGGCCGGCACACCTTCGCAAATGCGCTGATCGCCGGCACGACGGCGCGGGCGATCTGTTCATTGCGCTGCATGGCGATGCGCTTCGGCACCATCTCGGAGATCACAATCGAGCAGTATGAAATGACGAGCGTGAGCACAATGGTTGTGAGCGGTGCGGCCACATTGCTTGGCACGCCCCAGCCTTCCACCACCGGTACGATGAACGGCGAGATCGACGATTCGCCGAAGGAGGCGGAGAGGAAGCCGGAGAGCGTGACGCCGATCTGCACGGTGGACAGGAACGTGTTCGGGTCACGGGCGATCTTCGCCACGCGCTTGCCTCGGGCGTCCTCCTGTTCCATCTGGTCGATCTGCGAACCGCGCAGCGAGACGAGCGCGAGCTCGGTGCCGGCGAACACGGAACCAAGCAGCAGGAAGACGAAAATGAGCAGAATGTTCAAACCAAGTGACATAGCCTCAAGCGTATGTCATTGGCACGCCAATGTGTTCGCCAATGTGAAGAGATTACGAGCGAATGACGCATTCTGGTACGGCAGCCGCTATTTTCGATTGTTAGGTGGGGCTCTTTAGCGTATCGACTGCAAAAAGCCTTTTTATCAAACAAATGCTCGAATGGTTGTCTAATAAAAGGGGCTGGGTTGCGTATGTTGCTCTAGGCGCCCACCTAACAATCGAAGATACGTAGGCTGGCGCGGCAATGGCAGGCTTCCATCAGCTTATTCCCTTTTCAGTGAGTCAGAAGCTCAGCACCTCCACCAGGCCCGTGTCGAGACGGTAGCGGGCTCCCACAATCATGAGCCGTTCGTGGGCGAGCGCGTCGCGAATCATCTCGGAACTCGTGACGAGTTGCTCGATTGTGTGCGCAATGTGCACCTGCTCGTAGTCGTCACGCGAATCAAGGCCGGCCATGCGGGCCTGCCATACGGAGATGCCTATGTTCTTCAGGAATTCGCTCGACGATGATGCGATCACCTCGTCGAGATCCTCCATGATCCGTTCCCTCTCCTGCGCGTCGGTGATTTCGTGGGTGAGGTGCTCGGTGAGTGCATCGAGTTCCTTCTCCGCCTGCGCGACTGCGGCGCAATGCTGGTGAGAGAGCACGACGAGCAGACTCACGTGCAGCGACGAGACCGCATATTCGAGCGTCTGCAGCACGGCCTGGTCGAGCATCTCGCCGGCGGTGCGCACCGTGAACATGTCACCGAGACCCGCATCGAAGATGATCTCGGGAGGCACGCGCGAATCCGAGCAGCTCAGCACGGCGGCATCGGGGTTCTGCGTGTCGATGAGCGACTCACGTGTCTCCTTGTCTCGCCACGGGTGCTCCGCGTTGCCTTCGGCGAAGCGTCGGTTGCCGGCGAGCATACGGCTCCATGTGCTGTTTGCGGTGGTTTCCTGAGTGCTGTCGGTCATGATTCCCCTTATCGCCTCGATGTCCGCTGGGTTACGGTACATCATAGAATCTCTTGAATACAGTTGGTGATGTGTTCGCGAGCGGAGGTGGCGATGGCGGGGCATAGGGGAGCGAAGCGGCCCTCCATTTTCGAGGTGGCGAAACTCGCCGGCGTGAGCCACCAGACCGTGTCACGCGTGATCAACCATTCCCCCAACGTGGCGGAGGCGACTCGCGCGAAGGTGGAGCATGCCATTGCCGAACTCGGCTATCACCCCAGCAATTCCGCGCGCTCACTGGCGTCGAACCGCACGCGCACGGTTGGCATGATCGCCGGTGGCCAGCGTTTCTACGGCCCGGTGAGCGCATTGGCGTCCATTGAGGCGACTGCCCGCGCTCATGGTATGTTCGTTTCGGTGGCCATGGTGCATGAGGCCGAGTGCACACAGCAGGAATTCGACGATTTGTGCGGCATGTTCATGCAGCAGGGCGTCGACGCGTTCATCTTCCTGACGCCCACCGACGAGATGTTCAAGGTGGCCTGCAAGTCGCAAGTGAGCCAGCCGTGCGTGATCATCACCTCGTCGCACGGCGGTGTGAGTGTGAGCGAGGGCTTGCACATGTTCAACGCACGCCAGCGCAGGCGTGTTTCGTTGGTGGGCATAGACCAGTGGGCCGGCATGGCGTCGGTGATGCGACTCATACGCAAGCACGGGCACCGCAACGTGCTGTTCTTCGCGGGGCCGGGGCAGTGGCGCGACGCCAGCACGCGCCTGATGGCATGGAACAAGCTGTGTGCGCAGAACACCGTGAATTCGGTGACGGTGCAGTGCGGCGATGATTGGGAATCCGCCGACGCCTACCGGCGTATGAACCATATTCTCGACAACATCGGTTCGAACGGCGGCCGCCTGCCCACTTGCGCGGTATGCTCGAACGACGTCATGGCGATCGGTGTGATCCGCGCATTGCTCGAGCATGGCGTGCGTGTGCCCGACGATATGAGCGTGACCGGCTTCGACGACATGCCCGGCATGAGCAATCTGTACCCGCCGCTGACCACGGTGAGGCAGGATTTCGACGACCTGGGCACGATGGCCATGAAGGAGGCGCTGTTCCTCATGGGGGAGGAGGCCGAGCCGGGTTACCCGAACTCACAGCATGGCGTGGGACTGGTGTCGGCGGACCTGATTGTGCGGCAGTCCGTGCGTGCGGCGCCGCGCAGGTGAGAGTGGTGCGAATGCGTCGCTCGCCGTGCCGCTCCGCGTGCGCGATGGGGGTCTACTTGGAGGGGTCTTCGGTGTCTGCGGATTTCGTGTTCCAGCCGAGCACCGCATTGACTGCGCAGTACCCGGTGACGATGATGAGGCAGATGCTGAGGATGATGTTCGACCAGCTGAGGAGATCTCCACTGGCATTGGCCTCCACGCAGTTCTGGAAGAGCCAGATGGCGCAGGCCACGGCGGTGAGGGCGTAGAGGCGGGCTCGTGCGGTGGAATTGATGTTCATGCGTTCCTCCGAGTGAGATTCGAGTGGGGAGCAGATGTGTTGGCGAAGAGAGGATGGCCGCCGGTGAATGGGATCGCCGGCGACCCATTCCGAGAGGGGAAGGGAAGTGTAGGTGGCCGGTTGGATGGCATGCTGCCGTCCAACCGGCTTGCAATCGCTAGCTCTTCTTGCGCTTGGAGAGGATGTCCACCGCCACGGCGCCCAGGAGCACAAGACCCTTGATCGTCTTCACCACTGCGGTGTCGACGCCCATGATCGACAGGCCCTGGTTGATGACGCCCATGACCAGTGCGCCGACAACGGCGCCGGCAAATCCACGCTGGTGCATGTGCTGGCCGGTCTGGAGCAGCCGGATGCCGGCAGCATCGCGGTGGGCGGGGAGACGGTGCGGCTCGACGGCGTGGCGAAGGCCATCGACCTGGGCATAGCGCCGGCCTTCCAGCAACCTCAGTTCTGCGAGAATCTGGATGTATCGGCGAACATCTTCCTCGGCAGGGAGATGCGGCAGGGATTTGCCAGCCGCGACGATGAGGGCATGTACAACAAGGCGCGCGAGGTGCTTAACACGCTGTCGACGTCCGTGCGCGCCGGCCAGAGCATCGCGTCGCTTTCGGGAGGACAGCGCCAGACCATCGCCATCGCGCGCACGCTGCTCAACGATCCGAGCCTCATCGTGCTTGACGAGCCCACGGCGTCGCTGTCGGTGACGCAGACGGCCGAGGTGCTTGACTACATCGTGCGGTTGAGATCGGACGACCGCAGCGTCATCATGGTCTGCCATGATCTGCCGAATGTGTTCGCGGTCGCCGATCGCATCGTCGTGATGCGGCTGGGTGAGATTCGCGCCGTGCACAACACGTCGGAGACCTCCTACGAAGAGGACATCGCGGAGATCGCCGGCGTGGGCGGATCCGGTACGACGCCGTCTCGGCCGTGCGAACGGGCGTCGCGTGCGCGCATGCCGATTGCCCGCGAGTCGCATCCGCGCCCGTCTCGCGGTGGGGATCGCGATGGAACCATGGCATGAACGAGCTGTCATGTGGTTCCCATCTGCGCTGCCTAAGTTGCAGCGTGTGTCGGGCTGCGTCCAATTTGCGTAATTTGGGACGGGTTCTGATGGGTTTTTGTCCCGTTTTACGCAGGTGGAAGGTTTTGTCACCTTTTGCGCAGGGTGAGAAGAAATGTAAGAAACGACAGAAGTAAGACAAAGGTAAGGAAGGGAATGGCATGGGTGCAGCGGAAATCGTAGTCACCGTGGTGACGGCGGTCGCATGTCTGGGCATGGGCGTGTTTCTGGGGTCATTGCCGTTCAAACGGGACGAGTTGACGGAATGGCATATGAAATACCAGCAGCTCGGCGGTGTGCTCGCCTGCGGCATTGTGATCGTGCTGATGCTGCTCGGCTATGATCTGGCATCGTGGCTCGCAATCGCGGCTCTCGCAGTGGGTGTGGCGGTGAGTCGCATTCCGGTGGTTCGGCGAGGCTTGCTGGCGCGTTTCCCCGAGCTGCATCCGGCCGAACGGCAGTCGCCGTTGCGCAAGGGCACGTCAAAGAAGCGCCGGTCATAGACTGGTTGACGAGCGCTCCACCAAGGTGAAATCGGATGTGTATACGCGTTTCGCGCCATCGTACCCTTGAATGCGTTCGATGAGCATGTCCACCGCGTGCCGCGCATAGCTGTCGATATGCGGGTCGATTGTCGTCAGGGAAGGGTTCGCATACGTCGCCTCCGGTACATTGTCGAAACCCACCACCTGCACATCGTCGGGCACCCGGATTCCCCGTACCTGCAATTGATGCAACGCTCCCAGCGCCATCGCGTCATTGAGACAGATGATGGCGTCCGGTCGCACGCCTTGGTCCATCATCAGATTCGTTGCGCGAACGCCGCTGTCGCTCGTCAATAAGCCACCTGAGAACAGCATGTCCATGCGGGCCTCGATGCCATGCTCCTCGTATGCCTGCATATACCCTTGCACGCGGAGTTCCTGCGTACCCTCGGTGGCTTGTCGGTAATGTCTTGCGCCGAGCGAGCCGTCTGCGCCGAACAGCGCGATGGAACGGTACCCGGAATCAAGCAGGCGATTGGTGGTGTATCGCATCGCCTCCACGTTCGGCATGGTGACCTGATCCACCTTGCCATAGGCGTCCCAGTCGCCGGTGAGCACCAGAGGATAGCTTTGGTCGAGCATCTTGCTGTGTTGTCCCATTGCATGATCGGCGAAGACGATCCACCCGTCTGCGGCCAGATTGTTCGCCTGCCGCATCGCCCGTGCCAGGCCGTGCTCATTCTGGCCGTAGGTGTTTATGATGACCCCGTAATGATGCTCCCGCGCGCAGACGATGATCTGATCGGCCAGATACGAGGCGAATGGCTGGGAGAAATCGAAGATGGCCAATCCGAGCAACCCGGTTGTGCCGGTTTTCAGTGAACGTGCCGACAGGTTGATCGTGTAGTTCAGCTTGTCCATTGCCTCAAGCACGCGTCCACGTGTCGATTCACGCATGCTGCCGGTGCCGTTGATCACGTTCGAGACTGTTTTGAACGATACGCCGGCCTCGGCCGCGACATCCTTGATGGTCACGCCTTTTGCCATGGTCGGTCTCCGATGCGCCTTGCTGTTTACCTATGCATTGCCTATCGCCTTGAATCGCATCACTATGCACGTTGCCGGGGATGCCGGTGGCCCAGACCGACGGTCCGGGCCGTTGTGTCAGCGCAGATGGATTGCGGTCCAACTCACCGGCGGAAGGGTCACGGTGACCATGCCATCCTGGATGGAGGCGGTGTCGTTGGGGTGGGGCACCACGCGATCCTGATGGTTCACGGTGTTTGTGGCCAGCATGTCGTCATCGTGCAACGTTCTCACATCAAGCTCGGTAGGTGTGAAACCTTCCGGCAACTTGATCTCGAAGTCGCATCCATCGTCCAGCGAACGGTTGGTGACAAACACGGAGACCGAGCCGTCTTTGCCTCGCACGGCCACGGCATTCGTGGAGTTCACGTTGCCATAGCGGTTGGTGTGGTACTGGGTGGACTCGATCTTGGGCTCCAGCACATCGCCGCCCTTGGCCCAGGCTGCGGTGAGGGAGAACGGGTAGAAGGTGGTTTGGCGCCAAGCGGGCCCATTCGGCTCGGTCATGATGGGGGCGATGACGTTGACGAGCTGAGCGAGTGATGCCGCATGCACACGATCTGCGTTTTGCAGCAATGTGATGAGGAGGTCACCCACCACCACGGCATCGGCCACGGTGTAGACGTCCTCGAGCAGCCGAGGGGCCACGGGCCAGTTGCCTATGCCTTCCGGGTTCTTGCTGGGTTCCTCCTCGTAGTACCACACATTCCACTCATCGAAGGAAATGTACACGTTGTGGTCGCTCTTGAGTCGCGCCTTCGTGGCGTCGATGGCGGCGCCCACATCTTTGATGAATCCATCCATATCCACGCCGGAGGCGAGGAACGACGCCATGTCGCGCGAGCCGTTCTCCATCAGCTGCGGGAAATAGTAGGCATGTGCTGAAACGAAATCCACCTTGTCGAAGGTGTGCTCGAGCACGGTCTCCTCCCATTTGCCGAAAGAGTCCATCGTATGGTTCGATGAACCACAGACGACCAGCTCAAGATCGGGGTCTAACATGCGCATGCCTGCCGCCACCGAGGCCGCGAGCTTGCCGTAGGCCTCGGCGTCCTTGTGCCCGAGCTGCCAAGGGCCGTCCATTTCATTGCCCAAGCACCACATGCGGATGTCGAACGGGTTATCGGCGCCGTTGCGAATACGTTCCTCCGAGCGGGCAGTGCCTTCCGGAACGTTCGCATATTCAAGCAGATCCAGTGCTTCTGGCAATCCGCGGGTGCCGAGATTGACGGCTTCCATCAACTCGTTGCCGCCGGCCTTATTCAGCCATGAGACCATTTCGTGCAGCCCGAACTGATTCGTTTCGGTGGAATGCCAAGCCAGATCAAGGCGACGAGGTCGGTTCTCCTTTGGGCCAATGCCATCCTCCCATTGATAGCCTGACACAAAGTTGCCGCCGGGATAGCGGATGGTGGTGGCACCGAGTTCCTTGACCAGATCGATGACGTCTTGGCGGAACCCCTCGGCATCGGCAGTGGGATGCCCCGGTTCATAGATGCCGGTGTACACGCAACGCCCCAGATGTTCGACGAACGAACCGAATACACGGTCGTGTACCGGGCCGACCCTGAATTCGTCATCCACCACCAGTCTGGCTTGTGCTTCGCTATGCTGCGGCATGGTATGTTTTCCTCTCTGCTGCACTGAATGCAACGTTGTTCTTCTCTGCGACGTCTCTTCGTCGTCGAAGAGATGGGATTGAGTGTGGTTGAGCTAGTACAACCTTGTACTTCATGTTACCGCTCACAAGATGCTTGCGCGGCGGGAAATGCTCAAAGGTTAGATAACACTTGATATTCAGCCATTTGCTCGGCGTGTCGGGTTGGTGGACGTGATCTATGCCCAGGGGTATGCCCCTGTTCGGCGTGTTCTGTTTGTGTGAGCGCTAACATATACATGACGCATGAGTTCATTGCGGAACTGAATCCCGAAGCAGGAGGAACCATGGCAGATTCGAAGGCGATTGCACAGGCCATTCGTGACGGGCGCACGTCGTTGGGGATTGAATTCGGTTCCACGCGCATCAAGGCGGTGCTCATCGACGATGAGCGCAATACGATCACCACCGGTGATTATGGTTGGCAGTCACATCTTGTGGACGGCCTGTGGTCGTATGACGTGGACAAGATCTGGCGCGGACTGCAGAGTGTCTATGCCGATGTGGCCGACCGCGTGGAGGCCGATTACGGCCTCAAGCTCACGCGCATCGGCCAGATTGGCTTCTCCGCGATGATGCATGGGTATCTCGCTTTCGATGCGGATGGTGAACTGCTCGTGCCGTTCCGGACCTGGCAGAACACCAACACGAGCGAGGCTCATGAGAAACTCTCCGAGCTTTTCCAATACAACATTCCGGAACGTTGGTCAATCGCGCACCTGTATCAGGCGGTGCTCGACAATGAGCCGCATATCGGTTCCGTGCGCTATTTCACCACGCTTTCCGGCTATGTACACTGGAAGCTCACCGGTCGCAAGGTGCTGGGCATCGGTGATGCGTCCGGAATGTTCCCGATTGATCCGAACACCAAGACCTATGAGCAGGGATTCATTGAACAGTTCGATGCGCTGCCTGAAGTCGCCGCACAACCGTGGAAGCTCAACGATTTGCTTCCCGAACCGCTTGTTGCGGGCACCCCGGCCGGCGAACTCACGCCGGAAGGCGCGGCGCTGCTCGACCCGTCTGGCGTACTTCAGCCGGGAACGATGCTCGCTCCTCCGGAAGGTGATGCCGGAACCGGCATGGTGGCCACGAACTCGGTACGCCGTCGTACCGGCAACGTGTCTGCGGGAACCTCGATCTTCGCCACCGTTGTGCTTGAGCACAAACTCTCCAAGTTGCGCCCCGAAGTGGACTTGGTGACCACCCCCGCGGGCGATCTGGCCGGTATGAGCCATGCGAACAACTTCACCGCCGATCTCAATGGATGGGTGGACCTGTTCCGCCAGTTCTCACAGCTCAACGGACGAAACGTCGATGACGGCACCCTGTACGGCGAGCTGTTCCGCGCGGCCATAGGCGAGGATGCGGATCCAGATGCCGGTGGTCTGCTCGCCTACCCATTCCGTACCGGCGAATTTCTCGCCGGGCTCGCCGAGGGGCGTCCGCTGTTCGTGCGCGGGCCCGAGGCGCGATTCTCGCTCGCCAACTTCATGCGGGCACAGCTGTTTGGCGCATTCTCGCCGGTGACCATTGGTATGAACGTGATGACCGAGGACGAGGGCGTCGAGATTGACTCGCTGGTGGGCCATGGTGGCATCTTCGCCACGCCTGTGGTGGCGCAACGCATTCTCGCGGCGGCGTTCAATACGCCGATCCGTGTGATGACCACCGCGTCCGAAGGGGGAGCGTGGGGCATGGCCGTGCTTGCGGACTATTTGCGTCACGCCGATCTCACGCTTGCAGATTATTTGGACGATGTCGTGTTCGCCGGGGCGGAATCGGTGACCGAAGCTCCCCGGCCGGACGATGTGGATGGATTCCAGCGATTCTTCGCCAGATTCGTCAAGGCGTTGCCGGTGGAGCGCAGTGCCGTTGAGCACGTCGAAATCGGTGGGTGAATCTGCAGCGTACGGATCTGCGCAAGTATCTGAAACTGTACAGAAAGGAACAACAATGGCAACACTGGCGGATTATGGACCGGAAGTCCGTGCGGAGGTCAAGCAGGTGCGGGAGGTGGTCGCCGCACTGCACGAACAGCTCATCAAGTGGAATCTGGTGGTCTGGACGGCAGGGAACGTTTCGCAGCGTCTGCGCACAGCTGACCTCATGGTAATCAAACCATCAGGGCTGCGTTACGAATATCTGACACCGAGCTCGATGGTCGTGTGCGACCTCGACGGCAACGTCGTCGACGGTGCGGAATCACCATCGTCGGACACTGCTTCACATGCATACATCTACCGCCACATGCCGGAGGTGTATGGCGTGGTGCATACCCATTCCACCTATGCGACCGCATGGGCCGCCACCGGGCAGAATATTCCATGCGGATTGACGATGATGGGCGACGAGTTCGGTGGTCCGGTGCCGGTGGGGCCGTTCCGTCTGATCGGTTCGGAGGCCATTGGCGAAGGTGTGGTCGAGACCCTCAAGGCGTACCCGAAATCACCGGCCGTGCTCATGCAGAATCACGGCCCATTCACCATCGGCAAAGATGCAGAGGCCGCGGTCAAGGCCGCCGCGATGACCGAGGAGGTGGCGCATACGATGTGGGCGGCCAAGCAGCTCGGCGACATCATTCCGATTCCTCAGGAAGACATCGATAAACTCAATGACCGCTACCAGAATGTGTATGGCCAGCACTGACTTGCACCATCACAATACAACTGCATACACAAATTCAACTGCGTAAGAAGAGACAGATTCGCATGGTTTTTGTCTCGAATTACGCAAGGTAGCAAGGCGGCAAGGCGGCAAGGTAGCAAGTCGGTTTGCGTAGAAAGGGACAGAAACTGCGGTTATTCGTCCCGGATTACGCAAGGGCGGGCAAATGGCTGAGTCATCCATACATCAATCCACATCGGTTCATAATCAATTCCAACAATCCACAATGAAGTGAGGAAAACAACATGGCAATGGAAAATCCGTTCGAAGGCAAGGAGATCTGGTTCGGCGTGGGCTCGCAGGACCTGTACGGCGAGGAGGCACTGCGACAGGTGGCGCAACAGTCCGCCGAGATTGTCGACTCGCTCAACGCGAGTGGCCGCATCCCCGTCAAGCTCGTGCTCAAGCCCACGCTGAAGTCGTCTGACGGCGTGCGTCGCTTCATGGTGGACGCCTCGGCCGATGATTCATGCATCGGCGTGATCACGTGGATGCACACCTTCTCGCCGGCGAAGATGTGGATCCGTGGGCTCGAGGCGCTGCGCAAGCCATTGCTGCAGCTTAACACCCAACACCATTTCGAGATTCCATGGGAGACCATTGACATGGATTTCATGAATCTCAACCAGGCCGCGCACGGCGATCGTGAATACGGCTACATTGTCACTCGTCTCGGCATCCCGCGCAAGATCGTCGTGGGGCATTACACCGATCCCGCGGTGGCCGACAAGATCGGCGTGTGGGCGCGCGCCTGCGCCGGTTGGCAGGCCTCGAACACGATGAACGTGATGCGCTGGGGCGACAATATGCGCAACGTTGCCGTCACCGAAGGCGACAAGACCGAGGCGGAGCGTGTATTCGGCGCCTCGATCAACACCTGGGCCGTCAACGAGCTCGTCGCCGCGTACGATGCGGTCAAGGAGAACCAGATCAAGGACCTCATCGAGGACTACAAGGCGAAGTACGAGATCGCGCCCGAGCTGCTGGACAAGGACTATGATTCGCTGTTCATCGCCGCTCGTGAGGAATGCGCAATGGTGAACATGATGCGCGCCAATGGCTGCACGGCTGGCGTCGACAACTTCGAGGACCTCGGCGCCCTGCCGCAGCTGCCGGGCGTGGGTCCGCAGCGCTTCCCGTCCGAATACGGCTGGGGATTCTCGGCCGAGGGCGACTGGAAGACGGCAGTGCTCGTGCGTATCGGGGCCGTGATGGGCTATGGTCTCGAGGGTGGTGCGTCGCTCATGGAGGACTACTCCTATAACTTCACCCCGGGCAACGAGATGATCATGGGGTCGCACATGCTTGAGGTCTCGCCGTCGGTGGGCACAATCGCCAAGCCGCGTCTCGAGATCCATCCGCTCGGCATCGGCGGCAAGGCCGATCCGGTTCGCCTGGTGTTCACTGTGGCTCCGAAGAAGGATGCGGTTGTGGTCTCGCTCGCCGACGTCCGTACTCGGTTCCGTATGCTCATGAATGTGGTCGATGTGGTCGAACCGCTCGGCTCGCTCGACAAGCTGCCATGCGCCCGTGCGCTGTGGAAGCCGGAGCCGAATCTGGAGATTTCCGCCGAATGCTGGCTGCGTGCAGGCGGCTCCCACCATACGTGCATGACCACCTCGGTCGGTCGTGAGGCATGGGAGGACTTCGCGCGCATCGCCGGCGTCGAACTCGCGGCGATCGACGCCGAGACCACACCGCGCGAATTCGAACGCGAACTCGAGATTGAGGACGTGTTCCACGAGCTTGCCAATCGCCACTGATTGCCCGATTCCCACGTTCCTTCCCTGCCGTGCGCCGGTACCTGTTGCGTTCCGGCGCACGGCATTTCCGCGCCCCGCATGCTGATGCGGGGCCTCAGTGCTAACATCGGCCGTAGAACCACAGAAAGGCGCATATGAGCACGCTCGCTGACCAGACTCCAGATATCCCCCTCATCACTCTGCACGACGGCAGCAGGATTCCGCAGATAGGCCTCGGCGTGCTGCGCATCGACGATGAGGGCGTCGTGCCGGTCGTTGAATCGGCGCTCGCAATCGGCTATCGGCATATCGACGGCGCTGCCGGCTACAACAACGAGGAGGGCGTGGGACGTGCGCTCGCCGCGACCGGTTACAACACCGGCGAACAGCGCGAGAGTCTGTGGATGACGACGAAACTGCGTGATTCCGAGCAGGGCTACGATTCCGCGATGCACGCGTTCGACCGCTCGCTCGAATTGCTGCAGTTGGACTATGTGGACATGTACATGATCCACTGGCCCACGCCGTTCGATTGGCGCAGCGGCGAGACATGGAAAGCGTTCGCGAAACTACGTGAAGACGGCCGTGTACGTACGCTCGGCGTCTGCAATTTCATGCCCGAGCACCTCGACAGGTTGTATGAGGAGACGGGTGAATACCCGACGGTCAATCAGATTGAACTGCATCCCACGTGGCAGCAGCGCGATGTGGTGGAATACTGCCATGCGCACGATATCGCGGTGGAGGCGTATTCGCCGATGGCACGCGGCGCCGACCTGGCGAACGGGGTGATCGAGCGGATCGCGGAGGCGCATGGTGTGACCCCTGCGCAGGTGATTTTGCGTTGGCATATCGAGAACGGCACGATCATCATCCCCAAGTCCGTGCATACCGAGCGCCAGCGTGAGAATCTCGATCTGTTCGGCTTCTCGTTGACTCCGCAGGAGCATGCCGAGATCGACGCTCTCGACGGCCCCACGCGCGCCGGGCACGACCCGATGACGTTCACGTACGCCTGATATCTGCGTAAAAAGAGACAGATTTCGCTATCGAACTGTCTCTTTTTACGTAATCATCTGATTCCTACGTAAAATGGGGCATAATCGACGGCGATTTGTCCTGAATTACGTACAAAGCGCGAGGCGCGAGGCACAAGGCGTGAGGATTGTGGGGCGGTGGTCGAGGCGCTTGTGCGGAACAGGAGAGCCCCGCAATCCTGTGGGAATACGGGGCTCTGCCATGCTTGTCGATCGGTGGAATCAGCCGGTGTTCTGCAGGCCGGCGGCGACACCCGAAACGGTGCAGAGGATCAGGTAGATGAATCCTGCCTGCTGGCTTTCGGAGAGCTCCTCCTTGTCGACCTTCTTACGCAGCGAACGCAATGCGAGCACCTGCGTGACGGACAGTGCGTCGACGTACGGGGAGCGGATGCGAATCGCCTGGCCAAGCACATGACGGTGCTGCAGCGGCCATTCGTCGCCGACGATCTTGAGCACCCACTTGCGTGTGAGTTCCATCTCGTCGAGCACCTTCTTCGAGAGGTCCGGGCGGTCGCCGAGTGCAAGGTACATCTTCGCGATGCGTTCGTCGGTCTTCGCCAGCGACATCTCGATGTTGTCGATGAACGTGGAGAACAGCGGCCATTCCTCGTATGCCTTGCGCAGCGTGGCGAGGTCGCCGAACGACTCGCATGCGGAGCCGAGGCCATACCAGGCGGCGAGGTTGATGCGGGCCTGGGCCCACGAGAAGATCCACGGGATCGTACGCAGATCGTCGAGCGACTTGGCTCCCAAGCCGCGCTTCGCAGGGCGGGAACCGATCGGCAGCAAGCCGATCTCGGTCAACGGCGTGACGATCGAGAACCATGGCGCGAAGTCCTCGCTGTTGAGCAGATCAAGGAACGTTTCATGTGAAACTTCGCTGAGCTGATTCGCCATTGGCTTGTACTTCTCGGTCATCTCGGTGTTCGTCTTCTCCACGCTCGGAGCCGACTGCAACAGCGTCGCGGCGGCCACGGACTCGACGTGTCGGATGGCGAGTACCGGATTGCCGTAGCGGGCGAAGATGACCTCGCCCTGCTCGGTGAGCTTGAAGCGGCACTTGACCGAACCCTTCGGCTGTGCGAGCACCGCGCGGTTGGCCGGGCCACCGCCACGACCGACGGCGCCGCCGCGGCCGTGGAACAGCGTCAGATCGATGTCGTTCTCGTCCGCCCACTTCGCAATGCGCTCCTGCGCGGAGTGCAGCGCGAGCGTGGCGGTGGTGGGGCCGGCATCCTTCGACGAATCCGAGTAGCCGAGCATGACCTCCATCTTGCGGCCGGTCTGCTTGAGTCGGGCCTGCACCTCGGGAATCTTCAGCATCTCGTCGAGCACCGAGACCGAATGCTCGAGATCCTCGAGCTGTTCGAACAGCGGGATCACGTCGATCACCGGGGCGTCGTCCGGATTCGAGAACGCCAGACGGTTGAGCTCGTACACGTCGCGCACGTTCTTCGCGCTCTTCGTGAACGAGATGATGTAGCGGCGCGCGGCCTTGACGCCATTGCGCTTCTGGATCGCGCCGAGGGCACGGAAGGTGTCGAGCACCTCATGCGTCATCGGCTGCAACGGTCCGCGTTCGCCATGCAGGCCGTGCTCGCGAATGTCGTCGAGGGCGCGCGCATGCACCACCGAATGCTGGCGGAACTCCATTTCGACCATGTGGAAGCCGAAGGTCTCGGTCTGCCAGATGAGGTCCTGCAGCGGGCCATAGGCGGCGCGTTTGTCGCCGGCCTCGGCGAGCGAACGCTGCACCACGCGAAGATCCGCGAGGAAGTCGTCGCAGTTGTGGTACATGAGATCGGTGTCGCGCTTGATCGTGTAATGCAGGCGGTCGGCCATGACGAGCAGCACCGCGCGATGCAGCTCCTTCGTGGAGATGAGCGATGCCTTGCCGGTGAGTCGCTCGCTGATCTCCTTCTGCTGGTTCCACAGCGCGCGCAGTTCGTCGCTCGGTGGCGTGGTCTCGGATTCGACGGTCATGTTGCGGCCGACGGTGCGCGTGGCCTCCTCGAGCGCGGCGAGCACATGGTCGCTGAACTTGCGGGCCACCTGACGGCTCACCTTGGCGGTGACGTTCGGGTTGCCGTCGCGGTCGGAACCGATCCAGCTGCCCGGGTGGAAGAACGCGGGGCATGCCGGCGGCTCGATGCCTGCCTTGTCGCCGAGCATCCAGTCGTCGAAACGACGGTAGACCATCGGAATCGTGTGGAACAGCGTGTTGTCGAAGATGTCGAGAATCGTGTCGGCCTCTTCGACAGGCGTCGGCTTCTTCAGCGCAATCGGCGACGTGCGGAACAGTGCGTCGATCTCGCTGTACAGGCGACGGCTGTCCTCCTTCTTGTCGGAGCCGCCGAGCAGACGGTGCGCTTCGAGCAGCTGTGCGATGCGGCGGATCTTGCCTTCCACGGCCTTGCGGCGCGCCTCGGTGGGGTGTGCAGTGAACACCGGGTGGAATTCGAGGCGTTCGAGCAGCTCCTTGGCCTTGGCCGGACCCATTTCGGAGATGAGCTGGTGGTAGGCCTTCGTCATCTCGTTCACCGGATCGATGGCCTGGGTGTCGTCGACCTTGGCCTCGCGCTCATGGAGCACGGCCACACGGTAGTTCTCCTCGCACAGATTCGCCAGGTGGAAGTACGTGGCGAACGCGCGGGCGAGCAGCTGAGCATCGTGCAGATTCATCGCATCGATCGTCTTGACGGCCATCTCTAGGTCGTCTCGTTCGGGATGCGTGTCGGTGAGCACGCCGGAGAACCGCTCGGCACTGGCATCGACGGCATACTGACGCACGGTGTCAAACGTTTTGAGAAGATTCTCGTCGTATTCGGAAAGCACCTGGCGCAGAATGTTCAGACACAAGTCCATGTCTTCCTGCAATGTCGCGGGAAGCGTGCGCTCTTCGGGACCTTTGGTGCCGAGCCCGGACGACACGATCGTGGCGTCGGCCGGCGTGATCGTTTGCTCTTGATCAGTCATTCGACCTCTTTCTCCAAACATTGGGTTGCTCGGTCTATCGGTCTTCTGCGGCTCCTCCGCAGTTCTTGGCGCCGATCGTTGCGAGCCCACAGCCCGTGTTCAGTAAAGTTGCGTTTGTATTGTAAGTACGAGCATGAGACACGTTTGTTACGTTTGGGCAGGGGCGGTCGGAGTGTGAGATTGCGTCTTTGGCGGCGGCCATCGCGAATGTTCGCGCGGGGGTAGTAGAAGTAGAGATGTGAGCAAGAGCGAAGAAGAATCTGCAACCACCACCGACGACATGCATGGTCATGACCGGCACAGCGCACGCGTGCACTGGCGTTCCCGGCCCGTGAAGTCGGCGGCCGGGGCGGTGCGCAGATTCCATTCGCACGCGATCCCGCTCGACATGGAAGACATCGAGCGCGACTGGGACAAGCCGATCACCGACGCGGGCATCGCCGCCAAGGCCAGTGTGATCGTACGCGTGGGCATGCTCGACCTCGGCGCGGGCACCGGAAGCTTCCGTGTGCGCGAGATGATGCACCGCATCGCCTACCCGCTCGGCGTGCATGTGCGCGCGGACGTCAATCTGACCGACGTCCAGGCCTCCTGCACCGACGGCAAGGAACGCATCACCGAAGTCGTGAATCTGCCGACGACCGGCGTGAACACCGAGCGGATCTGGCTGCTCGAGCATTTTGCGGACTGGTTCAGCGTCAATCTCGGCGCGGGCACCATGTACCACCGTCGCACCGAGGTCTCACGCCAGCTCATGCAGCCGAACACGCTGGGCACGCGCGACGCCTCGCAGATCTCCGCGGAGACGGCGAAACAGCTGCGAGAACGGCTCAGGCAGGAGGCACGCGCGCAAAAACTCGCGGCGAAACGGGCGAGCCTGCGCTCACGGGTCGCCGAGCGGGTTGCCGAACGCGCGAAGAAGAAGTTGCCCGAAGACGAATACGCCGAGCATTTCGACCATCTCGAAGAACATGCCGAGAAGCGCGTGCGCGAATCCGGGCCGATCACGGTGGGCCAGGTGCACAAGCGCCTCGACTTGATCGAACGCCGCAAGCCGCTCTATTCGTCGGCCTTCTCCGGATTCGCCGCCGCCTGCGCCTGCGCGGCCTTCGTGTTCCTGCTCGGCGGTGCGCCCTACGACATGATCGGCGCGTTCATCGGTGCCGGACTCGGCCAATGGGCGCGACGCAGACTGTTCGCGCACCACCTGAACCAGTTCTTCGTCACCTTCGTGGCGGTGGCGGTGGCGGCGCTCGCCTGCGTGGGCACGCTGCGGCTCATCGGCATATTCGACCCGGTCGCGCTCCACCACGACACCGCCTACATCGGCGCCATGCTGTTCGTGATCCCCGGCTTCCCACTCATCACCGGCGGCCTTGACATGGCGAAGATAGACTTCCCCTCCGGGGTGCAACGCATCGCCTACGTGTGCTGCATCATATTGATGGCCACGCTCGCGGGCTGGATGGTCGCCGTGCTCGTGCACCTGAACCCGCAAGGCTTCGACACGCCGCCGTTGAATCCGTGGGCCACTGGTGCCCTGCGCGCACTGTTCGCGTTCGTTGGCGTGTGGGGCTTCTCTGTGCTGTTCAATTCACCGCAGCGCATGTGCCTGGTGGCCGCCACGATCGGCATGATCACCGACACCCTGCGCTTGGAGATCGTGGATTGGGGTGTTCCCGCCGAAGCCGGTGCCTTCATTGGCGCCCTGCTTGCCGGTCTCATCGCCTCCGCTTGGCGTTCCGCAGTGCGGCACGGTCTGCTCGCACCGCATCTGGGTTACCCGCGCATCTGCCTGACGGTGCCGTCGATTGTGATCATGGTGCCCGGCCTGTATATGTACCGCGCGATGTTCTATCTCGGCCAGTTCAACACACTGCTCGCTCTGGACTGGGCGTTCCGTGCGTTCATGGTGATCATCTGCCTGCCTATCGGTCTTGCGATGGCGCGCGTGATCACCGACAAATCCTGGCGCTACGACGTGTGATTCTCGTCTGCCCTCCGTATGGCGGGTGTGGGAGGGCCGGGAAAGACCTCGTCACTGGATCGCAAGCGCCCTTTACG
>NZ_CP109653.1:25479-226375 GCF_025908335.1 Bifidobacterium sp. KRGSERBCFTRI
CCTTTACGTTCCTCGATCTTTCCCGGGCCCTCCCACACCCGCAGGTCGTTTCCGGCAATCTGCAATGAGGTCTTACCTCGGCATGGCGTTGGGCTCAGCGGTCGTAGCGCATGCCCATGGCCTCGCGCACCTCGTCGAGCGTCTGGTTCGCAATCGCGTTCGCGCGGGCGTTGCCGTCATGCAGAATGTCGCGCACGGAATCCATGTCCTTGGCGAGCTCGGCACGACGCTCACGGTGCGGTGCGAGGAATTCGTTCACCGAGTCGATCACATACTTCTTGAGCGCGCCGGCACCGGCATTGCCGATCTCGGCGGCGATCTCACTCGGGTCGCGGCCGGTGACCAGACCCGCGGTGGTGAGCAGCGCGGAGACCTGCGGGCGATTGACCGGGTCGAACGTGATGGTGCGCTCGGAATCGGTGGGGCTCTTCTTGATCAGCTTGGCGGTCTCCTCGGCGGTCGCGCCCAGCATGATCGAATTGCCGTACGATTTGCTCATCTTGCGGCCGTCGAGTCCGGGGATCTCCGGCGCCTCCGACAGAATCGCGGCCGGCTCGGGGAACACCGGGTTCTTCTTCGCATAGCGTTCGTTGAAGCGGCGCGCGATCGTGCGCGTGATTTCGACGTGCGGCAGATTATCCTTGCCGATCGGCACCACGTTCGCCTTGCAGAACAGGATGTCGCACGCCTGGTGAACCGGGTAGGTGAGCAGCAGTCCGGTGAGCGCATGGCCGGAGGATTCCATCTCAGATTTCACCGTCGGGTTGCGGTGCAGCTCGGCTTCGGTGACCAGCGAGAGGAATGGCAGCATGAGCTGATTCTCGGCGGGCACTGCGGAATGCGTGAAGATCATCGTCTTCTCGGGGTCGATGCCGGCGGCCATGTAGTCCAGCACGAGATTGAGCACGTTGTCGTCGATGTGCTCGGTGGTATCGCGGTCGGTGATCACCTGGTAGTCGGCGATGATGATATTCGTGTTCACGCCGAGATTCTGCATGGCGACACGCTCGCGGATGGAGCCGAAGAAGTGGCCGAGATGCAGACGGCCGGTGGGGCGGTCTCCGGTGAGCATGGTGAATTTGCCCGGGTTCGCCTTGAGCTTGGCGAGCGTTTCGTCGGAACGCTTCTTCGCCGCGAGGAAGCTCGCGCTCATTTCATTGCCCGCCGCGGTGAGTTGCGCGTTCATGTCGTCGGTCATGCCGGTAGCCTCTTCTCGTCTGTATGCGTGCGTCTGCATGCGCTGTATGGCCTATGTAATAAAGAATCATCGTAGAAATTCGAGAAGACAACACAATGTGTCTGAAGTGGTGGTACTCTCATATGTGATGAATCGAAACAAATAAGTATCAGGGGGTCGCATGGGCCGCGGACGTCAGAAAGCCAAACAGCAGAAGATCGCCAGGAAGCTCAAGTATATGACCACTGACACGGATTACGACGAGCTTGCCAAGGAATTGGGCGCGCACGAGCCGGGGACCGGCTCATTCGATCCATTTGCCGATGTCGAGAACGACGAATTCGAGGCACAGGACGTCGACGAGACGGTGGATGACCTCGACGAATACGCGAAGTGGGCCGCCGAAGCAGCGGCGAAGGCCACGACCGGAGAGATGCCGGAGACTCACGCGCAACCCAAACCAAAGCCGCACAAGCCGATTCCGATGCCAGTGCCGGAAACCTTCAAACACACAGACCAGCAGGAGTAGATCCGCCGGTTCGGTGACATATGAATTCGTGAGGGGCGTCGCGATGAGCGGCGCCCCTCACGGCGTTCGGGTGCGGATGTGTGTAGATGTGAGTATAGGGCTCGGCATGTGCGCGTCCGCATTGATCCGCATTGAGATGGTAGGCGTCCTATGCAAACGATTGCAAAAAGAGATGCCGTGACGCTCATCCGTACGGCGTCAGCCGAGCGGCAGCAGCGGCGACAGATCGTCGCGCTCGCCGACCGCGCTGATGCGCCCGGCCTTCTGCTCCTCGTGCCATGTGGTGATGCCGCTGGCGACGCGCAGCCAAACCTGCGGATCGAGCTCGATCACGTCGGGAGGTGTGAGATTATGCGGATCCGAGGCGGGGCCTTCCAGGATCTTGACCACCGCGTACGGCGCGACGCGCACCTCCACGCCCGGGCCGGGTGCCTTGATTTCCAGCTGGTGAAGTGAGTAGCGCACGGCCATGGCCATGGTGGCGCGGTCGAGCCGGGGTGCGATGTCGAGGGCCGGCGTGGTCTCGGCTGCTGCGCGCGCCGCCGTGCACCAATCGTCGTATGCCTGCATGCCGCGCATCATATCTTGCTTACGAATTGCTGCCATACTGTGATTCTGCATCGAACGCTCGATAACAATGGGCTGTTTACCCATGGGGCATTAATCCTTGTGAAGACGCTATGGTGATTGCGAAAAACTCGTTTTCTCCGCGTAAAAAGAGACGCCTGGCGGCTGTATTCGTCTCTTTTTACGTCACGGTGAAAGTCATAGGGGAGGAGAAGGGGAAAAGGGGAGAGAGAAGAAGTGTGGAGGTCTGTTGTTCTGCGTAAAAAGTGACATTTGGTAGTCGTATTTGTCTCTTTTTACGCCAAGGGAGGCGTCAAAGAGGGATGCGTCAAAGGGTGTTTTGCGTCAGGGGCTGTTACACCAAAAGGAGGGGAGGGGTAAGCCATGAGATGCAAGGGTGGTCGCGGTAACGAGAGAAGAGTAGTGTGCGGTATATGGATACCAACGTTTGCAATGGTCGCCGCAGTAAACAGTGCGCGAAACGAATGCGGAAAACAGAGCGTTTTTCGTGAAAGGAGCAAGCGGTGGTATATTTTATGAGAACGTATGCAAAAACGGATGCAGCAATGCCCGCCGACGCGCACGTTCGATGAGGAACATATAAAGGGAGTCACGTATGACCGAACTAACGGCACCTAAGTCCCCGCTGACCGCCAACGAATTCGCTGACGAAATTCGACAGGCGCTCAAGTACACACAGGGGGTCACCCCGGAACAGGCCAAGACGGCCGATGTCTATGTTGCCACTGCAACCGTGGTCCGCCGTCATCTCATGGATTCCTGGATGAAGACCCAGCAGGACATGATCAACGGCGACACGAAGGCTGTGGGCTACCTGTCCGCGGAATTCCTGATGGGCAAGCAGCTGCGCAACGCATTGCTCAACGCGGGCCTCACCCCGCAGTTCGAAGAGGCCGTGCGCGGCCTCGGCTTCGACCCGCAGGCAGTGGTCGACGCGGAATACGAACCGGGCCTGGGCAACGGCGGTCTCGGCCGTCTCGCAGCCTGCTTCATCGATTCGCTCGCCTCGCTCGGCGTTCCCGCCTTCGGCTACGGCATCCAGTACAAGTACGGCATCTTCCGCCAGGAATTCGATGACGAGGGTCGCCAGATCGAGCGTCCGGACTACTGGCTGTCCAATGAGGACCCGTGGGGGCACATCGACTACGAGCGCGATCAGCGCGTCAACTTCGGCGGCAAGGTCGTCGAGGAGAACGGCAAGCGTGTGTGGAAGCCGAGCTGGGCCGTGCGCGCGATCCCGGTGGACTACATGGTGCCCGGCTACGCCTCGGGTCGCGTGAACACGCTGCGTCTGTGGCAGGCCCGCTCCTACGACGAGTTCGACCTGCTCACGTTCAACAAGTCCGAGTACCTCGACGCGGTGAAGCCGCAGGTCAAGGCCGAGGATATCTCCAAGGTGCTCTACCCGGAGGACTCCACCGAGGTGGGCAAGGAACTGCGTCTCGAACAGCAGTACTTCTTCGCCAGCGCCTCCATTCACGATGCGATTCGCGTGTTCTACCCGGACACCGACAAGCCGGATCTGACCACCTTCGCCGACAAGATCACGTTCCAGCTCAACGACACCCACCCGGTGATCGGCATTCCGGAGCTCATGCGCATCATGATCGACGAATACGGCTACGACTGGGACACCGCCTGGGAAGTCACCCACAAGACCTTCAACTATACCTGCCACACGCTGCTTCCGGAAGCACTGGAAGTGTGGCCGGCATCGCTCATTGGCAAGCTGCTGCCGCGCCACCTCGAGATCATCGAGCGCATCAACAAGCAGTTCGTCTCCGAGCTCGAGGCCAAGGGTGCCAGCGAAGACCAGATCAAGCGCATGCTGATCCTCACCGACGACGAGCACCCGGTGGTGCGCATGGCCTACCTCGCCACCTACGCCGGCTCCAACGTGAACGGCGTCGCCGAGCTGCACTCCCAGCTGCTCAAGGATGTCACGCTGCGTGACTTCTCCGACGTCTACCCGGCGAAGTTCAAGAACGTGACCAACGGCGTGACCCCACGCCGCTTCATCAAGCTGGCCAATCCGCGCCTCTCCGAGCTCATCACCGAGGGTCTCGGCACCGACAAGTGGCTTGAGGACCTCGATCTGCTCGAAGGCCTCGCGCCGCTCGCCCAGGACGACGAGTTCGTGAAGAAGTTCGCCGCCGTGAAGCACGAGAACAAGGTCGCATTCGCCGACTTCTCCAAGCAGCGCTACGGCGCCGAACTCGATGCCAACACGATGTTCGACACGATGATCAAGCGTCTGCACGAATACAAGCGCCAGGCACTGAAGATCCTCGAGATCATCGCCACGTACTCCGACATCAAGAGCGGCAAGGTCAACGTCCAGGACATCACGCCGCGCACCTACATCTTCGGTGCGAAGGCCGCCCCGGGCTACTACCTCGCCAAGATGACGATCCAGCTCATCAACAACGTGGCCAAGGTGATCGACAACGATCCGGATGTCAACGGCAAGATCAAGATCTTCTTCCCGTGGAACTACAACATCGAGGTCGCGCAGATGCTCATCCCGGCCACCGAGCTCGACGAGCAGATCTCGCAGGCCGGCAAGGAGGCCTCGGGCACCTCGAACATGAAGTTCGCCCTCAACGGCGCGCTCACCGTGGGCACGCTCGACGGCGCGAACGTGGAGATTCGCGAGCGCGTGGGCGCCGACAACTTCTTCCTCTTCGGCATGACCGTCGACGAGGTGGAGAAGATGTACGAGCAGGGCTACGACCCGAGCAAGTACTATGAGGCCGACCCGCGTCTGAAGGCCGCGATCGACATGGTTGCCGACGGCACGTTCTCGAACGGCGACAGGAACACCTACGCCCCGCTGGTCTCCGACTGGCTGACGAAGGACTGGTTCATGACGCTGGCCGACTTCTCCGCCTACCATGACATTCAGGCCGATATCGACGCACTGTATGCCGACCAGCTCGAATGGAACCGTAAGGCGATTCTCAACGTCGCCAACTCCGGTTACTTCAGCTCCGACCGTTCGATCAAGGACTACCTCGACCGCATCTGGCACACCCGTTCGCTCGATAAGTGATGAACGGTAATCTGTTCGCAGATTCCTGATGGGACGCTTTCGGCCTCCGCTCGCATATGCAGGCGGAGGCCGAAAGCATATTGCGCGAGCGTATCTATCTGTTGTGCATTTGCGTAAATAGAGACGCATAGCGCTCGCGGGTGTCCGAAATTACGCAAGATGGACGGGGCGGTCTGCGGATATGCAAAGGCGCCGGGTACTCGAACACGGTACCCGGCGCCCTGCCGTACATGTGTGAACTCAGGCGGCGTCCTTTGCGGCGTCCGCAGCCGGCTGGTCAAGATCGTCCTCGGTCTTGTCCTGTGCCAGGGTCAGGTCGACCGGCGACGAGCTGTTCTCCCACGGCTCCTCCCACGGATCGTAATCCGGGTTCTGCTGCTTGTAGATGTACAGACCAACCACAGCCGCAAGCAGACCACCGAACAGCAGTGCAAAGAACTTCCAACCGTTTGAAGACTTCTTCTCCATGACGGCTCCTTTCAGTATTCTGGTCGTCCGGTTCGGCCCGGTCGACTCTGCCTTCCATCATAAGCCCCACATCGCAAGATGACGCATATTGTGCTCATGGCAAGCGGATGACGCGTGATGTCTTAAGTCCCCAATGATACTCCAGTTCCATGGCGATTCGGTAGTCGGTGCCACGGAGTGTGCCTGGCTGTGCGAATTCGGCAGGAGAATAAGCGGGCGTCGCGGCCGAGTACAGTGGGAGCCATGCCTCGTCGTGGATTTAGTTTGTTCCCTGATTCGCCGTCCGCACGCCGGATATTCTCCGCTGAGTCGTTGCGCGCACGATGGCGCAGCGGTGAGCCGGTGGTGACCTCCGCAATCATTCTCGTATGCGTGGCCGTGTGGCTGCTGGAGACCCTGTTCCGGTTCGTATGGCCGGCAGGGCTTGCCGGCATGCTGGGCTTCGGCATGATGCAGCCGGCTTCGATGACCCGCGAGCCATGGACGCTCGTCACCGCCATGTTCCTGCACCAACCGGCGTCGCTGTGGCACATCGGTTTCAACATGCTCACGCTGTGGTCGGTGGGGCCGGTGCTCGAACGGCTGATGGGGCATTGGGCGTTCCTGATCCTGTACATGGTCTCGGGCATCGGCGGCGATGCGGGCATGATGATCTGGGCGCTGCTCAACCGCTCCGGCGAGGGGTGGTTCACGTCGAGCTACGGCGCCTCGGGTGCGCTGTTCGGCCTGTTCGCCGCGATTCTGGTGGTCTACCGCAAGGTCGGGCAAGACCTCACTTCGATGATTGTGTGGATGGCCATCAACTTTCTCATGCCGGTCATTGTGCCGAACATCGCGTGGCAGGCGCATGTGGGAGGCTTTGTGATAGGCGGTTTGTTCACGATTCTCATGACCGACGGCGTGCGCGCATTGCGGCGTCGCCCGGTGCTGGAACGCGCGCTGATCTATGGCGCGGTGCTGCTGGTGCTGCTGCTCGTGGTGTGCTACGCCTGCAATACCGCGAATCCGATGCGTACCGGCAGCTGGATCCCGTTCCTCGACTAGTTCCTCGTTCCTTGGTCTGCCTTGGTCTCGGACGCGAGGCGTTCCTCACCCGCGTTTACATGGCACTGCGATGGCACGGTGTGCGGATGCTTCCGTATGCCGTGCCATTTCTGTAGATTCAGCGGTCGAACTTTCGGAAGGTTCCGCGAAGCAGGCCATTTCAGGGCATCTTTCCGGCAGATTGTTCGGAAGGTCCCGTGAGATGTGCCGTCGCGGGGTGCATTCGCGGCGTATCCTTCGGATGCTTCCGCAGATTGAGCCATTCAGATGCGAATCTGTGGCATATTGTACGGAGTCTTCCGTGTGATATGCCGTTCGGCGCTCGCGGGTGTCGGTGCGGCTGGTCGGCTGTGCCAATCTGGTCTCAGATTGGCACAACATACGCGCAATACCGCGTGACCTTTGCAAAGCGAGTCCCGTAATGACAATGAAGCGGCTCGGCTACAGGGCCGTATTTGCACGGGCAATCTCATATTGGTGAGGAGGCGGGAGACAACATTGCCTCACACGGCATTTTATTAGGTAATCGACGTAAATATGTCGTGTGAGAAGAAGGGGTGAGACTGCGCAGTGCTCGACGCGCCATTGCACATGCGCGGATCTACAGGTACCGCGGCGCCGCGGTCTGGCAACGGCGGGCAAACAGGTGTTCGATTGCGGTGCCGTAATCTGCGGAGTAGGGAAGTATGAATTCGAACATGTGTTTGAGTTACACGCATGTAGTTTTCCACAAATGTGGAAAACGTTGTGGATAACATGGGTATAGCGTATGGATAAGTGCTCAAGTTATCCACATGGTTATGCACAATCGGTGCAATTCCAATGGTTTCTGCTGTGGAATATTGTGGACAACGTTATCCACAATGGGCAGCGGGGAGTGTGGGCAATCTAGAAATAGGCAACAAGCTGCACGGTATGCCCGTATATAGTGGCAAAATAAGGCAATTTCGGCATGTTATGTCAGAAACGCGGACTTTGCCCACAATTGTGGATAACGATGTGCATATATGCCGGCGGTTACGCACCGCGCAACGCATACGTCGGCTTGCAGCTGATTCCGCGTCACGCACTCCGTCGCAGGCGGAATGGCATGTGGCTGGCGCGCATTTCGCACATCGAGGAAAAGACCGCGGCACATGAGATGGCCAACGGGTGTGGCACGGGTAGTCTCGTGGGTATGGCGAATCTGCAGATGTCACAGGAAACACGCGAATTCATACGCGCGCATGCCGGCGAAGACGTGCGCGAACTGGCATTGCACACGAAACGCGACGTGCCCGGGCTTGACCTGCCGTTCGCACTCGACCAGATTGCCGGCCGCGAGATTGCGCGCACGAAACTGCCGCAGTGGGCCGCGTGCGAGGGCATCGTGTATCCGCCGCATCTGGCGATGGAACAGTGTTCGTCGCAGTTCACCGCGGAATACAAGGCACAGGTGGCGGCACAGCTGGTGGAGGAGGAAAGCGAGCCCACGCTGGTCGATCTCACCGGCGGATTCGGCGTCGATTTCAGCGCCATGGTGCGCGGATTCGCACATGGCACCTATGTGGAGCGGCAGGAGAGGCTGTGCGAGGTCGCGCGGCATAATCTGCGCGAACTTGGTCTCGGCGGTCGCGCTGACGTGGTGTGCGGAGACGGCGTGGATCACCTTGCGCAGATGCCGCCGGCGACGTTGATCTACCTTGACCCGGCGCGCCGTGACGAGCATGGCGCGCGCACCTATGCAATCGAGGACTGCACACCGAACGCCCTCGCACTGCGTGGACAACTGCTCGACAAGGCACCGTTCGTGATGATCAAGCTCTCGCCCATGCTCGACTGGCGCAAGACCATTGCGGATTTCGTCGGCTCGGTTGCGCAGGTGCACATCACCGCGACGGGGAACGAGTGCAAGGAGATTGTGGTCGTGCTGGCGCGCGGCGAGCATGAGCGCGTGCGGGTCGTCTGCGTGAACGATGCGCAGCGGCTTGAATTCGAGGTCGGGGCGGATTCCGCGGGGTCATGGCAGCGCGCGGATGTGCTGGATGCGTGCGAGCTGGGCGCGCAGCGGTACCTGTACGAACCGAACGCGGCGATCATGAAGGCGGGCGCGTTCGGCGAGATCACGCGCAACTATGATGTGCGGCAGATTGGCGCGAACAGTCATCTGTTCGTGAGTGAGCACCCGGTGGCAGATTTTCCCGGGCGCGCGTTCGAGATCACGGCGCTCGGCACGATGAACAAGCGCGACGTCAGGCAGGTGCTTGGCGGAATCTCCGCGGCGAACGTGAGCGTGCGGAACTTCCCGCTCACTGTGCAGCAGTTGCGGCGCAAACTCAAGCTGCGCGACGGCGGAGACGTGTACCTGTTCGCGACCACTGTGGCGGGCGGGCATATGCTGCTGCGCACGCGGAAACTGGCGTGAGCGCGGGACGGGCGCAGAGTCGCGCCGGGCGGCCATTGCGTCGGGCGATTATCTTTGCGTAAAAAGAGACAGATAGAGGCTCTATATGTCCCCTTTTACGCAAAGAAGAAAGAAGGGGGAGAAGAGAAGAAGAAGAGAAAAGGATAGGGAAATCGGTTGTTCTCTGCGTAAAAAGGGACAGAATTGACTGTGGTCTGTCTCTTTTTACGCGGAGATAGGGTAAAAAGAAAATGCGGATATGCCAGCCAGATGGTCAGCGCCAGGCGACTGTCATGAGGAAGCCGATCATGATTAGCGCGAAGCCGACGGCCAGATTCCAGTTACCGATGCCGGGAATCGGGTATTTGGCGGTCATGTAGAACACGACCACCCAGATGAGGCCCACGATCATGAACGCGCAGAACAGCGGCACGAACCAGCTCGGATTGGCCTTCGTGCCCTTGATCGACTCCTCCACGCGCTTCGTGTTCTCCTGCTGGCGTTTGACCATGCGGCGCATCTGCGGAGACATGTCTTTCTCGTCAATCGTGGAGTTGAGCACAGCCTGGATTTTGTCGAGCGAGAGGTCGTCTGCCTCCTCCTCGGAGACCACCGCGGCCTCCTCGGCGCGCTTCTCGTTGTCTTCGGCGCGCTTTTCCTCGCGCTCCGCCTTCTTCTCGGAATCGGTCTGTGGCTCCTCGGTCACCGTCTCGGATTCCACGGCCACGGCATCGCCTTCGGAATCGGTGGCGGCGTCGACCACCACGTCGTCGGTGACGGTGGCGTTGCTGTCTGCGGCGTCGTTTGCCGAGACATCCGCGTCGGTTTTGTGCAGCTCTTCCTCAGCCATTTGTGTAGTCTCCTTTAATCGGCTACCAGTTATCATAGTGGGTATGTGGGAAAGCGGGCCCAGGGCGTCCGCGACCTCAGCAAAACAACCATATTTGGAGGTGGCGATGGCAAAGCACGGTGCCAGGCATGTCAGGAAGACATCGGTGGTGGGGAGCATGGCCGTGCTTGTGGTGGTCGCGTTGGTCGGGTACCTGGTGGTGACGAATCTGCGCGTGAACAAATCCGCGACCGTGTCGAACGACGCCGCGGAACTCATCGAACACCGCGTGCAGCGCGTGGACGAACTGCAAAGCGAAGTGAACAAGCTCGGCTCGCAGATCGACGACTACAACACGCTGCTGCGCAACAACGAGATGCAAAGCGGCAACAGCGAGGAGGCGGGCCAAAGCACGATGCTGCCCGCCGTGACCGGCCCGGGCGTCACCGTGACGCTGAACGACTCGTCGATGTGGCGCAGCGCGGTCGACAGTTCCGGTTCCACCGCCGACATAGACAAGTACGTGGTGCATCAGCAGGACGTCGAGGCGGTGGTGGACGCGCTGTGGGCAGGAGGCGCCGAATCCATGCAGATCATGGACCAGCGCGTGCTGCCGACGTCCGCGGTGATCTGCTCGGGCAACGTGCTGCTGCTGCAGGGCCGCAAATACTCGCCGCCGTTCACGATCTCGGCAATCGGCCCGGTGGACGGCATGCTGCAGTCGCTCGACGATTCACGCGCGATCCAGATCTACAAACAGTATGTGGATGCGTTCGGTCTGGGCTACGACGTGGAAGTGAACCGCTCGCTCACATTCCAGCGCACGCCGCTCGTGCTCAATCCGCTCAGATATGCGAAGGCGTTCGAGTCGGGCGGCTCGAACGAATCTGCGAACGGCGGGCAGACCACTTCCGCCACGAATTGAAAACCGATACAATACAGAGACTTCATACAGCTACAGACTTCACACAGACTTCCGGAACACGGATATGCATGACCCCGAGGAGGCCACATGAAACACGGCGGCAGGCGTGGTAACGCATCCGCACGGCAGGATGGACGGATTGACCGCCTTCCGGAGGTGGGGGGCAAACGGAGCGTCATGCGGTCGGTGGTGATGATCCTCGCGGAGATTCTGCTCACCGTGGGACTGGTGTGCGCGCTGTACGTGGTGTGGATGCAATGGTGGACGGGCGTGCAGTCCGAGAACCGGCAGATCGAGGAACGCCAGAGCGTCGGGTGGGCGCAGCCGGCCAGCGACGGCGCCAATGCGAAAATCGCGCACCCGCAGCAGGGCGACCCTCCGCTGCAACCCGAACATGCGAGCATAGGCGAGCTCATCGGCCGCGTGTACATCCCGCGCTTCGGCGATGCGTGGGAGCGCAATCTCGTGCAGGGCACCGACCTGGCCGAACTCAATCTGCACGGACTCGGGCATTACGTGGACTCGCAGATGCCCGGGCAGGTGGGCAACTTCGCCATTGCGGGGCATCGCAACGGTTATGGGCAGCCGCTCGGCGACGTGGACAAGCTGCAGCCAGGCGACGCCGTCGTGGTGCGCACGAAGGACTACTGGTATGTGTACACCTACACGAACTACACCATCGTCACGCCGGACGAGACGTCGGTGATCTCGGCGAACCCGGAGGACCCGAGCGCGCCGCCGACCAAGCGCCTGCTCACGATGACCACATGCGAGCCGAAATACACCGCGCCGACACATCGTTGGATCAGCTTCGGCGAATTCAAGTACTGGGCGAAGGTGAGCGACGGCGTGCCCGCGGAACTCGCCAAAAAGGGCGCGGATGGCGCGACGAAGTTCATCAGCAACGAGCAGACGCCGTTCTTCGCGAAACTCAAGACGCTGCAGCCGGTGATCTGGGGGGCGCTCATCGCGTACGCAATCATCTTCATCGCGGCGGCGATCGCCTGGCGCTGGCCGCTGCTGCGTGCGATTCGCGAGGGGCGCCGGCCTCGGCCGGATGTGGACATCTACGGCGTGCTCGTGCGGCACCAGCCCGGCCCCGCGCCAATCCGCTGGCTGCTCGCGCTGTTGCTGTTCGTGGCCGTGTCGCTCGCGATCATCGAATGGGCGTGCCCGTGGGCGGCGAGCCATATCGAAATACTGCGCGAAATGTCGAACTACACAGCGGTGAACACGCAGTAGAGCGAGCGCGGGGTGCAGATTGCGGCGTGCTGCGCGCGGCTCGCTTCCTTCGGTCCATGTGTTTCCTGTGTTTCCTTTGCTTCTGCTGCTTCCCTCGCTTCTGCTGTCTTTGCGTAAAAAGAAGACAGATAGGGCCTGCTATCTGTCTTCTTCTACGCAGTGATGAAGTGATGAGTGGACATGCAGGCGCGGTGCGGGGTGCCTGCCGGTAGAATCGGGGCAGACACAGTGAGGAGTGAGATGACCGATTCCGCGCGCATTCTGGTGATAGACAACTACGATTCCTTCGTGTACACGATTGTGGGATATTTGAAGACGCTCGGCGCCACCGTGACCGTGGTGCGCAATGACGCGCTCGACCCGCACGAAGATGGTGTGCTCGACGACTACGACGGCGTGCTCATCTCACCCGGACCGGGGGCGCCGAGCGAGTCAGGCGTGAGCGAGGACGTGATTCGCCTGTGTGCACAGACCGGCACGCCCATGTTCGGTGTCTGCCTCGGCATGCAGGCGCTCGCCGAGGTGTACGGCTGCACCGTGAGCCACGCGCCGACGATCATGCATGGCAAGACCAGTCTGGTAGAGCATGTGGATGATGAGATCTTCGCCGGCGTCGCGAACCCGATGACTGCGACGCGCTATCATTCGCTCGCCGCGGAGCCGGATTCCGTGCCCGACGAGCTGCAGGTGACCGCATGGACCGTGGACGACCACATTGTGCAGGGTATTCGCCATCGCGAACTGCCGTTGTTCGCCGTGCAGTTCCACCCCGAGTCGGTGCTCACGCAGGATGGCTACAGATTGTTTGCGAACTGGCTGGCCGTGTGCGGTCAGGAGTCTGCGGTCGAGAAGAGCCTCGGCCTGCAGCCGAAGCTCGCGGCCGAGTAGCGCGGCTTTCAGGGCCCTGCCGGGACGGCAAGAGGTCGTCACGGGATCGCTGCGCGCCCTTTACGTTCCTCATCCTTGCCGCCCCGGCAGGGCCACGGCGCTACGCGCGGCGGATAATGGGCAGGAGCGTAAACAACGACGTAAAAAGGGACGGAACCATCCTTCATATGTCCCCTTTCACGTCGTCTTTTTGCGTAATTGGAGACAAGTTGAAGCTGATTTTTGTCCCTTTTACGCAGTTGTTATGCGTAATTGGGGACAGTACCGAGGGTGGTTCTGTCCCCATTTATGCAGATGGAAGATTCGGCGCTAGTGTTTGTTGTCGCTGTTCTGCTGGTTCTGCGAGGACTGGGAGCCGCTGTTGCTGTCTCCATTGCCGGAGTTGCCGTTGCTCCCGCTGCTGCCGTTGCTATTGCTCGGTGAGGGGCTGGGGCTTGGGCTTTCCTTGGGCTCAGTGGTGAGTGTCACCTCGGTACCTGGATTGACCTGAGACCCTGCGCTCGGATTCGAGGCTGTTACTACGGCATCATCGTTGTCTTTGCTATTGGCTGCCACCTTCCACTTGAGGTTGAGAGCCGAATCGGTGAGTGCGGCCTTGGCTTCCCCGAGTGTACGGCCTACAACGTTCGGCACTGCTACCTTGCCGTTCGACACCCAGATGGTCACGGAGGCGCCTCGCTCCACCGATGTGCCCTCGTTCGGCTCGATGCGCGTAACCGTGTTCTCGGGCTGTGACGAGTTCTCGGTGTTGATCTCCACGGCGAAACCGTTCTTCTGGAGCTCGTCCACGGCCTCGTCCTTCGACTTGCCGATGAGCCCGCTCGGCACCTTCGTCATGCCGGACGACACCCACAGACTCACCGTGGTTCCCTGCTCAGCGGAGGTGCCGGCTGCGGGGTCGGTGCGTGTGACATGGTCGCGTTCGATTGTGGCGCTGTCTTCGGTCTGCACACTCGAATTCACCTCGAAACCGGCGGCTTCGAGGGCAGCTCGGGCGTCGGCCTGGGATTGGCCGGTGACATTGGGAACCGGCACGCTCTTCGGTCCGGCGGAGAACCAGACGGTGACGGTGCTGCCCTTCTCCACGCTGCGGCCGCCGGCAGGTGCCTGCTTCGTGAAGGTGCCGGCTGGCTCGCGCGAATCGGTGTCCTGCTTGATCGATGCCTGAAGTCCGAGCTCCGCGAGCTGTGCCTTCGCGCGTTCCTCGGTGGTTGTGGCCGAGAAAGTGGGCACGGTGACGTACTCCTTCTTCGGCGGTTGCATGTGCGCCCACGCATACCATCCACCGGCTGCGGCCAGCGCGAGCACCACGAGCACGACCACGGTGATGATTGTATTGCGTTTCCTCTTACGCGCCGCTTCAAGACGCTTCTGTGACCGGCTCTTCACCATTGTGTCGGTGTCGCCGGCCGCAGCATTCGGATCCTGCGGCACCGTTTGGAACTGGCCCGTCACCGGGTTGTACACGCGTGTGGACCCCTCGTTGGCGGGGTAGTCGTTCGCCGCCGCCATCGTCTGCGTCTTGGTCGCGTTGATCGTGGAGAGATCCTGCAGCGGGTTGAACGCGGCCGCCGAGGGCAGGCCGCCGTTCATGTAGGTGAGAATGTCGTTCTTGAACTCGGTGGCTGTGGCATAGCGGTTCTGGCGATCCTTGGCCATTGCCTTCGCCACGATCTGGTCCCACATGGGGTTGAGCCCGGGCACAATGGAACTCGGCTTCGCCGCGACTTCCGAAACATGCTGGTAGGCGATCGCCACCGCCGAATCGCCGGTGAACGGCGGTCTGCCGGTGAGCATCTCGTAAAGCACGCAGCCGGCCGAATACAGGTCGGAGCGCATGTCGACGTTCTCGCCGCGCGCCTGCTCGGGAGATAGATACTGCGCGGTGCCCACGACGCCCTGCGACTTGGTCATCGTGGTGGCGGAATCGTCGAGCGCGCGGGCGATGCCGAAGTCCATGACCTTCACAATGCCCTGCTCGGAGATCATGATGTTGCCGGGCTTGATATCGCGGTGGATGATGCCCATGCGGTGCGAATATTCGAGCGCGTTGAGCACGCCGATCATCACATGCTCGGTGTCGGAGACGCTCAGCGCGCCGTTCGCCTTGATGATGTCGCGCAGCGTCTGCCCCTGCACATACTCCATGATCAGGTATGGCAGGTGTTCGGTCTGCCCGTTGTCGAGCGTGACCACCTCTTCGCCCGAATCGTAGATGTTCACGATGTTCGGGTTGTTCATCTGGGCCACGGAATGCGCCTCACGGCGGAAGCGGGTGAGGAAGATCTCGTCATGTGCGAGGTCGGCGCGCATGATCTTGACGGCAACGGTGCGACCCAGGCGTGTATCGAGTGCGATGTGCACCTCGGCCATGCCACCGCGGCCAACGAGCTGGCCAAGCTGGTAGCGGCCGTTATCGAGCGTGGTAGGCATGCTACTCATTGATGCTCCTTCCAAAGCCTCCGGCGATCGCATGGCCGGGGGAATCGGTACCGGCATCGCGCTGCGTCTGCTGCGCGAACGGGAAGGCGGATTGATACGTTTGCAGGTCATGGTGCGGTGCACTCGTGACCCGGCGGGGGACTCGTCCGTTGATGTTCACCATGGTGGTGTCGCTCAGCGCGGTCTGCTGGTCGAGCAGACGGCGCTCGATGCGGGAGAGCACACGCGCCACGGTCAGCGCGTCCTGCGGACGATCCGCAGGGTCTTTCGCAAGCATCGACATGACGAATTGGGAAAGCTGGAAATCCACGGTGTTCGGCAACGGGGGCACCGGATTGTTCACATGGGCGGCGGCGATGTCGACCGGCGTCGCCCCGGTGAACGGACGATGCCCGCACAGGCCCTCGTAGGCCACGACACCGAGCGAATAGATGTCGGACTGTGGCGTGGCCTGCTGGCCTTGCGCCTGCTCCGGCGAGATGTACTGCGCGGTGCCCACCACCATGCCGTCCTGCGTGATCTGCTCCTGGTTCGTGGAGTAGGAGACGCCGAAATCGGTGATTTTCACTTCGCCGTTGTCGGAGACCATGATGTTCGCCGGCTTCACATCGCGGTGGATCACACCATGCGAGTGGGCGACGAACAGCCCGCGGGCGGTCTGGATGAGAATAGGCAGCAGACGAATCGGGTCCATGGGGCCATCAAGCTCGTGGTAGAGGTCTGCCAACGACTTGCTCGGCACATATTCCATGATGAGGAAGCCGATGCCGTCGTGCTCGTAGTATTCGAACAACGCGGCGATGTTCGGGTGCGCCAGATTGGCGGAATTGCGGGCCTCCGCACGCAGGCGGCGCAGTTTGGACTCCTGGTTCGTCGTGTCTTTGCGCAGCGCCTTGATGGCCACGGGACGACCGAGCTGAATGTCGTAGCCCTTCCACACCTCGCCCATACCGCCCTGGGCCAGACGCGAGTCGAGACGGTACCGGCAATGGATGAGTTGTCCTTCAATCAATCTCATTGTTGGAGCGCCTCCTTCATAATCGCGGTCATAATCGGTCCTGCTGCAAACGAGCCGTAGAGGTCGACATTGTGCACCACCACGGCGACGGCTATCTTCGGGTCGTCCGCAGGCGCGAAGCCCATCACCCAGCCGTCTATCGAGCTGTTGTTCGCTCCGATCTGCGCGGTGCCGGTCTTCGCCGCCACCTTCACGCCGGGGATCTCGAGATTCGGGTTCGCGTCGGTCACTACGGCCTCCATCGCCTCGGTGAGCTTGTTCGCCGTGTCCGCACTGAACGCGGTGTCCATCACCTGCGGTTTCGTGTCGGGCATCACCGAGAGGTCGCTGAAACGCACGCGGTCCACGAGTGTCGGTTTCATCACCTTGCCGTCGTTCGCAATGGCAGCGGCGATCATCGCGTTCTGCAACGGCGTCTCCACCGTGTCTCCCTGACCTATCGAAGCCAGCGCGAGCCTGTCGTCGCCCACATTGGTGGGGAATCGCGAGGCCACGGCCTGCATGGGAAGACCGTTCGAATCCGTGCCGTCGATCACGATCGGCTTGTCGAAGCCGAACTTCTTCGCCATATTCGACACGCTCTCGTCTCCAAGGGCCACGCCGAGCTGCGCGAATGCGGTGTTCGACGACCACGCCATGGCGTCTTTGAGCGAGATCTTGCCATCGGTGCCGTTGCCCGGCTCCTCGGCGTTCGTCAGCTGCGTCTGCGTGCCCGGCAGCGTGTATGAGGCGCCGGCCGGAATCTGCGTGTCGAGCTGGTATTTGCCGCTGTCGAGCGCGGCCGCCGCCACGACCGTCTTGAATGTGGACCCCGGCGGATACAGCTCGCTGATCGCACGGTTGAGCATCGGATTGCTCGGGTTCGTGACGAGTTCGGTGTACGCCTTGCTCACCGAGCCGGTGTCGTGCGAGGCCAGCTCGTTCGGGTCGTAGCTCGGCGTGCTGGCCATCGCGAGAATGCGCCCGGTCTTCGGCTCTATGGCCACCGCGGCGCCGTCGTTGTTCTTGAGCGCCTCCATTGCGGCCGTTTGCAGCTTGGGATCGATGGACGTCTCGATGCTGGCGCCCTTGTTCTCCTTGCCGGTGAACAACGCCTTGACATGCTGCCAGAACAATGCGTTCGATTCGCCGGTGAGCAGCTCATTCTCGGAGGCTTCGATGCCGCGGTCGGCGTTCTGTGCGATCGAGAAATACCCGGTGATTGGCGCGTAGATGTCACCCTGCGGGTAGGAGCGCTGGTAGGAGAACGAATCGTTCACCGGGTCGGATTTCGCGATAATCGTGCCGTCCGACGCCAGAATTGAGCCTCGCGGGGCACCGTACGTCTGGTATAGCGCGCGTGTGTTCCTGGAATCGTGGGAGAGCCGGTTCGCGCGGTTCACCATGATGATCGAGCTGGAGATGCCGAGGATCACGAACAGCACGATGACCGCCGTGAACAGCTGGCGCAATGTCTTATTCATGCTCGGCACCTCCTTCGCTTGTGGTTGCTTGATGGTTCGTTGGCGTATGGGGCTGCTGTGGCAGCGGTGGCACGCTCGGATTCAGCGGTGCCATGGCCTCCGTCTCCTCGCCTGCCGATGGCGTCGCCTGCTGCGGCGACACCGGGATGTTCCTCGTGTTGGACACCGGCTCGCTTGTCTGCTGCGGCGCGACAATCGGTTGCGGTGAGACCACCTGCGTTGCCGAATCGTCTTGTGCCGGTGACGCACTGACGGCTGCAGATTGCTGGACGGCCGCCGAGGTGACCGGCAGCTGGCTCGTACGCGGGCGAGGCTCCTCCTCGCGGTTGCCGCGCGGTTTCGTGACCTGCGTGGCATTGCCGGATGCCTTGCGCTGGCGCGGCTTGCGGCTGCTCAGCGCGTGCACGGCCTCCATGCGGAACGTGTCGGTCATCAGGTCGTTCTGCGGCTTGTTCGCGGCGTTCGAGATGATGATGAGCAGGGCTGCCAGAATGTAGTTGGCGATGAGCGAGGAGCCGCCGGCAGCCATGTACGGCATCGTGAGACCAGTCAGCGGAATCACGAGCGTGATGCCGCCGACCACGGTGAACACCTGGAATGCCATCGTGAACACGAGTCCCGAGGCAAGCAGCTTGCCGAAGCCGTCTTTGATCTTCATCGCCGTGATCATGCCGGCCGCGATGATGAGCAGGTACAGCATGAGAATCGCGAATACGCCGACGAGACCGAGCTCCTCACCGGCCGACGCGAAGATGAAATCGGAGTTGGCCAGCGGCGTGATGGCCGGATGCCCCTCACCAAGGCCGGTGCCGAACAGGCCGCCGGCGGCGAGACCGAACAGGCCCTGCACAATCTGGCTCGAGCCGCCGGGGTACCGGTTGTAGATCTCGGAGTCGAAGGGGTGCAACCAGGCGTCGACACGGTAGCCCACATGCGCGAACAGGTGCGCGGCCGCCACACAGCCTATGGCGAAGGCGAGGAAGCCGATGATGAGCCAGCTCGCGCGGCCGGTGGCCACGTAGAGCATGGCGACGAACATCGCGAAGAACATGAGCGAAGTGCCCAGATCGTGCTGCAGAATGAGCACGCCCATCGAGGCGACCCACACGATCACAATCGGTCCAAGATCGCGCAGGCGCGGCAATTGCAGGCCTAACACCTTCCTGCCGCCGACGGCGAGCTGGTCGCGGTGGTTGAACAGATACGAGGCGAAGAAGAACGCGAGGAACAGCTTCGCGAACTCGCCCGGCTGCAGCTGGTAGGAGCCGACGCCAATCCAGATGCGCGCGCCGCCGATCTCACGGCCAAGCCCGGGAATCATGGGCGAAAGCAACAGCGCGAGGCCGATCACCATGCTCACATACGAGAATCTGCGAAGAATGCGGTAATCCTTCATGAAGGCGAACAGGGCGTAGCAGCAGACGAGCGCCAGGCACAGCCACATCATCTGGCGGATGGCCACGGCGGTGTCCATCTCGCCGTCGATGCGCGAGATCATGAGAATACCTATCGATGTGAGCATGAGCACGCATGCGAAGATCGACTGGTTGCCAAACTTCTGGAACCGGCTCATAAGGCCCCAGGCCACTAGGAACATGATCGCGCAGACGATCTGCATGACCACGCTGCCGGACGTGGGCTTGCCGTTCATGCGCTCGGACAACTGGAAGAAGCCGAGCGCGGAGATGAGCAGTGCGAAGATGATCTGCAGAAGGTAACGAACACGAGCGGCCATAATCACCTGCTTTGCGCCGACTTCGTCGGGGACTTGCTGTCGTTGGCTTGCTTCTGCTGCTTGGCCTTGGCGTCGGCGTCTTCCTTCGCCTTCTGTTCCTGCTCCTTCTTCAGGTCGTTGAACTGCGTCCGTATGAGCTCGACATGGCTGAGCGCCTCGTCGTAGCCATCCACGCTTATGCCCTGCCGCAGACGGTCCTGCCACTGCTCGGGCAGCTCATCGACCTTGAGGTCGGTGTGCTCGATGGCATGCGAAAGCTCGTAGCCGAAGATGTTCGTTGGCACGCCTTGGTACACGGTGACCACACCATTGTCGGAGGCCAGGTAATATTGCGTCTGGCTCCACGCATACGCGGCCCACGTGCCCAGCGCGAGCACGGCCACGATGGCCACGGCGACTACACTGCCAATGATCTTGCCGCGAAACCTGCGCGAACGGGCCTGCTTCTTCTCCTGCAGATGCTCGTGGTGAATGGCCCTGGCGACCTCCGGGTCGTTCGGGTCCGCGCTGTAACGGCCGTCGGATTTGCGGATCACCGGAATCTCGCCGGTGTCTGGATCCTGCAGTTCGCCGTTCTCCTCGCGCACCGTCGACGGCTGCGCCACCTGCTGGGTGGCGTCGTGCTCCTCGGATTGCGCGGCCTTGTTGCTGTCGCTCGCAATCAGCGCGGCGGCACGCTCCGCCGGTGACGAGCGTGTGATCAGCGCGGGGGCGGACGCGACGGGTTCATGAATGATGTCTGCAATCGGTTCGAGCGTCGCGCTGGCGGCACCGCCGATCAACGGAGTCTGATGCGGCAGATCGAACGAGTCGGCATCCAGGGCGATCGTGGAATCTGCGATCACGGCGGACACATTGTCGGTGCTCCCCGCCTTCAACGCCATGGAAACCAAGGTCTGCGCGCACTCCTCCGGATCGGTGAAATGCGAGAGCGTCTCCTCGATCGTGGAATCCTCGAGCACACCGCACAGGCCGTCGGAACACAGCAACAGGCGGTCCCCGGCCTCTGCGCGGCGAATCGAGATGTCAGGGTGGGCGTCGATGTCGAAATCGCCGAGCACGCGCATGACCACATTGCGCTGCGGGTGATTGCGCGCCTCCACCTCATTGATGCGCTTCGTGTCGATCAGATGCTGCACATAGCTGTGGTCGGTGGTCAGCCGCATGAGTTTGCCGTCGCGCAGCAAATACGCGCGCGAATCTCCAATATGGGCGATCACCCAGTAATCGGAGACGAGCGTGATCGCGGTGACGGTGGTGCCCATGCCGGCGAGCTTGCGTTCGCGTTTCGCCTTGCCCACGATGGCATCGTGCGCAGCAAGTGTGGAGGCCTCGATGATCGCCGCCGCCTTGGCCACGTCGCCGCCCGCGGAATCCGTCTCGATATGCGCCAGCGAGCGGATCGCGATGGTGGAGGCGGTGTCGCCGCCGGCATGGCCGCCCATGCCATCGCAGACGGCCACGAGATGCTCGCCCGCGAACGAGGAATCCTGGTTGTTCGAGCGCACAGTGCCGACGTCGGAAACCGTGGTGGAATACATATACAGGTCTGCCACTCGCGGTCACCTCAATTCGAACGTGGTAGCGCCAATGCGCACCGGTACGCGCGGGCCGAGAATGGTGGGTGCGGAGATGCGCTGCTGGTTCACCACGGTGCCGTTCGTGCTGTGCAGGTCTTCGATGGCCCAGACTCCGGTGTTCGGATCGGGGTACACGCGCGCATGGTGGCTCGAGACGAATTCGTCGTCGAGCACCACCGTGTTCGAGGCGGCGCGGCCCAGCGTGATCACCGAGGAGTTCAGCGGAACCGAGGTGCCGGCGAGCGGGCCGTCGATGATCACCAGCAGCGTAGGTGTGGGTGCGGTGTCCGAAGGCGCGGCCGCCGACGGTGTAGGTGCGGAGACAGGCAACGGCTGGGCCGACGCTGACACCGCCAACGCGTCGTTCGATTTGCGCACTTCGCGCTCCTTGCGCCTACGTGCGCGGGATTTGCGTGGGCTGAACGCGGCGACATCCCGGTACAGCGAACGCGTGATGAACCACACGAACAGCCATAACAGAATGAGGAACGCGTATTTCAGTACCGCAAAGGTAAGTTCGGTAATCATGGAAAAATCCCGCTACGCTCACCTCTGGTCTTGTGAGGAGGCCCAGTACAGGATGCGGGTGCGGCCGATCGTGATCGTGTTGCCATCGAGCAGCGTCGCGGCGGGAACCTGATGGCCCTCCACATACGTGCCGTTCGTGGAGCCCAAGTCGCGGGCGATCACACCGTTGTCCGTGATGTCGATCTCCAGGTGTTTGCGGGAGATGCCGGGGTCGTCAATCACAATGTCGCAGCCCGAGCCGCGACCCAGAATCGTCTTGTCTTTGGTGAGCAGGTATTGGTTGTTGTTGACTTCGAGCATCGGGCAGTCCTCGGCCTGCTCGTCAGTGGTGACCGGTACGGCGTTGCCCTGCACGGATTCGGACGTGAGCTTGAAGTTGCCTTTGGTCAGTTGCAGGTCCTCTTCGAAAATAACGACGACCGGGCCCACAAATGCATAGTGTTGGCTCTTCGCGTACTGCGTGAGATTGTCGGCCAGCTCATTGGCCATGGCCTCGGAACCCCAGCTTTCGATGCGGTCGAAATCGGGTGTGCTCAGTTTGAAACGGTACTCGTTCGGCGCCACGGTGCGGTCTCGGCCGACCGGCATGGCCTCGGCGTCGATTTCGCGCTCAAGCGCGCTGGAGAGATCGACGGGCTGCAGGTCTTTGGAGCCGAACTTCGCGAACACTCCGTTGACCGCACCCTCCACGCTTTTCTCAAAACGATCAAGAACGCTCATAGTTACCCTTTCTATCCTTACCTATCCTACGCTTATATATCAACCGTGTGAATTTTCAGGCGCATCGGTCCGCCGCGTTTTCCTCTGGGAGCGTATGGATTGCAACGGTTTGCCGTTTCACTGCACGCATACGGCCCCACCTTGTTCCCGCGGTTTCCACATTGCCTACTATGCGCCGGACCCACAGGAATCCGCAATCGTTCGGCCGATGTATTTGCGGTCTGTATTGCGGATGCTTCCGTGAGCGGTGCCGCGGAGAGCCTTGGAGATGGTCTGGTTTTCGGAAGGTTCCGTGGAGTGGTCTGCAGATGTGTCCTTAGGCGGCAGATCTTACGGATGGTTCCGTATGCTGTGCCGTAAATCAGCGCTGCCGTGGCATGGTTTTCGGATGTTTCCGTGAACCATGCCGTAAATGGGTGCCGTTGTGGCCGAATCTGCGGATGTTTCCGCAAGCTGTGCCGTAAATCAGTGTCGCCGTGGTCAGTCTTTCGGATGTTTCCGTGCAATGTGCCGCGGGGAAGGTCATCTGTGGTCTGATTTTCGGATGGTTCCGGAAACTGTGCCGCCGATGGGGCTTCCAGTGGTCAGATTTACGGGAGCTTCCGTGAGCTGTGCCGCCGGGAGAGTCGCCAGTGGTCGGTATTGCGGAAGGTTCCGTGGGAGGTGCCGCGGGAAGGGGAGTCTGCGACCTGTTTTACGGAAGGTTCCGTGAAGCAGGATAGAGTGGGAACGAATAGATGATCCGATGAGACGAGAGGTGCGGGATGGAATCTGCAATCGAAGAATACCCAGTGCGCAAAGCGAAAACGGTGCGGTTCACATGCGGGGCGCCGCGCTCTCCCAAGCTCATCGGCGACGGATCGCGCATGCTGTTCCTACGGTCCGCGGGCGAGCAGGACACCGAGAATTCGCTGTGGCTGGCAATCTGCGGGGAAGACGCGTATGCCGAAGTGGAGCTCGTGAACGCGGGTGAGCTCGTGAACACACTGGGCAGCGACGACGTGCCTGCTGCCGAGCGTGCGCGTCGTGAACGTGCGAGGGAGAGCGCCACCGGGATCGTTGCGTACTCGGTGGACGGTCTGGGCAATCATGTCGCCTTCACCGTGAACGGCGAGCTGTTCGTGACGACAATCGATTGGGACGCGCTCGCGTACACGGTGGGAGATGACGGCGTGCGCGCACAGGTGGGCGCCGGCGTGCGTACCGAGCATCTCGTGCCGCAGTTCGCAGATTCCGCGCAGAACGAGTTCGCCGGCCCTGTGCTGAACCCGCGGATGAGCCCGGATGGCAAGCGCGTGGCATACGCGACGGGATCCGCGGTGGTCGTCGTGGATGTGCAGACCGCAGTGGCGAACGCGGTGTTCACGGTATCGCCACAGGATCGCGAGACGATGCGCGCGGGGCTCGCGGAATTCGCCGCGGGCGAGGAGATGGATCGCTACGACGGGTTCTGGTGGGGGCCGGATTCGCGCACACTGCTGGTGGAGTGCTTCGATTCGTCGCCCGAGCCGGTGTGGACGATCAGTGATCCGGCGGATCCGGCGGCGCGCGGCATCCAACACCGTTACCCGCGTGCGCTCACCGAGAACGCCGTGGTCGATCTGTTCGCCGTGCGGCTGGGCGACGACGGCACGTCGGTGCAGAAGACGGCGATGATCGACTGGGACAATGTGGCTTACGAATACCTGGCCGTGGTGGATTGGCAGGCCGAGCGACCCGTGCTGCGCGTGCTCGACCGCTTGCAGCAGCATGAGCAGATTCTGCGCGTGGCCATGCCAGCGGAGAACGAGTGGGGCGATCTGCGCGCACTCGACGGCAATGTGATGGCGTTGCTGCCGGTGGAGGTGATCGCCGAGCATCACAACGACCAGTGGATCGATCTGGTGGGTGGAACGCCGTGTGTGACACCGTCCGGTGCCGTGGTGTGTTCGGTGAACGACATGGAGGCCGACACGAATCGGTTGAGCGTGGATGGACGTGTGTTCACGCCGGCGGGGTGGCAAGTCCGCGAAGTGCTCGACGCGGGTACCGACGATGTGTTGTGCGTGGTGCAGCGCACGGCCGAACGCGCCGCCGAGGTGCCGGAGCAGTGGGCGGATTCCACTGCCGAACGCTACCATGACGCGCGCAGTTTCGACATTGTGACCATATCGTACGCCGATGGCTCGGTGCGCGCGGTGAGCGACGAGCCGGGCGTGTGGCGTGCGTCCCGACGCGGCGACGGACTCGTGGTGTGGGGGCGCACCATGGATTCGGCGAAAGCGGTGATGCGCCTGTCATACGGGGCTGAGGGCGCGCGTACGGGCCACGACGTGTGCAATGTCGCCGCCGAACCTGACTTCGTGCCGAACGTGCGCTTCGTGCGACTCGGTGAACGTAAGCTGTTCACGGCGATTGTGGCGCCGAGCGCGTCGAGCCGGTTCGCCGGCGCCGCCGAGCTGCCGGTGCTCATGCATCCGTACGGCGGACCGGGGCACCAGGAGGTGGTCATGAGCCGGGCCGCCTACTTGGACGCGCAGTGGTGGGCCGACCAGGGCTACCTTGTGGTGATTGCGGACGGCCGCGGCACGACCGGGCGCGGACCGGTGTGGGATCGCGAAGTGTATTTGCAGATGAAGCGCGTGAGTCTGGCCGATCAGGTGGACGCAGTGCATGCGCTGGCCGGTGCGGTCGACGAGCTCAATAGGATGGGAGGCGCGGCCGAGGGCTGCGAATTCGGTGGGCACGACGATGCTGCACGGCCGTTGCCGAAGCCGGATCTCGAGCGCGTGGCGATGATCGGCTGGTCGTACGGCGGATTCCTCTCCGCGCTCGCGGTGCTCGACGCCCCGGACACGTTCGCCGCAGCCTGCGCGGGCGCGCCCCCGACTGACTGGACGCTGTACGACACCTGCTACACCGAGCGCTTCCTGGGCCTGGACCCGCAGGTGTATGCCGACAACAGCATTGTGTTGGACGCGCCGAAGCTCGTTCGACCGCTCATGCTGATCCACGGCTTCGCCGACGACAACGTGACGATCGCGCATAGCCTGCGGCTGAGTCAGGCGCTCATGGAGGCCGGCCGGCCGCACACCTTCCTGCCGCTCACCGGGATCACGCATATGACGAACGACCCGGATGTGGCGAGGAATCTGCTGATTCTGCAGCGCGACTTCCTGTCCGATGCCCTCGCGAGGTAGGCATACCGGGCGCCGCCCACCCGTCCGGCTGTCACGGGCTATTGAACCAGGAAACTCATGATGAGGATCAGCACGAATCCGACGATGTCGACGGGGGTGAACACCGAGCCGGTCCACAACACCGACGAGATGGTGGCGGTCACCGGCTCGATCGTCGCCAGAAGCGTCGCGCGCATCGAGCCGATGCGCACGACGCCCGCCATGAACAGCCAGAACGCGACCACCGTGCCCACAACCACCGTGAAGGCCATGAGCCACCAGCCGCGCGCGTCGAAATGCGGCATGTTCTGCCATGGTTTGACGAACGGCAGCAATATGAGTCCGGAAATGAGGAAAGTAAGGCCGTTGAAGGTGAGATTGCCGTAGCGGGCGATGAGCCCCACCGGAATGATGGCGAGGCAGGCGCAGGAGAATGCGTCCATAAGGCCCCAGAACAGGCCGGGCAGCGGCATCGACAGCGTGCTCAGCTTGCCGCCGGTGGCCAGCAGCCACACGCCCACGAACGCCAAGGCGACGCCGATCACCTCGCGTTTCGTGGGCCTGCGCTTCGCCCTCACGCACACATAGATGAGCACCATGAGCAGATTCACCGTCTGCAGCACGGTAGCGGTGCCCGCGTTCGTCCAATGGATCGAGAACAGGTAGGCCACCTGCACGAGCGTCACGCAGGTGAGCGCCGCGCCCACGAACTTCGGGTATTCACGCCAGCTGGTCACCGCCGACCTGAGCGAGTGCGGTGTGCCGATCATGGCGGCCACGAGGAAGATGATCCCCGCGATGATCTCGCGCACACAGGCGATCCACAGCGGAGCCGCGTGGTATTCCTCCATGAGGATCTTCGACACCGCGCCATTGACGCCCCAGCATGTGCCGCCGATGAGCACGCATGCAATGCCGATGGCCATTTTCCGCGGCGTCTGCTCGAAGGAGGGCGTCTGCTCTCCTTTGCCCGACACCGCCTCCTCGACGAGCACGTCGCGCGCATCAGCCTGCTCGGTGGCCGCCGACCGCGCCAGCATCTCATGGAGTTCCTCCGGCGAATTCACATTGCGTGTGCCGTGGTCGTGCTGTGGATCGCTGTGTTCAGACACCGGGGCTCCTTCCGCTCATCTCTCGCACGCATAGTATCGCGCAGGCCGTGAAATACCGGCCCCGGCGGCGCGCCCCGCCCGAGTTCAGACGAGCACGGTGACCGGCTCGCTCGTTTGCAGGAACGTGAGGATCTCCTTCAGATACGGTGCCATCACGCTGTTCGGCATCGTGAAGATCTCATGCACGGAGCCGGGCACGCGAACCATGCGGATGTCGCCGCCGTCCTTGCCCACGCGTTTGACGAAGCGATTCTGCGCCTTGTTGCGCACCCAGTGGTCATTGCCTGCCTGGAACAGCAGGATTGGCGTCTCGATGCGCTCGCACATATGCGGGTCCTGCATGGCGATGGACAGGCGGATCGCCTGCCTCACCCACTCGTTCGCCGCGGCCGAGGTCTGGTAATGCGTGTCTGCGATGCGCAGCTTCTTCATCCATTCGAGACGCTGCATGCATGCGCCCTGGTTGTCTTTGATGTCGATGAGCGGCGTGAACGCGCGCTGTCCGGGTGCCATGGACTTGGCGTGGCCGAAATCGCATGCCGCGCCGCACACCAGTGCTGCGAGCCAGTTCGGGGTGTGCAGATTCGCCTCGATCATCGGCGACGACAGCACGGCCTTGTCGACGATGTTGGGGTACCGCTCGAGCATGGCCGCTGCGATGCCGCCGCCCATCGAATGTGCGAACAGCACAAGCGGCTTGTCTGCCGCCATCGGGCGTGCGATCGTCCGCGCGCATTTCGCGAGATCGGCGACATAGCGGTGCCATGTGTCGATGTACACAATCTGGTCGTTCCTCACATCGCGCGCGGAATAGCCATGCCCGCGGTGTTCGAGAATACAAACGGAGAATCCGGCGAGCAGGAAGTACCATGCCATCTCCTTGTATTTGGCCGCGAACTCGGTGAATCCGTGCGAGATGAGCACGGTGCCATGGGTTTGGCGGGAGGAGCCGGGAATCTGCAAGGCATGGAATTTCTCGACGTCGTAGCGCACGACATGCAGCTTGTTCGGAGTGCCGTCCGCCGGGTGCAGCGTGCGCAGTCTGTGCCCATGCCAATCCGAGACGGCCGGGTCCATGTAGCCGTCATGCATGCACGAATCGAGGGCCGGCAGGGCGGTGGCCTCGAGATCCTGCTGGAATTCGTGTTCGTTGATCATCGCGATTTCCATGGGCTGCCTTTCGTCGGGTGAAACTGAAGACCAGCGTAGTCTGCGCGTGATATCACGTGAAATATTCGGCTGTCAGAGTCGAAAACGCGTAGCGCGGTGCGCGTAATCAGGGCGGGGGCGGGGAGGGTGAGCCTAGAATCTGTGGAAGAAATACAGGAATTTTAGGAAAGGAAGCGTCATGGTAGCGCAGAACATCATCATGACAGTCCTCAACGTGATCGTGCTGGTCGCGCTGCTGGTGTTCGGTGTGTACGCGGTGTACAACAACAAGCCGAATTTCGAGCTCACGCCGGCGCATCTCTATGACCAGCAGATGGGGCAGAAATACGGCATCTGGGTATTTATTTGCGTCATCATCAGCTGGCTCGTCACGCTGCCCGGCCTGTTCGGGCCGCTGAGCAACACGTGGAACCAGATTCTGTGGTGGGTCGAGCTCATCTTCAACATCGCCACGCTCGTGTTCTGCGTGCTCGCGTCGTTCTACTACAGCAGGCTGAACACGCGCCCGCACGACTGACCAGCCGTTCCACAGGCCTCCTCCGGGAGGCTTTTTTGTTACGATGTGCTGGGATTCCACGGTGTGACGGGAGGTCGCGATGAGTCCGGAGAAATTGGCGCGGTTTGCGGATTCCTGGAAATACTTCGTGTGCCCGCTGTGCCGTGAGGAGCTGCGGCTGGAGGGTACGAGTCTGCGTTGCGAACGCGGTCACACCTACGACGTGGCGCGGCAGGGGTACGTGAATCTGGCGCCCGGTGCGCGGCAGTCGGAATATTACAGCAGAGAGTCGTTCGAGCACCGCGGGCAGATTCTCTCCGCCGGCTATTACTCGCATATCGTCGACGCCGTGCTGAGTGCCGTGGGGCGGTATTGCGGGCAGATTGCCGCGTCCATCGATTTCGCGGGCCTGCGCACGCGTTCCGGCGCGCAATTGCGCGGCGCACGCGGGCGTGCGGATCTGCGCTCGAGCGGGCCGCAGATGCGCGCGCCGGTGATACTCGACGTCGGCTGCGGCGAAGGATTCTATGCGCGCGCCGTGCAGGCGGCGCATCCGGATGCCACGGTGCTCGCGTTCGACATCTCCAAGGATTCCGTGCAGCTGGCGGCGCGCGAAGACGCGGGGTGCGCGGTGAGGTGGTTTGTGGGGAATCTGGCCGAACTACCGGTGCGTGACGGCGCCGTGGACTGCGTGCTCGACGTGTTCTCGCCGGTCAACTACGCGGAATTCACGCGCGTGCTCGGCGGCTCGGGCGTGGTGATCAAGGTGGTGCCCGGCGCGCGGCATGACGAGCAGCTGCGCGAGCTCGCACGCGGCCAGCTGCGCCACGGCGACTATTCGAACGAGCAGGTTGTGGGGCAGTTCGCCGAGCATTTCGATGTGCTGGAACGCCGGCTCGTCTCCCAGACCTTCCCGATGCCGGCCGACGATGTGCTCGCCTTCGCCCGCATGACGCCGTTGCTGTTCAACGTGGACGTGGATTCGCTTGATCTCTCCCGGATTCATGAGCTCACCGTGGAGGCGGAGATCCTCGTGGGCAGCGTGTGCGGGTGATTGCGGGGGAGATCCATGACTATAGCGTGATTATAGCGTGATTATAGATGGTTCTGGTCATACCCACCTCTGCGTAAAAAGAGACAGAAAGATGCACAAGATGTCTCTTTTTACGCAGAGTTGCAGAGTTGCAGAGTTGCGGATTTGCGGATTTGCGGATTTGCGGAGTGCACAGGTTTTCGCCTGCGTAATTTGGGACATGTTGAGGGAGCATAGATGTCTCTTTTTACGTAAATTTTGGAAGATGCCGTCGCCGCGGAATGCCTGAAATGCGTCACTGTCTTGAATTGCGTAATTTGGGACAGTTAGCCGGCCTAACTGTCTCTTTTTACGCAGATTATGTTGCTGCGTGCAGCTTTGTGTAGCTTCCATAGGTTCCAGCTTGCGTAATTTGGGACATATAAGGAGTGCAGATGTCTCTTCTTACGCAGACAGTGAGATAGTGTTGGGGGCTGTGGCCCCCGGTGGAACCGCAGCCCCCAATGATGGCTACAAGTGAGGTCAGTTCTTTGCTGAAGACCTCATGAGGAAGAAGGAAACCACTGCGACGACGACAATCGCGCCGATCAACGACGGAATGATCGCCATGCCGGCAAGCTGCGGTCCCCAGTGACCCAACAGCGCCTCACCGAGTGCAGAACCCACTAGGCCGGCGATGATGTTGCTGATCCGGCCCATTGCACCGCTGTGATGCGTGATGGCGCCGGCGATTGCACCGATGATTGCTCCGACAATAAGAACCCATAACCAATGCATAATTATTCATATTTTGGGTTATATATACGGATATTTGGGATTGTAAAATGCGCGACTGCGGGTCGTGTTTATTTGGGCTATGAGGTGAAACTATGCAGTTTTGAGATAAAACAACCACATGAAAATTTGCAGTGTGCTACACGCTTCGCATATCATAAACGAGCGTGAATATTCAGTCTTTATTCACGGTGTGCATCAGCTCAGGCATGAAAAAACGGGGCGCCGGTTGAGCCGGGTCCCGCGAATCCAGATTATTGAGTTCGGCAGATTGCTATGCGCGAACCTTCATGACGATGAAGCTGACGATGGCGACCACAATGACCGCGCCGAGGACGGACGGTACGACCGCCATGCCCCCGAGCGACGGCCCCCAGGAGCCGAAGAGTCCCTGACCAAGCGCCGAACCGGCCAATCCTGCCAGAATGTTGCTGATCCAGCCCATCGAATGCCCGTTGTTGGTAATCGCACCTGCGATCGCTCCGATGACTGCGCCTACAATAAGTGTCCAAATCCAAAACATGGTGTCCATTCTTTCAGTTGTTGATGAACCAATACCTTCACTCTACGGGAGGTGCGACGGCCGCGTATCGCTTTGTGCTGTGGTGATATTCTGTTTTGTTTGGAATTCCGCCGTTTTGAGCGCGCAGTAGGTGCGCGGTGCCCGACGGTGTCCCTGTGCACGGGTGACGTTCAGGAAGCATGCCTGCCGGTGTGCTACGCGCGCAAGTCCCGGGTATTCGTGCCGTGTGGTTTGCGGGATGTCATTATTTCTTACGGGATGTCTGGTCCTTGATATCGTTGTGCGGAATTGTGCAAAGAGTGCATCAGTATGGTGTTTTCCTCTCTCTGTGTGTTGTGAAATGGTAGACTCTATCGCCGAAATCAGCGATGCCATGAGAGTCCAGACATCCCGTAAAGAATAGTGACATCCCGTAACGGATAATGACCTGTGGTGGTGGGGGTGTTCCCAGATGGTTCTCGAATGGCCCTCAGACGGCTCTCGAATTTTGCTAAATTGTTGCCGAAACAGCCCCCGTCGGCAAAGCAAAACGGCTGACTTCGTTGGAAATCAGCCGTTTCTTGCTAGTGCGAGCGGCGGGACTTGAACCCGCACGAGCATGAGCTCACTGCCACCTGAAGACAGCGCGTCTACCATTCCGCCACGCTCGCAGACAAAGAGTTAGATTACACCAATGCTCACAATAGTGCAATTCGGCGTGTTGCAACACGATCATGGAAACGGGCGCCGGACGCTCGACCTCGCGAACGCCTGGCACCCGCCCGCTGAACATCTGGCGTTCACTCGCCGTGTGCGAGTGCGCGGAACTGGTCGGGATCGATCACTTTCTTGTGCTCGCGGCCCTCCTTGGCTCCTTCGGCACGCTCGTACGCGTCCACGCGCTTCCAGCCGGCGAAATCGATTGGTCGCACGCCGCGTTCGGCAAGCAGACGGTCGATCGACTCGGGGTCGCGGTCGGGCGCGAGACGTGCGTTCTCCTTGTTCTGTGCGAGGTCTTCGAGCATGGCCGTCACGATCATCAGCGCGTCGGACTTCGTCGAACCGATGAGTCCCACCGGCCCGCGCTTCGCCCAGCCTGTCGCATAGAGGCGTTCGCGCACTTCGCCGTTCTCATGATCCACAGTGATGCGGCCGTCGCCGTTCGCGTTGGCCAAATGCGCGCCGCCCTCGTCGTAGGCGATGCCCGGCACCGATTCCGGCTTGTAGCCGATGGCATGGTACACGGCCTCGACCGGATAGTCGGTGAATTCGCCGGTGCGATGCATCTTGCCGTCCGCGCCGGTCTCGGTGCGCTCCACGCGAATGCCTCTCACCTTGCCGTCTTCGCCGAGAATCTCGGTGGGTGCGGAATTGAAGTGGATGTAGTACTTGCGGTCGGCCGGGTTGCCTTCGAAGTCAACGTCGCCGTCGTCTTCCATGTCTTCGGCCATGTCGCGAATCACGAACAGCTCCTCCACCATCTGGCGCGTGAGCTTGTCTTTGCCGGCCTCCTCGACGGTGTCGTCGTCGAGTTCGAAGTCGTCTTCGTCAATGATGAGCTGCACGCCGGGCAGTTTCTCCATTTCGCGCAGCTCCTGCACCGAGAACTTCGCCTGCGCGACGCCGCGGCGAATGAACAAGTGGAGTTCCTTCGCCTTGTTGTTCTTGATGCCCTCGTACACGTTGTCGGGAATGTCGGTTTTCGCACGCAGATCGTCGGCGTTGCGCATGAGCTCGCGCGCGACGTCCATCGCCACATTGCCGCCACCGATCACTGCGACGCGTTCCGCTTCGAGCGGCCATTCGCGCACGCCGGTCGGGTAGCCGTCGTACCACTCCACAAAGCGCGCGGCACCGTACACGCCGTCGAGATCGGCGCCCGGAATCGCGAGCGGCTTGTCTTTGATCGCACCGGTCGCGAACAGAATCGCGTCATACCGCTCCAGCAGATCCTCGAGCGTCACATCCTTGCCGAACTCGACGTCGGCGTACAGATGGATGTTCGGATTATCCAGCGTTTTCTCGAGCGCCGATGCAATGAATTTGATCGACGGATGATCCGGCGCCACGCCATAGCGCACGAGGCCGAACGGCACCGGCAGTTTCTCGAACAGATCGATGCGCGCGTCCGTGCCGAGTCCGAGTTCGTCGCCGAGCTTGGCGAGCTGGCGCAGGAAGATGTCGGAGGAGTAGACGCCGGCCGGGCCCGCGCCAATAACAGCAATACGAAGTTCAGAATCTTGAGTCACGAGAATAGATTAGCCCACACTCGCGAATCTGTGAAGAGTCGCGCACTTGATTTATCTCGCTGGGGGAAGGGCTGGGGAGACAAACCAGTGCGAATAGTGTCAGGTTCGTCTCGCTGAGAGGAGGGCTAGCGTGACAAACCCGGCACTGCGTACTTGATTTGTCTCGCAGATTTCCCGGATTGAGACAAATCAAGTACGGATGCCAGCATGACTCGCTTGCTTGCGGTTGAACAGTGCCGTCAGAGCCCACAGAATGGAGACGACGTCGATCGCCTCCTGCAGGAACGCGCCGACGACCACGGGGATTAGGTTGAACGCGGCGCACACCATGCCCACGATCGCGAGCGCGATGCCGATGAGCACGGCCTGCAGCATGCGCTGTTTGGTCTGCCGGGCGATCTTCACGCCGAGCGGCACGGCGCCGATGTCGTCGTTCATGATCACCACTTCGGCGCTTTCCGAGGCGGCCGTGGACGTGCCGTCGGTCATTGCCATGCCGATGTCGGCGACCGCGAGCACCGGCGAATCGTTCACGCCGTCGCCCACCATCATCGTCACATCGCGGTGAATCGGTTCGCCGAGCAGCTTCGCCAGGAAACGCTTCCAGCCCGATTCCCGGCCGGTCTTCTCGGCGGCAGCGGCCTCGCGCACGGCATTCACCTTGTCTTGCGGCAGCAGTTCGTAGCGCACGTCGGTGATGCCCACTTCGTTTGCGATGATCATGGCCGACGCCTTCTTGTCGCCGGTGAGCATCGTCTCTTCTTTCACGCCGAGCTCGCGCAGTTGGGCGATCGACTGCTTCGCGTTGTAGCGCGGCACGTCGCGCAGCACGATGCGCGCGGCGAGCTTGCCGTCGATGGCGATGTACGTGGCCATCTCGTCGGGTTCGAGCTCGGTGGGCCACAGTTTCGCCGCCTCGCGGTCCGCCTGCTCCATCGCCTTCTCGTTGCGTTCCTCTTCCTGCGCGGTGTGCACTTCCTCGCTGGCGATGGATTGCTCCGTCACGAAGGCGAAACGCCCCACCTCCACCTTGTGGCCGTCCACCGTGCCGGTGACGCCCTTGCCTGGCGTCTCGGAGACGTTGCCGACCACCGGGTAGTTCTCGTTGGGGTTCGGCAGTTCGCGCTGGCCTGCACCGTCGGCTGCGGTTTTGCCGCTTGAGCTGGGGAGTCTGTGCAAGCGTGCCATCGCCTCCTTGCCGGCGGCGACGATTCCCTTGGCGAGCACGTGCACCGAGAATCCCTCCACCATGCCGGCGAGCATGAGGATCTCGTCCTCGGAGACGTTCGCAGGCATGTCCTTGGCCTTTTCGACGCGCACCACCTGCGGCTGCTTGACGGTGAGCGTGCCCGTCTTGTCGAAGAACACATGCGTGACGCGACCCAGATTCTCCAGCACATCCTGAGATTTGATGAGAATCTTCTGCTTGGCGAGGCGTGCGGTGCCGGCGACGTACGCGACCGGCGCGGCGATGAGCAGCGGGCATGGCGTGGCGAGCACGAGCACCTGGGCGAAGCGCAGACCGGTGCCCGAGACGATCCACGCGACGATTGCAATCGCGAACGAGATGATGGTGAACGGCACGGCGAGCATGTCGGCGGTGCGCACCACGGCGGCGCGCGACTCCTCCGCGGACGAGACGAGCTTCAGGATCTGCTGGTACTGCGAATCCGCGGCGAGTGACGTCGTGCGGATCATCATCGTGGTCGAGCCATTGATGGAGCCCGAGAGCACCTTCGCGCCGACGAACAGGGTGCGCGGCACCGGCTCGCCGTTGATGTTGCTCAGGTCGACGCTTGCGGTGCCGGAGAGCAGCTGGCCGTCGACCGGCACAATCTCGCCGGGTAGCACGATGAGCACCGAGCCGAGCTTGACGTCGTTCACCGGGACCGTGTCGAAATGACCGTTGCCCATGGTGATCGGCTTGCCTTCGCGCTGCGCCTGCTCGACGGCCTGCTGCACCTTGCGGAAGCCTTCCTCGGTCAGTTGCGCCTCGCCGCCGTCTGCAACGCCGGGCAATGTGACCACGTGCGCCTGTTGCGGCGCCGCTTTGATGAGTGCGGTGAGATTGCCGCGCGCCTTGTTCTGCGCGTACGATTCGATTGCCTCGCCGGAGGCCACCATGAGCACCACTGCCCACGACGCCCAGTATTGCTGTACGCAGACGGTGGAGACGAGTGCGACGATGGCGAGCAGATCGACGCCAATGTGGCCGTGCCGAATGCTGTCGATCATCTCGCGGATGCTCGTGTAGATGGTCCATGCCACGAACAGGATGATGATCCATTCGCCCACACCCGGGTCGAATGCGGGGTGAATGTGGCCCCACGGGCGCCACTGCGGAATGAGGGCCAGCGGTATGGCCGCCAGAATGGTGAGAGGAAGGAGCGGGACTTCCTTGCAAAGATCGATGATTTTCTTCATCGCATCTCCTTACGTCGGTATCGTCTTCCGCACCTGCACGCCGCCATAGCGCATACAGATGTGGAAAGCTAGCTTCACGCCTTGTTAGCCCATCGAACACGGCACCCGGCTTGGTGCGCTTACGACACACGGCGTAAAAAGATTGCTTGCATATTCAGTTGTATTCGCGCGTTTGCCGCGCATGGGTTCTCACTATAGCAAACCACACCCACTGGCGTGTTCCGGTATAGGTGATATGGGAAGAGGGTCTGCAGATCGCTCTGCAGACCCTCTCGCTGAAACGGCCGATTCAGATGTTCGCCGCCGGTTTACCACATGCCGAACGGATCGATGAGCCCGTCGTTGTTGCGGTTGCGATTGTTGTTGTCGCTATTGCCGTCGTTGTTGTTCTGGTCGTTCTGACCGTTGTTGTTCTGGTCGTTCTGGCCGTTTTGGTTGTTCTGGTTCTCGTTGCGGTTGCTGCCGTTCACCGCCGCCTCGGCCTGGTCGAAGGTCACGTTGAGCTCCATCGTGTGACCGTCTCGCACCACGGTGAGTTTCGCGGTGGACCCCATCGCTGCGGCACGTACGAATCCGAGCAGCGAGTAGTTGTTGTTCACGGCGAGGCCGTTGAAGCCCACGATCGTGTCGCCGGTCTTCACACCGGCCTTGGCTGCTGGGCTGTTCGCGACGACCGACTTGACCACGGCGCCGCCGCGCGTAACGCCATCCGCTTCTACCGTGGCGCTCTGGATTGTGACGCCGAGCGCCACATGCTCCACCTTGCCGTTCTGGATGATCTCGTCGGCGACCCGCTTCACCAGATTCGCCGGGATTGCGAAGCCGATGCCGATGGAACCGGCGGTCTGGGTGCTCGAGGCGGTGGAGGCGATCGACGAGTTGATGCCGATCACCTGACCTGCCGCATTGAAGGTGGGGCCGCCCGAGTTGCCCGGGTTGATTGCGGCGTCGATCTGCACGGCGTTGGTGACGATGGCGTTGTTGTTCTCTTCGTCCATCACGGTGACGGGTCGGTTCAGCGCGGAGACGATGCCGGTGGTCACGGTGCCGTCGTAGCCGAGCGGATTGCCGATGGCCATGATCGGCTCACCTGGCGTCAGGCTGTCGGAATTCGCGAATGTGATGGGCGTCAGGTCTTTCGGCGGATTGTCGAGCTTGATCACGGCGAGATCGGTCGTGGAATCGGTGCCCACCACCTTCGCGCTGTAGATGTCGCCGTTGTCGAGCGTCACCTGAATCTGCTTGGCGCCGGAAACCACGTGGTTGTTCGTCACGATGTGGCCCTCTTTGTCGAGGATCGCGCCGGAGCCCTTGGCTTCGCCCTGGTCCACAACGGTCTGGATCGACACGACCGACTTCGACACGTTCGCGGAGACGCTGGCCCAGTTCGGCGCCTGACCGCCTTCCACCGTGGCCGAGCCGGAACCGTGGTTGTTTGACGAGACGCTGCTCAACGAGCTCGACGTGGGGATTTTCACCCAGCCGTTGGTGAGCGCCGCATAGCCGACGCCCAGGCAGATCGCCGCCGCAACGAGTGCCGCGACCACCGCGACAATGATGTTGCTCGGCGTGCGTGCCGGTTGCCCCTGCTGTGGGCTGCCCGGCCCGAACGGCGACTGTGTCGGGCCGTTCGGATTGCCCGGACCTGCCGGCGTGCCGTTGCTGGGCGCGAACGGATTGCCCGTTGGCACACCGTACGGATTGCGGTTCTGCGCATTCGGTGCACCCTGTGGCGCGTTCGGCTGGTTCTGGTCCACGCGCACGCCATATGGCATGTTCTGCGGATTGTTCTGTGTCTGGTACGGCAGTCCGGACTGTTGTGCGTTCGGCGCACCCTGCTGTGGGGGCGTCGGGATGCGCGTCGTCTCCTGCTGGGATGTCGGCGCGTACGCACCATATTGTGGTGCCAGGCGGTACGGTTCCGGTTTGCGGGTCCCGTCCACCGAAGTCGAGTCGTTCTTCTCGCCTTGCTCGGTGGCGGAACCGGAAACCGGCGTCAGCACGGAGGTCGGCTGTTCGTCTGCAGGTGCGGCAGGTGCCGTGTTCAAATCTTCGGTGTTCGCGCCAATGTTGGCGTCGGTATGGTGCTCGTCGGAGCCTGCGTTCTGGTCCGGCGTGCCGGTAGGCCAATTATTGTTGTCGTCAGCCATCGACTCTCCCTATATGTCTCCTCATGATCGCGCTCGGGCAATCTATTCTTGTGATAGTACTCAGTTAAGCCACGTCTTCTTGAAGTTTCCTGAATGTCCACTGAAAACTGAATTGTTCTTTCGAAAAAGAATCTTTGGAATTCACGAGACCGCATTGTCCGCTACGCTTGCAGTGTGCAGACCGATTTCTCCGCCGTCGTGTTCGACTATTTCGACGTGCTCGTGGACTGGCGCCCGCATCGCGTGGTGGGCGCGTTCTACCCGCCCGGCGTCACCGACATGTTCTTCGATGACCATGACCCGCACGGCTACGAATTCTGCCGTGCGCGCGCCGCCGCCGGTGTGCCGGATGGCAAGATTCTCGACGACTACACCCGCGAGCACGGTCCCGCGGTCGGCTGGATTCTGCGCCTGCTGCTGCAGCATCGCGCGCTTGGATTCTACGATATGCCCGTCGGCATGCCCACATTGCTCCGCGAACTGCGGGCCGCCGGCGTGCGCATGGTCGGCCTGGCGAACTGCTCGGAGACCGCGGTCGAGCAGATGCAGGTGAAATACCCGTGGCTCGGCCTGCTCGACGGCACAATGGTCTCCGCGCGCGAGTGCATTGCCAAACCAGATCCCGCACTGTTCGAGCGTGCGATTCGCGCCTTCCATCTCGACACCGCGCACACGCTGTTCGTCGAGAACACCGCCGCCAACGCCGCCGCCGCATGCGAACTCGGATTGCATGCCGTGCGTTTCGAATCCGCCGAGCAGATTCGCGCGCTGCTGCTCCCGGTCTCATAAGTGCCGTCAGTGCCGATCGCCCCCCCAACTCGGTCGTGCGGTGCGCTCCATCGGCTCATCTGTGTGCTGCTGTGAAATCTGGCCGGTCAGGCGAAGATGGGTGTTTCTGTCTATCTGCGATTGTTAGGTGCTTCCGCAAGTAGACACCCGCCTGCAAGCCGCATAAATACGACAAATCTACGTTTTTTGTCGCATATTTGGGTGTTTTAGGGGTCTGTTACTGGAGAGGGCCACCTAACAATCGAAAATAAGAGAGTGAACAGGGCTGACATGGGGTGTGATTGGGGGGATCCTGTTCGCGAGGACATTGGATGCGTTCCGTTGGCCGATTTGTTCCTATCTGCGAAGAACGGCCGCTGTGGCACGTCACTCGGCGGCCATTCCCTGACGATATGCGAAAAATGGCCGATAGAGCGAGACGAACGCGCCGAATCTGGGTCAGTGCCATGTTGCCTGACTCAGTTTGCTAATCTTGTGCCATGGTATGGGACAGTGATATGGAAGATTTCGAATTCCTGCACGAACATGAGAAGGGATTCGAGCCGTCTGGGGAGTTCATCGAGAGTCGCAGCAAGGTGCCGATTCTCGAATACGGCATGGACTATTACTGTTTCGCCGACATTGTGATCGGTCCGGTATTGCCGGCGGTGTACCTCACCAATCCGCTGTTCGCCACGGACAACGAGGGCAAACCGCACTACTATGGGCGCGAACGCGTGGGCCGGTACCCTGGAGGCACGTGGTGGGACTGGGGCCCGGACGAACCGAAGAGTTCCACCATGCGGATCGAACCGGTGCCCATATCTCCGGTGAATGTGATGGGCGAGACCGTGGTGCCCTATGAGCGGTGGGTGGAGAGTTACAGGAATCTACCGGGAACGCCGTTCTATTCCAGCCTCGACGATTCCGGAGATTACTGTGATAAGGCTTCGGTATTCGATCCGCACGGCCGTGAGGCATACCGGCGCGCGATGTTCTATATGGAGGAGGCGATGCGCGTGCATCGCGCTTACTCCGACGAAGACGAACGTCAGCGGTTCCATGATTGTGTCAAGCTCGCCGAGATTCTGTTTCGGCATGCGGCTGGTCGTGGTGACGCCCGTGCCTGGGTCGCGCTCGGGAAAATCTACAAGGAGGACCTTAACAACGGCGATTATTTCAATAGCTACTACACGGCGAGCATCAAAGGGCATCCGCCGATGATCGAACAGCCGCCGATCGGCGAGCGCGCACGCATCTGTTTTGAACGGGCGGCGGAGCTCGGCGACCCAGAGGCGTTGGTATTCCTCGGTGACCTGCGTATTGAAGGAATGGTGTGCGAACGGGACGAGAGCGCCGCATTCGAGCTTTACCGGCGTGCGTATGCGCTGGTCGATGAGCGTCACGCCATGCATTACATCAAGGCCAGTGCGGCACTCAGATTGGCTCGCTGCCTGGAATATGGCGTAGGTTGCGAGATCGATCTCATGCAGGCGCGCGATTTGTATAGATTCGCGCATACATACCTGCGTGCAATCGCGAGAACGTATTTCTGGTGGTTTGCCCGTGAACGCCGTGAGGCGATGGCGCATGACCAGGATCTCACGCAACTGCTGTCTCACCCGTCGCATGTGCAACGTGTGGCGCTTTCGCGAATGGGAACCCCGCACCCCTACGAGTCTGTCACGAAGTTCCTGCCCATGCTCGAGAGCATGGGTGAGTTCGGCGACGTGGTGAATCCATTCTATGTGTCGTACAACGGCATAGTTCTGCGGTTCATGGATGAGGTAAACCGGGTGCTCGACAGGCAGCCCGACCTTGGTTTCTTCGATTACCTGGGATTGCTCCACGCCAAGTTACTGGACGCGCCGATCGACGTGGTGGACCCCGCGGATTACGACGCACGTACGGTGATGGCGATGATCATATACGTGGTGCGTCAGGAGAAGTTCGGCGAGGGTCTCATGCTTCATTCGCTGAATCATGGTCTTATTCAGCGGTGGCTGCGCCGACTTGTCCAGATTGATGACGAACGTGCTTCCTCATGAGGGCGACGCATACGGTAGGCGCATATGCGACGGGCGGTAGCATCGGTAGGTGTGCGCAATCTGTTCACGCGGACAACCGCACGCCTTAGAATTGCGCACATGACAGCGAATACAGAGAGCATTGTGCAGGCACCGGCCCCGCAGCTGGTGGAGCATCCGCGCGGCGCTGAACCGGGCAAACCCGGCGACCGCAGCGCCTTCCGTTTTGAACAGACCACGCGACTGCCTGATTCCCCGAACGGCAAGGGCAAAGGCGGCGCCCGCTATGGTCGCACCGGCATTCTGCACACGCCACACGGCGACATCAAGACGCCGGCATTCGTGCCGGTGGCCACGCAAGGTGCAATGAAGGCCGTGCTGCCGGAATCGATGACCCAGCTCGGCGCACAGTGTCTGCTGTCGAACGCGTTCCACCTGTACGAGCGCCCCGGTGAGGACGTGCTTGACGAGGCGGGCGGTCTCGCGAAGTTCATGAACTGGAACGGCCCGACTTTCACCGACTCCGGTGGATTCCAGGTGCTTTCGCTCGGCGCGGGCTTCAAGAAGACGTTGGCGATGGATGTGAAGGGCATGAAGTCCGACGACGTGATTGCCGAAGGCAAGGAGCGCATGGCGTTCGTGGACGAGGACGGCGTCACGTTCAAGTCGCCGCTCAACGGCTCGCTGCACCGATTCTCCGCCGAGATTTCGATGAACATCCAGCACAAGCTCGGCGCCGACATCATGTTCGCATTCGACGAGCTCACGACGCTCATGAACACGCGCCGCTACCAGGAGAACTCGGTCGAGCGCACCTACCGCTGGGCACAGCGTTGCGTCGCCGAGCACGAGCGGCTCACGCAGTCACGCCTTGGCAAGCCGTACCAGGCACTCTATGGTGTGGTGCAGGGTGCCAACTACGAAGATCTACGCCGGCATGCGGCCTCGCAGATTGCCTCGCTCGACTTCGACGGCGTCGGCATAGGCGGCGCGATGGAGAAGCGGATCATCGGCGACATCTGCGCGTGGATCTGCGACGAGATGCCCGAAAGCCGGCCCCGGCACGTGCTCGGCATCGCCGCGGTGGACGACATCTTCGCCTGCGTGGAGAACGGCGGCGACACCTTCGATTGCGTGGCGCCGGCGCGTTGCGGGCGTAACGGCGCGATCTTCACGCGCGACGGCCGTTACAACATCAAGCGCGCGCAGTACAAGCACGATTTCGGTCCGCTCGAGGAGGGCTGCCAGTGCTACACGTGCACGCACTACACGCGTGCCTATGTGGACCACCTGCTGCGTGCGCACGAGATGAACGGGTTCACGCTTGCCACGATCCACAACGAGTACTTCTTCGTGCATTTGCTCGACGACATCCGCGCCTCGATCGACGGCGGCTATTTCGACGAGTTCCGCGATGAGACGCTCGCGCGTTTCTACGCGAACGGCTCGCGCGGGTGAGTGTATATCGCAAGCGATATGGGAAACGGCTGATTTCGTTGGAAATCAGCCGTTTTCAGTGGAGCGGATGACGGGAGTCGAACCCGCCTTTAAAGCTTGGGAAGCTTTCGTTCTACCGATGAACTACATCCGCAATGCGTGCCCGCGGCGACGCACTTTCGACAGTCTACCATAGATGCGGCATAAGCGCGCGCCGCGTCCGCAGGGGTGTCCACAACCATGCAGGCTCAGTGCTGGCGGTACTGCGAATACTGAGCGTAGCCCGCAACCTGCGGCGAAGCGGCACCGGGAGCGATCTGCCCCATGTCGACGGCCATCTGGTTCAGGCGCGCGATGCGGTCCTCGGTCGGCGGGTGCGTGGAGAACAATCTGGAAACGTCGGCACCACGGAACGGCGACTCGATCATCATCGCGGCGGTGGAGGTGTCGGTGCTCGTCTTCGGCAGCGGATTGGCATCCACGCCACCGGAGATCTTGCGCAGGGCGGAGGCGAGCGCGAGCGGGTCGCCGGTGAGCTCGCTGCCGTCTTCGTCGGCGTCGTATTCGCGGGTGCGCGAGATCGCCATCTGGATGAGCGAGGCGGCAATCGGCGCGAGCACGGTGGACAGCAGGATGCCGATGAGTCCGAGCAGTCCGGCGCCGTTGTCGCGGTCGCGGTTCGAGCTCGACGAATTGCCGATGTACATCATCGAATAGCCGAGATAGGTGAGCACGGTGGCCATGGCGCCGGCGATCGCCGATGTGCGGATGTCGCGGTTGTACACATGCATGAGCTCGTGCCCGAGCACGCCGCGAATCTCACGTTCGTCGAGAATGCGCAGAATGCCCTGCGTGCAGCAGACGGCGGCGTGGTTCTCGTTGCGGCCGGTGGCGAAGGCGTTCGGCGTCTCGGTGGGCGCGATGTAGATGCGCGGCATAGGCTTGCCCGCGCGCTGCGACAGTTCGCGCACGATGCGGTAGAGCTCGGGCGCCTGCTGCTCGGTCACCGGCTGCGCGTGCATCGACGCGATTGCGAGCTTGTCGGAGAACCAGTACGAGATGAACGACGTGCCGACGCCGATGGCCAGGTAGATGCCGAGCGTGGATGTGCGCGCACCGGTGGCCCACCAGATGATCATGATGATCGCCCACATGATCGCGAACAATACAGCAGTTTTCAGGCCGTTGTAATGGTTGTGCAAGTGCAGTTTGCCAGTCATAGAGCCTAGTGTACGGCAAATGCGAGCGGTGGGCGGGTGAATTCGCGAATCAGGACAGAATATTGTGGAGCGTGCCGGCGAGATCGGCGAGCAGATCGTTCCGGCCGCACGCGTTGCTCATGATGGCGATCGCATAGCCCGGTTCGTTGCCGCTCTCTCCGCTTGGCAGCACGATGCCGGCGTCGTTGAGCGCGTAATAGTCTCCTTCGCCGTTGATCCAGCCGGCCTTGCTCAGCACCACCGTGCCGTCCGGATTCTCTTCGCCGCCGTGTGCGGCGTCGATCGACGAATTGAGCGAATGATGCATACTCGAGGCGAGCCATTCGCGCGCCGGTGCGCTCGCCGTCTCACCCGCGTTCGGTTCGCCCTCGGCATCGGCGAACAGGTATCCGTACGTCTTCACCCACATCTTCGCGAGTTCCACCGCGCTCACATCCGGGTACTGGAATCCGCGCATGCGTTCCGGATTCTCCACCAGGCCTTCGCTCCACGGGATGATCGCACTGTTCAGATGCGCGTTCCACAGCGCATCGTACCCGTCGTTGTCGGAATACCGCAGCACGCCCGCAATATGGTCCGCGTTGATCTGCGCGGACAGCGTGCTCCCGCTTGCCGTCTCATCCAGATTCACTGCGCCCTCCTGCAGCAGCGACACGATGTACGGCGCCTTGATCGACGACGCCGGGTACCGCGCCACGCCGCCGTTCGCCGCGATCACGCCGCCGGACCCGAGGTCGGCGACGGCGAACGAGACCTGCGCACCGGCGTCGGCGAACGCCTGCAGATTCTGCTCGATCTGCTCGCGTTGATCACTGCTGAGTGAGATGGCGACGGTGTCGAGTGCCGAGCTGCCGTCCACCGCGCTCAGATTGTCGAGCGCGGTCGCGGTCATCTGCGAGACCGAAACCGTGGGCGTCGCCTCATGCAGACCGGCCGCCTTGATGGCGTCGTCGGTGAGTGGCACCGGCAGCTGCGGTGCCTCGACCTCGGTGACGGGAGCCGGAGGGATGGCTTGGGTATCGCGCCCAAGGCCGACGATGTTGAGTCCCACGCCCAAGCAGACCACGGCAATCACTGTGAGCAATGCGGAAAAGATTACGGTGAGCACGCGTTTCCAATGGGCGAGCGAACGTTCCCAATTGAGGATTGCGGAGGCGATGCGCGCGCGAGAGCCGTCTGCTTGCGACGGCCTGTCTGCGAACAAGCGCATGTCTCGCCTCACTTGTCTGCGCGTGACTGCGCGTTCGAACAGGAATGGGAATCTGCAATCCATATTCGCACACCGACGTGCAACGCGGGCGAATCCGTCCAATATTTCACAATATTCGACCGGCAGCTGCAGGGTGCGCGCGGATTACTCTGGAGGTATGTGCGCACATTATCTGGGATTGACGGACGCGGAGCTGGAGCGGCTCGTCGACGAGCTCACGATGCAATGCCAACGCAGTCGGGCGCGGGTCGGGGCCGACGATGAATTCGCCGGAGTCGGCGTCGAGGCATACCCGAAGTCGGTGGTGCCGATCATCGTGCCGAAATTCGACACAGCCGTGGGCGTACCGGAACTGGAGCCGGGGAGTCTGGAGACGGCACGGGCGCAGTGGGGATTCGAGCAGCAGTGGACACCGCAGCCCGTGTTCAATACACGCATCGAGAGCGCAGACAAGCCGATGTGGCGTGCGCCGATGGAACACGACCGCTGTGTGATCGCCTGCCGCTGGTTCTATGAATCGCACGGCAGCGAGATGGCGGTGAGTGCGCGCACCGGCAGGAAGATCAAGCAGCAGTATGTGTTCCGCGTGCCCGACGAACCGGTCATGCTGATCGGCGGCGTGCGGCGCGGTTCGCAGTTCTCAATGGTCACCACGCAGGCGAACGCCGACATGGAGCCGATTCACCCGCGCATGCCGCTCATTGTGCGGCAAGGTGAGCTCGATCTGTGGCTCGGGCCGGATTACCGCGCGCTCGCCGATCGTTCGGACATTCCGCTCGAATCGAAGCCGGTGCGCTGAGCGGGCATGTGGCCGCCACGGATATGCCCGTGTGGTTGTCGGTTGCGAATCTTATTTTGTTAAGTCAGTGGATTTACGCGCAGACACAGGTGAGGTGCACGTATGACAGGCGCGACGAACATGGCGACGCGGGCCGACCGCGGCGGAAAACAAGGCAGAACCGGCGGCAACGGCTTGGGATTGTTCGCGCTCGCAGCCGGCGCGTTCGTGCTCGGCGCCGCCGAATTCGTGATGATGGGCATACTGCCGCAAACCGCGCAGACCCTGCAGGTGAGCATTCCGACGGCGGGGCACTTCATCTCGGCATACGCGATCGGCGTGTGCGTGGGCACGCTGATGCTCGTGTTCGGCCGCAGAATCCCGCCGCGCACATTGATCGTCATGTTCATGGTCATCGCCTGCGCGGGCAACGCCTTGAGTGCCATGGCCGTGAACGCGCCGATGCTCGTGGGTGCCCGCTTCCTCGCCGGTCTGCCGCATGGCGCCTTCTTCGGCACGGCCACGCTGGTCGCCAAGCTGCTCGCCCGCAAGGGCAAGGAGGCGCGTGCTGTGGCATCCATGGTCACCGGGCAGACCGTGGCGAACATGCTCGGTGTGCCAGCCGGCACGCTGCTCGCCGAGCATATGTCGTGGCGACTGGCGTTTGTGGCGCTTGCCGTGTGCGCCGCGGTGACCGCCGTGCTCGCGCGCGCATGGATCCCATCTGTGGCGCCTGTGCGTGACGCTGGTCTGCGCGGGCAATTCAGATTCCTCCGCCAACCGGGCCCCTGGATGGTGCTCATCGCTGTTTTCGTTGGGAACACAGGTATTTTCTGCTGGTGGAGCTATGTGAGCCCATGGTTGCAGAAGGTGGGCGGATGGCCGAACAACACGATCTCCGCGCTGATGATGCTCGCCGGATTCGGCATGGTCGTGGGCGGATTGATCGGCGGCCGCATCGCAGACCGCTGGGTGCCCGGCGGCACTTCGGCGCTTGGCCAGTGTATCGCCTGCGTCGGCTTGCTCGCCGTGTTCCTCGTGCCCGGCTCGCGCTGGAGCACGGCGCTGTTCGCTTTTGTGATTTCGTTCGCGCTGTTCTTCGTTTCAGCGCCGCAACAGCTGCTCATGGCGGAGGCCGGCAAGGGCGGCGGCGAGCTCATAGGCGGGGCCACTGTGCAGATCGCCTTCAACTTCGGCAATGCCGTCGGCTCGATGGTGGGCGGCGGCGTGCTGGACGCCTCGCATATGAACTACCATTACCCCGCTCTGAGCGGCGTCCCGTTCGCCGCGCTCGCCGTGCTGCTGCTCGTGCTTTACTCGGTGCGGTATGAGCGGCGCGGTCGCGACGAGAATCCGCTGCGTGCCTGAGCGAGGTCTGCTGTTGTGTGTGCACAGGTTTCGTCATGTGTGCGGTAATCTGCGGGCAGATTGCGAAACCGAGGGCATGTGATCACAGCTTGGCGGCGAGTGCGCGCGCCTCGCTTGCATTGCGGGCCATGCCCATGTAATCCATACCGTACAGGCCGGCGAAGCGGTTGATGGTGTATTCGCCGCGCTCGTACATCTGCTGCGTGGGCGCGCCGCCCCGGAACAGGAAGAAGAGGCGTTTGCCGGCGAGGTCGATCTGCGTGAAATCGCGGCCCTCGAGGAACGCGTGGCCAAGGTGCGCGGTGTTACCGCCGATCTCGCCGCCATTGATGAACAGAATGCCCATGGAATCTCCTTGTGCTGTGTTACGTGGTGTCTGTGCGAATACTGTATGCGCGCACTGCCGGTAGCGACTCCCCGCAGTGCGGACTACCATATGCCGAACATGCATGACCATGCTGCCGATTGGAGTGATGCCATATGACCATGCGAAATCTACGGCGCTGGGGCGCGCGGCTGTTCGCCCGCGATCCGCAGATCATGGGCTGGCTGTTCGAGCAGCGGTAGCGCTTTGATGTGAGTGACGATTGCCATTCAGGCCAGGTCGTCATGCGAGCCGGTGCGTGTCAGCACCAATTGAGTGGTGCGAAATACGGTGCTAAGCATCCATCAGGTCTTTCATCAGACTCTCGGAACTGGTGAAGGACCTGCCTTCGTGTGCTTCCGTCTGCCGACGTGCCTCAATGCTCTCCGGTTGTTCGCGGGTGATCTTGAACGGCATGCCGTTGTCGCGAATGGATTGGCGCAGGAAGACGTTGAGGGCGGTGGAAAGGTCCATGCCCATCGATTCATAGAGTGCCTTGGCCTCTTCCTTGACTTTCGGGTCGGTACGAAAGCTCACGGTCGCTGTCTCGCTCATGCGAACCCCTATGGTCTTCTGGCTGATGAAATAGATATCTGCCATTGTATAACTTATGTAATGCATTGTCTATACAATGGCAGATGTCAATTTCGTATCATTGCCCGAGGGTGCGCATCTCCATCTGCAATAGCGAACGCTTCATCTCCACGCCATAGGCATAGCCGACGAGATTGCCGTTCGCGCCGACCACGCGGTGGCATGGCACGATGAACGGAATCGGGTTGCGGTTGTTCGCCGAGCCGACCGCGCGCACGGCCTTCGGGTGCCCCACCGCCTCGGCGATCTGCGCGTAGGTGCGCGTCTCGCCGTACGGAATCTGCAGCAATGCGCGCCATACGGCCTGCTGGAACGGGGTGCCGCTCGCGAACGCAATCGGCACGGTGAACCGCCGTAGCTCGCCGGCGAAGTACTGTTCGAGCTCACGGAACGTCTCGTCGGTGAGCCCGGTCGTCTCGCCTGCGCCGTCGGCGTCGTAGTCCGCCTGCGGAATGATGCGCAGCCGAACAACGGCATCATCCTGCCAGTCCACGCGCACCGGTCCGTATTCACTCGCATATGTTGCAAATCCCTGCATCTGTGCCTCCTCCTCGATGGCTGTACGTTGCCTTGATTATAGGAGGTCAGATTTGGGTTGGTGAGAGGGAGCGCCGAATGCTCACCGATTCTGCGTAATGTCGCGCGTAATGTCGCGTTTACGCAAGGCGCGCATATATTGGCCATGTGTGTTTGTACGCGCACGGCTGATCTGTATGGTGGCGACTGCGCGATGGGGTGCGTCGGGGACGGAGGTATGCGCCTGGTGGGGTAGGTTGGGTGTATGGGTCGGGAGCGGCAGTCGCAAGAAACGGCACGGGGTAATGGTTTCCACCGTGTACGCGCCATCATCATCGCCTGCGTGGTGGTAATCGGTCTGTTGGCCGGCGTCGCAGTGCGTCTGTCCACATGGTGGCACGCTTACAGGGTGCCATCGATGACGGGGCAGACGATTGCGCGCGTGTCTGCGGACAGTTCGGTGACCGATGACGTGTCGCAATGGTACAGCCAGTGGAAGGGCAGGCGGCAGGAAATCGGCGTTGCGCCGCAGTATCAGTTGAGCTCGGTGCGGATTCGCACCGTGCAGCGATTGCCGAATATCGCGTCGCGGTATGACCAATCCGATGGGCGGAACATCTACGTGCGGCTGGACGCGACGGTGCGCCCGCGGTTTGCGTCGATCCAGCGCATCACCGACGTGCATGGATGCCAGACATACGCCGTGGAGTCGGGAATCAACGAATCGTGTGTGTTCACATCGGAGCCGCGTCAGGACGGTTACCGCATCGCGCAGGTGATGGAGCCGATCATGTATCAGCGATTGGCGTATCCGGAGCAGTTCGAGAAGACGGAGCCGGATCCCACGGCTCCGGTGCTCGACGGCCGCAATGGGTATCGTCTGTCCAAAGAGAGGCTGGAGGTGACCTACGACGGCGGGACGACGTGGCGCGAGGTGCCCGACGGCGTCGCGCGCATCGTAGGCGGCATCAACGCGAACACCACGCTATGGCTCGAGCCGTCGAGGTATGTGATCACGCCACAGTTCACGGCGTTCGTGGGGTACGACGAGGGCACGCATACGGCGCAACTCCTCTATTCATGGGACGCCGGTTCGACGTGGCTCACGTCGGCATTGGGGCACGGTGTGCAGGCTCCCTCCTACATCTCCGTGGTTGGCGACCGCATCGGGGTGGCATATGGGTATGGCGACACGCTTGGCTCGGTCGGGTATGCGATGGTCGCGGGCACGTTGCCCGAACTGCGCGCGGATGCGGAGGCTGTGTGGCGGCAGATTCCGATGTATATGCAATATCCGTCCGATCTGACGATGGCGGGATGGGTCAATGACACCACGGTGATCGTCGGGCAGGCCGGATCGCTGCATGTCTCGTCGGATTCAGGGGCCACATGGCGTGAACTGGGAATACCCAAGGAACCTGGTTTGGAGGGCAAGCTGGGGTATTACCCGTTTGATACGCCGACGCATGTATGGGTGGAGGATGGCACGGCCTATCTCGCAATGGGTCAGGGAGAAGATGCCGATTATGCGCCGAATGGCACAGTCGTGGAGGCGGTGTTCTCGTACGATCCCGCCACGGATGCGTGCACCTTCATCAGGCAACAGCCCGCCCCCACGCCAATGCCTGCAGGTTGAACGCCGCTCCTTGCTTCGCTTTGTCGGCCTCCGCGACGATGCGCAGGGCGTTCAGCGTGCGCGGGTAGCCGATGTAGGGCAGGTTCTGCAGTACCACTGTGCGCAGGAAGTCGGCGGTGTTGCCGAGGGCGATGTTCGCCTTCGTGTGGGCGAGCAGCTGCGGTTCCACGCTACCCTGTGCCGCGAGATAGCAGAACGTGATCATCTCGCGCTGCAGATTGGTGAGCCCGGTGCGCGTGTAGTAGTCGCCGAAGCAGTTGTCTGCAAGCCAATAGTTCACCTTGCTGCGCTCGTAGCTCTTGTCCATGCCCTCGCCGAACAGCTCGACCTGCTTGGCATTGCCGGCCTCGAGGCGGTTCTCCATGGTCGTGGTGGTCTGGTCGGGCAACGGCAGGGCCACTCCGCGCGCTTCGAGCACTTCGTTCGTGATGGCGAGGAATGGCCGCACGCGACCGATGCCGAGGTAGTCGACGGCCTGGTGCACGACCTCCTTCGCCTGCACCGGCGTCAACCCGGCGTCGAGCGCGCGCCCGAGCTGAATGCGGAACTCATCCGCGCCCTGGCAGCCGAGCAGCGTGGCCAGGATGGCCAGATAGCGCGTGGTCGGTTCAAGCTCCGTTTCGGGGTCTCGCGCGACCTCCACGTCGGCGAAATGCAGCATGCGCTCGGCGAACTGCGGGTCTGTCTCTTTCAGTCGTTCATTCGGTTGTTCGGTTATGCCAGCCATTCCAGACTCCTTTGCGTATTGTTTCACTTGAGCGAGCGGTAGAATGCCTCGTCCACCGGTTCGAGCCAATCGTTGCTCTTGCCCTCGCCCGGCACGTCGATGGCGATGTGCGAGAACCAGCTGCCGGGGGCCGCGCCGTGCCAATGCTTCGTGTTCGCCGGAATGTGCACGACGGTGCCCGGCGTCATCGCGATCGGTTCCTGGCCTTCGATCTGCGCATACCCGCGGCCGCCCACGCAGATGAGCATCTGGCCACCGCCCTTCGTGGCGTGATGGATGTGCCAATGGTTGATGCAGCCGGGTTCGAAGGTCACGTTGGCCATGCTGACCTGTTCGCCGGAGACCGGCGCGAGCCAGCTTCTGCCGGTGAAATACTGCGCGTAGGCGTCGTTCGGCTCGCCCACCGGGAACATGAGCGACTGTGCGTATGCGGTCGGAACGCCGACGGGAATCGGGTAATTGTTCATTGCTTGCCTCTTTTCATATGCCTTTTCATATGCCGCGCTCGGCATGTCTGTGAGTGTTATGCGGCGCACTGTTGCATGCAACAAATGATGAAAAATCATGTATTGCATTCGCGATGTGCATATGGTCTGCGCGGTCTGCGCTTACAGATTCCGCGTGAAGAACCCGGCGATCGTGTCGAACGGGATCGCATTGAGATTGTCATACAGGTCGGTGTGATTGGCCCCCGGGATGATCAGCAGTTCCTTGTTCGCCGGATTCACGCCATGCTCGAGCTTCTCATACGCGGCCTTGCTGAAGTACAGCGAATGCGCCTTCTCGCCGTGGATGAGCAGCGCCGGGTTCTCGATTTCGCCGATGTAGGTCATCAGCGGCATATTCATGAACGGCAGCGACGAGGTGACGTTCCAGCCGGCATTCGAGTTCACCGAGCGCGCATGGTAGCCGCGCGGGGTCTTGTAGTACGCGTGGTAGTCCCTGACGAACTGCGGGGCGTCGTCGGGCAGCGGGTCGATGACGCCGCCGGCGCGCGCATAGTCGCCGTTCGCGTAGTCCTCGGTGCGCTGCTTGGCCAGCTGTGTGCGCATCTCATTGCGTTTGGCGGCCGAGTCGTCGGCGTCGAAGTAGCCGTTCGCGGTGACGCGGCTCATGTCGTACATGGTGCTCGCCACGGTGGCCTTGATGCGCGGGTCGTTCGCGGCCGCGTTGAGTGCCAGGCCGCCGAAGCCGCAGATACCCACAATGCCGATGCCCTCCGGATCCACGTCGGTGCGGTTCGCCAGATAGTCCACGGCGGCGGAGAAATCCTCGGTGTTGATGTCGGGGGAGGCGACCGCGCGGGGCGAGCCGCCGGATTCGCCGGTGAACGACGGGTCGAACGCGATCGTGAGGAACCCGCGCTCGGCCAAGGTCTGCGCATACAGGCCGCTTGCCTGCTCCTTCACTGCGCCGAAGGGTCCCGAGACGGCGATCGCCTTGAATCTGCCGTTCGCCGGCACGCGCTTCGGCTTGTATACGTCGGCCGCCAGCTCGATGCCGTAACGGTTGTGGAAGGTGATCTTGCCGTGCTCCACCTTGTCGCTCTGAGGGAAGGTCTTGTCCCATACCGGGGTCAGTTCAAGTGCCGTCATTGCATTCACTCCTTGTTGGTATGCAGTTGGTGTTTGGTTGATGATGTCAGTATGAACGCAATGGCGATATAACGCAAATAGTTATTTGGTATAATCATTATTCTGTATGGGAATAATATTGGGAAAGGAAGCCGATGGAGATTCGCGAGCTGCGTGCATTCCTCGAAGTTGCGCGCGAGGAGAACATGACGCGCGCCGCGGGCAATCTGCATATGTCGCAACCGTCGCTGTCGAAGCTCATCAAATCGCTCGAACACGAACTCGGGGCGAAACTGTTCGTGCGGCGCAGCTTCGGCCTCACGCTCACCAAGGAGGGGCGCGTGCTGCGCGAGCGTGCGCGCGATCTGGTGGGCATGGCGAACCGCATCGAAGACGAATTCGCCTCGCTTGGCAACATCACCGGCGGCACGCTGTATTTCGGGCTCGCGGAGTCATACCAGATTCAATATCTCGCCCGGCAGATCAAGATTCTGCGCGAACAGGCCCCGGATTTGCGGTATCACGTGGAAAGCGGCGTCTCTGCGCAGGTGCTTGAGCATCTCGATCAGGGCTCGCTCGATTTCGCCGTGCTCGCGCAGGACCCCGATCTGACGAAGTATGAGGCGCTGACCTTCCCGGGCGTGGATCGGTGGGGCATCATTGTGCCCGCAGACCATCGGCTGGCATCGCGGTCTTACGTCGAACTCGACGACTTGGTGGGCGAGCCGCTGTTCTGCTCGCAACAGGGATGGAAGCATGAGATCGCGCGCTGGGCTGGCTCGCGCATGCCCGATCTGCGGCTTGAGGCGACCTTCGGACTCGCTTACAATGCGGCCGTCTTCGCGCGTGAAGGGCTCGGTGTGCTGCTCACTTTCGATAGGATCGTCGACACCAGCGCGGATTCCGGCATCGTGTTCCGCCCGCTCAAACCGGCCCTCGAGACCAAATTGCACCTCGTCTGGCGGCGTAACCGGCCGCTCAGCCCGATAGCCGAGCGGTTCCTGGACCAGCTGCGCCGCGCCTAGCCTGCGCGGCGCAGCTGGTGGGCGGTTCGGCCGTTCGTCGCTACTTGCGCTCCCAGCTTTTGGCGACGGCTGCGTTCTCCTTCGTGTTCTGTGCCATGACACCGACGATTGGATGCGGCTGGTATGGACGTTCGAGTGCGGCGATTTCGCTGTCGCTGAGCTCGAAATCGACGGCCGCGACAGCGCCGTCGAGATGATGTGGTTTCGTCGCGCCGATGATGGGCGCCGTCACTTTGGTGAGCAACCATGCGAGTGAGACCGTCGTCATCGTCACGCCACGGGCTTCGGCGATGCGTCTCACCTCGTCTATGATGTCGGCATCCATTGCGGCGGCGGCATCGTACTTACCGTGGGCGAAGGAATCCTCGCGCAGTCTGCGGCTCGTCTCGCCCGGCCTGCGGCTCAGGCGCCCGCTTGCGAGGGAGCTGTATGGGGTGAGCGCTATGCCCTCCTCCTGCGCGCAGGGCAGCATCTCGCGTTCGTCTTCACGGAACAGCAGATTCATGTGGTTCTGTACGGAGATGAACTGCGGCCAGCCATGTTCGCGGGCGATGGCGTTGGCCTTCTCCAGCTGCCACGCCGCGATGTTCGCCGCGCCGATGTACCGCGTCTTGCCGGCGGCCACGGCGTTCGCGAAGCCCTCCATGATCTCCTCGATCGGCGTGCGCCAATCCCACATGTGGTAGATGTACAGGTCCACGTGGTCCATACCGAGATGGCGCAGACTCATATCGAGATTGTCGCGGACGTGCTGCTGGCCGCTCACGCCGTTCTCGATCTCCTCGTCGGTGCGCGGCAGGAACTTCGTGGCCACCACCACATCGTCGCGTGCCGCCATGGAGGAGAGCGCGCGGCCGAGGTATTCCTCGGACGTGCCGTTCTGGTAGACGATTGCCGTGTCTAAGAAGTTGATGCCCGCGTCTAGCGCCTGCTGCACAATCGCGCGTGATGACTCCTCGTCGAGCGTCCAGCTGTGTTGACCGTTGCCTGCATCGCCGAAGCTCATGCATCCCAGGCAGATGCGTGAGACTTCGAGGTCGCTCGGGCCGAGTGTGGTGTATTGCATAGGTTCCTCTTTTCCAGTGTCGTATGCGTTATTCGTAGATGTGGGTTGGGTTCAGATTACCGGGCGAACACGGTGGTGAGCCATGGGGCGAAATACTGGTCGATCCAGCCGCCGTCGGCGCCGAAACCGTGCGGCCAGCCGTTCATCTCATGGGTTTCGACGCTCACGCCTGCGTCACGCAACGCCGCAATCGCAGCGATGGCGAGTCGTGTGAACAAATGGCCGTGGCGTATTCGCATGGCTTCCTCCGATACTCAATACTCGTCCAATAAGTGAATTGGTTATGCAGGGTCTACCGGGTGAACGGCTCGTAGAACATGCGCGAACCGGGCACACCGTGACGTAGCAGCATGCGGCGCACGTCGCGGATCATGCCGGAGGGGCCGGCGATCAGGTAGATCGCGCCATCGGTGATCTGTTCGGCGAGTTCCGTCTTGCTCCAGCGCCCCACCTGCATGTGCGGCGTGTGCGCCTCGCTTGCGCTCCACTTACGCAATTCGTCTGCATACAACAGGTCGTCGGCGCGTTTCGCCGTGTACATCACGGTGACCGGGCGATTGGTGCCGGACAGCGCCATGATCGTGGGTATGATCGGCGTGATGCCGACGCCGCCCGCGTATACGACGATCGGTGCATGCGCATCGTGGCGTGCGATGAACCGTTCATACATGCCGAACGGCCCGATGACGTCCACACGCATGCCGGCCCGCGCGGTGCGGTACAGCCGCTCGGTGAAGTCGCCGTTGATGCGCACGGCGAACCGCATCGCATCACCATGCTCGCCGGGCAGATTCGCAATCGAGAACGGGTGGGACCCGTGCATGCCGCGTTCGCGGGGGAGTCTGAGGAACACGAAGTCGCCGTATTCCCAGCTGTGCATCGCCGGGCAGTCCACGAGAATCTCCACGATGTCGTTTGAGACCCTGCGCGCGGAGACGACCTTGCCGCGGGCGGCGAACATGCGGTCGCGCAATTTCACCCACGCATACCAGGCGAGCACGAGCCCGGTGGTCACGTCCATCGTGACGATGAACGCCGTGAGGTCCTTGATATAGAAGACCAGATTGAAATGCAGGCAGGCAAGCACGACGGCGACGAGCACAATGCGGTGCAGCCACACGGTGAACTCATGGCGGAACACGCGTTCGAGCCAGCTGCGCACGGTGGCGAGCGGCGGAACCAGCGTATCGAGCCAGCCTGCCATCATGACGAGTGCGAGCGCGACAATGCCGACCAACGTCCAGAACGCGATCTCGCCCGTTGTTTTCGCCGGTCCGAACGACGGCAGCACGTATTGGTGGTAGACAACGAGCGCGAGCGCCCCGGTGCCGAGCACGCCGTGCAGCACGTAGATGCCGGGCAGTCCTATGATGCGGTCGAGCCAGCGGGGTCGGCAGCCGAGCCACACGCATTCAAGCATCCATATGTAGGCGTAGATGCCGGCGGTGATGGGCGTGAGCATCGAACGGTACATGGGTCCGAGCGTGGCCCATGGGATCGCCGTGAACGGCATGGGCACCACGACGAGCGCGGCGGCCCACACCAATACAGCCTGAATGGGGAATCGACGGATTGCAATGCGTTTCATGGGCATATGCGTCGGTTAGCGTAAGGAAACGGCAGGCTACTTGAGCACGCCGATCTTCTGCAGCCAGGGCTGAATCTCGTCGTTCGACGTGACGCGCAGGCCCTCGGTGACGTTGGCGCCCTTGGCGCTCGACCGAAGCATGTCGAGCGTGCCGTCGATGCCGCTGCTTGCGGACGTGGCGAAGGGGATCACCGTCTTGCCGTTGAGGTCATAGGATTCCAGGAACGTGAGCACGGGCATCGGCGGTTCCATCCACCAGATCGGGTAGCCCACGAAGATCGTGTCGTACTGGGCCATGTCATCGACCTTGCCTTTGACCTGCGTGCGCGCGTTCTGGTTGAGCTCGTCACGGGCGATCTCGGTGGTGCGCTGGTATTCCTCCGGGTAGGCCTGCACGGGTTCGATGCGGAACATGTCGGCTCCGGTGAGCTTCTGTATTTCCTCGGCGGCGCGCTGCGTGGTGCCTGTCTTCGAGAAGTAGGCGATGAGCGCCTTGCCGTTGCTGCCCTTCGTCACGGTCGGGGTGTCGCCGGAGGTGCCGGTGTTGTTCCCGGAATCGTTCGACGCCGTGGAGGATCCCGACGAGTTCGATGAGGAGCCCGAGGTCGAGCCGCATGCGGAGAAGCCGAGGACCATTGCCAAGGCAAGCAGCAGTGCGAGTAGGCCGCGTGAGCGGGTTGACGTGGTGTTCATGGTGTTCCTTTCCGGTTGTTCTCGTGGATTGGATGCGCTGTGGAATTGGTCACGGCTCGATGTGCTTGGCCCAGAACGCCGTGGCGTCATCGATCCAGCCTTCGGCGGTGGTTCCCACGCCGAGCCCGAAGCCGTGGCCGAGTTGTGGATAGTGGTGGAATTCGGTGTCGATGCCGGCGGCTTCGGTGCCAACAAATCTAGCGGGCGGGAGCGCTACCGGCGCGAATTGGTTTTCTCTCGGCTATGTGCCGGTAGCGGTACCGGTCAGCATCGGGCATACTGTCTGATGATCGTGAATGCTGTCGCGTACGGCACACGACGCGATCGGATGGGAGCGACCATGTACACGATGAAGCAGGCCTGTGAGCTCACCGGATTGAGCTACGAGACCCTGAAGTTCTATTGCCGGTCGGAGCTCGTGCCGCGTGTGCATCGTGACGCACGCAACCACAGGGTCTTCGACGACCACAACATCGCATGGATACGGTCGTTGGTGTGTCTGCGCCGCTGCGGCCTCGGCATCGCCGAGATGAAGCGGTGCGTGGCCCTATGCCTCGAGGGTGAGGCGTCCATTCCGCAGCGGCGGGAGATATTGGCGGAGAAACGTGAGGAGCTCCAGCATCGGTTGCAGGACATCGAGGATTCGATTGCCTACATCGATGCCAAGGAGCAGTTCTACGAGGCGGTGCTCGACGGCACCACGCCGTACGTGAGCAACGTGCTCGGGTTGGAGGAGTGAGTGCTGGGGCAGTGGATGGGCGCGGCATGCACGCCCATCCACCACCGTGCCGTCAGGCGATCGAATCCGCCCAGGTCTTGAGTTCGGCCTCGCTGGCATTCGCGGCGAAGCGACGCCCGTTCACCCAATGGGCGTCCGGTGCCGAATCGTGCAGTTGCTCGCCGAGTGCGCCGCGTGTGCTTGACGACGACGTGGCGAACGTGGTGATCGTCTTGCCGGTGAAATCATGCGATTCGAGCCAGGTGCGCACTTCGCGCGGTGCGGTGTCCCACCACAGCGGGTAGCCGACGAAGATCTCGTCGTAGCCGTCTGCGGAGGGGCTTGCGGAGATGGGTGGCCGCATTGCGCGGTCGGCGTGCTGGCGCGAAGCACGGCTCGTCGGATCGGTCCAGTCGATGTCCTGCGCGGTGAACGGCGGCACCGGGACGATCTCGGCGAGATCGGCGTCAATCGCCTTCGCGAGGTTCTGTGCCACCCGCCGCGTGGTGCCGGTGGCGGAGATGTATACGACCAATTGCTTGCTCATGGCGTTGCCTTCCTGTTTGTTTCAATGAGGTGAGGTGTGCTGTGGAACGTGCTTGGATCGCGGCCGCTCACTGTTCGGCGCGCATCGTCTCGATGCGTGCGATCTGCTCGCGTACGCGCTTGGGCTGGGTGCACTCGGGGAAGTTGTCGCGGTCCAGCACGCCGTCGAGTCCGGTGTCGGGTTGCAGTGCGGCGAACATCGACGCGAGTTCGGCGTCGGTTTGCGCCGTGCCGGCCACGTCGATGAGTTCGAGCGTCTTATGGTCCGCTTCCTTGCAGCCGAGTGCGTCGACGAGCGTCTGGGCGACCTGGCGGCGCGCCGCCGAGCCGTCCTGCGGCCCCATGGGGTCGCGCCGGTCTCCCTGCTCGAACTTCAGCTGGTGCTCGTCGGCGCCCTCCATGTCGAACCAGCCCGGCCGCACGATCGTGTACTCGTTGCCCGAGGCGCGCACCAGGCGTTCGCTGTGGCGCTTCCAATCATGGGCCTCGGTGGAGCGGTTGTAGTCGTTGTCCATGTTCGTCACGCCGATCGACGTCATCAGCGCAATGCGCGCAGGACGCCCGTCGAGTGCCTCCAACGCGTTGCGCACGGCACCGTAATCGACGGTTTCGGTGAGCGTGGGCCCTCCGTTCGACCCGTGGGTGAACACAATGCCGTCAATGCCGTCAAGGGCCTGCCGCATTGACTCCACGCTCGTCAGGTCGCCTTGGACCACTTCGACCCCGCAGCCGAAATGGATGCGTGACGGGTCGCGCACGAGTGCGCGCACACGGTAGCCGGCCGCACGCGCCTTCTCCACGGCATGGCGCCCTATGCTTCCCGAGGCGCCCACGACCAGTACATGTGTTGGTTTCATGGGGCTCCGACCTTTCGTTACGCTTCGGCGATGTCGATCATCGACTTGATGGCACGGCGTCCGTCCATCGCCTCATAGGCCTGCTGCACATGGTCGAGGTCGAAGGAGGCGGTGAACACCTTGCCCGGGTTGATTTCGCCGTCGAGCACGGCCTTGAGCAGTGTGCTCTTGTCGTGCGTGGCCACCGAGGCGATGCCGCCGGTCAGCGATACATTGCGCCAGAACAGCGCGTTCACGTCGATGCTGTTGTCATGTGGCACGCCGACGCGGCTCACATAGGCACCCGGGCGTCCGCTGCGCACGGCGGATTCAATGCTCTGCTCGGAACCGACGCATTCGAGCACGCGGTCGGCGCCCGCGCCGTTCGTCATCTCCATGATGCGGGCCACCGCCTCGTCGCCGCGCTCGGGAACGATGTCGGTCGCGCCGAATTCACGGGCAAGTGCCGCACGATCCTCATGACGGCTCATCATGATGATCCTGCCAGCGCCAAGCAGCTTCGCACCGATCACCGCGCACAGGCCCACGGCGCCGTCCCCGTAGATCACCACGGTGTCGCCGGGTTCGATCCTCGAGCTCCACGCGGCGTGATAGCCGGTCGCCATGACGTCCGAGAGCGCCAGCAGCGAGGCGATCTGCTCGTCGGTGTAGTCGGCGGGCGTACCCGGAATCTTGATGAGCGCGGTGCCTGCCCAGGTGGCGCGCATGTATTCGGCCTGGTAGCCGGCATTGCCGCCGGGCTCCATGTTGAAGCAGTTGCCGTCGTATCCCTTCTCGCAGGCCTCGCAGTGCCCGCAGCAGTGGGTGAAGGGAACGATCACGAAGTCGCCGGGCTTCATGTCGTGCACGTCGGCGCCCACCTCGTCGATGATGCCGATCGCCTCGTGGCCCACGAGCGTGTTGTGCGGGCGCTCCGAGATGCCGCGGAACCACCACAGATCCGAGCCGCATACGCATGCCTTGAGCACGCGCACAATCGCGTCGGTGGGCTTCTCGATTCTCGGGCGCTCCACTTCGCGCACTCCGACGTGTTCGGGTTCCACGAACACCGCGGCTTTCATCATGTTCTCCGCCATAGTTGTCCTTTCGCGTTCCATTCGCTCCGGTCCGCACATCGGCGTGATTGGGAGTGCACGTGATTGGGAGTGCATGGGTATGCTGTTGCGTATGTGAACACGGTAAATCCGCGAAAAAGATATTACAAATACAAAGATTTGATATAATTGTATGCAAATGTTCGATGTAAATCTGTGAGGTGATATTCATATGGATATTCGCACCTTGCGGCACTTCGTCGCCGTCGTGCAGGAAGAGGGGATTTCCGCGGCGGCCGACGTGCTGCGCATGAGTCAGCCGGCGCTGTCGCGGCAGATGAAGGAGCTTGAGAACGAGCTCGGCGTGACGCTGTTCGAGCGAGGCAACCGCGGGCGCAGCATCTCGCTGACGAAAGAAGGGCGCGTGTTCTACCGGCGTGCACGGCAGATCATCGAACTCGCCGACCGTGCGCGCGCCGAAGTGCATATGCACGACGAGATCGCCGGCACCATACACATCACGGCGGCGGAAAGCAATCTGATGAACATCGTGGCGCTCGCCATCGCGCAGACGCGCCTGCTGTACCCGCGCATCACCTTCGACATCCACGACGACAACGGTCCGAACAATGTGGAACGCCTCAACAACGGCATCGCCGACTTCGCCGTGATCATGCAGCCGATCGACATGACGCGCTTCGACCACCTCTCATTGCCCGGAGCCAATCCGCTCGGCATCGGCATGCGCGCCGACGACCCGATCGCCGCCAACGAGACGATCACGAACGAGCTGATCCGCGATATGCCGCTCATCACGTCGACGGGCGCGAACCAGCGCCGCGATCTGTCCGGATGGCTCACGCAAGGCACGACGCTCAACATCGTCTCCCACGTGAATCTCGCATACAACGCGGCCTGCCTGGTGCGCAACGGCGTCGGCTACATGCTCACCGTGAACGATCTCACCGAGTTCAGCGACCCCGAACACGATCTCGTCTGGCGCCCGCTCGACCCGCCGCTCGACATTCGCCTGAGCGTCATCTGGCGCAAGGACCGCGACCTGTCTCGCGTCTGCCAACTGTTCCTGCAGCAGTTGCGCACGGTGATCACGCAGATCCGGACCGCGCAGTAGCGCTACCGGCTCGGCTCGGCGGCCTCGGGCAGCCCGGCCATCTTGCACAGCTCATCGATGGTGACGAACGAGTAGCCTTTCTTCTTGAGCTGCTTGATGATCTCCGGCAGCGCCTTGACGGTCTGGCTGCGGTCGCCGCCGCCCGAATGCATGAGCACCACGGCGCCGTTGTGCACGTAATCGACCACTTCCTTCGTGATCTGCTTCTCTCCCGGCCGCTTCCAGTCCAACGTGTCCACATCCCACAGCACATTCCTGTCGATCAGCGTGGCGTTGTTCTTCCACTCATCCACGCCGAACGCGCCGTACGGTGCGCGGAACGTGCGAGTGCTCACATCGGACGCCTTCTTGATGTCGCTGAGGCTGCTCTCAATCTCCTGACGCTGCTCCTGCGCGCTCATGTTCGGGAAGTACGGGTGCGAGACGCTGTGCGAGGCGATCTGGTGGCCCTCCCTCACGATGCGCTGCTCCACCTTCGGGAATTCGAGCGACTGCTCGCCGAGCTCGAAGAACGTCGCCTTCACCTTGTTCTGCTTGAGAATGTCGAGGATCTTGTCGGAGTAGATGCTCGGACCGTCGTCGAACGTGAGCGCGATGACCTTCTTGCCCTCCGGGCGCGGTGCGAACGACTTCACAATGAGCGGCTCCTGCTTGCGAATCACGGTCTTGGCGGCAGTCTTCTTCGACTGCCTGCCCACCCAGAACTCCTGCAACCCGTCCTCGCCCTGCTGGGTGACGATCTGCACCGGTCCGCCGTTCAGATTGATGTCCGTCTTGAACGGCACCTTCCGCTGCTCCACCGTATGCTCCTCGGTGAGGTCGGTGCCCGGCGTGACCGTAAGCGTGCCGTTTTTTTCGAAACGTGTGTGGTCCCAGTCGGCGGGCTCGATCTGTTTGCCGTCGAATTTCACGCTCACCGTGTTGCCGCCGCTAGGTTCGAGCACCTTGCCCTCCACCGACAGCAGGCGACCCGGTTTGCGTTCGAAATCGCGGTGGTCGCGCATGAACGCCGCCACCGTGGTGTCGGCCTTCGCGGAGTACGCAGTGCCGTCCACCTCAATGCTGAGCGTGCGCCAGTGGTATTGCCACATGTACCAGGCCCCGGCGCCGAGTGCGAGCACAAGCAGCACGATGAGCGTGGTCACGGCCGAGAACAGTGCCGGATGGCGGTGCTTAGGCTTCGGGGCATGCACGTTGTCGCCGAACGAGAGATCCTCGACCTCGTGTTCGAACTCCGCGCGGCCCGCCTCCTCGTTCTCATAATCAGGAATGCGCTCGGCGTCTTTGCCCGCCACGTGATCCTCGCGATCCATCTTCAATCTTCTCGCCACTGCCAACCTCGCTTTGCAACCTCTTCCAGAGTACTATTCGCCCACTGGTTTTGGCCAGCGGCCTCGGCATCTGAGCTCACCGTGAAGTGCCTGTCGCGTAACGTGCACGCGCGCATAATGGAACTATGAGTATCGCAACACCGGAACAGTATGCACACATGCTCGACGCCGCCCGCGCAGGCGGCTACGCGTACCCCGCGATCAACGTGACCAGTTCGCAGACCCTCAACGCCGCCCTGCAGGGTCTCGCCGACGCCGAATCCGACGGCATCATTCAGGTGTCCGTCGGTGGCGCCGCATATTTCTCGGGCCAGCGCGTGAACAACCGTGTCACCGGCTCGCTCGCCTTCGCCGCGTTCGCACACGAGGTGGCCAAGCAGTACCCGAACATCACGGTAGCGCTGCACACCGACCACTGTGCCAAGCAGTATCTCGACGAATGGGTGAATCCGCTGCTCGACATCGAGATCGACGAGGTGAAGCACGGCCGCGAGCCGATGTTCCAGTCGCATATGTGGGACGGTTCCACGGTGCCGCTCAAGGAGAATCTGGACATCGCCGAGAAGCTGCTCGAGAAGTCCAGACTCGCCCACACCGTGCTCGAGATCGAGATCGGCGCGGTGGGCGGCGAGGAGGACGGCCACTCCGCCGAGATCAACGAGAAGCTGTATTCGAGCGTTGCCGACGGCATGGCCGTGGCTGACAGACTCGGTTTGGGTGAGCGCGGCAAATACATGGCCGCCTTCACGTTCGGCAATGTGCACGGCGCGTACAAGCCCGGCGTGGTGAAACTGCGCCCCGAACTGCTCCACGAGATTCAGCAGGGCGTGTGGAATGCGGCGAAGTCGGGCGAACTCAATGCCGTGCTCAATTCCGACATGCCCGACGGCAAGCCGTTCGAACTCGTGTTCCACGGCGGCTCCGGCTCCACTGCCCAGGAGATCGCCGAGGCCGTCTCGTACGGCGTGATCAAGATGAACATAGACACCGACACCCAGTATGCGTTCACCCGCGCGGTGGCCGGTCACATGTTCCGTGATTACGACGGCGTGCTCAAGATCGACGGCGAGGTGGGCAACAAAAAGCAGTACGATCCGCGCTCGTGGGGCCGTGAAGCCGAGGATTCCATGGCGGCGCGCGTGGTGGAGGCCTGCGAGGAGCTCGGTTCGGCCGGCCGCGCACTCAAGTAGTGTTCGCAGGGGCGGCGCGTGCGTGCGGTACCGCCACTCGCGGTGGTTGTTCTTGCAGTTGCTTCCTCGCTCCGGCTGTTTTCCGTTCCTTTCGCGTGCTGTTTTTGCAATTTCGTTCTCATCGCGTATGGTTTCCGCTCCATTCGTGTGCCGTTCTTGCAACTGCATTCTCCGCGGGGTGATCGTAGACGGCTTCCCTTGTCGTTCTTGCAGTCACGTTGAGGGGCCGGCCATCCTGTGGCTTTTAGGAGTGCTTCTTTTGCATCCGCGCTCTCATGGTTGCCGGATTGCATCTTCCCTCTTGTCGTTCTTGCAGTTGCTTCCTCACCCGGGTCAGATTCCTGCTTCCTCGGTAGTTGTTTTTGCAATTGCTTTTGCGATTGCGGCTATTGTGCGACGCCTACGCGCATGTCGCAGGCGTCGCCATGCATGCCGCCCTGCGGGAATCGGGGGATGCGGCAGTCTCATCTCACGAGGCGACCCGGAAACCGCCGCTTCAAGAGCTCGTGCTAACCTGACTTCGGCTACATTAGACCCAAAGCGGAGGTTGGAATGCCTGGAATCGTGTTGATCGGTGCACAGTGGGGTGACGAAGGCAAGGGCAAGGCTACCGATTTGATCGGCACCAAGGTCGATTACGTCGCGCGTTTCAACGGCGGCAACAACGCAGGCCACACGGTGGTGGTCGGCGACGAGTCGTATGCGCTGCATTTGCTGCCATCCGGCATCATCAGCCCGACGGCGACTCCGGTCATAGGCAACGGCGTCGTGGTCGACCCGGAGGTGCTGCTCGAGGAGATCGAGGGGCTCGAGAGCCGCGGCATCGACTGCTCGCGCCTGCTGGTGAGCGAGTCCGCGCATGTGATCGCGCCCTACCACCGCATGATCGACAAGGTGACCGAACGCTTCGCCGGCAAGAAGAAGATCGGCACCACCGGCCGTGGCATCGGTCCGGCCTATGCCGACAAGATCAACCGCGTGGGCATCCGCATCGCCGACCTGTTCCATGAAGACGTGTTGCGCGACAAGGTGAGCAATGCGTTGCACCAGAAGAACCAGATGCTCGTCAAGCTCTACAACCGCCGCGCCTTCGACGTGGAGGCCACCGTGCAGGAGCTGCTCGAGGTGGGCGTCAAGCTCAAGCCGTACGTGGCGAACACGTCGCTCATTCTCAACAATGCGCTCGACGACGGCAAGACCGTGCTGTTCGAGGGAGGTCAGGCCACGATGCTCGACATCGACCACGGCACCTACCCGTTCGTCACCTCGTCGAACCCGACCGCAGGCGGCGCCTGCACCGGCACCGGCGTCGGACCCACGAAGATCGACCGTGTGATCGGCGTCTCCAAGGCCTACGTCACCCGAGTGGGCGAAGGGCCGTTCCCCACCGAGCTGTTCGACGAAAACGGTGAATGGCTGCGTGCGCAGGGCCACGAATACGGTGTGACCACCGGTCGCCCGCGTCGCTGCGGCTGGTTCGACGCCGTGGTGAACCGCTATGCCACGCAGGTCAATGGTCTCACCGACATCGTGCTCACCAAGCTCGACGTGCTCACCGGACTCGATGAGATTCCGGTCTGCGTCGCCTATGACGTGAACGGGGTGCGCTACGACGACATGCCCACCGACCAGTCGGCCTTCGCCGCCGCCAAGCCGATCTATGGGATGATGCCGGGCTGGAGCGAGGACATCTCGCAGGTGCACGCTTTCGAAGATCTCCCGCAGACCTGCCAGGACTATGTCAAGCGCCTTGAGGAGCTCTCCGGCTGCCGTATCTCCGCGATCGGCACCGGCCCGCAGCGCGACCACATCATCGAGGTCCATTCGCTTCTCGACTGACTTTCGGCTACACTGTTTCCGTGCCCTTCGCGGGCATGCGGGTCCGCGCGCGTCGCAGTGACGCCTGCCGTACTCCCGCAATCTGAACACCTGTTTGGCACGGTGCAGTGGCCGGCAATAGAGACGAGGCGATACGCGCAATGACCACGCGACCAGAACACTTGACGCATGCCGATGCGACGTCACCGGGCGACGTCGATGCTTCCTCTGCTGCCGCGGAACCGGGCGATTCCGACGCCCACCTTCACCTCTACGATTCCCAGTCGTTCTCGCCGGCCACCGGCGCCCCGCACGAGCCGGTGACGCCGGACTTCCGCAAGGAGATGCTGCAGCCGCACCCCACCGGCGCCGCGGCCGCACGCCGGCCTCCGAGCATTCCGCTGTCGCCCCGCAAACGCATGCAGGCCAAGTTCAACCCGCTCGCGGACGGCATGATGTATCTGGTGATCTTCATTGGCGGCATGCTCGGCACGGTCCTGCGCTATTCGCTGTGGCTGCTGTGGCCGCAGCCACTGTCGAAGGGCGGTCTGCTCATGGCATTCCACCCGGCCACGCTGATCGCGAACCTGTGCGCGTGCTTCATATTCGCCGTGCTCGTCAGTTACATGTCGCAGGCCGTGTGGGTGAAGAAGCGCACGCGCCAGCTTGCCAACGGCGGCTTCGGCATGGGCATGTGCGGCGGGTTCTCAACGCTTTCGGCGATGATGGTGGAAGACATCACCTCGCTCCACTCCCACTCGTACCTGGGATTCTTCCTGTACACGCTGTTCACGTTCGTCGCGGCGTTCGCGATCGCTTGGTTCGGCAGCTGGCTGGGCCTGCGTCTTGCCCGCAAACGCACCGGCATGCATGTGCGCGAACGCATGGAGACCGTGAGAAAGCCGGCCATTGGCGTGCGCGTGCCCACTGCGAACGGCGTGCAGATGACGCCCTCCGCCGGCGACGACCCGAACCCGAGCACCGACGAGCTGCCGATCATCAGCGAAGAGGAGCACCTCGACTTGCTGGCAGACCCGCACATGGTGGAGCCGTTGCAGCGCACGGCCGGCAAACGCGACGGAGGTGCGCGCTGATGGGAACCTTCCTGCTCGTCTGCATATGCGGGGGACTCGGCGCCGTCGCCCGTTTCATGCTCAACACGTCGATTCAACGCTGGTGGCATAGGGCCTACCCGCTCTCCACGTTCATCATCAACATCATCGCCGCCCTCTGCGCTGGCACTGCGGCCGCGGCATACTTCTACCAAACAGTGAACTATTCCACTTATTTGCTGTTTGTCGCCGGTTTTCTGGGTGGTTTCTCCACGTTCTCCACGGCGATCAACGAGATGGTGTCGCTCACTCGCACGCGTCAGCTCGCGGTGGCCGCTTTCTACTTCCTCACCACGCTCGTCGTGCCGTTCTGCGCCGTGGTGCTGGGGTGGTTCTTCGGCTCGATCGGGCATTGATACATGAATACTGTTCCGTGCCTGATCGCGGAACGTCAGGATCGTGAGGTCTTGTCTGAGGAATGCCTTCGCTCCGCCATCTACTTTTTATCTCATCTCAGATTCACCCGTGAAACGAACCAAGTGCCTCATACTTGGTCTGTTTCACTGAGCGCAATCTGGCGAGACAGATTAAGTGCGCGGTACTTGGTTTGTCTCACGCGCAGATCGGATTCCGCGGCATATGGGAAGCGGCATAGGGGAAAGGGCTCCGTTGGCGGAGTTCCTGAACTGGCTGCTCGAGGTCGCGCCACAGCGCAAGTGCGCGAGAAGAGCCCGCGCGGTTTCCGCAAACGCATGGGCTGGCACTGGCAGCTCGCCTCGCGTATCGAACCCGGCGAGGTGCATGGTGCTTAGCGCCAGACTGCAGTCATTGTGCGGGACCCAACTGCCATGTGCATGATTCCGTTCGCACGCGCGTAAAATACCACAGATTGTAAGCGACATGTGAACGGCCGCGTTGCAGAGTAACAGAACAGAAAACCGAGTGAAATTTGCGCTCGCCATTCTCCCCCTAGATTGGAGGCAACGAAGAGAGAGGGGGTGCATATGGCATCCATGGTTTCACAACCACAACGCCGTGCCGAACGCGGGCGGCGCCGAAAGGGTCTGGCCATCGTGTGTGCGGGCATCGCGGGCTTGTTGCTGGCGATGCTCGCCAGCATGATCGGCGTGCCGAACGCCGTGGCCGCGGAGGCGGTGGACAAGTGCGTGCCGAACGCGGAGCACGGCTGTGTGAGCGGCATTCTGCAGACCCAAGACAAGACGCCGATCCCCGACGTGACGGTCACGTTGGGCGGCGAGGAGGAGGCCACGGCCACCACTGCGGAGGACGGTGCCTGGGCCTTCGAAGTGAATGCGGACGGCGAGTACACCGTGAGCATCGACAAGGCGGTCGCCGAGAAGTACAAGCTCGGCGAAAGCGGCGCGACGGTGGAGATCGCCAAGAAGTCGTTCTCCAAGCAGCGTGCCGTCGTGCGCTTCGACAAAGCCGCGGCAGGCAGTGCGGCGGAAACGGAAAGCGGCAATGCCGACTCCGCCAAAAGCGGGGAGCAGACTGCGGCGAATACCGCGCAGGCCGGCGATGACGGCAAGGGCTCCGGCTTCTGGTCGCGCTTCTGGCAGCAGCTCTACTCGGGTTGCATCTTCGGCCTCATGCTCGGCCTGATGGCGGTGGGCATGAACCTCGTGTACGGCACCACCGGCCTGAGCTCCTTCTCCCATGGCGAGCAGGTGACGCTCGGCGGTCTCATGGCCTATGTGGGCACGCAGATGCTGCATATGCCGGTCGTGCTCTCGGCCATCTTCGCGGTGGCGATCGGCGCGCTCGCCGGATGGGTGCAGAACCAGCTCGTCTGGGCACCGCTGCGGCACAAGCGCGTGGGCGTCATGCAGCAGATGATCGTGACGATCGGCCTGTCGATGGCGTTGCAGTACATCTACCAGTTCTTCTTCGGCGGTGACATCAAGGGCATTGTCAAGTCGGTGCCGGAGGGCATTCAGCTCGGCCCGATCGTCACGAACGCCCCGACGCTCATCGCGGCGGCCATTGCACTGGTGACCATAGTCTCCGTCACCGTGTTCCTCTACTGCACGAGACTGGGCCGCGCCACCCGAGCCGTGTCCGACAACGCGGCGCTTGCGGCGGCCTCGGGCATCAACGTGGATTCGGTGGTGCGCATCGTGTGGATCCTCTCCTGCGGCCTGGCCGCGCTCTCCGGCGTGCTCATTGGCATCCACCTCAACGGCATCGCCTGGAACACCGGCGTCACGTTGCTTATGCTCATGTTCGCCGCCGTCACGCTCGGTGGCCTCGGCACCGCGAACGGCGCTCTGGTGGGCGCCCTGATCGTGGGCATTGTGGCCGATATGAGCACGCTCGTCATTCCCAGCGACATGCGCTACGCCAGCGCGCTGGCAATTCTGATTCTCGTTCTGCTGATTCGCCCGCAGGGCATTTTCGGCAAGCAAAAGAGGGTGGGCTGACCTATGGATTTCATGACCATACTTTCCAACATCCTGGGCGAGCTCTTCGCCCCGACCACGGCCGCATATGCGCTCGCCGCCATCGGCCTGAACATCCACTTTGGCATGTCGGGCCTCATGAACATGGGTCAGGCCGGCTTCATGCTGCTGGGCGCCTACGGCTTCGCCATCACGCAGATGAACGGTTGCGACCTGTTCACCTCGGTGCTCACGGCATTGGTGCTTGCCGCGATCTACGGCATTCTGCTCGGCATCCCGACGCTCAAGCTTGGGCCGGATTACCTCGCCATGGTCACGCTGGCGGCGGCAGAGATCATTCGCATCGTGGGCCGCTCCACGTCGCTCACCTGGCTCACCGGCGGTTCTGCCGGCATCGCGCCGCAGAACTTCACCGAGAAGTTCGAAAACGCCTCGCCGCTGCCGAACGGCTCCACCAAGTTCCTGCTGTGGACCTACAACAACAACATCGCGAACTCCTGGTGGCTGCGCATCGTGGCCTGGGTGCTGGTGGCGATTGCGCTGCTGCTGTGCTGGCGCTGGTTCCACTCGCCGTGGGGCCGTGTGCTCAAGGGCATTCGTGAAGATGAGAACGCGATCCGCTCGTTGGGCAAGTCGGTGACCAAGTACAAGATGCAGGCCCTGATCCTGGGCGGCCTGTTCGGCGCGATCGCCGGCATCGTGTTCATTCTGCCCCGTTCGCTCAACCCGGATTCGCTCGGCCGCACGGTCACGTTCTACACCTGGACGATCCTGCTGCTCGGCGGCGCTGCGACGATCATGGGCCCTGTGCTCGGCTCCTGCGTGCTGTGGGTGCTGCTCACCGCCGTGAAGGAGACGATGCGTGTGACGATTCCGACCACCGTGGTCTCCTCGAACCAGATCGAGGCCCTCGGCTGGGTGATCGTGGGCGTGGCGCTCATGCTGCTCGTGATCTTCCGCCCGCAAGGCATTCTCGGCAACAAGAAGGAGCTGGCGTTCAATGGCTGACACAACCGACAAGACAAGCGAGACCACGGCCGCCGGCTCGACGGCCACCGTGAAGGAACCGTTCTACGACATCGCGAAATGGGCTACGAAGGCGCCGGAGGGGGAGAAGCTCATCTCCACCGCCTACGGCGACAAGGTGACCGAAGACCTGCGCTACGTGAAGAACGAGCCCGGCGTGCACAAGCCCGACCCGATTCTGGTGGCTGACAACGTCACCCGTCGCTTCGGTGGCATGACGGCCGTGGATGTGCGGCATTTCGAGATCGAACGTCATGGCATCACGGCCCTCATCGGCCCGAACGGCGCCGGCAAGACGACGTTCTTCAACCTCATGACCGGCTTCGACACCCCGAACACCGGCACCTGGCAGTTCGACGGCAAGGACATGGCCCATGTGAACCCGGAGAAAGTGGCCCGCGGCGGCATGGTGCGCACCTTCCAGCTCACCAAGGTGATGAGCCGGCTCACCGTACTCGACAACATGATGCTGGGCGCGCAGAGCCACCCCGGCGAGGGCATGTTCCGGTCGCTGTTCCCGGGGGCGTGGAAGAAGCAGGAGAAGGAGAACCGCGAGAAGGCCGAGGCCCTGCTCGACCGCTTCCTGCTCTACAAGAAGAAGGACGACTACGCCGGGGCGCTCTCCGGCGGCCAGCGCAAGCTCCTCGAAATGGCCCGTGCGCTCATGTGCGACCCGAAGCTCGTCATGCTCGACGAGCCGATGGCCGGCGTGAACCCGGCGTTGAAGCAGAGCCTGCTCGATCACATCATCTCGCTGCGCGAAGACGGCACCACGGTGCTGTTCGTGGAACACGACATCAACATGGTGCGCCATATCGCCGACTGGGTCACCGTGATGGCCGAAGGCAAGATCGTGGCCGAAGGCCAGCCCAAGACGGTGATGGACGACCCGGCCGTGGTCGACGCCTACTTGGGCGCCCACGCCAACATCGACCTCGGCGACGACTCCGTACTCGAAGGATTGGAGGGTGGCAATGCCTGACACCGCAACACTGACCCCAACCGAGGCCCCCGACGTCTCGACGCTCGACCGCTCGCATATCCATGCGGGCGAGCCGCTGCTCGACGCCGACAATCTGGTCGCCGGCTACCTGCCGGGCGTCAACATCTTGAACGGCGCCTCGCTCACACTGCACGACGGCGAGATCGTGGGCATCATCGGCCCGAACGGCGCCGGCAAGTCCACGCTGCTCAAGTCGCTGTTCGGCCTCGTGCACATCCACTCCGGCAAGCTCACGCTCAAAGGGCAGGACATCACGAATCTGCGTGCCGACAAACTCGTCTCGCGGGGCGTCGGCTTCGTGCCGCAGACGGAGAACGTGTTCCCGAGCCTCACGATCGCCGAGAATATGCATATGGGCGCATACCAGGCGCCGAAGCTGTTCAACGAACGCTTCGACTACGTCTGCTCGATCTTCCCCAAGCTCGGCGACCGCAGGAACCAGCTGGCGGGCCAGCTCTCCGGCGGCGAGCGGCAGATGGTGGCGATGGGGCGCGCGCTGATGATGCAGCCGAGTGTGCTGCTGCTCGACGAGCCGAGCGCGGGCCTGTCGCCGATGATGCAGGACGAGACCTTCATTCGCGTGCGCCAGGTGAACAAGGCCGGCGTCTCCGTGGTCATTGTGGAGCAGAACGCGCGGCGTTGCCTGCAGATCTGCGACCGCGGCTACGTGCTCGACCAGGGGCGCAACGCGTACTCGTGCCGCGGGCGCGACCTGATGAACGACCCGAAGGTCATCTCGCTGTATCTGGGCAATCTGGAGGAGGAGGTCGAGAAAGAGAACAAGTGAAATAAAATGGAAACAATCTGTAAATGAAAGCATAATATTACTAGATATACTAATAAATATAACTAAATACTATAACTGAAGATGAAAAATATTATGAGATGAGAGATGTGCCGGCGAACGGCGGAGAAGAGAGAAGACTGAAATGCGACTGGCAAACAAGATGAAGATGTTGACGGCAATGACCGCGGCGGCACTGCTCGCGCTGTCGGGATGCGGCTCGTCGGGCGGCGCGTCCGGCGGATCGTCGAACAGCGTGGCGTCGAGCGGCGACGGCATGGTGATCGGCGCACTGCTGCCGCTCACCGGCACCCTCGCCTACCTGGCACCGCCGGAGGTGGCGGCGATCAAGCTCGCGATCAGCGACATCAACAAGGCGGGCGGCGTGCTCGGCAAGGACGTCACCGAGGTCGAGGCCGATACGTCGGACGGCGAGCATGCCGACCAGAACACGTCAGCCGCGCAGTCCGTGCTGTCGAAGCACCCGTCGGTCGTGATCGGACCCGCCGCATCGGGCGTCGTCAAGAACGTCTACAAGAGCATCGTCGCCGAGAAGATCCCAGTGATCTCAATGGCATCGACGTCGATGACGCTCTCCGGCATGGACCCGTACTTCTTCCGCACCGTCGCCCCGGATGCCGTGCAGGGCGCGGTGATGGGCGACCTCATCGCGCAGGACGGCGTGAAGAAGCTCGCCATCGCCTGCTTCAACGACGAGTACGGCACCGGCATGCGCGACATCATTCTGCAGAAGCTCAAGGATGCCGGCGTCGACGTGGTGTACGGCGAGAAGGACGCCTTCGACCCAGCCGAGACGAACTACTCGTCGATCGCGACGGCGATCAAGAACTCCGGCGCCGACGCGACGCTGATCATCTCGTACGATCAGGCGACGCCGCTGATCAAGGCGCTGGCCTCCGCCGGCGTGGACACGCACAAGCTCTATCTAGTCGACGGCAACACCGTCGACTACTCGAAGACCTACGACGCCGGCCTGCTCAAGGGCTCGAAGGGCACCATCCCCGGCACCCATGTCGACGACAAGTTCAAGTCCGACCTCAAGGGCACCGGCACCGACATCTCCGACACCACATACGCCGCCGAAACCTACGACGCAGTGATCCTCGCCGCGCTCGCCGCCGAACAGGGCGGCAGCACCAGCGGCGAGACGGTCGCGAAGAACCTCTCCTCGGTCTCCGGCGCCGACGGCGGCGAGAAGTGCGAGAGCTTCGAGGCCTGCAAGGCGCTCATCAAAGACAAGAAGAAGATCCAGTACTTCGGCAAGACCGGCATCGGGCCCTTCAACAAGAACAACGACCCGAGCTCGGCGAACATCGGCATCTTCGAGTACGACGGCAACAACGTCAACGTCTTCCAGGACATGCAGAGCGGCGACGTGCCGACCGAGTGACTTACCATCCCTCTCCTCTATACGAAGGGCTGCCCACAAGGCGGCCCTTCGCTGTTTTTGCGGGTCGGGCGCCGACCTCAGCGACGGGTGGTGGCGCGCTCGTGCAGCGTCACCGGGATGATCGTCATGTTGGCATCGCCGTCCGTGGCATCCGGGCGTTGCGGCGAAGACTCGATCCCGTGTTCCACGCACGCGGCGATGGTGTGCGCGATCTGCCTGAAATCCTGGGCGACCGTGGTGAGCGGCATGCCGGCGCAATCCGCGGCGAGTGTGCCGTCGTAGGCGATGATCTGCACATCACCGGGCACCGCGATCGAGCGCGAGACCGCCTCCTGCACGGCGAATGCGGCGGCGAGATCGGCCCCCACGAACGCATCCATGTCCGGGTATGTGTCGAATGCCTCGCGAACCGCACGCCGCACGCCGGCGATGTCGAACACCTCGCCCGACTCGATGTACGTGTGCGCAATCCGCGCTTGGGAAAGGCGGTCTTCCAACGTCTGTACATAGCGGACGGTGGGGAAGGTGGAGTGGTCGCCGAGGTCGGTGAATTGCGCGCGCGGGCCGCCCACCATGACCACATGGTGCGCGCCGGTGCGCACGAGGAGTTCTGCGATGAGCTCGCCGCCGTGCACGTGGTCTGAACTCACCTGAGTGATCCCCGCCCCCAGATTGCGGTCGAAGGCGACCACCGGGCGGTCGATCGCGCGCCAATACTGCGGGTCGTGGGTGGTGTGCGCGGCGACGACCAGCGCGTCCAGACTGTGCCGACGCAGCATGTCGACGTACTGCGCCTCGCCGTTCGCGGAGTCGGCGGTGGAGCACAGCATCGTCTGCAGACCGCGGTCCGCGAACTCGTGCTGCAGGTGCGCGGTGAGCGTGGCGAAGAACGGGTGCTGGATGGTGGGCACGATGACGCCGATGATGTCAGTCTTGCCGTGGTAGAAATTGCGCGCGAGCTCGTTGGGCACATAGTCGAGCTCGCGCATGGCCTGCTCGACCTTCTCGCGCATATCGCGTGAGACATAGCCGGTGCCGTTGATCACCAGCGAGACACTGCTCACCGAGACGCCCGCCCGTTTCGCGACATCGCGCATGCCGACCATGTTCGCCTCCTCATTTTCTGCTCCGTGCGCTATCGCCCGCGGTATCGAACCGGTTTGACGAGCACTATCCGATTGTATGTGCAGATTTCGTCCTCCGGCAACCGCGTTTCGGCAGAGCGCGGTGAATCGTCGAATATCGAACCGGTTTGATACGCCGAGAGCAGAGCGCTTGCATGCGCGTGAAGAATGAGGTAAAACAATACTCGAACCGGTTCGATACGGCAGCTCGCGCAACGATGAAGCTTCAGGCAGACGCATCGCCCCGGAGATATCCCGAAGACGTGATAGACGAATCCAGGAGGAGCCATGAAGAACAAAGTTCAGCTGATCACCTATGCGGATCGCTTGGGTGACGGCAACCTTGCTTCGATGACCGACATTCTGCGCACGCGATTCGACGGCGTGTACGAGGGCGTGCACATTCTGCCGTTCTTCACCCCGTTCGATGGCGCGGACGCAGGCTTCGACCCGATCGACCACACCAAGGTCGACGCCCGCCTCGGTGACTGGGATGACATCGCCGAGCTCGCCAAGACGCATGACATCATGGTCGATGCCATCGTCAACCACATGAGCTGGCAGTCCAAGCAGTTCCAGGATGTGCTCGCGAACGGCGAGGATTCCGAGTACTACCCGATGTTCCTCACGATGAGCTCCGTGTTCCCCGACGGCGCGACCGAGGAGGAGCTCGCCGGCATCTACCGCCCGCGCCCGGGCCTGCCGTTCACCCACTACAGCTTCGCCGGCAAGACCCGCTTGGTGTGGGTCACGTTCACGCCGCAGCAGGTCGACATTGACACCGACTCCGCCAAGGGCTGGGAATACCTGATGTCGATCTTCGACCAGATGAGCAAGTCGCACGTCAAGTACATTCGCCTCGACGCCGTCGGCTACGGCGCCAAGGAGGCCGGCACCAGCTGCTTCATGACCCCCAAGACCTTCGAACTCATCTCGCGACTGCGCGAGGAGGGTGCCAAGCGCGGTCTGGAGATTCTCATCGAGGTGCACTCGTACTACAAGAAGCAGGTGGAGATCGCCGCCAAGGTGGATCGCGTCTATGACTTCGCGCTGCCGCCATTGCTGCTGCACTCGCTGTTCACCGGCAAGGTGGACGCGCTCGCGCACTGGACCGAGATTCGCCCGAACAATGCGGTCACCGTGCTCGACACGCACGACGGCATCGGCGTCATCGACATCGGCTCCGACCAGCTCGACCGTTCGCTCAAGGGTCTGGTGCCCGACGCGGACGTCGACAACATGGTCGAGACGATCGCGAAGAACACCCATGGCGAGTCGAAGGCCGCAACCGGCGCCGCCGCTTCGAACCTCGACCTCTACCAGGTGAACTCCACATATTATTCGGCGCTCGGCTGCAATGACCAGCATTACATTGCCGCACGCGCCGTGCAGTTCTTCCTGCCGGGCGTTCCGCAGGTGTACTATGTGGGCGCGCTCGCCGGCGAGAACGACATGGAGCTGCTCAAGCGCACGAATGTGGGCCGCGACATCAACCGCCACTATTACACGACCTCCGAGATCGACAAGAACCTCGAACGTCCGGTGGTCAAGGCCCTGAACGCGCTCGCCAGATTCCGCAACGAGCTGCCGGCGTTCGACGGCGACTTCAGCTACTCGGTGGGCGATGACGAGTCGATTGCGTTCTCCTGGAACGGTTTCGGATCCTCCGCTACGCTCACGTTCACGCCGTCCAAGGGCATGGGTGTCGAGAACCCACAGTCCGTCGCCACGCTCGTCTGGACGGATTCCACTGGCGAGCACCGCACCGACGACCTCATTGCGAACCCGCCCGTCATGCAGGCGAGCTGATGCGCGGTTCCCGATAGAGATTCCAGATATTTTCAGATTCCCGGAAAAGAGAAATCATGGTTGACGAACAAGACACCCACGGAGGGAGCGCGCCGTCGACGGGCTCGAACGGCTACATTCGCCCGGGCATCGACGACCGCCCCGACTTCGACAAGGTATTGAGCCAGGAAGACAAGGAGAACATCTCCCGTCTCACCGCGCCGATGCCGAAGAAGCGAGCCGCCGACAGCAGTGTGGGCGACGAGCAGGTGCAGGGCACCAAACTCGCCACCGATTCGCAGGCCGTCGGCTCCGGCATGGCGGCGCTGGCCGCGGTGGACACGGCGGTGCCGGACGAGGCGTCCGCATTCATGGACATGCGCGATCCGATGGTCTCGGCCGACGGCCACCGCCCGACCAAGGCCGAACTCGTGCGCTTGGGCATCGGCTTCACCGTTTCCGCAGTCGCCTGCGCGATTCCGTGGGTGGCGCTGAGCACCGTCATTCTGCCGCGTGTGTTCGAGCTGATTGACAACTCGAGCAAGGAAGCCATGCTCGGCTTGGTCAACTCGATCGGCGCGATTGTGGCATTGCTGGCGAACATCATCTTCGGCACGCTGTCTGACATGACGCGCTCCCGCTTCGGCAAGCGCACGCCGTGGATCGTGGGCGGCGGCATCATCACCGGTCTTGCCATCGGGGCCATCGCATTCACGCGCAACGAGGCGTTGATCATCTTCCTGTGGTGCGTCGCCCAGATGGGCTACAACATGATGCTCGCGCCATACGTGGCCGTGATGTCCGACCGTGTGCCCGACAAGGTGCGCGGTACGATCTCCGGCTTCTACGGCGCCGGCATCGCCGTCGGCCAGACGCTCGGCTCGGTCGTGGGTGCCGCGTTCCTGCGTCAGGGGCAGTCGGGACTCTTCTCCGCATGGATGATGGGTCTGGGCATCTTCAGTCTCACCGGCATCTTCGTCGTCGCCATGTGGCCGCGTGAGAAGTCGAGCCGCTTCGAGGAGCAGAGCGAGCATGTGACCGTGAAGTCCGTGCTCCTGAACTTCCGGCCGCCGCGCCACGCCCCCGACTTCTACTACGCGCTCGTCGGCCGCACGCTCATGATGGGCGGCTACTGGATGATCACGACCTACCAGCTGTACATTGCGCAGGACTACATCTACGCCGGCGATCCGAATGCGAAGGACAAGGCGGCTACGATCATCGCCACCATGGGCGTGATCACGCTCGTCGTCTCGCTGATCGCCGCCGTCACGGCAGGCCCGATCACCGACCGTCTCGGCAGGCGCAAGCTGCCGGTGGCGCTCGCAAGCTGCCTGTTCGCCGTCGGTGCCGCGATGCCGCTGTTCTTCCGCTCGCCGATGGGCATGTATCTGTTCGCCGCCGTCGCCGGCCTCGGTTACGGCGTCTACAACGCGATCGACCAGGCGCTCAACGTGGCCGTGCTGCCGAATCCGAAGGAAGCCGGCAAGGATCTGGGTATTCTCAACCTCGCCAACACGCTTTCCACAGTGATCGGCACGGCAATGACCTCGCTCGTCGTCTCCATCGTCAAGAGCTCGATGCACGTCTCCACCACGCCCGCCGTCGCCTACGCATGGGTGTTCGGCGTCGCGATCGTGATTGTGCTCGCCGCGGCCGCACTCATCATGCGCATCCGCAACGTCAAGTAATCCCTTACCTCTCTCCAGACCGCAGGCCGGCAGCGTTCGCGTTGCCGGCCTGTTCCATATCACCTTGTGTTTCGAACGCTTTTCCGCGTTCATGCGAGCGTAACGCGGCGCTCACGCGCTCGGTTTGTGGCGCACGTAATCTGCAGACAGATTCACGCAAGAAGTCTAGGGATGTGAATCGAAACCACCGCTTCGCCTGCTTGCGAAGAGTTGCATTCGCAGATTCGCGCGGGCAAGAGATCAGAGAGAGGAAACGGTGATTGCAATGAACAATGCGAAAATCAAGTCATGGATGGTCACGGCGACGGCAATGGCCGCGGCGGCGATGCTCACGCTGTCGGGCTGCGGCTCGGGCGCGGAAAGCAAGGCGGACGCCGACGAGGCCACGTTCACGGCGGCCGGGCTCCTCCCGCTCACCGGCTCCATGGCATATTTGGGACCGGCGAACATCGCGACGATGAAGCTCGCACAGAACGACATCAACGCGGCCGGCGGCGTGCTCGGCAAGGACATCGATATCGTCTCGGCCGACACCTCGGACGCCGACCACGCGGACCAGAACACGTCGTCGGCGCAGTCGGTGCTCGCCAGGGAGCCGTCGGTCGTGGTCGGGCCGCCGTCGAGCTCGGTGGTGAAGAACACGTTCAAGCAGGTGACGTCGTCGCAGGTGCCGATGATCTCGTCGGGCGCCACATCCACCGCGTTCTCGGGTCTCAACGACTACTTCTTCCGCACGATTCCGCCGGACACGGTACAGGGCGTGGTGCTCGGGCAGATCATCGTGCAGGATGGCGTGAAGAACCTCGCCATCGCGGTGTTCAACGACGAGTATGGCACGTCGCTGCGTGACGTGGTGGCCAAGACCGTCGGCGATGCCGGCGTCAACGTGGTGTATGGCGAGAAGGAGACCTTCGACCCGACCGAGACGAGCTTCTCGTCGATGGTCACGAACATCAAGTCCACGAAGCCGGACGCACTGCGATAGTCGGCTACGCGGAGCCGGATGCCGACGCGCTGTTCGTGCGTCTGGCCGACGAAGCGTACGCACTGGGTGCGGCCGAGACCGCCGACACCTACCTGAACATCGACGCGATGGCGAGCGCCGCCGTGCGCGCACACGCCGACGCCGTGCATCCGGGGCACGGATTCCTCGCCGAGAACGCCGACTTCGCTCAGGCCGTGATCGACGCGGGAATGGTGTGGGTGGGGCCGAAGCCGGAGACGATCCGCGTGCTCGGCTCGAAAGTCGCGGCGCGCCGGATCGCCGCCGAAGTGGTCGAGTTCGCACGCGAACACGGCTTGCCCATCGCGATCAAGGCGGTCTACGGCGGTGGGGGCCGTGGCCTGAAGGTGGTGCACGAGCCCGACGAGGTGGCGGCCGCCTTCGAATCGGCAATGCATGAGGCCGAGGTGGCGTTCGGCAACGGCGATTGCTTCGTCGAGCGCTTCCTCGCACGGCTATGGCATGTGGAGGTGCAGGTGCTCGGCGACCAGTTCGGCACCGTGCTCGCCGTGGGCACGCGCGATTGCTCGCTGCAGCGGCGCAACCAGAAGCTCATCGAGGAGGCGCCCGCACCGTTCCTGGCTGCCGAGACCGTGCGGGAGCTCGAGCGCGCCGCGGTGGCGATCTGCTCACGCGCGCACTACGAAAGCGCGGGAACGGTGGGGTTCCTCGTCGACGACGGCACGATGAGCTTCATGGAGGTCAATACGCACATCCAGGTGGAACACCCCGTCACCGAGGCGGTCACCGGCGTCGATCTCGTGGCCGCCCAACTCGCCATTGCCGAGGGCGCGCCGGTGGAGGCGGTGCCCGGGCTTGAATCCGGCGTCACACCAGAGCCGCGGGGGGGGGCATGCGATGGAATTCCGCATCAACGCCGAAGACCCCTCACTCGGCTTCGTGCCGTTCCCCGGCGTCGTCGAAAGCCTGCAGGTGCCCACCGGCCCCGGCATCCGCTTCGATTCGGGCGTCGCGGCCGGCGACTCCATCTCAAGCCGTTACGATTCGATGATCGCCGAGCTCATCGTCAAGGCCTCCACGCGCGCCGAATGCCTGCGCAGAGCCGAACGCGCGCTCGCCGAACTGCACATTCACGGCGTGCCCACTGTGGTGCCCTTCGACAAGGCGGTGCTCGAATCAGCGGATTTCGGCGCGGGTGCAGACTGGAGGGCCGACGACGATGTGTCCAATGCGAATTTCCGCGTGTACACGCGCTGGATCGAGGAGGAACTGCTGCCGAATCTGCCCTCGGAAACGCTTGAGGACTGGCGTCGCGCCGGCGAGCGGGCGATGGGCGAACGCCGGCGGGCCGGGTAATCCGGGGGTGGATTCAGGCCTGCTCGCCGCACGGCTCGGCGGCCTCTCCCGTCCCGCGCCCACATCGGACGCCAACACCGCGGCGGACGGCACGCCGGTCACGGCGGAACTCGGCGGCACCGTGGTGCGTTGGCTCGCCGACGACGGCGCCCCGGTGCGCGAAGGCGACCCGATCGTCGTGCTCGAGGCGATGAAGATGGAACGCGAAGCGCTTGCGCCGGCACCGGAACGCTTCATATCACCGTGCCGGTCGGCGAGCAGGCGGACTACGGCGCCGTGCTCGGCACAATCGACTAGCGGGCGCATCTGCACACGGCAATCGGCAACCGAACATTCATCGAGGAGAATATGGGCAGCATCACGGACTGGAGTAAATACCCACGCATCTCACGCATCGCCACCGCGGCGGCCGCCGACGTGGGACGCGGGTCGGAAACACTGATGACCTATGTGCGCGGCGACCTGTTTCGCTCGGCACGCCATCTTGCCCTCGGCACGGAGCAGCCGCGGCGTGCTCGACGCGAGAACCGGCGCAAAACTAAGCGACCCGCACGCGCGCTCGTCGTCACCGGATTCTACATTCCGCAGGCGCAGCAGCCGGCCGCCGAAACGGACGGACCGCTGGGCGCACTCGAAGTGTGCATGGCACTACGCGCGGTGGGCGGCGACGCGTGGCTCATCAGCGACGAACATTGTGCGCCGGTCATCTGCGCGGCGGCGGGCGATCTGCTCCCCGAGGACCGCGTGCTCATCGCGCCGCATGCGAAACCCGAATTCGACGCATGGTTCAACATGGTCATCGATCTGGTGAAACGCCACGGTATAGACACGCTCGTGTTCATCGAACGCGTCGGGCCGGCGCGCGACGGCAGACCGCGGAACATGCGCGGCGTCGACATCGCCGAATGGACGGCCCCGCTCAGCCAGCTCGCTTTGCTTGAATTGCATACGATAGGCGTGGGTGACGGCGGCAACGAGATCGGCATGGGACGCGTGGCCGATTATGCGATCAGCGGCGTGGTCGCGCACGGCGAGAGCATCGCATGCACGGTGGCGGCAGACCAGCTCGTCGTCGCCGGCACGTCGAACTGGGGTGCGCATGCGCTCGTCTGCGCCATGCGCGCGCTGGGATGCCCGCAGGTCGAGCCGTACCTGGAACCCGATTGGCACCGCGCCGTGCTCGACGCAATCGTCGCGGCGGGCGGCCTCGATGGCGTGCATATGACGAACGTGCCCACGGTGGACGGGCTCGACCCGGCGCGCTATTTCGGCACGGTCGCCCAGCTGAGCGCCTTCGCCAGGCATTAGGTAATCCGAACCAGCGCCTGGGTGGCAGAATAGAGAACGGCGAATTCACTCGGCGTTCATCGAACGCCGGGCATGGCGCGGCGGCGAGCGGTTACTGTGGGAAATATGAGTAATGAGAGCAAGAACAGCAATGATTCCGCAGTGCCGCAGTCGCAGCAATCGGAACCGCAGACCCCGCGTACGTTCCCGAAATCGAACTATATTCGCCCCGGCATTGACGACCGGCCCGATCTCGACAAGGCGCTGAGTGCCGAAGACAAGTCGGCGGTCGCGCGCTTGGCCGTGCGGCAGAAGCCGGTCACCGCACCGCCCGCCGCCACACACCCGGAGGTGCAGGCCGCCGCGCTCGCCGATGCGGCCGGACTGTCTCACCCGGCCTCCGACGAGCCGATTCCCGACGTGGAATCCGCGTTCTTCGACCTGCGTGATCCGATGGTCGATTCCACCGGCTACCGCCCGACGCACACGCAGGTGTTGCGCATGAAAAGCGGCTTTGCCGCGGCGTCGCTGCTGCTGTCGTTCGCCATGGTCGCGCTCACCGTGGTGCTTGTGCCGCTGCGACTCGACGAATTCGGCGGCGCTTTCGACGGCACCGTGAATCTGGCGGTGCTGATTGGCGTGGGCATTGTGGTCGCGATGTTCATGACGGCATTCGCCTCCGCGATGTCGGACCGCACGCGAGCTTCTCTGGGGCGTCGCACACCCTGGCTCATCGGCGGCACCGTGGTCGCCACACTGTTTGCATTCGCGCTGTCCGCATGCCATACGAACGTCGCGATGATTCTCGTCTGGGTGTTCATGCAGCTCGGCTATGCGGTGATGGCGATGGCGTGCTCCGCAATGGTGGGCGAGATGGTGCCCGACAAGTTCCGTAACGCGGTGGCCACGTGGCGCAATGTCGCCATGTTCGCGGGGTCGCTCGCCGGCGCTGCATTCGCCGCTGGCATGGCAGACCATGTCGAGGCCGCGATGGACATATGCGCCGGTGCCATACTCGCCGCCGGCGTCGTCGTGCTGTTCGTGCCGCCGCGCGAGCATTCGAGCGAATACCTGCACGTCACTCCGCTCGACGAAGACAAGCTGCTCGTGGCCTTCCGCGCGCCGCAGGGCGTGAGGCACTGGGGCGTGATCGCCGTGATCCGCCTGCTCGTCTCGGCCACGCTCGCCGTCTCGATCACGTACGTGGGGTTCCTGGTGCGCTATGAGCATGGGGTGCATGCCCCGAATTCACTGCAGTACACGGCGGTGACGATTGCCGCCATGGCCGTGGTGGCCTATGTGCTCGCCGCGATATCCTCCGTGCTGCTCGACCCGATCACCAGCCGATTCTCCAGTGCCAGGGCACCGCTCGCCCTCGCGTCGACCGTCATGCTTCTCGCGTCGATCTGCGGCATCGCGATGCCCAATCGCGCCGGACTCATATTGTTCGCCGCATTCGGCGGCTGCGCGCTGGCCATGCTCGATTCGCTCGCGCAAACCCAGGCGCTTCATGCGATCGAAGATCTGCAGCACACCGGCCATGTGCTCGCCGTGCTGCACAGCCTCGACAGTGTGGGCAGACTGCTCGGCGTCGTCGTCGGCGCGATTGTGGTGGTTGCCGCAGACGCATTTGCCCCGCTGTTCATTGTCGCCGGCGTGCTGGCGTTGGCGCTGCTCGTCGTTGTGCTCTGCACCTCCTCGCGTCTCGCCGACTGACGGGGTCTCCGGCGCGCGCTCAGAGCGTTCGTGGGTAATTCGGCATGCGGAAATACATTCGCGTTTCGCCGTTGAATCCTTCGAACCCCAATGAATCGTAGAACATTGTCAGATTGCTGTTCAGCGGATCCACCACCAGCGCACGTATGCCAATCGTCAGACTGAGCTGAAGCGTCCTGTCGACCGCGTCGCGGATAAGCGCCTTGGCCAATCCCCGGTGTTGGAAGTGGTTGGCAACCGCAAGTTGCCCGAGGAGCGCCGCCGGTACCAGAATTGGGGAATTCCTGCGCATCCACGGCGCATACGTTTCGTCGCGTGCGACCGTTGTGGAGCTGAGCGTGTACACGCCGGCGAGCTCGTTCGTCTCATGATCGTAAGACAGATACAATGCGGCGCTTCCATTTTTGTTGGAGGCGTTGGCATGGTGCTTCAGCCAGTCGTTGATCTGCTGTTCCCCGCAGTCGAATCCGGTGAAGTCGACAGGGCACTGGGCGCGTTCCGGGCGAGTGAATGGCATCGCGGTCATGCCCATTCCGGCTGATATGCGAGGAACTGCTGCTGTTTCTCGGTCAATGGCCTGTCCAGATTCTCGACGAACCTGTCGAAGGCCTCATCTGATAGGCGAATGATGGCGTTGGCGTGCAGGTCGCGTTTGGCGTCGTTGATGAGGTTGTTGATGCACCAGGTGGTGAGGCGAGATCCCGTCGCAGCGCTGGCCTGTTCAATGAGTCGTTTTTCCTCTTCGGTGAGTCGCATGTCGATGCGGGCGGTTCGTGTCATGGTTGCCATGACAATATTGTACGGCATTACGCCGTACATTTCAAAATCTCAGCAGCGGGCCTGCGTGATGATGTAGGCGGGCCAGAACGTCGAGATGAGGGCGAAGCGAATGTAGTAGGCAGAGGGCTCGTAATCTTCGGTCCAGAAGGTGAGCAGATGGGGGAGGGCAAACCAGATTGCGAGAAATACGGCGACGCAAGGGGCGATAGTGCAGGCGCGGGCGAGCGGGGTCTTATCGCGCTCGAGGCAGGCGGCAAGCGCCGGGAACGGGAGAACGACGCATAGGATCCACAATCCCAGTGAGCAGCTGGCTATTGTGATTTCGCGATGCCGCTGAATCGGCGTGGCCGGACATGGACTGATTGGCGCGCAATCAGGAGGATTGTCAGGAGCGTTGTTTTCGCTGCCAACGAAGGCGCACCATCCCCGAAACAGCACGGGAGGGATGTCGAGGAAGAAGACGATGCCGCGAATCCATGACAGCGCGACCGAAGGTTTGCGGAAGCGTGAGGTGGTGCGAGCTGGTGCCGATGGCACGGGAGCCTGTGATGTAGGTGAGGTCATAGGTGTGCGGTGGGATTCATCGGGCATGGAACGAGTGTAGTGTATGGAGATGGCGTGCGTCGCCCTAGCTGTGCGCACCCATGATGCCACTGGGCGATATGGCTTGTTATGTCTATGCATTGAAAGCAAAAGTGCCGCATTATATCTCGCTGACCAGATTCGAAAATCTCACTATATGGACACCTCGTGCGCTCGGTCGCAGGCCAGGGAGTAGGTTCTAACCCAACACGGCGCCGCGGCAAGCGCGCGCCGCGCACAGCAACGCAAACGGATACGCGGAAAGGAGGCTCGCGATGAGTGAGACCATGGTCGCACGACTGCAGATTGTACGAATTATTATCTCGCCATCGGCGAGCTGATTCGTATACCCAGAATCCAGCCCTGCCGATGTGGCAGGGCGACGCACATGACATCTCGAACCCTGCCGAAGAGCAGGGTTTTGCATATCGCAACACAGAAAGAAGGAGATTCATGACCGCGGTCGAAACGGAAACGGAAGCGGGGCGCCGCGCCCCGGCGCTGGCGGGGGAGCGCGCGCATGCGCTCAGACGGGCGGGAAAGTCGTCGGTGGGCACGATCATCGCCGCCTCGATGGTGGGCACGACGATCGAGTTCTACGACTTCTACGCCTATGGCACCGCGGCGGCGAACTACTTCCCGCGCGTGTTCTTCTCCGATGCGACGAACCCGACCGTCGCGCTGCTGCTCTCGCTCGTCACTTTCGCCGTCGCGTTCCTGGCCCGCCCGGTGGGCTCGCTCATCTTCGGTCATTTCGGCGACTCGATCGGCCGCAAGGCGACCCTCGTCGTCTCACTGATGACCATGGGCGTCGCGACCTTCCTCATCGGCTGCCTGCCCGGCTACGACATGTGGGGCGTGTGGGCCGTGCTCGCATTGTGTGTCTGCCGGTTCGTGCAGGGCATCGGACTCGGCGGCGAATGGTCGGGCGCCGCGCTCGTGGCCACCGAGAACGCGCCTGCGAACAAGCGCGCGCTGTATGGCTCGTTCCCCGAGCTTGGCGCGCCGATCGGGTTCTTCCTGTGCAACGGCACCTATGTGCTGCTCGAGCTGTTCAACGATGACGCCGCGATGCTCGCATGGGGCTGGCGCGTGCCGTTCCTGCTCTCGTCGCTGTTGGTGGTCGTAGGACTGCTCGTGCGTGTGCACATGGAGGAGACCCCGGCATTCCGCGCCGCGAAGCAAGACCAGCGCGTCGTCAAGGCACCTGCGCTCGAGGTGTTCCGCACCAGCTGGCGGCAGGTATTGCAGGCCACGTTCCTCGTCGCCGTCACCTACACGCTGTTCTACACGCTCGCCACATGGTCGCTCGCATGGGCCACGAAGAGCGATGCGCAGGGCGGCGGTGGACTCGGCTTCTCCACCAAGGAGTACATGACGATGCTCATGGTCTCCGTCTGCGTGTTCGCCCTGTTCATCGTGCTCTCCTGCGTGTTTGCAGACCGCATTGGCCGCCGTCGCGTGATCATCGGCTCGTCGGTCGCGCTGCTCGCGTTCGCCGCATTGTTCCCGCTGCTCATGAACCGCGCCGTGGTCGGCGTGCACAACACCGCCGCCGCAATGCTGTTCCTGTGCCTCGGCTTTGCGCTGATGGGCATCGCCTTCGGTCCGATTGGCGCATTGCTGCCCGAGCTATTCAGTGTGAACGTGCGCTACACGGGCTCCGGCATCGGCTACAACATCGCCGCAATCGTTGGCGCGGCGTTCGTCCCGTCGGTCGCCACATGGCTGTCGTCGCACTGGGGTGTCGGCTCGGTGGGGCTCTATCTGGGCGTCATGGCGCTGTGCTGCCTGGTGGCGATCTTGACGTGCCGTGAGACCAAGAACGTGGATTACATGCAGTGAACATATGAATCCTTGGAATCCGTGTGAGAGGAAAGGAGTTCGGCAGGGCAATAGGAAACAGTCCGATAGGGATAGGCAATACGTAATACAAAATGTCCAGAATATGGTCAATCTATCTCCGCGGTAATCAATGATCTATGGACGAATGCCCGGTATTTTCCAAAAGAAACGGAGGGCGTTCCAAAACGCGGCACCGCCGGTATCCAAAAGATGGACGCGATGCGGGCGTGCGTGGAGATTTCGGTAAGATGAGATTTCAGTTTTGGGGACAAAATCTCCAACACATAGGGATTACAGACGCCACCGCCCGAGCGGGCCAACACGGCGCGACCGGCGCGGCGGCAGACAACATCAAGCATGGGCATGGGCTAGGAGGCCCACGCCGAACACAAATAAAAGGAGTGTGCCACATGGCAGCACAGATCTGGTACGAAGACGACGGCGATCTTTCGGTTCTCGACGGCAAGAAGGTCGCAATCATCGGTTACGGCTCGCAGGGCCACGCGCATGCGCTCAACCTGCGTGACTCCGGTGTCGACGTCGTCGTCGGCCTGCGTCCGAACTCGAAGTCCGTGGAATTCGCCAAGGAGCAGGGTCTGGAAGTCAAGAGCGTTCCGGAAGCCGCTGCCGAGGCCGACGTCATCATGATCCTGGCCCCTGACCAGTACCAGAAGGGAATCTGGGAGAACGACATCGAGCCGAACATCAAGCCGGGCGCCGCCCTGGCCTTCGCACACGGCTTCAACATCCACTACGGCTACATCAAGCCGAGCGAGGACCACCCGGTCTTCATGGTCGCCCCGAAGGGCCCAGGCCACATCGTCCGCCGTGAGTATGTCGCAGGCCGTGGCGTCCCGGTTGTGACCGCAGTCGAGCAGGATCCGCGCGGCGACGGCTGGGATCTCGCACTGGCTTACGCGAAGGCCCTCGGTGCACTGCGCGCCGGCGCCATCAAGACCACGTTCAAGGAAGAGACCGAAACCGATCTGTTCGGCGAGCAGAACGTGCTGCTCGGCGGCGTGAACAAGCTCGTCGAAATGGGCTTCGAGGTACTCACCGACGCCGGCTACCAGCCGGAGATCGCCTACTTCGAGGTGTGCCACGAGCTCAAGATGATCGTCGACCTCATGAACGAAGGCGGCCTGAACAAGGATCGCTGGAGCTGCTCCGACACCGCTCAGTACGGCGACTACGTCAGCACCGTCATCGACGAGCATACCCGTGAGCGCATGCAGTACCACCTGCAGCGCATTCAGGACGGCTCCTTCGCCAAGGAGTTCATGGACGACCAGGCTGCCGGCGCCCCGAAGTTCAAGCAGCTGCAGGAGGAGTACTCCAACGTCCGCATCGAAGAGGTCGGCCCGAAGCTGCGCGCCATGTTCTCCTGGAACAACGACGCCGCGAAGGACGCCGACGAAGCCAACTCCTTCACCGGCAAGATCGCCCGCGCCCAGGTTCAGTGAGCCGCGTGCGGTGCGTCCGCGCATGAAGCCGTGAGCTTCGCATCTGTCAAGGTGGGGCATGCATAGGCATGCCCCACCTTTTGCGTTCTCCTGCATTGAGCGGCCTTCTGCACTGAGCGTTCTCCCGCCGTGGCGCAGTTTGCGGAAGTTTCCGTGAACCGCGCCGCAAAGCAACTCGCGCGCGGTAGTTTTCGCGGATGCTTCCGTTTGTTTGACCGCAAATGAGGGCAAAAGTGGTAATTCTTTCGGATGATTCCGTAAGCTGTGCCGCGGAGGTGTCTGCAAACGGCATGGTTTTCGGATGGTTCCGTGTGTTTGGCCGCCGATAGACGCAGTGACGGCATATCTTTCGGACGCGTCCGTGTGCTATGCCGGGGCGCGGGCTGTACGTAGCAGATTTCGCGGATGCTTCCGTAAGCTGTGCCGCGGAGCGGTCTGCAAACGGCATATCGTACGGAAGACTCCGTGAAATAGACCGCGTATGCCCGCATGCATGGTGGATTACCCGGAAGTTTCCGAGAAACGAGCCGCAGTCATAGCTGCGGCTGCCCGAGACGCGCGCCGGTGACCGCAGTGATCTCGGCAACCACGGCAGCCGCGGCATACAACCGGAGCATAGGCGGCAATGACCGGGCTACTTGGCGAACGGGAACGCGGGCAGGCCGTCGTCGTTGAACAGTGGTGCCGGACCCCAGCTGCGCCAGGCATAGCGCGCGTGGGTCGGCTTCGGCACCTCCGGTGAGAATAGGTGCACGACGCGCATGTCGCTGCCGAGATCGTCGCTCGGCTCGATGCGCGCGTGTGCCGGGACGAACTCGGAGTCCGCACTCGCGGCGATCTCGAAACCGGATTCGCCGGCCTTGCGCTCGGTGCTTTCGGCAATGTCCGCAATCGCGCGCATGGAATCCGGCGTCGTGCCGTGCCAATGGAGTCCCTGCGCATGGTTGAACGTGGCGACCATCTCGCCGCCGCCCTCGCTCACCTGCAGATCGACGAGCTCGGGGCTGGCACAGGGAATCTGCAGACCGTAGACGTCGTGCAATGCCGTGTCGCCGAGCCGCATGCCGAGCGTGCGCTTGTCGACGGGGTGGATGTTGTCGAATTCGCCGCAGTCCATGGCACAGACGATGTTCGTGTGCGGTGTTTCACGTGCAACAGTGAACTGTTCGTCGCGCAGTACCGGCCAACGCAGCGGATCATGTTCGGCGTTGGCCGCGGCGATCCACTGCGGCAACTGCACCACGAGGAACGGCAGCGCATCGTCATGCCATGTCGTGCGCCATTCCGCAATCAGACCGCGCAACAGCTCGCCGTACCCAGCCGCGTTGAGTTCGTCCTCCTCGCCTTGGTACCACAGGATTCCGGCAAGCGTATACGGTGCCACGCGGCGGATCATCGCCTCGTACAGCGCGTACGGCCTGCGCTCGGCGAACGGCGTGACTGGCGGCGGCCATGGGCACGGGCCGAGCATCGCGTCAATCTGCGGCTGCGAATAATCCGGGTGTTCCTCCTTGACGGCGGCGACGTCGGCGTTCCACTTGTCGAACACCTGCTGCCAGGCGGTCTGCGCGGCGAGCATCTCCTCATCCGTCTTGCCGGCAATCGCGTCACGATATGCCTGTAGATACTTACGCCCGAGCCCGGTTTGCTCCAGCAGATGCTCGCTCATCCATGCGCTGATCGACGTGCCGCCGATGTAGCAATCCACGACGCCGACCGCAATGCCGTTCGCCAGCGCGTCGCGCAGCTGCTTGCCGAAGTAGTAGCCGATGGCGCTCATGTGGGCGACTTGCGGCGCTTCGGCGGTCTGCCAACCGGACGCGGATTCCGTGGCCAGATTGACCCGCGCGGACTTCGGCGTGTTGTAGAAGCGCAGCAGTGGGTCGTGCGCGTCGGCGACGGCCTCCTTGCCGAATTCGCTGTTGTGCAACTCGAACTCGATGTTGCTTTGGCCGCCGGCGAGCCAGACTTCGCCGACCATCACGTCGTGGAACACGAGCTCGTCGGCGCCGCATCGCACGCGCAATGCGAGTGGTCCGCCTGCCGGCAGCGCGGGCAATGTGAGCATGAACGTGCCGTCGCCGTTCGCATGGTTTTCAGATTGCGCGATCTCCTGTCCGCGCGCATCGGTGAGGAATGCGGCGACGACTTCTCCAGCGGGTGCCTCGCCGAATACGGCGATCGGCTTGCCGCGCTGCAGCACCATGTGGTCGCTGAATATGGCGTCCACACGCAGATTGCCGCTTCTGGTGCGGTCGTGCGCGCCGTCGTTGTCGCTGGTAGGTTCGGCCATTCCCGATGCCCCCGGTGCGATGCCGGTCACAGTTGTCATGTTGTGTCTCCTTATGCGTCTGAAAGCGTTGTCGATGGTTTCTCGGTCCCCACCCTCTCGGCGCTGTTGTGCAGGGCGCCCGGGCGCGGTCTCGTCACTGGATCGCAAGCGCCCTTTACGTTCCTCAACCCCGCCCGGCCGCCCTGCACAGCAGCGCCGGTTCGAGGCGGAATGCATGGTGGGGCAGGGGGGGCTTCGTGACTCGATCCGTTCCTCAACCCTGTCCCTCCGCCCGGCATGACGACACCTGTTTCAGACGTTCTGGATATTCGCTGGTTAGGTCGGAGAGCGGGTGGGTCGTACCGGTGGTTCCCTGAAGGTCGGCTGGGTAGGGTTGAGGAACGTAAAGGGCGCTTGCGATCCAGTGACGATGCCCTACCCAGCCGACCTTCAGGGAACCACCAAGGGGTGAGTCTCAGTGAACTATTGCCACAGCTCTGCGCCGAACGAATCGATGTAGGCGACCAGTTCGCGCGCCATCTCTTCGTCCTCGGCAATGCGGGGGTGCCCCGGGGTGCCAGTTCCTGCGCGCGAATAATCGAAGTGCGTAATCTGCGGATTGTCGAGCTCGCTCACCACTTCGTCGATCGCGCGGTCCCAGTTGCGGTCATGCTGCAGCACGGTCGTCGTGCAGATGATATGCGCATCCGGGTACCGTTCGAGCAGATCGCCCAGGAACTCGGCATAGCGGGCGCGCCAGTTCGCGGCCTGCTCGCCGGTGTAATCTGCGGCCATGAAATCGTACGGGTGCGAATCATTCTGGCCGAGCGCCACAATGACCACCTGCGGGTCGTCGTCGCGGAAATCCCAGTCGGTGGGCTCGCCGAGCGCGGGATTGTACTGCACACGATCCCAGATGCTCTCCATGCCGAGGTAATCGGGCGCGTTGAACCAGCCGATGCCGTCAAGCAGCGGTGCGCCGCCTTGTGAGATGATGCGCAGGTCGGCACCCAATGCGCGGGCGGCGATGGCATCGTAGGCGAACCATGAGTTGCTGTAGGCGCTCAGATCTTCGTCCGGGTCGGCCTTGCCGGTGCAGAGCACGGCCTCGTTGCGCTCGCCGCAGCTCACCGAGTCGCCGTACACCTCGATGCGGCGTGTGCTGGCGGGTTCGGCAGGTGCGAGAATCTGCGCGTCGTCGTCAATCTCCACGCCGGCGAACTCCATGTAGTGCATGCCGCCATCTTCGCGCTTGAATACGATTGCGCGGTGCTCGATGTTCGGCAAGTGGCTTGCAATGCGAATGGTGAGCATGCCGTCTTCCCCCACGCTCACGGCGGCGTCGGGCTCGGGTTCGACGGGCGACGGCACACGCACGCTGAACTGGGTGTTGTCGATGATCACACCGATGCGCGTGTGGCCGTAGTTCCAGAAATTGCGAAGACGCACGGCGAGGGAGGTGCCGGTGAAGCGGAACCGCGCCTGCGTGTAGGGGAACACCCACAGCGGCAAGTGGTTCTTCGATTCGCCGATGCGTCCCATCGTGCGGAAAGCCGGATTGAATGCGTCAATGAATTGCATGCTGCTCCTTATGTGTCTCTGCTGTGCCGATTATATGCCTATTCTCGCGGTGTCGCGGCCCTCACTTTGCTGCGAAACTCTGTTGCGAACTCTGTTACGGGCCAAGTTTGTGCGTACGGGCTAGGATTTTCGGTTACGGGCTAGGGCATCTCTGCCTTTTCGTGAAAAACGGGTAGTCGGAAACCGCCATGTTCCAATGATCCCGTTTGCCGGGGCCCCGACTTTCTTTAGCCTGTAACGCAAAATCGTAGCCCGTACGCACAAACTTGGCCCGTAAGCAAGAAGTTAGCCCGTAAGAGATGGGGAATCTGGCCCGTAACGGATGGAAGAGAGCGGGGGGGATGTGGAAGATTGTTGGCGATGCGCGTGTTGCGGGCGGTGTGGAGGGGAGGAGCATGCTATATTTGGCATATGCTGACTCGAGAGTAAGTAAATGAATGCCGGAGCAGATCCGGGATTTGCGCGGGTCTGTGCTCGGATGCGACGTGTATTGTGTCGGATGTATCGACAGGAGGAATCAGCAATGACGATGACGTTCCCGAAGGGCTTCCAGTTCGGCACCGCGACTGCCGCCTACCAGATCGAAGGCGCGGTGGACGAAGACGGCCGCACGCCGTCGATCTGGGATGTGTTCTCGCACGCCCCGGGCCGCGTGCTGAATGGCGACACCGGAGACAAGGCCGACGATTTCTACCACCGCTGGCAGGACGATCTCAAGCTCGTGCGCGATCTCGGCGTGAACGCATACCGGTTCTCGATTGGCGTGCCGCGCGTCATTCCCACCCCGGACGGCAAGCCGAACGAGAAGGGCCTCGATTTCTACGAGCGCATTGTCGACCAGCTGCTCGAATACGGCATCGACCCGATTGTGACGCTCTACCATTGGGATCTGCCGCAGTATCTGAACGAAGATCCGTACCGGGATGGCTGGCTGAACCGTGAGACCGCGTTCCGCATGGCGGAGTATGCCGGCATTGTGGCCAAGCGCCTCGGCGACCGTGTGCACACCTACACCACGCTCAACGAACCGTGGTGCTCGGCGCACCTGAGCTACGGCGGCACCGAGCATGCCCCCGGCCTGGGCGCCGGCCCGCTCGCGTTCCGCGCCGCCCATCACCTGAATCTGGCACATGGTCTGATGTGCGAGGCAGTGCGTGCCGAGGCCGGAGCGAAGCCGGATCTCTCGGTGACGCTGAATCTGCAGGTGAACCGCGGTGATGCGGATGCCGTGCACCGCGTGGATCTCATTGCCAACCGCGTGTTCCTCGATCCGATGCTGCGCGGCTACTACCCGGACGAGCTGTTCGCAATCACCAAGGGAATCTGCGATTGGGACTTCGTGCATGACGGCGATCTCAAGCTCATCAACCAGCCGATTGACGTCCTGGGGCTTAATTATTACTCGACGAATCTGCTCGCCATGAGCGACCGCCCGCAGTTCCCGCAGAGCACCGAGGCCTCCACCGCGCCGGGCGCCAGCGACATCGACTGGCTGCCTACCGACGGCCCGCACACGCAGATGGGGTGGAACATCGACCCGGATGCGCTTTATAACACGCTGGTTCGCCTGAACGACGACTACGACCACATTCCGCTCGTCGTCACTGAAAACGGCATGGCGTGCCCCGACGAGGTGGAAGTCGGCCCGGATGGTGTGAAGATGGTGCACGACGACGACCGCATCGACTACCTGCGTCGCCATCTCGAGGCCGTCCACCGCGCGATCGAGGAGGGGGCGAATGTCATCGGATACTTCGTGTGGTCGCTGATGGATAATTTCGAGTGGGCGTTCGGCTACGACCGCCGCTTCGGCCTGACCTACGTGGACTACGACACCGAGGAGCGCATACGGAAGGACAGCTACAACTGGTACCGTAACTTCATCGCCGAGCACTCCGCCAAGTAGCGGGTTCGGGCGCGCCGGGCGCGGGTCATGCAATGTCTGTGGATATGCACATGTATGAGCATGCACAGACGAGTTGCATATTCGCGCCCGGCTCGTTTTGATTTCAGGATGTGGACGGCGCGTCGCCTGAAGCGATTAACTATTTGGGATTACTTGCAGAGAATCTCACCCAGTTTTGTGTGACGGTCTAATAAATTTGAAATCCGCGGAAATTCGGGAAAGCGCGGCGGAGAGGTAATTTGCGGCGGTGTGAAATCTGAGGCAAATTGGCTCGGTAAAAGAACTTAAGCGCTTGATAAACTCGGGTGAGGGGAATTATTCTTTCAATCATCGATTCGCAAGCCCGCGAAGCTGCGGGGAGCGAATTCCGGCAAGGATTCAAGGCAGAGTCATTGCCAGGGACAACATCCCACAATGAGAGGAAGAACCATGAAGGTCAAGAAGATCGCAGCCATAGCTCTCGCATCCGCATGCGCATTCAGCATGGCGGCCGTCGACTTCAACGGCCACCGCAAGCCGGTCTGGTATGCCTCCCGCGACTTCTTCGCACCGCGTCTGGCCACGATCCAGCCGCGCACCTCGGAGGAGTACCGCGAGACCCACAGCTGGGAGGGTGTGAAGGTCGACGCCGATCACCTCGAGCTCATCGTGCTCAACGACACGAACGAGCCGTACAAGGGCTCCTGGGCGGTCAACCGCGTCGACTTCGACGGCAACGTGCTCGCCACGCAGCAGATCGACGACGTGGAACTCGACGCCGCCAGCCACAAGGGCTTCCCGCTGAACGAGGAGATTGTCGACTTCGGCGATGCGAACAACGAACTCATCGTTGCCGTGCCGTCCGACGATTCCTTCGCCCGCGTGATCTACAACCCGGCCGAAATCCTCACGCAGGAGCTCGATGCCCCGGCCGACGCGTTCACGACCAAGGCCAAGCGCACCGCCGACGGCGTGGAACTCACCGTCACCGCGAACGACTACGTGCGTGACCTGTTCTGCATGGTCGGCAAGGTCGACGACAAGGCGACCGTTGAGGAAGGCCTCGTCTCGCTGCTTCCGGGCGAATCGGTCACCTTCCACATCGGCACCGACTACGCGGGCGATCCGGCCGATTTCGCCGCCGCCAACGTGCTGCGTAGCGCGAACGACCTCAAGCGCGACTTCTAGTCGCATGCCGCGGGGAATCTGCAAACTTCAGTAATTTCAGTTCGCAGATTCCCCACAGACGCCTCTTCAGGCAACCCGGCCGCGCGTATGCAGCGACTGCCTACGCGCGGCATTCCCGTATCGCATATATGCGAAGACTGTGTGAAAACGGGGATGCCGGCTACCTGGCAACGTCAACGATGACATAATTTGTTAAGTAACTTTAAGTTACACTGGATACCGATTACTGGAGTATTTCAGTGAATGGGGGCGAGCTATGGTAGCGCAGAAAGCCAAAGTGACGATCTTTGACGTGGCGAAGGCCTCAGGTGTGTCGAGCAGTGCGGTCTCGTATGCGCTCAATGGCAAGCCGGGTGTTTCCGATGCCACGCGCGAGAAGGTGCTGCAGGTGGCGCGCAAACTCGGCTGGCGTCCGAACGGCGCGGCACAGTCGCTCGCGCAGTCGCGCACGCGCAGAATCGGCCTCGTGCTCGGCTACGATCCACAGCTGCTTTCCGCGGAACCCTACATCATGCGCCTCATCTCCGGCCTCGGCTCCGCGCTCGAGGAACGCGACTACTCGCTGCTCGTGCGCATGTCGATGGATGACGACGACGAGGTCTCGATCCTCGAGGACTGGATCGCCACCGGCAACGTCGACGCGCTGCTGCTGCTCAATCTGGAGATCGGCGACCCGCGCATCGAGCTGATGAAGAACAATCCGCAGATGCCGTGCCTCGCGCTGGCGGATTCGTCGCTGACGAGCGGTCTGCCCACATTGATGAGCGACGACGCCGCGGCATCGGGCACGATGATCCGGCACCTCGCCTTGTTCGGCCACAAGAACATCGCGCGCGTGGCGGGACCGGAGGAGCTCGGCCACTCGTACATCCGCGACGCCGCGTTCTCGGAGATCACCACGGAGCTCGGCATGCGCTACCGCTGCCTGCACACCGACTACACGCCGGAATCTGGCGCCGAGGCCACCAAGCGACTGCTCAGCGTGGAACCGCGGCCGACCGCGATCATCTACGACAACGACGTGATGGCGCTGGCGGGGGAGAGCGTCGCCTCGGTGAAGGGTGTGCGCGTGCCCGAGGATCTTTCGATCATCTCGTGGGGCGATTCATTCATGAACGTCGCCGCGCATCCGCCGATCACCGCGCTCAGCCGCAACATTCTCGAGTCGGGACGTCTCGCCGCCCAGCTCATGCTCAAGCTCATCGATGGCGAGGACGTGGAGAACGTGGAGGAGCCGCCATACGAGCTCATCGAGCGCGCCTCCACCGCTCCTGCCGCGCAGTGATTCCGGTGGCCTCGCCAGCATCGGTGTGTCACGTTGCTGCTATTACCCGGTAATTATTTCCTACGGGATGTCACCATCTGCTACGGGATGTCATAGTCAAACCCATCCGTGCGGGTGCGATCCTCAGAAAATGGCTATATTCCAACAACCCGTTAATCGCAGATGACATCCCGTAGCAGATGGTGACATCCCGTAACAGTTTATGGGCTCCTGTGGCAGATGGTGACATCCCGTAGGGAATATGCGGGAATGTGTCGCATGAGGAGCGAGTCTGCGGTGTGCGTCAGTCCTGTGGCTGGAGGTCGAAGGCGCGGCGGATGAGCCACATCTGTGCCCAGGCGCTCGCGCCGCCGCCAAAGATGCACCAGACGAGCGGTACCCACATCACCGCGCTCGGCAATGTGGCGAGCAGCACGATCGGCAGCGCGTAGATCGCGGCGACGACGAGCGCGATGAACGGCTTCATCGTCGCGAGCTTGGCGGACTGCTTGATCTGCTCGCCGGCGCTCAGCTTGGAACGGCCGGACAGCGGCAGCAGGAACGCGAACAGCATCGCCACAATGATGAACACCGCCAGCGTGACGCCGTAGAGAACGCTCGCCATGTCGCCGGCCATGCTGCGCGAGATCCACCACAGGTCGAAGGCGCCGAGCGCAATGAGCACGCCGAGGAACAGCGTCAGCAGCATGCCGGTGCCGAATCTGCGTTTGATCGCACGCCAGAAGCCCTTGAAAATGCCGTTGTCGCGGTCCTCCTGCATCTCGCGCGCCACTTCGCAGGCCGCCGCGGTGGACACACCGATCGTCACGACCGGCAGACAGCATACGAACCACGCCACCGAGAGCATGGCGATGTCTCCGATGCGGTTCATCACGGTGTTGTACGGGTTGTCTTGACGGAAGATTCCTCCGGCTATCATTCTCCTTAAACGCTTCATGTGGCGGGACGCGGGAGTCCCGGCTGGTTTGGCGGCGTGGGCCGCGTGACGATGCTTGCTATGGGTTAGTTGTACAGGTATTGGATGAAGTTCTTGGCGGTGTCGAGTTGCTGGGTGTTCGCGGCGATGCCGACGAGTGCGTCGTCGTCCGCGCCTTCGATGCGGTCCCAGCGCGGCGCATGCTCGAGCAGCAGGCCGTACGGCTCGGACTTGCCCTGCCCGCTGCCCGACTCGTCGATCGCGTCGGTCACGCGCGAGTCGTCGAATCCATGGAACGCCATGGCGTATTTGCCCACCTTCGCGTATTCCGCGGCGGGCAGCGTGGTCTTGAGATTGTCGAAGTACCCGAAGCTCGCCAGTTTCGCGAACACGTCGTGCGGTGCGATGACGACGTCGATCTGCTCATTGCCGATCATCGTCTGCAATTTCGACAGACCGTCTTTGTTCATGTCGAAATAGTCGTCGATGATCGCGTCTTTGCCGAGTTTCTTCGCATAGTCGTCCTTGAGTTTGTCGGCCTCGCCCATCGGCGTCGATCCGCTCACCGCCGCCGCATACAGTGCGGGACGCGGTACCGGGCTGACGAGGCGCACGATGACGAAGGTGCCGAGCGCGATCACGATGACGGCGGCGAGCAGCGGCACCAGGAAGTGCGTGCGGGAATACGCGGCCTTGTCTTTCGCGGGAATCTTCATGAAGATCTTGATCTTCGATTCCCCTTGGTACTGCGGCGTCGACGACAACGTGTCGATTGCTTCGCGCTGCTCGGGCGTGAGCTTCGGCTGCTTGCCTTCCATTCGTCCGCCTATTAGACCTCATCTCATTCTAGTGAGTGCGCTGGGTAAATGCTGGGCGCGGACGGTGTTCCCTACTGTGCGGTCATGTTCGAAAAATCTGCGTTTTGTTATGGTCTGCAGATTGTTTCCGCCATTTTCCGCGGCTTGTGTGCGACGTGCCCATCTTCGGCGATCGAGGCGCACGCAGACCGGTGTTCGTTTGCGTGACTTAACCGCTTAATATATTATGGAATCAAGGAAAAGTCAATGCCCTCACCAAAGTGGGTGAGCGGAGAATCAGGCAAGAGGGGCAATACCTATGTACGACGAGGGACCACATATCGTGCTGCGTCGCGACGGCGTGTGCATCGTCGCGAAGACGCCGGACGGCGACATGCCGCAGATCGAATACTGGGGTCGTGATTTTGCGTTCGACACCGCCGGGGATGCGCTGCGCCAGCTCGACATGCGCGCAATCTGATATCTGATTCGCCGGTGCGCGGCGGAATGCGGGGAGCGCGGCCACACTCACGTGGTCGCCCTCCCCGCATATGGAGGTCGTGAAACCTGACACACGATAGGCATTTCGAGCTTGCGACTTAAGCGCTTCAGTGATACGCTGTATACAGAACGTTTCTGTCAACGACGATGCGAGCGGATCGCAGGTCGCGAACCGGGAAATCTGGAATCTGAAGACATGCGAAGACTCCTCATCCAGATTCCGGCACGGCGGCAGAACAGCAGGATCGGGCCGGTGCGTCACGCGCGGGCCCCTCATTGGAAGGCAAGGGCACATGGCCAACACAGATCCGAAGTACCAGATCGGAACGCCGGAGAACAAGAAGTTCCTCGACATCTCCCGCGACAATCTCATTGCATTCGGTCGTCGCTTCCCGGCGGTCGACGGCAGCTCCTACTGGCTGGGCGACGACGGCACCCCGTGGAAGGACCGCAACCGCGCCACCTGGATCACCTGCCGCATGACGCACGTCTACTCGCTGGCCACGCTGCTCGGTGTGGACGGCGCCGCGGAACTCGTCGACGACGGCATCCGCGGTCTGCGTGGCGTGCTGCACGACGAGGAGCACGACGGCTGGTATGCCGAAATCACGCCGGACATCTGCCATATGCCCACCAAGCAGGCCTACGCGCACGCCTTCGTGCTGCTTGCGGCATCCTCCGCGCTGCTCGCGGGCCGCCCGGGCGCCAAGGAACTGCTCGAACAGGCCGAGAACGTCTACCTCACCAAGTTCTGGGACGACAAGATCGGCCTGAGCGTCGACACCTGGGACACCGACTTCGCGGAACTCGACACCTACCGCGGTCTCAATGCGAACATGCACTCCGTCGAGGCATGCCTGGCCGTCGCCGACGTCACCGGCGACGAAAGCTGGCGTACGCGCGCCGGCCGCATCATCGAGCATGTGCTCAAGTGGGCCGAGGAGAACAACTGGCGCATTCCGGAGCACTTCAACTCCGACTGGGAGCCGGAGCTCGAATTCAACGCCGACAAGCCGGACGACCAGTTCAAGCCGTACGGCGCCACCCCGGGCCACGGCATCGAATGGGCACGTCTCATCACGCAGTATGCGCTGTCGGTGTACGGCAAGGACGGCGTGCTGAACGGTGACGGCAAGAAGTACCTCGACGCGGCAGAGCACCTGTTCAACCGCGCGGTCGAAGACGCCTGGAACGCCGACGGCGCGCCGGGCATCGTGTACACCACCGACTGGGATGGCAAGCCGGTTGTGCACGACCGCATGCACTGGACGCTGGCCGAAGGCGTGAACACCGCCGCCACGCTCTACCATGTGACCGGCAAGAAGGAGTATGCCGACTGGTATGCGACCTTCCTCGAGTACATCGACACCTACCTCATGGATCACAAGAACGGTTCCTGGTTCCACCAGCTCAACCGCGAGAACGAAGTCATCGACACCGTGTGGCCGGGCAAGTCCGACCTGTACCACGCCACGCAGGCGATGATGATCCCGCTGCGTGACCCGGCCCTGTCCATTGCGCCCGCCACGAAGAAGGGCGTCGAGGAAGGCCTCAACTAAGACTTTCAGCAAGCCGCCGTCACCAGACTTGTGTTTCCCCTTGCTTGGTAGGTCACGGTGATGGCGGTCGGCTGAAATAGCAAGGCGTCGCATTTGCGGCGCTTTTTCTTTTGCGCGTAGCTGTCTGCCGAAGAAGACCGTGGAATCCGATCTGCGTGTGAGACGAACTAAGTAAGCGGCGGAGGAATCTTCTCGCATATAGCGGGCGTGGAGCCATCGCGTGCTGTTCTTCCTGCGTAAAAAGAGTCAGATGGAGCCGCCATACTGACCCTTTTTACGCAGATAGGGCAGATAGGGCAGATAGGGTAGATATCGCAGATATGCCGGATTCCATTTGCGTAAATCGGGACAATTCGACACTGCATATTGACCCTTTTTTACGCAGAGTTGGGGGCATGGCGGCCTGAGGTGAGGCGGAGTTGAGAGCATGTCAGTCCGAGTCGGGCAGGGCCGCGCGGTTTCACGGAGTCTCGCACAGGTCGCCGTGTGTCTTACGCCATAGGCAACACGGGGGAGGTCTGCCCATAATGGGAAGCATGAGTTCAGCGCACGATTTCCATGCGACGGGTGTGACCGCCGTCGTGAACAATGATGCCGGCGGCACACGCACAATCTTCAAGGACCTCTCATTCGCAGTGCACGGCGGTGAGATCGTCGACATCACCGGGCCGTCGGGTTCCGGCAAAAGCACGCTGCTCACCTCGTTCGCGCGACTTAACGTGAACACGACCGGCAAATTCGTGCTCGACGGCGTGGATTCCGACACGCTCTCGCCGCAGCAATGGCGCGAGCGCGTGGCCTACCTGCCGCAGACCTCCGTGCTGATCGGCGACAATGTGGCCGACGCGATCCGCCTACCGTGGTCGTTGAAAATCCGCGTCTCGCAGGATCATGAGGCCGCTGAGCAGAAACTGCCCGACTCGCTCATCCGCTCCACGCTCGACTCGCTGGGCTGCGACGACATCGATCTGGCGCGCGCCGTGCAAGATCTCTCCGGCGGCCAGGCAGCACGCGTTTCACTCACTCGCACACTGCTCACGCATCCCGGCGTGCTGCTCGCCGACGAGGTGGACGCCGGGCTCGACGAGGAAAACGCCGACAAAGTGGCCGATATTCTGCGCAAGGCGGCAGACAACGGCACTGCGGTCGTGCGTATTCGCCACCGCAAGCCCGACGGCCGCGCGAACCGGATCATGGTGCTCGCGAACGGCACGATCTCCCCGCTAAAGACCGCGCAATCCGCACCCAGCACGCACACGGAGGTCTGACATGCAGCAATACTTCGCCATAGACAACTGGGGTCTGCTCATCGCGGTGCTCATGGTGTGCATCGCCGCCGGAGTCTCCGCGCTGATGAAACTCGGCGTGGCCAAGTCGCTGCTGTGGGCCACCGCCCGCTCGCTCGTGCAGCTGCTCGCCATGGGCTTCATCCTCGAATATGTGATCCGCGCGCAGAATGTGTGGCTGGTGATCGGCCTCATTGTGGTCATGCTCGTCGCCGCCGCGCAGATCACGATGAGCCGCGCCAAAGGTATACCGAAAGGCCTGGTGCCGCTCGTGCTGCTGAGTCTTGCCGTGACGATGCTGCTCATGCTCGCGTTGGTGGGCGAACTGGTGATCCGCCCGAACCCGTGGTATTCGCCGCAGCTGATCATACCGCTCACCGGCATGCTGCTCGGCAACACGGTCTCCGCGCTGGCGCTCGGCCTGAGCCGATTCTTCAATTCGATGCGCGAACGCTACGAAGAGGTGAACACGCTGCTCGCGCTTGGTGCGACGCCGTGGGAGGCCGCCAAGCCGTCGATCACCTCGTCGATCACGCTCGGCTTGCTTCCGTCGATCGCCATGCTCGCCTCAAGTGGCATCGTGACGATCCCGGGCATGATGTCAGGCCAGATCATCGCCGGTCAGAACCCAGTGAACGCCGCCAAATACCAGTTCGTCATACTGGCGGCGGTCTCCGCGCTCACGCTGCTTGCAGATTCGATAATCCTGGCGCTCGTCTACAAGCGCTGCTTCATTTCGTACGACCGCTATTTCGTGCCGCCGGCGCGTGACTCGGTGAGCACACTCGACCGCATACGCAGGCAGGCGGCGGAGCGTGCGAACAGAGGTCCGGAGTCCGCCGGGGAGTAATCTGATCCATCGGCACCGCACCGGCATGATCATAGATATACGGCTCGCGCGTAGAATGGCGATACCGCAGCAACGTGCGAGCGCGCGTGCGGCGGCGCAGGAGAGATGGGAGCGTCCGCGTATGCACACGCGGGCTATGCAAAAGGATGCCTATGAGTGCTTCACATGGTGCAGGGGAGCGGAACGCCGACCCGCAGCAATTGCATAAATCGTTGAAAAACCGCCATATTCAGCTCATTGCGCTGGGCGGTGCCATTGGAACCGGTCTGTTCTACGGGTCGAGCGAGTCGATTGCGCTCGCCGGGCCGTCCATTCTGCTTGCCTATGTGATTGGTGGCGCGGCGATCTTCGTGATTGTGCGCGCGATGAGCGAGATGAGCGTGGAGGAGCCGAAGGCCGGCGCGTTCAGCTACTATGCGTCGCGGTACTGGTCGAAGCGCGCGGGGTTCATCTCGGGCTGGAACTACTGGTTCAACTATGTGCTCGTGTCGATGGTGGAGCTCGCGGTGGTCGGGTCCTTCGTCAACTACTGGTTCCCGAACATTCCGCAGTGGGCGTCGGCGGCGTTCTTCCTCGTGCTCATCACGCTGCTCAATCTGTTCGGTGTGAGCGAGTTCGGCGAATTCGAGTTCTGGTTCGCGCTCATCAAGATCGTGGCCGTCATCGCCATGATCGCGGGCGGACTGTGGGTGATCGTAGCGAATCTGCCCACCGACTCCGGCGTGCGCGCCTCGTTCGCGAACTGGTTCACTGTGGACGGCGGCTTCTTCCCGCACGGCGCCATGTCGCGCGCGGCCGACGGCCACTGGGACGGCCTGCTCATGGCGCTCGTCGTCGTCATGTTCAGCTTCGGCGGCACCGAGCTCATCGGAGTGACCGCAGGCGAGGTGGAGAACCCGAGCAAGACGATCCCGCGCGCCACGAACGGCATAATCTGGCGCATTCTCGTGTTTTACGTGGCCGCACTCGGCATCATCATGGCCGTGGTGCCGTGGGATCGCATCGACGGGAAGATGAGCCCCTTCGTGCAGATCTTCGATTCCGTGGGCGTGCCGGTGGCCGCCGGAATCCTCAATTTCGTATGCCTCACCGCAGTGATGAGCGTATACAACTCCGCACTGTATTCGAATTCGCGCATGCTGTTCTCGCTCGCACGCCAAGGCAATGCGCCGGCATATCTGGGACGCGTGAACAAGCGCGGCGTGCCGGTGGCGGGCGTGCTCACGAGCGCCGCCGTGACCGTGGTGGCCGTCGTGGTCGTGTTCCTGTGGCCGCAGTTCGCGTTCAATTACCTGATGTCGATCGCCACGATCGCCGCGATTATCAATTGGACGATGATCATGATCACCGAGATGCTGTTCCGGCGGCGTGTGGCTGCCGGTGATGGTCCGGGCGAGCTCAACGGATTGCGCGGTGCCGAGGCGCTCGCGAAGATTCGGTTCAAGCTGCCGGGGTGGAACTGGACGCCGTATGTGATTATCGCGTTCCTCGCCATGGTGGCCGTGCTCATGTGCTTCTCGCCGAGCTACCGCATTGCGCTCATCGCCGGTGTGATCTGGCTCGCCGTGTTGTTCGCCGCGTATGCGATCACCTCGCGCGCCTCGGCGAAGCGCGACGCGAAGACCGTGCTCGACTCCACGCGCAAGTAGGCGTTGCCGTCGGCCGCTGTGTGGTCGGTTTTGCGGATGCTTCCGTATGGCATGCCGTTTTCAGACTTCTTCGCGGTCGGTTTTGCGGATGCTTCCGAAAGCTATGCTGTTTTCAGACCATTCCGTGGCGCGTTTCTCGGATACCTCCGAGAGGCATGCCATTTTGGAGCCTTCTGGCAGTACGTTTCTCGGATGCTTCCGTACGCTGTGCTGCGGGGAAGACGGCCTGCGGTTTGGTTCTCGGATGCTTCCGTGAGATGTGCCTCTGATGGGGTGGTTTCTGGCCCATCTCTCGGATGCGTCCGTATGCTGTGCCGCTGCAGGGGTGGTTTGCGGTCCGTTGTGCGGATGCTTCCGTAGGCTGTGCCATTTTAGATTCCTTTGTGGCACGTTTCTCGGATGCTTCCGAAAGCTGTGCCGTTGGCGGGGTGGTTAGTGGCACATCCCACGGATGCTTCCGTATGTTGCACCGCATTGGCGGGCAGCACGCGGGGGCGGCCACTGTACTCCAGATTGGTTTTCGCATAATCTATATATGTATGCTGTGCGATGACGTGCAATTTGTATAGATGGAGGTGGCCATGGCATACATCGAGTTCAATGATGTGGTCAAGGAGTACCCTGCCGGTTCCTCCTCCATCCGCGCGCTCGACGGTGCGAGCTTCGCCGCCGACGAAGGCGAGCTCAGCGTGATCCTTGGCCAGTCCGGCGCCGGCAAGACGACTGCGCTGAATATTCTCGGCGGCATGGATACCGCCACCTCGGGACGCGTGATCGTGGGCGGCCGCGACATCACCGACCTTAATCACCATGATCTAGTGACGTACCGGCGCAACGACATCGGCTTCGTATTCCAGTTCTATAACCTGATTCCTAATCTGACGGCGCTCGAGAATGTGGAGCTCGCCTCGCAGATTTGCACAGACCACTTCGACCCGGCGCAGACCTTGGCGAAAGTGGGGCTCGCGGATCGACTCGGCAATTTCCCGGCGCAGCTGTCTGGCGGCGAGCAGCAGCGGGTGTCGATCGCGCGCGCATTGGCGAAGAAACCGAAGCTGCTGCTGTGCGACGAACCGACCGGCGCGCTCGACTACGAGACCGGCAAGGAGGTGCTGCAACTGCTGCAGGACATCTGCCGTACCGAGCGCATGACCGTGCTCATTGTGACGCACAACTCCGCCCTCGCCCCGATGGCGCACAAGGTGATTCGGTTCCGCTCCGGCAAGGTGACGAGCCAGGAGACCAACGAACACCCGGTGCCGATCTCGCAGATTGAATGGTAGGGGGGGCGAGATGGCACGGCGTAAAGGTGTTCCCGTTGGCGATGCCGATGTGCATGCGCAGATTGCAGATTCCGGCTCGCTGCATGCCGAACATGGGCATGCGCGCGCAGTGGGCTCGGCATTCTTGCTCGATACGATGCGCTCCGGGCTGCATGCGTGGAAGCCGTTCCTGTCGATTCTCATCATCACGATGCTGGGTGTTGCGGTGCTCACCGGCATCTACGCAGGCTGCCGCGACACTTTCGCGGCCGCGAACCGGTTCTACCGTGCGCAGGGATTGCACGATGTGCAGGTAATTTCGACGATGGGGCTCACCGATGCCGACGTGGACGCGCTGAGGCAGGTGGAAGGAGTGGAGCAAGCGCAGGGCATGCGCATGATTCGGGTGAAGGTGGCGGATGGCGACGGCAAGCAGCTGAACGCCACCCTCGAAGAGCCGGCAAGTGGCTCGCCAGCCGCCTTGGACAGGCCCTATGTGAACGAGGGGTGGCTGCCGAGCAAGCCCGGTGAGGTGGCGGTGACCGCGCAGTTCACGCACGACACCCACAAGAAGCTCGGCGACACGGTGGAGGTCGCCGCCGATGGTGAGGATGATGGCACCCATGGGCTGAAGATCGTCGGCATCGTCACCGACCCCTCCGACCTGACGAATCCGGGTGGCTATTCGGGATCCGCATTCCGCTCGTCAGTGACCAACGACTACACGTTCTACACGGCTCCGGACGGCATTCAGCGCACCTTCGTCAAGGCCGATGGCACACCCATCGCCGCCGCCGACCCGAAGGTGTACGGCTCGATCGTGCTCCGGCTCGATGATGCCGAGAATGAGGATGCCTTCACGGCCAGTTACGACGATCTTGTGTCGGGAACGGTCAAACGCATTGAGAACGGTGTGCAGGCCAAGCGCGAGCAGGCCCGGCGCAACGCCTTGGTGGAGGAGGCCCAGAACAAGCTCGATGCCGAGAAGAAGAAGGCGTTCGACCAGATCGATGCGGCGCAGGCCAAACTCGACGCCCAGCGCCGGCAGCTGGACGACCAGTTGAAGCAACTCGACGCCCAGACTGCGCAGATTCCGGTCGGTGTTCCGGAGCCGGCCCAACTCGCCGAGGCGCAGCGCCAATGGGCGGCCGCCGACACGAAACTGAGGGAGGCGCAGCAGGCCATAGACACACAGCGGAATGAGGCATTCAGCGCATTCGCCGCCGAACAGCAGAAGGTCGACGGCATCGCCACGCCACGCTGGTACGTGCAGTCGAGATCGGCGCTTGCCGGGTTCAGCTCGCTCAAATCCGACATCAGCTCGATCGAGTCGCTCGGCAAGGCGTTCCCGATTGTGTTCCTCGTGGTCGCCGTGATGATGAGCCTGACGACGATGAGCCGTTTGGTCGAAGAGGACCGCGGGCTCGTCGGAACCTACCTTGGCTTGGGCTACGGGCGCATCGCCATCACCTTGCGCTACGCTCTGTTCGCGTTGCTGGCATGCCTCATCGGCGGCGGATTGGGGCTGCTCATCGGCTTCCTCGGCATTCCCGCCTTCCTGCTCGTGGTGATTCGCGGACTCTACGCGATTCCAGACTTGCGGCTCGAATATGACTGGCTCTATGGCTCGCTTGGCGTGCTGCTGTTCGTGGTGGGCGTGCTCGGAGCGGCACTCATTGCCTCGGTGCGCGAGATGCGCCAGATGCCGGCCGCCCTCATGCGACCGAAGGCGCCGAAGGCCGGCTCGCGTATTCTGCTCGAACGTGTACGCCCGCTCTGGAGCCGCATGAGCTTCCTGAACAAGGTGACGGCACGCAACATCTTCCGGTTCAAGGCGCGGCTCATCATGACGGTGGGTGGTGTGGCCGGCTGCACCGCGTTGATCCTGTGCGGTCTGGCCATCAACGACACGGTGGCCGCACTCGGGCCCAACCAGTACCGTGGCGTGGACCAATACGACATGCTCGCCGTGGCCAACGACGGCGACGAACAGGCATTGAGAAAGAAACTCGTCTCCGACGGTACAACGACGGCCATCATGGAGACGCGCATCGAGAACGGCGAGATCACCAATGCCAATGACCGAGGCACGAATGTTCAGTTGACCGTGGTGCCGCAACGCCAGCTGGGCGAGCTCAACACGATGTTCGATCTGCAGCCGGCGCAGGGCGATTCCCTGCTCGGCTGGGTGCATGGCGGCAACCGAAACCAGCCGGTGCGCCTCGACAACAGCGGCATCATCGTCGCCCAGTCCGCGGCACAGTCGCTTGGCATCAAGGCGGGCAGCGAGGTCACATTGCGTGGCGACGGCACCCAGCCGCACAAGGTCAAGGTGGCGCAGGTCACCCGCAGCTTGATCGGCGCGGAGGCGTTCATCTCCGAAGACCTCTACCATCAGCTGTTCCCGGCGCAACAGGCCGGCGATGGCGGCACGGAACCAGCAATCACCTGGAACGCCGTCTACGCCAAGCTCAAAGGAAGCGACAGCGAGCAAAGCGAATACGTGCAGCACCTCAAGAACGAGGCGACCGTCATGAGCGCCACCTCGTGCGCACAGCAGGCCGAGGATTTCAAATTCGACCTCATGGGCGCGGTCGTGGCGTTGATTGTCGCGCTCGCGGGCAGCCTCGCGCTCGTCGTGCTGTTCACGCTCGCGCACACCAACGTTTCGGAACGGTTGCGTGAGATGGCCACACTCAAGGTGCTCGGGTTCTACGGCCGCGAGGTGCACCATTATGTGAACCGCGAAATGATGGTGCTCACCGTGATGGGCATCGTCATAGGCCTGCCGCTCGGCAGATGGGTGTCGGGCCTGCTCACGAACGCGCTCAACATGCCCGGAATCTACTTCGAGGTGCATATCTCGTGGTGGAGCTACATCATCACCGTTGTGGCCACGCTTGCATTCGCATGGCTCGTGCAGCTGTTCGTCAATCCGGTGCTCGACCGCATCGACCCCGTCAGCTCGCTTAAGTCCGTCGAATAGTTTGCGGTGTGCGAACGCGATGTGCAACGGATGCCTGCTAGAGTCGGAAATATTATGTCGGATGTGCAGCAACCAGCGGAACCTCATGAGACCCCTCACGAAGAGGAAGTGAACGCCTCGCTCGAGACGCTCGACAAAGACAACGAGATGGAACGTGGCCTGAGCAATCGCCACGTGCAGTTCATCGCGATCGGCGGTGCGATAGGCACGGGCCTGTTCCTCGGCTCCGGCAAGTCGATCAATCTGGCCGGCCCGAACATCATTTTCGTCTACATTCTCGTGGGCGGCATCATGTTCCTCATGATGCGCGCGATCGGCGAACTGATGTACCGCGACCCGAGCCAGCACACGTTCATCAACTTCATTCGCTTCTATCTGGGTGACGGATGGGGCAAGTTCGCGCTGTGGTCGTACTGGATCGTGCTCATTCTCATAGGCATGACCGAGATCACCGCCGTGGGGCAGTACTGCGTCACGTTCTTCCGCACGCTTGGGTACGACGTCTCCGCGTGGAAGGGGCTCATAGAACTCGGGTTCCTGCTGCTGCTCGTCATGATCAATCTCATTGCCGTCAAGGCGTTCGGCGAGGCGGAGTTCTGGTTTTCGATGATCAAGATCACGCTGATCGTGGCCATGATCGCCACGGCCGTGATCATGCTCGTCTGCGGTTTCAAATACAACGCCGTGCAGGTGCCCGGGCAGGACCATGTGTCGCCGGCCGGCAGTGTGACGCTCGACAATCTGACCCGTGGATTCTCGCTCGCGCCGAATGGCTGGCTGGCGTTTCTGATGAGCTTCCAGATGGTCTTCTTCGCCTATGAGATGATCGAATTCATGGGCGTCACCGTCTCCGAGACGAAGAACCCGCGCAAGGTGCTGCCGAAGGCGATCAACGGCATCATCGTGCGCGTGCTCATCTTCTACGTGGGCGCGTTGCTGGCGATCATGACGATTGTGCCGTGGCGCAACTTCCGCCCGAACAAAGACGGCTCCTTCGCCTCGCCGTTCATCATGGTGTTCGAATACGCAGGCGCGAACTGGGCGGCCGCCCTCGTGTTCTTCGTGGTGGTCACGGCCGCCGCCTCGTCACTCAACTCGCTGCTGTATTCGGCTGGGCGCCATCTGTATGAGATCGCCGAGGATTCCCCGTCGCCTGCGATTGCGAAACTCGGCGTCGTCTCGAAGACGAAGGTGCCGGCGCGCGCGATCATCGCATCGGCGATCCTCGTGCTGCTCTCGCCGGTCATCGAGATGATCCCGCGCGTCTCGGGCGCTTTCGTCATGTTCTCGTCGGCGTCGTCGGCCGTGATCATCTTCATTTACATATTGACGATGATCGCGCACTACCGTTACCGCAATTCGCCGCAGTTCATGGCTAACGGGTTCCGCATGCCGGCGTACCGCGTGCTCAACCCGCTCACCACCGCGTTCTTCGTGTTCATCTACTGCACGCTGTTCATTGGGGCAGACACCCGCGGACCGGCGATCGCCGGTTTGGTGTGGCTCGTGGTGTTCGGTGGCTACTGCGTGCTGCATGAGCGCTTCCAGAACCGCGATCTCAAGCAGTCCATAGATTCCGCGGGCGATGCGCACGCGTAGCACGCGGCTGATCAGTCGCTGGCCACCGCTTCGAGCACCGGTTTCTTGAGTGCGCGGCTTGCCGGCGAGATGCTGGCGATCAACCCCACGAGAATGGCCGCGCCGAGGAAGCCGAGCAGTTGCAGCCATGGGATGCTCATGGTGGAAAGACCGTTGTCCCGATACGCCTGGCGAACCACCACGCCGGCGCCGAGCCCCACGAGGATGCCGAGCACGGTGCCGAACACCGAGAGAATCACCGATTCTATGGCGATCATGCCACGTACCTGCCCGTTCGATGTACCGACACCTGCTCGCCCACTTGCTGTTCATATGCCGCGATGGCCTGCTTGGTGGCCGCTTCGTCGATGCCGATGTTCTTGGACTCCATTTCCACGGTGCTGCCGATTGCATACCCGTTGGAGTCTGCGACCTTGCGTCCGACGGCGATCTCGCCATGCTCGATGGCCTGCGCTGCATCGCCTTCCTGATGGGTGGCCGGGTACATGGCATCGAGGAGTTCGCGGTCCACCGCCATGGCGGTGAATTGCTCGTTCGCCTGCATGAGCTTGACGGTGGGCAGTGTGCGCACCGCCGTTGTTGCGCCGACTCCGGCCGTGTGCTTCACGTCATTGACGGCCTTCGGCGAGACGGATTGCGAGAGCGCGGCGGAGACGAGCACATAGTCGGCATGAAGATTGTCGTCGATCATATCGCTCACCGAGGCGAGCATTGACGAGGCGAGCACGCTCAGGCAACTGACGATTGCCACGCCCACGAACAGGGCGGCGGCCGTGTTGGCGGTGCGACGTTTCGTGCGGCCGATGTTGCGGGTGGCCAGCGTGCCGGTCACCGGGAATGCGAGAGGGGAGCCACCCCAGCACCTTGGCGGCGCCTGTCACCAGAGCCGGGGCGAGCACGATCACGCCACCCGCCGTGCATACGCCGCCCAAGCCGAGCAGCCAACCCGTGCCCACCGTGGTGAGCCATGCCCATGAGACTTTCTTGGCTGCCAGCAGCCAGCACAACAACCAGCACAGTGCTCCGAACGCCACCATGCCGGCACCGATCCAACCGCGTGCCGTCACCGGCTTCTCGGGGTTCATCGTCTCGTTCATCGCCTGGATGGGTGGTGCCGTGGCGGCGGTGCGCGCGGGAATGGCGGAGCCGATGACCGTGACCACCACGCCCACCATGAAGCCGACGGCGACTGCCGTAGGCGAAGGCGTTGGAGAACCGGACAGCGGGAAGCCGCCCTTGCTCAGGCCCCAGTCGATGAGCTCTATGAGCCCCCAGCCGAGGAGCACGCCCAGCACCGAGCCGATGACGCCAAGAATGAGCGCCTGAATGACCACGCTGAAGAACACCTGTGCAGGGGAGGCCCCGACCGAGCGCAGCAGCGCATAGCCGCGCATGGAATCACGCACGATCATCGTGAACGTGTTCGCAATGATGAACGCGCCGACGAAGAGGGCGATCACTGCGAAGATGAGAATGAGCGGCTGGACGAAGCCGAGTGACTCCTGCGTGCTTTTCGTGGCCTCGTCGCGCACCGACTGGCCGGTGACCGCATGGGCCTTGGAATCCTTGGGCAGCGCCTTGTTGATGCGGTCCGCGAGCTGGTGTTGCTTCTGAACCGTGAGTGGGGTGGTGCGGTTGCCGTATACGCCGATCTTGTCTACTTTGGAGGTGTCTTCGCCCTGCAACTGCATGAGCTGATTGACCAGCGCCGGCTGTGCGAGAATGATCAGCACGCCGAGTTCGGCGGTCTGTGTGGTGAAGACGCCCGACACCTTCATGGTGTGCGGCTCTCCGTTGACGATGAGCCGCGTGGTGTCGCCGACCTGGAGTCCCGCCTTCTTCGCGGCGTCCTGGGAAAGGGCGATCTCATGCTCGCCGGTGGCATAGGTGCCGGCGATGAAATTGGCGGCGCGCCAAGGGTGTTCGGATGATGCGCTGATCATGAGCGTTGGCGCGCCGGTGGTGACCACTGCATTGCCGTCATGGTCGAGCAGCGTGGCACCTATCGTGCGTTCGGGCGGGCTTACGTTGTCGATGCCCTTGACCTGCTCGATCTGGGTGACGAGGCTCGTATCGATCTTGTTGTAGCTCGTGCCGCTTGAGATCGGCCCGCTGGTGGCGAAGGAGCTGTCGTTCTGTTCTTCGGTGGTGCCGCGCACATACACGTCGTGATCCGAATTGGTGCCCATCAGCTGCGTCACCTGGTCGTTCAGCATGGAACGGAAGCAGAACGAACCGACCACGAACGAGACTCCCAATGCAATCGCGATGATCGACATCACGAGGCGGTGAAAATGCGCTTTGGCATCGCGTAGACCAATGCGAATCATTGTTCCGCGCTCCTTGCCGTTGCAGACTCCACCTCCACCGGACCGTTCTGCGGGTCGTCGTCCTGCGCGAACACCGCGAGAATGTCGTCGTACGACGGATGGTCGAGGTCCTGCACAATGCTGCCGTCCGACAGTACGAGCACGCGGTCGGCGAACGACGCGGCACGCGGGTCGTGCGTCACCATCACGATCGTCTGCCCGTATTCGCGCACGCACATGCGCAGGAATTCAAACACCTCATGGCTCGACCGCGAATCGAGGTTGCCGGTCGGTTCGTCGGCGAAGATCACGCTCGGCCGCTCCATGATCGCCCGCGCACAGGCGACGCGCTGCTGTTGGCCGCCGGACAGCTGGCTCGGGCGATGGTCGAGACGGTTCTGCAACTTGACCACCGACACCACTTTGTCGAACCAATCCATATCGATGGGACGGTGGGCAATCTGCAGTGGCAGCAGTATGTTCTCCTTCGCGGTGGGCGTGGGAACCAGATTGAACGACTGGAAGATAATCCGATCTCCTTGCGACGCAGCTGCGTGAGCTCGCGTTGGCCCATTGAGGAGACCTCGAGGTCTTCAATGAACACCTGGCCGCTGGTGGGGTGTCAAGCCCGGCCATGCAGTGCATGAGCGTCGATTTGCCGGAACCCGAGGGACCCATGATCGCCGTCAGGGCTTTGCGCCTGAACTCCACGTTGACGTGGTCGAGGGCGATGACGCTGTTGTCTCCTTTGCCATAGCGTTTGCACAGATCGACCGCACGGGCGACGATCGGATTCCGTCCTTCACTGTTCGATGCGGTTTGCGTGCCCATAGAAGCCTTCCCTGAAACAACACGTGAATGTTATGACTTAAGACTCGCCACAGAAGAATACCGAACCCATTTTTTCAGTATTGGCGGTTATATTTCAGCGAAATTTGACAAACGGTGAAAACATGCTAAAAGCTTACCTGCAATTCGTTGTCGTGGGAGTGTGGCCTCATGCCGAGCCCGGAGGCGTGTCACCGCGCTCTCCTCGATTCCCTGACCGTTCCTCTTGATCCTTGAATGAAATTTGTCTTCTACTGTAAGTAACTTACCCTGTAAGACAAATTGTGTTTTGCGTATGGAGCGGCTATGGATTACCAACTGGAGGCGGTGCACGAACTGATGTTCGCGATGTGGGCGTCACGCTCGAAGGCGACGCGTTCATTCGAGCGCGGTGCGCAGGGCGAGATGTTCGTGCTCCGCGAGCTCTCGTTCCAAGGCGCGCGTACGCCGTCGCAGCTCGCCCAGGCGATGGGCGCGACGAGTGGGCGCATCTCGTCGATTCTGGCCAGTCTCACGAAGAAGGGCTGGATTGTGCGCACGGGTGATCCGCAGGACCGCCGGAGCGTGGTTGTCGAGCTGTCCGACGAGGGAAGACGTGCTGTGCGTCAGCGCAGCGACCGTCTCATTGAGAACCTGTCGTGGGTCTTCTCGCAGATGGGAGAGCGCCGCACGCGCGAATTCGTGGGCCTGCTCTCCGAATTCATGACCTACTTGTCGATCTGCGAGCCGGATGGCTCTTACCCCACCGTCGAACAGGTCGAGGAGGCGTTCGAACGTCGCGCCCGACTCCACGAACGTATGCGCGAGATGGTGCGCAATGGCGAGCAATGGCATGGCTCGTGCAGGCCGCATGATGCGCCGTCGTCGAACGACGCCGACGTCGACCGTCCCGTGCAATAAGGACGCCGTGCGCAGCTCCAGAATCCGCACATCATCTGTTTGAGAAAAAAGCTTACGGTGTAAGGAAAAATATGATACGAATCATGAAATATCTCTCCAAAACGGAGATAGGGCAGCTGGTGTTGTCGCTGGTCACCATTGTGGGCCAGGTGTACTTCGACCTCGAACTGCCAAGCTATATGTCACAGATCACGCGGCTCGTGGAGACGCCGGGCAGCCAGATGCGCGACATCTGGATCGCCGGCGGCAAGATGCTGCTCGTCTCGCTCGGCTCGCTCGCATGCGCGGTGATCACCGGCTACTTCGCCGCGCGCGTGGCGGCATCGTTCGGCCAGCGTCTGCGCTCGCTCGAGTTCCGCAAGGTGGAGTCGTTCGGGCCGTCCGAAATGCACCGCTTCTCCACGGCGAGCCTGATCACACGTTCGACGAACGACATCACGCAGATTCAGATGTTCATCACGATGGGCTTGCAGATGCTCATCAAGGCGCCGATCATGGCCGTCTGGGCCGTGTGCAAGATCGCCGGCGAAGGCTTCGAATGGACGCTCGCCACCGGCATCGCTGTGGCGATCCTCATCATCTCGATCGCCGTGCTCATGGTGCTCGTCATGCCGAAGTTCAAGGCAATGCAGCAGCTCACCGACGACATCAATCTGGTGACGCGCGAGAATCTGACCGGCATGCGCGTCGTGCGCGCCTACAATGCCCAGGACTACCAGGAAGGCAAGTTCGAGCGGGCGAACAGCAATCTGACGAACACACAGCTGTTCACGAACCGCGCGATGTCGGTGATGATGCCGCTCATGGGCACGATCATGAACGGGCTGTCGCTCGCAATCTACTGGATCGGCGCCTACCTGATCCAAGACGCCGGCCTGACCGACAAACTCACGTTGTTCTCGAACATGGTCGTGTTCTCCAGCTACGCCATGCAGGTGGTGATGAGCTTCCTGCTCATGAGCATGGTGTTCGTGCTGTGGCCGCGCGCCGACGTCTCCGCACACCGCGTGCTCGAAGTGCTCGACACCGACCCGCTCGTCAAGTCCGGCACCGCGGAGCGCGGGCTCACGGTGCAGGAGGCCAAGCAGCGCGGAATCATCACGCCAGCGGAACGTGCGCGATATGCCGACGACCTCGAGCTCGCCGGCGAGATCGAATTCCGCGACGTGAGCTTCACCTACCCCGATTCGCGCGAGGCGATGCTCGAACACATCAGTTTCACGGCGAACAGGGGAGACACGGTGGCGATCATCGGCTCCACCGGTTCGGGCAAGTCGTCGCTCATCAATCTCGTGCCGCGCTTCTACGATGCGACGGACGGCGAGGTGCTCGTGGACGGCGTGAATGTGCGCGAATACGACTTGAAGACACTGCGCGACAAGATCGGCTACGTGCCGCAGCGCTCCTTCCTGTTCAAAGGCACCGTCGAATCGAATGTGAGCTACGGTGACCGGCCCGACGAACCCGAGGACGTGCCAGTGATCGACGTCTCGCGCATGAGCGGCCGCAAGGCGGAACGGGAGTTCCTCAAGGCCGGCGAGGCGCGCGAGCTCACCGCGCAGGAGGCGAACCGCGTGCGCGAGGCGAGCGACATCGCACAGGCCACCGAATTCGTAAGCAAGATGCCGAAAGGCTTCCAGTCGCCGATCGCCCAGGGTGGCACGAATGTGTCGGGCGGCCAGAAACAGCGCCTGTCGATTGCGCGCGCCGTGTACCGCGACCCGGAGATTCTGATCTTCGACGATTCGTTCTCGGCACTCGACTTCAAAACCGACCGCGAGGTGCGCGACGCGTTGAAGGAGACGGCGAAGGACGCGACGAAGCTCATTGTGGCGCAGCGCGTCGGCACGATCATGGACGCGGACTGCATTCTCGTGCTCGAGGACGGCAAGGTGGTGGGTCAAGGCACGCACCGCGAACTGCTCGAGACCTGCGAGGTGTACCAGGAGATCGCGAAATCGCAGCTGAGCGAGGAGGAGCTCAGTGCGTGAGTGGGGCGGCGAATGCCGTATGCACATGTATGGGTTTGAGATAGATAGGATGTGAGGATATGCCAGGACCAATGGGACATGGGCGTGCAGGCGCGCCCGTGGAGAAAGCCGATGATTTCGGCGGCGCGCTCAAGGAACTGATGCGCTTCAGCAAGCGCTACATACCGGCGATCGTCATCGCGCTGATCCTCGGCGTCGGCGGCGCGATCTGCCAGATCATAGGGCCGGACTACCTCGGCGATATGACCGACGAAATCACCAAGGGACTGCCTGCGCTCGTGCACGGCAAGCCGGTGCTGCGTTCGATCGACATGACCGCGGTGACGCGCATCGGATGGACGCTCGTGGCGCTCTACGTGGGCTACGCACTGCTCTCATACGTGCAGAGCTGGATGATGGCCACCGTCACGCAGCGCACGGCGCAACGCCTGCGCGCGGCCATCGACGTGAAGATGAACAAGCTGCCGCTCAAATACTTCGACGAGCACAGCACCGGCGACGTGATGAGCCGCATCACGAACGACGTGGACGCGGTGGGCCAGACGCTCGGGCAGTCCCTCGGCACGCTCATCTCGTCGGTCACGCTGTTCGTGGGCTCGCTCGTCATGATGTTCGCGAACAACTGGATCCTGGCATTGTGCGCAGTGGGCGCGACCCTGCTCGGCATGGTGCTCATGCTCGTCGTGATGAGGTTCTCGCAGAAGTACTTCGTCAAGCAGCAGATGGCGCTCGGCGACGTGAACGGCCATGTGGAGGAGATGTACAGCGGGCACACCGTGGTCAAGGCCTTCGGCGGCGAGGCCGATGCGATCCGCAGATTCGAACGCTACAACAACGACCTGTACGACTCGGGATGGAAGAGCCAGTTCATCTCGGGCCTCATGATGCCAATGATGAACCTCGTGGGCAACCTCGGCTACGTCGTCGTGTGCGTGGTCGGCGCGGCGCTCGCGATGAACGGCTCGATCGAATTCGGCGTGATCGTGGCGTTCATGCTCTACATTCGCCTGTTCACGCAACCGCTCTCGCAGTTCGCGCAGGCGTTCCAGAATCTGCAACGCTGCGCCGCGGGCTCCGAACGGGTGTTCACCTTCCTCGACGAACCCGAGCTCGCCGACGAGTCCGACAAGCAGCCATTGCTCGGCTACGGCAGCAACGGCGAGATCACGCCCGTCGAAGGCCGCGTGAGCTTCGAGCACGTGAAATTCGGGTACGAGCCGAACAAGCTCGTCATCCACGATTTCTCGGCGGACGTGGAGCCTGGGCAGAAAGTGGCGATCGTGGGGCCCACCGGCGCGGGCAAGACGACGATGGTGAATCTGCTCATGCGATTCTACGAGATCGCCGGCGGGAAGATCTCGATCGACGGCATCGACACGAAGAGCGTGCCGCGTTGGAACGTGCACGACCAGTTCTCGATGGTGCTGCAGGACACCTGGGTGTTCAACGGCACCGTGCGCGAGAACGTGGCGTATGCGAAGGAAGACGTGACCGACGAGCAGGTGGTCGCCGCCTGCCGTGCCGTGGGACTCGACCGTTACATCCGCTCGCTGCCAAACGGCTACGACACCGTGCTCGACGAGTCGGCCACGTTGTCGCAGGGGCAGAAGCAGCTGCTGACGATCGCGCGCGCCATGGTGCAGGATTCGCCGATCCTCATTCTCGACGAGGCGACGAGCTCGGTCGATACGCGCACCGAGGAGCTCATCCAGACGGCGATGGACAAGCTCACCGAAGGGCGCACGTCGTTCGTCATCGCACACCGGCTCTCCACGATTCGCGACGCCGACATGATCCTCGTCATGCGCGACGGCGACATCGTCGAGCGTGGCACACACGAGGAACTGCTCGCGAAGCACGGTTTCTACGCCGACATCTACAACGCGCAGTTCACACTCGCGCAGTAGACTGCATCTGGGCTCACTGGGTGACCTCTACACCGTCGGACGGTGCGCTGTCCTGCGCGGTGTCGCCTCGCGCATAGAACACGGTGCCCGGTTCGAGTTCGCCATCGAGCAGCGTGGAGACGGTGACCGGCGTGAATCCGCGTTCGCGCAGGCCGCTCACAATCTGCGGGATCGCTTCGACTGTGCGCTCGTTGCCGTCGTGCAGCGCAATGATCGCGCCCGACGATGCGCCATCGAGCACGGTTTTGGCGATGTCGGCGGCGGATGCCTGCGCGTCCCAGTCGCGTGAGTCGACGTTCCACAGAATCACCGACTGCCCGCTGCGTTTCGCGGCGTCGACGACATCTTCGCTCCACGCGCCGTCCGGCGGTCGGAACAGCGTCGGCTTGCCCGCGCCCGCGCTTTCGATCACGTCATCGGTGTCGTTGAACCATTTGGTGAGTTCGGCGGGGGAGAGCGTGTGCAACTGCTTGTGTCGCCAGCTCATCGAGCCGATTTCGTTGCCCTGCGCGGCCATATTCGCGAGCAGTTGTGTGTTGCTGCCGGAGACAAACTGGCCCTGCACGAAGAACGTGGCCGGCGCATCCGCCTGCTTGAGCGCGGCGAGCAGCTGCGGGGTGATCTGCTTGTTTGGGCCGTCGTCGAAGGTGAGGGCCACGCAGGCGGCGAATTCGCAGTCGAGCGGCATCGCGTTGATCACCGCGTTCGTGGCGTCGGTGAGTGAGCCGAGCGCATCGTTGACCTGCGGATTCGTAGCCGTGGAGCCCGGTTCGAGCAGTGCGCCCGCGTTGGCGATCTGCGCCTGCAATGCGGCGCGCAGATTCTCGGCCGCCTTGTTCGCCGAGCGTTCGTATGCGGCCTTCGCAATGGTGAGCTGCTTCTGCAGTTCGCCGCGCCGGTTCGAGTTGCGCGCGCCCTCCACGAGTCGGCGCAGCGTGTCGGCGTCGGTCTGCACGTCGCGCATGCGGTTGACCATGCTCGTGCTCGCGGCGCCGAATCTGCGGGTGAGCTCGTTGAGGTCGTCGGTGCTTTGCCTGGTGTCGCATTCGGATTTCACGAGCGAGGAGACCGTATGCGTGTCGTCGATGTGCTCGATTTTGCTTGCCAGCGCGGTCGCATGATCCTCGCTGATCGTTTTGCCGTCGCCTTTCGCGAGCTTGCCGGCGTTGGCAAGCGTGACCGTGTACGTGGTGTTGAGCGTGGCGAATTCCCGTTGCGCGGATTCGCAGTCGGCGAGCGCGGCGGAGTGCTCCTCCTCGGCATGCCGGTGGTTGGCGCGGCTGATTGGAATGATGATCGCGGCAAGCACGCCGACAATGATGAGCGCAGTCACTGCAATGGCGATGACGGCGTTGCGGCGTTTGCGGGGCGCGGTTGGTTCGTATGCAGCGGAATCCGCGGCGGAGCCAGTTGCGGTGTCTGCGAATTCGGCGTGCATGGTGTCGAAATCGTCGGCATGCGCGGTGCTGTGTTGTGTGGTGCCATGCTGTGCCGCGTCATGTGGTGTGTCATTGCCCTGCCCGGAAGATTTGCCGCCCATGTTCGCCCCGTTCTCCGGCGTTGTGCAGTCTGTTCTGCCGTTGCTAGTGTACCTTGCGGAGGCAACGGAGGCAACGGAGGCAACGGAGGCAAGCGGATGCGCTGGTGTTTTTGTCAATCTGCGCGGGAAAACGCGACGATATGACGAAATCTGGTCATCAGTTTCGTCATTGGCTCGCAAAAAGCCGCGCAGATGACGAAACCCGGGTGCTGGTTTCGTCATTGTTGCAGATTCGCGCGGCGCAATGACGAAAACGGCGCCCGGCAGAGTGTGCGATAGCCGAGCGGATGGCGCGCTTGCAGATAATGGCGCGACTGCAGATAGCCGAGCCGCGGCGGCCAATCTGCAATCGACTTCAATCGCAGATGTGCGGCTCAGCGTTTCGTTGGGGATGCAGCCGGAGACGCGCGTTTGAGCAGCGTGCGCTTCATCGCCGGCACATAGAACAGTGTGAGCCAGGCGATTGCGAACAGGAGGCCCGCGCACACGTCGCTCGCGTAATGCACGCCCAAATAGACCCTGGTGAACATGACGACCGGCGGGATCAGGCACAGCAGCACGATTGCGACGATCTTCCCCACGCGGGCGCCCGAATCGCGCGCGGTGTGCCAGTAGCGGTACAGCAGGTAGACGATGAATCCGTAGAACGCCGTGCTCACCATCGCGTGGCCGGAAGGGAAACTGTACCCCTGCTCGAACACGAGATGCGGGAAATCCGGGCGTGGACGGCGCACAATGTGTTTGATGATCTCGTTGAGCACATAAATGCCCGCGAGATTGACGGCCACAGCCACACCGATTTTCCAGCGCTTCACCACGGCCAGCACGGCGAGCGCGACCGCCGCCACGACGATCACGGTGATCGACCCGGAAAGCTGGGTGAGCATGCGCATCACGCTGGTCATGCCGGGGGTCATCACATGCGCGGTGATCCAGCCGTATACTGCGGTGTCCATGCCGAGTATGTGGAACCGGCACACCGCGATCGTGAACCACAGCGCGCCGATCAGGCTCAGCGCGCCGATAATCTGCCAACAATGTTTCCTCACGAACAGCGAATCCATAGTGCCAGACTAGCGGGCAGCCCAATACAATGGTGTCGACGACAACGATGTACGAAAGACGTGTCAGGAGAGCAAATGAGCGACATGGAAGACCGCATGCACACCGGCGAGATGTACCTGCCTCACGATGAGCAGATTCTCGCGCGCCAGTTCGACTGCCTTGAGCGGCTCTACGATTTCAACCAGACGCGCCCGCACGAGCTCGACCGCCGTGCCGAACTGCTGCACGACATGTTCGCCGAGATCGGCGACGCCTGCTACATCGAACCGCCGTTCCACGCGAATTTCGGCGGGGCGCACGTGCACTTCGGCAGCGACATCTACGTGAACTTCAATCTGACCTGCGTGGACGATACGCATATCTATGTCGGCTCGCACACGATGATCGGGCCGAACGTGACGCTCGCGACCGCCGGGCACCCGATTCTGCCCGAACTGCGCGAGCGCGGCTACCAGTACAACATGCCGGTGCGCATCGGCGAGAACTGCTGGATCGGCGCGGGCGTGGTCGTGCTGCCGGGCGTGACGATCGGCGACAACGTGGTGGTGGGTGCGGGCAGCATTGTGACGCGCGACCTGCCGTCGAACGTCGTCGCCGTGGGCAATCCGTGCCATGTGCTGCGCGAAGTGGGCGAGCGCGACCGCGAATACTATTTCAAAGATCGCCGGATCGACTGGAATGAGATGCGCGCCGACGAAGCCGCCCACTGACGCTACAATATGGGCGAATATGTGCGCCGCGCCGCCGATTGCGTCGCGGTGTTTGGCGTTCGGCAAGCGGAAGTGAAGTGAGGTGTTGGCATGCGCGCGCTGAGGCGGTTCTACCGGCGCAACCGAACATTGGTGACGTGGGCGGTGCTGTGCGCGGCGTCGATGGCATTGGTGGGCCATGTGACCTGGCTGCCGGGCGCGGACTCGCTGTTCACCCCGGTGAGCGGCGTGAGCAGTTTCGTGCTGAGTCCGGCGGCGGGCGGCGCGCTGCTGTGGCGGCAGCGTTCGCGGCGCGCAATCCGCTGGTATGTGGTCGCCGTGCTGCTCGGCGCCAGCATGCCGATGCTGTGGGGATATTTCCGCAACGAGTGGGCGAATCTGCAAATGCCCACGACGCTTGACGGTGTGGTCGCCACGGTTTCGTCGCTCGCTCCGGCGATTCTGTTCGCGCTCGGCGCGTTCTGCGTGTACCGGTATGCGCTCGGCGGGCGTCGACGCCGGCGTTGGTAGCGTGCGTTTGGCGCGGGCGCGGGGCGGGTGGTGCGTGCGTCTGTCGCCGACGCTGGTTTTGGTGACGCGTGCGTTTGTTGCCGATGCCAGCGCTCGCGTTGGTGGCGCGTGTGTCTATGAGGTCATGGTTGCAAAAGGGGCATGTCACAGTGTTCTGGAGTGCCTGCTCGGGATTGAAGTTGCAAAAGGGGCACGTCTGTGCGCTCCAGGATGGCTCGCTTTGCAGTCCCGGCCTCACGTGAGCATATTCAGGCATCTTAGATAGTCAATCTGAGATTATGCCTGCAAAGGCGGCACGTGGATCCGCTTGTTATGTGCTGCTCTGAGATTGGTATTGCAAGGGTGGCACGTTGGTGTGCTGCATGCGTGCTGTGTTGAGATTGAAACTGCAAGGGTGGCATGATGACGCGTTCTGCGTGTGCTGTGTTGAGGGTGGTATTGCAAGGAAGACCATTTTCTCTGCGTCTTCGCTGCTCGTGCTGCCAGTGCGATGGCCTATGATCTGCAAGCAAGAGAAAAGGCCGGCGGTTCGTGTGCCGCCGGCCTTCCAGAGAGAAGAGAAGAAGAAAGAAGGGGTCAGCTCTTGAGCTGATGCCTATATTGTAGACTTGCAATGCTTGAGGCTAATATAGAGCATCCTGAGAGTTTGCTGTGAAATTGAGCCAGGTCGATTTCCTGCGCTGTTTCGCAGATGCGCGGCATATTGCGTGGGTTTTTCGTAATCCATGTCGTTTGCAGACCCCGCCGCGGTCCGGTGCGCGGACGCTTCCGAAGACCCGGCCGCAAGCGGGTGCTTTCTTGGCTCCTTTTTCGGAAGACTCCGTGAAACATGCCGTGAAACTGCGGTTCTGCGGTCTGCTATGCGGAAGCGTCCGTGAGATTGACCGCGTAGGGAGCAGTTTATGGTCGGTTGTGCGGAAGGTTCCGTAAAACAAACCGCAGATTTCAGCGTATGCGCAGGCCCGATCAGCTTGCCGGGCGCGACGCGAACTAATTCTGCGGCACTGCGCCCTCCTGTGAATCCAAGAAGACCGGCACATTGCTGTCGTCATACTCATAGATGCCAATCGATGCGGTGCTCGGGTCGTGGGCGTTGTTGAAGACGCCGATTGAGGTCTTGCCCACGTACTGAATTTCCTTGCCGCTCTTCATCAGGGCCACGCAGTCTTCGTAAGATTCGCATTTCTCGCCTTTGGTGGTACCCGAAACGGCCATGAGGTTCTTCTGCACCGTCTCGCTGTCGGCCGCGCCGCCTTTCTCCGCGGCCAATGCGGCAAGGACCATGGCGTCGTAGGTCTCGGTGTTATAGGTGTAGATCGTCGTGTCGGGCGCGATGGTCTTGAGCGCGTTCTGGAACTCGGAGGTGGGGTGTGCGCCGGGAATCGTCCCCTTCGAACCCTTGAGCAGCCCGCTGGTGAAATCCTTCGAGTGGTCGACCATATTGCTGTCGGGCATATAGAGCTTATGGGTGTCGATGCCCTTGGCCGCCAGTTCCTTGACGAGCGGGATCGTCTGGTCCGCCGCTATGACCAGCACGGCGTCCGGATTCGTCGCCTTGATGTTCGTGGCGATGGATGAGAAGTTGTTCTCGGCCGGGTCGAAGGTCTCCGTCTCGCCGTACACGACGTTCACCCCGCCTTCTTTCAAGGTTTTGAGCACTTCTGCGCGCAATGAGATTCCGTACTCGTCGTTGAACACCGCGATGGCAAGATTTTTGATGCCGTCCTGTGCGATGAGATCTCCCATGACGACTCCTTGCACGGTGTCCGGCGGGATCGTGCGGAAGAAGTAGTCGTCGAGTCCGGAGAACGCCGTGGATGTGGCGCCTGGCGAAATCATAGGGATTTTCGACGTCGTCACTTGCTTATAGGTGTTCTTGACGACCGAGCTCAACGGCGGGCCAATGACGACCGACGGGTTCTTCGAAAGTACCGACTGCACTGCTGTTGCGTTCTGGTCCGCATGCTCCGCGTCCGAGGTGTCGGCCGTGATGGTGCTGATCTTGTTGCCGAGCACTCCGCCCGCTTCGTCAATGTCCTGCTCGGCGAGCTTCATGGTAGAGACGTTCGAGGGGCCCAGATATGCCGCGGTTCCGGTGAGCGGGAACAGACCGCCCGCAACGAAGGTGTCTTCCGCCGCATTTGCCGAGCTGTCGGCTGTTCCCGTGCCGCATCCCGACAATGTGAGCACTGCCGTCGCCGCCATTGCGGTGGCCGTGGTGCGCCATGTCTTTCGATTGGGCTTGTTCATTTGAATCGCCGTTTCCTCTCTTGCTTGGACCCGAATGCCTTTCGTCCCCTGATTGAAGGTGTGGTGCGAGTCAAGCTGGTGTGATTCACGTTCGCGAATTGCAACGGACGGTGCTGTGACCGCCATTCGATCATACGATCGGTGAGCGCATGGGCAGATCTGCCATAGAATTTTTAGTTATACGATTGTCTATTTATATATGCAATTCTGTGAATCTGCAGAGTAGATTATCTGCCGCTCGTTACGAGATGTTCGCAGAACGTTAATGGTTGGTAAATGGTTTATCTTTTTATAAAAATGCGGAAGTAATTTTGCTGTATTGATATTTTTAGAGAATAGTGTGCAGATTGATGCCGCTTCTGTATTGGATGCAAATTCCGCGTCGTCGTCTGCGGTGGTTTTCTGAGGATTTTGCGGCCTCGGTCATGGGGAGATTGCTTTGCGGTCTGTTATGCGGAAGATTCCAAGAGGATGACCGCGGAGATGGCAATCTGCGGCATGTTGCGCGGATGGTTCCGTAAGCAGTGCCGCGGCGGGGGCGATTGGCGGTCGGTTATGCGGCAGATTCCGTGGGATGGACTGCGCAATGGTCATCGGGCAGCGAGCGTGGGCCACAGCAGGGAGGCCATGTCGTGCGCCCAGGTGTCGTGGGAGGAATCTGAAAGCGCTTTGGCGGCCATCATCGATCCGATGACCGTCTGGAACAGGAACGGCACGCTCACATCTCCGCGGAATGCGCCAGAGGAGACCCCGCGACCAATGAAATCGGCGAAGCGCTGCTGGGCGGGCGTGACCACTCGCTCGGCGAGGTTCGCGAGGTAGTCGTTGCTCGACGACAGCACGACGCCGATCGCCTTGAGTCCAAGTTCCTCGTCGAAACAGTCGACAATGCATTTGAGCACACCGCGCAACCCGTCGAACGTGGTGTCGAATCCGCTGAAATCGAGCGGCTCGCCCACGGCGACCGAGAGGTGGCGCAGCAGGTCGTCGGTGTTCGCGTACCGGCGGTAGATCGTGGTCTTCGCCACGCCGGACCTTTTGGCCACGGCCTCGATGGAGACCGCGCCAATGCCTTTCGCGAGAATGAGCTCGAGCACGGCGCGCGTGATCTTGCCGTCGGTGCGCTCGCGGCGCAGCCCATGCCGCGGAATGCCAAGCGCCGGGCGGGGGGCGCGGGCGCGAGCGGAGGAAGCAGCGCGCGCGGCGGAAGCAGAAGCGGAGGAAGCGGAGGAAATGGAATGCATGGCGTCACCTCATCCCAACAGCTTGGTGCGCTCGACCCTGGCTTCATACCAATGGTTGAAGCCGAGCAGGGCGTGGCGCAGCACCAGGCCAATGAACAGCAGCGGCACGAGGAACAGGGCGAGTTTGCCCATGGCGATCCAGTAGTCGTTTTCGTAGATGCCGGCGATGGCCCCACGCATCGCGGTGACCGAATAGCTCACTGGCAGCCATGGGCTTATATCGCTGATGAAATGCGGCAGAATCGAGAGCGGGTAGGCCGCGTTCGAACCGGAGATCTGCATGACGAGGAACAGCACGCCTATCGCCTTGCCCACGTTCGCGAACGTGGAGACGAGCGTGTACGTGAAGAACGAGTACACGATGGAGCTGAACCACCCCACCAACATGAAGAGCCATGGGTGCACCACCTGCACGCGTAGGAAGAGCAGGGTGCCCGCGCAGGAGAATGTGCTCTGCAGCAGCGCGATCGAGACGAACACCCCGTAGTGGCCGAGGAAGATCTGCCATGGTTTCGGGTTGCCGAGTTCGCGCTGGCGTTTGCGTGAGATGCCGATCTTCAAGGTGACCACCAGCAGCAGCGCGCCCACCCATAGCGGAAGGAACGTGTAGAACGGCGTGAGCGCGGCGCCGAACGTGTCGACCGGGAACAGGGCGACGCGCTTGAGCTCCACCGGCGTGCTCAGTGCGGTGCTCAGCGTGGCGGTGTTGCCGCTGAGGAGCTTTTTGATGGTGCCCATGTTGCCGGTGTCGAGTGCCTTGGCGAACTGGGTGTTGAAGTTCGTGAGCTCCTTCGCGGCGTCGGTGAGCTGGGTGGCCGCGTTGTCGATGAGCTCGTGCACCGAGTCGAGCTGTTTGTTCGCGTCGCTGGCCGTGCCCGATAGGCTGTCGAGTGAGGAGTCGAGCGTGCTGACGGTGCCGTTGAGCGAGTTCGCCGCGTCAGAGAACGCGTTCGTCATCGCGGTGAGGTCGGGCTTGATCGTCTCGTCGAAGTCCTTGGAGATCGACGAGACCGACGATTGCGCCTTGCCTGCGAGATCCTTGATTTCCTGCCGGGTCTCCTTGCTGGAGCCGACCTTGGAGTCGACGTCGTTCGCGGCTGTGGTGAGACGGTCTGCAGTCTGGTTGAGGTCGTCGGCCACCGCGCCGATCCGGTTGATGAACGCCTGCACGGCGGATTTCGCCACCGGTCCCAGATTGTCGGATTTGTCGAGCAGTTCCTGCAGTCTGCCGCGCGTGGTCGCGTACGCCGTCGCCTCGGTGCGCACGTTGCCGGCGAGGTTGTTGATTGCCGCAGACGTGTCGCCGGCCTGCTTGTCGACCGCCGAGAACAGCTCGTCCACACGGTCGTTCAGACTGCCCAAACTCGTTTTCGAGGTGTCGATCGCCGTGCCGAGCGCATTCACCGACGTGCCGAGCGCGCCGGAGAGGTCGCTCACGCCGGTTTTGGCGGCGGAGAGATCGTCGACTCCCGTTTTCGCGGATGCGCGCGCGTCGGCGATGAGCTTGTTCGAGCTGGCGAGCAGCGTTTTCGCGGAGTCGGTGAGCGACGAGTATGTGCGCAGTACCGCCGCGCTGTCGTTCAGCATGCCCGCGAGGTCGGCTATGTTGCCGTTGAACGACTTGAGCCGCTGCTGGTATTCGGGCTTGTCGAGCATGTCGAGCATGGACGAGGCCAGATTCAATGCGGTGTCGGTGAGCGTTTTCGAGAACGTCTGGTTGATCGTGGCGGCGATGGTGTCGGCGCCCTGGCCGGTCACCTTCGGGGCGAGCGCGTTGAGTTTCTCGTTGTTGTAGTAGTCGAGCGTGGCGTGGTACGCGTCATCGGTGAAGAACGTCATCATGTTCTTCGAGAAGTTCTTCGGAATCACCACGGCGGCGTAGTATTTGCCCGATTTCGTGCCGTCGATCGCCTCCGCGCTCGATTTCGTGAACGTCCAGTCGAGCTGCGAGTTCGCGCGCAGCGTGTCCACCACCTGCTCGCCGATGTTGATGCGCATGGGCAGCAGGTCGCCCTTGTACCCCTCGTCGTCGTTCGCGATGGCGAACTGCAGGTTCTTCGTGTTTGCGAACGGATCCCAGCAGGCCGCCACGTTGAACCAGGTGAACAGGCCGGGGATCACGATCAGGCCGATCGTGATGATGATCGAGACGATGTTGCTGGTGAGGTGCCGCACGTCATCGGCGAAGATCTTCGCGAGCATGCTCATGCCGAGTGCCTCCCGTCGTGGTGGTTGCGCCGGCTTGTGCTCCCGCGGTGCTTCCTCTGCCGTTCCGGTTTGCGCAGTTCGTTGAGATTGAGGTCGAGCGTATCTTCCCGATGGTTCAGATCGCGCTCCTCGCGCCTCTTCTCGGCGCGTTCGCGGCTGTTGCTCGCCGCGTCCGGCCTGAGCTCGTCCGCCGGCACGGTGATGTGGTGCCGGTTGTTGCCGAACACGCCCTGCGCCATGATCATGTCACGCAACGAATCCTCGCTCAGCGAGCCAAGCTCGGTCTGCCGGCGCAGCGATTCGCGGATCGACTCGACCGTCATCAGGAAGATGATGATGATCAGAATCCACGCGATCCATGTGGCGAGCGCCACGAGCTTCGAGCCGTCGGAGGCGCCGACGAACGAGAAAACGATGAACAGGACGATCGGCACCGCGAAACCGGCCACGAGCGCGCCGCGCATCAGCCGCGGGTAGAGTGTGGCGAAACGCTTGGCGCGGCGTTCGATGCGCCTGCGGTATTCACCGTGATCGGCGAGCACATGGAGCGCCTGCGCGAGGTCGAAGCGGTTGGCGGGCATGTACACGCGCTCGCCGACGATCATGTCGCCCTCATGCACCTCGCGGGCGAACAGGTGGTTGAAATTGCCGAGCCAGGGGCGCACCACGAGTCCCACGAAGAACGCGATGGCCGTGAACAAGGCGAGCATGAGCATCTTCGTCAGCCAGTCGCCGTCGTAGAATCCGGCGATCGTCTCGCGGAACGCGTTGATCGAGTAGGTGAACGGGAAGAACGGGTAGAGCGCGCGGTAGAAGTCCGGCATCATCTCGATGGGGTAGAGGCCGGAGGCGCCGGGAATCTGCAGCATGACGAGCGCGACAACGAGCGCCTTGCCCACATGCATGAACGTGGCGGACAGCGCGTAGGCGATGGCCAGGTAAGCGAGCGAGGTGAGCCATGCCGTGAGTATGAAGACGAACCGGTTCGCGCATTGCACGCGTATGATGAGGTCGCCCACCGCGCATACGATGCCCTGCAGTCCGGCGACGATCGCCAGCAGTAGGTAGCGTGCCATGTAGGTCTGGTTCGTCGTCACATGGCGTCCTTCAAGGCCTTCGTTGTCCACTTCGAGCTTGAACAGCACCATGAGCATGAACACGCCCACCCATAGCGCCAGACTCGTGAACAGCGGCGCCATGCCGGATCCGTACGTGTCGATCGGGTAGAGCGTATGCGTGTCGAGCACGGTGGGTGAGAGCATGAACGAGGCGATCCGCGAGGCGTCGAGTGTGCCGTTCTTGCTGCCGAGCAGGTCCGAGAGCACGTTCGTGTTCTCGAGCGTCTTCAGATCGGTGGTCACGGTGTCGATGCGTGTGATGAACTTGCCGAGCAGGTCGTCGGTGCTGTTGAGCGAGCTGGAGGTGGATTGGCAGATCTGCGTGAGCTGGTCGAGGATCAGGTTCGTCTGCCCGGTGAGCGACTGTGTGCCGGTGAGGAAGCCGGAGAGCGTGCCTGCGGTGCCCGAAAGCGTGGCGAGTCCGGAATTGAGCTGCGGTATCGCGCTCGAATTGATCGTGTTGCGTGCGCCGGAGAGCGCGTCGACCGTGGTCGTTGACGTCGCGGAGAACTGGTCGACCGTGCCGAGCGTGCTGTTCGCGGCTGCGGTGGTGGAGTCGTTGAGGGTGGTGAGCGTCTGCAGTGTTTGCGCGACCTTTTCGTTCTCGGCGCTCAGGTCGGTGACGATCTCGTTGATCTGCTCGCTCAGCGGGTTGTCGGGGAGCGCTTTGAGGTCAGCGAGGATCTGCGCGTTCGTCTTGTTCACGCTGGTGAGTTCGTTGAGTGCGCTGCCGGTGGCCCCGCTTGCGGTGAGCACGCCGTTGGCGACACGGGTGGCCGATGTGCTCGCCTTGCCGCTCGCCTGCAGGAACAGATTGCCGCCTTGGTCGAGTTCGGTGGACAGGTCGTTGCTGAACGAGGTGATACCGCCCTGCGTTTTCGTGAGCAGGCCGGATGCGCTGGTGAGTCCTTGGGAGGCGCTTGTGGCGGCCGAGTCGACGCCGGCGAGCGCCTGTTTGGCGGCCGTGGTCTTCTCGTCCACGCCGTCGAGTGTCTTGCGCAGATCGGCGATCATCGTGCGCGATTTGCTCAGATTGGCCTTCGTGGCGTCGAGCTTCGCCACGGTCTGCGCCACGGTGGCGTTGCCCTCCTGTGTGATCTGCACATTCGTTGTGTTGATCGTGTCGGTGACCGCCTTGCTCACGGTGGAGACGAAGGCGCTGTTCACTTGGCGGTCCACGGTGTTCGCGCCGACGTCGGTCATTTTCGGCGCGACGGCGTTCACTTTCTCGTTCACGTAGTATTCGAGCGTGGGGCGTTGGCCGCTGCCGGTGATCACGGCGGCCATGTTCTCGCTGAAGTTGCGCGGGATCACGATGGCGGCGTAGCAATGCCCGGATTCCACGCATTCCATGGCCTTCGCCTTGCCCAGGAAGGTCCAGCCGAGCTCGTGGTTCTCTTTGAGCGTGCTCTCGATCTGGTCGCCGAGCTCGAGCTTGCCCATCATGGCGTTGTCGGCGCCGGCGTCTTCGTTCGCCACGGCCACGGTGATGCCTTTCGTGTTGCCGTATGGATTCCAGAAGCCGATGATGTTGAACCAGGCGTAGAGCGCGGGAATGAAGGTGAGGCCGAAGATGATCACCCAGGCGGCCGGATTGATGATGAGTCGCTTGAGGTCGCGCCGCAGAATGAACCATATGTTGCGCATGACTCCTCTTTCGCCTCCTTCCGCTTGGGGTGCGTGTACTTCTCAGAGATACGGTATACGTAGCGCTACGGACATAGTAGCGTTATTCTGCTCAAGGATTCGCGTGAAGCTCCTCGCCATCTCGGATTTGTGTCCGGATTATGGAAATTGTTCCGGTGATTTCGCGAAACCCTTGTGCGCGCGGCGCATTCTCAATACATTGTGAATCGTTCGGAACCGCGGTGCGGGCGATTACGCCACGGGGCTAGCCCGGCGTTACGCGGTGTTGCAGTACGAGACGAGGAGGCGAAGGCATGAGCGACATGGAACGAGATGCGCGGAGGCGTGAGGTGCGGGCTGCTGGCGGCACCCGTCTGACCGTTGCCGATCTGATCAACGTGGGCGTGTTCGGCGCCGTCTATTTCGCGCTCGTGGGCGTCGCCGCATTGGCGAGTATGGCAGTGTTCGGCGTTGCCGGCAACATTCTGCTGCCCGCCATCGCGGCCGTGCTCGCCGGGCCGGTGTTCATGCTCATGGTGGCTCGGGTGCGCAGATTCGGTGCGATCACGCTCATGGGGCTCATGCTCGGCCTGTTCCTGTTCGTTTCGGGTCACTTCGCGACCTCGCTCGTCACGGCGATCGTGTTCCCGCTGGCGGCGGACTGCATTGCCAGATTCGGGGCATGGCGTCGCCCATGGGCGCTCATGCTGAGCTATGTCGTGTTCAGTTTCGGTTGCACCGGGCCGATTCTGCCGTTGTGGATGATGAAGGACGCCTACATTGCCAGCCTTGAACGCAAAGGCAAGGACGCTGCTTACATTGACGCGCTGTTTGGCGCGGTGAACGGCACGACCTTCGTGGTGGCGATGGTGGCGATTGTGATCGGCGCGCTGGTCGGCGGCCTCTTCGGCATGCGCCTGATGCGCAGGCATTTCCTCAAGGCGGCCGTGGCATGACGGAGGTGGTTGTTCCACGTGAAACTCGCGTGCCGATTCGTGCCACCCGCGGCGTGCTGCACTTCGACCCGCGCGTCAAGCTCGCCATGCTTGTGGTGGCCAATATGATGATGTTCCTGCATGTGGGGCCGTACGCCGGCATGATGGGAGTGCTGCTGTTCTCGCTGCCCATGCTATGCGGGGGCAAGATCGCGCTGGGCATGGGCATGCTGGCCTGCTATGCGATGTGCCTGGGCGTGGATTGGCTCGCCGCGGCCGTGGCAGATGCGGCACCCTGGCTGCATGTGCCGGGGGCGTTGGCCGCTGGTGGCGCAATGATGCTGCCGTGCCTCATCGCCGGCATGAGCGCATTCGCAACCACGCCTCCCGGCGAGCTCGTCGCCGCCCTGAGGCGGTTGCATCTGCCCGATGCGGTGGTGATTCCGGCGATCGTGCTGTTGCGGTTCTTCCCTACGATCGCGCGTGACTACCGCATGATTCGCTGCAGCATGCGCCTGCGCGGCATCAATGTGGGAGGCTGGGCCATGCTGTGCCACCCGATGCGCTCGCTCGAATACGTGCTGGTGCCGCTGTTGATGAACGCGGCGAATGCGGCGCACGATCTCACCGTCTCCGCCCTCACCAAGGGCCTCGGACGGCGACGTGCCACATCCAGCTCCGCCATGCTGCACATGCAGGCAATCGACTGGGCCATGCTGGCATTGTGCTGCCTGCCGCTTATACCATGGCAGGCCTAGCACGGGTATGGCGGGCGAATGACGGTGATGGCTGTGATATTCAAGGAGGGGTATGAACGGGACTCGATGTGCGTTGGATGGTTGCTCGTTCCGGTATGCGTCGGATGAATCCGCTGACGGTGTGGAACGCGGAGTGCATGCGATCGACCATGTGTCGCTGCAGGCACGTGCGGGCGAGGTCGTGATGCTCGTCGGGCGCAGCGGGTGTGGCAAGACCACGGTGACCAGACTGCTTAACGGGCTCGCGCCCGAGTATTTCCGGGGGAGTCTGCACGGTGAGGCCCGCGTGGGTGGACTCCACGCCGGCGTGGCGGCGGTGGAGGACTATGCGACCGAAGTGGGGTCGGTGTTCCAGAATCCGAAAACACAGTATTTCCATGCGAACTCGACTGACGAACTCGCGTTCCCCTGCGAGAACGCAGGCATGGAGCCCAGCGAGATCCGCCGTCGCATTCGCGAACGGCTGCGTGCGTTCGACGTCGAACATCTGCACGACCGCAACATTGTCGACTGTTCCGGCGGTCAGCAACAGCAGCTGGCGGTCGTGGCGGCCACGATGCTCGACCCGGGGGTGCTCGTGCTCGACGAGCCGACGAGCAATCTGGACGCGGAGGCCATGGAACGGTTGCGCAACATGGTCAAGCGGCTCAAACGCGACGGCATCGCCATCGTGATCGCCGAGCATCGGCTCGCATGGGTCGCCGATCTGGCCGACCGGTATGTTGTGTTCGACGCCGGTCGCGTGGTCGGCGAATACACCGCGGAACAATTCCATGCGCTGCCCGAGTCCCAGCGGCGTGCATGGGGTCTGCGTGCGCTCGAACTGAGCGGGCCGCGGGGACAGGTCGAGCGGATCGCGCAACGAGCGGAACCGTCCGGCGAGAAGCCGGTGATCGCAACGCGTGGTCTGAAGGTCGGGTATGAGCGGCGGCGCCTGTTCGGCCGAACCAAGCGCGGATTCGTGCGCGAGGTGGGCGATGTGAATCTGTTCGCCGGGCAGATCGTGGGGCTCATAGGGCGCAACGGCGCGGGGAAGAGCACATTTGTGAAAACGGTGTGCGGGCTGGTCGAACCGGTGGCGGGCGAGATTCTCGTCGATGGGCGCGCGGCGAAACCGGGCAGGCTCTCCGCGTTGTGCGCGATGGTGATGCAGGATGTGAACTACCAGCTGTTCGCATCGAGCGTGCGCGAGGAGATGCTGCTCGAGGCGATGCAGCATGTGCGTACGGCCGAAGATGCGCAACGGGTGCGCGAGCGCGCCGATGGGATTCTGCGACAGCTCGGTCTGCTCGACTTCGCCGAACGGCACCCGATGACGTTGTCGGGCGGCCAGAAGCAGCGGTTGGCGATCGGTGTGGCGCTCATGGGCGAGAAACGGGTCGTGGTGCTCGACGAGCCGACAAGCGGGCTCGACCGCCACCATATGCTGCAGGTCGGGGCGCTCATGCGCGACCTGGCTGACCGTGGCGTGTGCGTGCTCGTCGTGACGCACGACGACGAGCTGGCCGCCGAGGTGTGCGACCGCATCGTGCGGTTCTGAATGCACATGCGGGGCCCCGGGCGAATGCGGTCGGGGCCCCGCAGGAACGTCAGTGGGCGAGCATCTCCTTGACGATCTCGTCGTCGCTCATCGACGCCGGGTAGTAGGTGGGCCAGTGCTCCATCTGCTTGATCACCTCGTCGTGGGAGTCGCCGGTGAAGATGTGGAAGTGCGCGGCCTTGCCAGGTGCGATGCCGTGGTCGGAGAACTGCACGGCCTTCGGCGCGCCCTGCGGCACGTCACCGGTGGCGGTGAACAGGTAGCGCACACCGCGGTTGCCCTTCGCATAGTCGAGGATGCGATGGCCGTCGTAGCGGTAGGTGGCCGTCACCTTGCGCCCGTTGGTCGTGAATGCCATGCGGTCGCCCTCTATGGTGATGGTCTCGGTGTCGGTTTTGTAACCGGCGTCGTAATAGGCGGTGTATTCGTCTGCGGTCTTGTCGCCGGTGGCTGCCTTGTGCTCCATCACGCCACGCAGCTTGCCGTTCTTGAGCAGCGGGTAGACGGAACGCCATTGGCCGGCGTAGTCGGCTATGGTGCGGTCCTTCACCTGCTGTGTGAGGAACCAGCCGTGCTGGGGATCGTCGGCCAGCGCTTGGTTGGTGATCGTCGTGAGCCAGCCCAGCAGCGTCTTGTGGTTCTCGGGCAGCTGCTCGGTGACGCTGATGATCGTCTTGCCGCTTTCGCGTGCGGCCGCGTCGAGCTTCTTGGCGAATCCACCCATTTCCTGCGGATTGACGATGAGCATGTCCACATTCGAACTCCCCACCGTGTCAAGCGCGTTCTTGAGGTCGGAGGCCGAGGGCTCGGCGTCGTTGTTCATCGCGTTCGTGTAGGAGTCCGGGGTTTTGTCGGTGGCGCCGATGTAGTCGAGCAGGTGGCCGATGATCGATTCGGTGGCCACATAGCGGCGCTGCAGGTTCTTTGCCCGTGCGCGGTTGACGAGCGCCGTGTATTCGGCGTATTCGGCGTTCCAGGTATTCGAGTGGCGTCGCGCGGTGGCGGCCGTCTCGCTCGCTTCACCGGACTTCGTGACGTAGGCGGAGGTGATCGCCTCCGACATCTTGAGCACGGCCGCCGGGCTGAACCACAGATGCGGGTTCACCGTGCCGTGATGGTGATGGTGCCCCTCGCCCTCTTCGTGGTCGTGGTCATCCTGACTGTCGGCGATGCCCATGAGCGACGATGCCTTCACGATGCGCTGGCGACCTTCGTCGAGCTGCGCCTTCTGGGCCCATCCGTCGTAGCCGGCGCCGTTGAGCACCACGACGTCGGCGCGTGCGAGCTTCGTGAGATCCGCCGGTGTCGCTTCGTGGTCATGGGGGTCTGCGGCCGTGGAATTGATGATCGAGGTCACGTTGACGCAGGAGCCGCCGAGCTGCTGGGCGAGCGAACCCCACTGGTTCACCGACGCCACGACGTTGATCGTGGTGTCGCAGCTGTCGGTGGTCTGCCGTGCGGCTGCGGCCGAGGTCCTGTTTTCTCCGGCGTTGTTTCCGCAACCCGACAGAGTGCTGGCGGCGAGTCCGCACACCGCAAGGCCGGCGAGGAATGCGATCGCGGTACGGGTGATCGGCCGGCGTCGTGGTTCGTCATGCGTTGCGGAGCGTTGGTTTGTAGATTGTTCTGTCATGCTCGTCTCTGTTCCCTCTCCATTGTCTTCTATGCCATCTATTGGGAATCGTTCTCAATAACGAGCGTAGCAAATGAGAACGATTCTCAATAATCGAATCTGCATAGTGGACACAAATATGAGACAGCAGATGGTGGGAATCACCCATACGGCATGGCAAGCGGAGTGCGCGCCGCAGATGCGATGTGCGCGGGATTACAGGAAGTTTCGCAGCGCGGTCGCGTCGTTATAGGCGCGGTTGTAGAGGTTCTGAATCTTGTCGGGATCCTTGGTGAGCGTGCTCACGCCGTCGATGCTCTTCGGCGCGATGATGCGCACCTTGCCCTGCGCCTCGAGTCTCTTGCACATATTGAGCTCGACATTGTAAGTATGCGCGCGGTTCGCCAGTGCGCGTGCCGCCTCGGGGTAGCGGACGGCGAGCATCATCGAGCTGGCGATGTCTTTGTCGGGATTGCGGTAGAAATCGCGCGGCCGCGTCAGAATGACGACGAGTTTCGTGCAGCCATCGGCAAACGCCTGGCGGAACGGAATCGGGTCGCTGATCGTGCCGTCGAAATACGGGCGCCCATCCAGTGGGTAGGGTTTGTCGAGCACCGGCAGGCAGGCGGTGGCCTTGAGCGCGTCGTAGTGATTGCGGCTCATGGACTCGGGGCCGAGGTACTTCGGCATGCCGCTGAGCGCATCGGTGACGGTGATGCGGTACGGCACGCCGCCGGCCACGAGCGCATCGTAGTCGAGCGGGTCCTCGCCGTCTTCGTTCATCAATGTGCCGTAAATGTAATCAAGACCCAAATACGACCCGTCGCGCAGGAAATTGCCCAGACTCATGTACTCGGGGCGTGGGCAGTACTTGGTGTAGAACCGCAGCGGGCGGCCGCGCTGGCCCGCGAGGTACGAGGTGATGTTCGCGGCGCCGGCGGAGACGCCCAGGCCGTAGTCGAAATGGATGCCGTTGTCGAGGCAGTAGTCGAGCACGCCGGTGCTGTAGGCGCTGCGCAGGCCGCCGCCCACGTCGATGACGCCCACCTTCTCGCGGCGTGTGGGTCGTGTCGGCTGCGTGGTCTGCTGCACCGCCATCACCTCGATTGCGCTCGATCGTATGCATTGATCTGTATCCATTGAAATCGATGAATGAGGTGCGATGGCGGAGGGCGCGCTACAAATTCGCGAGAAATGTCTGCTTTTTTCGTGAGTCCCCATGGGAGATTCCCTATGCTGGTGCCTATGAACGACGTGAATCCGTATGCGGCTGCGGCGCACATCGAGGTGCTGCCGCTCACGCCGACGCGCCAGTCGATAGAACGCGCGCTGGTGGAATGGATGACGCAGACCGGCCGCCCGGCCAGTGATCTGAGCGTTTCTGCGCTGTGCAAGAAGGCGTTCGTGGCGCGCAGCACGTTCTACGCGAACTACCGGCATATGGGGCAGGTGTATGAATCGGTGGAGAACCGGCTGCTGCGCCAGCTCTTCGAGTGCGCAGTGCCGATGCGCGTGCGTGCAGACGGCACCGATGAGACGATGCGTTCGTTCAACGCGTTCGTGAAGGTGCTGCACGCGCATGAGAACGAGTTCCGGTTGGTGTTGGTGCGCCAGCCGAGTTCGCGGTTCGTGGCGTTGTGGAAGCAATCGCTCGAATACCATGTGTGGCACCGGCTGTTCGAAACCGAGCGCGGCGGTGCCGCGGCAGTTGATGCGGTTGCGGAATGGGGTGACGGTGCCGCGCCAGGTACGTCGAATGGCGGTTCGGCAACATCTCAGGAGGGATTGCCGGCTGGAACGGATGCCGATGCGACAAACCGGAACGAATTGCCGGTGCGGCAGGGGCCTGCGACGGTGAACCGGGCGCTCGTGTTCGACATGGCCGCGACGGCGTTCATCGCGGGCGTCACGTTCTGGCTGCGCACGCCGCAGGCGGTCTCGTTGCCCGAGATTCGCGCCTCGGTGGTGAAACTCGTGAACAACATCGACGAGATCTGGTGATTGTTCTCTATCGTTCTCTTGCCTAATCTGCCCCTCTGCGATTCTCCTCTGCATCTGCCCCCTGCGATTCGCCTCTGCGTAATTTGGGACATTTGCACTGTGTTTTCTGTCCCTCCTTACGCAGAGGGTGAGGTGAGAGGGTGAGGCTGAGATGGCGGCACGCAGATGGCGCCTCCGACTCAGTTCTTGCTGGAATCCGAGCTGCCGGAGTCGGCGTTCGAGTCGGAATCGTTGGACTGGCTGCGGTTGCGCGCATCGCCGTTCGACTCGCCGTTGGCGCCGTCTGAATCCTGCATGCCCGGCATCTGGCCGTCCGCACGGTAGGAACGGCGGTTCCGCGAGCCGTTGCCCGAGCCGAAGTCCGGCATAGACTCGCCGTCCCCGTCGCCTTCACCGAAGCCGCGGTCGCCTATGCCGCGCATCATCATGTTCGAATGCGACGGTTCGTTCGACCGGTAGATCGCGTTCGTGACCGCCGTGCCCGCAATGCCGGCGACGAGGCCGCACCCGAGGCTGATCGCCGCGATGATGCCGATGGTCTTGCCGCCCGGTTTGCCGCGCAACGTCGCCGTGCCGCGGTTGCCCGGTGCGCCGCCATTCATGGGCATCTGACCGCCCTGCGGATTGTTCGGGACGCCGTTGCCGCCCATGTTCGGCTGCGCGGTGTTGGCCGCCGTGGTGAAGGGCTGCTCGCCGTTCTGCGGCGCATAGCCCTGGCTTGGCGGAATCTGCTCGCCCTGCTGCTGCGCGAAGTCGAAGGCGTAGCCCTGTGGTTGGGTCGGCGCATCCGCTTGGGTATGCGCGATCTGCGCAGTGTCGGCCGCCGCTTGGGTTTGCGAACCGCCCTGCGGCCGGATGATCTCGGTGTTCGTGTTGTCGTGCTGTGCCATATTCATTCCCCAATCTGTGTCGATATCTGTAGAAAATTCGCAAACCGAATTGCGTATGGAATCAGTACAGCAGCCGAAGTTTGAGACGAACTCTGGAACAGATTGGCACAGACTGCCGAATTACTTGGGGATCACTGGAAACCGTGTGAAGAAATTGAAAGTGCCCCCCCAGGGATTCGAACCCTGAACCCACGACTTAAAAGGACGCTGCTCTAACCGTTGAGCTAGAGGGGCAACACCGCACATATTACAACGGGTGCGGGAAAACGCAAAATGCGGGTGTGCGCGGTCGGCGTGGCGAGCGGGTGGCGCGCTGAGTAGTCTGTAATTATGTCTTGCACAACGCTATTGGTGGGAAAATCAGCGAGTTACGACGGCTCCACGATCATCGCACGCAACGATGACTCGGGCAGCGGCACCTATGATCCGAAGAAATTCGTGGCGGTGCGGCCCGAAGACCAGCCGCGGCACTACCGCAGTGTGATCAGCCACATGGAGATCGATCTGCCCGGCGACCCGTGCCTGTACAGCATTGTGCCGAACGTGCGCCCAAATCGCGGCGTGCTCGCCGAAGCGGGCGTCAACGAACACAATGTGGCGATGAGCGCAACCGAGACGATCGCCGTGAATTCGCGCGTGCTCGCCGCCGATCCGCTCGTCAAGCTCGTGCCGGCGCATGGCGAACCCGGTGACGCGGACTATCGCGAAGAGGTGCCCGGCGGTTTCGGCGAGGAGGACATCATCACGCTCGTGCTGCCGTATGTGAGGACGGCGCGTGAGGCGGTCGCGCGCATCGGCGAGCTGCTCGCGACCTACGGCACCTATGAGTCGAACGGGATCATCGCCAGCGATGTGGATGAGATCTGGTATGTGGAGACGATCGGCGGCCATCACTGGATTGCGCGCCGCGTGCCGGACGACTGCTACGCCGCCATTCCGAACCAGCTCGGCATAGATTTGCTCGACATCGACGACGCGATGAGCGAATGCCGCAACAATATGTGCAGCGCCGATCTGGCCGATTTCATCGAGGCGAACCATCTCGACCGCGCCATGCCCGACCCCGAGTTCGCAAACCACACCGCGCAGCATATCAATCCGCGCACGGTGTTCGGCACGGCGACGCCGAAGGACGCGATCTACAACACCCCGCGTGCCTGGTACATGCAGCGGCATCTCAACCCGAGCGACGACTGGGATTCGCCGGCCGCGCAATACCGCCCGGATTCGCAGGACATGCCGTGGGCGCGCGAACCGGAGAGCAAAGTGACCATAGAGGACGTCGCGTTCCTGATGGGCTCGCATTTCCAGGGCACGCCGTTCGACCCGTACGGCACGACCGGCACGGCGGAATCCCGGCACCGCTACCGTCCGATTGGCGTGAACCGCACCGGGCAGATGGTCTGCATGCAGATTCGCCCGTACGCGCCCGCCGCCTATCGTTCGATCATGTGGGTCTCATACGGTTCCGGCGCGTTCACCACGCCCGCGCCCTTCTACGCGAATGTGACCGATACGCCGGCCTACCTGCGCGACACCGACGGCGAGAATGCGTCAACGAACTCGCTGTACTGGACGAACCGCATACTCGCGGTGATGGCCGACGCGCATTACTATGACACGGACGGCGAGATCGAACAGTACATCGAAGATGTGCAGGCGCATGGCCACCGGCTTGTCGCGGACACCGACGCCTCGATTCGCGCCGATGCCGACGCGCTGGCGAGCGACTCCGCGCACGAGGGGCTCAAGGCGGTGCGTCTGGAGCTTGAGACGGCGAACAAGGCGATGGCAGATTGGTTGCAGATGCGCACGCAGACGTTGCTCAATCAGGTGCTCTACACGACGAGCAATCTCATGCACAACGCGTTCAAGATGAGTGACCACTGGATGAGCTGAGTGCAGGCCGCAGGCCGTTGCGTAATAGGCGCGGCCGCTACGCAATTCCTCTGCATGAGTGCAGTTCTCTTAGTGCAGCCCTCTGCGTAATTTGGGACATTTGCACGGTATTTTCCGTCTCTTTTTACGCAGAAAGGGCCGGTTTGCGTAATTGGGGACATCGCTGGGCTGCTTTCTGTCTCTTTTTACGCAGAAGGGGCTGGCGCAGAGGGGGATTCGGTGCGCGTTTCCTCCGTACCGTCATTCTCCGCGGCTCGCTGCGCCGCCTTCTTCGCCTTCTCGCCCTCGAAGCGCAGTTCCGGCTTCGCCTTCATGCGTGACAGGCCGTTCCATGCGAGGTTCACAATGAGCGCGGCGAGCTGCTCCTTGCTCACTTTGCGCTGGTCGGCCCAATACTGCCCGGTGAACACCGTCATGCCCACGAGCATCTGTGCGTAATACGGCACGCCTTTCGTGGGGAGCTTCTGCTTCTTGAACCATTCGCTCAAGATCTCGCCGACGCGCATCGACACATCGCCCAGCAGCGACGAGAACGAGCTCGATGGGTCGGTGCTTGGCGAATCGCGCACAAGCACCTGGAATCCCTCGGCGTTCTCCTCTATATAGGTGAGCAATGCGAGCGCCGTGCGCTCCACGATCTGCCGCGGATGCACGTCCTGTGCCGATAGCGCGGCCACCAATGTGTCGTTGAGTGCGCGCATCTCGCGGTCGACCACCACCGCGTACAGGCCCTCCTTGCCGCCGAAATGCTCGTAGACGATTGGCTTGCTCACTTTTGCGGTTGCCGCGATCTCCTCCACGCTCACCGCTTCGAACCCCTTGGCGGCGAACAGCGAACGCCCTATGCGCAGTAGCTGTTCACGACGTTGGTATGAAGACATTCTCGAAGCATTGGCCATGTGCCCATCTTTTCACGCGCGCTGGAAATCTGCATATATATATACTGCGACACGCTTGGTTTTCCAACAGATTTCAGATTCGCGCGGATTCGCGGCACTGTCCGTTGCGCTTTTTACGCTGGGGTTATGGATACAAACACGATTTACGCCATTGTGATCATCGCGGTCATCGCCGTCGCGCTGATTATCGGCAGCTGGCTCATCGGCCGCTCGCGCCGCAACGCGATCAACAAGTCGACCGAGCACGCGAAGGCGGCCGCCGACGCGCGCCTGGCCGCAGAACGCGCGCAGGCCGAGCAGGAGGAGCGCGAGGCACACGAACAGGCGAAGGAGCCCGCGGAAAGCGGGGCGCGGCAATCTTCCGGCGGCAAACCAGCGGAGCCGACCAACGAGGAGAAGATCGAGGCCGAGGAGCCGGCGATTTCACGCGCCGAACTCGAGGCGCAGGAGCGTGAGCGGCTGTCCCAGACACCGCCGAAGCTCGCCGCGGCGGAGGAGGTGCCGGGCGAGGAGTCTGCACAGGCGGAATCTGTGGTCGAAGACCTCGCCGTGGTCGACGAGGTGCCGACGCCGCCGGCCGAGCAGATCGAGAAGCCGGCCGGCAAGAAGAGCCGACTGCAGCGGCTGCGCGAACGGCTGAGCAAGTCGAGCAACCCGTTCGGCAAGGCCCTGTTCAACATTCTCGCGAAAGACCAGCTGTCGGAGGCGGACTGGGAGGACGTCGAAGACACGTTGCTGCTTGCCGACGTGGGCGCCGAGGCGAGCGAGGAGCTCGTGGACAAGCTACGCACCGACGCGCGCGTGACCGGTGAGAGTGATCCGCGACAGCTGCGCGACGCGCTGCGCTCCGAGCTGCTCGCGCTGGTGGGGCCAGACATGGATCGCACGCTGGAGGCCGAGAAGCCGGATGCGAAGAAGCCGAGCGTCATCATCATGGTGGGCGTCAACGGCACCGGCAAGACGACCACGGCGGGCAAGCTCGCGCGTCTGTTCGTCTCCGAAGACAAGACCGTGCTGCTCGGTGCTGCCGACACGTTCCGCGCCGCCGCCGCCGATCAGCTCGAGACGTGGGGCGCGAAGGTGGACGTGCCGGTCGTGCGCTCCGACCGCGAGGGCGCGGACCCGGCGTCGGTGGCGTTCGAAGCGAGTGCGAAGGCGAAGGAACTCGGCACCGACGTGCTCATCATCGACACCGCGGGACGCCTGCAGAACAAGGCCAATCTGATGGACGAGCTGGGCAAGATCCGCCGCGTGGCCGAGAAGAACCTGCCGGTGGACGAGGTGCTGCTCGTGCTCGACGCGACCACCGGGCAGAACGGCATGGCGCAGGCGAAGGTGTTCGCCGAGGCGATCGGCATCACTGGCGTCGTACTCACGAAGCTCGACGGTTCGGCGAAGGGCGGCATTGTCATCTCGGTGCAGAAGGAGCTCGGCGTGCCGGTCAAGCTCGTCGGCGTGGGCGAGGGGCCCGACGATCTGGCGCCCTTCGACCCGGAGTCGTTCGTGGACGGCATTCTGGGCGAGTGATCTGAGTTCGCGCGCCTTTCGCTCAACCGCCGCTGGCATTCTGGCAATGCCGGCGGCGGTTTCCGTTATGCAATGCAACCACAAATGCGGAATGGGCTCATATGGTTACACTCTCGTAACGCGTCGTAACGTTCTCAAAACTCGGCGGGGGTTCCATAGCACATGTGGGTTCCGTAGGCCCCTCGCCGAGCGGAGCCGCGAAAGAGAGTTATCCGTTGTAGAGGCGGATGGAAAGTATAGAAAAGAGAGGGGTGTTCGCATGAGTCAGCTTGATTCCGGCAACGCCGCGTGGATATTGACGAGCGCCTGCCTGGTGTTTCTTATGACGCCTGGCGTGGCGCTGTTCTATGGTGGCATGGTCCGTGCCAAGGCCGTGCTCAACATGCTCATCATGGAGGCCGCAGCGCTTTCCGTCACGATGATCATCTGGGGCCTGTGGGGCTGGTCCATCGCCTACGCCGGCAATTCGATCGGCGGTGTGTTCGGCGACCCGGCCACCGGCTTCCTGCTTCGTGACACCATGGTTGCACAGGATGGCGTGTTCACCTCCGCCAGCCTCAACAGCAACAACTACCCGGCCAGCGTCGACGTCGCATTCCAGGCCGCATTCGCCATGATCACCGTCGCGCTCATCTGCGGTGCCATCGCCGAACGCGTCAAGTACAGCACGTGGATGATCTTCGTCGCGCTGTGGATCACCTTCGACTACGCCCCAATGGCCCACATGGTGTGGAACGGCGGTCTGCTTTCGGCGGATGGCGCGATCTCCCAGGCTCTTGGCGCAGCCGCCCACGATTTTGCAGGCGGTACCGTTGTTCATATCAACGCCGCAGTCGCAGCCCTCATCATCGTGCTCATCATTGGCAAGCGCAAGGGCTTCGGTGTCGAACCGATGCGCCCGCACAACGTGCCGTTCGTCATGCTCGGCGCCTTCCTGCTGTGGTTCGGCTGGTTCGGCTTCAACGCCGGCTCCGCATTCGCCGCCAACGGTGTCGCCGGCTATGCCTGGGTCTCCACCTCGCTCGCCGCTGCCGCTGCAATGCTCACCTGGGGCTTCACCGAGAAGATTCGCACCGGCCACTACACCGCAATGGGTGCCGCTTCGGGCATCGTCGCCGGTCTCGTCGCCATCACGCCGGCCGCTGACGTGGTCTCGCCGATCTGGGCCATCGTGCTCGGCGCCATCGCCGGTGTGGTCACCTGCCTGGCCTGCTCGCTCAAGTTCAAGCTTGGCTACGACGATTCGCTCGACGTGGTTGGCGTCCATGGCGTCGGCGGTCTCGTCGGCACCGTGCTCCTCGGCTTCTTCATGGAAGGCACTGGCCTCTTCTACAGCGGCAAGTGGAACCAGCTCGGTGTGCAGCTGATCATCGCCATCATCGCCATCGCGTTCTCCGCGGTGATCACCACGATCATCGCCTTCGCACTTGAGAAGACCATTGGCTGGCGCGTCACGCAGGCCCAGGAAGTGGCCGGCATCGACTTGGCCGATCAGGGCGAACGTGCCTACGATTTCGCTGGTACCGCCAGCTCTGTTATTAGGGAGATGAAGTGAGATGAAGCTCATTACCGCAATCATTCAGCCACATAAGCTCGACGATGTGAAGGAGGCGCTCGCCTCCGCCGGCGTGCACGGTCTCACCGTCTCCGAGGCGAACGGCTACGGCCGCCAGCGTGGTCACACCGAGATCTACCGCGGCGCCGAGTACACCGTGGACCTCATTCCGAAGGTGCGCGTGGAAGTGCTCTCCGATGATGCCGATGCCGAGACGTTGGTCGATGTGATCGTCAAGTCCGCCGGCTCCGGCACGATCGGCGACGGCAAGGTCTGGGTCGCCCCGCTCGACATGGTGGTGCGCGTGCGCACCGGCGAGACCGGTTCCGCCGCGATCTGACGCCTTTACGGATTTCTCCAGATAACCCTAAGTGACATCCCCGCCACGCACGGCCCGTGTACGGCGGGGATTGTCATATTCGCGCGTGGCCTCCCTGCGTAAGTTATGCGCCATCCCCTCCTCCCCTGCGTAATTGGGGACAGTTTCAGACTGCAGTCTGTCCCTTTTACGCAAGTCATTACTTTGCGTAATTTGGGACATTTTTGGCGCTATCTGTCTCTTTTTACGCAAGGTATCTTTACTTTTTACGCAAAAAGGGTGTGCATGCAAAGGGCACAACAAGCGCAACGAAATGAGAAGAGATGAGAACATGGCGATGAGCACATTGAAACAGCAGTTCCTCGAGCTGAGCGAGCCGGATGCCGACGGCGTCTACCGCAATGGCAGCGCCAAGCGCATGGCCCGCACGAATCTGGCGATGCGCGAGCTTGAGGCATTGTGGAACGAGGCCGTGCACTCCGTGCCGTTCCAGATTCCCGACTCCGGCATCGGCCTGGCCGCGGTGGGCTCGCTCGCACGCGGGCAGATCGGCCCCGCCTCCGACCTCGACCTCGTACTGATCACCGCCGACCATGTGGCGCTCTCCACCACGCAGCTCAACGAATTCGCAAACAAGCTGTGGTATCCGATCTGGGACAGCGGGCTCGACCTCGACCATTCGGTGCGCACGGTGAGCCGATGCGAATCGGTGACCGACCACGATCTGCCCGCTGCGATGGGCTGGCTCAACGTGAACCCGATCGCCGGCGACCGGCACCTGATCGAGACCACGGCCACGGCGATCCTCGAACGGTGGCGCAAGGCGGCGCGCAAACGGCTGCCCGAACTGCTGGAATCTGCAAACGTGCGCAACGAGCGCTTCGACAGAATGTCGTATGTGAACCAGCCCGACATCAAGGAGTCGCGCGGCGGTCTGCGCGACACGGTGCTCCTCTCCGCGCTCGCCGCCTCCTGGCTCGCCGACCGCCCGCACGGCCGCTATGACGACGCGGTGGAACGTCTGCTCGACGTGCGCGATGCAATCCATTTGATCACGCGCAAAGACGCGGACAGATTGCTCACGCAATACCAGGCCGAGGTCGCCGCGATGCTCGGTCTCACCGATCCCACGCTGCCGGAGGGGGAGCGTGAGGCGAAGTCGATTGACGACCTGCAGACGCTGCTCGCGAGTCTGAGCCGCACAATCGCGTTCGCGCTCGATTCGACCGCCTCACGCGCGCAACGCACGCTCGTGCACGACAAGCCGCGGTTCTCGTTCTTCCAGATTCTCTCACCGCGCGCCGGCGGCAAGCGCGAGGCGCCGAAATTCGAGATGCTCGCGCCGGGCGTTGCCAAACACGAGCAGGAGATCGTGCTCGCCCCACAGGCGGACCCGCTCGCCGACCCCGCGCTGCCGCTGCGCGTGGCCGCGGCCGCCGGGCGTGAGGGTCTGCCGATCAATACGTCCACGTTGGTGAATCTCAAACGTGCGCCGATTCACGACAAGGCGTGGAGTGACGAGATGCGCCGGCTGTTCGTGGAATTGCTGGCGAGTGGCGAGCGGTTGCCGCAGGTGTGGGAGGAGCTCGATTTCGTGGGCATTCCGGGCAGACTGATGCCCGAATGGGACGCGATTCGCAACCGGCCGAGCGTCTCCGCGGCGCATCGCTACACGATCGACCGGCATATGCTCGCAGTGACCGCGCAACTGGGGCGTGAGCGGCCAGTCAACGGCGGCGCCTTCGATGACGTCCACTACACGGCGTTGCTGCTCGCGGGGATTCTGCACGACATAGGCAAGCGGCCGGGCGTAGCCGATCATGCGGCGGAGGGCGCGCGCCACGCTGCGGTGATTGTGCGGCGCATGGGATTCGACGATCAGATGGTGGATTGGGTGCGCCTGCTCGTGCGCGAACACCTGACACTCTCGGATTTCGCCAGCTCGCGCAACCCGAACGACCCGGAGGTGGGCGCCGAACTGGCGTCGCTGGTGGACGGCGACCCCCAGCTGCTCGACATGCTGTTCGCGCTGACGAAGGCTGACATGTCGTCGCTGGGCGCCACCGCCGGCGAGACGATCTCGAACACGGTGGGGTGGAGCAAATGGCGCGCGCGTCTGGTGACGCAGATGGCCGCGCTGGCGCGTGCCTCCATGTGAGCGTTTCGCCACTGTGATTATCCACAACGGGAACATGGTCGTGTGGATAACTGCACAGGTTATCCACAGGGTTATCCCCATCATGTGGATAACTCGAGGATTCTCCCACAGTTATCCACAGGTGATTTTATCTATGGCGCCCGCGCCCACTCTTCACCTTGTCATTCATCGATTTCTGCGCATGCGCCTGCATCTGCAATCATTGGTAGTAAGGACCCGGATTGCATGAATGTAGCATATATGCTACATTCTATTGATGGAAAGGATAGTGTTCGAAGTATATGAGGACGCCTCATGGCGAGATAGATCGTGCCATGAGAATCTACAGATTACTCGCACAGAAAGGAGAGTGAGGAGTTTATGCGCAGCTTCAACAGCATGCTTGATGAACAGATGGACGATCCCGAATTCGCGACGGTGTTCGAGGCCGAAATAGAGCGTTTGAATGCGGCGGTCGCCGTATCGCGGGCCCGGGAGGAGGCGAGGCTCACCCAGGAGCAACTGGCCGAGCGCAGCGGCGTGAGCAGAGTGACCATCAACAGGATAGAGCGGGGTAAACTCAATCCCTCCATGAAGACACTGTCGCGCTTGGCCCGAGCCATGGGCAAGCAGGTGCGGGTGTCCATCAGCTGAATGGCATGCGACACCGCGCGTACTCAGTACATTGCATGCCCCCTTATAATCGAGAGCTATGGCTGACGGATTCCACAACAACACTCGCACCGACACCAGCGCCAATGCCGCTGGTCTCTTCGACCGCGTCCCCCCGCACGACGACAACGCCGAGATGGCGACGCTTGGCGGTATGCTCATGAGCAAGGACGCCATTGGCGAGGTTTCGCAGATCGTTTCGGTGGATGACTTCTATGAGCCGAAGCACCAGACGATCTACGAGGCGATCATTGGCAAGTTCTCCGCATCCGAGCCCGCGGACGCCGTCACCGTGGCCAACAGGCTGAGCGACTCCGGAGACCTCGACAAGGTCGGTGGCATCGACTACCTGCATTCGCTCATCGCCTCCGTGCCCACGGCTGCGAACGCCTCGTATTATGCGGAGATTGTGCACCAGCGCGCGCTGTTGCGCCGCGTGATCGCCTCGGGTACAAAGATCGCGCAGCTCGGCTATGACGCCGAAGGCTCGCAGGCGCAGGATGTGATCAACATGGCGCAGGCCGAGGTGTACGAGATGAGCACCGGCCGCGTGCGCCAGGACTACGCCCCCGTGCAGGCCGCCGTGCACGATGCGCTCGACCAGATCGACAGCATTCAGAAAGGTGAGCTCCAGGCGGGCGTGCCCACCGGCTTCCAGGAGATCGACGAGGTGACCAAGGGCCTGCAGCCGGGCCAGATGGTGGTGGTCGCCGGCCGCCCGGCCATGGGCAAGTCCACGCTCGGTGTGGATTTCGCGCGCTCCGCCGCCATTCACCACCACGACACGACCATTCTGTTCAGCTTGGAAATGAGCAAGGTCGAACTTGCGCAGCGCATCATCTCGGCGGAGACGGGCGTGCCGCTGGCCGCCTTGCGCAATGCCGACGACATTGACCCGAACCGCTGGAACACGCTCAACAACTTCTATGCGAGGCTTCAGGACGCCCCGCTGTTCATAGACGATTCGCCGAACATGAGCCTCATGGAGATCCGCGCGAAATGCCGCCGGCTCAAGCAGACGAACGACCTCAAGCTCGTCGTGATCGACTACCTGCAGCTCATGACCTCGGGCAAGGCCGTGGAAAGCCGCCAGCAGGAGGTCTCCGAGTTCTCGCGAGCACTCAAGCTGCTTGCCAAGGAGCTCGAGGTGCCGGTGGTGGCGTTGAGCCAGCTCAACCGTGGCCCGGAAATGCGCAACGACAAGAAACCGCAGCTTTCCGACCTGCGCGAATCCGGCTCCATCGAGCAGGACGCCGACGTGGTGTTCCTCGTGCACCGCCCGGACTTCTACGACGAAGAGGACCGCCCGGGCGAGGCTGACATCATCATGGCCAAGCACCGCAACGGCCCGACGCGCACCTTCGGCCTGGTGTTCCAAGGCCAGTACTCACGCTTCAGCGACATGAACCGCGAGGTGTGACGCGGAGGCATCTCACGGGTGGGCGCGGCATGCGAGTATGAATTGGCATAACAACAGCGAACACGATTGACGACACGATTGACAAGAGGCAGGCATATGGCAGATTCCGGCACCTCCAATGCGAACCCGGTGCGCACGCACGCACCCTGGTATGGCTTTGCGACCCCGTTCGTGGGCAAATCCGTGCGCTGGGCCTCGCGCCTGCTCCATCACGGCGGCAGCGCGTTCCCCGGCAAGGTGGTGGAACGGTTCGACCCCACGTTCCTGAGCCGCACGCTGAGCACATTGCCGCTCGGCGTGGTGCTCGTCTCCGGTACGAACGGCAAGACCACCACCACCCGCATGGTCGCCACGATGCTTGAATCGCTGGGTCTCAAGGTGTTCACGAACCCGACCGGCTCCAACTTCACGCGTGGCGTCGTCTCGTCGATCCTCACCGAAGTGCCGCTGAACGGCCGCTTGGACGCCGACATCGCCGTGCTCGAACTCGACGAGGCCTACGCCGTGCACTTCGTGGAGCAGGTGCAGCCACGCTATGCGCTGCTGCTCAATGTGATGCGCGACCAGCTCGACCGTTTCGGCGAGATCGACAACACCGCTCGGCTTCTTGGCCATGTTGCCGCGGCGACGCGCGGTACCGTGGTGCTCAACCGAGAGGACCCGCGCATCGCACGCCTGCGCGACGTGGTGAAGGACGGCGTGCGCACCCGCTACTTCGGCTTGGCCGAAGGCCTGCGCCATTATTTCCCCGCCGACGACGATATGACCACCACGTTCCAGGTGCAGTCCGCAGACTCGGCGCAGGCTCCCGAAGCTGCGGATGCGCAGATCGTCGACGTCGCGCACGATGTCGGCACCGCGCACGAGCTGCACGCCGACGTCATGCTCACCAAGGTGGGCGACCACCATGCGCAGATGGTGATCGACGGGCGTGAATACGAGTCCGACGTCAAGCTGGAAGGCGTCTACAATCTGTTCAATGCGGCCGCTGCGCTCGCCGTGGTGCGCGCCGTGCAGGCTGACCTGCGCAAGCCGAACGCGGTGGGGTACGCGGCCGCCCAATTGGGGCGTGCAGATTCTGCCCGCGCCCGCGCATTCACCGCGCGCGCTCACACATTCGCCGACGCCGACACCGACGCGCTGTTCGCCGCGCTCGCCGACGTGACGCCGGCATTCGGCCGCGGCGAGGTGATCGACGTGAACGGTTCCCCAGTGGAGCTGCTGCTCGTCAAGAACCCGATGGGCTTCCGCCTGGCGCTCGCCTCGTTCCCGCCTGAAAGCGCCGACACGATGATTGCGATCAACGACCAGTACGCCGACGGCCGTGACATGAGCTGGCTGTGGGACGTCGATTTCACGAGTCTGCGGCCCACCGGCGTCGCGATGGTGTCCGGCGTGCGCGCGTGGGACATGGCATTGCGTTTGGAATACGACCAGGTGCCGGTGGCGAGGGTCGAACCCGACCTCAACGCTGCCGTGCGCGAGTTCGTCAACGCGAATCCGGGCACGCCAAAACACATCTACTGCACGTACACGGCCATGCTCGCCATTCGTGCCGAGCTCGCCACCGTGGCCGACGTGGCGGACGCCGGCGTGGGCAAGTAGGTAGCGGATTCAGCACAGCAGATTTTCCGATTGGGCAAATACAAGACAGGAGTAGGGGAGGAGCCGGAATGAGCAAAGCAATCGACGTGGTGTCGCTCTACCCGAAAGACATGAATATATACGGCGACAGCGGCAATGTGCTCGCCGTGGAGCGCAGGCTCGCACTGTACGGGTACGAGCCGCATGTGCATGCCGTGAACCAGAACGACCCGTGGCCTGAGCATGCCGACATCATTCTGGGTGGCGGCGGCCAGGACACCGGTCAGAAGAAGATCATCGAAGACCTCTTCCGCCGTGCCGACAGATTGCGCGACCTCGCGGAGCACGGCGTGCCGATGCTCATGATCTGCGGGCTCTACCAGCTGTTCGGCGAGTATTTCGAAACGATCGACGGCACGAAACTTGAGGGCATCTCGATCATTCGCGCCTACACGGTGGGTCGTGACGTGCGCATGATAGGCAATCTCGTCGAGCACAGCGCACAGTTCGGCGATGTGCTTGGCTATGAGAACCACTCCGGGCAGACCTTCCTGCGCGAGGGCGTGCAGCCGCTCGGCACGGTGGACGGCGACGGCACGGGCAACAACGGCGAGGACCACACCGAAGGCGCGCGCGTGCACAATGTAATCGGCACCTACATGCACGGCTCGCTGCTGCCGAAGAACCCGAAAATCACTGATTTCATGATCCGCACGGCGGTCGAACGCCGCTACGGCGCATTCGACCCCGAGCAGACCGACGCCCAGCGTGCCGAGCTCGCGCGGATCGACGAATACGCGGCGCACGCGCGCGAGGCGGCGGCTACACGGCCCCGGTGAGTGTGAGAATCTGTGCTCTCGGGTAAAAAACCCACGGCGTGACCGTCTGCGTTTGCGGGCGTGTAGAGTTGAGCGTACCAGCTTCAACACACACCCAGGAGGGCACTATGACTGACGAAACCAAGAACGAAACCGAGAACAAGACCAACTCCGCCATGCCGGACTTCGGCGAAGGCCTGCGCAAGGTGTTCCTTGCGGGCGTGGGCGCCATTGCAGCTACTGCCGAGAAGGGTCAGGAGCTCGTGAACGACCTCGTCAAGCGCGGTGAGCTCACCGTGGAGCAGGGCAAGAAGCTCAACTCCGAACTCGCCCACAAGGCCGGCGAGAAGTCCGACTCGCTCAAAGAGAAGCTCGCAGACGCCTCCAACACCGTTCGCAATGCGGCCGCAGGTCTGAGCGACCAGGCCGAGCAGACGATTAAGAAGGCCACCGAGAAGAAGTCCGACGAGCAGTGATTCTGTGATTCCCCTACGCGTGCGCCGTCTGGATTCAGGCGGCGCACGCGTGTATGTTCACCCGTATGCGCCGGCGACGCCGGCCTCCCGACTGGGTAGGATTCTTATATGAGCGACAAGAACAGCGACAAGTCCAAGCGAGAAACCGAGGCGCATGAGCTCAGGCGTGACGTGCGACGCGAGGAGGCCGGGCAGCGCAGGCAGCAGCGCAAGGACGCCTGCGAGGCACGCCATCTCGAACACGAGGAGAAGCGCGAGACCTCCGAGCTCATTGACCTGAGCAACCGTTTGGAGAACCAGGAGGCACACAGCGACGGCCCGGCTTTCGACAATCCGACCGACGACGCATTGCGGGCGACGGTGGAGACCGCCGAATCCGAGAAGATCCTGCATCTTGGCGATGAAGTGGACGAGCAAGGCGCCACCATCGAACACAATCTGCAGCGCGAGGAAGCCGAGCAGTCCGGCGGTGAGGCGAGCGAAACCGCGGCACAGCCGGAAACGCCAGCGCCGCAATCTGCGCAGTCCGAACGCCCGGCGGACGCGCACACCCACGACATCCCGGCGAGCATCGCGCGCAGGCAGCAGCCGCAGGTCGAGGAGACGATCGGTCTGTTCGGCATGCATAAGCGCAATTTCTCGAGCGAATACCACCTGACGCGCATGAGCAAGGCGAAACGCCTCAAGCAGATCGGCAAGATCGCGCTCGAATACGACGCGCTGCACGGCCTCACGCCGGTCAAGATGCGCCTCATGTTCGAAGCGCTCGGGCCCACCTTCGTGAAGGTCGGTCAGATTCTGTCGATGCGGTCGGAGATTCTGCCCGAGTCGTTCTGCGCCGAGCTTTCCAAACTGCGCGCGGACGCCGACCCGATGCCGTACGCGATTGTGCTCGGAACACTGGAGAACGAATACCAGCGGCCCATCGACGAGATCTTCGAGCACATCGACACTACGCCGCTCGGTTCCGCATCGCTCGCGCAGGTGCACCGTGCGACACTGAAAACCGGCGAGGACGTGGCCGTGAAGGTGCAGCGGCCGGGCGTGCGCGAAACAATGGCGCAGGACGTCTCGATCATGCGCTCGCTCGCCAAGGGCGCCACGAAAATCATGCACAGCTCGCAGGTGGTCGACTTCCGCGGCGTGGTGGAGGAGCTGTGGGAGACCTTCGACGAGGAGACGAACTTCCTCAACGAGGCGCGTAATCTGGCCGAATTCAAACGGTTCTGCTCGCACTATGCGTACATGGACTGCCCGACGCCGTTCACTGACCTGTGCACCGAGCACGTGCTCGTCATGCAATACATCGACGGCATACCGATCTCGCATACGCGCGAGCTGATCGACGACGGCTACTCGCTCAACGAGATCGGCACCAAGCTCGTCGACAACTACGCCGCGCAGATTCTCGACGCCGGCTTCTTCCACGCCGACCCCCACCCCGGCAACATCGAGATTCGCGGCGGCAAGATTATTCTGCTCGACCTCGGCATGACCGGCAGACTCGACGCGCGCACCCGCGTGGCGCTCAAACAGATGCTGTTCGCCGTGGCCAAGCAGAACTCAGCGGATCTCGCCGACGCGCTGCTCCGCTTCGCCGGCACCGATGTGGAGCGGGCGGACTACCCGTCGCTGCTCGGCGATCTCGACGGCATTGTGGAGGAGTTCGGCACCGTGGACCTCGCCGACCTCGATCTGGCGGCGTTCATCACCTCGCTCACGCAGATGGCGCGCCGGCACGGCATAGAGATCCCCAGCTCGGTGACCACGGTGGGGCGCGCGCTCGTGACGTTGGAGGGTCTGCTCGACGAGTTCATTCCGAACGTCAACATGATCGAGATCATCTCCCAGCACATCGAATCGTCGAAAACGCCGGTGGAGATGGTGAAATCCGAGGTGAAGAGACTCGGCATAGAGAGCGAGCAGGCGCTGCACAGCGGGCTTAAGGGCATCGTGGACGCGCAGACCGCCCTGCACATGCTCACGCGCGGCGAACTCAAGATGAATCTCGAGCTCGTGGGCTCCGAGGAGCCGCTCAGCCAGATGAGCGACATGGTGAACCGTCTCACGATGGCGCTCATTGTGGTCGGCCTGTTCATTGGCTCCTCGATCGTGTATTTCGCCGGCATGAAGCCGATCATCTTCGGCATACCGGTGGTCGGGTTCCTCGGGTACGTGGCGGCGTTCGTGCTGTCGGTCTGGATCGTGATCGACATTCTAATCAAACGGCACGCGGCGAAACACAAGGCGCGCAAGTAGCAGCACAGAGGGTGGCGCGCGCTGCATAGCTGAGCGCGTAGGCTGCGCGCGTGCGCGGATTCGGGTAATCTCGTGCATAGTGACGTGCTTTCGAGTTTAGGGAGGGCAATATGGCCAATGCATTGAAGAAAGCGCTGATTGGCGGCGCAGTGGCCGCGGGATTGGGCGTGTGGGCGGTGGCCCCGCGCACTTTCAACAACAAACGGAAGAACTTCGTGCCCACGCTGCCGGATGTGCTGTATGCGCACCGCGGTCTGCACGACGCCGGATCCGGTCTCTCGCAACAGCATGCCGGCGAAAGCGGCGAGTACATCGCGCTCGCGCGTCGCATGGCATTGCGCGCCGGGTACGGCTCCATCGACGAGCCCGGCCCGCTGGCACCTGAGAACTCACTGGCCGCGTTTGCAGCGGCGGCCGAGGCGGGGTATGGCATCGAACTCGACGTGCAGCTGACGCTCGACAACAAAGCGGTCGTATGCCATGACCCCGATCTGCTGCGTGTGGCGGGAGATCCGCGAAATATTCGCGACCTCACCTACGACGAGCTTGTGCGCATCCCGCTGTTCCCCACGGCGGCTCCCGGTGCCGAGGTCTCCCCGCTGCTGCCCGGCGCCACCGAGAATCCGCCGCTTGTGACCACGCCGTCGCAGGCGCCGGCCGGGTATTACCAGCATGTGCCGCTGCTCGAGGATGTGCTGCGCGTGGTGGACGGCCGCGTGCCGATCATCGTCGAATTCAAATTCGAGAACTACCGTACGTGGGACGACCGCGACGAGGAGCTCATGCAGACCGCGGCCGCCCTGCTCGACGCCTATCAGGGACTGTATGTGGTGGAGTCGTTCAACCCGGCCGCCATGAACTGGTACAAGCGCGAGCACCCCGATGTATGCCGCGGCCAGCTCGCCGAAGACACGGAGTTCACGAAGAACCCGGTGCTGTGGATGGCCGGCAAGCTCATGTTCAACGAGATCTCCCGCCCGGATTTTGTGGCCTACGATTTCCGGAACGGCAACGGCGCCATGTTGCGCTTCGTGCGCAGAATGGGCGCGATGGCCGTGGCGTGGACCGTGCGCACCTCCGACGAGCTCGCGGGCGCGCAGCCGTACTTCGACCGCTTCATTTTCGAGGCGTTCGTGCCGAAGCAGTGAGTCTGAGCGTTTTCTGACCTGTACTCCTCAACAAAAAACCGTACCCTCGAACATGAGTAGATCTGTTCGGGGGTACAGTTTGTCGATATGCTAGTTCAGTCGATGACGCCGTAGAGGCGGTCGCCGGCGTCGCCCAGGCCGGGGACGATGTAGCTCTTGCCATTGAGGCCTTCGTCGACGCCGCACACGACCACGCGGAAGTTGATGTCTTCGCGAATGTTCTCTTCGACGAACTTGATGCCCTCCGGAGCGGCGATGATGCAGATCGCCGTGACATCCTTGGCACCTTTGTCCATCAGGTAGTGCGTCGCGGTGACGAGCGTGCCGCCGGTCGCGAGCATCGGGTCGATGAGGAAGCACTGGCGGCCGGAGAGATCGTCCGGCAGACGGTTCGCATAGGTGATCTGCTGGGTCGGGTGCTCCTCGTCGCGCTTCATTCCCAGGAAGCCGACCTCGGCGCTCGGCATCATGCGCGTCATGCCGTCGAGCATGCCCAGACCGGCGCGCAGCACCGGCACGATGATCGGGCGCGGCTTGGCGATCTGCTTGCCGACCATGGGCGCGACCGGGGTTTCGATCGGCTTGTCTACGACCTCGAGATTGCGGGTTGCTTCGTAGGCCTCCAGCGAGACGAGCTCGGAGACGAGTTCGCGGAACGTGGAGGAGGGGGTGTTCTTGTCGCGGAGCACCGTGAGCTTGTGCTCGATGAGCGGGTGATTGAGTACATGCAATTCCATAGTTACTAGAGTAAGCCTTGTTTGTGTTCGCGGGTGACAAAACACGAAATTCAGTGCCGAATTATGCGTTCAGATTGCGCACGCTGTTGAGAAAACGCCGGACCGCAAAAGCGCCTGTCGGCGCAAAGGCCGCTCGCAGCGGCAAAAAACGGAGCCCGGGGCTATGTACGGCCCGGCGCAACACTCAAGCTTACACCCTCCGCCAAGGTGTGTCGGCCTGCAGCGCGCCGAACGATGAATCTGCGATCTCATATGGCAAATATGCGCGAGAGTGCACGGGTTTGTCGTGCGGGCAATCTGCAGATATGACAAACCTGTGCATGAGCGCATATGTTCGTCATGTTGCGGGCCTGCCAATGCGACGAATGCGTGCAGATTCGCACTGGTTTGTCACGCGGGAAGTGCGCGCCGCGCAAACCGGCCGGTTACTCGAGCTTGCCTTGACGCCACAGGGCCGCGCCGTGCTTGAAATCCTTGCTCGTGATGTTCAGATTCGCCGCGGTATGCAGCAGTTGCGCGGCCTGCGTGCGCCACCGTTTGCTCTGCTCGGCGGCGGAACCTACAGGATTCAGATTCGCCTGCTGCGTGAGCTCGCGCGCCTCGACGCGCAACCCGAGTGCGACGATGCCAACGAACACCGATGCGCGCGTCAACGCGACCGCGAAATCCCCGCGGAACGCGCCGGTGAGAATCGAGTCCGCAGTGCGCGCGATGTCATCTTCGGTGGGGGCGGAGTCCACGCCGGCGATCGCGGAGGCGGAGGTGGCAATCGGCTCGCCCAGGCGCCATAGCCGGGCGATTGTATCGCGCTGCTTGCGCATCCACGACCGCAGCAGATACAAGCGCCACAGCACGCCGGGCAGCGAGTCCGGCTCCGCTTTGCTCCACAGTTCGGCGATCACGTCGACCCCCTCGCGGTCCACCAGCGTGAGCACGCGCTCCACAATGGCAGGGTCGTCGGTCTTGTGCACCTTGCTCAGCAGGGCCCAGGCGGTCGTGTGGGCGACTTCGCGCAGGCGCTCGGGATCGACGTCGCTGGCCAGTCCCTCGGCAATCGCCTGATCGAGCTGGCCGGGGCGCGCGGGGCGGGGCGAGCCCGTGTGCGTGAATGCGGAGCGGCTCGCGATAATCGAGCCGGAGCCGGAATGCATGGAATTAGTAGACAATAGGCGTCACTTTCTGTATGTCGATGATGCGCGGGCCGTCTTCGGTCTGCACGAGGAACAGCGCGAACGCGTTCGCCGTGGCCATGTACGGCGATTTCGCGACGAGTCTCTTGGCCAGCGATTTGGTTGCGCACAATGGGCGCAGATGTTCAAACATACCACCGATCACCGGCCTGTGCATGCAGATCGCCATCGTGTTGCCGGTCTCGAGCACGCGTTTGATCTGCTCGGCGAAGCAATGCCAGGCCGCCTGCGGGTCGCGCTCGAACGCCTCCTCGGTGAGCGGCGGCAGTGCGCGGCGCTCGCGTTTCGTTTGCCAGGAGAGCATCTCTATGGTCTGTTCACAGCGGGTCCACGGCGAAGTGGCGAGCTCGACCGGATTATAGCAGGCGAGTTCGCGGTCGAGCGCATACGCGGCGGCGGCGCCCTCCGGGGTGATCGGGCGGTGCGGCTCGGTGCCGTCCCACTGTTTGCGCGGCTCCGCCTTGGCATGGCGCACGAGCAGCAATGGCGTCGCCTTGAGCGCATCCTCCTCGATGCGGTCCACGAACAGCGCGAGCATATCGCGGTCGGTGGAATGCGTGAGCCTCTTGCGCGCCTTGTCGAGCGAGAGCCACGCAATCTCGCTCACCTCACCCAGATCGACCGCGTGAATGGGGCCGAAGGCCTCGCGGCGGTGCCAGTTGTCGTCGTCGCTGATTTGCGTGGCCATCCAGTACAGCACATGCTTGGTCGCGTCCTTGCCGTCTCCGCGGCCCGTGTGACGCGTTTTCTTGCCCTCGGAGGAGAGCGGGTACTCCACTTCGCCCAGGAACGGGCCGAGCGCGACGGGGAAGCCGGTTTCCTCGCCGATTTCGCGCACCGCCGCGTGCCGGTGCGATTCGTTGATTTCCAGTTTGCCTTTCGGCCAGCTCCAGTCATCGTATTTCGGGCGGTGCACGAGGCACACCTCCACGTCGTTCGCGCTCAACGGAGCCATCATTGAGCCGATGCTGCGCACAATGCGGTACACGATGCCGCCCGCAGCCTCCACAGTTCGTTTCTCACTCATGGTTTCAGACTACGCCATTCGCTGCGAAAAAAGATTCCTCTGCGTAACAAGGGACATTGTCGCGCTCGCAATGTCCCTTGTTACGCAGAGGAATCTATTTACACAGATTGGCGGCAGGTCAGTTCGTGGCCTTCTTGCGCATGTGCTTCTTGATCAGGTACTCCTGGCAATCGAGCAGCGGCTTGCCTTCGGCGTCCTTCGAATGGCGCACGTAGGTGCCGTCGGGCTGCATATGCCAGCTGGACGTCGTGTCGGCCATCTGCAGGTCCACGTAGTCGATGAGCTCCTGCACCTGCTCGGGCGCGGTGATGCGCACGAGCGCCTCGACTCGACGATCGAGATTGCGGTGCATGAGGTCGGCGGAACCGATCCACACCTCCGGTCCGGAAACCGGGCCCTCGCCAATCTGCGGACCGTCGGAATTCGCGAACGCGTAGATGCGGCTGTGTTCGAGGAAGCGGCCGAGAATCGAGCGCACGCGAATGTTATCGGAAAGCCCGGGTACGCCTGGCTTGAGTGAACAGATGCCGCGTTCGACGATGTCGATCTTCACACCGGCCTGGCTGGCGCGGTAGAGGGCGTCGATCGTCTTCTCATCCACGATCGAGTTCACCTTGATCTTGATCCACGCTTCCTTGCCGGCGCGCGCGGCCTCCTCCTCACGGCGAATGCGCTGGATCAGACCGGAGCGCACGGTGCGCGGCGCGACGAGCAGACGGTGGAAACTCGACTTCGGCGCGTAACCGGACAGCTGGTTGAACAGCTTCGTCATATCCTGCCCCACCACCGGGTCGCAGGTGAGCAGGCCGAGATCGGTGTACTGGCGCGCGGTCTTCGGATTGTAGTTGCCGGTGCCCACATGGCAGTAGCGGGTGAGCCCGTCCGCCTCCTGGCGCACGACGAGCGAGAGCTTGCAGTGCGTCTTCAATCCGACAATGCCGTAGACGACGTGCACGCCGGCACGTTCGAGCTTGCGCGCCCATGCGATGTTTGCATCCTCGTCGAAGCGCGCCTTGAGCTCGACGAGCGCGAGCACCTGCTTGCCGGCCTGTGCGGCGTCGATGAGCGCGTCGATGATCGGCGAGTTGCTCGATGTGCGGTAGAGCGTCTGCTTGATGGCGAGTACCTTCGGGTCGGCGGCCGCCTGCGCGAGGAACGCCTGCACCGACGTCGAGAACGAGTCATACGGGTGGTGCAGCAGAATGTCGCGCTCGCGAATCGCGGCGAAGATGTCTTGCGCACGGCTCGACTCGACCTCGGCGATCTGCCGGTTCGTGGTCGGCACGAAGGGCGGGAATTTCAGGTCGGGGCGGTCAATGCCGCCGAGTTCGAAGAGCACGGTAGCGTCGAGCGGCGCCGGCAGACGGTACACCTCGTCCGGCGTCACGCCCATCTGGTCGGCGAGCAGCTGGGAGAGGAACGGCGAGGTCTCATCGGAGATCTCCAGGCGGATCGGCGGCCCGAAACGGCGGCGCAGCAGTTCCTTCTCAATCGCGTTGAGCAGATTCTCGGCGTCGTCTTCCTCCACCTCGATGTCTTCGTTTCGGGTGACGCGGAACGAACGCGCCTCCTTGATGATCATGCCCGGGAACAGCGTCTCCAAATGCGCGATGATCAGGTTCTCCATCGTGATGAAGCCGTAGCGGACGTCCTCCGCCTCGTCTTCGGTCATGTCGTCGACGGGGACGAGTCTGTCGAGATTGTCGGGAATCTTCACTCGTGCGAAGTGGGACTTGCCGGAGGTCGGGTTCTCCACGAGCACGGCCAGATTGATCGAACCGCCCGAAATATAGGGGAAGGGGTGCGCCGGGTCCACCGCGAGCGGCGTGAGCACCGGGAAGACCTGCTGGCGGAAGTAGCGGGAGAGGCGCTCCTGCTCGGCGATCGTGAGCTTGTCCCAGCCGAGCAGCTGGATGTTCTGCTTGGCGAGTTCGGGCAGGATCGTGTCGACGACGTAATGCGCATGCTCGTCCTGCAAGCGGTGCGCCTGCTCGGAGATCGCGCGCATCTGCTGGCGTGGGCTCAGTCCGCTCGCGCTCGTCACGGCGATGCCGGTGTCGATGCGGCGCTTGAGACCGGCGACGCGGACCATGAAGAACTCGTCGAGATTGCTGGCGAAGATCGCCGCGAAGCTCGCGCGTTCGATGATCGGGATCGTCTCGTCCTGCGCAAGTTCGAGCACGCGTTTGTTGAATTTGAGCCAGCTGAGCTCGCGGTCGAAGAAGCGGTCGGGTGGCAGCGGGAGCTCGCCCTCCATGTTCTCCCGCTTGTCGCTTTTGTCCGTTTCAGCGATGTGTTCGGCAATCTGGCTGCGCAAAATCGCCTTCGATGGTGCGTTGAAAATCTGTGACATGGTTCTACTTTAGAACGAGCGGGCTGAAAAATCACTGAGTTCACGAAAGAATTCGGAATATGTCCACGGATGGGCCCGTTTCGCGGTGCCGATCCGCGCTGCCGTTTCCGTGCGGCGGGCGTTGAGCTCTGCGCGGGAGATGGTTTGGATGATTGCGGCCATGCGGATTGCCCGACGCACAACAAAACACCATGGTACATTCGCGGACTTCGTATGTTCGTGAAAATGTGAGATTTTCGGCGAACAGTGAGCGACACGCCGAAGTATTGCCGCTGTATTTGAGTGATTGAACATCTAGGCGGCTGAAGTGAACAGAATGTGCGATTTTCTCTGTGAGGTTCCTTGTTGAAATGAACACGGAAAGATAAAAAGAGCACATGTGGTCAGATTGTGACGCTTAGGCGATTCCGACTTGCGTAATCCTAAATTCCGAGCATAATTGCAAGTACAAGGACAACCGAAGAGCAGACCCACAAAAGTAGATGATCAGCAAGATTATTACGTTGGGCGGGCAATGGAAAGACTTACCGTTACAACGATGAGGTTGTGCAGAGATTCTGCCTCGTTGGACTTGGGAAAGAGACCCACCTCGTGTGGGTCTCTTTTTTATTTCATGAAAAAACGCCTTTGTTTTGGAATAGTTCTTGGCAAGAAGTCTGCGGCGGTGTATGTGACTCAGCGGCGGCCGCGTTATCCACATGCCCGGCGACCCGCGATGTGGATAACGCGTTCTCCGACCACAATGCCTCGTAGAGATTGAACCGGTTGCGGAACCCACGTTCAATGCAACTATGACTATGCAGATCAGTGTAGGGGCGCCGCATACCGAGCGCCATGGGTGGTCGTTCCATCGGCCACAGGTAATGAACGGGGCATGCGCGCGTGATGTGCGCATGCGTGACGCGCGCGCCCGCAGGCCGTGGCAGGCGGAGTCTGCACGCAGGGTGCCCGCATACCAGCCAGTGCACGCGATGGCGGAACCTGCGTGCTCTCCGCAGCTGTCGCCGCCCGCGCGCCGAACCCATGCGGGGGCGCAGCACGCGCGCATGCCGGTGTGTGCGACGCAGGCGCCGTGCGAGAACGTGATCACGCTGTCCGGCGCGAGCGGCGGTGCAGGAACGACCACACTGGCGGCCATGCTGACCCGCGAATTGGCGAAGCGAGAGAACGAGTGCGCAATCGTGGACGCCGACGTGCGCGCGGGCGGCGGCGGTCTGGACGTGCTGCTCGGGATTGAACATGAGTCCGGGTCGCGGTGGCATGACATTCATGCGCCGCTCGGCGAGCTCGATGGCGAGGCATTGCGTCGCAGATTGCCACACTGGGACGGCGTGGGCGTGCTCGCATACAACTGCTGGGTGCAGGAGGAGCCGGCGTGGTTCGAGATGCAGGCGGCACTGCAGTCGCTGGCACAGGTGAGCGATGCCGTGGTGGTCGATGCCGGGCATGGATTGGAGATTGAGCATGTGCCCGCATTGGTTGAGGCCTCGCACATTGTGGTGGCGGAGCTCACCGTGCTGGGATTGGCGCGTGCCAAGGCACATATCGAATGGCTGCGTCGCAATGGCGAGCGCAATATGGCGCGTGCGCAGGAGCCGCCGCGGCCGGGGGAGGAGTGGAAGCCGATTGTGGGCGTGCCGGGGCGTGTGATCGGCGTGCTGTGCGTGGAGCCGCCTGCGGTTGCGAAGGGCCGCGGGGCGGTGTCGTTGGAGGAGGCGCGCAAATACTTGCAGATGGAGCATATGGAGTGCGAGCTGATGGGCCCGGTCCGCTCCGATGCCAGACTCTGTGGCGACATTCTGGAGGGCTTGGGAATTCGGCGCGTGCATCGGCGCAATGCGCGCGTGCTCGGCGATGTGGCCGAGATGGTGGAGCGTGCGTGCGGCATAGGAGGCAGATGATGTGGCAGATTGTAGGGCCGAATGGGGTGACGAACACAACCGGCGGCGTGGCGGTTCCGCTTCCCGAGGCGCCGGTGCCTCCGGATACGGCACCTCGGCATGCCGGTGTGGGCGCTACTGTGCAGACCGCTGCGCAGACCACTGTGCACCCCGCTGTGCGTGCCGTGACGGCCGTGGATGCCACTCGCCCGGTGAATTTCGGCCCGCTGAAACGGCTGGCTGCGGATCCGCGCGTCACCGACATCCTGGTGACCTGCGACGGTGCCGTGTGGGTGGAGCGCGGGCTTGGCATAGAGCTCGAGCACCCGTCCATTCCGCTGGATTCGCCTGCCGTGGTGCGTCGTCTGGCCGTGCAGCTGTGTGCGCAATTGGGTGAGCGGCTCGACGACGCCCGCCCTATAGCCGATGCGAGCGGTGCTGACGGCACCCGCGTGCATGCGGTGATCGCGCCGGTGGTGCCGTATGGCGCGTCGATTTCGATTCGTCTGCCCTCCCGCATGAGCGCGACCATGGATGCATTGCAGCAGGCTGGTTGCTGGCCTGCGCAATGGCGTCCGATACTGGATCGCCTGGTGCTGGCCCGCGCCAACATTCTCATCACCGGCAGCACCGGCTCGGGCAAGACGACGTTGCTCAAGGCGCTGTTGCTCAATTGCCGCGCATCCGAACGCATTGTGCTCGTCGAGGAGGTTCGCGAGCTGCAGGGGCTCGGCAATCTCAACACGGTTTCACTCTGCGCGCGAGCCAAGAACGTGGAGGGTGCCGGCGAGGTGACGATGGGCGATCTGGTGCGTTCCACGCTGCGTATGTACCCGACCCGCGTGGTGGTGGGCGAATGCCGCGGCGAGGAGGTGATCGACCTGATGCGCGTGCTCAACTCCGGCCATTGCGGCGGCATGAGCACACTGCATGCCAGCGGGGTGAGCCGTGTGCCCGGGCGTCTGATCTCGCTGGGGCTGCTCGCGCATGTTGAGCCGAATACCATGGCGGGTCTGGCCGACGGGGCCTTCGACGTGGTGCTTCACATGGAAAGGCGCCCCGGCAAACGGTACTTGGCGCAGATCGGCATGCTGTGCATGGTGGAGGGCAGGCTCGTCGGCCGCACGGTGTGCTCGTGGGATGGCCGTGGCGAGCCTGTCGCCGGCGAGGCATGGCGGCCATTCGCCGAACGTTGGGGCACCAAGCGGGTGCCGGAACGAAGGTGAGACGAATGGCATTCGTGGCTGCGCTCGCGGCGGCGCTGAGTGTGCTGTTGATGATATGGGCCGCCCCTGCGGCGGTCTCATGGCGCCTGCAGACGGTGGAATCGGGCGTGGCTGACCATGCGTGTGAGCCGGCATGCGGCATCAGCGTCATGCTCTCGTCGATCATCGCATCGCTGCAGGCCGGTGCCGCGCTGGAGCCCGCGCTCGAACGCGCATTTGACTCGGTGTTCCCGGAGCGCCGGTGCGGAGGTGCTCGTGCGCGCCACATGCGCGACCCCACTACGTCCGGCGACGGGCATGCCGTCGGTGTGTATGCCGTATGCGATGGCGAGGGCAACGTGGATGTGACCCAGATGGCGCGCTTGTTCGCAGCATGCAGACTGCCCCATGAGCGCGCCTCGCACTGCGCGCAGGTGGCCTGTGGGGTCGCCGTGGCCAGCGCGGTGAGCCTGGAACTGGGGTGCCCGGCCGCACGCTGCCTCGAGGCGGTGCGCGCAGGCTATCTGCGTGCCCGGCTGCAAGACGATTTGCGCGCGAATGCCTTCGCGATGCCCAAATCCACGGCGCGCATGCTGCTCGCGCTGCCGGCGGTGGTGGTGTTCCTGGGAGAGCTGCTCGGCGCGGATCCGTTGGGCATGCTGTTCGGCTCGGCACAGGGGCGCGCCATGCTGTGCCTGGGCACGATTTGTTATGTGGGCGGACTGCTGTGGATGCAGCGCCTGCTTGCCGCGGACGGGTAGTCCTGTGGCTGGATTCTGGGCGTGGTGTGCCGCGATCTGCGCGGCGCTCGCCTCTTACTTGCACATGGTTGGGAACGAGCGGATTGCTGCACGTCGGTTGCGCGAACTTGACGGACTGGCGCGCTCGCAGATTGCGCTGGCGGGGCGCGGCAATGCCTTGCAGCGGCGATTGCTCGAGGTATGCCCGGGCTGGGAGCCGTCTCCTACGTTGCTGTTGCAACTGCTTGAGGCGGCGATTGCTCAGGGCGTCGCGATTCCCCGGGCATTGGAATGCATTGGCGCATGCTGCGGCGGCGCATGCGCGCAGGTGCTGGGGCATGTCTCCGCCGCACTGCTGCGCGGTGTGTGCTGGGATGAGGCGTGGGCCGTGTTGGAACATGATGGTTCCTCCCCGGCTTCCTCGGCATTGGGATTGGCATGCCGCACATTGCGTGCCGCCTGGGAGGATGGCGTCTCGCCGCTGCCGCAGATTCATGCGGCCATTGAGCAGATGGACGGCAGCGAACGCGCGCGGATCGAGCAACGGGCGTCGCGATTGTCGGTGCGGTTGCTGCTGCCTATGGGACTGTGCCTGCTGCCGGCGTTCCTGCTCATCGCGGTGGTGCCGACGATCATGTCGTTCATGCGTATGTGAGGCGGGTGCGCGGAGGTTATCCACATTGCCGGCGACCCGCAATGTGGATAACGGTGGAGTTATCCACATGCGTCCGTCCGGCTTTACACCGAATATTGGCGGCCGCATAGTGGAATCATCTGGGAGACCAGATGGGAAACACAACATACAGGCCAACGAAACAGGCAAGGAGAGATATGGAACACAATGAGGTGATCCTGTTCGAACACAGGAGGCATGGCGTGGGTGAGCGCATCAATGCGGCTTCGGACCGGCTGCTGCGGGCGCAGGTCGGTTTGGAGGCGAGATGGCGGGCGCTCATGTCCCAGCCGGAGGAAGGCGCGGCAACCGCCGAATACGCGGTGGTGCTCGTTGCGGCGACCGGATTCGCCGCGGTGCTGGTGGCGCTCATGAAATCCGACACGGTGAAGACGCTGCTCACGAACATCGTGAAGAAAGCGTTGAACGTGTGAGGCCATGGGCGGCCATGCATTCGGGCAGGCGTTGCGTCGCCTGCAGTGCGATGACGAGGGGGCGGCCACCGCGGAATTCGCGGTGGTGCTCCCGGTCATCGTGATGCTGGCGGCCTTGATGCTCTATTTGGGCCGGGCATCCGTCGTGTCGGTCGGGTGCCAGGACGCGGCGGCCAACGCCGCGCGGGCGTTGATGGTGCAGGGGAGCGGTTCGGGCTCGCAGGCCATGGCTCAGGCGGCTGCTGGCGATGGCGCTCGCATAGAGGTGCGTCCCGCCGGAATCGGGTTCGAGGTGATCGCCCACTGCGCGGTGGTGGCCGACCCCTGGGGCATCGTGCCGAGAATGGTGACGGGGCGTGCACATGGCATATGGCAGGAGAGGCTATGAAGGAGGTGGCCAAATGGGTCTGCGAGGGAGTGCGCCCAGGCGAGGGATGAGCGCTGCGGCGAGGCGTGTGCCGACGCGATCCGCGCCATGCATTCCGCATGGTCTGCGGGCGCAGGATGCCGGCAATGCGTCGCCGAGTGCGGTCGGCATCGTGCTCGTGGTGGCCGTGCTGCTGTGCACCATCGCGGCCGGGGCCAGGATTGCCATGGCCCGGGCGCAGGCGCGCACCGCAGCCGATATGTCGGCATTGGCCGCCGCCGACGCCTATTGGAACGAGGCTGCCGCCGACCCTTGCGGCATCGGCTCTGCCGTGGCGCGCAACAATGCGGGAGCCGTGGAATCATGCGAGGTGATCGACATGGATGTGGCCATGGAGGTCAGCACCGCAACAGGCGTGCCGTTCGTGGAGCGGGTGAGCGCACGCGCGCGTGCCGGACCACGGCGATGCGATGAGGTCGACGCAACACGCGGCGCATCGCAACCGTGATGCCGGGGCATCATTGCCGAGTGGATTTTGATGCCCCTCACGCGCTAGGTTATATAGCACATCGGTATGCGGCACGAGACAGCCATGCACTGCTCCGGCAGGCATGCCGGCCACTCGGGCATACGCATTGCAAACAGACGGGATAGACATGGCATTGGCGTTGTATCGCAGGTATAGGCCCGACACCTTCGAAGGGGTGATCGGGCAGGACCAGGTTACCGTGCCCCTCATGCACGCCTTGGATGAGAACAAGCTCACCCACGCATACCTGTTCTCCGGGCCGCGAGGATGCGGCAAAACGAGTTCCGCGCGCATTCTGGCACGGTGCATCAACTGTGTGAAGGGCCCCACCTCGCACCCGTGCGGCGAATGCGACAGCTGCAGGGATCTGGCGACCGGCGGACCCGGGTCGATCGACGTGGTGGAGATTGACGCGGCGAGCCACAACAGCGTGGACGACGCCCGTGAACTGCGGGAGAGGGCTGGGTTCGCCCCGGTGCGAGACCGCTACAAGATCTTCATTCTCGACGAAGCGCACATGGTGACCCCGCAGGGCTTCAACGCGCTCCTCAAGATCGTGGAGGAGCCGCCGGAGCACCTCATGTTCATCTTCGCCACCACCGAGCCGGACAAGGTGATCGGCACCATCCGCTCACGCACTCACCACTACCCGTTCCGTCTGGTGCCTCCCGAGATCATGACCCCGTATTTGGAGCATGTATGCGAGCAGGAGCACATCGAGACCGAGCCCGGTGTGCTCAGGCTCGTCACGCGTGCGGGCGGCGGGTCGGTGCGAGACACGCTTTCGGTGCTCGACCAGCTCATGGGCGGCTGTGTGGACAACGACATCACCTACGACTCCACCGTGGCGTTGCTCGGTTTCACGCCGGACGCACTGCTCGGCGAGGCGATCGACGCGATCATCGAGCAGAATGGCGCCAAGCTGTACGGCATCATTCAGAAGGTGATCGTGGCCGGGTTCGACGCCCGCAGATTCGTCGAGGACCTGCTTGTGCGCACCCGCGACCTGCTCGTGCTCACACTCGGCGGCGATGAGGCCGAGCATGTGCTCAGCGATGACGCCGAGGCGGAAGACATGAGCGACCTCCACCGGCAGGCCGATGCGCTGGGGCTGCAACAGCTCACCGCCATGGCCGAGATCATGGACGACACGTTGGGGCACATGGCCGGAGCCGCCTCGCCGCGTATGCGGCTGGAGCTGCTCGCCGCCAAGCTGCTGGCCGGCAGGGCCTCGGGCTTCGCCGCGGAGGCTCCGGCACTCGCCGGTGCGGGCGCGCGCGGTTCATCTGCTGCCCCTTCGGCGACGCAGGGCTCTGCCCGCGGCGGGTTCGTCGACGCACAACGACCCTCCGGTTTCAACGATGGCGCCACGGCACCACAGTCCGGGCATGACACCCCCACCCAGGCCGCCGCTCCCACTGCCACACCGCAAGCCATCCAGGCCGCCACCACGGAGCATGATGCCGGTTCGCAGCCGCAGGCAGCCTCGAACGTCCCCTCGATCCCGGAGGACATTCAGCGCAACGGCACCGTGGATGAGCGCTGGGACGCCATTGTGGCGGCGTTGCCGCTGGACGTGCGCGCCTACATCAACCGCGAGCGCGTGCCACGCGTGATGCTCGCCATGGACAGGAAATCCGGCAGGCAACGCTTGTGGATCAAGTTCGAGACCCCGCTCGACAAGTACGCCTTCGCACTGGCGGTGAGCAAGGAACCGATCGGGGGCACCACCAGCGTCGTCTCGATAGTGCGCACGCAGGTGCACAACGTGTTCGGCCCCGACGTCGCCTTGGCGCCCACTGAGAAGATGGCCAATGGTGAATCCGCCCCTCCGCTGAGCAAGCTTCCGCCTGAGGAGGCACAACGGATCAAGGCGAAGCTGCTGCAGCAGTCGTTGCAGGGCATCGTTGCACACCCGCGCGAGTCATCCGATTCCGCCCAGCAGGCCACCACGTCGGATTCCTCCAACGATGCGGAGGCGCATCAAGCCGCCGGCACAACCCCGACGCCCACTGAGTCGTTTCAGCAAGCCAATGGCAATGGTCCGCAGACGTTGCCGGACGATGACCCCTGGGCCCAACCGGTGAAGCCCGTGGGCCTGCGCCCTCAGGCATTGGACCCCGAGGAGCAGGCCCACGAGGAGCCGAACCGGCAGCAGCCAGCGCCGGAGCACCAGCACAAGCATGTGGCGGTGCCCGACGTCTCCGATGGCATAGACCCGTGGAGCATGCCGGTCGACGAGCATCCGCACATCGACTTCGGCAAGGTGCAGTCCATCGAACAGCAGCACGAGAGGCTAACACCTGCGCCCGTCCATGGCGACGACCCATGGAGCGCCATGCCGAACGGGCCTCAGGGCTTCGGCACAGCGTCCCCTGTGACGGGCGGTCAGGCCATGAGTGTCGAGGATGCCTACGGCATGTCACCCCAGGGCATGCACGCGGCGGATGCAGGATCCACGGGTGTGGCGGGTGGTGAATCCCAGCCGTCCGCACCGCAGGTCGATGCCGATGACGACGTGTATTCGATGGACGACGCGCATGTGCAGACGCACGACGTGATGGACCTCAAGGCCGTCGAGGAATTTTTCGACGTGACCAAGGTTGAGCACTTTGCGGCCGACGATGCGAACAACCCGCTCAACGTCAAGCCGCGTCGAATGGAACACGGCGACTCGTGACGCCGCGTGGCATACGCTTGAGGAGGGTACATGGCATTGGCATACGACGGCGCCATCCAGCGGCTCATCGACTCGTTTGCGAGTCTGCCGGGCATAGGGCCCAAAGGAGCGCAACGCATCGCCTTCTATCTGCTGCAGGCGCCGGATGCGGAGTCGCAGCGCCTCGTCGACGCAATCAACGAGGTGAAGGAGAAAGTACGGTTCTGCGAAGTCTGCGGGAATGTGTGCGAAAGCAGCCCGTGCACAATCTGCTCGGATCCGCGTCGTGATCACGGCACGATCTGCGTGGTGGAGGAGCCGAAGGACGTCATGAGCATCGAACGCACGCGCGAATACCGCGGGCTCTACCAGGTGCTGGGCGGCGCCATCAACCCGATGGCCAACGTCGGCCCGAGCGACCTCAACATCGCGCAGCTGCTCAACAGACTCCACGACGGCGAGGTCAAGGAGATCATCGTGGCGCTCAATCCGAACATCGAGGGGGAGGCAACCACCACCTACCTGAGCCGCCTGCTCGCGCCGCTCGACATCAAGGTGACGCGTCTGGCGAGCGGTCTGCCGGTGGGCGGCGACCTCGAGTACGCCGACGAAATCACGTTGTCTCGCGCGCTCGAAGGGCGTCGTGAGGTGTGAGCGGGCGTGCGAGTTTCGCATCGTGAGCCGAGAATGAGACACCTACAGGTGCATTCATACAATAATCGTGCTTCATGCGTACACTTGAGAACAAATCGGCAATCTCACAGAGGGAATATCGTGGCTCTTATCGTACAGAAATACGGTGGCTCGTCGGTGGCCGACGCCGACTCGATCAAACGAGTGGCACGCCGCATCATCGAGACGAAGAACGCCGGCAATGACGTCGCCGTCGTGGTCTCGGCGATGGGAGACACCACCGACGACCTGATCGATCAGGCCATGAGCATCGACTCGAACCCGCCTGCCCGTGAAATGGACATGCTCATGACCGCAGGCGAACGCATCTCGATGAGCCTGCTCGCCATGGCGATTCACGCCGCCGGTTCGCACGCCTACTCGTTCACCGGTTCGCAGGCCGGTTTCATGACCGACGCCCAGTTCGGCGCCGCCCATATTCGCGCCGTGAACCCCGACCGCGTGCGTCGCGCGCTGAACAAGGGCAGTGTCGCGATCGTGGCCGGATTCCAAGGCCAAAGCGAACGCGGCGACGCCACCACGCTCGGCCGCGGCGGTTCCGACACCTCCGCCGTCGCCCTGGCCGTCGCGCTCGGCGCCGACGTGTGCGAGATCTACACCGACGTCGATGGCGTGTTCACTGCCGACCCGCGCATCGTGCCCACCGCGCGCCGCATCCCGGCAATCGGCTACGACGAGATCCTCGAAATGTCGTCGTGCGGCTCCAAGGTGCTCGCACTGCGATGCGTGGAATATGCGCAGCGGTTCAAGATGCCGTTGCATGTGCGCAGCTCGTTCTCGCACCGCCCGGGCACGCTCGTGCTGCCCGACGGCGTGGACCCGAACAGCCTGCCGAACGTGCGGTAATACGGAATCTGCAAGCAGATTATTCAATACAATACGAGTTTTTATATAAAAATCGGAGTATGGAGACAGACAATGAGCGACAATACCGATCAGTCTTTGGGTGACCTCTTCCCAGACCTTGGTCAGGAAACGCCGATTATTTCGGGCGTGGCGCACGACAACAGCGAATCCCTCGTCACCGTGCGCGGCGTGACCGACGAACCGGGCATGGCCGGTAGGGTGTTCACACGCCTCGCCGAGCTCGGTGTGAACGTCGACATGATCGTTCAGGCGGGCGCCTCCACCGGCACCGCCGACATCTCCTTCACCATCCCCGGCTCCGACGCCGCCCGAGTGGAGACGGCGCTCACCGCCGCGCAAGACACGTTGGGCTACAAGTCGTTCGACGTCAATCCGAACGTGGGCAAGGTGGCCGTCGTGGGCGTCGGCATGAAAACGCATTCCGGTCTCGCTGCCCGCTTCTTCCAGGCACTGAGCGAGGAGGGCATCAACGTGCTCATGATCTCCACCTCCGAGATCCGCATCGCCGCCCTCGTGCCGCTCTCGCAGCTCAACGACGCCGTGCGCGCCCTGCATAGCGCGTACGGTCTGGACGCCGACAAGGTTGAGGCCGTTGTCTATGGCGGCACCGGCCGCTGAGCGGAATCTGCAAACTCACAACAAGGTATTCGGCGGCAGCCGGAAAAGGAGCCGAAATGGTACAGATCAACGATCGTGGCGTCAATGTGGCAGTATTGGGCGCAACCGGCCAGGTGGGCATGGTGATGCGCCGCGTGCTCGACGAGCGCGACTTCCCGGTGAAAGACCTGCGATTCCTCGCCTCCGCGCATTCCGCGGGCAAGGTGCTCAACTGGCGTGGGCACGACATCACGGTGGAGGATGTCGCGACCGCCGACCTGAGCGGCATCGACATCGCGATCTTCTCGGCGGGCGGCGGCACCTCCAAGGTGTGGGCGCCGAAGTTCGCCGAAGCGGGCGCCTACGTGATCGACAACTCCTCGCAGTGGCGCATGCACGACGACGTGCCGCTGGTCGTGGCTGAGGTGAATCCGGACGATCTCGACGAGATCCCGACCGGCATTGTGGCCAACCCGAACTGCACGACCATGGCCATCATGCCGGTGCTCAAGCCGCTCGCCGACAAGTTCGGCCTGAAGCGCCTCATCGTGAGCTCCTACCAGGCGGTGTCGGGCGCGGGCCGCGCGGGTGTGGAGCAGCTGATGAACGAAGCCAAGGCAGCCGTTGACCAGGGCGCCGACAAGCTCGTGTTCGGCGGCGACGCCATCGACTTCCCGGAACCCACCAAGGTGGCGCGCACCATCGCGTTCAACGAGGTGCCGTTCATCGGCGACATTGTGGATGACGGCTCCCAGGAGACCGACGAGGAGCAGAAACTGCGCAACGAAAGCCGTAAGATCCTGCATCTGCCCGATCTCAAGGCATCCTGCACCTGCGTGCGTGTGGGCGTGTTCACCGCACACGGCATGAGCGTCAACGCCGAGTTCGAAAACCCGGTGAGCGTCGAGGAAGCCAAGGAGGTGCTCGCGAGCGCCCCCGCCGTGGAACTCACCGACATCCCCACCGCGCAGCTCGCCGCCGGCAAGACGCCGAGCTTCGTCGGCCGCATCCGCGTGGACCAGGCCGTCGACGACAATAAGGGCCTCGCGTTCTTCGTCACCAACGACAATCTGCGCAAGGGAGCCGCGCTCAACGCCGTCGAGCTCGCCGAGATCGTCGCGCGCAAGCATTTCGCAGACCAGCTCTGAGACATCCCGTAACAGTTTCAGCACCCCGAGAAACAATGACATCCCGTAACGGTCGGTCATACCGGACTGGCCCTTACGGGATGTCATTGTTCGTTCTTACGGGATGTCATTGTTCTTACGGGCTAGGGTTTTGCTTACGGGCTAGGCTTCGCACATGGATGTGGCTAAGCTGGGAAGCATGTCAATGGCATCGATCGAAGCGAACAAACAGCTGGAACGACTCGTGGCGCTCGGCTACCCGGACGTGGCCGACATGAGCGAAGACGCCTTCCGCGCACTGGCACGCCCGCTCATCCGCGCACTTGAGCGCAGCGATCTGGGCGCCGATATACTGCTCGTGCCCACACGCGAACTCGTCACTCCGGAATCGCTGATCGCGCGCACCAGCATAGATCGCATGGCCGGCTTCACCACCATGCCGCCGCGCGACATAGTCAGCTTCCTGCCCACCGACGGATTCGAACCGCCGGAAGGCCCGTTCTATCTGGTCATCGAACCGCACACCGGCACCTGTTATACGAACCGCGAGCCCGACGTGGCGCGCAAGCTCATCGAATCCGACGAACGTCTGCCGCTCACGCTTGAAGAGGGTCTCGCCATCGCCACGCAGCATCCGGAATGGCTGCTTGAGAAGAACGGATTCAATCTGCTGGGCTCGCGCAGTGCCGACGGGCGCGTGCCGAGCATCTGGATGAGCCAGAGCGCCCCTCGACTCGGCGCCGTCTGGCCGAACTCGCGCCACACCTGGCTCGGCAATGCATACTGCATCGCGCGCCGCGGTGTGAGTCTCATCGAAGGGCGCGGCTGAGCGCGGCGTATTTTGAGGAAGTCTCCGTGCGTTGCGTTGCGGAGAGATCCAGGGATGGCATATTTTACGGAGACTTCCGTGCGCCGTGCTGTTTTTGGTAGCTTCTGCGGTCAGATTCTCGGATGCTTCCGTATACGATGCCATTTTCAGATGCCTTTGTGGCATGTTTTACGGAAGCTTCCGTGAGATATGCCGGAGAGGGGCCCCGGAATGGCATAGTTTTCGGAAGTCTCCGTACGTTGTGCCGTGGCAGTGTGGTTTGGTGGTCTGTCTTTCGGAAGCCTCCGTGAGATGTGCCGCGGAGAAGTCTGCAAACGGCAGATTCCACGGAACCTTCCGTAAACCGTGCCACAGTCCGCAAACTTGTGCCGCAGGGAGTGCCGCGCAGTGCCGCGCAGCACAGCGCGGCGCGAATTGTATGCAATGTTTGTAAAATCCCTGCTTGGGATGGCCGAAATACGGACTGTCGCAAGCCCCTTTCTTGCTAGCGCGTATATGGTTATTGTTTACGCGCGTGTGCGCGTCACGAAATCTGAAAATTTTGCACTCTCGAAGGAGGAGAAGATGGGTCAGGGTCAATCTTCGGTGTTTGATCTCGCTGCCGTTGCCGCGGCATCCAATGGGGGGAACAATGACCCGCTGCTGCCTCCGGCACGGTACATTGGCGCCCCGCAGAAGCCGAGCGATATGCCGTACACCAAGTATGTGGCATACGACAAGCAGGTGCCATTCGACTACCCGGAGCGCACATGGCCGGGCAAGCGGCTGCACAGGGCGCCGCGCTGGTGCTCGGTGGATCTGCGCGACGGCAACCAGGCACTCGTGAACCCGATGGATTCCGAGCGCAAGCTGCGGTTCTGGACCATGCTCGTCGACATGGGATTCAAGGAGATCGAAGTCGGCTTCCCGAGCGCTTCGGAGACCGATTACGACTTCATTCGCTTGCTCATCGAGCGCGAGCTCATTCCCGACGACGTGACAATCGTCGTGCTCACGCAGGCCCGTGAGCACCTCATTCGCAAGACTTACGAATGCCTGCGCGGTTGCAAGCGCGCCATTGTACACTTCTACAACTCCGTCTCCGTGCTGCAGCGCGAGGTCGTGTTCCGCAAAGACCGCGCGGGCATCAAGAAGCTCGCCACCGATGCCGCGCACCTGTGCAAGGAACTCGAGGGCGACGCCGAGGGCATCGACCTGTACTACGAGTATTCGCCGGAATCGTTCACTGGAACCGAGCCGGAGTACGCGGTGGAGGTGTGCAATGCGGTGATCGACGTGATCAAGCCGACGCCCGGGCATCCGATGATCATCAATCTGCCCGCGACGGTGGAGATGACCACGCCGAACGTGTTCGCAGACGAAGTGGAGTACGTTTCCAATAATCTGCGCGACCGCGATGCCGTGGTGCTCTCGCTCCACCCGCACAACGACGAGGGCATGGGCGTCGCCGCTGCCGAACTCGGTATGCTCGCCGGCGCGGACCGCATCGAAGGCTGCCTGCTCGGCAACGGCGAGCGCACCGGCAACGTCGATCTCGTCACGCTGGGCCTGAATCTGCTCACGCAGGGCATTGACCCACAGCTCGATCTCTCCGACATGCCGGGCATTCGCAAGACCGTCGAATACTGCAATCAGATCAAGATCTCCGAGCGCCACCCGTATGCCGGCAACTTCGTGTTCACCGCGTTCTCCGGCTCGCACCAGGACGCGATCAAGAAGGGGCTCGAAGCGCGTGAGATCGCCGCGGAGATGGCCGGCGTGGACGTGGAGAACTTCGTGTGGCTCGTGCCCTACCTGCCGATCGACCCGAAGGACATCGGCCGTTCGTACGAGGCGATCATTCGCGTGAACTCGCAGTCAGGCAAGGGCGGCATGGCCTACCTGCTCAAGGCGAATCACAATCTCGACCTGCCGAAGAAGCTGCAGGTGGAATTCGAGAAGGTGGTGCAGCAGCATGCCGACGCCACGAAGAAGGAAGTCAAGGACGGCGACATCTGGCATCTGTTCAAAGACGAGTACTTGCCCGTCGAGGAATCCGGCGCGATCGAGGCCGGCGAGGTGGTCGCCGACACGCATGACGAGACGCTCGACCAGTGGGGCCGTCTCAAGCTGCTCAAGGTGAGCATGTCGTCGGGTGAGGACGGTTCCGACACGCGCCTGACCGCCACCGTGCTCGACCGCGGCATCAACGTGGGCCGCGAGCCCGAGGTGACGCGCGAGATCGAGGGCACCGGCAACGGCCCGATCGCCGCGTTCCTCGACGCGCTCAAGAGCTTCGGCGTCGTGGCGTCCGTGCTCGATTACGCGGAGCATACGATGGGCGTCGGCTCGGACGCGCGCGCCGCCTCCTACGTGCAGTGCGAGGTCGGCCAGGAAGACGAGGAGAAGCGCGTCGTGTGGGGCGTGGGCATCGACTCGTCGATCATCACGAGCTCGCTCAAGGCGATCATCTCGGCGATCAACCGCTCCAACCGCTGACGTTGCGGCGCTGCCGTTGCGTTGATGCTGCACTGGCGGCCGGCAGGCGAATACGCCATGCCGGCCGTCGGCATGTGAGTAATAGGCATGCGAGCCTATGCGAAAGCCGCGGGTGTTGTGCCCGCGGCTTTCGCATAGGTGGCTCCGCTATCGCTGCGTCTGCTCGCCGTTTCCGGTGTTATTCTGGCTGCCGTTGTTGCCGCCGGTGTTGCCGTTCTGATTGCCGGAGTTCCCGGAATCGCCGGAATTCGAACCACTGTTGTTGCTGCCGTTGTTGCTGCCGTTGTTGCTGCCGTTGTTGCCGCCGTTGTTGCCGCTGGTGTTGCCGTTCTGATTGCCGGAGTTCCCGGAATCGCCGGAATTCGAACCGCCGTTGTTGTCACTGGGGTTGCCGCCGGTTTCACCCCCGCCATTGCCGTTGGTGTTGTCGTTCCCGGGTTGCGGCTGCTCCGGGGTCTTCGTGTTCTCGGGTGCGGTCTGCTGCTGCTCGTTCTGCTGCTGTTGCTGCGTGCCATTGTTCGTGCTCGGCACGTACCGCTGGCCGCCCAGACCCCAGTCGCCGTTCGGGCCGCCAATCTTGCCGTTGTCGACCGGCGTCGCGAAGGTCTCCGCCGGCTGCCCGGCGAGCGCCTGCGCCATGAACTCGGTGAACAGATGCGACGGGTAGCCGGTCGAGCTCACGCCGTAGCCCGCGAATTCCGGCACGATCTGCGATTCGCCGTTCTCACCCGGATTCCAGATTGCCCACACGTTCATCAGCGACGGCGTGTAGCCCACGAAGGAGGCCGCCGTCTCGTCGTTCGCCGTGCCCGACTTGCCGGCGACCTGACGGCCGAGCCTCGCCGCCGTGCCCGCCGCGGTGCCGTATTGCGTGGTGCCGAGCATCGCGTTCTGCACGAGCTGGCAGTCGTTCGCGTCGAACACCTGCTTCGTGCCGAGGTCCGGCTTGTACATCTCCTTGTCGCCCTTGAGCACGCGGTCGACAATGTGCAGCGTGTTCTTCGTGCCGTCGTTCGCGATCGTCGAGTGCCCCTGCGCGAGGTCCCACACGGTGAGCGAGTTGATGCCGAGGATGTTGTAGAGCGTGTCTTCCTGAATGTCGCCGCTGATGCCCGCATCATGCGCGATCTGGGCGAATTTCTTCGGCGTCAGATGCTGGTTCACGTTCATGAACACCGTGTTCACCGAGTTCGCGGTCGCCTGCTTGAGGTTGATCGTGCCCCAGCTCATGTTGAGCGCGTTCGGCACCTCTGCCCACGTGCCCGGCGTCGTTTCGAAGCGTTCGGGCGAATTGCCGTTGAACATCGTGTTGAAGTTCACGTCGTCCATTGCTGCGCCGAGCAGACCGAAGGGCTTCATGGTGGAGCCCGGCTGGAAGTTCGCCTGCGTGGCGTTGTTGAGCTGGTGCTTGAGGTAGTCGCTGCCGCCGTAGATCGCCTTCACCGAGCCGGTCTTCTGGTCGAGCGCGATGCCGCCCACCTGAATGCTCTCCGGCATGCCTTCCGGCCGGTCATCTCCCACCGTCTGCATGATCTTCTGCATGTTCGGGTCGAGCGTGCTCACGATCTTGTATCCGCCGGTCTCGAGCTCGTCTTTGGTGAACGCCTTGCTCGCCACGAGCTCGTTCTCCACGGTGGTGAGCAGGTAGCCGTTCGGCCCGGCCAGGTCGTTGCTCACCGACACTGGCTTCGTCTCGGGGAACTTCGCCTCGCTGGCCTGTTGGCCGGTGATGTAGCCGTCTTCGCGCATGATGCCGATCACGCGCGTGAATCTGCTCTTGGCCTGCGCCTCGTTCACCGCCGGGTCCCACATGCTCGGTGCCGGGATGATGCCGGCGATCATCGCCGCCTCGTCCACGGTGAGGTCTTTCGCCTCCTTGCCGAAGTACGCTTTCGCCGCCGCCTGTATGCCGTATGCGCCGCGGCCCAGGTAGATCGTGTTCATGTAGTTGCACAGCACCTGCTGCTTGTCCTGCGAATTCGCGATCTTCATCGCGAGTATGGCCTCGCGAATCTTGCCCGAATACGAGGTGGTGTCGCCCAGATAATACCGTTCCGCATACTGCTGCGTGATCGTGGAGCCGCCCTGCCGCGATCCCGTGGTCAGATTGTTGTACAGAGCGCGCGCCATGCCCATGATGTCAATGCCGCCGTTGCGGTAGAACGAGCGGTCTTCGGAGGCGACGATCGCGTTGCCCACGTAGTCCGGCAGCACGGAGCAATCTATGATCTCGCGGTTCTGCTCGGAGAACGAGCCGATCTCGGTGGTGCCGTCGTTGTAGTAGACCGTGGTCTTCTCGGCGATGGCGACCTTCTCCGGCTGCGGAATGTCGGTGGTCACATACAGGTAGGTGAACAGGCCGATGCCAATCGCCAGCAGACCGCCGAGCACGCCGAGCAGAATCTTCCACCAGAGTCCCTTTTTGCGGTTCGTGCGCTTCTTCGGGCCTTTCGGGGCGTTCTGCCCGCGCTTGGGCGCGCGGTGCGACGTGGACGCCTTGTGCGCGGCGCGCGGCGAGCTTGAGCTTGAGCTGACGGTACGTGCTTGGTAGACCATGCGTTCCACGGTAGTCAAAGACCCTGAAAAAACTCAAGATTGCGGGAGGAATCTGCACAAGCCAACCCGCGGTGTGCGGTTTTGAGATGCCGGCCGGGCAACAGATTGCATGGCGGGTGTCTGGCTGGCGAGGAACTGTAATCTGAGCGCGAACTTACGAAAGCGTAGCTTTGGCGACGTTTTCCAGCATGCCGACTATCTTCGGTATATATCTCTCGAATTGCATCGTGGGGATAAGAAGGTATGCTTAAAGGCGGAAAATCGCTCACGAGTAACACAGATTATTAGAGGAGTCGTTTCAATGAGCATTCGCGTGGCTATTGCCGGTGTGGGTAATTGCGCCTCGTCACTGGTGCAGGGTGTCGAGTATTACAAGGACACCAAGGACGAAGACAAGATTCCCGGCCTCATGCACAACAATTTCGGCGGATACCGCGTTCGCGACATCGAATTCGTGACCGCCTTCGACGTTGATGCCGACAAGGTTGGCAAGGACCTCTCCGAAGCGATCGGCGCCTCGCAGAACAACACGATCAAGTTCGCGGATGTCCCGAACCTCGGCGTCGAGGTGCTGCGTGGACCGACCCACGACGGTCTCGGCGAATACTACCGCGAGATGATCACCGAGAGCGACGAGGAGCCGGTGGACGTGGCCCAGGTGCTGCGCGACAAGAAGGTCGACGTACTCGTCTCCTACCTGCCGGTGGGTTCCGAGGAGGCCGACAAGGCCTACGCCCAGGCCGCCATGGATGCGGGCGTGGCCTTCGTCAACTGCCTGCCCGTGTTCATCGCCTCCGACCCTGAGTGGGCCCAGAAGTTCCGCGATGCCGGCGTGCCGATCATCGGCGACGACATCAAGAGCCAGGTCGGCGCCACGATCACGCACCGTGTGCTCGCCCGCCTGTTCGAAGACCGTGGTGTGCGTCTCGACCGCACCTACCAGCTCAATGTGGGCGGCAACATGGACTTCATGAACATGCTGCAGCGTTCGCGCCTCGAGTCCAAGAAGATCTCGAAGACGCGCGCCGTCACCTCCGTGGTGCCCCATGAGATGGATCCGCACAACGTGCACATCGGTCCGTCCGACTATGTGGCCTGGCTCGACGATCGCAAGTTCGCATTCGTGCGCCTCGAGGGCACGACCTTCGGCGATGTCCCGCTGAGCCTCGAATACAAGCTGCAGGTGTGGGATTCGCCGAACTCCGCCGGCATCGTGATCGACGCCGTGCGCGCCGCCAAGATCGCCCTCGACCGCGGTCTGGCCGGCCCGGTGCTCGCGCCGTCCTCCTACTTCATGAAGTCCCCGGCCGTCCAGCATGAGGACACCGAGGCCCGTCAGCTCGTCGAAGCCTTCATCAAGGGCGACGTCGAAGCCAACGAGGAGGAGCTCAACGCCGATGTCGCAGCCGCCAAGGCCGCCGGCAAGGACGTGTGGAAGGCCTGATTCGGCTTCCTGTGGCCTATGCAACCGTGGAAAGGGTGACGCCTACGCGTCACCCTTTTGTTTTCCCTACAATTCTCCTTCTTCTTCTTCTTCTCCTCCTCCTCCTTTGCGCTCCTTTGCGTAATTTGGGACATCTGCGGGCCTCCATCTGTCCCTTTTTACGCAGACGGATTTACGCAGACGGATTTACGCAGACGGGTGCGGACGTACACGTTGGGTTGGCATTGGGGCAGGGGTGGTGTACACTGGCTTACGCCTCCGCGTGGCACTATGTCACCCAATCCCCCCAGGGCAGGAATGCAGCAAGGGTAAGTGGCCTCTGGTGGGTGCGCGGAGGTTTTTCATATCCGCTCATATCTGCTCACTGTTCAGTTCTGCACGTATCGTGAATAGCATGAGCGAGCACGACGAGACGAACACCAATGCACAGCGCGCGCCGCACTCCGCGTCACCCGCGCCATCCGCACCCACACACTCCACTCCCGCAGACGACACACAGTGGAGCGTGCTGCAGGAGCGTGCGGAAGTGCGCGAAGACAATCTGGACTCGCAGACCCAGGACCCGCGTATCGCCGCACAGATTGACGCCGCCCGCGCGCGTGGCTTCGTGCCGCTGTCTGAAAGCGAAAGCGAGCGCACGGCCAAGAATTCGCCGGAGGATCTGCAAGCCCAAATCGAAGCCGGGCTCACGCAGGTCGATCCGCTCATGGTCCGCCCGCGCATCTCGAGCCGCATCCTGTGTGGGGTGATCGCGCTCGTGTTCGCACTGCTCGCGTTCGGCTCGTATCGGCTCGGTGTGCACACGCTCAAAGGCCAAGGCTATGAAGACCTCGTCATCGGCAATTTCGCGAACTACACGCCGCAGTGGCTGCTCAGGCATAATCTGGGACTCACCGATTCCGTGGTCGTGATCAGCGTGAGCATCTCGCTCGGCGCCATCGCCGTGTTCGTCGCGCTGTTGCGGCGCCGTTGGTGGCTCGCTGGCCAGCTCGTCGCATTCGCCGCCGTGAGTTTCGCCTGCGCGCGCGTGCTCAAACCGGCACTCCCTCGGCCACTGCTTATGCAGATTCATTCGTCCACCGCGAACTCCGCGCCCAGCGGACACACGATGCTCGCCATCACCGCCGGACTCATGCTCGTCTGCGCGGTGCCCCGGGCGTGGCGCGCCGCCTGCGCCCTGTTCGCCGCCGCCTACTCCATGCTCGTGGGCGTCTTTGTGATCGCAGACAAATGGCACCGCCCCTGCGACGTGCTCATGGCCGTGTTCCTGGTGGGCGCGCTCGCGATGCTCATGTTGCTGTTCACGCGCAGGAGCGGCATGGACCGCCCCGGCAAGCGCGTCTCGTCCGCCAGCGTGCAGATTGCCTCAACCGTGCTCATCACGCTCGGCATCTGCGGTTTCGCCTACGCCGGCTACATCATCTGGCAGATTTTCCCCGGACTCGAATACGGCGTCGCCTGGTCGACGGGCGGCGCGTGCATGTCCGCCGGCGTGCTCGTGATCGCGGTGAACGCGCTCGTCGTCGGCGCTGTGCTGGCCGTGCGCCAGCTCACTGCGTCGCCGCTCACACGTCTGGGCCAGATCGGCGCCCCGCCCGCGCCTCCGCGCCGCTGATTGCGCGGTGCCGCCGTCCTTGTGCCGTGCCGCCCTACCGCCCCTATTGCTTACGGGATGTCGTCATCTCTTATGGGATGTCACTATCTGCTACGGGATGTCTGCACTCAAGTGGACTTGTTCGAAAATGACAGTAATTTTGTTGTTAATTCCCTTAGTAATCAGCAAAATGTGTTATTTTTGATAATCTACTTTTCATTCCAAAGGAAATAAAACATCCCGTAGCAGAGGGAAGGTGTGAGGGCCATATGGGGCGCAATAGCTCGAAAACACGCTCCGCGCGCAAAAGTTGTGTGGAACGTGAGTAGTATGTGGACTCGTCAGGGAAAGTAAGGAGAGCGATCATGACCACCGGCAGCAAGCTCGTCATAGTGGAGTCTCCCGCCAAGGCGAAGAAGATCGGCGGGTATCTCGGGGACGGCTACACCGTTCTGGCGTCGGTGGGCCATATTCGCGACCTCGCACAGCCAAGCCAGGTGCCGGCGGACGAGAAGGCGAAGTTCGGCAAGTTCGGCGTGGATGTGAACGACGGGTTCAAGCCGTACTATATAGTCGGCCCGGAGAAGAAGAAGACCGTCTCCGAACTGCGTTCCGCGCTGCGCAATGCCAGCGAGCTCTACCTCGCCACCGACGAGGATCGCGAAGGCGAGGCGATCGCATGGCATCTCGTGCAGACGCTCAAGCCGAAGGTTCCGGTCAAGCGCATGGTGTTCCACGAGATCACGCCGGAGGCGATCCGCGCGTCGCTCGAACACACGCGCGAAGTGGACAACAACATGGTCGACGCACAGGAGACCCGCCGCGTGCTCGACCGCCTGTACGGCTATGAGCTGTCGCCGGTGCTGTGGCGCAAGGTGGGGCCGGGCCTGTCCGCCGGCCGTGTGCAGTCGGTGGCCACGCGCCTCATTGTGGAGCGCGAACGCGAGCGTATGGCGTTCGTGCGCGCGCCGTACTGGGATGTCGTCGCCACGCTGTGCGCCCCGGACGCGCTCGGCGAGCCGACCGATTTCGAATCGCGCATGATTGCGCTCAATGGCACTCGTCTGGCCACGTCCAAGGATTTCAAGTCGGACGGCACGCTCACCGACGCCGCGCGCACGGATGGCGTGGTGCAGCTGGGCGAATCGCAGGCCGGTGACCTTGCCGACGCGCTCGCCGACGCCCGCTTCCGCGTGATCTCGGTGGAGAAGAAGCCGTATCGCAGGCGCCCGCAGCCGCCGTTCACCACGTCGACCATGCAGCAGGCCGCCGGCAACAGACTCGGCATGAGCTCACGGCAGACGATGCGCGCGGCCCAGAGTCTGTACGAGAACGGGTACATCACCTATATGCGCACCGACTCGGTGACGCTGTCGCATGAGGCGATCGAAGCGGCGCGCGAGAGCGTGTCGAAGAACTTCGGCTCACAGTACCTTTCCGAAAAGCCCAAGCAGTATGCGACGAAGACCGCGGGCGCGCAGGAGGCGCACGAGTGCATTCGCCCCGCCGGCTCGCACTTCCGCGATCCCTCGCAGCTCGCCACGTTGCCGCCCGATCAGCTCAAGCTGTACACGCTGATCTGGCAGCGCACGCTCGCCTCGCAGATGGCCGATGCCACCGGTTCCACCGCCACCGCGCGCTTTGCGGCATCTGCGGGCGGACTCGGCGAGGCGACGTTCCAGTCGTCGGGCACGGTGATCGAATTCCCCGGCTTCATGCGCGTGACCGGCGAGCGCGGCGGCTCGGGCAAGAAGGGCGAGGAGAGCGCGTCGCTGCCGCCGCTCGCCGAGAGCGCCGAACTGCCGGCGAAGAGCGTGCTTGCAGACGGCCATGAGACGCAGCCGCCGGCACGCTACACCGAAGCGTCGCTTGTGAAGACCTTGGAGGCCAAGGAGATCGGCCGTCCGTCGACGTACGCGAACATCATCTCGACGATCATCGACCGCGGGTATGTGTACGAGCGCGGGCGTGCGCTGATCCCCAGCTGGCTCGCCTTCGCCGTGACCAGGCTGCTCGAGACGAAGTTCCCCAAGTACGTGGACTACCAGTTCACCGCAGATATGGAGAACGGTCTCGACCAGATCGCGCACGGCAATGAGACCGGTCGCGAATGGCTCACCCAGTTCTATTTCGGTTCGGGCGCGGATTCTGCCCGTTCGGCCGACGAGGCACATGAGGGCCTGCAACGTCAGGTCGCGCAGCTCGGCGAGATCGACGCCCGTGAGATCAACACGATTCCGATCGGCGACGGCATCCATGTGCGCGTGGGGCGCTATGGCCCATATTTGGAAGACACGAAGGATCTGGACGCCGAAGGCAATCCGAAGCGCGCCTCGATTCCCGACACCATCGCCCCCGACGAGCTCACGGTGGGCGAGGCACGCAAGCTCATCGCCAGCAATGCGGGCGGTCCGCGTGTGCTGGGCACCGATCCGGCCACCGGAGGCACCGTTGAGGTGCGCAACGGCAGATTCGGTCCGTATGTGGCGTTGGTGGCGCCGGAATCTGCACACGAAAGCGCCCCGACCGGCAAGAAGAAGGCCGCGGAGCCGAAGCCGAAGATGGCGTCGCTGTTCAAGAGCATGAAGCCGGAGACGGTCACGCTCGACGACGCGCTGCGTCTGCTGAGCCTGCCGCGCACCGTGTGCACGTATGACGAGGTGGATGCGAAGACCGGTGAGACGGTCTCGGTCACGATCAGCGCGAGCAACGGCCGCTACGGCCCGTACCTGACGAAGACGCGCGCGGACGGCGGCGCTTCGGAAACGCGTTCGCTCGAGTCTGAAGATGCGATCTTCACCGTTGACGAGACCCATGCGCAGGCATTGTTCGCGCAGCCGAAGTACGGTCGTGGGCGCGGTGCCGCGAAGCCGCCGCTGCGCACGCTCGGGCCCGACCCGGAGTCGAAGCGCGAGGTGAGCATCAAGGAAGGATTCTACGGCGCGTACATCACCGACGGCGAGACGAACCGCTCGCTGCCCAAGCAGTACGATCCGAAGACCATCTCCGCCGAGGACGCGTTCCGCCTGCTCGCCGAGAAGCGCGCCGCCGGGCCGAGCAAGAGGCGTGGCCGCAAGGGCAAGGCCAGCGCGAAATCGACGGGGAAGGGCACGGCGAAGGGCAGGAAGTCCGCGCCGAAGAAGTCCGCCACTGAGACAGCCCGCGACAGGCGCCGCAAGCAGGTGCGCGAGCTGGCCGAGCAGGGCTGGGCGAACACGCGCATCGCGAAGGAGATCGGCTCCTCGGCCGCCACGGTGAAGGCCGACGTGGAGTATTTGGAGGCGAACGAAGGCTTCAAGCGGCCGCCCGTCGTCCCAGCCAAGTAGCCATAGGCGTCCCTGGCCCGTGGGGATGGCGCATTTATTCCTTACGGGATGTCGGCAACCCTGACGCATCCTTTGCGCCGGTGTCGTCTGAAGTTTAATCCTTACGGGATGTCGTCAACTCTTACGGGATGTCAGTTTTTTGACCCCTTACCCTTTGAACGACAAGAGCAATGGCCATTTTCCAAGGTTTGATGCCTCGAATACTTTGGCCGTGACATCCCGTAAGCATTGACGACATCCCGTAAGAGTTGGTGACATCCCGTACGCACTGTTATCTCTTACGGGATGTCGTCAGCTGCTACGGGATGTCACCAACTGCTACGGGATGTCTCTCCCTGTTACGGGCCAGCTTGTTACGGGCCAGCCTGCTGCGGGCTAGGACACCCCTTACGGGCCAAGATGTCTCTTACGGGCCGGCAGTTTCTGTTACGGGCTAGGGCCAACCTCTCTATTTGGGATATAGACTGTTGAACAATGGCGGTTTTGTGTAACCGATACGGGCGTACCCCGCTCATTTTCCCTAGCCCGTAACAGAAACTGCCGGCCCGTAAGCAAATTGCTGGCCCGTAAGGGCGGTGGTAGCCCGTAACGGATAGTCTGGCCCGTAGCAGCTATCAGGGTAGCAGGTATCAAAATAAGCAGGCACCAGCGTGGCAGATGCCAGCGTTAGATAGGGAGAGGCGATGGGCGCAGGACTGTTCATTTCGTTCGAAGGCGTGGACGGCGCCGGCAAGACGACGCAGGTGAATCTGCTCGCGGACTATCTGCGTGCGCTCGGCCGCGAGGTGGTTGTCACGCGCGAGCCGGGCGGCACCGCGCTCGGCACGCAGATCCGCGCCATGCTGCTCACCACGAATCCCGACGAGGAGATCTCCCCGCGCACCGAGGCGCTGCTGTTCGCCGCCGACCGCGCCCAGCACGTGAGCGAGGTCATCCGCCCGGCACTCGAGCGCGGTGCCGTCGTCATCACCGACCGTTACCTCGACTCCTCGCTCGCCTACCAGTCCGGTGGCCGCGAGCTCACCGCCGACGACATTCGAACCTTAAGCATGTGGGCCACGAACAATCTGCTGCCCGCGCGCACCTACTTGCTCGACATCGACCCGCGCGCCTCGCACACGCGCCTCGAGCACGCCGAAGACCGCATGGAATCCGCCGGCGACGACTTCCAGCAGCGCACGCGCACGGCGTTCCTCGAGCTCGCGGCCGTGCAGCCGCAACGCTTCTGCGTGATCGACGCACAGCAGTCCGTGGGGGAAATCGCCGCGCTGATTTGCGACGACGTCGCGAATCTGCTTGAGTAACACCTATGAGTGTGTGGGATGCAATCGTAGGGCAGCCGAAGGTTGTCGAGGAACTCAGGCGCGTCGCCGAGGGTGACGGGCGCGGCGTGGCGCAGTCGTGGCTGATCTGCGGGCCGGCCGGCTCGGGCACCATGCAGGTCGCGCGCGCGTTCGCCGCCGCGTTGGAGAGCCCCGACCACGGCGAGGGCGAGCTGCCGACGAAGATCACCTCGCAGATTCTCGCAGACCGCTTCCCCGACGTCGTCACACTCTCCACCGACAAGGTGACGATCGGCATCGACGAGGTGCGTGATCTGGTCACGCTCAGCGAGCAGATGCCGAGCACCGCGCCTTGGCGAATCATCATCATCGAGAACACCGAACGCATGCTCGAGCGCACGACGAACGTGCTGCTCAAGGAGATCGAGGAGCCCTCCGCGCACACGATCTGGCTGCTGTGTGCGCCGAGCGCGCAGGATGTGCTGCCCACGATCCGCTCGCGCACGCGGCTCGTCACGCTTGGCGTGCCGGTGGCCGACGAGATCGCGACCTGGCTGGAACGCGAGGTGCGCGTGCTCGAAGACCCGACGAAGCGCGAGCGCGCGCGGGCGAAGGCGGTCGGCGGCCGGGCTGGCGCGAAGGCGGCGCGCTCCGGCAAATCCGCGAAGGCGCCCAAGCCGGCTCCCGCTCCCGAACCGCGCCCTGTTTCACATGAAACGGCAGTGCGCATTGCGCGGCTGTGCGAGGGGAATCTCGACATCGCGCGGCTTTACGCGCGATACCCGAGCGTGCTGCGCTCGCGCGACCAGCTTGTGAACAACGTGCTGAAGATGACCCGCGCATCGCAGGCGGTCGTCTTCGCGGGCGAACTGTATGGGTCCGCGCAGGAGCAGGCGAACGAACGCGCCGAGCAGGCGGCTGGGGAGCGGCAGGCGGAGTTTCGCAAACTCAACGGACTCTCGCCCGACGAGACGGTTCCCGCCGATCTTCGCCGCGCATACACCGCGCTCGCCAAGAAAGACGACATCAAGCGGCATGCCACGCGCATGACCCGCGATGTGCTCGACCGCGCGTTCACCACGATCGCCAGCATCTACCGCGACGTCGCCGTGTTTCAGAACGACGCCGAGGGGTCGGTGGGGCTCATCAACATCGAGAACCGCGACGCCATAGCCGAGCTGTCCGCGCAGCTCACCCGCGAGCAGACCCTCGCGCGCATGGACGCCATCTCCACCGCACGCCGGCGCATCGCGGGCAACGGCAATGCGCTGCTCGACATCGAAGCGCTGTTCTGCGCGCTGCTTCCCGAACGTCGCTAGCGTACTGCGTTATGGGAATGGCATGGCGTTCGGAGGCTTCCGTGGAAACCGCCAATCTGTAATCTGGAAATGGCAGTTTACGCGGAAATGTCTGCGCAAACTGCCGTTCAATGCGCGCGTGCTCGGCGTGAACAAGAAACGCACGGGCGACACGGTGCGCGATACTGGAACTATGTTAGTTTCCGCAGATTTCAACACCATCCCCGAACAGTATGCCAAGAACGCGCCCGATGACGCGCGCGTGGACGGCGTGCCCTGCGTCTCGTTCCCGTTCTACATCGACCATCTCAACCCGGCCGCCAAGTATTTGCACTGGGAATTCAGCGACCCGGATTCCATTCCGGTATGCGGATTCGAATGGATCCACTGGACCATGGCGAATCTGCCGGTCGCCGCGCTCATGTTCGACCCGTCCGACGCGCACGCCTTGCAGATTCCGCCGGATTTCTCGCGCCGCGTCACCGCGATGATCCCGGAGGCCGTGCAGGGCCGCAATTCGCAGGCGTCGCCGCTGTACGGGCAGGATCAGCGGAATCTGCAGCTCGTCGCACACTACACCGGCCCGCAGCCACCGGACAAGGACCACGGTTATGTACTGCAGATCTGGGGCACCACCTCGCCGATCGCCGGACTCGAACAGGGCTTCTGGCTCAACGAGATGCTGCACGGCCTCGAGCATTCGCAGGTCGTCGACGGCGGCGGCATCACGCTGATCGGCAAGTGCTGAGCTCTGCCTCGCAGTCCGTTTTTCGGAAGCATCCGTGCGTTATGCCGCAGTGAGGTCCCTCTGCGGTCTGTTTTGCGGAGTTTTCCGTATGCTGTGCCGCGGTGGGTCAGTTTCTTGGTCGTTCTTTCGGAAGCTTCCGTGTAACGGTACGCGGGAGTGGCATTCCGCGGTTCGTTTTTCGGATGCTTCCGTATGACTGACCGCAGATTAGCTGATTGGCGGTCCGCCTTACGGATGCTTCCGTATGCCAGGCCATGGGGGAGTCAATCTGTGGCGTATCTTTCGGAACCTTCCGTGTAATCGACCGCAGAAGTGCTGCCTGGCGGCATGTCTTGCGGAAGCATCCGCGCGATTGACCGCGGAGGGGGCGATTTGCGGCCCAGCTTTCGGAACCTTCCGCGTAACAGACCGCGGGGAGGGCAATCTGCGGCATATTTCACGGAAGCTTCCGTAAAACGGGCCGCAGATATGTCGTGCAGTGGTTCGTTTCACGGAGTCTTCCGTATAACAGGCCGTGAATGGGGCGATCTGCAAACCACATAGGCGCCCGCATATTCGCCCACATATCCACCTACGGAATAATTGGCCGCCCAGCACTGCCGGTGCGCGGCAAAGCGCGGTAGAACACTAAAGGAGCGAAGAGAAACCAATTCGTGAAATCGAGGAAGCAAAATGGCATGCACTACAATTCTGGTGGGCCGCGGCGCGAGTTATGACGGGTCGACGATCATCGCGCGCAATGAAGACGACGAGCCCGGCTCGTTCAACAACAAGAAGCTCATCATCGTGCGGCCTGAAGACCAGCCGCGCACCTACACAAGCGTGAACGGTCACCTGACGATCGAGCTGCCCGACGATCCGCTGCAGTATTCCGAGACCCCGAATTCGTTCACGAGCGACGGCGTGTGGGGCGAGGCCGGTATCAACGAGGCGAACGTGGCGATGACGGCCACCGAGACGATCACGTCGAACGCGCGCGCGCTCGGCGCAGACCCGCTCGTGCCGTACACGCCGGCGATCGGCAAGCCCGGCGACGCGAATTACGTGCCCGCAGTGGCCGGCGGCATTGGCGAGGAGGATCTCGTCACAATCGTGCTGCCGTACATTCACACCGCTCGCGAGGGCGTGGAGCGCTTGGGCTCGCTGCTCGAGGAATATGGCACGTACGAAAGCAACGGCATTGGCTTCTCCGATTCGCATGAGGTGTGGTGGATCGAGACGGTGGGCGGTCATCATTGGATCGCGCGCCGCGTGCCGGATGACTGCTACGTGGTGAATCCGAACCGCCTGGGCATCGACGAGTTCGATTTCGAAGATGCGTTCGGCGAGCAGCGCGACTACATGTGCTCCGCCGATCTGCGCGAATTCATGCGCATGCATCACCTCGACGTCGACTATGCGCTCGAAGGCCAGTTCGACCCGCGCGACGCGTTCGGCTCGCACTCCGACATGGACCATGTGTACAACACACCGCGCGCGTGGATGATCGAGCGCTACTTCAATCCGCTCGACGAGACGTGGGAGGGCCCGGACGCTGACCTGACGCCATCCAGCGACGACATTCCGTGGTGCCGCCAGCCCGACCACAAGATTACGATCGAAGACGTCGACTACGCGCTCGCCATGCACTACCAGGGCACGAAGTTCGACCCGTACGGCAAGCTCGGCACCGAGGCGACCCGTCACCTGTATCGTCCTGCCGGCATCAACCGCACCTGCGAACGCTCGATCATGCAGATTCGCCCGTACGCTCCACAAGCCGATCGCGCAATCCACTGGATCACGTTCGCCGCCACCCCGTTCAATGCCACCGTGCCGTTCTTCGCGAACGTCGACGCGATGCCGGACTACGTGAGCAACACGACGCCGGAGGTCACGCTCGACAGTTATTACTGGGCGAGCAGATTCCTCGCCGTGCTGGGTGACTCGGATTACTCCGGCACCGCCGAGCCGATCGCCCACTACAAGCAGACCGTTGCCGCGCTTGGGCATCAGATGGTCTTCGCCACCGACGAGCAGCTCGCCCGTCTCGGTGGCAAAGACACGCGCGACGCCGCCGCCCGCGAACGCGAGGACGAGCAGGAGGCGCTGCCCGCCGACGTGGAGCCGATGAAGCCCGCAGACGTGGTGAAGGCCACGCGCGATGAGAAGACCCGCGAGGTGCTGGCCGCCGCCAACGAGAACATGGCCAAGCAGCTCAAGGCCCAGACCCAGACGATTCTCGCCCAGTGCCTGCAGGCCACGAGCGTGAACATGAAGGACGCCTTCAGCATGGCCGACTTCTAAATCGGTCTGCTCCCAACAATCCAGCCCAACCTATGGCCTCTTTCCGGCATCAAAGGCTGGGCTGTTTCTTATTCCTTCTCACTATTCCATATTCTTATTCCTTACGGGATGTCTTTATTCCCTACGGGATGTTTTCTTTCTCTCGTAATATATTAAAATGCTCAAAATCTATCAAAATGGCGCATGCGGCTCGGTGCATTACGACAAAAATAACGTCATTGCGAACATTTTCACACAGGTCTACTTGGGGCAAGACATCCCGTAAGAAATAACGACATCCCGTAAGGGGTTAAGAGAGGCCGGGGAGGGTTAAGAAAGGCCGGGGAGGGGTTAAGAGAAGCTGGGGCCTCAAAAATGCCCTAGAGAGCCGGGGGTGAGAATGCGGGGCTGACGAATCGCCGAGGAACTGCGACAATCTCAGCATATGAACTTCGCATATCGCATCATGGGTGGTGCATGTGTGGAGAATCTGTAAACTTCTACAATGTTCGAAAAACAACAGACGAGCTGAGGAGAATCATGGGCTGCACCACACTGCTAGTAGGCAGAGACGCGAGTTACGACGGGTCGACGATCATCGCGCGCAATGAAGACAGCTGCAACGGCGAATTCGACCCGAAGCAGTTCATCATTGTGAAGCCGCAGGACCAGCCGCGCAATTACCGCGCGGTGATCTCGCATGTGCAGATCGAGCTGCCCGATGATCCGCTGCAATATTCGAGTGTGCCGAACGCGGACCGCAAGCAGGGGATCTGGGGCGAAGCCGGCGTGAACGAAGCGAACGTGGCGATGAGCGCCACCGAGACGCTCACGACGAACGAGCGCGTGCTCGGTGCCGACCCGCTCGTCGAGTATGTGCCAGCGCAAGGCAAGCCGGGCGACGCGGACTACGAGCCTGAGGTCGCCGGCGGCATTGGCGAGGAGGACTTCCTCACCATCGTGCTGCCGTATGTCAAGACCGCGCGCGAGGGCGTCGCACGCCTGGGCGCGCTGCTCGAGGAGTATGGCACGTACGAGATGAACGGCGTCGCATTCAGCGATGCGAACGAGATCTGGTGGCTCGAGACAGTAGGCGGCCACCACTGGATCGCACGCCGCGTGCCAGATGACTGCTACGTGACGATGCCGAATCAGCTCGGCATTGACGAGTTCGACGTCGAAGACGGCATCGGCGAGCAGGTCAACTACATGTGCAGTGCCGACATGCGCGACTTCATCGAGCGGAATCATCTCGATCTCGCGGTGGAGGGGTCCATGCCGTTCTCGCCGCGCGACGCGTTCGGCTCGCACTCCGACTCCGACCATGTGTACAACACGCCGCGCGCGTGGTATATGCAGCGCTATTTCAATCCGTTCGACGAGGTGTGGGACGGCCCGGACGCCGACCACAAGCCGAATTCCGACGACATTCCGTGGTGCCGTCAGCCCGACCGCAAGATCTCGATGGAAGATGTGAAGTACATTCTGAGCTCACACTACCAGGAGACCCCGTTCGACCCGTACGGTTCGCTCGGTGACGCGGCGTCGCGCACGCGCTTCCGCCCGATCGGCATCAATCGCACGAATCATCTGGCCGTCATGCAGATTCGCCCGTACCGCCCGCAGGTCAACCGCGCGGTGCAGTGGCTTGCCTATGGTTCGAATCCGTTCAACGCGATGGTCCCGTTCTTCCCGAACGTCGACGACACGCCCGCCTACCTGCGCGACACGACCACGCGCGTGACCTCCGAGAATTTCTACTGGGCGAACAGATTGATCGGCGTGCTGTGCGACGCGCAGTTCGCCGAGACCGCGAACGCCGTGGAGACCTACCAGCAGAAAGTCGGCGCGCTTGGCCATGCCATGGTGCGTGCTGCCGACGAGCAGGTGAATAGATTGGGCGGCACAGCCGTGCTCGAGGCCGCGTCCCGTGAGCGCGAGGCCAACGCCGAGTTCGCCGAAGACGAGCTCGTGGAAGACGTGCAGCCGATGAGCCCGGATGAGATCATCACCGCCGTGCGCAACCCGGAGGTGCGCGAGGTGCTGGCCACGGCGAACGACGATTTGGCGCGCAAACTCAAGAAGGAGACCGAGAAGCTGCTCGACTCCGCGCTGTTCACGTCGAGCCTCGCGATGAAGAACCACTTCGCGATGTCCGACAACTGATCCTCTCCTGCGCCATCCCTCCCGCTCGCCTCCCAACCCCACGGCAGTCGTGAGGTTGGGAGGCGAGCGGCCCCGGAGAACGCTTTGGTGTGGCGCTTTCCGCTTTGGTGTGACGGTGCCTTCCAGAGAGCCGAACTGCGAATGGCGGAATTCCGCCATTTCGGAATGCGGGCAGCTCGGCCGACCGTCACACCAAAGCAAAAAACGTCACACCAAAGCAGATTCATGCACAAGGGAAATGCGATTCGTGCAGATTGCCGAGTAGTCATCATGCAAATTGCCGAGTATACTGTATGCATATTGCCGAATATGATTCGTGTAAATTGCTGAGTGGGCGCCGGGAGGTTGACATGCCGTTGATTCCACGTGAACTGGAGCCGATGCTGCTCGAACGAGCCCGAGCCTACCCTGCGGTGACGCTCACTGGTCCGAGGCAAAGCGGGAAGTCGACATTGGTGCGGGAAGCCTTTCCCGACTACGACTACGTTTCCTTGGAAGACATCGATATGCGTGAATTGGCGCACGACGACCCGCGCAGCTTCCTGCAGCGTTACTCGAACCATGTGATTCTCGACGAGGTACAGCGCGTGCCTGAGCTCTTCTCGTACATGCAACGCGTAATGGACGAGCGCAATGAGCCCGGGCAGTTCATTCTTTCCGGATCGCAGAACTTCCTGCTGCTCAATAGCATCTCACAGTCCCTGGCGGGTCGTGTGGCCATTCTGCATCTGCTTCCGCTTTCTTACACGGAGCTGACGCACGCTGGCGAAACCCCGTCCAACGACGAGTTCGTATTCCGTGGCGGATACCCGCGTCTTTACTCCTCGTTGGCTACGCCGGCAGATTTCTACCCCGGCTATGTCGCCACATACATTGACCGCGATGTGCGTGCTGAGCTCGGCGTGAAGAAAATAGACTCCTTCAACAGATTCCTTACGCTCGCCGCACTTCGTATAGGTGAGGTGATGAACGTGTCTCACCTTGCCGACGAAGCCGATGTGGACAGCGCCACCATTCGCAACTGGCTTTCCATACTCAACGCGAGCTTCATCGCTTTCCAACTGCAGCCGTACTACCGCAACTATGGCAAACGACTGGTGAAATCTGCGAAACTGTATTTCTATGACACCGGTTTGGCGGCGAATCTGCTTGGCATTGAGAGCGCGGACCAGCTGTTCGCGAGCCAGTGTCGCGGGGCGTTGTTCGAGAACGCGGTTGTGCTCGAAATAGTCAAGCAATACCAGGCGCAGGGGAAGGAGCCGAAACTCTATTATTGGCGTGACAGCGGCCAAAAAGAGGTCGACCTCATTATTGAGCGTGGGGGGAATCCCTATTTCGTGATCGAGATCAAATCGTCGGCCACGTACCGTCCGAAGTATTTCGAAACGCTGGATGACATCGCAGAGGCGATGGGTGTGCCCACGGAGCGCCGTTTCGTGGTGTATGGCGGCGAGGAGACGATTCCCACACGGCACGGCACGGTAATTGGCTTGCGTGACATCGGCAGATTGGTGAGGTGACACCCAGCGCAGTGCCGCCGCGTTCGCACAGTGACACGCTCGCCTCGTGCGCCATGCCGTGCTGATATGTTGAAAGGGCAGCAAATCCCGCAGAAAGGAACGTGTAGTGACGCTTATCGAGAACTTCACCAAGCCTTACGGATTGGTAGACAAGATCGACGCTTTCGGTTACCTCGACTCCCTGAAGAACAACCCCGACGCACCGCGCAAGCAGGGCAAGGTGGTGCTCGTGACGGCGGATACCCCGCTCAAGGCATCACGTGGCGAGGGCAAGACCACGACGACGATCGCGCTCATCGACGCGCTCAACGAGCGTGGCATCGATGCGGCCGCCGTTCTTCGCCAGCCGAGCATGGGCATCACCGCAGCCGGTTCGAAGGGCGGTGCCTCCGGCGGCGGCAAGGCGTCGCTCACGCATCCCGAGCTCATCGACTGGGGTCTGTGCGGCGAGATGGGGTCGATCGAGGCCGCGCAGAATCTGCTCGTGTCCTTCGCCGAGAAGGCTATTGACGACGGCTTGCTCGACACGGTGCTCGTGCCGCGCGTCTCCGAAGTGCCGTCGCGCTCGCTGCGCCAGATTACCGTGGACCGCGGCAAGGGCAATGTTCCCGAGCGCGTGGTGCTCACGCCGACCTGCGAGCTCATGCAGATCGTCGTGCTGTCGCGCTCCATGGAGGAGATCGCAGACCGCGTGGCGCATATGATTGCCGGCACGAAGGACGGCAAGCCCGTGACCTTCGGCGAATTCATTGACTTGTGGCGCATCACGAACATTCTCACCGACGCCGTGAAGCCCGCGAAAACCGAGACCGTGAACGGCTCGCCGGTGTACGTGCACGGCGGCCCGTTCGCGAACGTCTCCATTGGCATTCCTACGCTTGTTTCCGTTGAGATGGCGTGCGCGCTGCACGACGTGGTGATCGTCGAGGCCGGCTACGGTGCCGACGCCGGCGCGCAGAAGTGGCTCGACATCGCATGCCGTGAATATGGCGCGCAGTGGCCGAGTGCCGCGGTTGTGGTCACCCGCGCGACCACCTGGCGCGACGATCCTGCCCTGCAGTGGCGCTACCCGTTCCATGTCGATCGCTTGGAGAAGCTCGGCATCCCCACCTTCCCGCTTATTAATCTGTGGGAGGGCGAGGATGACCAGATTCCGGCCTTGCGCGAGACTGCGGAGGAACTTGGCTTCCGCGACCCGATTGTGGGCAATCTGTTCCGCGATGGCGGCGAGGCGCTCGCACCGCAGCTCGACGCGTTCGTCGAGGCGGTTTCCGACGAGGCGCTGCCCGAGCGGCCGAAGAGCTTCAAGGGCGAGTCGCTGCGCGAGAAGATCGAGTTCGTGTGCGGCAATGCGTACGGTGTGCCGGCAGACCGCGTGATTGACAAGGCTGGTTTCGCCGAGTCCGAGGCCGAGGCGGAGCGCCTGTGCGCCGATGCCGGCATCGACTTCGCCGATCTCGCGCTGGTGGCCGTGAAGTCGCCGGCCACGATGACCGACAACGACGCCGCCCCCGCCGACGAGCGCACCGTGACACTCAAGAAGGTGGAGGTGCATTCGGGTGCCGGTCTCGTGCAGGTGAACCTGACGACGAGCCTGACCACCCCGATGCCGAAGATCGTCTGAGCAGCAAATCCCTTACGGGATGTCACCAACTCTTACGGGATGTCGCCATCCATTACGGGATGTCAGGTCTCAAGTAGACTTGCCTGGGGCTTTCTGCGTTTGCAGGGCGGGACTTTAGAAATTGCCGCCGTTCCAGCCCCAGTCCGGGGTGGCGGTGTAGCGGATGTAGGTGCGGTCGGCGGGGATCTGCAAGGTGTCTTGCAGCGCGTCCATGATCGCGGGCGTGAGCTTCTGCCACGCAGACTTCGGGACCGAGCTGCCGAAGACGTTCACCTCGACATAGGCGGCCGGGGCGTCGTTCGTGCCGCCGAAGTACATCGGGACATCACTTTCGAACAGGCACATGAGCCAGCCCTCGGACTTGCCGGGGACGGCGGGGATGGCCTGGCCGAACGCGGTCTTGAGCGCGTCGCGCTGCTCGGCGGTGGTGGGGACGGAAACATGCGTGTGAATGACTGGCATTGGTGCTCCTTCTTTGAGTTATCGTTGCTATCGCTTCTAGTGTAGGCAAGATCGAGTGTGGCGTTTGGATTTTTGGCCCTGAACGTTCCAGATGCGCCGGGAGTTTGGCTGCGTAGGGGGTTGGGGTGCTGCGTAGGAGGAGTGGAGGTGCTAAGTAGAGGGTTGGAGGTGCGGTGTAAGGGGTGTGCTGCGGAGAACGGGCTGTAGAGAGGGCTCTAGATGTATGGCCTATTTACTCTGAAATAGCTTACGGGATGTCGTCAACTCTTACGGGATGTCAGTTTTTGGATATCAGCTCCCTAGAGCAATCGATTGGTGATTGATTTCCAAGGTTTTTTGGGGGTTGATACTTTGGGCGTGACATCCCGTAAGAGTTGACGACATCCCGTAAGGAGAAGAAGAGGGGAAGAAGAGGGAAAAGGGAGGGAAAAAGGATGAAGAGGTAGGGATTAGGGAAGTGTAGTGTACGTCGTCCACATGTGGATAAGGAGGGATAAGGTTATCCACATCGTTTACCGACACGCTGTTCTCCGACCACAATGGCCCGCAATGGTGTACATGCGACTCCTACCGTGATTGGCTGGATGCATGATTACCAACGAAATCAACAAAAAACCGCACGGTATGATGGCCGATGTAGAGCAGACTCAGATACGCATGAGCGGACGGTGCAGCGCCTTCCTGAACGAACGCAAGATGGACGCGACCTTCGGACTGCTCACGGCTTTGGAGCTGCTGGGCATCACCACGCCATGGCTTCGAGCGGCATACAGTCGTTGGGAAAAAGACAGGTATCTGCAAATCATTGCCGATTCAAGGGGGATGCGGTATGCGGAAAAACACCGGTACGGCGTCGCCTATTACACCATGAACGTCCCGATTCACCGAGTCGAAGTGTCTCCTGGCATCTACTGCACCGATCCGGTATGTACATGGTTCATGATGGCCCGATTCGTCAGTCTGGACTACCTCGTGGCGTTGGGCGACGCTATTCTCGGCCCCAACAATCGCCTGAGCGAATTAGGTCTGCATTACGAGTTAGAAGATTTCATCAGCTACATCGAGGAAGTGGAACAATGGACGGCCGACCCTTCACACAGCAGAAAACGGGCGCCAAGAGGAATCGGAGAATGCAGGTTGGCGATAGAACTCATGCGCCAGCGAGTCGAATCGCCACAGGAAAGCATAGTGCGAATAGATGTACTCATGAAGCACGGATTGCCGGAACCGAAAATCAACTATGTAGTCAATCTGGAAAACGGACATACGGCGAGACTTGATATGGCATATCCGCAGTGGAAAATCGCCATTGAATACGACGGCAAGCAGCATGAGGAAAGCTGGGAGGAAGATAATCTGCGAAGAAATAAGCTGGCGGAATTGGGGTGGGCAATAATTGTCGTGACGAGGGCCGACGTGGCGACGCCAGAAGCGCAGTTGGCGTGCGCCTACAGAATCGCGGCGAGAATCGAGGAGCGCACTCACGAGCCCATGCCAGTATTCGCCGACGGGTACACGACAGAGGAATTGGCGATGGTGGTTAGCGGAAAACCAGTGCGCCCACGTAAATGGAGGAGAAAGCGGGGAATGGGTAAGCGAGAAGTGGCTTAAGTGCCGCCGCTTGAGAGCTACTCCCAGCCTTTGGGCGTGTGCTCGATGCTCCACATGCCCAGGCGGTGCGAGAAACTCTTCTCCCACTTCGCCTCAAGCTCCTCCTCGGAAAGCACGTTGCCCTTGCGACGCAGTCGGTTCATAGCGTTCGTGTGCGTGTCGTCGAGCAGCCACTTGCGAATGATGAAGTTCCAGATTGCCACAATCACCGTGGCGACGAGCTTGCCCATGTTCGTGCGCAGCAGATACTCGGCATGCTGGGTGATGAACGCGTCGCGGTTCATGCCGTAGGTGGAAAGCCAGATAATCAGCGCGTTGAGGAAGAGCCCGACGAGCGAGGAGAACAGGAAGATGGCCATCTCCATCCAGCGCGCCATGTCGGGGCGGTGCTTGAACACGTATTTCATACTCGCGAAATAGTTGAACACCAGCGAGATGAAGAACGAAATGGTGCCGGCGATCACGTTATGCATGTGGAATACGCCGACGAGCAGATTGAGAATGCCCCAGTCGATGATGAAGGCGATGGCGCCGACCACGCCGAATTTGAGGATCTGTTCAATGAGTTTGCGCACGGGACGATTGTACTCAGAGCGGCTGAAAGCTTGCTTGGAGCGTGATGCGCGGGTGAGGTGCGACGGTTGGCAGTGGTTTGTGGGGCGTCGCAGGTTGGGGAGGCTTCCGGGATGTGGGTATGGGAGAGGGAAGGGCCAGCGCCCATCTGCGTAATTTGGGACAGATCGGGGCGGGGTTTTGTCCCAAATTACGCAGAATGAAGGAGGGGCGGTCAGCGGGCGGGGTCAGAGCTCGACTTCGGGCTTGGACGGATCGTCTTTGATATGCGCGAACTTGGCGGCGAGGGCCTCCTTGTTCTTGCGCTCGTCCTCCTCCTTAGCGGCGCGCTTGGCCTCGGCCGGGTCCCACAGAATGTCTTCGCGGTGCTTGCGCCACTCCGCCGCGGCAAGCGGGAGTAGGGATTCGGCGAGTACGCGGGCGGAATCTGCGGAGTCGTCATCGCCATTCGGCGTGGCGAATGCGGCGAGCAGACCGTGCCATTGGTCGGCGGTCACGCAGATGCGCGGCACGCCCAGCGTTTCGGCGAATTCATTGATGAACGGGAGCAGCGGGAGCGCGACGCGCTCGAGATGGCGCACGCGGTCGGAGGAGGCGCCGCCGGTGTGTGGCGAATCGGAGCCGAGATTGGCGATGATCTGTGAACGCAGCACGCGGAGCATCTGCGCGAACGTGACCAGCACCACGGCGAAGCGGTGGTCGAGCCCGGTGACGCGCTTCTGATCGGTGTCATGAATATATGCAGTGCAGTCATCGAGGATCTCGCCGAGCTGTTTTTGCGTCGCCTCGCTCCAGCCGGCAGTCAGCGTCTCGGCGGCCTCGAACAGAAGACTGAAATCATGCGAATCTGAGTACGGATTGAGCTGCTCATAGGCGTCATTGGCAGCGAGAAGCGCGTCGACGACTTCCTGGGGGCGACCCGGAATCGCATCCGCGCCCTCGTATACGAATTCGGCGTCGGGGAGCGTGACCTCCGTGGTGCCGACGAGCACGCGCGCCATTGTGAGCGTGAGCCGCACCTGCAGATTCTCCGCGTACTTTGCGTCGTTATCCATGCGCTCGGCGGTGGTGAGCGGCCACAGCTCGGTGAGGTCGGTGCCGCTGCGCACGGCGGTCTTCATTGCGGGCAGCGATGCGACCTGCTCGACGGCGTGTTCATCGTTGAACGTCATGTGTATGCTCCTTATTCCTCACGAAGTTCTCATGTTGGGCGGCGTTCGTTCGCGCGTGCGCTGCTCCGCTTCAGTAATGATAGTTGATAGCGTGCGATGCGGGCGGCATTCTTGCTTACAGATTCTTCGGATTCATGCCTGTGGGACGTCACCGTTGCCTACGGGGCGCCTTCAACTCTTACGGGATGTCGCAATCTCTTACGGGATGTCGCAATCTCTTACGGGATGTCATCGCTCAAGTAAGGTTGTTCGAAAATGTTGACGAAACTATCGTTGGTGTTCTGAAATCGTAGAAAATTGTTCTTGGTTGAGAGATTTTAGCCGCCCTATTATATTTTCTTTGCGAAAGAAAACATCCCGTAAGGGTTGGTGACATCCCGTAAGAAGGAGGGTGGTCTCCGAGGGATGATGGCATCGGGGGATGATGACATCCCGTAAGGGTTGGTGGCATCCTGTAAGGGTTGATGGCCTCCCGTAGGAGTGGCATCCCGTAAGAGATGATGATGGCTGGGGGCTGAGGCAGCCCGTGGTATTAGTCGATGTGTTTCGCGGGGTCGGCGTAGGTGATCGAGAGGACCTTGCCGGTCTCGGAATCGTAGGTGATCGAGGTGACGGACGCCAGCGCGGTCTTGCGCAGCAGCATGTTGTGCTCGGGGTGGCCGGTCTCGAGCATGTGACGGTACGACCAGATCGGCGACTCGTGCGTGACGACCACAATCTGCTCACCCGGGTATTCGTGCACCTTTTCGAGTGCGAAATCCTGCACGCGAGCGGCGATCGAGCGGTAGCTCTCGCCCCAACTTGGCGTCCACAGATTGCGCACGAGCTTGAGATTCCGCGGCTTCCACAGTGCGCCCTCGCCATGCCCGATGCGCGTGCCGCGGAATTCGTTGCCCGCTTCGATGATCCGCTCGTCGGTGAGCAGACCGAGTGCCTCCTGCCCGCGCTCGGCCCGCACCTTGTTGAGTTCGAGCAGAATCTCGTTCGCCGTCTCGCGCGTGCGGTCGAGCGGCGACGAGTAGACCGCCACAGCCGTGTTCAGCTGCGGACTCTGTGCGATATACCTGCCGGTCGCCTGCGCCATGCGTCGCCCGCGCTCGGAGAGGTGGAAGTCCGGGAGGCGTTCGTACAGCAAATGGTCTGGGTTGTACACCTTGCCGTGACGTACGAAGTTGATGGTGGTGGCTGGCATTCCGGGCTCCTCGCTTGCATAGGTCACACGTTCGCATGCGGTGTTCGGCCGCGCGAAATCATTATGGAAAAACTTTGTCGCTGCTACCAATGTACCGCGTGTCGCGATGGTACCCCTCTGTAGTGTAGCCATGTTTGCCAAAACAGCGCATACGTGACGCGGTGTTGCTGGGCGGCGGCATATAATTTCAGATTCGCAGCGCACAGACATCCCGTAACGAAAGAGCCTAGCCCGTAAGGGGTGGCATAGCCCGTAGCGGGAAATGTAGCCCGTAACCGATTTGACATCCCGTAACGGAATATAAGGGCGGACGGAATCTGAAAACAGGAAAATCCCGGCGAAACATAGCGGGCCGCGACGCAAAGCGGCGCAGTCGGGAGTGGTAGTGAGCAGAAAGGAGCGGCACATGTCGTTACTGCAAGGTGTGAAAGACGTGAACCACCGTATTTTCGGCGGGTACGCGGAGTTGTTGAGAATCCCGCATGCGGCGAGGTTCACGGTGGGATCGGTGATTGCGTGCATGCCGTTCCCGATGGTGGGCATGACGATGACGATCATGACCCAGCAATATTACGGAAATTACTCGCTCGCGGGCGCGCTCACCGCAGTGCAGGCGATTGCCGGCGCCGTGGTGGGGCCGCTGCTCGGCACGCTCGTCGACCGATTCGGGCAGCGACAGGTGTCAATCCCCACGATCGTGATCTGGATGCTCGCCGCCGTCTCGTTCGTCACCTGCGTGCGCGCGCAAGTGACGCCGTGGATCCTGTTCTGCATCGTGCCGTTCTTCGCCGCCGTGCCGCCGTGGGGCGCCATGAGCCGCGCGCGCTGGACGTACCTGATGGGCAACGATCGCGCCGGCGTCAACCGCGCGCTCTCGCTGTCGGGCGTGTTCGACGAGGCGATGTGGGTGGTGGGCAATCCGCTCGCGTCCACGTTGGCTGTGATCTCGGGATTTCTGGCGATGTCGTTCACTGGAATCTGCGTGCTGATCGGCGCGCTCATGTTCCTCACGGAGATGACCACGTGCCCGCCGAGCCAGTCTGACCTCGCCCGCGAAGCCGGGGTCTCGCGCAAGGAATTCCGTGAGCGCGAGGCGGAGAAGGCGAAGGAGCTGCGCGCGCAGACCGCCGCCGAAGACGCCCGCGTGCACGCGAAGTCGCAGGGCCTGTCCGACGCCGAGGTGGAGGCCGCGGGCAAGGCGGCGTACGAGCGGTCGATGAGCGGCATCAAGGACTCCATTTGGGGTCCGGGTCTCATCGCCGTGTGCGCGACGTGGTTCGGGCTCGGCGCGTTCCAGTCGGCGGCCGGTATTTCGATCATCGCCTTCGCCACGGAGGCGAACATGAAGCAGTACACCGGATTCGTGTTCGCCTGCTTCTCGATCTCGTCGCTCACCGGCGCGCTGCTGTACGGCGCGAAAAACTGGACGATCCCGCTGTGGAAGCGCTTCTACGTGTGCCTCGCGGTGTTGAACATTGGCATCGGCTCGTTCCTGTTCGCACGCCACCTGTGGGTGATCATGGTGATTTACCTCATTATTGGCGTATGCCAGTCGCCGACGTGGATCAACGGCAACCAGCTCATGCTGCATCTCGTGCCGCAGACCCGCTTCACCGAGGGCATGGCGTGGATGGGCGCAATGAACTCGATCGGCGCTTCGGCCGGTTCGGCGGTCGCCGGCGTATTCATCGACCGCGCCGGTTCCCACGGCGGTTTTGCAGTGGTGACGGCGCTTGCGTTCGTGTCGCTGGCGATTGCGCTGCTCGGCTTCAAGCAGATCAAGACGAGCACCGAGACCCCGGTGCTCACCGAGATCTCCGCGTAGCTTACGGGCTACAATTCCCCTTACGGGTCAAGATGTGCCTTACGGGATGTCATTATTTCTTACGGGATGCCACGGCCCGAGTAGAGTTGTGCGAAAATGTTTGCAATCATATGATTTGTGTTCATTTGATGAGACAGAAGACCTTAGTTTGTTGGATTTTGTGTAATTTGAAATTCATTTCTAAAGAAAGAAAACATCCCGTAACAGATTAGGGTAGCCCGTAACAGATTAGGGTAGCCCGTAACAGATTTGGGGACGTAGCGGATTTGGGGGATGGCCCGTAACAGGAAATCCTAGCCTGTAAGGGGAATCTTAGCCCGTAAGGGTTAGTTTGGCCCGTAGCAGATGGCCTGCAGCAGATAGCGGCAGCTAATCGGCATCCTCGATAAAAGC
>NZ_CP109653.1:226475-454462 GCF_025908335.1 Bifidobacterium sp. KRGSERBCFTRI
CCGCACCAGCAGACCGCCCCAAACTCAAGGAGCCAGGCCGCCGTGCTGAGCAGCAAGAGATAAACTTACACGAGAACCCGCAAACGCGCAACCCGACGGGCATGACGAAGCGTGAAACCGTTGGAAATCCAACGTTCCATCGGCGTGTCGAAAACGAGCCAAACGCGACCTGAAACCGTTGATGACACCATCATAGGACGCTAAAACCACGGCCAGGTGAACGCGAAAACAACAACCCACGGCGTGTCGGAATCGCAAAGCCAAATGCGGATGAAGCGAAGACGCGAACAATGCAGCCATCTGCGCTATGAACGCGATATGGGATCCATAGCCTGACAACCGCACCAATGCAATATCAGGAAATACAGCGCCAAGAAAAAGCAGCACACGGATCCGAACGAAGGCAATGAGATGCAAAAGCCGGGAGGCTCCATGTTCCACGGAGACTCCCGGCTTGGTATTCAATTATTGGTTTTCAGTTATCAGCCAATCACTCGGCCTGAGCGGGCTCTGCAGCCGGCTCAATCGTGGCGACGGCCTTCTTGCGGCTCAGGTAGCGCTTGATGGTCAGGAACTCCAGACCGATCACGAGCACCGCAACCACGCCCCAAGCCACGTACATGGCGGTCTTCCAGATCGGGGTGGCGACCTTCGGCTCGCCATTCGCGTACTGCCAGCTGTTGGCGGCCGTGTACAGGATGTTGTGCGCGGCCTGACGCATGGCCTTCACGGAAGTGGCGGACTTATCGGTGATGTGGTTGGTGATCTTGGTGGTGGCAAGCATCGAATCGTTGCCCGCACGCACTTCCTGATCGGCGTTCTGGTAGCCGTAGCCGCCGAAGTAGTCGGTCAGGACGAAGCCTTTGAAGCCCCACTCGCCGCGCAGCACGGTCTGCAGCAGCGCGCTGTCGGCGCCGGCATAGGTGTTGCCGATGTAGTTGAAGGAGCTCATCACGGCCTGGGCGCCGCCTTCCTTCACGCTCATCTCGAACGGCTTCAGATAGATCTCACGCATGGCCTGCTCGTTCGTCCACGTGCACAGCATTTCCGTACGCTTGGTCTCCTGGTCATTCAGAGCGAAGTGCTTCATGAAGGAGTACACGCCCTTGGACTTGGCACCGGAGATCTCGCTGGATGCCATCACGCCGGAGAGCAGCGAATCCTCGGAGAAGTACTCGAAGGTACGGCCGGAGAACGCGTTGCGGTGGATGTTCATGGCCGGTGCGTACCAGCCAGCCACGTGCATGTCGTGGGCCATGTCGCCGATCATCTCACCGAACTGCTTGGCGAGATCCTTGTTCCAAGTGCAGGCGAATGCCGTGGAAGCCGGGAAGCCGATGGAGCCAACGCCGGTGAAGTTGTTATTCAGCGATGCCGGGCCGTCCGCATCGGTCAGCTGGATCTTGCCGACGGACTTCAGAGCCTGGGTGCCATAGCCACCATTGGCGATGAGGTTGTCCATATCGTCGAAGGTGAGCTGGTCGAGCAGCTTGTCCCAATCGGCGTCGTCATAGTCCTTGCCGTACATATCGGACAGCTTCAGACCGTTCTTGGCACCGGTGGTCGGCATCTTGTCGGAATCCTTGTCGAACTTCTTCGGATCGTAGTTCGAGTTGTTGTAGAAGGTTTCCTTGGCCTTGTCGGACATCTTGAAGTTGGTCGGGGCGGCGGTGGCCTCCTTGTAGTTCGCGAAGTGGTCGGCGCGGGACAGGTACGTCACATCGCCCGCCACATCATCGAACTGGTTCGTGGCCACGGTCTTGTCGCCATTGTGGGTGTTCGAATCGGAATCGTAGGTGACGGTGTCCTTCACGGTGATCGCCTTGTGATCGATCACGTGGTGCGAATCGGACTGGATGGAGATGTCATAATCGCCCTTCTCCAGCACGTACGCCTTCGCGCCCTTGTAGTCGTAGGACGCCATGTCGTCGTCATCGAACTTGACGGTGACCTTCTGGGACTCGCCCGGCTGCAGTTCCTTGGTCTTCTCGAAGCCGGCCAGGTTCTTGGACGCCTTCTCGATGCCGCCGTCGGTGTACGGCGGGTTGTAGTAGGCCTCGACCACGTCCTTGCCGGCCTTATCGCCGGTGTTGGTCACGGTGGCGGTGACGGTCACCTTGCCACCCTTGTACTTCACGCTGTCGAGCTTCTGATCGAACGAGGTGTAGGACAGGCCATAGCCGAACGGGAACGCGACGGTGTCATCATAATTAATCAGGCCTTCGTCCGAAGCGGTCTCATAGAACTTGTAGCCCACATAGATGCCTTCGGAGTAGTTGACAAAGCCCGGAATGGCAGTGACGTCGTCACCCGTGAAGCCCTTGTACTTGGCTGCCTTGTCTGCCATATTGGTGTATTCGAACTTGCCGAAGTTGTTATAGGACACCGACTTGGTCAGATCCTTGAGGAAGGTGTCGGAGGTCTTGCCGGACGGGTTGGTCTCACCGGCAAGCACCTCACCAAGGGCGGAGAAACCGGTCTGGCCAGCCGGCGGGCACCACACGACGGACTGGATCTGCGGATAGTCGTTGAGGAAATCGAACTGGAACGTGTTCGCGCCGTTGTAGACGAGCGTCACCTTCTTGAAGTTGCTGGTGACCAGGTCGATCATGTCACGCTCGGTCTTCGACAACTGAAGGAAGCTCTCACCCTTCTGGAAGTCGTCATAATCCTTGGAGTTGTTCTTGTAGGTGATACCCTTCGCCTTCATGTCCGTCGGCAGGTCCGCGCCCTCGCCGCCGACACGGGTCAGCACGACCACGGCCTCGTCCGAGAAATCCTTCGCGTCGGAGACCAGCTTGTCGGAGTACTGCTTGGCCGGCACCTCGGGCAGGGTCCAATCCTGAGCGAACATGCCGACCTCAGGACGATCCTTGCGGTAGTCCGTGTACAGCTTGCTCAGCTCCGTATTGGTCTTCAGGCCAGCCTGCTTCATGCCGTCAAGCAGGGAGACGGTCTTGTACTGCTTCGACATGGAGCCGGAGCCGGTGCCGCCGTAGACGGGGTTGGTGGAGCCCCAGCCGAACACGTTGACCTTCTTGCCGGACAGCGGCAGGTTGGAATCGTCATTCTTCAGCAGGGTGACGGCCTCCGACTGCACATCCTTGGCCAGCTCGTTGGCCTTGGAAACCGTGGCGTCGGACAGCGTGTACTTGGTGATGGTCGCATTGTTGAGCAGCGTGGAAAGCGGGCCGGTCAGCATCATGGACACGGCCACGACGATGCCTACCAGCGCCACCAGCCAGGATTCGGAATGGACGATCTTACGGGTCGCCACGTCCTTGACCGTCTTCTTGTTGACGGCGAAGGTGATGATCAGCGCGAGCACGAATAGCACGCCGATCGCAATCAGATATGGTGTCAATGAACCGATGACGTTCATGACATCAGCCATGTTGATTTGCAGCATGGTCTGCCTCCTCCTTGATTCTCATAACCAAACGACACATTGGCTCCAATGCCTTTATCGGAACCACGAAACCATTCAACACTGCCCCGCATCTCATGGTTTCGGTGAAGTGGCTGCAGATGCGTGCGGCAAGTGAAGACACTTCTTCATGTCGATGATTCGATTTCATCAGACTTCAACGTGCGGCACATGGCGTTTCCCCAGCCTGTCAATTCGCGTGCATAATCTGCACGCCAAGTACGATGGAAGTATGAGCGACTTAAGCGCATTGAATCTGGAAGCAGGCAGCCTGGTTGGCGGCTACACGTTGATTTCCCGGCTTGGTTCGGGTGCCATGGGCTCGGTATGGCGTGTGCGGGACGATGGCGGCCATCAATATGCGATGAAGATTTTGCGTGATTCCCTCTCCGACGACGATTCCCCGCAGCGGCAGCGCGACCAACTGACCGCACGCGAGCGCCTGCGCAGGGAGGCGATGGCGTTGCAGAAGGTGCGGCATCCGGGCGTGTGCGGCATTGTGGATATGGAACTTGACGACGCGTTGGCTTTTATTGTGACCGAGTTGATCGAAGGCAAGAATCTGCGTGAGGATGTGCGCGTCAATGGCCGATATGTGGGCGACGATTTGGAACGGCTGGCACGCAAGCTGATTGAGGCGGTGCGTGCCGTGCATGCGTCCGGCATCGTGCACCGCGATATCAAGCCGACGAATGTGATGGTGTCGAGCACCGGCCCGGTATTGGTGGATTTCGGCATCGCTATGGGCGAAGGCGAAAGCCATGTGACGCGTACCGGTCTGGTGATGGGCACGCCGGGGTTCATCGCGCCGGAAATCATTGATGGCGCGGAATCGGATGAAATGACCGATTGGTGGTCGGTGGCGAGCGTATTGGCGTTCGCCGCTACGGGTGAGCCGGTGTTCGGCACGAAGCCGATGATGACCGTGTTGGAACGTGCGGCGGCAGGCAGCGCCAATCTTGCGGGACTTCCTGCGGGCACGATGGCCGCGTTCCGTTCGGCGCTTAATCCGGATCGGACGAAGCGGTGCACGCCGGACGATTTGCTGCAGGCGATCGCCGTGGATGCGTTGAATCCGCAGGCGTGGGTTGCGGCCGACAATGGTGGCGCAGCGGATGGCGATACGGAGGCGATGCCCCCTTTTGTTGAATCGCCCGACAATCCGCGCACGTTGTGGCGATTGCAGGACGATATAACCGGCGAAAACGCCATCGGCACGCGCACGATGCCAAGGCTCAGCGAAGCAACGCAGGCGATCGGGCAGCCCGATGTGAGCGCAACTCAAGTAATCGGGAAACAAGTGACCAGCCAATCCGACGCGAGCGCAACGCAGGTGATCGCACCTGTTGACGATGCCGAGACCAGAGTGCTTTCCGACGCACTTCCCAACGTGGACAGCACGCGCACGATGCCGCAATCGCAAGGCACGCGGGCGATGCCGACAGGCACACAGGTAATGCCGCAATCCATGCCGTCAACACAAATGCTGCCGGCCCAGAACGCATGGAATCCAGCGGAAGCGCCGACGCAAGTCGACCCGACCATCAAACCCGCGTTGCAACGCATCGCCATGCGGCAGCCACCGTCCGTCATACCGCAGGCCACGGTGGCCGCGGCGCAGCAATCGCCCGCAATGTCATTCCCGCCGGTACCCGGTATGGATGGGCCGAACGTTGCGGAAGCACCCAATCCCGCCGATGTGAAGCGTGGCGCGATGTTGGGCCGGGGCATGCTCCCCTGCGCGCTGATGGCGATTCCCGTGGCCGTCTGCGGACTGTTCTCACTGTGGACGGCGATGGCAGCCGCGTTGCTGTTCGCCTGTGCGCTGGCCACCATCGGATTCAACACGGAGGCGCAGCTCGAGCGCGAAGGCAAACGTGGCGGCGAGAAGAAAAGTTCCGACTGGCTGCTGCGATTGGCGGGACTGCCCTGGCACATCGTGAAGGGCTTCGGCGTCGCCATCGTGCGGACGCTGATCATGTTGGCCGTGGCCGCGCTGGGTTTGTCGCTCACCACGGTCGTGCTGCAGCTTCCGTATGCCGTGATGGATATGTGGATATTTGGATTGACGATTCCGATGCCGACGCTGCTTGGCGGTCCGCTTTCCGAAAGCGGGCTGGCGCAGGCTGCGTTCTGCGCGATCGGCTGGCTTGTGGCCGTGGCCGCTCCGGGCGCGATCGTACTGCGATTGGGCGGCGGCGCACTGCGTAAACAGCCGTATCTGCGCCACTTGAGCGAGCTGCCGACGCAATCGCAAGGCAATACGGAATTCCCGGCGAATCGATAGCAAGGCATCGCTAGTATGGTGCCCAGCATAACAACGTGAGGTCGAAAGGAATATCGATGGCCCAGAACAGCAAGGATGCGCAGAAGCGTACCAGCCGCGCCGAGCGTAGGGCCGCCGAGGCCGCGGCGATGAAGGCGCGCGCCGAGCAGATGGAAAAGGAACGCAAGCAGCAGACGATCATCGGCGGCATCGTGGTGGCGGTGCTGGTGATTCTGGTGGCGATCGGCGCGTTCACCGTGTACCACAACATGCATAAGAAGGCCGAAACGAAGGCTTCCACCGAAACCGTGCAGGAAGCGTACACGGCGTTGCAGAAAGTGAAGAACACTCCGAAGCTCGTCGATAAGAACGGCGGCCTGCTGATTTCCAAGAACGGCTACGGCAAGGCTGTGGAGGGCGCGCCGACCGTCGAGCTCTACATGGATTTCCTGTGCCCGGGCTGCGGCAACCTGCACCGCCAGTTGGACGCCGACCTGCAGAAGATGGTCGATGCGGGGCAGATCAATCTGGACCTGCATTTCATGGCGTTCATGGACCGTTGGTCCACCGACGAGTATTCCAGTCGCGCGGCGAACGCGGCCATCTACCTGGCCGAGCATGACAGCGACCCGAACCATCTGATCTCCTTCCTGGAGAAGGTCTACGCCGAGGATTTCCAGCCGGAGGAAGGCTCCGCATACAAGTCGGTGAGCGACGCCAAGATCAAGGAGCAGATGATCGCCGCGGGTGTTTCCAAGGATGTTGCGGACAAGGCGTTTGGCCGCGATTATCAGGAATGGCTTGATGCGATCGACACTTACACGCCGAAGCGTTCCGAACTGTGGCATCAGTCCGGCAGCTACAAGGGCAGCATGACCACGCCGACCGTGATCATCAACGGCAAGTATTGGGATATGGACCAGCTGACCACCGCCCAGACGACGGTTAAGGACGGTCTGTTGGAATCGATCGGCCTGAAGGACAGCGAAGTCGGCGTTGCCGGCAAGATGCCGTCCATCGGAGCCAAGAAGGGGCCGATTTCCGTCACCACGGGCGAATAACCCCTTACGGGCAGCCGGCGCGTCTCAACCCGCAATACTAAGTTGACGGCGGTGGAAGCGCTGGTTATGCTATTCATCGTTCCTCTGTTGTTTTCATAGCAAAAGAGGACATGCCTCCTTAGCTCAGATGGCCAGAGCGGCCGCCTTGTAAGCGGCAGGTCGTCGGTTCGATCCCGACAGGAGGCTCGAACCCGTATGACGGGCTTGGACCTCTTACCATGGGTAAGTGCTCCAGAAGTCTTCCCCCAACTTGAGACTTCTGGCAAAGCGGACGAGACGTCCCCCAACCTATCTCGTCCGACCGGGGGCAGGACATCCCCTTCTCTCCTGCCCCCTTTTTATTTTTCGCTTTTCGCACCTGCTTTCAAAAATGTGGCGGTATGGATAAAACCATCGGAAAGCACGGCAACCGTTCCAGCTGAGCCGTTACAATAACGGCGTTGTAGGCAGCGCTGAAAAGAGGATAAATGACGAGAAGGTGGACCCCTCGGAGATTCGTGACGCTTCGTCGTGTCCGCGTCATGGCATGCGTGGCCTCATTGACTTTGACTTCGGCGTTGGCGTTTGGTGTGGGCGCGCGCAAATCCGTGGCATTGACCGTCAATGGGGAGACCACCACGGTGACCACATATGCGATGAGCGTGGACCGTCTGCTGCAGGAGCAGGGCGTGAAAGTCAAAACGCACGACCTGGTGGAGTCGACCAGCCCGACCAGCATGCTGAAGAACCATGATGTGGTGAACGTGCAGAGCGCATACCAGACCACCATCACCATCGACGGCCAGGAAGTGCCGTTCTGGACGGTCGCGTCCAGCGCCGAGCAGTTGCTGGACTTCTTCAACCAAAACGAAACCGAAGCGGCGAAAATCACCGTCAATATCAGCAACGTCTACAACAAGCTCACCGGCGGTCTCATCATCAACCAGAAGGGGCCCGTCACCGTCATCGCGGACGGCAAAAGCTCGGTGGCGCCGAACGGCAAGCTGCCCGCCGCCTCCATTCTTGACGCCAAAGGCATCACGTTGGGCAAGGAGGATCGCGTCAGCGTCGAAAAGGACGGCAAAAAGACCATTCTGCGCGTCCGCCGCGTGACCCACGGCGAGGAAACACGTACGAAGGAAGTGCCGTTCGGCACGCAGACCATCATCGACCCGAACCTGCAGCCGGGCGAAGTCACGATACGGCAGGAAGGCGAAAACGGCGAAATCCAGCAGACGTACGCCGTCACCTACGTGGATGGCGTGAAGGAAAGCGAGACGCTGACCGAAGAGAAGACCACGAAAATCGCCATCGACAAAGTCATTGCGGTCGGACCGGAAAAAACTACGGACGATACCGACAAATCCGACAACAGCGGCAACGGCAATGGCGATAACGGCGATTCCGGCAAGACGGACGACGGCAAGAACGATTCGGGTAAGAACGACTCGAATAAAAACGACAATAAGTCCGATTCGAACAAGTCCGATTCCGACAAAACCGATTCGAACAAGTCGGATTCCTCGGATAAGAACAATTCGAACAACAACTCGAATAACAATTCCAACAACACCAAGAAGGACGATCCGGCACCGACCCCCACACCAACCCCTGCACCGCAGCCGACTCCCGCACCCCAGCCCAAACCGCAGCCCACGCCGCAGCCGAGCAATCCTTCCGCAGGCTGCCGCTTGTACCATCCTTCCGCGGCACAGGCACAGGCCTACGCTTCCGGCGCGGCGGCGCAGCGCGGCTGGACCGGCCAGAACTGGACGGATCTGGTCAAACTCTGGAATCGCGAATCCGGATGGAGCTGGAGCGCGGAAAACGTGTATTCGGGCGCATACGGTATTCCACAAGCGTTGCCGGGCAGCCAAATGGCCACGTTCGGCGCGAATTGGAAGGACGATGCCGCCGTGCAGATCGACTGGGGTCTGAGCTACATCGCACAGCGGTACGGCAGCCCGTCCGCGGCGTGGCAGCACTCCGAACAGACCGGATGGTACTGATCCGGCTAATCGCCAACGATTTTCGTACCGGCATGAACGGATAATGAGGGAATGACAGAAAACGTGAACGAGCATACGCAGGGCCATTTGCTGGGGGCGGCCGACATCCGACGCATCGCCGCCGACGCGGGTATCAGCCCGACGAAGAAATTCGGGCAGAATTTCGTGATTGATCCGGGAACCGTGCGTCGCATCGTGCGCGAGGCCGGCGTGACCGCCGACGACCATGTGCTGGAAGTCGGTCCCGGACTGGGTTCGCTGACGCTGGCGATTCTGGAAACCGGCGCCACGATGACGGCTGTGGAAATCGACCCGCCGGTCGCCGAACGCCTGCCGAAAACCATCGCCGAATTCATGCCGGACGCCGTGGACCGCTTCCGTGTGGTCAACCGCGACGCACTTACCGTCAATCCGGAGAATCTGCCCGATTTCAAGGATGACGATTCCTTCACGCTGGTGGCCAATCTGCCGTACAACGTGGCCACGCCGATTCTGCTCACCCTGTTGGAACGTTTCGACAATCTGGGCACCTTCCTGGTGATGGTGCAGAAGGAAGTGGCGGACCGTTTGAGCGAGAAGCCCGGTTCGAAGATCTACGGCACGCCGAGCGTGAAGCTCGCATGGTACGGCACCGCGGAACGCGTGGGCGTCATCGGCCGCAACGTGTTCTGGCCGGCCCCGAACGTCGATTCCGCGCTGGTGCTGTTCAAGCGCTACCCGGGCGGTCACACCCCCGCCGCGGACAATGCGGACGGTTCCGTGGTGGATCGCGAAACCGTGTTCCGTTTGATCGACGCGGCTTTCGGGCAGCGCCGCAAGACCCTGCACGCCGCATTGAAGAAAATCGTGCCGTCCGAAGCGTTCGAGAAGGCCGGCATCGACCCGACCCGTCGTGGCGAGACGCTCACCATCGACGAATTCGTGGCGTTGGCACGCGCGTTGGATGAGGTGTTCGCGTCATGAGCACCATTGATTCGCCCGCCATCGGAACGGCCACCATCAACGCCGTGAGCGTGGACTGCCCGGCGAAAACGAATCTGACCCTGCATGTGGGCCCGTCGCATGCCGAATGGGGCGGCCGTCATGAACTCGACACCATCTATTGCGCGGTCGGCGTATACGACACCGTCACCGCCACGCGCAAAGCGCCGGGAAGCGGCTTCTCGCTGAATCTCGAGGGCGCGTATCTGGGCGACCTGGCCTCTTCCGGCAGCGATATGCGCCGCAACCACGCCGTGCTGGCATTGTTCGCCATGGCCGAAGCGAGCAGCCATGAGCCGGACGTGGCGTTGAACATCGACAAGCGCATCCCCGTCGGCGCGGGCATGGCCGGCGGTTCCGCCGATGCGGCGGCGACGATTCTGGCATTGAACACGTTGTGGGATCTCGATTGGCCGATCGAACGCCTGCAGGAAGTCGCGGCCACGCTGGGCGCGGACATGCCGTTCTGTCTGACCGGCGGTTACGCGCGCGGCACCGGTTTCGGCGAACGCATCGAACAGCTTGATGACGATGGCGATATCGTACGCGATCTTACGGAACGTGGGTTTACCGGCCATCTGCTGGTCGGCGCATACCGTGCGGAACTGCGCACGCCGGAAGTGTATGCCACATTCGATCAGATCGGTGCCGGCGATGGCGATGAGAACCACCTGCAGAAGGCGGCGGTCTCCCTGCATCCGCGTAGCGGACAGGCGATCGAGGAAGCCTTGCGTGCGGGAGCCAGCCAGGCGTTCGTCTCCGGTTCCGGCCCGTCCGTCATCGCGTTCGTGCCGACGGAGGATGCGGCGGACGCCGTGCAGCGGGCATGGCAGGACAGCCGTTGCGTCGATCGCATCATCGCCACGAACGCCCCAGCCCGACCGATTGTGCATATCACCGCATGACACATATCACCGCATGACAGTAAAGTTGATGGCAATTGGTTTGTTCAAAAGGAATTCGTAAATGACCCAGGCTAACGACGAGCGCGCCGCGCGCAAAGAGTACATTCGCCGCCGTCAGAAGACGGTGTTCAGCATCGTCGGAGCCGTCATGGTGGTCGCCATGGTGGTGTCCCTGCTGTTCTTTTTCCATGTCGGAGGCCTGGGCAACGTCAAGTCGGCCGCCGTACAGCCGAACTACGGCCAGCAGGCACCGTGCCCCATCAAGGAAGCCGACGGCAACAAGGCCAAGTATGTGGAGAATCGCAACATCACGCTGCGTGTGCTCAACGGCACGAAGTTCTCCGGCTTCGCCAAGGCGGTGAGCGACGCGTTGCAGAACCGCGAGTTCAACCCCCAGACGCCGGGCAACTACACCAAGAAGGTGGATCGCACGATGATCGTCTTCGGCAAGAACGGCGTGAATCAGGCGTACACCGTGGCAAGCAATTTCACCGATGCCATGCTGGTTATGGACGACCGTCAGGACCAGCTGATCGACGTCATCGTGGGCGCCACGTTCGACAATCTGCAGGATACGAAGAAGGTTCCCGCCGCAGGCAAGGCGATCACCGGCATCCAGGGCTGCGTCGCGGTGGACAAGATGACCGACCTGCCCAAGGCGCCCGAGCATGATGCGGTGAATCCGCAAAGCTGACCGCCAATCGAAATCGATATAGGCAATATGAAAAACCCGCGCTCCCCCAATCGGGAACGCGGGTTTTCGTATTCGAGCTGTTCCATGCATGCGGCGAAACCACCGCATGTCAATCGCTATTCGCCCTGCTCCTTGTACCAGCGTTCCAGCTCGGCAACGGCCACGTCACGCTCCACCGGACCGTTATCGAGGCGGTATTCCAGCATGTGCTTGTACGCCTTGCCGACCATCGGGCCTGGTTCGATGCTTAGCAGCTGCATGATCTCGTCGCCGTTGAGGTCAGGACGGATCGCGTCGAAGTCTTCCTTTTCTTTCAGGTCGCGTACACGCTGTTCCATCTCGTCCATGGCCGCCGAGAACATCATGGCCTTGCGCTTGTTCTGTGTGGTCGTGTCGGCGCGCGTAAGGCGGTTCAGACGCTCGTACAGCGGGCCAGCGTCCTTGACGTAGCGGCGGACCGCGGAATCCGTCCACGGCTCCTCCACGTAGCCGTGGAAGCGCAGATGCAGGTTGACCAGCTCGCTGACGTCCTCGACCATGTGGTGGTCGAAATGCAGTGCCTTCAAACGCTTGCGCGTCATCTTCGCGCCGACGGCGTCATGACGGTGGAAGCTCACCTTGCCGCCCGCTTCGAAACGACGGGTCTTCGGCTTGCCGATGTCGTGCAGCAGAGCCGCCAGACGCAGCGTCAGGTCCGGGGCCGGCACCGGACCGTCGGAACCGGTTTCGAGGGCGACGGCGCGTTCGATGACGATCATGGTGTGTTCGAACACGTCCTTATGGCGATGGTGCTCGTCGATTTCCAGCTGCAGCGCGGGAATTTCCGGCAGCACGATGTCGGCAAGACCGGAATCGACCAACGCTTCGATGCCGGCGCGCGGGCGATCGGACAGCAGCAGCTTGACCAGTTCGTCGCGCACACGTTCGGCGGAGACGATTTCGATGCGATCGACCATGTCGGACAGCGCTTCGGCGGTTTCCGGCTCGATGCGGAAGCCGAGCTGCGCCACGAAACGCACGGCGCGCATCATGCGCAACGGATCGTCGTCGAACGACTGCCGCGGATCGACGGGGGTACGCAGCACGCCTTTGGCCAAATCGTTCGCACCGCCGAACGGATCGACGAATTCGAGTTCCGGAACACGCAACGCCATCGCGTTGACGGTGAAATCGCGGCGGGAAAGATCGCCTTCCAGCGTGTCGCCGTAATTGACTTCCGGCTTGCGCGAGTCGGGGTCGTACGTGTCGGAACGGTAGGTGGTCACCTCCACTTTCACCTCGGTGCCGTCCTCACGCCTGCGCATCGCGCCGAGCGTGCCGAATTTGCGGCCCATATCCCAGAAGCCATCATGCCCAAAACGGCGCAGAATATGCTCAAACTGCTCGGGACGCGCCGATGTGCAGAAATCCAAATCATGCGATTTGCGATGCAGCAGCAGGTCGCGGACAGGACCCCCGACCAGTGCCAGTTCGTAGCCTTCCGCAGCAAACATACGTCCTAATTCAATGGCCTCTGGCCACACTTCGAAGTTCACGCCATACCTTTCAGCACCACAAGTTTTCCGTTTACCAGCATACCGTTACCCCACCTGCACACAGAATTGAGTATGGTTGGAATCATGATTACGCCCGCAGACCTTGCACGCATGCTTGCCCATGCTGCGGACGACCATGCCCAAAATCCGCTGGAACCGGACGAACTGCTGTACACATCGCAGTCGGTTTCGCTGCAGCAGCTGCAACAACTACAGCAATTGCAGCAGCGCACGATCATCACGCCGAGCGCGCCTACGCCGGCGATGATGCCGCGCCGGCGCACCGCGGATGGTCCGACCACGTTCGCATCGCTTGACGCGCAGGAGCTGCCGGTGGTGCGCGAGTATTCGGCGGGCGGGCTGGTGTTCGACGACAAGGGTCGCGTGGCGATCATCGCACGTCATTCACGCAGCGGGCATTTGGAATGGTGCCTGCCGAAGGGACATATCGAAAAAGGCGAAACGCCGCAGCAGACGGCCGTGCGCGAAGTGCATGAGGAAACCGGCATTCTGGGCGAGGTGGTCGATTCCATCGCCACCATCGACTATTGGTTCACCGGTACCAGCCAACGCGTGCACAAGCTGGTGCACCACTTCGCGTTGCGGCAGATCGGCGGCGAGCTGACCGTCGAAGGCGATCCCGACCATGAGGCCGAAGACGCCATTTGGGTGGATTTTGCTGATTTGGACGATGTGCTGAGCTATCCGAACGAACGGAAGATAGCATGGTTGTACGCAAGGAAACTCAACAGACAGGCGTAATAGTGAATCAATCCGCACAACGGCACGTTTCGCGTGGCCTTCGCGCGTTATCATCCATCCTCGCCATGGTATTGACCATGGCGTTGATGTTGTTATACGCACCCACGCCATCGGCAAGGGCCATGGAATCGACCACATCGGCGGAGTCGACGGACGGTATGTTGTCCATCAACTCTTCCACGGCCGTATTGACGGACACCTCCGGATACCATCTGAACGCCACGGTGACCAACACGACCGGACAGGAGATTCCCGCGGGAACGCTGACGCTGGCCATGAACGCCTTCTACACGTTCGTTTCGCGCAACGACATCCAGGATTGGTCTGAAGGCAACGGGCGAATCCCCACCCCGCAATCCGTGGGACAGGCCGATGTGCCCGCGTTGCAGCCGGGAGCCAGCGCCAACGTGAGCATCGACGCGGACGCCCATCAGGAATCGCTCGCGGCCATCAACTCTTGGGGGCCGAAGCCGGTGCTGCTGAGCTATTCCGCCAACGGAACCCCCCTTGCTCAATCGCATACGTTCGTGACGCGCACCGGCGCGGGACTCCACACGCCCAGCACGCCGGCGCTGCACATCACCGTCGCCCAGCCGCTGGCCGCCAACGGGTGGACCACCGACAGCAAGCTGCTTGGACAGCTGGTCGATGAAGGGGGTATTTCCTCCTCGAAACTGGCGAAAATCGCCATGCCCAGCAAGGATGACGACGCACGGCTCAAATCGTTGCAGCAGACCTTCGCCAAGCACGACATGCTGCAGGTCGTAGGAGATCCGACCTACCTGCAGGCGATGGCGATGCCAACGCGGGTCGACGGCATCACCCAGCCCGCATTGTTCGACATGACCGCCTACAGCGCCATGAACAACGCTCCGGCCTACAGCGCAGCCGGTATCAACGACCGTCAATGGTCCGCAGCCAAAGCCCGGAAAACCTATCAATCGGCATTGGGTGACAGCAACGCGGACATCACCGCATACGCGTGGCAGGGCAACGGCAATTGGACCCTACAAGCGTTGACGAAGGCCCGCCAGCAGGGGTACGGCACCGTCATCGCCACGCATGACTTCGAAGAGGACGATGCGGATACCGTACGTACCGGCAAGACGGTGGTCTCCACCGATGTCGGGGACATCACCGTGCTTTCCGCGCAGAATGTGCTTTCCGGCCTGGCCCAAGGCAAGGCGACCAGTGACGATGCCAACGCCGACAGCGAGGGAACCACGGCCGGCAGATTGGCGCGATTCGTCGCGCAAAGCGCGTTCTACCAGATGGAACAGCCTTATGCGGAACGCAACCTGCTGGTCTGTCTGAACGAGGATTCCGACCCCAGTGTTGTGGACGCGCTGATGAGCGACATCGAGCAGTCGCCGTGGCTGAACCTCACCGATCTCGCCACGTTGAAGGATGCCGACATCTCCGAAGATGCGGCCAGCATGTCAACCGACCTTCCCCAAACGGACGGCCTTACCGATAGCATGCGCAGCGACGTCCAGCAGACTCTGAGCGCGCTGGCGAACTCATCGAGCAACATCAAACGTTTCAATACGTCGATCCTCGTCAAGCCGAACGGAAAAGACGAATCCGACGTCAACACCTGGAGCAGGCAGCTGACGAACGCCCACACCATCATGGCCCTGCACGCGTTGGGCGGCGAAAGCCCTTCCAGAAGCACGATGGCGGAAGGCGCGAACCAGCTCGCGGCCCTGCTGATCAACGGTGTGGCGATCACGCCGACGGAAAGCGTGAATGTGGTCAGCGAAACCGCGAAAATGCCGGTGACCATCAGCAACAGCCACCCGTACCCGGTGAAGGTGAAGGTCTCGTCGCTGACCGATTCCATGCAGATCGTCACGTCCCGATTCGACACCGTGCAGGTGCCGCCCCACGGCGAGGCACAGGTGGCGTTCACCATCCGTGTGTCCACGTCCGGCACCGCCAACGCCACCATCAGCCTGTTCGACAGGAATGGTGCAGCGTTTGGAGCCACGCAGGTCACCCACATCACCAGCGCGCTGCAGATCAGCGACAAGAGCGGTTTCGTCATCATCGGCTTCGCCGTGCTCTTGGGCGCTGTGGGACTGTGGCGTCAATTCAACCGTAAGAAGGATCCCGACGAATGAGTTCTTCCGTTGGCCGTAACTCACTGATCATGGCCTCCGGTACCGCCGCTTCGCGCGTGACCGGCCAAATCCGCACCATCCTGCTTGCCTGGGCCTTGGGCACCACCGGCTATGCCGCCAACGCCTACCAGGCCGGTTCGATGATTCCGCAGGTCATCTACACGCTGGTTTCCGGCGGCATCTTCAACGCGGTGCTTGTGCCGCAGATCGTGCGCACGCTGAAATCGAAGGACGCCGAAACCAAGCTCAACAAGCTCATCACCCTTGCCATCACCCTGTTGTTGGGTGTGACGCTGCTCATGGCCGTTGCCACGCCGTTGTTGACCAAACTGTATGTCAACGGCAGCGCCGAAACCATGGCCCTCGCCACCTCCTTCACCTTGTGGTGCATGCCCCAGATCTTCTTCTACGGCCTGTATACGGTGATCGGGCAGATTCTCGCGGCGAAGGACCATTTCGTCACGTATGCGTGGAGCTCGGTCGGCGCGAACATCATCAGCTGCATCGGTTTCGGCGCGTTCATCGCGATGTTCGGCAGGGCCACGGAACGTCCGCTGGACTTCTGGACGCCGACGAAAATCGCGCTGACCGCCGGCACTTGGACGCTTGGCGTGGCGTTCCAGGCGCTGGTGCTGTTCATTCCTTTGACGAGAATCGGCCTGAAATACCGTCCGAAATTCGGCGTTCACGGCATCGGACTGCGTTCGATGGGACCGGTCGCCGCGTGGAGCCTCGGCATCGTCGGCGTCGATCAGATCGTCAACATCATCGTCACCCGCGTGGCCACCAGCGCGCCGTTCAAGGCTTCGGAACAGCTGCATATGAGCCAGTTGGACGTGGCCGGCAACGCCTCGTATCAGAATGCGTACACCATCTACATGCTGCCGTATTCGCTGATCGCCGTGTCCATCGCCACTGCGATCTTCCCGAAAATATCGAAAGCCATCGCGGACCGCAATATCGACGAGGCGCGCAAGGATCTGAGCTCGGCCCTGCGTAATCTCAATCTCATCATGTGCTTCTTCGCAGCGGCGTTCATCGTGCTTCCGTTGCCGATCATCCTCGCACTGCTGCCGTCCATCAGCGTGCGTGAGGCGCTGCTCATCAGCACGCCGCTCGCCGCTTTGGGCATCGGCCTGCCGCTTTCCAGCTCGTATCTGGTCATCCAACGCACGTTCTACGCGTTCGAAGACGGCAAGCATCCGTTTATTTTCATGGCGATCACCATGACCATCCAGGGTGGCGTCATCATCGCGTCGACGTTCATTCTGCCGCCCACGCAGTGGATCACCGTCATCGGATTGGCGATTTCGGTGAGCTTCATCCTGCCGTATCCGCTGCTTACGCACATGCTCCGCTCCCGTTTCGACGGCGATGTGGACGACAAGCGCATCATCACCGCCTATGCGAAGGCGCTGGTGGCCACGATAGCCGCCTGCGTGATTGGCCTGCTGTGCCGCAACGGCGTCTACCGGCTGGTCGGAGCGCATATCGGCCCCGACGACGGCACTATGAACTGGGGTCAGGCGGTTCTGTCCGCGATACTGCTCACCATCGTCATCGCCATCGTCTATCTGGCGTGCCTGTGGGCGCTGCGTGCCGAGGAGCTCACTTCGGTCGTGGGCATGCTCGCCGCCCGCATACCAGGGCTTGGCAACAAGCCTAAGTCTGGCGGAACGGCCAGCCCCAACGGTAAACTTGAGCAAAGTACCGCCGAAAACGGCGACCAAGAATAACAGCGTAGGTAGAACAATCGTTACAGAGTTGAAGGAAACCATGAAACCTCAACTGGGAGATACCATCAGCAACCGCTATGTGCTGGTTTCGCCATTGCGCGAGGAAACCGGCTTGCAGGTTTGGAAGGCAAGCGATCACGTGCTTGCCCGGGATTGCCAGCTTTTTATCGTCAACAACCGCAAGGCTTTGCAGGACGTCAATGCGACGGCCTCCATGCTGGCGATTTCCCACGACGCCCATTTCACGCAGGTGCTGCAGCTTCAGCACGTGGGCGAGGTGGCGTTGGTGATCACGCAGCTCGATGCCGGCATGTCGTTGAGCGAGTATCTCACGCAGTCCAGCAAGCCGCTGAGCTTCACCGCGATCCGTTCCATTCTTGGTGAGGTCGTCGAAGCCCTGCACGTGTTGCAGAAAGACAATCTCACGCATTTCTCGATCAGCACGGACACCGTGCGATTGACCCGCAACGGCATTGAAATCGCCGACGCGCCGGTAAGCATCATGCTGGCCGATACTTCGCGCGTGCAATCCGTGGAAAACCAGGAGCAGCTTGCGATTCGCCAGGTCGCTTCCCTGCTGTATTCCCTGCTGACGCGCACGCCGTCGACGCTGTCCACGAACTACCATCTTGACGCGATTTCACCGAACGTGCCGATGGAGTTCCGCGTGATTTGCAAGCGTGGTCTGGATCTCAAGGAGAAGGACGGTTTCCCGACCGTTCCGATGGCCACCATCGCCGAATTGGAGGCGTTGCTGGGCGACTACGAGCCGCTGGTGAAGCTTAACGGCCCCGATATTGCGTTACCGTCCGCGGATTCGGAATGCTCGATTGTGAACGTGCCCCTGCTGCAGATTCTCGAGCAGGATGCCATCGCCTTGCCCGATACGCTGGCTGAAACCGGAAGCATTCCGGAAATGACGTTCGAAGCGCCTGAACCACACACTGATTTCTCCGACAGCAAGGAAGCCTTGGCCAAGGGTATGGCCGCGACCGGCGGTGCCGTGAAATCGCTGTGGAACAACAGCCGCGAACTACTCAGCGAAGAGGACCTCGACGGATCCTCCGAAGATGTGGATTCGCCGTTCTCCTTCCCCATCCGTGTTTCCACGCCGTCGCCGCAGGGCGATTATCATACGGACGATTCGCAATTGGAGAAGACCGGTCGCATTCCGGTGATCGGACCTGACGGACGGGTCATCGAGCCGGGCGAGGAATCCGCACGCGCGTTGAAGGCGGAGCAGGAAGCGATCGACGCGGCATATCAGAACGAAAACGGAGCCCCCGTTGCGGTGCCGCCGAGCTTTGCCCCTAAAGCCTCTTCCTCCAGTCCGGCCGAGGTCGCCAATGCCAAATTGTTCGGCAAGCTCACCACCAAGGTCGTGGCCATTGTGGTCGCGTTCATTGTGGTGGCCGTCGCATTGGGATTCGCCATTCATGGTTTGACCAAGAAGCCCGATGACGGCATCACCAATACGAATTCCAACAATCCGTGGCCGGAAATGAACCTTGACGACGTGCCTTTCGGCAATAATGGCGATTCCGGCAATGGCAGCAGCTCCGCCAGCGATGCAAACAACGATTCCAACGATGCCAACAGCTCCGACAACGGCAGCTCCGATTCCAGCAAGCCGAAGAAAACCACGAAGAAGAGCCATTCCGCCAAGAAGGACGTCGACAAGGTGGTGACTTCGGATAAGAAGGTGCGGAAGGTTCCGGAACCGAAGATGCCAGAGAACACGACTCCGTATGAGATCGACAACCGCCAGTTCCTGTCCAATCCGGACGGACAACAGGGTTACGGTTATTACCTCCACCTCAGCCAGCCCCAGAAAGCGTATCGCATGGTCATCAAGATCCGTTCTTCCGGTGGCCAGGGCTACATTCGCGTGAACGCCAAGTCCAGCCCGAACCAGGGTGAACAGGTCGCCCAGTTCGAGTTCGACGCCAGCGGCACCACCGAAATCAAGTTCAACAAGGCCGTGGAGACCCAGGACATCCTCTTGTGGGTGCCGTTCGACAGCCTTCCCGGCAACCAGCTGTACATCGATTCGGTGCAGATTTTCTGACGCATCGGCAGACAAGGAGGGTGTGCGGATTGTTCCGCACACCCTCTTTTTGTTTCACGTGAAACAACGTGACGGATAGCTGACTTTTTTGAACGCCTTTTTGAACGCTTTTTTGAACGCCATCTGCAAAACCGCCCGCAACCGTCGTGGAAACTGCATTACAGTAGCAACCATGAGTGATATGCGTGATGTGGTGATTATCGGTTCCGGCCCGGCTGGCTATACTGCCGCGATCTATCTTGGCCGCGCCGGCTTCGAGCCGCTGGTCGTCGCCGGCGCGCTGACGCCCGGCGGCCAGTTGGTCAACACCACCGAAGTGGAGAATTTCCCAGGCTTTCCCGATGGCATCATGGGTCCGGATCTGATGGACAATATGCGCAAGCAGGCGGAACGGTTCGGCACGCATATCGTTTGGGACGATGTTGTTTCGGTTGCTTCGAATGCCGATTCCGGCATCAAAACCGTCACCCTTGACGACGGCGACGTGTACGACGCACGCGCGCTGGTCATCGCAACAGGCTCAAACTATCGTAAGCTGGGCGTGCCAGGCGAGACGGAATACGCAGGCAAAGGTGTATCCTACTGCGCCACCTGCGATGGTTTCTTCTTCCGCAACAAGCCGATTGTGGTGGTCGGCGGCGGCGACAGCGCTTTCGAAGAAGCTGATTTCCTGTCCCGTTTCGGCTCGTCCGTCACCCTTATTCATAGGCGTTCCACGTTCCGTGCTTCCCGCATCATGGTGGAGCGTGCGCAACGCAATCCGAAAATCGATTTCATGCTTGACGCTGTGGTGCAGGAGATTCGCGGCGACGAGAACGGCGTGCAGAAGGTGGAGGTGCGCAACACCGCCACCGAAAAGACCTCTGTAATCCCCGCTAACGGCGTTTTCATGGCGATTGGGCACACTCCTGCCACTGCTTTTCTTAACGGGCTTGTAGACGTCGATTCAGCCGGTTATATCACGGTCGATGGCGCCAGCACGCGTACCAGCGAACCCGGCGTTTTCGCCGCGGGAGACTGCATGGATAGCGTCTATCGGCAGGCCATCAGCGCGGCGGGCATGGGGTGCCGCGCCGCGCTGGATGCGCAGGCTTATCTCGATTCGCTCAAGTAAGGCTCAAATCGTTCAAATCATTATCGCTCGCCGAGCTCGATTGGCTCGGTTCGTTCAGCTCTGCTGCTGCATAAGCAGGTCGACGATGCGTTCCATATCGTCTTCCGATTTGAACACGATTTCGATTCGCCCGTGCTTCTTCGATCCCTTGATGGAGACCTTGGTGCCGAAACGCTGCTCCAGACCAACCTGAACGGGGGTACCAGCCCACGGATTGAGCTTGCTGGCCTTCGGCTTCTTGGGCTGGTCGCTTTCGGCGGCCTTCATCGACACGATTTCCTCGGTGCTGCGTACGGACAACCCCTCGGCGATGATGCGCGTGGCCAGCTGTTCCATATCCGCTTCCGTCGGCAGTCCCAGCAGCGCACGCGCGTGGCCCGCGGACAGCAGTCCGGATGCGACCTTCTTCTGCACGGCGGCCGGCAGGTTGAGCAATCGCAAGGTGTTGGCGATTTGCGGACGGGATTTCGACACCGACTTGGACAGTTGGGCCTGCGTCAGGCCGAAATCGTCGATCATTTGCTGGTAGGCAGCCGCCTCTTCCAGTGGATTCAGCGCGACGCGATGCAGGTTTTCCAGCAGTGCGTCACGTAGCATATCGTCATCGGCGGTGGTTTTGACGATGGCCGGAATCGTTTTCAGGCCGGCGATCTGCGATGCGCGCCAACGACGTTCGCCCATGATGAGCTCGTACATGCTATCCATGCGCCCGTCGAACATGTTGTGCGGTTCGGCCGGTTTGGCTGTGGCTTCCCTGCGGGCGGCTTCGATTTGCGATTGCGGACGCTTGCGTACGACGATTGGCTGCAGTACGCCGACTTCCTTGATGGATTCGGCTAGCTCGCGCAGGTCGTCTTCATCGAAAATGGTACGTGGCTGATGCAGATTGGGACCGACGTCGCTCAAACGCAGTTCAACCAGATATCCACCCTGCACGGGAAGCAGTTCCGGTTCATCCTTCTTATGTTCGGTCGGCGTGGTTTCACGTGAAACACTCCCCTGCTGCTCGCCCTGTTCGGAAGCTGGCTGAGCGGTGGAGCCGAAGAACATGTCCGCGGGATGCGCGCTTTCGTTCAACGAAATCGACGGCATGCTGGCACGACGATGCTGGTTTTTCTTGGTTGTTTCACGTGAAACAGCATGCTTCATCCCCTGCACGGCGTTCACCGATGCCTGTGCGGTAGCGGACGCGCTCTTGGATTCCACATGCTCATCAGTCTTGGAAGCCTTGACTTCTTTGGCGGCAGCGGCAGGCGCCGCATGCTCCTGATGCTGCGGCTCCCCCGGAAGAGAAGGAAACAGTGCGCCAAGACCTTTACCCAAACGCGACTTAGTTGCCATGATCAGTTCTCATTCCTTCTTGCATCGATTGCCTGCAGCACCGTATCGGAACGACGCGAAAGTTCCAGCGCGGCTTCGCAGTACGCGATCGCACCCATGCCCTTGGGGTCGTATGCGATCACGCTTTGGTTGAAGCTTGGCGCTTCGGAAATCTTCACCGTGCGCGGAATGGTGGTGTCGAGCACGATTGTCGGATAGTGCTTCTTCACTTCCCCATGCACTTCGCGGCTCAGCAGCGTGCGCTTGTCGTACATGGTGATGAGCATCGTGGAGACCAGCAGCGACGGATTGTAATGTTCCTGCACCAGTCCGATGGTGTTGATGAGCTGGCCCAAACCTTCCAAGGCGTAATACTCGGCCTGAATCGGAATCAGCATTTCGTGCACGGCGCACATGGCGTTGATCACCAGCAGACCCAGGCTCGGCGGGCAGTCGATGATCACGTAATCGTAATGCTCTTCGCTGGTGGCGAGGAACTCGTCCACCGCGTTCTTCAGCAGCGAGTTGCGATCCGCCATGTCGGCGACCTCAAGTTCGGCGCCACTCAAATCGATGGATGCGGGGACCACGTCGAGGTTGTCGAAATCAGGGCACGTGCACTTGACTTCCGCGATGCGCTTGCGTCCTTCGATGACGTCATACACCGAAGGCTGACCGGAGGCGTGCGGGGCACCCAATGCCGTGGAGGCGTTGCCCTGCGGATCCATATCAATAAGCAGGACCTTGCATCCGAAACGGGCCAAGGCCGCGGACAGGTTCACCGCGGATGTGGTTTTGCCGACGCCACCTTTCTGGTTGGCGACTGCGATCAGGCGCGTTTGGGCCGGCTTCGGGCAGACCGCATGCTCCAATGCCTTGTATCGCGTCGATTCATCAGCGATTTGCGCGCCTACGGGGGATGTCGAGCCTTCGAAGATTCGCTTGATGGTTTCCGTGGCGGATTCCATCGACGTCAAATTGTCTGGTTCTTCAGGTCCAGTCATGAACTAGCCTTCCTATACATATTCAACAATCAAGTTTCATCATTTGGGTGGACAGATTTTCACCTGTTCACGGCCATGTGCACCATTGTGAACAACGGTGGATAGTTGGTGGATAACTCATCCGACCACCCAAAAGTTATCCACAGAACAATCGTTGCAATTCCAAGCTTCTTCAAGATGCTTCGTAACACATTTCCGCGATTGTGGATACTGTGGATAACTCACGCGATTTTGTGGATAACTTATCGCTCGTCCACCATCAGCACATGCGTCGGTTCCAGACCCGGACCGACCTCGGCCTCCACCACGCGGGGATGGATACCGCCGTTTTTGGAGATCTCTTTGGTGGCCTTGACGATTTCCTCCTGCGCGGATCGTCCTTTCAGGGCAACCAGCCGTCCGCCTTTGTCCAGCAACGGCAGCGTCCATCCGGATAGTTTGGTCATCGGCGCGACCGCACGGCAGGTCACCACGGCAAACGGATGCCTGACCGGGATGGGATTTCCGTCGAGATCGACGGCATCCTCTCCCCTGCCCTTCCGGCCACCGTTCGAACCGCGGACGGCTTCGATTACGGCGTTGGCTCGGGAGCGCACTATCGAGACATTGTCCAATCCCATTTCGTCAACGCACTCATGAAGCCATTCGATACGGCGTTCCATCGGTTCCACCAAAGTGAACTGGTGGTCCGGCAGGCAGGCGGCCGCCACGATACCGGGGAATCCTCCACCACTGCCGATATCCGCCACCGTCTTGAATTGCCTCTTGGCCGTTGCTTCACGGATGAACGGTACGATGGCCGCGGAGTTCAGAATATGCCGTTCCCAAATAATACCGACATCGCGTGGCCCTATCAGCCCGCGCGGCTCTCCTTCCGCAGCAAGTTTCACGTGAAACACCTTCAACTTGCCCAATGCATCGCCAAGCACTTCCTCAAGAATCGGCGACCCATCCAATTCGTCATTCACATCACTCATGCACACCATCCTAATCTACAGGCATCAAAAAGCGCCGCGAGAAACTCGCGACGCTTCATGTTTCACGTGAAACTATTTCAGGCTTCGTCGATCTCGTCGGCGTCATCGGCTGCGGAAGCCTTGACGTACACCGTGACGTAACGATGCGGTTCTTCGCCATGGGACCGAGACTTCATGCCTTCCTCGCGCACCACATCATGGATGATCTTGCGTTCGAAGGAGTTCATCGGCTTCAGGTCCACCGGCTCGCCAGTCTCGCGCGCCTCGTCGATGGCATCCAGCGCAAGGTCGTGCAGGCGCTGGCGCTTGCGCTTCAGATAGCCGTCCACGTCCACGATGAGGTGGGACCGCTCGCCGGTCTTCTGTTGTACGGCGAGTCGGGTGAGCTGCTGCAGGGCGTCCACGACTTCGCCGTTGCGTCCGATCAGATGTTTGATGTCGGTGTCGTCGTCGGCAACGATCTGCACGGTCGGACGGTTGTTGCGCACGCCCATTTCGATATCGCCCTCGTAGTCGACGATGTCAAGCAATCCTTCAAGGTAATCGGCAGCGATGTCAGCTTCGTCATTGAGCTGATCGATGGTTTTCTCAGCATCCTGCGCCATGGTGTTTTACTCCTTTGAGCGGGGTTCGTATTATTTCAAGTCTACTGAAAGTCTACTGAAAGTCTACTGATTGGGTTGTATCATATGGGCGATTCGCCCGATACAAAAGCGGTGTGTCCTGCGTTTCACGTGAAACACAGGACACACACTTGATGTTATTTCTTCTTCTTCTTTTTGCGGCTTGGCTGCTGACGCTGGAAGCCGTTCTTTTCCTTCGCCTCCGCGGCCTTCTTGGCTTTCTGCAGCTCCTCCTCTTCGAGGGACGGCAGACCGGCCTTGGCGCGGCGGGCGTTCTCGTGGGCGTGGTCGCGCTTTTCCTTCGCTTCGGCGGCCGGGGATCCCGGAGTCGGGAAGACGTGGATCTGCCAGACGGAACGCAGCAGGTTGCAGATGTTGTTGGTCAACCAGTACACCAGCACTGCGAACGGCATGGCGACGCCGGAGAAGATGTACATGATCGGGAACATCCACAGCATCATCTTCTGCATCATTTCAGTCTGCTTGTTCGCAGCGCTCTGGGCCATGTTGCGCTTCATGCTGTTGTACTGCATGAGCCACAGGCAGAAGCACATCAACGCCACGAAGATGCCGATGATGATCTTGCCGTGGATGTCGGCGGTGGTGAAGTTCTCGGCCACGTTCACGCCGAACACGTTGGTGGAGGTGAACTGCTTGGCGGTGGCGATGTCGAAGGCGCCGAGGCCGGAACCGTTCCTGAACTTGCCACGGGCGATGTATGGAATGGCCGACAGGGTGTAGAACATGCACATGAACACAGGACCCTGCACGAACATAGGCAGCATCGACGTGCAGCCGCCCATCGGGTTCGCGTCGTTGTCCTGGTAGAGCTTCATCATCTCGCGTTGCAAAGCCTCTTTGCTGGCGGGATCGTTCTTGCCTTTGTACTTGTTTTGGATGCGCTGCATCTTGGGCTGCAAAACGGCCATCTGGGCCTGCATCTTGCGCATGCCCTTCATGGACTTGTAGAACAGCGGGAACACGCACGCCTGGACCACAATCACCAGGAACACGATGGACATGACCCACGAGAAACCGATCTCGTTCATGCCCAGCATCACCATGAATCGGTGGAATCCGGCCATAATCTGCGTCATGAGCCACTCGACGGGGTACAGGAGCTTGTACAGCCAGCCCCAGAAACCACTATCGAGGAGGAATTGATCTTGATTCATTACAGGCCATTCTCCTTATCGCCTATAGGTTCATCTACATCCAGAGGCGTGAGACGAGGCTCCTCATGTGCCTTCGACCACGAACATCTGTAAAACAAGGAATAGAGCTGTGGAACGTCGTCGATTCCTCCACGGTTCCACTGGTTGCAACGAAGAAGGCGTAATAACGCAAGAAGGCCACCTTTAAGGCAGCCAAATCGTTCAATCGCCTGAATCGCATAACTGGAGCAGCTGGGATAATACCGGCACCGAGGTGCGGTATGGGCGGAAATATGTTTCTGATACCAGCGGATGAGCCGCACCATCCAATTGCGATGATGCCCCTTGCTCATTGTCGGGAAGCGGTTTTACGTTTCACCGCTTCGAAACACGATGCCATCTGCTGCTCAAGCGACAGGAAATCGGCACGTGCGGCACTTGGCTTGGCACGCAACACGATATCGCAGGATTCAGGTAATAGTGATTCGTACTTTCGTGCAAGCACACGGAAACGCCTTTTCACGGCGTTGCGCGTGACCGCGTTGCCAACAGCTTTGGAAACGGCCAAGCCGACACGGCGGCCTTGCACCGTCGCTGTATCGCCCGTTACGACATCGTCGTGCATCAGATAATGCACGACGATGTCTTCTCGCGATACCCTACGACGGCGTTTGAGCACCGCAACAAAATCGCGATGGCTTTTCAGCCGTTCCACCGCTCTATGCCACTAAAAAATCAGGCAGCGAGGGACTTGCGGCCCTTGGCGCGGCGACGGTTGATCAGAGCGCGGCCTGCGCGGGTGCGCATGCGCTGACGGAAACCGTGCTTCATGTGGCGACGGCGGTTGTTCGGCTGGAATGTCCTCTTCATAATTAATGCTCCCGGTGTTTTTAGCCATGCCAAGGCACGGCTCCTCATGAGTCAAGCTCTACTAAATTACTCTGACCCCTGAACAGATTGTCGCGTCGTCCATTTTTCTTCACATTTTCATGGGGATTCCCCGCATAAAACAATCCACATAATCGTTGCGATTCCGCCGAATTCCCCCACAAAAGTTATCCACAAACTACAACAATGTTATTCACATTTCAATCTTTTCAACACGCACGCCGGTGGATAACTCGGGGAAAAGAGAGTACAAATATACAGTTGCACATCAGTGGTACGTCTGTCGAGAAAGGATTATCCGTGGCTGATAACACGACAACAGATCCTCTCGAGCAGGCTCGTGGGGTGTGGTCCGACGCTTTGGCCCTGCTGCACCAGAATCCGTCGCTGTCCGTACGTGACAAAAGCTGGCTGGAGAACGTCTATCCCGAAGGCATGTGGGGTCCGACCATCATGCTGTGCGTGCCCAGTGAGGCGGCTCAGCAGGCTTTGCAGACCGAATTGAACAAGCCGTTGATGGAGGCGTTGCGCGAATCCGCCGAACAGGACATCTTCCCCGCCTTCAAAATCGTTGAAATGAAGCCGAAAACGGAGGAACAGCCGGAGGAAACCTATCCGCGCTTCTCCCCCGCGAAATCGCCGGCGAAGTCCCCTGCGAACGAGACGATGCAGGGCCAGTTGCCGATTCCCGCGACGATGCCGCCGGAACAGGACCATTTCCAGAGCGGCCAGAACAGGCCGCTGCTCGACCCCGAAACGCATTTGAACAAGAACGCCACCTTCGACACCTTCGTGCCCGGCGATTCCAACCGTTTCGCACGTACCGTGGCGCTGGCCGTGGCGGAGGGTTCCGGCCATGATTTCAATCCGTTGTGTATCTACGGAGGCTCCGGCCTGGGCAAAACCCATTTGCTGAACGCCATCGGCAACTACGCGCTGGTCAAGGACCCCAATCTGAAGGTCCGCTACGTCACCAGTGAGGAATTCACCAACGAATTCATCGAGGCTCTGGCCGATACGAACCAAAGTTCCGGCCAGATCAAGGAATTCAACCGCCGCTACCGCGAGGTCGACGTGCTGCTCATCGACGATATCCAGTTCCTGAGCGGCAAGGACGCGACCCTTGAGCAGTTCTTCCACACGTTCAACACCCTGCATCAGGCCAACAAGCGCATCGTGATCGCCTCCGATGTGCCGCCGAAGGACCTGCAGGGCTTCAACGAACGTCTGATCTCCCGCTTCGAATCGGGCCTGACCGTGGACGTCAAACCGCCGGATCTGGAGACGCGAATCGCCATTCTGCGCATGATCGCCACCATGAACGGCTCCAATATTCCCAACGACGTGTTCAACCTGATCGCGGAACGGTTCACCGAGAACATCCGCGAGCTGGAAGGCGCGCTGAACCGTGTGACCGCCATGGCGTCGCTGAGCAACCAGCCGGTCACCAAAGCCCTTGCGGAGCAGACTTTGCAGGACTTCTTCACCACCGACGTGGAGATCAAGCCCGCGGACATCATCACGCAGGTGGCCAAGTACTTCTATTTGACGTTCGACGACATCGTCGGCCGTTCGCGTACCAAGAAGATCGCGCTGGCACGCCAGATCGCCATGTATCTGGTACGCGAGCTGACCAGCATGAGCCTCAACGACATCGGCCTGGTCTTCGGCGGCAAGGACCACACCACCGTGATGCACGCGTATACGCGCATCAACGACGAGATGCAGGAGAAGCAGGAGATCTACAACTACGTGACCGAGTTGACTCTGCAGCTCAAGCAGCGTTCCAACGACAAGTAACGGAAGCAACCACAACAAACGGCGTATTTCCAACGGTTTTCCTTAGGCTGGTAAATTATTTACCAGCCTTTTTACTATCCGCGTGACACGCCCGGACATAATTTCTTGTACATCGAGTTTTCCACATACATATCCACATTTCGGGGAAAGGTCTGTGGAAAAGCCGTTGGAAACACGGAAAACGGCAGTGGATGACTCGTGGATTATTCACAGTGAATTGTGGATAAGTTTTGCGCGGCCATGAGCCTGTGGATAACCCATGCTCTTATCCACATTCGACTCAGAAGTTATCCACAGGTGACGTCTCGTACTGAAGCGTTGCTGCACTTGGGCTACGCGAGCTTATCCACACTATCCACAGGGCTTATTATTACGAAAGTACGTTTTTCTTACTTTCATCGTCATTCTCGTAATGCGGGGAATTCCCCACGCTTTCGTCGTCGTTGCTCTTATCGCTAGAATGGCATGTGGATCGAACGAAACGAGGAATACCCCATGAAAGTCGAAGTCAATTCCCAAGCTCTTGCCGATGCCGTGGCATGGACCACACGTGTCATCGACGCACGTCCCGCAACCCCGATTCTGGCGGGCATCCGTCTGGAAGCCATTGACGGCACACTCCAGCTTTCCGCCTTCAACTACGCCATTTCCGCACGCCACCACATCGAAGCCGGCGTGGACGAGGCCGGTAGCGTTCTGGTGCTGGGCAAACTGCTTGCCGACATCACCAAGTCGCTGCCCGCTGCGAAAACCTATCTTTCCACCGATGGTTCCACGATGACCATCACGTCGGGCAAGTCGACCTTCACCATGCAGCTCATGCCGGAAAGCGAATATCCGGATCTGCCCGTGGTGCCGACGAAACTGGGTCAGGTGGACTCCCCCACCTTCGCTCAGGCCGTCAACCAGGCGTCCGTCGCGGTCTCCCGTGAGGAGAACCGTCCGGTGCTCACCGGCATCCGCGTCCAGTTCCAGGGCGACAAGGTCATCATGAGCTCCACCGACCGTTTCCGTCTGGCCCGTTCCAGCTTCACCTGGACGCCGGAGGATGCGACCATCAGCACCACCGCTTTGGTCCGTGGCTCGCTGCTGCGCGACATGGCACGTTCGCTGGACGAGCATCAGAACGTCACCATCGATTTCGATGCGGACAACCCGTCCCTGCTGGGCTTCGAGAACGCCGGCCGCGTGTCCACCTCCCAGCTCATCGACGGCGAATTCCCGGCCGTTGACCGCCTGTATGCCGATGAATACCCGATTCATGCCGTCATCAACAAGCAGGCCCTCATCGACGCCATCAAGCGCGTTTCGCTGGTCGCCGAACGCAACGCCCCGATCCGCATGGTCTTCTCCGGCCAGGAGCTGACGCTGTCGGCCGGCACCGCCGACGAAGCACAGGCGAAGGAGATTCTCGACATCGACATGGACGGCGAGGACATCACCGTGGCGTTCAACCCCTCCTATCTGGTCGACGGCCTGAGCGCCATCAGCGAGCCGTTCGTGCGCATGAAGATGACCACCGCGGTCAAGCCCGTGGAATTCAACGGCCAGCAGGAAGCGGATTCCGACGAATCCATGGACTACCGTTACCTGCTCGTTCCGATGCGCTTCAACAACTGATTTCGTTCCACCTGTGGCCCGGACGGCAAGTTCCCGTCCGGGCCACCATGCCATCACCTTCAAGGAATCCCGGTTTTCATGCATATCTCCCGTCTCGCGCTCGACCATTACCGGTCATGGGACCATTGCGTGCTTGATTTCGAACCGGGAATCAACATTCTCCAAGGCTCGAACGGCCTAGGGAAAACCAATATCGTGGAAGCCGTGGAAGTGCTGTCCACCGGCTCCAGCCACCGCACCTCGTCATCGCTGCCGCTGGTCGAAAAAGGCCACCCTTCCGCCACTGTCCGGGCCAACGTCGAAGATGCGGGCGAACAGCGCACATATGAGATCACCATCGCCGCGCGAGGCGCCAACAGGGCGCGCGTGGACGGCGGAAAATCGCAATATATGAGGGATATCGTGGGTTGGGTCCCCTCCGTGTCCTTTACCCCCGAAGACCAGCGGTTGGTGTCTGGCGATCCGGCCACCCGACGGAACTTCCTCAACCAGGCGGCTTCGCTGCTGTTGCCCCGTTATGCGCAGTCGTTGCAACAGTTCACGCACGTTGCCAAACAGCGTGCCGCATTGCTCAAACAGCTGTCCGACGGCTCCGGCATCGATCCCGAATACGGGCGTCAGGCCGTGCTGAGCGGTCTGGAAGTGTGGACCGGCCAATTCATCGCCCTCGGCGTGCAATTGACCAAGGACCGGAACGATGTGATCGGACTGCTGCGCGAGCCGTTCACCCGCATCTATGCTTCGTTGGCGGGCGAAGAGGAACAGGCCGACCTGGTGTATGAGCCGTCCTTCGACGAGGTGCTTCTGTTCGACGAGCCGGCCGCGGAAATCAGCCGTCATTTCCAACGCATCTACCCCGGCGAAGTGGCCCGTGGGCAGAATCTGATCGGACCGCAGCGCGATGATCTGACATTGCGGCTCAACGACATGCCAGCCCGCGAATTCGCTTCGAACGGCGAGATGTGGACAATGGCGTTGGCCCTGAAAATGGCGCTGTACGAAGTGGTTTCGGCGCAGCGCGACGTCAAGCCGATCGTGATACTCGACGATGTGTTCGCCCAGCTCGACGAGTCCCGTCGCGGGCAGATCCTCGACTTCGCGCGACGGCAGGACCAGGTGCTGATCACCGTCGCCGCGGCAAGCGATATTCCGCAAGGCGAGGCGCATGTCATCGACGTTGCCGCGCTGCGTGCGCAATCGCAGGAGACGGACGGCGATATCGCGGCGATGGCGGCCATGCTTGCCGCCGGACGTGGCGCGCAATCGCAAGGAATCGAGGCCGAATCCTAATGCCGAAACCACCAATCTGCGAACTGCTGAACCTCGACCAACGCAAACTGCCGGCCGAAGTGTTCGACCGCATCAGCGACCGTGCCGGGCGGCTCAAGGAACGCGAGGAACGCGCGCGCAAGGCGTGGGAAAGCTTCGGCAAACCCGGACGCGATCCGGAAACCGTCGGCAGCCTGTTCAATCTGCTGGCATCGAACGGCGCATGGATACCCCACCTCAAAATGGCGCAGATGCGCGACCATTGGGACCAGGTGGTGGGCGTGGAGAACGCGAAGCACTCCTACCCCGCCAGCCTGCGAGACGGCGTGCTGACGATACGTTGCGACAGCCCGGCCTGGACCACCACCCTGTCGTATATGACGCCGTTGCTGACGGACACCATCCGCAGGAAACTCGAAGGTCTGACCATCAATGAGGTGAGGGTCACCGGCCCGCAGAGCCAAGGGTTCAGCCGTGGGCGTATCTCAAGGAAGATTCGCTACTGAGGGCTATTGCGAAGTCGACTTACAATCGACCTCTCTGACAGGAGAGATCGATTGTGGCGCGCGTGAAACAGGCCGTTGCGACGGGGTTTACGGAGGTTTTCCGGCTCGTCGGACGCGTTCGGAACCATGCCGAAGCCGTTGAAAACCGTTGAATTCCAAGGACAAATGTCTATAGCGCGCTGTCCCCCTCCATGAGTAGAATATCCAGCAGTGTATGTAAACGCCTAGAAGGGGCCTTTATTTGCGTTCTAGGTGGTATCACCTGCGGAAATGACCCTTGATGGCGGGAAAAATGCAGGAAGGAATCTCTGTGGCAGACCTTGATGCGGATTCGCTGAACGAATCAGCTGAAAACACGCAGGAAGATCAGATTCAGGATCAGATCCAGAACGACCAGCTCGAAGATGCGCAACTTGACGATTCGCTGTCTCCGGAACACTACGACGCGTCCGATCTGAGGGTGCTGGAAGGCCTTGAGGCGGTGCGTATCCGCCCGGGCATGTATATCGGCTCCACCGGCCCTCGCGGCCTGCACCATCTGGTGTATGAGATCGTCGACAACTCCGTCGACGAGGCGCTTGCCGGCTACGCGTCGCACATCGAAGTGACGATTCTGCCGGACGGCGGCGTGCGTGTGGTGGACGACGGCCGAGGCATCCCGGTCGACGAAGTGCCGGGTGAAGGCATCTCCGGTGTCGAAACCGTGATGACCAAGCTGCACGCTGGCGGCAAGTTCGGTGGCGGCGGCTACGCGGTTTCCGGCGGCCTGCACGGCGTGGGCATCTCCGTGGTGAACGCGCTGTCCACCCGCGTGGACATCGAAGTGCGCCGTCAGGGCTTCCACTGGACCCAGACCTACATCGACCAGAAGCCGACCGCGCGTCTGCTCAAGGGCAAGCCGATGGAGGAAGGCGAGTCCACCGGCACTTCCGTGACCTTCTGGGCCGATGGCAAGATCTTCGAAACCACCACCTACGATTTCGAGATCCTGCGCAACCGCTTCCAGCAGATGGCGTTCCTGAACAAGGGCCTGAAGATCTCCCTGACCGACCTGCGCGAGCCCGACCAGGCCGGCGACGAGGTTTCCGGCGAGGAATCCGAAACCGAAGACAAGTTCCAGACCGTCACCTACCAGTACAACGACGGCATCAAGGACTACGTCGACTACCTGGTGAAGTCCCGCAAGGCCACCCCGGTCGAACCGGACGTCATCGACTTCGAGGCCGAGGACCTGAAGATCGGCATCTCCGCGGAAATCGCCATGCAGTGGACCACCGCGTATTCCGAAGCCGTGCACACCTTCGCCAACACCATCTCCACCACCGAAGGCGGCACCCATGAGGAAGGCTTCCGCGCCGCGCTGACCTCGCTGGTCAACCGTTACGCCCGCGAGAAGAACATCCTCAAGGACAAGGACGAGAACCTGTCCGGCGACGACGTGCGCGAAGGCCTGACCGCCGTCGTGTCCGTCAAGCTCACCAACCCGCAGTTCGAAGGCCAGACCAAGACCAAGCTCGGCAACTCCGAAGCGAAGACCTTCGTGCAGCGCGTCATGACCGACAAGCTCGGCGACTGGTTCGACGCCCACCCGAACGAGGCCAAGAACATCATCCAGAAGGCCATCGAGGCCTCCCGTGCGCGTCTGGCCGCCAAGAAGGCACGTGAGAACACCCGCCGCAAGTCGATCTTCGAATCGGCCGGCATGCCGGACAAGCTCAAGGACTGCCAGTCCAACAACCCCGAAGAATGCGAGCTGTTCATCGTGGAGGGTGATTCCGCAGGCGGCTCCGCCATCCAGGGACGCAACCCGATCACGCAGGCCATCCTGCCTCTGCGAGGCAAGATCCTCAACACCGAGCGCGCAAGCCTGGACCGCATGATGAAGTCGGACACCATCGAATCGCTGATCACCGCCGTCGGCGGCGGCTACGGCGAGGACTTCGACCTCAACAAGGTGCGCTACCACAAGGTCATCATCATGGCCGATGCAGATGTGGACGGCGCGCATATCGCAACCCTGAACCTGACGCTGTTCTTCCGCTACATGCGTCCGATGATCACCGCCGGCTACGTGTACGTGGCCATGCCGCCGCTGTACCGCCTCAAGTGGACCAAGGGCCCGCACGACTTCGTGTACACCGACGCCGAACGCGACCGCGTGCTCGCCGAAGGCAAGGCCGCGGGCCGCCAGCTGCCGAAGGGCGAAGGCATCCAGCGCTACAAGGGTCTGGGCGAGATGAGCTACCAGGAACTGTGGGAGACCACCATGGATCCTGACCATCGCATTCTGAAGCAGGTGCAGATCGAAGACGCGGCCGCGGCCGACGAGACCTTCTCCATGCTCATGGGCGACGAAGTCGAACCACGTCGTCTGTTCATCCAGCGCAACGCACGCAACGTCAGCTGGATCGACGCGTAAACGCGTAGGGTTTCGCAGGACTTCAAAGCAAGGATTAGAAATTGGCAGACGAAAACAACAGCAACGAAGACGGCCAGTTCGTGCCTGACGGCTCCATGGAACCGTTGAGCCCGCAGGAGGCCGACAACACCGATTATGGCCTGATGGTCGGCGAACGCGTCCAGAAGAAGGATCTGCAGCAGGAAATGCGCGAATCCTATCTGGCGTACGCCATGTCCGTCATCGTCGATCGTGCCCTTCCGGACGTGCGAGACGGCATGAAGCCGGTGCACCGCCGCGTGATCTACGCGATGTACGACGGCGGCTACCGCCCTGACCGCGGCTACTCCAAGTGCGCACGCGTCGTCGGCGAAGTCATGGGCAAGTACCATCCGCACGGCGATTCCGCCATCTACGACACGTTGGTGCGTATGGCGCAGTCGTGGTCGATGCGATACACGCTCGTCGACGGCCAGGGCAACTTCGGCTCCCCCGGCGACGACCCGGCAGCCGCAATGCGTTACACGGAATGCCGTATGGCGCCGCTCGCCATGGAAATGGTGCGTGACATCGACAAGGACACCGTCGATTTCCTGCCGAACTACGATGGCAAGACGCAGGAGCCGACCGTGCTGCCGGCCCGCTTCCCGAACCTGCTGTGCAACGGCTCGTCCGGCATCGCCGTCGGCATGGCGACCAACATTCCTCCGCACAACATGCGCGAGGTGGCAGAAGGCGTGCATTGGGCGCTCGACCATCCGGACGCGAGCCGTGAGGAACTGCTCGACAACCTGATCCGCATCATCAAGGGACCGGACTTCCCTACCGGCGCCACGATTCTCGGCCATAAGGGCATCGAACAGGCGTACCGTACCGGCCGTGGCCTCATCACCATGCGAGCCGTGGTGAACACCGAGGAGATCAAGGGCCGCATGTGCCTCGTGATCACCGAACTGCCGTACCAGGTCAACCCGGATCGTCTGGTCGTGTCCATCCGCGAAGCGGTGCGCGACGGCAAGATCCAAGGCATCGCCGACATGCGCGACGAAACCTCCGGCCGTACTGGCCAGCGCCTCGTGCTCGTGCTCAAGCGCGACGCCGTGCCGAAGGTCGTGCTCAACAACCTGTACAAGCATTCCCAGCTGCAGCAGACCTTCGGCGCGAACATGCTGGCACTGGTCGACGGTGTGCCGCGCACGCTGTCCCTGGATGCGTTCATCCGTCATTGGGTAAACCACCAGCTCGAAGTCATCGCACGCCGTACCGCCTACCTCAAGCGCGAGGCCGAGGAACGCGACCACATCCTGCAGGGCTATCTGAAGGCCCTTGACATGATCGATGAGGTCATCGCCCTCATCCGTGCCTCCGAGTCCGCGGAGACCGCCCGCACGGGCCTTATGGACCTGCTTGACGTGGACGAGGTGCAGGCCGACGCCATCCTCGCCATGCAGCTGCGCCGACTGGCCGCCCTGGAACGTCAGAAGATCCTCGACGAGCACAACGAGCTCATGCGCAAGATCGCCGACTACAACGACATCCTCGCCAAGCCGGAACGCCAGCGCAAGATCGTCGGCGACGAGCTGGACGAAATCGTCGCCAAGTATGGCGACGAACGCCGTACCAAGATTCTGCCGTACTCCGGCGAGATGAACGTCGAAGACCTGATCGCCGAAGAAAACGTGGTCGTCACCGTGACCCACTCCGGTTTCATCAAGCGCACCAAGGCCGACGAATACCGCGCGCAGCACCGCGGCGGCAAGGGCATCAAGGGCGCCAAGCTGCGCGAGGACGACGTGGTGGACCACTTCTTCCTGACCAGCACGCACAACTGGCTGCTGTTCTTCACCAACAAGGGCCGCGTGTACCGTCTGAAAGCATACGAGCTGCCGGAAGGCTCCCGCGATTCCAAGGGACAGCACGTGGCGAACCTGCTGCAGTTCGGCCCGGACGAGACGATCCAGACCGTGCTGTCGATTCCGAACTACGACGTGGCCAAGTACTTGGTGCTCGCCACCCGTTCCGGCAAGGTCAAGAAGACCGCGCTCGCCGAATACGACTCCCCGCGTCAGGGTGGTCTGATCGCGGTACGACTCATGACCGACGAGAACGGCGAGAACGCCGACGAGCTGATCGGTGCCGCGCTGTGCAACGCCGACGACGACATCATCCTCGTCTCCAAGCAGGGCATGAGCCTGAAGTTCGAAGCCAACGACGAGCAGCTGCGCCCGATGGGCCGCCAGACCGCCGGTGTGCAGGGCATGAAGTTCCGCGACGGCGACGAGCTTTTGGCCATGGATGTGGTGCAGGGCGATTCCGACAGGGATCTGCTCGTGGTCACCAACGAGGGCTTCGCCAAGCGCACCGCCATCAGCGAATACCGTCTGCAGGGCCGTAACGGCTACGGCGTCAAGGCCGTGCAGCTCGCCGAAGGCCGTGGCTCCCTGGTGGGTGCCGTGATCGTGGAGGAATCCGACCAGATCATGGCCATCATGAAGTCCGGCAAGGTCATCCGCTCCAACGTCGCCGAAGTCAAGCGCACCGGACGTACCACCCAGGGTGTGACGCTCGCCAAGCCTGACAAGAACGACGAAATCATCTCCATAGCACGTAACGAGGAGACCGACGAGGATGATGCCGAGCAGGCCGCCGCGGAAAACGGAGCAGTCCAGAACGACGCAGCCGCGCAATCGCAAGCCGAAACCACTACTGAAAACTCCGCTGAAACCGGTACGGAAGCCACTTCCGATGCCGGCGATGGCGAGAATGTAGAGGCCTGAGACACAGGCGGGGAATCGTCTGCGAAAACTGGTAGCCTCGGCTAGAAGTAGGCAAGATTCTGCAAGGAGCAACGATGAGCGAGAACAATGAAAGCCATCAGGCGCAGGCAGGGGCGCAGGCCCCACGCGTGGCCCGTTCCGCATCCAGCCAGCCGTTGAGCGGTACGGAACAGTCTCAGGCGCATGAGAACATGGCCGCCGCGTCCGGCGGTGTGAAGGTTCGTGAAAAAGCGCGTCGTGGCGCGCCTCGCGCCCGCCGCATGAGCCTGTCCCTGACCCGCATCGACGCATGGTCCGCGGCCAAGGTGGCGTTCATGCTTTCCATCGCGGGAGGCATCATCCAGATCGTCGCGGTGACGCTGCTGTGGCTGCTGCTGAACGTGGTCGGCGTGTTCGATCAGGTGACGCAGATCGTGTCCTCCACCGGTCTTGACGCCGGCGGATTCGACCTTGCCAACGTGCTTTCGCTGAGCACCGTGCTGAGCGCGGTCACCATCTTCTCCATCATCGAAGTGGTGCTGTTCACCGTGCTGGTGGTGATTCTCACGCTGCTGTACAACGTGGTGAGCACGCTGGTCGGCGGCATCCACGTGACGCTCGGCGACGACTGATCGATTCGTCATACGGCGTTCGTACGGCGCTTGCGCAACGTAAGCCGTTCGTGCAACATAAGAAGACGGCGCTTCCCTACTTCGGGAGGCGCCGTCTTTTCTTATGTAATCGCGATTATGCGGTCGCTTTTATGCAATCGTCATACTGCGTTGCGCGTTATGCCGTAACGCATATGAAAACGGTCCGTGCGAACGAATCGCACGGACCGTTGAAACGGATTGTGAAAGACGATCAGAGCACGCCCTGGGCGACCATGGCGTTGGCGACCTTGACGAAGCCGGCGGCGTTGGCGCCGAGCATCAGATCGCCCTCATGGCCGTACTCCTTGGCGGCGGCCAGGGAATTGGCGACGATGTTCTCCATGATGGACTTGAGCTTGTTGTCCACCTCTTCGAACGTCCAGGAAAGGCGGTAGGAGTTCTGGCTCATCTCAAGGCCGGACACAGCCACGCCACCCGCGTTGGCGGCCTTAGCCGGGCCGTACAGCAGGCCGTTGTCCTGATAGACGGCGATTGCCTCCGGGGTGGACGGCATGTTGGCGCCTTCGCACACGACCTTGCAGCCGTTGGCGACGAGGGCCTTGGCGGACTCCTCATCGATTTCGTTCTGGGTGGCGCACGGCAGCGCGATGTCGCACGGCACGGTCCACACGCCCTTGCAGCCCTCGTGGTATTCGGCACCCGGAACACGCTCCGCGTACTCCTTGATGCGGCCGCGGTGGCCGAGCTTGATGTCCTTGACGATGTCGAGCTTGATGCCGTCCGGATCGTAGACGTAGCCGTTGGAATCGGAGGCGGTGACGACCTTCGCGCCGAGGGCCTGGGCCTTCTCGGTGGCGAAGATGGCCACGTTGCCGGAGCCGGAGATGACGACGGTCTTGCCTTCGAAGGAATCGTTCTTCAGGACGCGCAGGGCTTCCTGGGTGTAGTAGCACAGGCCGTAGCCGGTAGCCTCGGTGCGAGCCAGGGAGCCGCCGAATTCGAGGCCCTTGCCGGTGATCACGCCGGAGTATTCGTCGCGGATACGCTTGTACTGGCCGAACAGGTAGCCGATCTCACGGGCGCCGACGTTGATGTCGCCGGCCGGAACGTCGGTGAACTGGCCGATGTGACGGCACAGCTCGGTCATGAACGCCTGGCAGAAACGCATGACTTCGGCATCGGACTTGCCCTTCGGGTCGAAGTCGGAGCCGCCCTTGCCGCCGCCCATCGGCAGGCTGGTCAGGGAGTTCTTGAGAATCTGCTCGAAGCCAAGGAACTTGATGACGCCCTCGTTCACGCTCGGGTGGAAACGCAGACCGCCCTTGTACGGGCCGATCGCGGAGTTGAACTGGATGCGGTAACCGCGGTTGACCTGCACCTTGCCCTCATCGTCCGTCCAGGCGACGCGGAACTTCACCACGCGCTCCGGCTCGACGAGGCGCTCGAGCACGCCCGCCTTCTCATATTCCGGGTGCTTCTCAACAACCGGCTCGAGGCTTTCGAAGACCTCGCGAACGGCCTGCAGGAACTCCGGCTGGTCGCCATCGCGCTTCTCGACCTGCGCGTACACGCGCTTGACGTACTCATCAGTGAGCATATTTTTCCCCTTCGGGATAGTTGGGTTATCAATACGGCGGTTTCATTCTATGTGCTTGACTGTGAGACGCACAAGATATTGCTCAAGATTTGGCTGGAGGCGTTTGGAACGCCATAGGATAGTGTGTGGAAGGCGAGGAGAGAGCGTCGTCCGCAACATCAACTCCCTCATTTCCCACAGGAGAAAAACCATGCTTGAAGGATTCAAGAAGTTCATTGCACGCGGCAACATGATCGACATGGCTGTCGGTGTTGTTATGGGCGGTGCCGTCACCACCGTGGTCAATTCGATCGTGAACAGCGTGATCAACCCGTTCATCGCCATGATTTTCGGCAAGCCGAATATGGACGGCCTGCTGGCGATCACGTTCAACGGCGCGACCGTCTCGTTCGGCGCTGTGCTGGGCGCGATTCTGAATTTCCTGATTATCGCGGCCGCCGTTTATTTCTGCATTCTGGTGCCGATTAACAAGTTCCGCGACATGACCGAAGCGCTGCTTGCCAAGACCAAGCTTGCCGAGCAGAAGGAAGCCGAGGAAAAGGCCGCTGAAGAGCCGTCTGCCGAAGAGCAGACCGTCCAGCTGCTGCAGCAGATTCGTGACGAGCTGGCCAAGCAGAACACGGCCCGCAACTAGTTGCGATTCGTGGTGCCGCTCCCCTATTGATTTGATGATTCCGGCCGCTTGTGGGTATGCGGGCGGCCGTTTTATTTGGTTTGCGGGCGATCGCGTCCGTTGGATGGTCGACAAGAGGCTGAATACGAAAAAGGCTTCCGATTACTCGGAAGCCTTCAATTCTGTGGAGCTAAGGGGATTCGAACCCCTGACCCTCTCCATGCCATGGAGATGCGCTACCAGCTGCGCCATAGCCCCGTGGAGCTAGCCGGGTTCGAACCGGCGACCCTCTGCTTGCAAAGCAGATGCGCTACCAGCTGCGCTATAGCCCCATAGGTGAAAAAAGCGGCTATGCCGCTTCCTTACCATCTACGTGGGCCCGGGAGGACTTGAACCTCCGACCTCATCCTTATCAGGGATGCGCTCTAACCACCTGAGCTACGGGCCCAACTTGCTGTGTCTTGAACACAACGAATTGAAATGATACTTGAATCACAGGGAAAGTCAAGTGCCGCCGTGTCATCGGCGTGTCGTGGCATAATGCAGGCATGACATACGGGCAGCGCAACGGCGGTAACGGCCGTTACGGCAGGGGAGTGGGGCATCGCAACCGCAATCGCGTGATTTCCGAAACGACGGCGAGCATCGCCGGCATGCGGGTGGCCATCGTGCGCAAACCCATCAAAAACATGTACCTGCGCATCAAACCACCGAACGCGGATATCGTCATCTCCGCGCCGCAACGAATGTCGCAAAGCGCTATCGAACGGTTTGTAACGGAACGCAAGCCGTGGATCGAACGGGCGCAACGCAGCATGCGGCAGGCCAGAGACGCGCAACTCAACGCGCAGCGTGCGCAAAACGGCAATATTGGCGATACTGGCGCTTCCGCCAACCCGCCCGCTTTCGTATGGACGGACGAGGCCAAGGCGCGGGCGCAACGCAACATCGAATCGCAATTGCCTGTGTTGCTTGCCAAATGGGGCCCGATCGTTGGCCGTACGCCGACGCATATCACGTTGCGTCTGATGAGTTCGCGTTGGGGATCGTGCACGCCGAAGACCGGACGTATCCGACTTAACCTGCAGCTTGGTTTAATGGCCCCTAGATTCCTCGAATACGTGCTGGTGCATGAGATGACCCACCTGTGGGAGAACGGCCACGGAGAGGGCTTTCAAAGGCGTATGAGCGCCTATCTGCCGCAATGGAGGCAGTTGCGCCGCGACATCAACCGGCAGGTGGTGCTGTAAGAGGCCGCTCGGGTTACTTGGCGTCCGCCGCGGAATCGCCAGCCGCGGAACCGTCCTCATCGGCGGTGTGCCGACGCACTTCCAGCGTTTCGATACGACGGCCGTCCACTTCGGTGACGACCATGTCATAACCGTCATCGGATGACAGCACGTCGCCGACCTCGCCCATTTTGCCGGTGTGCGCCAGGAAATAGCCGGCAACCGTCTCGTACGGGCCGTCTTCCAGCTCGATGCCGGTCAAATCCGCGAAATCCTCGATCGTCATGCCACCTTCGATGGTGGCCACGCCATTGACGAAAGCGGCGCGTTCTGTGCGTTCGCCGCCCTTTTCCTCCGGCAGGTCGTATTCGTCGCGGATGTCGCCGACCAATTCCTCGGTCATGTCTTCCAACGTGACGATGCCGTCGGTGCCGCCGTATTCGTCGATTACCACGGCCAGGTGAATGCCTCGTTTGCGCAGCAGCTCAAGGCTTGGCAGCAGCTTCGACGTGCCCGGCAGGGAAATGCCCTCACGCGTCACGTCGGCAACGGTTCTCGCCTTCGGATCGCGGATGTCGAGCAGGTCGCGCACGTGCACGAAGCCGAGCACATCATCGAAATCCTTGCCGGTGACGGGGTAACGCGAATACGGCATTTCACGCACGTACGCGGCGGCTTCCGCAATCGGCATGGAGCCGTCCAGGAACGCGACGTCGGCACGCGGACGCATGACCTCCGCCACAATGGTTTCGGATGCGTCGAACACGTCGTCGAGGATGGTGCGCTCGTCCTTGCTGAGGTTGGTGTTGGTGTTGACGAGCACGCGCAGTTCGTCGTCGGACACCTCGCTGTCGGTTTCGTTCGGATCGAAGCCGAGCAGCCGCACGATGCCGTTCGTGTTCTTGCCGATCAGCCAGATGATCGGCTTGCACACTTTGGCGAACACATGGATGGCCGGCACCACGGCACGCGCGATCTGCTCGTTGCGTTGCATGGCGATACGCTTCGGCACCAGTTCGGAAATGACGATAGAGCAATACGAGATGATCAGCGTCAACGCGATGGTGGTCAGGGGAGCGGCGACGTTATGCGGCACACCCCAGTCTTCGATGACCGGCACGATATACGGGGCGATTGAGGATTCGCCGAACGACGCGGACAGGAAGCCGCACAGCGTCACGCCGATCTGCACGGTGGACAGGAACGTGTTCGGGTCGCGTGCGATCTGCGCCACACGCTTGCCGCGCGCATCCTCCTGTTCCATCTGGTCGATCTGCGATCCGCGCAGGCTGACCAGCGCCAGTTCGGTGCCGGCGAACACGGAACCGAGCAGCAGGAAAATGAAAATCAGAAGGATGTTCAAACCAAGCGACATGATTCCAATCTAAAGCAACGGCATGTCAAAACAGCGCGACGCAACGGATCCGGAAGCCGTCTTTTTCCGGAAAACGTCAGAAGCTCAATACTTCGACTTTTCCGGTGTCGAGCTGGTAGCGTGCTCCGGTGATCATCAGCCGGTCCTCCGCCAGCGCGTGCTGAATCACCTCGGACTGTTCCACCAGTTGCTCGATGGTGCGTGCGATGTGCACGCGCTCGAAATCCTCCGTCGATTCCAGCTCCGACTCGTGCGCCTGCCAGATCGAAAAACCGACGGTGCGCAGCATCAGCGATTTCGCGTTCAGAATACGTTCGTCAAGGTCGGCAACGCTGTCAGCGGCCATCAGCGAATCCTCTGCGTCGGCGGTCAACTCGTGCAACAACGCCTCGTATTCCTTGCATGCCTGCTTGATCGCGCCGCAATTCTGATGGCCGAGCACCACCAAAAGGCGCACGCCGAGCACGTCCACCGCGTATTCCAAAGAGGCGATCACAGCATCGTCTATGACCTGCCCTGCCGTGCGCACGGTGAACAGATCGCCGATGCCTGCGTCGAAAATAATATCGGGGCTGACACGCGCGTCGGAGCAGCTCAGTATGGCCGCTTCCGGCTCATGCGTGTCGATAGTCGCCTCGCGCGCTTCCACGCTGCGGTTCGGATGCTCCAGCTTGCCTTCCGCGAATCTACGGTTACCGGCCAGCATACGGCTCCACACGCCGCTTGCGGTGCCTTCCACGTCGTTCTGGTTCACAAATGGTTCGTCCGTCATTGATTCCACCTCTTTGTCATTTCATCACAGGCTATGGTTCATCATAAACGGTGTTTCTGAAGTTGTTTCGATTGAATCGCCATCTAAGGCAGGGGCTGCGGACGTTTTCTTGGAGATAATCACGCAGCTATTCCTTGGCTCTGACGGTATCGTGCCGGACTCATCCAACCGAGCGACTGCCCCGGGTGCTAAATAGACGTGCAACGCCTTGTCTAGGTTTGGAAGTGTTCAGTTTCTAATTTAAGAAGGCGTTGCGCTTACAAGTTGAATCCGGGAACGCGAGCGGGGAGGCCCGCGCCGTTTATCGGCACGGAACCTCCCCGCTCGTATCATCCAGGCGGTCAGCCGAAAATCAGCCCGTGTTCTGCAGGCCTGCTGCGACACCCGGCGCCTGATTTGGGCGTTGCCATATGGATTCAGCGATGATCATTGCACTTCATGTAACTGCAATATTTGCTGTTATTCATTGAAATTCTTGATACAACGATGTTTTATTGGTATGAAAAAATGCTTTGAAAGTTGCGGCGAAAGAGACGGGACCTCCTTTGACAACCGCATGAAAAGTTCCTTTGCTAAGAACATTCAGATTTCCTTCAAACCAGGAATAATTTGGAGACCATTGGAAAACACAGACCCCGGTCTGGTATGAGCTTCCAAGCAAGGATTTTGAGGTAACTTTGTAATTCGTTACTGTAGCTCGAAAATCTTGCTTTACCCAACAAGCTCCTCCTGCTGGGACTCCAGAAAAGACGCTTGAGGTATATGTTGCCGTACCGCGTGTGCTTGCGTTTTTGGTTTCTCTGGTATTAGAGGCTGTATCTTCTTCGTATGCTTTCGCAATAGATTCAGCGTATAGATTGGCGTCACCGTGGTATTCATCAATCGTACTTTGAGGAGCATCGATTTTAAATTCGCCGAATTCGACGTCTAAGTTATTCGTGGAAGCAATGTTAGAGAGTTTTTCTTGCAGAGCGACTTCTGCAGAAGAATTGAAGGCGCTTCGGTCATGTCCAGAAGTGCTAGCCATTGCTGATGGGGTACCAGAGAACGCCAGTATTGCCACCAGTACTGTGGTGAACGCGATTTTTTTATGAAGGTTCATTCGTAGTCTCCTTTGGCTTCGAAAGTATTTTTTATCCAGTGATGCGTCTTTGCGTCACTTTAGTTCTATCTATTCTATACTGATTATCGTTGTTCTCATAATTTTGTCGGCGAAGGTTTGTCCTTTGGTGTCCCATAAAGGCCAAAGAAACCCAATGAAACATGGCACGAAATCAACGCAGTGAGCTATCTCGCGTAAACCCATCCTTACTCCCGATATGGGCAGGTTGGAATATTGATCGACTACCTGCAGTCCTAGAAAATGATGCGACCAAGCTTGTCCGTTGCGCGTAGAACAGGCAGAAATCACGCAAACTATGATTATGGAGACGCAGTTAATCCAGATTCCCATGGTTCCATCTATGGAAGATCTCCCATATAAAACGCTGTTTATTAATTGTGATAGCAATGAAGTTGGCAATATTATGCGAAGAATATATGACGCTGCTCTGCGACACCATATTTTCCCCATTGACGGCCTCCTTGACGAACCCGGCCAGATTGGAAACAGTATAAGAAAAGGTTCAGTGTAATGCTGTAGTTCCCCTTCTAAGTTATTTCAATCTTATGTTGGATTCCATAAGAATAGGACAAAACGCCGGATAACGCGAGCGGGGAGGCCCGCGCTGTCAACGGCGTAGGCCTCCCCGTTCATCGAGCGGTCGGTCAGCCGAAGATCAGCCGGTGTTCTGCAGGCCTGCTGCGACACCCGACACGGTGCACAGGATCAGGTAGGTGTTACTGCAGTCTGCAGAAGATGAAAAGAATAAGAGCTAAAACAAGAAAGGCGGCACCGCTTATTCTCATTAAGGATGTGTATAGATTGCTCGGATCTCCTTTTTGAGTCCAGAGGAAATTGCTTATTTTCCAGAGTTGCCTTGGAAAAATAAGCATACATAATCCTAGCAGGGCAAGTGCTGTGAGATATATGTACTGCACTGTTCTCCTTCTGGTTTGTCCCTACTGTTTTATTGATAACCCTTTTGCCTGAGGTTGTGGACAAGGCTAGAACTATATTGGCTCCAAAATCGACGGGGTTAGCTCTATGCGCGTGCATTTCGAAACTGGTCACACGGCTGGAGACTTGAGGGCGCATATAGAATTCGCCCCCATTGGTGCCATTGTTGAAAACAATGGAAGGTGAAACCATATAGGTGGAATATTGATCATTTGAACTTTGCCCATCGAGATTGACTACCCGGTCGATGACGTTATTGGCGACAATCCATCCAACCTGCTACCAATTTACAGCAAAGGCTGGAGTGGTCATAACTGTGCATAGGCAAACTGAGATAATTGTGGAGAATAAAAAAACTCTTCTGGATTTCATAATTTCCTCCATGTGAAAATTTAATCTCAATCGACAATGATTAAGATATTAAGAGTATTCTAATGGAAAATGAGTAGGGGTGCACTCTAGGGTGTGATTTTCTAGTGAAAATAGCAAAGGTTCTCTCTCGTGGAAGTTGCAAACGAGGGCTTCGCTATGTGTCTGTGTTTCAGGAGTCATGCAGTTGTTACTGAATCATGAGTGGATTGAGGATAAGTATGCTAGTGCTGCATGTTAGGCGCTGAACAAAAACCTTCGAGTGCGGCGTCTTCCGTCAACAACACAACTCGTTCAGAAATACACCCAATATGGTCAAACAGTAAGACAGCGCTATGATGCGAACAATCTTCTTCCAAGACAGTTTGTCATGAAGGAAAGCCGTAACCAAAAGGGTTGTCATTGGGGTTATAAGCAGGACGAGGAAGAAATAGAGAAATGTGGACTAGGCTCAATCTGCCGAGAATATAAGTCTGACCGAACCAGTTGTATAAGCCCACGATGGCTGTCGGTGTCGCGGCGTGGGTAAACGCGGACAGGCGCCGGGTTACGTCGGATGATTGGGAGTCTGTCGCTCGGCCTGCGTGCCTGTTTTGTGCGCTGTCGCCGGCCAGGCTAGGGCCGCGCGACGCGAGCGGGGAGGCCCGCGCCATTTATCGGCACGGAACCTCCCCGCTCGCATCATTCAGGCGGTCAGCCGAAGATCAGCCCGTGTTCTGCAGGCCTGCTGCGACACCGGACACGGTGCACAGGATTAGGTAGGTGTAGTTCTCCTTCTGTCCGTGCGTGAGCTCTTCCTTGTCCACCTTCTTGCGCAGCGACCTGAGGGCGAGCACCTGGGTGACGGACAGCGCGTCCACGTACGGGGAGCGGATGCGGATGGCCTGGCCGAGCACGTGGCGGTGCTGCAGCGGCCACTTGTCGCCCACGATGCGCTCAAGTTAGTCCGGTCAATGGCTTTGGAAAATCATGGGGAGTGCGGCTGCGCGGGTTCGCTCCTCGACAAGGTGACTTGATTTGGGACCGCCGTTAACTTTCGTCAGACACATCGTAAATCCCGTCCAAGTATCCGTATCGTCCGTTGTGCTTGTCCTTCGAGAATTCGACGATATTGATGTTATCGTCAAGAGGAATGCCAGCCATGTGATTCGTGTTTTCGATAATGATGATTTGTTGTGAAACCGCTTGTTTCGCTAGATAGGAAAACAGGCCCACTTTCATGGATGAGTCTTCCAGGGGTCGTATTCCTTCGTCAAACCCATGCAGAGGCGTATCAATAAGCAGCCAACCCGGAGTATGCTTTGACTGTTCATTGAGATAATCATGAAATGCGAGCATAACAACGCTGTTAAGAAATGCGCAGTATCCCTTGCCTTGTTCATCAGCCTTGGAATACCCTGCTATTTCGACATCAAAAGAAGATCTGCTGAAATCTGCAGTATCAGCACCTTGAAAATGACATTGTTGCAGAATGCTGCGTATGGTGTTATTCATGGAATACCAGAAATCACTCTGGAAACATTCGCGTGGCTTGTATTTTTCATCATTCTGTGTTGCTTGACCAGCGTCATCGAGTGCCTTGTTGAAACGAGCATGCAGCGCTATGAGTTCCGCATATTCCGCATGCAATTGTTCTGCATGGGCAATTTGCTCAATATCTTGTTGCATGTGCTGCGCTGTTGGTTGAATGTCGGATTTGAGCGAATGCATATTTTGCCGATGCTGCTGTTTCTCCAGATGCAGCTCCTGTTGCACCTCATCGGCTTTGTCGACGAGGATGGCTAGATCGGTTTCAACGTCTGCTTGGATTCTGTGGATATGCTCAATTTCTGTTGAGACGATTAGAATGTCCTGTTCAGTCGGCACAGACATGTGGATGGGGCTGTGGCAAAACTGACATGTGGCGGGATAGGCATGTGTGCGGGCATGTTTCATTGCCTGTAGTTGCAAATCAAGACGTGCAGCGTCTGATTCGTATTGACTGATAAGTACCTTACGTTGGCGAATAAGTACCTCAAGGTGCTCATATTGTTGATTAAGCTGAGAGATATGTGAGATGGTATGGGCATCTCGATTGAGGAGAGTTTGTCTTTGCTGTTCTACGTGTAATGCTTTTTTGTGAAGGTCTTAAATAGGTGTGAATGGTCTTCCCCTCATTTGTTGCGATATGGCGCATCTCCTCAAGGTGTCTGATGCGAGGCTCTATATCATCCAACTGCTGATGGATGAACTGTTCCACGGCTTTTCTGCGGGCGTGACGTTCGCTGGCACTCTCTGTCTGTATGGAGTTGTCGATTTTTTCATCTTGAACTAGCACGAGCAACGAGGACAGACTTTGTGTGAGAGTTGCTAGAGAGGTACTTTTGGGGAAAAGAATGGAGGGGCGTGCACGTCCTATTTGGTCCTCGGGGACAATCATGAGATGTCTGATGGCATTCCATGTGAAAGCAACTGTATGGTAGGTTTCGTTTGTCGCTATTCTACGGGTTGATTCAACGCCTAGTAAGGCAAGAAGAACCGTATTGATTGATTTACCGGCACGTGATGAAACGGAGTAGGAACCGGGGACGATCATTGGGTTGCTGGATTTTACATGGATAGTGTTCTGAACGTGAATCGAACGACTAAGCGAAACCTCACCGCCGTTGGTCACGAACGTGACCTGTGCAATTTCATAGGCAGTTTTATCGGTAAAGGGGAGCTCTTTCCCTCCGCAGGCAAATTCCACGGTTTTTGCGATTCTGGTTTTCCCGGTGTTCGAAGCGCCGATAATGCAGTTCAGCCCGCATGTGAGATTAATGGCGGATTCCACTCCGTCCTTTCTGATTGCCGAAATTCGACGTATCCATGTGTTTCTCATAACTGGTTGTTCTCTTTCGTTATTCGGTTCATGATGGTTTCATAATCGTTTTTTATCAAGAGCTGAACAGCCTGTCGATAGGAGGCAGCGTAATCGCCGTGCAATGCTTCCGAATATTGGAAACATTCCGGAGTGGCGCGGTACAACAGGCAAGTGGAATCCACGGTTGCTGCTCCAACGATTACGAGTTGGGCTAATCCTGCTTGTATTCGTTTGCGACGAGCATCATATTCGGCTAAAGCATGTGGACCATCGCCGTGAAGATTGCGCTGTCCGAATCCGAATGTTTTCATATAGGTGGCGATAAGGTCAATGGCTGTGATTTCGTCAATTGTGGAAGGTCTAGAAAGAAGGGGAAGGCATAATGTCAATCGTGTTGCTGTTTCCTGTGTTGTGTTAAATAATGAATTATTCATTTTCGTGTACCCACTCCAGCATATGGTCGTTGACCAGCATATGACACAGCCCTTTCTTTTCCGCTGCCTTAATCATTGATGGGAATTGGGCTATAACTGAACCGGATAGGGGGAAACCGGCTGCCTGAGATAGCGTTGCTCGCATGCGTAACAGTCCATCGGCGTAATCAGATGCGCAGGTATCGCATATTCCGTCATAAAGATCAACCTTCAGTGCATCAAATTCTTGCTCTCCGTTTTCTATAACATCCCGTAGATTCCTGCGCATTCCTTCCGCATCGTAAAAATATTCACGTTGCTTGGCGTATTCAGGACGACATGTCTGAGGAAGATCGTCGGAACAGTTGATTGGCTTGTGCAAGTGATCGGCATAGGCGGCTTGCATCTGCGTGAGGTATGTCTTTTTCAAGATGATCATCTGGTTTATCCGGTGGAATTGGATAAGCCTTCCAGGGGACCGAAGAGCGCCCAAGGTGCAATTTGCCGTTGTTGATGCGACCAGACGCCAGAGGTAAGTTTTCGAAAATATCGAATTTCGGCTGAAAGCTTATGCCGTCGATGAGAATGTCACGTCCACCGGCATTCGCCTGGAGTATTGACAGAAGCCATTTTCCTGTGGCAGAAGGAAGCTCACTGATATCCGTAACTCTAATATTTGCCTTGATAAGCTCCTTTTGAAAATCGGCAAGGGCATCAATGCTGATATCGCAGCAAAGACGTTCTACTTTCGAGATATCTAGGCGCTGATAAAACTCGGCGGCTTTCCAGGCAGGAATCTTCTTGCGACCGTTATAAAAACGAGTCAGATCAGTATCGTTGATTCCAGACCAGACCCCGGTGGTAATAGTGGTCTTTCCGGGTTTGCGGTTTCGATGATGTTGGGGAAGTGGATTTCTTAGACCGTCATCCTCTAACACAGCATCGAAGAAATCCTTCATAAATCCCTTTTTGTGGTGGTCTACGCCAGATATATAAGGGTTTACGAGCTGACAGAAGACTCCCAGAGCATAGGTAGCAGTAGTTTCGGCCAAGTGAGTCTCCTTCTCGTCTCCATTTGTCTTCATCCGTCGCCTTCCCATGAGGTCACTGTTCCTACGATGGAAGCCAGATTCAGACGAATAAGCCGGTAAAACACTGGAATATCGCCAGTATACGCCGCTTACAGCTGGATCAGAGAAGCGCAACTTTCGTCTATTGAAAGGATTTGAGACCAGACACATCGTAATTTCTTCTTCAACTCGATGTCATGCGATAACCGGTTATAGAAGTAGGGCATTGGGCTGTTCATCCGTTGTGCCGCAGTGAAGCTGACTGGGGCTTTTAACTAATCACATGCATGAGATCTGCCTGCTTATTCATGGTGACGCGTCGGTTTTCTCCTGAACTGACGCGTCATGCTTATCCAGCAGGTTGGATGCTCATGTGGTGGCCTATGCAAGCAGGTCTCGAAGACCCAATAACTGGGTGGGATCGAGACTGGAATGAGAATTTCATTGAAACATGAGGCAATGCGCGCCGGTAATGTGTCCGTAACTGATATATACAACTGTTCGGAAGTGGAATTACGGACGATGGTTGAACGCGATAGATGTTTGCGCGCAATCCGTATGGGTTGTTCGCCACGTGATATTGCACTACGTACCCCTCAAACGATACTTCAGGAATTGTGGAATGCGGAGGAACGTTCCGCTCACGCTTATTATCGATCGGACCGTGTCAGCGGAGTTATTTGCTCCTATGAGGATTTGGTTGGTGCAGGGCGGGAACCCCAGGGGTGTTCTGCTTCTTCTGAGGATATTCTCTTATGCGCGGAGGATGCGAGAGAAAGAGCTAACTGTTTGCAAGCTATCTTTGCGGAGATCGAAAAACTGCCAGCAGGTCAGCGCAATATCGTCAGGGGTGTACTGGTAAAGGGGGCATCTCAATCAGATATGGCACGAGAGCTGGGCGTGTCCCGAGCTGCGGTGTCCAAACAGCTTTCAACGGCTGTGCGCAAAATTCGTGCCGCTATTCGCGACGAAAGCAAAGAAACGAAGAACACGACAACATCAGCAGTTTGTGAAAGAAAGGAGCATTAATGGTTCATTTCAGTGTTATCAGAGTGAAAGGAAGCCCGTCATATGACTTCGATGCATGCGGAGACATTTTGGCTATGGCCAAAGCTGTAGGTGTCATGACGGAAAACATGCGCACTGATCGCTGCGACAATACACAGTGTGATGGAAGTCGTTGTAAGGGAAACACTATGTTTCGGTTGGAGTTAGACACCGAAAATCGCAGAGTTCATCGCAGACGCCATGCCAGATGAAACGCCCGAGGTTAACACCTCGTGGCGAAACGGCAGTGCAGGTGAGGGCAGATATTGGGTCTGCCTTCAGCAACAGGTCCCGAAGGAGGACATCATGACTGATCAGATGGTGCTGCAGACGCAGCAGTGGCTGAACAAGACATACGGGAATGATCCCCGATTCAAGAAAATCAACCCGGACGGCAGAACTGGTTGGCCGACAATCTATGCGCTTACTCGCGCATTGCAGATTGAATTGGGCATCCAGTCCACTGCCGATAACTTCGGTCCTTCCACCCAGCGGTTATTCAAGCAGCGGTATCCGAATGGGGTGCGGCAGCAGGCAGTTGCGGACAAGAGCACTTCCAACGTGTATTCCATCATTCAGGGGGCGCTGTGGTGCAAGGGCTACTCCACTGGTGGCAACATCTCACAGCATTTCTACGACGGAACAGGTTCCGCGATCAGGAAGCTTAAGGCTGATATGGGCATAGAGGGAGATTCCAGCGTAGACGTTGAGATCATGGGGGCGTTGCTCTCGATGAAGCAGTTCGTGCTGCTGGCCTCTTATGGCGGTATCGACTCCGTCCGTAGGGCACAGCAGTTCATCAACAAAGCATATCGTCCATACACGGGCATCATTCCGACTGATGGACTGTACGGCAGGGAGATGAACACGGCTCTTATCCAGGTGCTTCAGTCGCTTGAAGGTTTTTCACCCAGTGAGGCAACGGGGAATTTCGGCAACGGAACTAGATCTCGTTTGAAAACGATAACAGCAAATAACGCATCCTCTAATGAGTCGTGGGTCTGGCTCGCCAGCACGGCTTTGGCGTGTAATGGGATCGGGGGCGGGCCGACCTTCGTATGGACGAGCACGTTCGCCAATATCGTGAAAGCGTTCCAGGAGCGTTATGCCATTGCTGTGACGGGCTCTATTGATTCGACCACGTGGATGAGCCTGTTGACATCTAAAGGTGATCCTGACCGTCCGTGTGTGGCCTGTGACACTAGGTTCGAAATTACCGACGCCAGGTTGGCGACGTTGAAGGCAGACGGGTATGAAATCGTGGGACGTTATCTGACGGAGCCTGGCCAGTCGTCGTTGGCGCCCAAGGATTACTTTAAGGCCATCCGTCCGGGTGAGCTCGAGCGCATCACTCGGGGCGGCATGCGGTTCTTCCCGATCTTCCAGGAGTACTCCACGAAGCTGGAGCATTTCACCCCGGCAAACGGCGCTGCTCATGCCAAGACCGCTCGTGAGGCGGCGCAGCGTCTTGGCATCCCTCCCACCCATATCTACTTCGCTGTAGACTTCGATGCGACCGATGACCAGGTGACCAGCAATATCCTGCCATACTTCCGTGCGGTTTGTTCGTCTCTTGGTGGTGGATACGGAGTAGGGATTTACGCGTCCCGCAATATTTGTTCCCGCGTCATCGGTGCGGGATGCGCGAGTAACGCGTTTGTGTCCGACATGTCGACGGGATTCTCGGGCAATCTCGGCTTCCCCATCCCGGACGGTTGGGTCTATGACCAGTTCACCGAGATTGACGATTACAAGGGCCAGGGCTGGGATCTGGACCGTGTTGCCTATTCCGGGAAGGTATCAGCATGCGCTTCACTGTTGCCTGCCGTGCCAGTGCCTGCGCCTGATCCCGATCCCGTCTCGCCAGAAACGGATCCGCTGCTAAGATGGGTCGCCGTCACGGAGCAGGAGTGTCGCAAAGCCCTTGCCGCTCTGGGTACCCAGGTAGCGGTTTACGAGGACAGCATCGGTCAATTCATCCTGGAATGGCTCCGCAAACCTGAATACTGGTCGGAAGGCGGTAGCGGGACACAAGCAATGTGGCACGCATATACTCCTGAAGTTTCGACTCCGCCCGACTTGGACGCGGCGCGTGTGGTATGTGCCAATGTATGCGAAGCACAGCCTTCAATTAAAGAGAAACTGCCATCGACTCGAGATGTTGCACACATGGCTGCAACTGCTCTCGGATACCTGACATGGGGTATCGAAAACAATCCAGCCAAATATGGTCTAGGCGATTTAGGTGGCTGGCCTCTCGACTTGTTGCAGATCTGGGGTGCCTATCGCCGTGACGGCAAGCATGCCGACTTGGCAGCATGGCTCTATAAGCACCTTGGGAAAGATGAAGGATTCGGGTACGATGACGTTCTTGCGGATGCAGATGCATGGCTAATTGCTTCTAGTATGAGGAAACGATCCGGTTCGACGGTTCTTTCTGCTGCTATGCGTGAAACGTTTAAGCAGAGTGAGACCCATCGTATCGTTCGATTCTACGACGAACGTTTTGCATCAAGCGCAGATAATGTGGTGAGTGCATATTCAACAATGGCGGACGGTCTTGATGCACTTGGTTTGACAAATATTGGAATGAGCGAAAGCATCCTAAAAAAGGCTGCCGGTACAGACAAGCTTCCTGATAAGCAGGAAGCTGAAGTGAGTGCTCGGGCGTTCGCTGCATTCATTGATCAGCCAAGACGGTAGCTCGCATAATGCATTATGTGTGGGCAGATGTGTCGTCTGCCCACACATTCGCTGTTGTGCTTTCGATTTGGAATTCCTCTGCCAGATACGGGGAAACTTCTAAAAGGCCGCTATGCCGAGGAAGAGTCCTGTAATACCGGTGGCCATCAATACGATGATGGTGATGATTCCGGCGAAGATGCGTACAGGAAGGGTTTCTTTTCCATGGTTTGATGGGCTGTCCGCAACTAATCTCATTACTCCAGCTGTAACCCAGCAAACTGCGCCCAGGACTAGTGCCAGGAATTCTCGACACCATTCCGTTTCAAGTGCGGGAATGCCGACGATTGATGACGGGTCGCTTGCCAGTCTTGGCGGAATAGCGCATAGGATACGCTCCAATATCAGGTAAGGGGTATCAAAATGGATCAGAGTCAAAGCGAATGGGAGCTGTAGCGCCAGTCCTATCCACCACAGCGTGCGTCGGATGGTCGCGAGTCTGTCGCCCGGCCTAGTGTCCGGCTTGCCGCCTTCGCCCTCCGTCCCGGCACCGTCCGCGGGCGTGTGGTCCCCCTCGTGCGCGTCCGTCGTCCCGTCCGTGTCCCTTTCCGCGTCCATATGTCCCCCTCCGATCATCCGAGTCTGTCGCTCGGCCCGCGCGCCCGTTCCGTGCGCGCCGTCGCCGGCCAGTCTAGGGCCGTGCGACGCGAACGGGGAGGCCCGCGCCGTCAATCGGCACGGAACCTCCCCGTTCATCAAGCGGTCGGACAGCCGCGGATCAGCCCGTGTTCCGCAGGCCGGCGGCGACACCCGAGCAGGAGTGTCACAAAGCCCCTGCCGCTCTGGGTACCCAGGTGGCGGTTTATGAGGACAGCATCGGTCAACTCATCCTGCAATGGCTCCGCAAACCTACGTACTGGTCGGAAGGTAGTTCCGGCACGCAGGCACTATGGCATGCATACACACCGGAGCCGGTTACTCCCAGCGAATTGGCCTTGTCGCGTCAGGCATGCGGTGTCGCATGTGATGCACAGCCTGTCATCAAAGGCACGCTGCCCAATCGGGACATCGCCCATATGGCTGCCACATCCTTGGGATACTTGACATGGGGCGTTACGAACGATCCAATGGACTATGGTCTCGGTGATCTGGGCGGATGGGCTCTGGATTTGCTGCAGATTTGGGGAAGCTACCTGGCGAATACCCCGAAAGAGGACCTGGCGTCATGGCTGCACGCTCATCTCGGCGAGCAAGACGCTCGTATGGGATTCAGTTACAGCGATGTTCTCGCGGACTGTGATGCATGGTTGCTGGCGCGGTCCATGCAGAGCAATTCTTCCGAAAGGTCTTTGTCCACCGCTATGCGGGACATGTTCGCGCAAAGCGAGACGAATCGAATTAAACGGTTCTATCAGTCCCGGTTCAAGGGAAGTGCGGACAACCTGGTCATCGCATTTCGAAAGCTTGTTGATGGAATCGATCTTGGAATATTCGATAACGTATCCGGAAGTAAAAAAGCACTGCTCATTGCGTCACATGCAGACCGACTCCCGAGTCAAGCGGAGGCTGGTATATTGGCATTATCCTATGCTGAATCTCTTGAAAATCCGAACCGTTAATCAATCATGATTGTGATCGCATTGCGTGGAATGATTCAGCCATTCCACGCAATGCGCCTCTGGTAAAACGTCATAGAGTCATTAGAGCGGAAAGTAGCGTTATCACAAGAACGGGAAAGACCATGACCAGCACGAGAAACGATATGATTCCCACAAGGACATGCGAGGCGGAAGAGGAATGATCACGAAGTTCCGGATATACAGATCGCATATATGAACGCACGCCAAAGATGACAAGCGCCGCAATCCAGCAGACTACCCCCATAATCAATACTAAGGTAAGTCTACGTACATACTCAGTTGCCGTAGTTAAATTCATGCACGAAGAGGAAGAGAACGTTAAGACTCTGCAGATTATAGTATCATCATCGCCATTGGCGCCCCATTCCGCCCACAAAATAAGTGCTGGTGAAAGCAGCAGTAATCCCAGCCACCATAGCACGCGTCTGGCCTTGCCCAAAGCCACATAGCATCTACTCGCCTTAAGGAATTTGGTAGCTGCTTTCGGTGCCAAAGCATATTTCTTGCCGGAAAAATTTTCTGACGTATCTTCCAGGCCATGTTTTTTCCCAATGTCATCGATCATAGCCGGATTCGCTTTGCAAATGTGGCGTTCGTTTCCGGCATCGCCCTCCGCCTTGATGCCGTCCGTTGGCCCGGTGCTCCCGCGCTCATTCGATGGCTTGTCCATGTCCCCTCCGATCATCCGAGTCTGTCACTCGGCCAGCGCGCCCGTTCTATGCGCGCCGTCGCCGGCCAGTCTAGGGCCGTGCGACGCGAACGGGGAGGCCCGCGCCGTTTATCGGCACGGAACCTCCCCGCTCGCTTTTGTCAGGCGGTCAGCCGAAGATCAGCCCGTGTTCTGCAGGCCTGCTGCGACACCGGACACGGTGCACAGGATCAGGTAGGTGTAGTTCTCCTTCTGGCCGTGCGTGAGCTCTTCCTTGTCCACGCGCTTGCGTAGCGAGCCGAGGGCGAGCACCTGGGTGACGGACAGCGCGTCCACGTACGGCGAGCGGATGCGGATGGCCTGGCCGAGCACGTGGCGGTGCTGCAGCGGCCATTCGTCGCCGACGATCTTGAGCACCCACTTGCGGGTGAGCTCCATCTCGTCGAGGACCTTCTTGTTGAGGTCCTCACGGTCGCCGAGGGCGAGGTACATCTTGGCGATGCGCTCGTCGGTCTTGGCCAGCGACATTTCGATGTTGTCGATGAACGTGGAGAACAGCGGCCACTCCTCGTACGCCTGACGCAAGGTGTTCAGGTCGCCGAACTGCTCGCACGCGGTGCCGAGGCCGTACCATGCGGCCAGGTTGATGCGGGCCTGGGCCCAGGAGAAGATCCACGGAATGGTGCGCAGGTCGTCGAGGGACTTGGCGCCCAGACCACGCTTTGCCGGACGGGAGCCGATCGGCAGCAGGCCGATTTCGGTCAGCGGCGTGACGGTGGAGAACCACGGTGCGAAGCCGTCGGTGTTCAGCAGGTCGAGGAAGCGGTTGTGCGCGGCCTCGTCGAGCTTGCTGGCCATGTCGGCGTACTTCTTGGTCATATCCGTGTTGCGCTTCTCCACGCTCGGAGCGGACTGCAGCAGCGTTGCGGCTGCGACGGACTCCACATGGCGGATTGCAAGCACCGGGTTGCCGTAGCGGGCGAAGATGACCTCGCCCTGCTCGGTGAGCTTGAAACGGCACTTCACGGAGCCGACCGGCTGTGCGAGCACGGCGCGGTTGGCCGGGCCGCCGCCACGACCGACGGCGCCGCCGCGGCCATGGAACAGGGTCAGGTCGATGTCGTGCGATTCGGCCCACTTGGCGATGCGCTCCTGCGCGGAGTGCAGGGCAAGGGTGGCGGAGGTCGGGCCGGCGTCCTTCGAGGAGTCGGAGTAGCCGAGCATGACTTCCATCTTGCCGCCGGTGGCCTTCAGACGAGCCTGGACCTCCGGGATCTTGATCATTTCCTCAAGCACGTCCACCGAGTTCTGCAGATCCTCAAGCTGCTCGAACAGCGGAATCACATCGATGGTCGGAACATCCTCGGGGTGGGAGAACGCCAGACGGTTCAGTTCGTACACGTCCTTGATGTTCTGGGCGCTCTTGGTGAAGGAGATGATGTAACGGCGGGCGGCCTTGATGCCATTGCGCTTCTGGATGGAACCGAGCGCGCGGAAGGTGTCGAGCACCTCGTGGGTCATCGGCTGCAGCTCGCCACGCTCACCGTGCAGGCCATGCTCGCGGATGTCCTCCAGAGCGCGGGAATGCACGACGGAATGCTGACGGAACTCCATCTCGACCATGTGGAAGCCGAAGGTCTCGGCCTGCCAGATGAGGTCCTGCAGCGGGCCGTAGGCGGAACGCTTGGCGTTGGCTTCGGCGAGGGAGCGCTGCACGGTCTTCAGATCGGCGATGTAGTCCTCGCAGGAGTGGTACATGAGGTCGGCGTCGCGGTCGATGGTGGCCTTCAGACGGTCTGCCATGACCAGCATGACGGCGCGGTGCAGCTCCTTGGTGGAGATCAGCGCGGCCTTGTCGGTCAGACGCTCGCTCATTTCCTTCTGGTGGTTCCACAGGGACTTGAGTTCGGCGCTCGGCGGGGTGGTCTCGGCCTCCATCGTCAGGTTCTTGCCGACGCGGCGGGTCTCGATCTCCAGCGCGCCCAGCACGTGGTCGCTGAACTTGCGGGCCACCTGACGGCTCACCTTGGCGGTGACGTTCGGGTTGCCGTCACGGTCGGAACCGATCCAGCTTCCCGGATGGAAGAACGCCGGGCACACCGGCGGCACGAGGCCGGCCTTGTCTCCGAGGACCCAGTCGTCGAAACGACGGTAGACCTGCGGAATGGTGTAGAACAGCGTGTTGTCGAAGATATCAAGAATGGTGTCGGCTTCCTCAACCGGAGTCGGCTTCTTCAGCGCGATCGGGGAGGTACGGAACAGCGCGTCGATCTCGTTGAAGAGTCGACGGGAGTTCTCCTTCTTGTCCGAGCCGCCGAGCAGCTTATGCGCTTCGAGCAGCTGGGAGATGCGGCGGATCTTGCCTTCCACGGCCTTACGGCGGGCTTCGGTCGGATGCGCGGTGAACACCGGATGGAACTCGAGCTGGTCGAGCAGCTCCTTGGCTCTGGCCGGACCCATCTCGTTGATGAGCTGGTGGTAGGCGCAGGTCATTTCGTTCACCGGATCGACGGCCTGGGTGTCGTCAACGGCGTTCTCACGGCTGTGCAGCACGGAGACACGGTAGTTCTCCTCGCACAGATTGGCCAGATGGAAGTAAGTGGTGAAGGCACGAGCCAACAGCTGGGCCTCATGCACGTCCGTCTTGTCGATGATGTCGACAACCTTCTGCAGGTCGTCCTGATCGGGATTCGTGTCGGTCAGAATGCCGGAGAAACGTTCGTCGCTGGCCTTCAGCGCATGTTCGCGCACTTCATCGAACTTGGCCAGCAGGTTTTCATCGAACTCACCGAGCACCTCGCGAAGAATCTGCAGACACAGATCCATTTCCTCTTTGAGGGATGCGGGAAGATCACGCTCCTCAGGGCCCTTGGTGCCGGTGCCGGACGAGACGATAGCCGCGTCCGCAGGCGTGATCTGTTCGTTTTCAGTTGTCATCAGACCTCCTTCTCCAAACCATCGGGTTGCTCGGTCTGTCGGTCCTTCGCGGCACCTCCGCGATTGTTTTGGCCGTCTGTTGCGAGCCCACAGCCCTAAGCTTGGTGGGTAAATGCTCGACCATTGTAGGCGCGGCAAATCGACAGTTTGGTTACGGAAACGCCGGAATGGTTCGCATCGTGGACATTGAATGTCCGGAAAATGGGCATGTGGGAATGTTCGGAAAATATCCGACCAGCCCACACGTTAGACCTGAATAGTGTGAGCGCACTACATGAACATGATGAGAACACCGAACGCGTTGACAGCAGCGCGAAGGCGGTCAGCAAATTCCACACCCACTCCATTCCGCTCGATATGGAAGACATCGAACGCGATTGGGACAAGCCGGTAACCGAAGCCGGCATCGCGGCGAAAGCCAGCGTGATCGTCCGCGTCGGCATGCTTGACCTCGGCGCCGGAACAGGCAGCTTCCGCGTCCGCGAAATGATGCACCGCATCGCCTATCCATTGGGCGTGCACGTGCGCGCCGACGTGAACCTCACCGACATCGAAGCCTCCTGCACGGACGGCAAGGACCGCATCACCGAAGTCGTCGACCTGCCGACCACCGGCGTCAACACCGAACGCATCTGGCTGCTCGAGCACTTCGCCGACTGGTTCAACGTCAACCTCGGCAAAGGCTCTATGTACCACAGCCAATCCGACGTTTCCGAAGGGCTGATGCAGCATCTCGACAAGCGCGACGCCTCGCAGGTGTCGGCCGAACTGTCCAAGCAGCTCAAGGAACGGCAGAAGGCCGAGCAGAACCAGGAAGGTTCCGACGATCCCGTGCTCGACGCGCTGGAAATGGTCACGGAACGCGCGCAGGAAGGCGATTCCACCGCACGTCCGCTGCACATGCGCGATATCGAGGCGGCGGCCGCGGCCGGACGTAGCAATGGCGATTCGGTCGCGGAAAAGCCGCGTAAGAACCGCAACTGCAAACCGCCGAAGGAATATGCCGAGCATTTCGACCATATCGGGAAAGCCGCGGGCGAATCGCAAGGCGTCACCGTACGGCAGGCGCACGAGCGACTCGACATGATCGAACGTCGCAAACCGCTGTATTCGCCGGCCTTCGCGGGACTCGCGTCCGCCTGCGCCTGCGCATCCTTCGTGTTCCTGCTCGGCGGCGGCCCGTACGACATGATCGGCGCGTTCGTCGGCGCCGGCCTCGGCCACTGGCTGCGTCGCCGCCTGTTCGCCCACCATCTCAACCAATTCTTCGTGACGTTCGTCTGCGTGGCCGTCGCCGCGCTGGCATGCACCGGCATGCTGCGACTGATCGGCCTGTTCGATCCGATCGCCTTGCAGCACGACACCGCGTATATCGGCGCGATGCTGTTCGTCATCCCCGGATTCCCGCTGATAACCGGCGGGCTTGACATGGCGAAAATCGACTTCCCATCAGGCGTGCAACGACTCACCTACGTGCTGTGCATCATTCTGATGGCCACGTTGGCAGGATGGATGGTCGCCTCAATCGTGCACCTGAATCCGCAAGGATTCGAGCCGCTTGGACTGAACCCCGTCATCAACTGCCTGCTGCGCATGCTGTTCGCGTTCATCGGTGTGTGGGGCTTCTCCGTGATGTTCAATTCGCCGCAGCGCATGTGCCTCGTCGCAGCCACCATCGGCGCCATCACCGATACCTTGCGATTGGAGATCGTCGACTTGGGCGTGCCCGCGGAAGCCGGCGCGTTCATCGGCGCGTTCCTTGCCGGCCTGCTCGCCTCCGCATGGCGTTCGGCGGTGCGCCACGGCCTACTTGCTCCGCATTTGGGATATCCGCGCATCTGCCTGACGGTTCCGTCTATTGTGATCATGGTGCCCGGTTTGTATATGTACCAGGCCATGTTCCACCTCGGCCAGTTCGATACGCTGAACGCGCTCGATTGGGCGTTCCGTGCGTTCATGGTGATCATCTGCCTGCCGATCGGCCTGGCGATGGCACGAGTAGTGACCGATAAATCCTGGCGCTACGACATTTAATAACCTGCAGAAGGGTAAAAACACTTGGTAACCAAAGATTTCTGGGTGCTGCTGGCCATGGTCTTGTACTTCGCGGCCATGCTGACCATCGGCTTCGTCTACTCCAAGAGGTCCAATTCCTCCACCAAACAGTATTTCGCGGGTGGGCGTGGCGTCGGACCGTGGCTGACGGCATTGAGCGCGGAAGCCTCCGACATGAGCGGCTGGCTGCTTATGGGCCTGCCGGGCGTCGCCTACTTCACCGGCGCGGTCGACCCAATGTGGACGGCCATCGGTCTGGCGCTTGGTACTTACCTCAACTGGAAACTCGTCGCACGCCGTCTGCGCCGCTACTCCGTGGTGGCCGGCGACGCGATCACCATTCCCGACTTCTTCTCCAAGCGCTTCCATGACGATCGCAATATCGTATCCACCATCGCTGCGCTCATCATCCTCGTATTCTTCTGCGTGTACGTCGGCAGCTGCTTCGTGACCGTCGGCAAACTCTTCTCCACGCTGTTCGGCTGGGACTACCACCTGACCATGGTGATCGGCGCCGCCATCGTGTTCGCGTACACCATCATCGGCGGCTATCTGTCCGTGGTCGTGACCGACTTCATCCAGGGCCTGCTCATGTTCTTCGCGCTGGCCGTGGTGTTCATCGGCTCCGTGGCGTCCGCCGGCGGCATCGACAACACCGTCGCCTTCCTCAAGGGCATTCCGGGATTCCTCGACGGCACGCATGTGGCCACGCCGATCCTCAACGACGCCGGCGAGCAGATCGTCAAGGCCGGACAGGCCATGTTCGGCGCGCCCGCCGACTACGGCATCATCACCATCATCTCCATGCTCGCGTGGGGCCTGGGCTACTTCGGCATGCCGCAGGTGCTCGTGCGGTTCCTGTCCATCCGCAGTTCCGAGGAAATCAAGAAATCCCGCATCATCGCAACCACGTGGTGCGTGATCTCGCTGGCGTGCGGCGTGTGCATCGGCCTGGTCGGCCGTGCCATGATGCCGACGCAGTTCGCCACGCAGGCGGCCGCGGAGAACATCTTCATCGTGGTGTCGCAGGCGCTGCTGCCGAGCTTCATGTGCGGCATCGTCGTGTCCGGCATCTTCGCCGCGTCCATGAGCTCCTCGTCCTCGTACATGATCATCGGCGCCTCGGCCGTCGGCGAGAACATCTTCCGCGGACTGCTGCACCGCAAGGCCACCGACCGCCAGGTGATGATGGTGGCGCGCATCACGCTGCTCGTCATGTTCATCTTCGGCATCGTGGTGGCGTTCGACCAGAACTCCTCGATCTTCCAAGTGGTCTCGTACGCGTGGGCCGGCCTCGGCGCATCCTTCGGACCGCTGATGCTCACCTCGCTGTACTGGAGGCGCACCAACAAGTACGGCGCGATTGCGGGCATGCTGTCCGGCACGGCCACCGTGCTCATCTGGCACAACCTCGTCAAGCCGCTCGGTGGCATCTTCGCCATCTACGAGCTGCTGCCGGCGTTCATCGTCTCGCTGCTGTTCATCGTGGTGGTCTCGCTGCTTACGCCCGCGCCAAGCGCGGAAGTGCTGCACGAATTCGACCACTATCTCGACGATCCGGACGACCGCCACGTGGACGACGACCTCGTGGCCGCCGAAATCGCCGCAGGGGAGAAGCGCTCGCAGATCTAAGCGGGATGGCATCCGGCGGAAGGCGTAATCCGCCATTTGTAAGCGAAATGGGTCGGGAACCGATGTGGTTCCCGACCCATTTCTCGTTGTGAACGTGCGAACACGTAAGCGTGCGACGGCCGCACGGCTCAAACGCGCTCAGTAGCGCATGCCCATGGCGTCGCGCACCTGCTCCAGCGTCTCGTTGGCGATGGCATTGGCCTTCTTGTTGCCCTCGGCGAGCACGTCACGCACGTAATCCATATCTTTGGCCAGCTCGGCGCGGCGTTCGCGCATCGGGGCAAGGAAGTTGTTCACGGATTCAACCACGTACATCTTCAGTGCGCCCGCGCCGGAATCACCGATCTCCTCGGCGATTTCCTTCGGGTCGCGGCCGGTGGTCAGCGCTGCGGTGGTCAGCAGTGCGGAGACCTCCGGACGGTTGATCGGATCGAAGGTGATCTTGCGTTCGGAATCGGTGCGGCTCTTCTTGATGAGCTTGGCGGTCTCCGCTGCGGTGGCACTCAGCATGATGGAGTTGCCACGGGATTTGCTCATCTTCTGGCCGTCGAGGCCCGGAATCTCCGGCGCATCGGACAGGATGGCGTCAGGCTCCGGGAACACCGGGTTCTTCTTGGCGTAACGCTCGTTGAAGCGGCGGGCGATGGTGCGGGTCAATTCGATGTGCGGCAGCTGATCCTTGCCCACCGGCACGATATTGCCCTTGCAGAACAGGATGTCGCAGGCCTGATGGACCGGGTAGGTCAGCAGCAGGCCGGTCAGTGCGTGGCCGGAAGCCTCCATCTCGGCTTTGACGGTCGGATTGCGGTGCAGTTCGGACTCGGTGACGAGCGACAGGAACGGCAGCATGAGTTGGTTTTCGGCCGGCACGGAGGAGTGCGTGTAGATCATGGTCTTTTCCGGATCGATGCCGGCGGCCATGTAGTCGAGGATCAGGTTGAGCACGTTGTCCTGGATGTGCTCGGTGGTGTCACGGTCGGTGATCACCTGATAGTCGGCGATGATGATGTTGGTGTGCACGCCCTTGTTCTGCATCTCCACGCGGCTGCGCAGCGTGCCGAAGTAATGGCCCATGTGCAGACGGCCCGTCGGACGGTCGCCGGTGAGCATGGTGAACTTGCCCGGATTCTTTTCGATTGCGGCGAGGGTTTCATCGGAACGCTTCTTTGCGGCGAGGAAGCTCGCGCTCATTTCATTGCCGACAGCAGTGATCTGCTGCTCCTGGGTTTCGTCCGTCATACGTGTCCTTTTCTTAAGAAAATCAACGATTTTATCGTAAAAGTCTGAGCCGACAACGAAATAATGCGCAATAAGTGGTACTCTCTTGTTTGATGAATTGATAGCACAGTAATTTCAGGGGGTCAGATGGGCCGCGGACGTCAGAAAGCCAAACAGCAGAAAATAGCCCGAAAGCTCAAGTACCTGACCACCGACGCCGATTACGATGAGCTTGCCAAGGAGCTCGGTGCGCAGGAGCCCGGTTCTGGTTCCTTCGACCCATTTGCCGATATCGAAGCCAAGTATTCTCACGATGTGGACGCCGAAGATGAGACCGTTGGGGACGGCCAAACGTCTTCCGATTCCGCCGATGACCTTGACGAATACGCCAAGTGGGCCGCGGAAGCCGCGGCGAAGGCCACGAGTGGCGAGTTTCCGGCGGCAAAGGCCGCGCCGAAGCCGCACAAGCCCATCCCGATGCCGGTGCCCAGCGCGCTGAAGCCGAAGAAGCAGGACTGACTGCACAGATTTTTTCAACGAATGGCCCGTGGTTTCGACCGCGGGCCATTTTTTATTATTTCGATTTCGATTGTCGGGCGATTGTCGAGCTCGTCCCGCCAACCATCACCGGTCGCACCACGCCGCGACCTATTCCTATGCCAGCGGCAGCAGCCCGCTCAGATCGTCGCGTTCGCCGACGGCGGTGATGCGTCCGGCGTCCTTTTCCTCGCCCCAGCTGGTGATGCCGGTGGCGAGCCTCATCCACACGTCGGGGTCCAGTTCGATGACGTCCGGCGGCGTGAGATTGTGCGGATCGGACGCCGGCCCGTCGAGGATCTTGATGGCGCCCCACGGTGCCACGCGCACCTCCACGCCTTCGCCCGGAGCCTTCTTTTCCAGCAGGTATAGCGAGTAGCGCACCGCCATCGCCCACAGCTGGCGCGGCAGACGCGGCGAGAAGTTGAGCCGGAAATCGAAAGCGGCGTCGTCATCGGCCGGCAGCTGCTCGCTGAAAATGTTGTGCGCCGCGTCCTGCCACTGTTCGAAGGCGGCGCGTCCTTTGCCCAAGTCTTGTTCTCGTATGACAGCCATACCGGTATTGTGCAGCCCGCAAACGACTATGATGGGACTTTGCAAACGATGTAGTCGTAACTAAATAGGGGTTTGAGGGGCGATTTTCCTGCGATTGTGGTGCCCTCGCTTAATGGGCGCCATACGTTGCGTTGCAGTTTTTGCAATGTTTTTTGCAAACGAATGCCGGCTTACGATTGCTGGGAATTTCGTCTTTTTATGATTACGTAGTATGCTGTACATGAGAACGTATGCATGATGTTACTTAGTGTTCATGCGGCCGCAAATGCAAGGACGCTGAAGTAAGGCATAATGTTCCTGGAGAGTATCCGTCAAAGGGAGTCAATCAATGACTGAAATTACCGCACCGAAGTCCGCGGTCACCGCGGAACAGTTCGCTGACGAGATTCGTGAGCAGCTGAAGTACACCCAGGGCGTCACCGTCGAGCAGGCCAAGCCGGCCGACGTGTACGTTGCCGCGTCCGCCGCAGTGCGTCGCCATCTCGTGGATTCCTGGATGAAGACCCAGGCCGACATGGTCAACGGCAACACCAAGGCCGTGGGCTACCTGTCCGCTGAGTTCCTCATGGGCAAGCAGCTCGAGAACGCGCTGCTCAACGCCGGACTGACCGACCAGTTCGACAAGGCCGTGGAAGCTCTCGGCTTCGATGCGCAGGAAGTCATCGACGCCGAATACGAGCCGGGACTCGGCAATGGTGGCCTGGGCCGTCTGGCCGCCTGCTTCATCGACTCCCTCGCCTCCCTCGGCGTGCCGGCGTTCGGTTACGGCATCCAGTACAAGTACGGCATCTTCAAGCAGGAATTCGACGAGAACGGCAAGCAGATCGAGACCCCGGATTACTGGCTGGCCAACGAAGAGCCGTGGGGCCACATCGACTACAACCGCGACCAGAAGGTCTCCTTCGGCGGCGAAGTCGTCGAAGAGAACGGCAAGAAGGTTTGGAAGCCGGCTTGGTCCGTGCGCGCCGTCCCGGTCGACTACATGGTTCCGGGCTACGCCTCCGGCCGCGTGAACACCCTGCGCCTGTGGACCGCCAAGAGCTACGACGAGTTCGATCTGCTCACCTTCAACAAGTCCGAGTACCTCGACGCCGTCAAGCCGCAGGTCGAGGCCGAGAACATCTCCAAGATCCTGTATCCGGAAGACTCCACCCCGCAGGGCAAGGCTCTGCGCCTCGAGCAGCAGTACTTCTTCGTGTCCGCCTCCATCCACGACGCCATCCGCGTCTTCTACCCGGGCCAGGACAAGCCGGATCTGACCACCTTCCCGGACAAGATCAACTTCCAGCTCAACGACACCCACCCGGTCATCGGCATTCCGGAGCTCATGCGCGTGCTCATGGACGAGTATGGCTACGATTGGGACACCGCCTGGACGATTACCAACAAGACCTTCAACTACACCTGCCACACCCTGCTTCCGGAAGCTCTGGAAGTGTGGCCGTCCAAGCTCATCGGCGAACTGCTGCCGCGTCATCTCGAGATCATCGAGAAGATCAACGACCAGTTCGAGGCCGAGCTCAAGGCCAAGGGCGTTGCCGAGGAGACCATCAAGGACATGGCCATCTACACCGGCGACTCCGTGCGCATGGCCTACCTGGCCACCTATGGCGGCTCCCACGTCAACGGCGTGGCCGAGCTGCACTCCCAGCTGCTCAAGGACGTCACCCTGAAGAACTTCTCCGACGTGTATCCGGACAAGTTCACCAACGTGACCAACGGCGTGACCCCTCGCCGCTTCATCAAGCTGGCCAACCCGCGCCTGTCCGACCTCATCACCGAAGGCCTCGGCACCGACAAGTGGCTGAGCGACCTCGAACTGCTCAAGGGCCTCATCCCGCTGGCCGACGATGACGAGTTCGTCAAGAAGTTCGCCGCCGTCAAGCAGGCCAACAAGGTCGACTTCTCCAACTTCGCCAAGCGCAAGTACGGCTTCGACATCGACCCGAACACCATGATCAACACCATGGTCAAGCGTCTGCACGAGTACAAGCGCCAGGCCCTGAAGATCCTGTCCGTCATCGCCGACTACGCCGACATCAAGTCCGGCAAGGTCTCCGCCGACGACATCATGCCGCGCACCATCGTGTTCGGCGCTAAGGCCGCTCCGGGCTACTACCTGGCCAAGCAGACCATCCAGCTGATCAACAACGTCGTCCGCGTCATCAACAACGACCCGGACGTCAAGGGCAAGCTGAACGTCTACTTCCCGTGGAACTACAACATCGAGCTGGCCATGAACCTCATTCCGGCCACCGACCTCGACGAGCAGATCTCCCAGGCCGGCAAGGAAGCCTCCGGCACCGGCAACATGAAGTTCGCCCTCAACGGCGCTCTGACCGTCGGCACCCTCGATGGCGCCAACGTCGAGATCCGTGAGCGTGTGGGCGCCGAGAACTTCTTCCTGTTCGGCATGACCGAGCCGGAAGTCTCTGCGCTGTACGCCAAGGGCTACGACACCAAGGGTCTGTCCCGCGAGTACTACGAGAAGGACCCGCAGCTCAAGGCCGCCATCGATATGGTTGCCGACGGCACCTTCTCCGACGGCGACAAGGACACCTACAAGGACCTCGTCAACGATTGGCTGAACAAGGATTACTTCATGACGCTCGCCGACTTCCGCGCGTACATGGACATCCAGGCCCAGATCGAGGAAACCTACCGCGATCCGATGAAGTGGAGCCGCATGGCCGTGCTCAACGTGGCCAACTCCGGCTACTTCAGCTCCGACCGCTCCATCGAGGATTACCTCGAGCGCATCTGGCACACCGGTCCGCTCAAGTGATTATGGAGCGGTCATGAAACGTCGCTGGCATCGCCGACGCACGCATGATCGCTTTCGCTCCGTCCGTTTCGCAATGGGCGGATAAGTGATGACGACGAAGGCCCTTGGGATTTTCCAAGGGCCTTTTCGTATGTTTTTCGCATGTCCGATTGCGTATGCCGGTAGTGCCCGAACGTACGTGCCGAACGTACGTGGCAATACAGCGACAGTACGACGGAAGGCCGCAAGCCAATCGCAATCGCAAAAGCAAAAGAAAAACCCTGTATCGCAAGATACAGGGCGAAGCAACAAACCCAACGCGGCATAGGTGTGCCGGGGAAAGGCGAAATCAAGCGGCTTCCGGCTCAGCGGCAGGAGCGGCGGCAGTGGCGTCGGCCTCCGGCTCGGCGTCCTTGGTCAGGCCCAGGTCGACCGGCGAGGAGCTGTTCTCCCACGGTTCCTCCCACGGGTCATAGTCGGGATTCTGCTGCTTGTAGATGTACAGACCGACGACGCCAGCAAGCAAAGCTCCGAAGAGCAGTGCGAAGAACTTCCAACCGTTAGAAGACTTGTTCTCCATGACGGCTCCTTTCAAGGTTTCCAAACACTGGCTGACCTGCTCGTTCAAGCCAGCTCTGTTCCCTATCTTAATTCGTGGAATGTGTCGATTGGGTGGATTTACGCGCCGGAAAATACCGCATGTGCCGGTAGTGTTGAGCTATGGCATACCAACGATTCAGTCTGTTTCCCGATTCCCCATCGTTCAAGGATCTGTTCTCCGCCCGATCGCTGCGATACCGGTGGCGCAACGGCGACCCGGTCATCACCACCGCCATCATGGCGATCTGCATCGTGGTGTGGACCATCGAAGCGGTCCTCTTCCTCGTCTGGCCCGAAGGCGGCAACGCGTTCGTGAACGCCGGCATGCTGCTGCCCGCCACGGCCGTCCGGCACCCGTGGACCTTCATCACCTCGATGTTCCTGCACCAGCCGACCTCGCTGTGGCACATCCTGTTCAACATGCTTACTTTGTGGTGCGTGGGGCCCGTGCTGGAACGCATGATGGGGCATTGGCCGTATCTTGCGCTGTACCTGCTGTCCGGATTGGGCGGCGGCGCCGGACTGATGGTGTGGGCCGTGTGCTCGCCGTCGGGATGGATGACCGCCGCATATGGCGCGTCCGGCGCGCTGTTCGGCCTGTTCGCCGCGATTCTGGTGGTGTACAGGAGAATAGGCATCGATATTCGTTCGATGCTGATTTGGATGCTGATCAACTTCCTGATGCCGGTGATCACGCCGGGCATTGCATGGCAGGCGCATGTCGGCGGATTCATCGTCGGCGGCGTGCTTGCGTGGCTGCTGGTCACCGGCCTGCATGCGTTCCGCGGCAAAAGCCTGACGTGGCGCACCACGGTGTACGGCATCACGGTGTTCGTGGTGGTCGTGGCGATCATCGTGGGATGCAACGCCGGCAATCCGCTGATGCATATGTCACTTCTGTACCAGTAATGCGGGAACTACACACATGTAGTTTTCCACATCCGTGGATAACTTTGTGGATAAGTGATGTCAAACCTGTGGGTAAGTCGGGGATAACGTGGTGGATTATCCACAAGGATATTCACAAAATGGCGGAACATAAGGAATTTCCTATGTGAAAATTGTGGATAACCGATATCCACACCCCACAAAAATGGGGAAAATCGCCGCCGGTATTTCGTGGTGCGACGTTGACTCAGGCACAAAATATGGGCGTTATCCACATTCATCCACATTTGTCCACTTGTTATCCACAGGAAAGATAAGATGACGAAGGCAATCGACAAGGACGCAATACCGATGCGCCACGGACGCAGGATACGCGTGCGACGATATACGTGCGACATGGCAGATACTTGCGAAGAAGGGGAGAGGAACCATGAGTGACGGACCACTGCTCAACGACGTGACGCGCGCCTTCGCCGAGGCGCATCGCAATGAAGATGTGCGTGACCTAGCGCTCAAAACCAAACGGACGGCGGACCTCGACTTGCCGGCCGCGCTCGACCAGATCGCGGGCTGGCAAATCGCCCGCAACAAACTGCCGCAATGGGCCGCCTGCGCGGATATCGTCTATCCCGCGCATATTTCCATGGAACAGTGCTCATCGCAGTTCACAACGCAATACAAGGCCGAAATCGCCCGGCGTCTGTTGCGATCTCTGCCGCAATCGGCGGGACAGACGGCCAACGACGCGACCATGACGGACCTGACAGGCGGATTCGGCGTCGATTTCTCATATCTCGCCCGAGGATTCGGTCACGCCACGTACGTGGAACGCCAATCGCATCTATGCGAACTGGCCGCGCACAATATGGCGGCGCTGGGCCTCACGCAAGCACAGGTGGTGTGCGGCGACGGCGTCGAATACCTACGTGCGATGGAGCCGGCGCAGCTGATCTACATCGACCCGGCCCGCCGCGACGAGCACGGCGCCCGCACCTACGCGATCGAGGACTGCACGCCCGACGTGCTGGCGCTGCGCGATCTGCTGCTGGCTAAGGCACGATATGTGATGATCAAACTGTCGCCGATGCTCGACTGGCGCAAGGCGGTCGACGATTTCGCGGGCACTGTGGCCGAAGTGCACATCGTCTCCACCGGCAACGAATGCAAGGAACTGCTTCTGGTGCTGGACGGCAAGGCTGCCGGGGCAACGTCCGATGCCGCAGCGGCAGACACGCGTGCGCCGCACGTGTACTGCGTGAACGACGATCAGCGACTCGACTACGATGCGGCCGCCTATACGCGCGGCCTGCGCATCGGGGACGCGCCGCTGCCGCACGAGCTGCGCTACCTGTACGAGCCGAACGCGTCGATCATGAAGGCCGGCTGCTTCGACGTGGTGGAAGCGCGATTCGGGGCGGTGCAGATCGGCCCGAGCAGCCACCTGTTCGTATCGGACGAGCCGGTCGATGGTTTTCCGGGGCGCGGTTTTGCGATTGAAACGATCGGCGGTATGGGTAAGAAGGAGCTGAAGCGATTGCTGTCCGGCTTGGACCGTGCCAACATCGCCGTGCGTAATTTCCCACTCACCGCGCCGCAATTGCGCAAGAAACTCAAGCTCGCCGACGGCGGCGACGCCTACCTGTTCGGCACCACCATGCAAGGCGGCGACCACGTGCTGATTCGGACGGCAAAAATCAGCAGATAATCGGCGGGTAAGCGGCGGCTTTCCACTCGACAGGAAACCGCTTTTCCTAAAGCTGAAGCGGGGCGATGCAGACGCGGTAAGTAAAGTGGATGAAGTGGATGAAGCGGATGAAAAAAGACGCCGGATCGCAAAGAACCCGGCGTCTTTTGAATAAGCCTCGATGGAATAGGCGAAACGGAGAAAACCGACTCAGCGCCACCACATGGTCATAATGAAACCGACCATGATGATTGCGAACGCGATGGCCAGGTTCCAAGCGCCGATGTGCGGAATCGGATAATCGGTGGTCAGGTAGTAGACCACGGCCCACACCAGACCGATGATCATCAGCGCGCAGAACAGCGGCACGAACCAGCGCGGGTTGGACTTGGTGCCCTTGATGCTTTCCTCCACACGGCGGGTGTTCTCCGCCTGACGGTTCATCATGCGTTGCATCTGCGGTGACAGCGAATCCTTATCAACGGTGGCGTTCAGCACCGCTTCGACACGGTCCATAGGAATATCGAGATCGTCATCGTCGGACTGGTCCTCGTCAACAGAAGTCTTGTCGACGACATCTTCGGTGGTTTCCTCGACGGCAGCGGTGTCGTCGGCGGACTGCAGATCCTTCTGGTCATCCGCGGTGGTTTCGTGCAGCTCTTCGTCAGCCATCAGCATAGTCTCCTTTAATAGGCTAAAAGTCATAATAGTGGGTAGACTCGAAAGCGGCGAACTCACGGCGTAAAACTGTTCAAAATCAGGACAATTGTTCAGTGAAACCCGGCGGATTCAGGCAGGTTTGGAAAGGCGCGTATGGCGAAGCATACCGGAAAGCACAGCGCGAAACGGTCGAAGGCGGCCGGCGTCGCGGCGTTCCTCGTGCTGCTGTTCTCCGGATTCCTGCTGTCCACCAACCTGCGCGTCAACCGTTCCGTGGTGGTCAGCAACGATACCGCCGAACTCGTGGAACAGCGCGTGAAAAAAGTGAACTCGCTACGGTCCGAAATCGATGCGCTGAGCACCAGAGTCAACGATCTGAGCAAAACACTCGACAGCCAGAACGCCGACGGATCGCAAGACAGCGAAAGCGCCGGCAACGGCACCATGCTCCCCGCCGTGGAAGGCCCGGGACTGGTGGTGACGCTCGACGATTCGCCGCTATGGGAGAACATGGTCGACGCCAACGGATCCAGCGCCAACATCAACGATTACGTGGTGCACCAGCAGGACATCGAAGCCGTGGTCAACGCGCTGTGGGCGGGAGGCGCCGAATCCATGCAGATCATGGACCAGCGCGTATTGTTCAACTCCGCCGTACGCTGCTCCGGCAACGTGCTGCTGCTGCAAGGCAAGAAGTATTCGCCGCCGTTCAAAATCTCGGCGATCGGACCAGTGGAGGGCATGAGAAAAGCGCTCGACGATTCCGAGGAAGTGTCCATCTACAAGCAGTACGTGAGCGCGTTCGGCCTGGGATGGCAGGTCGACGAGAAAACGAAACTGCATTTCGACGCGACCGACGCGTTGCAGCAGCCGTTGCAGTATGCGAAAGCGCTCGAAAACGACAAGAACGGCGACTCGCAAGAGGGGAAATAACAATCGATGAAACATGTGGCAAGCCGTGGCGGACGCACCAAAAGCGCGCTGTGGACGATACTCGGCATCCTCGCCGAACTCATGCTGACCGCCGCCGCCATCTGCGCGCTGTACATCGCATGGCAGATGTGGTGGACGGGCGTGCAGTCGGAGCATAACCAGATCGAAACCCGCCAATCCGTATCCTGGTCCGATCCAGGAAAGTCCGGCAACGTCACCGTGGCGAAGGCACAGCAGGGTGACCCGCCTGTACAGCCGCAAAGCGCCACGGAAGGCGAACTCATCGCCCAAATCTACATACCGCGATTCGGCAGCCAATGGCAGCGCAACCTGGTGGAAGGCACGGACCTGACACAGCTCAACAAGCACGGCCTCGGCCACTACACGGATTCGCAGATGCCCGGCCAGGTCGGCAACTTCGCATTCGCCGGCCACCGCAACGGCTACGGGCAGCCGCTCGGCGACGTCGACAAACTGCAGGAAGGCGACCCGATCATCGTCCGCACGCAGGATTACTGGTACGTGTACCACTACACCAGCTACAAAATCGTGCTGCCGACACAGACCGAAGTGGTGGCGGCCAACCCCGAAAACCCCGGCGCAACACCGACCAAACGCATGCTGACCATGACCACCTGCGAACCGAAATACTCCACGCCGACGCACCGCTGGATCAGCTACGCCGAATTCTCCTACTGGGCGAAGGTCTCCGACGGCATCCCACAGGAACTGGCCTCCCAAAACGCCAACGGCACAGTCAAATTCGTCAACAACGAACAGTCGTCGTTCCTGTCGTCGATCGATACGCTGAAACCGTGGATCTTCGGCGCGCTCGCCGCATACGTGATCATATTTATTTCCGCCGCCGTCGCCTGGCGATGGCCGTATCTCGCCGACGTGCGCGCAGGAAGACGAAAGAAGGCCGATTTCAGCCTGTACGGCAGCCTGGTGCGACTGCAGCCGGGCGTGCTGCCGATCCGTCTGCTGCTGGTGCTGCTGCTGGTTTTCGCAGCGGCCGCATCGTGCTTCGAATGGCTGTTCCCGTGGGCCGCGTCGACTATTCCGATGTTGCAGGAGATGTCGAACTACACGGCCATCTAAAGGCTGCCGCTGCGTGAGACGCGGACGTTGCTGCGGCACGGAACGCACGTACACTGCTGTTCAAACGTTGATTGGAGCATGATGACCGATTCCGCACGCATTCTGGTGGTAGATAATTACGATTCGTTCGTCTATACGATCGTCGGCTATCTCAAGACGCTCGGCGCCACGGTGACCGTGGTGCGCAACGACGCGATCGACCCGTCCCAGCCGGGCGTGATCGACGAATACGACGGCGTGCTGATTTCTCCTGGCCCCGGCGCTCCGGCCGAATCCGGCGCCAGCGAGGACATGATCCGCCTGTGCGCGAAGCTCGACAAGCCGATGTTCGGCGTATGCCTCGGCATGCAGGCGCTCGCCGAAGTGTTCGGTGCCATCGTGAGCCACGCGCCGACCATCATGCATGGCAAAACCAGCCAGGTTGAGCATATCGACGATGAGATCTTCGACGGCGTGGCCAATCCGATGACCGCCACGCGCTACCATTCCCTGGCAGTGGAACCGGAGTCCGTGCCGGACGATCTGGTGGTGACCGCGTGGACGCAGGGCGACCACATCGTGCAGGGCATCAAGCATCGCAGCAAGCCGATGTACGCGGTGCAGTTCCATCCGGAGTCCGTGATGACCCAGGACGGCTACCGTCTGCTGGCCAACTGGCTGAAGGTGTGCGGGCAGGATTCCGCGGTTGAGAAGTCGGCTGGATTGCAGCCTAAGGTTGTTGAGTAGGAGGCTGTAGCTCGAAGGTAGTCTGCAATCCGCATTCCGCAGAGAACCGGCAAGGTTTTTACGGTACGGGATATGAAAAAGGAGCGGCGTTGAGCCGCTCCTTTTTCATCATCACTGATTAGTGCTGTGGTTGCTGCTGATTGTTGTCAGTGGTGTTGCCGTTGCTATTGTCACCGGTGTCGGTGGCGGGCTGGGCCTTGGTGGTCAGCGTGATGGTGGAGCCGTTATCGGCCTTGCTGCCACCATTCGGGCTCATGGAAGCAACCGTGCCGTCCTGCGGGCCGGAAACGTTGACCTGGAAGCCGTAGCCTTCCAGCAGAGCCTTGGCATCCGCGTAGTTCATACCGGCCACGTTCGGCACGCTGGTCTGCTGCTTGCCGGTGGACACCCAAATGGTCACCGCGGTGCCCATTTCGACGGTGCTGCCGGAACCCGGATCGATGCGGGTGACTGCACCGGACTGCACCGAATCGGAATACTCGCTTTCGATGGTGATCTGCGTCAGACCAGCCTGCTTGAGCTGCGCGATGACCGAATCCTTGGCCTGGCCTACCAGACCATCCGGAATCTTGGTCATGCCGGACGAAATGTACAGCGTGATGATGGTGCCCTTGGTCTGCTTCGAATTCGCGGCCGGATCGGTGTTCACCACCTGATCCTTCGCAATGGTGGCGTTATCCACGGTCTTGACGTTGCCTACCTTGAATCCGGCAGCCTCGAGGATGCTCTTCGCCTCCTCCTGGGTCTTGCCGGACACATCCGGAACAGGGACCGCTTGTGGGCCAGTGGAGAACCACACGGAGACCGTGGAGCCCTTCGCCACTTTCCTGCCGCCTTGCGGATTCTGCTTGGTGATGGTGCCCTTTGGCTGGCTGGATGTGGCATCGTCACGGGCGTCAAGCTTCAGACCAAGGGCCTTAAGCTGTTCTTCCACACGCGCCTGGGAAATGTTCGACGTGTCGGTGAAGTCCGGCACGGACACCAGATCCGCAGTGTTCTTATGCCCGTTCAACGCGAAGAAAATACCGATGACGGCCAGCAAAACAACGATGCTGCCGACCACGGAAGCGATGATGATCTGCTTCTTCTTACGCTCCTGCACGGCCTTGGCACGCTGTTCCGCACGGGTCTTCGTTTCGACTCCGCCATTCGGATTCGGCACGGCCTCGAACTGGCCGGTGACCGGATTGAACGCCTGCGTCGGCGCATCCGTCGCCGGCGCCATGGGCACGGTGGCTGCATCCATTTCGGCCTGCTTGCGGGCCTTCATGTTGGTCAGGTCGGTCAACGGGTTGAACGCGGCAGCCATCGGCACACCGCCGTTCATGAACGTCAGCAGATCGTTCTTGAACTCGGAAGCGGTGGCGTAACGGTTCTGCCGATCCTTGGCCATCGCCTTCGCGCAGATCGAATCCCACATCTTCGGCAGGCCCGGCACGATCGTGCTTGGGGGAGTGGCGACTTCCGACACATGCTGGTAGGCGATCGCCACCGCCGAATCGCCGGTGAACGGCGGCCGGCCGGTGAGCATTTCGTACAGCACGCAGCCGGCGGAATACAGGTCGGAACGCATGTCGACGCTTTCGCCGCGCGCCTGCTCCGGAGACAGGTATTGCGCGGTGCCGACGACGCCCTGCGACTGCGTCATCGTGGCCGCGGAATCGTCGATCGCGCGGGCGATGCCGAAGTCCATGACCTTGACCACGCCCTGCTCGGAAATCATGATGTTGCCGGGCTTGATGTCGCGGTGGATGATGCCCATGCGGTGCGAGTATTCGAGCGCGTTGAGCACGCCCATCATCACCTGCTCGGCGTCGCGCTGGCTCAGCGCGCCATTCACCTTGAGGATGTCACGCAGGGTCTGACCCTTGACGTACTCCATCACCAGATACGGCAGATGCTCGATCTCGCCGGTTTCCGTGGTGACGGTTTCCTCGCCCGAATCGTAGATGTTCACGATGTTCGGGTTGTTCATCTGCGCGACGGAATGGGCTTCACGGCGGAAACGCTCAAGGAAGATGCTGTCAGTGGCGAAATCGGCGCGCATGATCTTGACGGCGACGGTACGCCCCAGACGCGTGTCGGTCGCCACATGCACTTCGGCCATGCCGCCACGGCCGACGAGTTGGCCGAGCTGATAACGGCCCCCGGCCAGAGAGGTAGGCATGTTGATGTTCATCCCTGTTCCTTCCAATCATTGCTCACGGAGATATGGGGTTTGCTGACCACACGTCGGGGAAGCCTTCCTCCCGAAGAGACGACCATCGTGTCGGCCAGCTGCGTCTGCTGGTCGAGCAGACGGCGTTCGATGCGGGACAGGGTGCGTGACACCACCAGCGCGTCCTTCGGACGGTCCAGCGGGTCCTTGGCCAACATCGACATGACGAATTCACGCAACTGCACATCGACGGTGTCGGGCAGCGGCGGAACCGGATTATTGACATGTGCTGCGGCGATGTCGACCGGTGTGGCGCCCGTGAACGGACGGTGTCCGCACAGGCCCTCATAGGCGACGACGCCAAGCGAATAGATATCGGATTGCGGCGTGGCATGCTTGCCCTGCGCCTGCTCCGGGGAAATGTACTGCGCGGTGCCCACGACCATGCCGTCCTGCGTGATCTGCTCCTGGTTGGTGGAGTAGGAGACGCCGAAGTCGGTGATCTTCACCTCGCCGGAATCGGACACCATGATGTTCGCCGGCTTCACGTCACGGTGGATCACGCCATGGGAATGCGCGACGAACAGGCCGCGTGCGGTCTGAATGAGAATCGGCAGCAGCTTGATCGGGTCCATCGGGCCGTTCTGCTCGTGGTACAGGTCTGCAAGCGACTTGCTCGGCACGTATTCCATGATGAGGAATCCGATGCCGTCATGCTCGTAATATTCGAACAGCGCAGCGATGTTCGGATGCGCAAGATTGGCGGAATTATGGGCTTCCGCGCGCAGACGAAGCAGTTTGGCCTCCTGGGTGACGCCCAAATCGCCACGTAGCGCCTTGATGGCCACCGGACGTCCAAGTTGGATGTCATAGCCTTTCCACACTTCACCCATACCACCTTGGGCCAGGCGGGAATCTAACCTGTAGCGTCGGTGGATGAGCTGTCCTTCAACCAGTTTCATTCTGCCAGCGCCTCCTGCATCATTGCTTTCATAATCGGTCCTGCCGCGAACGAGCCGTACAGGTCCACGTTATGCACCACGACCGCCACCGCGATCTTCGGATCGTCCGCCGGTGCGAATCCGATCACCCAGCCGTCGATGGACGTATTGCCGTTTCCAATCTGCGCGGTACCCGTCTTGACGGCCACCTGCACGCCGTTGATGGCCAGATTCGTGTTCTCCTTGGTGACCACGGCCTCCATCATCTGGGTGAGCTTGTTGGCCGTATCCGCACTGAACGCATGGGACATGACCGTGGGCTTGGTCTGCGAAATGACCGACAAGTCGGCGGAACGCACGCGGTCGACCAGCGTGGGCTGCATAAGCTTGCCATCATTGGCTATGGCGGCGGCCACCATAGCATTCTGCAACGGTGTCACCACGGTGTCTCCCTGGCCGATAGACGCCAATGCGAGCTTGTCGTCGTTGATGTCGGTGGGGAACTTCGACGTGACCGACACCCACGGGGTTCCGGTGTAATCGGAACCGTCCACGGTGATCGGGCTGTCAAAACCAAGTTTCTTGGCCATGGACGAGACGGCGTTGTCGCCCAACGACACGCCCAACTGGGCGAACGCGGTGTTCGACGAATACGCCAGCGCGTCCTCCATGGAGATCTTGCCGTCAGCGCCGTCGGCCTGCGGTACGGCGTTGGTCAGTTGCGTGACGGTGCCGGGAAGCGTGTAGCTTGCTCCTGCCGGAATCTGCGTATCCGGCTGGTATTGGCCGGTTTCCAAAGCCGCGGCGGCCACCACCGTTTTGAACGTGGACCCCGGAGGATACAGCTGCGAAGTGGCTCGGTTGAGCATCGGATTGGTGGCGTCCTGGGACAGCACGCCGTAGTTGCTGTTCGCCTGGCTCATGTCATGGCTGGCCAGCTGGTTCGGGTCGTAGCTGGGCGTGCTGACCATGGCGAGGATACGGCCGGTTTTCGGCTCGATGGCCACTGCGGCGCCATCCGTGCTGCCGAGGCTGTTGTATGCGGCCTGCTGAATCTTCGGATCGATGGACGTTTCGATATTGGCGCCCTTGTTCTCCTGCCCGGTGAACAGCGACTTGAACCGCTGCCAGAGCAGCTGCTCCGACTGGCCCGACAGCAGCGAGCTGCGGGACGCTTCGACGCCGCTCCAGCCACGCTGGCTGATGGAGAAGAATCCGGTGACCGGCGCATACAGTTCGCCGGCGGAATAGGAACGCTGGTACGAGAACGAATCGTTGGAAGGATCGGATTTTGCGATGACCGATCCGTCCGCGGCGAGAATGGACCCGCGCGGTGCGCCGTATTCGTGGTACAGCGCGCGGACGTTACGTGCGTCGTTGGTGAGCTGGTTGGCTCGGATGGCCATGATGATGGTGGTGGACATGCCCAGAATGACGAACAAGGCCACCACGATGGTGAACAGCTGGCGGAGCGACTTATTCATGCGATGCTCCTTGCTGGTCGATCGTCGGCAGGACTCCGGTTATCGGAATCGTCGGATTGGATTGATCGGTCTGGCCGGCTTGGCTGGTTTGATTGGCGGGCACGGCATGACCTGCTTGTCCGGCTGCGCCCGCATGGTTTGCCCGCACGGCCGGGATGGCCGAAGCCTTCGCCGCACCCGAACGCGTATTGCCGGCGATTTCGGTACGACGGTTCCGCTCGCGTTCGCGCAACACCCTGACGGCTTCCTGCTGGAATGTGTCGCTGTCAATCTCGGATTCCGGCCTGTTCGCGGAATTGGAGATGACGATCAGCAGCGCGGCCAGCATGTAGTTTGCGATCAGCGACGAACCGCCGGCCGCCATGTAGGGAAGCGTCAGACCGGTCAGCGGAATGACCAGCGTGATACCGCCGACCACGGTGAACACCTGGAAGGCCATGGTGAACACCAAGCCGGACGCAAGCAGCTTGCCGAAGCCGTCCTTGATTTTCATCGCGGTGATCATGCCGGCTGCGATGATCAGCAGATACAGCATGAGAATGGCCATCAGGCCGGTCAATCCCAGCTCCTCGCCCAATGCCGCGTAAATGTAGTCGGAATTTGCGATCGGGGTGATCGACGGGTGGCCCTGACCGAGGCCGGTGCCCATCAGACCGCCGGAAGCCAAGCCGAAAATGCCGGTGACGAGCTGGTATGAGCCGCCGTATTCCTTGTTGTATTGAGCCGCGGAGAACGGGTGAAGCCAGGCGTCCACACGCGAGCCGACGTGGCTGAAGATGCTTGCCGCCGCCACCGCGCCGGCGGCGAAGGCGATGAATCCGATGACGATCCAGCTTTTACGCCCGGTGGCCACGTACAGCATGGACACGAACATGGCGAAGAACATCAGTGACGTGCCCAGATCATGCTGCAGGACCAGAACGCCCATGGAGACGATCCACACCACGATGATCGGTCCCATATCCTTGATGCGTGGCAGTTGGATGCCGAGAATCTTCTTTCCGCCGACGGCAAGCTGGTCGCGATGGTCGAACAGATACGAAGCGAAGAAGAACGCCAGGAACAGTTTGGCGAATTCGCTCGGCTGGAACGATCCCAAGCCGGGAATCTTCACCCAGATGCGTGCGCCGTACTGTTCGGAACCGACCACCGGCAGCATTGGCGACAGCAACAGCACGATGCCGATCACCATGCTGACGTACGAGAATCGCCGCAATACGCGGTAATCCCTCATGAACACCACCAGCAGGTTGGCAAACACCAGTGCGATCGCCAACCAAAGCAACTGTCGGAACGCCACTGTGGTTTTGGTGTCTTGGTCGAGGCGTGCGATCATCGTGACGCCGATGCCCGTCAATACCAGCACGCAGCACATGACCGATTGGTCGGCGTGCGGCTGGAATCGCAGCAGCAGACCCCAGGCGGTCAGGAACAGCGCGCTTACGAACGCGAGCATCCACACATAGTTTTGCGGGAAGCCGTTCGTGGTGCGTTCAAACATCTGGAAGAACGCCACCGCGCACAGCAGCATGCTGAACAGCAGCATGCCAAGCTGTCTCAAGCGTGTTGCGATCATGACTTGTCACCGCCCGACTTGTTGGTCTGCGCGGCCTGATCGGCGGCCTTTTTCGCCGCTTCGTCCTGCTGCTTCTGCTTGGCGGCTGCTTCGTCCTTCGCCTTCTGCTCGGCTTCGGCCTTCTCCTGCTGCCTCGCCTCTTGCTTGCGCTTCGCATCGTTCAGCTGCTTTTTGATCAGACGGGTATGGCTTTTCGCTTCGCCGTACGTGTCGAAGGAGATGCCCTGGTCAAGCTGTTCGCGCCAGCTTGGCGGCAGATCGCTGGTCTTCATATTGGTGTCGGTGACGGCATGTGACAGTTTGGCACCGAAGATGCTCGTCGGCACGCCTTGGAAAATCGCCACTTTGCCGTTGTTGTCGCCGATGTAGTACTTGGTTTGGCTCCAACGGTAGGTGCCCACGCCCACGCCGGCAACGCCAAGCAGCACCAGAATGATGATGAGTATGGTGATGATGCGGTTGCGGAATTTGCGCGACCGTTTCGTCTTACGTTCCTCGATATGTTCGTTGCGAATCGCCTTGGCGACTTCCGGATCGTTCGGATCGGCGGAAATACGCCCGTTGCGCTTCTGCACAATCGGAATTTCCCCGGTATCGGTATTGACACGGTCGCCATTGTCTTCGCGGACCGACGACGGCTGCGCGACGCGCTGTTCCGGCTGTTTCGGCTCCTCGTTGGGATCCTTGCCGCTGCGCAGGGCCGCGGCACGCGCCGCCGGCGACTGTTTGCCTTCGCGCAGAGGCGGGGCGGAAGCGACCGGTTCGTTGACGATGTCCGCGATGGTTTCCAAGCTTGCGCTGGCCGCGCCGCCGACCAGCGGCGTCTGATGCGGCAGGTCGAACGCGTCCGCGTCGAGCGCGAGCGTCGCGTCGGCGATCACCGCGGTGACGTTGTCGGTGCTGCCCGCACGCAACGCCATCGATACGAGCCGCTGCGCGCACTCCTCCTGATCGGCGCAGGTGGACAGCACTTCTTCAAGCGTGGAATCTTCCAGCACGCCGCACAGGCCGTCGGAGCACAGCAGCCAACGGTCGCCCGGATGCGCCTTGCGGATGGCGATGTCAGGGCGCGAATCGATGTCGAAATCGCCCAGCACGCGCATCACCACATTGCGTTGCGGATGGTTGCGCGCCTCGGCCTCGCTGATACGGCCGGTGTCGATGAGATGCTGCACGTAGCTGTGGTCGCTGGTCATGCGGACCAGATGGCCGTCGTGCAGCAGATACGCGCGGGAATCGCCGATATGCGCCAATACCCAGCAGCCGGCGACCAGTGCCACGGACGTGACGGTGGTGCCCATGCCGGCAAGACGACGCTCACGTTTGGCTTTGCCGACGATCGCGTCGTGCGCGGCCATGACGGAAGTCGCCATCATATGGGAGACGACCTGCACGTCGCCGTCAACATTGTCCTGTTCGATGTGCGCCAGCGACCGGATGGCGATGGTGGAGGCGGTGTCGCCGCCGGCATGCCCGCCCATGCCGTCGCAGATGGCGATGAGATGCTCGCCGGCGAACGCGGAATCCTGGTTGTTGGAACGCACGGTGCCCACGTCGGAGACGACGGTGGAATACATGAACAATTGTTGCGAAGCGGTGGAAGTCGGCAAAAACGTCACCTCAATTCGAAGGTGGTCGCACCGATGCGCACAGGCACGCGCGCGCCAAGAATCATCGGCGCGTTCAGACGCTGATGATTGACGACGGTGCCGTTGGTGGATCCCAGATCCTCGATGGCCCAACGGCCGGTGGCGGGATCGGTGTAGACGCGCGCATGGTGGGAGGAAACGAATTCATCATCCAGCACCACGGTGTTCGAAGCGGAACGGCCAAGTGTGATGGTGTTGCCGGCCAGAGGGACGGAACTGCCGGCAAGGGGGCCATCGATAATGACCAGCAGAGTTGGTTTGGCATTGGTTGCGGCGCTTGCCGAAGGGGCTGCGGCGGCTACGGGCGCAGGCGATTCGACGGCCTTGCGCGCGGCGCGCTCCTTACGACGATGAGCCCGCGACTTGCGCGGGCTGAGCGTTTCGATATCCCTGTACAGCGAACGTACCGTACAGGCCACGAAGATCCAAAGCAGTACGAGAAACCCGTACTTGAGGATCGCAAACGTTAATTCAGTGAGCATAGAAGGCGGCTCTCCAGGTTGGGGCTGATTACTCCTGCTCCTGCGAGGAGGCCCAGTACAGGATGCGGGTTCGGCCGATGGTGATCGTGTTGCCGTCGAGCAGCGTTGCCGCCTCAACATGATGGCCTTCGACGTACATGCCGTTGGTGGAGTTCAGGTCGCGGGCGATGACGGTGTTGCCGTTGTCGGTGACGTCGATCTCCATGTGACGACGGGAGATGCCGGGGTCGTCGATGACGATGTCGCAATCGGAACCACGGCCGATGATGGTCTTTTCCTCGGTGAGCAGATACTGGTGCTCGCCGATCTCCAACATCGGGCAATCCTCGGTCTGCGCGTCGGTCGTGACCGGCACGGTGTTGCCCTGCACGGATTCGCTGGAAAGCCGGTAATCGCCCTTGGAAAGTTCAAGATCCTCTTCGAAGATCACCACGACCGGGCCGACGAACGCGTAGTTCTGGCTCTTCGCATACTGGGTGAGGTTGTCGGCAAGTTCATTGGCGAGCGTTTCGGCGCCCCACTCGACGATGTTGTTGAAATCCGGAGTGCTGAGCTTGAAACGGTACTCGTTCGGGGCTACGGTGCGATCGCGCGTGACGGGCATGGCTTCTTTGTCGATCTCGCGTTCCAGAGCGCTGGAAAGGTCGACGGGCTTCAGGTCTTTAGACCCGAACTTCGCGAAAACCCCGTTGACGGCGCCTTCCACGCTCTTCTCAAATCGGTCGAGAACACTCATACTTGTCCCTTTCTGTCCTTGACTATCCTACGCTGTAGCCTGCCGAGCGCCAATTCGAAGGCTACTTGCTTGCAAAAATTTCATGTGAAGGGGGTTGCGTCCGGGGTATTGGCGGCGAGTGGTGCGTGACGGTCGGTAGATTGGAAGGTATGAATGATGCGATTGATGAGTTTCCTGGGCTGAAGGCCCGTACCTTGCGATTCACCTGCGGCGCGCCACGTTCCGCCCGCGCGATCGGCGACGGTTCGCGTGCGCTGTTCCTGCGTTCGGACGGTCCGGAGGACACCGTCACCTCCCTGTGGATGAGCGTGATCGGCAGCGATGGCGATACCGACGAGATTCTGCTTGCCGATCCGCGTACGCTGCTGGCTGACGCCGACGCCGAGGATGTGCCGGCTGAGGAAAAGGCGCGCCGCGAACGTGCGCGTGAAGGTGGTTCCGGCATCGTCGGCTATTCGGTCGATGCGGCCGGCAACCGCGTGACGTTCACCATCAACGGCCAGCTGTTCCTGACGGATATCGCGGCCGGCGTGACGCACGGCATCGCCATCGACGAACCGGAATTCAAGCCGGTGCTGAACCCGCGCATCAGCCCCGACGGACGACACATCATGTATACGACCGGCACGTATTTGGTGGACGTCGATCTTGCGGACGTGTCGGACACGACGGACGCAGGCGAAGACGCGGGCGATGCGGTGTCCATCGTCGCGTCCGTTCCGCAAGACGACGCTGACGACGTTGCCGATACGCAGGACGGCACGAAAGATGACGCGCAAAGCGACGCGGCCGAATCGCAAGCAGGCGAATGGAAAATCGGTCTCGCCGAATTCGCCGCAGGTGAGGAAATGGACCGTTACGACGGCTTCTGGTGGTCGCCTGATTCCAAGTATGTGCTCTTCGAAACCTTCGACGCATCCCACGAGCAGACCTGGTACATCGCCGACCCGGCCGATCCAACGAAACCTGCGCAGGCCCGCCGCTATCCGCAGGCGATGACGGCCAACGCCGACGTGCATCTGACGCTGCTGGAACTCGGCTACGATACGGACGGCTGCTACTACGGCGGCATCGCACACAACGTGGAATGGGACCGCGAATCGTACGAATACCTGGCCGCCGTCAGCTGGACCGAAGGCCACGAGCCGCTGCTACTTGTGCAGGACCGGCTTCAGCAGCACGACCAGGTGCTCGCCGTCCACGTGGGCGAGCCTATCGTGACCATGAGCGCGCCGGAAAACGGCTTCACCGACGAGGACGGCAGCGAAGTGGAGACCTTCTCCATCGCCATCCCCGAATACGCGCCCGGCGAAGAACCCGGCACCACGCGCGTGCTTGAGGAACATAGCAACGACTGCTGGCTCGACCTGATCGCCGGCACCCCCGCATACACGCCTGACGGCCGTCTCGTGTGCGCGATGAACGACATGGACGCCGACACGAACCGTCTGACCGTGGACGGCACGCCATTCACACCCAAGGGCCTGCAGGTGCGCGAAGTGCTCGACGTGACCGACGACGACGTGCTGTGCGTGGTGCAGCGCACGCCGGAACTGCTGCCGGCCGCCGATCTGCCGTTCCTGTGGCAGTCCAACGCGGACGATCACGACGCCCGCAGCTTCGACGTGGTCTCGATCCGTTACGACGGCGACTGGGAGCCGCTCACCTACGTTCCCGGACAGTGGACGATGAGCCGCGCCGGCGACGGTTGCGTGGTGACCGGCCGTGGCATGGACGATGCCGCGATGCAGATGCAGCATTGCATGAACGTGCGCACGACGGACGGTGATGGTGATGGCGTCGACGCCGCCGACATGATGTCGATGGTGGTTTCGCCGATCGAAAACCACGCCGAAACCCCCGGTTTCATGCCGAACGTGCGATTCGTCCGCCTCGGCGAACGCGCCCTGTACGCGGCGGTCATCCTGCCGTCGGCGGACAGCGCATACGCGCATGCCGACCAGTTGCCGGTCCTCATGAAGCCTTACGGCGGCCCCGGTTTCCAGCAGGTCGTGGAAAGCCAGTCGTTCTACTGGGACGCGCAGTGGTGGGCCGACCAAGGCTACATCGTGGTCACCGCCGACGGTCGCGGCACCACCGGCCGCGGACCGAAGTGGGATCGCGCGATCTACGAAAACATGAAAGCCGTGACGCTTGAGGACCAGGTCGACGCCGTGTACGCGCTGCCCGACGCGCTTGCCTCGATCGCCACCAAAACCGGCGTTGCCGTGCCGAAACCCGACCTCGGCCGCGTGGCGATGATCGGCTGGTCCTACGGCGGCTTCCTGTCCGCGCTCGCCGTGCTGGACGCGCCCGACACCTTCGCCGCGGCCTGCGCGGGCGCTCCGCCGACCGACTGGACGCTGTACGACACGCATTACACCGAGCGCTACCTGGGACTCGATCCGACCACGTACGAACGTAACAGCATCGTCGCGGACGCGCCGAAACTCAGTCGCCCGCTTATGCTCATCCACGGTTTCGCCGACGACAATGTGACGATCGCCAATAGCCTGCGATTGAGCCAGGCGCTGATGGCGGCCGGCAGGAAGCACACGTTCCTGCCGCTCAACGGCATCACGCACATGACCAACGACGAGACGGTGGCGCGCAACCTGTTGCTGCTGCAGCGCGACTTCCTCGCCGACGCGCTGGTCTGACGGTGTTCCGGCGGAACTGACGTTCCGATACAACCGAAGAAAAAAAAGAACGCGTCCCCCTGCGATTCGACGGACTGCCAAGTATCCGTCGGGTCACAGGGAGACGCGTAACCCTTCTCAATAGGGAAGATAGGATGGCGTGAACACCCCTGCAAGTAAGGGTGTACCACATCTGTGTAGCACCTTTTGTAGTACCCTTTCGTTTCTCGCGACCGTCGGAGCCAGTCACGATTCGGGGTGTCCGGCAAGGGGTGGCAGGGTTTCGGGCACCGGAATCGGCAGATAGGCGAACAGCGTCCATTCGCCGTCGCGCAGCGTTGTCTCGAGTTTGCCGCCATGCGATTCGAGCTGTTTGCTGAAATACGCGAGGCCGTGGCCTCCCGGCTGCGTGCGATCCGTTTCGGTGGTCCTCGCCTGGTTGATCTGCGTGATTTCGACGGCGTTCGGCTTGAGTATCACCGACAGGTCGGCTTTGCTGCCGGACTGGGCGTGACGCGCGATGTTGGCGTAGGTCTCGCGAAGCAGATCATTGGCGATTCCGGCCAGGCTCGGGGAGGCGCTTGGCGCACCGCCCGCCACATGGAGGATCGAGGTGATGTCGAAGCCGAGCGCGCGTAGACGCCGGTCGCCGCCGGCCATCGTGGCTTTGAGCAGGTCGGAGAAGGCCTTGCCGTCCGCATCCTCCTCAAGGACGGTGACGTCCATATCCAGTTCGTCGATGACGCGATGCACGTTGGTCAGGGCGGACAGGATGTAATCGTTGACCTGCGTCCATTTGTCGAGCTCATCGCGTCTTTCGTCCGCGTTCTTGCCGTCGTCACCATCCGTCGAGGCGCTGCCATCGCCATCGCCTCCGCCGGACAATGCATCGATGCGACGTTGCGCGACGAAAGCCGCGGCGGACAGATCTCCCGTCACGGCGTCGTGTATGGCTTCCGCGATGTGACTGCGGCTTTCCATCTCCCGTAATCGCGCTTTCGCCTGCTCCGCCTCGGCGCGGCTGCCGGCTACGGCCTGGTTCCATCGCAAACCGCATCCGAGCATCAGTACCAGGCTGACCATGGCGATGATGGCCACGGGATTGCTGCGGCTCGTGCCAAGGACCAGTTGACGGAACAGCTGGTCGCCTATGGAATAAGCGAGCAGCAGCAGCGCCACGAGATTGTTGGTTTCGTAGGCGAGCATGCCGAACGTGTAAAGGATTCCCGGCAGCGAGTTGACGTCGGCTCCGGGTATGAGCCAAGGTCCCGACTGGCTCATGATCAGAAACAGCAGCGACATCGATTTCGGAAAGAACGGTGACAGCAGCAGCACCGCGATTTCGATGATGGTCCAGACGATCGCCGCGGGATTGTCGGTCGGGGCGAGCACCAGGCAGAACAGGATCCACCATACGGTGATGACCACGATGGTTATGCGGATCGGATGCCAGAGTTTCGGATGGTCGGCACGCATATGGTTGTGCCAGGAGCGGAAGGCGCTTACGGGTCTGGGTTTTGTGGGTTCAGCGTGCATGCGATCTCACCCACAATGCCACTGCCTGGCGTGCCGTCTTGCAGTTCAGCTTCTTGAGAATGCCCTGCATATGCTTGCGCACGGTGCTTTCGGAGATGTCCAGTCGTTCGGCGATCTCCCTGTCCAGCATGCCGTCGGCGCACAGGGAGATGATTTGCTCCTCGCGCACGGTGAGCCGCGGTGAGGTCTCCTCCTCGCGTCTGATGCGCACGTTGGCCAGGGCGGGAGGTTCGAATCCCTCCATAACGTTGCCTCCACAGAGCCGCTCGATGGCCTTCGCCAGCTGATCGGAATCCTCCTTGCCGATCAGTCCCTGCGCTCCGGCTTCCATCAGCCTGCTACGGTAGCTGTTGATGGAGAAGCTGGTGATGCCCAGAATCGGCAGATGCCTGTCCATGAGACGGATCCGATGGCAGATGGCCGGCCCCTGCAAGCCCTCCATGGACATGTCCAATACAAGCAGGTTGAGATTGTCGTCGTTCCTCTGGCAACGTTCGATCGCTTCGTCGCCGGAAGTGGCCGTCCACACCACGTAGGCCGTGGGGACCTTCGCTTCGATGAGAAGGCTCAGCGATTCCAACGCGCGAGGATCGTTGTCGACCAGCGCTACACGGTGGATTTTTGGTATGGGAGCTGCGGATTTCGCGGGATTCATCGCATGGCTCACTTTCCACACAGCCAGTAAAGCGGCGGCGGGCAGTCGATGATGGCGGATGCGGTTCCTCTCGCCGCGTCGGCGAAGATGGCAGCCTTCCCGTTGGAAGGGGTCATCGTTCCGGCTGGCTGCATGGTGCAGAGCATGACGAATGCCACACACAATGACATGATTTTCATACCGACATTGTACGGGGGAGCGCGTCCACGAGTGAGGAGGCGCGTTCGATCCGTGGAGCCGAAGCGTGGGGCTCTGAAGGCTGTTCATGTGGGATTCGTATGATGAAAGCATGACTCTTAGGCTGCTCGACGAGGCGAATTACGACGCCGAAATGGAAAGCAAGGTGCTGCCCGCGCTGGACGCCTGCATGACGGAAGGATGGATGGATCCAGCCACCGTTGACTGGAACGGCGACGCGCTGCCCAAACTGGACGAACCCGGCCGGTTGCACTATTGCTGTTACGACGCGGCCAAATTCGACGTGCTGCGTGAGGACGGCGCTTCGGGCGTGTTCCGCGGTGCGATCGTCATTTCGCACGGATTCACCGAATTCGCGCGAAAATACAGCGAGATGGCATGGTATTTCCTGCTGGCCGGCTATTCCGTATGCATCCTCGAGCATCGCGGGCACGGTCATTCCGTGCATGACGTGGACAATCCCAGCCTGGTGTGGATCGACGATTGGCGCCGGTATGTGTCCGATTTCGCAGCCTTCGCCGACACTGTGGGCCGCGAATACGCGTGCGGCGAGCCACTGAACCTGTACTGCCATTCGATGGGCGGCGGCATCGGCGCGGCCGTGATGGAACACTATCCGAGCCTGTTCGACAAGGCCGTGTTGTCCGCACCCATGATCGCCCCCGTCGTCGGTATGCCGACATGGATCGCACGCATCGCTACAGGCGCGTTGTGCGGCTTGGGATTCGGCAAAGCGCGCGTATTCGGTCACACCGATTTTTCCCCCGAACTCGATCTCGACGAGCATAAGGGCGCGTCCGAGGCGCGCGTTCGCTGGTTCCACAAGCAGCGCGTCGACGACGTGGCATGCCAGACCAACGCGGCCACCTTCGAATGGGCGCATCAGGCGATGGCATTGTCTCGAGCCGTACTCAAACCGGACATGTGCGGTGCGATCGAAACTCCGACGCTGCTGTTCCAAGCGGGCCGTGACGTCTGGGTCCTGAACGGTCCGCAGGACGATTTCGTGGAACGCGTGCGCGAAGGCGGCGGATTAATCGAAAAAATACGGTACGGCAAGTCGTTGCACGAGATCTTCTCCATGCCGAACACGGTGGTCGGACCGTATGTGAACAAGATTCTCGACTTCTTCAGCGCGCCCGCGGACAGTCTGTGAGCGGCTGCCACTGCAAGACACATGCGGCGTGTACGGTGTGCGATGAGCGAACAGTGAAGGGGAAGGAGCCGCAGTGGCGGAAAAAACGTTCGAACGCACGCCGAAAGACCTGATTATCGGCATTGCGATGACCCTGTGCGGCGGCGTGCTGTGGGGCGTCAACGCCACCGTCTCCAAAATCCTCATGGGCACGTACCACGCCTCGCCGCTGTGGATCGCATGCGTGCGCGAACTGGCAGCCGGCGTGCTTTTCCTCACCTGCTCGGCCATCATGACGCCGAAACTGCTTACCGGCGCGCTACGCGATCGCAAATCATATCCGCGGCTGCTGGCCACCGCCATCATATGCGTGCTGCTGGTGCAGGTCGCCTACCTCGAATCGATCAACTGGACCAACTCCGGCACCGCGACCGTGCTGCAAAGCCTGAACCTGCTGTTCGTCTTGGGGGTCGTATGCCTGCGCGGGCGGCGACTGCCCGGCGTACGGGAAGGCATCGGCGTGGCGCTCGCCTTCGCGGGAACCGTGCTGATTGCGACCGGCGGCGATTTCACCACGCTGAAACTGCCGTTGGTCGGCCTGATTTGGGGCGCTATCAACGCGGCGTCCACGGCGGCCATGGTGTTTCTTCCGGTCAAGCTCATCGAACGTTGGGGCAACTTCACCGTCAATGGCATCGCGTTCCTGATTTCCGGGCTTGTGCTGCTGCCGTTCGTGCGGCCGTGGGCTACGGCGCCGCAGTTGGATTGGCTGGGTGTGGGGCTGATGACGTTCACCGTGATCGGCGGCACATTCGGCGCGTTCTGGCTGTACATGGCCGGCGTGGTGCGCGTCGGTTCGATGCGTGCCACCATGCTCGGCACCAGCGAACCGGTGATGGCCACGATTTCCGCGGTGGCATGGACGGACGCGGTGTTCGAACCGACCGATTTGGTTGGATTCGTGATGATTCTCATCATGGTGTTTTTGGTACGTTAAGTGCCGTGACGGGCGTTGCTTTTCGGGCGGCGGCGTGCGGACAAACAAAAAAGCCGGACACCCACTTACGGGCGTCCGGCTTCGCTTTGCTTAGCGATTACCGTGACTTACGACGTGCGAATATGACGTACGGCAGCTGGAAATCAGCCTTCAATCGCAATCTGATGCTTGGTCTCAACCTGCTGCTGCGCTTCGGGCTTCGGCATTTCCAGGCACAGGGTGCCGTCCTTGTAGCTGGCGTGAATGTCGGAATCCTTCACGTCCTCGCCAACGTAGAAGCTACGAGAGCAAGAGCCGGCGTAGCGTTCGCGACGCAGCCAGCGGCCGTTGTCGTCCTTGTCCTCGTGCGAGCTGTTGCGATGCGCGGAAACGGTCAGATAGCCGTTCTGCAGGTCCAGCGAAATGTCGTCCTTCTTGAAGCCAGGCATGTCGATGTCGACCATGTAGCCCTTGTCGGTCTCACGCACATCGGTGCTCATCATGCCTGCGGACATGTTCGGATCGCATGCGGCTGCGCGGTCCATGTTGCGCCAACCCTCGAAGAACGGATCGTCGAACAGATCGGAGAACATCGTGTCATTCATCAAAGCCGGAAACATTGCCATAATCGGTACTCCTTAAGCAAATGCGCGTTCTGTGCGCGGAGTAATGCGGCTTGGCAGCCGGCCGTGCGATTATCGCTGCGGCGTCACCATCCAGCGAGACCGGCGACCGGGTTCGTTGCCGCATCCGGAACCCTCCCGGGCTCCTGACCTTGACCTTTCACTTCACCCAACTCTTCCGTGTCCTGCTCATTCCGCGATTATGCTCACAGTGAAATACCGGGAAATGCTTGCGATTGCGTGCGCGGAAAAGTCGTACGGCGAATTTCGTTTTTCTTCAGAATCGGACGCATGGGATTGGTCTGCAATGCGTTACGTATCTGTTTTTCCAACCGGTCACGTGAAGTGTGGTTTTGGGTGGCTATGTGTTCGATTCTGCCGAATTGGTTATTCGGATTGTGTTTTCTGGAGAATCGGACATTTGTGGTGCTGGTTTTGGGTTTGGATGTCCGTTTGTCTGTTTCTGCTGAGATAGCTGGGCTTTCGGCGCATTTTTAGTACTTTTTTGTCACATTTCATACGTTTTGGATAAAGCAAAAGGGCTGGAATCGTTGGATTCCAGCCCTTTTCGGCCCGTGCGAGCGGGGGGAGTTGAACCCCCACGAGCATACACTCACTGCCACCTGAAGACAGCGCGTCTACCATTCCGCCACGCTCGCAGACAGTGAATTAATTTACACCAAAACCCACGCAACCTCAAATCGGCGTGTCGTGCCGCCATTTTCCGTAGGAAAATTCAAGCGGCGCGACGCAGCTTGTCCGATTCTGGAGAATCGGACAAATAGACATGCGAATACGCGGCTGTGAACGGGCGTGAATCAAGGCAGCATCAAATCGGTGCCGCCGAGAAAACGGTAGCCGCCGTCATCCATCAATCGGGTTTTCGCAAAATGTAAGCCCAAGAGCGTGGCTTGCACCTCGTCGATGCCGTAAATGACATGCTCCCAGACGGTCTGCCCAGAAGCGTCTTCCAGACGAACGTCTACACTCCAGGTGTCCTCGTCGATTTGCGGTTCGGAAACCGACAACACCCGATCTCCACCCTCGTATTGGAATTGTCGCTGCATGCTCGTCTCCCATCAAATGCGCGTATCTTCGATTGCGGGTTGTTCGCTCTTCGGGTTGGAAGATAGTGTTTGGCTATTTGTCGCATTGGAACTTTTCCCCGCTAGGCAGGCGGCATAGGCTGCGGCTGCCCCGGCCCAGCATACTGCGGCCGCAGCACCGTGTAGGCGTTTGCATGTTTTCCCTAAAAGTTTATATTCGTGATCACACGTTGCTTTTGAGGAGACTGTGACTGCAGCTGCATTGCTTACTGATGGATTACTGATGGCGCATGGGGGCATTCCCTGAACTGTTGATAATATACAAGCGAAGGTAATTGTTAGAATAGTTTTCAGCATAATTTAATGTCCTGCGATAACTGATATTGGAATTAAATTAAAATATTCGCCAGAATTTGCGCTACGCAATGTGCAGTGCTTGCGTTTACGCCATGCTGACGGAGGAATTGCTCGATTTTGCCAGCTGCCCAATTCTCAGGTTTTTGCAGAAAGCCGGAGAGATCGCCGAGCCATTTTGCTCCACTGAAAATTTTTGCCGCTACTTTAAGCGCTTTGGCTACATTTCCTACGGCTCCACGACTCTGTGGCACGTCATCCGTGTCATTCAATGGTTGCAAGGCGTTTGCATTTTTAGTGGGGAATATTCCGGAAGCCTCCGCCTCTGCCGGGTAAGCATATTGTTTGTCGGCTGTGGGCTGGACGGAGAGGCTATGTGCTTCGTGTTCGATTGCTGCGCTGTTCGGCACCTCATCCATGCTGGGAAGCGAAGCTTCATCTGCCATTGCTGTCGCGCTCCCCGATGCAAGTGTCGCACAAGCCAAAATAGTCGCAATAACACGTAACGTGTTCTTTTTCATATATATGTCTTTTCGTCAAGTTGACGTGACATCAGTCGAGAGTAGAAGCGTGTTCGCAATTGTGATAGAGTGCTGTCACCTGTTAGGGGGACGTGTCGCATTAAATATTCAAACGGGTGACATTGCTGTTGTACGGAACCGCATTGCGTGATTTACATGATGACGGAATGTGTCCCCCGGTGAAAGGTGTGAATATGCGACGGAAGCAAAATGCATGCGACTCGAACGGTGGCGTACATACTGAGCGCGTGACGGCCGGCATGCATGACCTTACATATGGCTTGAAAGATTTTTTCCGCGAGGTCTTTCTTGATAAGGATGATATCGACTATGAGCGCCGCTTTGACGTGCGTTCCTTGCCATTGCTGGTTGTAGCGATGGCTGCAGGATGGCTCTATTCTCGTGATGGAAACGGATTCTATGCGTGTGTCAGCGCGATTTTTGCTGTTTCCTATACTGTGTATTTCATCGTCAATCGAGGCGTGTACATCGTGCGCCTGTTCCGTGGGGAAAATATTTTCGGTAAACGGCGTGTGAGATGTATGAAATACCGTGGCACGATACATTCGTCGGTTGCGGGCGGGCTGGCAAAAGCCTTGGAAAAATTCGTTGATAACGATACGCTGTATGCGTATATCGGCGGATATGGTGTTCCGTTGCTGGGCACTGCGACAATGATTGCTTATGACGCGTCGCACTGGTTATGGTTGGCATTAGTCGGGGGAGTCTTGTGCGTTGTATATGCGCTGTATTGGCTGATATATGCATTTGTTGCCGCGCATCGGGCGCTTATCGCAGTGCTTGCGGATCGCGATAGGAGATTGGAACAGGCGGGTTATCGCATGACGGTTATGCGCCGAGATGCAAAATTGGCCAGCAGGACGCATGATACGGTTACCGGTGGTCTGTCGTATATTGCCTTTATTGCGCAGCAGCAGCTGGAGGGTAAAACCTTATCGGACGAGGAACGGGTTGCGTGGAAACATATCGATGATGCGGCTCAACGTACGATGGACAATGTTCATGAAGTTATTGATATTCTTGGACGAGATATCGACCCCGCAAATCCCGTTGGCGGCGAAGGGTTTGATTGCGAATCGCAAGAAATACAGATGCCAGATGTTTCTTCATTGGAGAGAATTATTCGCGAGCATTGTGATGAGGGGGATTCTCGGCTTAAGACGCTCGGGTTTGTTGGAACAAGTGAGATTCAGCTGGATGTTGCGGATGCTGATGATACTGGTGAAAGTGTTTGTGCGGATCTGATTGATGAGTGTACAAGTCTGATTGATGAGTTATACACCAATATTTCTTGTCACGCTGATACGAGTCAGCCATACGCTGTTTTTGTCAGTAGCGAGAACGGATGCCTCCGCATCACGCAGGTAAACGCTATAGCGTGCCCGCACGATGCGCAGAGCGGCTATAAGAAGAAGGTTTCAGGAAGGGGACTTGCGTTTCATCGGAGGATGCTTGACGCGATGAGCGGGTCGATTACTACTTGTGAAGAGGGTGATACTTGGACGCTGCATGTGGTCATACCGTTGTGAAAACAATAGGTTTTGGTGTAGATATTTGATAATTATTCATGCTGAAGCTTTATAAAATATCGCAAGTAATTTGGTAGTTAATGTAATGGAAACTAATGTGGAAAGAATTGACAAATCAGTTGAACATATAGGAATAGTCGACAATGATGTGTTGACGTTGGGTGCGTTGTCTAGCTATTTGGCTCAACAATTTGGAGACGAGAAAATTTTATGGCGATGCACGCTTGGTAAAAAAGCTGCGGAATTATGTAGTAATTCGCAAACACGTCCCCAGATATTACTCATGGATATGTCATTATCTGATGCCGATGGCGTGCAGATTTGCCAGGAGATTCGGCGTACTGTTGACGATATGCCGATTTTGGCGATTACTTCTTTTCCGTTGCGCCGATATGCTGCTGCGGTGGCTCAGGCTGGAGTGCAAGGCATTGTCGCGAAACGAAATTTGCGCACTATTGCCGCTGCTCTCGAATGCGTTGTATCTGGACACGTTTATCTGCCGGATGAGTTAGCGGAAACCATGCCGGATCTGCATTTTGAGTTGCCAGTACAGGCGCATCGTAGGATCGATGCAGAGACTCTTGGCGGGCAGGCCGTGAAACCAGTTTTGTCCGATCGGGAAACGGCGATTATAGTCAGGTATGCGCGAGGGCAGACCACACTTCAAGTGGGGGAGTGCTTAGGATTATCGGAGAACACTGTCAAGACTTATACCAAGCGTGCCATGGCGAAGCTTGGGGCGAAAACGCGAGGTCAGGCAATAGCCCTCTGGCTGATGCAAACCATGACGCATGGTGTGTGATTTAGGCAGCTTTTATCTCTGATAAACGTATATGTGCTGTGACCGATTCTGGAGAATCGGACACTCGTTGGGTTTAGGAAAGGGCTTGGGTGTCCTTATTCTCCCGAATCGGACACATGGGACGGGATACGGGGAGGCATGAAAAAGCGCCGACGGGGGTTCATCGGCGCTTGAGCTGTTTTCAGGATACTTAATCCGGAGTGGCTTTGCCTCAGCCCTTGGAGCCGTTTTCGTAGAAGTGCGCGAGCGTCTCGTCGCGGAACTTCTCGAAATATCCGCCGTCGATCGACGCGCGAATGTCGTCCAGCAGCTTCACGAAGAAATGCTCGTTGTGGATCGTGGCCAATGTGAAACCGTTGAATTCGCGGGCGCGCAACGCATGATCCACGTAAGCACGCGAATAATGCGTGCACGTGTAGCAATCGCAGCCCTCTTCAAGCGGGCCAAAATCATGCTTGAATTGCGCGCGCTTGATGTTGTAGCGGCCGTGGCGCGTGAAGATCGCACCATTGCGGCCGCAACGCGCGGGGGCCACGCAGTCGAAGGTGTCGCCGCCGTTCTCCACGCAGGCGAAGATGTCGTCCACCGCGGCGATGCCGAGCACATGGCGCGGACGGCTTTCCGGCATCGCGTCACAGATCCAGGCGCAGGTGTCGCCGATGATGCGCTTCTCGATCGCGCCGCCGATGCCGACGCCGTCGAAATCGAGCGAAGCGATCTGTTCGGCGGCATGCCTGCGCAGATCCTCGTAATTCGCGCCCTGCACCACACCATACAGCGCCTGATACGGCTTGCCGAGACGTTCCTCGGTAAGCCGCCTGTGCTCGGCCACGCAACGTTGCGCCCAGCGGTAGGTGCGTTCCACGGAACGTTCCTGGTAGCCGCGGGTGTTCATCAGCGTGGTCAGCTCGTCGAAAGCGAACATGATGTCGGCGCCGATCTTGTGCTGGATGCCCATGGAGATTTCGGCGGAGAACCGGTGCAGCGAGCCGTTGAGCGGCGACTTGAACGTCACACCGTCCTCGTCCACGAACGCGAGCCGCTCCTTGCCTTCCGCGATCACGTCGTCCGATTTCATGCCGGTGACGTCCATGGCGAGCGTCTTCTTGAAGCCCGCGCCGAGTGACAGCACCTGGAATCCGCCGGAATCGGTGAAGGTCGGACCGTTCCAGTTCATGAATTTGGCGAGTCCGCCGGCTTCGTCGAGCACCTGTTCCCCGGGGCGTTCATACAGGTGGAACGCGTTGGACAGCAGGCATTGCGCGCCAAGATCCTTCATGGTTTCGGGCAGCACGGCCTTCATCGCGGCCTGCGTGGCCACCGGCACGAACGCCGGGGTGTGGATGTCGCCGTGGGGGGTGTGGATGATGCCGGTGCGTCCGTATCGCGCGCCGCCGCGGCCCTTGCCATCGGCCGCATCTGGCAGGCGGGTTTTCTGCTCGAAGTAGAACGCGTCGCGGCGGCCGGGCTTGCCGGGTTCCGCGCCGCGGGGATGCTCAATAAGGTTTTCGGTCGATGCCGCGCTGGTCGTGTTGCCTGCTGCGTCGTGCGTTGCGCCGGCTGCCGCGTTGGCCGCTGAGGTCTCGTGCGCCACCGCGCCGGTCTGTGGTTCGTTCAAGCTTGTCATGCTCTCAACTGTATGCGATAGCGCCGATTGCCGCGGTGGCGCCATCGGCGGTCGACGGTGGCATCGTATGGAGTAAACTGCCAAGCGATTCGATTGCTACTTTCAACAAACATTCAGGAAACTTCCAGAGCAGGTATCTTTACTCTTAGATAGCAGTTCGAGCGGCACGATTGCTGACCATGTTGAATGCCGCGAGACGAATAAGGAGCAACAATGGCTGAAGATAATAGCGATCAGAACATCGCCCAGCCGCAGGATGGCACGCAGCAGACCGCGCCGCAGACGCCGAGCGAGAACGTCGCCGACGAAGCACAGACTTCCGTTACCGAACCGATTGCAGTGCCGAACGCGGGCGAGCAGCCCACCACCGCCCTTCCTACCGTGGACGCGGCGGATGGCACGGCAGGCAATACCGCTGACGATACGCCGGATTATGCTTCCGCTGCCGGTGAACGCACGGTGATCAACAACGCGACGCAGGATGCGCCGACCGAACAGTACCGTCCGGCGCCCGAATACGGCGCGTACGGTCCGGTGCCGACGCCGCCGGCTGGCGATGCCAGCGGCCAGACCGTCCAGCAACCGCAGTACGGCGCGCAGCAGCAGGGCCAGCGCCAGCCGCAGGACAACCGTCCGTCGTTCTTCGGCGCTTTCGGCAACCCGTATACGACCGGCAATCAGCGGAACAATGGCAATCCGTTCGGCAATCCGTTTGGCGGCTCGTCCGCGCAGAACGGCGCGCAGCAGAACAATCAGCAGCAGCCGCAGTACGGCGCGAACATGCCCCCTGCGGGACCGGGCAACCGCAATCCGTTCGGCGCTCCGGGGCAGGGCTTCCCGAACCAGCCGAACCAGACGCCGGTCGTCACCAAGCAGAAGTCCGGCATGACCAGCCATGTGGTCACCGCCGTTGTGGCCGCACTGGTGTCCGGCGCGCTGTGCCTCGGCGTCGGCTTCACCGCGATCACCAACGGTTGGGTGCATGTGCCGTCCTCCAGCTCGCTGTCCGACGTCAAGTCCAACACGTCCGGTTCCGGTTCCGCCAAGGCGAAGTCCGGTACGGCGGTCGATTGGACCGCGGTGGCCAAGGAAGTGTCCGATTCCGTGGTGGCCATCGACGTGGCGACCAGCGACGGCGAAGCCAAGGGCTCCGGCGTGGTGATCAGCGACAAGGGCTATATCGCCACCAATAACCACGTGATTTCCGGCGCGCAGCAGATTCAGGTGACGCTCGCCAGCGGCGCCGTCTATTCCGCGAAGGTGGTCGGCACCGACACCACCACCGATTTGGCCGTGATCAAGCTCGACAATCCGCCGAGCGATCTGAAAGTCGCGGAATTCGCCGATTCCGACAATCTCGCCGTCGGCGAGGCCGTCATGGCGATCGGCAATCCGCTCGGCTACGACGACACCGCCACCACCGGCATCGTGTCCGCGCTCAACCGCCCGGTGACCGTGACCGATGACGACAACAACGCTATCGTCACCAACGCCGTACAGATCGACGCGGCCATCAACCCGGGCAACTCCGGCGGCCCGACCTTTAATGCGGCCGGCCAGGTGATCGGCATCAACTCGTCCATCGCCTCCACCGCAAGCTCGTCCGGCACGGCAGGTTCCATCGGCATCGGCTTCGCCATTCCGGCGAACCTCGTCAAGCGCGTGACCAACGAGATCATCGACAACGGTTCCGTGAAGCATGTGGTGCTTGGCATCACCATCAAGAGCTCCTCGGTGGAAGCGGACGGTGTGACCCGCGGCTGCGCCCAGGTGCAGGCCGTGACCGACGGTGGCCCGGCGTCCAAGGCCGGCGTGAAGGCCGGCGACTCCATCGTGGCGTTCAACGGAAAGGCAGTGAACAACAACTACTCGCTGCTCGGTTACGTGCGCGCCTCCGCCATGGGAGACAAGGTGAAGCTGACCGTTGTGCGCGGCGGCAACACCATGGATCTCGAAGTGACGCTCGACCAGGAAGAGACCAAGACGAACTCCTCCAACAAGCAGGAACAGCGTCAGCAGAACAACGGCAACGACGATAACGGCAACGGCCAGAATGGCGGCAGCCAGAACGGCCAGAATGGCGGTAACGGCAACAACGGCGACGGCGGTGGCCTGTTCGATCCGTTCGGTCTGTGGTAAAGCCGGATGCGCGGCATCGTACGGCAACGTACGGTGTGCGGCGTTCATGCCGACAGCGATACGGGTGGCTGCCACCCGATAGGCTGACGGCGAAGTCGCAACCGCAATCCGCGTAATCGCGGAAAACGCTGAACAAGCCGAAAAACGGCGGAAAACAAGGGCTGTGCGAGCAATCGCACGGCCCTTTTCGTATGCGCGGAACGCGCGCGACGAACGGAAGCACACGCAAACGACCGCGGCAATCGCAATGCTCTGTTATGCTGGAAATATCTTTTTACGCCGTGTATCGATGGTCCGCGCAGGCGGGGCGCCGATGGGTTAACAAGGCGTCCGATACGAGCGTAAGGAGATTCTCATGCGTAGAATCATTTCCATTTGCAAAGAAGTTCCGCTGCTGCCGATCGCCATCATTGCCGCGATTCCGTTGGCATTGCTGGGTTCGTGGCGTCCGTGGGAGGCTGCGGGCGTCTCGCTGACTTTCGGACCGTTCAATCCGGGTGTCGGGCAGTGGATCGTGATCGCGCTGGTCGTGTACACGATTGTGGTGACTGTGATCGGCATGATTGACGATTTGCGGCACGGTCACGTCGGTGTGGATTTGCTTGCGGTTATTGCGATCGCGTCGACGGTGGCGGTGCAGGAATACTGGGCTGCGTGGGCCGTGGTGCTGATGATTTCCTCCGGCGAGGCGATTGAGGAATTCGCACAGTCGAAGGCGGAAGGCAACCTGACGGCGCTGGTTGATGCGGCGCCGCGGACCGCGCACGTGGTGACGTTGCCGGGCGTGGGTGCACGTGCGGCGGCTGCTGGGGCCGACGGTACTGCCGGTGATGCTGAGGGCGACATGACGGCGGACGGCTTTCGCAAGGTCGCCAGTGTGGATGTGCCTAACGCTGCGGAAACGAATAAGTCCACCACCCAAACCAAGCCTTACGACGCGGCCGGCGAGCATTTCGAAACCGTTCCGGTCGACCAGGTCAAGCTTGGCGACGTGATCCTCGTGCTGCCGGGCGAAACGGTGCCGGTCGACGGCGAACTGCTGTCGGGCGTCGCCACGTTGGATCTGAGCAATATCAACGGCGAGCCGGTGCCGCGCGAAGTGTATGCGGGCGCGCGCGTGCTGTCGGGTGCGGTCAACGGATCGACCGCGCTGACGATGCGTGCCACGCAATTGGCGCAGGATTCGCAGTATCAGAAGATCCTCGAACTGGTGTCGTCGGCGCAGGAATCGCGCCCGACCGTCGTCAAAACCGCCGATGTGCTGGCGGTGCCGTTCACCATTCTTTCGCTGGCGATCGCCGGCATTGCGTGGGCCGTCGCAGGCACGCCATTGCGATTCGCGCAGGTGCTGGTTTTGGCCACGCCCTGCCCGCTGCTGATCGCCGCTCCCGTCGCGTACGTGGCCGGCACCGGTCGCCTTGCCAAGGCGGGCATTCTTATCAAAGCGCAGGACGTGCTGGAAAACTTGGGCCGCGTATCGCATATCTTCTTCGACAAAACCGGCACGCTTACCGTCAAGCAGCCGCAGGTCGTGCGCGTCGAGAAGCCGTTCGAAAACAGCTCGCCGTACGACGAGAACCACATTCTGATGATGGCCGGCGTGGTGGAAGGCTACTCGGTGCACATTCTGTCGAAGGGCATCGCGGCGGCCGGGCAGAAGGCCATGCAGGAACTGTACGCGCGCTATGAGAACGGGCAGCGGCTGTGCGCCGAACGCGATCTGCCGGGGCATGGACGCGATTACCCCGTGGTGAAGAACATCGAGGAACAGTCGGGCAAGGGTGTGTCCGGCGAGGTGAACGGGCATGCCGTGCGCGTGGGTCGTTTCGCGTACGTGACGGCCGACGAGGCCGGCTTCACGCATGTGCTGGGCGCAGGTGCGGCGGCCGGTATTGCGGCTGGTGCTGTGGCCGATAGCGCGGTTGGCGATTCGGCGACCGGTACCGCTGCCGGCGCTTCCAAGAAGCCGGAGGTGAATTCGCTGTTCGCCCCGCTCGAGCCGGACGAAATGGCCGCGTACGTGGCGATCGACGGCAAGCTCGCCGCGCGCATCGTGCTGCGTGACGTGCCGCGCGAAAACGCGAAATCGTCCCTTGAAAAACTGCACCGGCTCGGCGTGAAGAAACTGTCCATGCTCACCGGCGACAAGGAGGCTTCCGCACGCATCATCGCGGGCGAGGTCGGCATCGACGACGTGCAATCCGAACTCTTCCCCGAAGGCAAGGTCGCGGCCGTCAAGAACGCCACGGAAGACGCGCACCAAAACCAGCCGGCGTGGGACAAGGTCGTACAGCGCGTGGTCGGCGAATCCATGACCCGACAGGTGACGATGATGGTCGGCGACGGCGTGAACGATGCCCCTGTACTGGCGGTTGCGGACATCGGTATGGCCATGACCGACGGCACGTCCACCGCCGCGTCCGAATCGGCGCAGGTGGTCATCATGAACGACGACATCGCCTCCGTGCCGCGCGCCATCGCCATCGCCCGCCGCACGAAGAAAGTGATGCTGCAGGCGGTGCTGGTCGGCCTTGGATTGGCGATTATCGGCATGGTCGCGGCCGCGTTCAACCTCATTCCGGTGGTCGTCGGCGCGTTCATGCAGGAAGCGATCGACGTGGTCAGCATCCTGTGGGCGCTCACCGCCCTGCTCGACCGCGAGTAGCGCCGGTTGCGGCGACGAGCCGTGCGGAGGCTGAACCGCGTTGCGCCGTGCTACATCGAGCTGGGCGAGATTTCGCCAGCGATGTTCCGGCGCATCCACGTGCCGAAATCGGCCGCGTCCACGCCCTGCGACAGCAGGAACATGATCTTCGCGTATGCGGCTTCCAGCGTCATGTCGCCCGATCCGATCGCACCGGCGCGGGCGATCGCGTCGCCCGTCTCGTAATGGCCGAGCAGCACTTCCGCCTGCTGACATTGCGATGCGATGACGACCGGCACGCCGTCATGCAGCACGTCGGCGATCACGTCGGTCAGTCCTGGCTCGTCGCTCGGCACATTGCCAACGCCGTACGCGCGCAACAGCACCGCTTCCGGACGAGGGTCGAGCATCGCGGCCAATCGCGCGGCGGAAATGCCGGGAGCCATGTCGATCACGGCCACATCGTGACGGGAGTAGGGCAGCGGCGACGCCCAACCGCAACCGGAGCCGGCCGAATCGCCCGCATACCAATGCCACGGCGTGCCGGTACGTGCCAGCGGGCCGGTGGACGGCGCCGAAAACCCTTCGAACGCCCAGCTTGACGATTTGCTCACACGGTTGCCGGCGAACAGATGATGGCCGAAGAACAGGCCGACGCCATGAAAACGTCCGCTCATCGCGGCGTTCAGCGCACCCGTGACGTTCGCGGTGGCGTCCGATTCGATTTTGCCGAGCGGATGCTGCGACCCCGTGAAAATCACAGGCTTGCCGAAACCGGTCAGCGCGTAAGACAGCGCGGCGCTCGAATAGCTCATCGTATCGGTGCCGTGCAACACCACAAATGCGTCGGCGTCATCGCGGTGCGCGCGCAGGTCGTCCGCCATCGTCTGCCAATTGTCGGGCGTCGCGTTCGACGAATCGATCAGCGGGTCCAGCTCGGTGAACGAGAACAAGCTCGGGTCCAGATGCGCGTCCTCAATCAGCCGGCGCAGCCAGCCGCGCATATCGGCGCCCGGAACCAGACCGTTCGGTGACTCGACCATACCGATGGTGCCGCCGGTATACGTGATGTGAATGCGCATGGTTGCCTTTCTGCTGCGTGTTATCTGCCGGCGCGTATCTCTATGTGCGTGTCTCTGCATGCTTGTCCTTGTGCGCGGAAGCCGGATGTCATCGTACTCGCCGTGTGCCGTTGCCGCGATTGCGGTTTTGTCTGTCGTCGCCGCGGTTTTTCGAAAACCAGTTGCGATTGTACGTGCCGCGTGCGTCCGATTCTGAAAGCATCGGACGCCGAGAGCGTGACTGCGATGGGGCGGTGAGACAGGCGGGTTTCCGAAGGTTCATCATAGGTTTGCCGAAGGTTCCCCGTGGGATGTTTGAGAGGCGCATCACAGTGCCGTACCGTGGTCGCATGTGCGTTATTATGCTTATGGCTTACTGATGGGGGATATTCAACGCGTGGGGCGCGGAGGATGGGGTTATCTATGAATACGGTTGCTGACTGCCTGCAACGGCATTACCGTGTGGTGGTGTTCGCCGTGTATCTTGCGGTGGTCATCGTCACGATGGCGTTCCACGAGCCGTGGTTCGACGAGGCGCAATCGTGGCTTATTGCAAGGGATTGCCCTTATCGAGACCTGCTGCTCGTCCGCCCGCATTACGAAGGCCATCCGCCGCTGTGGTGGCTGTTGCTGTCGATTCCGGCGAAGCTGGGCGTGCCATATGAATGGGGGTTGAAAGGGGTTGAGCTGGTCTGTTCGGCATTAATGTGCGGATTGTTGGTTTTCCGCGCGCCACTGCCCCGGCTGGCCGTTGCGCTGCTGCCGTTCACCTACTTTCTGTGCTACCAATACGGCGTCACCTCGCGGCCCTACGCGTTGATGTGCTGCGCGTTGTTCGTCATCGCGGCCTGCTGGAAATCGCGCGATGAACACCCATGGCGATTGACGGCCGCGTTCGTGCTGCTGTGCTGCACCAGCAGTTACGGCATTGCGCTGGCATGCGCGTTCGCATTGGTTTGGATGGTGCGTGCGATTCGGGGCGCAACAGGCCGTCCTGCCGTACGTGACGGGCTTTTCGGCAATCCCGCCCGGTTCGCGGCTTGGATGGTATTGCTGGCCGTCGGTCTTGTATTGACGGCGTGCGTCCTGCCGCGCTCCGACACGTTCGGCGCGGTGCAGGATCCCGGCGGTAATCCGCCGATCGCGCAATTCGCGCTGTTCTGGACGGTGCTGCCCGCCGAAAGCATGTTCACCGCTTTTGCGGGCGATGTTTCCCTGCATGGTCTGCACATGGGCGTTCTTGCGATTGCGTTGTGCGTGGCGCTGTCACTGGCGATTTGGAGCGTGCTGGCACGGGTCGCGTTGCGCCGCAAGAACCTCGATCTGCTGTTGGTCACGTATGTTCTGCTGAGCCTGTGCGCGACGAAATACTTCAGCATGCACCACATCGGCATCATCTTCGCGCTGTTCGTCGTGCAACTGTGGATCAACGTGCAAGACAAGGCCCTCGGAATCGCCGATATTCCACTGCCGACGCCTCTTTCGCGTTCGCTGCGCGCCGCCTGTGCCACGCACGCCGTCCGCGTCGCGCACATCGCCCGTATCGCAATCGTCGTGGCGCTGCTGCCAAGTCTGGTGTGGACCGCCGCCGCGATCGCATGCGACATTCGCTACGACTATTCAGCCGGTCGCGCGCTGGCCACGTTCGTGCGCAACAACAACCTCGAACACAACCGTTGGGTGTCGTTCTGGCGGTATCTTCCCGACACGACCTGGCCCGACGGCACGCACACGAATCGCATGGAAGACACGTACCGCTACAGCTGGCCGGCGATCGCGGCAAATCCGTACTTCGCGCGCAATCTGCTGGACTGCACGTACGAGGGCCGCACGTTCGTGCCGAACCAGGTGCCGTCGCGGGCGCAGATGAACCGCGAAATCGCAAGCTGTGCCGCCAAAGGCGCACCGGAATTCCTTATCGGTGACACCGATTTTCCGCAATATTTCTTCCATCGGCTCGGATTGAAGAGGGGCGATTACCGGCAAATCGTCGTCGCCAGCCAGCACGTGCCGTGGAAAACATGGGTCACGTCTTCCGACATCGCCGTGTACGTGCGGTCGGACGTGTACCGCACGCTGCCGCACGCGTGACCTCAATATGGAAGAGCCGCAATACGGCGGAATCGTAATGCCCCCTGTTGGAAATGCAGGGAATATATTAGGCTGGAACATATGAGCGAAACCAACGAACTTCGTATTGCTGTAATCGGCGCCGGCCCCGCAGGCGTCTACTCTTCCGATATTTTCCTGCGCCAGCTGGGCAAGCTCGGCGAAGAGCTGGGACTGGGCACCAAGGCCCGCATCGACCTGTTCGAAAAGCTGCCGGTGCCGTTCGGTCTGGTGCGCTACGGCGTGGCCCCCGACCATCCGTCCATCAAATTCATCGCATCCGCGCTTGAGAAGACGCTCGACAATCCGGACATCCACCTGTACTGCGACGTGGAATTCGGCAAGGACGTGACACTCGACGAGCTGCTGGAACGTTACGATGCCGTGCTGTTCGCCACCGGTGCTGTGGAAGACAAGCCGCTCGGTCTGCCGGGTGCTGATTTGGACGGCGTGTATGGCGCGGCCAAGTTCGTGGAATGGTATGACGGTTATCCGACCGGCGCTCGCGAATGGCCGCTCGAAGCCGAGGAAGTCGCCGTGATCGGCGGTGGTAACGTGGCCATGGACGTGGCGCGCGAGCTGATGCGCAACGCCGACGACCTGAAGGAACGCACCGACATTCCGGACAACGTGTACGAAGGCATCAAGGCCAACAAGGCCAAGACCCTGCACCTGTTCATCCGCCGTGGCGTGGCTCAGGCCAAGTTCTCCGTGCAGGAGCTGCGCGAAATGGAGAAGCTGCCGGGCGTGCAGCTGATCATCAACGAGGACGATTTCGATTTGGACGACGATACCATCGAGGAGGCTGGCAAGGACAAGCTAACCCGTCAGATGGTCGAGGAGCTGTTCACCATCCGCGAGATGGCCGAGGACATGGAAGACGACGGCGACACCGATTTCGAAGGCAACCCGGCGGATCGCAAGTACTACATCCACTTCAATTCCGCTCCGGTCGAAGTGCTGGGCAAGGACGGCAAGGTCAAGGCGATTCGCGTGGAGAAGACGACGACTTCCGCGGACGGCAAGATGACTCGCACCGGCGAATTCGAAGAGTACCCGGTGCAGGCCGTGTATCACGCAATCGGCTACAAGCCGGCCACCGCGCCGGGCATCGCGTACGACGAGCGTCGCGCGCACCTGGCCAACGCGAACGGCGACGGCCGCATCACCACGGAGGCCTCCGGTGAGGGCGCGCAGGTGCGTGAGCGTCTGTACGCCACCGGTTGGGCCAAGCGTGGTCCGGTCGGCCTGATCGGCTCCACCAAGTCCGACGCGCTGCTCATCGTCACCAACATGCTGGAGGACCTGTCCAAGGCCGCCGAAGGCGGTCGCGTGGCCGCTGACCGCGATCCGGAATCCATCGACCGTCTGCTGGCCTCCCGCGGTGTCAAGCCGATCGACTTCGCCGGCTGGAAGAAGGTCGATGCGTTCGAACGTGCCGAAGGCGCGAAGGAAGGCCGCGAGCACAAGAAGGTCATCGACCCGGAGCAGATGCGCGCGCTGGCTCATGCGTGAGGTGGGTGTTTGAAACCCAGTCTGATAGGTTTCAGGCTTCTTTCATGCGTCTTGGGTGTCCGATTCTGGAGAATCGGACACCCAAGACGTTTTTTATCCTGTACTTGTCCGCTTCTGGTGAATCGGACATCCGGGAGAAGCTGAGCGTGCGAACTTCCGCAACTGCCCCTAGTCCTTCCCGCGGCCCAGTCTCCAGCGCATATCCAGCAAAAACTCAGACTCTGTTTCTACGCTGGTGATCATGAACGGCAAACTGCAGGTGCACGGCCATTGCAATGGCTTGAAGACAACGCTGTTATTCGCGTTGATGTGGGGCATCATCATGCTCATTTGGTGGGCGGCCGGTGCCAGTCAAAGCACGCTTGGAATCTACCTTTGCATCGGTATTGGCTCGACGTTCGTCTCCTATTGGTTTTCCGACAAACTCGCGATCGCCAGCATGCACGCGCAGCCGGTAAGCGAGCAGGAGGCGCCCGTACTGTACAAGATCGTACGCGAACTGTCGGCGAAGGCTGGCAAGCCGATGCCGCGTATCTACATCGCACCGACCATGAGCCCCAACGCGTTCGCAACGGGACGTAACGAACGTCACGCGGCGGTCTGTTGCACGCAAGGTATTCTGCAGATGCTTAACGAGCGCGAAATCCGCGCCGTGCTCGGCCACGAGCTCATGCACGTCTACAATCGCGACATCTTGACATCCGCGATTGCGTCCGCCATGGCCACCGTCATCTCGTACCTCGGATATTCGCTCATGTATTTCGGAGGTGGACGGTCCCGTGATGATCGCGACAATTCGGCATCCGGCGGCTTGGGATTGCTGGGTGTGCTGTTGAGCACGATTCTTGCTCCGATTGCGGCGTCGCTGATTCAGATGGCGATTTCCCGCACGCGCGAATACGATGCCGACGAGGATGGTTCCAAGCTGACGGAGGATCCGGAGGCGCTCGCTTCCGCGTTGAACAAGATTTCCGGCGGCGCGGCCGCGATGCCGATGGAGAAGACCGCGGGAACGCAGTCGGTGGCTGCGATGATGATCGCCAGTCCGTTCTCCGCGGAGGGCTTCTCGCGCCTGTTTTCCACGCATCCGCCGATTCAGGACCGCATTGCGCGGCTCATGCAGATGGGTCAGGAGATGCGGCAGCAGGGCGCGCAGTCGGGCTACCTGGCCGGCGGATACGCAACGACCGGCGTTGCCGCGATCGACATTCGACAGGGCGGTTATGACGGGCCGCAGTTCGGCTCGCAGTATGGTTCCGCTTACGATTCGTACGGTTCGGGTCCGGCGGGTTCGGCGGGTTCGACCGGTGGATATTCGCGCGACTATTCGCAACGCCCCATGCGCAGAAGAGGGTCGCGCTGACGCCCCCACAGCCTCCCGCGCCGCTGGTTCCTGCCCCGACTTTCAGCCTTTTCCGGTACTGATGTTGCTGCGGACGCATACTTGCTGTGCTGACGACTCCCAAAATCGCTATATGTGGCAGATAAGAGACTGCCGAGAAAGTGATTTCCGCTATATGTGGCACTTTCCTTCGCGAAGATGCCCCCATACCTTCGATTTCGTACCCTCTAACAGCTCTTGCCCGCGGAGAACTGCCACATATAGCGCAAATCGATTTTGCGGAACCGGACAATCTGCCACATATAGCGGGAATGGCGTGCTAGACTAATGGCTCGTGCCCAAAAGGCACACCTTGCGGATGTAGTTCATCGGTAGAACGAAAGCTTCCCAAGCTTTAAAGGCGGGTTCGACTCCCGTCATCCGCTCCACTCAAAACCCTTGGAATCGTTGGAATTTCAAGGGTTTTTCTATTGTCGTAAAAGACCCGTGAAGCCAACTTCGCGTCGCGCAACTGTCGGTTGCGTCGCAAAATTTGGTTGCGAATCGCAATGCAACCGCAAGATGGTGGCGTGGAACGCGACGTTTGTGACAAGCTGCTGATGCTTTGCGACATGTTCGGTGTGACGTTGGATGATTTGGTCATGGGCGACGTGTGCGCGTCGGCGGGCCGTGGAGGTGCGGGACGCGTGGGGCTGTGTGGATGCGGGACGCATGGACTTGGCTGCCGATACGGCTGGTGTGGCAGCGTCGGATGGGGTGGTTGACTCTGCTGTTGGTGCGGTTCCGGGGGTAATCGGGTTCGCGGCATCGCAGGTTGCAGGAGTGTCCGATTCTGCAGAATCGGACACTCGTGGAGGGCGATGGGTAGGCTGGAGCCCGTGAACACGAACCAGAAGTCCCCCTCCGATTCCGGCGCAAACCACCCCACCGGCAACTCCTGCAATCCGCTACTCGGCCATGCCACATCACACGCGGCGACACTCATCGGCCTGTTCGCAATCGTCCTGTGGGGCTTCATGGCCGGCCTCGTGCGACTGGTCTCCGAATCGTTCGGCGCCACGCTCGGTTCGGCGCTCATCTACACCGTCGGTGGTGTCATGCTGTTCATTGTGCGCCGTCCGAAACCAATCCGCGAAGCGCCATGCAAGTACCTCATCGCAGGCGGACTCATGTTCATCGCATACGAGGCGTCAATCTCGCTGTCGATCGGCCTGGCCACAACGAACGCGCAATCCGTGGAAGTCAGCCTTGTCAACTACTTGTGGCCGACGCTGCTGGTGCTGATGACCGCAGCGGTATCGCACAAACGTGGTGCGGTCGCCAAAGCGATTCCTGGCGCGGTGATCGCAACCATCGGTGTGGCGATGGCGGTTGGCGGAGAAAGCCTTGATATGCAGGAAGCGGTCCACAATATCGCCAGTAACCCCCTACCGTATGTGCTCGCGTTTGTTGGCGCCTTTATTTGGGCGATTTATGCGACTTTTACGCCGTCGTTGTCCGGCGGTTACGACGGCACGACGATTTTCTTCTGCTGTGTGGCCGTTGTACTGTGGACCATCCATTTCGTTTCGGGAGACGGTTTGCCGGACACGGCGCCCGGCATCGGTGGATATGCTGCGCTGATTGCGTGCGCCGCTTCGATTTCGGGCGGCTACGCGTGCTGGGGATACGGCATGTTGCACGGCAGTATGGAAACGCTTGCGATTGGTTCGTACGCGACTCCGCTGTTTTCCACGGCTTCTAGCACGCTTCTGTTGGGCGTGGCGCTGGGCATGCCGTTCTGGATCGGTGTTGTGCTGGTGGTTGCCGGTTCTCTGATCAACGTGTGGTTTGCACGGTGCCCCTGAGTGTCCGTTTCTCCCGAATCGGACAACCTGGGGTGACCGGATGACGCGTGGGTGGCTGATTCGGGGGAATCGGACACTTGTTGGTGCGTGAGGAGGCGACATGTGGGGTAGTGGCGGCGCAGAGGAGCGCCGGGATGGCGCAGCGGTACGTAAGGGAAGTGACTGGGCAGGACAATGCCCTACGCCTCCACGCTAGCTTAGGTTTTTGCCGGCTGGTCGATGGTGACGAATTCGTGGCTTTGGGTTTTCAGGTCGTCGATGATGGCGGGCAGCGCGTTCACGTGTACCAGCCGAAACCGATCTAAACCGGCTCAAACCAGCCCGTTCAAATCCGCCTCGTCACATCACCTTGGTGGACTCCAGATTGCGGCTCACCCAGTTGTTCAACCGGATCACCGGCTTGCGCAACACCAATCCCAGCAGCAGCGAAGGAATCAGGAACAAGGCGAGATACACCATATCAAGCAGGTACTCATTGCCGTACGATCCGGCCATCGCGGCGTGCATGGCATCGATGGCGTGCGGGAATGGTAGGAACGGGTAGAGCATTTGGAAGAACTTCGGCAGCGTCTCGATAGGGAACGTACCGCCCGAACCGGCGACCTGCATCACCAGCAGCACCACGGCCACGGCCTTGCCGATATCGCCGAACGACACGGTCAGCGTATACACGATATTCGAGAACACGAGCGCGGCAAGCCACCCCACGGCAAGGAACTGCAGCGCATGATTCGCCTGCACGCCAAGGAAATACATGTCACCCAGGCAAACCAGTGTGCCCTGCAGCAACGCGAGCAGTGCGAAGATCGCGTACCGTCCGAAATACTCGTGGTCGAGACGCAGTCCCCAACGTGAGGCGTTCCCCGGGCCGGACGGGCCGGCGACGCGCGGCAGCGTGTCGCCCAAGCCCAGCACATGCGCCTTCTCGCGGTCCGAAATCGTCACTTTCAGCATGGCGCACAGGATGATCGCACCCACCCAGATTGACAGGATCGTATAGAACGGCGCCATGGCCGAACCGTAGTTCGCGATCGGGTACACCGAGACGCGATGCAGTGCGACAGGCGCGGAAATCAGCGTGGACAGTGTGGACGCGTTGGCGGTGGCCAGTGCACGTAGTTCGTCCGATTCACCCGAATCGGACGAACTGGCGTCGTTGCCACCATTGCCACCATCGCTGTTGCCGTCACCGGCGTTCCCGCCCGTCTCCAGCTTCGTGATCAGCTCCTTCACCGTCGCTGCCGACGAGTCGAGTTTCTTCGCGATCGCGCCGAGCGTGGAACGGATGGACGTCACATTCGTCCCCACATCGCCCGTCACATCGTCCAGATCGTCGGCGGTGCCGCTCAGCTGGGTGATTATGCTGTCGGTTTGGGAGATCAGCGTGCTGACTGTGGAGGCGAGCGCGTCGATTTTCGGCTTGACGTTCGTGGCGTAATCGTCGCGCACATTGCTGATCGACTGCTTCGCGGAGGTGATGCGGTTCAGGATCTCCTTGCGGGAGCGTTCCGCGGCTGCGGTATCCTGCGTGACCTGCGTGGAAGCGTCTTTCAGCTGCTGCGCGAGCTTCTGCGAATCGCCTTTGGCGGCTTCCAGCAGCGTGATCTCCCGGTCGATGGCTTCCAGCAGCGCCTGTTTCGCGGAATCGCTGTCCGGTAGTTGTTCCACCGATTCGCGCATGTGGTTGAGGCTTGTGATGTACGTGTCGTACAGCGATTCGCCGCTGGAGATTTGTTCGCTCAACGTTGCCAACTGGCTGGCTGCGGTGTCTGAGTCCTTGCCGATCGCGTCGAACGCCTTGTTCACCTTGGCAGCTACTTGGTCGAACGCGCCTGACACCTGGTCGAGCGCGGTGTTCACCGAGGAGGTGACGTTCGCACCTGCAGAAGTGAGTGACGTGGCACCTGATTTGCCTTGCTTCAACGCGTTCTGGGCCTGTTTGCCCGCCTTGGTCGCCGAGGCGAGCAGTTTGCCCGTGGAATCCACGATGTCGTTCGCCGAGCCGAGCAGCTGCGAATACGACGTCACCTGCTGCGATGCGCCGCTCAGCGTATCCGCCGTGGTGGTGAGATTGCCGTTGAGGTTGCGCATGTATTCGGCCATTTGCGGGCTTTGCGAATAGTGTAGGATGCTTGAGGCCAGGTCGAGTCCGACTTGCGCAATCGTTTTGGCGAAGGTTTTGTCGATCGTGTTGACCACGGTTGTCGCGCCCTGATCGGTGATATGCGGGGCGATCGGGTTGATTTTCTCGTTCAGATAGTACTTGAGCTGCGCGTGTTTGATGTCGGGGGAGAACAGCGTCATCATGTCGGCGCTGAAACCTTTCGGAATTACGATCGCCGCATAGTATTCGCCGGATTTCACCCCGTCGATTGCCTTGTCGCTTTTCACGAACTGCCAGTCCAGCTGGTCGTTGGCGTGCAGTGTGCTGATGATGGTTTCGCCCACGTTGACGCGCACCGGTATGAGATCCGACTTGTAACCCTTGTCGTTATTGGCCACGGCGACCTTCAATGCCTTGGTGTTGCCGTAGGGGTCCCAGCTGGCCGCGATGTTGAACCAGGCGTACAGCGCCGGCACCACCACCAGGCCCATCGAGACGATCACGGCGATCACGTTGCGGGTGGCATGGCACATGTCCCGCTTGAAGATGCCCCAGATCATTTTCACTGTTCGTTCCCCTCCTCACGCAGACTCCTGCCAGCATTTCCGTCCGTGTTTCCAGCCGCATACTCAGCCGCATGTTCAGGCGCATGTCCGGCCGAACCACCATGCGCAGCCTCATACAGCCTCGTACGTACGGCATGCATCGGCTTGTAATGCATGCCCGGCCGGAACAGCAGGTTCTCGTGCAGGATCGCGCTGCGGAACTCTTCCGCACTCATCGCTTCCTCGCCCAGATAATTCGCATACCGTTCGCGCAGATACTCCACCACGATGAGATACGTGTCGATGGCGATGATCGAAATGATCCAACCGAGCAGCATGGCGAGCTTCATGCGCGTGATGAATAGCAATAGCAGGAACACGAACGGCAGTACCGCCAGCGCGAGGAATCCCCAACGCACCAGGCGCGGGTACAGGCGGAAGAAATGAATCGCCCGTCTGCGGACGAGTTCGGGGAACTCCTCGGCGATCTGCTGCGCGGTCTCGGTGAGCCGCAACGGTTCCACCGTGCCTTCGTTATGTTCGGTGATCATCAGATCAGTGTCCGCCAGACGGTTGTCGAACAGGCGGTTGAGGTTTAACGCCAGCTTGCGGACCACCAAGCCGATGAACAGCGCCACAGGCAGATACCAGAACAGCGAGAGCATGTCGATCCAATAATGGTTGGCATACATGCCGCCGATCGGCCCGCGCATCGCGTTGATGCCGTAGGTGAACGGTAGGAACGGTTTCAGACGGCGGAAGAATTCCGGCATCATCTCGATGGGGTAGAGGCCTGCCGCGCCCGGAATCTGGATGATCACCAGAATCACGGCGACGGCCTTGCCGATATGCCGGAACGCCACGGCGAGCGCGTAAATGATGTTCACGTAGACGAACGAGGCGAAAATGCCGGCGAGGATGAACAGGAACGGATGCTCGCATTGGATGCCCAGCGCGAGATCGCCGATCGTGGCGATGATCGCCTGCAGGAATCCGACCGTGACGAACAGCAGCCAACGGCCCATATAGCCTTGGCGTGGCGTGTACATGCGGATCTTCTCATCGCGGTCCACTTCAAGCTTGTAGATCGCGACGAGCACGAATCCGCCGACCCACAGCGCAAGATTCGTGTAGAACGGCGTGACCGCGGAACCATAGTTTTTGACCGGGTAGAGGACCTGTTCGTCCAAATGCACCGGCTCGCCCACGAACGAGCCGACCTCGCTCGCGTCAAGTCCGAGCGCTTGGGAAAGCTGCTGGAACATCGCCGAACTGCTCAACGCGGCCACATCGGTGCGCGTGGTGTTGAGCTGTTTGGCGAGATTGGCGAGCTGTGTCTGCGTGCCAGCAATGGTGGTGTTCGTTTGGGTCACGGTGCGCGACAACTGGTCGAGCAGCCCGTTGCCCTGTTCCAGCGTGCTTTGCAGCGTGGTAAGCGTGCCGGACAGCGACCCATTGGCCAGGCTGAGTGTATCGAGCCCGGTGTTGAGATTCGGCATGACCGTGCCGGTGATGGTCGTGCGTGCGCTCGCCATCGACGCCGTGCCGTTCTTCGCCAGCGTGGTGACATCGTCGTTGAACCCGTTCGCGGTGTTCTTCCCCGCGTTGATCGCAGCCGTGGTGTCCTGATCGAAGGCGTCGATGCGCTGCTGCTGGAACGTCAGCTGTTTGCGGGCTTCGGCGAGCTGCGCGGAAAGATCCTTATACGTTTGGCTGTTCGGATCCAGCTGGCTGGCCTGCAACGCCTTCTCCACGTCGTCGAGCACATTGCCGGTGGTGGTGTTGACGTGATGCATGGTGCTGGACACTTGGTCGAGCGCGTCCTGCGTGGTGTTCAGTCCGCTGAGCACGGTGCCGGTGGCATTGCTCACGTTGACCTGCAGGCCGGACAGTTGCGTGCTGCCGTTGTCGAGCGCTCCGACCAGCGTGTTCGAGAATCGTTCGGTTTGTGTGCGCGTCTCGCTCAGCAAGTCGGACGCCTTGCCGACGGTGTCAAGCGAGTTGGTGATTTCCGAGGTGAGCGCGATGTTGGACTGTTTGGCCGAATCGATGGTGGTGAGGGCCTTGTCGAGCGTGGAGCGGGTGTCGCGCAGCTGCTGTTGGACGGTTTCGAGCTGGTTGATGGTGTCGGTCAGATCGTTGATGACGTCGCTTTGCGCGCTTTTCACGCTGCCGGTGGTTTCTCCCGCTGCCTCCTTCACTTCCTTTGCCACGGCGTCGGCCACGCTGGAAACGAAAGTGGTGTTGATCTGCTCGTCGATCGTGGTCGCGCCCGTATCGGTGATTTTCGGCGCGATCGCGTTCAGCTTTTCGTTGATGTAGTACGTGATCGACGGTCGGTCGCCTTTACCGGTGACGGTGCCGATTAGTCTGGAGCTGAAGTCTTCCGGCAGTACGATCGCCGCATAGTATTTGCCGGATTCCACGCCTTCGATGGCTTGCTGCTTGGGAACGAAACGCCAGCCGAGCTGATGGTTCTTCTTAAGCTGGTTGACGGTCTGCTGGCCAGCGTCGAGATGGCCGACCAGCGTGGAGGTTGTGCCCTTGTCCTCGTTCGCCACAGCGACTTGGATGTTGCCCGTGTTCGCGTACGGGTCCCAGTTGGCGAGGATATTGCACCATGCGTACAGTGATGGGATGATGGCCACACCCAGCGTGACGACGAGCGCCACGGGGTTCTTCAGAATGCGTTTCACGTCTCGAAGGAAGATGGCGAAAACCTGGTGCATCAAGCCTCCTCGCGGGTATTGGTCGCAACATCTACGTGCGGCGGCATGCCCGTGCGGGAACACCCGGTTGGGCTCTTCGTCGCGCGATCCGGTGGACATTCTATGACTTCCGATGGAACGATCGCAATGGTTTCGCCATGTTTATTGGTCGGTCCCGCAAGTGTCGGGATATGAGACGAAAACGCTCGGCATATGGCTCTAGTGGGGCGGGCGACCTGGATATGGAGCGGACGGTCGGGAAAACGGAAAGGAAAGATGGCGAATGTTGTCACATGACAAGTGGGATAGGGTTGGGCGATAATGGAGGCATGACTATTGCAACGCCGGAACGTTATGCGCAAATGCTGGACGCCGCACGCCGCGGCGGTTACGCCTATCCCGCGATCAATGTGACCAGCACGCAGACCCTGAACGCCGCACTCCAGGGTTTCGCCGAGGCGGAATCCGATGGCATCATCCAAGTCTCCGTAGGCGGCGCCGCCTACTTCTCCGGGCAACGCGTCAACGACCGCGTCACCGGCTCGCTTGCCTTCGCAGCCTTCGCGCACGAAGTCGCGGCGAAATACCCCAACATCACCATCGCCCTGCACACCGACCACTGCGCCAAACAGTATTTGGACGAATGGGTGCGCCTCTTGCTCGACCATGAAGTCGAACAGGTGAAGCACGGTCAGGAACCGACCTTCCAGTCACACATGTGGGACGGTTCCACAGTGCCGCTGGATGAAAACCTCGACATCGCAGAAGAACTGCTCGACAAATCCCAAGCCGCGCACACCGTGCTGGAAATCGAAATCGGCGCGGTCGGTGGCGAAGAAGACGGGCACAGCGCCGAAATCAATGACAAACTGTATTCCACGCCCGCGCAAGGCATCACCGTCGCGCAACGACTCGGCCTCGGCGAGCGCGGACGCTACATGGCCGCCTTCACCTTCGGCAACGTGCACGGCGCATACAAACCGGGCGTGGTGAAACTGCGCCCCGAACTGCTCGACGAAATCCAGACCACGGTCGCGCTCGCGATCAAGGCCGGCGAAATGCCCGACCCCGCGCACTCGCTGGATGTCGCTCCCGGTAAGCCGTTCGCCCTGGTGTTCCACGGCGGTTCCGGCTCCGCGCCGGAGGAGATCGCGCAGGCCGTGAGCTACGGCGTGGTGAAGATGAACATCGACACCGATACGCAGTACGCATTCAGCCGTGCGGTGGCCGGTCACATGTTCTCCAACTATGATTCGGTGCTCAAAATCGACGGTGAGGTGGGCAACAAGAAGCTGTACGATCCGCGATCCTGGGGTCGTGAAGCTGAATCCGCGATGGCCGCGCGTGTGGTCGAAGCATGCAAGCAGCTCGGCAGTGCCGGGCGCGCGCTGAACTAGCCAACGGTCTTTCGAACTGTTTTCGGGCGTTTTCTGGTCTGTTTTTCGGACCGGTTGCAATCCGATTACGGTCGGTCCGGAGCCGTGAGCATCCCTCAGACCCGGTAGAGGGTGAAGAGTAACCTTTGTAAGGCTTTAGGCGCAAGGCTTAAGGCAGAATCGCGTACGCACGGAGGTGCAACAACATGCCTGGAATTGTTTTGATCGGTGCCCAGTGGGGAGACGAGGGCAAAGGCAAGGCAACGGATCTGATCGGCACGAAGGTCGACTACGTGGCCCGCTTCAACGGCGGCAATAACGCTGGCCATACTGTGGTGGTCGGCGACGAATCGTATGCGCTGCATCTGCTGCCGTCCGGCATCATCAGCCCCAACACCACCCCTGTCATCGGCAACGGCGTCGTCGTCGATCCGGAAGTGCTGTTCCAGGAGATCGACGGCCTTGAAAGCCGTGGCGTGGACTGCTCCCGACTGCTGGTGAGCGAAAGCGCGCACATCATCGCCCCGTATCACCGCGTGCTCGACAAGGTGACCGAACGCTTCCTCGGCAAGCACAAGATCGGCACCACCGGCCGTGGCATCGGCCCGGCATACGCCGACAAGATCAACCGCGTGGGCATCCGCGTGCACGACCTGTTCAACGCGGAGCACCTGCATGACAAGGTCGAGGCCAGCCTGCATCAGAAGAACCAGATGCTCGTCAAGCTGTACAACCGTCGCCCGATCGACGTGGACGAGACCACCGACGAGCTGCTCAAGCTCGGCGAACGCCTGAAGCCGTACGTGGCCAACACCTCCCTGGTGCTCAACAAGGCGCTCGACGAGGGTAAGACCGTGCTGTTCGAAGGCGGCCAGGCCACCATGCTCGACGTGGACCACGGCACCTACCCGTTCGTGACTTCCTCCAACCCGACCGCCGGCGGCGCCTGCACCGGCACCGGCGTTGGCCCGACCAAGATCACCCGCGTGGTCGGCGTCTCCAAGGCGTATGTGACCCGCGTGGGCGAAGGCCCGTTCCCGACCGAACTGTTCGGCGAGGAAGGCGAATGGCTGCGCGCCCAAGGCCACGAGTACGGCGTGACCACCGGTCGCCCGCGTCGCTGCGGTTGGTTCGACGCGGTCGTCAACCGTTACGCGGCCCAGGTCAACGGCCTGACCGACATCGTGCTCACCAAGCTCGACGTGCTCACCGGCCTCAAGGAAATCCCGCTGTGCGTGGCGTACGACGTCAACGGCGAGCGTCGCGACGATATGCCGACCGACCAGGCCGAGTTCGCCGCCGCGAAGCCGATTTACGAGTCCATGCCGGGTTGGGACGAGGACATTTCCCAGGTCCATGACTTCAACGATCTGCCGAAGACCTGCCAGGATTACGTCAAGCGTCTTGAGGAACTGTCCGGCTGCCGCATTTCCGTGATCGGCACCGGCCCGCAGCGCGACCACATCATCCAGATCAACTCGCTGATCGACTGAAGCTGATTCGGCTGATTCGTCGATATGAACGTCGGTAACGAACGTCAATGACAAGTGCCGGTGGGCCTGTGCCTGCCGGCACTTTGCGTATGGTGCGTGCGATGGCGTGCGCGTATGACGCACACCGCATACACACCGACGGGGTGCGCGGCGGAGGAACGGAAAAGGGGAGTGCGATGACTGCAATGCCGCCTAACGACAGGTTCGACAGGTTTGACAGGTTCAGCAAACTGGTCCCGCGATTCGACCACCTGAAATGGAAGATGGCCGCTGCCGGCATTCTCGTCGGCCTGATTTCCGGCTTCCTCGTCGTCCTCTACCGTCTCGGCATCGAATACGGCACCGACACCGCGCGCTGGATCTACGCGCGCATCCGCGAAACCCCGTGGCTGGTCGCACCGTGGGCGGTCGCCGCAATCACAGCCGCGCTCGCCATCGCATGGATGGTCAAAAAAGAGCCGATGGCCGGCGGCAGCGGCATTCCGCAAACCAACGGCGTGGTGATCTGCGGCCTGAAAATGCGATGGCAGACGATTCTGCCGGTTCGCTTCATCGGAGGCCTGCTCGGATCGCTCTTCGGCCTCTCGCTCGGCCGCGAAGGACCGTCCATCCAAATCGGCGCATCGGGCGCGCAGTTCCTATCGCACCGGCTGCGCGGCAAGAAACGTGAGGACATGCAGGAGCATTATCTGGTCACCGCCGGTGCCGCGGCCGGCCTGTCCGCCGCGTTCAGCGCACCGCTGTCCGGCATGATGTTCGCTTTGGAAGGGGTGCATCGCAGTTTTTCGCCCGCGATTCTGATGGGCGCCACCGCCGCGTCCCTGACCGCCGATTTCGTATCGAAATACTGTTTCGGCCTGCGTCCGGTGCTTGACTTCGGCACCATCGGCCAACTGCCGCTCGGCGAATACGGGTGGCTGATTCCGCTGGGATTGGTGGCCGGTTTGGTTGGTTCGCTGATGAACCGTTCGCTGCTCGGCTTCCAAACGCTGTACGGCAAGCTTCCCGCATGGAGCCGCCCTTTGATCGCGATCGCACTCGCGCTGCCAATCGGCATTTGGCTGCCTGACGTGCTCGGCGGCGGCTCGAACCTGATCGCCATGGCCGAGCATGCGCGCGTCGGCTTGGGCATGCTGTGCGTGCTGTTCGTGGCGAAAGTGCTGTTCACCTCCACCAGCTTCGGTTCAGGCGCTCCCGGCGGCATTTTCATGCCGATTCTCGCGGTTGGCTCACTCGCCGGCGGTATCTGCGGCGAGACGTTGCACCAGTTCGGCAACCTGCCGTCCGATTCCGTGGCGATTTTCTCGGTATGCGTGATGACGGGCACGCTGGCCGCGTCCGTGAAAACACCGATCACGTCGATTCTGCTGGCCGTGGAAATGTCCGGCACATTGACGCACATGCTGCCGGTCGCCGCCGTCGCGTTCATCGCATTGCTCGTCTCCGACCTGCTGCGTACGAAACCGATCTACGGCGAGCTGCTGGAACGGTACATGCGCGCGCAAGGCGGCACGACGGCAATCGCCAATCGCATCGACAACGGCATCATGGAACTGCCTGTGGAAATGGGCGCGACCGCGGACGGCAAGCTGATGCGTGACGTGCGCTGGCCGTACGGCTGTCTGGTGATTGGCCTGCGTCGCGGCGAACGGCAGATCGTGCCGCATGGCGATACGCGGCTGCGTGCCGGCGACTATCTGGTCGTGCTGTTCAGCGGCGAGGACGAAAGCGACGCACGGCATGCGATGCGGCGGCTGTGCGACGTGTCCGTCTGACGCGGTCTTACCGTCTTCCATAACCATTCGTAGACGTCTAGGGCCACCCGAAGTTATCCATAGTTATCCACCGAATCGGACATGTTCGATGTTTGGTTGCAACGCACGTGTAGACTCGTACAAGGTTAGGAAGACGGCACCTGCGGCCAGCTCGTTGCCGTATGGCTGGGGCGGAACGACGCTGTCCGCGGAAAGCCAAGTACAAGGGGAATGTGATGGAATCGCAAGAACAACGGGCGGCAGACTCGCCAAACGCGGGTGATGAGCCGAATCCCGCCACACAGTCGATCGACGTCGCCGAAGTGGCGCGCGCGGATGTGCGCCCGTCCGGTGCCGCCGCATCCAAGCATCCGCCGCAGATTCCGCTCGCGCCGATGAAACGCATGCAGGCGCGATTCAACCCTCTTGCCGATGGTCTGATGTATCTCGTGGTGTTCGTCGGCGGCTTCGTCGGCGTCGGGTTCCGTCGTGCCACGGACCTGCTGCTGCCGTCGGTGAACGGTTCGCCGTTCGTGGTGGGCACGTTCGTGTCGAATATGCTCGCCTGCTTCCTGTTTGCGATGCTGACCGAATACATGGCGACCGCGTCGTGGCTGCGCCGCAGGGTGCGGCAGGTCGTCAGCCGTGGCGTCGGGCTTGGTTTGCTTGGCGGACTGTCGACGATGTCCGGCGTGATGTTGGAAACCATGGAAGGCATGCGCGAGCAGCGTTTCGGCAGCGCGCTCGGCTATCTTGCGGGAAGTTTCGCTGGCGGTCTGATCGCGGCCGCGGTTGGCGTGGCGCTGATGCAGGCGTTGCTGGCGCGCGGCACACGCAAGCGGGTCCGTAACGCGATCGCCGATGCCTCCACGGCTTCCGTATCCTCAATGTCCGATTCGGGCGATTCGGACGCGTACGGCATCGTGCAGGACGTCCAGATGACCGACACTGCAGTATCGGCTACGCAGAGTGTTACGCAGACGGTCCCCATGGCCGATTCGGGCGAATCGGACGTGCCGGCCGCGCAAAATGTGCAGAACAACGTGCCGGACGCGCAGGGCGTGCGCCACGTGAAGGTGGCGGATGCGGCGCATTCGGCCGCGCAGGCCGCGTTGGAGGCCGCGCAGGCGGCACAGCAGGCGGCCCAGGTCGCCCAGCAGGTCGCGCAGACCGGGCAGGTGCCGAAAATCGAATCGCAGCCGCAGTCATCGCAACCCGTCGCACCTCTGCCCAGCTTCGAACCCAAGCCGGTCACCGCGGAAATCCCGCTCGTCGCCGACCCGACCACAGGGGAGGTGCGCTGATGACCTGGATGATCTGCCTGTTCGGCGGCATCGGCGCCATGGCCCGTTATGTGCTTGACGTGTCGATCCAACGCAGCTGGAACCGTAACGGCAACCACAGCTTCCCCCTGGCCACGCTCGTCATCAACGGCGTCGCCTCCCTGTGCGCCGGCATCGCCATGATGTCGTACTATGCGCAGTCGGTTGATATGGGCACGGTAATGACGTTCGTTGTGGGGTTCCTCGGCGGATTCTCAACATTCTCGTCGGCGATCAACGAGGTGCTGTCGCTGATTCGCAAACGCCGTTTCGCCATGGCCCTGGGCTATGGCGCTGCCACGGTCGCGGTGCCGCTCGCCTGCGTGGCGCTCGGATTCGGCATCGCCATGCTGGGCGGCCACGCATAGCTGTCACCGGCTTGGCCGCGCGTAATTTTCACGTTACACGGGCGGTCATCGGGTAACGTTCAGGAAATCTGAGCGCAACCGCGCGAGCTGTTTCCTCTCCTACGTTGTGAAAACAACAAGAGAGGAAAAACCTATGACAGCCGTAACGTATCTCACACGGCATCGTCGACCGGGAATCGTCATACTCTGTTCGATTGTCGCCGTTCTCTCGATGCTTTTCGTACTCCCTCCCGCCATCGCGTCCGCAGCCGATTCCGGCGCGCAGGCCGTCGATGAATGCAATCCGACCGCCAGCAACGGCTGCGTCAATGGCATCCTGCAGGACGCCGACAAGAAGCCGATCGCCGACGTCACCATCACGCTGTCCGGCAAGGCAACGGCGGAAACCAAAACCGCTGCCGACGGCAAGTGGGCGTTTTCCGTTGCCGATGACGGCGATTACACCGTCACCATCGACGCATCCGTTGCGAAAGAGCACGGTCTGAAGGCAAGCAGCGCAACGGTGACGATCAGGAAAGCCAGCTTCGACAAGCAGCGCGGAGTCGTCCGTTTCGACCAAGCTGGCGATTCCACCGGCAGCGGCACGTCCGGCACATCTGGATCGTCCGGCTCGGCAAACGGCACGAAAGGCGCGACCGGCACATCCGGATCGACGGCGGCCACGCAATCGCCAGTCAAAAAAGGCGGCTCCAATGTCGGCAAACGCATCTGGCAGCAACTGTATTCCGGCATTATCTTCGGCCTGATGCTGGGCCTCATGTCCGTCGGCATGAACCTCGTCTACGGCACCACTGGCCTGCAGTCGTTCTCACACGGCGAACAGGTGACGCTCGGCGGCCTCATGGCATACGTCGGCACGCAGATGCTGCACATGCCGCTCATCGCCTCCGCCATCTTCGCCATCGTCATCGGCGCGCTGACCGGCTTCATCCAAAACGAAATCGTCTGGGGGCCGCTACGCAGACGCCACGTCGGCACCATGCAGCAGATGATCGTCACCATCGGCCTGTCCATGGCGTTGCAGTACACGTTCCAGTTCTTCTTCGGTGGCGACATCAAAGGCATCGTCAAATCGGTGCCGGACAGCTTCCAGCTCGGACCGATCACCACCGACATGCCGACGCTGGTCTCCGCGCTCATCGCCATCTGCGTGATCGTCGGCGTCACCCTGTTCCTCTACAAGACGCGACTCGGCCGCGCCACACGAGCCGTGTCCGACAACGCGGCGCTCGCCGCAGCATCCGGTATCAACGTGGATCAGGTGGTCCGCGTGGTCTGGATCCTCTCGTGCGCGATGGCAGCCCTGTCCGGCGTGCTGCTCGGCGTCTACCTGAACGGCATCTCCTGGAACACCGGCGCGACCCTGATTCTGCTGATGTTCGCCGCGGTGACGCTCGGCGGCCTCGGCACCGCCAATGGCGCGTTGATCGGCTCGCTGGTCATCGGCATCGTGGCGGACATGAGCTCGCTCGTCATCCCCAACGATATGCGTTACGCCAGCGCGCTGGCAATCCTCATCATCGTTCTGCTGGTGCGCCCGCAGGGCATCTTCGGCAAGCAGCAAAGGGTGGGCTGATCCATGGACATCATGACAATCATCTCCAACGCGGCGGGCGAACTGATCGCCCCGACCACGGCGGCGTACGTACTCGCCGCCATCGGTTTGAACATTCACTTCGGCATGACGGGCCTGATGAACATGGGCCAGGCCGGTTTCATGCTCCTCGGCGCTTACGGATTCGCCATCACGCAGTCGATGGGCTGCAACCTGTTCGCCTCCGTATGCGCGGCGCTCGCGCTCGCGGTCATCTACGCGCTGCTGCTGGGCATTCCGACGCTGAAACTCGGACCCGACTATCTGGCCATGGTCACATTGGCCGCCGCGGAAATCATCCGCATCATCGGCAGATCGACGGCCATGACGAACTTCACCGGCGGTTCCGCGGGCATCTCGCCGCAGGACTTCACCGAGAAATTCGAATCGCTTTCGCCGCTGCCGGACGGTTCGACCACGTTCCTGCTGTGGACGTACAGCAACAACATCGCCAACTCCTGGTGGCTGCGCATCGTGGCATGGGTTTTGGTGGTGATCGCGGCGCTGCTGTGCTGGCGCTGGTTCCACTCGCCGTGGGGCCGCATGCTCAAAGGCATCCGCGAGGACGAGAACGCGATCCGTTCGCTCGGCAAGCCGGTGACGCGATACAAGATGGAATCGCTGATTCTGGGCGGCCTGTTCGGCGCGATCGCCGGCATCATCTTCGTCCTGCCGCGTTCCGTACAGCCCGATTCGCTCGGCCGCACCGTCACCTTCTACGTGTGGACGATTCTGCTGCTGGGCGGCGCGGCCACGATTCTCGGCCCGGTGCTTGGCTCCTGCGTGCTGTGGGTGCTGCTCACCTTCGTCAAGGAGGTCATGCGCAACACCGTTCCCGAAACCCTCATCTCTTCCAACCAGATCGAAGCCCTCGGCTGGGTGATCGTCGGCGTCGCGCTGATGTGCCTGGTGATCTTCAGACCACAAGGCCTGTTGGGCGACCGAAAGGAGTTGGCTTTCCATGCCTGATACAACGAATTCTCCGACCACTGGCGTGCAGCCGGCCACGGAACCCGCAACCGGCGTGCAACCCGTATCCGGTGTGCAGCCCGGCGTACCATTCCAGGACCTCACCAAATGGGCCACCAAAGCTCCGGAAGGCGAGACCCTCATCTCCACCGCCTATCGTGACAAAGTCACCGACGATCTGAAATTCGTCGAAAACAAGCCGGGCGTGCACAAGCCCGACCCGATCCTCGTGGCCGACAACGTGACCCGCAAATTCGGCGGCATGACCGCCGTGGACGTGAGCCACTTCGAAATCGAACGGCACGGCATCACCGCGCTGATCGGACCGAACGGCGCCGGCAAAACCACGTTCTTCAACCTGATGACCGGCTTCGATACGCCGAACACCGGCACCTGGCAGTTCGACGGCAAGGACATGGCCCACGTGCAGCCCGAAAAAGTGGCGCGCATGGGCATGGTCCGCACCTTCCAGCTAACCAAGGTGATGAGCCGTCTGACCGTGCTCGACAACATGCTCCTCGGTGCCCCCGTGCAGCCGGGCGAAGGCATGTTCCGCGCGCTGTTCCCCGGCATGTGGAGGAAGCAGGAGCAGGCGAACATCGAAAAAGCCGAGGCGCTGCTGGAACGCTTCCTGCTGATCAAAAAGAAGGACGATTACGCCGGCGCGCTTTCCGGCGGCCAACGCAAGCTGCTGGAAATGGCACGAGCGCTGATGTCCGACCCGAAACTGGTCATGCTGGACGAGCCGATGGCCGGCGTGAATCCCGCGCTGAAACAGTCGCTGCTCGACCACATCATGGCGTTGCGCGAGGAAGGCACCACAGTGCTGTTCGTCGAACACGACATCAACATGGTGAGACACATCGCCGACTGGGTCACCGTGATGGCGGAAGGCAAGATCGTGGCCGAAGGCCAACCGAAGAGCGTGATGAACGATCCGGCCGTGATCGACGCATATCTGGGCGCCCACGCGAACGTGGACCTGGGCGACGATTCCGTGCTGGAAGACCTGAAGGAGGCCTGAAATGAGCGACATCGCAAGCGTGGCCGACGAGCCGCTGACCCGCGCGCAGATCCACATGGGCGAGCCCGAAGGCGAACCGTTGCTCGACGCGGTCGATTTGGTGGCCGGATACATTCCCGGCGTGAACATCCTGAACGGCGCATCCCTGACCCTGCATGAAGGCGAGATCGTTGGTATCATCGGCCCGAACGGCGCAGGCAAATCAACCCTGCTCAAATCATTGTTCGGCCTGGTGCACATCCACTCCGGCAAGCTGCTGCTGAAAGGCGAGGACATCACCAACCTGCGCGCCGACAAACTCGTCTCCCGTGGCGTCGGCTTCGTGCCGCAGACCGAAAACGTCTTCCCCAGCCTGACCATCGCGGAAAACCTGCACATGGGCGCGTTCCAAGCACCGAAACTGTTCAACGAACGCTTCGACTACGTGTGCTCCATCTTCCCCAAACTCGGCCAGCGCAAAAACCAGCTCGCAGGCCAACTCTCCGGCGGCGAACGTCAGATGGTGGCCATGGCCCGCGCCCTCATGATGAAACCATCCGTCCTCCTGCTCGACGAGCCCTCCGCAGGCCTGTCCCCAATGCTTCAGGACGAAACCTTCATCCGCGTGCGCCAAGTCAACAAAGCCGGCGTATCCGTGGTCATCGTCGAACAGAACGCCCGCCGCTGCCTGCAGATCTGCGACCGCGGCTACGTCCTCGACCAAGGCCGCAACGCCTACTCCGGCAAGGGCCGCGACCTGATGAACGATCCGAAAGTCGTCTCCCTCTACCTGGGCAACCTGGAAGAAGAGGTTCAAGAGGAAGGAAGGTAGGACCCAGGAAATCGCGGAACGGAGCGTATACCGCCTTTCCTTGCCGCTCGACGTACGTTCGTACGCCTTCGGGCTCGGACGGCGGTCTCCGCACGCGTTCCGCGATTTCCCCCTATGATTCAAAATTCTCAATTCCGATTACCGCTGTTGGGGCACTGCCCGACAGTGGCTTCGGCATGCCTGAAAACAAGCTCAAAACCTTGTGTTTCCAACAGTTTTCGGGCTTCACCTTCGGTTAACTTCACGCATACACATTCGGTTTCCTCGGCACTTATAGTGCGATTCAAGATGGTCGAGCAACACATCTCGATAATCGTCACCAAGGGTTCGGCAATCAGCGGAGCCAAGAGAGGAAACGGTGATTCAAATGAAGAAGATCAACATGAAGGGCATGAGGAAACTGTCCATCACAGCCACCGCCATGGTGGCCGCCGCAGTCATGGCGCTCGCCGGCTGCGGTTCATCCAACTCGTCCAGTTCATCCAGCAGTTCGGCAAGCACCTCCGGCACCAAAACCAGTAAGTTCGTGCTTGGTGGCCTATGGCCGGAAACCGGCTCACTGGCCTACCTGGCCCCGCCGGAACTGGCCGCCGAAAAACTTGCCGTCAAAGACATCAACGACGCTGGTGGCGTGCTCGGCAACAAAATCACCACCGTCGACGCCGACACCTCCGACGCGGACCACGCCGACCAGAACACCTCCGCCGCCCAATCCGTCCTCAGCAAGAACCCGTCGTTCATCATCGGCCCGGCCTCCAGCTCCGTGGTCAAGAACACCTACAAGTCCATCACCTCGCAAAACATTCCGATGCTGTCGATGGGCGCCACCTCGGCCAGCTTCTCCGGCCTTTCCGACTACTTCTTCCGCACCGTCGCCCCCGATACCGTGCAGGGCGCGGTCATGGGCAACCTGATTGCCCAGGACGGCGTGCAGAAGCTCGCCATCGCGGTCTTCAACGACGAATACGGTACCGGCCTGCGCGACACCATCGTCAAAACCGCATCCGCGGCAGGCGTCGACATCATCTATGGCGAAAAGGACACGTTCGACCCGACCGAAACGAACTTCTCATCCATCGCCACCGCCATCAAGGCATCCAACCCCGACGCGACGCTCGTCATCGCCTTCGATCAGACCAAACCGCTGCTGAAGGCGCTCGCTTCCGCCGGAGTCAACACCAAGAAGCTGTACTTCGTGGACGGCAACACCTCCGACTATTCCAGCGAACTCGACGCGGGCCTGCTGGAAGGCTCGAAGGGCACCATCCCGGGTATCAATCCGTCCGACGACTTCGTCAAGCGCCTCGAATCCACCGGCGTCGACCTGAAAAACACCACCACCTACGGCGCTGAAACCTACGATGGCATCATCCTCGCCGCGCTCGCCGCACAGAAGGGCGGCAGTGCCGATGGCAAGACCATCCAGGCCAATATGGCGGCCGTCTCCGGATCCACCAAGGGCGAGAAGTGCGATTCCTACAAGGCCTGCGTTGCCCTGCTGAAGGACGGCAAGGAGATTCAGTACAAGGGCCAGACCTCCATCGGCGCGTTCAACGACGCGCATGATCCGAGCTCGGCTTCCATCGGCGTCTATAAGTACGACGCCGACAACAAGCCGGTCTTCGACCACTCCCAGGAAGGTTCCGTACCGAAGGCATGACGGTCGGTTCGTCCGTGGTGCGGACTGACGTGATGGCCGGACGTGACGGCTGACGGCCAAGCCACGCAACGCAAGGGGCGGTGCGACGCAAGCGAGATGATCGCAAGTGTCTCACCGCCCCTTTTGCGGGCGGAACGCGTGTGGAGTACATGCGGAGCGTGCGTGGAAGATGCGTGGAACGCGTCGTGAAACATACGTCGTTCACGGGTGAAAAAGTGGATTTTTCGGGGGAATTGAAGAGGGGGAGGGCGTCTTTCGTCAATTGATAGTTCATATTGTGCGAACGATTGCAAAGAAACGTTACAGATGCATGTAAAATAACACATAATATCGCGATTTGTAAGGAAACATCCCGACGATGCGGGGGAGAGGTGTTGGGCAATGGTCGGCATGCGTGACGTGGCGAAAGAGGCCGGGGTTTCGCTGAGCACGGTTTCGCTAGTGGTCAACAAGACGGGCTACGTGTCCGACGACATGCGCGCGCGCGTCGAAGCCGCCATGAAAGAGCTCAATTACGTGCCCAACGAGCTGGCACGCAACCTGTACAAGAACCGCACGAACCTGGTCGGCGTGATCGTGCCGACCATCCGCCACCCCTTCTTTGCCACCCTTACCGCGCATCTGCAACGCGAGCTGGCCGCGCAAGGACTGCGCACCATGCTGTGCTCCACCGCCGACGCGGAAAACGGCGAGGTTGAATACGTGGACATGCTGCGCCGTCACATGATGGACGGCATCATCGTCTGCTCGCACACCACCCATCCGAACGATTACTGGACGTCCATCCACCGCCCGATCGTCGCCTTCGACCGTGTGCTGGGCGGCGGCATCGCGTCGATCGGCTCCGACCATGAGCAGGGCGGCCGGCTCATGGCGCACATGCTGGTCAACACCGGCGCGCACCACGTGGTGATGATCGGCGGCCCGCGCGACCAGTTCTTCGATTTGGCGGCGCGCAATGGAGACAGCCCGGACGATTTCGACCTGCACAAGACAACGTTCCCGACCGTCCGCTACTACCTTGCGCTGGAGCAGGAGCTGAAAGCGGCCGGCGTGCGGTACGAGTACGTCGAAGCCGGCAATGTGGAGGATTTCCAAGGGTATAAGAACGCGGTGAATGCTGTGCTCAACAGTATGCCGGTGGACGGCGTCGATGCCGTGGTCAGCTCCGATATCGGTGCCGCGCTTTGCGTGCGCGAAGCGATGCGGAGGCATATTTCGATTCCGCGCGACCTGCAGATCATCGCCTACGACGGCACGTATCTGACCGACCTGGCCGGTATGAAAATGACCGCGGTGGCGCAGAATTTCGACAAAATCGCGCAGGTCGCGGTCGGCAATATCGTTCGTGCGATCGCCAAGGAAGGGGATGCCAAGGCAGATACGACAAGCGCCACGGGACGCAAGCCGTACGAGCCGGACGTGCTGATTCCCGTGACGCTCAAACTGGGCGATACCACCCGCTAAGCGGGCCGTATCGCCCATCATTGGACGGGCCGTTTTACCTGCTAAGCGGGTCGTTTCGCCTTATTCGTAATCGCCGGTCGGACCGATTTTCAACGCGTCCTCGTGCGTGCGGCCCGAATGGATCGCATCGTTGATCGCCTGGATCTCCGCTGCATCCACGGCAAGTGCGCGCCCGTCGATCGCGCTGATCGGAATCGACCATCCGCCGTGCGTCATGTACAGGCTGTCCGCTTCGCGTAGTTCGGCGATCGGCAGCTTCCTGTACTCCGCCTTTTTGCCTTCTTCAAGCGCCCAGGCGAACATTTCGCGCTGTGATGTGCCATTCAGAATACCGATGCGCGGGTCGGGCGTGACGAACGTATCGCCATAGCGTGCCACAATCGACGAATTCGGGCATTCCATCGTGTAGCCGTCCTCCGTGAACAGAATCGCGTCGCCGACGCCACGGCGGGCGCATTCGCGGTGCACGGCGCAGTTGAACGCGTAGCTCAGCGTCTTCGCGCCGTTGAGCAGCCACGGGGCGCGTGCGGTGATGTCCGACGGGTAGCCGCGCGTCATCGAAGCCATGGTGATCGGCTCCAGCGAATGCAGCGTGCCCTTCGCGTCAAGGAAGATGTAGACGGTCGGCGTGCGGTCGGCCGCCTTGCCCACGCCGGTGTCCGGATCGAGACCACGGGAGACGATGATGCGCAGCATCGGACCGGGTTCCGGATCGTCATACTGGTCGATGACCAGCTGGACCGCGCGGGTGAGCGCTGGAATGTTCGGTTCCGGCATATCCACCAGACGGGCCGAATTCGCAAGACGCTTCAGATGGTTCTCCAGCGAGACCGGGAAACCCCTCCATACCGTGGTCGCTTCGAAAATGCCGTCGCCGCGCAGCGCGCACAAATCGAACGCGTTGATGATGGGACTTTCCGGATCGACGAAACGAACCAGATCCGCGTCGGGCGCCACGCCTGAGCCTCCGAATAGCGTCTTGCCGTTACCGACTGCCAGAACGATCGAACTCATGGGAACCTCTCTTCCGCGCTCCGCGTCTTTTGATTGCCGCTTTATTGCTGTTGCGCTGTTGTGTTGCGTCAGCGTTCGCGTGCGTCTTCGGCGTCCAACCTAACCATGGTTTGTTTCCACTTGGCACCGCCAATTTGCAATGCGGAAACATACGCGTCATGAATCGCGCGGCTCCCGTAACGTTCGGCGACCAAGGTGAGGGAAAGCGACTCTGAACGTCCGTTTCTGCGGAATCGGATTTCGGAGTTCGTCGGCAGTTCGTTCGGAAAAGGCCGGACGGCGGCCGACGGGAAAGGTAAGCGCAATGGTGGATGGGATGTCCGATATGGGAACAACCGAACTTGGCGCGGCGAGCACGCCCGAACAGGCGCGCGCCGCGTTCCGTGACGGCCTGGTCCGCCCGACCTGCGGCATTGCGCAAGGCTACGCGCAGGCGAATCTGATGATTCTGCCCAAGGAGCAGGCATTCGATTTTCTGCTGTTCGCGCAGCGCAATCACAAACCTTGTCCGCTGCTGGAAGTGATGGAGCCGGGCGTCACCGCACCCGTCACCGCGCCGGGCGCCGACATCCGTACCGACGTGCCGTTGTACCGCGTGTGGAAGCGTGGCGAACTGGTAGCTGAAGTGCCCGATATTCGCGAGTATTGGCGATCCGATTTGGTCACGTTTGTGATTGGCTGCAGTTTCACATTCGAGTTTCCGCTGATGGAGGCGGGCGTGCCGGTGCGGCACATCACGGCAGGCCGCAACGTGCCGATGTACGACACGTCGATCGAGTGCCGTTCGGCCGGCGCGTTCCATTCGACGATGGTCGTGTCGATGCGTGGCATTCCGTCTACGCAGGTGGCCGACGCATGCCGGATTTCCGGCTATTACCCGTCCGTGCACGGTGCCCCCGTATGTGTGGGCGACCCGTCCGCGATCGGCATCGACGACATCATGCATCCCGACTATGGCGATGCCCCCGTGTTGGAGCCGGGCGATGTGCCGGTGTTCTGGGCGTGCGGCGTGACCCCGCAGGCCGCGGTGATGGCGTCCAAACCGGAATTCGCGATCACGCACGCGCCGGGGCACATGTTCATCACCAGCAAACGCGATTTGGAATACATGGTGTGAGGCCGAGCGGCAGGTTGCGGGGCGCGGCATGAGATGCGTGCTGCGGCGACTGCGGCAGAAGGGACGTCGCGGCTGAAGAACGCTGCGACGGTAGAACGACGGAAAGGCGACGGAAGGAATGGAAACGATGGCTGTGCAGGAAACAGACGGAAAGCAGACGGCTATGCGAATCGATATGAACAGCGATATGGGCGAAAGCTTCGGTCGTTGGACGCTCAGCGACGACGAGGCGCTGCTCGACGTGGTTTCCAGCGCGAACGTGGCGTGCGGCTTCCATGCGGGCGACCCGTCCGTCATGCTGAGAACGTTGTCATACGCGGCGTCGCGGGGGGTAATGGTCGGGGCGCATGTGGCGTACCGCGACCTGGCCGGATTCGGGCGCCGCTATGTGGACGAGTCCCCCGACGAACTCAAGGCGGACGTGATGTACCAGATCGTCGAATACGGCGGCCTCGACGGCGTGCATATGACGAACGTGGCGACCGTCGACGGCCTCGAACCCGACCGTTACTTTAAGCAGGTCGGCCAGCTTACGGACTGCGCCCGCAGCTGAAGTCCTGTGCCCAAGGCTGAGAGCCCTGCGCTCGCGGCTGCCCCCGCATGTCCGTCGCTTTCGAATCGGGCGCCGGAGACATGCGCCGCGATTCGGCCGAAAGCCGGTTCGACACGCCCGAACACCGGTTGCGGTTTTGGTGTCGAGCCCCATTTTGCGGTAATATCGAACCGGTTCGACACAACCGTGGGAATGGCCGTAAGGACTCCCGCAAAGAATCTCGCAACGACTTTTTGGAACCGAAGGAGGCTCCATGAAAAACAAGGTGCAGCTCATCACTTACGCCGACCGCCTTGGCGACGGCACCATCAAGTCGATGACCGACATTCTGCGCACCCGCTTCGACGGCGTGTACGACGGCGTTCACATCCTGCCGTTCTTCACCCCGTTCGACGGCGCCGACGCAGGCTTCGACCCGATCGACCACACCAAGGTCGACGAACGTCTCGGCAGCTGGGACGACGTCGCCGAACTCTCCAAGACCCACAACATCATGGTCGACGCCATCGTCAACCACATGAGTTGGGAATCCAAGCAGTTCCAGGACGTGCTGGCCAAGGGCGAGGAGTCCGAATACTATCCGATGTTCCTCACCATGAGCTCCGTGTTCCCGAACGGCGCCACCGAAGAGGACCTGGCCGGCATCTACCGTCCGCGTCCGGGCCTGCCGTTCACCCACTACAAGTTCGCCGGCAAGACCCGCCTCGTGTGGGTCAGCTTCACCCCGCAGCAGGTGGACATCGACACCGATTCCGACAAGGGTTGGGAATACCTCATGTCGATTTTCGACCAGATGGCCGCCTCTCACGTCAGCTACATCCGCCTCGACGCCGTCGGCTATGGCGCCAAGGAAGCCGGCACCAGCTGCTTCATGACCCCGAAGACCTTCAAGCTGATCTCCCGTCTGCGTGAGGAAGGCGTCAAGCGCGGTCTGGAAATCCTCATCGAAGTGCACTCCTACTACAAGAAGCAGGTCGAAATCGCATCCAAGGTGGACCGCGTCTACGACTTCGCCCTGCCTCCGCTGCTGCTGCACGCGCTGAGCACCGGCCACGTCGAGCCCGTCGCCCACTGGACCGACATACGCCCGAACAACGCCGTCACCGTGCTCGATACGCACGACGGCATCGGCGTGATCGACATCGGCTCCGACCAGCTCGACCGCTCGCTCAAGGGTCTCGTGCCGGATGAGGACGTGGACAACCTCGTCAACACCATCCACGCCAACACCCACGGCGAATCCCAGGCAGCCACTGGCGCCGCCGCATCCAATCTCGACCTCTACCAGGTCAACAGCACCTACTATTCGGCGCTCGGGTGCAACGACCAGCACTACATCGCCGCCCGCGCGGTGCAGTTCTTCCTGCCGGGCGTGCCGCAAGTCTACTACGTCGGCGCGCTCGCCGGCAAGAACGACATGGAGCTGCTGCGTAAGACGAATAACGGCCGCGACATCAATCGCCATTACTACTCCACCGCGGAAATCGACGAGAACCTCAAGCGTCCGGTCGTCAAGGCCCTGAACGCGCTCGCCAAGTTCCGCAACGAGCTCGACGCGTTCGACGGCACGTTCTCGTACACCACCGATGACGACACGTCCATCAGCTTCACCTGGCGCGGCGAAACCAGCCAGGCCACGCTGACGTTCGAGCCGAAGCGCGGTCTCGGTGTGGACAACACTACGCCGGTCGCCATGTTGGAATGGGAGGATTCCGCGGGAGACCACCGTTCGGATGATCTGATCGCCAATCCGCCTGTCGTCGCCTGACGGAAAATTTCTTGCGATTACGTATTTTCTTGCGATTACGTACGGCCTTGCGATTGCGTTCCACCTTGCGGTCGCGCACCCGGTCCGTCGCACCCGGTCCGTCGGGCGGACGGCAGTGGCCGCACGTGTTGGTATCGTAAGTTGCGTTGAAGAATCGCCCGAATGCGCTGAAGCAATGCGTCCGGGCGATTTTCGTATGTGTCGCTCGTAGCGGGCGGGCGCATGCGTGGAGTATCGAAGCACATGAAACGCGACAAGCAGAAAACGCGATAAGCCAAGAAAACAGCAGATATGACCGAAGACAATCAGAATAACGAATTCAAACCGCAGCCGCTGCCCGGCCAGGTGTTCATCCGCCCGGGCATCGACGATCGCCCCGATTATGAGAAGACCCTGACTCCCGAAGCGAAGGCGGCCATGCGCCGGCTGTCGGTGCAGCAGCATCCGCGTATTCCGGAAGCGTCCAACGAGCGTCCGGAAACCCAGGCCGCGCGCATCGCATCGGAAGGTGGAGCGCCCCTAACCGCGGCCGCGCATCTTGACGTGGCTGTGCCGAACCTCGAATCGTCCTTCCTCGACCTGCGCGACCCGATGACCGCTCCGGACGGCACCAAGCCGACCGCAATGCAGGCCAACCGGCTCGTTGCGGGTTTTGCGCTTGGCTCAATGCTGCTGTCCGCTCCGATGGCGGCGTTCAACACGGTGCTCATTCCGCAAACCGTCAGCCGTTTGTCGGGAATCAACCGCGTCACGGATTTGGCGATGCTCGTCATCGCAGGTGCCATCATGACGTTCCTGCTGAATGCATGCATCGCCGTCGGTTCCGACCATTCCTACTGCCGGTTCGGGCGCCGTACGCCATGGATCGCCAGCGGCAGCGTATTGGCGGCTATCTGCATGGCGATTCTTTCCGCATGCGATTTTCTCCCGTGGGCCGTGTTCTTCTGGCTGGCCACGCAGGCCGCGTATGCGATGGCGGCCATACCGTTCGCCGCCGCGTTCGGCGAACGTGTGCCTGACAAGTTCCGCGACCGCGCCGATTCCTGGCACGGCAAGGGGCTGGCGCTTGGCCAGCTGGTCGGCGTCGCCGTGGCTGTTGCGCTGACGCCGCATGCCGGTGGCGAAGGTTGGGATGGCACTACGGGTTTCGCGATGCTGGTATTCGCGGGTTGGCTTGTCGTCGCGGCCGTCGTTACGCTGTTGATATTGCCGTTCGAAGGGGCCAGCAGCTACCTGCCGCGTAGGGATGTTGAGAAAGGCGATTTCTTCTCGCAATACCGTCCGCCGCAGAACGCGCCGAAGTTTTCTGTGGCATTCGCGGCCCGCATGTTCGCCGTTGCGGCCACAGCCGGAATCGCCGTATATCAGTGGTATCTGGCGCCGAATATCGTCGGCAATACCGATGAGGCCGGTTTGTTCGGCATTGCCGGTGCCGGATCGGTGGTTGTGGTCATGGCCATCTGCACGTTTGTCGGTGCTTTGATTGCGGCGTTGCTGCTTGGCCGCGTCGTCAGCCTGTTTGGCGATCTGCGTATTCCGGCCGTCGCGTCCGCCGTGTTGTTCATGGTCGCTGCGCTGCTGCCGTTGCTGATGGACGACGGTTTCCTGGCGGTTGCGCTGTACGCCCTGCTTGCCGGCTTCGCATACGTGGTGTTCGATGGCGCCAGCCAAAGCTTGGATCTTGCGATGCTGCCGGATGTGCGTTCCGTGGGCCGATCGCTTGCCGCTTATAGTCTGGCCAATACGTTCGGCACGATACTGGGCGTCGCTGCCTGCGCCGCGGTGATTGTGGCGACCGGTGCCACCGTGCTGATCTTCGCTGTCGCCACTGTTTCGATGCTGTTGGCGGGTCTGCTGACATTGCGGTTGAAATCGCAACAATGACGGCGACTATGACGGTGCTAGATCGCCAATGATTGGAAAATAAAGCGAAACGGCGCGTCCACATAGTGAACCTTTAGTGGATAGGGGAGATGGACGCGCCTATGTTTACGGCTTAGTTCGAGCGGAAATCCCGCCCGGGGAAATGACTTTGCGAAAGGAGGTTCGCCACGATGAACGGAATGGTCGCACACGTACTGCTGTCCGCACGAATTATTATTCCGCTTTCGTTGGCGGACTGATTCGAGCATTGCGGCTTCAATCCCTCGCCAACGAAGGCAGGGTTTGAGGCGCGCGTAACACACACGTTGATGGCCCTGCATAATGCGGGGCCATTTTTGTTGCAGCCCACAAGGCAGACGCAGCGAAAACCTTTTGAAGCCGGCCGGCATAGCGCACAACAGAAAACAGAAAAACTACAAACAACATCGTTATCGGCGGAAGTTGGGAACCGGTAACAGGACGTACAGGGAGTACATCAATGAGTACAGTCGAAGCGGCCGCTGGCAAAGCGCAGGCGATGGTCCGCGATTCGGTCAAAACCGTGATCGCAGCATCCATGGTCGGCACCGCCATCGAGTTCTACGACTTTTACGCATACGGCACCGCCGCTGCGAATTATTTCCCGAAGGTGTTCTTCGGAGACACCACCAATCCGACCGTCGCGCTGCTGGCCAGCCTGCTGACCTTCGCCATCGCGTTCATCGCCCGTCCGCTGGGCTCGTTGGTGTTCGGCCACTTCGGCGACCGTATGGGCCGCAAGACCACGCTGGTGGTCTCCCTGCTCACCATGGGCATTGCCACCTTCCTGATCGGCTGCCTGCCGACCTACAACCAATGGGGTGTCGCGGCCGTCGCCGTGCTGTGCCTATGCCGCTTCGTGCAGGGCATCGGCCTTGGCGGCGAATGGTCCGGCGCCGCGTTGGTGGCCACCGAGAACGCTCCGGAAGACAAGCGCGCGCTGTACGGCTCCTTCCCGGAGCTGGGCGCCCCGATCGGCTTCTTCCTGTCGAACGGCACCTACTTCCTGCTGGAGACCTTCAACGACAATGACGCGATGCTTGCCTGGGGCTGGCGCGTGCCGTTCCTGCTGTCCTCCATCCTCGTGATCGTCGGCCTCGTCGTCCGCGTCCAGATGGAGGAGACCCCGATCTTCCGTATGGCCCAGGAGCAGAAGAAGGTCGTCAAGTCCCCGCTTACCGAAGTGTTCAAGAAGAGCTGGAAGGAAGTCATCCAGGCCACGTTCCTGGTGGCCGTCACCTACACGCTGTTCTACACGCTGGCAACCTGGTCCCTCGCTTGGGGCACCAAGACCGTCGAGCAGGGTGGCGGCAACCTGGGCTTCACCAACCAGGAGTATCTGCTGATGCTGATGATCGCCGTCTGCGTGTTCGCCGCGTTCATCGTGATCTCCTGCGTGAACGCCGACAAGTTCGGCCGCAAGCGCGTGATCATCATCTCCTCCTGCTGCCTCATCGCGTTCGCCCTGCTGTTCCCGTTCCTGCTTGATCCGGCGGTCGTCGGTCAGCGCAACTTCGCCACCAACCTGCTGTTCCTGTGCATCGGCTTCGCTCTGATGGGTACCGCGTTCGGTCCGATCGGCGCCTTCCTGCCGGAACTGTTCGACGCCAACGTGCGTTACTCCGGCTCCGGCATCGGCTACAACCTGGCTGCCATCGTCGGCGCGGCCTTCGTGCCGACCATCGCCACTTGGCTGTCCCATCATTGGGGCGTGCATTCCGTGGGCCTGTACCTCGGTGTGATGGCCCTGTGCTGCCTCATCGCGGTGTTGAGCTGCAAGGAAACGAAGAACGTCGACTTCACCAAGTGACGCCGACCGGCTTGCCGGGCTGCTTCGCTTGGGGTGGCTCGGAGCCTTAGAAAAAACGTTTGACGTGAATATAGCCACTATGTGAACGCCAACAGACATCATAAAGAAAGCGGTACTAGAACAGTTCCGCAGGAGAGGCGGAGTGGTTCCTCGGACACAATCCGGGGGGAGCAACATCCTAGGAATCACTCGCCGTGATAACAACCGAAAAAAGAATAGAAAATAGCGAGTTTGTTCGGAAAAAGCAAGTTCCGAATCGCAAAAAACAATAAAGGAGCGCCAATTATGGCAGCAACTATCTGGTACGAAAAGGACGCCGATCTGTCCGTGTTCGATGGCAAGAAGGTGGCCATCCTCGGTTACGGTTCCCAGGGCCACGCCCATGCGCTGAACCTGCGCGATTCCGGCGTCGACGTCGTCGTCGGCCTGCGTCCTACCTCCAAGTCCGTGGAGTATGCCAAGGAGCAGGGCCTTGAGGTCAAGCCTGTTGCCGAGGCCGTTGCCGAAGCCGACGTGGTGATGATCCTGCTGCCTGACCAGTACCAGGCCGCCGTGTACAAGAAGGACGTCGAGCCGAACCTGAAGCCGGGCGCTGCTCTGGCCTTCGCTCACGGCTTCAACATCCACTACGGCTACATCAAGCCGTCCGAGGACCATCCGGTCTTCATGGTCGCCCCGAAGGGCCCGGGCCACATCGTGCGTCGTGAGTACGCCGCTGGCCGTGGCGTCCCGGTCGTCGTGGCCGTCGAGCAGGATCCGGATGGCAAGACCTGGCCGCTGTGCCTGGCTTACGCCAAGGCTCTGGGCGCGCTGCGTGCAGGCGCCATCAAGACCACCTTCACCGAGGAGACCGAGACCGATCTGTTCGGCGAGCAGGACGTCCTCATGGGTGGCATCAACCACCTGTGCGATATGGGCTTCGATGTGCTGACCGAGGCTGGCTACCAGCCGGAGATCGCCTACTTCGAGGTGTTCCACGAGCTGAAGATGCTGGTCGACCTGGCCAACGAGGGTGGTCTGAACAAGGCCCGTTGGTCCTGCTCCGACACCGCCCAGTACGGCGACTACACCTCCACGGTCATCACCGAGGAGACCAAGAAGCGCATGCAGTACCAGCTCAAGCGCATCCAGGACGGCTCCTTCGCCAAGGAGTTCATGGATGACCAGGCCGCTGGCGCTCCGAAGTTCAAGAAGCTGCAGGAAGAGTACAGCCACCCGCACCTGGAGACCGTTGGCCCGAAGCTGCGCGCCATGTTCTCCTGGAACAACCAGGTGGACGCCGACGCCGATATGGCCGAGTCCTTCAACGGCAAGATCGCTCGTACTCAGGTTCAGTGAGATTGCTTCGCTAGCTGCATAAGCTATTTAGCGAATTAGAAAGCGTCGCCCGCTTCGTGCGGACGGCGCTTTTTGCATATCGTCGTGCGTGCGACGGTTGCGTACGTTCCGGCATAACGAAAGGCCGCCACCCAACTTGGGCGGCGGCCTTTAATCGCAGTTAATGCGATTAATCGCAATGAATGCGAGACGTTACTCAGCCACGGGCGATCTTGCCGGTGAAAGTGGCCATGTCAGCGTCGTCATCCTTGCCGTTGTTCCAAGAGAACATGGCGCGCAGCTTCGGGCCAACGCTCTCGATACGCACGTTGCCGTATTCTTCCTGCAGCTGCTTGAACTTCGGAGCGCCAGCGTCCTGATCGTCGATGAACTCCTTGGCGAAGGAGCCGTCCTGGATGCGCTTCAGGTGGTACTGCATGCGCTCACGCACGTGCTCGTCGATGCAGGTGTTGGTGTAGTCGCCGTACTGGGCGGTGTCGGAGCAGGACCAACGAGCCTTGTTCAGGCCACCCTCGTTCATGAGGTCGACGAGCATCTTCAGCTCGTGGCAGACCTCGAAGTAAGCGATCTCCGGCTGGTAGCCAGCGTCAGTGAGGACCTCGAAGCCCATTTCAACGAGCTTGTTCACGCCGCCCATGAGCACGTTCTGCTCGCCGAACAGATCGGTCTCGGTCTCTTCGGTGAAGGTGGTCTTGATGGCGCCTGCGCGCAGGGCGCCCAGAGCCTTGGCGTAAGCCAGGGTGATGTCCCAAGCGTCGCCGCGCGGATCCTGTTCGACGGCCACGACGACCGGGACGCCACGGCCGTTGGCGTACTCACGACGCACGATGTGGCCCGGGCCCTTCGGGGCGACCATGAAGACCGGGTGGTCCTCGGTCGGCTTGATGTAGCCGTAGTGGATGTTGAAGCCATGAGCGAAGGCGACGGCGGCGCCCGGCTTGATGTTCGGTTCGATGTCGTTGGCCCAGATGGTGCGCTGGTACTGATCGGGAGCCAGAATCATGATGATGTCGGCCTCGGCGGCGGCTTCCGGAACGGACTTGACTTCCAGACCCTGCTCCTTGGCGTGCTCGACGGACTTGGAGGTCGGGCGCAGGCCGACGACGACGTCGACGCCGGAATCGCGCAGGTTCAGCGCATGGGCGTGGCCCTGGGAACCGTAACCGATGATGGCAACCTTCTTGCCTTCGAGGACCGAGAGATCTCCATCGTTCTCATACCAAATTTGTGCAGCCATTGTACTTGGCACTCCTTTTGTGTAGTGGGGTGAACGCTTGGAAAGCGTTCGGGTTTCTACCATTCGCAGATGAAATTCGTGGTTTCGTGCATGGATTTTGTCCTGCAAACTGGGGTCCATCCTACCGGAGCGGCCGTTTTGGTACGTATCCAGTCCACAAAGTGAGCCGCGAAATCGTAAAAAATTCGTCGCGGCGCAATCGTGATACCTTTCCTGCGAAACCCCTAAGGAAGCGACGTTTCGGGCCGTTGGAATGTTGTTTCCGTTGGGAATTGCGATTAAGCCCCTACCGAAGCGACGTTTCAATCGCTGAAAATGACGTTTGTGTGGGCAAGCATGTGCTTATTTAGGTGACGCTTCATGCATTTTGGTAGGAAAGTGGCTTAGGATAGGCACGTAGGATTGTTTGATGAGGAAGCTGAAGCAATGGTCACTGCGACGGGGATTGCGCCTGGTTCCGAAATGACGGCGCAGATGGAGCAGGTGGAGGAGCGTAATGTCTCGGGCGTGCTGCATATCGCCTCGATTTTCGCCTCGCACATGGTATTGCAACGCAACAAGCCCATTGCGGTGTTCGGCGCATTGGCTGCCGATTGCGCCGGTATGGAGGTTGTGGCGGAAATACACGACTTTGACGGCTCCCTGATTGCGCAGGAACATGCTTATTCTTCGCAGAACGTGGTCAACGGCTTTTCGCAGTGGCGCGTGATGCTGCCCGCGCAACCGGAAGGCGGTCCGTACACGCTTCGTATCGTCGCGGGCAATGATGCCATCGAATTCGACGACGTGCTTATCGGCGAAGTGTGGCTCGCCGGCGGCCAAAGCAATATGGAACTTGAGTTGCGTAACAGCGAGCATGCCGACGAAGCACTTGAGGATTGCGCCGATCCGCTGCTGCGTTTCTACAATGTGCCCAAAACCGGTGTCATCAATCGCAATGCGGAAAATACGTCGAGTTGGCAGGAATCATCGCCGGAAAACAGTGGCGTGATGAGTGCCGTCGCCTACTATTTCGCACGCAAGCTGCGCTCCGAACTCGACCCCGATCTGCCGGTCGGCATTGTCGACTGCTATATCGGCGGCACGTCGATCAGCTGCTGGATGAGCGAGGACGCACTCAATTCCAGCGATGCCGGCCGCGACTATCTGACGCGCTACCAGCGTGCGATCGCAGGCAAGACGCAACAGCAGTTCGAGCTGGAAACCAGCGAATGGCAGTCGCAGATGGACGCATGGAACGCGGCTGTGGAAACGGTGCGTCAGACCAATCCGAACGCAACGAGCAGCGAGTTGAGCGAACAGTGCGGCACCTGCCCGTGGCCGCCGCCGCTCACCCCTACATCGCAATGGCGTCCGTGTGGCCCCTTCCACGCCATGCTGGAACGTATCATGCCCTACTCGCTGGCCGGTTTCCTGTGGTATCAGGGTGAGGAAGACGAGCAATACAGCGGTTCCTACCGCGAGCTGCTCGGCATGATGATCGGCGAATGGCGTGCGCTGTGGAGCGAAAATCTGCCGTTCCTCATCGTGCAGTTGCCGCAATGGATCAACGGCAAGACGGCTGCGGACGGCAACGATCCGATGCGCTGGCCGGTGCTGCGTGAGGCCCAATGGGACGCCGCGCAGTCCATAGACAACGTGTACGCCATCTGCACGATCGACTGCGGCGAATACGACAACATCCACCCGCTGGACAAGCGCACGCCCGGCGAACGCCTTGCCAATTGCGCGCTGCGGCAAATCTACGGCATGGATCGCGTTCCGGTGCACGGCCCGACGGTGCTGGGCTTCCGATGCGACCCGAACGGCCGCGTACGCCTGTTCTTCCGCTATGCGCACGGTTTGCATTTCGAAGGCACCACGCCCGGCGGCGGCGACGACGATGATTTCGATGGCCAGCTGCCGACTTTGGTGCGCGTGCCGGAACATTCCGGCTTCGAACTGGCCGGTTCCGACGGTATGTTCCACCCGGCGACCGCCGCGATTTTCGTGGATTGCGACATCGATGATCTCGTCAATTCCAGAGTGAACGTGGTCGATTACAACGCTACGGAATTCGGCATTCCGATTAACAGCCGCAGCATCGGCACGATTACGCTGGCGACTCCGGATGTGCCGGAGCCGGTGGCGATGCGATACGCCTGGCGCAGTTGGGGTCCGGCTCCGCTGTTCAACGACGACGGCCTGCCCGCGCAGCCGTTCCGTCTGGACCTGACCGACCATACCTCCCCCGTCGAGTCCGCCGAGCCCGTCACCCCCGACGGCACCGCTGACTGAGGCCGTCGGTCTGGTCGCGCCGGTCTAATCGCCCCGTCTAATCGCAAAAACGGCATTCCCATCCGGCTTTTGTTACCGTAACCAGCCGATTCGGGTAACAAAAGCCGGAAGAGGAGGCCGTTTTGTGTTTCTTGCGATTACTCAGCGGTTGCAGCAGCCGCGTCGACAATCACCGCCGCGTCCTCGCCACGCTCGCTGCCGGACTTGCCAAGCGCAAGCTGGGCGGCGGCGAACAGCACCGCCAGCCAGATGACGCCGGCGATCACGGCGATGCGATAGCTTGCGGAGAAGCACATGAGCACCACAACCAGCAGCATGAACGCGATTACCACATACGGCGTCACATTGGCGAACGGCAGCTTGAACGCGATCTTGTCGAGCGCTTCCTTGCCCTTCAGCCCCTTAAGTTCGGCCGGGCCATCGCCAGCCGCAACCATGCGACGGAACTTAATCTCCGTAATCATAATCATGATCCAGTTGATCGCAGCCGCGATAGTGGCGATCGACATCAGATAATTGAACGCGAATTCCGGCCATACGAACACGACGACAACGGCAATCGCAATAATTATCGCGGAAGTGATAACACCCCCGACCGGCACGCCTTTCTTGCTGAGCTTACCCAGGTAAGCCGGCGCGTTGCCCTGCTTTGCCAGCGAATACAGCATGCGGGAGTTGGCGTACAGGCCGGAATTGTAGACGCTCATCACGGCGGTCAGGCACACGAAATTGAGGATGCCGGCGGCCGCGTGCACGCCGACGGAATCGAAGATCTGCACGAACGGGCTGGAATCGCCGTCGATTTTGCTCCACGGAATCACCGCCATGATCACGCCGAGCGCGCAGATGTAGAAGACGAGAATACGCCAGATGATGCCGTTCGTGGCCTTCGGAATGGTGGTGCGCGGATTCTCGGTTTCGCCGGCGGTGATGCCGATGAGTTCGGTGCCGCCGAAGCTGAACATCACCACGACGAGCGCCATCAGCAGGCCGGTCCACGTGCCGTCGGCGTTGCGGGTCATCAGGCCGTGCGGCAGGAATCCGCCGTCCACGGTGAACCAGTTGGCGAAGCTCGCGCGAATGCCCGAAGCGGTCGGCACGTTGGCGATCACGACATACAGGCCGCCGAGAATCATGGCCAGCACGGCCACGATCTTGATGATGGCGAACCAGAATTCGAATTCGCCGAACTTGTTCACGCCCATGAGATTCAGCGCCGCGATGGCCACGAGGAACACCGCCGCCGACACCCACTTCGGAATGTTCGGGAACCAGTAGTTCACGAACGAGCCGACCACGGCAAGCTCCACCATGGCCACCAGCACGTAGTTGAACCAGTAGTTCCAGCCGGAAATGAAGCCCGCTCGCCGTGACCAGTAGCGCGTCGCGTAGTAGCTGAACGCGCCAGCCTTCGGATCCTCGACCGCCATCTCGCTCAGAGCGCGCACGATCATGAAGATCGCGAGACCGCCGACGAGGTAGGCGAGCAGAATGGACGGGCCGGCCAGCTGGATGGATTCGCTGGAGCCGTAGAACAGGCCGGTGCCGATGGCGCCACCCAGCGCGATGAGCTGGATATGGCGGTTTTTCAACGATTTACGGAGCGTCGGCGGAACCGGCACGTCGTCGGTTCCACGCGGCTTCTTTGCGGCGGTGACGTCGCTCATGGAGATTTCCTCTTCTCTGTTTCCTTGCGATTGCGCGTTGTGCGTTGCGCTCGCTGCTTGCGTTGCGTGCTGTTGCACGCTTGCATGTGCTTGTTTTGCTTGCTTTTTTGCGATTCGCCCTTTGTGAGGGAACGTTTCCGATTGTAGCGGGAAGCGGCGGGCAAAGTGTTGGTTTGTTCGTTCCGGAATGTCTGGTTTGCTTAACGGGTTGTTTGGTTTAGAAGTTCGATTCGCGCGATTGCTGTGCGATTCGAACGCGCGATTTGGACACGTGTTGCGGATGTGCGGTTTGGCGCGTCTTTCCAAGCTTCATGGTGTTCAATGGAATGAGGGGCTACGAACGGAGGTCGACATGGCATTCGTCAAGGACATGCTGCGAATGTGGGCGCATTCGTGGAAAAGATTCATTTCCATCGCCATGATCACGTTGCTCGGTGTGGCCGTGCTCACCGGCATTTACGCGGGCTGCCGTGACGCGTTCCGCAGCACCGATCGCTTTTTCGACGCGCAGGGCCTGCACGACGTCCAGGTGCTGTCCACTGCGGGCCTGTCGAACGGCGATATCGCCGCGTTGCGCAAGGTGAACGGTGTTGCGAAAGTGCAGGCGGAACGGTCGCAGGAAGTGACGTTCGATTTGGACGGCCGCAAGTCGGCGACCATGCAGGAAATCGGCACGAACGGCATTGACCAGCCATACTTGCAGGAAGGGCGCATGCCGAAGAAAGCCGGCGAAATCGCGGTAACCAGGAAATTTATTCGCGATTCGGGCAAGCGTATCGGCAGCCGCCTCACCGTAACCCCCGAATCGGCTTCCTCCGATACTTCCGATACGAACGATACGAACGGTGCGGACGGCACGAATGAAACGAACGGCACGGACGAGGCGCCGAGCTTCCCGACCAAGCTCACCATCGTGGGCGTGGTGCTCGATCCGCAGAACCTGAGCAACCCGGACGGCTACTCCGCCATGACCTCGTTCCGTTCCACCGCCACCACCGACTACACGTTCTTCGCGCCGTCCGATGGCGTGACCGGCACCCTCTACACGTCCGCCACGCTGCTCGTCAAGGGTGCGGCCGCCGAAAGCACGTTCGACGAATCGTACGAAAACACCGTCAAGCAGGTGACCGACCGCATCGACGGCACCGTGAAAACCGACCGCCAGAAGGCCCGTCGGCAGGAACTGCTCGACGCGGGCAACAAGAAGATCGCCGACGCGCGTGCGGAAGCCGACAAGAAGTTCGCGGACGCGCAGTCGCAAATCGACGCGAATCGGCAGCAATTCAACCAGCAGGTCGACCAGATTGTCAGCATGCAGGCGGGCGCGGCAGCTGCGGGAGCTGCGGCAAACGGCGCGAACGCAGGTGCGGCGGCGGCCGCAGGTGCAACTACCCCCCAACTTGACGAAACCACGCGTGAAACAATGCGTGAAACCATCATCGCCGCTAGTCCCGAACTGACGCAAGCCAAGCAGCAGCTCGACCAGGCGCAATCGCAATTGAACGAGCAGAAGGCAAGTACCGAACATACGCTGAAAACCAAGGAAAACGAGCTGAAAACCAGCATTCCGCAAGTGCGCTGGTATGTGCAGGACCGGCAGTCGCTCGGCGGGTTCAGCGCGCTCAAATCCGACCTCGACTCCATCCAGTCGCTCGGCAACGCGTTCCCGATTGTGTTCCTGCTGGTGGCCGTGATGATGAGCCTGACCGCCATGGCGCGCATGGTCGAAGAGGACCGCTCGCTCATCGGCACGTACGTGGGGCTCGGCTACGGGCGGCTGGCGGTCGCGTTGCGCTACCTGCTGTTCGCGTTGCTCGCCTGCCTCATCGGCGGCGGCCTCGGCCTGATCGCCGGCTTCCTTGGCATTCCTGCGTTCCTGCTGGTCGTATTGCAAGGCATGTATGTGATGCCCGGTCTGCGATTGGAATACGACTGGCTGTACGGCTCGCTCGGCATCGCGCTGTTCGTGGTCGGCGTGCTCGCCGCCACCATCTACGCGTGCGTGCAGGAAATGAGGCAGACGCCCGCCTCGCTGCTGCGTCCGAAAGCGCCGCGCGCCGGCTCGCGCATTCTGCTGGAACGGATTCGGCCGGTCTGGAATCGCATGGGCTTCCTCGGCAAAGTGACCGCGCGCAACATCTTCCGCTTCAAGTCGCGCCTCATCATGACGGTCGGCGGTGTGGCCGGCTGCACCGCGCTGATCGTCTGCGGCCTGGCCATCAACGACACCGTCGCAGACCTCGGCATCAAGCAATACCGCGACATCTACCAGTACGACCTGATGGTGGTTTCCGACGATTCGGGCGCGTCGGCGATGCGCACGAAAGTCGCGTCAGACGGGCGCGTCACGTCATCGCTTGACGTGCGCATAGAGTCGGGCGATTTGACGGTTGCGGGCAGTGGCGACGGTGACAGCGGCAAGGCCGGCAGCAGCGGCAGCGAAAGCATCCAGCTGGTCGCGGTGCCGGAAAAGCATCTGTCCGATTTGGGCGAAATGGTCACGTTGCAGCCGGTCTCGTCCGGCATACTGGGCACGTCCGGCGTCGGCAAAACCGGTTCGCTGAAACTCGATGACGATGGCGTGATCGTCGCGCAATCGGCGGCAAGCGCGCTGGGCGTCAAGGCCGGTTCCAAGGTGCGACTGACCAACGGTGACGGCGTGCAGGCGACGGCGAAGGTGAGCGCGGTGAATCGCAACCTCATCGGCTCGGATGTGTATGTAAGCGAAACCTACTACGCCAAGCTTTTCGACTCGAAAGACGCGAAGAACACCAAGAATTCCAAGAGTTCCGAGGATTCCGAGGCTCTGACGTGGAACGCCATGCTCGCCAAGCTTTCCGGCTCCGACACTTCGCAAACCGACTATGCGGAATCGCTCGAAGAGGACAGTTCGGTGATGAAGGCCGTAAGTTGCGCGCATATGGCCGACAGCTTCAAATTCGACCTCATGGGCGCGGTGGTGGCGCTGATCGTGGCGCTCGCCGGCGGTCTGGCGCTTGTGGTGCTGTTCACGCTCGCCAACACGAACGTGTCAGAACGCGTGCGCGAGATGGCCACGCTCAAGGTGCTTGGCTTCTTCGACCGCGAAGTGCACCATTACGTGAACCGTGAGATGATGATCCTCACCGTCATGGGCGTGATACTGGGTCTGCCGCTCGGCCGGCTCGTCGGCGGCATGCTGACGATGGCGCTCAACATGCCCTCGTTGTATTTCGAGGTGGAGGTCAAGCCGCTGAGCTACGTGATCGCGGCCGTGGCGACCATGGCCTTCGCGCTGCTCGTGCAGCTGTTCGTCAACCCCGTCCTCGACCGCATCGACCCCATCAGCTCCCTCAAGTCCGTGGAGTAGCGCTCCTCCGAAGCCCTCTCAGTTCTTCGGGTAGCGGTAGTTGTGGGGGAGTTGGGTGGTGAGCTGCGGGTTCAGGCCGAGTTCCTTGAGTTGGCGGTCGATTTCGAGGCGCGCACGTTCCACAAGTTCGGCGCGACGGCTGTCCAAACCGTTCAGCCCCTCCTGCTTTTCCAGCGATTCCAACGTCTCCGCCATACGCTTGAGCCGGTCCTGATGGTGCAGCAGCGCGCGTACCTGCGCATGTTCGCGTACGATCGTCCGCCAATCGGATGGCGTGTGCGCGATCTCCCGAACCGCGGTGACCGGATGTACGTCGGCCACCTGATATGTGATCGAGCCGAGCAGCGGCATCAGGAACACCGTGATCGCGCCGGCTGCGACCAGTGTCGACGCGGTGTCGCTTTGCATGGTGCCGACCTTCACCGCCAGCGACGTGACGGCGACGATGATCGGCAGCGCGGTCGTGCAATACAGGGCTACGGTGACGCGGTGATGCGATGACAGCGGATTCTTGCGTTTGTCGAGCGATAGCGCAAGATATACGGGCACCGCGCGAATCAGCATGAGCATGACGATGAACGCGACGAGCAGTGCGGGCCGTCCTGCCACGGCGCGCACGTTGATCGCGGCGCCTGACACCACGAAGAACACAGGAATAAGGAAGCCGTAGCCGACGCCTTCCAGTTTCATTTCCAGCGACTTGCTGCCGTCGGGGATGATGTAACGCAGGATGAAGCCTGCGGCGAACGCGCCGAGCACCGCGTCAAGTTCGAACAGTGCGGAAATGGTGACAAGGAAGATGAGCAGGAATGTGGTCAGTCGCATGAGCGTTTGCGATGACGTGTTCGCGTTTTCCGTAAGGAAACGGTACAGGCGATGGCCGGTTTTCAGTGCTTTCGTAGGTAGCATCGCGCACAGTAGGCAGATGGCGAGGAACGCGCCGAGCACGAGCATGGTCTGCCAGCCGGTTCGGGTGGATAGCAGGATGGCCATGGCGAGGATTGGGCCGAGTTCGCCCCACGTTCCGTACGAGATGATGGCGTCGCCGATGGGGGTGCCTTCGAGGTTGCGTTCCTTGAGAATCGGCATGAGCGTGCCGAGAGCGGTGGTGGTAAGTGCGATTACCGTGGCGATGCCGTTGATGCCTTGCTTGGTGAAGAACGGAAGGAATGTCACGACCAGCCAGGCGAGGCCTAGCGTGATTCCCCATGTAAGCAGTCCGACTTTGCCTTGATGTCCGGCGAGTCGTTTGGGGTCGATTTCGTAGCCGGCGAGCAGGAACAGGAACGCCATGCCGAGCTCGTTCAAGAGTTTCACGGCGTCGTTCACTTCGATTATGCCTAGTCCGTACGGGCCGAGCGTGGCTCCGGCGGCGAGCAGCAGTACGGTTTGTGGAATGAATCTTCCCGGAATCAGCTGCGCCACAATCGGGCTGACGGCCGCCACCGCCATGATGATAGTCAGGGAAACAAGCTCTTGCGTCATACCGTCGAGCCTAGTGAGCCATTGTGACCGGAGGTTGAAGAATGTGATTTCCGCTATCTGTGGCAGGTTTCTTCGGGGAAACCGACCTAGGGGGCATGATTCCTACCCCCCCTAGGTCTGGATTTGCTCAAGGGACCTGCCACACATAACGCAAATCGTTTTCTTGTGAAGGGCGAATCTGCCACATATAGCACGTTTCACGACATTAAGGGGGTCGGTCGCGTTTGCGAGGCGGCCAACCCCCGGTTCTCGTCCGCCGCGCGCACCGCCCGCCCGCCAAATGCTATCTAGCTTATAGATGACGGGTGGTTCGCCCCATTTGCCAGTTCGGGGGTATAAATCATACCCCCGAACCGCCTATTCTCGTCTAGCGCCCGCCATCTATAAGCGAAATACCTTTCCGCAAAGCCCCAAATCCGCCATCTATAAGCCAGATAGACCCATCAGTTTGACCATGGATAGACTCGGTTAGAGATGCTCTTGGCAAAAATGCCAATTTCGGCCTCCTGCAAGGGTTTTGCTGGGGCTAACCCGCGATTTGCATAAAACCTAACCCACGATTTGCGTAAGTCCTAACCCATGATTTGCGTAAAACGTGGTTCGCTCAGAGCTGTGGCCGGAGACCGTCCAAGTTCGACCGACATTATCGGAATCGTCAGGGAAGAAGGCACGCGGGCGGAGTGCAATATAATGTTCCCTATGGCTGGCAGTTCAAGGGGGCAAGACTGATGGCAGTTTTTCCGCATGGGAGCGCGCGGCGGGTCGAGAAGCGACGGTCCGCAGCAAATTAAGGACTTACGCGCCGACGATTTTTATGGCGATTCGCACGATGGCAACGACGGCTCGCGCGGTCCGCACGACACCACGCGCAACACCTGCACCTACACCCTCCCGACTTTCGCGGAGGCGACCGACGCGTCCGAAGCGATGCGCGAGCGTCGCGCGGATCGCAACAAGTCCATTGCCATGCGCGTGCTTGCGGCGGTGCTGATTCTTACCGCGCTCGGCATTGGCATGTTTCCGAGAGTGTTGCAATACCGTTCGGCGCGCGAGCTGGCGAGCACGTCGGCGCGTTCCGAAAAGCGCGTGGCGGGCTGGCCATACCCGCAGGCCGATGAGGCGTTCGCCGCGGCCAGGGAGTACAACAAGCGACTTGCCAAGTCGGGGCAGCCGGTGATTGGCGAGGCGAAGGATCCGCTCGCCGAACTGTATGACGATCCGCAGAATGCAGCCAACAACGCCAGCGCCGACGGCTCAGACAACTCCAGCGACTCCGCCAGCGCCAAAGACACGGAATATCAAAGCCTGCTCGACTCCGGCGATGGCGTGATGGGGGCCATCCGTATTCCGAAGATTTCCGTGAACCTGCCGGTTTACCACGGCACGTCCGAGCTGACGCTTGCGTCCGGCGCGGGTCACCTGTACGGCAGTAGCCTGCCGGTGGGCTCGACTCCGAAACCGCCATCAGCATCATCGGACAGCAGGCCCGCCGCATCGACGAGGTGCAGCGCGAAAACGAAGACCTCCGCGCCAAACTCGACGAGCTGACCGCCTAGCCCGCTCATTCTTCATCATGCCGGCTTCTGTTCCTCCCAACAGAGCCGGCAAGCGTCATCTGTCAGACAAAAGCGGGCGCATTGGGCGGTTCCCGCGGTAGGGTGTGACCATTATGACTTTAGGGAATACGAATACCGGGAAGGCCGGCACAAACACGCAAGCTGCCGACGCGTCTGACGCAACGCAGAACGCGCAAAGCACACAATCGCATATCAAATCCGTCGAAAGCCTCGACAAAGACAACGACATGGAACGCGGCCTGAAAAATCGCCATGTCCAATTCATCGCCATCGGCGGAACCATCGGCACTGGCCTGTTCCTCGGCTCCGGCAAATCGATTGCGCTGACCGGACCAAGCATCATCTTCGTGTACATCGGCGTGGGCCTCATCATGTTCCTGCTCATGCGCGCCATCGGCGAAATGATGTACAGCGACCCAAGCCAGCACACCTTCATCAACTTCATCACCCGCTACCTCGGCCGCGCGTGGGGCAAATTCGCCGGCTGGACGTACTGGATTGTGCTCATCCTGACCGGCATGACCGAAATCACGGCCGTCAGCACCTATTTCGTCACGTTCTTCGGCACGTTCGGCATTGACCTCAACGCGTGGAAATGGCTTATCGAACTGTGCTTCCTTGTGGCGCTCACCGGCATCAATCTCATTGCCGTGAAAGTGTTCGGCGAGGCGGAATTCTGGTTCTCCATGATCAAAATCACGCTGATTGTGGGTCTGATTGTCACCGCCGTGGTGATGCTGTTCCTCGGTTTCAGCTACCCGGCCACGCATATCGAAGGCGTGGACGGCACGGTTTCCGGTGCCACTGTGAGCCTTACGAACATTGCCGACGGCTTCCAGCTCGCGCCGAACGGCTGGATGAACTTCTTCATGAGCTTCCAGATGGTGTTCTTCGCCTACCAGCTCATCGAATTCGTGGGTGTGACCGTGTCCGAAACCCAGAACCCGCGCAAAGTGCTGCCGAAAGCCGTCAACGAGCTGATCATGCGCATCCTCATCTTCTACGTGGGCGCGCTCGTGGCCATCATGGCGATCGTGCCGTGGCGCAACTTCCACCAGAACGCGGACGGCTCGTTCGGCTCCCCGTTCATCATGGTGTTTAAGTACGCGGGCCTCGACTGGGCTGCCGCGCTCGTGTTCTTCGTGGTGATCACCGCAGCCGCGTCAGCGCTTAACTCGCTGATCTACTCGGCTGGACGCCATCTGTACCAGCTCGCGCAGGATTCCGAATCGCCCGCCATGCAGCGTCTCGGCGAAGTGTCGGACCGCAAGGTTCCGGCGAAGGCGATTATCGTGTCCGGCTGCATGATCCTGTTCTCCCCGCTGATCAACGCGATTCCGGGCGTTTCCGGCGCGTTCGTGCTGTTCGCCTCGGCCGCCAGCGCCGTCGTGATCTTCATTTACATTCTGACGATGCTTGCTCACCGCCGCTACCGTCAAAGCGCCGACTTTCTGCCGGACGGCTTCGTGATGCCGGCCTGGCAGGTGTGCGATTGGATTGCGGTCGCGTTCTACGTGGTCGTGTATGTCACGTTGTTCCTGTCTTCCGACACGCTCGGTTCCGCAGTCGCCGGCCTGGTCTGGTTTGTCGTGTTCGGTGGCTACTGCCTGCTGCACGAGCGGTTCCAGAACCGCGACCTGAAGGCGGCTCTAGGGAAGTAGACGTATTGCCTGTCGCTGCGGTATGCGTGGCATGCGCGTGTTGCGCTACGTGCCGCGCATCTGACGAAAGAGGGTCGGTGGAAACCTTGCGAAAATGTGCGTCTCCACCGACCCTCGTCGTGTAATCGCAATAAAACAGTGCGAAACGTTAGTGCACGAATCGTACGAAACCGACGCGAATCAGCCGATGTAGTCGGCCTCGTTCGTTGGGCTGGACGGCACGGCATGATCTTCCGTAACCTTGCCCAAGCCAGACAAATACGCTTCACGACCAGCTTCGATCGCCTTCTTGAACGCGCGTGCCATCAGCGGAATATTGCCGGCGGAAGCGATGGCCGTGTATGCCATCACCGCGTCCGCGCCCATTTCCATGGCTTCCGCAGCCTGGCTCGGACGGCCAATACCAGCGTCGATAATCACCGGAACATTGGAATTCTTGATAATCACTTCAATGAAATCGCGTGCACGCAGACCCTTATTCGAGCCGATCATCGCGCCAAGCGGCATCACGCAAGCCGCACCTGCGTCTTCAAGACGCTTCGCCGCAATCGGATCGGGGAACATGTACGGCATGACCACGAAGCCTTCTTTTGCCAGCTGTTTCGTGGCTTTGATGGTTTCCTCATTGTCGGGCAGCAGATACTTCGCCTCATGCTCGATCTCCACCTTCACGAAGTCCGTCTGGCACACTTCGCGCGCGAGACGGGCAATACGCACCGCTTCCTCTGCATTGCGTGCGCCGGACGTGTTCGGCAGCATGGTGATGCCCTTCGGAATGTAGTCGAGCAGGTTGTTTTCGGTGGTGCGGCAGCGGCGCAGCGCCATGGTGACGATCTGCGTGCCCGCGTTCTCGATGGTCGCCTTGATGAGGTTCAGGTCGTAACGGCCGGAACCGAGGATGAAACGGCTCGTGAACTTGTGCCCGCCGAGGATCAGCGGGTCGGCGTCGCCGGTGGCGATCTCGTCGTACGCATGAGCGTCCGGCTCCGGCAGGATCGCCGTGTTCGTGGTGGTGCCGACCAGCTCGTCGAGCGTGGCGTTCGGTGCGGCCGCGACGTCGGCGGCTGCGGTGGTGATGGTGTTTTCGGTGCTCATCGTCGGTTCCTTTCGTTGGGGTGTTTGTTGTTGTTGCGATTGCTGTGCTGCTGTTGTGTTGCCGTTGCGTCGCTGTTGTGTTGTGTGCAACGTGCGTTTGTAATCGCAATAAAAATTTCGATTACGGCAGTGGAGTAACGTAGCAGTGCGTCAGGCGTCTTCCTCGCCGAGGATCAGTCGCGTGATCATGTTCGCTTCGTGGCAGGCGACCACGCCCACGCGCGGCGCCATCAGGCCGGCACCCGGTACCGGAGCCGTCTCGCCATCGCCACAGAAGTAGAAGTTCTTCGAAACGCGACGCGTGCTCACCAGGTTGGAGCTGCGGAAGCCGGCCATGCCGGACGCGCTGACGAGCTTCTTGCCCGGCAGATTCTCCAGCACCGCGTTGACGAGCATCGTCTTGTTTTCCGGCACGTCGAACGCCTCGCAGATGATGTCCTCGTTTTCGAACAGCGTCGGCACGTTCTCGTCGGTCACCTTGACGGTGTCGATGGTGATGTCCGTGAACGGGTTGATTTGGCGCAGATTGCTGCGCAGCGCCTCCGTCTTGTACTGGCCGAGGTCCTTCAGGAAATACTGCTGGCGATTCAGGTTCGTCATATCCACGCGGTCGAAGTCGATCAAGTGCAGGTGGCCGACGCCGATGCGGGTCAGCGCCACCGCGATGGTGGAGCCGAGGCCGCCGCAGCCGCAGATGGCCACGTGCGCCGCGTCGAGCTTGTCCTGTGTGGCGGCCGTGTGACGGTCGAGCAGGGCTGCGCGGATCTCCTCGCGGCTGACCAAGGTGGCCGGGTCGGGCTGGTTGTCGAAAGCGTGCTGGCGGGCGTCGATCTGCGCCTGCGATGCGGATGGTTCAAAAGTCATGGTTGTTCTCGTATTCTCGTTTCCGTTCGTATGGTTTGTTTCGCTGCTGTGCTCAGCCGCCCTGCACGAACGTGACGATTTCCAACGTGTCGGTGCCCTTGAGCTGCGTCTGCGCACGCTGGGCGCGCGGCACGATCTCGCCGTTGAGCTCCACGGCCACGCGGTCGGCGCGCAGACCGCGCTGCTCCACTAGTTCGGCCACGGTGATCGGCGTGGCGACGTCCTCTTCCTTGCCGTTGATGATCATTTCGGTTCCCTTCTGTATGTCAGGCCCCACGAGTGCCGTTCCCGCCGAAACGGACGTTCAGAACTGCTTTGTGGGCTTCCGAGCGTCTGCTTCCGGTGAATCGGACATTCACGGTTGGTACGAAAAAAGGGTCGCCGAAGGAACCGTACCCTATGAGGTGGTGCGCCCCTCCGTGACCCTAATCACGCGATATTCGGTTATCGCGAACGGAAGATGAGATACGCCTTGCGGCGCGAACAACCCGTCTCCTTACGGCGGCATTACCCGCATCAAGTCCTCGGTCGAAGCTGTATGAGCTCCCTCTCAGCCTTTCGGCTCCCGTTCGGTTGTGCCTTTATCTTCGCGCAGGCGCCCGACAAGCTTGCGCCGGTTCACGTTGGGTTAGTCTTGATGTGAACATGTGCGAATCGGCTGCGTGCTTGCAAGGAAGGGGAAGATGATGATGAACGGTGAGTTGGCAGGATTTACGATTCCTCGGCTCGGCATGGGAACGATGGCTTTGGCGATTGAGGGGCGTCCGGATCGCGATACTGCGATTCGTACGATTCATGCCGGTTTGGACGCGGGTGTTCGCTATTTGGATACGGCTTGGTCGTATTATCTGCCGAGCGAGCCTGGCACTGGCACTGCGAAAGATTTGGGGTACGGCGAAAAGTTGGTGCGTGATGCGCTCGCTTCGTGGAATGGCCCCCGAGATGAAGTGCTGGTCGCCACGAAAACTGGCTATCGACGCACCATGGAGATCCCCGCTTTTGTTGCTCCTGTGTCCGATTCGCCAGAATCGGACACTCAGGGGCGGGATTCCGAGGGCTGCAGTCGTCGGCCTGGCGGGGAACGCCAGCATTTGCAGGCGGCGGGCAGTCAATACGGGTGGATGGCGGATTCGCGCCCCGAAACCATGATTCGTGACGCCAAGGAATCCGCGCTGCACTTGGGCGTCGATACGCTCGACCTGTTGTATTCGCACGGACCGGACCCGGAAGTGGCTTATGAGGACCAGGTCGGCGCGCTGAAGCAGCTGCTTAACGAGGGCGTGATCCGGTACGCGGGCATTTCCCGCGTGGACAACGCGCAGATCGACATCGCCCGCGAGATTCTCGGCGACAAGCTGATCGCCGTGCAGAACCAGTTCTCGCCCTCGCACCCCGACCCTGAGCATACGATGGAGCACTGCGCGGAACTTGGACTCGCGTTCGTGTGCTGGAGCCCCCTCGGCGGCTTCCTCGACGCGTTCGACCAGCGCGCGTACGACCCGTTCCGCACGGTCGCCGGCAACCACGGCTGCTCCTACCAGCGCGTGGTGCTCGCCTGGGAACTGAGCCGCTACGAGCGGTTGTTCACCATCCCCAGCGCCCGCAATCCGCAGGAAATCAACGATTCCTTCGCCGCCACCGAACTGACGCTCACGCAGGATGAGCTGGCGATGCTGAACGCCTCCGTCGACGCCCGTCGCGGCTGAATTCCGCGCAATACGTACGATTGGCCGCGCCCGATTCCGCACAATAATCGCGATTCGGGCCGCGGCCTTTTTCGTGCCTTCTGTAGCTTGCTCGCTGCAAAATCGCCCTGGGAATAACTTACACTGTAAAATGTTTACACTGTAAGATATTATGACGGCGATTGCGACGGAAGGAGGTGCCGCGTGGGCTTTGAAGAGGAACTGTTCCACGAATTGGCGACCAACACATGGGACAAACGCTCGCGCATGCAGCAGGAGATGGTGAAAGGCGCGAAGGGCGAACCCTTCGCCGTGCAGGAACTCTATAGGAAAGGCCCGCTGACGCCATCGCAGCTCGCCTCTTCAATGAAAACCACCACCGGACGCGTGTCTGCACTGTTGTCCGCACTGGAGAAAAAAGGCCAGATCACGCGCGAATCCGACCCTGACGATCGCCGTGTGGTGCACGTGAACCTTACCGAAGCCGGCAGGGAGCGCGCCGAACGTCAGCGCGAAAGCATGCGCGAGGCGATCTGCTGGATCTTCTCGCAAATGGGGGAGCGACGCGCGCGCGAATTCGTTGAGCTCACCGAGGAATTCACCACGTACATGTCGCTGTGCATGCCCGGCAAACCGCGCCCCACGGCGGACGAGGTCAAAGCCGCGTTCTCAGGAAACGCACAGGAAGACGCGTAGTATCTTACGCTGTAAATAATTCACAGTGTAAGTAATCGCAATCCAGTAATCGCAAAAACCGCGAAAAATCGCAAAAACTAATCGTAAGAAAACAAGCAAAACACAAAACAAGAGAAGGAACCAAGCATGCTTCGCATCGTACGATACCTCTCCAAAGCGGAGATCGGTCAGATGCTCGTCGCGCTGGTCAGCATCGTCGGTCAGATCTGGCTTGACCTGACCCTGCCGGACTACATGGCCGACATCACGCAGCTCGTCGAAACCCCCGGCAGCGAAATGCACGACATCTGGGTGGCCGGCGGCAAAATGCTGCTCGTCTCGCTCGGATCGGCGGCCTGCGCCGTCGTCACCGGCTTCATCGCCGCGCGCGTGGGCGCCTCGTTCAGCCAGCGCCTGCGTTCGCTTGAATTCAACAAGGTGGAAAGCTTCGGACCGGCGGAAATGAACCGTTTCTCCACCGCGTCGCTCATCACCCGCTCCACGAACGACATCACGCAGATCCAGATGTTCATCACCATGGGCCTCATGATGATCGTCAAAGCGCCGATCATGGCCGTGTGGGCCGTGTGCAAGATCGCAGGAAAGGGCTTCGATTGGACGCTCGCAACCGGCATCGCCGTGGCCATCCTGCTGGTGGTCATCGCCGTGCTCATGCACTTCGTCATGCCGAAGTTCAAGGCCATGCAGCGCCTGACCGACAACATCAACCTCGTGGCGCGCGAGAACCTCACCGGCCTGCGCGTGGTGCGCGCGTACAACGCCGAGGACTATCAGGAAGCCAAGTTCACCGAAGCCAACAAGGAACTCACCGAAACCCAGCTGTTCACCAACCGTGCCATGGCCATCATGATGCCGTTGATGAACACCATCATGAACGGCCTGATGCTCGCCGTCTACTGGATCGGCGCGTACCTCATCGACGCTGCCGAAGCCGTCGACAAGCTCACCACCTTCTCCAACATGGTGGTGTTCTCCAGCTACTCCATCCAGGTCATCATGAGCTTCCTGCTGCTGAGCATGGTGTTCGTGCTCTGGCCGCGCGCCGACGTGTCCGCGCAGCGCGTGCTCGAAGTCATCGACACCGAGCCGATGGTCACCGACGGCACGCAGGACGCGGGCAAGCCGGGCGAGGAAGGCGAAATCGAATTCCGCAATGTGAGCTTCGCCTACCCCGACTCGCGTCACGCCATGCTCGAAGGCGTCAATTTCAAGGCGAAGAAGGGTCAGACGGTGGCGTTCATCGGCTCGACCGGCTCCGGCAAATCGTCCCTCATCAACCTCGTGCCGCGTTTCTACGACGCCACGCAAGGCGAGGTGCTCGTCGACGGCGTCAACGTGCGCGACTACAAGCTGAAGGCGTTGCGCGACAAGATCGGCTACGTGCCGCAGCAGTCGTTCCTGTTCAAGGGAACGATCGCCAGCAACGTCGCGTACGGAGATACGGACCGCGACGACGACACCGTGCGCCGCGCATGCGACGTCGCGCAGGCGACGGAATTCATCGACAAAAAGCAGAAGAAGTACGATTCCGGCATTTCGCAGGGCGGTTCCAACGTTTCGGGCGGGCAGAAGCAGCGTCTGTCGATCGCACGCGCCGTCTACCGTCATCCGGAAATCCTGATCTTCGACGATTCCTTCTCCGCGCTCGACTTCAAAACCGACCGTGCCGTACGTGACGCGCTCGAAAAGGAAGCGAAGGATTCCACGAAACTCATCGTCGCGCAGCGCATCGGCACCATCATGAATGCCGACCGCATCATCGTGCTCGACGACGGCAAAGTGGTCGGCCAGGGCACGCACGAGGAACTGCTCGACACGTGCGAAGTGTATCGGCAGATCGCCGAATCGCAGTTGAGCGAAGACGAACTGAAGCGCTGAAAGGGGGAGACATGCCAAGAGGAATGGGACGCGGCCGTGGGGCCGTGGAAAAGCCGAAGGACTTCGGCGGAGTGATGAAGAAGCTCGTGAAATTCTGCAGCCGGTACATTCCGGTGATGATTCTCGCGCTGGTTCTGGGCGCTGCCGGCACGGTGTGCCAGATCATCGGCCCGGACAAGCTCAAGGACATGACCAACGAGATCACGAAGGGTCTGCCGGCCATGGTGCACGGCAAGCCCGTCATGAATTCGATCGATATGGACGCGGTGTCGCGCATCGCATGGCTGCTCGTCGCGCTGTACGTCGGGTACGCGCTGCTGAGCTACCTGCAAAGCTGGCTGATGGCCAACGTCACGCAACGCACGGCACAGCAGCTGCGTGAGGCGATCAGCCAGAAAATCAATCGCCTGCCGCTGAAATATTTCGACAAAGTCAGCTACGGCGACGTGCTGAGCCGCATCACCAACGACGTCGACGCGATCGGACAGACGCTCGGCCAGTCGGTCGGCTCGCTGATCACTTCGATCACGCTGTTCTTCGGCGCGCTCATCATGATGTTCTACAACAACGTGACCATGACGCTGTGCGCCATCGGCTCCGCGCTGCTCGGCCTGATCATCATGGGCGTGATCATGAAGGTGTCGCAGAAGTACTTCACCCGCCAGCAGGTGGCGCTCGGCGACGTCAACGGCCACGTCGAGGAAATGTACACCGGCCACACCGTGGTCAAGGCGTTCTGCGGCGAGGAACGCTCCATCGAGCAGTTCGAGAAGTACAACAACGACCTGTACGTGTCCGGCTGGAAAAGCCAGTTCCTGTCCGGCCTGATGATGCCGATTATGAACTTCGTCGGCAACTTCGGCTACGTGGTGGTGTGCGTGGTCGGCGCGGCGCTCGCCATGGACGGCAATATCGAATTCGGCGTGATCGTGGCGTTCATGATGTATATCCGCCTGTTCACGCAGCCGCTGTCCCAGTTCGCGCAGGCGTTCCAGAACCTGCAGCGCTGCGCGGCCGCATCCGAACGCGTCTTCGGCTTCCTTGAGGAGCCGGAACTGTCCGACGAAACCGGCAAGCAGGCGCTGCTCGGCGTCGGTGCGGACGGCAAGCCGCAGCCGGTGCGCGGCGACGTGGAATTCAGCCACGTGCGCTTCGGCTACGATGCGGACAAGACCATCATCAACGACTTCTCCGCGTCCGTGAAGGCCGGCCAGAAGGTGGCCATCGTCGGCCCGACCGGCGCCGGCAAGACCACGATGGTGAACCTGCTGATGCGCTTCTACGAGATTTCCGGTGGCACGATTTCGATCGACGGCATCGACACCAAGTCCGTGCCGCGTTGGAACGTGCACGACCAGTTCTCCATGGTGCTGCAGGACACGTGGGTGTTCCGTGGAACAGTGCGTGAAAACATCGCGTATTCGAAGAAGGACGTCACCGACGAGCAGATCGTGGCCGCATGCAAGGCCGTCGGCCTGCACCACTACATCATGTCGTTGCCGAACGGCTACGACACCGTGCTCGACGACAAGGCGTCGCTTTCCCAGGGCCAGCGCCAGCTGCTGACGATCGCCCGCGCGATGGTGGAGGACGCGCCGATCCTGATCCTCGACGAGGCCACCTCCTCGGTCGATACACGCACCGAGGAGCTGATCCAGAAGGCGATGGACGCGCTGACCGTGGGCCGCACGAGCTTCGTGATCGCGCACCGCCTGTCCACCATCCGCGACGCCGACATGATCCTGGTGATGAACGGCGGCGACATCGTGGAACGCGGCACGCACGAGGAACTGCTCGCCAAGGGCGGCTTCTACGCCGACATCTACAACAGCCAGTTCACGCTGGCCGAGTGAGGTTGGTGTGCTGACTCGCTAAAAAATCCGGAGGGACCACCCCTCCGGATTTTTGCGTTTTGGCTTCGGCATTTTTATTGTGTTGCGCTGACGGGACGGCGGATTTACCATTGAGGTGACTGACGTCAATCGATTGACGTATTTGAAAATCACAAAGAAAGTGGGCAGTCATGAAAAGCATCGAAATCGGCAAATCGGCAGTGGTCGCATCGCAGGCGGCGCTCGGCGTGATGCGCATGGACGCGCTGGATGCGGATGCTGCGGCAGAAGTCGTGCGTACGGCCGCCGAGCATGGAGTCAACTTCTTCGACACGGCGGACATCTACGGATTCAACGTCAACCGCGACCATGCCAGCTCGCGTGTGCTCGGCCGCGCGTGGAAGGACGCCGGGCTCAAGCGCGAGGACATCTTCCTGCAGACGAAGTTCGGTATCAACATCGACTTCAGCGACCCGAACAACGTGCACGCCACCCGCTACGACTTCTCCGCGAAGCACCTCATCACGCGACTCGACGAGGAACTGGAAGCGCTCGGCACTGACTACGTGGACTTCGCGCTCCTGCACAGGCCCGACACCCTGATGGAGGCCGAAGAAATCGTCGAAGCGTTCACCACCCTGCACAAGGCGGGCAAAGTGCGCCACTTCGGCGTGAGCAACGTGAACCCGTGGCAGGCGGAACTGCTGCAGTCCTGGCTCGGCGACGACCCGGCCATGAGGCTCGAGGCGAGCCAGCTGCAGTTCGGCCTGATGCACGCGCAGATGGTCAGCGACGAGCTGATGACCAACTCCGGCGCCGAAGGCATGGTCGTGGCCAACCATTCGGACGGCCTGCTGTCCTACTCGCGACTGCGCCACATGACCATCCAGGCGTGGAGCCCGTTCCAGTCCGGCACGGAATACGGCCCGTTCGTAGGCAACGAGCACTTCCCGGAGTTGAACAAGGCGCTGGACGAAAAGGCCGCCAAGTACGGTGTGAGCGCCAACGCCATCGCCACCGCATGGGTGCTCAGGCATCCGGCGAAGATCCAGATCGTGCTCGGCTCGATGAACCCCACCCGGCTGGGCGAAATGCTCGACGGCGCGGACATCGACCTCGACAAGCAGGATTGGTGGGACCTGTACGTGGCCGCCGGCAACCTCATTCCGTGAGTTTTGCTTGCGATTGGCCGGTTTGCGGTCTGCGATTGGCGGGCCGCCAACCGGCCAACCTGGCAATCAGTGACCGGTCGGCAATCAGAAGAAACGGCCGGGGAAACCGGCGCTGATGGTGGCGTGACGGTCGGCGTCCAACGTGGCGCAATCGAAAACAAAAACGCTGCGCAGTTCATTCGGGTCCGCAACGAACAGCGCCGTAGCCAACCCGTCCGCCACCGCAGTCGGATAGTCGCCAAATGACGCGGATTGCACTGCAACCCAGGCGGCTTCCGTTTGTTGCACGGGCAGGCCGTCGATGGCGTTGAGCAGGTGGTGAATCGCCAGATGCGTCTGTTCGTTCACCGCCACCTCCCAATGGCGACGGCTGGGCGCGCTCGCACAGAACGCGCCATCGCCGATCAGTGCGACGCCGACCGCGCAGGACGGATCATCCGGATCCTCAAGCGCCACACGGATCGGCTTGTTCGTGCGCGCCAGCAGATCGCCGCCCGCATCAATCACAAATTCCGGGGCAGCGCTTTCGCGTTTGCTGTCTGAGATGGAAGATTGGCATGTCGGGTTGGTCGTTTCGGCTGACTTGACATGCGATGTGCGCGAAAGTTCTGAATCGGTGAGCAATCCGCCCAGCGAATCCACCAGATAACCCTTGCCGCACGCGCCGAAATCCACATGAACCGGACTGCGTGTAACCAATGTCGTACCACTCGAACGAACCACATCACGACCCCATACGGCCCGTCCGTGCAGCGCGCCCAGGCGCTCGCCGGCGTCGGCTTCAACGGTGAAACTCAGCGCGGGATCGTAACCGAGACGGATCAGGTCCTCGCCCACGCACGGGTCGATCGCACCGCGCGTGGCGGCGTGCAGCGCGTCGTACAAATCGAATAGCGGGCCGGCCCAATCGGGAAAATCGAAATGCCCGCCATGCTTCGCATTGCCGATGTGCGCAACCAGCGAATCAGCGCGAAACCGCGAAAGCGCATGCTCGTATTCATCGATGAACCGTTCCATCTCGCCGCGCAATTCCGCAGTGATCGGGCGAGGCGTCGAAATCAGCAACCCCGTGCCGAGCGCCTTGGGGAAAGCGGCGGTGTACGGCATGCGATGCGCGAGCGGTGCGAGGGAATCCATACCCACGATGCTAGCGCGTGCCCGGCTTGGCGGAGTTCGTGCCTGGGCAACCTGATATGCGCTATATGTGGCATGAGGCATCGCCTTATTTTGATACCCCCGTAGCTTTGTATAGTTACGATTATACTAATCGTGATTATACAGACCGACGCTTTGGCATGGAGTTCGCTTCACGTTTTCGGGCGGACGGGGGTGTTGCGGAACGGCGGTGAGCGTCACAATGTGAGACGACACGCGGAAAACGGGAAAAATAAAAACGGCGGAATTCCAACGTTTTTCCATGCGCGATACAACAAGACCAATTAAAAATCAAGACTGTTATTCAAAAAAGTTTCGTTCTATCTTGGCTTCCGATGCGCGCTTCGTACGTCGGGTACGTCGGGGAAAGCGCGCCGAAAAGATTTGCGGAAGGAAGGTTCGACCCATGTCATCTCGCGTCGCGCAGCGCCATGCAGCCGGTTCCTACGATTCGTGCGATTCGCGCGTCTCGGCTTCCGGCCGTCTTGCCGCGCTCGTCGCCGCGCTGATGATCGCGCTCGCCACGCTGTTCGCCGGCACCGCGATGCCGCAGCAGGCGTCCGCCGCCGACGACAGCCAAACGAATTTCGATTCCTGGACCGCCGCTGCGCAGAACATCGCCAAGCAGCTCGCCACCGCCGAAAAAGACTACAACGACGGCGATTACGGCCAGGCCGGCACCGGCTTCCAGACCGCGCATTGGATCGGCTACGACGCCTCCAACTTCTCGAAGGCCGTCAACGACACCATTTCCGCCGACAAGCAGCAGGCGTTGCTCACACAGTTCACCGACTTGGAAGGCCTCGCCTACCAGCAGGGCCAGGGCGGCGCGATCGCCGGCAAAATCGATGCGCTGAACGCGGACCTCACCGCCACCGCGCAGACGCTCGATGGCAACGCGAACCTCGCCGACCCCAAAACCTACGCGAAGCAGCGCGCCGAACAGACCGCAGCCGAACGTAAGAAGCTCGACGCGGCCAAAAAGAACTCCTCCAAAGGCAAAGGCGACCGCACGTGGGGCGAAGTCGCCAGCGAAATGAACGTCATCCTCGACAAGGCATACAAGGCCGCCATCTCCGGCAAGGGCGCGGAAGGCTCCAGCCTCGTCAACGACGCGTACTACCAGTACTACGAAAAGCTCGGCTTCGAAAAGAACGTCATGAACGCCATCTCCGGCGACCGCGTCTCGCAGGTCGAATACCAGTTCAAAATGACCCGCAAAACCATGCGCGACGGCAGTTCAGACAAGGAAATCAAGAAGCTCGTCGACGACCTGAAAAGCTGGCTCGTCGAAGACGCGGCCACCCTCGACGGTGGCGCGGCCGGCAACGTCAACGCCTTCACCAAAGCCATCACCAGCTCCGCCGGACAGGCGTTCCTCATCCTGATCCGCGAGGGTCTCGAAGCGCTGCTGGTGGTGGCCGCCGTGGTGGCCTACCTCGTCAAATCCGGCAACCGGCGCTTCACCAAGTGGATCTACCTGGGCGTGCTCGCCGGTCTCGCCGGTTCCGGCCTGATCGCCGTGCTCTTCACGTTCCTGTTCGGCGGCTCCGGCCCGATTCAGGAAATCTCCGAAGGCGTGTGCGCGCTGATCGCCATGCTCATGCTGCTGTGGACCAGCAATTGGATGCTCAACAAAAGTTCCGTGGAAGCGTGGAACCGTTACATCCGCACCAAAACCGAGTCCGCCGTGGCCGACGCGCAAAACAAAGTCGCCGCCGGCGAAGGCGTGGGCCTGGGTATGGTCGTTTCGCTCGCCATGCTGAGCTTCCTAGCCGTGTTCCGTGAAGGCGCCGAAACCGTCATCTTCTACGAATCGATCTACTCGATGAGTCGCGACGCGCAAGGCATGTGGATCGGCGGCATCGCCGCGGGTGTGGTGCTGCTCGTCATCTTCCTCGTGCTGCGCTTCACCTCCGTAAAGATTCCGATTGGCCCGTTCTTCCTCGTTACGTCGATCCTGATGGCCGTGCTGGTCGTTATCTTCGCCGGCGGTGGCATCCACGCGCTCATCGAAGGTGACCTGATCGACGGCCACTACCTGTCCAGCGTGCCCACAAACGACTGGATCGGCCTGTATCCGTACGTCGAATGCCTTGCGGCACAAGCGATCGCGGCGATTGCCGTACTCGCGCTGTTCGCCGTCGGCTTCGCACGCAAACGCAAGTTGCGCACGCCTGACAATCGCAAGTAATACGCAAATTTTCCGAGATTTACCGATATTTTTTCCACATCCAACAACAAAGGAAAGAGAAATGAAGAACAAGAAGATCGCCGCTCTGCTCGGCATCCTGCTGGCCGGCTCCATGGCCTTCTCCCTGTCCGCATGCGGCAATTCCAGCGATTCCGCCGCTTCGGACAAGTCCAGCGCCTCCGCGTCGGCTTCGAAGGCCGACGACTCCAGCAAGGACGATTCCAGCGATTCCGCCGGTTTCGAAGAGATCCAGGTCGATGAGAAGCACTCCGACCAGGAATGCGGCCCGCTGACCGTCAACGCCGTCTACTTCCAGCCGATCGACATGGAACCGTCCGGCATGGGCCTCAAGGCCGCCGATGCGAGCTTCCACCTCGAAGCCGACATCCATGCCAACCAGAAGGGCACCGAACTCGGCTACGGCAAGGGCGATTTCGTGCCGGACCTGACCGTCAACTACGACATCATCGACAAGACCTCCAACGCGTCCGTCGCCTCCGGAACCTTCATGCAGATGAACGCCTCCGACGGCCCGCACTACGGCGCCAACGTCAAGCTCGACAAGGCCGGCGCGTACAAGCTCGTGCTGAAGATCGAATCCCCGGAGAAGAAGGGCTGGATGCTGCACGTCGATCCGGAGACGGGTGTGAAGGGACGCTTCTGGACGGAACCGATCGAGGTCACCTTCCCGGACTGGAACTATACGCCGCAGGAGTGGTGATCTCCTAGCGTAGCCCGTTCGCGGTTTCGGTATGCATTACCCGACACACTCAAGGCCGTTCGGTCAAGCTTACGGTCGGGCGATGCATACCGAAACCGCTCTCTCGCGTTTAGGGGGATGGATTCACCTCTGCGATTGTGGGGGGGGGGGGTCCGGGAAATCCTCGCATTTTAGGGGAGGGATGAGAGGGGTGGGACTCTTTGGGATGGGGCGGAATGGGAATCGTTGGGCTCTTTGAGTTGGGTTTTTGGATGAAAGGATTTTGGGATGCTGCTGCAGTTTGTGACGGTGTTGCAGGGGGTGTTGGCGCCGGCGCTGCTCGTCATGGCGTTGAGCGTCATGCTCACCGTCGGTGAGGGGCGTGACAAGCCTCTGAGCGCGTACTGGCGGCTGGCCGGTTTCGTTGTTGGATTCGCCGGCGCAGTCGTATTCGCCGCGCTGCGCGCCACCGCCGTCATCACGCAACGCACGTTCGTCAACTATCCGACCCTGTGGTGCTGCGTGATCCTCGACGTGGCCGTGTTCGTCATCGTCCTGTTCGCCTGCCGCATCACCGCCGACTGGCACAACCACCGCGCGCTGCTCGACATCGCGAATCTCGTTGCGGCGCTTGCGATCGCGGCCACCACCTTTCGTGCGCTGCCCGACGTGATTCTGCGACTGACGATCTTCGTCGAGCCGGGCGATCCCATCTTCACTTCCGACATGCTGTTGCGCGCGCTCGGCTTCGCTTTGGGCGCGGCCGTCGCAATCATCGCCGCGCTTATCTTCCGCACGATGCGTTCCACCGCCGTCCGCTGGTCGTTCACGACGGCGGTGCTGCTGTTGGTCGCGCTGTTGTTCGCACAGCATTTCACCGACCTTGCGCAGATCCTCCAATCCAAACGCATCGTCAGCTTCCCGACCGCCGCCTTCCTCGCGCTCGTGTGGGGCATCAACCATCAGCGCAGCCTGACCATCGCAATGGCGCTCGTCTTCGCCATTCCGGCAATCGCCAGCATCGTCATGGGCTTCAAAGTCAAGCCGACCGGCGCCAACGAGGCGATCGCACGCACGCATATCGCATTCCGCCGCCGCGCGAAAGCGGCCGGCGCGTTCAGCCTGGTCGCCATGATCTGCGTCACCGTGGCCCTGACGTACGGCGTCGCGCAAACGCAGAAAGTCGTCACGCTGTCGCCGCCGGAAGACTACTCGCTCGCCGACGGCGTGGCCACCATCAAATTCAGCCAGATTTCCGACGGCCATCTGCACCGCTTCGAATACCGCGCGAAGGACGGCACCTCCATGCGATTCATCATCATCAAGAAGAACGGCGGCGCGTACGGCGTCGGCCTCGACGCGTGCGACAACTGCGGCGACGCCGGCTACTACGAGAAGGACGGCAAAATCATCTGCAAGAAGTGCGATGTGGCCATCAACCTCGCCACCATCGGCTTCAAAGGCGGCTGCAACCCGATACCGTTCGACTACCAGGTCAAGCCAGGCAAAATCGTCATCCAAACGTCCACGCTCGACGCGCTGTCGAGCCATTTCCAGTGAGCGCCGAGAAAGGTAAGGGGGTGCCATGTTCTTCCTGAAAATGATCTCTCGCTCGTTCAGCCGGCAGTTCAAACGCCGTCTGCTCATCGCCGTCACCGTGTGCCTGTCCGCCACCGTCAGCGTGGCCATGCTCGGCGTGGTGTTCGACGTGGGCGACAAGCTCAACGCGGAGCTGAGCACGTATGGTTCGAATATCGTCGTGCAGCCGAAGTCCGACGCTGTGGTGAGCGATTTGTACAATACCGGCGATTCTGCTGGCTCGGCTTCGGGTAGTTCGTCCGGTTCGGACGGGGGTTCCACTTCCGACGGCTCGGCTGCGGCGGACAGTGCCGACCCGACCGCGTTTCTGAAGGAGTCGGACGCGCAGAAGATCAAGACCATCTTCTGGGCGTTCAACATCACCAATTTCGCGCCGGAATTGAACATCCACGCGGATGCGGGGTGTGTCGGTTCGGGGGCTAGTTCGGCTGGCTCTGCTGGAACGGCTGGTGCGTCAGGTGCGGCTGCTTCCGCGGCGAAATGCAAGGCGACCAACGTGCCGATCGTGGGCACGTGGTTCGCGAAAACCCTGCACATGGACTCCGGCGAGTCCACCGTGGCCGGCATGAACGGCATGCGCTCATGGTGGAAAATCAACGGAACCTGGCCGAAAGACGACAGCGAGCAGGCGATGGTCGGCAGCGCGCTCGCCGCGAAACTGGGCGTGAACGTCGGTGACAGCGTTACGCTCGACAAGACGATCGCCGTCGGTGCGGACGACAATACGAACGGAGGTACCGGGAAAACCGGCAAATCCTCCACCGAACGCAATCGCGTGAAAGTGAAAATCGTCGGCATCTTCGATTCGGGCGATTCCGACAACAGCGCCATTTATATGCCGTCCATCGCCACGCAAACGCTTGCGAATCTGCCGAATTCCATCGACAAGATTGAAGTCAAGGCGCTCACCACGCCCGACAACGACCTCGCGCGCAAGGCGTCGAAGAATCCGAACGCGCTCACGCAGGACGAGTGGGAGACGTGGTATTGCACCGCGTATCCGTCGTCGATCGCGTACCAGATCGAAGAGGTGCTGCCGGGCGCGGTGGCCAAGCAGGTGCGCCAGGTGGCCGCGCTGCAGGGCGATGTGCTGAACAAGACGCAGGCGGTGATGGTGCTGATGACCGTGCTGTTGCTGGTTGCCGCCGCGATCGCCGTGGCGAACCTGATGGCCGCGTCGATTGGCGAACGCGGTTCGGAATTGGCGCTGTTGAAGGCGATCGGTGCCACGGACGGCGCGGTTTCGCGCCTTATGCTCGCCGAAACGGCGGTGATTTCGCTGGTTGGTGCGATTGCCGGCGCGCTGCTTGGCTCGGGCGTTGCACAGATCGTGGGGCACGTGGTGTTCGGCTCGGGCATCACCATGCGTCCGATGGTGTTCGTGTTGGTTTTCGTGTTGCTGGCGGTCACTGTGCTCGTGGCCTCGCTTTCGTCGATTCGGGCGATTCTGGGCTTGCGTCCGGCGGAGGTGCTGCATGGTAGGTGAGTTGTGCTTGGCTTTCGTAGGGGGTGTGCGATGACGAATCGCAAGATGTTCTTCACTATGCTGTGGGGCGCGGTGTTCCGCCGTCGCTCCCGTGCGATGATGGCCGTGATTGCGTCGCTCGTCGGCGCGGCCACGCTGTTCTGCCTTGCATCCGTGTGCGTCGCGGTGCCGCAGCAGATGAACGAGGAAATGCGCGCGTACGGCGCGAACCTGATCGTCACGCCCGCGTCCGCAACGGGCAAATCGCAAGGCATCGATACCGCAACCGTACGCAACGTGACGGCGCTCATCGGCGCCGGACACAGCGTGAAATCAGCCGCATACCGGTATGAGAGCGTGCGCATCAATTCCGCGCCGTACACCATCGCCGGCGTGGACGTGAAAGCCGTCCGCGCGCTCAATCGCCATTGGAACGTGACGGGCGACTGGCCCGGCTCGGGCAACGTGATGGTCGGCCGCGACGTTGCCGACGCGCTCGGCGTGAAGGTCGGCAGCCGCGTCACCATCGGCTACCGCGCCGCCGACGCGTCTGCTTCAGCGTCTTCTTCCGCGTCCGCAAAATCCGATTCGGACGAATCAACTGAAACGGCAGAATCGTCCGCGCAGGGCACGCAGAGTACGCAAACTACGCAAGGCGAACAGACCACGCAAGCCACGGAAAACGGCCGCGTCTCGTCCGACATCATGGATAACAACGGCACCGAATTCCGTATCGCTGGCATCGTCGATACCGGCGGCAACGAGGATTCCATCATCTACGCCACTACCGCGGACGTGTCCAAACTTGCGGGCCACGAGCGCGGCGCCGACGTGGTCGAATACTCGGTGAACGCCATGGGGGATGAGCTGAACGCCATCGTCAACAGAATCAACAAAAATACAAACACTGCCGTCAAAGCGCAGACCGTCACCAAAATCACCTCGTCCGACACCCGCATCATCGCCATGCTGCAGACCCTGTTCTGGATTGTCTCGCTCGTCGTGCTCGTGCTGACGCTCGTCGGAGTGGGCACCACCATCAGCTCCATCGTGAGCCAGCGTCGCAACGAAATCGGCCTGCGCAAAGCCCTCGGCGCCGATTCACGCGCCATCGGCGTCGAATTCTACGTGGAATCCGGCATCTACGGCTTGATCGGCGGTCTGCTCGGCACTGCTATCGGCTATGTGCTGGCGCGTGTGCTGTGCGCCACCGTCTTCGGTCGCGCGATCGGCTTCGACTGGCTGCTCGGCGCCGGATCGCTGCTGCTGAGCGTGGCGATCGCCGTCATCGCCTCCATTCCGCCGGTCCGCCGCGCCACCCGTATCGACCCCACCATCGTTTTGAGGGAGGAATAATCATGGACAACGAACATATGCTGCTGGAACTCGACCACATTTCCAAGATTTACGGCGATCTGCACGCCGTCGACGACCTGAGTCTGACCGTTCCGCAAGGGCAATGGCTGGCGATTGTCGGCTCGTCCGGTTCCGGCAAAACCACGCTGATGAACATGATCGGCTGCATGGATACGCCGTCGAAGGGTTCCGTCATGCTCGAAGGCCGCCGGCTGGAGGATCTGAACGCCCGCCAGCTCGCCGATGTGCGCAAGAACATGATCGGACTCGTGTTCCAGAAGTTTTACCTCGTGCCGCATCTGACGGCGGTGGAGAACGTGATGGTGGCGCAATACTACCATTCCGTGGTCGACGAGAAGCAGGCGATGGAAGCGCTGGAACGAGTGGGGTTGAAGGAGCGTGCGCATCACCTGCCCGGCCAGCTGTCCGGCGGTGAGCAGCAGCGCGTGTGCATCGCCCGCGCGCTCATCAACTGCCCGAAGCTGATTCTCGCCGACGAGCCGACCGGCAATCTCGATGAGAGGAATGAGAAGATCGTGCTCGACCTGTTCCGTCAGCTGCACGAGCAGGGCACTACGATCATCGTCGTGACGCACGATGCGCTCGTCGCCTCCTGCGCGCAACGCGAAATCATGCTCAACCACGGCGTGCTCGTCGGCGAACAGTGGAACGACGAGGATGCGAAACGCGCGTACGAAGCGGCCGGCGGCAAGCCTGCGCACACCGGTTCCGCCGAGGAAGGCGCACAGAACGGGGGTATTGCGATTTTGTTCGCCGACCCTACGAAGGCCGCAAAAACCGGAGATACGGACGCGGCCAACGTTGCCGTTGCGGCTGGCGTTGCCGACGATACGGACGTAGAGCCCGACGTCATGAAAGGGGAGCAGGCATGAGCACCGCACAATCGAACGCAGTCAAAGTCATCGCGCTATCCGCGGCGAGCATCGCGCTGTTGTCGGCATGCGGCGAACCGAAAGCCACGCCGATGGACGACGAATACGCCGGCAATTCCGGCGAAAGCGTGCAATCGCAGGAAAATAAGTCGAAAACCGACGGCAAGGCGGCTGACAATACGGCCGGCGGCGACGCCACCACCAAAAACCATGCCGATGACGCGAATTCCACGACGTCCAGCAAGCAGGACACCGGCAACTACGCGGATGGCGACTACTCGATCAACGGCCAGTACGGGCCGGTCGGCGAGGACACCATCGACGTGCAACTGACCGTCAAAGACCAGAACGTGACGGCCGTGAACATCGTCGGCCATCCGTTCACGTCCATCTCCAAAAAGCATCAGAACGACTTCGCCAAAGCCGTGCCGGACGCGGTGGTCGGCAAGCCGTTGAAGGACCTTAAAGTCGACAAGCTCGCCGGTGCCAGCTGGACCTCCGAAGCCTTCAACAAGGCGTTGGAAGTGGCGCGTCAGGAAGCGTCAATCCAATAGCCCATTCCTTCTGAAACCGACACGGCATGCCCGTCTTGCGTCGGTGCGGACGGTTTTCCTGTGGTTACCGTGCGGATTCGGCGCATACGTTCGGCCAGAGCAACGTGGCCATGTTCTCGGCCCAGGAATCAGACTTGCGTTCCTTGCCGGATTGCCGTTCCCCTCCGGCTTCCTGCCCCGCCAACGCTTTGCAAGCCAGCATGGAACCCAGCACCGTGCTGAACAGGAACGTGTAGTCCAAACGGTTTTGAAACACTCCGTCGGCGATGCCACGTTCCATGAACCCCACGAACCGTTCTTCGGCCGGCGCTAGAACTTGTGCTGCGATCGCCTTCAGCGTGGCGTTGTCGGAAGACAGCACCACGCCCACGGCTTTCAATCCGAGTTCGCTGTCGAAGCAGTTCTGGATGCGTCGCAGCATGGTGGCCAGTCCGCTCCGCGACGGCTTCAAATCGTTGAAATTCGGTAGTCCGGCAACTTCCGGTTGGATGCGTTGCAATAAATCGTCGGCGTTTCGGTAGCGTCGGTAGATTGTGGTCTTTGCTACCCCTGAACGTCGTGCGACCTCTTCGATGGTCACCGCTCCGATACCATCGGAAATCACTATCCCCAATGTGGCTTTCATGATTTTGCGGTCGGTTTGCTCCCGTAATCGCTCACGTCGGCCACGTACTGTGCCGACGTCTTCCTGCGTGGTTTTTTGCACCGTCTTCCGCGTGCCCTCTTGCGTGGTTCCGCCCATCATGCCGCGATCACTTTCGTGCTTTCCAGCTTGCTTACGTACCAATGGTTGAACTTGACCAGTGGAATGCGCAGTAGCAGACCTATCAGCAGCAGCGGCGGAATGAACAGCAGTAGCGCGCCAATCGCAAACCAGTAATCGTTACTGTAGATTCCGCCGATCGCCGCGCGCATTGCTGTGATTGAATGCGTCGCAGGCAGGAACGGGCTGATGCCGCTGATGATTTTCGGCAGCACGGCCAGCGGATATGCGCCGTTCGCTCCGGAGATCTGCATGACGAGAAACAGCACGCCGATGGCTTTGCCGACGTTGCCGAAGCTGGCCACGAGCGTGTAGGTGAAGAACGAGAACACTAGGCTGCTCACCCAGCCGGACAGCATGAACAGCAGCGGATGCACCGCCTGGACATGGAGGAACAGCAGACTGCCTCCCAAGGAGAACGTGCTCTGCAATAGTCCGATCACGCCGAACACACCGTAATGTCCGAGAAACAGCTGATGCGGTTTCGGGTCGCCGAGTTCCTTGCGCACCTTACGCGAGACGGTGGTCTTGAGCGTCACTGCCATGAGCAGCGAACCGACCCACAGTGGCAGGATCGTGTAGAACGGTGCCATCTGCGAACCGAAATTCTTGACTGGGAACACCGCGTTGCGTTTCACTTTTACAGGGGCTGCAAGCGCGGCGGCCAACGAGTCGGTATTATCGCTGAGCACATCTTTGACGGCGCTCATATCGCCGCTGTTCAGCGCATCGGTCAATGTTCCTGTGAATGCGCCCAGTTTTTTGCCCGCGCCGGCCAGACTATCGGCGGTGGAATCCAACACGCTGCTGATGGCGGTCAGATTCTTATCCGCGGTCTTGGTGGTGCCGTTCAGATTGCCCAGCGCGCCTTTCAGATCGGCCGCTGTGGCATTGAGCGCGGTGGTGGTGCTGGTAATGGACGTGGCGATATCGTCAAGTTGCGGTTTCAGTTGGCTCTCATAGTCGGTTTTGATGCCACTGACGGACGTTGCCGCCTGCTGCGCCAGTTTCTTGATCTCCGCACGTTCGGCCGTGGTATCGCTTACTTTGGCGTCGATGTTGTCGGCGCTGCCATTCAGCGCCGATGCTAGGTCGTTGAGCTGTGTGATGGTGGTGCCGACGTTGGTTTTGAGATGGTCGATGGCGTTCCTCACCGCTTCCGGCAGCTTTTCGTTTGCGCTGAGCGCGTCGAGCGAATCATAGATCTGCTGGTAGCTTTGCGCCTGCTTGCTGATGTTCGTGGCCTGGTTGCGTAATGCGTTGGCGGTGTTGCCGGCCTGCGTGCCCGCATTGCCGAATAGGCTGTCCACATCTGCTTCCATGGCTGTGAAGCTGTTGGCGGAATCAGTCAGAGCCGTGCCCAGCGCGGTGGTGCCGGTCTTCAACGCGCCCGTCAGATCCTCCACGCCGCTGCCGGCTTGCTTGAGTGTTGTTCCTGCGCTTTTCGCATTGCCGCTGACATTGGCGATCAGACCGTCGGAGGACTCAAGCAGATGCCGTGCGCTTTGTGTCAGCGTGCTGAACGTGCGGAGCGTTCCGGAAGCGTCGGTGAGCGTTTCCGCGAAGTCGCTGATATTGCCGTTGAACTGCGTGAGTTGTTCCTGCGCGGCTGGCTTGTCGAGTTGGTTGGCGAGTTGCGATGCCACACTCAGCGCGGTGCTGGTCAGTGTTTCGGAGAACGTCTCGTTGACCTGCGCGCTGACCGTATCGGCGCCTTGGCCTGTGATCTTCGGAGCCAAGGCGTTCTTCTTTTCATTGTTGTAGTAGGCGATTTCGGCGTGGTCGCCATCGGATGCGAAGAACGTCATCATACGGGTGCTGAAGTTCTTCGGAATCACCACAGCTGCGTAATATTCGCCGGATTTGGTGCCGTTGATGGCTTCTTTTTTGGTGGTGAAGGTCCAGTCGAGCTGATCGTTGGAACGCAGCGTGTTAACCACTTGGTCGCCGATGTTGATCTTCACTGGAATGAGGTCGGACCGGTATCCGTCGTCCTCATTGGCTACGGCGAATTTCAGATTGCCGGTATTGGCGAACGGGTCCCAGCTGGCGGCCACGTTGAACCATGTGAAGATGCCGGGGATCACAACGAGTCCGATGACGATGATGATGGAGACGACGTTGCTGGTGATTCGCCGGATGTCGCCGACGAACAGTTTCCAGATGGTTTTCATGCGTTGCTCCTTTCCTCGGTGTTTTCGGTTGTCTCGGTTGTCTCGGCGGTCTCGGTAGTCTCGGTGGTGTCCGTGGCGGCATCGTTCGCGGCGGCGCTTGGACCGGTCGTCTGCATTTTCTGCACCAGTATGGCGATTCCGTCATCTTCATTGTGGTTGACGCCCGTCACGTTTTCCGTCGTTTCTTTGATGACGCTGGTATTGCGATTATCGGATGTCGTGCGTTTGCCGCTGGTGCGTCTCCGCGTTTTGCGCAGCAGTCTGTTCCGCCGTTCCTGTTGCGCCCGCTTTTTGCGACGGATGCGTGCCGCTTGGCGCTCCACCAGCATGGATTGGATCGATTCATCGCTCAAATGGCCGAGCTCCACTTGACGGTTCAGATTATCGCGCATGTATTCGATGACCATGAGGAAGCCCATGATGAGCAGAATCCAGACGACCCACGTGGCCAGTACCACCACTTTCTCTCCGTTGGTGAACGAGAACACCGCCGCCAGAGTTACCGGAACTACGAATCCGATCACCAGAGCTCCGCGCTTGAGTTTCGGGTACAGTTCCGCGAACCGACTTGCGCGTTCCTCGATCACCTCGCGGTAACCGCCTTTGTCGGCCAGCACCTGAATGGCTTGGGACATGTTGTATCCGCGTTCCGGAAGCTCCACTTCCTCGCCGATAATCATGTCGCTTTCCTTGATTTCGCGGGCGAAGAGTCGGTTGAGGTTGACCAACAGAGGACGGACCACCAGACCGATGACGAACGCCATGGCGGCAAACAGCAGCAGCGTGCCGATCGCCTTGATCCAATGGCCGTCGTAGAAGCCGGCGATGGTCTCGCGGAATGCGTCTATCGAATAGCTGAATGGCACGAACGGATAGACCATGCGGAAGAACTTCGGCATCATCTCGATCGGATACAGGCCGGAAGCGCCTGGAATCTGCACGATCACCAACGCCACGCACAGGCCCTTGCCGATGTGCATGAACGTGGTGGACAGCGCGTACGTGATGCTCAGATATACCAGCGATGTGATCATGCCGGTCAGTATGAACAGTGGCGCGCAAGCCGTCTGTACGCCGAGTATCAGATCGCCAACGGTGCAGATCGCGCCTTGAATGACGCCCATCGTGCCGAGCAACAGGTATCGGGCCAGATACTTTTCGGTTGCGGTCGGATCGAGACCCTCAAGCCCCTCGTCGTCCACCTCCACTTTGTAGATCACCACAAAGGCGAACGCGCCCACCCACAGTGCCAGATTGGTCATCAGCGGAGCCATGCCGGAGCCGTAGGAGTTGACGGGATACACGTTCTTCGTGTCGATTACGGTCGGGGACTCCATGAACGAGGCGATCTTATCCGCGTCAAGCGAACCGCTGCCGGTCAACGATGCGAGCAGATCCGTAGTGCCCAGCGCCTTCAGGTCGGTGCTGACGGTGGTGAGCTTCGTCTCCATCTTCGCCAGCTGCTGGTCGGTTTGCTCAAGGCCGATGCGGGCGTCTGACGCCACTTGGTCGAGTTGGTCGAGCACGATGTTGGTTTGCCTGACCACGCTGTCCTGGCTGGTCACGGTGCCGGCAAGTGTTCCGGCCGTCCCAGCCAGCGAGCCCAGCGCGGAATTCAGTCGCGGCAGTGCGCCTGAATTGATGGCGTTGCGCGCCGTGCCTGCGCTTTTGAGCGAGTTCTGCGTGCCTATGTTGAAATCGGTGGACAGTTTGGATACGCTGCCGGCTGTGTCCTGTGTGTTCTCGCTCAGGGTTTTGAGGTCGGCGAGTGTTCCGGCTGCCGTGTTGTTGGTATTCTCCAGTTTGCTGATGATTTGCTGGTATTGCGCGTTGTCGCTGGCGGATTTGAGCTTCTCGAGCAGTTTCGCATTGCTGTCGGTGATGTTTTGCATGCCGGTCACCGCCTGCTGCGCCGATCCACTTGCCGCGGATACCGCCGACGAGATCTGGTTGATGCTGGCTGTGGATTGCGCCGTCGCTTGGGAAACAAGTCCGGATCCGGTTTCCAGCGCGCTGTTGGCGTTGGACGAAAGCGTGTTGAGCTGGGTTTGCGCTGTGCCGATGGCGGTGGATGCGCCTGCTAGTCCTCTGCCTGCGCTCGCCGCGGCCAGCTGCACGTCGTTCAGGGCATTGCGTGCTGCTTTTGTCTGCTGTGGCACATTGGCTAACTGGGTGTCGAAATCCGCGATTGCGGAGCGGATCGTGCCTACGTTCCGCTTGGTGTTGTCGAGTTCGCCGATGGTTTCGTTGGCGATGGCGTTGGTGTTGCCGCTGATGGTGCCGTTGGCCGAGTTGACGGCTTTGACGAGCACGTCGCTGACGGTGGAGACGAAGGTGTTGTTGACGGTGCGGTCGACCACGGTCGCGCCTTGGTCGGTGATTTTCGGCGAAATCGGACTCGCCTTCTCGTTCACGTAATATTCGAGCGTGGGGCGATGCTTGCTGTTGGTGACGACGTTGGCCAGATCTTCGCTGAAGTCGGAAGGGATGACGATTGCGGCGTAGCAGTCGCCCGACTCCACCGCTTCCATCGCATTGGCTTTGCCCATGAACTCCCAGCCGAGCTGGTCGTTGCTCTTCAGCGTGCCTTCGATTTGATCGCCGAGATTGACTTTGCCAAGCAGCGCGTTGTCTGTGCCTTCGTCCATGTTGGCCACGGCCACTTTGATGCTGTCCGTGTTGCCATAGGGATTCCAGAACCCGTAGATGTTGAACCATGCGTATAGCGGGGGAATGAGAATCAGGCCGATCATAATCACCCACGCGGCGGGTACGGTGACCAATCGTTTGAAGTCACGGCGCAGGATCTGCAGTACGTTGTGCATTGTCTCTCCGGTTTGGCGAATCAATTCCCTTATATGGCGATACGTGTTCCGTAGCGCTACGCGGTTCGTATCGTATACCGTGCTCTTGGACAATCGCCATCGCGTTTCATGGATGACGGAAATCGGGTCGAGTACTGCGGCAAAGCCTCGGCAAAACCATCGCCGGCTGACGTAGCCCCTTCCGCTCACGTCCGTGACAAATCGCCATTTCTGTATGTCCGTGAGCGAAAGGTGGTAATAAATCGCTATTTTCCGTCCGTATTTATACCCCCATTCGCTCACGATGCGCTATACATCGCCATTTCTTGCGGACGTGAGCGAAAGGTGGTGTGCGAATGGCGATTGCAGCCAGCTGACGTCCCCCTCTTTTGCTCGCGTCCGCCAATAATCGCACCTGAACCGCTTTTCTTGCGGCGGATATTGCCTACGTTTGGTAGCGTGGGCTGAAGGAAGGAGCGGCATATGAGCGAAACCGCACAATCTGAATCACGATCCGAGGATTCCGCCGCGGGCAAGACGGATGGAGAAATCAAGGCGATTGCCGCCGAAACCGAAATCGCGGCTATCGAAGAAGGCGGAAAGCAGGGCACTGGCGAAGTCGGCAATCCCGCTGACCGTCGTCTGCCGTTAATCGTTCGCATTTACGGCATCGTCATGCTTATTGAAGGCGTGGTGACGCTGCCGTTCATTGTGTTGGCGTGCCTGTACTCGATTCGCGCGGTGTTTTCCGGCAAAGTGGCGTTCGATGCGCTCAGCCTCACCGCGATTCTGTCGGTGGTTCACGCGGCCGTGCTGCTGGTCGTCACCGCGTGTCTGGCGGTGTTCGGCGTGATGCTTATTATGAACAAGCGTCGGCATATCGCGCAATGGACGTATCTGATGATTCCGCTCACCCTTGCCGAAGGCTTGCTGTCGCTGGCATTGCAGGGACTTGGTGTGAATTTGATCGGCCCGGCTATCCAGCTTGTCGTGCTCATAGCCCTGCATGTCACTGCCGATCCGTCGCTGCGTGAGGAACGTCGTCTCCAGTTCGCGTTGCGACGTATGGATGCCCGTAGCGCATACGAAGACGCCGCTTCCCAGGGTATGGCTGGCCGCGATTTGACCGGCAAGGGCTATATTTCGCTGGATTTCTTCAATTTGTTCTGGTTGTTCGCCATCGGTTGTGTGTTCGGTTTGGTGATCGAGACCATCTACCATTTCGTGCTGTTCGGCGAATACCAGGATCGCGCAGGCTTCCTGTGGGGGCCGTTCTCGCCGATTTACGGCTTCGGCGTGGTGATCGTCACCGTGTTGCTCAACCATTTGTGGCAGTCGAATTGGTTGCTGATTTTCTGCTCAAGCGCGGTGATCGGTGGCGCGTTCGAATATTTCACCAGCTGGTTCATGCAGGCCGCGTTCGGTATTCGCGCATGGGATTACACGGGGCAATGGCTTTCGATTGACGGGCGTACGTCCGGCAAATACATGTTCTTCTGGGGTATCCTCGGCTTGATTTGGGTCAAGTTGATTCTGCCGCGATTGTTGCGATTGATCCAGCGTATTCCGTGGAAGATTCGCTATTCGTTGACGCTGGTCTGTTTCATACTCATTTTCGTCGATGGCGTGATGACGCTGATGGCGCTTGACGCTTGGTATTCCCGCATGGCTGGGGTTGCGCAGAATTCGCCCGTTTCGCAGTTCTTCGCCACGTATTTCAATGACGATTTCATGGCCCACCGATTCCAGACCATGAAGATCGACCCGTCCACTGCCGGTCGTATGTAGGCTGGTTTTTGCGTTTTGCGGGTTTTGCTAAGCGGCTGGTCGGGCGATGTTCCGGCTGGCCGCTTTGCTTTGGGTGGCTGATTTTGAACGATTTCGGACGATTGCAGTGGGGTTTTGTTGCGGGTTTTGCCGCGGGGGATTTGATTCTTCCGGATTATTGCCGTTTGGGATTCGTGCCTTCCGGCTGTCTGGATGCTTGACTGCTGTTGCCGCGCCTACGCCGCGATGCTTTGCGCCAGCTGGCGGATGAGGTCGGGGCGATGTCCGCTCCATGAGGAATTCGGTGAGATGACGACCGGAATTTGCTTGAAGCCGGCGTCCTTGATCTGTTCGAATGTGGACGGATTCTGCGTCAAATCGACCGCCACGTACCGCACTCCCAGTTTGGAAAGCTCTTGTTCGGTGGCCTCGCATTGAGGATTGTTCGGATTGGTGAAGACGGTCACGGTCATTACTTTTCCTCCCTATGCAATCGGCTTCCTTTGGTGCGGAAGATCTTGTCGGCCACGTTTTTCGATTTTGCCCGGCTGAGCAGGCCGTTCATCAGTATACACTACCCGTAGTGGCGTTTCGTGCGTTCGCCCACTGTATATAGTGGGGAATTTCCCGTAATACCGAATCTATGCGAACAAATGTTCGATATATTCGAGTCTATCATTATCCTCGATTGCGCCACGCCGGTTGCATGCGTATGGTCCGTCCGCGAATCGCCCGCGGGCTGTTCGCTATTCATTTCGGAACACATATTGCGATTTCGCTCGTTTTCTTACGATTGTGAGCGAAAGGTGGTGCCGCATAGTGCGGTAGGGGGTATAAATCGCCTTATTTTCCATACTTTTCGGCGCACGTCGCGAAATAATCGACCGAAATTGCGATTCGTGAGCGAAAGAGGGTGCGCGATATGGTGCGTTCCGTATTGAAGTGCTGAGACCTCATCCCGAAACAAATGAAAAAGTCCTGAGAACCATCGGCTTCCAAGACTTCGAACCTGTGCCCCCCGTGGGATTCGAACCCACAACCCACGACTTAAAAGGACGCTGCTCTAACCGTTGAGCTAGAGGGGCAACAGCAACATAGTATACAGCATATTCGGACCAATCGCCACCACGGGCGTCGGACGGGCGTCGAAATGGCCTTCGGAGTGTTGGTGTGCCTACAATCGAAACCATGTCATGTACCACAATTCTTGTAGGCAAAAAAGCAAGTTACGACGGTTCGACCATCATCGCCCGAGATGACGACTCTGGTTCGGGACGTTACGATCCCAAGAAATTCGTAGTCGTCGCACCGCAGGAGCAGCCGCGGCACTACCGCAGTGTGCTGAGCCACGTTGAAATCGACCTTCCCGACAATCCATGCCGGTACAGCATCGTACCGAACGTGCTTCCAAATCGTGGAATCCTTGCGGAAGCTGGCGTCAACGAACGCAACGTGGCCATGAGCGCCACCGAAACCATCGCCGTCAACGAGCGCGTGCTCGGCGCCGACCCGCTGGTCGCACTGCAGCCGGCCGACGAAGCCAATGGTAAGCCGGAAACCCCAGGCGGCATCGGCGAAGAAGACATCATCACCCTCGTGCTGCCGTACGTCAACACCGCGCGCGAAGGCGTGAAACGTCTGGCCGAACTGCTCGAAACGTACGGAACGTACGAATCGAACGGCATCATCATTTCCGACGTGGACGAAATCTGGTACGTCGAAACCATCGGCGGCCACCACTGGATCGCCCGCCGCGTGCCGGACGACAAATGCGCGATCATCCCCAACCAGCTTGGCATCGACTATTTCGATTTTGATGACGCCTTCAGCGACGCACGTGAATTCATGTGTAGCGCCGATCTGCAGGAATTCATCGAAACGCACTATCTTGGGCGCGCGGCGGGTACGCAGGGCGGCATGAACGGCGGCCACTGCAACCCGCGTATCGTATTCGGCACCGCCACCGCGAAGGACCACATCTACAACACGCCACGCGCCTGGTACATGTACCGCTATCTCGATCCGGCCGACGCGGAAAACCTTACCCCTGAATCGGACGATATTCCATGGTGTCTCGAACCGGAGAATGCCGTGACCGTCGAGGATGTCGACTTCCTGCTCGGTTCGCACTTCGAAGGCACCCCGTATGACCCGTACGGCACGCAGGGAACTGAGGAAAGCCGCCATCGCTACCGTCCGATCGGCATCAACCGCACCGGACACATGGTGGCCATGCAGATTCGCCCGTACGCGCCCGTCGAAAGCCGTTCGATCATGTGGATTTCGTACGGTTCCGGCGCGTTCACCACGTCCGCCCCGTTCTATGCGAACGTCGACGACACCCCCGCCTACCTGCGCGACACCACGCCGGAAGTCTCCACGGACTGCCTGTATTGGACGAACCGCCTGATTGCAACGCTCGCCGACGCGCACTTCTACGAGACCAGCAACGCGGTCGAGGGCTTCTCGGAAGATGTCCGTTCCTTCGGCCACCGTCTGGTGGAACGTACGGATGATGCGCTTGCGACTGCCGGCGCAACGGACGCCCCGTCCGTCACCGCCCGTCTTGCGGCGGCCAATGACGAGATGGCGGACTACCTGCGGAAGCGCAATACGAAGCTGCTCGGCGACGTGCTATACACGTCCAGCAACCTTATGCACAACAGTTTCGCCATGTCCGACCGCTGGAACTGAGCGTGATTCCGCGCGCTGAAGCGTTCGATAAGCGTTCAACACGCGTTCGGTAAACGTTGAGGGGCTATCGACTCGTGCCGATGGCCCCTCAACGTTATACGGGAATCAAAACCTGCGAGAACTTCGAAACTCGCGCACGAAGATCAGTTGAACCCGACCACGTGCTCGGCCAGGAAATACCCCTTGCGGATCACGAATCGGCCGGCCGAACCGCGCAGGTTCAACGCACGCGACATCGCCTTCTTACGCACGTCCTTGTAAATCGTCGGCGAATATGCCTCGATATCCGCCCACATGGCCTTCTTCTTCTCGTAATTCTCCGGCTCGCGCGACAGGATCATGAATACGCTCGCCACGGAGCTTTCAATCGCAAGAAAATGAATCATATAGCGGTACAGTCCGTCTGGCACCGTACCACGTTCGGGGGTGGCGTGCACCATGCATTGGTTGACGAGCCGCAGCTGGTCCACGCGTCGGATCATCACGTCCGTCTGCACGCTCTGCCCGTCGCGGCCGATGAAATAGTGATAGAACGGCGTGTCCAGATACTGCAGCGACTTGACCCACGGGAACGGCTGATACGCGTAGATGAAGTCCACGTAGAACGTGTGCTCCGGCAGCTGCATCTTCGATTCGCGTACCACGGCCGTGCGGTAGACAAGCGCGTGCATGAGGATGTATTCGGTCAGTCCGAAATGCCCTAGATCGTCCCAGGTGAGCCGTTTGCCGGGCTCCATAGCGTGACGGAAGTTCACCACGTGCTTGTTGCGCTTGCCCACCTTGTCGTACACGTAGTTGGTGACGAGCATGTCGAGCGGGTCGTCCTTGCCGACCTCGTCGCGCAGCACGGCCAGAACCTGTTCCAGCGATTCGGGACCGACCCAATCGTCCGCGTCCACGACCTTCACGTACATGCCGCTCGCCGCCGCAATGCCGGTGTTGACCGCGCCGCCGTGGCCTTTGTTCTCTTGATGGATCGCGCGGACGATCCCCGGATTGCGCGCCTCGAACGTCTTCGCCATCTCCAGCGTGCCGTCGGACGAGCCGTCATCCACGATCAGCACTTCGATGTCGTCGTTGCGCTTCGACGCGATCAACGATTCGACGCACCGTTCCAGGTATTCCGTCATGTTGTACGCGGGCACCACGAAGGTGAGCGTCTTCTTCTCCTGCATATTCTTCCTCGGATCGGGCTCGTGTCGGGCCGTGCGGCTGGCCGACCGCTCCGGCCAAAAGCATAACGAAACTAACGTAGCACCATGTGCGGTTCCGGGGCACGGTTTTGCACACAAACGGCACCCTGAAATACGCAATCTGCACCTGAAATTTCCCCTAGGGTCATTTCGGGTGACGGTATGTCAGTTTTCGTCAATTGTTGATTGTTTTTGCGATTCGTGCGGGCTTTGCGGGTTTTGCGATTCGTTCGTCTCGTCTGATTCGTTTGATTCGTCTGCCGCTTGCGATTTGCCTACTGCTTGCGATCCGTCCGTCACGGTTGTCCCGTCCGTCGCGTCATCTCCCGCAGCAACCGCCTTCTCCTGCGATTTCGCGGCCTTCTTGCCCTGCTTCTCCTGCTTGGCGATCGCCTTCGCTTCCCGCGCGGCCTGCTTTTCCGCCTCGCGGGCGGCCTTTTCGCTTTCGTAGCGCAGTTCCGGCTTGGCTTCCATGCGGCTCAGCCCATACCATGCCAGGTTCACGATATGCGCGGCGAGCTGCTCCTTGCTGAGCTTGCGTTGGTCGGCCCAGTATTGGCAGGTGTACACGGTCATGCCGATGAGCATCTGCGCGTAATACGGCACGCTTTTGGCCGGCAGATGCTGGCGTTTGAACGCGTCGGTGAGAATGTCCTCGACGCGTACGGCAATGTCTCCAAGCAGCGAATTGAACGAGTTGGACGGGTCGGTTTTCGGCGAATCGCGCGTGAGCACGCGGAAGCCTTCGGCGTTTTCCTCCACGTAGGTGAGCAGCGCAAGCGCGGTGCGTTCCACGATTTGGCGCGGATGCGCCTGCGGGTCGGACAGCGCGTTGATGAGAACGTCGGTGAGCGCGCGCATTTCGCGGTCCACCACCACGGCGTACAGGCCTTCCTTTCCTCCGAAATGTTCGTAGACGATGGGTTTCGACACTTTTGCGGTCGAGGCGATCTCTTCCACGCTCACTGCTTCGAATCCCTTCGACGCGAACAGCGAACGACCAATTTCGATGAGCTGCTCGCGCCGCTGATACGACGTCATTCTGGATGTGTTAGCCATGCTGTCCAGTTTTTCACGTCCCGTGGATAGCTCCTTGACCGTCCGACCCCCACGTATCGTCCGATTCTGGTGAATCGGACACGTGTGTCATATTGACAATGCTTCATTGCAGCTTTAATATATTTAATAAATAATAAATTTTATTAAAGGGGGTGATGTGGACCGTCTACCAGAATGGTTGGCCAACCTTGCGGAGGAGGATTTGGCCTTCATCAAGAACTTCGTGCTATCGTCAGGATCTCTGAAGCAAATGTCCCAGCTGTATCAAGTCTCCTACCCGACCATGAGGCTCCGGCTTGACAGGCTTATCGAAAAAATACGGTTGAACGACAACGAGACGGAGGATCCATTCATCCTCTTGGTGAAGAGTCTCGCCATCGACGATAGATACGACGTCGACACGGCTCGAATACTCATAGACGAGTACAGAAAGAGAAGGGATGAATCATGAGCTGGACATGGATCGCATTGTTGATTGAGATCCTAGGCGTAATCGCCGTATTCGTTCTGGTCTTCCTCATCGCGAGGAGCCTGATTCGCTACGCAAATTCCCTAAAGAAAGGAGGCAGTCCTTCAAAGCAGGCAGCGGAAGACAAAAAAATCACTCTTCATGATTTATAAAAACGTTACCAGATATATCGAAGTCAAAAATCGCATTATCGATGCCCTGCATGGCAGAGCACCTTATTCCCCTGGCGGATCGGACATTCGTGGTGCGTCCGCAGGGCGGAGCCGGAGTGTCCGTTGCGCTTTTTAGGCTGGAGCCATGGATACGAATGTGATTATTGCGATTGTCGCTGTTGTCGTTATTGCGGCAATTCTGGTGATCGGCGGATGGTGTCTCGGTAAGACCCGCAAGAACGCCGTCAACAAGTCCACTGAGGATGCGAAAGCGGCTGCTGATGCCCGTCTTGCTGCGGAAGCAAAGTCGGCTGCGGCTGATCCTTCCACGGTGAAGCCGTCCGTCGATTCCAATGTTGATGCAGCTGAAAAAGCTCCGGCTGAAAGTCAGCAGAAGTCCTCAGCTCAAGCTTCCTCTTCCGAAACGGCGGCTCCTGCACCAGCCACCGAAGCCAAGCCCGAACCGGTTCATGAAACCCCCGAATCCGCCGGCACGCGCATGCAGCGTCTTAAGGCGCGCCTGTCGAAATCCGGCAATCCGTTCGGCAAGGCCCTGTTCAACATCCTCGCCAAGGATCAGCTCTCCGAAGCTGACTGGGAGGACGTCGAAGACACCCTTCTGCTTGCCGACGTGGGCGCGGAAGCCAGCGAACAGCTCGTCGAGGAACTACGCAACGACGCCCGAATCGCAGGCCAGTCCGACCCGGCCGAAGTGCGTGCCGCGCTGAAAGACAAGCTGCTGAAGCTCGTAGGCACTGACACGGATCGCCGCCTCAATGCCAATAAGGAAGGCGCGAACAAACCGAGCGTCATCATCATGGTCGGCGTGAACGGCACGGGCAAGACCACCACTGCGGGCAAGCTTTCCCGCCTGCTTGTTTCCGAAGGCAAGCAGGTCATGTTGGGAGCTGCCGATACCTTCCGCGCTGCGGCCGCCGACCAGTTGGAGACTTGGGGTGCGAAGGTGGGCGTTCCGGTCGTGCGTTCCGACAAGGACGGCGCCGATCCTGCGTCCGTCGCATTCGAGGCCAGTGCCAAGGCCAAGGAAGAGAACGCCGACGTGCTCATCATCGACACCGCCGGCCGCCTGCAGAACAAGGCGAACCTCATGGACGAGCTCGGCAAGATCCGCCGCGTTACCGAAAAGAATCTTCCGGTCGACGAGGTGCTGCTCGTGCTCGACGCCACCACCGGCCAGAATGGCATGACGCAGGCCAAGGTGTTCGCCGAAGCCATCGGCATTACCGGTGTGGTGCTCTCCAAGCTTGACGGTTCCGCAAAGGGCGGCATCGTGATTTCCGTGCAGAAGGAGCTTGGCGTGCCCGTCAAGCTCGTCGGCCTCGGCGAAGGCCCGGACGATCTTGCCCCGTTCGATCCGGAAGGCTTCGTCGACGGCATCCTCGCCTGACGTTCCCATATTTTCCGGATTTGCGATTTCCGTAGCGAAAACCTCCCGTCACGTTCCGTACGTGGCGGGAGGTTTTCGTATTGCGATTACTGCTCAGCGCCAGCCGTACCGGCAGCCGCAGCCCCCACTCCCGGCACCTTCCGGATCGTCAGCTTCAGCAGCAGCGGCGCGACCAGCGTCACCAGCGAAATGATGAAGATGATCGTCGAATAGTATTCGCTGCCGAGCACATGCTCGTTGAAGCCGATTTGCGCGGTAATCAACGCCATCTCGCCACGCGGTACCATGCCCGCGCCGATCATCAGCGCCGAAGCGCCGCCAAAACCGGCCATGCGGCCACCCAAACCGCAGCCGACGACCTTCGTGATCACGCCGAGAACCGTCATGATCGCAATGAACACAATCATCTTCGTATCATCCACGCCTGTGGTCTGCAGGCCGATGCCCACGAAGAACACCGGCACGAACAACGTGTCTCCAACCGGCTCGATATACCGGTCCGCGTCCTCCGCGTAATCGCTGTTGCTTACCGCGATGCCGGCGAAAAACGCGCCCACCGCGTAGCTCAACCCGGCCAGATTCGACGCCCACGCCATCGCCAGGCAGATGATCACGGCCATCACCGCGATGCCGGACGGCGCCTTCAGCACGCCAGCCAGCGTCATCAGCGCCGGCGCCACCCAAACCACCACCACGGCGGCCGCCACAAAGAACAGCACCTGCTTGAGCAGAATCAAACCCAGCCCTGCCACGTCCACGCTGCCGGTGTTGACGAGCGTGCACATCACGGACAGCAGGATCACGCCGATCACATCGTCAGCCACGGCCGCGCCGAGAATCGACACGCCTTCCTTCGAATCAAGCAGTCCGGCTTCCTTCAGCACCGCCACGGAAATCGACACGGACGTGGCGGAGAACACCACGCCGATGAACGCAGCCGGAATCGGCTTGAAGCCAAACAGCAGGCTCACTCCACCCATCACCGCCACGGGGAACACCACGCCCATGCACGCGATGATGACCGCCGCCTTCGAATATTTCTTCAGCAACTGCAGGTCGCAGCCGACACCGCCCAAAAACATGAGGATGATGATGCCGAGGTCGCTGAACAATGACAGCGAATCGCTCATGTGCATCACGCCCAGCAGCGAAGGGCCCACGAGAATGCCGACGAGGATCTGCCCGATCACTTCCGGCAGCTGCGCTTTGCGGCAGATCAGCCCGGAAACCGTGGTCAGCATCAAAATGGCGCACAGTGAAATGATGAACGTTGCCATGGTCCTCGCCGCTCTCTCGTTACGCGCGCCATACGTTCGCCGCACCGCGCGTTCGGTGTACATGCCACGCGCTCGCCGTACGCGGCGTTCTCCCGTCGCGTGCCACGCGTGTTCCGTAAGTTTCAGCTACCTAACTTACTCCGTCCGCAGCGTTGCCCGCCGCTTCCGTCCACCGTCGCAATTTCATATTGCGATTGCCGGGCGATTATGCCTTCCGTATTTCCGTACCGCCAGTTTCGTTGGAATTCCGCCATTTTTCGGCGTAGGTTGACGTTCCGTGCGGATGGCGTTACGTTGGCGTAACACGTCGTAACGTTTTCAAAACGCGGCCGGCGTTCCATATCGTTCTGTCAGCCCCACACGATGGGGACGGAAATGTTGAACCAAATATAGAGAAAGAAAGAGGAGGGTGACATGGGCCAGCTTGATTCTGGAAATGCCGCGTGGATATTGACTTCCGCGTCCCTTGTGTTCCTCATGACGCCTGGTGTGGCGTTCTTCTATGGTGGCATGGTCCGCGCCAAGGCCGTGCTGAATATGATGATCATGGAGGCGGCCGCACTGTCCGTCACGATGATCATGTGGGTGCTGTGGGGTTGGTCGATCGCCTACGCCGGCACCTCGGTCGGCGGCATCTTCGGCGACCCGGCAACCGGCTTCCTGCTGAAGGACACCATGGTTTCCGATAAGGGCGTCTTCACATCGGCCGCACTGAACGGCAACAACTACCCGGTCAGCGTCGACGTGGCCTTCCAGTCCGCGTTCGCCATGATCACCGTCGCGTTGATCTGCGGCGCCATCGCCGAACGTGTGAAGTACTCCACGTGGATGATTTTCGTGGCGCTGTGGATCACGTTCGATTACGCTCCGCTCGCTCACATGGTGTGGAACGGCGGCCTGCTGTCCGCTGACGGCGCCATTTCCCAGGCGATCGGCGCAGCCGCCCACGATTTCGCAGGTGGTACGGTCGTCCACATCAATGCCGCAGTCGCCGCTCTGGTCATCGTGCTGATCATCGGCAAGCGTAAGGGCTTCGGCACGCAGCCGTTCCGCCCGCACAATGTTCCGTTCGTCATGCTCGGCGCCTTCCTGCTGTGGTTCGGCTGGTTTGGCTTCAACGCCGGTTCCGCCTTCGCAGCCAACGGCACCGCCGGCTACGCGTGGGTTTCCACGTCCGCTGCAACCGCTGCGGCAATGCTCTCCTGGGGCTTCACTGAGAAGATCCGCACCGGCCACTACACCGCAATGGGTGCCGCTTCCGGCATCGTCGCGGGCCTCGTCGCCATCACCCCGGCCGCCGATGTGGTCTCCCCGCTGTGGGCCATCGTCCTCGGCGCCATCGCCGGTGTGCTCACCTGCCTGGCCTGCGGTCTGAAGTTCAAGCTCGGCTATGACGATTCCCTCGACGTCGTCGGCGTCCACGGCGTTGGCGGCTTCACCGGCACCGTGCTCATCGGCTTCTTCGGCGAAGGCACCGGCCTGTTCGCAGGCGGCGACTGGAGGCAGCTGGTCGTCCAGATCATCGTCGCTCTCGTGGCCATCGTCTGGTCCGCCGTCATCACCGGCATCATCGCCTTCGCTCTGGAGAAGACGATCGGCTGGCGCGTCACCGAAGCCCAGGAAGTCGGCGGCATCGATCTTGCCGACCAGGGCGAACGTGCTTACGATTTTGCTGGTACCGCCAGCTCCGTCCTCAAGGAGGTGAAGTGAGATGAAGCTCATTACCGCTATCATCCAGCCCCATAAACTCGACGATGTCAAGGAAGCCCTCGCAGCCGCGGGCGTGCACGGCCTGACCGTGTCCGAGGCAAACGGTTATGGCCGTCAGCGCGGCCACACCGAGGTCTACCGTGGCGCTGAATACACCGTGGATCTCATTCCGAAGATCCGCATCGAGGTGCTGTCCGACGACGCCGATGCCGAAACCCTGGTTGGCGTGATCGTCAAGTCCGCCGGCTCCGGCACCATCGGCGACGGTAAGGTCTGGGTGGCTCCGCTTGACTCGGTGACCCGCGTGCGCACCGGCGAAACCGGTTCCGCCGCCATCTGATCCGTCCGGCCTTGTGATCGGGCCGATTCGGACAAGATGAAATAAAGACCCCCGGGCTTGAAGTTCGGGTTATCAATTACGACACATCCCCGTACGTGCCTCGCGCCGTGCGGGGATTGTCATAAGTCGTCATAGGTTTCATAAGGAACGTGCGTTATGACTTCAGCAGTCGATGGTTTCAAACAACGGTTCATGGCCATGAGCCAGCCCGACGCCGACGGCGTCTACCGCAATGGCGCGGCGAAACGCAAAGCCCGCACGGAATTGGCCATGGGCAATCTCACACAGTTGTGGAACGAAGCCTGCGAGGCGGTTTCCTTCGATGTTCCGGCAACCGGCATCGGTCTCGGCGCGGTCGGTTCGCTGGCACGTGGACAGGTGGGCCCCAGCTCCGACCTTGATCTGGCGGTCATCTACGAGCCGCACGCGCTGACCGACCAGCAGCTCAACGAGCTCGCCAACAAACTGTGGTATCCGATTTGGGATTCCGGCCTCGACCTCGACCAGTCGGTACGTACCGTCGCGCAATGCGAGGCCGTCACCGACCGCGACCTGCCCGCAGCTATGGGATGGTTGGACGTGGTGCCGATCGCGGGGGACACTGGACTTATCGAAAGCACAGCCGTATCCATATTGGAACGATGGCGCAAGGCCGCGCGCAAACGTCTGCCGGAACTGCTCGGCTCCGCCAAATCGCGCCTCGACGAATTCGGCCGCATGGCCTACATCAACCAGCCGGACATCAAGGAGGCACGTGGTGGCCTGCGCGACTCCGTATTGGTGTCCGCGCTCGCCGCATCCTGGCTTGCCGACCGTCCGCACGGCACGTATGACGACGCCGTCGAACGGTTGCTGGACGTGCGCGACTGCATCCATCTGGTCGCCGGCAAAGATACGAACATGCTGCTATCGCCCTACCAAGCCAAAGTCGCGGCGATGCTCGGTCTGGCCGATCCGACGCTGCCCGATGGCGAACGTGAGGCGAAGTCGATCGACGATCTGCAAACGTTGCTGGCACGCGTCGGCCGGCAGATCGCGTTCTCCCTTGATTCCACCGCGTCGCGCGCCGAGCATTCGCTGACGCACGACAAGCCGCGATTCGCCTTCTTCCAAGTGTTCCAGCCGCGCGGTGGCGGCAAACGTCAGGCACCGACCTTCGATGTGATTGCCCCCGGCGTGGCCAAGCATGAAGAGGAAATAGTGCTCGCTCCGGGCGCGGAACCGGCCGCCGACCCGAACCTCGTGCTGCGCGTGGCCGTCGCGGCCGCGGAATTCGGCCTGCCGATCGCCCCGGGAACGTTGCGGAATCTCAAAAAGTGCCCTATCGGCGACCGGAACTGGACGGACGAATCGCGTGAACTGTTCATACGATTGCTGGCTTCCGGCCCCGCGCTGCTCAACGTGTGGGAAGACATCGATTTCATCGACGTGCCCGGCAAGCTCATCCCCGAATGGTTGGGCGTGCGCAACCGGCCAAGCGCGTCCGCCGCGCACCGCTATACGATCGACCGGCACATGGTGGAGGTCGTCACGCGGCTCGGCCGTGAAACACCCAGCGGTGGGCGGTACGACGACCGGCATTACGAGGCGCTGCTGCTCGCCGGCATCCTGCATGACATCGGCAAACGACCGGGGGTGGCCAACCATGCGGCGGAAGGCGCTCGGCATGCGACCGTGGTCGTGGAACGCATGGGATTCGACCGCGACATCGTCCGCTGGGTCACGCTGCTGGTACGCGAGCATCTGACATTGTCGGAGTTCGCCACAGGCCGCAATCCCAATGATCCCAACGTCGGCGATGATCTGGCCGGCCGGCTCGACCATAATCCCGTGCTGCTCGACATGCTGTTCGACCTGACCCGCGCCGACGGCTCCTCGTTGGGGGCCACGTCCGGCGAGACCATCTCCAAACAGTACGGGTGGAGCAAATGGCGTGAAACGTTGGTGCGCACCATGTACAACGCCACCCGATACCACATGTGAGCGGGTTTCTCGCATGCGCCAAGCCGATATGCCCCCGTATTTCTCGTCGTTTACGGAAAAGCGGGGTGCATATCACCTTCCGTTCACTTCGGCAAATCGAAATAAGGGAATCGGGGTACATGCTTTAGGATGTCCCCAAGTTGTCCACTCAGTTATCCCCACTCTGTGGATAAGTCGAAACGTTTTCCACATGGTTATCCCCAATATGTGGATAACTCGGCTTTTTTCGACTTTCTTATCCACACCAAAGCCATTCGCGCGTGTCGTTCGGTGGATGCGGAGATTCATCCATAATCTCAATGCAACACCGGTCGTGACGGCACGCACGTATTATGGTTTTCCTCGGTATTGAACACATTCGATTGACTGCTGCGGTTGGAGGGACATGGCGGAGAACGACTCTTGGAACAACGGTTCGGCGCAGAACCGCGGATTTTCGAACGCTGGAAACGGTGCGAACGGCATGAACGGCCGATCCGGCCAAGCCGTGCGCGACGCCCTGTTCGACCGCGTGCCGCCGCATGACGACGCCGCCGAAATGGCGGTGTTGGGCGGCATGCTGATGAGCAAGGACGCCATCGGCGAAGTATCGCAGATGATTGACGTGTCCGACTTCTACCAGCCACGCAACCAAACCGTGTACGAAGCGGTCATCAAACTGTTCTCGGCCTCCCAGCCGGTCGACGCCGTGCTGGTGGCCAACGAGCTGCTCGCCGAAGGCAATCTGGAAAAAGTGGGTGGCTCCGACTATCTGCACAGCCTGGTCGCATCGGTTCCGACCGCCGCAAACGCCACGTATTACGCCGACATCGTGCATCAGCGCGCCATCCTGCGTAATGTGATCGCGGCCGGCACCAAAATCGCACAGCTCGGCTACACCGCAGAAGGCTCGCAGGCCGAAGACGTCGTCAACCTGGCGCAGGCCGAAGTATATGAGATGTCCACCGGCAAAGTGCGGCAGGACTACGCGCCGATCGGTACCGTCATCGCCGATACGCTTGACCAGCTCGACCGTCTGCAAAGCGGCGAAGTGTCCCGAGGCGTGCCGACGGGCTTCCGCGACATCGACGACGTGACGCAGGGCCTGCAGCCCGGCCAGATGATCGTCGTGGCAGGCCGACCGGCCATGGGCAAGTCCACACTCGGTGTGGACTTCGCCCGTTCCGCGGCACTGCATCACGGATTGACGACCATCATCTTCAGCTTGGAAATGAGCAAAAACGAGTTGGCGCAACGTATCATCTCCGCTGAATCCAACATTCCGCTCGCCGCCATGCGCCGCGCGGACGACATCACGCCGGAACGTTGGGCCATCCTGAACGAGTTGCAGGGCAAGCTGCAGAACGCGCCCCTGTTCATCGACGACAGCCCGAACATGAGCCTGATGGAAATCCGCGCGAAATGCCGCCGACTGAAGCAGACGAACGATTTGAAACTCGTCGTCATCGACTACCTGCAGCTCATGACCTCCGGCAAGGCCGTGGAAAGCCGCCAGCAGGAAGTGTCCGACTTCTCCCGTGCGCTGAAGCTGCTCGCCAAGGAGCTGGAAGTGCCGGTGGTGGCACTGAGCCAGCTGAACCGTGGCCCCGAAATGCGTCAGGACAAGAAGCCGCAGCTGTCCGACCTGCGTGAATCCGGCTCTATCGAACAGGACGCCGACGTGGTGTTCCTCGTGCACCGTCCGGACGCCTACGACAAGGAGGACCGCCCGGGCGAGGCCGACATCATCATGGCGAAGCATCGTAACGGTCCGACCGACACGTTCAATCTTGCGTTCCTTGGCGCGTATTCGAAGTTCAAGGACATGCCCCAGGATTACCAGTCCCAGCAGGAGGCGGTGTGATATGGCTTGGAATTCCTTCGCGACCCCGTTGATCGGCAAGGCCGTGCGCGCGGCCTCCCGTTTGGCGCACGGCGGTGGCAGCGCGTTCCCCGGCAAAATCGTGGAACGCATCGACCCGCAATTCCTGTCGCGCACATTGGCGCAACTGCCGCTCGGCGTGGTGCTCGTCTCCGGCACGAACGGCAAAACCACCACCACACGCATGGTGGCCAGCATGCTGCAATCGCTCGGATTGAAGGTGTTCACCAACCCGACCGGCTCGAACTTCACCCGTGGCGTGGTTTCGTCGCTGCTTGCGGAAGTCTCGCTTTCCGGCAAACTCGACGCCGACATCGCGGTGCTGGAACTCGACGAGGCGTACGCCGTGCATTTCGTCAAGCAGGTGCCGCCCGACTACTGCCTGCTGCTCAACGTGATGCGCGACCAGCTTGACCGTTTCGGCGAGATCGACAACACCGCGCGACTGCTGTCCAAAGCTGCGGAAGCCACCACCGGTACCGTCGTGCTCAACCGTGAGGACCCGCGCATCGCCCGTCTTGCTGACGTGGCGCATACGGAAGACGGCGTGGAAGTACGCTACTTCGGCCTTGACGAATCGTTGCGCGGCTTCTTCCCGTCGGATGACGACATGAGCACCACTGTTGACGCGGAAGCGCACGACAGTGCGGAACATGGCGGAAATATTGGCGATTCGGGCAATGCCGGCGATACTGCCGATGCCGTTGCGGCTGCCGCGCCGGCCACATCGCAACCGCAGGACGGTCCCGACGCGCTGCCCGCCGACGTGACGTTGCGCGCCGTGGGCGACCACCGCGCCACCTTCGCGATCGACGGCGAAACGTATGAGACGGCCGTGAAACTGGAAGGCGTATACAACCTGTACAACGCGGCCGCCGCGCTCGCCGTGGTGCGCGCCGTCGCAGCGGACGCGCAGGCGATGTTCCTGCCGTTCGAAGACGCGCTCGCCGACAGTGTCGACGCGGACGGTCCCGATGCCGGTACCGAAACGGACGGCAACGGCTCGCATGACGCCATCGACCAGGCCGCTGCGGACGAGATTCTGCGCGCGGCAGGCGTCTCACCCCGTATGATCGCCTTCGCGCACGCCACCACGCAGGCCATGATCGACACCGCCGGCGAGGTCACACCGGCATTCGGCCGAGGCGAGGTCATCACCGTGAACGACACCCCCGTGGAACTGCTGCTCGTCAAAAACCCCATGGGCTTCCGCCTGTCGCTGGCCTCGTTCAAGCCCGAAGGCTGCGACACCATGATCTGCATCAACGACGAATACGCCGACGGCCGCGACATGAGCTGGCTGTGGGACGTGGACTTCACCTCGCTGCGCGGCACCGGCGTCAAAGCCGTGTCCGGCGTACGCGCGTGGGACATGGCCCTGCGCCTCGAATACGATCAGGTGCCGGTCGAATCGGTCAGCACCGACCTGGAGGAATCGGTCGTGAACTTCGTGAACGCGAATTCTGGCACCCCCAAACACATCTACTGCACGTACACGGCCATGCTGAAAACGCGTGCCGCGCTCGCCAAAATCGCCGACGTGGCCGACGCCGGCGTGGGCAAGTGAGCGCCGCGCGAAACGAAACCGCGCAATCGCAAAGCAAAACAGCGGAAGGAAGACGAGGAGACGATATGAGCCAGGTCATCGACATCGTGTCGCTGTATCCGAAGGATATGAACATCTACGGCGATTCCGGCAACGTGCTCACCATCCAGCGCCGGCTCGCGCTGTACGGCTACGAGCCGCGCGTACACGCCTACAACCAGGGCTGCGACTGGCCCGAGCACGTGGACATGATTCTGGGTGGCGGCGGCCAGGACACCGGCCAGAAGAAGATCATCGACGACTTCTTCCAACGCGCCGACCTGCTGCGTTCGCTCGCGGCGGACGGCGTGCCGATGCTGATGATCTGCGGCCTGTACCAGCTGTTCGGCGAGTATTTCGAAACGGTCGACGGCTCCCGACTCGACGGCATCGGCGTGATCGGCGCGTACACGGTCGGCCAGGAAACACGCATGATCGGCAATCTTACGGAAACCTCCGCCGATTTCGGCAAGATCATCGGCTACGAAAACCATTCCGGACAGACGTTCCTGCGTGACGGCGTGCAGCCGCTCGGCACCGTCGAACAGGACGGCACCGGCAACAACGGCGAGGACCATACGGAAGGCGCGCGCGTCCACAACGTGATCGGCACGTACATGCACGGCTCGCTGCTGCCGAAGAATCCCGCGATCGCCGATTTCCTGATCCGCACCGCCGTCGAACGCCGTTACGGCACGTTCGATCCGGCCGCCGCCGGACAGACGGACGCGCAACGGGCCGCCCTGCATCGCATCGACGAAATCGCCGACCGTGCTCGTCGCGTGGCCATGTCCCGTCCGCGCTGACGGCTGCCATGCCGGTTCGCCGGCAATCGCACCGCCTGCGCTGAACGCCGGATATCCGCCACTTTTTATGCGATTGACCGGTTTCGCTCGGCGCAGATGTGAAGAAAATGCGATAGAGTGGTACCACCATCACCTAAAGGAGGACATCATGGCTGATTTTAATTTTGGTGACGGCCTGCGCAAGGTCTTTCTCGCCGGCGTCGGTGCCTTGGCGACCACTGTTGAGAAGAGCCAGGAAATCGTTGACGATCTCGTCAAGAAGGGCGAGCTGACCGTCGAGCAGGGCAAGGTCCTCAACGCCGAACTCAAGCACAAGGTCGAAGAGGCTAAGGAAGCCCCTGAGGCCAAGGATGCAGCCCCGGCCGAAACCGAAGACAAGGCCGAGTAGCTCCAGTCTTTCGTATCGCCGTCTGCCGCGCATGTGAGCGCCCGGACGGCGATTTGCTATGCCCGCGCGACGCCGGCGAAACGTTCGTCTGGCATCGCGGGCTTTCCAGCCGATTTCCCAACTGTTTGCGAGCAGTGACATGTCTTTGAAACACCCATCCGACAAGCCGGACGCGGCACGCCCCGAAAGCGTGGAGCCCGTCACGCTGTCCGACAGGGTCAACGCGGTCATCGACCCCACGGCCGACCCTTCGCCGGACGCCGCCTCCCAAGCAAACGGACTGACGGATGAGCTTGCCCACGAATCCGCGGACGATGCCGGCGAAACGGACGATACCGGCAAAGCGGCCGGTGCCAACGCGCAATCGTCCGAAACCATCGGCATCTTCGGAGCGCGCAAAGACACGTTCTCCGCGCGCTACCATCTGACCCGCCGCGGCAAACTCCGGCGTCTTGCGCAAATCGCGCAGATCGCCAACAAATTCGACGTGGTTCACGGACTCACGCCCGTCAAAATGCGTCTCATGCTCGAAGCGCTCGGCCCCACGTTCGTCAAGGTCGGACAGATCCTGTCCATGCGCTCCGAAATCCTGCCGCAATCGTTCTGCGACGAACTGTCCAAACTGCGCGCCGGCGCCGACCCCATGCCATACAGCACGGTGCTGCAGGTGCTTGAGGACGAATACGGCCGGCCCGTGGACGAGATCTTCGACCATATCGACCCCACCCCGCTCGGCTCGGCCAGCCTTGCGCAGGTGCATCGTGCGAAACTGCTCACCGGCGAGGACGTGGCCATCAAAGTGCAACGTCCGGGCGTGCGCGAAACCATGGCGCAGGACGTGTCCATCATGCGCACCATCGCGGGAATCGCCACCAAAACCATGCGCAGCGCGCAGGTGGTGGACCTGTCCGGCGTGGTCGAGGAACTGTGGGACACCTTCGAATCGGAAACCGACTTCCTCATCGAAACGCGCAATCTGGCGGAATTCAAACGATTCTGCGAACGCTACAAATACATGGACTGCCCGAAGCCGTACCCGGAACTATGCACCGAACACGTGGTGGTCATGGACTACGTGGAAGGCATCTCCGTCTCCCATCCGGACGAGCTGCTTGCAGCCGGCTACGACCTGAAGGAAATCGGCACCAAACTCGTGGACAACTACGCCACGCAGGTACTCGACGAAGGCTTCTTCCACGCGGACCCGCACCCCGGCAACATCATGGTGCGCGGTGGGCAGATCGTGCTGCTCGACCTGGGCATGACTGGCCGGCTCAACGCCAAAACCCGTTCCGTGCTGAAGGACATGATCTTCGCCGTGGCCGAGCAGGATTCCCCCAAGCTTGCCGACGGTCTGCTGCGTTTCGCCGGAGCTGAGGCCGATCCGGAGGATTATCCGGCATTGCTGGCCGATCTGGACGTGATCGTCAAGGAATTCGGCACAGTGGACCTGGCCGAACTGGACATCGCCGCCATGCTGACGGCCCTGACGCAGATGGCGCAACGCCACGGCATCGAAGTGCCGAGCACCGTCACCACGGTCGGCCGCGCGCTGGTCACGTTGGAGGGATTGCTTGACGAATTCATTCCCGACGTGAACATGATCCAGATCATCTCCGACCACATCGCGTCGAGCACGTCGAAGAAGGATTTCGCCAAGGACGAGACGAAATCGCTGGCTCTCGAAAGCCATCAGGCGCTGCACAGTCTGCTTGCCGCCGCCAACGAGCTGAAAGTGGCGTCCCGCATGCTCACGCGCGGCCAGCTGCGCGTCAATATGGAGATGGTCGGTTCGCAGGAGCCGATCCACCTGCTCGCCAACATGGTGAACAGGCTTACGATGGCGCTTATCGTGGTCGGCCTGTTCATCGGCTCGTCGATTGTGTATTACGCGGGCATCAAGCCGGTGATTTTCGGCATTCCGATTGTCGGTTTCCTCGGCTATGTGATCGCGTTCATCCTGTCCGTCTGGATTGTGTTCGACATCTACTTCAAGGGACGCGATTCGAAGAAGCGGTAGCCGGGCGTCTTGCGTTGCGGGTGGCTTGTGTTGCGGCGCGCTCGCATTCGTGTTGGTGATTGCGTTCATATCTGCGTTTGCGATTGCATTTGCGTTCCCGGATTATTCGATAGGACACGGCTTTTTGCTGAATAATCAGACAGGTTGTCAATGATTTCACTCCCCCTAATATGGACCCATTGACGGGGTACTGTTTTGGTGGCATAATGCTCAATGTCGACGATGACATCACCACCCGGTTCCCATGGAGGAGAGGACATGCAGGCCGGGAAATCCCAGCGAAGCGTGCTCGCGCTCGTGATCACCTGTGCCCTGATTCTTGGATTTGGTATCCCCCTTATTCCCCTTGTCGGAGTGGATTCCGCCGAAGGGACGGAGGTTTCCGCCGCTTCCGACGTTGCCACCGTCTCCGCCGAAAACAGCCTGCAGAACGGCAGTTTCGAACAGCCGGACGCGTACCAGTACCGTGAAACCAGCGATGTTCCGTATTGGAAATCCACCACGACTTCAGGCAACATCGAAATCGGCAGTGTCTTCAAAAACGGCAACGGAGACAATGACTCCCTGCACATGCGCACCGGCGAGAAAGTGGCCGCGGCCGAAGGCAGCCAATTCGGCAAGCCGGCCACGTCGAACGGCAACGACCAGTACGCCGAACTGAACTCCAACCAGGCGAGCTCGCTGTACCAGGTGGTCAACACCGTGCCTGAATCGAAATACGATTGGGGCCTGTACCACCGCGGCAGGCAGGGCAAGGACGCCATGGCGCTGGTGGTCGGCCCGAAACAGAACGTGGCCCCCATGAAGACGTCCGCCACCAGCAACGACCAGCTGCCAGTCCAAAACCGTGAACGAGACCAAGGATTGGCAATACGACGTGACCATCCAGGACACCCGCACCTCCGCCCTGCCGACCACCGGTAGCGTTGGCACGGTGCTGTTCGCCGTGCTCGGCATCGCGCTGATGGCCGGAGCGGTGTGGCTGTACGCCCGTAGCAAGCGCCAGTCCGCCAAGTAAACGGCTGATAACGGAGAATCGCAAGGAAGGGTCCACGGTATGAATCGCAAGACGGTGCAAAGCATCGCCATCATCGCGATCTTCATAACGGGGGCCCTTCTGCTGTTCTATCCGCTTGTCGGCAACTGGTGGAACGAACGCCGCTACGACATGCTCGTATCCGGCTACACACAACGTGTGCAGGTCAATCCGTCCGGCGAGGACTACGCAGAATTCAAACGGATCGACGCGTACAACGCCACTGTGCCCGGCAAAGGCGTTCCCGACGCGTTCGCCGTCACCACGCCCGAAGAGGACGCCGAATACGCCAGCTTCCTCAACGAGGACCCCAACGGCGTGATGGCATACATCAACATCCCCCGACTCAAATCCACCTTGCCGATCTGCCACTACACCACACCGGAATCGCTGCAGAAAGGCGTCGGCCATCTACGTGGCTCCGCCCTGCCCGTCGGCGGCAAAAACACGCACGCCGTGCTCTCCGCACACCGCGGCCTGCCGACCTCACGCCTGTTCACCGACCTTGACAAGGTGAGGAAAGGCGACCACTTCTACATCACCGTGCTCAACCGCACGCTCGCCTACGAGGTCGATCGAATCAGCGTGGTCAAACCCGACCAAACGAAGGAACTCAGCGTCCAGCCCGGCAAGAACCTCGTCACGCTCGTCACCTGCACGCCGTACGGCGTGAACACGCAACGGCTGCTGGTGCGCGGCCATCGCGTGCCATACAACGCGGCGCAAGCCAAACACGAGGCTGCGGATTCCGCGGTCTCGTCATTCACCGTCTACGGTTTCGTCGCAACCTACGGCACGCTCGCCATCGCGCTTGCCGGCATCGCCGTGCTCCGCCGCAACGCAGCGGCCCGCACCTCGCATCACGCCGCCGATTGGCCGCATAGCCTCACCGTCTCAGTCCGCTAATAAAAGGCGATTAGCCAGTCTTACCGGCTCGGTAATCGCCCTTCCGTATTTTGTCCCGCGAAAGTCCGTTCCTGGTAACAAAATGCGAAAGGGAAACGATCGGCGATACCCCCTTTTGCTCACGACTTACGATTTTGCGTATCTTTGGCGGGATGTGCGTCAAAAAAGACGGAAAAACAGGCGATTTATACCCCCTACCATGCTTTGCCGCACCCTCTTTCGCTCACGACTGTGCCAAACCGGCCTAAATCGCAAGTCGTGAGCAACAGGGCGCAACCTGCCAGGCCCCACCACCGACTCGGCAATCGCCCTTCCATATTTTGTCCCGCGAAAGCCTTTCGAGGCCGACGTGGGTGCCGTTAGAGCGTGGGAATCGCCATATGCAACGACGAAACTGAATAATCGGTGAAATCGTGAGCGAAAACCGGCAAACTGGGCTACGCTCGTAACAAGTGGCTCATTGCGCGCGCAAATGCGGTGAGCAGGGTCAATCGCAAGGGAGGATGCCCATGTCAAAGTCGTTTCTCAAGAAAGCGCTGCTCGGTGGTGCGGTGGCGGCGGGAGCCGCGGTGTGGGCGATCGCCCCGCGTTCCTTCTCCGACAAGCGGCGCAACTATGTGCCGGCCGTTCCGGATGTGTGGTACGCGCACCGCGGTCTGCATGACGCCGGTTCCGGCCTGACCGCGCAATACGCCAACGAAAGCGGCGAATACGTGGCGCTCGCCCGCCGCATGGCCATGAAAGCCGGGTACGGCAGCCCTGATACACCCGGCGTGATTGCCCCTGAAAACTCGCTTGCCGCGTTCGCAGCCGCCTGTGAAGCCGGGTACGGTATCGAACTGGACCTGCAGATGACGCGCGATGGCGAGGTCGTGGTGGTGCATGACGGCGACCTGATGCGTGTTGCCGGAGATCCGCGCCGTATCGCCGATCTCACGTATGACGAGCTGACTCGTATTCCGCTGTTCCCGACCGACGCTCCGGGCGCATGCAAGGCCGCGCCGCTGCCGTTGGCATTGGAGGAACCGCCGCTGGTCACCACGCCGGACAACGCGCCGGAAGGCTACTATCAGCATGTGCCGCTATTCGCCGACGTGCTCAAAGTGGTGGCTGGTCGTGTGCCGCTGATTGTGGAATATAAGTTCGATGACAACTCCAAGTGGGATCCGCGCGACGTGGAGCTTATGGAGAAGGGCGACGCGTTGCTGCAGGCATACTCCGGCAAGTACGTAATCGAATCGTTCAACCCGGCCGCCGTGAACTGGTACAAGGAAAACCGTCCGGAAGTGTGCCGCGGCCAGCTGTCTTGGTGGCCGTACGGCGAGGACAAGCCCACCGATCCGGTGGCGCTCGGCAAGGAATACGCGGCCGGCGCGCTGTTGTCCGACTGGATTTCCCGTCCTGATTTCGTCGCCTACGATTGGAAGGGCGGCAACAGCCCGCAGGTGAAGCTGGCCCGATTCATGGGTGCGGTGCCGGTGTCGTGGACCGTGCGCAGCCGCGACGAATACGCGCAGTGCTGCGACCAGTTCGACCGCCACATCTTCGAAGCGTTCGTGCCCGACGAACAGTAGCCGACTGATAGTTGCCCGGCGAGCGACAGCAGCCGGGCGCTAGTCGACGGACTATGATCGACAGGCGACAGCCGGTTTTATATGGTTTCGGCCTGCCATCGCATGATTGGTGCGGTAGCAGGCCGAATTTTTATTCGATTGATTTATTCCGATTGGCAGCTCAGTCGATCACGCCGTACAGACGGTCGCCGGCGTCACCCAAGCCCGGCACGATGTAGCACTTGTCGTTGAGCTTCTCATCGACGGCGCACAGCACCAGCTTGAACTTGATGGACGGGTCGAGGTTTTCCTCAACGAACTTCAGACCTTCCGGAGCGCCCAGAATGCACACTGCGGTGATGTCCTTCGCACCGCGCTCGGCCAGATAGTGGGTGGCCGCAACGAGCGTGCCGCCGGTGGCGAGCATCGGGTCGATCAGGAAGCACTGACGGCCGGTGAGATCCTCCGGCAGACGGTTCGCGTACGTGATCTGCTGGGTCGGGTTCTCCTCGTCGCGCTTCATGCCGAGGAAACCGACTTCAGCGGACGGAATCATCTTGGTCATGCCGTCGAGCATGCCCAGACCTGCGCGCAGCACCGGCACGATAATCGGAGCCGGGGCGGCGATGTGCTTGCCGATCATCGGAGCCACCGGGGTTTCGATGGGCTTGTCCACGACTTCGATGTCGCGGGTGGCTTCGTAGGCCTCGAGCATCACGAGTTCGGAAACGAGCTCGCGGAACGTGGAGGACGGAGTGTTCTTGTCGCGAAGAACGGTGAGCTTGTGGTCCACCAGCGGGTGGTTCAAAACATGAATATCCATGGTTTCTAAGCGTAGTCCATGTATCGGCTGTTCGGCAACGCGCCGGTAGGTCGGTCAAATGAAACCCAGATGAGCGCCGATCGGATGGCAATCGAAAATCGCAAGAAAGCCAGAGAAAAATCAGGAAAACATCAAAAGAGGAGAAAAGCGCCGAACCACGAAAGCGCCTGTCGGCGCAAAGGCCGCTCGCAGCGGCAAAAAATGGAGCCCGGGGCTATGCATGGCCCGGCGCGAATTCCTATTGTACAGTCGCGCTCGACGCTTCGCAGCGCCGTGTCGCGTGGGGTATGAAACGGGGGAAAATTACGGAAAGCGGCGGTGGAAAGCAGTAGTGGAAAACGACAGTGGAACGGCCTATTCCAATCGTCCGCGCCGCCACAGATTCGCCCCGTGGCGGAAATCCTTGGCCGTGGCGAACAGGTTGCCGGCTGTGTGCATCAGTTTCGCAGCCTTCGCGCGCGCCCGCTTCTCAACGGCCGACGGGCGGCTGCCGGCCGCAGCAGACGTAGCGGAACCGTCGGAAACATCAGATGATCCAGCCTCGCTGGAACCGCTCAGCGAAGCCAGTTTGCGCGCTTCGATACGCAATCCCAACGCAACCACGTCGGTGAAGGCGGCGGCCCGCTCAAGTGCCACGGCGAAATCGCCTGTAAACGCGCCGGCCAAAATCGAATCGGCGGTACGTGCGATGTCGTTTTCCGTCGGTGCTTGGTCCACGCCGGCAATCGCGGAAGCGGTGGTGGCGACGGGCTCGCCGACGCGCCACAGTCGCGCGATCGATTCGCGGTTCTTCCGCATCCACGTACGCAGCAGATACAGTCGCCACAGAATGCCCGGCAGCGAGTCGGGGTCGGCATGGCTCCACAGTTCGGCGATCACGTCCACGCCTTCGCGGTCCACCAGCGTCAGCACGCGTTCCACCAGTTCGGCGTCCTGCGTGTGGTGCACGCGGTCAAGCAGCGCCGCGGCCGACGCATGGCACATTTCGTTGATTTCCGCCGGATCGGCGTCGCCGGCGATATTGTCGGCCATCATCTGGTCGAGCTGGCCGGGGCGTGCCGGACGCGGCGAACCGGTGTTCGTGAAACCGGCGGAACGGCTGGGAACGACTGAACCGGAACCGTAGTGCATGTTAGTAGACAATGGGGGAGACCTTCTGAATGTCGATGATGCTGGGGCCTTGCGGTGTGTCGATGATGAACAGCGACATGGCGGTGCCGGTAGGCATGTATGGCGATTTTGCGATGAGCTGCTTGGCAAGCTGCTTACGCGCACACAGGCCGCGCAAATGGTCGTACATGCCGCCGATGACCGGCCGGTGCATGCAGATGGCCGTGGTTTCGCGGCTGTTGAGCGTCTGCGTGATCTGCTCGCGGAACGCCAGCCATGAGACCGCCGGATGCTCGGCGAACGCGTCCTCCGTCAACGTGTTGATGTGTTCCATCGGCCGTTCGGTCTGCCAGCTCAGCACCTGCAACGTCTCCTGGCAGCGCAGCCACGGCGAGGTGGCCAGTCGCGTCGGGTTGAAACAGGCGAGCTCGCGGTTGAGGGCAAACGCCATCGCCGCGCCTTTCGGCGTGATTGGACGGTTCGCGTCGGTGCCCTTCCACGACTTGCGCGATTCAGCCTTCGCATGGCGTACGATCAGCAGATTCTGCGCGGTCGCGGCACCCTCCTGCACGCGGTCCACGAACACTGCCAACGTGTCCTTATCGGTCGAATGGGACAGTATTTTGCGCGCCTCACGTACGGAAACCCAGACGATATCGTTGATTTCGCCCACGTCCGCGCGGTGCACCGGGCCGAACGCGTCCAGCAGATGTTCGGCGTCGTCGGCGGAAATCGGCTGCGCCATCCAATACAACGTGTGCTTGGTGTCGGCCGTGCAATCGTGCGAATGCCGGGTCTTCTTGCCCTCTTCGGACAACGGGTATTCGACTTCGCACAGATACGGTCCGAGTTTGACCGGCGACCCCGTCTCTTCGCCGATTTCACGCACCGCCGCATGCCGATGCGTCTCGTTCTGCTCGAGTTTGCCTTTCGGCCAGCTCCAATCGTCATACTTCGGACGGTGCACGATACATACTTCAATGCTGTCGAGCTGTTCCTGCGCGGATTTGCTACTGGCGATCGCAGGATCGTTCGCGATATCGCTGCCCGCCTTCCATCGCCATACGATGCCGCCGGCGGCTTCCACGATGCGTCTCATCTTTTCGCTCATATTGTCCTATTCTAGGCTGGGCCGGGCTGGCGGCGGCGCGTGACGTCCGAACATACAGAAAATGGCCGGGCCCGCAAGGTGCGGAACCGGCCATTCGCCTCGATCGATCAGTGCCTTACCGGTCGACGCGTGTGTTTCTTGATGAGGTATTCCTGGCTGTCGACCAGCGGTCGACCTTCCTCATCCTTGCAATGGCGCACATAGGTGCCATCGGCCTGCATATGCCAAGACGCGGTGGAATCGGCCATCTGCAGATCGACGTACTTGATGAGCTCGTCGATCTGCTCCGGAGCCACGATGCGGACCAGCGCTTCGACTCGACGGTCGAGGTTGCGGTGCATCAGATCGGCGGAACCAATCCACACTTCCGGACCGGCCGCAGGGCCTTCGCCGATCTGCGGGCCATCGGAGTTGGCGAACGCGTAAATACGGCTGTGCTCAAGGAAACGGCCGAGGATCGAACGCACGCGGATGTTCTCGGAAAGTCCCGGAACGCCCGGCTTGAGCGCGCAGATGCCACGTTCGACGATGTCGATCTTCACGCCGGCCTGGCTTGCACGGTACAGCGCGTCGATGGTCTTTTCGTCAACGATGGAGTTGACCTTGATCTTGATCCACGCTTCCTTGCCGGCGCGTGCGGCGTCCTCCTCGCGGCGGATGCGCTGAATCAAGCCGGAACGCACGGTGCGCGGCGCCACCAGCAGACGGTGGAAGCTCGACTTCGGCGCGTAGCCGGACAGCTGGTTGAACAGGCGGGTCATATCCTGGCCGACCACCGGATCGCAGGTCAGCAGGCCCAGGTCGGTGTAGATACGTGCGGTCTTCGGATTGTAATTACCGGTGCCCACGTGGCAGTAACGACGCAGGCCGTCGGCTTCCTGACGCACCACAAGGCTCAGCTTGCAGTGGGTCTTCAGGCCGACGATGCCGTACACCACGTGCACGCCCGCGCGTTCCAGCTTGCGGGCCCACGCGATGTTGGCGTCCTCGTCGAAACGCGCCTTGATCTCGACCAGCGCCAGCACCTGCTTGCCGGCATGCGCGGCGTCGATCAGCGCGTCGATGATCGGCGAATTGCTGGACGTACGGTACAGCGTCTGCTTGATGGCCAGCACCTTCGGATCGGCCGCGGCCTGCGCCAGGAACGCCTGCACGGACGTCGAGAAGGAATCGTACGGGTGGTGCAGCAGGATGTCGCGCTCGCGGATGGCGGCGAAAATGTCCTGCGCACGGGACGATTCGACTTCGGCGATCTGACGATTGGTGGTCGGAATGAACGGACGGTACTTGAGATCCGGACGGTCGATGCCGCCGAGCTCGAACAGCACGGTCGCGTCAAGCGGCGCCGGCAGGCGGTAGACCTCGTCGGCGCTCACGCGCAGCTGGTCGGCGAGCAGCTGGGACAGGAACGGGCTGGTCTCGTCGGAGATCTCCAAACGGATCGGCGGTCCGAAACGACGGCGCAGCAGCTCCTTCTCCATGGCGTTGAGCAGGTTCTCGGCGTCATCCTCTTCCACGTCGATGTCCTCGTTACGGGTGACGCGGAAGGAGCGTGCCTCCTTGATGATCATGCCCGGGAACAGGGATTCCAGGTGGGCGATGATCAGGTTCTCCATGGTGATGAAGCCATAGCGCACGTTGGTGTTCTCGTCTTCGGTCAGGTCGTCGACCGGCACGAGACGGTTCAGGTTGTCAGGAACCTTCACGCGGGCGAAGTGCGACTTGCCGGATGCCGGATTCTCCACCAGCACGGCGAGGTTGAGGGAACCGCCGGAAATGTACGGGAACGGGTGGGCCGGATCCACGGCAAGCGGAGTCAGAACCGGGAACACCTGCTGGCGGTAGTAGCGCGACAGGCGCTCCTGCTCGGCCGCGGTGAGCTTGTCCCAGCTCAGCAGCACGATCTGTTCCTTCGCCAGGTCGGGGAGGATGTGGTCGATGATGTAGTGCGCGTGCTCGTCCTGCAGGCGGTGGGCCTGCTCGCTGATGGCGCGCAGCTGCTGCCTCGGGCTCAGTCCGGAAGCGGCCGTCACGGCGATGCCGGTGTCGATGCGGCGCTTCAGGCCGGCCACGCGGACCATGAAGAACTCGTCGAGGTTGTTCGCGAAGATCGCGGCGAAGCTCGCGCGTTCGATGACCGGCAGGTCCTCATCCTGTGCAAGCTCGAGGACGCGCTTGTTGAACTTCAACCAGCTCAGCTCACGGTCGAAGAAACGGTCATTCGGCAGCGGTTCCTCGCCTGCCTGAAGCTCGCGCTTATCGTTCTTATCGGTCTCAGCGATATGCTCAGCTATCTGGCTGCGCAGGATCGCCTTTGAGGGTGCGTCAAAAATCTGTGCCATAGTTATCTACTTTATCCTCAAGTGCTTGGAATGTCTTGCAAAACTCAGGAAAATTAAGCAGGAGTTAACATTCGTTCGCCGAGTTGGTGAAATATGCTTCCGACACGCCGTTTTTTCGGGGCAAATGAACGTGAATGAACAAGCAAGCGTTGCGATTCGCACAGCATGGAGCATTTTTGCGATTCTTGCGATCGGAAAGCAACAGTTGCGATAAATACGGAACATCGTCCCGTTTCGGTTTGCACTTGCCGCAATGGCGAGCATAATTACGAAGTACAAGAACAACTGAAGAGCAGAGCCCCACAAGGTGTGTATGACCGAGATAGGTTGTTACGTTGAACGGGCATTGGATAGACTTACCGTTACGACGATGTTGTTGTGCAGCGATTCTGCTCCGAAGATTCTTGCAGGAAGGCCCGCTTCGGCGGGTCTTCCTTTTTTGTTGCGCTGCGCCGTGCTGCGTTGCGTAATGTCTTGCGATGTGCCGAATCGCGTTGCGATGTGGATAAGTGTGGATGACACGCCGAGGGTGTGGATAACCCACATTCTCCGACCACAGGTGCCGTTTCGGCTTGAACCCATGTGCGGTTTCGTTTTTCAATCGGCGGTATGAGCGATGCAATTTCTTCATTACAGGTCCCTCCGGTCCCATTGCCGTCATACGGAGGCCGTGACGTGCGCGTGACGTGTTCGCCGAAAATCCGGTCGCAGCCAGCGGCCAGAGTGCGGCAGCCGACTCGATCCCAGCAAACCGTTCGGCGGGAAACGGTCTCGCCGCAACGGTTCTATACGCCGCAGAACGCCGTGGACGCGCGAACGTCGGCACGATGGGCCGGGCCTGCCGTGGCGGGCGGTTTCATGGGTTCGCCGTTGGAATCGTCGTCCACACGGCTGAAACCCGTTGAAGCGCAACCGGAACCTGCTCCACGCAACGTCGTGGTGGTCGGATCCGCCGTCGCCGGAGTCGGTGCCAGCACGTTGGCGGCGCTGCTGGCCCGCGAACTGACGGAACGTGGATGCAAAAGCGTGCTGGTAGACGCAGATCTCAACGGTGGCGGTCTTGACGTGCTGCTCGGTGTGGAAGACGAAGACGGTTCACGCTTCGGAGACATCAGCGCCCCGCTCGGCAAAGTGGACGGCAAAGCGCTGCTGCGAGAACTGCCCGTGTGGGATGGCGTGCCGCTGCTGGCCTGCAATCCCTGGCGAAGCGAAAACCCGCAATCCTGGGAGATCCAGGCATGCATCCGCGCGCTCGCGCAGGTGAAGGACGCGGTGATCGTGGACGCCGGGCAATGGCGTGGACTCGATGACATTCCGGAACTGGCCCAGGCCACACACATCACCGTGGTCGAAATGACGGTGCTCGGACTGGCCCGAGCCAAAGTGGCCATGCAATCGCGTGGAACGGCGGAACGGCAGAAACATGGCCATATCGTCGGCGTTGAACCGCGCGGCGTGGCACGTGGACGTGGCGTGACCACGCTGGAAGAGACGGAAAACTATCTTGGCCATTCCCTCGCGGCGGTTGTCAAACCGGACGCCAAGCTGTGCGGCGAACTGCTGGACGGCCTGGGCCTGCGCAGGCCGAACCGCCAAACCGTCAAAGCCTTGGCCGCGCTCACGGATGAACTGCAGGAATCGTTGGAAGGCAAGCGGGTGAAGCATGGAACTCGGACCCCTTAGCGCCATCGCCTCGCAGCCGGGCGTCACGGACATCGCGGTGACCTGCGACGGCACGGTTTGGGCGGATTGCGGCCAAGGCATGCAGGAAGTATGTCTGCTGCGCCGATGCTTTCCGTCAGCGCAGTCGATTCGTGAATTCGCAGCGCGATTATGCTCGCAACTTGGCCGACGGCTTGATGACGCCTGCCCGATCGCCGACGCCTCCACCGTGGACGGTCTGCGCGTGCACGCCGTCATCGCACCACTGGTGCCGCAGGGCGCGGCCATCAGCATACGATTGCCCGATGCGGTCTCGCCCAATCTGGAATCGTTGGCGCGCAACGGCATGTTTCCAGCCGAATGGCTGCCCCTGCTGGCCGGACTGGTGTCCCGCAAGGCAAGCGTGCTGGTGACAGGCGGCACCGGTGCCGGCAAAACCACGATGCTCAAAGCCATGCTGATGCGATGCCCGCCGAACGAGCGCATCGTCACCGTCGAGGAAGTGCGCGAATTGGGCATGATCCAACATGCCAACCACGTGTCTCTGGTCACACGCGAAGCCAACACGGAAGGTGCCGGCGGCATAGGCCTTTCCGAACTGATCTGCGCGACGCTGCGCATGAGACCGGACCGCGTGGTGGTCGGCGAATGCCGTGGCGGTGAAGTCGTGGATCTGCTCAGAGCCTTGAATTCCGGGCATCGAGGCGGCATGACCACATTGCACGCCAATCAAGTGGAGGCGGTTCCGGCGCGATTGGTCTCATTGGGTTTGCTGGCCGGATTGGAGCCACGCGCCACGGCGGCGCTCGCCGAGGATGCGTTCGACGTGGTGCTTCATGTGGAACGTATCGCCGGCAGACGGCGCATTGCGCAGGTCGGCAGATTGGAAGCGGTGGAAGGGCGATTGCATGGGCGTCTGCTGGCCGCCTGGGATGGCCGTACGGTCCGTGCCGGCCAACGTTGGGATGGATTCATGAGCCGATGGAGCGCATGATGCGTGATGCGTGTGGTTGGGAATATTGCGCCGCATGGCTGGCGTCGATGGCCGTCTGGCTGTGGCTGAATCGGAACGTGGAATGGGCGGGATTGCGGCGATTACAGCGTGTGCTGGTTCGCTTCGGGCTTCGTTCGGCTGACGATAGCGGCGGGGCCGATGGAGATGGAACTTGTGATGATGAATCCGACGGGCATGGCAGAACAGTCCGGAACGATGGGGAAAACCGGGATGCATCGCCACGGATGCCGACCATCGGCGCTGCCGCATGCGTGGCCGCGCTGCGGGCGTCCGTACGCAGCGGAGCCACCTTGGTCCAAGCGTTCGAGGAATTACAGGGCGCTCCTTTCGCAGTGCCTGAACTGACCCGTTTCCGTATTGACATGGCCGTACGAAGCCGCTGCTCGCTTCAGGAACAACACAAGCATGTGGATCAGCTTGGTGCGGAACTTCATGCGGCCTGCACGTTGAGTCTGCAGTTGGGCTGCGAGATGAGCCGATGCCTGGAGGCCGTCGCGGCGTCGTTGAAGCGGCGACGGCTGCTCGACGACTTGCGTGCCAACGCTTTTGCCATGCCGCAGGCCACGGTGAAGCTGCTGATGGCATTGCCGTTGCTGACGGTGATGCTAGGGGAATGCATGGGAGCCCATCCCTTGCGATTCCTTGTGGAAGACGTGAAAGGATGGATGTGCCTCGGCTTCGCCGGCTGCTGTTATGCCGTCGGCTGGTATTGGATTCGCAGGCTGATGCGGCAGGAGCATGTGCGATGAGCTTGGCATGGCCGATGCTGGCAGCGGTGGGCGCCGCTGGCGCGACATGGCTGTATGAATGGTCGCCAGCCAGAAATCCGCCCGATTCCGACGTGCGGTCATGCAATCTGCCATTGCCCTTGATATTGGAAATGTTGAGCGTGGCGATACGTCAAGGAGCGTCCATTCCACGCGCGCTGATTACGGTCGGAAACATTGTGGAAGGCGAGTTCGGCGGTGGATTGCGCTCGGCTGGAGAACGGCTGAATAGTGGCATGCCATGGAATGAGGCATGGCCTGACGATGATGATTGCGCCGTGGTCCGTGACGCGTTCTCCTCATCATGGTCGAGCGGCTCCTCGCCGGTGAATCGGTTGGCAACCGCAATCGAGCAGCTGGATTGGGATGAACGGTCGCGGATTGAACAGTCGGCGGCGAAACTGTCGATTCGGTTGTTGCTACCGACCGGCCTGTGCATGCTGCCGGCCTTTGTCGCCATTGGCGTGATTCCGGCGGTGATGTCGTTTCTGTAGCGGCCGATTCGCCATGGGGTAGTGCGGGTTGGTGCGAATTGGCTCAAATTTGCTCGAATCGGACCGCGGTCGGAATGACGGATGATGCGCGGTCCGTTCCGTCATGCCCTAATCGCTTGTGGATAAGTGTGGATGACACGCCGAGGGTGTGGATAACCCACGTTCTTCGACCACAACCCACGAAAACCATGCCATCGCCGATGCCAATACCTGACACTGAGCGTACCCGGTCAATCGGCCGGGATTAGCCGAATGAAAGGAGCGTCATGAACGACGCAATGTCAATCAATGTCGATGGTTCGCCGGGTCTGATGGGTCGCGTCGGCCAGAAGTTATGCGCGGCCAAGGAACGTGCCAATAAGGCGGTCTGCCTATTGGACGCGCGCATGCGCCTGCTGACCGCCGAGCCGGAGAAGGGCGCGGTCACCGCCGAATACGCGGTGGTGCTGGTGGCGGCCACGGCATTCGCCGCGGTTCTGATCGCCATCGTGAAATCGGATGTCGTGAAAACGCTGCTGACCGGCCTCATCAAGAAAGCGTTGAGCGTGGGGTAACCATGCTTGCGCGATGGTGGAGACGCCATGCCCGTGACGCCGATTGCGGAACCGTCACCGCCGAATTCGCGGTGGTGCTTCCCTGCGTGGCCGCGGTGGCGATTCTGGTGCTGTGTTTGGGGCGTGCCTCCATAGTGTCCATGAACTGTCAGGACGCTGCGGCCGCCGGTGCGAGGGCCATGGCGATTGACGCCGGCGGCGAAGCGAAAGCCCGCGCCGCGGCGCAAACCATTGCCGGTGGCGGTTCCACGGTGTCGTTCGCCGCCAATGCGAACAGCGTCACCGTTGTGGTGCGTTGCCCGGTTGCGGCGGATCCGACCGGCGTGCTGCCCGCCAGCGTCGTGGGCAAGGCAACTCGGTATTTCTGATTGCGATGTTCATGACAGCGTGCTGTCCGTAACGGTTTTTGAAAGGCTTCCAATGCGCGGCAAGAAAGGAACGACTTCCGTGAAACATGACGTGAAACAGTATGTGCGACGAGTGTTGCATGTGCTGAAAGGCGCGGACGAAGGTTCCGGAACCATATCGGGAGTCGCGCTGATCGCAATCGTCGCGGCCATGCTCGGTGCGGTCGCCATGGCAGGCAATCTGCTGCTGTGCGTGCATCGCGCGCAGAATACGGCCGACCTGGCGTCGGTGGCCGCCGCGCAGTCGCTGCGTGACGGTGCCGCCGACCCGTGCGCGGCCGCATCGCGTACAACGTCGGGCAATGGAACCCGGCTCGAATCCTGTGCCATTGAAGGCGAGGATGCGGTGGTCGCCGTGCAGGCGGCCACGCAGGTACCGTTCGCACCGTGGGTCGTCCGGCAGTCACGTGCGGGGCCTATTGCCTGTGATTAGGAGATTGCCGGACAGTCGTTGCATGACGACACGGAATGTTCAGCTGAAGGTAATGGGCAATCTGGCGCTTGACGTGAAACATGGTTATCGTACAAGTATGAGCAAGACGTCACATGCGAATACGACCGTTGCCGTGGTCTGCAATCCGACATCGAACAAAGGCAAGGGCGCCCAAGTGGGCGGTCATGTCATTGATCTGCTGCGCGGAGCCGGACGCAAGCACGGCTTCGACGTAATCGATGTGACCGGCACAAGCTTCGACGATTCCCTGGCCAACGCCCGCCGCCGCGGCGACGAATACGATTATCTGGTCGCGGTCGGAGGCGACGGCATGGTCGCGTTAGGCGCCAACGCAGTCGGCTGCTCCGGCAAACCACTCGGCATCGTGGCCATCGGCTCCGGCAATGATTTCGCACGCGGACTGGATTTGCCGGTCAATCGCGTCGAAACCGCCGTTGAAGGCATTGTCGGTGCGATTGTGCGCGGCACGCATATCGACGTGGACATGGGCTTGGTGACTTCGTTGCCTGACGGTCATGCCATCGATTCGACCGACGGAACCGATGTTTCACAGTCGCGCTCGCCGATCGACCGCTATTATGCGGGCATGCTGTCGTGCGGTTTGGACGCAAGCATCAACGACCGCGCCAATCATTCGCATCTGCCGAATGGCTCGCTGCGGTATTTCGCCGCGGTCATCGTGGAGCTGACACACATGAAAAGCTACGGATACCACATCAAGGCCACGCTGGCCGACGGTTCGGTGGAGGAGCGGGATATCATCTCGCCACTGCTCACCGTGGCCAATTCCCGCCATATCGGCGGCGGCATCGAGGTGTCCCCGTATTCACGGTTCGCGGACGGACTGCTTGATCTGGTGTGGCTTGACCATGTGCCGAATTTCCGGGAGTGCGTGGACGCGGTGGCACGCGCCTACCACGGCCGACTGCTGGGCAGCCATGCTTTCGGATGGAAGCGGGTGCGCGACATTGAAATCACCCGCGCCACCGAAGGGGATGAGCCTTCGGTGTTGATGGCCGATGGCGAATACGTGGGCCATTTGCCGGTGAAGGTCTTAGCCAAGGACAGTGCGCTGCGTGTGCTGGTGCCGCCGGCCGTGGCGGAAGCGCAGGCGGCCGACAGCGAGGAACGGGTGTTGGAAACCATCAAACGTGACGGTCGCGACCCTCTTACCGGTAGATTCCTCGCCTGACGTCGTTTTCCGTCAGCCAGCCGGTGCCGCTCGATGCCCCTCCGGACGTTGAACGGCCGTTATATGTTGCTTGCCGGCGGAAATGACGCGTGTGGGAGCACCGTCACAGATATTCGTCCAAATGCAGCGTCTGTGCCGCCACCTGCCTGACAATGTCATCGTCAATGTCAGGATGCAGTCTGATCAGCGAGATCAAGCCGACGATCAGCGTGTAGAAGGTCTCATGCTCGTTGCGGATCGGCATGCCGTGCTTTTCCTCGAATTCACGTACCGTGGAACCGCACAGGTATTCGGAAATGCGGTCCGCGGCCCGGTCGATGAACCTCAGATACAGTGCAGCGTTGCCATCCTCGATGAGACGTTGGCTGAACGGGCCTTCATCGGCGATGAGCGAACGGGTCAGCCGCACCACATCGTCAAGCGCCTTCGAGATGTTGCCGGCCTCGCGATGCTCGTTCCACTCTTCCAGGCGGGCGATGACTTCGCTGATGACATCGTCGAGCACGGCATCCGCAACCTGGTCTTTGTCTTGGAAATAGTGGTAGAAAAGCGATCTGGTCATGCCGACCCGTTCGGCGATATCGCTGATCGTGATCTTCGAAAACCCTTTTTCCAAGCAGATCTCACGTGCCGCCTGCACGATCTGCAAGCGACGCGCGTCTCCAATGGTGCTGGTGGACGCTTCCGGTTTCCCGGTCATGGCTCTCTCCTCCCAATCGCGTGGCAACGCCTTGTGCGGCATGGTGGTGACGCACGGGTTTTAGGCGCGCAACAGTCAGCGTTCGTGACCGACGGTACGCCGATCACACGGTTCATGTCTGATTTCCAGAGTACCGGCTGCGCCGGTTGTAGATCAGACAGACACGCGATGGACTTGCGGAGATGGTCGGCCTCGGCGCTTCCCGATTGGCGAACGTGTCGTAATTCATCGATACTCTAGAACACTACGGCGGAAGGAATTTGCGATGGCACTGGCACTGTATAGAAGGTATCGTCCCGACACGTTCGATGGCGTGATCGGACAGGATCAGGTCACGGTTCCGCTGATGCGTGCGCTTGACGAGAACAAGCTCACGCACGCCTATCTGTTCTCCGGACCGCGCGGCTGCGGTAAAACGAGTTCCGCGCGTATTCTGGCCCGTTGCGTCAACTGCGCCAAAGGTCCGACCTCGCATCCGTGCGGTGAATGCGCCAGCTGCCGTGACCTTGCCACCGGCGGCCCCGGCTCCATCGACGTGGTGGAAATCGACGCCGCCTCCCATAACGGTGTGGACGATGCCCGTGAACTGCGTGAACGTGCCGGATTCGCCCCGGCCCGCGATCGCTATAAAATCTTCATCCTCGACGAGGCCCACATGGTCACGCCGCAGGGCTTCAACGCGCTCCTGAAAATCGTGGAGGAGCCGCCGGAGCATGTCATGTTCATCTTCGCCACCACCGAACCGGACAAGGTGATCGGCACCATTCGCTCCCGCACCCACCACTATCCGTTCCGTCTGGTGCCACAGGAGGTCATGGGCCCGTATCTTGAGCAGATCTGCGCCGACGAGCATATCGAGGCCGAAGCGGGTGTGCTGCGCTTGGCCATGCGTGCCGGCGGCGGATCCGTACGTGACACGCTGTCCGTGCTCGACCAGCTGATGGTCGGTGCCGTCGACGGCAAGATTCCTTACGATTCCGCGGTCGCGCTGCTTGGTTTCACGCCGGACGCGCTTATCGGCGAGGCAATCGACGCCGTCGCCGACAAGAACGGCGAGGCGCTGTATGGCGTCATTCAAAAGGTCGTGGTCGGCGGATTCGACCCCCGACGTTTCGTTGAGGACCTACTGGCACGCGTGCGCGACCTGCTGGTGCTCACCTTGGGCGGTGAGCGTGCGGAAAGCGTGCTGTCTGACGACACCGCGACCGAGAACATGGACGATCTGCATCGCCAGGCGGCTTCGTTGGGATTGGCCGCGCTTACGCAGATGGCGGATACGATCAACGCCACGCTGGCCAACATGACCGGTGCGATTTCGCCGCGCATGCGCCTGGAACTGCTCGCCGCCCGCCTTCTTGCCGGTCGTGAGACAGGCGTGGTCGCGCAAGCCGCCGCACCATCGTCCGGCATGCCGGAAGCTGGACATGCGGGCGGTGCCGCAGCGTCTGAATCGCAGCGTCCGTCCGGTTCCCGTAGGTACGCCGCGCAATCGGCACGTGGAAGGCATGCCGTGGAACCGTCCGCGGCTCCCACGAATCCAGCCGATGCCGTCGTTTCCGGAGCGGCCTCCGTATTGGCGGAAGTCCAGCAGGCGATGGGTGGACCTCTGTCGGAAGGCAGCGAGCCGGCCGCTTCAGCCGAGTCCAAGCCGGTTGAAACGCAGTCTGCGCCATCCAAACTATCCAATGCCGAACCATCCGCTCCCACCCAGTCCGTGACTCAGTCCGCGCCCCAGCCTGCGGCAACGGACGATCGCACTCCCGACCAGAAGTGGGACGCGATCGTTGCCGGCCTGCCTGAGGATGTCCGTCGCTACGTGGACCGCGAGAAAGTGCCCCGCGTGCTGCTGGACGGGGTCAAAGGCCGACTGTGGATTAAATTCGACAAGTCGTTGAGCAAATACGCGTTCGCCAAGGCCGTGGCCAAGGAAGCGGTCGACGGCACCACCAATGTGGTGCAGATCGTGCGCGGCGAAGTGCATAAGGTGTTCGGCCCTGATGTCACTCTCGCGCCGGCCAAGAAGCTTGCCGACGGTTCCACCGCGGTGCCGTGGAGCAAGCTCAGCCCGGAAGAGCAGAGCAAGATCAACGCGCAGCTGGTGCAGGAACAGCTGAAGGCCGCCACATTGCTGACCGCGAACCTCGGCAAGGAGGTTGCCAAGGAGCCGGAAGACGACGATCCGTGGAACACCCCAATTCCGCAGACGCCCATCGCCGAAGGCAACGCCAACGACGTACAGCCGCCGGAACACCACGTAAAACATGTGGACGTGCCGGATGTGAGCGATGACGTCGATCCGTGGGCCACGCCACTGCCCACGCCGCAGACGGACGATCGGGAGCAAGGCCAACCGAATGGGCCGGAGCAGCCGCGGCAAAACCAGCCGGAACAGCACAGCGAACGACATAGCGCACGGCAAAGCGCCCGCGAAATGCAATCGCAACAGGCCCAGCAGCCGGCGTCATCGCCGGCAGGATTCGCGGATGACCCATGGGGAGCCCCCATGCCGGTGCAGGCGGGACCGCCGGAGCCTGAAGTCGCCCCGGAAGACGACGAATACTCCATGAGCGACGAATCGATCGGCGCATCGAACGCTTTGGACATGAACGACCTGAACAGGGTGTTCGAAGTGAAGAAAGTCGAGGAATTCAGCTCGGACGATCCGCATAATCCGCGCAACATGCAGGTGAAGAAAACACTTGACGACTGACACCGGCCACCGCACGTCGCATGTCGCTTATCGTACGGCGAGTACCGGGCGCTGGCCATCAGACGTCAGTTGTCCGGAACGTGGCTGCGGCAACCAGTCAACGAAAGGTATGAACCATGGCTTTGGCCTATGACGGCGCCATCCAACGACTCATCGACGCGTTCGCCAACCTGCCCGGCATCGGGCCGAAAGGCGCGCAACGCATCGCCTTCTACCTGCTCAACGCGCCCGATGAGGAATCGCAGGCACTGATCGACGCCATCACGGAAGTCAAGGAAAAAGTACGGTTCTGCGATATCTGCGGCAACGTGTGCGAAACCAGCCCATGCCCGGTATGCGCCGACCCACGCCGCGACCACAGCGTGATCTGCGTGGTCGAAGAGCCGAAGGACGTGATGAGCATCGAACGCACCCGCGAATACCGAGGCATGTACCATGTGCTGGGCGGCGTCATCAACCCGATGGCCAACGTGCAGCCAAGCGACCTCAACATCGCCAAACTCATCGAACGGCTTAAGGACAGCGAAGTCAAGGAGGTGATCCTCGCGCTCAACCCGAACGTGGAAGGCGAGGCCACCACCAGCTTCCTTTCGCAGCTGCTGAGCCAGACCGACATCAAGGTGACGCGCCTTGCCAGCGGCCTGCCGGTGGGCGGCGACCTCGAATACGCCGACGAGATCACCCTGGGCCGTGCGCTCGCCGGCCGTCGCGCCGTCTGAACGGGTCCCGAATGTTCCGTATGTTGGGCGCGTCCGGACTTGACAAATCAGGTTTTTCCTATAATGAACTTCACTTGCCGAATCAGGCAGGTGATACGTTGAAGAAGATTGGATAAGTTGTGGCTCTCATCGTGCAGAAGTTTGGCGGCTCTTCCGTAGCCGACCCAGAATCGATTAAGCGCGTGGCCCGACGCATCATCGAAACGAAGAACGCCGGCAATGACGTGGCCGTCGTGGTCTCCGCCATGGGAGACACCACCGACGACCTGATCGATCAGGCGCTCAGCATCGATTCCAACCCGCCGGCGCGCGAGATGGACATGCTGATGACCGCAGGCGAGCGTATTTCGATGAGTTTGCTCGCTATGGCGATTCATGCGGCCGGTTCTCATGCATACTCGTTCACCGGTTCCCAGGCTGGTTTCATGACCGACGCGCAGTTCGGCACCGCGCATATCAAGGCCGTGAAGCCCGATCGCGTGCGTCGTGCATTGGATAAGGGTTCCGTGGCGATCGTGGCCGGCTTCCAAGGCGTGAACGAAGGCGGCGACGCAACCACGCTCGGCCGTGGCGGTTCCGATACTTCCGCAGTCGCGCTCGCCGTGGCGCTGGACGCCGACATCTGCGAAATCTACACCGACGTCGATGGCGTGTTCACCGCCGATCCGCGTATCGTGCCGACCGCCCGTCGCATTCCCGTCATCGACTACGAATCGATGCTGGAAATGTCGTCCTGCGGTTCCAAGGTGCTGGCATTGCGTTGCGTGGAATACGCGCAGCGATTCGGCATGCCGTTGCACGTGCGCAGCTCCTTCTCCCACCGTCGCGGCACGCTGATCGTGCCGGAAGGCGTCGATCCGCGCACCCTGCCGAACATCTGAACGGCAGCCGGGCAGCGTAATCGCAGGCAATCGCAAATAATTGCAAGACAACGCGAAAACGAAAATAAGACTTTACAAACAAAGGTAAGAACATGAGCGAAGACAACAACCAGTCCATGGGCGACCTGTTCCCCGACCTGGGGCCGGAAGTGCCGATCATCTCCGGCGTCGCGCACGACAGCACCGAGTCGCTGGCCACCGTGCGCCGCGTGCCGAACGAGCCGGGCATGGCGGCGAAGGTGTTCACCATGCTGGCCGAGGCCGGCGTGAACGTGGACATGATCGTGCAGGCCTCCGCCTCCACCGGCACCGCCGACATCTCCTTCACCGTGCCGGGCACCGCCGCGGCCAAGGTCCAGGAAGTGCTGCAGGAGAAGCAGGGCGAGCTGGGCTTCCAGTCCTTCGACGTCGACCCGAACGTCGGCAAGGTGGCCGTGGTCGGCGTGGGCATGAAGACCCATTCCGGTCTGGCCGCGAAGTTCTTCAACGCGCTGAGCGACAAGGGCGTGAACGTGCTGATGATCTCCACGTCCGAAATCCGCATCGCCGCGCTTGTACCGCTCGAGCAGCTCAACGACGCCGTCAAGGCGCTGCACACCGCCTACGGTCTGGACGCCGACCAGGTGGAAGCCGTGGTGTACGGCGGCACCGGCCGCTGATAGTGCTGGCTTCAGTTTCCCAGTATTTTTAAAGGGCATGGTTTTGCGACCGTGCCCTTTTCGTTTGCTTTTTACGATTCACGCCGTACGTTGCATACCGTGCCAAGCAGTCCCCAAACAAGCAAAAGGCCGGCTCCGAAGAGTCGGCCTTTTGCTTGGCTATGGCTCGTTTATGCGGCTTACGGTTTAGCTACCCAAGCCGCATAAACGTCGCATCACTTCTTGGTGATGTAACCCAACGCCTTAAGCATTTCTGCGCTTTCCAGCGCGCCACCGGCGGCGCCACGCAGGGTATTGTGCGCCAATCCCACGAACTTCCAATCGAAAATGGAATCCTCACGCAGACGGCCGATGGAAACACCCATACCACCCTCGTAATCCACATCCTTGAGCACCTGCGGACGGTCATCCTCGGTCAGGTACTGGATGAAATGCTTCGGAGCGTGCGGCAGGCCAAGCTCGGCGGCCTTGCTGGTGTAGTTGACCAGACGGTCGATCAGCTCGTCCTTGGTCGGGTTCTTACCGAAGTTGATGAACACGGTGGCGGTGTGGCCGTTGAGCACGGGCACGCGGATGCACTGCGAGGTGATGCGCAGCGGACCGTCGAACGGCACAATCTCGCCCTTGGCCTCGTCCACATGGCCGAAGACCTTCAGCGGCTCCTTCTCGGACTTCGCTTCCTCGCCGGAGATGAACGGAATGATGTTGCCCACCATTTCCGGCCAATCCTTGAACGTCTTGCCCGCGCCGGAAATGGCCTGGTACGTGCTCACGATGACCTCGTGCGGCTCGAATTCCTTCCACGCGGCCAAAGCCGGAGTATAGGCCTGGATGGAGCAGTTCGGCTTGACGGCAATGAAACCGTGCGTGGTGCCCAGGCGCTTCTTCTGATGTTCGATGACCTCATAGTGCTCCGGATTGATCTCCGGCACCACCATCGGCACGTCCGGAGTCCAGCGGTGGGCGCTGTTGTTGGACACGACCGGGGTCTCGGTCTTCGCGTATTCCTCTTCGATGGCGCGGATCTCGTCCTTCGGCATGTTCACCGCGGAGAACACGAAGTCGACGTCCTTGACCACGTCCTCGACGTCGGCCACGTTCTTGACGACCATGTGCTTGACGAACTCCGGCATCGGGGTTTCCATCTTCCAGCGGCTGCCGATGGCCTCCTCGTAGGTCTTGCCGGCGCTGTGCGCGGACGCGGCAAGGGTGACCAGTTCGAACCACGGATGGTTTTCGAGCAGCGTCACGAAGCGCTGTCCGACCATGCCCGTAGCTCCGAGAATGCCAACCTTAATCTTTTCGGACATAACAACCTTTCGCTTATGCTGGAACGGTTTTCCAAGTTTTGCAAGTTTGATTTTGCTTACGCTTGAGGTCGACCAGCCGGCCCAAAACGACGTCGCGGGCGGCCACACGCGTTGTTCAATCTTACGAAAACCCGCCGTCATGTCCGCCGAGCTATCCGTATGCTGGTCGGTAAACGCGCTCGCGTACACTGGTAGACATGTCGAAGGCATCAGAAGAAGCGCAGAAGCAGCTGGATCGTATCGTGGCGTTGGGGTATCCGGATGTGGCCGATATGTCGGCAGCCGCGTTCCGCTCGCTTGCGCGCCCGCTTATCCGCGCGCTTGAGGATTGCGATGGTTCCGCCGATTTGGGTACGCAGATCCTGTTGGTGCCCACGCGCGAACTGGTGACGCCCGAATCGCTGATCGCCCGAACCTCCATCAACCGCATGGCGGGGTTCACCACCATGCCGCCGCGCGATATCGCCAGCTTCCTGCCGCAGGATGGTTTCGAACCGCCGGAAGGCCCGTTCTATCTGGTGATCGAACCGCACACCGGCACCTGCTATATCAACCGCGAGCCGGACGTGGCACGCAAGCTGATCGATTCCGACGAGCGATTGCCGTTGACTTTGGAAGAGGGGCTTGCGATCGCCACACAGCATCCGGAATGGCTGCTGGAAAAGAACGGTTTCAACCTGCTGGGCTCGCGTTCCGCTGACGGCCGCGTACCGAGTATCTGGATGAGCCAGAATGCTCCGCGATTGGGCGCGGTGTGGCCGAATTCCCGTCATACGTGGCTGGGTAACGCCTACTGCATGGCCCGTCGAGGCGTGAGCCTGTTCCGGTAGTCTTTCGGCTTACCGCGCCGGCTCCCTATAATCGATTTCAGAGAAGAAACTGAAGCAGGGGAGAAGCCATGTTCTGTACGCAATGCGGTTCGAAGAACGCTCCGGAGTCGAAGTTCTGCACGAACTGCGGCAATCCGTTGGTCTCCGTTCCGGTGCAGCCTGATGCCGGACAAGCACGGATTTCGGATGATTTTTCCGTCGATTCCACGGTGGCGGAAACCCCTGCATCGCAGCTCGCACCGCAGTCTGCGGAGCAACCCGAGGAACAGTCTGCGGCACAGCACGAGGAACGCCCTGCAGAACAGCTCGCTTCGCAGCCGGCAGACGCGATTCCGCCGGTCCCGTTGCCGGGCGGCGGCACGCTGCCCGTAGCGCAGTCCGCGACTTCGGCTGCATCGCAATCCGTTCCGTCGGTGTCGGAAACTCCTGAGCCAAAAAGCGACGGAACTGTGCGTGACGCTTCCCCGAATCGCAAGCTCATCATCGGCATTGCGGTGGCCGCGATGCTGCTGGTCGCCGCTGTGGTGGCCGGCATCGTGACATACAACATGGAGTTGTGGGGTGGCAAGTCGTTGCCGGACGTGGCGGTGGCGTCTCCCAAGGACTCGTCGAAGACTCCGGATGCGAAGGTCGTGGTCAGGCAGCTTGAAGGCAAGGGTCTCAAAGTCAAGCGCGTCAAGGAATTCTCCGGCGTGAAAAGCGGCAAGTTCCTTGGCTATCAGGGAATTCAGTCCGGTGACCGCGTAAGAGCGGGCAGTGTGGTGACAGTGCGCGAATCGGCCGGCCCTGGCGTGCCGGAAGGTACGGTCGGCAAGAAAGCTGAAAGCGTGGTGACAACGTTCTCGCAGATGGGCGTGCCGGTGCATTACAAGCAGGTGATCGTGTCGGACACCAGCAAAACCACCGAGGGAAGCGTGATCAGCACGTACCCCGCGCAAGGCCAAGGCGTGAAGGATGATAAGAAAGGCATCTACATCGGCGTGGCTACGAAAAGCGACGGCGGCCTGCCGTCGGACATCGTCGGCCAGGAAATTTCCGACGTGAAATCAAGCCTTGAATCCAAAGGCTACGACGTGAAAGTGGAGAAACGTCTCTCATCGAAACAGTACATCGGCAAGGTCTCCGGCTCCGAACCTGGGCCGGGCAGCCAGCTGAACGAAGGCCAGACCATCACCCTGTATCAGGGTGTGGATGCCAAGGGTGCCAAGCAGACGTTCATTGACCACAGCGGAACCGGTGGAGATGGGTTGCTGATGGGCACGAGTGACGTTGCTTCTGGCCAGTGGTGCAATAAGGCCGGCGACTGCATCACGCTAGGACAGGATGACAGTTATTCCAGCGGAGACATCGTTTTCCTGAAAGTGAAAGATGGTGCTGCGAACACGAAGTACAGCATGACCGGTGAGTCTTTGATTTCCTGCGATGCGGTGCAACAGCCGTATTGCAGCAGCAAGAAAGCCGACTATCTGTTGACTGGAAACTCTGGAGCATTTGAATTGTTCCCACACAAAGCGTTCGAAACGTATTGGTGTGGCGATTCCGCCTTGGGTGGGGAAGGCGATATGCGGAGTTGTGTTGCCGGAAAGGTCCATGACATTGATTCCGACTCTTCGGATGCGTCCGATTATGAGCCGGACGGCAGCGGTAAATTCCATATGATGGATTTGTTCGCGGTGTTCCCAGTCGGCTCTGATGTGGAATCAGTAGAGAAAATTGGCTATTTTGACGCGTCTGCACTCGCGGCTGCCCAAAAGCAAAAACCTGTCGATACGGACCGTCCGTTCTTGATGTATCGTGACGTGAACCAGTACAAGAACGGCGAGAAGGAATCAACCTATACAAGGGACTGGTTCGATCCATTCATGCCTTACAACGGCTACAACGGCTCCAAGGATGACACCGTCAAAATGAAGCCCGCCCCCAGCGACGAAACCGCCTACTATCTGGTGGAGGACGTCCAGCCCGACTGGGATTCCCTCGAAGACGCCAACATCAAGGGCGTGTCCGCCAAGAGTCAGAAATCTAACGGCAAAAATGCAAGCAGGAACGCAGACACCAAGAAATCTGATTCGCAATCGGATGCCGCCACTCGGTCTTTGATGAAGTCCATCGCCGGAAAGTACGGTTTCGCTTCCGGTTCCGGCGGTTGGAGCACCACTATGACGGTGGCGTCCGATGGCACGTTCAGCGGAACATATCATGATTCCGACATGGGCATTACGGGAGATGACTATCCGAACGGATCGGTCACCATTTCGAATTTCAAAGGCCGTTTCAAGGATGCCAAGAAGAACGCGGACGGCAGCTATACGATGCAATGCGACAAATCGGCGCTGAAAATCGATGGCAATATAGGAGACACGTATATCAAAAACGGTAGTAAATATACGGTTGCCGACCCCTACGGCATTGCCCCCTGCGGTGCATTCACGGTATATCCGGCGGGATACGACAGTTCGCAGCTCAGCGAAGCGATCGTCGGCTGGAGCCATGCGTGGTATGACAGCATGCCCGCCAAGCTGGAAACGCCGATTATCGTGAATGCCGAGGACACGAATCTCGGTAGCGAATCACAGCAAGACGCCTTCTTCCAATCGAAATATCTTGAGTGATATTCGATAAGGTCGCGTTGTCGGCGGTGCTGCCGCCGAGTCGCTGTCGATTATTGCGATTGCCACGAGCATCGCATTACTGCGATTTGCGCAACAGCCCCCGAACCGCGTATCCGATCGCGCCGCACGTCACCGCGCCCGCCCCTAGCAGCGTGGCGCTGACCTGCGGCCTGCGCAGCTCGTTGCGCACGCCGATCAGGTCCGTCACGCAATGGTCCTCGAAGAACACGCGTAATTCGTTGCTGGAATAACGGCCGACCAGATCGCCCCACGTCAGCATGCGCGTCACGTACGCCATCGGATTGTCTTCGCGGAATTCAAACAGCCGGATGCCGCGGAACCGCGATTTCGGGCCGTAGCATTCAAAACCACAGGTCGGCGCGTACCCCAAATCGATGTCGTGCACATGCCCGACGAACGAATTCTTGTGGTCATGCCCGCAGAACAGCGCGAAATAGCCGCCCGCCTCACGCAGCGCGTCCACTTCGCCCACGTTCACGTCGGCGCAGCCAATCGCCTCGCCCAGCCGCGAACCGGGTCGGCACACATCGCGGTCGAGCACATAGCAATGTCCTGCGAATTCGCGCGCGCCCTCCACGGCGTTCGGCGTGTAGGCGGGCACTTCGCGCAGGCAATCGTAGAATTCCTGCGGCGGAATGTGCTGGAAGGCGATCGCCGGCACCGCCTGCCCGTCGCCATTGCGCCTGCCCAACTCGCGTTGCACGCGCTTCAGCCATTCGACGGCTTCCGGCGAGGGGGTGCCGTAGCCGTCGGAGTCGGCCAAATCCCAGCCGCGCGAATTCGCCGCGTATTTCGCGTATTCGGTGACCGACTGCCGTCCGTTGCCGTCACCCGCGTCTGCCGTGTCGGCGTAATCGCCCGAATTGACCATCATCACGCTCATTGTGATGCGCCCCGAACCGTCGGACGCTTCGATCGGCAACGCGAACGTGCCCGGTTCGAGCGCCAACGGCGACGAGCCGGCGACGGGATTCATACAGCCGGCAAACTCGCGGTAAAGATCGTCCTGTTCGTCGGCGAGGATGCCGCATTGGAAATCATGGTTGCCGTACGTCGCAGCGAAGGGGATACGCGATTCCAACGCCGGCCCCAAAAACGCGGCGAACGTGTCGCGCACTTTCTGCCGTGTCTCGTCGAGCAGCGACGCCGCGGTGGCGCGATTGATGGCTTCCGCCCACGATTCCAGCTTGCTGGCAGAACCGTTGCGACCTGCGCTTTTCACCAGTTTCGGCGAATCGGTGCCGATGCCGTCGATCATCCACCGTTCGTCGGAGGGCTGCGATTTGGTCAGTGTTTTGGCGATCGGATGACGTTTGATGCCGCGGATTTTCGCTTCGATTTCGGTGACCGCGCGCACGTGCGTACCGGGCTGTTCGCCACGGCGACGTAGAAACGTATCGATATATGCCGGATCGTAGCCGCGGATCTGATCGCCGGTGAGCACGATGAGGTCGGGATGTGCCTTCCTGATAGCGCCTTCGATCAGCCGAATCGTGTCTTCGCGCACGTCCGGACCATCCTGAATATCAGCCATTTGCAGCACCCGGAACGTACCGTCGCTGTTGAATCGCAAGCTCATGATGCCCACTGTACTGCGGCAAATCTGGATATGGGGTGAAATAAGGGCGCGAAAATCGCAAACCATGCCGTCATATCGCGGAATACCGGCAAAATATGGGATTGGTTGTCGCTAGTATGGGCGGCAGTGCAGGTAGGTAACATGCACGTAACAATGTGGATTGGCAGAAGGCCGATCCGACTTTACAGATAAGGAGGAGTGATGGGTCAGGATCAATCGTCAGTGTTTGATCTCGCGGCAGTCGCCGCGGCGTCCAACGGAGGGAACAACGACCCGCTGCTGCCTCCGGCGCGTTACATTGGAGCTCCGCAAAAGCCCAGCAAGATGCCGTACAACAAGTACGTCGCATACGATAAGCAGGTGCCGTTTGATTTCCCGGAGCGTACGTGGCCGGGCAAGCGACTGCAGCGTGCACCGCGTTGGTGCTCCGTCGATCTTCGCGACGGCAACCAGGCCCTCGTCAACCCGATGGATTCCGAGCGCAAGCTGCGTTTCTGGAATCTGCTCGTGTCGATGGGCTTCAAGGAGATCGAGGTCGGCTTCCCGTCGGCTTCCGAAACCGATTATGACTTCATCCGCATGCTGATCGAGCGTGAGCTCATTCCTGACGATGTCACCATCGTCGTGCTCACCCAGGCCCGCGAGCATCTGATTCGCAAGACCTACGAGTGCCTGAAGGGCGCCAAGCGCGCCATCGTGCACTTCTACAATTCCGTGTCCGTGCTGCAGCGCGAGGTCGTGTTCCGCAAGGACAAGGCCGGCATCAAGAAGCTTGCCACCGACGCCGCGGCGCTGTGCAAGGAGCTTGAGGGCGAGGCCAAGGGCATCGACCTGTACTACGAGTATTCTCCGGAATCCTTCACCGGCACCGAGCCGGAGTACGCAGTCGAGGTGTGCAACGCGGTGATCGACGTCATCAAGCCGACGCCGGAACATCCGATGATCATCAACCTGCCGGCAACCGTGGAAATGACCACGCCGAACGTCTTCGCCGACGAGGTCGAGTATGTGTCCAACCACCTCGTACCGCGTGACGCCGTGGTGCTCTCCCTGCATCCGCACAACGATGAGGGCATGGGCGTTGCCGCCACCGAGCTGGCCGTGCTGGCCGGTGCCGACCGCGTTGAAGGCTGCCTGCTGGGCAACGGCGAGCGTACCGGCAACGTCGATTTGGTCACCCTTGGCCTGAACTTCCTGACCCAGGGCATCGATCCGCAGATCGACTACTCCAACGTTCCGGAAATCCGCAAGACCGTCGAATACTGCAACCAGATCAAGATCTCCGAGCGCCACCCGTACGCCGGCAACTTCGTGTTCACCGCGTTCTCCGGCTCCCATCAGGACGCCATCAAGAAGGGTCTTGAGGCCCGTCAGGTGGCCGCCGACCGTGCTGGCGCCGATCTGGACAGCTTCGTGTGGCTCGTGCCGTACCTGCCGATCGACCCGAAGGACATCGGCCGTTCCTACGAGGCCATCATCCGCGTGAACTCCCAGTCTGGCAAGGGCGGCATGGCCTACCTGCTCAAGACCAACCACAACCTTGATCTGCCGAAGCGTCTGCAGGTCGAGTTCGAGAAGGTCGTGCAGAACTACGCCGATGAGACCAAGAAGGAAGTCAAGGACGAGGACATCTGGCGTCTGTTCAAGGACGAGTACCTGCCGGTCGAGGAATCCGGCGCCACCGCGGCTGGTGTCGTGGTCGGAGACAGCAAGGACGAGACCCTCGAGCAGTGGGGCCGTCTGAAGCTGCTGAAGGTGTCCGTCTCCTCCGGCGAGGATGGTTCCGACACCGTGCTCAAGGCCAGGATTCTCGACCGCGGCGTGAACGTTGGTGTCGACGAGCCGGTGGAGCGTGAGGTCTCCGGCATCGGCAACGGTCCGATCGCCGCCTTCCTCAACGCCGTGAGCAACTTCGGCATCGAAGCGTCCGTCATGGATTACGTGGAGCACACCATGTCCGTCGGCACCGATGCCATGGCCGCTTCCTATGTGGAATGCCAGATCGGCGAGGAAGACAACACGAGCATCGTGTGGGGCGTCGGCATCGATACCTCTATCGTCACCAGCTCGCTGAAGGCCATCATCTCGGCCATCAACCGTTCCGAGCGCTGATTGCGCTGATTGCACGGACGCGTTGAGCAAACGCGCCGGATATGATTCGAGGGGCTTCCCAGGGTAACCGGGAAGCCCCTCGTCGTTGTCATGTGCCATGCGATGCGCCCGCTCACAAGTGCGACAAGCGCGTTCCATGATGCTTCCTCTCCGCGGATGAAGGGTGTCGCAATGCCGCCACACCAAGTTGTACAACGATGTAAAACACGGTATAGTACATCGTTGTAAAACCTGTATCTGCTTACTGAAGGATCTTCCATGTCGGCCAATTATTCCCTGCTGTGCTATACACGCGAAGCCACCGGACGCGAAGAGGCGAACAACGAGGACATCGCCTACAGCATGCATTTGGCGCTACGTTCCGGCGATGACGCCGAGTGGCAGCCGCTGAACGAAAACTATGGCATCTTCTTCGCGGCCGGTGTGCCGATCGCCGCCGCGACCGCGGAATCCCGCCACGCGTGCACGGCCGCGGCGCACTTCGCCGCCGACCGGTTCGACGCGCCTCGCCCCGCCACCGACGCCGTCGCCCATGGCGTGGTCATGCCCGGTATGGATATCACGCTGAAATCGCTGAAGAATCCGTTCCTGTTCCGCCTCGCGGACGGACGATTCGCCATCGCCGCGACCCGTACCGCCCGCGGCGGTGAGCCGGATGGTTCCGAACGGTCGGCATTCCTGCTCGCCATCAGCGATGATCTGACGGCGTTCGACCAGCGGGGGCTGGTGCTGTTGCGCACCACCGGTGGGGTCAATCACCCGTCCGTCTCTTTCGACGCCGCGGACGCGTGCTACGTCGTCTCCTGGACCGGTGACGATGGCAAGGCACGCACCGCGCGGACGGCCGATATCGTAGCCGCCGCCGGTTCGGGCAGGCCGCTTGATGTCGTGGAATCGGCGTCGTCGCAGCCGTTGCGTCAGACCGGGGATTGCGGCATTCCGAACGCCGTCGTCGGCAACAGCATCGCCATCAGTGAGCCGGAGGCCGAGCGCCTGATAGAGCGCTTCGGCCGCATCCGCAATACCGGAACGTCCGTGCCCGCCCAGCGAATCGATGCGGGCCTGCATGGTGAGGATGCCCGGAATGCGGTTCTGGCCTTGGCCGCAACCCGTGCGGAACTGTCATACAGCGACGGTTCGCAGGCCACGCGCGCAGTGGATTGGAACATGGCCCAGCTTGAGGCCATCGCCCAGGAAGCCTCCGAGGGAACGCTCAAGGCCGGCCAGACCCGTACCGTCGAAGGCGTGATCCGCCAGAGCGTCTATCCGGTGCCGTTCGCGGTGGAACGCGCCGACCCGTCGGTGT
>NZ_CP109653.1:454562-645956 GCF_025908335.1 Bifidobacterium sp. KRGSERBCFTRI
ACAAAAGCGCCGCGCACGTCGGGTTGGCGGGGCAGAATAGTGGGCATGAGTGAATCTGAAAACAATGAGTCGAATCATGTGAAACCCGCGCTTCCCGAGAACGTGCGCGTGAGGTTCTGCCCGTCGCCAACCGGCATCCCGCACGTGGGCATGGTGCGCACCGCGCTGTTCAACTGGGCGGAGGCGCGGCACACCGGCGGCACGTTCGTGTTCCGCATCGAAGACACCGATGCGCAGCGCGACTCCGAGGAGAGCTTCAACCAGATCATCGAAGCGCTGCAGTGGCTCGGCATCGACTGGGACGAAGGCGTCGGCGTGGGCGGACCGGACGGTCCGTACCGCCAGAGCGAGCGCGGGCAAATCTACGCGGACGTCGCGCAGAAGCTGCTCGACGCAGGCTATGCGTACGAGTCATACTCCACGCCGGAGGAGATCGAGGCGCGCAACGAAGCGGCAGGGCGCCCGAAGGCGTTCGGCTACGACGGCTACGACCGCAATCTGAGCGAGGAACAGAAGGCAGCGTTCCGCGCGGAGGGGCGCAAGCCGGCACTGCGCATCAAGATGCCCGACGAAGACATCACCTTCAACGACCTCATTCGCGGCGAGATCACGTTCAAGGCGGGGTCTGTGCCGGATTACGTGATCGTGCGCCCGAACGGCGACCCGCTGTACACGCTCACGAACCCCGTGGACGACGCGCTCATGCGCATCAATGTCGTGTTGCGCGGCGAGGATCTGCTCAGCTCCACTCCGCGTCAGATTGTGCTCTACCGCTACCTTATGGAACTCGGCATTGCCAAGGAGATGCCGCTGTTCGGCCACTTGCCGTACGTGATGGGTCAGGGCAACAAGAAGCTTTCCAAACGCGACCCGGAGTCGAATCTGTTCCTGCATCGCGAGCATGGCTTCATTAAGGAGGGCCTGCTCAATTATCTGGCGTTGCTGGGCTGGTCGATCGCGCCGGACCGCGATATCTTCTCAATGGACGAGATGGTGGAGAAGTTCGACGTGCGCGATGTGAAGGCGAATCCGGCGCGCTTCGACATTGACAAGGCGATCTCGATCAACGCCGAGCACATTCGCATGCTCGAGCCTGCCGATTTCCTGGAGCGCTCGGTGCCCTACCTGTTCCGCGATGGCGTGGTCTCCGCGGATTCGTGGGATGCGCTGAACGAGCGCGAACGCGACATTCTCGCTGCCGCCGCGCCACTTGTGCAGCCGCGCGTGCGCCTGCTCGGCGAAGTCGCGGGCATGGTCGGCTCGCTGCTTTCGGACGCAGACTACATTCCGCCGGCAGATGATGCGAAGAAGCAGCTCAAGGATTCAGCCGGCGCCGTTCTGGATTTGGCGATTGCCGCGCTGGATTCCGTTCCGGAGTCTTCGTGGCGAACGGATACGCTGCATGAGACACTGAACAAGGCGCTCGTTGAAGATGGTGGCTACAAGCCGCGTCTCGCGTTCGGCCCGGTGCGCGTGGCGATGAGCGGCCGCCGTGTTTCGCCGCCGCTGTTCGAGTCGATGGAGATTGTTGGCAAGAAGATCACGCTGGAGCGCCTGCGTGGTCTGCGCGAGCATCTCGCTGAGATTCAGGGCTGAGCGATGAGGTCCGTTTAGTCGTGAGACCGTTAAGCAATGAAGTCGAGGTGGGAGCCTCGGCTTTTTGCGTTACGGAGTGAACAACCGGCGTTATGGCGTGAACAAGGCAAAAGTTGCAGTTGGTCGAACCACTGATATTCCAAGGAATCTGCGATTGGTGACCTTGACGATGTTCACGCCATAACATCACATTGTTCACGCCGTAGCGCGCGAGGGCGTGCGAGGGCGCGCGGGGGCGTGCAGGCTGGCTGAAAACTGGGGGCATGCGGGTGCGACACGCCGGAGTTGCGCACATTCGGGGTTTCGAGTATATTTTCTATCTGTTGCTTCACGGAAGCGACGAGATGATGCCCCCATCGTCTAGCGGTCTAGGACTACGCCCTCTCACGGCGCCAACACCGGTTCAAATCCGGTTGGGGGTACGAGTTCTTCGGGAAACCGAATGAACATGCCAAATTGGGATGTGGTGTAATTGGCAACACAGCTGATTCTGGTTCAGCCATTCTTGGTTCGAGTCCAGGCATCCCAGCGAATGAACCTCCACTCAGTGTGGAGGTTTTTTGTTTTGTCTGCCGCTTGTGAGCAGGGGTGAAGCAAGACGCGACTGGCGTGCGAACGCGCGGCGGATGGGTTAGAGTAGGCGGTATGAGTGAGCAGTCTGCGGAAATGAGCGAAGCCAAGCCGGTGTCGGTGTCGCGCCGGCTCGGGCGCTTGCAGTTCCACAAATCGGGGAAATTCCGTGTGCTGCAGCTGGCGGACGTGCAAGACGGTCCGAAGATCTCGAAAGACACGATTGCGCTCATCACGGCGGCGATCCGCGATGCGCGGCCCGATCTCGTGGTGTTCTCGGGCAATCAGATCGCAGGTTACGACCCCGCGTTCGCCGCGACGTTCACGAAACGCCGGTGGAAGACGGCGGTGGGTGCGGCGCCCAAATCTGCGGACCTCGCCCACACGCGCGAGCTCGTGCGCGGGCAGATCGAGCAGATGGTGCAGCCGATGGTTGACGCGGGCGTGCCGTGGGCGGTGACGTACGGCAACCACGACTTCCAGTGCGGGCTCACGAACGCGGAGCTCGACGGGATCTTCCGCGAATTCCCGCTGTGTGTGAATCCGTCGACGCGCGCGAAATTCGGTGCGGAGACGTGGTCGCGCGCGCTGCCGAAGGAGCGTGTGATCGCGAGCGGCGAGCCGGGCACGTTCTCGATGCCGGTGTGTGACGAATCTGGAAACACTGTTTTCGGAATAGTTCTTGTCGATTCCGGAGATTATTCGGAAACCGGCGGCTATGGCGCACCGTCGCAGACCGCGCTGCGATTCCTGCGCACCGTGCCGCAGTGGTTTGGCGAAGGCGTGGAATCCATAGTTTTCCAGCATATGCCGTTGCCGCAGTATTACCGTGTGCTGAAACCAGTGCCGAGAACGACGGATCGGTCTGTAGAGGGGTACAGAAATTATTCCGGTTCATACTTTGTGCTGGACGACGCGAAGACCGAGCGCGGCGGATATTTGGGCGAGGGCGTGAGCTGCCCGGACCTCGACTCGGGCGAGTTCGATATTCTGCGCGATTCGCACGCCTACTTCGCGGTGGCGGCCGGTCACGACCACCGTAACGCGTTCGCCGGCGAGTATGCGGGCGTGCAGATGATTGCGACGCCGACGTGCGGATTCGACTCGTACGGGCCGATTCCGGAACGGCGTGCGGCGCGTCTGTTCGAGTTCGACGAGCGGCACCCGTTCTCGCCGCGCACGCAGCTGCTGCAGTTCGGCGAGTTGGTGGGCAAGCCGAGCTCGAAGAAGGCGTATGTGTATGGCATGAGCAGCGCGTCGAAGCCGAAAAGCGAGGGCGTGAACCTGCTGCACAAGCCGAGCACGGTGAGCAGATTGTGGCATTCCGTGGGCAACTGGCTGTTCAATCACTGAGCGCGGAGGTTTTACGGTTTTGGTGTGACACATGCCGTTTTGGTGTGACGATGGCTCGGTGGCCTCGATTTGCAAAACGTTGGAATTCCAACATTGTTATGGTCATGGGTTTGTGGGTGCCGTCACACCAAAGCGGTTTGCGTCACACCAAAACCATGTGAGCGTGGGAGACGTTGCCGGCACGACGTTTGGCTCGTCTTGCCGTCGTCTCGTTGTGTGTTACGGCCTTTTGGCTTACGGGCTGGGATTTTCTGTTACGGGCTAAGGTAGCCGCTACGGGCCAAGATAACGCTTACGGGCTAGGATTTTTGGTTACGGGCTAAAAGGGGCGTTGTATTCGGCAACAACAATCGTTGGAAAATGGCGGTTTTGTGTTTTTGGGGAATTGCTGGATACTTGCCAGGTTGCAGATTTTCGCTAGCCCGTAACCGAAAGGCCTAGCCCGTAAGGAGTTGGCTGGCCCGTAAGGGGCCCCATAGCCCGTAACAGCTGGTGACATCCCGTAACGGATAAGGACATCCCGTAAGAGATTATGACATCCCGTAACAGAAAACCTTAGCCCGTAACGTTGTATGAGACGGAGACGCGAAAAGAGAAAGGCGGCCAACCGTGGGGCTGGCCGCCTACTTGCGGGGTTGCGGAATGTATGTAGGTCGGTTGCCTACTTATGGGGTTGCGGAATGTGCGTAGGTTAGTTGCCTACTTGAACGCGATGATATCGGATGCGTTGCGGTTCCGGGGGCATCGGATGGCCGCCGAAATCGGTCAGCGCGAGATGCTGGCCTTGATCAGCGCATCGGAAAGGTACTTGCCGGCGCCCATGACGAGCGGGGCGAAACGGTGGCCCGGATTCGAGCCCATGCGGCCCGAGGGTCCCGAGATCGAGATCGCGGCGATTACCTGGCCGGAGGCGTTGCGAATCGGCGCGGAGATGGAGCAGACGCCCTCATCGCGCTCGTTGATCGAGTCGGCCCAGCCGCGCTTGCGCACCGTGGCGAGCTTGGCGGCCGAGAACTTCGCGTGACGCAGGCCCTGGTGAAGGAGTTCGGTGTCTTCCCACGCCAGCAGGATCTGGGCCGCGGAACCGGCCTCCATCGAGAGCATGGCGCCGACCGGGATCGAATCGCGCAGTCCGCTCGCGCGCTCGACGGCGGCGATGCACACGCGCTGTTCGCCCTGACGACGGTAAATCTGCGCGCTCTCGCCAGTGCGGTCGAGCAGCGTCTGCAGAATCGGGCCGGCGGCGGCGAGCAAGCGATCCTCACCTGCGGCGGCGGCGAGCTCGGTGAAACGCGAGCCCAGTACGAAGCGGCCGTGCTGGTCGCGCACCACGAAGCGGTGGCGCTCCAGCGCGATCGCCAAGCGGTGCGCGGTCGGGCGCGCGAGGTGCGTCGCCGCGACGAGCTGACCGAGCGTTGCGGGGCCGGACTCGAGCGCATCGAGAATCTTTACGGTCTTGTCGAGCACGCCGACGCCGGAATGAATCTCGTTGTCGTCTGCAGGCACATCGTTGTGATTGGACGGATTGTTTGTGCTCGTCTCAGCAGACGGAGCAGATTTTGCGGCAAGCGTATCTGAAGTCATACTGAGATTATTGCATCTCAGTATTCGAAACGCAAAACGACAAACTGGGCATTTCTGTTGGATTAGTCTGCTTAAGCGCTCAAATTCCGCGGAAAATCAGGTGTTTTACAGTGCGAAAACAATCTGCAACATCTTTGAAAAAACCTTCACATCTCGCATTCTGACATAGTACGCGACCGGCGATTCGCCAACCTTTAGTCTGGACAGACAAGCTCGCGTGTGGTAAGCGAGCGGCGCGGGAAAAGCAAGGGAGAGCGCGCCCCGCACACGCGACAACACTAGGAGGAACAGGTTTATGGGAATGACATTGGCCGAAAAGGTTTGGGCCGATCATTTGGTGCGCAAGGGCAGCGACGGCGCTCCCGACTTGCTGTATATCGACCTCATGCTGATGCACGAAGTGACCAGTCCGCAGGCGTTTGAGGGGCTCCGCCTGGCCGGTCGCACACCGCGGCACCTCGACCAGCTCATCGCCACCGAAGACCACAACACGCCCACGGTCGACATAGACAAGCCGAACCCGGACGAGACGAGCGCCACGCAGCTGACGACGCTCGAGAAGAACTGCCGCGAATTCGGCGTGCGCTTGCACCCGCTCGGCGACGCGGACCAGGGCATCGTGCACGCGTTCGCGCCCATGCTCGGTCTCACGCAGCCCGGCATGACGATTGTGTGCGGCGATTCGCACACCTCCACGCACGGCGCGTTCGGCGCGCTCGCGTTCGGCATAGGCACGTCTGAAGTCGAGCATGTCATGGCAACGCAGACGCTCTCGCTCAAGCCATTCAAGACGATGGCGATCAACATCGAGGGCGACCTGCCGGCAGGTGTGAGCGCGAAAGACATCATTCTCGCGATCATTGCGAAGATCGGCACCGGCGGCGGCCAGGGATACGTGCTCGAATACCGCGGGCGCGCCATTGAGCAGCTGTCGATGGACGCGCGCATGACGATCTGCAACATGTCGATCGAAGCGGGTGCGCGCGCCGGCATGATCGCGCCCGACGAGACGACGTTCGCATACCTGAAGGGGCGGCCGCACGCGCCGAAGGGCGAGATGTGGGATCAAGCGGTTGAGTACTGGAAAACACTGCGCACCGACGACGACGCCGTGTTCGACGCCGAAGTGACGCTGCGCGCGGAAGACCTCGAGCCGTTCGTCACCTGGGGCACGAACCCGGGGCAGGGCGTCGCGATTTCGGGCGTCGTTCCCGCGCCGGACGATTTCGCGGACGCCACCGAACGCTCCGCCGCCGAGCGCGCGCTCGACTACATGGGACTCGAGCCGGGCACGCCGATCCGCGACATTCCGGTGGACACCGTGTTCATTGGCTCCTGCACGAACGGCCGCATTGAAGACCTGCGCATCGCCGCCGAGATTATGAAGGGGCACAAGAAGGCGGATTCGATTCACCGCGTTTTGGTCGTGCCCGCGTCGTCGCGCATTCGCCTGCAGGCCGAGCGCGAGGGGCTGGACCGGATCTTCAAGGATTTCGGCGCGGAATGGCGCAATGCCGGCTGTTCGATGTGCCTGGGCATGAATCCGGACAAACTCGTCGCCCACGAACGCTCGATCTCGACGTCGAACCGCAATTTCGAAGGGCGTCAGGGCAAGGGATCGCGCACGCATCTGGCATCGCCGGCCGTCGCCGCCGCCACTGCGATCCGCGGCACAATCTCGACGCCGGCGGATCTGTGAATCGGGAATCTGAAAACTTACGGAAATAGGGACTGTTATGGAAAAACTTACGACTATTACCGCTACCGGCGTGCCACTTCGCCGCTCGAATGTGGACACGGACCAGATTATCCCCGCCGTGTTCCTGAAGCGCGTAACCCGCACTGGTTTCGACGATGCGCTGTTCTACGCGTGGCGTCGCGACCCGAATTTCGTGCTGAATCAGCCGGAATATCGCGACGGAAGGATTCTTGTGGCCGGGCCCGACTTCGGCATCGGTTCGTCGCGCGAACACGCCGTGTGGGCATTGCATGACTACGGGTTCCGCGTGGTCATCGCGTCGCGTTTTGCGGACATCTTCTATGGCAACACTGCGAAGAACGGCGTGCTGGCTGCGATTATGCCGCAGGAGTCGATCGAGCTGATCTGGAAGATGCTCGAAGAGGAGCCCGGCCGGCAGATGACCGTCGATCTCGAGACGCGCACCGTGACCATCGACGACGTGGTGCTGCCGTTCGAGGTCAATGATTACGTGCGCTGGCGCCTGATGAACGGCTACGATGACATTGACCTCACGTTGCAGCACGAGGACGACATCGCCGCGTATGAGCGCATGCGAGCGGAAAAATTCCCGTTCAAACCGAAGACGCTGCCTGCGATCACGGAGGAGGCTGAAACGGTGGAGTCGGCACGCGAGCCTGAAGCGGTTGAGTGGGCGGGTCCGCTCGCCGATCGCTGAGGCGAGGCGCTCCGCGCGGGCGGCGTGCGGTCGTGCGTCGCGCGGCTTGAGTCGCGTGGCGTGAGTGCGTATGGCCAACATAATCGTTACGGGATGTCACAGTACCTACCGGCCAACAATGCTGTTACGGGATGTCACAGTGCTTATGGCCAGGGTGTTCGTTAGGGTGCTCTGCGTGCATCGCGGCGAGCGGCATGCGTCGGCGCTGCGCGGGGTATCGTTGAAGGAACGGGAAGTTGTTCTAAGGAGCCGAGATGGCAGATGCAATCGTTCTCATTACCACACAAGCCGACAAGGTGAGCGAGGCGGCGAAGAAAATCGTTGAGATTCCGGGCGTCAAGGACGTCTATTCGGTGGCGGGTGACGTCGATTTGGTGGCGATCGTCTCCGCCGACGATTTCGACGACCTCTCGACGATCATTCCCGACGGCATCGCCAAGGTTCCCGGCGTCGCCGGCACGCAGACGTTGATGGCCTTCCGCACTTACTCGCGCGAAGACGATCTCGCCGCATTCGATCTCGGTGGCGACTGAGCTCGCCGGTTTTGTCGTGTATTCCGCTGACGGCTCCTCCGCACGGAGGGGCCGTTTTTCTTTACGCGCCTATTGTCATCTCTTAATCTGCTATCTCTTACGGGCTAAGGTAATAACAGATTCGTGCTTAGGGGTACAGGTCTCTTCCTCGGTGGTACAGGCAGAGTGTTAAGGAGCACGGATTTATCTGTTAACAGATTTCATAAATCTTTGAAAAATAAGGATTTCTTGTAATCTGCATTCTTATAGCCCTGTACCCTCAAAACTCTGCCTGTACCCCCGAGGAAGAGCCTGTGTCAGCGGTGTCCCGATTGTTTCACAGTCGAAACTCACTCTGTACCTCTGAGCAGAAGACCTGTACCCCTGAGAACATCGTGGACCCTAAAGAGGTGGGTTGTGGTTTGACCAGTAAGTGAGATGAGGCGAGTTTAGATGAATGAGTTTGAATGAAAAAGAGTAGGAGAGGGGTTGTCTGCAGAGGTGGGGCTGGCCCGTAGCGTAATGTAGAGCCGAGAGGTATCTTTCCTCGCTTACGGGATGTCGGCAACTGTTGCGGGATGTCGTCATCTGTTGCGGGATGTCATGCATCAAGTAGACCTGTGCGAGAATGTGAACAATTGTATCGTGAATGTTCGCCCAGCCTGTCGTCATGTTTCTATTTGATAAGTTTTGGGCCATTTGAAATTCATGCCGAGAACAATAAAACATCCCGTAACAGGGTATGACATCCCGTAAGAATTGACGACATCCCGTAAGGGAAAGGAGAGGAGGAAGAGGAAGGAAGAGGAAGAGGAAGAAGAAGGGGAAGTGGGGGTCTCCTCTTGGGGTGTCTCCCCTGGAGGAGCTCCTGTTGGGGGGGGGGGGAAGTCCATGCTGGGGGACTCCCCCCCCCAACAGGAGGGCATGCAGGAGTCAGCGCTGCTCGGCGGCGGCCTTTGCGGCGACCGCGCCGACATAGTAGACGGGCTGGTCGAAGTTCGGCTGGAACAGGAAGTCCACGTTCGCCAGCATGTCGATGGTGAACTTCGCCTGAATCGCCACCGAGACCACGTTTGCGGCGCCGGCCACCTCATCGGTGGTCGAGCAGAACTGGGCGCCCTTGACCAGGCGGGTCTGCGGATCCCAGGTGAGCATGCACGAGACCGGCGCGGTGGAGAGCATGAATGCGGGACGGTAATCTTCAAGCAGCTCGGTGGAGCGGATGTCGAGACCGTGGTTGTTCGCGTAGGTCTGCGTCATGCCGGAAGCGGCGAGCGAGAGGTCGTAGAGCTGCACGGCCGACGTGGCCTGCGTGCCCATGTACTTGCGGGTCGGCTTCTCAATGTTCAGGCCGACGAGCTCGCCCTGACGCACCGCATTGGTGGCGAGCGGAATGTAGTCGAGCTTGCCGGTCGGGTTGAACAGCACGGTGGCGGAGTCGCCGGCCGCGAACACATCCGGCACCGAGGCGCGCATGAACTCGTCGACCACGATCGCGCCGTTGTCCAGCGTCTCCACCTGGCCGCGCACCAAGTCGGTGTTCGGGCGGAATCCGACGGCAAGCACCGCGTACGGCGCCGTGTACTCGCCCTTCGTCGTGACCACGGTGATGCTGTCGCCGTTGTCGCGGAACGCCTTGACCGCTTCACCAAGCGCCAGCGTCACGCCATGCTCGCGGTACTTCGCCTCAACCTGATCGGTGATGAACCTGTCGAAATTATTGGCGAGCACGCGGTCGGCGGCGTCGATCAGCGTCACCTGCGTGCCGCGCGTGGAGAACTGCTCGGCGAGCTCGGCGCCAATGTAGCCCGCGCCGATCACGATTACGTTCTTCAGATCGTGCGCGCGCTCCTTGATCTGCACCGCGTCATCCCAGTTCTTGCATAGCTGCACGCGCTTGGAATCGATGCCGGGCAGCGGCGGCACGATCGGGCGCGAACCGGTGGTTACGACGAGCTTGTCGTAGGGCAGGGTCTGGGTGTCGCCGGTCTGCAAATCGCGGAATTCCAACGTTTTCGCGGCAACGTCAACGTCAGTGACGTCGGTGTGCATATGCACGGTCGCGCCCGCCTGCTCGAGCGCTTGAGGGGAGGAGTAGAACATCTTCTTCGGGTCGGAGACGTGGCCGCCCACCCACAGCGCGATGCCGCAGGAGAGGAACGAGACGGTCTCGTTGCGCTCGAACACGTGCACCTGCCAATCAGGGTGTTCGCGAAGAATGGAATTGGCGGCGAAAACGCCGGCGTGGGTGCAGCCGACAACGGCGACAGTGGTGGTCATGATGCTCCTTTGAGTCCCGAAAACACTAGTGCTACCTGAGATGGTAGGTGTGGGGTGCGGGCGGTGGCGCGGGGTTTCGCGAATGGTGAGCGCGGGGGAATCTGCCCATATGAAGAACTACATGGTGTGTGGCAGAATGGTGGGGAATTGCGCTCGCGGGCGGTACCGAGGCGGTGCCGAAATAAAACGCGCGCGGGAACTGTTGGAAGCATTTAGGAATCTCGAATCGTGTGCTTGAAAGAGCTTGAAAGAGGTGGACGTGGAGAAAACTGACGACGTACTGCATGTGGTGGGCGGCAAGCCGCTCAACGGCACGATCAAGGTGCGCGGTGCGAAGAACTTCGTAAGCAAGGCCATGGTGGCGGCTCTGCTCGCGCCGGGGACGTCGGTGCTCAAAAACGTGCCCGAAATACGAGACGTGCATGTGGTTTCGGATCTGCTGCGTCTGCACGGCGTGAACGTGGACGTGAACGGCGACGAGGGCATTGTGACGATCGACGCGAAGAACGTGCAGCTGGCCGACGTGGCCGATGTAGACACGCTCTCCGGCTCGTCGCGCATTCCGATCCTGTTCTCGGGCCCGCTGCTGCACCGGCTGGGCGAGGCGTTCATCCCGGCGCTCGGCGGCTGCAACATTGGCGGCCGGCCGATCGACTTCCATTTGGAGACACTGCGCAAACTCGGCGCCACCGTTGACAAGGAACACAAGGACGGCATTCACATCACCGCGCCGAACGGTCTGCACGGCGCGAAGATCCACCTGCCGTACCCGTCGGTGGGCGCGACCGAGCAGACTCTGCTCGCCGCCGTGCTCGCAGATGGCAAGACCGAGCTGTCCGGCGCGGCGACCGAACCGGAGATCATGGACTTGGTGGCCGTGCTGCAGAAGATGGGCGCGATCATCTCGGTGGACGTGGACCGCACGTTCCGCATCGAGGGCGTGAAGGAGCTGAAGGGCTACACTCACACGGCTCTCACCGACCGCATTGAGGCGGCGTCGTGGGCGTCGGCCGCGCTCGCCACACACGGCGACGTGTTCGTGAAGGGCGCGACGCAGCCGGAGATGATGACGTTCCTCAATGTGTTCCGCAAAATCGGCGGCGAGTTCGACATCACCGACCGCGGCATCCGCTTCTGGCACCCGGGCGGCGACCTGAAGCCGGTGGCGATCGAGACCGACGTGCACCCCGGCTTCATGACCGACTGGCAGCAGCCGCTCGTCGTGGCGCTCACGCAGGCGAACGGGCTGAGCATTGTGCATGAGACCGTGTACGAGAACCGTTTCGGTTTCACGAAGCCGCTGGTGGAGATGGGCGCAACCGTGCAGCTCTACCGCGAATGCCTCGGCTCGTTGCCGTGCCGCTTCCAGCAGCGCAACTACAAGCATTCCGCTGTGATCTTCGGGCCGACGCCGCTCGAAGGGCGCGACATCGACGTGCCGGATCTGCGCGGTGGATTCAGCCACCTGATCGCGGCGCTGGCGGCGAAGGGACCGTCCGACGTGCGCGGCATCAGCCTGATCGACCGCGGGTACGCGGACTTCCGCGGCAAGCTCACGGCGCTCGGCGCGCAGATCGACTAGTTTGCGCCGTTCTGCTTGCTTGAACAGAACGCTTGAAGATGGTCACCCCTGCTGGGGGCGGCCGTCTTTTGCGTTATGGCGCTTCTTTTTCGTTACGGGATGTCGTCAACTCTTACAGGATGTCAGATTCTCGCGCCGCAGTTGATAAACACGACAATATAGCGGGAATTTCAATGTTTTTTGGTACCGATACTTGGGCCGTGACATCCCGTAAGGGTTGACGACATCCCGTAAGGAAATCTGGGCGCCTAGCGCGCGGCCGGTGAGTCCGCGCGTAGGCTGAATCTTGAATCTGCGCAAAAGGGGACATCTACCAGCATGTAGATGTCCCCTTTTACGCAGATTATTGTCGGCAGATTTTTGTTTGCATAATTTGGGACATTTTGGGGCTCTGCTTTGTCTCTTTTTACACAAAGGGGCGCTGGGTGCTGAGGGGGACCGGGGTGCCGAAGGTGCGGCAGAGGCGTGCAGAGGAGGGGGCGTGGCAGAATGGGGGCATGGTATCGAAAGGGAAGCCGTCGCCAAGGCGCGCCGTGAAGCCGCTCAGCGACGCGCAAGTGCGCAAACTCGCCGCAGAATATGCTCTCGTGGACCCGACGCGTCCGTTCCCGATCGGCAGAATGGAGCCGAATCAGCGGGAAATTGATGAGCTCAATCCGAAAATCACGCACCGCTTGGTGGAAGGCGCGGCGAAAGTTCTGCGCGCGAGCTGCAAAGTGCGCGCGTGGGGCTTGGAAAACGTGCCGGTGGAAGGCGCCTACATCACCTGCGCAACGCATGTCACGCAGTTCGACGTGTTCGTGCCCATGGTCGCGATGTTCCAAATGGGCCGTCGTCCGCGGTACATGGCCAAGGCGGAGATGGGCAAATGGCCGGTCATAGGCAAATGGTTCCGCGCGGTGGGCATGCAGCCGGTGCCGCGACGCAGCGGCAAGGCGCGCGAGATCGAGGAAGCGTCGGTACAGATTCTCACGAGCAATCATGCGCTGACGATCTGGCCCGAGGGAACGGTGACGCGCGACCCGAAAAAGTGGCCGATGAGCATGAAGAACGGCGCCGGATTCATCGCGCTCGAGGCGTCGCGCCGCGTCGGTCACCAGATTCCGCTGTTCTGCGCGGTGACGTGGGGTGCGGCGAGCATCAATCATTGGTGGCCGTGGCCGCGCAAGAACGTCGTCATGTGCTACGACACGCAGCTGGATTACTCCGACTTGCTCGCGAACATGGACTCGTGGGGCGACGACCCGCCCACCGAGCTCGCGAACGAACTCGTGCGGCGCGTGCGCGTGCGCATGAAGGAGGTCATGGCGAACATCCGCGGCACTGCGGCGCCCGACACGTTCTACGATTACCGTATCGAGAAGGAAGTGCCGGAAGTGCCGCCGTTCAGCGACCCGCATGAGATTGACAGGCGCGCGGAGGAAGCGGAGGTGCGCGTTGGGGAATCTGTGGAATCTGCAGATTCAGCAAGCTCGCATGCGCGCTAATGCTTACGGGATGTCGTTAATGCTTACGGGATGTCGTTAATGCTTACGGGATGTCATAAGTTCTTGCGGGATATTGGATTGTGACGCTCGCTCGAAAACGTGAAGTTTGAAAAGGGCCATTTTCCAAGGGTTTTGTCGCGTCGGCACTTTGCTTCCTGACCTTTCGTAAAGGTTTGTGACATCCCGTAGCGGTTTATGGCATCCCGTAAGAGATACGGAGAGGATAGAAGAGCGAGAGGGTGAGACGGAGAAATCGGCAAACAGCTCGCCGGATTTGCGCTAGCAACGCAATGCGGGGACGCGACGGCGAAAGCGAGCGACAATCGAGAATAGCTGTCTCAAGTAAGGAGTAGGCATGGCGAATGTCACAGTTTTGGGCGCCGGCGCGTGGGGAACCGCCTTCGGTCAGGTGCTTGCCGATGCGGGCAACGATGTGATGATGTGGGCGATCGAGCCGGAGATCGTGAAGGCAATCCAGACCGAGCACAGGAATCCGGTGCGTCTGCCGAGCGTGGAGAAACTGCCGGACAATATGAAGGCGACCGGCGACCGAGCCGAAGCGGTTGCGCATGCCGACGTGGTCGTCGTGGCCATCGCCGCGCAGTACGCACGCGGCGCGCTCGAGGAATTCAAAGGGCTCATTCCAGATTCCGCACTCATCGTCTCGCTGATGAAGGGCATTGAGAAGAGCACCGGCAAGCGCATGGACCAGGTGGTCTGCGAGGCGCTCGATCTGCCGACCCAGCGATTCGCCGCGGTCTCCGGACCGAATTTGAGCAAGCAGATCGCCGCGCGCCAGCCCGCCGCCACCGTGATCGGCTGCACCGACATCGACAACGCGCGCATGATGGCCAATCTGTGCACCACCGACTATTTCAAGGCGTTCATCACCGCCGACGTGATCGGCTTGGAGCTGTGCGGCTCGCTGAAGAACGTGGTCGCGCTCGCCGTCGGCATGAGCCACGGCGCGGGTTACGGCGAGAACACCGCCGCGATGATCGAGACGCGCGGTCTCGCCGAACTCACCGCCGTGGGCACTGCCGCCGGTGCCCTGCCGGAGACGTTCCACGGACTCGCCGGCGTGGGTGATCTCATCGCCACCTGCGGCTCGCCGCTCTCGCGCAACTACACGTTCGGCTTCAACCTCGGCAAGGGCATGAGTGTTGCCGAGGCGACGAAGGCGAGCGACGGCGTGGCGGAAGGCGTCGCCACGGCCAGCGCGGTCGTCGAGCTCGGCGAGAAGTACCACGTGGACACCCCGCTCGCCAAGGCCGTCACGCGCGTGCTCGACGACGGCATCTCCTTCAGCCAGATGGTCTCCGAGATGTTCCCGCAGGGCATCACCGTGGAGTGACCCGCCCGAATTCGCATATTTTTGTAGATTGGCGCGCCCGCATTTGGTTTGCGGGCGCGCTTTTGCGTTGGGGGCCTTGCCCGTAAGGGGTAGATTGGTCCGTGGCAGGTGACATCCCGTAACAGAAAAGGCTAGCCCGTAAGAAATAGTTTGGCCCGTAAGGGAAATGTTGGCCCGTAACAGTTATCTTGGCCGGTAAGAGCAGCCCGTAAAGTGGCCCGCAAGAGTGGAGGGCGGGGAGAGCGGCTAGTATTCTTGGGAGGCAGCGCGGGCGCCGCGTTCCGTTCATTGCGGAGGCGGCGGCTCACAAGGCATGGAGCAGAATCCCGGGCGCAATATGCCCGGGCATAAGGAGATGGCAATGGCGAAGACACGGGTGGCGGTTCTCTACGGCGGCAAGGCGGACGAACATTCGATTTCCTGCATCTCCGCAGCCTCATTCATGCGCGCGCTCGACCCTGAACTGTTCGAGGCCGTGCCGATCGGCATCACGAAGACCGGCACCTGGTTCGTAGACGGCCAGGATCCGCTCGGTTGGAATCTGGCCGAAGGACTCCCCGAGGCGGTTGAGACGCCCGATTCGCGCGAAGTGGTGCTCACCATTGGCGACGGTGGCGACGGGTTCCACGCCCGCAATGCTGACGGCTCGCTTGATTCGCTCGGTCACATTGATGTGGTGCTGCCCGCACTGCACGGCCCGTTTGGCGAGGATGGCACGATCCAAGGCCTGTTCGAGATGATGGGCGTGCCGTACGTGGGCTGCGGCGTGCTCGCCTCGGCCGCGTGCATGGACAAGCACTACACCAAGGTGCTGTTGCGCGCCGCCGGCATTCCGGTGGCGCCGGGCATCACGCTCGACACCCGTCACTACGACGCCTCCGACGAGTTCGCCACCGACGGCGAGGAATTCCTGCGGCAGGTGAACGAGGCCGGTTTGCAGTACCCGTTGTTCGTCAAACCCAGCCGTGCCGGCTCCAGCTTCGGTGTGACCAAGGTGGAGCAGATTGGCGACGCAGCCGCACTCGCCGCCGCTGTGTTCGAGGCGAGCCGGCATGATTGGCGCGTGCTGGTCGAGCAGGGCATTGACGCGCGCGAAATCGAGTGCGCTGTGGTGCGCATTCACCCGACCGACCCGACCCGTGCCGCGCTACCTGGCGAAGTGGTGCTCGACCGGCGCAGCGAAGGCGACGACCAGTTCTACGATTTCGACAGCAAATACATGGACTCCCAGGCGAGCCACACCGAGATTCCGGCGAAGATTGGCGATGACCTGATCGCGCGCGTCCGCGAGACCGCCGTACGCGCATTCGACGCGGTGGACGGCATGGGACTGAGCCGTGTGGACACCTTCGTGACCGCAGATGGCGATGTGCTTGTCAATGAGATCAACACACTGCCAGGTTGCACTTCGATTTCGATGTTCCCGCAAGCGTGGGAGGCCATGGGCATTCCGTTCCGCACCGTGGTCACCGACCTCATCGAAGGCGCGCTCGCCTGAGCCGCGGATGTACGTTGCCGCCAATCTGACGCAATGCCATGTTCTCAGTGCACTGGTGATGCTGTCGGGAGGCAAGACGATTTACGACAAGACCTCACCGGCAGCGACTAATCCCACCATTCTGAGCATCCACATGCATGGGTGGCGAGAAACAATCTTCAAGCGACACAATCTGAGAAAGCAAACTATAAAAACATGGAATGATTGACTAGACACCAAGTGCGAATTTGATAGGCTGTTGCTGTTTTTCGACAGAGGGAGAATAATGACACAGCCAGAAAATCCGTACACCGGTGGCGAACAGCCAGCACAGCCAATCACGCCGCCGGCGGATCCGTACGGGCTGAATCCGAATGCCAATCCGAACCCATACACGCAGCCGCAGGAACCGGCACAGCCATATGTACAGAACGCAGCGCCAGAGCAGGGGCGCGAGGCATACGGCAACTCGAATTACGGGCATGCCGAATCTGCGCCTCAGTTCACTGGCAACGAGCCGGCACAGCAGCCGTACGGCACCCCGTATGAGCCGGTGGGCACGCAGCCGACGACCCAGATCAACTACGGCGCCCCGCAGAACGCGGCACCGCAGTACGGCGAGCAGCCGGCATACGGAGCGCCCACGGGAGGAGCGCCGGTCTACGGTGAACCGGGTGGCCCCGCATACGGCGGCCCGGCACAGTTCCCGCCGCAGGGTGGCTATGATCAGTACCCGCCGCAGGGTCCCACCGACAAGTACAACACGATGGCAATCGTCGGTCTCATTCTGGCGATTCTGTTCCCGCTCATCGGTCTGATCGTGTCGATCATCGCAATGGTGAACATCAACAAGCACGGCGGCAGCAAAGCGAGCAAGAATCTTTCGCTCGCCGGTACGATTGTGGGCGGCGTGCTCACCGTGGTCTCCATCATCGTGTCGATCATCGTGTTCAACAGTGTTCTGGCGGCGACGAACGAGATCGTCAGCGATTCGAAGTCGCCGAGCGCCACGCATTCGCAGACCCAGAGCACCACGGACCCCGACGAAGACATTGATGAGGACATCGACGAGGATATCGACAACGACATCGACGACATCGGCGGCCAGCTCACCGGCGGCTCGATCACGCTCGAAGAGGCGCTCAAGAACCCGACCGTGAAGAGCGAGCTCGAAAAGCAGATTCAAGGTCTGCCGGACGGCATGAAGGGCAGCGTCTCCGCCGAGGGCAACACACTGATCCTCACCTTCGACCTGGATTCCTCGCTCGCGGAATACTCCGATTCGCTGGCCGAGAGCCTCAATTCGGTGGGCAAATCCGCGGCTTCGCAGCTCAATGAGGACGGCGGCAACACCTACTCGGTGCGCATTGTGATCACGTCGGAGGGCAAGACACTCTACGACAAGACCTCCACCAACGACTGATCCGCGGCAGATTTGCTTGCAGATTCGCGCGACAGGGCGGCATCCGGAATTTCGGGTGCCGCTTTTTCCGTGTTCCTTTACCGCGGCGGCACACTGCCGAGCGGAATCAAGTGCGGTCCACTTGGTTTGTTTCGCAAAACTGGGTAAGAGCGGGCGGATATGGAACAGGAGGACGGCAACAAGGCGGGTTTGGTAATCTGAGGCTATTTCATGGCAGATGAGCGCAAGGAGCACAATGACCGAACCGGGACGCCCGCAGAGTCCGCAACAGAACACACGGGCGGGTGAATTCCAGCAGGCGTGGCAGGGCGAGTTCCAGCAGCCGCAGTATTGGCAGGAACCGCAGCAGAATCCTTGGCAGGAACCGCCGATGAATCAGATGGGCGAACGGAATGCGGTGGAATCCGCGCGCAGGTCTTACTCGCGCATAGGGGCGTCGTTCAGCGTGATGATCGTGGTGTGGATGGCGCTCGTGTTCGTGCTCGGGATCGGCATTAGCATGCTGCACCGCGAAGCCGCGCACTGGATGTGGGTGTCGCTGCTCGTCTCCGACTGCTCGTTTTACCTGGTGGCCGTGCCGCTCGCCTACCTGATGCTCAGGAGCGTGCCCGAGGAGCCCACGCGCAAGTTCGGCATGACCTTCGGCGAACTGTTCGAATGGTTCCTCGTGAGCCTGGCCATCGTGTTCGTGGGCGGACTGCTCGGCAACGCGCTCGCCGCGCTGTTCTCGGGCGGCATGGCACAGAACCGTCTCGACAACATTGTCGGCGGAATCCCGGCATGGCTCAATATTCTCGCCGTGGTGGTCGTGGGCCCGATCGTGGAGGAGTGGCTGTGCCGCAAGCAGATCATCGCGCGCGTGCGCCGCTACGGCGAGCGGTTGGCAATAGTGGTGTCGGCGCTCGTCTTCGCGCTGTTCCACCTGAATCTGTACCAGTTCTTCTACGCGTTCGGACTCGGGCTCGTGCTCGGGTACATCTACATGCGCACAAGCCAGCTCAAATACACGATCGGATTGCACATGGCGATCAATTTCCTGGGCAGCGTGGTCGGTCCGTTCTTCAGTGACTGGAGCGACGCCCATTCCGCCGCGCTCGATGCCGGCGATGTGTCCGGACCGGAACTCGTCGTGGGCGTGGCCGCCATGCTGTACATTCTGCTGTATTTGGTGGCCGTGGTCGCGGGCGTGGTGCTGCTCATTGTGAAATGCCGCAGACTCGAGTTCTACGTCACGCCCGCGCAACTGCCGAAAGGCACTGCCTGCTCGTGCGCGTTCGTCAACGCCGGCATGGGCGTGTTCATCACGCTGACGGTGTTCGGCATGGTGTTGGCGCTTATGAACGTGATGTAGATTTGCCGGTGAGCGCACCGCTTTCGTCAATGCCGACCAATGAGGACGCCGTGAAGTTCAGATTGAGCTTGGAACTGTGCACTGCGCGCGCGATGGCGTCCGACAGCGCGGTGAGCGCGACGCCGTGCTTCGCGTAGGCCACGATGTTGCCGCTCACGCCGTCGCTCGTGAAGCCGGTGTAGCGTACGACCGCCTTGTATTTCGGGTTCATGAGCGAGCGCGCGTGCGTGTTCACCGTGCTCAGCAGATCCTGGGCGAGCTTGGCCGTGTCGACGTCAGGCTTGGCGGTGAACGGGATCGTGACCAGGCACTCGTTCGCCGGGTCGAGCTTCTCCAGCGCGGTGGTGTTGAGCACCGAGTTCGGGATCATCATCAGATTGCCATTGCGCTCGCGGACCACGGTCTGCCGCCAGTTGATGTCTTGCACCACGCCGGTCGTGTCGTTGATGCTCACCGTGTCGCCTGGCTGGATCACATGCGAGAACATGAGCGTGAATCCGCCGATCGTGTTCGCAATGGAGTCCTTCAGGCCGAGTGAGATGGCCAGGCCGCCTATGCCGAGCGCGGTGAACAGACTCGCCGGGCTCACGCCGAACACCGGGTGCAGCACGATGGTGAGCGCGACCACCCAGACGAGCACGCGCGCGATGTTGATGAAGATCGACGCCTGCGGGATCTTGTTGTGCTCGAGCACCTTGCGCAGGCCACGGCTCAGCAAACGCGTCACCACGAATGCTAACGCGATGACGATGGCGAGGAAGATGATCCTCCCACTGTTCGCCTTCAACCAGTCAAGCACATGTTCCATGCGTACCAGCGTAGCGTGCGGTGGTCACCACATGCGGAATCTGCGGACTAGCGCAGGGACTGCACAGGGCGGCGTTGCTCGCTCGAATCGAGTGCGGTGCGCAGATTCGCGGCGACGGTGGCGATGTCGGGATTCGTCAGATCGTTGGGCGACAGACGATGCTCGATGTTCGGCCAATCGCGCAGCACGCCGACGATGCCGCCGACCGTGAAATCGAGCAGGATGCGCGTGCTCAGGTCGATGCGATCGTAATCCAGATCGAAATTGCCGAGCAACGTCAGGCGAATGAAATCACGCAATGCCTCGGTGAGCTCGATCGTGCTATGCGGGCCGGCAAGCAGGGCAAGATGGTCGAACTGCTTGCGCATCTGCGGGTCGTTGAACGCCACGATGCATGTGCGCTGCCATTCCTGCCACAGATTCTCGGCAGTGGTGGCGTGGTCCATGATCGGTATGCTTTCAACGGCATGCATGATCGTGGCATCGGCAAGCTCAGGCAACCCGGAGAAATGGTAGTAGAACGAGTTACGGTTCACACCGGCCTCTCGAACGATGTCGGTCACCGTGATCTTCCCATACGGTCGTTCCCGCAGGAGCGCCCAGAACGCATTCTCCAAACGCTGCTGCGCCGGTAAAACTTCGGGGTCTCGACGCGGCCTTGGCATTAGAACTCCTCACCTATAAGGACATGCACGATATGGTGGTGGAATAATCTGCGCGATGCTCATCAACACTGCATATGTATGCACATCATGTGTACCTTCAGTCTAGTGTTCATGAGCTTCATATGGCCGGAAAATCAGCTTGTGGCAATGCTCTGGAGCACGTTTGGTCGAAGTCAGTGCGTGAAACGCGTCCCGGCCAGGAGCATAATGGCCTGATTTATGTAATGGCGGTCCTCACTGTCGAGCCCGACATAGGAGGAGAACAGCCCCGGAAGCGCTTTCATGCCATCCGTGCGCAGCTGGGTGATGGTGGAGTGTCCGCCGGAGGAGAGCACGCGGAACAGCGCCTCCACGCCATGCTCGCGTTGGCGTTGCGTCATGCCGTTCAGCCAGGTGTTCAACGCGCCGCGGAAATCTCGCGAGCTCTCGGACAGCGCGGGAACCGTGTCGAAGCGGTCGCCGTCCATAAGCCACGTGTAGCAGGAATGCTGCATGAGGCCGTCGGCGTTCGATTTGACGACGATCATATGTTCGCGCGGACTCGACTGCAACAGCATGCCGATGATGGAGAACTCCGGGACGAGCTTGGTGATGCGGTCGACGATCGTGCCGTATTCGTAACTGGAGACGACGTCCTGGTTGAATCCGGGTGAATCGAAAGCGTAGATGCGTTCGATGCGGTCTTTGATCTGGTCGCGCGCGTTCATGGCCGCGTAGATCGCGATATTGCCGCCCTTGGAGTGGCCGGTGAGCATGATGCGCGCGTTCGGCCAGAGTCTGCCCACCTTTTCGAGATAGTCGGCGGCCTGCTTTTGCGCGGGCACCGGGTAGGTGAACGCCATGTTGAAATCCTCGCGCCAGCCGGTGAGCGAATCATCGGTGCCGCGGAACGCGACGAGCAGCGTGCCGTCGGGCAGCTGGAACGTCTCGGCGGCGTACTGGGTCTGCTGCGAGATGTCGAAACGCTCCTCGGCGGCGCTCATGCGGGTGACGGCGAACCGCGGATTGCGTTTGATCGAGCGGTAGAAGCGGTGCGGGGTCTCATCGTCGTCGGAGAAGCCGGAATGATGCTCCCAATAGGGGTGGGTGAGCTCGTATTCGTGCAGTCTTTCCTCCACCTCGCGCAGCGTGGGTCCCGGGAATGGCGTGCGCCACAGTGCGGCGAGCGAACGGCTAGGGTGTTTGAGATTGAAGTTGCGCAGCTTGCTGGAGATGGAACCGAAGCATTCGAGCAGGGAGGAGAGCTGCGGGACCTCCTGCGGGATCTTGTCATAGCTCAGAATCGCGTAGACCAGCGCGTCGGCAACATGGAACGGGTATTCCGAGAAGTCGCGCGTCTCCTGCGCCACGTAGTCGATGATCGTTGCCATATTGCCCTCCGATTGATCACTTCCATAGTAGGCGATGAATAAGTCCGGCCGTATCGTTGCCAGCGCAACCGGGTATGGGAGCACGACATACGGGGCGTATGAGACAGTGAAGGTATGTGGCTTGCAGCAGTGGAAAAAACGTTTGTATGGTTCCTCCTCTACAGTTTCGTCGGATGGGTGTGGGAGACCGGGCTCAACATCGTGATGAAGAGACGGTTCGTGGACCGGGGCATATTGAATGGCCCGATCTGCCCGATCTACGGTTTCGGCGCGGCGCTCGCGATCTTCGTGCTGCACGACGAGCATTCGCTCATCGCCGTGTTCCTGAGCAGCGGCGTGCTCGCCTGCACGTTGGAATACATCACCTCATGGGGCATAGAGAAACTCTTCCACATGCGGCTGTGGGACTATTCGAACAAGCCGTTCAACATCAACGGCCGTGTCTATTTGAACGGCTTCCTGTTCTTCGCCGCGGGCTGCACCGTGGTGAAGGAATGGGTGCAGCCCGCCGTCATGCGCATGCTCGACCGCCTCGACCCGCTCTGGCTCAACATCGTGAGCATCACGCTGTTCGTGATCCTCATGGCGGACGTCGCCGTGACCCTCGCCGGCCTGATCAGCATGAACGGCAAACTCGGGCGTGCCGAGGAATATATCAAATCTGTGAAGAAAGAGCAGATTGCCAAAATGGACGTGCATATCACGGCCGCAGACGAGCGCATCGAACAGATCGAGCAGCATGCGGAAGGCGTGGCGAGCCGTGTGAAGGAATCTGTATACGAGCATGTGGGCGTGCATGTGGACGGCGCGCGCGAGCGGATGCGCGACGGCGAGCTCGCCGAGAAACTGCACGGCACCTTCAACTGGCAGCAGCGCAGGCTCCTCGACGCCTACCCAGAGATGAAACCGGAGCACGGCAGGTCGGTGATCGGCGAAATCCGCGCGCAACTTGCGAAATACGGCAGGAAACATAACGCGTGACGTGGGGGCATAGGATGGGTCTGGGAATCTACGGATAATCTACGGCATAGCGAAAGGCTTGGCATGATCAACGAGAAGTACAAGGCAATGTTGGGTGAGAAGTCGGTGATCCGCATGATCTCGGAGCGGGCGGCGGCGCGGCGCGCGGAGATCGGCGCCGACGAGGTGTTCGACTTCTCAATCGGCAACCCGAGCGTACCGTGCACGCCGGCGTTCACGAACGCGGTGATCGACCTGTACGAGAACGAGGCGCCGAGCGCGCTGCACGGCTATAGCCCGTCGGTGGGCATCACATCGTTCCGCGGCGCCGTGGCGGACTCGCTCAACCGCCGCTTCGGCATGGACTACACCGAGCAGCACATCTTCCCCACGTCGGGCGCCACCGGCTCGCTCGCGCACGCATTCCGCGCGGTGACCAAGCCGGGCGACGAAGTGCTCACGTTCGCGCCGTTCTTCCCCGAATACATCCCGTACGTGGAGGGCACGGGCGCCACACTCACCGTGGTGCCGCCCGACACCACTGCATTCCAGATTGATTTCGAGGCATTCGAGCGTGCGCTCAACCCGAACGTGGCGGTCGTGCTTATCAACACGCCGAACAATCCGTCGGGCGCGGCGTACTCGGCGGCCACGCTGGAGCGTCTGGCCGGCATTCTGCGCGACAAGCAGACCGAATACGGCCACGACATCTTCATCGTGAGCGACGAGCCATACCGCGAGATCATGTTCGACGGTGCTGCGCAGGCATACCCGGCGAAGTTCTACGACAATACGCTCACCTGCTACTCGTTCTCGAAATCACTCTCGCTGCCGGGCGAGCGCATCGGCTACGTGGCGGTGAACCCGCGTGCGACGGACGCGGACGTGCTCGTGCCGATGTTCGCGCAGATCAGCCGCACGATCGGACACAACTGCCCGAGCTCCACGATGCAGCTCGCGGTGGAGCGTGTGATCGACGACACCAGCGACCTCTCCATTTACGAAGCGAATATGAATCTGCTGTACGACGCGCTCGTCGACCTCGGATTCGAAGTGGTGCGGCCGAGCGGCACGTTCTACATATTCCCGAAGGCGCTCGAGGAGGATGCGAACGAGTTCGCACGCAAGGCGATGGAATACGACCTGTTCATGGTGCCGTCGGACTCGTTCGGCATGCCGGGCTATCTGCGCCTCTCGTACTGCGTGGAGACCGAGCATCTGAGAAAGGCGATCGTGCGCCTGCGGCAATTCGTGACGGAGGTGTACGGCGAGCGCGAGTGAGCGCGGATCTCGTGGATCTCGCGGATCTCCCGGATCTTGCGAATCTCGCTGCGTAACCTCTCCGCTGCCTACCACTCCGCTGCGTAATTTGGGACAGATTAGGGGGTGAAGATGTCCCTTTTTACGCAGGGCTACGCCGGGGGATGCGTGCAGGGCATTGGCTCGCTGTGATCCATGTGTTTCATTTGCGTAAAAAGGATCATTTGGGACGCGCGGATGTCCCTTTTTACGCAGGAAGGGGCGCAGATTGGGGATCAGTTGGCGGGACGCTCGGAGGCGAGCACGGCATCCTCGTCGAGCACACCGAAACGCAAGCTCTGGCGCAGTGCACCCAGTCGGTCGTCGTTGCTCAACGCGCCAAGCGCCCACACCGCCTCGTCGGCGGCGAGCGGGAAGCCGGCGTCGACGAGTCTGATCGCCGCCTTGGCGAGCAGCTCAGTCTGTGAGGTCAGCGGCGCCACCGGAATGCCATGCTTGTTGAGCGTGTGCGTCACCGCATCCATATCCGGCAGCGAATCCACGCCCATCTCCTGCATGAGCTCACGCACCTCGACCTCGGCAGCCTCCTCATACTGCGCGTGGAACCCCATGCCCAACATGAACGCGTAGCAGGCGAGCGCCGCCTCGCGATTGTTGGTCTGCCACAGCGAATAGGCAAGACGGTAATACATGAAGTTCACGTCGCCCGGCATCACCGCCACCGCAAGACCGCGGGTGAGCACGTCCGCGCCCTTCGCATGGTCGCCGGCGATGTCCACATAGGTGATCGACTCGTCGACGAACGGCTGCGCGGTGGTGGGCGCGAGCGCGAGCGCCTGCTGCAGCTGGGCGAGCGAACCGTCGAGGTCGCCGGAATCACGGTGGATGCGAGCCAGCGCGATATGCGAGTTGTACAGCGCGTCGGGAGCCTTGACGTAGCGGGTCTGCGGCGTGTGGTCGGGCAGATTCGCGACGAGCAGGCGCATGAGCGGATGCTCGCAGTACAGCGGCTTGCGCTCGCCGAGATCGGGCATCTCGCTTTGCAGTCCCATCAGCGCGGATTCAATCTCCAGCGAGGCGGACATGGGAGAGTCCTCGTTCTGCTCGGCAATCTGGAAAATCTCACCGCCCTTGATGCTCGCGCCGTCGTACATCACATCGAGGTCGCGGCCGAAATCGGCGCCCAGCAGCGCCTTCAGATCGTCGGGCAGCTCGCGGTCATCGCGCCACAGCGGCACACGATGCGCGAGGATCGCCTGTGGGATCGGCAGCGCGGTGATCGGCGTGAGTCCGCGGTCCGGGCCAAAGGAGATGACCTGTGCGGAAGGGCGCAGCATCTGCAGCACGGCAGCCGGGTCGCTGTCGAGCGCGGGATCGTTGAACTGGCCGGCCATGAACGCGGGCACCGTGCCCATCATGAACGGCGTGCGTGTGAACGCGAGCGAGAGCACGGGCGCGCCGGTGACCGATCCGAGCGTGCCGTTCACCGTGAGCGACGTGATGTTCGTGCCCGCGGTGAACGCGGCCTGCGCGATGATGCCGGCGAGCCGCAGCGCGTAGGAGGCGGCCTGGGCGGCGCGCTGCTCGCGAATGCCGACCCAGCCGGAGTCGGTGAGCACGCTGGCGGGCATCATCAGCGACGTGGGAACCGTGAAATTGACGACCATCTCGCCGGTGTCGGGATTCGCATCGCAGCGGTACTCCACGCGGTACGGCAGAATGAGGCGTTCGCAGATGTCTACGAACCGCGACATGACGTCCCACATGCCACCGCGTGCGGCCGTGGCGCCACGCACGGTGAGATTCGAATTGCGGGCGTCGGCGCGCGACTGGATGAACGAGGTGTGCGTGTCCCACTCATGCAACTCGTCGAAGCCGGCGCGGTAATCCTGCGCCTCGGTAAGCGTGGTGACCAAGCCCATGCCGTTGTCATACTTGGCGGCGATACGGCTGGCGGCGGCGAGACGATTCAGCGCGCCCTCCACCGAGAGCACGATGTCACGCTGCAGACCGGTGATCTCGTTGCGGTTGAAACGCATCCAGAACTGGCCGGTGCTGTCGAGTTGCACGACGTCGAGATTGTGCTCGGCGGTGATTTCGCGAATCTGGCCGGCTCCCGCCTCGATGAGCTGGCGTGCGGCGAACCGCTCGAACGGGCTCGCGGTGTTCGAATTCGTGGTGCCGCGCCAGATGATCTCGTCGAGCGCGTCGGCGAGCGGCTTGTTCTGCATATTTTGGAAGATTTCAACGATGCGGCCGGCGCCCATGCCCAGCTGTTCGCCGCGCAGCTTCGGGAAGTGGGCAGCGGCGAGCCAGAATGCGGCGAGCAGCGAATTGAGCGGGTGCCTGGCGGAGCCGGTGTTGGTTGCGTGTGCTGGGGCGGCTGAGTTGGTTGCGGCGGGGCCGTACGGGCCGAGATCGACAGAGGAGGCGGTGGCGATGCCGTTGAGCGAGCCGGTGGAATAGCCGCTACCCGAGAAGTCGAGCTGGAGCTCGCCGATCGTGATGGTGCGGTTCAGACCGTCGTTCGACTGGATGCGCACGGCGCCGAGGTTCTTCTGGTCGGTCCAGGCGTCGAAATGGAGTTCGCCTTCGACGTCGTTGGTGCTCGGGTCGTTGGTGAGCGGCACGGTGGTCGGGTAGACCTTGAGGCTCTTGGAGATCCAGGCGATGATCTGCACCTGTTTGTTGTTCTGCTTGCCGGTGGCGGGATCGTCGGCGAAACGCACGATGTAGCCGAGTCCGTTCTGTGGCTGCGAGACGTCTTTGAGCCGCATGACGATGCCATAGCGCGAATTCGTGGGGTCGCCCGGGATGGGCGCGAGCCTGGAAACCTTCGCCAGGAAGGGGAGCTGGTAGGTTTGCACTGACTGGTTCGTGGGAGCGGATTGCCCTTGGCCGCCGACGGAGACTGGGGTGACCGGCGAGAATGGATCGGTTCCAAGGCCGGCGGCGCTCTGCGCGCTTTGTGTGCTCTCGGGATTCTGGTACGGGTTGCCCAATGGTTCCTGCATGTTCCTCGTGTCCTCCGGCATCAGCGTCGGCATCGCGTGATGTGCTGCGTTTTCGGATTCGGTTTCCGTCGTCTGTGCGATATATCGCGTGATCTGGTGGAATCGTAGCATGTTCGGCACGGCGCATGCCGGATTGTTCCATATCCGTGAGCGTGCGCATTCGTGCGCACATGCCGCCGTCGGTGTGCTGAGTAATTGTGGAGACAATCTGCGTAATTTGGGACAGTTGGACGGCTATTTCTGTCTCTTTTTACGCAGATACGCAGAGTGGCGGCGCGCATATTCGAGTCTGCGTAATTCGGGACGGTTGGAGGGTTGGTTCTGTCTCTTTTTACGCAGAAGGAGAAGCAGAAGAAGAAGGAGAGGCTGGGAGGTGAGAAACAGGGGGAGGCTGCGGGGTGGGAAATCTGCAAATGCGGGCACGGAGATGTATGCCGCGGGGCGAGTGGTGCGTATACTGCGTGTCAGTGAAGCAATGCAAAGCAGGAGTAGGGGATATGGCAGAACAAGAGAGTGCGCTCGATTTCATTGAGGCGACGCATCTGTGGTCGCAGCACGCGCAGTTCGTAGGCAGGGCGGAGGGCGCGCCGAATCCGTTCCGCACAATCTACGGCGTCGAAGCGCAGCCGGGCGGCGTGTGGGATGTGATGACGCGGTTCCACACAATCTGCGAACGGTTGCAATTGCCGTTCCACGTGAGCACGAGCGTCGAGGTGAACCCGGCGACCGGCGACATGGCAGTGGCATTCGGCGCGCCCGAGCCGACGCAGTTCCCCACCGCGGTGCCGGATTCGCACGGTCGCGCGCGCGACTGCACCGGCAAGCGGGCGCAGTGGACGGCGGCATATGCGTTGCGCTTGGCGGCATTGCTCGCGAACATCGGATTCGCGGTGAACACGGGAATCATTGGTGTCACGGTGATCGCGCGCGCCGGCGAACCGGATGGCCAGACGCTGTTCTCGCTCGGGTTCAACCGCGTCGACTTCCATTTCACCACGGCCAAGCTGTTTGCGGACGGCACGATTGATGACGCCCAGTTCGACGTCGACCCCGCGCAGCTGCTCGCCGCGTTCGACGTGGACAGCGCGCGTGTGGAGTTCGACGCCGACGGATGGTTCGCGCCGACGGAGGATCCCGAGCTGCCGGAGTCGCTGTGTGAACTGCGCACGCCACTCGGCGAGGACGCGCGCGAGTTGCCGGATTCGCTGAAGAGCCTGCTGCGCGCCGACCGCGTGTGCGATCTGGACATTGCAGATCAGGCGAGCCTGAGCATTCGCGACATTCACCAGATCGCCCAGGAGAACGCGGATTCGCCGGTCACCGCCGTGGTCGAGCTCGGCGGGGCGCTCACGACGCTCAAACAGGAGCTTTCGGTGAGCACGTCCATTCGCCAGCCGCTGTACTGCGAGCGGGAGGCGTTGCGATTGCTGGTCTCCGAGGCGGCGGGTGATGCGGCGACGCGGTACCGCACGGTGCCGGGTGCAATCGCCGCAGTGCGCTCCGAGCTCGCGCGCTTTGACATGAAGCTTGGTCAACTGGATGACGCACTGCGCGAACTGCAGGAACTGCAGCGCATCTCGCCCACCAGCGTGCAGGGCGGCATCGCCGAGGCCATGGCGTATTCGATGGCCGGCGACACGGCCCGCGCGGTGGACGCCATCCGGCAGGCCCTCAAGCTCGCCGTGGTGCCCGACGAGGTGGCGTTCCTGTACTGCCTGCTCGGGCAGATGTTCGCGATGGCGGGCGAGACCGACACGGCGATCGACGCGTACTATGTGGCGTCCACCGTGGCCGCGCAGACCGCGTACACCGGCGTCGCGCGCCAGGCGATGGAGGCGTTGCTCGCGCAGATTGGCTCCGCGGACGACGACGGCGAGCGGGACGAGCGCAGTTTCACCGCGACGGTGGACGCGCGGCCCACCGCACCGTCACGCGGGCACGCGCTCGGCTCATTGCAGGCGGCCGGAATCCCGATCTCGCCGACCCAGCCGGTAATCCAGACGCTCACGCGGGCGGCCATGCTGCTCGCCGATGCCGGCGTTCCGCTCGCCGCCTACGACGGTGTGGAGATTCTCGCCGAGTATTCCGCGGAACCGACGCTGCTGTGGATGTGCCGCGCACTGCAGGAAGGCGCCGGCTGCGCGCGCTGACCGGCGTCAGTCGGCGTGCTCGGCGTCTTTGAGCGCCTTCGTGACCAAGGCGACCGCCTCGTCGTAGGTGGGGCATTGCGGCACGCCGTTGATGCCCTTCGTGATTGCGATCGACGCGGCGGCGTTGGCAATCTGCACGGCGCTTTCCAGATTCCACCCATTCGCCAGCAGCGCGCACAGCGCACCGGTGTGCGTGGGGCCGGCCGAGCGAATATGCGTGGCCTTCGTCTCGAATCCGTCGATGTGCTGCACCGGTTCGCCATGCCGACGCACCCACGCGCCGCGCGAACCGGCACGCAGCACAACGGGCGCGCGCAAGACATCGGCAAGCCCGTCGCACAGCGCGCTCATCGAATCGTCGAAGCCGCCGTCGACGCGCATGGTGGCCGTCTCATCCACCTCGATGCCGAGCCGGTCTGCAATCGCGCGCCCCTGCTGCCGATTGAGCACCCAGATCGGGTGCAGCAGCACGATGTCTTCAAGCAGACGCTCGTTCACCGTGGACATCATGCTCGTGGGCGTGAGCACAATGCGGAAGTCGCGCACATCCGGCGCGCATTCAGGCCGTGAGATGAACGATCCCACCGCCACCGCGCCCGTGTTCATCAACGATGCGCCGCTGATGTGCACGACGTCGCCGGACTTGGGGTGCATGTCGTCGAACGTGTGCGCGTCGGTGCGCACCTCCGCGCCGGGAGCAGAGATGAACGAGCGTTCCTGTCCGTCGTTGATCACCAGCCGCAGGCCATTGTCGAGCCCCTTGTTCGTGATGCCGGTATGCCTCACATTCACGCGTTTCAATGCGCGACGGATCATGTCGGACCACGGGCCGGTTCCGAGGATGCCCGCGAGCTCGGTCTGCGCGCCCATGCGGCTCGCCGCCTCGAGCACCGCGAAACTGCCGTTCACCGATCTCGCGATGCTCTCCGCGTTCATGAACGAGCCCGGTGCCGGGAACTCGGGAACCTTGATCATGGAATCCACCCACACCTGCCCAAGTGAGATCACGGTGGGCTCGTGGTCGCGTTTCGCCTGGATCGAGTGAAGAATATCGCTCAGCATAGCACCCCTTTTCTTGATTCTGCCGCTTCGCAGATCTCGTTATGCGCGATTCTACCCGACAATCTGAGAACTCGCTGAAAACGCGGCAGACCGCGGTGAAATGCCCGGTCTGTGCGCAGTGTGGTGCACAAAGAGAATCATGGGCTTGCGTTGTCGGCACGGTTCATGTAATATTGTGAAGTTGCGTGTTCGACTGTGCTTCGTGTATGCGGAGCATACGGGCATGCAGACTTGCAAGTCAATAGTAATATAGGGAGTCCATTATGGCAGCTCGTTGTGCAGTGTGCGGCAAGGGACCGCAGACCGGTTATACCGTTTCGCACTCGCATATTCGCAATAAGCGCCGCTTCCTCCCGAACCTCCAGCCGGTGCGTACCACCGTCGACGGCCAGAATGTGCGCCTGCGTGTGTGCACGAAATGCCTCAAGGCTGGCAAGGTTCAGCGAGTGAAGGTTGCGTGAGCGTAAGCGATACAGTGACAAGACCCCGGTGAGTTCGGCTCCCGGGGCCTTTTCGTATGTGCGCTCCTTTCTCTGCGTAAAAAGGGACAGGCAGGGGCGCTTAGATGTCTCTTTTTACGCAAAAATAGGACGTAATTGGGGACGTTTAGCGCACCTAATATGTCTCTTTTTACGCAGGGAAGGGGCGCGGGTTTCGCAATCTGCGGGCGTGGGATAGACTATGACAACAAGGAGGCGGCAATGGCACGGCAGGACGGTACGCGCGACGTGACGCTCGAGACGCCGCTGCACGCTCTGCTCGCCAACAAACGTCGCGTGAGCGCACTGAAGAAGCTCGGCGTGCTCGACGTGCGCGACGCGCTCACGTATTACCCGTTCCGCGTCACCGATCCCGTCCCCGTGCGCGCGCTCGTGCAGGCCCAGCCCGGTCTCAAGGAGAAGATGGCGTGCGCCGTGCGCGTGCGCAGCGTGCGTGTCAGCCCGATGAACGCGCGCGCCGGCTACCGTGTGGAAGTGCTCGTCGACGACGACGAGTTCGCCGCGACGCTCCATGTGCGCGGTTCGCTGGCCACGCTCGTGTTCTTCTCGCATCGCAAATCGTACGTGGACTGGCTCGCCGGCCGCTTGCGCGTCGACGGCCACGTGGTGATTGCCGGGGATCCGACCATGTATATGGACCGTCTGCAATTCACCCACCCCGAACTGCTCACCGTGGGCGGCGCGAATCTGCGGGCCGATGTGAGCACGGTGGCCGAGGGTCTGCAGCGCGTCTGCCGGCCGCGGCCCGTCTACCATGCGAATTCGCGCATCTCGAGCGAGCATATTCACGACACGATCCTCTATGTGTTGCGTCTGCTCGCCGGCGAGGACCCGGCGACCGCGATGCACGCCGACGACGAGACCGCGCAGCCGCACATGCGCACGCTGTATGCGGAAAATCCGCAGATTCGCGAGCATTTGGATGCCGCGATCCCGGACATTCTGCCGGGGAATCTGCTGGCCGAGCTGAATCTGATGCACCGCGCGCAGGCATTCTCGCAGATTCACGACCCGGACTCGGTGGGCGCGTTCACGCAGGCGATCACGACAATGCGCTACGAGGAGGCGTTCGTATGCCAGACCGCGCTGATCCGCGCCCGGCACGATGCGCGCGAGCACAACGCGTACGTGTGCTCCGACGTGCAACTGCGCGACGAATACATAGACACGCTGCCGTTCGTACTGACGAAAGGCCAGCGGGAGGTCGTCGACGAGATCAGCCACGACATGTGCCAGGACCACCCGATGCAGCGCCTGCTGCAAGGCGAAGTGGGCTCGGGCAAGACGGTGGTGGCGGTGAGCGCGATGCTGCAGGCGGTCGGATCTGGGCACCAGGCCGTGCTCGTCGCGCCCACGCAGGTGCTCGCCGAGCAGCATTACCAATCGATCTCGAACGTGTTCAACCGCGCGCCCGTGCTGCTGCTCACCGGCGGCATGAAGCTCGCCGAGCGACGCAAAGTGCTCGGCACGGCGGCAAGCGGGGAGCCGTGCATCGTCGTGGCCACGCACGCCGCGTTCTCGAAGTCGTTCCAGGCACCGAACCTCGCGCTCGCGGTGATCGACGAGCAGCACCGCTTCGGCGTGGAACAGCGTGAAACACTGCGTTCGAAGTCGGACGTGGACCCGCATCTGCTGGTGATGACGGCGACGCCGATTCCGCGCACGGCGGCGATGACCTGGTTCGGCGACCTCGACATCTCCTGGCTCACCGAGTTGCCGGGCGGGCGCAAGCCGATCCAGACCGTGGTGATTCCCGAAGAGAACGCGCCGCTCATGGCCGAGATGTTCTGGCATATTCGCCACCGCATAGACGCCGGCGAGCGCGCATACATTGTGTGCCCGCGCATCGAGGAGTCGACTGAAGACGCCGAGGGCGGGGAAAGCGGCGGCGATGCGCGCGCCGATTCCGACGACGGCATGCTGCTCAGCGACGAGGACCTCGGCGAGACGAACGCACGTGCGCCGCTACATTCAGTGCATGAGATCTCCGAGCGCCTGCAATCGCTGCCACAGTTCCAAGGCGTGCGATTCTGCGAACTGACCGGCCGCGACGACGACGAGACGAAGGAGCGCGTGATGGCCGAATTCGCCAGCGGGCAGACGCCGGTCATGGTGGCGACCACAGTAATCGAGGTGGGCGTGGACGTGCCACAGGCGAGCTGCATCGTGATCTTCGACGCCGACAGGTACGGGCTCTCCCAGCTGCATCAGCTGCGCGGGCGCGTTGGCCGTGGCGGCACGCACAGCTGGGCGTTCCTGGTGTCGCAGGCTGAGCCGAACAGCATTGCCGAGCAGCGGCTCGACGTGATCGCGCATTCGCTCGACGGCGCGTTGATTGCGCAAAAAGACCTCGAATTGCGCGGTGCCGGCGATGTGCTCGGCGATACACAGTCGGGCGGCCGCTCGAGCCTGAAACTGCTGCGCGTGGTCAAGGATGCCGCCATGATCACCGATGCGCGCAAGCGGGCCGAGCTGTTGCTGGATGCCGACCCGACGCTCGAGCACCATACGCAGCTCGCGGGCGCGGTGCTCGATTTCTCGCGCGGCAACGAGAAGTTCCTCACCAGCAACTAGTGCAGTTCGGCGCAGTTCGATGTAGTTCGACGCAGTTCGCAGATTCAGCTCGTGCGTAATTGGGGACAGTTATGGGCAATTTGATGACTCTTTTTACGCAGGATGGTGGGATATGGTCGTTTTGTTGTGCGCGTGTATAGGAATCGACCAAAGATTGACGATCTTTCGTCGATTGCCAGAAGGCACGCGGCAGATGACGAAAGTTGGGGGGATGGGTTTCGTCATCTGCGAGTGAGGGGTGGAGATGCGAAGAAGGTGGGGAGATTTGGTGGGGCGATGGGAAAATGTGGACACAGAAATGAGATGTCGGTGATTTGTATACGTTTCGCTGATAGCATGTATATTTATATATAAGTCAGGAAATCGTTGGTGACGCAGGGATTGTTTGCTTCGGGCGAATTCTTGACTGCCAGATCTCTGCGGGGAGGGGCTCATATTAGTGCTTTTCTTCTCAGGGAGATGCGAGAAGAAAGGCATTGCAATGGACATACGGCAGTTGCGCGAGTGGGGGAAGCGACTCTTCGGCTCCATAAGCGCAAATACGAAGAAGGCCATCGCCGGCGTGATCAGCGCGGCGATGATAGTGACCGTGGCGTTGGTGGCGATCCCGGCGCAGGCGGCGGGAAACATGATCGCCGACCCGACGACGTTCACCCAGTGGGAGCAGGGCATCGGCGAGCCGACCGACCCACGCTCCACCGGACGCGTGTGGACCGACAAGTCGGTGTCTACCCAAGAGGTGACGCTGAAGACATATGACGACAATCACGTGACTGTCGCACCAAAGGACGGTTCGTTCCTTGTCGGTCTTTCGGCGATGTCGAGCGCGCAGAAGCTCATCGGCGTCTCGAATGTGACGAAACCGTTGGATATCGTGCTCGTGCTCGACACCTCGGGGTCGATGGCATGGGGCATGGATGGCGATGATGAGTATGCATATGACCCCGTATATGCGGCCGACATCACCACCAGCAAACGGTACTACGTTCGTGTCAGTGGATCAATGACACGCGTTTATAGTTCAGCAAACGGCTGGTACTACGACGCAGGAGGCAGCAGGCATTATGTGACTCCGAAAACATCCGCCGCCGACAGTGACGCCGCGCATACGCAGTTCTACAGCCGGCGGAGGCTGACGACTCAAGACACGCGCATGTATGCGCTCAAGCAGGCGGTGAATGGCTTTATCGACCAGACGATTGCGGCGAACGCCAAGGTGAGCGACCCGAACAAGAAGAACCGCATCGGTCTCGTCACCTACGCGAGTGACGTAAATACGCGAAGCGGCCTGACCGATTCCCTGAGTGGCCTGAAGTCTACCGTGGACGACCTGAAGGCATCCGGCGCCACACGAGCGGATCTGGGCATGCAGACGGCTAACACCGTTCTTGGCAATGCGCGTGCCGATGCCTCGAAGATCGTCATTTTCTTCACCGATGGCCAGCCCACCAAATCAAATGGTTTTGAGAACGACGTGGCCAACGATGCCATCGGCGCAGCGAAAACGATGAAGACCAATGGCGCATCGGTTTATTCGGTAGGCATCTTCACGGGCGCTAATCCGGATGCCAATGTGTCGAGTGTGACCGGCAAGAGCGATATTGAGCTCAAGTCGAATGCGTTCATGCAGGGCGTCTCCAGCAACTACCCGAACGCCACCACCTATACCAATCTGGGTGCCAAAGCCCCGAATTCAAACTACTACCTTGCCGCATCCGACGCCGATACGCTCAATGCCGTGTTCAACACAATCTGGAGCGAGGTCTCGAGCAACCCGACCTCACCGATCCAGGCCGAATCGCAAGATGGCACGACCGGTGAGCGGAAAGGTGCGGTGACGTTCACCGATCAGCTCGGCGACTATATGACCGTCACATCGATGAACAGCGTGATCTTCGCAGGAACGAAGTTCGCGTTCGATCCCGACGCCGAGAACGCGGTGGTCAAGAACGGCAACACGACCACCTACACGTTCCACGGCGAAGTCGCCGGCAATGAGGTCTACAAGGCCGCGAATCTGCAGGACCTGAAGATCACCGTCACCGACAACGGCGAGAAGACCGGCGACACCGTGAGGGTGGAAGTGCCGGCGGATCTGCTACCGCTGCGCCTGTACACGGCGAAGGTGGACAAAGACGGCAACGTGACGACGAGCATCGCACGCACGCACCCGATCCGCCTGTTCTACGACGTTGCGCTGAAAGACGGTGTGCGAGACAAGGTGGCCAAGCCGGATGCGGCGATGAGTCAGTACATCGCACAGCATACCGACGCGAGCGGCGATGTGTACTTCCTGACGAACGCCTACGACACGTCGGCACAACCGGCGGCGGCGAACGGTACGACGACCGCCGTGTTCACGCCGGCGACGACGAACGACTTCTACTACTTCACGCAGGACACGCCGCTGTACAATTCCAAGAATCTGGAAGACCCGGCGAAGTCCATCGAAAACAGCGTGACGAAGACCTACTACTACCAGCGCACGTACTACGCGAACAATGCGAAGCACGAGCAGTGGATCGACGTGCTCGGCAGCAACGCGTACGGCAAGGCGGTTGCGGATAGCAAGGGGAATTACTATGCTCCCGCAGGCACCGAGCGTACCGGACTGTCGCGTCTATACACGGCTCCGAAGAAACCGAACACGACCAACACCGCGTCGAATGCGATCGCGCCGGAATGGCAGATGAACAATGTCACCGTGCGCCTCGGCAACAACGGCAAGCAGACGCTTGCCGGAGTTGGCACGCTGCATGTGACGGAGAAGGTTGTGTGGCCGCAGGGCGCAAAGCGTGACCCGAACAAATCGTTCCCGTTCACACTGCAGCTCGAAGGCACGGGTGCGGATGGCGAATTCCAGGCCGTCATTGCCGGGGAAGGCATGACCGTGACGAATGGACAGACGTTCGAGCTCAAGGACGGCGAAAGCGTCACCGTGTATGGTCTGACGCCGGGGCTCAAAGCCACGGTGGAGCAAACCAACCATGGCGGAGCAGGCTGGAGTGTCAATCATGCCAATGATTCCGGCACGATCGAAAAGAACAAGACGACCAATCTGGACTTCGTGAACACCTATGCGCTCACGCCGACGACGCTTGCAACTGGTTCAATCAAGGGTGAGAAAGTGCTTGCCAATCGCGATTGGCAGCCGGGTGAGGAATTCACGTTCACCATTTCGCCGCTTGGGGAGAATTCGAAGAATCCTCTGCCCAACCCAGCAACCGTGTCGGTGAAGAACAATGGCAGCTATAAGGCCGGCCAACCATACCCGTTCTCGTTTGGTGGGATTGAGTATTCCAATCCCGGTACATACCAATATGTGATAAGCGAGAATCCGGGTGACAAGGCAGGCATGCAGTACTCCGGTGCAAGCTACACCGCCACCGTGACCGTCGAGGACAACGGTAATGGCACAATGACCGCTTCGGTCAACATGAAGAAGACCTACAACGACCAGTATGAAGCAGTCAACCCGGCAGAGCCTACGGATTACGCCAGGTTCACGAACAGGTTCCTCGGCAAGAACGAGTCCGCACCAATTGTTAACGGCTACAAGAACTACACCGACCAAACGGGAGGCAATCCGAATGAGGACGGCAAGTTCAAGGTGATTATTACTGCTGGTAATAACCCGGACAATGGTCCAGCCGTTCCCACCCAGCCCGTCGACGTGAAAGCAGATGGCACTTGGAGCTGGAACCCGACATTCACGAATGCCGCACTCAACGGCCAGACCAGCCAGACCTTCACGTACCATGTGCGCGAGGATGTGCCGACAGGTGCAAGCCCGACGCTCAATGGCATGACGTATGACCTCAACACGTATGATGTGACGATCACGGTGAGCCGCGATTCAAACCAGGATCTCATCACCACGGTTGGGTACCCGAACGGCGCGAAGCGCATCGAGTTCACGAACACGTATAAGGCAACGCCAACGCAGCCTCAGACGTTGCAGGTGGAAAAGAAAGTCACCGGACGCGATGCCGAAGCCCGTAAGTTCACCTTCGAGGCCAAGCTCGATTCGGGTGATGCCAATAATGTCAAGATCAATAACAACGACACCCTCACCAATTGGGACACCATGACGGTGAAGACGCCCGAGATCAAGAACGGCAACACCACCGACATCAACTTCGAAGGCATTGTATTCACGAAGCCGGGAACCTATACGTTCGGCATCTCCGAGCAGATCCCGAACCCGGTGCCTGCCGGCTGGACCTACGACACGCACACGCATACCGTGACGTACGAGGTGACCGACAATAACGGCCAACTCGAAGCCAGGCGCAACACTGACGGCAACGACCTGTTCACGAACGCGTACGCCGCATCGGTGGATTACGGTGCCGAAGGCACTGCCGACGGATTCCGCATTGGCAAGACGCTCACCGGACGTTCGATGAACGCCGGCGAGTTCGGGTTCATCATCGAGCCACAGAATGGCGCCCCGATGCCAGGCGGTGCGGCGCATGCGACGACGACCAACCCGTTCTCCGCAGTCAGCGGGCAGGAGCTCGTCTGGCCGGCGAATGGCACACTGCTCGCCGGACTGCGGTTCACGCAAGACGACGCAGGCAAGACCTACGAGTACACAGTCCGCGAAGTGCCGCCGGAAGACGTGACACAGGAATCGCCGACGAAGAACGGCGTGACCTACGACTTCGCCGCGCATAAGGTCAGCATCAAGGTCATCGACAACAACGGTGACGGTACGATGAGTACCGAAACGACTGTGGATGGCTCCACTGACGCTATCGCGCACTTCACGAACGAGTACGCAGCCGCGGCAGGCAGTCAGTCGTTCAAGCTCGCGAAGACGGTGACCGGTCGTGACTGGAAGGACGGCGAATCGTTCACCTTCGATCTGACGGCGAATCCGGACCAGTCCAATGTGCCGGAGGACGTGTTGACGAAGGCGATGCCCGAACGGAAGTCGGTGACGGTGGGCAAGCCGGAGAACGGCAACACCGCCCAGTTCCACTTCGACGACTTCACCTTCAGTCAGGCCGGCACCTATGTGTACAATGTGCGCGAACGGAACGCCGGCACAACGACGGACGGCATGACGCATGACGGACGTACGGCGATCGCCTCGTTCACCGTCGTCGACAACGGCCTCGGCCGGTATGTCGCCGGCAAACCGCTTATCACCGGCATCGGCGAGTCGAACACCTTCACGAATGCCTACGAGGCTCAGTCGTTCGACGGCGTGCCAGACGGTATGGAATTCTCGAAGCAGCTGACGGGCGTCGAATGGACAGCTGATCGCGAGTTCGAGTTCACGCTGACCGGCAAGGACGGCGCTCCGATGCCGGATGGCGCGAAGGATGGCGTGTTGACGAAGACCGTCGGCAAGCCGGATTCCGGTGATACCCAGACCTTCGACTTCGGCAACATCAAGTACGAGTCCGCCGGTAAGTATGAGTACGAGGTGAAGGAGACGAAGGGCGATATGCCCGGAGTCACCTACGACGAGCACCCAGCGACGGTGACCGTGACAGTGACCGACAACGGCAAGGGACAGCTCGAAGCGAAGGCCGAAGTGACCGATGCCGCATTCGTCAACACATACAAGGCGAATCAGGTGACGGTCGGTTCGACCGATCTGAAGCTGTCGAAGCAATTGACGGGCATTGCGTGGCCGAAGGACCGCACGTTCGAGTTCACGCTGACCGGCAAGGACGGCGCTCCGATGCCGGAAGGCGCGAAGGATGGCGTGCTGACGAAGGCGGTGCACAAGCCTGCCGAAGGTGATACGGCGGACGTCATATTCGGCGATATCACCTATGACAAGGTGGGCACGTACGAGTACACGGTCAAGGAGACGAAGGGCGACATGCCCGGCGTCGCCTACGACGGCCACACGGCGAAGATCACCGTCACCGTGACCGACAATGGCAGAGGCAATCTGCAAGCAGAAGCCAAGGTGAGCGAATCTCAGTTCGTGAACAAGTACTCTGCGCAGCCGGCGACCGGTGTGCCCACCGACTTCACGCTGCACAAGCGCGTCGACGGCATGGCATGGAACGAGAACCAGCAGTTCGAGTTCACGATCCAGGGCCAGGACGGCGCCCCGATGCCGAAGAACGCCACCGTCACCGTTGGCAAGCCGACCGACGGCGACACCGCGAGCTTCGACTTCGGAGAGATCGTGTACACACGTTCGGGCGTCTACCGTTACACCGTCACCGAAATCGCCGGCAACCAGCCGGGTATGGCGTACGACGGGCACACCGCGACGATCACCGTGGAGGTGGCAGACGACGGGCAAGGCCATCTCGTCACCGCCACCACCGTGGAGAACGGCCTGTTCACGAACAAGTACACCACGCAGAACGTGGCGTATCCGGGCGTCGACGTGACCGAGGAGCTCACCGGACGTGCGCAGGCACAGGGTGAATTCCAGTTCGTGGTGCGCGGCAGCGACGAAGACATGCAGCGCGCCGGATACACGGCACGGGCACGCGCGGTGTCGGGCGTCTACGAATTCGACGCGGCGGCCAGCGGCGAGACTGTCACCGTGCCGGGGCTGTTCACCGGACTCGAACTCACGCACGACGACGTTCGTTCGGGCAGGAAGTTCAACTTCGAGGTCGACCAGATTGGCGCGCAGTCCGGCAACGGACTGACCGTGGACGAGCAGGTCTACGCCGTGCAGATCTGGGCCACCGACAACGGCGACGGCACAATGCGCGTGCACACGAGTGTCAATGGCACTGAAACCAGCGAGAAGACGCCGGTGCTGCCGTTCCACAACGTGTACGCGACGGCGCCGGTAACGATTGGCGGTGAAGCGCCGGTGCGCATCAACGCACACAAGACGCTGCACGGACGCGACCTTGCCGACGGCGAATTCCACTTCGCCGTGCGCGACGCCAAGGGCAACGTGATCGCCACCGCCTCTAACGATGCGAACGGGAATGTGGACTTCACTCCAATCGAGTTCACTGCCGAGCGCCTTGCCAACGACGTGCAGAACGGCATCGCCATTCGCAATGTCGATTACACGAAGACGCCGCCGGTGACTACGTACAGCTACGAAGCCACCGTCACGGAGGACGAGCCCGACCCGACGAGCGGCGTGACCGTGCTGAATGGCGAGTTCAGCATCAAACTGATCGTCACCGACGAAGGCAACGGCACTCTCAGTGCCCGCGTAGAGTACCCGGCCGGAACCGACCGTCTTGGTTTCTCCAACCAGTACGGCGCCTCTTCGAAGCTCAGCAAGCCGATCATCGGAGCCAAGAAGCTCGACGTGAAGTCTGGCGACAACGCTCCGGAGATTGCAGGCAAGTACACGTTCACAATCAGCGGTTCGGAAGGCGCACCAATGCCGAAGAACATGCAGACCACGAACGACGAAGCCGGCAACGTCAACTTTGGTGACATCGAATACACCATGGAGAACGTATTCGGAACCGACAAGGTGCGTGAGAAGACGTTCACATACACCGTCACAGAGGAAGGCAATGTGCCAGGCGTGACCAACGACAGTGCCAAGACCTTCAACGTGAAAGTCAGGGACAACGGAGATGGCACCCTCGCCGTGGAGGACAGCGAAGGCATGCCCTTCACGTTCACCAACATCTACGCCGTGTCGCCGACCGACCCGGTGTCGCCGACCGACCCGGACAGGGAAGGTGTCGTGACCGGTGGCGTGCCGATGACGAAGACCATCGCCGGTCGTGACTTGAAGGACGGCGAGTTCGAATTCGCCCTCACCAAGGCGGACGGCACGCTTGTTGGCACCGCGAAGAACGCGGCAGACGGCTCTGTGAAGCTGCCGGCAGTCACGTTCGACGCCCCTGGCAACTACGCCTACCTGGTCCGCGAGAACGCCGCTGACGCCGACAACGGCGTGACCTATGACAACCGCACCTATGCGGTGGTCGCTCAAGTTACCGACAAAGGTGACGGAACCCTTGCAGTGCAGTGGCAGATTGCCGATTCCGATGGCAACGCCGTGAAGGCAATGGCTTTCGAGAACACGTACGCCGCAGTTCCAACTGCCGTTCAGTTCGGCGTGGGCAAGTTGCTCGACGGTCGCGCTCCGCGTGAAGGCGAGTTCAGGTTCAGTCTGCGTGGAGCCGATGAATCCACCCCGATGCCGCTTGCGGCAGTTGACGGTGTGCAGACGGTGACCAATGACGCAACCGGTAGCGCCTTGTTCGGCACCATTGGCTACGAGAAGGCTGGGGAATACCACTATGTGGTAAACGAGGTCAAGGGCGATGACAAGACCATCACCTACGACGACCACGAGTACGACGTGACCGTGCGAGTGACTGATGACCTCAAGGGCAGCCTCGTGGCCGCGGTCGAGTATCCAGAAGGCGTGGAAGGCATTGTGTTCCATAACGTCTACACCAAGCCCGTTGAGCCGAGCAAGCCTGCCGAACCGGCCCAGCCGGCTAAGCCTGGGGCCAAGCCGGAAGCCAAGGAACCGGCGAAGGAAGTGCAACAGGTGGCCGACACCGGTGCGGACATCGCTCTCGCCGTGGCTGCAGCGGCCGCGCTCATCTTGGCAGGAGCCGGTTTGCTGATTGCCCGTCGCCGCAACGAGTGAGCTGCTGACCGGGAATAGCTAGTCCGAGCCAACACTGAGGCCCGCAACGCCATTCGTTGCGGGCCTCAGTGTTTTTGGGCTGTCTGTGGGGTCTATCGGTTTGCCAAGCTGGTTCGGCATGGTTGCGCGTGCAGGTTCAGGTACAAGGGCGTGCTTCGCATTGCTGGTGGCGCTATGGCGTTCAGGTTGCTTGGTGGTTGTGGCTCGTAGCGGCATGCACAGCTTGATGCTCGCGACGTCGTGGGACGAGCTGCTGCTGGACGCCGATCCGATGCTCGATCACCATGCGCAATTCGCGGGCGCGGTGCTCGATTTCTCGCGCGGCAACGAGAGGTTCCTCACCAGCAACTAGTGCAGTTCGGCGCAGTTCGATGTAGTTCGACGCAGTTCGCAGATTCAGCTCGTGCGTAATTGGGGACATCTTTGGTGGCCGATCTGTCCCTTTTTACGCAGATACAGACAGATCAGATATAGCTGTACATACGCAACGGATGCAGATGCTGTGCGTAAAACGGGACATGTGGACGCTGAATTTGTCTCTTTTCACGCAAAGAACATCATGCAGAATGCTTGGAAAAATAAGACGTACAAGGGGCGTGGGAGGCACGCATGCACGCCTGCGGCGAGAGGGCGGGATAATCTGAAGACATGCGTGTGATTACAGGACGATTCAAGGGCGTGCCGCTCACCACGCCGCGCTCGGAGACGCGGCCGACCACCGACCGCACGAAGGAGGCCATGTTCTCGCGCCTCGACAGCACCGGCATTCTCTCGGGTGCGCGCGTGCTCGATCTGTTCGGCGGAACCGGCGCGCTCGGCATCGAGGCGCTGAGCCGTGGCGCGAACGAATTGGTGGTGGTGGAGGCATCTGGCCCCGCTGCCAAGCTCATAGCGCATACGCTGACAGCACTGCGGCACAATCCCGCGTGGGAGGAGTCGATGAACGCGCGCATCGTGCACGCGAAAGCCGAGCGGTACGCGGCGAAGGCGAAGGTGGGCGAGCCGTTCGACGTGGTGCTCATCGACCCGCCGTATGCGTTCTCCACTGCCGATTGCGAACGTCTGCTCGGCGATCTCACCGCGCGCGGCTTGGTGGCGCGCGACGGCATGATCGTGCTCGAGCGGTCGGTGCGCACCGAGCGACCCGAAGCGCCCGTCGGATGGCAGATCACCGACGCGCGCGACTACGGCGAGACCGCCGTGTACACCTACCGCGCGCAGTGAGAGTGCAGTGAGGGCGCGGGTGGGCGTCAGTCTTCGAGTTTGCGCGGATGCTCGCCGGAGACCTCCCAGCCGAGCGACATGAGCGTCTTGCGGTCCTGCTTGTCGAGCGCGTGGCAGTCGAGCCGCGCAATGAGGTCGGGGCGCAGTCGGGACGTTTTCTCGAGGGCCTCGTCGCGGCGGAATCTGTTCACCCTGCCGTGATCGCCGGAGATGAGCACCGGCGGCACGTCGATTCCGCGCCAGCTCGCCGGTTTCGTGTACTGATTGTGCTCGAGCAGTGCGTTCTCGCCGGTGTATGATTCCTCGACAATCGAGTCGGCGTTTCCCATGAAACCGGGCAGCAGGCGCGTGATCGCCTCGAGCATCACCGAGACGGCGACCTCGCCGCCGTTGAGCACATAGTCGCCGATCGAATATTCGCGCACGTCGACGCCGCGTTCGCGATAATACTGCGGGATGCGCGCGTCGTAGCCCTCGTAGCGGCCGCAGCCGAACACGAGGTGTTCGGCGTGCGACAGCGCGGTCGCGTCCTGCTGCGTGAACAGCGGGGCGGACGGGTTCGGGAAGATCAGCACGGGGGAGTCGGCGGCCGGGGCGGCGTGCGCGTTCGCGGGAGCGTCGGCCGGGATGCCGAGCAGCTCGTCGAGGCATTCCGCCCACACCTCGGGTTTCATCACCATGCCCGCGCCACCGCCCACCGGGGTGTCGTCGACGGACTGATGCACATCGTGCGTCCACTGCCGCAGATTATGCGAGCGCACGGCGAGCAGACCCCTCTCCTGCGCTTTGCCGAGCAGACTGAGATTGAGCACGTCGAAATACTCGGGGAAGACGGAAACGATGTCGATGTCCAAACGAACTCCTTTGAAATGGGCAGTGGGTGGGAGAGCGGGATGCGGTGGGCTTCCCCTCTGCGTAAAAGGAGACAGATAGGTGCTGGTAGATGTCCCTTTTTACGCAGAGAATAGGGACGTAAAAAGGGACGGATAGCGGTTGCAAATGTCTCTTTTTACGCAGAAGGAGGGGCCGCGCCGACCGAGTCTGCCGTGTCCGCGATGTCTGGCTCGCCGATGCCGGGGACGAGGCCGCCGGGCGGATCCACGGTGAGGTAGCCCTCCTCGAGATTGACCTCGGGAACCAGCGCCTCCACGAAGGGCAGCAGGAAGGCCTCGCGGTTCGGCATGCGGATCTTGAGCAGCCATTGGGCGCCCTCGATCACGTCGACCACCTTGCCGAGATCGGTGAACTCGAATTCGGCGCCTTCCGGGGCGTCGTCGGCATTCGCCGCGGACACCTCGGATTCCAGGTACACTTCCAGGCCGAGCAGATCCTTCGGGTAGAACTCGTCGTCATCGAGCTCCTGCGGCTCGCCGTACAGCACGGTGTTGCGCAGCGCCTCGGCGGCATTGCGGTCATCCACGCCTTCGAAGCGCACATACCAACGGTTCTTGAATGTGCGCGCGGCGGCCACGGTGTAGGGGCGTAGTGCGTCCGCAGCGGATTCGCGCGCATAGAGCACCTCGCCGGGTGCGAAACGGGCATGCGGGTCGTCCGTATACAGTTCCACGGAGACCTCGCCCTTGAGTCCCTGAGCCTTGCCAATACGACAGACCCGCAACAACTCTTGGGGCTGTTGCGGGTCTGGCACGCTGTTCGTGTGCATGTTCACTTGCGTACGTCCATGATGTCCACGCGAACCTTGTGATCGGAGATCGCCTGGATCACCGTGCGAACCGCGTTCGCAGTGCGTCCGTTGCGACCGATCACACGCCCGATATCCTCCGGATTCACGCGGACGCGAATCAGTTCACCGCGGGCGTTCTCATGGGACTTGACTGAAACGTCGTCGGGAAAATCGACGATGTTCTTGATCAGATGTTCCACGGCTTGAGCAAGCATGGTCTCACACGCTTTCCGGTGCGGATTCTTCGACGTCGGCGAGCTCGACCTTCTCGTCATCGTGCTGGACCTCGGCCGGGGTCTCGGCTTCGGCTGCCTTGGCGGCGGCTTCGGCCTTGGCGGCCTTGAGCTTCTGCGCCTTGTTCTCAGCCTCTTCGACGAGCACGGCGGCTTCCGGCTTGGCGGCGGCGGTCTTCAGCGTGCCCTCGGCACCCTTGAGGCCCTTGAACTTCTGCCAATCGCCGGTGATCTTGAGCAGGTTAAGCACCTGGTCGGTCGGCTGTGCGCCGACGCCGAGCCAGTACTGTGCGCGATCGCTCTTGATCTCGATGGTGGAAGGCTGCGTGTTCGGGTTGTACAGGCCGATCTCCTCGATGGCGCGGCCGTCGCGCTTCGTGCGCGAATCCATGACCACGACGCGGTACACCGCATAGAACTTCTTGCCCATACGCTTCAAACGAATCTTGGTTGCCAAAGTGGCTCTCCTTGTTAACTAGGGTGTGTGTTTCGCCGGTCGTGTGGGGACAGGACCCGCTCACACACGTGTTCCTTGCACATGGGGCATGAGAGGGCTCCCCGTGCACAAATAACTTCACTAGTATAGCGTGCGGGGGTAGATAATCTGCACATGGGCGTAACCCGCGGAAATACCGTGCTCCCCATACCATGTTCTCATAACAGCGGTGGAGGCAAAGGAGACGGCCGTGTTCATTCCGCGGTATTTCGAGGATCTTGATACGTTGCATGTGGGGTGCGAGCCGAATCGCGCGTATTTCGTGCCGGCGTCGGCGCCCACCGATACGCGGTTCGCCGCGCGCGAGCAATCCGATCGATTCCGTCTGCTCAACGGCGAGTGGGATTTCAAATACTATGCGAGCGTCTACGATTTGGACGCGGAGGTGGACGCAAGCGCTCAAGCTCACGAGCCGGTGTTCACCGAACCGATGTTCGACGCGGACTCCTATGACCAGATCGCCGTGCCGAGCGTGTGGCAGACGCACGGCTACGACCACAACCAGTACACGAACACGCGCTACCCGTTCCCGCTCGACCCGCCGTTCGTGCCGCACGATAACCCGTGCGCGGTGTACCGCACGACCTTCGGCTATGACGTGGATCCCGCCTGCCCGCGCGCCTTCCTGAATTTCGAGGGTGTGGACAGCTGCTTCTACGTGTGGCTCAACGGCGACTTCGTAGGCTATTCGCAGGTCTCGCATTCGACGAGCGAGTTCGAGGTGACTGACGCGCTTGACGACGGCGAGAACACGCTCGTCGTGCTCGTGCTCAAATGGTGCGACGGCAGTTACCTGGAGGATCAGGACAAGTTCCGCATGAGCGGCATCTTCCGCGATGTGTACTTGCTCACGCGCCCCGAACATGCGATTCGTGATTTCTATGTGCGCACCGATATCCGGTTTGCAGATTCCGGCACGCGTGCGGCGGCCGCGCCGCAGGCCGTGAGCGCGGACGTGACCGTCGACTTCGACTTCCTCGACGGCGTGCCGGTGGAGGGCATCGACGTCGTGATCGGCGACGCGGCGGGCAATGTGGTTGCGCAGGGCGTGACGGAAGCGGTTCAGTCTGAAACGGGCACGGTGGGGGAGTCTGCCCACCGAAGGCAAGCGGTTGAGAACGGCAGCGCATTCCCGGCGAAGGCGCGCGTGAAACTCACCGTGGAACAACCCGTGCTGTGGAATCCGGAGGTGCCGACCTGCTACACGCTGATGATTCTGAGCGACGGCGAAAGCATCACGCAACCGCTTGCGCTGCGCGACATCGCCGTCGTGGCGCCCGACGGCCGCCACCAGACCGTGCTGCTCAATCGCAGGCCGATTGTGATCCACGGCATGAACCGGCACGACAGCGACCCGGTGACCGGTTATACGATCTCGCCGGAGCAGTTCCGAACCGATCTGCTGCTCATGAAGAGCCACAACGTGAACGGCGTGCGCACCAGCCACTACCCGAACGCGCCGCATTACTACGATCTGTTCGACGAGCTCGGGTTCCTCGTGATCGACGAGGCCGACATCGAGGCGCATGGTGTGGCCGACGCCGTGTTGCCGAAGCCCGGCGCGGAATCTGCGAATATGGAGGAATGGCAGCGCGCGCAGCTCATGTGGAACGGCCTCATCGCGAACAATCCGCGGTTCGTGCCGGCCATTCTCGACCGCATTCAGCGCCTCGTGGAACGCGACAAGAACCGTGGATGCGTGATCTTCTGGTCGATGGGCAACGAGTCCGCCTACGGCATCGGGTTCGAAAAAGCGCTTGAGTGGGTGAAAACACTGGATTCGCAGCGGCTCACCCATTACGAGAGCGCGCGGTATGTCGAAGAAGGCGGAACGCTTCAGCATGACTACGGCAACATAGACGTGCACAGCCGCATGTACCCGAGCATCGCCGAGATCGACGCGTATTTCAGTGAATCCGGGCCGAACGGGGACGGTGCGAATGGGGAGGACGGCACCGCGGAAAACGGGCAGGTGAAGCCCTACATCATGTGCGAGTACTGCCATGCCATGGGCAACGGGCCGGGCGATCTCGAGGACTACTTCCAGTGCATCGAGCGGCACGAGGGGCTGCTCGGCGGGTACATATGGGAATGGTGCGACCACGCGATCTACGCCGGCAGGAACGCGCGCGGGCGGCAGGAATACCTGTACGGCGGCGACTTCGGCGAATGGCCGAACGACGGCAATTTCTGCGTGGACGGCATGGTTTCGCCGGACCGCACGCCGCACAGCGGCCTCGACGAGTTCAAGAACGTGTTCCGGCCGGCGCGCGTGGTGAGCGTGGATGCCGAGCGCGGCGTGGTGAATCTGCGGAACCATTACGACTTCCGCGAGCTTGGTGAAGCGGTTATCGTGATGTGGGAAGTGTATGTGGACGGCGTGATGCAGACGTACAGCCTCGTCGAGCCGGGCACGTTCGCGATTGAGCCGCATGCGGTGGGCGAAGTGCGCTTAAGCGGTTGGGAGAGCGTGTGGCCGGTCGCGCAGCCCGGGCGAGTCACCCTCGTGCTGCGGTACTTGGCGCGCGAGGCGCAGTGGGGGCAGGAGCAGCTGTTCGAACTCGGCTTCGACGAGGTGGAGTTGCCGAATCCGACCGGAGATAACAGTTCGCAGTGGGTGCGTCACCAGGTGGAAGACATGCTCGCCGGCGACGAGATAGGCGAGTCGGTGACGTTGGAGGAATCCGATGCGCGCATTGTGATCAACGGCGCGAACTGGCGGTACGTGTTCGACAAGTGCACCGGTTTGTTCAGCGAGCTCGTGTACGCGAACCGCACGATTCTCGCGACGCCGATGACCCTCGACATCTGGCGTGCGCCCACCGACAACGACCGCAATGTGCGGCATGAGTGGGAGCGCTGCGGGTACGACCGCGCATATGCGCGCGCGTACGACGTGCAGACGCGCACCGTGGTCTCCAGCGGCATTGGCGAAGCGGCGCTCGGCGTGGACGGCGGCGCGTACGGCGAAGAGACGGCCGTGGAGGACGCCGAGGGGCCGATGGCGGTGAACGCGGTGGAAATCAAGTGCTCGATGGGGGCGGTCGCGCCCACGGTGCAGCCGATCGCCCGCATGGACACCACGTGGACGGTGCATGCAGACGGTTCCGTAGCGCTTCACATGAACGTGCGCAAGGATCCGGCGTTCCCGTTCCTGCCGAGATTTGGCATTCACATGCAACTGCTGAAATCCATGAGCAACGTCACCTATTGCGGCCTCGGGCCGAACGAAAGCTATGTGGACAAGCGGCGCGCCAGCTGGCACGGCGTCTTCAGCGCTTCAGTGAGCCAGATGGGCGAACGCGAGATCAAACCGCAGGAGAACGGCAACCACCACGATTGCAGCTGGGCGAGAGTGCAGGGTGACGGGGTGGCGTTGATGATTGTGCAGGGCGACGGCTCGCAGCCCGAGAGTCCCGCGGAACTGTTGCGCGGGTTCGATTTCCAGGCGTTGGAATACACGGCGGCCGAGATGACGCGCGCACGGCACGATTTCGAGCTGCAGCCGAGCGGGTTCACCGAAGTGAGTGTGGACTACATGCAGTCCGGCATCGGTTCGAACAGCTGCGGGCCGGAGCTGCTGCCGCAATACCGCCTCGATGCGCCGGAATTCGACTTCGCCATCACACTGCGTCCGCAGCTCGCCTGAGTCCTGTGTGCCAAGCGTTCGTTGTGCCGAGCGCGGTGGTTGCGCCAGGGTGCCGGTGGTTGCGCCAGGGTGCCGGTGGTTGCGCCAGGGTGCCGGTGGTTGCGCCAGAAGCTGTAATCGTGAGTCGTTAATCCTCTGCGTAAAAAGAGACGCATGCATGCCGCCATCTGTCTCTTTTTCCGCAGAAGATTGCGAATAAGAGACGTAAAAAGGGACGTGTGGATATGCCTATTTGTCTCTTTTTACGCAAGAAGGGGGAGGCGCTGAACGCGTGGGCAGCTAGTCGGCGGTCTTTCGACGCGACTTCGCGGGGAGCGGCGGCAGTGAACTCGGCCAGGATTCGCGAGCGGCGGCATTCGCCTGCGTGCGCGTGTCTCGAATGGTGAGCGTGGCGGTGAGACCAAGGTGGTCAGTGCCATCTATGAACACGGCGCGCACGTTGGAGGCGGTCATGAAATCGGTGAACAGAATGTGGTCGATCACAATGCGCGGCCATTTGAGCCAGCTCGGGTAGGTCGGGTGTTCCCCGCGCGCCTCGACCAGGGCGGCGTCGTGGAAGCCGCTCGCGAGCAGCTCGCGGAAGCTCGGGTGCACGATGCTCGAGTTGAGATCGCCCATGAGCACGGCAATTTCGCGATTGTTGCACGAGTCGTCTGCGTTCCGGTCCCGGTCCTTGTTCGCAGATTTCGCCAGCGCGCCAAGCCCGATGATGCCGGCGGACCAATCCTTGCAGCTGCGTTGCGGCGATTTCGGGTGGGCGCTCGCGAACGTGATGTTGAACGTCGACGTGACCGGCAGTGTGACCGTGGGGACGTCGGCGGCGGGAATCGGCACGCCAGTGGGCGTCTGCTCGGCCGGTTCCACGCGCAGCCACAGGCCGTTGAAGCCGCCGTTGTCGGAGCTGCTGGGGTCGCCGAATTGGTGGAATGGCAGCAGATCGTCGAGTCCGGCATCGTGCAGCTCGGTGACGAGGTCGGGGCTCATTTCCTGCAGGGCGAGCACGGCGATGTCGTTCGTGCGCACCGTGTTCACGATTTCATGGGCGTTGGCTTCGCCGTATCTGCAGTTCAGGGTGAACACGTTGAAATGGCCGTTTGCAAGATTTTCAACGGCAGCCGAGTTGGATGAAATGGTTAAGTTCTCCGATTCCCTCTTTTCGGCGAGCTTGCGGGCGATGAGTTCGCCGGTGTTGGGAGTCTTCAGGTCATTCATGTAATACGCGGTTTTGCGTAGGAGTGAAGCGATCAAGCCAACGATTGCACACGCCATAAGCGGCCATTCGCGCAGGCAGCCGGACCAGATGGCGACGGCGGTGATGCCGATCCACGCGAACGGCGAGAGCGCGATGAGGTAGGGCAGCGGCGCGTGGCCATCCCAGCCGGCGGGCAACTCGCTCAGCGAGATCCAGACCAGCAGCAGTACCAGAATCACCCACAGTGCAATGATCATGCGTTCTCCTCGTTGCTCGGGCATGCCGGGCCCACGCCCCGCAGCTGAGCATATTGTACGCGAGATGCCTCAAAGGCGCGCTCAGAGGGGATTGCGTCCGGCCATCCTTCCCTGCTTTCCGTCTCACGGAGCACCTGAACGGTTACGGGATGCCTTCTAGCAGTTACGGGATGTCTTTAACGGCTACGGGATGTTTTCTTTCTTTGGAGATGTATTTGCAATGGCGCAAAACTTACCAAATCGGCGTGTTAACCGTACTGAGACGAACATTAATAATATGATTTCGAACATTTCCTCGCAGGTCTATTTGGGCTGTGACATCCCGTAACCGTTAAAGACATCCCGTAAGAGTTGGTGACATCCTGTAAGGGGTAGAGGGGGGTAGAGAGGGGTAGAGGGGGTCGAGGGGGATGGAATATGGGGATGGAATAGGGGGTGGAGAATGGAGGAGTCTCGGTTGTCTCAGTCGAAGACGAAATCGACGTTCACGAGGTGCAGCTTCGGCTCGAGCGCGCGCTCCATCCGCTTGCGCGCCTCGACGAGATCCTCGACCCGCACGACATCGCCGGTGCCGTTGACAATGATGTCGATGTCGAAATTCATGCCCGTCTTGAATACGTGGATCGTCTGCACTTTCACGCCGGCCGGCAGATGCGCGGACGCTTCGCGGGAGACGAGTTCGGAGACCTCCTCGTCGTCGTGCGTGCCGCCGATGAGCTCCACAAACGCATCGCGCAGCACGGTCACCGGTTCCTTGATCGTCAGCGCGACGATGATCGTCGTGATGAAGAAATCTCCGGTGTAATGCAGGAAGTCGAGCGGCGTGCCGTTGGGCAGAAAATACAGCAGCACGGCGACGATGCCGATGCCGAGCGAGATCATGCCGTCGATCCACGTGCCGTTCGCCTCCGCCTTGAGCATGAGGCTCGCGTTGCCGAGCGTGCGGTTGCGTGCGCGGTAATACGCGACGAGCGCGATGCAGACGGCGACGGCGAGAATCTGGTAGATGATCACCGGGCCGAATTCGAGACGCTCGCCCTCGCCGTGCACGAAGTAGGCGATGGCAATCTGCGCGACGTCGAGGAACGAGAACAGCAGCAGGCAGATCGTGAAAATCGATTTGCAGATCGCATAGATCGGCTCGAGCGCGAACATGCCGTTCGGGAAGCGGTCGCTCACGCGCACCGTCTTCTTCGACAGGTATGCCGCGACGCCGCCCGAGATTACCGAGATCACCGTGAACGAGGCGTCGAGGAACATGGACTTGAGTCCGGTGAGGAAGAACACGAAGAAGCCCGCGAGCACCATGACGATATTGACGACGATGCCCACCTTGAGCGCCTGCTGTTCGATCTTCTTCTGATGCATGCTTCCTCCCGTCGCGCAGACCGTGTGCGTATTCCCGGATTCCAGCTTATCGAATTTGCGCAGCGGCGTGGCAAGTGTGTGGCCAAGCTCCACGATTTCCCCTCTGCAAGCTAGAATTGTGGACATTATGGCAGCATTTAGTTCGTTAACAGATCGTCTCTCGAATGCATTCAAGCATCTCAAGAGCAAAGGCAAGCTTTCCGACGCGGATATCGACGGTACAATCCGCGAAATCCGCCGCGCGTTGCTCGACGCCGACGTCTCGCTCGACGTGGTGCGCTCGTTCACCGCGCGCGTACGCGACCGCGCACTGAGCACCGAGGTTTCCGAAGCGCTGAATCCGGCGCAGCAGGTGGTGAGGATCGTCAACGACGAGCTCACCGACATTCTCGGGCAGGGAGTCGATCGCCCGCTCAACTTCGCGAAGAATCCGCCGACGATCATCATGCTCGCCGGTCTGCAAGGCGCCGGCAAGACCACGCTCGCCGGCAAACTCGGCTACTGGCTCAAGGATTCCGGCCACACGCCGCTGCTCGTGGCGGCAGATTTGCAGCGCCCGAACGCGGTGACGCAGCTCGAGGTGGTGGGCGAGCGCGCCGGCGTGCCCGTGTATGCGCCGGAGAAGGGCGTGCAGTCCGCGGGCGGCGATGCGGTGTCGGCACCTGGCGAGACCACCGGCGACCCGGTGAAGGTGGCGCGCGACTCGATTGAATACGCGCGGCAGAAAATGTACGACACGGTGATCATCGATACCGCCGGCCGTTTGGGTGTTGATGAGACGCTCATGCAGCAGGCGCGCGATATTCGCGACGCCGTGCAGCCGAACGAAGTGCTGTTCGTGATCGACGCGATGACCGGTCAGGACGCGGTGCGTACTGCGCAGGCCTTCGACGAGGGCGTGAACTTCACCGGCGTCGTGCTGTCGAAACTCGACGGCGACACCCGCGGCGGCGCGGCGCTCTCGGTTGCCTCGGTGACCGGCAAGCCGATCCTGTTCGCGTCGAACGGCGAGGGGCTCAAGGACTTCGAGGTGTTCCACCCGGACCGCATGGCCTCGCGAATCCTCGACATGGGCGACATTCTCACGCTCATCGAGCAGGCACAGCGCGAGTTCGACGAGGAGGAGACCCGCAAGGCCGCCGCGAAGATGGCGGAAGGCGAGTTCGGGCTCGACGACTTCCTCGCCCAGCTGCAGCAGGTGCGCAAGCTCGGCTCGATGAAGTCGCTGCTCGGTATGATCCCCGGCATGGCACAGCATCGCAAGGAACTGGAGATGTTCGACGAGCGCGAGGTGGACCGTACCGAGGCGATCATCCGCTCGATGACGCCCGAGGAACGCCGCAATCCGAAGATCATCGACGGGTCGCGCCGCGCACGCATCGCCTACGGTTCCGGCGTCTCGGTCTCGGCCGTGAACGCGTTGCTGCAGCGGTTCGAGCAGGCGTCGAAGATGATGAAGCGCATGACCAACCGCGCCGGCATGGGCGGCGGCATGGCAGGCGGATTCGGAGGATTTGGCGGTCCCGGCGGCTCGAAGAAAGGCAAGAAAGGCAAGAAAGGCAAGAAGGGCGGCAAGTCCGGCAACCCGATGAAGCGCGAGGCCGAGGAGAAGGCATTGCGCGCCAAGCTCGCCGGCAAGTCGAACCCGGGCGGCTCGGCGTTCGCGAAGAAACCGCAGGCCAACGAACTGCCGGCCGGTTTGCAGGACATGCTCGGTGGCGCTGACGTTCCGTCGAACCTGGGCGGCGGACTCTCCGGTCTGCTCGGGTGAGCTCGGGCGGTTGGCGCGGCTGGGCGTGGCTGGGCGCCAGGTTCTTCACCAGGTTTTCCTCTGCGTAATTGGGGACAGATAGCGGGTCTATCTGTCCCTTTTTACGTCCCTTCTTGAGTTCATCGTGGCGCATTTGAATTGAGGTATCGCATAAGGCAACCATTGGCGGCTTCGCTGGTTGGGGTGAGGTTGGGATTGCAATGGCGACACGTGTAGCTTCCATATGGTGGTCGTCGTGAGATTGACGCTGCAAGTGTGGCATGCGGATCTGTCTGTAGTAGTCGTCGCGAGATTGAATTTGCAAGTGTGGCACGTCTGCGGGTCTCTTGGGTTGTCTGTTTTGCATTCCGAATCTCAGTAAGGTTCGTTGAGGCGCGCTCGGTGGTTTGGGTGAGGCTCGGCGTGCAAAGGTGGCGCGTGAATCTGTGCTGCGATGGTCGGTGTGAGGTCGAATCTGCAAACATGGCATGTTAGATGTCGCTTACTGGCTGGGTTGAGATTCGAGTTACAAACACGACATGTTTGCGAAGGGCCGAACATGCCGATCTGAGACCGCAATTGCAAACGCGACACGTGCAATGTCAAAAGTAAGACGACGTAAATAGGAATAGACAGAAAGATGTATCCGCCTCAATCTCCATGTGAAGATGGGCGGGCAGAGAAGAGAGAAATTTAGTATAAATAAGGGTGATGTTAGCGTAAAAAGAGATAGATGGAAGCGCGCAATGACCCTTTTTACTCAGGGAATGGGGCATGGGAGGGCATAGGGAATGGGTGCGTGGAGATTGGATGTAAATGGGGACAGATTGGCTCGCTATCTGTCCTTTTTTATGCAGAAATAAGATGCATGAGATGGCATCGGTATTAGCGTAAAAGGAGACATCTATAGGCTTCCTGCTGTCCCTTTTTGCAAAGAAGGCAAAGAAGTCCGCGCCCCCGGTGGGACTCGAACCCACACTGGGTGATCTGTCCCTTTTTACGCAGGAAATAGAACGCTGAATTTTTATACCGGGGATAGAGCGCTGAATTGGACGTAAATGGGGACAGTTAGAACCGCTATCTGTCCCCATTTACGCAAAGAAGTCCCTTTCGCAAAGGAACTTCATGTACGCAGAGGGGCTTTCCAGAGGGAGGGATGCGCAATCAGCGGGAGGGGGCGAGGGTCCAGGTGGAACCGGTGGGGCCGTCTTCGATTGTGATGCCGGCGGCGGCGAGAGCGTCGCGAATCTGGTCTGCCTTTGCGAAATCCTTGTTTTTACGGGCTTCGGCGCGGGCGGCGAGCTGCGCGTCGACGAGTTCGCCGAGTGTTTTGAGCGCGCTGGAGTCGCCGCCGGCCTCGTCGCCGCCGTCAATCCACGGACTGGCAAGCGGGTCGAGACCGAGCGTGTCGAGCATCGCGCGCACATTGACGAGCGCGGCACGCAATGCGGTGCGGTCCGCGTCGTCGGCGTTGCCCGCGAGGCGCGCAAGCAATGTGTTGCCCTCGCGAATCTGCGTGAAGATCGCTGCGGTGGCGCGCGACACATTCACGTCGTCGTTCATGGCGGCGACGAAATCCACGGGCAGATTGTCGGCCGAGACGCCGGTGATCTCGTCACGCGACGGCTGCTCACCGAGCGCGTCCGCGGCATGCCCGATGAAGTTCATGATGCGCTCGTATGCGGCCTCGGCTTCGGCGAGCGTCTGGTCGCTCCACTCGAGCATCGAGCGGTACTGCACGGAGCCGAGCGCATAGCGCACCACCCACGCGGAATGCTCGGCGAGCACGACCGGCACCGACAGGCCATTGCCGAGCGACTTGCTCATCTTCTCGCCCTTGGCGGTCACCCATGCCGAATGCATCCATCGGTTCGCCGTGCGGTAGCCGGCCGCGCGGGTCTGCGCCATCTCGTTCTCGTGATGTGGGAAACGCAGATCGAGACCGCCGCCGTGAATGTCGAACATGCCATCGAGATAGCGGTAGCTCATCGCCGAGCATTCGATATGCCAGCCCGGGCGGCCCGTGCCGAACGGAGTCTTCCAGCGGGCGTCGGCGGGATCGGTGCTCTTCGGGCGCTTCCACAGCGCGAAGTCGCGCGGGTCGCGCTTGTTCTCGGAAAGGTCGGCCGGGTCGGCGGGATTGTATTTGTCGTCTCCGGAGGCGTCGACCGACGGGCCCATGCGATCGGCCACGGCGGCGGCCTCGTCAACCTCGGCGGTCTGCTTCTGGTGCGTGAGCTCGCCGTAGTGCGGCCAGGAGGCGACGTCGAAATACACGTCGCCGGTCAGTTCGCCGTGCTCGTCGCGGATCACATAGGCGTGGCCGTTGTCGATGATGCGCTCGATCAAGTGGACCATGTCGATGATATGCCCGGTCGCGCGCGGCTCGTACGTGGGTGCGAGCACGCCGAGCTCGTTGTACGCGTGCGTGAACTCGCGCTCGTAATGGTATGCGCGTGCCCACCAATCCTCGCCCGCTGCGGCGGCCTTGTCGAGAATCTTGTCGTCGATGTCGGTCACATTGCGAATGAACGTGACCTTGTAGCCGAGCCGCTCAAACCAGCGGCGAATGATGTCGAACGCGACGGCCGCGCGAATATGGCCGATATGCGGGGCGCTCTGCACGGTCGCGCCACACACGTACATGCCCACTTCGCCGGGTTTGATCGGCTCGAAACGCGAGACCGCATGCGTCGCCGTGTCGTAGAGCTTCAAATCGACGGCCGCATTGGCAACGCCGTGATTGCCGGCGGCGAGCGTTTCGTCAAATTGGTCTGTAGTGTGTGATTGCGCGTGTGTCATAGTCTGAGCGTATTGCTCTTCGGCGACAAGCCGCGCCCGCACGCATACTCACTTGCCGAGTTGCTCGGACAGATCGAACCACTCGGTCTCCAGCTCGCCCTGCTGCGTCTCCAGTTCGGCGATCTGCGCGCTCAGTTTGCCGAGCCCCTCGTAATCGGTGGGGTCGTGCGCGTTCATCTGGGATTCCAGCTCGCCTTTCTGCTGCTCGATCTTCTCCAGTTTGCGCTCGATCGCCGAAACGCGGCGCGATGCCTGCGCATATTCCTTGCCGGAGAGCTTCGGCTGGTCTGCAGACTGCTCGTCGGCAGTTCGCACGTTCTCGGATTGCGCAGTGTGCGCAGATTGCGCAGCATCCGCGGAATCCGCCTGCGGGAGCGCCTTGCCGCGCTTGAGATCGTCCACCATATCGAGATAGTCCTGCACGCCGCCCGGCAGATGCCGCACCTTGCCGCCGATCAGCGCGAACTGCTCGTCGGTGACGCGTTCGAGCAGGTAGCGGTCGTGGCTCACCACGATGAGCGTGCCCGGCCAGGTGTCGAGCAGGTCTTCCATCACGGCGAGCATGTCGGTGTCGAGGTCGTTGCCCGGCTCGTCCATGATGAGCACGTTCGGTTCGTCGAGCAGAATGAGCAGTAGCTGCATGCGGCGCTTCTGGCCACCGGAGAGGTCGCGGATCGGCGTCATTAACTGGGCTCCCTCGAATCCGAGACGTTCCATAAGCTGGCCGGGCGTCACCTCCTTGCCGTCGACGATGTAGGTGGGCTTGTAGCGGCTCAGCACCTCCTTCACCTTGTAGTTGCCGAGCTTCTCCAATTCGTCGAGCCGCTGCGAGAGCACCGCGAACTTCACCGTCTTGCCGATGTTCACACGGCCGGCGGTGGGGGCGAGCGAGCCGTCGAGAATCTTCAGCAGTGTGGATTTGCCGGCGCCGTTCGCCCCGACGATGCCGAAACGGTCGCCGGGGCCGATGAGCCAGGTCACGTCGTCGAGAATCTCGCGGCCGCTTACCTCGATATGCGCGGCGGCACTCGTGGCGTCGGCGCCGGTGTTCGCGGCTTCGTTGGCAGCGAGCTCGTTCTCGGTCATGCCACGCAGCGCGTTGTAGCCGGTGACGGCCTCGCGGGCCTTGAGCCCATGCTCGGCGGCAATTTGCGCGGCACGCGAGCCGAATGCGGAGATGAGGCGCGGGTCGTCGGCATCGTCGACATCCATCGTCACCGAGCCGAAAGCCTGCGGTTCTTGGACCATCGGGGTGACGATGTCAATCTGCGTGCCGGCGGATGATTCGGAGTCCGTGCCCATGCGTTCCATGTCGGCGATGTCGGGGTCGATGTCGGCCACAGCACCCTGTTCGCGGTCGAAAATCTGCGTCACATCGACCAGGTCGACCACCTGCTTGCCAAGGCGCGAAGTGGCCATCTGCTTGAGTTCGAGCGTGTTGCGCATCGGCGGCACGTCGGCGATGAGCTCGCGCGCGGCCTTCACATGGAACTTCTGCTTGGTCGAGCGGGCACGCGCGCCACGCGACAGCCATGCCAGCTCCTTGCGGGCCAGATTGCGCCGCTTCGTCTCGCGCACATCGGCTTGGCGGTCGCGTTCCACGCGCTGCAGCATGTACGCGCTGTAGCCGCCTTCGAACGGCTCGATCTGCCCGTCATGCACCTCCCACATCGACTCGCACACCTCGTCGAGGAACCAGCGGTCGTGCGTGACGATCAGCAGCGCGCCGGTCCCCTTCGCCCAACGGTTCTTCAGGTGTTCGGCGAGCCAGTGGATCGTCACGACGTCCAGGTGGTTTGTCGGCTCGTCGAGTGCGAGCACATCCCAGTCCTTGAGCAGCAGGCGGGCGAGGTCGGCGCGGCGACGCTGGCCGCCGGAGAGCGTGCCGATCCTCGCATTGAGATTGAGGCCGCCGAGCAGCGCCTCGACGATCTCGCGGGACTCCGTCTGCGCGGCCCATTCGTAATCCTCGCGGCCTTCGAGCGCGGCCTCGCGGATCGTGGCGTCATCGTCGAGCTGGTCACGCTGGTCGAGCATGCCGAACGTCAGGCCGTTGCGCGTGGTGACACGGCCCGAATCCGGAGCCTGCGTGCCTTCGAGCAGGTGCAGCAGCGTGGATTTGCCGTCGCCGTTGCGGCCGACGATGCCTATGCGGTCGCCTTCGAACACGCCTTGCGTGACGTCGGTGAAAATGGTCTTCGTGGCGAAGTCGAGCGAGACATGTTCGAGTCCCAAATCAAAAGTTGGCATGGCAATCTTTCATTGTTCGTGACATCCCGTAAGAGTTTATGACATCCCGTAAGAAAACAAATCACGGGGGAGATGGAGGGAATCTCAAGGAATTCCAAGGAATATCAAGGAATATCAAGGAATTCAGAGAACATCGCGCATTCTGATCTTCCTTACGGGATGTCGTCAACTCTTACGGGATGTCAGAGAGAAACTGTAGGTGCTGCAACGGGCGGCGAAACCGGAGAAGACCTGTTCGCCGAGCGGCTGGATTTGCGGGTAGCTGGCGGCGAACGCCTCGCGCAGCTGCGATTTCGAGCCGCCGGAAGCCTTGAGTTGCTTGACCATGCTCGGTTCGTCAAGCCATTCCTCGAGCAGCTGCGGCGTGACCTCCAAGTGGAACTGCATGCCCAGCGCGGAGCCGAAGCGGAATGCTTGCACTCTCGTGTCGGAGGAGCGGGCGAGGAGCTCGGCGGAATCCGGCAGCGAAATGCAGTCGCCGTGCCATTGGAGCACGTTGAGTTCCTTGCTCCACATGGAGAAGAAGTCGTGTTTGGCCACGCGTTTGATGGGCGCGATGCCGATCTCCGGCGCGCTGGCCTTCTTCACCCTGGCACCGAGCGCGGCGCCGATGAGCTGATGCCCCAGGCAGACGCCGAGCACCGGCTTGCCTGTGCCTATGGCCGCGCGGATGAGCTTCATCTCGGCCTTGAGACCGGGGTAGTCGTCGAAATCGGCGGCGCCCATGGGGCCTCCCATGACCACCAGTCCGGCCACTTCGTCGAAATCGGGAAGGTCGGGTTTCTTCTGCTTCGATATATTGAGCGTCTGCGTGGGAAGATTGATCTCCTCAAGGTCGGACAGAATGAGTCCTGGTTTCTCCCACTCGGCATGTTGCAGAATAAGAACTTCCGGTTTCGTCATGGTTTCATTGTCTCATTGCCCTTAACAATTCGGCTGTCGGTGTGGGGACGACGGGTGAATGAATGCGGAAAACAGGTGTCAGCATGCGGAAAGCATGCATCAGAATGCGTAGAAGGGGACAGTGAGAAGCTTCTCACTGTCCCCTTTACACAGAATATGGAATGCGGAACGCAGATTCAGCGGCCGGTGATCTCGCTGCCGACCACTTTCTCGCTCAGCGCGCGCGGGCCGCGGGTCATCGCGACCGCGCCGGAACGCACGAGCTCGATGATGCCGTAGTGGTCGAGCAGACCGAGCAGCGCGTCGATCTTGCCGCCGGCGCCGGTCGCCTCGATCGTGAGCGACTCGGGATTGACATCGACGACGCGCACGCGGAACAGTCTGACGATCTCAAGCACATCGGAGCGGTTCGATTGGTCCGCGGCGACCTTGATGAGCACGAGTTCGCGCTCGACGGTGGTCGATTCGTCGAGGTCGACGATTTTCAACACATGCAGCAGTTTGTTGAGCTGCTTGATGATCTGCTCGAGCGGCACCTCCTCGACGTCGGCGGTCACCGTGATGCGGGAGATGTCGGGGCGCTCGGTGGGTGAGACGCTCAGCGAGTTGATGTTGAACGCACGGCGGGCGAACAGGCCGGCGATGCGTGCGAGCACACCCGGGCGGTTCTCGACGAGCACCGACAGCGTATGACGCTGGGAACCCGGCTTGGATGCTGGATATGAAGCCATTTCGACCTTCCCCTTTCAGTCCTGTTCCTCGGTGATGATGGCGGTAGCCTCATCTGCCTGCGCATCGGAATCCACCGGCATGGCGGCAAGGCCGTCAGCCTGGTGCAACGGTTTGATGCCGGGCAGGTAGGTGACGTTGTCGTTCGAATCGCCAGCGGCGACCATGGGCCACACCATGGCATCCTTCCACACACGGAAATCGACGAGCACCGGCCTGTCATTGATCTCGTTGGCCCGGCGAATCGCCTCTACCGCCTCGTCTTTGGTGCGCGCGCGCAATGCAACGCAGCCGTACGCATCGGCGAGCTTGACGAAGTCCGGAACGCCCTCCAAGCCGGTCTTCTCCTCCTCATGCAGAATCGTGGCCGAGTAGTGGTTGTTGTAGAACAGGGTCTGCCACTGGCGAACCATGCCATACACGGAGTTGTTGAGCAGCGCAATCTTCACCGGGGCGCCCTCGAGGAACGCGGCGGCGAGCTCCTCACTTGTCATTTGGAACGATCCGTCGCCGTCGATGAGCCACACCGGCTTCTTGCCGTCGAAGTAGCGCTGGGAGCCGATGGATGCGCCGATGGCTGCCGGAAGGCCGAAGCCCATGGTGCCCAAGCCGCCCGAGGAGATCCACTGGTGCGGGTGCGAGAAATTGATGAACTGCGTCGCCCACATCTGGTGCTGGCCCACGCCGGACACCCAGATCGTCTCCGGATTCGCGGCATGCGACAGCTCCTCGACCACCCACTGCGGAGCAAGCGTGCCGTCGGTCGGCTCCTGGTAGGTGAGCGGGTATTTCTCGACCCACGAGTTGATAAGCCCCCACCATGTGGTCAGATTCGGCTTGCCGTGAATGGCGTGCTGGCGTTCGATGCGCGGCATGAGCGCGCTCAGCACCGTCTTCACATCGCCGACGATCGGCACGTCGGGAGTGCGGTTCTTGCCGATCTCGGCCGGGTCGATGTCGATGTGAATAACGCGTGCGCCGGGGGCGAAGGCCTCGAGTTTGCCGGTCACACGGTCGTCGAAGCGCGCGCCGATCGCGACGAGCAGGTCGGAGCGCTGCACCGCGCCGGTCGCGGCGATCGTGCCATGCATACCGAGCATGCCGAGCACGGCGGGGTCATCATCCGGCACAATGCCACGCGCCGGCAATGTGGTGACAATCGGGGCGCCGGTCAGATCGGAGAGCGCCTTCACCTCGGCACCGGCGTCGGAACGCACTGCGCCACCGCCCACGTAGAGCACCGGGCGGAACGCGTGCTGGAACAGTCTGGCGGCATCGTCGAGCACGCGGCCATGCGCCTCGGTGGTCGGGTTGTAGCCGGGCAGAATCATGCGCTGCGGCCAGCTGTAATACATGGTGCCGTTCTGGGCGGTCTTCGTCAGATCCACGACCACCGGTCCGGGACGGCCGGAACGCGCGATGTAGTGTGCCTCGGAGAGCACACGCGGAATGTCCTGCGCGTCGGTGACCAGATAGGAATGCTTGGCGACCGGGTAGGTGGCACCCACGATGTCGGCCTCCTGGAACGCGTCGGTGCCAATGGCGTTGACGCCCACCTGACCGGTGACCACGATCATCGGGATCGAATCCATGTTCGCGTCGGCGATGGCGGTGATCACGTTCGTGGCGCCCGGGCCTGACGTGACGATGCACACGCCCACCTCGCCGGTGGCCACGGCGTAACCCTCCGCCGCATGGCCTGCCGCCTGTTCGTGGCGCATGAGCACGAAACGGAACTTCGTGTGCTCGTCAATGGCGTCGTACACGGGCAGAATGGCGCCGCCCGGAATACCGAACACGACTTTGACACCCAGGTCTTCCAGCGAGCGGACCAGCGCCTGTGCGCCGGTCATCTTCTCGCCGTCGACAATGGTGCGCTTGTGCGTATGCTGGTTGGCGTTCGCTTTGGCCACGCCGCTGAACGCCTGCAGGGGTGTTGGTGACACGGTTCCCTCTTTCGTGAGATGTCTTGTATTCAAGGCATCGGCTGCGGGTGCCATTCGCGTCCCGCGCCGGGCCTTGCGTTGATATCCTACTGGATTTCACCGTGGTGCGGCTCCTGTGACCGCATGCTGAATGCATTTATGGATATGCCCTGCTTCTTCCTGTTACGGGCTGGCATTTTCTGTTACGGGCTAGGGGCATGCAGATTTTCTTCAACAATGGCCCTTGGAAAATGGCGGTTTTGCAATTCCGACGAGGGGAATTCTTCGCGTGAGACCTATCCCGTAACAGAAAATGCCAGCCCGTAACAGGAAAATTAGCCCGTAACAGGAAGGCTAGCCCGTAAGGTGTTGGCTGTGCGGCGCAGGGCGTGCGGCTCAGGCGTCGGTCAGCGGGCGGCGTTCGCGCTTGCGCTCGGGCTTCGGCGCATGCTCGCGCTCGTCGAGCACATGCCACGCCTGTTCGGCCGCGGCCAGCTGCGCCTTGCGTTTGCTGCTGCCGTTGCCCACGCCGAGCACCTCCTTGGAATCGCCGAGCATGGCGAATGCGGTGAATTCGAGCGCGTACTCCGGTCCGCCGACGGACATCTGGTACCGCGGTTCCGGCAAGCCCATCTCGTGGGCCTTCACTGTGAGTGACGTCTTCCAATCGAGCGCCGGACCTTCGGTGGCCACCTCGGCGAGTGTGTCGTCGACGAGATGATGCACGACTTCGCGCGCCTTGTCCACGCCGTACTGCACGAAGGTCGCGCCGATCAGCGACTCCACGATGTCGCACAGAATCGAGCTTTTCTCGGCGCCGCCCTGCTCGCTCTCGCCGTGCCCCAACAGAATGTAGGGACCCACGTGCAGCCGGTCGCGCGCGATCGCGCTCAGCGACTCCTCCGACACGGCCTTCGCGCGAATCTTCGCCAACTGGCCCTCACTTTTGTCGGGATACTGCTTGAACAGTGTCTCGGTGACGACGAATTCGAGCACCGCGTCGCCGAGGAACTCAAGCCGCTCGTAGTTCTTCACACCCTCGTGCTCGTGCGAGAACGAGCGGTGGGTGAGCGCCTCGACGAGCAGATCGGTCTCCAATGTGGTGCCGAGCGCGGTGAACAGCTCCTGCATTGCCGATTCGCCGATTTCCTGCGTGCTTACACGAACACTCATAATGCTCCAGATTCCCTCGATTTGGCTTCCTTGCACAGTGTAGTCTGTGTGCCCTACGCGCGCCCTCCGTACAGGGAGAAGATTCCTTTGCGTAATCGGGGACGGTTTGACCGAATAATCTGTCCCTTTTTACGCAGGGCGGGAGATGCGGTGGGTATAAGAGATGCAGCGGGTATGAGACATGCAAGGTGAGGGGAATCTGCGTAAATGGGGACAGTTTGGGTGGGTATTTCGTCTCCGATTACGCAAGTAAAGCCGAAACAATCTGCGCGCATAAAAAAATCCCCGCCACCCGTCGATGGCAGGGATTTCGTGAAGTTCAACTCACTTGGTGTGGGCGGAACGGATCGCCTCGCGGTAGACGCGGCCGCGGTAGGAGCCGCAGCTCGGGCAGGCCACGTGAGCGAGCGTCGGAGCGCCGCAGTTCGGGCAAGTGATGGTCTGGGCAGCCTTGGCCTTCCAGGTGGAACGACGCGTACGCGTATTGGCGCGCGACATCTTGTACTTTGGCAGTGCCATTGTTTATCCTCTGTTTCGTTCGAACATATGAGCTTAAGCGTTCAGAATCTTAACGCATATGCTGTACAAACGCGCGTCTCACTCGCCCTGCTCGCGTTCGAGCTGCTCTTTGAGCGCCTCCAGATCGGCGAAACGCAGGTCGGTCACCTCATGCACATGCTCGGGACTCTCGTTGAGATCGAGACCGCACTGCGGGCACAGACCCTTGCAATCCGGCTTGCAGAGCGGATTGAGCGGCAACGCGCTCACGAAGGTGTCACGCAGCAGCGGCTCGATGTTCGCGAACGCGCCGTTGTCGATGAGCGGGTACGTGTCGCCCGACTCCTCCTCGCCGGCGATGATCTCCACATCTTCGTTCTTGGTCTTGCCGGCATCGGCATCCTCATACGGGAAGAACGCGGTGACCTGCTCGCTCCAGTCCCCGCTCAGATCCCTGTCGCAGCGCGCGCACACCGCAGTGACCGGCGCCGTGAACGTGCCGGTGAAAATGAGACCATCGATAATCGAGTCGAACTGGCCGTTCACATGGATCGGTTCGCCTTCCTTGACGCCCACGATCGAGTCGCCGATGCCGCCGGGTGCCGGGAAATCACGGTCGACCTGCATGGTCTGGCCCGCGCGCGAGCCGACCTGGGCCACCGGAACCGTCCAATCTGTGTATTCAATACGTGCCATTCGCCTGTTCCACCTTGCTTGGATTGCTTGATACGCTCAGTCAACCCGCGCCGCCGTGTCGCTATTCCGCGTGACGCGAACGGGTCAGTCCTGCGGATAGTCGGATTCCTCGGCGTGCGGGAGCTCCTCGCGCGCCTTTGCCTCGCGCTCCTCGAGCACGTTCAGGCCGCCTTCGACGTCGCGCGTCATCTTGCCGAGCTGACTGTGCAACTCGTTCATGATCTTGATGCAGTACTGGTCGGCGCCCGAGGTAAGACGGTCGCTCGCGGCCTGCGCCTTGTCGATCATCGTCTTCGCCTTCTGACGCGCGATCTCGGTCACCTTCTCCTGGGAGGCGAGATAGTCCGCGCGCTCGTTCGCATCGCGAATGATGTTCGCCGCTCGCGCCTGCGCGGTGGAGATGATCACGTTCGCCTGCGAATTCGCGTTCGCGAGTCTGCCCTCCGCCTCGCGCATCAGCGCGCTCGCACGCTCGAGCTGCACGGGCAGCTTGGTTTTGAGATCCTCGAGCTTGTCGAGGAAATCGTCACGGTCAATCTTCACGCTGGACGGGGAGAACATGGACCCCTTGGCACTCGTGATCATCTCCTCGAGCGAGTCGATGATGTCGTACACCGTGGTGAACTCGGCCTTGCGCAGCGCATCCGGGTCGGGGGCGTTGTCGCGCAGATCCGGCAGATCGTCCATGTTGAACGCGGGTCTGCGGGCGGAGGAGTCCTGCGGTGGTTGCGGGGCGTCGTTGCCGCCGTCGTGAATGGTCTGCGTGCTCGAATCGTTCTGAGTCATGCTCTCTCCTCTCAACGCGGGCGCATACCCATAGGTCCGCGGTCGCGCTACTAACGCAGCGCCTTCTCTAATAATGGCACAACATAGTCTGGAACCATGCCGGTGATGTCACCGCCATGACGTGCGACGTCCTTCACCACGGAGCTCGAGATGTGTTCCAGAACGGGATTGGCAGGCAGGAACATCGTCTCCACATAGGCGAGGTGACGGTTCACGAGCGCCATGCCGAGCTCGGCCTCATAGTCGCCGTTCTGGCGCAGCCCCTTCACAATGACGGGGGAGTCGACCTTGCGGCAGTAGTCGGTGATCAGGCCGTCGGTCCATGCGACCACATAATTCGTCATGCCCGAGTCGGCCAGCGCGTGTTTGATGATGTCCACGCGTTCGGTTTCGGTGAACAGCGGCTTCTTCATGGCATTCACCGCGACCACCACATGCACTTCGTCGAACAGGCGGCAGCAACGCGTGATTACATCGATATGGCCGTTCGTCACAGGGTCGAACGAGCCGGGGCATACAGCGATTGTCATATCTCTACAGCCTAATGGTGGGGCTATGCAATTGGCTGGCCGGGAAATCCGGGAAAGAGATGCGGCACGGGGCTATGAGATGAGACGCAGATGGGGCGAACTGGGCTGGGCGTAGAATCTGTAGACAGGAATAGAGAACGAAGTTGCAGGATTGTATAGCCGAACAGGAGGAATCATGAGCTTTGCATACAATGACGCGCTCGACGACAACACGACGGCGGCAACCGAGCCGAGCAGCGACACCGGTACCGCGGTGCTCGAAAGGCCGAAGGCACAGGAGCGGCGGGCGGACGACGGCGACGCCGACCGGTTCGCGCATTACGTGTCGCGTGACCGCATTGCCGAGTCGCGCCTGACGGGGCGCCCGGTGGTGGCACTGTGCGGCAAGGTGTGGGTGCCGAAGCGCAACCCGAAGGACTACCCGATCTGCCCGGAGTGCAAGCGCATATACGAGGAGATGACGAAGTAATCCATCGCCGCCAGCTGTCTGTTACGGGCTAGGGTTCCGGCTTATGGCCAGGGCACACACTCCGATTTCCGTGGTGTGTGCCCTGGCCATAAGCCGGAACCCTAGCCCGTAACAGTATTACGTAACGGTATGAATTAGAGCGAGATCGAATCGATCCTGGCGAGCTCCTCCGGCGTGAAGTGCGTGTTGTTGAGCGCGGCGATGTCATCGAGAATCTGCTGCGGTTTCGAAGCGCCGACGAGCACGGTGGTCACGGCAGGGTCGTTGAGCAGCCACGCGAGCGACATCTCGGCGAGCGTCTGCCCGCGGGAAAGCGCGAGGTCATTGAGTTCGCGAATCTGGGTGAGACGCGACTCGGTGAGCGCGGACTTGTTCAGGAACCGGTCGTCGTGCCCGATGCGGCTATCGGCAGGAATGCCGTTGAGATACCGGTTCGTAAGCAGTCCCTGCTCAAGCGGCGAGAACGTGATGAGCCCCTTGCCGAGCTTGCTCGTCGCCTCCTTGAGCCCATTGCGTTCGATCGTGCGGTCGAAGATGTTGTAGCGGTTCTGGTTGATGATGAACGGCACATGGCGCTCGGCGAGCATCTGCGCGGCCTGTTCGAGCAGCGGGCCATCGTAGTTCGAAAGCCCCACATACAGCGCGCGGCCGCTCGTCACCGCGGTCTCGAGCGCGCCGACCGTCTCCTCCAACGGCGTGTTCGGGTCGGGGCAGTGGTGGTAGAAAATGTCCACATAGTCCAGGCCGAGCCGTTCGAGCGACTGGTCGAGGCTGGAGAGCAGGTATTTGCGACTGCCGCCCACGCCGTTCGGTCCCGCCCACATGTCGAACCCGGCCTTCGTGGAGATAATGAGCTCGTCGCGGTACGGTCGCAGACTCTCACGCATGATATGCCCGAAATTGCGTTCCGCGGCGCCGTACATGGGGCCGTAGTTATTGGCGAGGTCGAAATGGAAGATGCCGTGGTCGAACGCAGTGAACACGATCTGCTGCATCTGCCCATACGGCGTCAGATCACCGAAATTATGCCACAGGCCGAGCGCGATGCGCGGCAATTGCAGACCGCTCGTGCCGACATGCGCGTACTGCATGCGGTCGTAGCGGTCCGGGGCGGGCGAATAGTGCGTGATGAAATCTGGCATCGGAACCTCTTTGTTTTCTGTGCTTGCGTGTGATATGCCGACTCCAGCATACCGCGAACGTGCCGCGAATTGCGGATCAGAGCACCTCGAGCTTCGTCGGGATCACCGGCTCGCCTCGCATGAGCGACTGCGCGGTGATCGGCAGCTTGGCGAGCGCCTTGGCATGGTAATCCTGCGCCGCCATGAGCCCGTCGTGACCCTGGAACTGCGGGTCAACCGTGCCATTGACGACGAAGTCGGTGAGCAGATCTTCCCAGCCCTCGCCCGGCACGAAGTTCTCGAGCGCGCTCTCCGAGCCGGAGATGACGTGTTCGCAGTCGGCGAGCGAGTATTCGTATGAACGGAAGGCGAGCTTGGCTCCCGGTGCCGTCGCCTTGTCCACAGACTTCTTCGCCACCGGTTCCATATGACCGGCGTTGTTCGCGCGTTCGGTGAGTTTGTAGACCATGGCGCAGGTGGGCGCCCCCGAACCGGTGACCAGCTGCGTGCCGACGCCGTAGGAGTCGACCGGCGCGGTCTGCAGCGAGGCGATCGCATACTCGTCGAGGTCGTTCGTCACCGTGATCTTCGTATTCGTGGCGCCGAGCGCGTCGAGCTGGTTGCGCACACGCTGGGCGAGCGCGGCGAGATCGCCGGAGTCGATGCGCACGCCGCCCAGATTCGGGCCGGCCACCTCGACGGCAGTCTTCACGGCCTCCTCGATGTTGTAGGTGTCGACGAGCAGCGTCGTGTTCGTGCCGAGCGCGGCGATCTGCGATTCGAAGGCCTGGCGCTCGCTGTCATGCACGAGTGTGAAGCAGTGCGCGGCCGTGCCGATCGCCGGCAGGTCGTACAGTTTGGCGGCGAGCAGATTCGCGGTGCCCTTGAATCCACCCACGATCGACGCGCGCGCGGCGGCGACGGCGGCCCACTCGTTCGTGCGGCGACCGCCCATATCCATGCACGGGCGGTTCTTCGCGGCCGTGACCATGCGCGAGGCGGCCGCGGCGACGGCGGAATCGTAGTTGAGGATCGACAGGATGAGCGTCTCGAGCAGCGTGCACTCGCCGAAGGAACCGCGCACCTGCAGAATCGGCGAATTCGGGAAGTACACCTCGCCCTCGCGGTAGCCGCGGATCGAACCCGTGAAATGGTAGTTCTCGAGCCACTTGACGGTGCCCCGGCTCACAATGTGGCGGTCAGAGAGGAACTTCAGGTCGGCGTCATCGAGATGGAAGTCCTCGAGCGCGTCGAGCAGACGTCCAATGCCGGCGACCACACCGTAGCGACGTCCCTCGGGCAGATGCCGCGTGAACACCTCAAACACGCAGGGGCGGTTCGCCGTGCCGTCCTGCAATGTGGCGTCAAGCATTGTGTACTCGTACATGTCGGTCATGAGCGACGGGTCGTAAACCACCATGGTGTCTCCTGTGTTAGCGGTGCGCTTCTCTTGCGTGATCTCTTCGCGATTGGCCGGGGCGGCCGTGGATTCGCCGCGCGCGGATGTCGTTGTTCCCCAGCCTAGTCGAATGAGCGCGCAAATATGCGCGGATGTCATTATTCGGAGTCTTACTCGTGCGGGGATGAGGTCCTTTCTGCTCTCTCTGCCTCTTGTTGCGTAAAAAGGGACAAATCGGAGGCCTGTGTGTCTCTTTTTACGCAAAAGGGCAGTGGCGTGTGTGGCGTGCAGAGGACGCTCGGCAGATGGGCCGGTAGGATGGGAACATGCGATATCTTGCAGGAATCTGGAGACTGGCCATTGCTGCGCTGTGCTTCATCGGCACATCGCCGGCATGGCATGCCGTGAGCCTTTGGGCGTTCCTCATGTACCAGATCGGCTTCATCGCCGGCATCGTCATGCTGTGGAGTGGCTGTGCGAGCATTCTGCGCGGTGTGCAGCCGCCGGCATTGCTGCGCGGCTTCGTGCTCACCTACGCGTTCTCGCTGGCCGCCGTGCATTTCTTCGTCACGCCGGCTGCGGAGTTCGGGGTGCCGGCGCAGCAGGTGATCCCGCTCAGCGCACAGGTGCTCGCGTTGATTGTGGTGGGCATGCTCGCCGTCGACTTCTTCGCATTCGAACCGCACCGTGCGTTCAAGCCGGTGTATCCGCTCGTCTGGCTTGTGTACCTGCCGCTCTATGCAGCGTTCGCGATTGCGCGCGCCTACTGGTTCCCGCATTCCGGCCCCACGGCGAACGCCTACCCCTACGACTATCTCATCATCACGCAATTCACCTGGGGCGGCGCGGGCGTGGCCTGCCTCAAGATCGTCGCCATCTATCTCGCCGTCGGCGTGGTGCTGTGCCTGTTCGACCGTGCGCTTCCTGCGAAATCGGCGGCAGAGTAGGCATCCGAACGATTGCAGATGGGCAGATTCTCGCGGCCCGCTTCTCGCTACCGGCTATCCCACCCCCTTACGGGCTAGGGTTGGAGTGGCTTGCAGGAGTGGGGTGCGCTGGCGCCAGGTGGCGGCAGATGACGGTTGAACACATTCGTTCGCATTCGGCCGATGTTGCCTCTCGGCCTATGATGTGAGAGAACGACGAGAGGATTACCATGACTGTTACCCGAGCAGACGGCCGTGCATACGATGAGCTGCGACCCGTGCGCATCACCCGCGCATTCACCGACGTGCCGGAAGGATCCGTGCTCATTGAATGCGGCAACACGCGCGTGATGTGCACCGCCACGTTCACCGACACCGTGCCGCGCTGGCGCAAGGACTCCGGGCTCGGTTGGGTCACTGCGGAGTATTCGATGCTGCCGCGCGCCACCGCACAGCGCACCGACCGTGAATCGGTTCGCGGCAAGGTGGGCGGCCGCACCCATGAGATCTCCAGACTCATCGGCCGATGCCTGCGCGGCGTGATTGACATGAAGGCGCTCGGCGAGAACACGATCCAGATGGATTGCGACGTGCTCCAGGCCGACGGCGGCACGCGCACCGCGTCGATCACCGGAGCGCACGTGGCCCTCGTGGACGCCCTCAACTGGGCGAAGCAGAACGGCAAGATCAAAAGCGTGAAGAACGTGCTGCTCGACAGCGTCTCCGCCGTGTCGGTGGGCGTGATCGACGGCGAACCGATGCTCGACCTGCCGTACGTCGAAGACAGCCGCGCAATGACCGACATGAACGTCGCAATGACCGGATCCGGCAAATTCGTTGAGATTCAGGGCACCGCCGAACATCGCCCATTCAGCCGCAACGAGCTCGGCGTGCTGCTCGACCTCGCCACCAAGGGCAATAGGGAACTCCAAGCCGCACAGCAGGCCGCGCTCGACGCCGACCTGCGCTAGCACATTCGAATAAGGGAATGGTGGGCATATGAACATCGTCGTCGCCACGCACAACGAAGGCAAACTGGTGGAGATTCGCGACATTCTGGCCGAGGAATTCGGCGATGGCGCGCACGACATTGAGCTCGTCTCCGCAGGCTCGCTCGGGCTGCCGGACCCGGTGGAGACCGGCATCACTTTCGAGGCGAACGCGCTGCTCAAGGCGCGCTTTGTGGCCAGGCTGACCGGTCTGCCGGCGATTGCCGACGACTCCGGACTCATCGTGGACGTCATGGGCAACGCCCCCGGCATTCTTTCCGCACGCTGGGCCGGCGAGCATGGCAACGACGCGGCGAACATAGACCTATTGCTCGCCCAGATCGAAGACATTCCCGACGACGACCGCACCGCTCGCTTCCGCTGTGCCGCCGCTCTCGTGGTGCCGATTGCAGCCGAGGAGGACGTCGCGGACTTCGAGGCGGACCCGTCCGATGGCATGGACGATGGCGACGGGCTTGTCGACGCCCGTGAAACCGTGGTGCTCGGCGAGATGCCCGGCACGATTGTGCGCCACCCGCACGGCAGCAACGGATTCGGCTACGACCCGATCTTCATGCCCGACGAGCAGCCTGCCGGAGCCGAGGAAAGCGGCGAACTGCTCACCTCCGCCGAGATGACCCCCGAGCAGAAGAACGCGATCTCACATCGCGGCAAGGCGCTGCGTGCGCTCATGCCGGCGATCCGCGAACTCGTGGAGACCGGTGAGTGAGCCGGAAGCAATCTGGAAACCCGAGACCGAATACAGGACATATGCGCAAGTTTTCTTTTGAAGTGTTGAACGAGCAGGAATTCCGTGCATTCGCGGAGGCGTCGCCGCAGTCGAATTTCCAGCAGACCGTGGAGATGGCGAATCTGCGCCGCATGCACGGCATGGACGTCGACTTCGTGGGCATGCGCGAGGACGGCGAGATCAAGGCGGGGGCCGTGTTCGCCACGCATCATGCGCCGATGGCGACGTTCTGCAGCGTGATCAGCGGCCCGCTGTGCGACTACGATGACGACGAGCTCGTCGCCGAATTCCTGCGCGCGCTCGCCCGATTCGCGAAGAAGAAGGGCGCTGTGCACCTCGACATCGCGCCGAACCAGCGCTACCGCGTGCGCGACGACCACGGCGAGGCGCTGCCCGAGAGCGAGGGCGGCGCGCCGGACAAGCGCATGATCCGCAACATCGAACAGGCAGGATACGAGCACGGCGGATTCGTGCGCGGCTACACGTCGACCGTGCGCTGGCGGTTCGCCAAGGACATGACCGGGATCGGCGACGAAAGCGAGCTGCTCAAGTCGTATTCGAAACGCACGCAGTGGAGCATCAAACGCGCCAGGTCGATGGGTGTGCATGTGCGCGAGATCGGCGTCGACGAGCTCGACACCTTCGCGCGGATAGAACAGCAGACCGCGGAACGCCGGCATTTCGAATTCCGCGGACCGCAGTATTTCAAACAGTTCGCGCAATGCTTCGGCGAACGGGCCCGATTCGTGCTGGCCGAGATCGACACCGCAGAATACCAGCGGTCGATGCAGCGCAAGGCCGACGATCTGCGCGCGCTCGTCGACGGGCTCGAAGCGAAGATCGCACAGCGCGAGACGACCAAGCTACGGCGCAGGCTCAACGAGGAATCGAGCAATCTGGCGGCCGCGAACAAGCGGTTGGCGGAGGCGAACGAGCTCGTGGAGAAGGGCGACCTCATTCCGGCCGCCGCCTCGATGTTCGTGCTCGGCCCGCGCGAAGTGGTCTACCTGTTCTCGGGCAGCGTGGAGGAATACAAGCCGTTCTATGCATCGGCACTCATTCAGCACGAGGCGATGCTGCGGTACTGCGTGCAGGGTGTGGAACCGTTCGGGCATGTGAATCTGTACGACTTCTACGGCATCGACGGCATTTTCGACGACCCGGATGACGAGGGACGCGGCGTGCTCGAATTCAAGCAGGGATTCAACGGCTACGTGGTGGAGATGCCGGGCGACTTCATGAAGGTGCTGCGGCCGGTCACCTACCGTGCCCAGCGCCTCGCGCACAAGCTGCTCGGCAGGTAGCCGAGGCGTCAGCCCGCACCGGTACCGAATCAGATGATGCCGGCGGCGATCATCGCGTGGGCGCCGGTCATCATGCCAAGACTGATCACCGCGCTCACCGACAGCGTGAAGCCGGCGAGACGGGCGTTGCCGAGCACCTCGTCGGTGAACAGCGTGGAGAAGACGGCAACCGGGGCGAGGCAGCACATCATCGTCGCCTCGCGAATGCCGGCGTCGAACGGCAGCAGGAACCAAGCCACGGCGGCGAACGCCAATCCGAAGGGAAGACGCCAGGCGAGCACCTTGAGCACGGCGAAGGTGTCGGAACGGTTCGCGGGCAGATCCATCATCATGCCCACCATGAGCATGGCCACGCAGGCGTTCGCATTCGACAGCGGCCGGAAGAGATCCGCGAACCAGGCGGGCAGCGACAGTCCGCAGACCATGAGCACGATCATGATCACATACGTGTCGAACGGAATGGAACCCACAAAACCCTTGAGCACCGTGTGCAGCAGCGAACGCCGGGCGAGACGCTTGGCATCGCGGTCCGTGGGGCGCGTGTAGGGAAGTGTGGGAGCGTCGCCGGCGCCTTGCTCGGTGAGGGGACGGCCGGGTTGAATGTGCAGGAGCGTCTGCGTCATCACATTCGTGCCGGCGGCCACCATGATGCAATTGCCAATGTCGAACATGGCGGCGGGAACGATCGCCTGTTCGCCAAGAAACGCCTGCACCACCGGGAAGCAGAAGCAGCCTATGTTGAGACCGGTCGCATTGAGCATGAGGAACGCGCGCTGCGTGACCGGCGAGTGACGGGTGGCCGAGAAGATCACGAGCACCGGCACGAGCGCCACGACGAAACCGAAGGCCGAAAGCCATAACAGCGACGGATCATGCGGATTCGTGGCGAACGAGTAGACGATGGCACCGGGCAGCACGAGATCGAAGAGCATCACCTGAATGATGCGGTAATCGCGCTGGCCGAACAACCGGCAGCGTTTGAACAGGTAGCCGGCGATGATGATAGCCAAGAGGGCGATCGGTTGTAGGAGCGTCACGGAGTACAGCCTACGCCGGGATATGGCTCGGGTGAGGGGGAACGTCCACGGGACAATCTGGAAACATGGGGAGAACGTCCACGGGACAATCTGGAAACATGGGGAGAACGTGGAGAAGGGTGCGCGAGATGGGACTCGAACCCACACGACCGAAGTCACAGGAACCTAAATCCTGCGCGGCTACCAATTACGCCACTCGCGCGCGTTGGATATGCAAAACCCTAGGCGGCGAACGCGTTTGCGCCGACGTCTAGGGCAATGGAGCCACTTGACAGAATCGAACTGTCGACCTGCTCATTACGAGTGAGCCGCTCTACCGACTGAGCTAAAGTGGCACATGCTTGGTGCACAAGAAATACAGTGTAGCCGAATTGCTGGATTTGACGAATCGGCGTGTCGCGTTTGGGCAGCATGAGGGAGCCGAATGCGCGCGAGCGGATAGAATGAGGGCATGAGTAACGGATTCGACGATTTCTACGCCATCATTCCCGCGGGCGGCACCGGGACGCGCCTGTGGCCGCTGAGCCGCGAGGCCAAACCGAAGTTCCTGTTCGACCTGCTCGGGTCGGGGCGCACGCTGATTCAGTCCACCTTCGACCGCCTCGCCGCCATCGCCGGCATGGACCATGTGTGCATCAGCACCGGCGAACGGCATGTGGACGCCGTGGAGGAGCAGATGCCCGAGGTGGCGCCGGAACACATCTTCGCCGAACCGGCACCGCGTGATTCCACGGCCGCCATTGCGCTCGCCACCGCCGTGCTCGCCCGCAGGCACGGCAACGACATTGTGGTCGGATCGTTCGCCGCCGACCATGTGATCCGCGGCAAGGTGGCGTTCGTCGACGCCGTGCGGCAGGCCGTCGCCACCGCCCGCGCCGGCTATGTGACCACCATCGGCATAGCAGCCTCGCGCCCGAGCACCGCATTCGGCTACATCCACGAAGGCGAGTCGCTCGCGGCCCGCGTTCCCGACGCCCCGGACGCCGTGCTCGTGGAACGCTTCGTGGAGAAGCCGAACGCCGCCACCGCGCAGGCCTACCTGAACACCGGCGAATACCGCTGGAACGCCGGCATGTTCGTGATGCGCGCCGATGTGCTGCTCGACCACCTGCACCGGGTCAAGCCACAGCTCGCACGCGCGATCGATGCGATAGCAGACGCCGTGATCGAAGACGATCGCGATCTCGCCCGCGCGCAGGCCGAGGCACATGAGCGCGGCGAGAACGTGCGCGAGACCGTGAATCCCGACGACTTCCACGCCCACCGCGACGAGGCCATGCGCAAGTACTGGCAGGGAATCGAGAAGATCGCGTTCGACTACGCAGTGGCCGAGCCGCTATCGGTGGAGGGCGGCGTCGCGATGATCCCGGGCGACTTCGGCTGGGATGACATTGGTGATTTCAACTCGGTGGCGGCACTGTTGCCGAGCGTGGACGAGCGGAATCTGAAAATACTGGGCAACACCGAGCAGGTGGTCACACTCGACTCCGCCGGCGACATCGTGGTGCCGAACAGCGAACGAACCGTTGCGTTGCTTGGCGTGAACGACATGGTCGTGGTGGATACGCCGGATGCATTGCTCATCACGCCACGTGCGCGGAGCCAGGAAGTCAAGTCAATGGTGAAAACGCTCGCGGAGTCGGGGTGCGACGAACTACTGTGAGAGCCAATAACTGAAACGAGACACAGGCTTGCGGATGACGCCATATGCGCGGGCGAATGTTTGAAAACGATTTCATAGGTTTGCCTGCGTGAAAGCGAACAGCGAAAATGTTCGCTTTCGTCCCGATGTTCGCACTGTTTACGATTCGTGTGCGGTCGTGGGGCAAAACTGTCGTATTTTGTGAGTATGGTGAAGCTTGATAAGCAAATGCAAACGCATGCCTTGCTAGTCTGCAATGCAGCACGGGCAACGGCGCCGCAGTGCTTGTCTGATGATGAAAGGATCACGAATGGCAATCAATCCTCCTGTCGACGCCACGGGCACCGCGGCGTGGAAGAAGCTGCAGCAGCACTATGACGAGCTGCAGGCACAGGGCATCGATCTCAAGCAGTGGTTCGAGGACGATCCCACGCGCGTGGACTCGCTGTCTTTCGACGTGGGCACGCTGCGCTTCGACTTCTCGAAGAACCTGATCAAGCCTGAGACCCTCGCACTGTTCGCAGAGCTCGCCGATGAGGTCAACCTCAAGCAACGCACCAAGGACATGTACTCCGGCGTGCACATCAACAACACCGAGGACCGCGCCGTGCTGCACACCGCACTGCGCCGCGACGCCAGCGACGAAGGCAAGCTGATCGTGGATGGTCAGGACGTGGTCAAGGACGTGCGCGAGACCCTCGACCGCATGTACGCCTTCGCCGACAAGGTCCGTTCCGGCGAATGGAAGGGCGTGACCGGCAAGGAGATCGAGACCGTGGTCAACATCGGCATCGGCGGCTCCGACCTGGGCCCCGTCATGGTGTACGAGGCGCTCAAGCCGTACGCCGACGCCGGCATCAAGGCCCGCTACATCTCGAACATCGACCCGAACGACCTCGCCGAGAAGACCCGCGACCTCGACCCAGAGACCACGCTGTTCGTGGTCGTGTCGAAGACCTTCGGCACGCTCGAGACGCTCACCAACGCCCGTCAGGCCCGCGCATGGCTGCTCGAGCAGCTGCAGGCCTCCGGCGCCATCGACGGCACCGCCGAGCAGAAGGCCGAGGCTGTTGAGAAGCACTTCGTCGCCGTTTCGACCAACCTCGAGCGCGTCAAGGACTTCGGCATCGACCCGGCGAACGCATTCGGCTTCTGGGATTGGGTCGGCGGCCGTTACTCCGTCGATTCCGCCGTTGGCCTCACGCTCGCCATCGTGTTCGGACCGGCCCGCTTCGAGGAGTTCCTCGCAGGCTTCCGCCAGGTCGACCAGTACTTCGCCGAGACGCCGTTCGAGAAGAACGCCGTGGTGATCATGGGCATGATCAACGTGTGGTACCGCAACTTCTTCAAGGTCGCCTCGCACGCCGTGCTGCCGTACGACCAGTACCTGCACCGCTTCCCGGCCTACCTGCAGCAGCTCACGATGGAATCGAACGGCAAGTCCGTGCGCTGGGACGGCACTCCGGTGACCACCGAGACCGGCGAGATCTTCTGGGGTGAGCCCGGCACCAACGGCCAGCACGCGTTCTACCAGCTCATCCATCAGGGCACGCAGCTGATCCCGGCCGACTTCATCGCGTTCGCGAACACGCCGAACCCGCTCAAGGATGGCGACCAGGACATGCACGAACTGCTGCTGGGCAACTACTTCGCCCAGACCAAGGCGCTCGCGTTCGGCAAGACCGCCGACGAGGTGCGCGCCGAGGGCACTCCGGAAGACATTGTTCCGGCCCGCGTGTTCTCCGGCAACCGCCCGACCACGTCGATCTTCGGCGTGCGTCTCGATGCCTTCACGCTCGGCGAGCTCATCTCGCTGTACGAGATGGTCACGTTCGTCGAGGGCACCGTGTGGGGCATCGACTCCTATGACCAGTGGGGCGTTGAGCTCGGCAAGCAGCTCGCCAAGCAGATCACGCCTGCGATCTCGCAGAACGACGAGGCGCTCGCAGCTCAGGACGCCTCGACCCGCAGCCTGATCAACTTCTACCGCAAGGTGCGCGAGTTCTGATCCGCACACGCTGGCTGTAATTCGCGGTGGGGCGGCGATTCACGAATGTGGGTCGCCGCCCTTCCCTGTTGTGATGCAAGGTCGGTCCGCTCGGCTTGGTTCGTCGGAGGCCGTGGGTAATCCAGTGCGCTTTGTATAATGTGAAGTCGCTGTGCCGGCACGCGGATCGCCGCATGAATCCGCCTGCCCACGAGTCCAGCCGAACCTGACTTTCGGCGGATCGGCACGCGCGTCGCAGACAAATCTGCGGCGATATTCCAGACATCCGCGAGCATGCGAATGTCGCGACCATACGCTGGCATGCGGCAGGGTAGAGGAACACCATGGTTAACGCTATTGAGGCATTTGACGCCAAGCACATGAAGCCGGCCGACGAGATCCCGGCATTCCGTCCGGGTGACACCGTCGACGTGAACGTGAAGATTCAGGAAGGCAACAACTCCCGTATCCAGACCTTCACCGGCGTGGTCATCGGCCGTCAGGGCGCCGGCGTGCGCGAGACCTTCATCGTGCGCAAGATCAGCTTCGGCACCGGTGTGGAGCGCCGCTTCCCGCTGCACTCCCCGTCCATCGACTCGATCAAGGTCGTTCGTCGTGGCCGCGTTCGCCGCGCCAAGCTGTACTACCTGCGCAATCTGCGTGGCAAGGCAGCTCGCATCGTCGAGCGCCGCGACAACTCCGCCAAGTGAGTTTCGCCATAACGGTCTTGTGAAGGCCGGGTTCCGTGTTCGGGCCCGGCTTTTGCTTTTGCGGGCGGATATGCGGCGATCTGCGGCAGAGAGCAGTATGCGCGCCGGCGATTTGTCGGCCATGGAACATTTGTTGTGAATGGTGAACGCCACAGTGGGTCTCCGCCGAAAATGATACATTGGAGTGCGGTAATCATTTCGACAGGAGGGGTCATGGATTCTTCGAACGAGCCCATGCCGCAGAGTCCGGCGCCAATGGAGACGCACGGCAATCGCGATGCGGGGGCGGGGAATCTGGACTCCGCCGGGACGGAGCAGCAGCTCGCCTCGACAAGGGGGACGGCAATACGGGATTTCTTCCTGTGGTGCGCGATTCCCGTGGCCATTGTGGTGCTGCTGCGCATCTTCGTATTCGGCATGTACGTGATTCCGTCACGCTCCATGGAGAACACGATCATGCCAGGCGACCGTGTGATCACCACCAAGCTCTCCCCGCGGCCGGTCGCGCTCAAACGCGGCGACATTGTGGTGTTCAAAGACCCTTCCAACTGGCTCGCGAGCGAGGAGACCACCTATCACAGCGACTACTTGATCAAACGACTGATCGGCATGCCCGGCGACACGGTGGAGTGCGAGGGGGCGGGCCAGCCGGTGAAAATCAACGGCGTGGCGATTGACGAATCCGCGTATGTCAAGCCCGGGGACCAGCCCAGCACCTTCCCGTTCAAGGTCACCGTGAGCGAGGGGCACGTGTTCGTGATGGGAGACAATCGCAGCAATTCCGCGGATTCGCGCTTCCATTTGAACGATGCGCAACATGGTCAGGTTCCCATCCGCGACATCGCCGGCGTCGCATTCGCGCGGTACTGGCCGCTCAACCGCATCTCGTGGCTGAGCAATTACAGCGACGTGTTCGCGAACGTGCCCGACGCGGGCTGATCTGTGCTGGATGCGCGGGTTTTCGGAGTCGAGAAAGGGGCGGTATGGCGCCGTCGTTTGCATTGGAACGGCAGATTGCCGCCGACGGGTTCGATGTAATCGTCGGATTCGACGAAGTGGGACGTGGTTCGCTGGCAGGTCCGGTGATGGTGGGCGCGGCCGCGTTCCTTGCGCGAAATCTCGACGAAGCACAGACTGCCATGCCGCAGTATCTCGCAGATTCCAAGACGCTCACCGAGCATAGGCGCGAGAGTCTGTACGAGCCATTGCAGGCGTGGGTGGACGGTTTTGCAATCGGTTCGGCGAGCAATGCGGAGATCGACGCATGGGGCATCTCGCATGCGCTCGGCATCGCCGCACTGCGCGCACTCGATGGTGTGGAACGCGCCCTCGGCATGGGTAGCCCGGGTGACAGCGAGATTCGCGGATTCGACGAGCGCTGCAAATACTCGGGAACATGGGCGTATACGAAACACAGTCCACAGCAGCATGCGGATGGGCTGCACGTCGGCGCGATACTCGACGGGCCGAACGACTACATATCCAAGGCATTGGGCACTTTCGAAGCCCCCGCGGTGCCCATGCCGGCACAGGTGCGCACGCTTGTCAAGGCGGATGCGCAGTGTGCCAGCGTCGCAGCGGCGGCGGTGCTGGCGAAAGTGACCCGAGACCGTCTGATGGAACAGTTGGCGCGCGATCATGCCGAATACGCGCGCTATGGGTGGGAGCGCAATAAGGGGTACGGCTCGAAGGCGCACCGCGAGGCGATCGCGCAATGCGGGCCGAGCGATCTGCACCGCGTGAGCTGGCATCTCGCGTGATATGCCGGTGGGCATCATCCTTAAGGCTGAGAGCGGGCGTGGTGTGCCGGGGAATTCATCCCGTTGCATGATGGGGCGTGCGGGCGCGACACCGTAGCTTGGAAGCATGAACGCAATGCAGAACAACAATCCCGGCGCGCCGATGCCACAGGCGCCGCAGAACGCGCCGCATCCCTTGCCGCAAACCCCCGCAGATGCCATGCCCCACAACGGGTATGCTCCACAGCCCCCAATGACTGCGGCACCCATGCCGTACCCTGACGGAGCGCCGATGGGAGGCCAATCACTCGCGCTGCAGGGAATCGACCTGGTGATGGATTACAACACAAGCGCTTCCGGCAACCCGGCGGCGACACAACCCGCGGCATGGCAGATGGGTCAGCCACTCGCGCTGAACCACGCGAACTTCCAGCTTGGCGAAGGCGAACGCGTGGCGATCATGGGACCGTCGGGTTCGGGCAAATCGACGCTGCTGCATGTGCTCGCCGGCATCATGAAGCCGACGGCCGGCCAAGTGCTGTTCCGCGGTGCCAACATCGACCGCATTCCGGACGCCGAACGCACCCGCATGCGCAGGCAGGCGTTCGGATTCGTCTTCCAATCCGGGCAACTGCTGCCGGAGCTGCCGGCGATCGAAAACGTGGCATTGCCGCTCATGCTCGGCGGCATGGCGTACTCGCAGGCGACCGATCAGGCCGCCATGTGGCTGGAACGCATGGGATTGCGCAATCTGATGCGCAATCGACCCGGCCAGATGAGTGGCGGCCAGATGCAACGCGTCGCCATTGCGCGCGCACTATGTGTGAATCCGGCCATCATCTTCGCCGACGAGCCGACCGGCGCGCTCGACCAGAACACCGGGCACGAGGTGATGAATCTGCTCATGCAGGCGGCGGCCGCGAACAACGCCGCAGTGGTGCTCGTCACCCACGACCCGAACATCGCCGCATACTGCGACCGCACCGTGAGCATGCGCGACGGCATGATCCTCGACGCGGCCAACCGGCGCGCAGGCATGCAGCGCCAACCGCAGAACGACGCCCCGGCACAGGCAGTGCAGATGGGCGCCCAACCACAAGGAGCGTTGCAATGAGCACCTTCGCACTGTGGAGACTCTTCCACCGGCACATGTTCCACCATGACGATGAACCGGATGCGCCGCGCGACCACACAGGCCTGCTCGCCGTCATCGCCTTCGCCGCGGCGACCGCGATCTTCCTCACCGTGCTCGGCGGTCTGCACGGCTTCATCTGGCGTGCGTCACCAGACCATACGGTCGGCTGCTTCTTCAATGATTCCGCCTGCTCCACGCACGCCAACGTGAGCGTCAACGGTGAGTTCTACGTGGTGCTCGCCATGTTCGCCTGCGTGCTGCTCGTGGTGCCCTTCACCACCCTCGCGGGTTCTGCGGCGCGCCTTGCCGCCACACGTCGCGACGAACGACTCGCGGTGCTGCGACTGGCTGGCGCCACGACGTCGCAGGTGGTGCGGCTGATCGCCCTCGAAGCGGTCGGACAGGCCGTGATCGGCTCCGTGCTGGGCATTGCCGGGTACTTCGCCGTGATGCCGCTCATCATGATGCTGCACTTCGAGAACCACACCTTCGACTTCGAACAGCTGTGGGTGGGGCCGTGGGCGCTCATCGGCACCGTCGTCGGCGTTGCCGCACTGGCCTTGGTCTCCGCGCTGCTCACGTTGCGCAAGGTGGCCATCACGCCATTGGGGGTCACCGCCCGCCAAGGCGCCGCAATGCCCGGCAAATGGCGCGTGGCGCTGTTCGTCGTCGCCCTCGTGTTCGGTTTCGCCATGCTCAATAACATGAACCTCGTGGCCGGCGCCGGTGTGGCGGTGGCGTATGGTGTCGTGTTCGCGATCATCGGCGGCTGCTTCATGCTGCTCAACGTGATCGGTTCGTGGGTGATCGCCGCCGTGGCGAAGTCGCGTGCGCACCGGCCGAAATCCGCCGCCACGATGATTGCGATGCGCCGTATTCTCGACAACCCGAAGCGTGCATGGCGCAATGTCTCGGGCATCGCGCTCGCCGTGTTCATCGCGGGCATCACCGCCGTATGCGGCGCACTGGGCACGGCATCGGGCGACGCCGACGCGGAGACGCTGATGATGATGCACGACATCTCGCTTGGCGGCACGCTCACGCTGGTGTTCGCCGCCGTGCTGGCCGCGGTGAGCTCGGGCATCATGCAGTCGGCCAGTGTGTTCGACCAGGCCGACGAATACCACATGCTCATGCTCGAAGGCACCGATGCGCTCACACTGCGCAAGGCGCGGTTCTCGGAAGTGCTCACGCCGCTCAACACGGTGATCGTCATCTCCGCAGGCTGCTCGTTGCTGCTCATGCTGCCGCTGGTGGGCTCGATGCTCAGCAACCCGGCCGTGCTGCTGCGTTGCCTGTTCGGCATTGTGCTGTGCTATGCGCTGGTGACCGTCGGCGCGGTGAGCGCGAACCACACCGCCACGCGCCTCGATTCGATCTCGCGCCGCCGCGACGACTAGTGGTGCGCATCGCCTCATAATTCTTAATCCTTACGGGATGTCATCAACGCTTACGGGATGTCGCGATTGAGTATCCTCACATTGATATCGTTGGAACATAGCCGTTTGTTTTGTGATCTACTTCGAAGAATATGAAAACCTGACATCCCGTAAGCGTTGATGACATCCCGTAAGGAGCAGGCGTCAGCTGAGGAGCGCGGCGATGATCGCGATGACGATGGGGCTCGTCATCGTGGAGATGAGTATGCCGTCGCGCGCGAAGGTCATGCCGACATTGTAGCGGGCCGCGTAGTTGTACACGTTCTGGCCGGTGGGCAGTGCGGCGAGCACGACACAGCCGTACAGCGTGGGCCCGCGGAAGCCCATGGCGAAGGCGATGCCGAATGCGATGAGCGGCATCACGATGTTCTTGAGCGCCGCCACCGTCCAGATCGCCGGCAGATTCGACTTGTTCTGCATCGGCTTCGTGCCGTGCAGCGACATGCCGAATGCCATGAGGATCATCGGCACCGCGGAATCTCCAATCATGTCGATCGGGTCGAACAGGAAGTTCGGCACAATGAAATGGCCCACCTTCGACGAGACGACCGAGACGATGATGCCGAGCACGGTGCCGATGAGCAATGGCTGGTGCAACGGCTGCTTGAGCACCTGCTTCACCGAGAACTTGCCCTTGGTGGTCACGTCGAGCACGGTGAGTCCGACCGGCGTGAACAGCGCCTGCTGCATGACGAGAATGGGCGCGACGAGCGCCGGGTTGCCGAGAATGTACGTGGCGATGGGCAGGCCGATGTTGTTCGAATTCAAATACAGCGAGTTAAGCACGCCGATCGTGGCATCCGGTGCCTTGAGGTGGAAGAACAATCTGTTGAGCACGAGGAAGACGAGTCCGACGCCGACCGCCGAGCAGAACGCGACGATGATCGTGGAATCGAACAGATGTGTGATGTTCTCCTGCGCCAGAATGGCGAACATGAGGCACGGGCTCGCAATGAAGAAGCTCAGGCGATTGAACACATACTGTGCCTGGGCGCCGCCGATCTGCAGACGCGCGGCCGCATAGCCGGCCGCGATCACGATGCCGATGACGCAGAATCCCTCCATTGCGCTGATGAGGCCGCCCATGCTTCTCCCTTGCTCCGCGTTCCTGCTCTGCCGAGTGCAAGTATATGCACGCACATGCATTTCATGCGGGCAGATTTCATTTGCATGCAGGCGCGCGGAATCTGGCTGGCGCATCGCAGATGCATTTGGAATGCATGCGCCCGCATGCGCGCGGCACTGGTAGAGTGTTGGCGAATGGACCGCGCGAGTGCGCGGCAGGCGTTTGGAGGGACTATGCAAGACGTGATCGATCGCGCGGGGGAGCCGCTCAAGCTGACGGTGGACGCCGGTGTGGGCGAGCAGGCCGCGCTCACCGACCTGTGCATGCAGGTGATGCGCGTGTACTCGGTGAGCGACGACGAGACGCATCTGACCGACATGACCGAGGCGTTCCTTCGCACGCTGCCGCATCTGGACGTGCAGCGGCATGGCGACACGCTCGTCGCGCGCACGAATCTCGGCCGTGACAGGCGCGTGGTGCTCGCCGGCCATCTCGATGTGGTGCCGGTGATCGACAACTTCCCGCCGAAACTGCTCGAACCCGGAGACCCGCTCATTCTGCCGGGCGTCGCGGAGGCGCACCCGGGCGAACGCGTGGTGTGGGGACGTGGCGCCACCGACATGAAATCGTCGGACGCCGTGCTGCTTTACCTTGCCGCGACGCTGACGAACCCGAAATACGATCTGACTTACGTGTTCTACGACCACGAGGAGGTGGCCGCCGAGAAGAACGGCCTGCGCAAGGTCGCCGAAGCGCACCCGGACTGGATCGCCGGCGATTTCGCGATCATAGGCGAGCCCACCTCATGCGGCATTGAAGGCGGCTGCAACGGCACGATCCGCTTCGACGTGGTCACGCACGGCATAGCCGCACATTCCGCACGCGCGTGGATGGGCCACAACGCCATCCACGACGCCGCCGAGATTCTGCGCCGTCTGAACGAGCATACGGACGCCACTGTGAGCGTGGACGGTCTCGTCTACCGCGAAGGGCTCAACGCGACGCTGATCAGCGGCGGCAAGGGCACCAATGTGATCCCCGATGAATGCCGCGTGCACGTCAACTACCGTTTCGCTCCCGACAAATCGCTCGCCGAGGCGAAGGCGCTGATGATGGGCGCAGACTGCGGTGCCGAACTCGGCAACGGCGAGCACCAGGCGACGGGCGGTGTGTTCGAGGGCTTCGGCATTGAGATGAAAGACGAATCGCCGTCGGCACGACCCGGCATGGATTCCGAACTCACGCGCTCGCTGGCGGCTCTGGCGAAGGCACGCACCGGCAAGGACCCCGAGGCGAAGCTCGGCTGGACCGACGTCGCCCGATTCTCGCAGCTCGGTGTTCCGGCCGTCAACTTCGGCGCCGGTTCGCCACTGCTCGCGCACAAGCACGACGAGCAGGTGGCGGAAGGCGAACTGACGCTCATGGCCGGCATTCTGCGCGACTGGCTGAGCTGAGCGCAGCAGCATGAGAACACGGCGTCTGTCTTTCCTTCTCGCTCTCTTGCTCTTCCCTGCGTAATTTGGGACATTTGGAGGCCTCTATTTGTCCCCTTTTACGCAAGAAGACGTAATTTGGGACATCTAGTGGCTGCTATCTGTCTCTTTTTACGCAGAGGAAGGCGTGGAGGAGGGGGAGGGAGAAGAGTGTAGTGTGGGGCCGCGAGGGGAGAGTGAATGACGTCCGCATGGTGGCGGAATCTTCTCGCATTGCCGTACGGATGTGAACAGATTGTTTAATCTGCATACCTTGTGGCATACTGGGCAGAGAGCGGTGCTGCAACGCCGCTCCGCAATCGATGGCGTCGATCCCGTCGCGGTTGAGCCGTACTGCATGCGTATGCATTTCGACGTGCACGCGCGCACACGCTTAGGTTCCCCGCACGCTGGTGTCCGCCCTCGACCATTTGACTTTTGGATGCTTCCATGGGCGCGAAGCGCGACTGCCGTGAGAGGGCGGGGTGACACCGTGCGAAGCCATGATTCGCGACGCCGTTGCAGCGCGCCGCACGAGGAACATATGCCCGATTTGACCGAGAACGGCTTGGGTTCGCCCGAGTTCGACAATACCGATACCACCAACACCACCAACGATTCCACCCCCACACGCCGCCGTCGCGGACGCCGTGTGGTGAGAGGCGCCGGCGAGGCGGGCGCCCAGATGCAGCTCGAAGTGCACGACCGCGTGCCGCTGTTCCAGGAACCAAGCGCCGCAATCGAAGCCGGCAAGCCGACCAAGGCGCTTCCTGCGGGCAGCCACGAGGAGGAATCCGCGGAATCCGGAGACTCCAACGAGCCTACGGCAACGCGCCGCCGCTCGCGCCGTGCCAGCACCTCCACCAGGTCGCGCAGCACGCGCACCACGAATGACGAGGCAGAGGAGCCCACGACGACGCGTTCGCGCCGGGGCCGGGGCGCGGCACAGAACGATGATGAGGAGCCGACCGTTCATACGCGCCGCCGCTCGCGTGCGCAGGCAGACGAAGCCGAGGAGCCGCGCAGCACCCATTCGCGTCGAAGCCGCCGCACGGTGTCCGACGAATCTGAGCAGACCAATGACGACAGCTATGAGAGCCGCACCCAGCACGTGCTTGATGCGTTAGATGAGTCTTTCGACGACGATGCCGAGACCCACGAGACCGGCCGCGGCCGTTCACGCTCGCGTTCCCGTTCCACCTCCCGTTCCCGCACAAGCCGTCGTGAGGTGCTCGAAGACGCGGATCAGCATGAATCTGCAGATGTGGAGAACGACGAGGAGGAAAGCAGCGCGCGCGGCAATCGCCGTGCCGGCCGCCCGATGACCTCCCTGCTGTTCCAGGAGCCGGTGCTGCCGGCACGTTCGCGTTCCACCCACGACGAGGAGAATGACGAAGGCTCCGACGACGAGCCGCTGCACGATCTCGATCTCAACGAAGGCAGCACCCGCTCCCGCAAGCGTTCACGCAATCGCCGACTGAACGCGCAGGAGCGCCGCGCGGCCGCCGAAGTCGAGCAAATCGAGGAAGACCTCGTGCTCGACGACATCGTCTATGCGCCTATCGACGACGAAACCGGAAAGTCGGGCGACGAATCCGACAGCGAGGAGAGCGGCATCCATACGCGTCGCCGTCGCCGCCGTAAGTCGCAGGAGAACGCGAATGCGGAACGCGAGGAATCCGAGAACGAGGAGGGCACCCGCACCCGTCGCCGTTCGCGCGCCGAGGACGAGGAGGAGAATGACGAGAGCACGGTGACGCGTCGCCGTCGCCGTCGCCGCAACTCGAAGGGCGGTGAGGAAGAGGAACAGCCACGCCGTTCACGCAAGCAGCAGTACATCGATGAGATCACCGATGTCGAAGGCTCGACGCGTCTCGAGGCGAAGAAGCAGCGCCGTCGCGACAACCGCCGTGAACGCAGCCGCCAGAACCAGCTGCTCGAACAGGACTTCCTCGCGCGCCGCGAGAACGTGGACCGGCTCATGGTCGTGCGTGAACGTGGACGCCATACGCAGATCTCGGTGATCGAAGACAACGTGCTCGTCGAGCATTACGTCTCCGACATCCAAGAGGTCGCCACCGTGGGCAACATCTACCTTGGCCGTGTGCAGAATGTGCTGCCGAGCATGGAGGCCGCATTCGTGGACATCGGTCAGGCCCGCAACGGCGTGCTGTATGCCGGCGAGGTGAACTGGGACGCCACGCGTTTGGAGGGTCAGCCGCGCAGGATCGAACTCGCATTCAAGTCGGGCGATCCCGTGCTCGTGCAGGTGACGAAAGACCCGATCGGGCACAAGGGCGCACGACTGACGAGCCAGGTGACGCTCGCCGGGCGCTTCCTTGTGCTCGTGCCATCCGGCGGCATGACCGGCGTGAGCCGCAAGCTCAGCGACCGCGAACGCAACCGCCTGAAGTCGATCGTCTCGAAGATCGCACCGAAGGACATGGGCGTGATCATTCGCACCGCGGCCGAGGGAGCGTCCGAAGAGGCGATTGCGAAGGATCTCGAGGGGCTGACCAACCAGTGGGCCGAGATTCAGCGCAAGCGCGAGGAGTTCCTGCACGGCAAGCGTCCGAAGCTGCTGCAGGGCGAGCCTGACGTGGCGATTCGCGTGGTGCGCGACATTTTCAACGACGACTTCAACAAGATGATTGTGGAAGGCGACGGCGTGTACCACCGCATCGAGGAGTACCTCGACCACATGGCACCCGATTTGCATAACAAGCTCGAGAGATGGGACCCGGAAGAGCACGGCGGAAAGGACGTGTTCGACAGGTGGCAGATCGACTCGCAGCTGCGCAAGGGCATGGAACGCCAGGTCTACCTGCCCAGTGGCGGCTCCATTGTGATCGACCGCACCGAGGCAATGACGACGATCGACGTGAATACCGGACGTTTCATCGGCAAGGGCAAGTCGCTCGAGGAGACGGTGACGCGATGCAATCTGGAGGCGAGCGAGGAGATCGCGCGCCAGTTGCGCCTGCGTGACATCGGCGGCATGGTCATGATCGACTATGTGGATATGGTGATGCCGGCGAACCGCGACCTCGTGCTGCGTCGTCTGGTGGAATGCCTGGCCCGCGACCGCACCAAGCACCAGGTGGCCGAGGTGACGTCGCTCGGACTCGTGCAGATGACGCGCAAGCGCATCGGGCAGGGGCTCGTCGAGGCGTTCTCCGAGGAGTGCCCGGAGTGCAAGGGACGCGGGTTCATTGTGCATGACGAGCCCACGATCTCCGCGGAATTCGACGATCCGTACGCGATGAAGGGCGGCGATCCGTTCGTGCGCACGAACAAGCACGGGCATGGCACGCCCGAAGTACATGCGCCGAAGGGCTCGTCCGCGGCGGTCAAGGCCAAGCTCGCGCAGATTGCCGCCGCGGCGGTGGCTGCGAATGTGGCCGCGGAGGCCGAGGAGAGTGTGGAGGCTCCGGCGGCCGACACGACGGAGGAAACCGCCAAGGTCGACGTGGCAGTGGAATCCACCGTGGAATCTGCGGCGGAATCTGCAGGCAACGCTGGCGACACCGAACGCGTCGAGCAGGTCGAAGGCGAAGTGATCGACGACGCCGAGCAATCTGCCGATGACGCCGCCGCGGTGACGGTGGAGGACGCGGCCGAGGAATCCTGAACCTGGCGCCGGTTCCGCGGGCGGGCAAGCGCGAACAAGTGTGAAAGAGCTGTGAAGCATGGGCGAATACGCCTGCCCGTGCGGCACAAGGGAGCATAATAGAGGTTGTGGCGGTTCACCCCTTCTCCAAAGAACCGCCGACATATTCGTAATGGCCGATTACCCAACCGGCTGTTATAATATCTCCTTCTCTCTCTGGGGCGACCGTTTTCCCGCGGCCGCCCCTCCTCGTATCTGCGTATCTGCCGATTTGCAGACGTGTCATGCGTGCGGTTTCGTTATCACTGCGCGCATAGGCGAGTGAATGGCGAAAGGAAGACTGAAGTTTCGTCATTCGCGCGGTAATCTGCGAGCCGATTACGAAAGTGGTATGCAGATTTCGTCGTTTCGCCGCGGGGAGCCGAGCAATTGACAAAAGATGTGATGCCCGCAGTGACAAGACATGCTGTAGACGGGTTGTGCGGGAATGTGAAACTCATGCCGGCACAGATGTCGGTGCCCAGCGAGCCGGTAGAATGACGAGCAGAGAAAATGCCCGCATCAACGGCGATGTGGCGTTTTCCTGTACATAGCATGTCTTGTGGCGTCCAGAAATTCGCAGATTTCGTAATATGTTCGTAGTAATTCAGTTTCGAATACGCTGCAAAGCCTCTTTGAGGTCAATGTTCTCAACAGATTTCGAAATATTGTGCATATGGACACGCGTCTTGGCGTTCGGTCGGAAGCGCGCGTATGATAGGCACGGTGGTTGATTCCCGATTCTAGCAGGTTCTACTAGTAGGTTCTATTAGTGTTGAGACCCGACTCCTCTCCTTATATCGACCGGGGCTGTTTCCACCTTCCATGCCCCGGTCTTCTCTTGCCCCGTGGAATCTGCGTGTTGAAGGTTGCGTTGTTCGCGGGGGTGTGTATAGTTGATTGATGGTGTCTGGCCGTGAGCTCGTGCGTGCTGGGCAGTAAGCTTTCCAAGTGAATAAAGGAACGGATATGTACGCAATTGTGAAGGCCGGTGGCCATCAGGAAAAGGTCGAGGTTGGCGACACCATCCTCGTGAACCGTCTCGACGCAAAGAATGGCGAAACCGTGGAGTTCCCGGTTGCGCTCGTGGTCGACGGCGAAAAGGTCATCATCGCCGCTGCCGATCTGGCAAAGATCTCCGTCAAGGCCGAAGTCGTGAACGACGACGCCAAGGGTCCGAAGATCCGCATCCAGAAGTTCAAGAACAAGACCGGCGTTGCCCGCCGCAAGGGCCATCGCCAGAAGCTGACCCAGCTCAAGATCACAGCGATCGCCTGAGCAAGCTGACAGCAGGTACAGGTACCGAAAGGAACAACAATGGCACATAAGAAGGGCGCGTCCAGCTCGCGTAACGGTCGCGATTCGAATCCTCAATACCTCGGCGTGAAGAAGTTCGGCGGCGAAGCGGTTGTCGCCGGCAACATCATTGTTCGCCAGCGCGGCACCAAGTTCCACGCCGGCAAGAACGTGGGCGTCGGCAAGGACCACACGCTGTTCGCTCTGGCTGACGGCAACGTGCAGTTCGGCGTGCGTCGTGACCGCAAGGTCGTCGACGTCGTCACCGAGTGACGCATTCGCGTACAGCACACTTTGAAAGCCTCCGCCCGTTGTGGCGGGGGCTTTCGTGTTTTCGGCGAGGTCGTCGAATGCGCACGCGGGAATCTGCAGAACGGGCACGCGGTATGGAAATGGTTCGGCGCCGGAATCTGTAGAACAGTGCAGCAATAGAAACACACCGATAGAATGAGGCGTTATGAGTGATTTTGTGGATAGAGTGACCGTACATGTGAAAGGCGGCGACGGCGGCAATGGGTCGGCCGGCATCCGCCGCGAGAAATACAAGCCGTTGGCGGGGCCGAACGGCGGCAATGGCGGCAAGGGTGGTTCGGTGATCCTCAAAGCCGATCAGAATGCCACGTCGCTGCTCGACTTCCGCTTCATGCCGCATCGCACGGCGGATTCCGGCACCATGGGTCTGGGGGACACGAAAGACGGCTCGAATGGTGCGGATCTCGTGCTGCCGGTTCCCGTGGGCACTGTGGTGTTCGAGGCGCGCGGCGCGCAGGGTTTCCCCAAGAAGCCGGGTGCGGTGCTTGCCGATCTGCGTCATGCCGGTGACACGTACGTCGCGGCGGCGGGTGGCGCGGGCGGCCTGGGCAACGCGGCGCTGGCGAACAGGACACGCCGTGCACCCGGGTTTGCGCTGCTCGGCGAACCGGGCGACGAACGCGACATCATTCTCGAGCTCAAGTCGATCGCAGACGTCGCGCTCGTGGGCTTTCCCTCGGCGGGCAAGTCGTCTCTGATCGCTGCGATGAGCGCGGCCAAGCCGAAGATCGCGGACTACCCGTTCACCACGCTCGTGCCGAATCTGGGCGTCGTGCAGGCCGGCGACATGCGCTACACCATCGCCGACGTTCCCGGGCTCATTCCGGGAGCCTCGCAGGGCAAGGGCCTGGGACTGACGTTTCTGCGGCATATCGAACGCACCGAGATCATTGCGCATGTGATCGACTGCGTGACGATCGATCCGGATCGCGACCCGCTCTCGGACTACTACGCGCTCGAAAAGGAGCTCGGCGAATACGCGGACGACCTCGATCTGCCGCTCGGCGCGATTCCGATTCCCGAACGCCCGCGCGTGATCATCCTCAACAAGATCGACGTGCCCGACGCCAAGGAGCTCGCCGATTTCGTGCGGCCGGAATTCGAGAAGCTCGATCTGCCGGTCTATGAGATCTCCACGGCCTCGCATGCCGGTTTGAAGGAGCTCAACTTCGCGTTGGCCAAGCTCGTGAAGGAGATGCGCGCGCAGATTGCCGAGCGCGAGGAGAGCGTCGACGAGGAGCGCGTGGTGATCAAGCCGCTCGAGGAACCGGGCACGCAGCGCCGCAATGGGCGCAATGCGCAGGTGCGCGAATTCGAGATCGAACGCGAAGACGATGGCCATGGCAACTTCTGGTTCACCGTGACCGGCGTGAAACCCGAACGCTGGGTGAGGCAGACGAACTTCGACAACGACGAGGCCGTGGGGTACCTGGCCGACCGTCTCGCCAAGCTCGGTGTGGAGGACTCGCTGCGCAAGCACGGCGCCCATGCCGGCGACGAGGTGCGCATCGGTCGCGGGGAGCGTGCCGTCGCCTTCGACTGGGATCCGACGATTGCCGCCGGAGCCGAGATGCTCGACGGCACCCAGCTCGGCTCCCGTGGCAAGGACCTGCGTTTGGAGGAGGAGGACGGTCGCAAACGCCGCCGCACCAACTCCGAGCGCCGCCGCGAATACCATGAGATGATGGATGCTCGCGCCGCCGTGCGCGCCGCCATGCAGGCCGAGCGCGCCGCAGGGCATTGGGCGGATCCGTCGATCGACGACGACAGGCACGATGAGCAGTCGTTGTTCGGCCGTGGCGAGGTGGAGGAATACGAGGATGAGCCCGGCGCTGACGGGTCGCGTCAGCTGGACTGAGATCCGGCACGGTAGAGGAAACAGCAGCGAGAAGGACCGAGAAGAACAGTGAGTGGAGCTATGCAGACCCCGTCCCAGGAGGAAGTACGCCGGGCGGTGGCAGCCGCGCGAACCGTGGTGGTGAAGGTGGGGTCGAGCTCGCTCACGCAGCCGTCCGGGCACTTGGACGTAGACAAGCTCAATGCGCTGGTGGGCGCGATCGCGCAGGTGCGCATGCTCGGCGGCAACATCGTGCTCGTCTCGTCCGGCGCCATCGCCGCGGGTTTCGGTCCGCTCGGCTTCGAATCGCGCCCCACCGATGTGGCCACACAGCAGGCGACCGCGTCGGTGGGGCAGGGGCTGCTCATGGCCCAGTACGAGATGGCGTTCGGCCGCTACGGCATTCGCGTGGGCCAGCTGCTCATCACCGCCGAAGACACGATGCAGCCACGGCAGTACCGCAATGCGCGGCGCACCATGGCCAAGCTGCTCGAACTCGGTGTGGTGCCGATAGTCAACGAGAACGATGCGCTTGCCAGCAACGAGATCCGTTTCGGCGACAACGACCGGCTTTCCGCGCTCATCGCGAACATGGTGCGTGCCGACGCGCTGATTCTGCTCACCGATGTCGACGCGCTCTACACCGCACCCCCAAGCGAACCGGGCTCCCATAGAATCGGCTTCGTGCCGAACATCACCGAACTGCTCGATCAGGTGCGTGTGGGCGGTTCAGAGTCGGGCGTGGGCACCGGCGGTATGGTCACGAAGCTCGAGGCCGCGCGCATGGCCGCCGTCTCCGGCATTCCGGCCGTGCTCACCGCCGCCCGCAACGCCGGTCCGGCACTCATGGGCGATGAGGTGGGCACGGCATTCGCTCCGGTGAAGCAACGCGGTTCGGCGCGCAGGTTGTGGATCAAATTCGCGGCCCATCCGCGTGGAGTGCTCGTGGCCGATTCCGGCGCGGCCAAGGCGGTGCGCGGCGGACGGGCGAGTCTGCTTGCTGCGGGTGTGCTCGAATCGCGTGGTGATTTCGCCGCCGGCGACCCGGTGTGGATCGACGACGAGGCGGGCAATCATCTGGCGCGCGGCCTTGCCGGTTACGATTCCGAGGAGATTCCGAATATGCTCGGACGCAACACCGCACAGCTGCGCCGCCTGCTTGGCGAGGAATATGCGCACCCGCTCGTGCACCGCGACAATCTCGTGCTCGTGTGATTGCCGGCCTGGTGCCTCGCGGGCAGATTCCGGCCATTGCGGCCGTCTCATATGCCGGCGCATCGGTCTTGCACCGGGGGCATGTTGTTAGTGTTTGGCAGTAGCATGGAGCCATGCCTACAGATCAGACGAGACTCCCACTTTCCAACCGCATCGACAAGGTCGCGCCGAGCGCCACTCTGGCCGTCGACATGAAGGCCAAGGCCATGAAGGCGCAGGGCATTGACATCATCGGCTTCGGTGTTGGCGAACCGAACTTCGCCACCCCCGAGGCGATTGTGGAGGCTGCGGCGGCGGCTGTGGTGAACCCGGCGAACTACAAGTACTCGCCCACACCGGGTCTGCCGGAACTGCGCCAGGCCATTGCCAGCAAGACGCTGCGTGATTCCGGCTACGAGGTGGAGCCGGAACAGGTGGTGGTGACCAACGGCGGCAAGCAGGCCGTGTACGAGGCGTTCCAGCTCATCGTCAACGATGGCGACGAGGTGATTATTCCGTCGCCGTATTGGACGAGCTACCCGGAGATGGTCAAGCTCGCCGGAGGCAAGCCGGTGGAGGTGTTCGCCGGTGCCGACGTGAACTACGAGCCGAATCTGGATGATATCGAAGCGGCGCGCACCGATCGCACGAAGGCGATCATTGTGACGAGCCCGAATAACCCGACCGGTGCCGTGTGGAGCGAGCGGACGATTCGCGACATCGCCGAATGGGCACTCGACCACAACATCTGGGTGATCAGCGACGAGATTTACGAGCACCTCACCTATGACGGCGTGAAGACCACGCACATCGGCGCCGCCGTGCCGCAGATTCGCGAACAGCTGATCGTGCTCGACGGCGTGGCCAAGACCTACGCGATGCCGGGTTGGCGTGTCGGTTGGATGGTCGCCCCGCTCGCCGTGGCCAAGGCCGCGTCCAAGCTGCAGGGGCATATGACCTCCAATGTGAACAACATCGCCCAGCGTGCCGCCATCGAGGCCGTGAGCGGCCCGCTCGACGCCGTGGCCATGATGCGCGATGCGTTCAATGTGCGCCGGCTGGCCATAGTCGCCGCGCTCAACGACATCAACGGCGTGCATTGCCCGATGCCGGAGGGCGCGTTCTACGCGTTCCCGAACGTCGAGGGGCTGCTGAACCGACCGATGGGTCCGAACGGCACGACGTTCACCACCTCCGCCGAGCTTGCCGAGGCATTGCTCGAGGAGGGCCATGTGGCGGCCGTTCCCGGCGAGGCGTTCGGCGCCCCCGGTTACATGCGCTTCTCCTACGCGGTGGCCGACGAGGAGATTACCGAGGGCATGCGCCGATTCAAGGAGTGGGCCGAGGCCTGAGCGACGTGGCCGGAGCCGTTTGCATGCAGCCTAAAATGTGTGCAAACGGCAAAGGCGGCACGCGCGAGTGGACTTCGTCGGAGCAATCCGCTACTATTTCCTCTTGGCGGTTTCACCGGCTCGGCGACGAGCTGATGGAAACACTTAGGGAAGTGGCGCAATTGGTAGCGCAACGGTCTCCAAAACCGTAGGTTGTGGGTTCGAGTCCCGCCTTCCCTGCAAAGGAACCCGAGTAAGTTCATATGAAGCCAATGGAGGGTGTATGGCACGCAAGACCGATCACGGTGAGGAAGTCATCAAGCCGAATGTGTTCATGCGCATTGGCCTGTTCATCAAGCAGATTATCGACGAACTGCGCAAGGTGGTCACCCCGACCCGCAAGCAGCTGTTCTACTGGTCGCTCGCCGTGTTCATCTTCGTCGCATTGCTCATGGTGTTCGTCACCGCAATGGACTTCGGACTCGGCAAGCTCTCATTCCTCATCTTCGGCTGAGCCGATATCCCGCAAATCGCCTACAATACCGTTAGCAATGAAGAATTGCTAACGGTATTGCCGTTAGTAGACACTGGAAAGTACCGTGTTCTCAAGGAACACGTAAGAATCCCCACGAAAGTGAAGCCGCATGACTGACGAAGTGAACTTGGAAAACATTGACGATCTGCCGATCAATTTGGACGCCGTCTCGGCCGACGACAACACCGCCGACGCGCAGGAAGTGCAGATTGACCAGGTCGAGGCCGCTTCCGAGAGCGAGGACATCGCCGAAGGCATGGCCTACGATGCCGTGAGCGCCGGCGACGACGCGCAGCCGTCGGACCAGGCGGCCGCGCAGGAGGATTCGCTCACCGATTCGGTGGACGACTCCGCCGCAGTCGATTCCGACGCCCATTCCGAAGGCACCGCCGACGAGGACACCCAGCATGCCGATGCCGAGGAAGCAGCCGCCGACGAAGCTCCCGAGGCCGCGGCCGAAGCCGAGGAAGAGGCGGAGGAAGACGCCGGAAGCAAGGCCGTGAAGGAATTCTCCAAGTCGCTGCGCACGCTCGAAGGCAAGTGGTACGTGCTGCACACCTACTCCGGGTATGAGAAGCGCGTGAAGAGCAACATCGAATCCCGCGTGCAGAGCTTCGGTTTGGAAGACACGATCTTCCAGGTCGAGGTGCCCATGGAGGAAGTGGAGAAGCACACCGAGAAGGGCAAGAAGGTCGTCACCCGCGTGCGTGTGCCCGGCTACGTGCTCATTCGCATGTACCCCGATGAGAACGCCCGCCGCATCGTGCGCGAGACCGAAGGCGTGACCGGCTTCGTCGGACCGTCCCGTGAGCCGGCTCCGCTCAGCCGCAAGGAGGTCGTCTCGATGATGGCCCCGATGATCGCCTCGCATGCGCTCAAGGAGGCCGGTGACAAGCCGGCTGCCGCCAAGAAGCGCACGCTCGAGGTCTCCTACAAGGTAGGCGATCAGGTTACCGTCACCGATGGCCCATTCACGTCGATGTCGGCCGTCGTTTCCGATGTGGAGCCGGCCACGCAGAAGCTCACTGTGCTCGTGTCGATCTTCGGCCGCGATACGCCGGTCGAGCTCGGCTTCGATCAGGTGCAGCGGCTCGACGCCTGAGCCCTGCTCCGCCGCCGCACACTCACGCACACTCATTTGCCGAACGCATCCCGCGTCCCATACGCGGGATGCGTTCTGTTATTCAGGCAGCCCGTGGCGTATGCGGGAGTCGTCCGGAATAGGTGGCATAATTGTGGGGTTGTGTGTGGAGTGCGACTTCGCATACACAGGAAATATCGATTGCGGAAGGCGTGCCATACGGCCGCCGCCACTACCGCGTCATAGAAAGAAGAACCATAACATGGCTCCAAAGAAGAAAGTCTCGGCGCTGATCAAGCTCCAGATCGAGGCTGGCAAGGCCAATCCTGGCCAGAAGCTCGGCCCGGTCCTGGGTTCCCATGGCGTGAACATCATGGACTTCTGCAAGGCGTACAACGCTGCCACGCAGGACAAGATGGGTCAGGTCATCCCAGTCGAGATCACCGTGTACGAAGATCGTTCCTTCGACTTCGTGCTCAAGACCCCGCCGGCTTCGGATCTGCTGAAGAAGGCCGCCGGCGTCGCCAAGGGTGCCTCCAACCCGCTGACCGACAAGGTCGGCTCGGTCACCAAGGCCCAGGTCAAGGAGATCGCCGAAACCAAGATGGCCGATCTGTCCGCTCGTGACATCGATGCCGCAATGAAGATCATCGAGGGCTCTGCGCGCTCGATGGGCATCACGGTGAACGACTGAGCTGAGAGGATAGAGACAAATGGCTAAGCACTCCAAGAAGTATCGTGAAGCGGCCGAGCGCATTGACCGCAACAACCTGTACACGCCAGAAGAGGCCATCGCCCTGCTCAAGAGCATGCCGGCCTATAACTTCGACCAGACCGTCGAAGCCGTGCTGCGTCTGAACGTCGACCCGCGCAAGGCCGACCAGCTCGTGCGTGGCTCCGTCAACCTGCCGAACGGCACCGGTAAGACTGCTAAGGTCCTCGTGTTCGCACGTGGCCCGAAGGCCACCGAGGCCCTCGAGGCCGGCGCCGACATCGTCGGTGACGACGATCTCGTCGAGAAGGTCGCCAACGGCTTCCTCGACTTCGATTCCGTGGTCGCCACCCCGGACATGATGGGCAAGGTCGGCCGCCTCGGCCGTGTGCTCGGTCCGCGTGGCCTCATGCCGAACCCGAAGACCGGCACCGTGACCATGGACGTCACCAAGGCGATCAAGGACATCAAGGGCGGCAAGGTCGACTTCCGCGTCGACAAGAACGGCAACCTGAGCTTCCTCTTCGGCAAGCTCTCGTTCTCCGCCGAAGCCCTCGACCAGAACTTCCGCGCCGTGGCAGACGAGGTCAAGCGCCTCAAGCCGGCCACCGTGAAGGGTCGCTACATCACCAAGGCGACGATCTCCTCCACGATGAACCCGGGCATCCCGGTCGATCCGGCCTCGATCTGATCCAGATCAGCGCTCTACGGCGCAACGCCAATCCGTTCGCCGTCCAGACACCCCGTGCAGATTCTGCACGGGGTGCTTGCTATTGAGCCCACTATTTAGGGCGTGAATCGTACACTGGAACCATGACCAAATTCGAACATGCGGACATTCTCGATTTGCTCGGCGGTGACATCGACGACAATGCCGTGATGCGACTCGTGTTCGAATGCCTGATCAGCGGGATCGACGACGACCGCGTGGTCTCGCTGATGAATCTGATCGGCTGGCGGGGTTCGTTCAGTTGCTTCGCGCTCGGGGGAACGCCGGCGGATTCCATGGGCGCCACATTCACGCAGATCAGCTCGGCGGTGCGCGATTTCGGCGGCTCGCATGCGATCTTTGGTATGTACGGGCGGTTCGTGATCGCCTGCATCGAGCTGGAGGCGGCGGTGAGCCCGGAGATAGTCTGCACGGCAGCGTTGCCTGCCTTCGCGCAATCCGAGGCCGTGTATTTGAGCCCGGTCCGGGAAGGCGTGCCGGGAGCTTCGCACGCGGTGCGTGAAACACTGTTCTCGCTGCAGGCCGCGCCGTCGCTGAGCACGCAGTCGCGGCCGCTGCGCGCCGACGAACTGCTGCCCGAGCGCGCACTGCTCGGCGACGAGGTAGCGCGCGAGGAGCTCTACCGCAACGTCTACCTGGTGTTGCATGGCGACAACGAAGACGACCCCTCGTACATCACCGTCTCCACGTTCCTGCGGCACGGTGGCTCGCTTGAGGCCACCGCGAAGGAACTCAACGTGCACCCGAACACCGTGCGCTACCGTCTGAAGAAGGCGGCGGAGACCACGGGTTGGGATGCCACGAATCCGCGCGACGCATTCGTGCTCAACACGGCGATTGCGCTGGGCCGCATGCGCGAGGCCGGCGTGCGTTGAGCGCTGTGCTCACAGAGGAATGCACCCGGCGTACATATCCGCATCAATAATCGAAGTATGACGACTGAACTGAACGGCGACTACCGGCGCGCCCGTGAGAAGGCGCATGTGATTTCGCTGGATACCGTGACCTCGACCAATGACTATGCCGCACAGCTCGTCGCTGACGGCAGACTCGACCGCAATGGCATGACCATTGTACTGGCGCGCGAGCAGACGCAGGGCAGGGGCAGACTCGACCACACCTGGGTCTCGGTGCCAGGCAAATCGTTCATCGCTTCCGTGATCTGCATCGTGAACGCCGATACCGCAAAGGACCCGCAGGTAAATGGCTGGCTGCAGATGATCGCCGGCATGTCGGTGATCGACGCCCTTCGCGAGACCGTGATGTCGGCGAATATGGATTGGCTCGACCACACCAGGGGCAACCCCTCCATGCGCAGCGAACTCCAGCTCAAATGGCCCAACGACATCGTCTACCAAGGCATGAAGCTCGGCGGCATACTCGCGCAGCTGGTGCAGATTCCCGGTGACGAGAACAGTGTGGCGATCATCTTCGGCGTCGGGCTCAACCTCGATCTCGCCCCCGACCAGCTGCCCACCGCGCAGTCGACGTCGTTGCAGCTGATCGCCTCGTGCGTCAACGGCGCGGCCTGCGTGCCTGCCGATCAGTTGGCCGATATGATCGCCGCCGGACTCGTCAACGCCCTGTCGAAACGGTTGTGGTACTTCGGCGAGAACCCGGCCGGTTACGCGCAGAATCTGCACAGGCGCATCGCTGAGGAATGCTGGACACTAGGCAAGCCGGTGCTCGTGCACCGCACGGATGGCACGACGCTGACGGGCGAGGCGGTCGCAATCAACGAAGACGCCTCGCTGAGCGTGCGCGACGACAGCGGCCAAGTGCATGTGGTGCGCACCGGCGACGTGGGCGTGCTGCCAGTGGAAGACTGACGACGCGGTATAGCGCGCGAGTCAGCGTGCGGAATCCGCAGAGGCGAGTACCGGCAGTGCCAGCAGTGAGGCGACGGCGATCTTGATTAGGTCGCCGGGCACGAAGACGAGCGTGGAGGCGGCGGTGATGCCCAGAGGCATGCCGGTGACGGTGGACTGGAAGGCGGCGCCGAAGCCGTAGCCGGCAATGAGGAACCCGAATGCGCAGGCCATGAAGCATGCGATGAAGCGGGCTGCGCCGGCAAGTGCCGGGTGCATATCGTGCTTGGTGCGCAACGAGGTGATTGCGCGGTTGGCGGTGCCCGCAAGCACGGCGGTGAGCATCACCGACGGCACGAATCCGAAGAGGAATCCGCCCGAGGGGCCGATGAGAGACAGCGTGGAGCCGCCGCCCGAGAACACGGGAAGGCCGGCGGCACCCAGCCCCAGGTACAGGACGGTGCCCGCGGTGGCGCGACGCCAACCCAAGGTGAGCGCGGCGGTCATGAGCACGAAGGTCTGCAGGGTGATCGGCACGGGCGTGCCGGGGACCGGGATCTTGCCCGCCATCGTCGAGCCGCACAGCAGCAGCGCCACGATGAGCGACGGGGCGAGGGTGCGGACGAGCGACCTGAGATTGACACGGGTGACGCTATGCATAAGTTCGTGCATAAGTATTCCTTCCGTCTCTGTGCGTGACCGGCATGTGTCCAGTGTGGCGCATGGAAATTGTGAGTGTGCAACGGGAACGTTACGGTTCGGCAACGGGCAGTGAGATTGCCCAGCCTGCGCAATACCTGCCAAAATAGGCGGAATCATAAGGCTTTGCGGGCATGCTCCCGGGTGCTGCTCGTAATCCTAGACGCAAACACAGGTGTGCATTTTGTAGAGGTCACCAAAAACGAGCGGTCAGATTTGTTCAAAGCGACGTTTCGCGAATATTCAAAAGAGAGCAAAGTTATGCACCATGACCGATACTGTCTCCAAACTACTCATCGTCAACCGCGGCGAGATCGCCCTGCGTGTGGTGCGCACCGCGCGTGAAATGGGCATCCCCACCGTGGTCGTGTACGCCGAGCAGGACCGCCATTCGCAATATGTCAAGATGGCGGACGAGGCATTCCTGCTCTCGGGTGACACCTACGCCGACACCTACCTCAACGAAGACCTCCTCATAGACATTCTCCGGCGTTCCGGCGCCGACGCGGTGCACCCGGGCTACGGATTCCTCTCCGAAGTGCCGAGTTTCGCCGACAAGGTGATTGAGGCCGGCGCCACATGGGTCGGCCCGTCGTCGCGCGCGCTCACCGATCTGGGAGACAAGATCAGCGCACGCCGCGTGGCCGTGTACGCCAAGGTGCCGCCGGTGCCGGGCATCTCGCATTCGCTCGGCGACATGCGCGTGCTGCTCGACTTCGCACACACGCACGGCTACCCGCTCATGCTCAAGCGCGCGGACGGCGGCGGCGGACGGGGCATCACGCTCGTGCGCGACGACGACGAGCTGCGCGGCTTCTACCTGAACCACAACGCCGTGCAGGGCGGCGACCTCGACGAGTACTTCGTGGAGCGTTTCATCGACCATGGCAGGCATGTGGAGACCCAATGCGGCCGCGATTCGCACGGCAACTTCACCGTGTACTCGACGCGCGACTGTTCGGTGCAGCGCCGCAACCAGAAGCTCATCGAGGAGGCGCCGGCCCCGTTCCTGGGCGACGACGTGGTCGAGCAGCTGCATGCCTATTCGCACCGGCTGTTCGACGCAGTGGACTATGTGGGCCTGGGCACCTGCGAGTTCATGGTGACCGATGCGGGCAAGGTGTACTTCCTGGAGGTGAACCCGCGCCTGCAGGTCGAGCATACGGTGAGCGAGGAGGTGAGCGGACTCGATTTGGTTCGCGAACAATTGCAGATTGCCGCCGGCGGCAAGGTCTCACCGGAACCGACCGCGCGCGGCCACAGTTTCGAACTGCGCATCACCAGCGAGGACCCGAAGACGAACCTGACCCCCAGCTCCGGCACGCTCGAACGCGTGCAGTGGCCAGCGGGACCCGGCGTGCGGGTGGATTCCGGCGTAGTCGAAGGAGACACGATCTCGCCGAAGTTCGACTCGATGATGGGCAAGCTCATCGTGACCGCACATAGCCGCCAGGCCGCCGTGGCCCGTGTGAGGCGCGCACTCGACGAGCTGCGCATCGAAGGCGTGCCCACGCCCGTCGAACTGTACCGGCAGGTGTTCGGCGACGACGAGTTCACCGCCGAGCACGGCCATGGTTTCGACGTGAGCACGAAATGGCTCGAGCGCAAATACCTGAACCATGAACCGGCCACCGTGCACGGCGGCCAGCCGGCTTCGCTCGATGCCGGCGCAGGGGCGGCGGAACCCGAACTCGACCATAGCGAGCAATTCGTGATCGAAATGAACAATCGGCGCGTGGTGCTCAATGTGCCGAGCGATATGTTCGCCAATCTCACCGGCGCGGCCCGCTCGCACGGCGAACGCAGGCCCACGCAGCCATTGCGGGGCCAGGGCTCGCACCATGTGGACCGCGGCAACGCGCGCACCGCGGAACGCCCGGGCGTCATCTCCGCGCCAATGCAGGCCCTGGTCACGCGCATCAACGTGAGCGAAGGCCAGCAGGTGGCGAAGGGCGACCTGCTCGTGGTGCTCGAATCCATGAAGATGGAGAACTACGTGTATTCGCCCGCGAACGGAACGGTGAAGGAGATCTTCGCCTCGCCAGCCACCGGCGTGGAGGCCGGCGAAACACTGCTGACCATGGAGGTCGCCGGAACGTCGAAACCAGCCAATCCCACCACCGACACCACCGAGGAGGCGTGACATGATCGACAGCATCGATGCCAATCTCGCCGCGGTCGAAGCCGCCGATGCCGCCGCAGCCAATGGCGCGGACGCGCAGGGGGCCATGCGCCAGCCGATCCGACCCGCGGTGACCAAGGCCGCGGAACTCGCGCGGGACGCAGAGAACAGGGCGCGCGACCGCCAGCATGTGAAAGGCAAGTTCACGGCGCGTGAACGCCTCGACCTGCTGCTCGACTCCGGAACCTTCGAGGAGATCGGGCGGTTCCGCGGCGGTGACATCAACAAGGGCGTCGCCGGTTCCGCCGTGATCACCGGATTCGGCGAGGTCTGGGGGCGCAAGGTGGCCGTCTACGCACAGGACTTCTCGGTGCGTGGTGGTTCCCTGGGCGTTGCGGAAGGTCGCAAGATCTGCCATCTGATGGATCAGGCGCTCGCGCTGCGCGTGCCGATCATCGCGCTCATCGACTCCGGCGGCGCGCGCATTCAGGAGGGTGTCGCGGCGCTCACCGAATACGGCAACATCTTCCGCAAGACCTGCGAGGCCAGCGGATTCGTGCCGCAGCTCTCATTGATTCTCGGACCGTGCGCCGGCGGCGCCGTGTATTGCCCGGCGCTGACCGACCTGATCATCATGACCCGGGAGAACTCGAATATGTTCGTCACCGGGCCCGACGTGATCAAGGCCTCCACCGGCGAGTCGATCAGCATGGACGATCTCGGTGGCGGCATCGTGCACAACGTGAAATCTGGCGTCGCGCACTATCTGGGCGCCGACGAGGCGGATGCAATCGACTACGCGCGCACGGTGCTCGCCTATCTGCCGGCCAACAGCGGGCAGACGGCCCCGCGCTACGCCTATATGGCCACGCGCGCGGACCGCGACATCGCCGAACGGCTCGGCACCGTGGTGCCCGGGAACGAACGCCAGCCCTACGACGTGCTCGACGTGATCCGCTGCCTCGTCGACTACGGCGAGTTCGTGCAGGTGCATGAGCTGTTCGCGCAATCCGCCGTCGTCGGTTTCGCCTGCATGGACGGCCAGCCGGTGGGCATCGTCGCGAACCAGCCGAACGTGAACGCCGGCGCGCTGGACGTCGATTCATCGGAGAAGGTGGCGCGCTTCGTGCGTCTGTGCGACGCGTTCAATCTGCCCATCATCACCCTGGTCGACACGCCCGGGTACAAACCGGGCGCCGAGCAGGAGCACGCCGGCATCATCCGCCGCGGCGCGAAGGTGATCTACGCGTATGCGAACGCGCAGGTGCCGCTCGTCACCGTGATCATGCGCAAGGCCTACGGCGGCGCCTACATCGTGATGGGATCCAAGGCGATTGGCGCGGACCTCAACTACGCGTGGCCCACCAGCCAGATCGCCGTGCTCGGCGCGGCGGGTGCCGTGAACATCATCCATCGCAAGGACCTGCAGAAAGCCAAGGACGCCGGTCGTGACGTCGAAGCGGTGCGCGCGAAGTACATCGCCGAGTACGAGGAGACGACGGTGAACGCGAATCTGTCGATGGAGATCGGCCAGGTGGACGCGATGATCGATCCCGAGCAGACCCGCGAGGTGCTCGTGGACTCCCTGAAGACGCTCGCCTCCAAACGCCGCGTGAGCCGCACCGGCAAGCATCACGGCAACCAGCCGCTCTAGGTCGGGCCCAGCATGCCGGGTTATCCACACCAGACCGTGTGCATTTGTTGACGCGCGGGAAAAGTTATCCACAATCCACATCCGCAGAACCCATCCGTAATTCATACCCACACAAGAAATGAGAGACAGCAGTATGAGCACCCCGGAATTCTTTGTGAACCGACTCAATTCGGAGCCACACGCCCTTATGTTCGCCGGCCAGTCCACGCCATGGGTCGTGGCCGTCAAGCAGCTCATGGACGATCCAGAGCTGGCACAGCGGCTCATCGACCACGTGGCTGCCGCCCACGACCTGCTCACCCCGGTTTCGGCGCAATTGCTGGCGACGACCGGCCGTGAGACCGATCTGTTCTCCTTCGAAGCGAACCCGGCCAAGCTCGGCCCCGCAGCCGATGCCACCGCCAGCATCGAAGGCATCGCGCTCGCACAGCTCGGCGCCCTGCTCGACCTCGACCAGCTCGGCTACACGCTGGCCAGTGCGAATCCGGTGGCCTTGCTCGGCCATTCGCAGGGCATTCTCGGCGTGCATATGGCGCAGGCCATCATCGACGCCGGCTCGATCGAAGCCGCACGCCCGCAGATCGACGAGATTCTCGCCATCGCCGCACTCATCGGCGCGGCAGGCACCCGCGAGGCCCGCGCCCACGGCTTGGTGCGCAAGTACGGTGACGCCACGCCGATGCTCTCGGTGAAGGGCATTCTGCCGGCCCAGGCCGACGAGCTCATTCGCCGCGTGGACGACGCCCGCGGGCCGATCGCCGTGGCCGTGATCAATTCCGCGAACCACGTCGTGCTCTCCGGCCACCCGCAGGACCTCGCCTCCTTCGCCGTCGAAGTGGCCAAGGAGCACAAGCACCAGGCGCAGCTGCGCGCCGAGAAGGTGCGTGGCGGCAGCGTGTTCGACCCGGTGCTCGAATACCTCGAGGTGACGCTGCCGTTCCACAGCCCGATCATGGAACAGGCCGTCGAGCAGACGGTGGCCTGGGCCGAGGAATGCGGCATCGACGTGGCCCGTGCCCGTGTGCTCGCCGGCGAGGTGCTCGTCAATCAGGTGGATTGGAGCGCGCAGGTGGCGAATCTGTTCAAGGAGAACGATCCGCGCACGTTGTGGGCCGTGGATCTCGGTCCCGGCACCACGCTCGCCAAGCTGTTCGGCACAGTGGCCGAAGGCACCGGCGTGGGTGTTGTGGAGGCGGCGAACGTTGCCGACCGCGCCAAGCTTGCCACGGAGACCGACGCCCCCGCCCGCATGCAGGATTGGACGCAGTACGTTCCGCAGGTGGTGCGGACCCTGCAGGGCGAGCGCATCGAGACCGCGTTCACCCGCCTGACCGGCAAGCCGCCGGTGCTGCTCGCCGGCATGACGCCCACCACCGTGGACCCCGAGATCGTGGCCGCGGCGGCCAATGCCGGCTACTGGGCCGAGCTCGCGGGCGGCGGCCAGGTGACCGCCGACGTGTTCGACCGCCATGTGGCCGAGCTCGAGGAGCAGCTCGACGAAGGCCGCACCGTGGAATTCAATGCGATGTTCATGGACCGCTACCTGTGGAATCTGCAGTTCGGCACCTCCCGCATCGTGCCGAAGAAGCGTGCCTCGGGCGCCCCGATCGACGGCGTGGTCATCTCCGCCGGCATCCCCGAGCCCGACGAGGCGGTGGCTCTGGTGAAGGAGCTCAACGCCGAGGGGTTCCCGTATGTGTGCTTCAAGCCGGGCACCGTGGACCAGATTCGCCAGGTGGTGCGCATCGCCAAGGCGGTTGCGCCCGCGAACATTCTCGTGCAGGTCGAAGGCGGCTCCGCCGGGGGCCACCACAGCTGGGAGTCGCTTGACGACCTGCTGCTCAACACGTATGCCCAAGTGCGCGAGCAGAGCAATCTCGTGCTCGTCGTCGGCGGCGGCATCGGCACCCCGGAACGCGCCGCCGACTATATCTCGGGCGAATGGTCCACACGTTACGACCATCCGCTCATGCCGGTGGACGGCGTGCTCGTCGGCACCGCGGTCATGACCGCCAAGGAGGCGCACACGTCGCCGGAGGTCAAGCAGCTGCTCGTCGCGACGCCGGGTATTGCCGACGCCGGTTCCGACGCCGCAGCCGACGTGTTTGCCCCGCTCGGCGAGGCCTGGGTGCCGAGCGGCAAGGCCGTGGGCGGCGTTTCCAGCGGCCTGAGCCATTTGCACGCCGACATTTACGAACTCGAGAACGCATCGGCCCGCTGCGGCCGCCTGCTCGTGCGCGTGATGAAGCACCCGGAGGAGCTCGAAAGCCGCCGCCAGGAGATCATCGACGCCCTGAACGAGACCGCCAAGCCCTATTTCGGCGACCTGAGCGGCATGACCTACGAGGATTGGGCACGTCGGTTCGCCGAACTCTCGTTCCCGTGGGCCGACGGCACGTATGCGGACCGCTACCTGCACCTGCTGCAGCGCATCGAAGCACGTGTGATTGACCTCGAACAGGGCGAGTTCACGCCGATGTTCTCCACGCGCGCCGACGTGGAGTCCGATCCGTTCGCCGCACTCGCCGCATTGGTGGAGGCCTACCCGCAGATGGGCGAACTCAAGGTGGTGCCCACCGACGAGGCGTGGTTCATCGAACTCGTACGCGAATACCCCAAGCCAATGCCGTTCGTGCCGGCCATCGACAACGACCTGTTGCGCTGGTGGGGGCAGGACCAGCTGTGGCAGAGCGAGGATCCGCGCTATTCCGCAGACTCCGTGCGCATCATCCCCGGCCCGATCTCGGTGGCCGGCATCACCACCGTGGACGAGCCCGTCGCCGACATTCTGGGCCGCTTCAGCGATGCGATGACCGCGCGCGTGGCGTCCAACGCGGCTTCCCGGACCGATCGCTTCGCATTGCTTGCCGACTGCGAGGACGCCGAGGACTTCATTCGCCGCAGCCCGAACATCTCGTGGATCGGCCACCAGATGGCCAACCCGGCCTTCGGCACCGCCCGCGGCGACGCGAACTACGAACTGAAGCACCTCGGCCGCGACGAGCAGGCCGGCGTGGAACAGTTCGACCTCGACATCCACCTCGACACGTTCTGGGACGACGACCCGGACGGCGGCCTTTCCAAGCACGCCGTGCGCGACATCGTCATTCCGCTCAACGTGACGCTCGACGCCACCGGCATGATCCCGGTGGTCGACCGTGAACGCCTGCCCGAACACGTGTACCGCATGCTCGCCGACACCGCCGGCATCGGCAACACCGCCATCACCGGCGACAAACTCGAGGCGATGCCGCAGATCACCGAGGTGGCCGACACCGAGACCTTCCCGTTCGGCCAGGCGCATGCGGGCTACACGCTCTCCGCCAACCTCGGCTTCGACCACGAGGCGGCCACCGGTGGCGCACTGCCAATGGATCTCACGCCGTCCCGCATCGCGCCCGACGCACTCGTGGGACCGGCATGGCCGGCCATCTATGCGGCGCTCGGCTCCGTCATGGTGGACGGGTACCCGGTGATCGAGGGCCTGCTCAACGCCGTCCATCTCGACCATCTCATCGAGCTCGAGGTGAGCGAGGACGAGCTCCTCGCACATACCGGCGAGGAAATCTCGCTGACGGGCTGGGCCGAACCCTACTTCGAATCCGCCAGCGGACGCGTCGTCACCATCCATGTGCGGCATACGGCCGCCGACGGCACCGTGTTGGCCAACGAAACCGAACGATTCGCCATTCGCGGCCGTGCCTACAACGACGCCCTGCCGGCCGCGGCACCCGACTTCGGCGGCATCGATGAGCAGATTGTCTCCACGCCACGCCGCATGCTGCGTCGCGTGAACGTCAGGGCACCCCATGAGATGACCGCGTTCGCCCGCACTTCGGGTGATTTCAACCCGATCCACACCTCGCACCGTGGCGCGGCGATCAGCGGCCTGACGCAGCCGCTCGTGCACGGCATGTGGCTCTCCGCCACCGCCCAGCACGCCGTGCAGGCGCTCGACGAGCAGGGTGCGCACTACGAGATCGCAGGCTGGACCTACAACATGTACGGCATGGTGCAGCTCGACGACGAGGTGGAGATCTCCATCGAACGCATCGGCCGTGTGGCGCACGCCGGCCTCGTGCTCGAGGTGACCTGCCGCATCGACGGCAGCATCGTCTCGCGTGCCACGGCGATCGCCCGTGCGCCGATCAGCGCGTTCGTATATCCCGGTCAGGGCATTCAGCAGCAGGGCATGGTGCTTGACGAGCGTGCCAAGTCGCCGGCCGCCCGCGACGTATGGGAGCGCGCGGACAGGCTCACCCGCGAGCGCCTCGGGTTCTCGATTCTCGCCGTCGTGCGTGACAATCCGAAGGAACTCACCGCCAACGGCGTCACCTACCGTCACCCGGAGGGCCTGCTCAATCTCACCCAGTTCACACAGGTCGCGCTCGCCACTGTTGCGTTCGCGCAGACCGCACGCATGCAGGAGGCGGGGGCAGACATTCGCCCGTCGTACTTCGCCGGCCATTCACTCGGCGAATACAACGCGCTGAGCTCCTTCGCCCATGTGATCCCGCTGGAGACCGTGCTCGAACTCGTGTTCCACCGCGGCTCCACCATGCACCACCTGATCGACCGTGACGCGCAGGGCCGTTCGAACTACCGCATGGGCGCCCTCAGGCCCAACCAGTTCGGCGTGGACGACGCGCATGTGAAGGAATACGTGGAGTCGGTGGCCAAGGCGAGCGGCGAGTTCCTCGAGATCGTCAACTACAATCTCGCCGGCCAGCAGTACGCCATTGCCGGCACGATCGCAGGCCTCAAGGCGCTCCAGGCGGATTCCGCTCGGCGCGTGGCCGAATATGGCGGCAAGCCGGCGTTCATTCTCGTGCCCGGCATCGATGTGCCGTTCCATTCGACGCTGCTGCGCAAGGGTGTGCCCGAGTTCCGCGACAAGCTCGACGCGCTGCTTCCCGCCGAGATCGACTACCGTGGCGCGCTCGAAGGGCTCTACATTCCGAATCTCGTGGCCGCGCCGTTCGAGATGACGAAGGAGTTCGCGCAGAAGATTCTCGACGTGGTGCCCAGCGAGCGCATCGCCGCCGCATTGGCCGACGACGCCGTGTGGGATTCCTATGCCGCCGACGACCAGAAGCTCGGCCGTCTGCTGCTCACCGAGCTGCTCTCCTGGCAGTTCGCCTCGCCGGTGCGCTGGATCGAAACGCAGGCGCTGCTGTTCGGTTCGGCCGAACAGGGAGGCTTGGGCGTCGAGGAGATTGTCGAAGTGGGTCTGGGCAATGCGCCCACGCTTGCGAATCTTGCCTCGAAGACGTTGCGTCTGCCGGAGTTCTCCCGCCGCCATGTGACCGTGTACAACGTGGGCCGCGACGAAGGACGCGTGTATATGACCGATTCCGACTCGCTCGTGCCCGAGGTCGACGATGTGCGGACCCCTGCGGCCGACCCGGCCGCCCCTGCGCAGGCCGTCGCCGCAGCGAACGCCTCCGCGAGCGTCGTCGTGGAAACCGCCGAGCCCGTGGCACCCGTGGCACCTGCGGGCGGTGTTTCCGGCGCCAATGTGCCGGACCTCGACTACCGTGCCCATGACGCCATCGAGATGCTGCTCTCCTACGCCGCCAAGGTGCGTCCGGAGCAGATCGGCGAGAACGACACGACCGACACGCTCACCAATGGCGTCTCCTCGCGTCGCAACCAGCTGCTCATGGACATCAGCTCCGAGCTCGGCGTGGCCAGTGTGGACGGCGCCGCCGAGGCGAGCATTCGCGACCTCAATGCGTTGGTAGACAAGGTTGCGCCGAATTACAAGGCATTCGGCCCGGTGCTTTCCGACATCGTACGTGACCGCGTACGCAGTCTCTTCGGTGCCGCCGGCGTCAAGCTGCCGCAGATCACCAAGCGCGTGACCGAGACCTGGCAGCTCGGCGAAGGCTGGGCCAACCATGTGGTGGGCCAGCTCGTGCTCGCCACCCGTGAGGGCACCAGCTCCCGTGGCGGCGACCTCGCCACGCTGGGCACCGATGCGGCGTCCAATGCGGCGGCTGCGAACGCATTGATCGATGCGGCCGTGCAGGCCGTGGCCGCGGCACACAGCGTGCAGGTGGCCATGCCGAGCGCCGGTGGCGCGTCCGGTGGCGTGGTCGATTCGGCTGCCCTCGACGCCTACGCGCAGTCCGTCACCGGTTCCGACGGTGTGCTCGCCGCCACCGCGCGTTTCGTGCTGGGCCAGCTCGGTCTCGCCGAACCGAACGCGGTGGAGGCGGAAGACGAGAATGCCGCCATCGTGGCCACGGTGGAGGCCGAACTCGGCTCCGACTGGCCGGCACAGGTGGCCCCGCGCTTCGACGAGCGCCAGGCCATTCTCTTCGACGACCGTTGGGCCTCCGCCCGTGAGGACCTCGCACGCGCCTACTACAACGGGGAAACCGACGCGATCGCCGGCGATTTCACCGGTGCGGGCGCGGCAGTGGCCCGGCAGGCGGCATGGTATGCCCAGCAGTCCGCGGGCAGCGCGCTTGCCGAGCAGTACGAGCGTATCGCACAGCAGGCCATGGAATCCACGCAATCTGCACACCTTGAATATGACGGCGAAGTGGCGGTGGTCACCGGCGTCGCCCCGAACTCGATCGCGGCACAGGTGGTGAACGGTCTGCTCGCAGAGGGCGCCACGGTAATCGCGACCTCGCACAGCTTCAAGCCGAGCGTCAAGGCGTGGGCGCAGCGCACCTACCGCGAGCATGCACAGGGCGATGCCAAGCTGTGGCTCGTGCCGGCGAATCTGTCGAGCTACCGCGATGTGGATGCGCTCGTGAACTGGGTGGGCCACGTGCAGAAGAAGACGAGCGGTGCCACCACCACGGTGCTCAAGCCCGCATACGAGCCGAGCCTGTTCTTCCCGTTCGCCGCGCCGCCGGTGCACGGTTCGCTGGCCGATTCGGGTGCATTGTTCGAATCGCAGGCGCGCCTGATGCTGTGGGGCGTGGAACGTGCGATCGCCGGATTCGCGGCGATCGGCGCCGACACCGACGTGCAGCACAAGCTCCATGTGGTGCTCCCGGGTTCGCCGAACCGTGGCGTGTTCGGCGGCGACGGCGCGTACGGCGAGGTGAAGAGCGCCTTCGACGCCATCGTCAACCGTGCGCGCAGCGAACAGGTGTGGTCGAATCGCGTCACCTTCGCCCATCCGAAGATCGGCTGGGTGCGCGGCACCGGTCTCATGGGCGGCAACGACCCGCTCGTCGAAGTTGTGGAGCGGCACGGTCTGAAAACCTATTCCACCGAACAGATCGCCGAGGAACTGCTCAAGCTCACCACGGCGGCCGCGCGTGAGCAGGCGCAGGTGGCGCCGCTCGACGTCGACCTGACCGGCGGCCTTGGCTCCGAGCCGATCGACATCAAGGCCCTGCGTGCGCAGGCCCTCGCCGATGCGGCTCCTGACGCGGCGGAGGAGACGTCGGAAACCGAAGCGGACGCGCCGATCAAGGCATTGCCGAGCCCCCGCGTGCCGCATCAGGCCGCCGTCGACCTCGCCGAATGGGAGCGCGTAAGCGCGAAGCCGGAGGACGAGATCGTCATCGTCTCGATCGGCGAACTGGGCCCATGGGGATCCGGTCGCACCCGTGCAGAAGCCGAGCTCGGCATCCATGCGGACGGCGAGGTCGACCTCTCGGCGGGCGCGGTGCTCGAACTGGCATGGAACATGGGCCTGCTCAGCTGGCAGGATTCGCCGAAGCCGGGCTGGTACGACACCGACGGCAATCTGGTCCCCGAAACCGACATCGCGGAACGCTACCATGACGAGGTCGTGGCGAAGTCCGGCGTGCGGCCGTTCGAAACCGGCATGGGGTCGGACTACCGCAGCGGCACCGACGAGGAGGAGGCCGAGGTCTACCTCGACCACGACGTGACCTTCGGTGTGCCGACGCGCCAGATCGCCGACGAATACGTGGCGATGGACCCCGAGCACACGAGCCTGGCTCAGGACGGGGAGAGCGGCGAGTGGAACGTCACCCGCCATGCCGGATCCATGATCCGCGTGCCGCGCCGCGCCGCGATGACGCGCACGGTGGGCGGCCAGTTCCCCGACGGCTTCGACCCGCTCAAGTGGGGCATCCCGGCCTCCATGGTGGGCGATGTGGACGAGATCGCTCTGTGGAACATCGTCACCACAGTGGACGCCTACCTGTCGGCAGGATTCACGCCAGCGGAGATTCTCGAGGCCGTGCACCCGTCGATGGTCGCCTCCACGCAGGGCACGGGCTTCGGCGGCATGTCGAGCATGCGCAAACTCTATCTCGACCGGTTCCTGAACCACGAGATCCCCACCGACATTCTGCAGGAGGCATTGCCGAACGTGGTCGCCGCGCATGTGATGCAAAGCTACATCGGCGGCTACGGCAACATGGTGCAGCCGGTCTCGGCATGCGCCACGGCGGCCGTCTCGCTCGAGGAGGGCGCAGACAAGATCGCGCTCGGCAAGGCCGACTTCGTGGTGACCGGTGCGATCGACGACATCGGCGTGGAATCGGTGATCGGCTTCGGCAACATGAACGCCACCGCCAATTCGCAGGAGATGCTCGACAAAGGCATTGCGCCACGCTTCTTCTCGCGGGCGAACGACCGTCGCCGCGGAGGGTTCGTGGAATCGCAGGGCGGCGGCACGATCCTGCTCACCCGCGGCGACATCGCCTTACGTCTGGGCCTGCCGGTCGCCGGCGTGGTCGGATTCGTGCATTCGTACGCCGACGGCGCGCACACCTCGATCCCGGCACCCGGTCTCGGCGCCCTGGCCGCCGGCATGGGTGGCCGCTCGTCGAAGCTCGTGCGTGACCTGGCACGGCTCGGAGTCGACCCCGACGACATCACCGTCGTGTCGAAGCACGACACCTCCACGAACGCGAACGACCCCAACGAGTCCGAGCTGCACAACACGCTGGCCCACGCCATAGGCCGCGAGGACGGCAATCCGCTGTTCGTGATCTCGCAGAAGTCGCTCACCGGCCACGCGAAGGGCGGTGCGTGCATCTTCCAGGTCAACGGCATCACCCAACTGTTCAAAAGCGGTGTGATCCCGGCGAATGCCTCGCTCGAATGCGTCGACCCTAAGCTCGAGCGTGACGACCTCATGGTGTGGCTGCGCGAGCCACTGCACATCGGTTCGCGCCACACGGTGAAGGCGGCGTTGGCCACATCGCTCGGCTTCGGCCACGTGAGCGGCTTCACGGCCATTGTGCACCCGGGCGCCTTCGAGGCCGCCGTCGAGCACACCGCCGGCGTCGAGGCCCTCAAGGCCTGGCGTGCACGCGCCAACGAGCGTCTGGCAGCGGGCCGCCGCCACTTCGAGGAGGGCATGATGGGCCGGGCGGCACTCTACGAGCCGATCGACAACCGCCGCTTCCACGAAGACGGCCGCGGCTACGACGCGCACGAGGTGGAGAAGGCCATGCTGCTCGACCCGGACGCGCGTCTCGGCGCCGATGGGTACTTCGCCTGACGGTTCACGCGGATTTCGCCGCACATGCGCGAATCTGCCCGCAATGATCCGCCACTATGACGGAACAATGCCATGAGTTTCGCCATAGCGGCGCAGATTCCCGCGTGGAGGACGAAATCTGCGGCATTCGTGGATAATCAGTGTGTTCGCCAATGTCTCGGCGAACACGAAAGACCCTCGCGAAGATGGTCGGGTAATCTGCAGCCAGAGCGCAGCGAGGGTGGAGGTGACGATGATGCTCGGTCTGGGGCACGATGTGGTCGACGTCGGCGCGTTCGCGGAACAGCTCGAGATGCCAGGCACGCGTATGACGCGGCTCTTCTCCGCGCGCGAGTGCCGGCAGGCGAGTCTGCGCGCGTCGATCAAGCACGACGGCGAGGCGTTGCATCTGGCGGCGAAGTGGGCGGCGAAGGAGTCTGTGGTCAAGGCGTGGTGCGAGGCACTCGTCGGCCGTGGAATCACCGAGCGCCCATACACGGTGGACGACACGCCATGGTCGCGCATCGAGATCGTCGACGACGCCACAGGGTGCCCACGCGTCGTCATGGCAGCGGAAGTCCATGTCGAGCTGTGCCGCTCGCTGGCAGTGACGGAAAGCGCTGAGCCGGTCTGGCACGTGTCGATTTCGCACGACGGCGGCATCGCATCGGCGGTAGCCGTGCTCGACATGCGGGAGTGACCGCCGTGGATTGCCTGCGGGGGGAGGGTTGTGTATAATGGCAACGTTGCCTCGGCACACGCGGATGTAGCTCAATGGTAGAGCCTCAGTCTTCCAAACTGATTACGCGGGTTCGATTCCCGTCATCCGCTCCACTCGAAATGGCTGGATGTGAATCCAGCCATTTTCGCTATATGGCAGAATATGCAGCAGCACGAACGGGGAGGGCACGCATGCCGGATTCCGAGCAGCAGGAGATCGCCAGGCTCCGATCCGAGCCTGCCGCCACACCGACGACGCCGAGCAGCGCGGGCGTGATGGCCCAGAACATCGTCTCGAAGCACCCCGAGGCGACGATACCGGAATCTGACATCTCGCTGGCCGACATCGAACGCAAGCAGTCGAACCCGGTGAAGTGGACCGTGTCAATCGTGCTCGTGCTCGCCGCGCTCATCGCACCGTTCTGGGTGGGGCGCTCGTTCGCCGTGCACAGCACCGCCCGCGTGATCGAGCAGCTCGGCCACTTCACGTCCTACGGCATCGCTCTGGTGAGCTGGGGCGTGACCACGATGATCTTCGTCTCGCTCATCATGATGATCGTGGACAACCGCCGCATGGCATGGTTCGGCTCGTTCATCGTCTTCCTCTCGCTCGAACAGTTCATAGGCGGCCTCTCGCTGTTCAAACTGAACTTCTGGAGCTCCACGTACGTGATCTACGGCAGTCATGCCTATGTGGCGAATGCGGCGAATCTGGGCGTCATCGCGTCGGCGCTCGCGCTCGCCGTGTTCGCGATCGTGTGGGTCGGTCTGCTCGTCATGATCCGCAAGGATTCGCCGCTCAACGTGCTCACCCATGTGTGGGTCTCGTTCATCATGTTCCTCGTCTTCGAGCTGGCCGCGCTCGCGATTCTGTTCTGCGGCGGATTCATGGCCGTCGCATAGCACACCCGGTTGCCGTACCTGGTTTGTCTCACCAAGAGGACACCAAGGGGAACCGAGGACGCGGACGAAGTCGGATCATAGAATATGCGTGCGCGCAAGGTTCTCTTTCACGTGTGCGCAGCTCTTGCGGAATTCGTCGATCTCCGCGTCGGACAGATCGAGGCGCATGACCTCCTCCACGCCGTCGGCGCCCACCACGCACGGCAGTGAGATGAAGAAGCCCTCCTCGCCATATTCGCCGGTGAGCAGCGTGGAGCATGCGGTGATGTAATGCTCGTTCGAGATGACCGCGCGCACGAGTCTGCACGCGGCGTCGGCCACCGCGAACTCGGTGCAGTGCTTGCCGGCGTACGTGACATATCCGCCCTTGCGCGCCTCGGCCTCGAGCTCGGCGTAGTCGAAGGCGAAGCGCTCCGGCTGCTCCATGGCAAGCTGGGAGAGCGGCTTGCCACCGAAATACACATTGCTCCATGCGGCGAACTGGCTGTTGCCGTGCTCGCCGAGCATGTATGCGGTGATCGAATGCTGGTCGTAGCCGGTGACGCGCGACAGCACATACTTGAGTCTGCTCGAATCGAGCGCGGTGCCGGTGCCGATGATGCGCCGCGGATCCATGCCCGATTCCTTCCAGATTTCAGTGGCCACCACGTCGCAGGGGTTCGCGATCGTGATCCAGATGCCGTGGAATCCGGCGTCCGCGATCGTCTTGATGAACGTCTTCGCCGTGTCGGTGGTGAAGAAGAGCTCGCCGTCGCGGTCCTTGGACGACAGCGAGACGTCGCCGGCGCAGTTCACGATCACATCGCACTGCGCGAGCTGCGCGTAGTCGTCGCCGCAGTTGTGCAGCGCCACATTGTGCGGGCAGAATGCGAGCGAATCGCCGAGGTCCTGCACTTCGGCGGCGAGTTTCTTGCTGCGGTCGCGCTCGCCCGAGCAGATCTCGGTCATGTACAGTTCGTCCGCGATGCCCTGCAACACCAGGCTGTTCGCCACGTGCGCGCCGACGTGACCCATGCCGACGATGCCGATCTTCGTGCAGATTCCCATTTCCTCTTCTCCTCTCTCATGCGTCTGTGACGCGGGTGTGACGCCGCCCCGCACAGATTCCGCGAATGCGGGGCGGTAAATGACTCTGAGTATATGAAGCGCAGATATCGTCAAAAGCTGGTGTGTCGGTCGCGTACGTCGTGGGCGAACAAAAAGGCCGCATCATGGTCGCCTGAGGCTGTGGTGTGCGTGAGGATGTCCATCGTCCGCTCCAGTGCGTAGAATGGTCGATTGGCGTGTTTCGCCCGCGGATAGAGAGCGCTCCGGCATGAGGTCGGTGGCACCGCGCAGTTACAAGGAGGATGCCGTGGCACTGACGGCTGAAGAAAAGCAGGACATCATCGCTAAGTACGCTACCCATGAGGGTGACACGGGCTCCCCGGAGGTCCAGATCGCACTGCTCACCAAGCGCATTGCCGATCTCACCGAGCACCTGAAGTTCCACAAGCACGATCACCACTCCCGTCGCGGTCTGCTGCTCATGGTCGGCGATCGTCGTCGTCTTCTCGACTACCTGAAGAAGGTCGACATCGAGCGTTACCGCTCCCTGATCGAGCGTCTCGGCCTGCGCCGCTAGTCTTGTGCCCGAGCTCTGCCGGAGTTCGGGCCTTTTTGTATTCGGTTCGTACCCGGCAATCCGCAAATGGGTTCGTGGATTGCCGGATTGCCGTGGAATGCTGGGAGCGCATGCGGAAGATGACGTGGCCGCCTGCGACATCGCTTAATTCGTGAGAGAACCCACGCGGGGGCGCGCGGGAGGCGGTATACAATCTGAAGTTGGTGAGAATGCGCCGGGACGGCGCAATCGGCATGTTCGCCGGCAGGGTACCGGCGATGCGGGATACGCCCGTGGGTGCGTGGATGCTTGCGCGCCTGAATGTATGTAGGTAAAGAAAAAATAACTAAAGGAGGAACCCTATGGAGGGTCCCGAAATCAAGGCTGTTGAAGCCGTAATTGACAATGGTTCGTTCGGCAGGCGCACGGTGCGCTTCGAGACCGGACGGCTCGCCCGGCAGGCGGACGGCGCCGTGGCCGCCTACCTCGACGACGATTCGATGGTGCTTTCCACCACGACCGCCGGCTCCAGCCCGAAGGAGAACTACGACTTCTTCCCGCTCACCGTGGACGTGGAGGAGAAGATGTACGCGGCCGGCAAGATCCCCGGCTCGTTCTTCCGCCGTGAAGGCCGCCCGAGCTCCGAGGCCATTCTGGCTTGCCGCATTATCGACCGTCCGCTACGCCCGCTCTTCCCGCACACGCTGCGCAACGAGGTGCAGGTCGTGGAGACCGTGCTCGCCGTGAACCCGGAGGATTCCTACGACGTGCTCGCCCTGAACGCGGCCTCCGCCTCCACGCTCATCTCCGGCCTGCCGTTCACCGGCCCGGTCGGTGGCGTGCGGCTCGCCCTGATCGACGGCCAGTGGGTCGCGTTCCCGCGTTGGAGCGAACGTGAGCGCGCCGTGTTCGAGATCGTGGTGGCCGGTCGTGTGGTCGAAAGCGGCGACGTCGCCATCGCCATGATCGAGGCCGGTGCCGGCAAGAACGCATGGAACCTCATTTATGACGAAGGCCAGCAGAAGCCGGATGAAGAGGTCGTGGCCGGCGGTCTGGAGGCCGCCAAGCCGTTCATCAAGGTGCTGTGCGATGCACAGAACGAGCTCAAGCGCCTCGCCGCCAAGGAGACCCGCGAGTTCACGCTGTTCCCGGAGTACACTGACGACCTGTACAACCGCATCGACGAGATCGCGCACGCCGACCTAGATGAGGCGCTGTCGATCGCCGAGAAGCTGCCGCGTCAGGAGCGCATCGCCGAGATCAAGCAGCGCGTCAAGGACACGCTGTCCGTCGAGTTCACCGACATGGACGAGATGGAGAAAGACAAGGAGATCGGCAACGCGTTCAAGGAGCTGCAGCGCCAGATCGTGCGCCGTCGCATCCTCACGCAGGACTACCGCATCGACGGCCGTGGCCTGCGTGACATCCGCACGCTCTCCGCCGAGATCGACGTGGTGCCCCGCGTGCATGGCTCCGCCCTGTTCCAGCGCGGCGAAACCCAGATTCTGGGCATCACCACGCTCAACATGCTCAAGATGGAGCAGCAGATCGACGCCCTGTCGGGCCCGACCACCAAGCGCTATATGCACAACTACGAGATGCCGCCGTATTCGACCGGCGAGACCGGTCGCGTCGGCTCCCCGAAGCGCCGCGAAATCGGCCACGGCGCCCTCGCCGAGAAGGCCATCGTGCCGGTGCTTCCCAGCCGTGAGGAGTTCCCGTACGCCATCCGCCAGGTCTCCGAGGCCATCGGATCCAACGGTTCCACCTCTATGGGTTCTGTGTGCGCCTCAACGCTGTCGCTGCTCGCAGCCGGCGTGCCGCTCAAGGCACCGGTGGCCGGCATCGCGATGGGTCTGGTCTCCGGTGACGTGGACGGCCAGCACATCTACAAGACGCTCACCGACATTCTCGGTGCCGAAGACGCCTTCGGCGACATGGACTTCAAGGTCGCCGGCACCGCCGACTTCATCACCGCCCTGCAGCTCGACACCAAGCTCGACGGCATTCCGGCCGACGTGCTTGCCGGTGCGCTCAAGCAGGCCCATGAAGCACGCAAGACCATTCTCGAGGTGATCAACGAGTGCATCGACGGCCCGGCCGAGATGAGCCCGTTCGCACCGCGCATCATCACCACCACCGTCCCGGTGGACAAGATCGGCGAGGTCATTGGCCCGAAGGGCAAGATGATCAACCAGATCCAGGAAGACACCGGCGCCGAGATCGCGATCGAAGACGACGGCACCGTCTACATCTCCTCCGAAGGTGGCGAGGCCGCCGAGAAGGCGAAGCAGATCATCGACGAGATCGCCAACCCGCACGTGCCGCAGGCCGGCGAGACCTACAAGGGCACCGTGGTGAAGACCACGTCGTTCGGCGCCTTCGTCAACCTGACGCCGGGCATCGATGGCCTGCTGCACATCTCGCAGATTCGCAACCTCGCCGATGGCCAGCGCATCGACGCCGTCGAGGACGTGCTCAAGGAAGGCGATTCCGTGGAGGTCGTGGTGCAGGGCGTCGACGACCGCGGCAAGATCTCCCTGGCCATCCCGGGCTTCGAGAACCAGGAGAACAATGCCGGTGGACGCCGTTCCGACGACCGTCCGCGCCGTGATGACCGCCGTCATTCCGACGACCGCCGCCGTGACGACCGTCCGCGCCGCCGTTCCGACGACCGTGACCGTGACTACGACGACCGTCCGCGCCGTCGCCGTGACTACGACGATGACCGTGATTACGATGATCGTCCGCGTCGCCGCTCACACCGTGACTACGATGACGATCGCGATTACGATGATCGTCCGCGCCGCTCCGACCGTCGCCGTGACTACGACGATGACCGTCCGCGCCGTCGCCGCAATGATGATCGCAATCCGCGCTATGTCGCCGATGAGAACTACGACGAATACCGCGAGGGACGTGAGGTGCGCCACGAGCGTCCGCGTCGTCGTGTGCGCCGCGACTTCGATCCGTTCGACGACTGAGCCGAACATCCGGGCGTTCTGAATCGACTGGATCGATTTAGATAGCGTGTTTGCATAAGGGAGGATCCGGCAATGCCGATCCTCCCTTTGTCATATCCGGGCGCCTTCCATCCATGTGTCGAGACGGACAGACATCTATGTGGTGTCGGGGAATCCGGACATTCGCAGCCATGCTGATGGGCGTGATCCGCAAAGCCTCTCATGAGCTGGACACCGATTATGTGAGGGTATGGTGAAATGCGATAATCGTGCCATTGCGTGCGCACCGGGCGCATGGAAGGAGAAGATATGAGCGGTTGGATTATCGCGCTGATTGTGATTGCAATCATTCTCGTGCTGACAATCTGGGTCATCGGCATGTACAACAGTCTCATCGGCATGCGCAACCGGGTTGGCAACAGCTGGGCGCAGGTGGATGTGCTACTCAAGCAGCGTGCGGATCTCATTCCGAATCTCGTGGAGGTCGTGAAAGGGTACGCCACGCATGAGTCGACCGTGTTCGAACAGGTGACGAAAGCACGCGCCGGCGTCGTGGAAGTCGCGAACAACCCAAATTCCACGCTCGAGCAGCGCGCTGCAGCCGAGCAGGCACTCACCAACGCGATGGTGAATCTGCGGGCGATTGTCGAAGCATACCCGGACCTCAAGGCGAACCAGAACTTCCTCGACCTGCAGGGACGCCTCGCCAGCCTCGAAGACAAGATCGCCTATGGCCGCCAGTTCTACAACGACACCGTGCTCAAGTACAACAACCGCATCATGCAGGTGCCCACGAACATCATCGCCGGCATGTTCCACTTCCAGCCGGCCCAGTATTTCGCCGCGGACGAGGCCGATCGCTCGGTCCCGCAAGTCAAGTTCTGAGTTCCCGCGCCCCGCGTATGCGCATGGCCGTATACGCGGGGCGTTCGTATACTCTGCGCGCTTCGCGTGCGATGCAAGGACATCGATGAAGAAACTCTCACGCTCCGTTTTCAGCTCATTCACCATCAGCTGCATCATCATTGTGGCGACGCTGCTCCTCGGCTACTTCGTGGCCACCGACGCCAACAATTCGGATCTGAGCTACCGTGCGCTCGACTACAATGTGCGGGTGGAAGACAACGGCGATCTGCGCATCCGCGAGACCGTCGACGTCAAGCTCGACTCCCGCAAGGACGAAGATGACAATCCGAAGCCGTGGAAACAGCTGTACCAGCAGTACACGCTCAGGTCGTCGAATCTGACCAACATCACGAACATCAGCGTGAAGAACCTCACCTCGGGGGAGGAATACACGCAGACCGAACCGCAGTCGCCCTCCGGCATCTCGAACTCCACCTGGAACGAGAAGTTCGCCAGACGCTGGTACATAGCCGATGTCACCGACGGCGACACGAACCCGAAGCCCTATGAACCATTGACCGACGGTCTCGCCTCAAGCGGCAGTGATGGTGTGGTGACGAAGACGGTGGAGATAGGTTGGAACATCCCAGCCACACAATCGTCCAGCAGCAAGCGATTCCAGATCGACATGACATGGGAGGGCGTGACGACCGCCTACAACGACGTCGCGAAATTCCAGTGGGAGCCCTTCGGTGCGAAGAACCAGACGCCGATCGGCGTGATGACGACGACCGTGGAGTTCCCCGCAGGCGTGACGAGGAGCGACTCGTGGGCATGGCTCCATTACAGCGGCAACTCAAGCACGGAGCGAACGGCCAACGGGCTCAAGTTCACCGCCTACAACGTCAGATCCGGGCAGTACCTCGACCTCGTGGCGATGATCGGCGCCAACCACATGCATGGTGTGACACGTCATGTGGACGAAGACACGAAGCAGTGGACGCTCGACGACGAGGCCCGTCAGGAGCGCGAATGGCATGAGCGGCAACGCCGGAATGCACAGCTGCGCATCGTGCTGTGGGTTGCCATTGCGGTGGCAGGTGCGCTGCTCGCGTTCTTCGGCATACGTTCCGCCATTCGCAGCGTGGATGCGGCCAAATACAAGGGCAACATCGAATACTGGCGTGAGCCGCCCAATATGAGCCCTGCGGCGGCGGCCCAGCTCTACGACATCGTGATGGGCGTGCGCAATGGTGGGGTGACACTCGCGAACCGCGAGATGGCGTCGACCATGATGTCGCTGGTGAGCAAGGGGGCAATCGCCGTGTATCCGGGCAAGGCCGAACTCTACCGTGGCATCGACATGTCGCGCGCCAACTCGGCCGGTCTCGCGCAGATGCTTTCGTCGAATGGGGCGAGCGAGAAGGAGCTCATGAAGACGAGCACGATTGTGATCATGCCGCGCGCGCTGGCCGAGCATCATGAGGAGCTGAACCTATGCGGTTCGGAGGAACGTCTGCTCGGCATTCTGATGGAGGCGTACAAGCGCATCCACTCGCCGGTGTTCGACCTCAGGCAGATGAACAAGGCGTTCAGGAAATGGACGAACGGATACAAGGCGATCGAGAAGTTCAATGCGGCCTGCAAGGCCGAACTCGAATCGCTGCACGCCACCAGATCCGTCGGCACGGCGGCGGTGACCTGCGGCATCCTCGGCATCATCGTCGGCATTGCAAGCGCGTTCTACTTCATTGCGGCGGAGCATAATTTTGCACTCGCATTGTGCATCAGCCTGCCGATCACCGTGCTGTGCCTGTTCGCGCTCGTCTACTGCACCACCACCGGCATCACCGATTCCGGCCAGCAGTATGCAGGGCAGGTGCGAGGGCTGGCCAAATACCTCGAGGACTTCAGTGAGTTCAGCGACCGCGGCGTGCTCGACCTGACGTTGTGGGACCGCTACCTCGTGTATGCGACGGCATTCGGCATCTCGAAGAAGGCGCTGCGGCAGCTGGCCGCCGCCTACCCGCAGGTCGCCGATCAGGATTGGCTCGATTCGAACGCCTCGAATCTCGGCCTGCTCTACTGGTCCACCAGACCGTCGACGATCGTCGGTTCGGGCATTGGCAATGCGCTCGCCAACGGCACCGGCTCGTTTGGTGGTTTCGCCGGCGGATTCGTGGACATCGGCACGCAGCTCAATTCGGGCTTCTCGTCGATTCAGTCCACAATCCGTTCCGCGGCCCCTTCGTCAAGCTCCGGTTCGGGCGGCTCGTTCGGTGGCGGCGGTTTCGGCGGCTCCGGCGGTGGTTCGGGCGGCGGCTCATTCGGCGGCCGTTAGAAGTCCCAATCGTCGTCGTCGGTCTCCTCGGCCCTGCCCATGACGTAGGAGCTGCCGGAACCCGAGAAGAAGTCGTGGTTCTCGTCGGCATTCGGCGAGAGCGCGGCCAGGATCGCCGGGTTCACGTCGCAGATCTCGCTCGGGAACAGGGCCGGGTAGCCGAGGTTCATCAACGCCTTGTTCGCGTTGTAGTGCAGGAACTTCTCCACGTCGTCGGACAACCCTACCTCGTCGTAGAGCGAGTGCGTGTACTCGACCTCGTTCTCGTACAGCTCGTTCAGCAGATCGTAGGTGTAGGTCTCCATCTCAGCGCGCTTGGCGTCGCTCGCCATCTCGAGGCCTTTCTGGTATTTGTAGCCGATGTAGTAGCCATGCACGGCCTCGTCGCGAATGATCAGTCGGATCACGTCGGCCGTGTTCGTCAGCTTCGCATGGCTCGAGAAGTACATGGGCAGGTAGAAGCCGGAGTAGAACAGGAACGATTCGAGCAGCGTCGACGCCACCTTGCGCTTCAGCGGGTCGTCTCCCTCGTAGTAGTCGAGCACAATCTGCGCCTTGCGCTGCAGGTGCGGGTTCTTTTCGCTCCAGTCGAAGGCCTCGTCGATCTCGCGTGTGGAGCACAGCGTGGAGAAGATCGACGAATAGCTCTTCGCATGCACGCTCTCCATGAACGCGATGTTCGTGTACACGGCCTCCTCGTGCGGGGTGAGCGCGTCGGGAATCAGGCTCACGGCGCCCACAGTGCCCTGGATCGTGTCGAGCAGCGTGAGCCCGGTGAACACGCGCATCGTGAGCGTGTGCTCGGCGTCGCTCATCTGCCGCCAATCCGGAATGTCATTCGAAACCGGCACTTTCTCGGGCAGCCAGAAATTGCCGGTGAGACGATCCCAGACCTCCAGGTCCTTCTCGTCATCCAATCGGTTCCAGTTGATGGCGGTAACGCGGTCGATGAGTTTTGGCATGACAGATCCTTTCAATAAATTTCGGCGAATGCGTGCCCGTCAGAGCATGCAGCTGACGCAGCCGGCGACTTCGGTGCCTTCGAGCGCCTGCTGGCGGATGCGTATGTAATAGAGCGTCTTGATCCCCTTGCGCCACGCATAGATCTGCGCTTTGTTCAGGTCGCGCGTCGTCACCGTGTCGGGGAAGAACAGCGTGAGCGAGAGTCCCTGGTCCACATGCGGCGTGGCCTCGGCGTAGGTGTCGACGATCGCTTTCCATCCGATTTCGTAGGCGTCGTCGTACAGGTCGAGGTTGTCGTTCGTCATGTATGGCGCCGGGTAATACATGCGGCCGATCTTGCCTTCCTTGCGAATCTCGATCTTCGAGGCGATCGGGTGGATCGAACTCGTGGCATGGTTGATGTACGAGATCGATCCGGTGGGCGGCACCGCCTGCAGATACTGATTGTAGATGCCGTCGCGCAGAATCTCGCCCTGCAGTTCGCGCCAGTCGCGTGCGGTGGGAATCCGCACACCGAAGCGTTCGAACAGTGCGCGCACGGTCCCGGTACGCGGTTCGGTGTCGAGGGAGCCGTCGAGATACTTGTCGAAGTAATTACCGTCGCTGGGCTGCCTGGCGTACGCGGAGTCGGCGAAGCGCGCGAACGCGTGGCCGTTCTCGACGGCGAGGGCATGCGAGGCGCGGTAGGCGTGGAACGCGACCGTCTCAAAATACATGTTTGTGAAATCGAGCGCTTCCGGTGAACCGTACCGTATGCCTTCGCGGGCGAGGAAGCCGTGCAGATTCATCTGACCAAGCCCGATGGCATGCCCCTCCTCGTTCGCGCGGGCGATCGAGGGCACCGCGCCGATATGCGTGTGCTGCGAGACCGCGGTGAGCGCGCGAATCGCCGTCTCCACCGGACCGGCGAGCCCGGCGTCCATCGCGCGCGCAATGTTGAGCGAACCGAGATTGCAGCTCACGTCACGGCCGACATGCGCATAGCTCAGGTCTTCGTAGTACGTGCTCGGTTCCTGCACCTGCAGAATTTCCGAGCACAGATTGCTCATCGTGATGCGCCCGTCAATCGGATTCGCCGCATTCGCCGTGTCTTCGAACAGCAGGTACGGGTAGCCGGATTCGAATTGGATCTCGGCGAGCGTGGTGAAGAACTCGCGCGCGTCGATGAAGGTCTTGCGAATGCGGTCGTCTGCAAGCATCTCCTCGTATTTTGCAGTGACATTGACATCCGCGAACGGCACGCCGTACACGCGCTCCACGTCGTACGGGCTGAACAATGCCATCTTCTCGCGGCGCTTCGCCAACTCGAACGTGATGTCGGGGATCACCACGCCGAGCGCGAGCGATTTGATGCGGATCTTCTCGTCCGCGTTCTCGCGCTTGGTGTCGAGGAACTTCAGGATGTCGGGGTGATGCGCGTGCAGATACACCGCGCCGGCACCTTGGCGAGCGCCGAGCTGGTTCGCATAGCTGAACGAGTCCTCGAGCAGTTTCATCACGGGGACGACTCCGCTCGACTGGTTCTCGATGTGCTTGATCGGCGCGCCCTCCTCCCGCAGATTGCTCAGCAGCAATGCCACGCCGCCGCCGCGTTTGCTCAGCTGGAGCGCCGCGTTGATGCCGCGTGAGATCGACTCCATATTGTCTTCAATGCGGACCAGAAAGCAGCTGACCGGCTCGCCGCGCTGCGCTTTGCCGAGGTTGAGAAACGTGGGCGTGGCCGGCTGGAACCGGCCGAGCACGATCTCGTCCAGCGTGCGCATGGCCATCGGCTCGTCGCCGTCGGCCAGCGCGAGCGAGACGGCGGCCGCGCGCTGCGGGAAGTCCTCCAGGTAATGCTCGCCGTCGAAGGTCTTCAACGCGTAGGAGCGGTAGAACTTGAACGCGCCCAGGAACGTCTCGAAACGGTGCGGCAATGCGTCGGCATGCGCATAGAACGCGTCGAGGAACTCGGGGGAGTATTTGCTGAACACGTCGTATTCGTAGTAGTGGTGGTCCACCAGATAGCGCAGGCGTTCGCGGGTGCTTTCGAAACGGATCATGCGCGGGGCCACGTGTTCGGCGAGGAAGGCATCCACGGCCTCGTGGTCCTTGTCGAACTGGATGTTGCCGTCCTCGTCGTAGAGGTTCAGCATGGCATTGAGGGAATGGTAGTCTGCGGTCATTGCGGTCTTTCAGTCGGTGGGGGTATCGGAGAAGAAGCGGCGGACGCCCTCGCGCACGGCATGGACGTCTTCCCGGGTGCCCATGAGTTCGAAGCGGTACATGAGCGGCACATGGCATTTGCGGGAGATGATGGGGCCGGCGGCCGCGTACGCCTCCCCGAAGTTCGTGTTGCCGGAGGCGATCACCCCGCGGATCCACTCGCGGTTCGCGGGGTCGTTGAGGAAGCGCTTGACTTGCGGGGGCACCGCTTTGCGCGCATCGCCGCCGCCATAGGTGGGCACGATGATGATGTACGGTTCGCGCACGTTGAGCGGTGCCGCATTGGGCTGCAGCGGTATGCGGAACACGTTGACGCCGCACGAGGGGAAATCGCAGTGTTCCACGAACCGTTCGGTGTTGCGCGACGCCGACGAGAAGTAGACAACGGCGCTCATGCGAGCACGCCGCTCGCTGAGGAGACCGTCTGCAGTCTGCGTGCGACATCGCGAATTCTGTCGGGGCGGTAGCCGGTCCAGAAGTCCGAGTCCACGAACACTACCGGCGCCTGACGGAAACCGGCTTCCTGCAGTGTGGCGAGCGCGACCGGGTCGGTGGTGATGTCGACGACGGTGTAGGGGGCGCCGAGTCTGTCGAACGCGCGTTTGGTGGCCGCACACTGCGGGCAGTTCGGTTTCGAATAGATGGTGATGTGCATTCGGTTCCTTCCGCTGTGCATGGGTGGGTACGTCTGCCAAAAACAATACCTTGTGTTTGAGTTTGCAGTGAACCACTACATCTAGTGTTTCGGTGTGTGAGGAACGCCACAAAGCGCCCGCTGCGTGCGTGTTTCAACGCGTGTTGCGCGCGGAGTGTGGATGCGCGGCTGTCGGGAGTGTGAGATTTCCCACACGGCACGCCGTCATGTTCGCCGCCAGCATGCCCGGGTGTGTCGGAGGTGAGGCGCAGTCTGTTCCCGCGCGCGCATACCATGTAAGGAAACACCGGTAGCAGATAAGGAGCAGCATGGTATTGCATAGGAATCTGGGCCCGTTTGACACCACGGCCATAGGCTTGGGCGAGATGCCGCTGACGATCGAGAACAATCTGGGGCCAAAGATGGGTGTGGAGACCATTCACGCCGCACTCGATGCGGGTTGCCGCCAGATTGACACGGCATGGGCGTACTACTGCTCCGGAGGCGAGGAGCAGACCGGCGAGAAGCTCGTGCGCGAGGCGCTCGCCAGCTGGGACGGTCCGCGTGACGAAGTGCTCGTGGCCACCAAGGTGGGGCACTTCCGCAACTTCACCGACGGCAAACCCACCTGGGATGTGGACGGCAGCCCGGAGAACCTGATCAAACGCGCCAAGCAGAGCGCATTCGAACTCGGTGTCGACATGATCGACCTGCTGTACTTCCACCGCCCCGACCCGAAGATCCCGTACGGCGAATCATGCGAGGCGATGAAGGAGATTCGCTCCATGGGCATCGCGCGCGAGATCGGCATTTCGAACGCGTCCATCGAGCAGATCGACATTGCGCGCGAGATTCTCGGCGACTCGCTGATCGCCGTGCAGAACCAGTTCTCGCCGATCTACACCGAGACAGCCGACACACTCGACTACTGCGGCAAGGTGGGGCTGAGCTTCGTGTGCTGGAGCCCGCTCGGCGGCTTCCGCAAGCCGAAGGACGAGTCGAAGTTCGACCCGTTCCGCGAGGTGGCCGAAGCGCATGGCGTGAGCTACCAGCAGGTCGTGCTCGCGTGGGAGCTCGCCAAGGGAAGCCACGTGTTCGTGATTCCGGGTGCGCACCGCCCCGCCACGATACTCGACTCGCTCAAGGCCGGCGATCTCGAACTCACGCCGGAGGAGCTCGCCAAGCTCGGCTGAGTCCGGGCGCCCGGCATAGGTTCGGCATAGGTCATGCGGCACGTTGCGCGGAATTTCCGTGTGGCGTGCCGTTTTGATGTCTCGTTGTGGTTCGTTTCGCGGAAGCATCCGTGTGATGTGCCGCAGATGCCCCCTCTTTGCGGTCGGTTGTTAGGAAGGTTCCGTGAAATGGGTCGCGGAACGGTCTGGAGACGGCACGGCATACGGAATGTTCCCAGAGACGGGGCATGGCTGTGCCGCCCGCTATACTGTGTGGTCTGCATATCCCATGTGGTCTGCATTCCCGTGAATCCAAGCGAAGTGTGGTGGCATGAAACGTCGTGGCAAACCAGAGGTGCTCGCGCCGGCAGGCAATCTGCGCGGGTTGAAGACCGCCGTCGATTACGGCGCCGACGCCGTGTATTGCGGCGGCAAGTCGTTCGGCATGCGTTCGGCGCCGCGCAATCTGAGCCTCGACGACTTCCGCGAGGGCGCCGCGTATGCGCATGAGCGCGGCGCGCGCGTCTATGTCACGCTCAACATTCTGCCGCGCAACAACGAGATCACGGCGATAGAACGGTACATCGAAGATCTGCGCACCACCGGCGTGGACGCGCTGATCGTCACCGACATCGGCGTCATGATGCTCGCGCATAGGATCGCGCCCGAACTCGAACTGCATGTGAGCACGCAGGCCGGTGTGACGAATTACCTGGCGGCGAATGCATTGCATGACCTCGGTGCGCGTCGCGTGGTGCTCGCGCGCGAGATGGATTTGCAGGCGGTGCGCGACATTCGCGCGAACATTCCCGACGACTTAGACATCGAGACGTTCGTGCACGGGTCGATGTGCATGGCGTTCTCCGGGCGCTGCCTCATCTCGAACTACCTGACCGGCCGCGACGGCAATCATGGCGAATGCGCACAGCCGTGCCGTTGGAAATACTCGCTCGTCGAGGAGAAGCGGCCCGGGCAGGTGTTCCCGGTGGAGGAGACCGCGCAAGGCACGTATCTGTTCAATTCGCAGGACATGAACATGATGGCGCATCTCGACGATCTGATCGATTCGGGGGCGACGTCGTTGAAGATCGAAGGGCGCTCGAAGTCCGCGTACTATGTGGCTGCGATGACGAACGCGTACAAGACCGCGGTGAACGAATACATGGTGCAGCGCGGGTTCGAAGACGAAGCGGGCAACGAGCTCAAGCCGTTCCATGACCGTGTGGTGCGCGCCGGTGAGGAAGGGTTTGCAGATTCCGCACGCGACACGATCATGCTCAATGCCGACGCCGCGTTCGCCGGCATGCCGAACTGGGACAGCGCGAACGACGAAGGCGAGGCCGGCGGGATCTCGAACCGCCAGGCGCGCAGAACCGGTCTCAAGCGCCAGGGGCAGCTCGTGGAGGAGTCCGACGACGGATGGCGGCATGCACCTGTGCGACCGGCACCGCATGTGGAGTTGCCGCAATGGCTCATGGAGGAGCCGTACAAGGTGGCGCACCGCGATTACAGCACCGGTTTCTACTACCCGGAGCAGAAGGTGACGCAGAACACCGATCGCAGCGCATACTTCCGCGATTGGCTCGTGGTGGGCGAGGTGCTCTCGTGGAGTCCCGAGGAGGGCGGTCGCGTGACGATCATGAGCCGTAACAAGATGGAACCGGGCCAGCTCGTCGAGTTCCTGCTGCCCGGGCGCGCGCCGCTCGAGTACGTCGTACCGGACGGCGGCATACGCGACGCCGACGGCAACGAGGTGCCGATGGTGAACAATCCGGCCCATGTGTTCTCGTTGCCGTTGGGCGTGGAGGTTCCGGTGAACGCCGCGTTGCGCTCGCGCACGAAGAAGCCGACGCTCAAGGCGGAGTGAGCGCTGCTCGTTGGCCATTGTGTGCATTGGGCGCAGATTGGCCGACGGACAGCGCTGCCCATTGGCCATTTTGCGCTGCAATGCGGAAAGAGGTCAATGGGTGGGGCAGGATTGTCGAAGATGCTTTCGGTCCGGCTCGTCGGTCGGTCATTTCGTGCAGGTGGGCACGATTCGGCCGGTGAGGAACGTGCCTCAACGACATTTTCGAGCCGAACTGTGCAAAGTGGCCGCAGGAAGACGCGACAGGATGTGTGCAAAGGGGCGCAGGATGCTTAGACCAGAGCTGAAGGCGCTTGTGCGGTTGGCGTTGGCGGCTATTGTGTGACGTATGAGTGAACAAGAACAGCATACGGATGAACAGAACGCGAACGCGGCACCCAAGCCGATGCAGATCAATCTCGATGACCTGCTCAAGGCGGTGCAGGCGCATGGGCAGAAGACCGTGGAGCAGGAAGACAAGGCCGCACGCGAAGGGGGGAAGGACGCCGACGGCAAGACCTATGACGATGCCATTCTCGACAGCTCGGCCATCGAACCCACCGACGACGAGGGCAACCCGATTCCAGTGACGATTCCGGTGGTGCTCTCGCCCGGCATCACCGTCATTTACACCACCCGTCTGGGAGGCGTGAGCGCCGAGGAATGGGCGCACTTCAATCTTGGAGGCAAGTCCGGCGACGACCCCGTTGCTGTGGAGCGCAACCGCGAGGCGCTTGCCGACGAACTCCATGTGAAGCTCTCGCTCATCGACCAGGTGCATTCGGGCAAGTCGGTGGACATCGACGAGGTCTATACCGAGAACAAGCCGTTCGGTTTCGACGCATCCGGTTCCCATACCGAGGCCCAGGCCAAGGCGAAGCGTGCGGGCGAGCCGGTGGTGGACGACGTTGAGTCCGAGAACGCCGAAGTGCAGGTGATCGAGGGCGATGCCCAGGTGACCTGCCGCAAGGACATCGCCATTGGTGTGTTCGCCGCGGACTGCCTGCCGGTGCTGTTCGCCGACCCGCAGGCCGGGGTCGTCGCCGCCGCACACTGTGGGCGTAAGGGCCTGCAGCGCAATGTGATCGCCGCCACCGTCGACATGATGGTGAAGAAAGGTGCCTCCAAGGAGAACATCGTCGCCACGCTCGGCCCGGCCATCTGCGGCGATTGCTACGAGGTGGGCGACCAGATCGCCGACGAATTCGACGCGCAGTTCCCGGGCACCTTCACGCTGACCCGCTTCGGCGGCCCCGGCATCGACCTCAACAAGGCGGCGCTGATGGAGTTGCACCAGGCCGGGATCAAGGACGACCGCATCTTCTCCTCGCAGCCGCGCGTCAATGCCGCCACGCAGTACCTGTCGCAAGACGCCGAGCTCGAGGAGCTGTGCCGTGAGGACAACGAGGGAGACCCGGCGCTTGAGGAGCGCATCAAGGGCATTCGCTACAGCATGTGCACGCTGGAGAACCCGCTGTGGTTCTCGCATCGCCGCGCCGAACTCGCCCACAAGAGGCATGAGGGCCGCATGCTGGCGCTCATTGTGCGTTCCTGAATGTTCATACACAGATTGGATACAACATGACTCAGCAAACCAAGGTCCCCGTGGTCGCCGTCGTGCTCGCCGCCGGCTCGGGCGTCCGTTTCGACCCCGCAAAGCCAAAACAGCTGGTGGCATTGAACGGCAAGCCGATCGTCGCATGGAGCATCGAGGCATTCGAGAACGACGAGCATGTGGACGACATCGTTGTCGTGGTGAACAACACCGTGCGTGAGGCCGTCGAGCAGCTCATTGACGATGCCTCATACGCCAAGGTGCGCGCGATCATCACCGGAGGCGCCGAGCGCAGCGATTCCACCGAGGCCGCGCTCACCACGCTCGCCGACGCCGGCATTCCGCAGGATGCCAAGATTCTCATCCACGACGCCGTGCGCCCGTTCGTCTCCCGTCAGGAGATCGACGGCTGCATCGACGCACTCGACGAGTTCACGGCGGCCACCGTGGCCTGCCCCTCCACCGACACGATTCTGCTCACACAAGACCTGGGTGACCGCGAGGTGATCCAGTCGGTGCCCGAACGCCGCCATTCGTTCCGCGCGCAGACCCCGCAGGCCTTCCGCTTCGGCACAATCCGCGACGCCTATGCGAAGGCGGCCGGCGACCCGGATTTCCGGCCCACCGACGACACCCGCGTGGTCGTCGACTATCTGCCCGACCAGCCGGTTGCGATCGTCGGCGGATCGCCGCGCAACATGAAGGTGACCACGCAGGACGACATGCCGCTTGCCCGCGCGCTGGCGAATGCGCTTGCCGGCGCCCCGCGCGGGCCGCAGAACGAACGGCAGCGCGCCGCCAAGGAGCAGCTGCATGCCATGTTCGGCAAGGCATTCGGCGTCGAAGGCGAGTGACATGCAGGAACTATCGGTGGTGATGTCGGGCTTCGACCCGTATGAGGATGTGACGGCGAATCCGGCGCTGATCGTGCCGGACACCCTTGCCGAACAGGGCATGGGCGGCGCAATGGACAGTGACGACGACCTCAAGGACGTCGCCATCACCGTGCACGCCGTGCACATGCCGGTCAGTTTCTCCAAGGCGTGGCCGATTCTCGAGGCCGCGCTCGAGGAGCACCGTCCGCAGATCGTCGTGGCGACCGGTCTGAAGCGGGCGTCCCGTGGCATTCTGCTGGAACGCTGCGCCATCAACGTCAAAGACACGAACCGGCCGGACGCCGACAACAAGGTGCCGAGCCACCATGTGATCAATGCGGCCGGCCCCGCAGCATACTGGACCGGGTTGCCGTTGAACGCCATACTCGGTGCGTTCGCCGCCGACGAGATTCCGGCATCGCTCAGCTCGAACGCCGGCACCTTCGTATGCAACGCGCTGTTCTACAAGCTGCAGGACTGGGCATCGCGCCAGGGTCGCACGCTGAGCGGCTTCGTCAATCTGCCGCCCGTGGACGAGCGCGAACACTCGCAGCATGGGCTCACGCTCGACCAGCAGATTCGCGCCGGCCGCGACGTGATCCGCGAGACCGCACGCTACTATGTCAAACCGATCGGCGTGAACACGCTCATTGCATAGTCGGCGCCCTCACCTGCAGATTGCCGCATGTCTGTGGGGTAATCTGCAAAACATACGCTCAATGTGATTTTTGCGGACGTCTGCGCGTTTTCCGCGGACCGACGCATTAAAGTGCAGTTATATATGCGTTTGCATTCGGCAATCGGAAAGGTTTGAACATGGTGGATCGTTTCCCGGTAGTTCTGCGCGGCTACGACAAGGAGCGCGTGGACGAGGCGATGCTGGCGGCACAGAACAGCATCGACCGTTTGCGCGAACAGGTGAAGGCAGGCGACGACACGGTGCTGCAGCTGCAGGCGCAACTGCAGGAGGAGAAGAACCGCAAGGCGAACACCGACAACTCGTTTGCCTCGCTGGGCGCCAACGCCCAGCAGATGCTCGCCTCCGCCGAGCAGACGAGCACCGAGCTGCTCGAACGTGCCAAGAAGGACGCGGCCTCCGCGCGCACGGAAGCGCAGTCGCAATCCCAGACGCTCGTGAACAACGCCAAACTCGACGCCCAGCACCTGGTCGACGACGCGCAGGCGAAGGCCGACACCATTCTCAAGAACGCGCAGAGCGAGGCGAACACCATCGTGACGAACGCCCGTCAGGAAGCCGAGCAGCTGCGCGCCTCCACTGCGAAGACGGTGAGCGACCAGCGTCAGGCGCTCGACCTCGAGCTGACGAACTCGCGCGAGGAGCACAAGAAGCGCCTCGCCTCCGAACGCGCCCAGCAGGAGCGTGAGCTCGCGGATCTGAGCGCACAGACCGCCAAGACGATCTCCGAGCAGCGCAAAAGCGCGAACGAGGAGATGGCGCGACTCAAGAGCGAGACGAACGACCAGATTGAGACCGCGCTCGCCGACGCCAACAAGAAACTGGCCGATGTGCGCGAGCAGGTGTCGAAACTCATGACCGAGGCGCAGCGCAAGGCCGGCGAGATCACCGATGCCGCCAAGGCGCATGCGCAGGAGATCACCGATGCCGCCGAGGTGAACCGCACGCAGACGATGAGCCAGGTGAATGCGGAGGTGGAGCAGATTCGCGCCGACATCGCCGCCCAGCAGGATGAGGCGACCAAGAAGGTGCAGGAACTGCTGCAGAGCCTTGAGGAAAGCCGCAAGAGCGCCAAGGAGGAGGCCGAGAAGGAGATCGGGCAGGCCAAGCAGGCCCGCGAGGAGGCCGACGCCTACGCCGCCGAGAAGCGCGAGTCGGCCGACACCGAGGCCCGTGAGATCGTGCGCAAGGCCGGCGAGGAGGCCTCCAAGCAGATCGAGGACCGTCGCAAGGCGGCGCAATCCGAGCTCGATGGGCTCCGTAAGCGCATCGGCGAACTGCAGACCCGTGAGGCAGACATCACGCAGCGCGTCTCCGAACTGCGCTCCATGTTCGCCAACGCCTTTGCAGGCTTCGGCTTCGGCATCGACAAGCATTCGACCGACACGATGTCGGTGGTCAACACCGTCGCTGGCGACAACGACTCTTCGGACACTCCGCAGGCCCCGGCCGACAACGGCAGCGTTCGCAGCGATCTGGCGAACACCATGCTCATCAATCCCTCCGATTCGGCTCAGCATGAGGCCTCGCACCCGATGTCGCACGTCACGGTGCCGGTCGCCCCGGCCCTCCACGATCACGCAGCACAGGCGAACGCGGCGGACGACGACAACGCCGGCACGAACGATGAGGCGCAGGTTCCGGCGGTGGACATTCCAGCGGATCCGAACACGCCGTCCCCGGAGGCACCGGAGGCTCCCGCTGCGTCGGCAGCCGAGGTGATGGAGGCCATTGACGGCGACGAACCGATCAGTGACGACACCCATGTGACCGGCGACGCGGATTCGCTGTTCGATTCGAGCGACAACATGCCGGTGGCGCCGAACAACGAGCAGTGACCCGCGAAAACCAAACGGGCACATCATCATCCGATTGCATAGTCGCGCAGAGCGGCCGGAGTATTCCGGCATTCACTCTGCGCGACTTTTCTCATATGCGAGTACAGTGGCAGACAGCCGGTACCAGGCAAGAAGAACAATCACAAGCATACGAAGCAGACGAGTGGAACAGAGGAGCATATGAGCGACAAGATCAGCCCACTGAGCAGCCATGATCTCGATGATCTCACCAGCGAATTCGAAGGCAGCAAGTCCAATGTGATGGCCATGAACGCCGTGACCGCGGCAGGAATCAACAAGGTGGCGCGCAACTACGACCGTGCCCGCCTGCTGCAGCGTCGTTTCTCCACGTCGCTCGACAACGGCGAGGCCACCCATCAGGACCGCTCGGGCCGCTGCTGGCTGTTCAGCTCGCTCAACGTGGCGCGCTATGTGGCCAAGAAGACCATGAACATCAAGGAATTCGAGTTCTCGCAGAACTATGCGATGTACTTCGACAAGCTCGAGCGCGTCAACTACTTCCTGCAGGACATCGCGAACCTGATCCGCGAGGGCGAGCCGACCGACTCGCGTCTGTTCCAGCACATGCTGCACGATGTGATGGGCGACGGCGGCCAGTGGACCATGGCCATGAACGTGTACAAGAAGTACGGCGCCGTGCCGAAGGACCTGTACCCGGAGACCGAATCGTCGAAGAACACCGGCGAACTCGACACGCAGCTGCGCCGCATGCTGCACACCGCCGTCTCCCAGATGGAGAAGAGCCCGGAGCACATCGACGAGATCATTCTCCAGGCCACGAAGGCCGGCCACCGCATTCTCACCATCCACTTGGGCGAGCCGCCGAAGAGCTTCGACTGGGAGTGGACCGACAAGGACGGCGAATTCCACCGCGTGGGTGAGATCACGCCGGTCGAGTTCTGGAACCGCTATGTGGGCGACGCCGATCTGGAGAGCTACGTCTGCCTTGTCGACGATCCGCGCCACGAGCACGCCAAGGGCAAGAAGATCGGCATCGAGCACCTCAACAATGTGGCCGGCGGCGACCCGACCGAATACCTCAACGTGCCGATCCAGTTCATGAAGGACTGCGCGCGCGATGTACTGGTGGAGCAGGGCATTCCGGTGTGGTTCGGAGCCGACTGCCATCCGATGATGGACCGTGAGGACGGCGCCTGGGCCACCGACCTGTTCGAGTACGGCAAGGTGTATGACTACGACTTCACGATGGACAAGGAGGAGCGTGTGCGCTTCGCCGACTCCGCGATGAACCATGCAATGGCCTTCGTGGGCGTTGACGTGGCCGATGACAACAAGACCACCCGCCGTTGGCGCGTGGAGAACTCGTGGGGCACGAAGATCGCCGACAAGGGCTACTTCACGATGGGCGACGACTGGTTCGACCAGTACGTGTTCGAGGTGGCCGTGCCCAAGGCGCTGCTGCCCGACGAGTACCTCAAGGCCCTCGACGAGCCGGCCCAGATGCTGCCGGCCTGGGATCCGATGGGCGCCCTCGCCTAGGTTCTCCTTTCTTCCGTCGCTGCTCGGCAGCGGGACTTGACCTGAAAGGTTCAGGCATGCCCCCGCGCGCTGCCCGTTTGGCCTCGTCGCTGGATCGCAAGCGCCCTTGACGTTCCTCAGCCAAACGGGCAGCGCGCGGGGGCATGCCGTTCGCTTCGCTCACATGGCAGCCCGACTGAAACGTTGTTGTCCCGAGCTTCCCCTGGGAGGAAACGGATGCATTGATGGCGTGGCAATGCCGAGAGGGGCCGATGGCGGGGCGGGAGGTGTGAGGAACGTCAAGGGCGCTTGCGATCCAGTGACGAGCGCCTCCCGCCCCGCCATCGGTCCCTCTCGAAGCCGTTCCACCCATGAACCGCTTCTTGCCCCCCATGTGTCCATTCTGCAACATCGCTTTGCACGGTGTTGGGCAAACGCCTAATATAAGGACAGTTATTCGCCGGAATTGGAAGGAAGAGGAAAGAGGTAGCGATGGCTGCGATGCGAGGGCCCGACAGCTCACAGGATTCGGTGCTTGACGCCAATGCGGTGGTGCCCGAGACCGTCGATGTGAACATTCGTCAGCTCGATCCGATTCCCGCGCCACGCTATTTCATCAAGGAGCTGCCGCTCACCGAGCAGATGGGCAAGCAGGTGCTCGAGCAGCGCGCGCAGATCCGCGACATTCTGCATGGCCGTGACGACCGCATGCTTGCCATTGTGGGGCCCTGTTCGATCCACGACCCGAAGGCCGCACATGAATACGCCACCAGACTGGCCGAGCTCGCCGATGAGCTCAAACGCGATCTGCTCATCGTCATGCGCGTGTACTTCCAGAAACCCCGTACCACCATTGGCTGGAAGGGCCTGATCAACGATCCCGACATCGACGGCGAGTTCGATATTCGCAAAGGCATGTGGCTCGCCCGCAAGGTGCTGTGCGATGTGGTGGGTATGGGGCTGCCTGCGGCCACGGAATGGCTCGACCCGATCACCCCGCAGTACCTGTGCGACTTGGTGAGCTGGGGTGCAATCGGCGCCCGCAACACCGAAAGCCAGGTGCATCGTGAACTGGCCAGCGGCCTGAGCATGCCGATCGGCTTCAAGAACGCGACCGACGGCTCGGTCAAACCCGCCGCCGACTCCTGCTACACGGCGGCATTCGAACATCATTTCCTTTCCATCAACCTCGATGGCCATGTGATCGCCGCCGAGACGAAGGGCAACCCGGACTGCCATCTGGTGCTGCGCGGTTCCAACCACGGGCCGAACTACGATGCCGAGTCGGTGGCCGCGGCATTGCGCGACCTGCATGAATCGAAGGCGGAAGGCCCCAGCAAGCATGGGCTCATCATCGATGCCGCCCATGGCAACTGCGGCAAGAACGAGGTGGTCGAGGCGGCCGTCGTCGAGAACATAGCCGAACGCATCGCCGGTGGCGAACGTGGAATATTGGGCATCATGATGGAATCCTTCCTCAAGGGCGGTCATCAGGCGCCGGCGCCGTTGGCGCAACTCGAATACGGACAGTCGATTACGGACTCCTGTGTGCCGTGGGCTCGTAGCGAAGAGGTGTTGCGTAAGCTCGCCCAGGCCGTGAATGCGCGTCGTGCCGCACGGTAGTATATGTGACAGTTTCCATTCACATCGCGCGTGAGGCATGCCCGCGCGTGGGGTGGGGAATCGGACTCGTGTCATATGAGGGAATATGCGTAGGTTCTTTGCTCGTAAGGGCTCTACGCCGGCCGGTGCGATCGACCGGGCGGCACAGCACGATCACACTCCCCGGGCGCCGCGTGCGGTGGAGGGGGAGGCTTCGAACGCGCCTGATCTTCCAGTGGCCGCCGGCACAAAAGTTTCACGCGATGTTCCACGCGGCGTTGCGCAGGCGCGCCATTTCAACGGCGTGGACGGCCTGCGTGCAATCGCCATTGTGGCGATCATCGCCTACCATGCACGCCCGATGCTGCTCAAAGGCGGTTTTCTGGGCGTCACGTTATTCCTTGTCGTCTCCGGCTTCTTCATCACCCGTTCGCTCATGAACGCGGTGGACGGCCATCGCTTCCTGCTGTTCGACTACCTGCGCAGACGCGTGAAGCGGCTGTGGCCGGCGGTGATCTCGACGATCGGTCTGACCGCCGTGCTCGTCTATGCCTGCGCGCCGCCGCTTATTCTGAAGATGCGCGGCGATGCCGTGCCGAGCGCACTGTTCTATAGCAACTGGTCGTTCATTTTCCGCAAGCTCTCGTATTTCGATGCGGCCGGCTTGCCCTCGCCGCTCACGCACCTGTGGTATACGAGCCTGATCATGCAGTTCTACCTGCTGTGGCCGCTCCTATTCATTCCGCTGTTCCTGCACTGCCGCAGGCACTGGGTGCGCGTCGGCGTGCTGGGCGCGCTCATCGCCGCCGGCACGCTCGAGATGATGATGCTATACCGGCCAGAGGCCGACACCTCGCGTCTGTATTACGGACTCGACACCCGTGCCGCCGAGATTCTCGTGGGCGTGCTGCTCGCCATGCTCGTGCACGACAGCGCCTCGCGCAGTGATCAGGAACGGCGTGCAGCCGACGGGCGAATCGTGTTCGACAGACAGATTGGCCGATATCACGCGGTGCTGCGGCGTGGCGATCTGGGCGTTGTGGCAGCGGGTATCTGCGCTCTGGCATTGGCTCTCGGATTCCTGCTGGTGGATGCCCGTGCCGCATGGATGTACCACGGCGGTTTCCTGTTCTTCGCGGTGGTGAGTGCCGTGCTGCTGTATGCGAGCATGCAGGATGCACGGGTTGGCCGCATACTCGGTGTGAAGGCGTTGCGCTACTTGGGTTCGCGTTCGTTCTCGCTCTATTTGGTGCACTACCCGCTGCTCGAGGTGATGAACCCGGCCACGCGCACCACCGGCATACCCTGGTATGAGTGGATAGGGCAGTTCCTGGTGATTCTTATGGCAGGCGAGGCGTTCTACCAGATTGTCGAAGCGCTGACGGGCACCCCGTGGCTGCCGTGGATGCGTTGCCGCATCACCTCCGTGGGTGCGGGCAGATTGCGCACCAGCGCATGGATTCTGACGATCGTTGGCGTCGTCATGACCTTCGTCATGGCCCTGCCGCTCGACTGGCGAGCCATTGCGCACGCGCGCTCCGTCAAGGCGCGTCCCGAGCTCGCGCTGACCGCCGAGCAGGCGCGTGAACGGCTCGCGCAGCAGCAGAAGCGCGAATCTGAAACCAGTAAGGAGAACGGCAAAGAGCACAAGGACTCGAGCGGCAAGCCGAATGCGCAGGCCAAGCCCAAAGTGGCGCCGCCGGTGGTCAAGGCGCTCAAGGTGCCGGCGAATCTGGAGCCGCAGCGTTGGGCGTGCGACCGCAAGGCAATGGTCTGCCAGGCGAAGGTGCTCATGATCGGCGACTCGGTGACCGAAGGGGTTTCCGACACGCTTCGTGAGCATTTCCCGAACGCGACGATCGACGGTGCGGTGAGTCGCCAATTCGACCAAGGCGTGCAGATCCTGCGTGACGATCTCGCACGCGGCATGGATCCGCAGGTCATCGTGTTCGCACTCGGCACGAACGGTCCGGTGAGCGAGCAGATGGCGCAGCAGGTGATTGACCTCGCGGGCGGCAGACCGCTGTATTTCGCGACGACGCGCGCGCCGGTCGACTGGGTGCCCGGCAACAACGCCACGTTCATCGGCATGGCGGAACGAAACCCGAATGTGGGCATCATCGACTGGTCGGGCACGTCACAGGGGCGCGACGACTACCTGTACGACGACGGCATTCACCCCAACCAACTCGGCATGCAGGCGTATTTGCAGATGTTCCTCAACGCGTTCTGCGCATGAGCGCGCGCCGCCATTCGGCACGCCCGCGCATTCCCCGCGGATTTGCTATATTGTGGCACAGTGAGGAGGAACATGAGCGAGAATCCGTACGAGCCGATGTCCAAGGAGCAGAAGGACGCCATAGTGCAAGGGAACGGCCTCACCTACACGCATGAGCAGATGCGCCAGGTGCAGCACGCCATCGCCGCAGGCAAGAATCCGCTGGTGGTGCTCGAGAATGTGCCCAGATGGGAAGACATGGCCGGCGTGGACCGCATCATCAACCGACGCGTGCTCGAACTCGACCCGTTGCCCACACCGGCGCAGGTGCTCGCGGAACTGCCGCTCACCCGGCAGATGCAAGACATCGTCGCCTATTCGCGAGACGAGGTGCGCGCCTGCCTGTACGGCCAGGACGACCGTCTGCTGGTGATCGTGGGCCCGTGCTCGGTACACGACCCGAAGGCCGCGCTCGACTATGCGCACCGTCTGCGCACGCTCAAGGATGAACTCGGGGAGGACCTGCTCATCGTCATGCGCGTGTACTTCGAGAAACCGCGCACCACGGTGGGATGGAAGGGGCTGATCAACGACCCTGACATCGACGGCTCGCACAACATTCAGAAAGGGCTGCTGCTCGCCCGACGCACCTTGCTCGATGTGCTTGGCGCGGGCGTGGCCACGGCCACCGAGTTCCTCGAACCGACCAGTCCGCAGTATATCGCCGACGCGGTCAGCTGGGGAGCCATAGGCGCGCGCAACACGGAAAGCCAGGTGCACCGCCAGCTGGCCAGCGGCATGAGCATGCCGATCGGCTTCAAGAACGCGACCGACGGCTCGGTGAAAGCCGCCGTCAACAGTTGCATTGCAGCCGAGGACCAGCACACGTTCTTCGGCATCGACCACCGCGGGCGAGCCTGCGCCGTCGAGACCCTCGGCAATCCGGACTGCCATGTGGTGCTGCGCGGTTCCAGCTCCGGCCCGAACTACGACGCCGAATCGGTGGCGCAGGCGCTCGCCTCCATTCGCGACAAGATGGGCGACGAGGCGGCCGCCTCGCATGGGCTCGTCATCGACTGCTCGCATGGCAACTCCGGCAAGGACGACGTGCGGCAGGCGCAGGTGGTGCGCGAGATCGCCGAACGCATCGCAGGCGGCGAGCGGGGCATCAGCGGTGTGATGATGGAGAGTTTCATCGTGGGGGGCAATCAGGCGCCGGCACCGCTCGCCGAACTCACCTATGGCCAGTCGATCACCGACAAGTGCCTGAGCTGGCCGGTCACCGACGAGCTGCTGCACACGCTCGCCGATGCCGTGCGCACCCGCCGCTGGAACCGCTGACGCAGCCGCCCGCGTTCCAACCGCGGAGTATATTCGGGTGATATCGATTGCCGTATGCGCTTGCAGCGAAGGAGAACCATGCAGACCGTCGCCATCATTTCCGCCCTCGACGAGGAAGCCGCACATATCGCGGACTCGCTTGACAACATGACCGTGACCGAGCGTGCGAGCCTCAGTGTCGCCCGGGGCACGTTGACGACCGATGCGGGGGAGGAACTCGACGTCGCCGTGACCGTGGGCGGCATGGGTTTGGTGAACGCGGCCGCCACCACGCAGTTCCTCATTGACCTGGTGCATCCCGAGGCCGTGATCTTCTCCGGCATCGCCGGCAACCTCAACAAGAGCCTGCACATCAACGACATTGTGCTCGGCAAGACGCTGCGCTACCTCGACACCGACATGCGCCTGGTGGGCCAGTGGAAGCCGGGCACCAGCGAGTTCCATTCCGACCCGGCACTGCTTCAGATCGCCGAGGGCGCCCTTGACGAGATGGGCATCAACCACATCCAGGGCACCATCGCCTCCGGCAACTACTTTGTCGACACGCCGCAGAAGGTGAGCCAGGTCATCGAACAGACGCATGCGGACGCCGTCGAGATGGAAGGCGCGGCCGTTGCCCATGTGGCCGCGCGCAACGACGTGCCGGCGCTCGTCATCCGCGCCATGAGTGACTCTGCCGACACCGACTACGAGGAGTTCAAGGACTTCGACATCTCCGAATACGCCGATACGGCGGCCCGTCTCGTTGTGCGGATTCTGCGCGGGATGTGAATGGGGCACCGGTTCGCGATGGAAGGGCGTCATGACACCAGGTGAGATTGCCATGGCGATTGCCATGGGCGTGCTGCTCATAGCTGGGGGCTATGCCATCGCCTACCGTGCCGGTCGCAACCGGGAGCGCGAGCGGGAGCCCAGTGAGGCCGCGTTGTTCGCCGGGCATGCCGATGCCGATGCCGTGGATGGCGAACGCCGCATGCTTGCGATGCTCGAGGAGGCCGTCATCGTCACCGATTCCAGCGCCAATGTGCTCGTCGCGAATGAGGCGGCCATTGAACGTGGCCTGAGCGTGGACGGTCTGATCGTGGACGCCGGCATTCGCGATCTCGTGCAGGAGGCGGCGCAATCCGACGCGGCGGTGGAACGGGAGCTCGAACTCGCCCGAGATTCGCAGCGGCTGCATGTGGCCGTGACCGCGCAGTGCACGGCCGACGATCGGGTGACGGTGGTCTGTGCCGACACCGGGTACCGACGCAGCGTGGACCGCGTACGGCGTGATTTCGTGACCAATGTGTCGCATGAGCTCAAAACGCCGGTCGGCGCGATCATGCTGCTGGCCGAGACGATTGACGATGCCGGCGACGACGTCGACATGATCCGCCATTTCGCCGCGAGAATCGGTGTCGAGGCGAAACGGCTCGACGGCCTCGTGCGCAGACTCATCGAACTCGGCCGCATGCACGGCGATCGGGCCACGACGCGACGCACGGTGGATGCGCGGGAACTCGTACGGCAGGCGATCATCGACACCGAGGTCACCGCAGGGGCACGCCATACCATGGTGCGCATGCGCGATGACGCCGGCGAGAATCATCCGCTGCCGGTGACGGTCGATGCGGCGGCGGTGCATATCGCGCTCAAGAACCTCGTGGAGAATGCGATCAACTACTCACCCGAACATGCCGAGGTCACTGTGGAGGTCTCCCGCGGGGAAGACCAGGCTCGCATTCGCGTCGTCGATCACGGCATCGGCATACCCCGGCAACTGCAGGGCCGCATTTTCGAACGGTTCTACCGGGTGGACCCGGCGCGCTCGCGGCTGACGGGCGGCACCGGGCTTGGTCTGTCAATAGCCAGCCATCACATTCTGGCCAATCAGGGCAAACTCGAGGTATGGTCGAAACCAGGGGAGGGGTCCACATTCACGGTAATGTTGCCGTTGGCGATGCGAGACGATGACACCCCATGCAATCGGGATGCGGATGCCGAGGGCGATCCGGACGGAACAGGCAAGGAGGCCGACAGATGACGCGCATTCTCGTGGTGGAAGACGAACCTTCCTACCTCGACCCATTGCTCTACCAGCTCACCCGTGAGGGGTACGAGGCCCATGGAGCCGCCACCGGGGAGGAGGCGTGGGAGCTGTATGAGGAGATGGAGTTCGACCTCGTGTTGCTCGACCTCATGCTGCCCGGCATCTCAGGCACCACACTCTGCAGGCGCATGCACGAGCTGCGCCGTGTGCCGATCATCATGGTGACAGCGAAATCAACCGAGAATGATGTGATCGTAGGGCTCGAAATCGGTGCCGACGACTATGTGACCAAACCGTACTCCTTCCGCGAACTGCTCGCCAGGATCCATGCGGTGTTGCGTCGCAGTCTCGAGCCACGGGCTTCTGGAACACCCGGAGGGAACGATGAGACGCTTACATGCGGGCCCATCGAGATGTCGGTGGCCTCGCACGAAGTGCGCATTCACGGTGAACTGACCCAGTTCCCGCTCAAGGAATTCGAGGTGCTCGAATACCTGATGCGCAATAAGGGCCGCGTGCTCACCAGACAGCAGCTGATCGGCCGCGTCTGGGGCAGCGATTACGTGGGTGACACGAAAACGCTCGACGTGCATGTCAAGCGCATCCGGGCGAAGATCGAGGCCGATCCGTCGAATCCGGCACTGCTGACGACGGTGCGCGGTCTCGGGTACAGAATCTGCGACGAACGTTCACGCTAAATTCACCGTTCGCCTCAATACGACTCCCCACCCTCCTCTACACTGAATTGGTTGGATACAATGGCATCGTGACCAAAGGAAACCACATGCGTAGCAATCTTGCACGGCGCGTGCTCGCGGCACTGTGCGGCATGGCGTTCATTGCCACGACCACGGCGTGCGGAGACAACACCGATCCGGCGAATCGCCCGGTCGCCAACGCCTCGTCGATCTCAGGCAGTTTCGCAGGAGCAGGGGCCTCCTCGCAGCAAACGGCGGTCGAGGCATGGGTGGCCGGCTACCAGAAGACGAATCCGGATGCGCGAATCTCCTACAATCCGTCGGGCTCAGGTGCCGGCGTGGCCACATTCCTCACCGGGGCGACCGTATGGGCCGCCTCTGACAAGCCACTGGATGCCAAACAGGTCGAGGAGTCGACATCGGTATGCGCCGGCGCAAGCGCGTTCGACGTGCCGGTGTACATCTCGCCGCTCGCCATCGTGTTCAATCTGCAGGGCGTCTCCGATGCCGGCAAACACATCAACATGGATGCGGCCACCATCGCGAAGGTGTTCGACGGCAGAATCACACGGTGGAACGATGCCGAGCTCACGGCGCAGAACCCCGGACTCAGCCTTCCCGATCTGCCGATCACCGTCGTGCATCGCTCCGACAAATCGGGCACCACGCTCAATTTCCTCGAATACATCAAGGCGGCTGCGCCGGCCGATTGGCCGTACGAGCTTTCGGAGAACTGGCCCAACGACGTCGGGCAAGGCGCCAAAGGCACCTCGGGTGTGATCAGCACCATCGACCAGGCGAACGGCACCATCGGCTATGCGGACTTCTCCCAGGCGGGAGGCATGGGAACCGTCGCGGTGCAGGTGGGCGACACCCCTACCGTGATCTCGGCCGAGGCCGCCTCGAAGGCAGTCGCCGACTCCACACTCGACAAATCCGTTCCTGGCAAACACCGTGTGGTGCTCGACATCAACCATACGACCCGCGTGACGGGCGCCTACCCGATCGTGCTGGTCTCGTACGACATCGCATGCCCCGCCTACACGGATGCGAACACGGCGCGATTCGCCAAATCCTGGCTGAGCTACGTCACCAGCGAGGAAGGGCAGGCGCAGGCGATGAACGCGACCGGATCCGCGCCATTGCCCGCCAACATCGCCAAATACGTGCGTGAATCCATAGACGCCATGGAAGTGAAGTGAGCATATGTCATCGGCACCGAAACCACCCGCACAGCCAGCCGCAGACTCGTCGCTGACGAAACCGGTCAGCGGCGAGAAAGCCGACCGCATCTTCCGCGGCATCGCCTACGCATGCGGCATACTCATCCTCGTCGTGCTCGCCGCAGTCGCGCTGTTCCTGCTGTTCCGCGCATGGCCGCTCATCGGCGGAGACCAGCGGACGAACAGCGACGTCATCTCGAGTTTCACCGGCGGCAAGGCGACGAGCTTCTGGGGCTACGTCGGCCCGCTGCTGTTCGGCACCGTGCTCGTGGCGGCGCTCGCGCTCATCATCGCGTTCTTCGTCTCGATAGGCATCGCGCTGTTCATCTCGCACTATGCGCCCAAACGCCTCGCGGCCATGCTCAGCTACATCGTCGACATTCTCGCGGCGATCCCGTCCGTCATCTACGGCCTGTGGGGCGGCCTTGTGCTCGTCCCGGCAATCTATCCGTTCTGGAACTGGATCGCCGAGCATCTCGGATGGATCCCCATCTTCGCAGGCCCGGCCTCGAACCCGCCGCGCACCGTGGCGACGGTGGCACTCGTGCTCGCCATCATGATCCTGCCGATCATCACGTCGATCACGCGCGACATCTTCCTGCAGACCCCCAAGCTGCTTGAGGAGGCCGCCCTCGGCCTTGGCGCCACCAAGTGGGAGATGATTAAGATGTCGGTGCTGCCATTCGCCCGCTCGGGCATCATCTCGGCGTCGATGCTCGGCCTTGGTCGTGCGCTCGGCGAGACGATGGCCGTGCTCATGATCCTCTCGCCGGGCCTCAAATACTCGTTCAAACTGCTGCAGGCCTCGCAGAACCAGACAATCGCCGCGAACATCGCCGCGCAATACCCCGAGGCCGATAGCATCGGCGTCTCCGTGCTCATCGGCACAGGTCTCGTGCTGTTCGTGATCACGTTCCTCGTGAATCTGCTGGCACGCCGCATCACCGAGAAAGCGAGCAAATGATGAGTGAACCGCAGTCCACGCCGCACGCCGATGCGGCACCGGTGATCGACTTCGACAAATTCAAGCCGACGCGTTCGTACACCGCCGCGCGCAAACGCAAGGACATGGTGATGCGCGCGCTCATCATCCTCGCGTTCGTCGTCGCGCTCATCCCGCTCATCTCTGTGCTGTGGACGACATTGGCGCATGGCATACGCCGACTCAACTGGGATTTCCTCAGCCACAACATGACGAACGTGATCGGCGGCAACCAGACGCCGTCGGGCGGCTACGGCGGCATCCTCCATGCGATCATCGGCACGTTGGAGATCACGCTGGGCGCGATGGTCATCTCGATCCCGATCGGCGTGATGTGCGCGGTCTACTTGATTGAATACGCGGGCAAATCCAAGCTCGCGCGCACGATCCACCTGCTCGTCGACGTGATGAGTGGCATCCCGTCCATCGTGGCCGGCCTGTTCGCCTACTCCATGTTCGCGATCCTCGTCGGTCCCGGCACGCTCAACGGTTTCGAAGGCTCGGTGGCGTTGTCGCTGCTCATGATCCCGACCGTGGTGAAGACGACAGAGGAGATGCTCAAGATCGTCCCCAACGACCTGCGGGAGGCATCGCTGGCGCTCGGCGTGACCAAGCAGCGCACGATCACGAAGGTCGTGCTGCGCACCGCCCTTTCCGGCATCGTGTCGGGTTCCATCCTCGCCATCGCCCGCGTGATCGGCGAGACGGCTCCGCTGCTCATGACCGCCGGCTACATCGTCTCGACGAACGCGAATCTGTTCTTGGGTGAAATGACCACGTTGCCGGTGTACGTCTATCAGGAGTATTCGAAGTACCATGCGAACTGCCCGGCCGACGCCGGCAGCGGCTGCGTCACCGCCATACCGATGGAGCGTGCGTGGTCGGCCGCGCTCGTGCTCATCGTCATCGTGCTCATCCTCAACCTCATCGGACGGATCGTCGCGAAGGTGTTCGCGCCGAAGAAGAAATAGCACGCCAACACCATCACACCTAGATAAGGAATACGAATGGGACAACAAATCGACATTCGCCATCTCAACATCTATTACGGCAGTTTCCTTGCGGTCGAGGATGTCAATCTGCATATCGCCGCGAACAAGGTGACCGCGTTCATCGGGCCGTCCGGCTGCGGCAAATCCACCGTGCTGCGCACGCTCGACCGCATGCACGAGATCACGCCGGGCGCCCACGTGAAAGGCGACGTGCTGCTCGAGGGCAAGAACCTTTATGCAAAGGATGTGGATCCGGTGGCCGTGCGGCGTGACGTGGGCATGGTGTTCCAGCGGCCGAATCCGTTCCCCACCATGTCGATCCGTGAGAACGTGCTCGCGGGGGTGTCGCTCAACAACCGCAAGATCTCGAAGTCGGATGCCGATGACCTCGTGGAGTGGGCGTTGCGCGGCGCGAATCTGTGGAACGAGGTCAAGGATCGCCTCGACAACCCCGGCATCGGGCTCTCCGGTGGCCAGCAGCAGCGCCTGTGCATCGCTCGCGCCGTGGCCGTGCATCCGCAGGTGCTGTTGATGGACGAGCCATGCTCGGCGCTCGACCCGATCTCCACGCTCGCTGTCGAAGATCTCATCGAGGAGCTCAAGCAGGACTACACGATCGTCATCGTCACGCACAACATGCAGCAGGCCGCCCGCATCGCGGACTATACGGCGTTCTTCAACCTCAAGGCCGTGGGGCAGCCCGGGCACCTGGAGTATTTCGCCGATACGTCGACGATGTTCAACAACCCGCAGAACGAGGAGGCCGAGCGCTACGTTTCGGGCCGCTTCGGCTGAGAGAGAGGTTTGTTCCTGTGCCGTGGGGCTGGGCGGATGCGGGGCATCTTGCTGAGGAACGCCACGGAACGCGGACAACCGACGAAGCGGGAGACCTGCGGCCGACTGGGGGCATATCCGTGGCATAACGCGCCCATGTAACGACCGTGTTTTACACACCCGTGCTAGTTTTTAGCTGTCCTGTCGTTTGCGGCGGGGCGGCAGAAAAGAGTTCACGAGAAGAATACAGGGTTACTCATGGAGAAGTTTTTCCATTTGAAGGAAAACGGAACGTCGGTTTCCACTGAGGTCATGGCAGGCCTCACGACGTTCTTCGCAATGTCTTACATCATCGTCGTCAATCCGCAGATCCTGTCGCAGACGGGTATGCCGTGGGGCGGCGTCTTCCTGGCGACTATCATCGCAGCCATCATCGGCACGCTCGTCATGGGCCTGTTCGCGAACGTCCCGTACGCGCAGGCTCCTGGCATGGGCCTCAATGCCTTCTTCACCTACACCGTGTGCTTCGGTCTGGGCTTCACCTGGCAGGAAACGCTTGCCATGGTGTTCCTGTGCGGTCTGATCAACATTCTGATCACCGTGACCAAGGTGCGCAAGATGATCATCAAGGCCATCCCCGAACCGCTCCAGCAGGCGATCGGCGGCGGCATCGGCCTGTTCGTCGCCTACGTGGGCCTGCTCAACGTCAACTTCATCACCTTCACCCCGAAAGACACGAAGGCAGCCGGGCAGGGCCTCGCAACCGGCGCCACCCCGGGCATGGCCACGCTCAACAGCCCGGTGCTGTGGCTGTTCCTCATCGGCCTGCTGCTCGCCATCGTGTTCACGATCCTCAAGGTCAAGGGCGGCCTGCTGCTCACAATCATCATCACCGCCGTCATCGGCATCCCGATGGGTCTGACCACCATGAGCAACTCCGTTTCGCTCGGCGAGACCTTCTCGCAGCTGCCGCAGACCTTCGGCGCCCTGTTCACCGGCGAGGGCTTCGGCTCGCTGTTCTCCGACCCGGCCAAGCTCCCGCTCGTGCTGGTGACGATCTTCGCGTTCTCGATGTCCGACACCTTCGACACGCTGGGCACCTTCATCGGCACCGGTCGTCGCACCGGCATCTTCTCGAAGGCCGATGAGGAGTCGCTCGAGAACGGCCATGGCTTCTCGTCGAAGATGGACAAGGCCCTGTTCGCAGATTCCATCGCCACCTCGATCGGCGCGATCTGCGGCACGTCGAACACCACCACCTACGTCGAATCCTCGGCGGGCATCGCCGCCGGCGGCCGCACCGGCCTGACCTCCGTCATCGTCGCTGCCTGCTTCGCCGTCTCCGCGTTCTTCGCGCCGGTCATCTCCGCCGTGCCGAGCGCTGCGACCGCGGGTGTGCTCGTGATCGTCGGCTGCCTCATGGCCGCCTCGCTCAAGGAAGTCAAGTGGGACGACATCACCGAGGCAATCCCGGCGTTCTTCGCCGCCGTGTTCATGGCGTTCTCCTACTCGATCTCCTACGGCATCGCTGGCGGCTTCATCACCTACTGCATCGTCAAGGTGTGCAAGAAGAAGGCCAACGAGGTGCATCCGATCGTGTGGATCGTCTCCGCGCTGTTCATTCTCGACTTCATCTGCATGGCCGTGCTCTGACGGCCGCAGCGGAATCGCATCAAATAAGGCCCCGGCTATCCGGGGCCTTATCGTATGTTGTGAGCCGCTTGCCGCCAGACAATCTGCTGAGTTGTCTGCGTACTTGGTTTGTCTCAGGGTGAGCGGCTGGGTGAGACAAACCAAGTCATGAGAACCGGGTTTGTCTCACCTAGAGCGCGTCAGCGAGACGAACCAAGTCGCAGGAACTTAGTTTGTCTCATATGGAGCGTCTCAGTGAGACGAATCCGGTCATGACAACTTGATTCATCTCATTGAGGGTAGATTGGCGAGACAATCCACCCCACTGCAGCTGCATTTGTCTCGCTCGCGCCGATTACTTCTTCTTCTGCGTGGCCTGAATCTGCTCGGCGATCGCCTTCAGCCACTCGTTGAGCGTCTTGTACTGGCTTGGCATCTGTTCGGTGATGTCGACCACTGGGATGTTGCCCGAGTCCGCCGCGTCCGTCAGCTGGTCGCTCAGCTGGGACTTCTCCTGCGAATTTGCGATCAGCATCTTCATGTCGCCCTTCTTGAGCGCCTCGGTGAAGCTCTTGATGTCGGACGCCGTGGGCTCGCTCTCGTTGCTCGTCGCGTTCTTGTATCCCTTCGGCGTGACGTCGGTCATGCCCATGTCCTGCGCGAGGTAGTCGCCCACCGACTCTATGGCGCCGTACGGCATCTTGCCGTCGGCCTGCGCGACGGTCTGAAGCTGCGCTTCGAGATCGTCCTCCTCGGTATGCCAATCCTTGTTGAGCTTCTCGAATTCCGCCTTCTCGCTTGGCATGAGTTTGATGTAGGCGGCGGTGATCTCATCCGCCGTCTTGTTGCGTACGGCGGCGGAGAACCACACATGCGGATTGTCGCCGGTCTTCTTGCCTCCCGCGGCGGCCGCGTCGATCACGATCGCTTTGGACTGGCCGGCCGCCTTCGCCGCCCACTCGTCGTAGCCAGCGCCGTTGAGTATCGCGACCTGCGCATGCTGGAACTTGGAGATGTCGTTGGTCGAAGGCTCGTAATCGTGCGCATCGGTGCCGGTGTTGTTGAGAATGCTGGTGACGTCCACATACCGGCCGCCGAGTTGCTTGGCCACGGATCCCCACACGTTCGTCGAGGCGATCACCGTGATCACCTTCTCCTTGTCAATCTGGGTATCTCCGGCCTTTGAGTTCGAGCAGCCGGCCACCGCGAATATTGTGGCCAATGCGGCGAGCAGAATCGTGAGTGTGCGCAACAGTCTCTTCATATATTCATTCTCCATTCCGGGGTTTCTTCGAGTCTAACGGCATATGCAATGCCGCTGTATCTGTTTGCAGATTAGCAGAAAGTGAGAATCGTTCTCAATAGCAGTGTTGCGACACGCCGATGTTCACGAAATCCGCCCATATGGTTCATTTGTCGAGATGACTGTGTACCTTAATTCCCGTAAACCACAGACCGTTGGTTGAGCCGTGCGAGCGGTTCAATAATTTGGTTCAAGCCAACGCAGGTTGAGAAACATACTCCCGTCACCGGGAAGCCGATTGCGGCTGGATGATGCTCTGCCTGTGTGCAGGGCAATTTTTTTGCCCGCGCTTGTTCCGAAGTCAACGGCCGACTTAGGAAGGAACGCCATGAAGAGGCCCGAAAAGGAAGCGGTGGTTGCCGAGCTTACGGAACAGTTCCGTAACGCCAGCGCAGTCTACCTGACCGAGTACCGCGGGCTTACCGTTCCGCAGATCTCCGATCTGCGCGAAAAGCTAGGCCGCGATACTTCCTATACCGTGGCAAAGAACACGCTGTTCCGCATCGCTGCCAAGGAAGCTGGCATTGAGGGTCTCGACGAGATGCTCAAGGGTCCTTCCGCCGTTGTCTTCGTCGATGGAGACTTCATTGAGGCCGCGAAGGTGCTGCGTGACTTCGCCAAGACCAACAAGGCTCTGATCGTCAAGGGCGGTTTCGCAGACGGAACCGTGTACGACGCAGAAGGCGCCAAGCAGCTCGCAGACCTCAAGTCTCGTCCGGAACTGCTTGCCGAACTCGCCGGCGCGCTCAAGGGCACCATGTCCAAGGCCGCCTACCTGTTCAACGCGCTGCCCACGAAGGTCGTTCGCACGATCGACGCCCTGCGCGACAAGCAGGAGAAGGCTGCCTGAGACCCATCGCCTCGCGGCGTGAGTCTTGTATTTTCCGGAAAACAACAAAATTTGAGGTGTTGGCCACAACCCAATAATCCGGTCAACGCCATGATTGAAAGGAAGCCATAATGGCTAAGTTCACCCAGGATGAACTCCTCGAAGCTTTCGGCGAGATGACCCTCGTTGAGCTGTCCGACTTCGTCAAGGCCTTCGAAGAGAAGTTCGACGTCGAAGCCGCCGCTCCGGTCGCCGCTGTCGCCGCCGCCGCTCCGGGCGCTGCCCCGGCCGAGGAAGAGAAGGATGAGTTCACCGTCGTCCTCTCCGCCGTTGGTGACAAGAAGATCCAGGTCATCAAGGCTGTTCGCGCCATCACCAACCTCGGTCTGGCCGAGGCCAAGGCCCTCGTCGACGGCGCTCCGAAGCCGGTTCTCGAGAACGCCAAGAAGGAAGACGCCGAGAAGGCCAAGGCTCAGCTCGAAGAGGCTGGCGCCACCGTCGAACTCAAGTGATCCGTGCGGCTTGGCCGCATGACACCGCGTTCGCAGCTCAGGCTGCAAGAGGCTCCCGCATCGATATGCGGGGGCCTCTTTTCTTACCCTGTAGCGAGAAAAGCTCGCTCAATCGCTCCGGTCGCACGGTTTTGTTCACTTGATTGGTAGAATTGCTACAGACAAGAGGCGAGCGCGAATCGCAGATGCCAATACGACGGCGAACGCAGGAAAGGGTGGCCAACGGTGAGCAGCGAGCAGGGTGCTACAACCAGGTGGGTGATTCTTGTAGACGGCACACAATTGGCGAGTGTGGAGCCCGGCACAACCGTGGAGATCGGCCGCAAGCCATTGCGACCCTTGCCGGACGACGGCAAGAGACGCGTCGAGATTCTCGACGACTCCCGCTCCGTGTCGAAAAGGCATGCCCAGCTTATGGTGGCGCTCGATGGCCGTGCCTTTCTGCGTGACCTGAACTCCACGAACGGAACCTTCGTGGTGCGTGCTGGCGACGAGCTCGTGCGGCTGCAGAGTGGAGTCGATTATCCGCTGCAGTCGGATTCCGTACACGTGCAGTTCGGCGACGTGCCCGTGGATTTCACCAAGTTCATTGAAGACGACGATTCCACGAAAGACGACGCACCGGTGGTCAATCTGTTCGACTATGCAGTGGAGGGTTCGTCGAACGAGCCCGAGGCGGCAGACATGTCGGTGGACGACATTCTCAATCTGCGTGCCGGAGAGCCCACCGACATTTTCAATGCGAGCATGGTGCGCGCGCGTGCCAAGCGCATGCATGACGCCGAACAGCAGTCGTTCGTGCCGTTCACGCAGCCGATCAACCCGTTGCCGATGCAGGATCTCGACGACAGTGATGCCGGTGATGCCGCGCCGCGCGATCTGTTCGCCGATGCCAAGGACGTGGCCGAAGGCAAGATCTCGGAACCGGCGGCGGCCCAGGAGCACCCATACATTCCGAAGATGTCCGACAAGCCGAAGCATGCCGGCGCGCCTGCCGACCGTCTGATCAGCGTGAGCGAACTCGCCTCGGCGCATCCGCGAAGCATGCCACAGCCTCAGGAGAACATGCCGGAGCCTGCTGCGGAAGTAGACGCCGCATCCGAGTCGATCGTGGTGGAGCAGACCTCCGTCACGGAGGAGACGACACAGGAAGAACCTGCCGAGCCGGTCGCCGCAGAGCCCGCTGCGCAGGGCATTGGCGAGCACGGCGAGAGCGTGCAGCCATCTGCGAATGCACCCGCTGTTGAGGAGCCGGACGGGAATGCGGAGGAATCCGCGGCAGCCAGCGAGCAGGCGCCCGTAAGCGACGAGGAATCGCGCCAGAATGAGGAACCCTCCGGATCTGCGGGCACCACCTCCGACGAAGCTGCGTCGGAAACGGAAGTGAACGGCGACATCGCGTCACTCGCCGCGCAGGATGTGTCGCAGGACGAACAGGAATTGCGCGGCGACAACGCACCCGAGGTGGCGACGGTGACGGTGGATGCCGCGGACGTGGACTACTCCCGGTTCCAACGGCATGACGAGCCGCAGACGGACGAGTCTGCAGAGGGGGAATACGAGCCGGCGTTCGAACCCGGATCGGTGTTCGAGAAGGTGGCGAACGGCGATTTCGCCAAGTCGGAGCCGCTGGTCTCGGTGGCAGGGTTCACCTCGGACGACGCGCGGCGCAGCGACGACTTCTCGGAGCAGTTCGAAATGGCACGGCACCCGGAACTGCTGCCGTTCCTGGCCATGAACCCGTCGCTGTACGACGATCTGTACACATGGCTCGCCGCACAGGGCAATGCGGATATTGACGAGGCGCTCAGCAAGAACGCAGGATACGAAGACTATCGCAAGGCAATGGGGAAGTGAGCTCGATGTCGAACACCGATACACCAGAAACGAAGGCCCCTACGAGCGGTTCCATAGACAAGTTGCGCCGCTGGCGTGACGAATACAGGGCGAGCCTCATGGCCTCGCCGTTGGAGGATGTGAACCAGCTGAGCGCCAAGCTCGACCTGACCCATGCGCACCCCTCGGGCATCTCACAGCTGTTCGCCAGCGGAAGTGCCCCGTTGCATTCGCTGTTCCGCGACAGCGGCATGCTGCGCGCGGCGGCACGGCGTACCGAGCGTGTGCTCGACGACCAAAGCGCCAAGAAGCGCATCAGCGGCGTTGCCGAGCTCTCCCTGGTGGTGGGCGTGGCCACGTGGAAGGGCAACAAGATGCCGGTGCTGCTCTACCCAGTCGAGGTGGTGCGTGACGGCACTCCCGTGGAGAACCATACGACGATCACCTTCACCGGTCATGTGCGCCTGAACTCGGCCTTCCTCAATGCCATGCGCGAGAACGGTGTGAATCTCGACGAGCGCGCGCTGTTCGATGGCTCGAACTATGCCAGCGGCACGCCGGAGACGGCTGCAGTATTCGCGGTCATCACGAAGGCGGCGCAACAGGTGTTCGCCGACTTCTCAATCGAACGGCAGATCATTCTCGGCTGCTTCGTCGACCCATCCACACAGATCCTCATGGAAAGCCGCATGATCATCGAGCGGCTGGCACGTGGTCCGATCAACAATGTCATGCTCAATGCCCTGGCCGGCTACCCGGAAGCCATCGAGCAACTTTCGCGGATCACCCTTCCACCGTATAGCCCCTTCGACGGCGACCCCCACTCCGAATACGAGGTGGGCGATGTCGACAACACCGTGCGTTATGCCGCCAACGTGGCGGCCGCCGGCCATTCGCTGTTCGTCGACGGCACATTGGGCAACGACACCGCCGAGCAGGCCGCGTCGATCGCCTCCCGTTGCATCATGGCCGGCCGGTCCGTGCTCTACGTGCCATGCGTCACCTCGCAGAAGCGCACATTCGCCATGCTCATGAAGGCCAACGAATTGGGCGAGCAATTGCTCGACGTGGCCAACCCGAACGCCAATGCGGCCATCGACCACCAGCTCATCAGCGCGGTGGGATACCAGCAGGGCGTCGCCACCTCGCGTTTCGAACAGCTCGCCGATGAACTCGTGGGCGTCCGATCCCGCCTCACCCGCTATCTGGGAGACCTGCACGGCGTGAATCAGACGTGGGGCGTCTCCGCATACCAGACGATTCAGAACCTCGCCAGCATCTCCGAATTGCCGGCGCACCCGATGACCCGCGTACGCCTCACGAAGGAATGCGCGCTCGCCATAGGCAAATCGCTGGATGAGTGGGCCAAGAAGCTCGAACGTGCCGGCGAACTCGGCGAATACTCGGTGGGGCCCGATGACACCGCATGGTACGGTGCGTCGCTCTACAGCGAGGAGGAGGCCATCGACGCCTACCAACGCGTGGTGAACGTGCTGCGATCCCTGCTGCCGGCCACGCGTGAACAGGTCACCACCACCGTGAAGGTGTGCGGCTTCTCGATTCCGCAAACCGCCGATGAGTGGAGCAAGCAGGTCACCGTGCTCAAGAACCTGCGCCGTGTGCTCGACGTGTTCCAGCCTGAGATATTCGAGCGTGACATCGATGCGATGATCGAGGCTACGGAGTCGAAGCAGGAGCGCAAGACGAGCGATTCGCAGATGGGCTTCTGGGATCGTCGCAGGCACATCAAGGAAGCCAAGAGCATGCTGCGCGTGGGCGCCCAGGTGGAGGACCTGCACGAGGCATTGCTGGTGGTGAAGCGTCAGGGCGAGCAGTGGCGTCTGTTCGTGCCGCATGGCGGCTGGCCGGTGCTGCCGCCGAAGCTCGACGACATCATCGCCACCCAGGAACAGCTCATGAGCAATCTAACGGCCCTTGACACCGTGCTGGCCACCACGCCGGCCGGGGCGGAGCTCCAGCAGCAGGACTTCAACGCACTGGAGGAACGTCTCAAGGCCCTATTCGACGACCGCAAGGCTCTCGACACCCTGCCGGAACGTTGCGTGATCGAACGCGAGCTCAAGCGCGCCGGTCTCGGTGAGCTGGTGGACGACCTACGTGAACGCAAGGTCAAGGTGGACGCCGTGAGCAACGAGCTCAGACTGGCATGGTGGACCACCGTGTTCGACGACATCGTGCATTCCTCGGCCATCATTTCGAACCAGGACGGCTCGGCATTGCAGGCGGCCTCCGACCGCTTCGTGCAGGTGGATGTGGAGCATGTGCGCTCCATTGGCCCCATGATCATGCAGGAATCGATGCGCAGGCTGTGCGACCTGCTGTTCTCCCGCACGCAGGAGGCCAACATGATGCACACGGCCCTCGCTGGTGCGTCGAGCATTTCGTTGAGCCGCATCCATCAGGACCATCCGGAGATTCTCGCTGCCGCCAAACCGGTGATCATGGCCACGCCGGCCACGCTCGCTGCCGTGACAAATCCGACGCCCATTGCCGACGTCGTGATCATCGATGCCGCGGCACACCTGCCGTCGGTGCTGCTGCTCAGCATTCTGTGCCGTGCACGTCAGGTGGTCATCCTCGCGCATCGCAGCACGGTGACCAGTGAGGGCATCGGCATGCTCATGTCAATGCTGCCGAACATCTCGGTAGCCTCTCACCCCACTCGCCGTGATCCGCGCGTGAATCGTTTCCTCGAGGAACAGGGCTACGGCAAGGTGAACACCGATGTCGTGCGTGAACCGATGCAGGGCCATATACGCTTCCACAAGATCGAGGCCGCGGGCGTACCGCTCATGGCCAGCGGACTCGTGGAAAGCAGCCAGCAGGAGATTGCCGAAGTGGTGCGCCTCATCACCCAGCGCGCGCAGACCTTCACCCTCGTGCCTCCGAGCTATTTGCTCACCGTCGTGTGCCTCACCTCCACGTTCCGCACCCGCTTGGGAGCCGAACTGCGCTCCCTGGCGGCGAAGAGCGAGGCGATGGGTCGATTCCTGCGCCATGTGCGCATCGTCGACATCGCCGATGTGGCCGGCGCCCGCGCCACCGACGTGATCCTGTCGATGAGCTATGCCAAGACCACTCATGGTCGCCTGCTCCAGCAGTTTGGCGTGCTCGAGAACAACGGCGGCCGTGGCATGCTGCTCGATGCACTCGCATTGTGCGATCACCATCTCGACATTGTCAGTGCCTTCGGAGCCAGTGACCTCGACGACGATCGTCTGCATCAGGACGGCCCCAAGATGCTCAAGGTGCTGCTGCAGTGGGCCGAGGACCTCGACGAGGCCAATGTGGTGCGTCCGGCGATTAAGCAAACCGACGAGAACGTGCTGTTCAACGATCTCGCGACCCGCATTCGGGAACGCGGTCTCAATGTGGCTGTCGACTATGGCTATGATGGCGGCATGAAGCTGCCCATGGTCGTTGGTCTCAAAGACAAGCCGTTCGCGCTGGCTGTATTCACCGACGACGCCCAGTTCATGGGCATGCAGTCCACTCGGGAGCGTCACCGCATTCTGCCGCAGGAGATCGAAAGCCTCGGCTGGTCCGTCATGACCATATGGAGCGTCGGCGCCTTTGTGAACCCCGAGAAGGAAGTGGACCGTGTGGTCGCACGTCTCGGCGAGATTTACCAGGACAAGCAGTGACTTCGATCGGCGACAACTACCGAGTAGGCAGGCTATGACCAACAAGAACGAGGAACCGACCTCATCCCACGATGCCGCGCGTCCGTATAGCGCCACGCGCCGTACACCCCGCGTGCACCGGCGCGTCGTGCATCAGGGCACCGAGCGGTTCGACGCCGACGGTGTGAAGCCGGAACCTTCCGAGATGCAGACGGCACAGCAACGCCAAGCTGATGACGATAAGCGCATTCTCGGCGAACTGCCCCCGCATTGGGCTGTATTCGAGGAACGCCAATAGCGGCTGGGCGTATGGCCCTCATGACGCACCTCGTGCCGCAATCAATGTGCCATGCTCCTGTGCGGCAAGCACCTGCAACGCCTCCACGGCGCTCATCGCCATCTGCGTCACTGTCGAGCCGGTGTCGTCGAGTCTCGGTTGTGCCATTACCACCGCGTGACTGCTCACTACGCACCCTTCTGGCGAGGCGCGGGCATCGTCGGCGCATGCCTGTGTCGAACGCAGTTCCACCACGGTGCCAATAGGGAAGGAATGCTGCCCGAGTCCAAGTCGCACATCGATCACGGTATGGTGCTCGGGAACTTGGGGAAGCTCACCGACATCGGTGGTCAGTAGAATATCGCCCTTCTCGATGCGGGTCTGCGTGACCAGCCCCACTGCGTCGTCCGGGCACCCCAGTGCATGGCGCAGGGCGTCATGGTCGGGCATCTCCACCATCTCCACATCGCCGGTTGCAATCACCAGACCGGCATCGAGATCGCGCGCGGCGACCACGGCCTGCCGTGTGGCCGTCGCCAGTGCCACGCATTGCAGTGTGCAGAACAACGCCACGCCTACAGACAGCGCCAGCAGCATGTGGCGAAGCTGCCACAGCAGTCTGCGAGTCTGTAACGACACGCCATGCCTTCTGTCTTCGGTTTCGGACGAAGGCAGGAATCTGCGAGCGAATCGTATAAGAAAAGCCATCATGGTTCCATGATGGCTTGGTGGGATGCGCGAATCCAGCGTGACGGGTGATTGTGGTTAATTAACGGCGTTACTTAATATACAGCGTTACTAATCTACAATGGGTCGACCTGTAAAGGGCATCGCGTCACTTCGACGAGCTATGGCTGTCGGTCCGGTAGAACCCGCTGCCTTTGAACGTGATCGGCACAGCGGCATACACTTTATGCACCTGCTCGGCGCCGCACTGCGGGCATACCTTGATCGGATCGTCGCTGAACGACTGCTCCTTCGTGAAGTCATACCCGCACTTCTTGCAGCGGTAGTGATAGATAGGCATTCCAGACTCCTTACCCCAAACGAATACCGGTCTCGCTCAGACATATCCTAATACGGGAGCCGACACAATGGCCGCATGCACCCGGCGCGCGCAACGGGAATTCCCCTCCGACAACAGCAGTGCGGGCCATCTTATTCGTCAGGTTCACCGGCAGGGGAGTCGCACGAAGGGTCGTCGGTGTGAGCGCGGGTTGGGCCAGTCGAGCCCAATCGTGTGAATCCACGGGGCGTGAGCACGGCATTCATGCGCACATCGTGCTCCTCGCAAGGCAATGGGGCGTCCACGAACTCCCATGGCCAGCACATGGCCATCAGATCAGCCTGCGGACCCGCGAACCGGAGCGCACGGTCATACCAGGCGGCGCCGCGCCCCAAACGCACGCCGGCCGGATTGACGAGCAACGCGGGAACAATCACCGTGGAACACATCTGGAGCGCCTCCGGCGGGTACGTCTGGCCTTCCGGTTCGCCCGGGCGACGCGTTTGCGCATGCGGAAACAGCGACGGCTCCATCTGATCGACGGCGACCTCATCAGGCACATGCAGGCGCAGCAGATCGTCGAGGGAGCGCAGCACACCCCAGCCCAGATCGAGATCGACGCCCATTTTCGGCACCAGCACCGTGTAGCCACAACCGAGCGCGATTGACAGCAGTGGAATCGTGCTGATTTCAGTGCCCATGGAGACATGGCAGGCAATGATGCGCGAAGGTGATTGGAATAGGCCGGCCTCGCAGGCGATCTGCGCACATTGCTCGCCCGCCTGCATGCTCATGCTGAGCGACGTGCCACGCCTTCGCACGAACACCTCATGGCGCAGCATGCGTTTCGCCTCGGCCACGTTCGTGAATTGCGCACCCCCATGCGGCATTGCGTCGATTTCCACGGCAACCCCCTGTGAAACCCTGACTTCCTGTGACTTATAGTAGCGGAAAACTACTATGCGGATGGCTGCCGTCTCAAAATATATAGACAGAACGGTATCGCATGTCGGCGTAAGAAGCTGACGGCGTGGCACAATGTTGGTATGTCGGTATTCCAAGCCTTGCATGATGTGATGAAACGCCGCAGGAACAGCGCCTTCACGGCGCCATTGACGCTCAAATCCCCTGCCGGTTCGCCCGACCTCACGCTGAGGACGATGGACGCGGCGGATCAGGAGGAGTGGGGTCGCCTGCGCAGTGTGAACGAGCGGTGGCTGGCGCCATGGGAATCGTCGGACCCGCACGGCACCGAGCCGCTCACCTTCAAATCGTGGGTCAACAGGCAGCGTGAGGAGGAGCGTGAAGGCACGTCGATCATCTTCCTGATGGAACATGAAGGTGAAATTGTTGGGCAGATTTCGCTCGGTGCGATTTACCCCGGACCTATGCGCACCGGAATCATCGGCTACTGGATCGACGAGGATCATGCCGGGCGGGGACTTACGCCGCTCGCCGTGGCCATGCTCGCCGACTGGGCGTTGCTGGACCCGACGGGACCGCAGCTGCACCGTCTGGAAATAGATATAGTGCCGGAAAATGAGCGTTCCCGCCGCGTGGTGCAGAAGGTCGGGGCGAAGTACGAAGGCGTGCGCCGTCAATATATGTATGTGCATGGGGAGTGGCGCGACCACGAGTCGTACAGTCTGCTGGACACCGATGTGCCACAGGGGTTCGTGCATCGTCTTTTAGGCGACACGCCCGGAGAATCGCTACACAACTTGTCATAAGTTCTTCTATTCTTAGGAACTATGGATTACGAGTCGCTCAGCACCATTGTTCTGGTGGTGATCGTCGCCATCCTCATGGTGTCTTGGCTGCCCAGACGGACGGTTCAAGGCATGAAGCAGGTGATCAAACACCAGTCCGACCGGTACTCGGCCTCGCTTCATCTCATAGATGAGGGCGATGGCACCAGATTCTCGGATGCGCGGACTGTCGAGCTGAAAGGGACGCCCATGGCTTCGCCACACACTGTGCGGGACCGCGAATATGTGGCACAGGTGCGCGATCTACGTCGCGCTGCAGCACGCCGACGCAAGATTCTCGTCGGGGCGTTGCTGGGCATCTCGGTGCTCGTGTTTGTGCTCGCGGTGATTCTCGTCTTCAGCCCATACTTCACTCTCATACCTATTGCACTCATGTGCGTGGTGCTCGCACTGGGGGCGCATGCCTCCCGACAGGCCCGCGAATGGGAGGACAGACACGCGCAGCGGCAGCGTGAACTCAAGGAACGCAAGGTGCGTGAGAACAAGCGTGTCGTGGAGGAGCGCACGCGTGCGGCACATCCTGAGCCTTCGGCCCGCAGGCAGATGCAAGACGGTTCGCAGACCGACGTCATGGAGGCACGTGAGATTCACCAGGCCTTGCAGCGCGCCCGCGAGGAGCAGGCACGGGCGATTGCGCGACGCAAGGCGCAGGATACTCGTGACCATCATGCGGATGAGGCGTCACTGCGCTCCGGCATGCGTGCGGAACATGCCGACGTCGATGCCGCGGTGCAGGCCGCCGAAGAGGCCACTCATAATCCAGGGCATCTGACGATTCGCGAGGAGCGTGCAGCGCAGATGAGCGATGAGACGAACGAGCTCGCGCAGATCAATGCGTCGTCGGCACCGGATGCCTTCGACATGGCGGTGAATCAGGACCTCATCTCGTTCTCGCTTGGTTCCGATCCGTTCGACGGGCCGGAAGTCGTTCAGAGCATGGAAATCAAGTCGACCCGTCAGGTCTCCAAGGCCGTGCCGAAGGACAGCTCATCGGCCAAGCCGGCGGATGCCGGCGCTGCGGAATCTCGGGATGCCGCAGCCGACAACGCCGACGTAAAGGAGGCGCAGACCGTCTCCGCCGTCTCGGTGAACGACTCGGTCGCCTTCCACAACAGCGAGGCGCAGGCGAATGTGGAGGCCCCGGATGCGTCCTCCGATTCGCTCGGTGTGGATTTGCAATCCATTCTTGCCAGACGCGGCAACTGAAACGCCAAACCTGAATTGCAAAGCCGGCCGGAAGGTCGGCTTTCGTGTTCCTGGGACATTGGCGTCAGCTGTTCTCTCAAAGCGTTAGCACTCGAGTTGGCAGAGTGCTAACGAACGCGCTACTATGTGTGAGTAGCGCAAAGGAGTGTGCAACGGTGTTCGTCAGCCGCCGCCGCATGTTCTGGCGCGGAAATACTGAACTCTAGAAAGAGAGGCGCGCAGTGTCGTTCCCACTCACACCGTTGGAAGACAAAATCATCGTCAAGCAGGCGGAGGCCGAGACCCAGACCGCATCGGGGCTGATCATTCCGGACAACGCCAAGGAGAAGCCGCAGCAGGGTGAAGTCCTCGCCGTTGGCCCAGGTCGTCGCGACGACGAGGGCAAGCGTGTTCCCATGGACGTCAAGGTCGGTGACAAGGTGCTGTACTCGAAGTACGGCGGCACCGAAGTCCACTTCAAGGGCGAGGAATACCTCATCGTCTCCGCTCGCGATTTGCTCGCGGTGGTCAACGACTGAACTAGTTCGAGCTAGTCCTGCCTTTCGAAGCCGGTCCGTTGCGGGCCGGCTTTTCGTTTGTCTGGCGTCTCTGTTGGCCTTTCCGTGTCACTGTGCGCAATGTGGACAATGAAGGATGCCGCACACTGGCTGTTTCGTGCCTGCGTGCACGATATGACCGTGGGGCGATGTAACGTACGGGCGGTGCGCCCGCATCCGCATCGTTGGGTGCCTCGATATCTGGCGTGAGTGCTTTGAATAGGCGCAGGCGGAATCGGACTGGATATGGCGCGGGAGCTCGAAGCCCGGATTGTGGCGAGCATGTGAATGCGACACGCCGAGGGTTGCTGATGTACGGCTTATGTGCCATACTAGCCAAGTTGCCGGTTGAGACCTCAACCGAAAACGATGGCGGATTTCCCAAGCGGTCAAAGGGACCTGACTGTAAATCAGGCGCTTCGTGCTTCAGTGGTTCGAATCCACTATCCGCCACGCCTCGATAGCTCAGTGGTAGAGCACTTCCTTGGTAAGGAAGAGGTCGTGAGTCCGATTCTCACTCGAGGCTCGATGGCGGGATAGCTCAGCTGGCTAGAGCGTACGACTCATAATCGTAAGGTCAAGAGTTCGAGTCTCTTTCTCGCTACTACGTCGGGTAACCGGCAGCTTAACGACAAGATGAGGTGAATTCAATGGCAAGCAAGAGCGCAGACATTCGTCCGGGCATCACGCTGGCGTGCACCGTGTGCAAGGAGCGTAACTACATTACGACCAAGAACCGCCGTAACACCCCGGATCGTCTCGAACTCAAGAAGTTCTGCCCGAAGTGCGGCAAGCAGACCCTCCACCGCGAGACCCGCTGATCCAAGGCTTCTAAGCTAATCTTAAAACCCGGCCAGATGGTCGGGTTTTTTGTTACTGTGGGCTGTATGACAAGTTTTGCTGAACTCACCACCATGGATGTTGGTGGCTATATCGAACGTTTCGTCGAACCGACCACACGCGTGGCGCTGATCGAGGAGGTGGAGGACGCCGACTCCAAAGGCATTCCGCTCTGCGTGATCGGCGGCGGTTCGAACATGCTCGCCTCTGACGACGAATTCCACGGTGTGGTGATCCGTGACGCACGCCGCAACATCATCGTGCCAGATGAAGCGGCCCCCGTTGAAGGCGGCGACTACACCGTGCATGTGAACGCGGAGGCCGGCGTGAACTGGGACGACCTCGTACAGTTCTGCGTGGAACGGGGACTTGAAGGTCTTGAGGGGCTTTCCGGCATTCCGGGCACGGTTGGCGCGAGCGTGGTGCAGAACATCGGCGCATATGGCCAGGAGGTCGCCTCCGCGGTGGAATCCGTTGAGGTGTGGGACCGCGAGGAGAAGAAGACGCTCGATATGAGCAATGTCGACATGCAGTTCGGCTACCGGTTCAGCTTGCTCAAACGCAGCATGTACAAGGCTCCTGGCGTCCCGAACGCGCAGTATTACCCGACGCCGCGCTATATTGTGCTGTCCGTGACCTTCGCACTCGTGCACACCGGAACCGGCACCGTGAACTACCCGCAGCTGGCGAGCGCGTTGAATGTGAATCTACATGACCGCATGCCCATCGACCGCATCCGTGCCGCCGTGCTCGAGGTGCGCGCCTCCAAAGGCATGCTTGAGGACGCCACGCGGTACCGTGAGCCTATCATGATGGGCACGAAGCGCGCAGACCAGGTGGAGGCTGCCATCGCCGCCCAGCATGCTTTCCGTGAGCAGCATGATGGTGCCGCTCGGGACATGATCATCGACATCGCTTCCGACACCGGCACGAATTCCGATCCGAACCGCCGTTCTTGCGGCTCCTTCTTCATGAACCCCATTATCAGCGAAGCTGACGCTGCCCGTCTGCCAGAGGATGCGCCGCGCTTCCCGGCCACGTTGCCGGATGGCTCGACCGGAGTGAAGACCTCCGCCGCCTGGCTCATCGACCATGCCGGCTTCCACAAGGGGTACAAGCTGTCTGACGATGCACGGGCGGGCCTGTCTACACTCCATACGCTGAGCATCACGAACCGCGGTGGCGCTACCTGCAATGACATCGTCAAGTTGGCCGATGCGATTCGCGATGGGGTGCGCAAGCAGTTCGGTGTGACGCTGATTCCCGAGCCCGTGCTCGTGAACGTGACATTGTGACGGTGCCGGACAATCTGGACCGTATTCCAGATGGTGCACACCCGTGTTCTGTGTTCATACGGCGATATTCGAAGAAACGCCCATATATTGTTCCTTGGGGAGCAATATATGGGCGTTTCCCGTATATGTGGCCGGATTTGTTACGCTGTGCGGATTACTCAGAGCGTAATCCGTAAACAAGGGGTCGTACTATGACGTCAATAGAACCGACAGAGAGCCAAAAGCACACTGGACCGGTGAGTTTGTTCATGGGAGTATAAGGGCACATCGTGCAGATTTTTAGAACGAAGTCCGTCGAGCAGACGCTGGCGGAGACAGAGGAAGAGGGACATTCTCTCAAGAGGAATCTTGGCTGGTGGGATCTGGCCGTCATGGGCGTGGCCGTCGCCGTGGGCGCGGGCATCTTCTCGGTGGGTGCGCAGGCTGCGGCATTCCACGCGGGGCCGGCGGTTATCATCAGTTTCATCATCGCCGGCATCGTGTGCGGGGCGGCGGTCATGTGCTATGCGGAGTTCGCGTCGGTGATGCCGGTGGCGGGTTCGGCGTACACGTTCACGTATGCCACGCTTGGTGAGATTTTCGCGTGGATCATCGGCTGGGACCTGATTCTCGAGATGCTCATGGCCGGTTCGGTCATCTCCAAGTTCTGGGGCGTGTATCTCAACGATTTTCTGCGTCTCATGGGCGTCAACTTCAACACGAACATCATGATCGGCTCGTTCCATCTCGACATCGCGCCCATCGTGATCGTCGCGTTCTTCACCACGCTGCTGGTGCTCGGCACGAAGATCGGCGCACGCGTGGACGGCGCGATGACCGTGCTCAAGATAGCCGTCGTGCTGTTCGTCGTCATCGTCGGCTTCTTCTATGTGAAGGCCTCCAACTACACGCCGTTCATCCCGCCGGCAGAACCCTCGGCGGACGTGGCGAATGCGACCACGGTGCACGGGACCCTGGGCCAACCGCTGTTCCAGTGGCTTACGCATATGAGCCCGACCATCTACGGTGTTCCAGGCATCATCTCGGGTGCTGCACTCGTGTTCTTCGCCTTCATCGGCTTTGACGTCGTCGCCACTGCATCCGAGGAGACCCGTAATCCGAAGCGTAACGTGCCGCTCGGCATCGGCGTGGGCATGTCGCTCATCATCGTCATGTACGTGCTCGTCGCCATCGTGACCACCGGCATGGTCTCCTACAAGCAGCTCGCCTCCGTCGAGAGCCCGTCGCTGGCCACTGCATTCGAGTTGGTGGGGGCGGACTGGGCCGCCAAGATCATCAGCTTCGGCATCTGCCTTGGCTTGGCCACCGTGGTCATGGTGCTGCTGTTGGGACTCACGCGCGTCGTGTTCGCCATGAGCCGTGACGGTTTGCTTCCGCGTACCCTTTCGACCACCGGCAAGCACGGCACTCCGGCACGTCTGCAGATTGTCGTCGGCGTGGTCGTCGCCATCATCGCCGCGTGCTTCAACATTGACGTGCTGAGCGACATGGTGAATATCGGCACGCTTTCCGCGTTCACGCTGGTGGCCCTCGCCATCCCGATCATGCGCAAGCGCAGGCCCGATCTGAAACGCAGCTTCAGAATGCCGGGCAATCCGTGGGTTCCGCTGCTCGTCGCGCTTGCGAACTTCTACCTCATGCTGAACCTCACCGTGCTCACTTGGATTCGCTTCCTCATATGGCTCGTGGTTGGCTTCATCATCTACTTTGCCTACGGGTACAACCATGCGCGCGTGGGCACCGGTGAACTTGACGCCGAGGTGGTCAAATACGAGAAGCAGCGCCAGCTCAAGGCGCAGCGCGCGAAACAGTCCGGTTCCGTCGGCCGGGGGAATGACGCGGCCGTGACCAAGGTCGAAGCCGGCAAAGACTGAAATCGATTTGCCCGCCATTTCACACGCCAGTGCTGAATGGACGGTGAATGGCCCCTATTGCCGCTTTGCGCACGCGCGGACATGTTCGCCAAGGACATGCCCGCGCTTTGTTTTATGGGTGTAGGCGGGTAGTCTGGTAGGGACTTTGAGAAACAAGGAGGAGCCATGGCCTACGTGATCGCGCAGCCCTGCGTCGACGTGAAAGACAAGGCGTGTGTAGACGAATGCCCGGTGGATTGCATCTACGAGGGCAAGCGCTCGCTGTACATCAATCCGAACGAATGCGTCGACTGCGGCGCATGCGAACCAGTGTGCCCGACCGAGGCAATCTTCTATGAAGACGATCTGCCGCCGGAGTGGGAGTGGTACAAGGATGCCGCCGTTGAGTTCTTCGCCGAGGTGGGCGATCTCGGTGGCGCACAGGCTGCCGGTCCCATTGGCAAGGATCCGCAACGTGTCGCCGATCTGCCGCCACAGAACGCCGCCTGAGCATAGTAATCTGCAATCGCGTGCGCCTTCCCAGGCGCACGCGATGCCATAGTGATACAAGTCACTCGCATTCGCCCGTATTCGTAGGAGAGCCATGGGATTCAAGGATTTCAGCACACCATATGATTGGTCTCGCGTCGGCCGGTACAAACGCATCGCGCAGGCGGTGCCCGGTGGCATGGTCGATCTGTCGGTCGGTTCGCCGGTGGATGCGGTACCGGATTCCGTGCGCAAGGCGCTCGCCGTCAGCGCGAACGACGCAAACGCCTGTGGCTACCCGGTGACTGGCGGCACGGCAGACCTGCGCCGTGCGATCTGCGAATGGTTCCGCGGCTGTCGTGATGTGGAGATCGAGGCGATAGGGGCTGATGTGGTGCCGACGGTCGGCTCCAAGGAGGGTGTGGCGATGATGGCGTCGCTGCTCCAACTCAGCTCCGGCGATGTGGTAGTCCAACCGCGCGTGAGCTACCCCACCTACGAGATCGGCACCCAGGTGGCTGGTGCCACGGTGGTCAAGGTCGACGACGTCGCCGCAGTGGATTCATGGCGCAACATACCCGGTGTGAAGGCGATCTGGGTGAACTCGCCGAGCAACCCGACAGGCGCGGTGCTCTCCGCCGCGCAGCTGCATGACATCGTGAACGCCGCCCGTGAGATAGGCGCCGTGGTGCTCAGCGACGAATGCTATGCGTTGATGAACTGGACCAAGGCCAATGACGACGAGGGGAACCGCGAGGCCGCCATCGAGTCGTCCCCCTGCGCATTGCGCGCCGACGTGTGCGACGGACGTGCAGATGGTGTGGTCGTGTTGTATTCGCTGAGCAAGCAATCGAATATGGCCGGGTACCGTACGGCACTGCTCGCAGGCGATGCACAGATCATCTCGCGTATGACCGCGTTCCGCAAACAGCTCGGCCTCATCATGCCTGGACCGGTGCAGGCGGCGATGGCGGCCGGCTTACGAGACGCGGCATCGGTGCGTGCACAGCACAACCGGTATCATGACCGTCTCGGTGAGCTCGTCTGCGCATTGCGTGGCTACGGATATCGGGTGAACATGCCCCAGGGAGCCTTGTACGTATGGACGAAGGCGAAGTCGGCTGATTGCTGGACCGATATGAAAGCGCTCGCCTCCATCGGTATCATCGCCAGCCCCGGCGAATTCTATGGTGCTCCGGAATATCTGCGGTTCTCGGCCACCGCCACCGACGAGCAGATTCACCGGGCGTGTGAGCGGCTCGCACAGGCCTGACGCCGCCTCTTATTCAATTGCTCGTATTGGGCGCATGCTATGCGCCGAGATGTGCGCTATCCTGCCCGAATTTACGCCGGATCTGGTCTACTGCCTCTTCAGCGCAGCGCAGGCGTGTCGACCTCGTGCCGTTTGCGGGGGAGGGAATCGATGACGATGCCTGTGGCATGGGGGCCACACGCTCGTTCTCCTCGAGCAGTTCATCGAGCGTGGGTTGGATCACCGTCTCCTCACGCTTTGTCAATGTGCTCGTGCTGATGCCGGCGAGCCGTATGGGGCGTGTGAGTTTGACCTCAGTGCCGCGGCAATCCGCCGGCATGCCCATCATGCGCAACAACAGGTCGATGGCATGCGGGTACAACGTGCTCGCGGCGTCGGTCGGTTGTTCCAGTTGCATCTGCTTGGTGGAGTAGGCAAGGTCGGGGAACCGCAGTTTCACGGTGAGCGTGCGCGCCATGAGCCCCTTGGCGCGCAGTATGGAGGCAACCTTGTCGCAGCATTGTTTGATCAGCGTGCTCGCTGTGGCCAAATCATTGCAGTCCGTATCGAAGGTGCGTTCCTGCCCGATTGATTTCTCGGGGGCGTGTAGCGTGAGTGTGCACGGGTCGATGCCATGCGAGGCCTCCCACAGGTGTGTTGCGGCGGCTTTCGATCCGGTCGCCTGTATGAGCTCCTCCACCGAACAGCGTGCGAGCTGGGACACGGAGTTGATTCCCCATGCGTTCAGCCGCTTCTCCTGGGCGGGGCCAAGCCCCGGAATGCCTCGCAATGGCATCAGCTGCACGAACTGCGCATGCTTGTCCAGCGGAATGAGCAGCATGCCGTTCGGCTTCGCATTCGTGCTCGCCATCTTCGCCACGAGTTTGTTGCCGGCTATGCCCACCGAGCAGGTGATGCCGAACCGTTCCGCGACCTGCGCCCGTAACCATTGGGCTATGCGCGTCGGGCTGTGCCATGCGAGCAGCGCACCGGAGACATCCATATAGCATTCATCGACGGAGACCTGTTCGATGCGGTCCGTCACCTCGCGGAAGACCGTGTGGAAGATCTCATGGGAGACGGCGCTGTAGTAGTGGTGGTCGACGGGCAGGAAGATTCCGTTCGGGCAGAGTTGGTGCGCGCGTGCGGCCGGCATTGCCGAATTGATGCCGTACTTGCGGGCCTCGTAGCTTGCAGCGGAGACCACGGCGCGGTTGCCGGTTCCTACAATAACCGGTTTGCCGCGGAATTCCGGGTGTCTTGCTATCTCGAGCGAGGCGAAGAACGCGTCCATGTCGATATGCAGTATGGTGCAGCCGGTCTCGTCATGGCCCCAATCCCTTTTGGCAGCTTCGATACGCGGTGCTGTGCTCATGTCTCAACTGTACCTGAACAGATGTTCGAATGGAAGCGCCGGTGTATTCGCGCCCGTCGCGGAACAGGGAGGGGCTCCACAACAAGGTCGTTTTCGCTGAATTGGCGAATATCGGTGTTTCGTCTGTCGAATCTGCTATGATGTTCTTTTGTTGCGCTAATGCAGCATGGAGTCATGCCTGAGTGGCCGATAGGGGCACCCTGCTAAGGTGTTAGTCGTGTTTAGCGGCTCGAGGGTTCGAATCCCTCTGACTCCGCGATCAGGGCGAATCCGTTGGGATCCGCCTTTTTCCGTTTCGGACGGCTTCTGTCTGTTCCATGGGTTCCAGTAGGGTTGCACGTCCTGTGTCGGCCATTTCGGGCGAGTCGAACGACATTGATTGTCGTATGCCATTCCCTGTCGTCAAATCCGCGATATGATGTGCACAATGGCCAGCAAGGGGATTGTGAAGTTAGTTGAAGCAGCGGTACGTCATTGTCCGTTGCTTCGCTTGCCGAGTGTAGTGCAACGGCATGCGTGAGGCAAATCGCCGGTCTCGATATGAGACGGGTCCGAGGTGGTCTGCTGTGGCATTCGATTCGGAAACTCGCGGAAATATGGTGCCGCTACAGTGTCGGCCATGACACAGATTCTTGAGACCCAACCGGAACGCACCGATCTGCCCCTCACAGTGATGCCATGTGTGGTGGCCGACATGATCGAGCCGTTCAAGGCGAACTTCGAGGTGCTACGCGATGTGACGCGCCTGAGAATGTACACTGACACCACTCTGGACCCGGACGAGATCGTGCGGCGTTGCGAGGGTGCCGACGCCGTGATTGTGATCGGCGTGCACATCGACGACAATCTGTATACACGGCTCACGCATACGCAGGGACATGCGAAGTGCTTCGCATTCGGCGGTACCGGGGTGGCCAGCTACATCGACCTCGCCCGTGCGCGGCAGGATGGCGTGCGCGTATGCAATGTGCGTCGATATGGGGACGCCGCGGTCGCCGAGCTCGCCATCGCGCTCATGATGGAGTTGGCGCGCCATGTAGGAGAGCTCGACACGCAGGTGCGCGAGGGCAGTTGGCATGGTGTGTTCGGCACCGAGCTCGCCGGCAAAACGCTTGGTCTTGTGGGATTCGGTGGCATCGGGCAGCATGTGGCGCGCATCGCCAACGGTTTTGGCATGCGAATCCAGGTTTGGAACTCGCATGTGCACGCCGACGCGCTCGCTGCGAATCCCGAGATCGCGCTCGTCGATGGCATCGACGACCTCATGGCCACCAGTGACATCGTGTCGCTGCATTTGCCGCTCACCGATGAGACGCGTGGCGGCATCACCTTCGAGAACCTGAACCATCTGCGACCCGGAAGCATGCTCATCAACACCGCGCGCGCCGAGATCATCGCGCCGGGCGCGCTCGAACGGCGCTTGGAACGCGGCGACCTGCTGGCCGGTCTCGACGTGTTCGACAAGGAGCCGTTGCCGCAGGATTCCCCACTCCGTTCGGTTCCCGGCGTCGTGCTCACCCCGCATGTCGCCTGGCGGGCCGATGGCGCCTATGCCAGCCTGACCCGACAGGTGATGGAGGCGATCGTCTCGTTCTACGAGGGCGGCGATTTCAACGTGGTCGTCTAGCGGGCGGTAGTGTGGTTCTGCATACCCAGAAGTGACGAGACCGTTTGCGAGGAGCCATGCGTACCTTGTTGAATCCGGCCGACGAGCCGGCGCACGATGCATTCGTGGAGAAGAAGTCCGAGTTCATAGGCGACGCCTGCCATGTCGATTCGCTTGAGGATGCGCTCGCGTTCGTCGAGACCGTGCGCGAGCGTCACCCGAAAGCACGACATGTGGCCTATGCGGCGATTGTGACCGGTGACGATGGCCGTGTGATGGAGCGCATGAGCGATGATGGCGAGCCGAGCGGCACGGCGGGCAAGCCGATCCTCGATGTGTTGCGTGCGAATGAACTCACAGATTGCGTGATTGCCGTCACGCGATATTTCGGCGGCATTCTGCTCGGTTCGGGCGGTCTCATCCGCGCATACTCCACCGGAGCGTCGATTGCGGTGAAGGCAGCGGATGTCGCACAGATTGTGGTCTGTGCCCGGTATGCGGTGCCGCTCGACTACTCGCAGCTCGGGCCGATGCGCCATCTGGTCGAGGTGATGGGCGCGGTGGAGGAGTCTGCCGATTTCTCGGATCACGTGGTGCTCATCGTGCTCGTGCGCGATGATGCGCGCGAATCGTTCGAACATCGTGTGCGCGAGCAGTTCAGTGCGACGGTGACGCCGGAGTATGTGGGCCGATGCCACCGCGCGATGCGGTGACACGCCGCACGCCGCCTCGTGATGCCGGTGCCGCGCCCATTGCCGCATGTGCATTAGACTTGGGGTGCACGGCACGGAGCGCAGACGATGCGCATGAGGTGGAGGTCAGCATGGCAGATGGCGAGCAGACGGCACAGACTGCGCGGAATACGCAGGCGGACGGCGTGCAGGACGCGGCCGGGAATCAGGGGGAGGCTTCCGAAGCCCAGACTCCGCAGTTCGAACCGCTCACCGTGACCTATGAACGTCTGCGCCATTCGACGGATCCGCAGGAGCTGCACGAATTCGCACGCAGGCCGTTGCCGGATCGCGCGAAACAGGCGGCGTTCTCACGTGCGACGGCATTGCTCGAGGCGGTCGCCGGCAATCAGCACACGCCGTTGGAAGACCGCGTGTTCCTCGCGGAGACGATGCCGTTCCCGAATGTGCTCGTCAAGCTGTCTGAAGACCCTTCCCCCGAGGTTCGGCGTGCGGTCGCCGCGAACCGCGACGACAAGAACTGGCTGGTGGGGCGCCTGACCAAAGACGAGGTGCCCGAAGTGCGCGACGAGGCACTGCGTAATCCGCAGACGTCATGGAAAATGCGCATGGAGGGGGCGCAGAATCCTGAGGTGGACGCGCAGACCCTCGATTTTCTGAGCAGACTCGGCGTTGAACTTGAGCCGGACGCTCCGCGGATCCTGTCGACGATGGTGCGTCGCGGCGTGGCGCTCAATCCGAATGCCGGTGCGGAGACAATCGAGCGACTCAAGGAAGATCCGGTGCCCGAAGTGGCGAAGGCGGCACAGCGCCGGTGACCTTCCGAGCGTAACCCACGGCTATCTCGGTGAGAGGAATGAAAACGTTTGCTCCTTTATGGGCGTAGCCGGGAACGTCGCTGCGAAAAAGGCTTACACTTAGGAGTTATGGCAGAACTCAACGAAGAAAGCCCGGAGCGTCTTGCGCGCCCCCTTATTCGTCTCGCGCAGTCGCTGGGCGTGGCGACCAGTTATGTCGGCATGTCGCGTGATTTCCATGAGATTCCCGATGACGTGCTCGTGGCCGTGCTGAAGGCCCTGAATGTCGATGCCTCCAGCGAGGAGACCATCGAAGTGTCGTTGGAACATGTGAACAACCAGCGCGCCATGCGGCTCATCGAACCCACCGTGCTGCACATTGTGGGCGAGCAGAGTCACGTGCCCATCCATCTGGCCATCACCGAGGCGCCGAAGGTCACGATCACACTCGAAGACGGCACCATATACCAACACGACATCGCGGTGGAGCCGCTGCCCGACGTCAAGGTGCATGAAGTCAACGGCAAGTTCTTCTCGACGGCGCAGATCGCACTGCCTGCCGACCTGCCCGAGGGCTACCACACGCTGCATATCGCGGCAGGGCAGCGCGAGGCGGATGCGACGCTGATCAGCGCGCCACAGCGCATCCCACTGCTCGATCCGCTCAAGAACGGGTCGTTGTGGGGCTGGATGGCCCAGTTGTATTCGATCCGCTCGGCCGACTCCTGGGGCGTCGGCGATTTCGCCGATCTGCGCACGTTGCTCATCGACTCGAAGCGGTACACGAACGCCGACTTCATGCTCATCAACCCTGTGCATGCCGGCGAACCGGTCTCACCGCTGACCCCGTCGCCATACCTACCGGTGTCGCGTCGCTTCATCAACTACACCTACATTCACCCGGAGGACATTCCGGAGTACTACGCGTTGGACGATGCCGCCAAGCAGTCCGTCAAGGACGCGCACGCCAAGATGGAGGCCTACAACGCCGATCCGAACCTGATAGACCGCGATGCCATGTGGCTGGAGAAAGAGAAGGCGCTGCGCACGATCTTCAACACGGGCCTGCAGTCGGTGCGCCAGCAGGCCTTCGACGACTACAAGGCCAGGTGCGGCGAGGACCTCGAGGCATACGCCACCTGGTGCGTCTGCTATGCGAAGTGGGGCAAGCCGGAGAACACGCCAGACAATTGGATCAACAAGTACACGAAGGATTCCCCCGAGGTCAAGCAGCTGCGCGAGCAGAACAGCGACCTGCTCGAATTCTACCGTTGGCTCGAGTGGATTGCGGTCGAGCAGATGCATGCGGCCCAGCAGGCGGCACGTCAGGCCGGCATGAAGATCGGCATCATGAGCGACATGGCTGTGGGCGTGCATCCCGACGGCTCCGAGGTGTGGTGGAACCCGGAGCGATTCGCCAATGGCGCCACCGTGGGTGCGCCGCCGGACATGTTCAACCAGCAGGGGCAGAACTGGAGCCAACCCCCGTTGAGCCCGCTGTCGCTCAAGGAAACCGGCTACAAGGCGTACCGCGAGATGGTGCGTGGCATGTTCGACTGCGCCGGTGCTGTGCGCATCGACCACATTCTCGGCCTGTTCCGCCTGTGGTGGATCCCGGAGGGCCAGCCGGCCTCGAATGGCACCTACGTGTACTACGACCACAACACGATGCTGGGCATTCTCGCAATCGAAGCAGACCGTGTTGGTGGTCTGATCGTGGGTGAGGACCTCGGTGTCGTGCCGTCGTACGTGCAGCAGTCGCTCGCCGACTATGCCATCTTCGGCTGCGCCGTCGAATGGTTTGAGCAGATGGATGGCGTGTTCATTCCGCCGAAGGATTGGCGCCCGTATGCGTTGGCCTCGGTGGACAACCACGACATGCCGCCGGCTGCCGGCTATCTCGAGTACGAGCATGTGCGCGTGCGCGAGCAGCTCGGTCTGCTCGGCGAGGATTCGTCGGCCTTCGAGCGCAGCGCGCGCGCCGAGCATCAGGCCATGCTGCAGATGCTCGTCGACAACGGCTACCTCGATGTCAATGTGATGAAAGACGAATCCGGCAGGTGGGAGGAGATCGTCGAGGCGCTCTACCGTGCGCTCAACAGCTCGCCTTGCAAGCTCAAGGCCGTCTCCTTCGTCGACGCGGTGGGAGAACGCCGCACGCAGAACCAGCCGGGCACCGACAACGAGTATCCGAACTGGCGTGTGCCGTTGGCCGACTACCACGGCGACAACGTGCCGCTCGAGCACCTGTTCGACTCCGATCTGCTGCAGCGCATCGCCAAGATCATGAACAGCTGATGGGCGGCCCCGCACCTTATTGCGAAAGCGCCGGCGTATCGATATTGCGCCGGCGCTTTGCCGTCTGTGAACGGGGTGCGGGAGAGTGCCATCGCGCGTACGCGTATGTCAAGCCGAGGGATATAATAAAGGATTGTTGTGTTTCCCTACGGGGTCCTTCAAAGCGCTTTCCCACTCGCATAAGGACTTTCAGGGAGCCCACGGTAATGAGATCGGAACGCCGCACGGTCTGACCAACCCGCAGCGCGAGGATCCGGAACACAATACAGAAAAGGTATATCGTGAAAACTTTCACACCGAAGCCAGCTGATCTTACTCACGACTGGTACATCATCGACGCCAAAGACGTCGTTCTGGGCCGTCTCTCCGTCGCCGCAGCCAACCTGCTGCGCGGCAAGAACAAGCCTTCCTTCGCTCCGCATGCCGATTCCGGCAACTACGTGATCATCATCAACGCCGACAAGATTGCTCTTACCGGCGACAAGATGGACAAGGAGCTCTACTCGCACTCCGGTCGTCCTGGTGGCCTGCGCCGCGACAGCTACGCAGAGCTGCTCAAGAACAAGCCCGAGCGCATCATCATGCACGCCGTCAAGGGCATGCTGCCGAAGAACAAGCTCGCAAAGGTCCAGCTGACCCGTCTGCGCGTGTTCGCCGGCGAAGAGCATCCGCACGTTGGCCAGAACCCTCAGGTCTACGAGATCGAGCAGATCTCGCAGCAGGCAAAGTGAACCGAAGGAGATAAGAACAATGGCTGAGAATACCAACAACTCCGCGGTTACCGAGACCGAGGAAACCACCGCCGCCTTCACCACCGAGACCAACTCGGGCGCAGGCACCGGCACCTCCACGATCGCTCCGGGCTATGGCACCGGCCGTCGTAAGGAAGCCGTCGCCCGTGTTCGCCTGGTTCCGGGCACTGGCGAGTGGAAGATCAATGGCCGTACGCTCGAGGAGTACTTCCCGTCGAAGCTGCTCCAGCGTGAAGTGAACTCGCCGATCGTGCTCCTGAAGCTCGAAGGTAAGTTCGACGCAATCGTGCTCGTCGACGGTGGCGGCACCACAGGCCAGGCCGGCGCAATCCGCCTGGGCGTGGCTCGTGCCCTCAACGCCATCGACCGCGATGCCAACCGCGCAGCACTGAAGAAGGCTGGCTTCCTCACCCGCGACGCCCGCGTCGTGGAGCGTAAGAAGGTCGGTCTGCACAAGGCTCGCCGCGCTCCGCAGTTCTCGAAGCGTTAAGCGTTATACGCGAAGAAGGCCGCCCTGCAATGCAGGGCGGCCTTCTTGTTTTTCGGAAGGCGTCGAGTCCATGGCCGCTGGTTCAGGTCGTGGACTCGGCTCGCCACTCACCAGGAGCGGCGCTCCGATTGCAGCAGCAGGCTTATGCTCAGCGCCGGGAAGGTCCACACGTTCGATGGGACGGCATTGGGGGAACCTGCAGCCGGAGCGGTGTCTTCGGGCGTAGGGGCATCGTGCTCGACGTCGAATGCGGTGGTCGTGGGATCGGAATCGGCCATGCTGATGCGTGTGGGGTCGCCGGTTCCGGAGTGTGCACCGGCGGTCATCGGCGGCATCTGCTGGTCGAGTGTGTCTTTGATCTTGCGGTCGAGAATGGATTCGAGGAGCTGCGTCTCATGTGCGGTGAGCTTTGCCGTTGGCTTGGTGGTTCCAATCTCCTGACGGGCGGCATTCTCCTCGGCGTCCGCGCCAACGGCACCATGGGCGTCGAGATCGTGCAGGGGCGACGTCGCACGCTTGAACCGCAGCGTCTCCGCAAGTGGCGACACCGCCGCAGACCGTAAGATCTTGGTGACGGAGGTGCCCGGTGCGGGCTGTTCGCCAGTGGTCTGCGCCGACGACCATAGCAGATTGAACGTCGAATCCGACGGCAGGTGCATCCGGCGGTCGGTTTCATCGCCGTTGACCACAATCAGCGCGTCGGGTTCGTCCTTGAAATACAAGTGCATCATGAACGAGCGCACCGACGGGTCGCGCCAATCGGAATCCATGGGCATCGTGCCATCCGGCAGGCTCCACTGCACACGCGAGCTCGGCTTGAGCAGCCCCAACTGGGAGAGCCTCGTGAAGAAGTCCTCGTGATTGTATATGTCGAGCGATTTGCGCACGGCGATCAGATTCGCGGTGGCCTCGAGTTGGCGGGATTCGGCGGTTTCCTCTGTGCAGTTGATCCAATCCCAGTCGAGCCAGGCGATCTCGTTGTCTTGGCAATACGCGTTGTTGTTGCCGTATTGCGTGTTGCCGAATTCGTCTCCTGCGAGCAGCATGGGCGTGCCAAGCGAGAGAATGAGCGTGCCGAGCATGTTCATGCGCGAACGTTCGCGTGCGCTCTCGATGCTGAGGTCGTCGGTGGGGCCCTCCACGCCGAAGTTGGCGGAATGGTTCACGTTCGTGCCGTCGTTGTTGTTCTCGCCATTCGCCTCGTTGTGCTTGTGGTCGTAGCTGGTGAGGTCGGCCAGTGTAAAGCCGTCGTGCGCGCTGATGTAATTGATCGATGACGTGGCGCCACGGCCCGGGTCGGTGGCGAACAGGTCCGCCGAACCGCACAGGCGCGTGGCCATCTCCTGCATGGTGGTCACACCATGGCCCGCAGTCTGGTTGATGTCGGAGAGCCAGAACTGGCGGGAGGCGTCGCGGAATCGGTCGTTCCACTCTCCGAAGGGCGAGAGGAACTGGCCGGTGCGCCACCCTTGGAAGCCCAGATCCCACGGCTCCATGATGAGCTTGAGGTTGCCGAGCAGCTGGTCGGAACGCAATGCGTACAGGAACGGATGGTATGGGGTGAACATGCCCTTGAGCCGCGCCAGCGAGACGGCGAGGTCGAATCGGAAGCCGTCTATGCCTATGCGCTTGGCCCAGTACCGCAGCGAATCCACGGCGAATGTGATGTTGTGGGTGTCGGTGAAGTCCACGGTGTTGCCGCAGCCGGTGGTGTCTTCGAGCTCGCCGGCATGCTGGGTCTGCTGGCGGTAGAACGAGAGATTGTCGAGCCCACGCCAGCAGACGCTCGGCCCGGCATTGCCGCCCTCGCAGGTGTGGTTGTACACCACGTCCATGATCACCTCGAAGCCGGATTCATGCAGGGCGCGTACCATGTCGATCACCTCACGACGCACGGCGGCGGCACCGGCCTGTTGAGCCTTCTTCGTGGCATAACCGGGCTCAGGGGAGAAGAAGTTGAGCGTGGAATAGCCCCAGTAGTTCGTGCGCACGCGTTCCTGCAGGAACACCTCGGGCTGCTTGGCCATGATCGGCAACAGTTCGATTGATGTGACGCCCAGATCCTGCAGATAGGCGAGTGTGGTGGGGTGGGCGAGGCCGGCGTAGGTACCGCGTAGCTCCTCCGGCAACCATGGCGCGTTCTTCGTGAAGCCCTTCACATGCAGCTCGTAGATCACCGTTTTGCTCCACGGCACATGCGGGTGTTCCGGGTCGCCGTCGTGCTTGCGGGCGTCACGGTCGTCGATCGCCACCGACACCGGGCAATGGCCCAGAGAATCGAGCGTGCTCATTTCACCCCAGGAGTCTCCTTCGACCTTGCCGTCGTCGCCTATGGTGCATTGGTACGCGAACATGGAAGGGTCGAGTTGCATCGCCCGCTCAATGCCCTTGGCATAGGGGTCGATGAGGAACTTGTACGGGTTGAACCGCAGGCCGTGATGCGGGTCCCATGTTCCGTCGGCGCGGAATCCGTATTGCAGACCGTCCCATGCCTTGTCGAGATGGAGGTTCCACAGGCCATAGTTCGGGCCGGTCATCTTGAACAATGTCTCGCGCAGGCCGAGCGCAGGCACGATGCGCGAGCAGATCGGGTAATGGCGCATGTAGTCGAGGAGCCTGTCCGCTGCGTCATCGGGCAGGCGAACCGCCTGGTTGTAGAACGCGCTCGGTTTGTCCACCGGCTCGAGCACGCTCAACCACAGTTGTTCCGCGGTCTCAGAACGTACCACGACGTCCGCGCCGCCGTCATCGGTGTAGAAGAAGCCTGGTCGCGTGGCGTATCGCTGTAATTTCTGTAACTGCATAGCTTTCCAGTGTAATGGGCGAATCTTCGAATGAGGTGAATGCGGGCCGCCGCACTAGTCAGTCGGACGGTATGCCGTCGTGGGAGGCGGGGATGAGCGACTGCGCCGCGCCCACCGCGTCCTGGTACTCCACGCAGCAGCCGCGCATGACCTGCGGGTTGCGCGCCGACGGATTGACGTGTTCGGCGCAGGTGGTGAGGCGCTCGAGCTGGGCGATCTCGGAATCGTCGAGATAGTCGGCGATCGGTCCGCACAGAATGACATCCGCCGGCACGAATGTGCGAATGTTGTTGACCGCATGGGCGAGCGATCCGAGCCAGCGGTCCATGCGCACATGATGATTGCGTTCGCCCTGCTCGAGCACGCCGAAGAAACCGGGCAGACTCTCGCCCTCCTCGGTGAGCTGCCGCGACGAGCACAGCACCTCAAGGCAACCGCGCGACCCACACCGGCAGATGTCACCGCTCGCATCGAGTTGCATGTGCTCGAGATTGCCTTCGCGTGCGACGCCGTCCATCACGATGGCGCTGTTGATGTACTCGCCCAGGTACAGGCACACCGCGTTGCGCAGCAACGGGTGGTTATGCAGTTCGACGGTGGCGTAGGCGACGTTGCGCGCAATGCGTGAGCAGGGCAATGTGAGAATGCGACTGATGCCTTGGTACGACTCGGTGGCCGCATTCCAGTCCTCGGCCACGCAGATGCAGTGGCGCGCCGCGCTCGACGGCAATGCGAAGCACACGCCGATCGGGGAGGGCAGTGACTGTGCGAACGTCGAGATCGTATGCGCGGCTCGTTCGTAGTACGCGTTGTCGTTGCGACGTGCCATCGTCACCTTGTGCTCGGCTATCACATTGCCGCGCAGATCCACCGCCATGCACACCACCTCGGTGGGTCGCAACGCGACGCCAATCGCCGTGCGATGCCTCGCATTGAACTGCCAGGTCTGGGCTTTGCGCCCTCCTGTCGAGGCCCGCGCCTCCGCTGGGACGATGAGCCCGTCGGCGGCGAGCTCACGCAGATTCTCGGTGATTGTGGGCATGCTCAGGCGCGTGGCGTCTGCGATCTGCCGCTTGGTCATGGACGGCGCCGCGAACAGCTCGCGCAGTATGAGCTCGCGGTTGTGCCGCTTGACGGTCGTGCTTTCCATGTGCTTCCCTGCCCGCTGCTATTCGCCGGCGACTCTCTCTATGACCGGCTCGTGTAGGTCAAGGATATCGGATGCCACCAGTTTTGCAAAGCTGATTTTCAAAAGATTCAACAAAACGTGGACTTTTGGAAAAGGATTTGTAGAAGTGAGTGGATTGTCGAGTGCGAAACTGTGTGCGCTTGTCGATGAAAGTGAACAATTTGTATCAAGTAACTCAAATTGAGATGGAAATCTGCCAATTAGTGACACAATGAGTTCATCAAACGCACAAAAGAGAACAGACACACGGATTGTGATTGCAGACTTGCTTTCCGCAGTGCCTGTTCGCTAGATTGTGAGACAACTCACATCTCGTGAAATCTGCGCCACGGGGCGCACCGATTTGCCGAATCTACAGGAGGTTCGCATGGCAGACAAGAACAGCGCCGAGACCGCAACGAAGGCGGCCAAGCTTGCTGTGAATGTGGAAGACAAGAAGGCCGCGGCACAGGCCGAGGTCGACGCTCTGGTCAGGAAGGCGCAGAAGGCGCTGGCGGAATTCGAAAAGCTCGATCAGCAGGCCGTCGATCGCATCGTGGCGAAGGCCTCCGTGGCCGCCCTCAACAAGCATCTGGTGCTGGCGAAACTGGCAGTCGACGAGACCGGTCGTGGACTCGTCGAAGACAAGGCGACGAAGAACATCTTCGCCTGCGAGCACGTGACCAATTACATGGCCGGTCAGAAAACCGTCGGCATCATCCGCGAAGACGACGTGCTCGGCATCGACGAAGTGGCAGAACCGGTCGGCGTCGTCGCAGGCGTCACCCCGGTGACCAACCCGACGTCCACTGCCATCTTCAAGTCGCTCATCGCCCTCAAGACCCGTTGCCCGATTGTCTTCGGCTTCCACCCGGGAGCGCAGAAGAGCTCCGTCGAAGCGGCGCGCATCGTGCGTGACGCCGCCATCGAGGCAGGTGCCCCGGAGAACTGCGTGCAGTGGATCGAACACCCGTCCATCGAGGCGACCGGCGCGCTCATGCAGCATCCCGGCGTGGCCACGATCCTCGCGACCGGCGGCCCCGGCATGGTCAAGGCCGCGTACTCGTCCGGCAAGCCGGCCCTGGGCGTCGGCGCCGGCAATGCCCCGGCCTACGTCGACAACAACGTCGACGTGCAGCGCGTGGCGAACGACCTCATCCTCTCGAAGCACTTCGACTACGGCATGATCTGCGCCACCGAGCAGGCGATCATCGCGCACAAGGACATCTACGCACCGCTCGTCAAGGAATTGAAGCGCCGCAAGGCATACTTCGTCAACGACGAGGAGAAGGCCAAGCTCGAGAAGTACATGTTCGGCTGCACCGCGTTCTCCGGCGAGACCCCGAAGCTCAACTCCGTGGTCCCGGGCAAGTCTCCGCAGTACATCGCGCACGAAGCCGGCTTCGAAATCCCCGAGGACGCCACGATCCTCGCTGCCGAATGCTCCGAGGTGGGCGAGAACGAGCCGCTCACCATGGAGAAGCTGGCGCCGGTGCACGCCGTGCTTAAGTTCTCCGACAAGGAGCAGGGCTTCGAAATGTGCGAGGAGATGCTCAAGCACGGTGCCGGCCATACCGCCGCAATCCACACGAACAACGACGACCTCGTCCGCGAGTACGGCCTGCGCATGCACGCCTGCCGCATCATCTGGAACCAGCCGAGCTCGCTCGGCGGCATTGGCGACATCTACAACTCCATCGCCCCGTCGCTCACGCTGGGCTGCGGTTCCTACGGTGGCAACTCCGTCTCCGGCAACGTGCAGGCGATCAATCTGCTCAACATCAAGCGAATCGCGCGAAGGAACAACAACATGCAGTGGTTCAAGATCCCGGCAAAGACGTACTTCGAGCCGAACGCCATCAAGTACCTGCGCGACATGTATGGCATCGAGCGTGCCGTCATCGTGTGTGACAAGGTGATGGAGCAGCTCGGCATCGTCGACAAGGTGATTGACCAGCTGCGTGCACGCTCCAACCGAGTCACCTTCCGCATCGTCGACTATGTGGAGCCCGAGCCGAGTGTCGAGACCGTCGAGCGCGGCGCCGCCATGATGCGCGACGAATTCGAGCCGGACACGATCATCGCCGTCGGCGGTGGCTCTCCCATGGACGCCGCGAAGATCATGTGGCTGCTCTATGAGCACCCGGAAATCGCGTTCTCCGACGTGCGTGAGAAGTTCTTCGACATTCGCAAGCGCGCTTTCAAGATTCCGCCGCTCGGCACCAAGGCCAAGCTTGTGTGCATCCCGACCTCGTCGGGCACCGGCTCCGAGGTCACGCCGTTCGCTGTGATCACCGACCACAAGACCGGCTACAAGTACCCGATCACCGACTACGCGCTCACGCCGTCCGTCGCGATCGTCGACCCGGTGCTCGCGCGCACGCAGCCGCGCCGACTGGCCTCCGATGCCGGCTTCGATGCGCTGACCCATTCGATGGAGGCCTACGTCTCCGTCTATGCGAACGACTTCACCGACGGTATGGCGCTGCATGCCTGCAAGCTGATCTGGGACAACCTTGCGGAGTCCGTCAATAGCGAGCCGGGCGAAACCAAGAAGAAGGCGCAGGAGAAGATGCACAACGCCGCCACCATGGCCGGCATGGCATTCGGATCCGCCTTCCTCGGTATGTGCCACGCCATGGCGCACACCATCGGCGCCCTGTGCCACATCGCGCACGGCCGCACGAACTCGATTCTGCTGCCATATGTGATCCGCTACAACGGGCAGGTGCCGGAGGAGCCGACCTCCTGGCCGAAGTACAGCAAGTACATCGCGCCGGAGCGTTACCAGGAGCTCGCCTCGCTGCTCGGGGTCGACCCAGGCAAGACCCCGGCCGAGGGTGTCGAGAATCTGGCGAAGGCCGTCGAGGACTACCGCGACAATAAGCTCGGCATGAACAAGAGCTTCAAGGATTGCGGTGTGGATGAGGACTACTTCTGGAGCATCCTCGAGCAGATCGGCATGCGCGCCTATGAAGACCAGTGCGCGCCTGCGAATCCGCGCATCCCGCAGATCCAGGACATGATGGATATCGCCATCGCCGCCTACTACGGCGTCTCGCAGGCGGAGGGCCATGCGATGCGCGTTGAGCGCGAAGGCGTGGGCGCCACGGAGGAAGCCTCCGAGCGCGTCTGATCCGCCAATCCATTGCAATCTATATGCAATCCATTGCCAATGGGCCATCCGCCAGTCGGGTGGCCCATTCTGATGTCAGCAATCTGGGTTCTGTGCAATATGGAATCTGCAAATGGGAGGAAAAACCGCGCGCGCATGTTTTCTTCCCGCGAGCGAGAGCCCAGATGAGAAGAAAAAGGAATCCGTGGTTTTTCTTCTCGTTTGGCAGTTCCTAGCGGGAAGGAAATATAGAAGCAATGTTTTTCTTCCCGCGAGCTATGCCGTAACTGGGAAGAAAAACCATACGCGCATATTTTCTTCCAATCTGCGTTCCGCTCACCCAATGATTGCCACCCGATACCCATTGATGTCTGTCGATCCAAGAAAGTGGGTGGGTACGCCGGCGCTGTGCAGTTTCGCATGCAATCGCTCGCTGTGAATCACATCGTCGAACGTGAAGCGCACGGTTCTGTGCACGCCTGCCCTCTCGAGCGCCTTCTCCCGCTCTCGTTCGTCAGCCACGACGGCGTGCACGCTTCGACTGCCCGTCATCTGCGGATCAATATATTTCTGCGCGCCGTCCAGTTCCGCGACAATCACCGTTCCGTCGTCGCAAACCCAGTAATAATCGGCGCGGTATATGTGCCCTGTTTGCGGATCGGTGAGTGGTACTTGCTGTTGCGGCTTCCTGAAACCATATCGCGCGGTCATCACTGCGTGCGCATAGGCTTCACCGCCGTTCTCGCTGGCCGGATTGACATGTGGCAGCAGGGTGACCACTGCATCCGTGCCATTCGCAGCACATTCCCGGAGCAGCTCGCGCGTGGAGAGCCCCGTCTTGAAGCAGCCGTCCAACGCTGTGATCGCCGCGCACGGCTCCATCGTGAGCACACAGTCCGACGCGGTGCAGACAAGCGGCGTCACGGGAATACCGTCGATTATTTCGGCGCGCATATTCGGGTGGCGGATGCGTTGCAGACGCGGGCCGTCAGATTTCTGCGGACCCGCGGTGCAGGCGATGGTCACGCGGTGAGTCAATGCATGCCATGGAATTTGTAGATTCCGCACGCAGGCCGCTGTCTCTCCGTTGAACACCCAATCAGGATGGCTTTTCGCCAGCGCGCGTGCCAGATACACGATTTGCACGGGAGGAGGCAGCGTGCGCCAGAATTGCGCGTGTGCGTACATGCCCCGATATACGCGCACGAGTTCGCCGCCTGCGCATCGCCGCGCCAGCATCTTCGCCTGACGGGAATCGGATGCGCAGATGCAGCGTTGCTGCCGACGGGCCTCGCAATCGAGCTCGGTCATTCCCTGCTACTTCTCATAATCCGACGGTAAGCCGCGCGTGCATGCAGCGCCAGCCGGCAGCGGCATTGTGGTTTGTTGACGGCGTGAATTCGCTCTGGCATGTCTTGGGACACTCGCGTAGGCTAGGGCAGCATGATCTCCTCAATCTCTACGCGATCCGTGCGCGATTGGCGTTCGAATGAACCCGGCGCATGGGTGATCGTGCTCATGCCCGCGCTCAGCGCCTTCCTCGTCTCCGGTCCCACATGGAACTCCGTGTGGCTGCTCGTATTGTGGTGCCTGTGCTACTGCGTGCAGTTCAGTGCTGCACGATGGGCGAAATCGCATGGGCGCGCACGGTATCGCATGCCGATGCTCGTCTATGCCGCGCTGCTCGTCTGCGCCGGATTGCCGTTCGTGTTCAGATTCCCCGGCATGCTATGGTGGGCTCCGATCTACTGCGTGCTGTGCGCGGGGTCGCTAATTTGTGCATGGCGACGCCGTGAGCATTCGATTCCGGCGAATATCTGTGCAGTGCTCGCCTCCAGTACCATGGCGATTCCCGTCGCTTCGCTCGGCACGCATGGTGGGGACGCCCCCGCCCTTGCGCATCTTCTGCCGTTCGGCCAGAGCATATTGCCGCCGCTTGGCGTGGAGATCGCGGGCGCGTACGCGCTCACGCTGTTCGGCAGTGTGCTCTATGTGAAGACGATGATTCGCGAACAGGGGAATACCCGGTATCTCGCTGCCTCGTGGATCTGGCACATTCTCGTCATGGCCATCGGATTCCTATACAGTCCGATCTATGGCTGGTTGGGGGCGATTCTGCTCGCGCGCGCCGTCGTCATGCCGGTCGCGACGCGCAATATGAGGAAGACTGCGAAGATCGCGGGAATAGGCGAGTGCGTGACGAGCTTGGTCTCTTTCGTGATGATCACCTATGCCGCTACGGTGCTCATTCCGTGACGGGACTGTGAAGACGTCAGGGTGAATGCGACACGCCATCGCCGCCAGCGGAAGAAAAGACCACCCCCGGTGCTTAAATATAGAAGTTGCCTGATTAGGGCTCGCATAATTGGAATCAAAAAAGCGAGCGCGGCACAAAAGCCCGCACGGGTTTTTGCATGGCTGCGCACTGATGTAGGAAAAGTCGGCGGACGTTTGCCCAAAGACTTCACTCGCCGGTGCCCTGGAGCAGGTTAAGTCACATTGATACACGAATCGCTAGAAAGGGCGGAAGGCAATGGCGGGACAGAAAATCCGCATCAGGCTTAAGTCCTATGACCATGAGGTCATCGACCAATCGGCGAAGAAGATCGTCGAAACGGTGACGAACGCGGGTGCAACTGTGGTTGGCCCGGTTCCGCTCCCGACTGAGAAGAACGTCTACTGCGTTATTCGTTCCCCTCACAAGTACAAGGATTCTCGCGAGCATTTCGAGATGCGCACTCACAAGCGTCTCATCGATATTGTGGACCCAACCCCAAAGGCTGTGGACTCCCTCATGCATATTGATCTGCCCGCAGACGTCAACATCGAGATCAAGCTGTAAGGGGAGGAGGAACCGCAATGTCGCAGAACAAGAATCGCAACGCACTGCTGGGCAAGAAGCTCGGCATGTCGCAGGTTTGGGACGAAAACGGCTTCTTCGTTCCCGTCACGCTCGTCGAGGTCTCGACCAACGTCGTCACGGCTGTGAAGAACGAGGAGACCGACGGCTACAAGGCCGTCCAGCTTGGCTACGGCCAGGTCGACCCGCGTAAGGTGACCAAGCCGATGGCCGGTCATTTCGCCAAGGCCGGTGTGACGCCTCGTCGTCACCTCGCCGAAGTTCGCACCGAGAACGTAGAGGATTTCGAGCCCGGCCAGGAGCTGACCGCCGAGGTCTTCCCTGAGGGTGTGCAGGTCGACGTGACCGGCACCACCAAGGGCAAGGGCTTCGCGGGCACCATCAAGCGCTGGGGCTTCAAGTCCTACCGTCGTACCCACGGCTCTCACAAGAACGAGCGTCGTCCAGGTTCGGTTGGCGCATGCGCAACGCCGAGCCGTATTCTCAAGGGCAAGCGCATGGCCGGTCGTATGGGCCATGTCACCAATACCGTGCAGAACCTCACTGTCGTCTCCTCCGATGTGGAGAACGGCATCCTCGCCATCAAGGGCGCCATCCCGGGCCCGAAGGGCGGCATCGTCCTCGTTCGTTCTGCAGTGAAGGGAGCCTGATTTAGATGGCAAACGTTACTCTGAACGTCACCGATAACAATGGCAAGGAAGCCGGCACCCTCGAGGCGCCGGAAGCGCTCTTCGGCTTCACCGCCGAGGAAGTGCAGGCACACGTGCCGCTGATCCACCAGGTTGTGGTGGCCCAGCGTGCAGCCGCCCGCCAGGGCACGCATGCGGTCAAGAACCGCGGCGCCGTCTCCGGTGGTGGCCGCAAGCCGTGGAAGCAGAAGGGCACCGGTCGCGCTCGTCAGGGCTCAATCCGCGCTCCTCAGTGGTACCACGGCGGTGTCGCACACGGCCCGGTGCCGCGTGACTACAGCCAGCGCACCCCCAAGAAAATGAAGGCCGCAGCCCTGCGCTACGCCCTCTCGGATCGCGCCAACAACGGTCGCGTCGCAGTCGTCGACTTCCAGCTCGACGCACCGTCCACCAAGAAGGCAATCGCGGCTCTCGCCCCGGTCGTCGCCGACAACTTCACCACCGTGGTGCTGTCCCGCGACAACGTGAACGAGTGGCTGTCGGTTCGTAACATTCCGACCGTCTACCCGATCTTCGCCGATCAGCTCAACACCTACGACGTGATCACCGCCCAGTACGTGGTGTTCTCGAAGGATGGTCTCGAGGCTTTCGTCGCCGCGAAGACGGCAGCTAAGGAGGCCTGAGTTCATGGTCGCTATTCACAAGCCAGCACATGACATCATCCTGAAGCCTGTTGTTTCGGAGAAGAGCTACGCTCTGTCCGATATGGGTCAGTACACCTTCGTCGTGGCCCCGAACGCCAACAAGGTGCAGATCAAGCAGGCCATCGAGGAGATCTTCAAGGTCAAGGTGACGAACGTCAACACCCTCAACCGTGCAGGCAAGCGCACGCGCACCCGCACCGGTTACGGCCGCCGCGTCAATCAGAAGCGCGCAATCGTGACCGTGGCCGAGGGCCAGTCGATCGACATCTTCGGTAACTGAAGGTTAGCCGAGAAAAGTTAAAGGAAAGAACTAGATTATGGCTATCCGCGTATATAAGCCGACGACCCCGGGCCGTCGTAACGCGTCTGTTTCGGACTTCTCCGACCTCACGCGCTCGACCCCAGAGAAGTCGCTCATTCGCAAGAACAGCAAAACTGGCGGCCGCAACAACTACGGCCGCATGACCTCCCGCCATCGTGGCGGCGGTCACAAGCGCCAGTACCGCCTCATCGACTTCCGTCGTTGGGACAAGGACGGCGTGCCGGCAACCGTGGCTCAGATCGAGTACGATCCGAACCGCTCCGCACGCATCGCCCTGCTGCACTACGCAGACGGTGAGAAGCGCTACATCATCGCACCTGAGGGCATCAAGCAGGGTGACCGCATCGAGACCGGCGCCAACGCCGACATCAAGCCGGGCAACAACCTGCCGCTGCGCAACATCCCGACTGGTACGGTTGTCCACGCCATTGAGCTCCGCCCGCTCGGCGGTGCCAAGATTGCACGTTCCGCCGGTGCGGCCGTGCAGCTCGTCGCCAAGGATGGCGCTTACGCCCAGCTGCGTATGCCATCGGGCGAAATCCGCAACGTGGACGCCCGCTGCCGCGCAACCGTGGGCGAGGTCGGCAACTCCGACCACGCCAACATCCAGCTCGGCAAGGCAGGTCGTGCACGTTGGATGGGCAAGCGCCCGATCACCCGTGGTGAGTCCATGAACCCTGTCGATCACCCGCATGGCGGCCGTACCCGCGGTGGCAAGCCGCCGGTGTCTCCATGGGGCAAGGGCGAGGTTCGTACCCGTCGTCCGAAGAAGGCTTCGAACAAGATGATCGTTCGTCGTCGTCCTAACGGCAAGAATCGCAAGTAAGGGAGTGTCGAGTAGATGACTCGTAGCATCAAGAAGGGCCCATTCGTCGACGCCCACTTGCAGAAGAAAGTCGACGAGCAGAATGCGAAGGGCACCCACAACGTCATCAAGACGTGGTCCCGCCGTTCGATGATCACCCCTGATTTCATCGGACACACCTTCGCGGTTCACGATGGTCGCAAGCATGTGCCGGTGTTCGTCACCGAATCCATGGTCGGCCACAAGCTCGGTGAGTTCGCCCCTACGCGTACCTTCAAGGGTCACGTCAAGGACGACAAGAAGTCGCGCCGCTAATAAGTAGGAGAGTATAGACACATGGAAGCTAAAGCAATCGCTCGCCACGTTCGTGTGACGCCGCGTAAGGCTCGCCGCATGGTCGACCTCATCCGAGGCAAGAAAGCGACCGAAGCCATCACCATTCTCAAGTTCGCTCCGCAGGACGCCAGCACCCCGGTGCTCAAGGTCCTCCAGAGTGCCATCGCGAACGCCCGCGTGAAGGCCGACAAGGCCGGCGAGCCGTTCCGTGAGAACGACCTGTACATCAAGGAGACCTATGTGGACGAGGGTGTGACGCTCAAGCGTTTCCGCGCTCGTGCACAGGGCCGTGCCGCTCGTATCAACAAGCGTACGAGCCACATCACGGTCGTCGTCGCTAGCAAGGAAGGAGACCGCTAAAGATGGGTCAGAAGATTAATCCCTTTGGCTATCGCCTGGGCATTACTGAGAGCCATCGTTCCAAGTGGTTCTCCGATTCCAACAAGGTCGGCGAGCGTTATCGTGACTTCGTCCTCGAAGATGACGCCATCCGCAAGGTCATGAACAAGGATCTCGAGCGTGCGGGCGTGTCCCGCATCATCATCGAGCGCACCCGCGACCGCGTGCGTGTGGACATCCACACCGCCCGTCCGGGCATCGTGATCGGCCGTCGTGGCGCCGAAGCCGAGCGTGTTCGTGCCAAGCTCGAGAAGCTCACCGGCAAGCAGGTTCAGCTCAACATCTTCGAAGTGAAGAACCCGGCCATCGACGCCCAGCTCGTCGCTCAGGGCATCGCCGAGCAGCTCACCAACCGCGTGACCTTCCGTCGCGCGATGCGTAAGGCTCAGCAGGATGCCATGCGTGCAGGCGCCAAGGGTATTCGTATCAAGCTCTCCGGCCGTCTCGGCGGTGCGGAAATGAGCCGTTCGGAGTTCTACCGTGAAGGCCGCGTCCCGCTGCAGACGCTCCGCGCTCTCATCGACTATGGCTTCTTCGAGGCCAAGACCACCTACGGCCGCATCGGTGTCAAGGTGTGGATCTACAAGGGCGATATGACCGAGCGTGAGTTCGAGGAGCAGCAGGCACAGCAGGGCAACAACCGCCCGGGCCGTCGCGGCGGCGATCGTCGTCCGCGCCGTGGCCAGCGTGCCGGCCAGCGTCCCACCGGTCAGAACCAGGTCAAGACAGGTCCGGATCAGCAGATGGAAGCGGAAGTTTCCAAGGAAGCTGCCGTAGAGCCGGAAACTAAGGAGTGAGCTGAGGATGCTTATCCCAAAGAGGACCAAATATCGCAAGCAGCATCGTCCTGACCGCCATGGCATGTCCAAGGGCGGCAACGAGATCAACTTCGGCGATTTCGCTATTCAGGCATTGGCTCCGGCCTATGTCACGAACCGCCAGATCGAGGCTGCTCGTATCGCAATGACCCGTTACATCAAGCGTGGCGGCAAGGTGTGGATCACGATCTTCCCGGATCGTCCTCTCACCAAGCACCCGCTCGGCGCCCGAATGGGCTCCGGCAAGGGCACTCCGGAATTCTGGATTGCCAATGTGCACCCGGGCCGTGTCATGTTCGAAATCGGTGGCGTTTCTGAGGATGTCGCTCGCGAGGCCCTGCGCCGCGCAATCGACAAGCTTCCAATGAAGTGCCGCGTGATCGCTCGCGAAGGCGGTGACATCTGATGCCAGTCGGATCGGAAGAATACACCATCAAGAATCTCAACGAGAAGACCAATGCTGAGATCGAGGGCTTCATCAAGAAGTCCAAGGAAGAGCTGTTCAACCTGCGCTTCCAGCATGCAACCGGTCAGCTCGAGAACACTGCTCGCCTCAAGGCTGTCAAGCGTGACATCGCCAGGATGTATACTGTTCTGCGCGAACGTGAACTTGGCATCAGCCAGGCTCCGGCGGCAACCGAAACGAAAGCTTAAGGAGAAGTAATGGCTGAAGAGCGTAACTTCCGCAAAGTTCGTCGCGGTTATGTCGTGTCCGACAAGATGGACAAGACCATTTCCGTGGAACTCGAACTTCGTACGACCCACCCGCTCTACGGTAAGGTCGTTCGTTCCACTCGCACGGTCAAGGCCCATGACGAGAACAACCAGGCTCACGTTGGCGACCTCGTGAGTATCATGGAGACTCGTCCACTGAGCAAGACCAAGCGTTGGCGTCTCGATTCCATTATCGAGCGCGCTAAGTAACAAGTTCGGCAAGGCTCGCCAATCACCCGGCTCGCCCATAGGAGCGGGCCGGGTGA
>NZ_CP109653.1:646056-870550 GCF_025908335.1 Bifidobacterium sp. KRGSERBCFTRI
GGTGTTCGCGTGGAAGTTCAACGGCAAGCCGATGTTCATGTTCATCGCCACCGATGACACCGACGGCAATTGCGTGGATCCGAACGACGGCAGGACCCATATGCCGCTGCGCATCGCCGACTCCATCGAAGCGCTTTCCGACGCCGCGGGCGGACAGGCCAAGGAGATCGATCTGCTCGCATGCGGCGATCTCAATAGCGAAGATCGTCCGATGACCGGCTGCTTCTGGGCTCCGGAACTGCATGTGATCGGCGGCAAGCTGTCGGTCCTGTTCATGCCCTGCTTCGATGGGCCGCGCGTCAATCCCGACGGCACCCCCAACGATCGTGCCGGCAAACCGGACATGTGGACCGGCAGCTGCCACATCATGCAGCTCAAGCAGCATTCCGACGGCACGGATTTTGATCCGCGCGAGCCGGAGAACTGGACGGTGCCCGAGCCTATCCTCGACCCGGATGGCGAGACGCTCAATCCAATCCAGCGCATTTCGCTTGACATGACCGTGCTGTGCGATTCGGGCCGCTGGTACTACGCATGGCAGCAGGTCGGCAGCATCTGGATCGCCAGCTTTGACCCGGCTCGTCCGGCGAGGCTCACCAGCAAGCCGAAGCAGATCGTCGTGCCGGAATTCGCATGGGACAACATGATCGCCGAAGGACCGAACGCCATCGTGCATGACGGAACGATTTTCCTGATCTACTCGGGCTCGCTGGTCGGCATCGACTACACGACCGGCCTGGTCACCGCCCCGGCCGGACAGGGAGCCGATCTGACCGACGCCAGCGTATGGACGAAGCTCGATTATCCGCTGCAGAAGTCCGGCATGTACAACGGGCGTTGGCAGCTCGGCACCGGCCACGGCATGTGGTCGCATGACGAGGACGGCAACCTCATCTACGTGTTCCACAACGCCGAATACGAGCACGGCCGCTATGGTGGCCGCGACGCCCAAGTGCGCCGCGTGCATTGGTCCAAGGAGGGCATGCCCATTCTGGATATGCAAACGGCGGAGGAGCTTGACCCCGACTATGCTGGTGTAACAATGGAGGTTGGTTTCTTCGATGCCGACTGAGTCCGCTGAATGACAAAAGGGGTATATATGCCGAAGCGAACGGGGGGAAACGGCGAGCATGTCGTGACCATGCGTGAGGTGGCCAAGGCGGCCGGAGTGTCGATCAAAACCGTCTCCAACGTGGTCAACGACTACGAATTCGTCTCGCAGGCCACGCGCGACAAGGTCAACAAAGCCATCGCGGAACTGGGATACACGGTGAACGTATCGGCGCGCAACCTGCGCCGAGGGCAGACCGGCATCATCGGCTTGGCCATTCCCGATCTGCAGATGCCGTATTTCGCGCAGCTGTCGTCGCTGGTCATCGAAGAGGCGAAGAAAGTCGGTTTGCGCGTGATTGTGGAGCCGACGCAATATTCGCGCGATGGCGAGTTGGAAGCGCTGCACGGGTCCCAGCAGATGATGATCGACGGCCTGATCTACAGCCCGTTGGAGCTTGGGCAGGATGACGTCGAGCAGCTGAAGGTCGATTATCCGCTCGTGCTGGTCGGCGAACGCATCTTCACCGATCAGGTGGACCACATCGCCACCGAGAACGTCGAAGGCGCGAAGCGTGCCACGCAGTATCTGCTGACGACCGGTTGCCGCCGCGTGGCCGTGGTCGGCGTTCATCCGGGGGAGAAAGTCGGTTCCGCCGCACTGCGCTACCAAGGGTATCTTGAGGCGCTGGAGGAGGCCGGCGTCGAATTCGACGATCGGCTGGTCGTCGAATCAGGCATGTGGCATCGTAGTGACGGCGTGAGGGCCATGAACGCGTTGTTGGATTCCGGCGTCGAAGTCGATGGCGTCGTCGCGCTGAACGACATGCTGGCTTCCGGCGTGATGCACGCGATCCAGATGCACGGCTTGCACATTCCCGACGACATCTCCGTGGTTGGTTTCGACAATTCCGACGATTCACAGTACCTGTCGCCGGCGCTGACGTCGATCGCGCCGGGACTTGAAGCGGTCGCCCGTCTGTCGGTGAAAGTGCTCAAGGAGCGCATCGACGGCCGTGACCCGAATGCCGACAGGCCGGGGGAGAAGGTCTTCCGCAAGGTCGCATCATCGCTGGTCGTGCGCCAATCCACCAAACTCCCCATCGATTCCCTCGTCCTCTGAGCTTTCGCTTGCCTTCCGGCAAGTTTCTCCCAGCGTGCGTACCCATTGAGTCGGCTCTTCCCCCAAGGTGCCGCCGCCGGGCATGGGCGCTCGGCCGTAAGCTTGGCCGAACGGCCTTGAGTGTGTCGAGCACCCATGACCGACGGCGGCACCGACATTGGCATGAATGGCGCAAACGATGGACGCCCATGCCCAGCGGCAGCACCGCATCCAAGCATCTTCCGACAATGACGCGCCCAAGTTGTTACAACGATGTAAGAATGATATATTCAACGTTGTAAATACTGGAACAACGGATTGAGAAGGACTAAACATGGTTGTTTACAACAATCCGATCGTGCTTCAGCGCGCAGACCCCTGGGTGCTCAAGGTTGACGGCGAGTATTATTTCACCGCCTCCGATCCGGAATACAACTGCATCGCCATTCGTCACGCGTCGAATATCAACGATCTGCAGAAGGCTCCCGAGACGGTGGTGTGGCGCAAGCACGAATCCGGCCCGGCGAGCATCTACATCTGGGCCCCTGAACTACATCGCATCAATGGCGCATGGTATATCTATTTCGCAGGCGCCGCAACGGATTTCGAAGCATCCGGCCTGCCGACGCACCGCATGTTCGTGCTGGAGAACACCGACGACGATCCGACTTCCGACAACTGGGTGGAGAGGGGCCAGATCATCACCCCGATCGACTCCTTCGCACTTGACGCCACCACCGAAGTGATTGATGGCGTGCAGTATTTGGTATGGGCGCAGAAGGATCCCGCCATCGAAGGCAACTCCAACCTGTATATCGCCAAGATGGCCAATCCGTGGACGCTGGGCAGTGATCCCGTCATGCTGACCAAGCCGGAATACGACTGGGAATGCATCGACTTCCTGGTCAACGAAGGACCGGCCTTCCTGTTCCATGGGAACAAGATCTACATCACGTATTCCGCCTCCGGCACCGGCGTTCCGTACGCCGTGGGACTGTTGACCGCCGAGTGCGGCAGCGATCTGCTGGACAAGGCCTCCTGGACTAAGAGCCCGGTGCCGGTGTTTAAGACCTGCGCCGAGAACGGTCAGTATGGTCCGGGCCACAATTCATTCACCAAGTCCGAGGACGGCACCGAGGACCTGATGATCTACCACTGCCGCAACTACACGGAAATTAAGGGCGATCCGCTGTTCGACCCGAATCGCCACGCGCGCGTCGGTGTGGTCAAGTGGACCGCCGACGGTCCGGATTTCGGCGTGCCGGAACCCGACAATCTGTGGACCCCTACCACCACGGACGTGCTGCCGGCCGATGGCGGTCCGCTCGCGGGAACTCCGTGTGTGTTAAGTGCCGCAAGTACAGGTTTGCATGGCTCTTCTATCGGTGTGTCATAAAGTTGTACAACGATAGAAAAAGTTGTATAATCAAAATTACAACGTTGAAAATATTGTTTAATCCAACGAGGTGATGTTGCCAACAAAGAAGTCGGTTAATTTTATTGTGGCGTTGAGGGAATCTCTGAATGCCGAAAAAGGAGGAGGGTCTATAACTACATGTTTTTGACTTGATTGAGCATTATGTACTTCCATCGTGCCGCTAATGAATGATTTTGGCGGTCGCGAAGGGGTGCGGGCTATGAAAAATAAGAAGCTGTTACAGAGGCGTAGCGGCAAATCGGATAAAGGAGAAAAAATATGAATAAGGGAATCAGGGCAGCTGCGTTAGTTGTAGCTGCTGCATCCGTGATTTCTCTTGGAGCATGTGGTGGCGGCTCAAAGGCCGCAGGCTCCAATGGCGGAGTGACAGAGCTTAGTGTATGGAGCGGTTTTACTGAGAATGATGGGAAAGTAGTTCAATCTATTGCTGACGATTTCAATAAATCGCAAAGCAATGTGAAGGTGACAATTGAACAGAATCCTTGGAATGTAATTAATGATAAACTTCTGTCTTCAATTTCTGCTGGTAATGGTCCGGATGTGGTGACTTATCAGCCAGATGGTGCAAAAGGCTTCATCAAGCAGGGGGCTATTGTCTCTACGGATGATTTCTATTCCGATTCTTCTAATGAGACAAGTCATTACCGTAAGAATGTTGTCAAAGATGGAGAAGTGGACGGTAAACATTATGGAGTGCCAATGGGCCATGCTCCATATTCCGTCTATTTCAACAAGGCTATTTTTGATGCGGCTGGAATCACGGAGGATCAATATCCTAAGACGTGGGATGATCTTGCTGCTCTTGCGTCAAAGTTGACCGTTGATAAGGATGGAGATGGTACTCCTGACCAGTATGGGATTGCTCTTGCTGATAAGGACGCTGGATATCTTCCGATATTTTTACAGGGAGCCGGAACAGATTTAGTTGTTGACGGGAAGGCTAACCTGACTTCTAAGAAATCTAAGGATACACTTACTTGGATTCGTGATAATTTCTATGCGAAGAAGTCCTCGCCGAGCAATCTTTCGCTTGTGGATGCTCAGACGTTGTTCTGCTCCGGTAAGGCGGCGATGTTCTGGATCGGGCCTTGGATTGTTAATGCTGCCAAAGAGAAAGGAATTGAAACCGGCACATTTGAAATGCCGAAGGGGCCGGAGAAGCAGGTCACAGAAGTTGCGGCTAACTATTGGTATACGACTTCACAGGTCGACGGTAATGATGCTAAGAAGAAGGCTGCTTATGCTTGGATGAAGTTCTTTAATAATAAAAAGAATCAGATTACTTGGGCGGTTAAGGCAAACTACCCACCCAATCGTACGGATGTTACTGCTGACGATATGAAGAGCAACAATTTCGTTTCTCAAATTAGCCCTTATATGGATCATTCCAGTCTGCTTCTTGGAAGTGTTCCGTCTGGGTTTGCAGATGTTCAGTCTGAACTAAATGCTCTTGGCCCAAAGATTTCTGAATCTACGGGTGACTTGACGGATATTCTACAAAAATCTAACGATAAAATTCAAGGATATATTGAGGAATGAATTAATTTAAGCTGAAGAGAGGGTGCGAGTATCAATTGATTTGCAGCTGGGGCTCGCACCCCTTTTTGAAGCTGGGAGGGAAAGTAGATGCGTGCATCATCAAGTGGATACAAGCCACCACGCTCATTGGTCACAAGTGATTCTCCTGTCCGTCGGAATGAAATGAAGCGGGCTCAGACACGAATGGGTTGGTTATTCAGTGCTGCTGCAATTGTGATTATCGGGGCATTCGTTTTTTATCCTGCTTTTTATGCGCTGTGGATGAGTTTTACCAATGCGACGGGATTTAATAAGCCTCAATTTATTGGAGTGAAAAACTATACGGATTTATTCTCCAATCAAGATGCTGTACATGCTCTTTTGAATACGCTGATATATACGGTTATTTATATGCCGCTACTAATTATCGTAGCTTTGGCTGTTGCGATGCTTCTTAACCGTGATGATTTACCTTTGAGAGGGTTTTTCCGGTCCGCCATCTTCCTCCCGTTTGTTATTTCTATGGCTGTTGCCGCAATGGCGTGGCAGTTCATTCTTGACCCAAATTTAGGCTTCCTGCCATATTGGTTATCCAAGATTGGCATTCATATGGGTGATGTACTCGGTAGCACTACATGGGCCCTTCCTACGGTTACTGTGGTTGGTGTATGGAAGAATTTTGGTTATTTTATGGTCATCTTTCTTGCAGGATTGCAAGGGGTTTCGCATGAGCTATATGAAGCGGCGGAGCTTGATGGTTGCGGTGCGTGGAGAAAGTTTACTTCTGTTACGCTTCCGGGGCTTCGTAGCACTATGACTTATGTCGTCATAATGGCTTTGATCCAGTCTTTCCAGGCGTTTGATCAGATTTATGTCATGACGTCTGGTGGTCCTGATCATATGACTGAGACGGTTGTTTATCGAATCTATACTGAAGGCTTCCGTAATTTCCATCTTGGCGCAGCTTCGGCTCTTAGCTATGTTTTGCTGGTTTTCACCTTCATTGTGGGGGTTATCCAGCTTGTCCTTAATAACCGTTATGAAAAGGAGTCCATGTGATGAAAAAAGGATCAGTGGTTTCTGCATCTCACAATTCATCGCGGTACATTACTCCACGAGTATTATTGGGCCGCGTCGGAGTATATATACTTCTAATTCTAACTTCATTAATTACTGTTTTTCCGTTCTTTGTTTGCTTGGTTACATCATTTGCGCCGAGCAAAGAAGTCAATGCCTGGCCTCCGAAGCTGATTCCGTCTTCTTTAACGCTGGATAATTATGTACAATTATTCAACCGAATTCCTGTAGGAACACAGTTCAGAAATTCTGTGATTTTTGCCGGTTTCGTTACGCTGTTTTCTGTAGCGTTTGACGCATTGGCCGCATACGCATTGTCCAGACTCGATTTCCGAGGACGGAATGTGTTGTTGTTCGTGCTAATTGCGAGCATGATGGTACCATACCAAGCGCTCCTTATTCCAACGTATAAGATGCTCTCTTCCATGGGGCTTATCGGTAATTACAACATGGTTGCCATGATTTTGCCTCGTGCCGCTGATGTTGCAGGTATTTTTCTACTCCGACAATTTTTTATTTCATTGCCTCGAGATCTTGACAATGCTGCTCGCATTGACGGGGCGAATGAGTTTCGCGTCTTTTGGTCGATTGTGTTGCCGAATGCAAAACAGGGGCTGTTTACATTAGCTTTATTCAATTTTATGAACAACTGGAATGATTTGCTTTGGCCATTAATTATGACATCTAAGTCTGATGATCGCACATTGATCGCGGGACTTTCTCTGCTTAATGGCTCCGTTGGAGGAGCGATTCCGTATGGAATCATGATGGCTGGCGCAGTTATTGCCGCTATTCCGCTGGTAATCATATTCGCCTTTGTCCAAAAGCAATTTGTCGAAGGCGTTGCCATGAGTGGTATGAAAGGATAATGAAATCATGGTTAATCAAAAAGTCTCGCCTGTAAAAAAGTGGTTTGAGAATAAAGAAAAACTCAATTTTTCATTAGGAATTGAAGATACTTTTATTCCTCAGACTCGTCCAGGTATGCGTGCCTTAGATGAATATGAGCTAACTAAGCATTATGAATGCTGGTACGACGATATTGGTCTTATATCGGAGACTGGGGCGAATCAAACAAGATGGGGCATACCTTGGTATTTGGTAAACCCTGCGCCTGGCAAATTCCGTTTTGATTGGCTTGACCGGGTTGTAGACCGTTTCGAAGAAATCGGTGTTGATGTCATAGTCGATCTTATGCATTATGGAACACCGTTATGGCTTGATAATGGTTTTTTAAATACTGATTATCCAAAGTATGTTGCCGAGTATGCGGCAACAGTGGCGCAGCGTTATCAGAACCGGCTCAATATTTGGACTCCGTTGAATGAGCCATTGTTGAATATGATGTACTGCGGCCAATATGGCTATTGGCCACCGTATCTTGTTGGTGATGATGGGTTTGTTAAGTTGTTCCGGCAGATTACTAAAGGGATGATTTTAACTCAGCAAGCGATTAGCGAGGTGTCGCCAGAATCTACATTCGTGAATGTTGAAGCATCATTCCGATTCGCTGGTGATGTGGATGCATACTCTGATGAGGTAGGTTTCCTAAAACAACGCAGGTTCCTTGTGGAAGACACAATTATGGGTCGGATGAATTCGAATCATCCTCTCTACGGTTGGTTATCCAAGCATGGTATTCAGGATGATGACTTCCAGTGGTATCTCGATAATTCAATAAAACCGGATGTAATTGGCGTTAATTACTATCCTCAGGTGTCCACAGTGAAGTATGTGGCAGGAGATCCGCATGATGGTTCGCCATATGATCCACTGCCATTCCAAAATGATGGTGTCGAGGGGCTCAAAGATGTACTGACTTTGTTCTCGGAAAGATACGAATTGCCAGTATATTTGACTGAAACGTGTTCTCCTGGTCCTGTCGAGGAAAGAATCCGTTGGTTGCATGAATCGGTAGCGGCTGTGGATGAATTGCGTGCAGAGGGTATGAATCTTATTGGCTATACTTGGTGGTCTTTGTTCGATATGATGTATTGGGTTTATCGAGATGAGGACAAACCTGCCGAACAGTATCTTGCTCAAATGGGATTGTGGGATCTACGAGCAAATGATCATCTTTCGTTTGATCGTATTCGTACTGCAGCAGTTGATGAGTACCGTCGTTTAGTGGAAGCCCATCGTAAGTGAAAAGGTTGTAATTTGCGTATGCACTTGAAGTAATATCGTGCTTAAACACGATGAAAAGATGCCGCAGGAGTTCTTCGCAGCGGCATCTTTCCATATCTAGTAATTGAGATATCAGAACTCTGTTGCAAACTGTTAATCGCCAACCACCACAACAACGGTGGCGCGGACGACGAATGGTACTTGTTCGTGGACGTGATTCCGTCGATCGGATACCGTCCGATGGTCAGCCGCGATCTCGATCAGGGCTGGGTGCCGTTGCAGGCGGACGATTACTTCCTCACCGCGCATACGAAGCACGGTGGCGTCGCCTCGCTGACGCGCGCCGAATACGACCGTCTTGCCCAGCATGTGCATGCATTCTGACAAACGACGTTGACGACCATGCGCCCGCGTGTGCACGCGGCAAAACCAAGGGGGCTTCCCGGAATAACCGGGAAGCCCCCTTGCGTATTTGCTGACCGCGACGGCAATCGCAGTCAGCGACTGCTATTGCTGCGATGTATCGCCATTGGCGCCGTTATTACCGGAATTATCGTCACTGGTTCCTCCGCCATTGCCACCGTTGGTGTCGTTACCGTCGCCGTTAGCGGGGATACCGCCGCTATTACCGCCGTCGCCACCGCCCTGACCGGTATTCTGCGTTTCCTCGGTCTGATTCGGCGTGGTCTGTTGGGTGTTCTCCTCGGTGCGCGGAGTCACGGTGGTCTGCTGCTTTCTAGTCCAGGTCTTCTGCGCGCCGGTGCCCCACGTACCGTCCGGTCCGCCGACCTTGCCGTTATCGGTGGCGTCGGGGAACGTTTCGTTCGGAGTGTCGGCAAGGGCCTGCTTCATGTATTCGGTGAACAGATGCACGGGGTAGTCGCTGCCGCCGGTCCATCGGCCGAACGAAGGGATCTGCTGCGGATTGCCGTTGGCGTCCGGATACCACATCGCCACAGAAGTCAGCATGGACGGCGTATAGCCGATGAAGCTCGCTGCGTTGGAATCGTTTGCGGTGCCTGACTTGCCGGCAATGGTGTGCCCAGTGGCACGCGCCTCGGTGGCGGTGCCTCGCTGGACCACGCCGGTAAGCGCCTTCGTCACGAGATTCGCGTTGTTCGCTTCGAACGTCTGCTCCGCCGAGGTCGGCGCGTTGTACAGGTCGGTGCCGTTCGCCGTCTGCACTTGGGCAACGATATGCAGCGTCGGCTTGTTGCCTTGGTTGGCCAGTGTGGCGTATCCCTGCGTCATGTCCTTGAGGGTCAGGCCGTTGTTGCCGAGCACGGTGAACGGGTTGGAACCATCCAAAGACGAATCGTCAACGCCGGCCTGCCGTGCGGTTTCGGCGATTTTCTGCGCGCCGAGCTTGGTTTGCAGATCCATGTACACGGTGTTCGAGGATTGTTCCGTCGCCGTGTACAGGTTCACGTATCCCAGATTCTCGCCGCCGTAGTTGCTCACCGTTTCGGTGATGCCCGGGAACGTCCGGTACGAGTTGCCGTTGAAGTACGTGTTGAGGCTGACGCCTTCGTTGACGGCGGCCAGCAATGCGAACGGCTTCATGGTGGAGCCGACTTCGTACGTTGCCTGGGTGACGTTGTTGAGCTGCTTGGTCAGGTAGTCGTCTCCTGCGTACAGCGAGATGATGGAACCGTCCTTGGGGTTCACCGACAGCGCGCCGAACTGCATGCCGTCGGGCACGATGCCTTGCATGCCGTTTTGGGAGGGACTGATGGTGGAGAACATCAGGTCCTGCTTCGATTTGTCAATGGTGGTGACGATTTTGTAGCCGCCGGTTTCCAGGTCCTGCTTGCTGAACGCCTTGGTGTTGACGAGTTCGTTCTGCACCATCGTCAGCAGGTATCCGTTCGGTCCGGACATCTGGTTGTTTTGTTGGATTTCGATGGTTTGCGGGAATTTCGCGGCTTTCTTCTCGTCCGGCGTGATGTAGCCGTCTTCGTCCATGATGTTCAGCACGCGCTTGTAACGTTTTTCAGCTTGCTTGGGATTCACGTCGGGGGTCCATACGCTCGGCGCGGGAATGATGCCGGCAAGCATGGCCGCTTCGGAGAGCGTCATATCCTTCGCGTCCTTGCCGAAGTACGCTTTGGCCGCTGCCTGGATGCCGTATGCGCCACGGCCGAGATAGATGGTGTTCATGTAGTTGCACAACACCTGGCTCTTGTCCTGTGCTTGGGCGATTTTGACCGCCAGGAACGCCTCACGCAGTTTGCCCACGTACGAGGTGGTTTCGCCCAGATAATAGCGTTCCGCATACTGCTGGGTGATGGTGGAACCGCCCTGCCTGCTACCGGTGGTCAGGTTGTTGTAGAACGCGCGTGCGATGCCGATTGGATCGATGCCCTTATTGGTATAGAAGGAGCGGTCTTCCGATGCCACGATCGCGTTGCCGACGTAGTCGGGCAGGTCTGCGCAGCTGATGATTTCGCGATTCTGCTCCGCATAGCTGCCGATCGGCGTGGTGCCGTCGTTGTAGTACACGGTCGTCTTTTCGGCCAGCGCGAACTTTTCCGGCTGTGGGATTTCCGTGGTGATGTACATGTAGGCGAACAGGCCGATACCTGCCGCGATGAGCGCCGCGAAGATGCCGAGCACCCATTTGAGCACGAGATGCTTGTGTTTTCTGGTCTTTTTGGGTGCGCGATGCGAAGTGTGCTTCGGCCCCTGGGGCGGCTTGCTCAGCACTTCTCCATGGACCCCGTAGGTGGTGCCCACCCGTGGCGTCGTGGACGTTGCGCTGCCGCTGCGGGCGCTTTTTGAGCGTGAGCTGACACTTCGTGTTCGTGAAACCATGGTTTCCACCGTAGCCGAACGACCTGAAAAACAAGGGTGTAGATAGTGCTGTCCGACTGGAAAAACATGTTTTTGCGCAGCTTTTTTACAAATCGACAATCTGTTGACGACTGCCGTAATATGGCCGTTTTTCAGTGATTTTTCAGTTTACAATGCGGTTTGTGGGTATGCTTGGGGATTGGTATACCTGCGAAACGCATAACAGAGGAGTCGTTTTCAGATGAGCATTCGAGTGGCTATCGCCGGCGTGGGCAATTGCGCCTCGTCGCTGGTGCAGGGCGTTGAGTATTACAAGGACACCAAGGACGAGGATAAGATTCCCGGCCTGATGCACAACAATTTCGGTGGCTACCGCGTGCGTGACATCGAATTCGTCACCGCGTTCGACGTCGATGCGCTGAAGGTGGGCAAGGACCTGTCCGAGGCGATTGGCGCTTCTCAGAACAACACCATCAAGTTCGCGGACGTGCCGAATCTGGGCGTGGAGGTGCTGCGTGGCCCGACTAACGACGGCTTGGGCGAATACTACCGCCAGATGATCGAAGAGTCGGACGCCGAACCGGTGGACGTGGCCCAGGTGCTGCGTGACAAGAAGGTCGACGTGCTGGTTTCCTACCTGCCGGTTGGTTCCGAGAAGGCGGACAAGGCTTACGCTCAGGCCGCTATGGACGCTGGCTGCGCGTTCGTGAACTGCCTGCCGGTGTTCATCGCCTCCGATCCGGAGTGGGCGCAGAAGTTCCGTGACGCTGGTGTGCCGATTGTCGGCGACGATATCAAGTCGCAGGTCGGCGCCACCATCACGCACCGCGTGCTGGCCCGTCTGTTCGAGGATCGCGGCGTGCGTCTGGATCGTACGTACCAGCTTAACGTCGGCGGCAACATGGACTTCATGAACATGCTGCAGCGTTCCCGCCTGGAATCCAAGAAGATCTCCAAGACCCGCGCTGTCACTTCCGTGGTGCCGCACGAGATGGATCCGCACAACGTGCATATCGGCCCGTCCGATTACGTGGCTTGGCTTGACGACCGCAAGTTCGCCTTCGTGCGTCTTGAGGGCACCACGTTCGGCGATGTGCCGCTGAACCTCGAATACAAGCTCGAGGTGTGGGATTCCCCGAATTCCGCCGGTATTGTGATCGACGCCGTGCGTGCGGCGAAGATCGCGCTCGATCGTCATCTGGCCGGTCCGGTTCTGGCTCCGAGCTCCTACTTCATGAAGTCTCCGGCCGTGCAGCACGAGGATGGCGAGGCCCGCCGCTTGGTGGAGGAATTCATCAAGGGTGAGGTCGAAGGCACCGAAGAGCAGCTTGACGCCGATGTGGCGGCCGCGAAGGCCGCCGGCAAGGATGTGTGGCGCGCATAGCGTGCGTTGCTGACGGCAGACCCGCGATGGCAATGGCAACCATCTCGTAGGTCTCGACCCACTCGCCTGATTCGTAGGCAGAATCAGCATATAATGAAAATCCCTATGGCCTGGGGTAATGCCATAGGGATTTTTGTTGTCCCGGAAACGCTGCGGCGGTGGCGGCCAATGGTCGTGCGCCGTCGCAGCGTGAACGGGAATCATATATTGCGCAATGTATATCGCGTCACTTTTTGAGGAGTGGTTCGACCTGTTCCTCGTACGCGGTCAACGCGGTGTCGATCACGTTGTGCATGTCGTAATACTTGTACGTGCCCAAACGGCCGCCGAACACGGTCCTCGGCTCGGCCTTCGCGAGCTCCTCGTACCTCGCGTACAACGCCTTGTCGGCCTCCGTGTTGATCGGATAATACGGCTCGTCCCCGCGCTCGGCGAAACGGCTGTACTCCTCCCACACCACGGTCCTGTCCGGGTTCTGCGAAGCCCTGCGCTCCGGGTTGAAGTTCTTGAACTCGATCGCGCGCGTGTACGGCACGTCCGGGTCGGAGAAGTTCATCACCGGGCATCCGAAATGGTCGCCCTCGTCGTAACGCACCTCCCTGAAGTCCACCGTACGCCACTTCAGCTCGCCCAGCGAGTAGTCGAAGTAGCGGTCCACCGGACCCGTGTACACCACCGGCACGCCCGCCGCGGCCAGCGCCTTCCTGTTGTACGGCTGGGACTCGTCGAAGAAGTCGGTCCTGAGGGTCACGTGGATGCGCGGATCGTCGATCATGCGCTCCATCCAGGCGGTGTAGCCGTCCGTGGGCAGGCCCTCCCACGTGTCCCTGAAATACCGGTTGTCGTAGTTGAAGCGCACCGGCAGGCGGTTGATGATGCCCGCGGGCAGGTCCTTCGGATCGGTCTGCCACTGCTTGCCCGTGTAGTTCTTGATGAACGCCTCGTACAGCGGGCGGCCGATCAGCGAAATGCCCTTGTCGTTGAGGTTCTTCGGGTCCGTGCCCGCCAATTCGCCGGCCTGCTCGTCGACCAGGGCCTTCGCCTCGGCCGGCGTGTAGTGCGCGTGGAAGAACTGGTTGATGGTCCCGAGGTTGATCGGCAGGGGATACACCTCGCCGTCGTGCGTGGCGTACACGCGGTGCACGTAGTCCGTGAAGCTTGTGAAACGGTTCACATAGTCCCAGACCCTCTTGTTGGACGTGTGGAACAGGTGCGCGCCGTACTTGTGGATCTCCGCGCCGGTCTCCTCGTCCATGTAGCTGTACGCGTTGCCGCCGATATGGTCGCGCACGTCGATGATCTCGACCCTCACGCCCAGGTGCTCGACGGCCTGCTGGGCCACGGTCAGGCCGAACAGGCCCGCGCCCACGACCACCAGATCGGGATACTCCACCGCATCAGTCATAACAAAACAACCTTCCAAACGTTATCGATGCTTATCGCAGCCACGCAAACGCACAGGGGCGGCGTGCGATTCCTTCTCAAGTGTACCCGTGCGTCTAGTCGGTGCGGCGAGGTCCGGGCATGGTGTAATATGGCAAGAGCCTCCGCGTGGCGGTATGTCACCCAACTCCCCCAGGGCAGGAATGCAGCAAGGGTAAGTGGCCTCTTCCGGGTGCGTGGAGGTTTTTCTATATCTTCTCCGATTCGTTCCCCACAGTAGGGGCGATGCCGTATTCTCGGTGACTATGACCAACGAATTCAAGCCACTTGTCCGAGATCCACAGCAGCCTGTGAACATGCTTCAGCAGCCCACGGCAGCAACGCCTGCGGAACCGTTGGAATCGTTGTCGTTCCCTGATATGCGCGAAGTCGAGGCGGTGCTTTCTCCGCAGGATGTCAACAAAGGCTTGGCTCAGGTGGATCCGCTGACCCGCCATCCGCGCGTGTCCAGCATCGTGCTGTGCGTGGTGTTCGGTCTGCTGATGCTTGCCGCTTCCGCCGGCGTCTGGTGGCTTGGCGTGCGTACCATGGACGGCCAAAGCTATGAGGATATCGTCTGGTCGAAATTCGATGCCGCGTTGCCGGGTTGGCTGGCGCCGGTCGTGCACGTCTTCGCCATTTCCGCAGTGGTCATCACCGTCAGCGTCATCATGGGGGCAATCGCGTTTGCCGTGCTGATCGTGCGCAAACGGTGGCTGTCGATCGCGCAGCTCGCTGTATTCGGAGGCCTGTGTTTCGCCGCGGCCGAACTGTTGAAGCCGCTGCTGCCACGCCCGTATCTTATTAATTTGGAATCGAATCCTAATAATTCCGCGTCTTCCGGGCATGTCATCCTTGCCGCTGCGGCAAGCGTGATGCTGCTGTGCGCCGTGCCGCGCGTGCTGCGTGCGCTGGTGGCGGTGATTGGTTGGGCGTATACGGTGCTGGTCGGATTGTCGGTGATCGCGGCGCAATGGCATCGTCCGACCGACGTGATTATGGCGCTGCTGATCGTCGGCGGACTGGCGTTGCTGGCGCTTGCCACCACGTTCGCCAGCGGCATGGATGAGCCGGGCACGCGCGTCTCGTCGGCAAGCGTGCAGATCGTCGGCAGTGTGATGCTGACGATTGGCGTATTGGGCATCCTGTACGGCGCGTATATCATCTGGCAGATTCAGCCGGGACTCGCCATGAGCGCCGAATGGACGAATGCCGGCGCGTACGTTTCCACGGCGCTGCTGACGGCCGCCGTTTCCGCGCTGGTGCTTGGCATAACGCTCGCCATGCGTCAGCTGACCGCCTCGCCGTTGACGAAACTGGGTTTGGTGGGAGCGCCGCCCGCACCGCCGAAGCGCTGAAAACAGCCGGTTCCGGGCATGCTGCCGTCCATACGCCACACGGGCGGTTTGCCATTTCTCCGTATTCAGTGAGTATTATTGCGTTGCAATCACTAGTAATAAGGAGTGGCTATGGCTACCGGCAGCAAGCTCGTTATTGTGGAGTCTCCTACCAAGGCGAAGAAGATTGGCGGATACTTGGGCTCCGGATACACGGTCATGGCATCGGTCGGCCATATCCGCGACCTTGCCCAGCCCAGCCAGGTGCCGGCGGCCGAGAAAGCCAAATACGGCAAGTTCGGCGTGGATATCGAAGACGGGTTCAAGCCGTATTACATCGTGGACGGCAACAAGAAGAAAACCGTTGCCGACCTGAAAAGCGCGCTGAAGAAGGCAGACACCCTCTACCTCGCCACTGATGAGGATCGCGAAGGTGAGGCGATCGCATGGCATCTTGTGCAGACGCTGAAGCCGAAGGTGCCCGTCAAGCGCATGGTGTTCCACGAGATCACGCCGGAAGCGATCAAGGCGTCGCTGAACAACACGCGTGATGTGGACGCCGCCATGGTGGACGCCCAGGAAACCCGTCGTATTCTGGACCGTCTGTACGGCTATGAGCTGTCCCCGGTGCTGTGGCGCAAGGTCGGTCCGGGCCTATCCGCGGGCCGCGTGCAGTCCGTGGCCACCCGTCTGATCGTGGAACGTGAGCGTGAGCGCATGGCGTTCGTGCGTGCCCCCTATTGGGATGTCACCGCCACGCTGGAAGCGCCCGACGCCGACGGCAACAATGTTGCGTTCGATTCTCGCATGGTGTCGCTTGGCGGCCGTCGTTTGGCCGGTTCCAAGGATTTCGGCGATGATGGCCAGCTGACCGCCGCCGGCGTCAAAGACAACGTCGTGCAGCTGGACGAAACGCACGCGAATGCGATCGCGCGATCGCTGGAATATGCGACGTTCACCGTCTCGTCGATGGAAACCAAGCCGTACCGTCGCCGTCCGGTGCCGCCGTTCACCACGTCCACGCTGCAGCAGACGGCCGGCAATCGCCTTGGCATGAGCTCGCGCCAGACCATGCGTGCCGCGCAGGGGCTGTACGAAAACGGTTTCATCACGTATATGCGTACCGATTCGGTGACGCTGTCGCAGGAGGCGATCGCGGCCGCCCGTGAAGCGGTGTCGCGGCACTTCGGCGAAAAGTACTTGTCCGATGCGCCCAAGCAGTACGCCACGAAGACGGCGGGCGCGCAGGAAGCCCATGAATGTATCCGACCGGCGGGCGCGCATTTCCGCGATCCGGCTGAAATCGCCACCAAAGTGCCGGCCGACCAGCTCAAGCTGTACACCCTGATCTGGCAGCGCACGCTGGCCTGCCAGATGGCCGATGCGACCGGTTCCACCGCCACCGTGCGTCTGTCCTCGCCGACCGAAGCCGACGGCGAGGCCATGTTCCAGGCGTCCGGCACCGTCATCGAATTCCCCGGCTTCATGAAGGCCACCGGCGAGGGCCGCCGTAGCGTTGTCGACGCGAAGAAGAGCGCCGAGGCGGCGGGCGTGAAGATTGGCGATAAGGCCGAAAAGTCTGCGAAGGCTTCGAAGAAAACCGATGACAACGTTTCCCTGCCGCCGATGCAGCCGGGCGACGAGCTTGCCGCCGTGGACGTTGCCGCGGACGGCCACGAGACCCAGCCGCCGGCGCGCTACACCGAAGCGTCGCTCGTCAAAACGTTAGAACAGAAGGAAATCGGCCGTCCGTCCACGTATGCGAGCATCATCTCCACGATCATCGACCGCGGGTACGTGTACGAGCGTGGCCGTGCGCTGATTCCGTCCTGGCTGGCGTTCTCCGTCACCAAACTGCTTGAAACGAAGTTCCCGAAGTATGTGGATTACGAGTTCACCGCCGATATGGAAACCGGCCTCGACCAGATTGCTGGTGGCCATGAGACCGGCAAGGCGTGGCTGACCCGCTTCTACTTCGGTTCCGGCGATGGTGCGGCCCAGTCCGCCGACGAGGCGCATGAGGGCCTGCAGCAGCAGGTGGCGCAGCTTGGCGAGATTGATGCGCGTGAGATCAACACCATCGATATCGGCGATGGCCTGCACGTGCGCGTCGGCCGTTATGGCCCGTATCTTGAGGACATGAAGCATCTGGATGCGGAAGGCAATCCGAAGCGCGCCTCGCTGCCGGATACGCTCGCTCCGGATGAGCTGACCGTCGAGGTCGGCCACGATCTGATTGAAAACCATTCCGGTGGGCCGCGTGAACTGGGCAAGGACCCGGTGTCCGGCGGCACCGTCGAGGTACGCAATGGCCGGTTCGGCCCGTACGTGGCGTTGGTCATGCCGAGCGCGGAAGATGCCGGCGATACCGCTGCCGAGTCCGCCGCAGGCAAGGCGGGCAAGACGAAGCGTTCCGGCGGTAAGAAGGCGGCTTCCGACCGTCCGAAGATGGCGTCGCTGTTCAAGACGATGAGTCCCGAATCGCTGACGTTGGAAGACGCGCTGAAACTGCTGAGCCTGCCGCGCGAAGTCGGCTCCTACGATGAGGCGAACGCCGAAACCGGCGAAATGCAAACGGTTACGGTCATGGCCAACAATGGCCGTTACGGCCCGTACCTGACCAAGACCGGTGCCGACGGCAAGTCCGACACGCGTTCGCTGGCTTCCGAAGACGAGATCTTCACCGTCGACTTGGAGAAGGCCAAGGAACTGTTCGCGCAGCCGAAGTACGGACGCGGTCGTGGACGTGGCGCGGCCAAGCCGCCGCTGCGCGACTTGGGCACCGATCCGGAAACCCAGAAGCACGTGACCATCAAGGACGGCTTCTACGGCGCGTACATCACCGACGGCGAGACAAACCGTACACTGCCGAAGCAGTATGCGCCCGAATCGATCGAACCGGCCGAGGCGTTCCGCCTGCTGGCGGAGAAGCGCGCGCAGGGGCCGTCGAAGCGTCGTGGCCGCAAGACGGCTGCGAAGGGAGCCAAGAAGGGCGCTGCCAAAGGAGCGAAATCCGCGAAGAAGGTGAGCGCGACCGAACAGGCGCGTGCCGACCGCCGTGCCAAGGTGCGTGAACTGGCCGACAAGGGTTGGGCGAATACGCGTATAGCGAAGGAGATCGGCTCCACCGCGTCCACCGTGAAGGCTGACGTCGACTGGCTGACCGCCAACGAAGGCTACGCGCGTCCTGAAGTCGTTCCCGCACGCTGACGTTATGCGGCGCGCGAAACGTCGCACGATCTGATGTTCCGCAAGACAATCGGCATCGTGCGACACCAAGCCGTGGGCCGAATGGCCGGGCACGGCAGGGGCGCACGGTACAGTGAAAGGCATGCAGGGCACTTTTATCTCGTTTGAAGGCGTTGACGGCGTGGGCAAGACCACGCAGGTCGAACGGTTGCGCGCATATGTTGAATCTCAGGGCCGCGAATGCGTGGTCACGCGCGAGCCGGGCGGCACCGCATTGGGCGTGGCGATTCGCAAAATGCTGTTGCACGGCGTGGATACGGGGGATGAGAACGATTGTGCCGACATCGCCCCGCGTACGGAGGCGCTGTTGTTCGCCGCCGACCGCGCGCAGCACGTCGCGGAAGTGATTCTGCCCGCTCTGCAACGCGGCGCGGTGGTCATCACCGACCGGTATCTCGATTCCTCTTTGGCGTACCAGGCGGGCGGCCGCGAGCTGACGGCCGCGGAAATCCGAAACCTGAGCATGTGGGCCACGAACGGTCTGCTGCCGGAACGCACGTATCTGCTGGATATGGATCCGGCGCAATCGCATGCGCGGCTGCAGCATGCCGAAGACCGCATGGAGGCGGCCGGCAACGACTTCCAGCGTCGCACACGCGTCGCGTTCCTCGACTTGGCTGAACGTGAGCCGGAACGGTTCCACGTCATTGACGCAAGCCAGTCCATCGAAGACGTGTGGGCGCGTATCAAAGCCGATTTCGACACCGTGAGCACCGCTGACGGGGGTATCGCATGAGCGTGTGGAACTCCATAGTAGGCCAAGCGCAGGTGGTCGAACAGCTGAAGGCCATCGCCAGCGGCGACCCGAAGGCCATCGCGCAGTCGTGGCTGATTTGCGGCCCTCCCGGATCGGGCCGTTCCAACGTTGCCCGCGCGTTCGCCGCCGCGCTCGAAAGCCCCGATCATGGCCTGAACGATGAGCCGACCAAAACCACCGAGCAGGTGCTTGCCGGCACCCACCCCGACGTGAGCGTGCTGGCCACCAACAAAGTGACCATCGGCATCGGCGAGGTGCGTGACATCATCACCACATCCGAGCAGATGCCCGGCACCGCGCCGTGGCGCATCATCATCATCGAAGACGTCGACCGCATGATGGAACGCACCACCAACGTGCTGCTGAAGGAAATCGAAGAGCCGAGCCCGCACACCATCTGGCTGCTGTGCGCGCCCAGCGCCCAAGACGTGCTGCCGACCATCCGCTCGCGCACGCGCATCGTCAACTTGGCCGTACCGTCCAACCAGGCGGTGGCGAAATTCTTGGAATCGCAAGGTTTCGAGCCGAATATCGCGGCGCGTGCGGCACGATTGTCGGAGGGGCACATCGGCATCGCGAGCCTGTATGCCAAGGACGAACGCGTCATGACGGACCGCGACGAGCTCATCGTCGGCGTGCTCGGCTTGCATCGCGCGTCGGATGCCGTGCTATTGGCCGGCAACCTCATCGACAACGCGAAGGCGCAGGCCGAAGCGGAAGTCAACGTCAAAGCGTCCGAAGCGGAAGCCGATTTCCGCCGCATCAACGGACTCGGACCCAAAGACCGCATACCCCCGAAACTGCGTGGCGCATACAATGCGATCGCCAAAAAAGACGAGCTCAAACGACGTGCCACCAGACTCACGCGTGACGTGCTCGACCGTGCGCTCAATTCGGTCGCCAGCATCTACCGTGACGTGGCGGTGCTGCAGAACAACGCCGAGGACGCGGTGGGGCTCATCAACCTCGAAAACCGTTCCGCCATCACGGAATTGTCGGTACGGCTCGACCGTGCCGGAGCCGTGCGCCGGCTGGAGAACATCGCCACCGCGCGCCGCAGGCTCAACGGCAACGGCAATCCGGTTTTGGTGTTCGAAGCGCTGTTCTGCGCGCCGATTCCGTGATTTTCGTAATTTCCAGTAATTACCGGCGATTCGATTCGCGATTCACCGGCGGAACACCGAGGAATCCCGCACAATAAGCTGCGGGGCAAGCATGACTCGGGGCGCGCGCACGCTGCCGCCTGGCGCAGCAGCCGTCTCCGCCGCGCCTCCGGCAGGACCGGAAGCCAGCAATCGTAAGCATTCCGACACAATACGCTCAAACGGCGCACGCACCGACGTCAGCCGAGGCATGGTGGTACGCGCGATGGCGGAATCATGGTAGCCGACCACCAGCACGTCCTCCGGCACGCGGATTCCCAACGCGTCGAACGCCACCATCACGCCGAACGCGATCGCATCGTCGGCGCAGACCACGGCTTCCGGCTGTACGAGCGGCCCGTTGAACAGCCGCATGGCGCAATCGAAACCGCGCTGCACGGTACGTTCGCCGAACTGGTTCCAGTTTTCGCTGGTGACAAGCCCGTAAGTGCGCATATGCGTGTGGAATGTGGCGAACAGTTCCGCCGATTCGAAAGACAGCTCGTCACCGGCCATATACGCGGCGGACGCGATGCCCTGCTCGGCCAGATGTTTGACAATCGCCTCCATCGCGGCGTTTTCGTCGATGCCTACCACGGACACGCGCGGCGCGGTCTGCCGTCCGCAGATCTGCACGATCGGCAGCGTGTTCGCGTACTGGTTCAACGTTCCGGCAAGGTCCGCGCCGGCCGCGGGCACCACGATCAGCCCGTCCACATGGCGGTTGACCAGCGATTCGATGCGTTCCGCCTGCGCTTCCTGCGTGGCTCCGATGCCCAGCAGCAGCTGTTGCGATTCGGTGTCGATGGTCGGCTCGATCTCGTCGAGCAGTTGCGCGGAGAACGGTTCCGTGGCGCTCGGAATGACCAGACCGATGGTTTTCGTTACGTCGCTGCGCAGCGCGCTCGCCGCGTAGTTGACGGAATAGCCGAGTTGTTTGGCGGCTTCGCGCACGCGGCGGGCGATATCGTCGTCCTTGCCGCGTTTGCCGGACAGCACGCGTGAGACGGTGGCGATGGACACGCCGGCCGTCGCCGCGACGTTGGTGATTGAGCTGCCGCTGTCGGTTCTGCCTGCCATGCGCTGTCCTTTCCGTCGTGTCCGGCTTGCGTTTGCCGGCTCCCTAAGTGTTTTTCAAAATGCCCTAAAGGGTGCCCTGAACCCCTGTGTGCTTCTCGGTCAAAGGTCTGGTCTGATGAACCGGTTCGAGCCGCGAAGAGCTTATTAAGAATAGAACGACCGCCCGTCGAATATGGCGGGCGGTCGAAACGTTCGTACGTCAGTGCGTCAGTGCGTTATGCGGTGCGTCACTCGGCGTTGACGAGGATGTTGGCCAGGTTGTCGGCCACGGCCTCGGCGTTGTCGCCTTCGACGTTGATGACCACGGTGTCGCCCTGCTTGATGCCCAGACCCATGATGGACAGGATGGAGCCGGCCGGAACGGCGTTGCCGCCTTCCTTGGCGATGGTCACGGTCTGGCCGGAAGCGGTGACGGCCTGTGCGAACATGGCGGCCGGACGGGCGTGAATGCCGACCGGATCGTTGATGACGAGATTGCGGGTTGCCATAATGGTCTCCTTTGTTGTGGTTGGTGGTTGGTTTGCTTACGTTGGGTTGTCTCGATATTTACACGTCGATGTATATCGATTTTTGCATATCGATTGCATTATGCGGCTTTTGCCGGCATCTGCATTTCTTGCGATTATCATAGCACAGTTTTTACGAAACACAGAAAACGTTTACCGGTTTTGTTTTGCGGGAATTTCGTGTATACTAATCGCAGGCTGAAAATGATTTACCGGCAAAGACGGTGGGGATCATTGCAGTAACTCACCTATGCAAGGCAGGCATAATCCTGCAATCGTTTGCGTATCCATATTTTTTCCAAGGAAACAGGAAAAGGAGTTCTCATGAACATTAAGGGTGTTGGTATCGGTCGTGGCGTCGCAGTCGGCCCGGTCATTCGCATGGCCGCTCCGCTGCCGGAACCGTCGGACGCTCCGCGCGCCGAAAACATCTCCGCGGAAACCGAAATCGCCCGCGTCGAAAAGTCGCTCGCCCTCGTCAACGCCGACCTGAACCGTCGCGCCGAAGAGGCCGCCAACGGCGACGAAGGCGCCAAGCAGGCCGCCCCGATCCTGCAGGCCATCGCCATGTTCGCCTCCGATCCGTCCCTTGCGCAGTCCATCAAGGACCTCATCAACCAGGGCAAGACCGCCGAGCGCGCCGTGCTGGAAGGCTTCGGCGCGGTCGAAGACATGTTCCGCGCCATCGGCGGCTACCAGGCCGAGCGTGCAGCCGACCTGCATGACGTCGGCCAGCGCGTGATCGCCGACCTCATGGGCGCTCCCGCTCCGGGACTGCCGGTCAGCGAAACCCCGTTCGTGCTCGTCGCCGAAGACCTGTCCCCGGCCGACACCGCCGCGCTCGACATGAGCAAGACCCTGGCCATCGTCACTTCCCAGGGCGGTCCGACCTCCCACACCGCCATTCTGGCGCGCGCCCGTGGCATCGTCGCGGTCGTCTCCGCCGCCGAAGCCGCCGAACTTGAGAACGGCACCAACGTCATCGTCAACGCAGCCAAGGGTGAGATCGTGGTGAACCCGAGCGAAGACGAGATTGCCGCCGCCGAAGCCGCCAAGTCCCGTGCCGCCGCAGCCAAGGAACTGCGTGGCAAGCCGGGCGCCACCAAGGACGGCCATCTGATTCCGCTGCTCGCCAACGTCGGCAAGCCGTCCGATGCCGCGAAGGCGCTGGAATACGGCGCCGAAGGCGTTGGCCTGTTCCGTACCGAATTCCTGTTCATCGGCAACTCCGAGCCGCCGAGCGTCGAAGAGCAGACCAAGGCCTACACCGAGCTGCTCAGCCAGTTCCCGGGCAAGAAGGTCGTGATCCGCATGCTCGACGCCGGCGCCGACAAGCCGCTGCCGTTCCTGACTCCGGAAGACGAGCCGAACCCGGCCCTCGGCCTGCGTGGCCTGCGTACCCTGCGCGCCCACATGGACGTGCTCGAAGGCCAGCTCAAGGCGCTCGCCGCCGCCGACGCCGCAACCGACGCGAACCTGTGGGTCATGGCCCCGATGGTCGCCGACCAGCATGAGGCCGACTACTTCGTCAAGCTCGGCAAGAGCTTCGGTCTGAAGTTCGTGGGCGCGATGGCCGAAGTGCCGTCGATCGCCCTGATGGCCGACAAGGTGGCTGACGTGGCCGACTTCGTGTCCATCGGCACTAACGACCTGACCCAGTACACCCTTGCCGCCGACCGTACCCTCGGCTCCGTGGCCAACTATCAGACCGCATGGCATCCGGCGGTGCTGCGCGCCATCAAGATGATCTGCGACGCGGGCAACGCCAAGGGCATGCCGGTGGGCGTGTGCGGCGAGGCCGCGGCCGATCCGGATCTGGCGGTCGTGCTGGCCGGTCTCGGCGTCAACTCGCTGTCCATGACCCCGGTGGCGCTGGACGATGTGCGCGCCTCCCTCGCCGAAGTCACCTTCGAAGAGGCCAAGGCCAAGGCGGCCGCAGCCCTCAATGGCGACTTCTACAAGCCGGCCGAGTGATTTCCCTTCTTTCCTTCACTCGGCTATTCCGGACTTTGCGGCTGCGTCATCGCGGCCGCAGGGTTCCGCCACTGCAAATGTGCCTATGAGAGCGATTCGGTTCTGATGGGCCCTGTTTCCCGGAATGACCCCGTTTCGTGCGATCGCCGCGCGGACGGGGTCGTTTCGGTTGCGGGTTGTGTCGATTGCTGCGATTGCGTCGATTGCGCCACCGGCGTAGACGCGTCATACGGCCGCGTCGCGTCACGCGCATGCGCGATACTGGAAGCATGAAGATTTCCGCAGATTTCACCGTCATTCCCGACGCGTTCGCCAAGGCGGCGCCGCCTGAGAACTGCATCGACGGCACTCCGATTGTTTCCTTCCCCTTCTATATCGACGAGCTCGACCCGTCCGTGCAGTTTCTGCATTGGGAATTCGTCGATCCCGATTCCATTCCGGTGTGCGGTTTCCAGTGGAACCATTGGTCGCTCGCCAATCTGCCCGTGGACGCGCTGATGTACGATTTCAACGATTCACATGCATTGGCGATTCCGGCCGATTTTTCCCGCACGGTTTCCGCGATGATTCCCGAGACGGTGCAGGGACGCACGTCCGCCGCATCGCCGTTGTTGAAAGGCCGTAGCGACGATCCCGCCGTCACCATGCGTTACAACGGTCCGTATCCGCCTGATCGGGATCACGAATACTACCTGCACGTATGGGGCACCACCGCGCCTCTCAATGGTCTCAATCAAGGCTTCTGGCTCAACGAGATGGAACGCGCGTTGCGTAATTCCGGTGCGATCGCGGACCAAGGCGCTATCTTCCTGACCGGCAAGGCGTGACCGGCGAAACCGGCGAGAACAGCCGGCAAGGCGCAAACCGCGTAATCGCAAGATAATACCAAAGAATACCGCAAACGTAAACAAAACAAACGAAAGGAACCTACATATATGGCATGCACCACGATTCTGGTCGGCAAGGACGCAAGCTATGACGGATCGACCATCATCGCCCGCAATGAGGACAGCGCGAACGGCGAATTCTGCCCGAAGCGCTTCATCGTCGTCAAGCCGGACGAGCAGCCGCGCCACTATAAGAGCGTGCTGTCCCATGTGGAAGTGGATCTGCCGGACGAGCCGTTGCAGTACACGGCCGTGCCGAACGCGGATCTGAAGGAAGGCATTTGGGGCGAAGCCGGCGTCAATGAGGCGAATGTGGCCATGAGCGCCACCGAAACCCTCACCACCAACGAGCGCGTGCTCGGCGCCGACCCGTTCGTGGAACTCACCCCAGCCAAAGGCAAGAAAGGCGAAGACGGCTACGAGCCGGAAGTGCCCGGCGGTATCGGCGAAGAGGACTTCCTTACCCTCGTGCTGCCGTATGTCAAGACCGCCCGCGAAGGTGTAACCCGTCTCGGCGCGCTGCTCGAACAGTACGGCACCTACGAGATGAACGGTGTCGCCTTCTCCGATGTGGATGAGATCTGGTGGCTTGAAACCGTCGGCGGCCACCACTGGATTGCCAAGCGCGTGCCGGACGAAGCATACGTGACCATGCCGAACCAGCTCGGCATCGACGAATTCGACCTTGACGATGCCCTCGGCGACCAGGAGGAGCATATGTGCTCCGCGGACCTCGGTGAATTCATCGAACGCAACCACCTCGACCTGGCCGTGGAGAACGTCACCCCGTTCAATCCGCGTGACGCGTTCGGCTCCCACTCTGATTCCGACCATGTTTACAACACCCCGCGCGCTTGGTACATGCAGCGCTTCCTCAACCCGTACGACGAGCAGTGGGACGGTCGGGACGCCGACCACCAGCCGACTTCGGACGACATTCCGTGGGCTCGCCAGCCCGATCGCAAGATCACCATCGAAGACGTGAAGTACGTGTTGAGCTCCCACTATCAGGGCACCCCGTACGATCCGTACGGCAAGCTCGGCGACCAGCATTCGCGCCACATGTTCCGTCCGATCGGCATCAACCGTCAGAGCCAGCTGTCCGTCATGCAGATCCGCCCGTACCGCCCGCAGGTCAACCGTGCCGTGCAGTGGATCGCCTACGGCTCCAACCCGTTTAACACGCTCGTGCCGTTCTTCCCGAACGTCGACTCCACGCCGAAGTACCTTGAGGACACCACCACGCGCGTCACCTCCGAGAACTTCTACTGGGAGAACCGCATCATCGCGGCCCTGTGCGACGCCAGCTTCGCCGACACCGCCAACGCGGTGGAACGCTACCAGGAGAAGACCGGCGGCATGGGCCACCGCATGGTAGCCGCCACCGACGGGCAGATCGACCGTCTGGTGGAAGACGTCATCGACGAATTCGACGCGGACGACGAGACTGGCGACGTGCAGCCGATGGAACCGGACGAAATCATCGAAGCCGTCCGCAACGGCGAGGCGCGCGAAGTGCTCGCCACCGCCAACGAGACCATGGCCGCGCAGCTTAAGGCGGAAACCGACAAGCTGCTCGACTCCGTGCTCTACACCACCAGCATGAATATGAAGAACGGCTTCCACATGTCCGACTTCTGATCGTTCCCTGATGGGATGGCCGGTATTTTTCCGCGATTGCATATCGTTGCATAACGCCGGAAATACCGCCAAGATCAACGGCTCCCGCACTGCGCTCGCCACCGTCCGTTCCGTATGACGGCCGGACGGCGTCCGCTGTATGGGAGCCGTTTTCTATTGCTGACGCTCGTTCACTAGAATGTTGCTTATCTGTGTTGTTCCGGCCATGTTCGGCGCTCGACGCCGCCTGGCGGAAGGCTTCAAGAAAGGACTCCAGTGACCAGCATTGAGGATTTCATCAGCCAATACGGTCTGGTGCAGAAGATTGATGCGTTCGGCTATCTCGATTATCTGAAGAGCAATCCGGATGCGCCGCGCAAGCATGGCAAGGTCGTCCTCGTCACCGCCGACACCCCGTTGAAGGCGTCCCGCGGTGAGGGCAAGACCACCACCACGATTGCGTTGATCGATGCGCTTCGTGAGCGTGGCATCGACGCGGCAGCCGTGCTGCGCCAGCCGAGCATGGGCATCACCGCAGCCGGTTCCAAGGGTGGCGCGTCGGGCGGCGGCAAGGCCTCCCTGACCCACCCGGAGCTGATCGACTGGGGTCTGTGCGGTGAAATGGGAGCCATCGAGGCCGCCCAGAACCTGTTGGTCTCCTTTGCGGAGAAGGCTGTTGACGACGGCAAGCTGGACACCATCCTCGTACCGCGCGTCTCCGAAGTGCCGTCCCGTTCCCTGCGCCAGATCGCAGTGGACCGTGGAAAGGGCGACGTGGCTGAGCGTGTGGTGCTCACCCCGACCTGCGAGCTCATGCAGATCGTTGTGCTGTCGCGTTCCATGGATGAGATCTCCGAGCGCGTTGCCAAGATGGTCGCCGGCACGAAGGATGGCAAGGCCGTGACCTTCGGCGAATTCGTTGACCTGTGGCGTATCACCGGCATCCTCGGCGACGCCGTGAAGCCAGCCAAGACGGAGACCGTGAACGGCTCTCCGGTGTACGTGCACGGCGGCCCGTTCGCCAACGTGTCCATCGGCATTCCGACGCTGGTTTCCGTGGAAATGGCGTGCGCGCTGCATGACGTGGTCATCGTCGAAGCCGGTTATGGTACCGACGCAGGCGCGCAGAAGTGGCTTGACATAGCCTGCCGCGAATACGACGCGCAGTGGCCGTCCGCAGCCATCGTCGTGACCCGCGCTTCCACGTGGCGTGACGATCCGGATCTGGCATGGCGCTACCCGTTCCACGTCCAGCGCCTCGAAGGTCTTGATATTCCTACGTTCCCGCTCATCAACCTGTGGGATGGCGAGGACGACCAGATTCCGGCGCTCAAGGCCACGGCCAAGGAGCTGGAATTCCGCGACCCGATCATCGGCAACCTGTACCGCGACGGTGGCGACGCGCTCGCCCCGCAGCTCGATGCGTTCGTCGATGCCGTGACGAACGGTTCTATGCCGGCCGAACCGCACAGCCACAAGGGCATGGCTCTGGTGGAGAACGTGCGTTGGGTCGCCGAGAACGCGTATGGCGTTCCGGCCGACCGTGTGATTCTGAAGGACGGTTTCGCCGAGTCGTTGCAGGCCGCCGAGGGTCTGTGCGCCAGCGCGGGCATCGATTTCGGCTCGCTTGCTCTGGTCGCGGTGAAGTCTCCGGCCACCATGACCGACAACGACCGCGCTCCGGAAGCCGAGCGCACCGTCACGCTGAAGAAGGTCGAAGTGCATTCCGGCGCGGGCCTGGTGCACGTGAACCTCACCACGTCGCTGACCACCCCGATGCCGAAGATCGTCTGATTTTCTTGCGATTGCGCCGCGTGGCGGTACGTCCCGTACCGTCGAGGGCGCTCGCTAATCGTTGATTCGGCGTAAATACAAAGCCGCTGGTCCCGTTCGGGCCGGCGGCTTTTTTCGTGGGTGATACCTTTACGTTGTCCGTTTGTGGGTGCGGGCGTGCTTGCATGTGCGCCCCCTTTTGCTCACGAGTTGCGGAATGGGGCGATTTTTCTCTCTTATGAGCAAAAGGGGGTATGATTACTGACGATTTTGCTGGTTTTCATACCCCTTTTCGCTCACGTCCCGTAGAAAAGGCCCGTTTCTCGCTTTTGTGAGCGGTCGGGGGTGCTGATATTGCGATTTCCCTGCCGTAGTCAGGCGAGCTTCCTAGACGTGCTTCCCGTAGGTGAGGTGAGAGGTTTGCAATATGGGCAAACCTCGAAGGAACGGTGGAACTTCGTTAAGAAGCCGAGATCAGAAGTTGCCGCCGTTCCAACCCCAGTCGGTCGTGGCGGTGTAGCGGATGTAAGTGCGGTCGGCCGGAATGCCCAGTTCCTTGCCCAGCGCGGCCATGATCTGCTCCGTCAGCTTCTCCCAGGCGGAACCCGGCACGGAACGGCCGAACACATTCACTTCCACGTATGCGGCCGGCTTGGAATCGTCACCGCCGAAATAAATCGGCATATTGTCTTCGAACGGGCACATCAGCCAGCCTTCAGACTTGCCGGGAACGGCAGAAATCGCCTTGCCGTAGGCCGTCTTCAGCGCCTCGCGCTGCCCAGGGGTGGTGGATACGGAAACGTGCGTGTGGATGACTGGCATTGCTGCTCCTTGCAATCGTTGAAATATATTGTTCTTCGTTACCCAAGTTTAGGTGGTCTGCGCGCGAGTGTTAAATATCCCGTGTGAGAAAACTGATTGAACAGCTTATGAAATTCGGCATTGTGGGTGTGATCGCCTTCATCATCGACTGGGGTATTCTAAACATTCTCGTCGGCGCCTTCCACATGCACAACGTGCTCGCCGCCACCATCTCGTTTATCATCTCGTTGATCTTCAACTATGTCGCCAGCATGAAGATGGTGTTCAAGCACCGTGAGGACATGGCTCGCTGGATGGAGATCGTCATCTTCGTGGTCGGCGCGGTGATCGGCCTGTTTATGAACGACGCCATCATCTGGATTTCCACGTACGGCATGAACCATGATGCGTATGTCTCTCAAAGCGCCGAATATCTGATCCGTACCAACGTGGGCAAGCTTATCGCCACCGCCGTGGTGATGGTGTGGAACTTCGTGACACGCAAGTGGTTGTTGGACGATACGCATACCAACGCCACGAACCGTCTGAAGAAGAAGGAAAACCGCCTGAGCCCGGAGGAGCTGGAGGCCAAGTGGGAGAACAGTTTCTCGCACAAGCTGGGCGTGTGGTCGCTGGAACATACGCCGAAGGGCTGGCCGAAGTAGCTGGCGGCGTTTCGTATACGGCATACGAAAAGGCGCGTCCGAATCGGATTTTTATTGCGATTCGGACGCGCCTTTCTGCGGTTGGCGTACGTTTCCTGGGATTGCCGGCTCGGTTATACGGTTCACGCACTCACGTTGGTAAGCGTCGGCTGTTCGGTGGATTCTTTGATCTGCTTGAATCCAAGCATGGCGATCGCCAGCGACGTCAACGCCAACGCCGTCACCACAATGAAACCGCCCCGCGAGCCCATGCGGTCGATGAACTGTCCGGCGATCGCGGAACCGACCGAACCGCCGATCGAATTCATTGCGCCCATCCAAGCCATACCCTCCGTGAAACGTGTGGGCGGAACCAGGTGCAGCATCAGCTGGTTGCCGTTCACCCACGTCGGAGCCTGGCAGACGCCGATGCACAGGTAGATGATCATGATCACCCATAAATGCTTGGCGAACATGAACGAACCGATTCCAAGATTCACCACCGCAAGACAGAAGTAGAAACGCTTCCACAGTGGAATCGTCCAATTTTTCGCACCATACACGAGCGCGCCGATCAGAGAGCTGAACGAGAAGCAGGCGAATACGAAACCGGTGAACTGCTTCATATGCGCCTCTGTGGCGAACGCGACGATCGAAATGCCTGCGGCCGACTGGAACGCGCCCAAACCGAACCACGTCACGCACACCGCAATCAGGCCCGGACCCCAAATCGATTCCTTGCTGCCTGCCGCAATATCCGTGGCGGCCTTCTGCATCGCGGCCTTCACCTCAGCGGCCGTCTTGCCTTCCGCACGAGCCTTGTCGCGCGCGTATTCTACTGCCGCTTCGGTCTGCAAAGCCTTGGAACGGGCCGTTTCGCGCTCACGGTACTCCTTACGCGTCATACCGGCCTCGCGTGCCAGCTGCGTCTGCGACTTCGGTTCGGTGGTTAGCTCCGTCAGGAACATCAACGCGCCGACCACCACGCATATGCCGGTGAATGAGAACGCCAGCAGACCTGAAATTACGGCCAAGGTGGATGCCAGCGGATTGCCGATCACCCACATGCATTCGTCGAATACGCCTGATAGGGACAGCGCGCGGTTCGTTTTTTCCGCATCCCCTTTGAGCAATGTGGTCCAACGTTGACGGCTCATCGCGCCCCACGGCGGAATCGCCGCCATGAACGGCACGATGCAGAACAGGATCCATGACGGTACGCGGGCGGTGATGCAGGATACCAGCGAAATCGCGGCGACCATCCACACGATGATTGTCGGAATCGACACCTGCCGTTGGCCGAACTTGTCTACCAGCTTGCCGAGCACCGGGCTGGTCACGGCCAGCGCGATCGCCTGCACTGCGGTCAGCGCGCCGGCAAGCGAATAATTGCCGTAGTAGTGCTGCACGGAAATCGTGATCGTCATGCCGACCATCGGGAACGGCATGCAGGCGATCACCGAGCCGACGGAGAATCGTGCGGTGTGCGGTATGCGAAGCAGCTCCGCATACCCTCCGAAAAGACGTTGGCCGATGTTTTTGACGCCGACGAGGACATTGTTGGTCATGCTTGCCGCTCCTTTCCGCTCACGGTTTCGCTCGTGACGTCCGCAGCTTTGCGTCGCGTGCGGACTGATGGTGGTGGTTCCCCTGAATTATTGGTTAACCGCTTCCGATACCAGCTCGCTGCCCCAGCCGTCCGAACACGTCAATCGATTGACATGTTTGACATGCCGCACACGGGGAGAAAGGTGGGATGGTGCGTGTTGTTTGTGTGTCTTTGTTGACCAAGGCAACTTTATGCGCAGGTACCGTCGTGACACGCGGTACATTAGGGCAGGAACCAATATTCGAATCGACGAATTTTTTCACAGGGCCGGCGACCGGCGAAACGTGCTGAGCCAGCACGTGGCCGGCAGGTCCGAAACGCAAGAAAGGCGGCCAATATGCCGGCGACAACCATCCATTTCGTGCGCCACGGCAAAGTGGAGAACCCCGGGCACCTGCTGTACGAGCGGCTGCCCGGTTTCCACCTGTCCGACGTGGGCGTGCGCATGGCGCAGGCCACCGCGCATTACATCGCGGTCAGCCCGCAGCTGAACACCGTATCCGCCGTCTACTCGTCGCCGCTGGAACGCACGCGCGAAACGGCGGGGGAGATCCTCGAATCGCTGAATTCGGTACGTGGACTGCGCGGCGAGGAACCGCTGGAGCTGCAGACGGACGAACGCCTCATCGAAGCGCGCAACGAATTTCGCGGCAAGCGTATCGGCTTCGGCGAAGGCGCGCTGTGGAAGAACGGCAACTGGAAGCTGGTACGCAACCTGTGGAAGCCGAGCTGGGGCGAAAGCTACCAGTCGATCGCGCATCGCATGCAGGACTTCGCCTTGGAGAAAGTGGCGGAATATCCCGGCAAACAGATCGTGGTGGTCAGCCACGAATCGCCGATTTGGAGCTACCGGCACATGCTGGAAACGGGGCACCCCGAACACAACATGCTGTTGCGCCACACCGCGCTCGCTTCTATCACCTCCATCACTTACGATTGCAATACCGGGAAAATAATGTCCATTACGTACGCCGATCCGGCGGCGGACGTCGAATAATGTGAACCAAAACATGCGGTGGCTCAATCGCGGTCGGGGATGACTGCGGTTCGGGCCGGCCGCACGATATACAAGGAGAAAGTATGTCTTTTGTATACGACCAGAAGGTCGTCGACTCGATGTACGGCTCGCACGTGGTCTCCATGGCAGTTGACTACGGTGTCGATCTGGTCAAGATGTGGCCGTTGCAAACGAACCAGGAACTGGAAAACGACGTCAAATATGCGGAGAACCTGCAGGTGATGTTCTCCGGCATGATGACGCAGGTGCCGCTGAAACGCTCCGAAGAAGTCGACCAGTCGGTTGCGGAAGCCGTATACGAAGGCATGGATGTGCTTCCCGGCGTCGATCCGGAAATCATCCGCACGCTGATGGACGCCAACCACGCCTATGACGTGATGGCCTCCTACCACGGGGTCGACGGCATCGAACTGTTCATGGAAACCGCCAGAATACTCGGCATCGACGTGGAGACCCGAATCGAAAAGGAAATCCAAGACCTCATGGAGAACCTCTCACGCACTATGCGCAGCGCCTCCGGATTCGAAGTCGACGATGACGTGGCGGAAAACGTCGGCATCTGCCAGTCGGCCACGGTGGACCGCAACGAATTCGCAAGACGCTACCTCGCCTCGATGACGGTTCTCGACGCGCTGATAAACCTCATGTGCTATGGCACCGACGATTCGCAGGAGCAGGCCATCCGCGTGCTGCCGGTGCTGCTGTTCGTCAACGCCATGCGCAACCAGCTGTCGATTCCGCCCACTTTCATCAACGCCGAACAGCTCATCAACCTGTTTGGTCTGCGTGACACCGCCCGCCAGTTCGGACGGCCCCAGTCGGTGTTCGACAGCTCGTTCAACCCGCTGACGTTCTCCACCACCGTCAAGTACCTCGCTTTCTTCGCGGGGCAGGAATGGCTGCGGCATATGAGGTTCCTGGAGTGGGACCCGAAGCAGGCCGAACAGGACGCCAAAGACGAGGACGAGCGCAAAAGCAGGGAAGCGCTCGCAAAGAAATACAATTTGACGAGCGATGGCGATAACGCGGCTTCCGACGCGGATTTGGATTCGTCTGCAGACTCGAATTTGTCTGAGGATTCGGACTCGTCGGAAGAGGCCGGTTCGGAGCCGACCGAGGAATAAGTGTTGCGGGCGGTCGTGTGACGTCTGACGGTGAAGGCTTTGCGTGTACTTGCGTGGCGTGCGCTTGTGCTTGCGCTCGAATTGCGCGTGGCTGTCGCCTATCCCACGCGTTACATCCGCAACGACGTCACTACCCGTAACGAATGATCTGAAACGAATAATCCCGGTATCCTGCGATTGCACAGGATACCGGGATTATTCGTTATTCGTTATGGTGTGCCACGTTTTGTGTGGCGATAAGGCGGGGATCAGAGCGAAATCAGAGCTGCTGATCGGTGCCGTTCGCCGGATCATTCGGTACTGCCGGAGCGTCCGAATCCGCCGGAGCGTCGGTATTCGGCTGCTCGTGCGGATGCTGGAACTGGGCCGGCACTTCCGGCATCGGCGGAATGGACGGTGTCGGAGGCATGGTCGGAACAGCCGGCATCGGAGGCATAGACGGTACGGACGGAGCCTCCGCCAGCGGATTCTGCTGAGGTGCGGCGTATTGCGGCGCGGCGTGCTGCTGCGCGGCGTCATACTGCGGTGCCGGAGCTGTGTACGAATCGGTCGGAGTCGCTGGTGCCGTGTACGGCGCGGCCGGTGCCGCAGCCGCCGGATTGGTCGGCAGCGGGACGTTGCCGTACGAGGTGGCCTGCGCCGCATACGGGTCTGCCGGAGCCTCGCCCGTGGCGGGAGCCCATGCGTTGGAAGCCGTAGGAGCGTCGAAACGCGCGCCTTCCGGATTGGAATCGCGGGCCATCAGCACAAAGTAGAACACACCGCTGGCAATGAAGGCCAGCACGCCGAGGATCAGCAGGACAACGCCGCCGATGCTGACGCTGTTGCCCGCCTCCAACGACCTGAACGAAAGACTGCTGCCGATGATGAGGATCAGACCGATGGCGAAGAAGATTCCGGCGGCCGCCTGTACCGCGTAGATGATGGCCAGCACGGTGCCACGCATGTTGATGTCATGCAGACGACGTACGCCAAGCGCGATGGTCGGCACAAGCACGACGAGTCCCCAAATGGAGGAGAACGAGTCTCCGACGGTGGCGATCACGCCGGAATCGGTGAGGTTCCTCAACGTGCGGAATACGAGACTCAACACGAAAGTGACGACGGTATAGGTGAGGAACCACCACCAGAACTCGCTACGCGAGGCGCGGCCCTTGAACACCGCGTACTTCTTGAAGAAACGGACGATCGCCTCGCCCAGGTTGCAGCCATATGCGGGCATGTCAAGCGGCGCGGTCAATGCGAAGAAGCTATTGCCCGACTGCGGTTGCGGTGCCGGCTGCCCGTAATTCGCGGCTGGAGCCTGGCCGTACTGAGGGGCCTGTCCATATTGAGGGGCCTGAGCGTACTGCGGAGCCTGGTTGTATTGCGGTTGCGGTGCTTGGCCGTACTGCGGAGCCTGACCATACTGAGGTGCCTGGTTGTAGTTCGGGGCGGCGTACTGGGGCGCCTGCGCCTGCCCGTAATCCGGCGTGCCGTACTGCGGTGCCGTCTGGCCGTAGTCGGGGGCAGGAGCCTGACCATACTGCGCTGCCGGCTGCGGCACCTGCGGATTGTATTGGTTGGGGTCCGTCATTAGAGTGCCCTTTCACAAAACGGTGACTAAAGAATAAAGAAAGTCGCTTCATACATTACTCCTTTGCCGATGTGAAGATAGGGAAAAATATTGCAGTATGGAACGCTGCGGAAGAAAAACGGCGATTGGGTCGTGGCACGTCCGGTTTGCGCGGCACAATGGAGCCTATGACTGAAGTTGAAAATACCAGACCGGAACTTCCTGAAAACGTTCGTGTGCGTTTCTGCCCGTCCCCGACCGGCATTCCGCACGTCGGCATGGTTCGCACCGCACTGTTCAACTGGGCTGAGGCCCGCCACACCAAGGGCACGTTCGTGTTCCGTATCGAGGATACGGACGCCCAGCGCGACTCCGAGGAAAGCTACAACCAGATCATCGAGGCCCTGAATTGGCTGGGCATCGACTGGGATGAAGGCATCAACGTGGGTGGCCCGGACGGCCCGTACCGCCAGTCCGAGCGTGGCGACATCTATAAGGACGTCGCAGCCAAGCTGCTCGAAGCCGGCTACGCCTACGAATCCTTCTCCACTCCTGAGGAGATCGAGGCCCGCAACGTGGCCGCCGGCCGTCCGAAGGCTTTCGGCTATGACGGCTACGATCGCAACCTCACCGAAGAGCAGAAGGCCGCGTTCCGCGCGGAAGGCCGCAAGCCGGCCCTGCGTATCCGCATGCCCGACGAGGACGTCGCTTTCGACGACCTTATCCGTGGTCGCATCGAATTCAAGGCCGGTTCCGTGCCGGATTACGTGATCGTGCGTCCGAACGGCGACCCGCTGTACACGCTGACCAACCCGGTCGACGACGCCATGATGCGCATCAACGTGGTGCTGCGCGGCGAGGATCTGCTGAGCTCCACCCCGCGTCAGATCGTGCTGTACCGTTACCTGATCGAGCTGGGCGTGGCCAAGGAAATGCCGCTGTTCGGCCACATGCCGTACGTCATGGGCCAGGGCAACAAGAAGCTGTCCAAGCGCGATCCGGAATCCAACCTGTTCCTGCACCGTGACAACGGCTTCATCCGTGAGGGCCTGCTGAACTACCTGGCGCTGCTGGGCTGGTCCATCGCCCCCGACCGCGACGTGTTCTCCATGGACGAGATGATCGAGAAGTTCGACGTGCGTGATGTCAAGGCCAACCCGGCCCGCTTCGACGTCGACAAGGCCATCTCCATCAACGCCGAGCACATCCGCATGCTCGAACCGCAGGACTTCCTGAACCGTTCCGTGCCTTACCTGCACCGCGACGGCGTGGTCTCCGCCGATTCCTGGGATGCGCTGACCGACCGCGAGCGTGAGGTGCTCACCGCCGCCGCTCCGCTGGTCCAGCCGCGCGTGCGCCTGCTGGGCGAAGTGGCCGGCATGGTCGGCTCCCTGCTGTCCACCGAAGGCTACATCGAGCCGGACGCCGACGCCAAGAAGCAGCTGAAGGATTCCGCTCCGGCCGTGCTCGACGCTGCGATCGCGGCGCTGGACGCCGTTGCTGAGGGTGATTGGAAGACCGACTCCCTGCACGAGACGCTGAACAAGGCGCTGGTCGAAGACGGCGGCTACAAGCCGCGTCTGGCTTTCGGCCCGGTGCGCGTGGCCATGAGCGGCCGCCGCGTGTCCCCGCCGCTGTTCGAATCCATGGAAATCGTCGGCAAGGACGTTGCCATGGCTCGACTCAAGGGCCTGCGCGAGCACCTGTGAGCCGTTGAGCTGCTGACTGTTAGCTGAATGATGGAAACCCGCCGGAGTGATTCGGCGGGTTTTCGTTTATGCGGAAGGCTGGTGCGGAATGGCGGAAAATAGCGCGACACGCCGTAAGTTGCGCGACTGTGCTGTTTCGCGTATATTTATCACTCGTTGCGGTTCACAGCCTAGTTGAGAATCACAGCGATAACTCAAGCCCCCGTCGTCTAGCGGTCTAGGACTACGCCCTCTCACGGCGCCAACACCGGTTCAAATCCGGTCGGGGGTACGACGGACAACTTTTCGAAGTTGCCACGCCTGCCAAATTGGGATGTGGTGTAATTGGCAACACAGCTGATTCTGGTTCAGCCATTCTTGGTTCGAGTCCAGGCATCCCAGCCAATGAGCCCTCGCAGATGCGAGGGTTTTTTGTTTTTCGCACCTGTCTGTTCACGCCGCTTTGGGCGGTGGGTTGATGGATTTTGCCGGATGCGATGTGGCAGCGCAATCTGCTGACGCCCTGCGTGAATCGCACATGTAATCGCCCAATGTTGCATTACCCTAGAAGTATGACCGAATTGCAGCATGCCGCCAAAGCCACGCGCCCGCGCATCCAACCAGCGGAAGAGGGGGACCGTCGACCGCTTTCCGTATCCGCACGGCTCGGCCGCCTGCAATTCCACCAGTCCGGCAAATTCCGCGTATTGCAATTCGCCGACATCCAAGACGGGCCGAAAGTCAGCAAAGACACCATCAGCCTCATCGAGGCCTCGCTTGACGCCACACGCCCCGATCTTGTTATTTTCAACGGCAATCAGATCGCCGGATATGATTCCGCATACGCGCTGACCTCCCGCAAGCGTCGCTGGGACGCGCGTCCGGCATCCGCATCGTCCGAAGCGTCCGGGGAACGCTATGCGGCCGCATTGGAACACACCCGCGAATTGGTGCGAGCCACCATCGAACAACTGGTCCACCCGCTTGCCGACCGCGGCGTGCCGTGGGCTGTGACGTTCGGCAACCATGACTTCCAGTGCGGGCTCGACAATGCCGAGATCGAAAGCATCTGCCGCGAATTCCCAGGGTGTATCAATCCGGAACGCGCTGCCGACGGCACGACGGGCATCGCCGTGAAACATGGTGTGAAACATGATGTCGGCGATATGGAACAGGACTTCGGATTGCCGGAACAGCCCGTGATCGCGTGCGCGCCCGGCACATTCGCGTTGTCGGTGACGGACGTCGATCGCACGTATGGCGTGTTGGGCTTGGTCCTGCTGGATTCGGGCGATTACGCGCGTTCCGGCGGCTACGGAAGCCCGTCGGAAGCCGCGCTGCGCTTCCTGGCGGATGCGCCGGGGCTGATGGCGGCGCAATCGCAGCAGCTGCAACAAGACCGGCAAGATGAACAGGACTCGCCGCGCGAACCGCGCAAGACGCCGTCCACGCTGCCATGCATGGTGTTCCAGCATTTCCCGATCGAACAGTATTATCGCCTGCTCAAGCCGGTCGCGGCCACCGCTGCGCGCGCGATTGAAGGATACCGCAACTTCGCGGGGCGGCATTTCGTGCTCAACGAAGACAAAACGCAGCCCGGAAGCTATCTGGGGGAGGGCGTCAGCTGCCCGGATGCCGACAGCGGCGAATTCGCAATCCTTGACAAGGCGGGATATTTTGCGATTTCCGCCGGGCACGACCACCGCAACGCCTTCGTCGGTTCCGTGCCGGTCGGAACCGACGGTGACCGGCAGATGATGATGGTCGCCTCGCCGACCAGCGGTTTTGGCTCATACGGCCCGGTGCCGGCCAAGCGTGCCGCTCGACTGTTCGAATTCGACATCCGCCACCCGTACGAGCCGCGCACGCAGCTGTTGGAATACGACGAGCTGGTGGGCAAACCCAGCGCGGGCAAGGCCTACGCCTACGGCATGACCAGCGAATCGAAGCCCGATTCGGAAGGCATGGACCTGCTCCACAGGCCGACGTGGTGGAGCAAGACGTGGAACAAGCTGGTCTCGCTGTTCCGCCGGTGACTGTTCTGGTTTCCGGCATCCAACTTTGGAATGAATACAAAAAAGCTGACGATGGGAACTTTCCATCGTCAGCTTTTTACGTTAACGTATGCGACTGGTCGCGGACCTGTCAGCGGCCGGAAGACGCCTTGATCAGCGCGTCGGTCAGATACTTGCCGGCGGCCATGACCAGCGGCGCGTAACGGCGGCCGGGGTTGGCGCCCATACGGCCATTCGGGCCGGAAATTGAAATAGCGGCGATCACCTGGCCGGACGCGTTGCGAATCGGCGCGGAAATCGAACACACGCCCTCATCGCGTTCATTGATCGACTCGGCCCAGCCGCGCTTGCGGACGGCGGTGAGCTTGGCCGCAGTGAACTTGGCGTGGCGAAGACCCTGATGCAGACGTTCGGAATCCTCCCAAGCCAGCAGAATCTGGGCTGCGGAACCGGCTTCCATGGACAGCATCGCACCAACCGGAATGGAATCTCGCAGGCCGGACGCGCGCTCCACGGCTGCGATGCAGACGCGCTGATCGCCCTGACGGCGGTAAATCTGCGCGGATTCGCCGGTGCGGTCGAGCAGGGTCTGCAGAATCGGCGCGGCGGCGGTCAACAGGCGGTCCTCGCCGGCTGCGGCCGCAAGTTCCGCGAATCGCGATCCGAGCACGAAACGACCGTGCTGGTCGCGCAAAACGAAACGGTGACGTTCCAGCGCGATCGCAAGACGATGCGCGGTCGGACGAGCCAGACCGGTCGCGGAAACCAGCTGTCCGAGTGTGGCTGGGCCGGATTCAAGAGCGTCGAGAATCTTGACTGTCTTGTCGAGCACGCCGACCCCGGAATGAATTTCGTTGCTTTGCGGGGTGGCTGCGTAATTGCCGTTTGCCTCGTTCGTGGCGTTCATGGCCTGCGTTTTGGGCATGGCGTTGCTCGTATTCGAAGAAGAAGTCATACGCTGAATTATGCCATCTCACATATTGAAATGCAAAATGTATGTGGTTCGCGACTGGGGTAAAGCAGATTATTTACCTTGCTTCCACCGGCTGGCGAAGCTGGGAAAATGCTGAAGTTTCAACGATTGCGCATATGCCGTAAGAAGACGGGAAGTAACTTTTCCGCGTTTGCCGCGCTCGTCCCTCGTTCATATCTCATATACCGGCATGAAGGACCTCGAACCCGTTTCAAGCCCATAGGCTTATAGCACGAAGAATGCGGCAAGGCAATAGCCGCGAGGAAATTAGTGAGGAAAAATCTGAGGAGGTCCCACAATGGGAACTACATTGGCCGAGAAGGTCTGGGCCGATCATTTGGTACGCAAGGGTAGCGATGGGGCTCCCGACCTGCTGTACATCGACCTGATGCTCATGCACGAAGTGACCAGCCCGCAGGCGTTCGAAGGTCTGCGTCTGGCGGGACGCAAGCCGCGTCACGTCGACCAGCTGATTGCCACGGAAGACCACAACACGCCGACCGTCGACATCGACCGTCCGAATCCGGACGAGACTTCGGCGCTGCAGCTGAGCACGCTGGAAAAGAACTGCAAGGATTTCGGCGTGCGTCTGTGCCCGCTCGGCGACGCTGACCAGGGCGTGGTCCACGCGTTCGCTCCGGTGCTGGGTCTGACCCAGCCGGGCATGACCATCGTGTGCGGCGACTCGCACACCTCCACTCACGGCGCGTTCGGTGCTATGGCCATCGGCATCGGCACCTCCGAAGTGGAGCACGTCATGGCCACGCAGACCCTGAGCCTGAAGCCGTTCAAGACCATGGCCGTGAACATCGAAGGCGACCTGCCGAAGGGCGTCACCGCCAAGGATATTATTCTGGCCATCATCGCGAAGATCGGCACCGGCGGCGGCCAGGGCCACGTTATCGAATACCGTGGCGAAGCCATCAAGAAGCTGTCGATGGACGCCCGCATGACCATCTGCAACATGTCCATCGAAGCCGGCGCTCGCGCAGGCATGATCGCCCCGGACGAGGTGACTTTCGAATACCTGAAGGGCCGTCCGCACGCGCCGGAAGGTGAGATGTGGGACAAGGCCGTCGAATATTGGAAGACGCTGAAGACCGATGACGATGCCGTGTTCGACAAGGAAGTGACCATCAACGCCGAAGACCTCGAGCCGTACGTCACGTGGGGCACCAACCCGGGCCAGGGCGTGAAGATCTCCGGCGTGGTGCCGGATCCAGCCTCCTTCAACGACGAGACTGAGCGTTCCGCCGCCGAGCGTGCCATCGCCTACATGGGACTGAAGCCGGGCATGCGCATCAAGGACATCGCCGTGGACACCGTGTTCATCGGCTCCTGCACCAACGGCCGTCTTGAGGACCTGCGCGTGGCCGCCTCCATCATGAAGGGCCACCACAAGGCCGACAACATCCACCGCGTGCTCGTGGTGCCGGCATCCTCCCGCGTGCGCCTGCAGGCGGAAAAGGAAGGCCTCGACAAGATTTTCAAGGACTTCGGCGCCGAATGGCGTAACGCCGGCTGCTCCATGTGCCTGGGCATGAACCCGGACAAGATGGTGGCCCGCGAACGTTCCATCTCCACCTCGAACCGCAACTTCGAAGGCCGTCAGGGCAAGGGTTCGCGCACGCATCTGGCGTCGCCGGCCGTTGCCGCCGCGACCGCCATCCGCGGCACCATCTGCTCGCCGGCCGACCTGTGAACCTGCTGCGAGCGGAAGCTGCGAACGCAATCGTAAGTAATCGAAATATCGAAATCGAATATCGATAGGCAATCGAAGGATTTGTTGACATGGAAAAACTGACTACCCTTACCGGCGTGGCCGTGCCGCTTCGCCGTTCCAACGTTGATACCGACCAGATCATTCCGGCCGTGTTCCTGAAGCGCGTGAAGAAAAGCGGCTTCGACGACGCCCTGTTCTACGCGTGGCGCCGCGACCCGGAATTCGTGCTGAACAAGCCGGAATACAAGCAGGGCAAGATTCTGGTGGCCGGCCCGGATTTCGGCATTGGTTCCTCCCGTGAGCACGCCGTGTGGGCGCTGCACGATTACGGTTTCCGCGTGGTGATTTCCTCCCGTTTCGCCGACATTTTCTACGGCAACACCGCCAAGAACGGCGTGCTGGCCGCAATTATGCCGCAGGAATCCATTGAGCTGCTGTGGAAGCTGCTGGACGAGGAGCCGGGCCGCGAAATGACCGTCAGCCTGGAAGACCGTACCGTCACCTGCGGCGATGTGACGTTGCCGTTCGAAGTGAACGACTACACCCGCTGGCGTCTGATGAACGGCTACGACGACATCGACCTGACGCTGCAGCACGAAGACGACATCATCGCATACGAGAAGATGCGCGCCGAAAAGTTCCCGTTCAAGCCGAAGACCCTGCCGGTCAAGCGCGAGCCGGAACAGCCGATCGAATCTGCCCGAGAGGGTGAATACCCTGATTGGCAAGGGCCGTTGGCCGATCGCGGCATCATCTGACGCGATGGCTGGTCGGCAGTGCAGTGCACTGCCGACAGGGCCTTGCCCGAGTCCGAAACGAGGGCAGCAATGAGCCTGCGCGCAGCGCAGTCCATAATTGCAGGACAGGGCCGTTGGCTGATCGCGACGGTAGCCCATTTCATCATTGGCTGACCGCAACCACATCTAACTTTTCCCAAGCCCGGCACCCAAGCCGGGCTTTTTGTTTACCTTCCATCACCTTTCCGCCAACAGCAAATTCCACAAAGCGGTGGCAAAGCGCGCGCAAAGCGGTGGTAAAATCATAATACGACGGCAAAGTGGCGGCAAAGCGAGCGTAAAACGCGTGGTAGGTAAGGCGGTGATGGCCAATGGACGGTAGCGAGCACGATGATGCCTGGTGGTCCCGGGAGGTTCCTCGGATGCGTGAAGGCAACCGTTTGGAAGCGAAACGTGCCAAGGGCGGCCTGCCCCACAGTTTATGGGAGACGTACAGCTCCTTCGCCAATACCGAAGGTGGGCTGATTCTGCTGGGCGTGTCCGAACATGAAGACCATTCTTTGTATATCACCGGAGTAGATGATGCGCGGAACATGGCGCAGGATTTTTGGAACATGGTGCATGATCCATCGAAGGTCAGTGCCGTTGTGCTGAGCGACAACGACGTGGTGATTCGCCATACCTCGCAGGGAGATGTTATTTCCATCGACATTCCTCGTGCGGCGAGGGACTGTATTCCCGTGTACGTGGGCCAGAATCCGATGACGGGCTCATACCGGCGTAATGGCGATGGCGATTATCTGTGCGATGAGGAAACGGTTCGTGCCATGCTTCGGGACAGTGACCTGCTTCCCTTGGACAGAACGATTGTTGAAGGCATGGGTGCTGACGCGCTCAACGCGGATAGCGTCGCATCATATCGTCGGCAGTTCAAGAACAGACGGCCCGGCCATCCATGGGTCGGATTGTCTGATGAGGATTTCCTGCTTCGCATCGAAGCGTTGCGGCTTGATGGTTCTCAGGTGCGTCCCACACGAGCCGGATTGCTGATGTTCGGTGAGGCGTGGCGAATCACGTCCGAATTCCCCTACTATTTCCTGGACTATCGCGAGGTCATGGACGACCAGGAGCGGTGGAATGACCGATTCACGTCGGATGATGGCACTTGGTCGGGCAACTTGTACGATTTTTGGGGCAAGGTGGTCAATCGTCTGCGGTCGGCTGTTGCCCATCCGTTCCAGCTTGATGCCGATTTGCATAGGATTGATGACAATCTGATGGATAAGGCCGTTCGTGAGGCTGTCACCAACACGCTCGTTCATGCCGATTACTTCATTCGCCGGGGCACGGTGATCATCCAGTATTACGACAGAATCGTATTGTCGAATCCCGGCAGCCTGCGTCTTTCCTCCGAAGAGGTGATGCAAGGCGGCATTTCGGATACGCGGAATCCCACGTTGATGAAAATGTTCAATCTGATTGGCATCGGAGAAAAGGCGGGCAGTGGTTTTGACGTGATGCGTGAAGGCTGCCTGTTCGCAGGAACCGCCGCGCCGGAATTGGAAGTGTTCGACGATCCGGGGCGTGTGCAGCTTACGTTGTATCCGCGCAAGATCGCCGGAGATTCCATGATCGCCGGAGCTTCTGCTGTTCCCGGAGTCTCTGCAGATGGCGGGGGCCCTGTTGGTGCGGAGTCGCCGACAATGCGGAATTCGGAGCATGGCACTGGTACGGTCCATAGGATTGGCGCTCGCGGGGCTGACCGTTTGAACGACATGGTCGGCACATTCGGCAAGAACGTGGCCCTACCTGCCGATTTCGGCAATGCGATCAGGCCGCAAAGCCAGTTGGAGAAAATCACCTATGCGTTGACGGTCGGCGGACCGCAACCCACCTCGTATCTGGCTGTGGTGCTGGGGCTTGGCCTCACCCGTACCCGGGAGATATTGGCCTCACTGGTGAAAGACGGTGTTATTGAACCAATAGGCGTCGGACGCGGACGCAAGTACCGTCTTGCCGAGCATACCGGCTCATGACGGCGTTCCGGTTCTCTGGACTTGACCTGGATCGAGAGCCCAAACTCGTCTGGGGAAGTCCTAGCCAAGGAGGTTTCCAAGGTGAGACGGGGCGTGCAGGCGGGACGTGTGTCGCGTTACAGTGGACATGACATTTCGTGTGTTCGCATCGCATATCCAAAACATGACACGAGAACAATTTCGGGGAGCAGTATGAGCCAGGGTTTCGCGCCGTTTTACGACGTCAATCGCACGTATGAAGACAACTATCTGCAGGGGCCCTTCGGTGCGTTCGCCGAAGTGATGAAGGGCGATTCCGCTGCCGGCGCCTCCGCGCAGTCTGCACAGACCACCCAGTCGCAGTCGTCCGACCAGGCCGAGGAATTCCTCGGCTTCCGCGTGAACCTGCCGTTTGGCATTCCCGCTGGTCCGCTGCTGAACGAGCGGTTCACCACCGCCGCCTTCCGCATGGGTTTCGATTTGGCGGTGTACAAGACGGTCCGCTCCCGCGCGTGGGGTTGCAACGCCTTCCCGAACGTGCTCGCCGTGCATCCGAAGAACGCAGACGGGTCTCTGGTTCCCGGCAGCGCCGAACTGGATGAAGGCGTGCTTGCCGACACCCGATATGAGCTTCCGATTTCGATCTCCAACAGTTTCGGCGTGCCGTCGCGTGACCCCGACGAATGGCAGCCGGACATGAAGAAGGCGATCGCCGCCGCCGGCGACGGGCAGCTGCTCGTGCCCAGCTTCCAAGGTTCCCGCGTGGACGGCATGGACCGCAAGGCGTACATCGCCGACCATGTCACCACCGCGCATCTGGTTACGGAAACCGGAGCCGGACTGATGGAAATGAACACCAGCTGCCCCAACGAAGGTCACAATCGCCTGCTGTGCCACGACCCGCATCTGGTGGGGGAAATCACGGAAGCCGTGAAAAACGAAATCGGCGATCGCCCGCTCATCGTGAAACTCGCCTACATTCCCAACGACACCGACCTGGAAACCATGGTCAGGGAAACCGTCGGACATGGCACCGTGCAAGGCTTCTCCACCATCAACACGATTTCCGCGCGCCTAGTGGACGCGAACGGCAACCAGGCGCTGCCGGGAGCCGGACGTGACCGTTCCGGCGTGTGCGGCAACGCCATCCGCGGCGCCGGTCTCGACATGGTCGGCAGGCTCGCCGCCATCCGTGAAAAACTCGGCTTCGACTTCGCCATCGTGGGCGTGGGCGGCGTGATCCGTCCTGACGACTACAAGGCGTACCGTGAGGCTGGCGCGAACGCCGTGATGAGCGCCACCGGAGCCATGTGGGACGCGAATCTCGCGCGCGAAATTAAGGAGACACTGCGCTGAATTCCGTTTTTCGCGAACATGCTACATGCCTTATGGCAAACTAAGCAGCAGTGTTTTTTGAGCTTGATCCAAAAGGGAATCGAAAGAGGTTGAGCGTGTCTGACAATAAGAACGACATTCTGCACGTCGAAGGCGGCAAGCCGCTGAACGGCACCATCAAGGTGCGCGGCGCGAAGAACTTCGTAAGCAAGGCCATGGTCGCCGCATTGCTGGCCCCGGGCACATCCGTGCTGAAGAACGTTCCGGAAATCCGCGACGTGCACGTGGTGTCCGACCTGCTGCGCCTGCACGGCGTGGACGTGACCGTGGACGGCGCGAACGGCGTGGTGACGATCGACGCCACCAACGTGCAACTCGCCGACGTGGCCGACGTGGACACGCTGTCCGGCTCGTCCCGCATTCCGATTCTGTTCTCCGGCCCGCTGCTGCACCGTCTGGGCGAAGCGTTCATTCCGGCGCTCGGCGGCTGCAACATCGGCGGTCGTCCGATTGACTTCCATCTGGAAACCCTGCGCAAGCTCGGCGCGAACGTCGACAAGGAACACAAGGACGGCATTCACATCACCGCTCCGAACGGTCTGCATGGCGCGAAGATCCACCTGCCGTACCCGTCCGTGGGCGCCACCGAGCAGACACTGCTCGCCGCCGTGCTCGCCGAAGGCAAGACCGAGCTTTCCGGCGCCGCCATCGAACCTGAGATCATGGATCTGGTGAGCGTGCTGCAGAAGATGGGCGCCATCATCTCCGTGGACGTGGACCGCACGTTCCGCATCGAAGGTGTCAAGGAGCTCAAGGGCTACACGCACACGTCTCTGACCGACCGCATCGAGGCCGCCTCCTGGGCGTCCGCCGCGCTCGCCACCCATGGCGACATCTTCGTCAAGGGCGCCACCCAGCCGGAAATGATGACCTTCCTGAACGTGTTCCGCAAGATCGGCGGCGAATTCGACATCACCGACAAGGGCATCCGATTCTGGCATCCGGGCGGAGATCTGAAGCCGGTGGCCATCGAAACCGACGTGCACCCGGGCTTCATGACCGACTGGCAGCAGCCGCTCGTGGTGGCGCTGACCCAGGCCAACGGCCTTTCCATCGTGCATGAGACCGTGTATGAGAACCGTTTCGGCTTCACCAAGCCGCTGGTGCAGATGGGCGCCACGATTCAGCTGTACCGCGAATGCCTCGGCTCCCTGCCGTGCCGCTTCCAACAGCGCAACTACAAGCATTCCGCGGTCATCTTCGGACCGACCCCGCTGACCGGCCGTGACATCGACGTGCCGGATCTGCGCGGCGGCTTCAGCCACCTGATCGCGGCGCTCGCCGCCAAGGGGCCGTCCAACGTGCAGGGCATCTCCCTGATTGACCGTGGCTACGCCGACTTCCGTGGCAAGTTGGAGGCTCTCGGCGCAGATTTCGACTGATTCGCTGCGATTGGTTCGATGAATCGGCTGCGGCTGATTTATTGCGATTGGCCAATCGTGATTGATGATTCGCAATTGAACAGTTGCGATTGACAGTCGCGTCGAACGCCCATGTTGCTTTCACCGGTACTCGCCTTACGCGGGTGCCGGTTTTGTTTTATCCGCGATTGCCGCTGCCGCAATCGCAAACCTGCTTTCCATACCTTCCACATCTTCCGCATATTCCTTTTACTGCCTTATCGCCCGTCTTTTCTGCATCATTTGACGGCCAAATGATGCAGAAAACGATGGCATGAGGCAGTAAAAAGCAAGATAACGCGGAAAACATCGATGACGAACGTATCGGCGGCCGGTGGCACAATGGAAGCCATGGCATCCAAAGGAAAACCGTCGCCGCGCTCCGCAGTGAAGCCGCTGAGCGACGAGCAAGTCGCAAAACTCGCGCAGAAGCATCATCTTGTAGACCCGACCCACGATTTCCCGACCGGTCCGCGCAAAGCCAACACCACGGAAATCGAAGCGCAGAACCCCAAAGCCACGCATCGCCTGCTGACCGGCTGCGACGTGGTGCTGCGCAATCACAGCAAAGTGAAGGCCTGGGGCTTGGAACACGTGCCGGAAACCGGCCCGTTCATCACCGCCGCCACGCATGTGACCATGTACGACGTGTTCGTGCCGATGGTCTCGATGTTCCATCAGGGCCGCCGCCCGCGCTACATGGCCAAGGCGGAAATGGCCAAATGGCCGCTGATCGGCAAATGGTTCCAGCTGGTCGGCATGCAGCCGGTGCAGCGCCGCGCGGGCAAGGCCAAAGCCATCGAGGAAACGTCCGTGGAAATCCTCACTTCCGGCCGCCCGCTGACCGTATGGCCGGAAGGCACCGTGACGCGCGATCCGCAGAAATGGCCGATGAGCATGAAAAACGGCGTGGGCGTGATCGCCCTCGAATCCTCACGCCGACTCGGCTACCAGGTGCCGCTGTACTGTGCCGTGACCTGGGGCGCGGCCAGCATCAACCACTGGTGGCCGTGGCCGCGCAAGAACGTGGTGATGTGCTACGACGAAGCGCTCGACTACGCGGACCTGCTTGACGGCTGCGATTCCTGGGGAGACGAAGTGCCGACGGACCGCGCCGACGAACTCACCCGACGCATCCGCGTGCGCATGACCGAAATCATGGCCGAAATCCGCGGCGAACAGGCACCTGACGGCTACTGGGACTACCGCACCATGAGTCGCGTGAAAGACTGATTTTCCCCCACACACCCGTTCCGGCGGCGAACAAAATACGCGTGCGACCGGAACACGCGGCCGGTGTGCGTAGCCGGCGGTAGCATAAGACAACGTCGATTGAAAGCGGCGGCCGATGTGGCATACGCTCGGCCGCAAAAAGCAATCCAAATAATCCAAGGAGCAAAATTCATGGCGAATGTGACGGTACTGGGCGCTGGCGCTTGGGGAACGGCCTTCGGTCAAGTGCTTGCCGACGCGGGCAACAACGTGACCATGTGGGCCATCGAACCGGAAATCGTGGAAGGTATTCGTGACCATCACCACAACGGTGTGCGCCTGCCCAGCGTGGAAACGCTGCCCAGCAACATGACCGCCACCGGAGACCGCGCCGAAGCCGTGGCCAACGCCGACATCGTCATCGTGGCCATCGCCGCGCAGTTCGCACGCGTGGCACTGACCGAATTCAAGGGACTCATCCCCGAGACCGCGCTCGTGGCCTCCCTGATGAAAGGCATCGAACGCACCACCGGCAAACGCATGGACGAAGTCGTCATGGAAACGCTCGACCTTCCGGCGGAACGCTTCGCCGCCATTTCCGGACCGAACCTGAGCAAGCAGATCGCCGACCGTGAGCCGGCCGCGACCGTGGTCGGATGCGCGAACATCGACAACGCGCGCACCATCGCCACCGCCTGCACCACCGACTACTTCCGTGCGTTCGTGACGCGCGACGTGATCGGCTTGGAAATGTGCGGATCGCTGAAGAATGTGGTGGCGCTCGCCGTGGGCATGGCCCGTGGCGCAGGCTACGGCGAGAACACCGCGGCCATGATCGAAACCCGTGGCCTTGCCGAACTGACCGCGCTGGGCGAGGCGGCCGGAGCCGATCCGAAGACCTTCGCCGGACTTGCCGGCGTGGGCGACCTCATCGCCACCTGCGGTTCCCCGCTGAGCCGCAACTACACGTTCGGTTCCAACCTCGGCAAGGGCCTGAGCGTGGAAGAGGCCACCAAGGTGAGCAACGGCGTGGCCGAAGGCGTGCCGACCACCGACGCGGTGGTGGCGTTGGGCAAGCAGTACGGTGTGCCGACCCCGCTCGCCACGGCCATGAGCCACGTGCTGGACGACGGCATCTCCTGCGCGCAGATGCTGTCCGAACTGTTCGGCGAAGGCATCACCGAGGAGTAGCAGCCGGCTTGTATGCTGGATGCTTGGCAAAAATCCTGAAAAGTCATAAAAGTTAAGGAATAAAGGCTATAGATATGGCAAAAAAGCGCATTGTGGTGATGTACGGCGGCAAGGCCGACGAGCATTCGATCTCCTGCATCTCCGCTGCGAGTGCGCTGCGCGCGCTGGACACGGACAAGTTCGAAGCCATTCCGGTGGGCATCACCAAGGACGGCAAGTGGATCGTCAACGGTGAGAATCCGCTCGGATGGAGCCTGGACGAAGGCCTGCCGACCGTGGAGAAAACCCCAGGCGCCAAGGACGTGGTGCTTGAAGTGGCTCTCGGACAGGACGGCTTCTTCGCCCGCGAGGATGACGGTACGATGACCCCGTTCGGCCATGTGGACGCGGTGTTCCCCGTGCTGCACGGGCCGTACGGCGAGGACGGTACCATCCAGGGTCTGTTCGAAATGATGGGCGTGCCGTACGTGGGGTGCGGCGTGCTCGCCTCCGCGGCCTGCATGGACAAGCATTACACGAAGGTGCTGCTCGCGGCCGCCGGCATTCCCGTCGCGCCCGGCATCACGCTCGACGCGCGTTCCTTCGACAAGGCTTCCGAATTCAAGACCGACGCCGATGCGATCATGGCGCAGGTTAGCGAAGCCGGCTTGCAGTATCCGCTGTTCGTCAAGCCGTCCCGCGCCGGTTCCAGCTTCGGCGTGACCAAGGTGGAGCATGAGGGCGATGCGGCCGAACTTGCGGCCGCCGTGTACGAGGCGTCCCGCCACGATTGGCGCATCCTCGTGGAACAGGGCATCGACGCGCGCGAAATCGAATGCGCAGTATTGTGTCCGAAGGCTGGCGAAGCGCCGCAGGCCAGCTGGCCGGGCGAAATCGTGCTCGACAAGCGCGCCGAAGGCGACGACCAGTTCTACGACTTCGACAGCAAGTACATGGACGCCGCCGCAAGCCACGTGGAAGTGCCCGCCAACCTGCCGGAAGAGACGCTGAACCTCGTGCGCGAAACCGCCAAGAAGGCGTTCGTCGCCGTGGACGGTGCCGGTCTGAGTCGCGTGGACACCTTCGTGACCAAGGACGGCAAGGTGATGGTCAACGAAATCAACACCATGCCGGGATTCACGTCCATCTCCATGTACCCCAAGGCATGGGAGGCCACCGGCGTGCGCTACACCGACCTGATCACCAAGCTGATCGAAGGCGTGCTGCGCTGAATCCTGAATCTCATCCGAGCTGAGCCGAAGCCGTGCTGCATTTCGAGCTGAAAAGCGCAAAGAAAGCAACACGAAAAAGGCCAGTTCATCGTAAGTTTGCCGAAGCGAAACGGGAATATTCCTAAAAATCGCTTCGGCTTTACTTATTCTTTGACACTGCGTTAGGTAACGCCATTACGTTTCCATGTTGTCGATTCCAAGAACAACAAAACAACAAAGGAAACGAAAACGATGAACGCTTTGCGCAAGATCGCCGTCGGCTCGCTCGCCGCCGTGCTCGCATGCTCCATGGCCGCCTGCGGATCAGGTAACGCCAATTCCACCGATAGCGCCTCCAACACCGGTAAAACCGTGAAAGTGGACGAAAAGTCCGCAAAGGCCACTTCGATCTCCGATTTCGGCGGCATGGACGGCCTCGTGGCCGCTGCCGAAAAGGAAGGCGCGCTCAACGTGATCGCGCTTCCGCACGACTGGTCCAACTACGGTGACGTGATCAGCGGCTTCAAGAAGAAGTATCCGAAGATCAAGATCAACGAGCAGAACCCGAACGCCTCCTCCAAGGAGGAAGTGGACGCCGGCAAGACCAACAAGGGCACCGACGCCGCTCCGGACGTGTACGACCTCGGCCTGGCCGTGGCCTCCACCAGCACCGACAACTTCGCCTCGTACAAGGTGCAGGCCTGGGACAAGATCCCGGATTCCGTCAAGGATAAGGACGGCAAGTACTACGCCGACTACACCGGCATCATGTCCATCGGCTGGAACGCCGACAAGTACGGCGACATCAAGTCCATCAACGACCTGACCGACCCGAAGTTCGCCGGAACCGTGGCGCTCAACGGCAAGCCGGCCGAAGCCGGCGCCGCGTTCAACGGCTACCTGATGATCAACCAGCTGGCCGGCGGCGACATCAAGAACCTGCAGCCGGGCCTCGACTTCTTCAAGAAGCTCAAGGACTGCGGCAACCTCACCACCGTCGACGTGACCGACGGCACCATCGACTCCGGCCAGACCGGCGTGGTGATGGACTGGACCTACAACCAGGCCTCCTACCAGAAGAGCCTCAAGGCCAAGGGCGTGAACTGGAAGTTCAAGACCTTCAAGAACGCCCAGGTGGTCAGCTACTACAACCAGGCCATCAACGTGGACGCCCCGCACCCGGCCGCAGCCCGCCTGTGGGAGGAATACCTGTACAGCGCCGACGCCCAGAACGACTGGTTCAAGGGCGGCGCGAACCCGGTACTGCTCGACTCCATGAAGAAGGACGGCACCGTCGACCAGACCACCCTCAAGAACGCCATCACCATCGACGGCGATCCGGTGAGCTACACCAACGAGGATTCCACCCGCATCACCACATGGCTCCAGGACAACTGGGACAAGACCATCGGCAACTGACATGACCGCAGTGCTTACCTCAGGAGCTCACGCCAAGCGCGCGGGCTCCTCCGCCATCTCGTTTGCCGCGCATAGGCGTGAACTCGGCACCATCGCCGTGTCCATCCCGTTCTTCGCCTACACCGCGTGCTTCCTGCTCGCCCCGACGGTCATCGTCATCGTGGGCGCCTTCCAATCCGCCGACGGCAGCTTCACCGTGGCGAACTTCAACAAACTTTTCGAAGCGAACACCATCGCCGCATTCGGCACATCGATACTCGTATCGGTCGCATCCGCGGTCATCGGCGCCATCGTGGGCGCGCTCGCCAGCTACGCCCTCGTCATCGGCTCCAAGCCGAACGGCCTGCTGCGCCGCATGATTTCGGCCATCTCGTCGGTACTCGCCCAATTCGGCGGCGTGATGCTGGCGTTCGCGTTCATCGCCACCATCGGCATCAACGGCGTGGGCACCATGCTCATCAAACAGCTGACCGGCTACGTGGTGAATCCGAACTGGCTCAGCTCGCTGCCGGGCCTGATCACCATCTACTGCTACTTCCAGATTCCGCTGATGATCATCATCTTCCTGCCCGCGGTCGATTCCATCCGCCCGCAGTGGCGCGAAGCCACGGAAAGCCTCGGCGGCAACACCTTCCAATACTGGACGCGCGTGGCCGGCCCGATTCTGGCGCCGCGATTCATCTCCGCGTTCCTGCTGCTGTTCGCGTCCGCGTTCTCCGCATACGCCACGGCCGCCGCGCTGTTCTCCCAGCGTTCGATCCTCGTGCCGCTGATGATCCAAGGCGCGATGCGCAACGAAATGGACCCGAACCAGCAAGGCTTCGCGCAGGTGCTCGCCTTCGCCATGATCGTCGTCGTGGCGGTGGTCATGATGATCAGCCACGCCGTGGAAAAGAGGGCCGGACGATGGCAGTGAACGCAAATACGCAAACCGTAAGCGCGCAATCGGAGGAAAAGCAGAACATGCAGGAATCGCAAACCATGCCGCCGCAGCTGCGTGCGGCCAGACTCGGCAAGCAACGCATCGTCAAAACCATCATTCTCACGGTGACGCTGCTGTTCCTGTTCGTGCCGCTGGTGTCCATGTTCCTGTTCACCATCCGACACCCGTTGTCCGGAAAATGGAGCTTCGACCCGTGGATCGCCATCTTCACCGGCGACGGCAGCGCGCTCGGCGCCGACCTGAGCACCCTGTGGAGCGGCCTCGGCGCTTCGCTCGCGCTGTGCGTGGTGACCGTGCTGATCATGCTCGTGCTGCTCGTGCCCACCATGGTGATCGTGCACATCCGCTCGCGCAGACTGGAACGCGCCATCGAATGGGTGGCCACGCTGCCGCTGACCATTCCGGCCATCGTGCTGGTGGTTGGCCTGGGACCGATCTACCGCTGGCTGTCCGCCGACGTGCTGAGCACCAACCCGATCTGGCTGTGCTTCGCCTACGTGGTGCTGGTCATGCCGTTTGCCTTCCGCGCGCTTGCGGTGGGACTCAATTCCATCGACGTGAAGACGTTATGCGAGGCCTCACGGTCCCTCGGCGCTTCATGGCCGCGCGTATTCTTCCGCGTACTCATTCCGAACCTGTGGCAGTCGATCCTGTCCGCATCGTTCATCTCCATAGCCGTGGTGCTGGGCGAATACACCGTCGCCTCACTGCTCGGCCGTATGAACCTACAGGTCGCGCTGTACCAGCTCGGCCAATCCAATTCGCAAATCTCCACCGCAATGTCGCTGCTGGCACTGCTATTCGGCGTGATTCTGCTGGTGGCTCTCGATCTGATTTCCGGCGCGATGCGTCGGAACAAGGAAGGTGACAACTCATGACTCTCGCCGAACAGAAGGCGGTGGTTGCCCATACCTCGGAAGCGTTCTCCGATACCGAACCCAACGTGGTGACCGAAGCGGCGAAGGCCGTGCTCAAGGATTCCGAAGCGCGCGGCGGCGGTGTGCAGATGCTTGGTGTAGACAAGATCTACCCCGGTTCGACCGTCAAGGCGTTGGACGATTTCAACCTGGAAATCAATCCGGGCGAAATGGTGGTGCTGCTGGGCGGCTCCGGCTGCGGCAAATCCACCGCGCTGCGCTCCCTGGCCGGGCTGGAAGACATTCAGGCCGGACGCATCCTCGTCGGCGGCCAGGACGTGACCGGCGTGCCCGTCAACAAGCGTGACATGGCCATGGTGTTCCAGGCCTACTCGCTGTTCCCGCACATGACCGCGTTGCAGAACGTGGAATTCGGCCTTGAAATCCGAGGCGTGGACCGTGCGGAACGCCGCCGCCAGGCCATGGAGAAGCTGGAACTGGTCGGACTTGCCGACCAGGCGAAAAAGTACACGCAGCAGATGTCCGGCGGCCAGCAGCAGCGCGTGGCCCTGGCCCGTGCGCTGGCCGTGAACCCGCGCGTGCTGCTGCTCGACGAGCCGCTGTCCGCATTGGACGCCAAAGTGCGCGTGCAGCTGCGCGACGAAATCCGCCGCATCCAACTCGAAGCCGGCACCACCACCGTGTTCGTGACCCACGACCAGGAAGAAGCCCTTGCCGTGGCCGACCGCATCGGCGTGATGAACCACGGCCGCATCGAGCAGATCGCCGACCCGCAGACGCTGTACCGCCGCCCCGGCACGGAATACGTGGCCACCTTCATCGGCCTGACCAACCGTCTGCCGGGAATCGCCAACGGTGAGGAGGCCGTGGTGTTCGGCCAGCGCGTCCCGCTGCTGGACGGTTCCGCCACCGACGCCTCCACGGTGCTGGTACGCCCCGAGAACATGACGATCGAACTGACCGACGATGCCGATGCCGTCCACGGAGCCGGCGAACTTGGCCGCGTGGAGATGGTGCATTTCCTCGGCGCGCTGGCCCGCGTGGACGTGCGCGTAGCCTGCGCAGGCATGGGTGGCACGATTCGCGTCACCGTGCAGCTGCCGGCCAACGAGCTGCCCGCAGGACTTGCGATCGGAGCGCAGGTCGTGGTCGCGCCTCGGCCGATTCCGGCGCTCGCCGTCTGACGATTGGTTGCTGCGCGCGATCGTTGCGTACCGTCATTGCGTGCGATCGCCGTGCGTGATTATTGCGTACGGTCGCCCATCGCGTGAGCCGAGCCATTCGCAGGGCTGAGATTCCAAGCTGATATTCAGAGAACTGGTAGTACAGTGCTGGATATCAGCTTTTTTATTTGCTTGCCGTAAGTTCGTAAGGTGACCATGACGTTTCCGCAACAACCGCAACAGCCGCAGTACCCCCAGTATCCGCAGGGACCGGCACCGCAATATCCGCAATCGCAATTCCCGCAGCAGCTCCAGCAGCCGAATCGCAATCCGTTCTTCGAATGGCTTCAGCGGGCGAAACGCGACTTTTCGCGCATCGGCGCAAGCCTGTGCCTGATGGTGATCATCTGGTACGCGGGCGTCTTCCTGCTCAAAGGCGTGGTGCGCGCGGTCGCGGGCGGTGTAGGCGCCGGCGGCGATATGCCGAATTGGATGACGTTCCTCATTTCCGACGTGCCGCTGTATCTGATCGCCATGCCGGTCGCGGTGGTGCTCATGGGCAAATCGACCGTCATCGAAACCCGCAAATTCAACATGAAACCGGGCATGTTCTTCAAGCTGCTGCTCATGTGCCTGCCGATGATGTGGGTCGGCAGCATGGTCGGCAGTATGCTGTCGCTGGCGCTTTCCGACGGTGAAGCCACGAACCGCGTAGCCGATCTTGCCATGCAGACGAACATCTGGAATGTCGTGTTCTTGGTGATTCTTGGCCCGATTTTCGAAGAATGGATGTTCCGCAAGCAGCTCATCGACCACACTCGCAAATACGGAGAGAAAACGGCGATTCTGCTGTCCGGCCTTGCGTTCGGACTGTTCCACATGAACCTGTTCCAGTTCTTCTATGCGTTCCTGCTGGGAGTCATGTTCGGCTACATCTACATGCGCACCAGCAAACTGCGCTATTCGACGGCCATGCACATGATCATCAACTTCAACGGCGGCGTGCTCGCGCCGTGGATTCTGACGCGCGTCGACCTGGACCAGCTGGACAAGGTGTCTCAGGCCGCGGAAAACGGCAATGTGGCGGCGATGGAACAGTGGGCGTCGCAGAACGCCACCGGGCTGGCGATCATGCTCGTCTATTTCCTGCTGTACGGTGCCGTGATTCTCGCCGGATTCGTGCTGCTGATCCGTAACTTCAGGAAAGCCGAATTCTACATCGCGCCGGAGGAGCTGCCGCGTGGGACCGGCGCCAGAACCGTGTACGGCAACGTCGGCATGATCACGTTCATCGTGCTCACGGTGCTGCTGACGGCGATCAGTCTGTTCCTATAGCCGCAGTCGCGCGGATTATGAAGGCCGGCCGGGGATACGTTCCCGGTCGGCCTTTCTGTTGCCTGCATAGCTTGTGTTGCGTGCGTTGCGTTGCGCACGCCGCTGCCGCTATTCGCCGCTGCCGACCGCGCGGTGCTCAAGATAATCGGCATGCGCGATCGACTGCGCCACCGCATCCGCCATCGTGGACAGCAGCAGGTCGTTTTTCGCGAACGCGTAGATCGTGCCGTCGATGCCGTACGGGGTGAAGCCGTTGAGCTTCACCACCGGCTTGTATTGCGGGTTGGCAAGCCCCACGGTCGCATGTTCCACGGTGCTGACGATGTCGGCCTTCATACGCTCCACATCCACGCCCGCCTTCGCGGTGAACGGCACCGACACCAGGCACTCGTTCGACGGGTCAAGCTTCTCCAGCGAGGCGGTGTTCAGAATGGAATTCGGAATGACCATCTCGTTGCCGTTGCGCTCGCGCACGATGGTCTGACGCCAATTGATGTCCTTGACGGTGCCGGTGATGCCGGCCACCTTGACGTAATCGCCCGGCTGGATGACGCGGCCAAGCATAAGCCCGAAGCCGCCGATCACATTGGCGATCGTATCCTTCAAACCCAGCGAAACCGCAAGACCGCCGATGCCAAGCGCCGTGAACAGGGTGGTCGGATTGATGCCGAACACCGGTTGCAGCAGCGTGCCGATGGCGAACACCCACACCACCACGCGCAGGATGTTGACGAAGATGGATGCGTTCGGCACCTGCGATTTGTCGAGCATGCGGCGCACCACCTTGGTGAGCGCCTTGTCGATAAGCGCGGCGACGATGAGCACGACGGCGAGCAGGATGAGCTTGCTGTAGTTTTTGGCAAGCCAGTGCATGAGAATTTCAACTGGATCCATGGCTGCCTAGTCTACACAGGGGACGTTGCACAACGCTTGCGATTGACTGGATGATTCCTGATCCGCCGGCTGGCCGCAGCGGAGCATAATGGATTCCGTAGGATGCGTTGGCCAGCGAAAAGGGGTGCGACATGGGCAATGTCGTGGATTATGTGCGGCGCGAGTTTCATGGATTCGCGGAGCTGCCGTTCGGCGATGTTGATTCGCTGGTGCTGGCTGAGCTCTCATATATGCGGCTTTCCGGCTTGGTTCCGGCGTTCGGCGAGGCGAGGTCGGTGGCGACGGTGCCGATTCGAGAGCTGCTGCGTGCGGAAAGCTATGACGACATGTTCGTTTCGAATTCCTCCGATATGAACGAGTATCGGCTCGCGTTGCTGCGTGCCGTCTGCGAATCGCCGCGTTTCCGCGCGTTGCGTGTCGGCGAGTACGCGGAGCGTCTGAGCGAGCGCGAACAGCAGCAGTTCGCCGCGATGACGTTCGACGTGGGTTGCGGACCCGTCGATTCGCTGTATGTAGCCTTCCGTGGCACCGATGGCACGCTTGTCGGATGGAAGGAGGATTTCAATATGGCAGTGCGCTGTCCGGTACCGTCACAGGAATCCGCGTATCGGTATGTGAACTCGATTCTGGACAGGTCGGAAGGTTTCCTTTCGTCGGGCGATTCGCCCGCGGTCATGCTCGGCGGGCATTCGAAAGGCGGCAATATGGCCGTGTATGCGGCCATGCGTATCGCGCACGATGACATCGAAGTGGCTGGCGAGCGCGCGCGGCGGCTCGGATTGCTGCCCTCATTGGGTGGGCCAGTGCGGGGTCGCAACAGACGGATCTCCCGCATCTTTTCCCATGACGGGCCGGGCCTTCCGAAATCGACGGTGCGCGGTCAGGCGTACCGTGCAATCGAATCGCGTATCCGCAAAACCGTGCCCGAATCGTCCGTCGTGGGCATGCTGCTGCAATCGAATGCGCCAGTGCGCATCGTCAAAGCGGATGCCATCGGCATCATGCAGCATATGGGAAACAGCTGGCAAGTGGCGGAAAATGGCGATTTCGAACAGGTGGACGAGCTGACGGCCGGCGCGCAGCTCATCAAACGAACCCTCGACGGGTGGCTTGACACCGTAAGCCAGGAGCAGCGCGAGCGCGCCATTGACCAGATCTACGGGATCTTCGCGGCGGCGGGATACGGCAATATCGCCGATTTGGTGGAGCATTGGACGGATTCGCTGCCGAAGATTGTGGAGGCGGCGCGCAATACCGATCGGGAGACGCGCGGACTCATCAGGGCGGTGATCAAGGCGATTCCGGTCAGCGCGGCGAAGGCGGTGCGCGAGGGCTGAAGCGGGTTGAGTGCCGAGGCGGGCTGAAGCGCGTGCCGAGGCGGGGCTATGGGCGGATGCAGCGGCTGGTCGGGATGGTTGCCGAGCCGCATTTCGGCCGATTCATGTGTCACGATCCTCGAAAAGGCGTGAAAAATGGAATTGTGACACATAAGTGCCGCGCAAGTGACACACGAGTGCCGCACAAATGACACATAAGAAGGGCAATGGAGGGCATTGGGGCGCCGATGATCCGGATGCATCCCCGTTCGCTGACGTAGGATGGTGCGGTGCGGACGCATAATTGTGGAAGCATAATGGAATGCGGAATGTCGACGGCTGCGAAAGGGGTGTGCAATGGGCAACATCATCGATTACGCGCGTACGGAGACGCGCGATTTCGGCGAGCTTCCCTTCCGTGAGGCCGACGCGCTCGTGCTCGCGCAGCTTTCGTACGACGACGTGCCGGAATGCGTGCCGCGGCTTGACGACATCGAATCGCGATACGGCACGTTGCATGACCGTGTGAAGCAATTCGACCCGCGCCATCCCATACGCTCCGTGCGGATGCTGCGGAAACCTCCATTCGACGGTGTGACGATCGCGCGCGCCGACGACGAGCTGCACCATGGAAGCGCGGTGCCCGACCATAATGTCGAGAACGTGGGCTTGGTTGATCCGCAGGTGACGCACGATTTCTACCATGCCATCGCCGCGAATCCGCGTTTTTCCGACATTGAAATGGGGGCGTTTCTCGAGCAGTTCGACGGCGATGAGCAGACGCAGTTCGCCGCCGTGACCTATCGCCTGCCGTCCGGCATGCTGGTTGTGGCGTTCCGCGGTACCGACGATTCGCTCGTGGGTTGGAAGGAGGACTTCAACATGGCCTTCCAATACCCGGTGCCGGCGCAGGTGACCGCCGCCGACTATCTCGCCAGGGTGGCCGAGTTGTGGAAGGATGTTCCGATCGTGCTCACCGGCCATTCCAAAGGCGGCAATCTGGCCGTTTATGCGGCGATGAACGCTGAGGACGGGGTGAAGGACCGCATCGAACGCATCTATTCGTTGGATGGGCCGGGCTTCCCTGAGGCGGTGGTGAATAGCTTCGAATATGCGAGCGTGAGCGATCGAATCGTCAAAATCGTGCCGGACTCATCGGTAGTGGGCATGGTGCTGGAAACTCCCGAACGCTGCATCGTGGTGAAATCCGACGTGGAAGGAATAATGCAGCATTTCGTGTTCTCCTGGCAGATGCACGGCGGTGAATTCGACAAAGTCGAGGATGTGGCCAGCAGTTCGGTGACCTTCAACAAAGCGCTGAACAAGTGGCTTGCCAACCTGTCCAAGGAGCAGCGCGAGCGTGCGGTGGACGCGTTGTTTGCCGTGCTCGAAGCGTCCGGTGCGGGCAGTATTTCCGCCATGATGGCGGCCGGGCCGAAAGTCATTCCCGAAATGCTTGGCACGTACGTTGGGTTGAGCGGTGAGGATCGACGCAATCTCAACCAGGCGCTGGCGATTATGTTGCAGGCCGCTCTTGCCCGCAATCCGAAAGTGCGGCGCAAGTAGACGTAGCGCGGAGGTCGTGACGCAGTGGTGTGAGGTGAGGCGTTGCGGTGGATGGCAATCGCTATTAATGCGACATGCTGTGCAGTTTGTTCTAGACAACTTGTATAGTAATTCGCGTTGCGCTTTTAAATCGAAGGTACAAAATAGGGGGAGCCATGCCACGTCCACGCCGAGATTCGGAGATTCTGCCAGCCAAAGAACGGCTCGAAAACGCATTCTGGGAACTGCTTTCCGAACGCGAGTATCGCAAAATCACCGTCACCGACATCGTGCGCACGGCGGACGTGAATCGCAATTCCTTCTACTATCATTTCACGGGACTGCCGGAACTTGCCGATTCCGCCATTCTGCACGCCGTGGAAAACACGCCGCTTCCCAGCGCGCCCAACGCGAATTTCAATCCCGACAACGAATGGCGCAAGCATGTCACCGCGCTGCTACGCGAGCCCGAGCAGCGTCAGCGTCTTGACCGGCTCGCGCTGCTTGCCGGGCCGCACAGCTCGCCGGAACTCGTTGAATCCCTGCAGGACTTCGGCAGGCTCACGTTGATCTCCGTGCTGGGGCTTGACGCCGACCATCTTGACCTCAAAACTGACCTGATGCTCGACTTCACCGTCGGAGGCATGTTGGCGGTGCTGCGCCGCTGGCCGAAGCTCCATGAGCAGCTGCCGATGGACGCCGTGTTCAACGAGGATGTGGCGGTGCTGGCCACGGGCATATTCATGTCCATGTCCAAAACCGACATGCTGGGTTATTGGAAGCGCATCTTCAGCAGCGGTTTCGTGGCGGGGCAGGGCGTGCAGAGCGAAGCCGAACAGAAAGCCGAACAGTGAACGATGCGCCGCATGTCGTGACTTTTCGGTGGTAGAAACGTCTGTAGCGGCGCTCTTTCAGGGTGCGTCAGACGTATGCAACAGCACGACAGGGAGGTTGTTCCATGATCAACGAAGCCTACAAGGCCATGCTCGGCGGAAAATCCGTAATCCGCGAGCTGAGCGAATACGCGACCGCGCGTGGCGCCGAAATTGGCTACGAGAACGTGTTCGACTATTCGCTGGGCAACCCGAGCGTGCCGTGCCCGCAGGACTATACCGACGCCGTGATCGACATGTATAAAACGGCCGAACCGGTGGCGTTGCACGGCTATTCTCCGTCCTTGGGCATTTCGTCGGTGCGCAAGGCGATCGCCGAAAGCCTCAACCGCCGCTTCGACATGGACTACACCGCCGACTACATCTTCCCGACCACGGGTGCGGCCGGCGCGTTGACGCATGCGCTGCGCGTGGTGACCAAGCCGGGCGACGAAGTGATCACCTTCGCCCCGTACTTCCCGGAATACCAGCCGTATGTGAACGGCACCGGCGCGCACCTGACCGTCGTTCCGGCCGACACCGAGAACTTCCAGATCAACTTCGACGCGTTCGAGAAGGCGCTCAACCCCGGAACCGCGGCCGTGCTCATCAACACCCCGAACAATCCGTCCGGCGCGGTCTATTCCGCTGAAACGCTGACCCGCCTGGCCGAGGTGCTCAACGCCAAGCAGACTGAATACGGCCACGACATCTTCCTGATCGCCGACGAGCCGTACCGCGAGATCGTGTTCGACGGCGGCGAGCAGCCGTATCCGAGCAAATTCTACGACAACACGCTTTCGTGCTACTCGTACTCCAAGTCGCTGTCACTGCCGGGCGAGCGCATCGGCTATGTGGCGGTGAATCCGCGTGCCACCGACGCCAAGCTCATCGTGCCGATGTGCGGCCAGATCAGCCGTGGCACCGGCCACAACTGCCCGTCCTCCACCGCGCAGCTGGCCGTGGCCAAGGTGGTTGACGAGACAAGCGACCTGTCCGTCTACGAAACCAACATGAACCTGCTGTATGACGCGCTGACCCGTCTGGGCTTCGACGTGGTGCGCCCCGGCGGCACGTTCTACATCTTCCCGAAGGCGCTTGAGGAGGATGCGAACGCGTTCTGCATGAAGGCCAAGGATTACGACCTGATTCTCGTGCCGTCCGACAGCTTCGGCGTGCCCGGCTACTTCCGCATGGCCTACTGCATCGACACGGAGAAGGTGGAGCGTTCCATCGCGGCGCTTGAGAAATTCGTGCACGAGGTGTACGGCCGCTGAGCCGCTCGCGTATTTCGCCTATATTCCGCTTATAGATGGCGGATTCGCTCTCGTGCCTGATGCCATCTCGCTTATGGATGGCGGATGATGCGGGGAAAAGCCGGTTGGAGGGTATGGATATTGCCCCCTAACCTTTTTGCTGTAGGACCCCGCCATCTATAAGCGAGATAGTGCAGGATTGTGGGGCGGCAAGCCGACTGTCTGACGGGACCGTGTGCGTTGATACAGGTTCGCCCGGAGCTGGTGGGGTCCAGCTCCGGGCGAAGTCTGTTATGGGGAAGGAAGGAATCTGAATCGGTTAATGCGTGAATCCGTCAGTGGGTGGCGATCTCGTCGATCTTGGTGACGTGGCCGCCGAACTGGGCGCGCATGGTGGACACGACGCGCAGGATGTTGTCGGCGCCGCCGCGCGAGGTCTGACGTGCGTACAGTGCGGCCGCGGTGGCCGGGGTCGGCACGCCGAGTTCGAGAGCCGCCTCGATCATCCACTTCGCCTCGCCGGACTCGTTGGCGACCGGCGGCATGGACTTGAGCGTCGGGTCGGACTTGAAGGCGATGGCCAGCAGGTCGAGCAGCCAGGACTGCACCACGGAACCGTCCCTCCAGGAGCTCATCACGGCCGCCGGATCCTCAACGAGATCGGACTTCACCATGGTGGCGAAGCCTTCGCCGAAGGCCTGCATCATGCCGTATTCGATGCCGTTGTGCACCATCTTGGCGAAGTGGCCGCCGCCCACCGGGCCGGCCAGCACCAAGCCGGAATCGCCTTCCGGCTTAAGTGCCTCGAAAATCGGGCGCGCGCTCTCGAAGTCCCCCTGGCTGCCGCCAACCATAAGCGCGTAGCCGCGGTCGATGCCCCACACGCCGCCGGAGACGCCGCAATCCATGAAATGGATGCCCTTCGGCTCCAGTTCGGCCGCGTGGCGTGCGTCGTCGGTGTAACGGGAGTTGCCGCCGTCGATGATCATATCGCCCGGCTGAAGAAGCTCGGCAAGCTCGTTGATGGTGCTGTCGGTCGCTTCACCGGCCGGCACCATGACCCACACCAGACGCGGGGCCTTCAGCGCGGCCACCAGTTCCTTCAGGCTTGCCACGGTGCGGTCCGACTCGGGGGAGTGGTCGTAGCCGACCACCTCATGCCCTGCCGCCGCGATGCGCTTCGCCATGTTGCCGCCCATACGTCCCAGGCCGATCATTCCCAACTGCATGATGTGCTTCTTTCTCTAAAAATGGTTGAAAAGTTTTTGCGATTTTGAATAAGGATTGATGCCGCCCGTTGGCTTCCCGCGCCTTCCGCAACGCAGAAAAGAAGGTTGCGGCAAGCTTTGCGGGCGGCAAGTTTTGGTTATGTTTTGGGTTATGTGAGTGTGGTTGCGATTGCTGCGTTCAGTGCGTCAAAGCACCAGCGAGAGCAGCATCACGCAGCCCAGACCGACCACCGACAGAATGGTTTCCATCAGCGACCAGGTCTTCAGCGTCTGGCCCACGCTCATGCCGAAGTATTCCTTGACCAGCCAGAAGCCGGCGTCGTTGAGGTGGGAGAAGAACACGGAGCCTGCGCCGATGGCCAGCACCAGCAGTGCCAGATGGGTCGGGCTCATGCCGGCGGCGAGCGGCACCATGATGCCGGAGGCGGTGACGGTCGCCACGGTTGCCGAACCGGTGGCGAGACGGATGAGCACGGCCACCAGCCAGCCTGCGATCAGCGGGTTCATGGCGGATTCGGTGATGGAGTTGGCGATCACGTCGCCGATGCCGGAGTCGACCAGCGTCTGCTTGAAGCCGCCGCCTGCGGCGACGATCAGGATGATGCCGGCCACGGAGCCGAAGGACTGTCCGACCATGCCGTTGACGGCGTCACGGGAGAACTTCTGCATGTAGCCAAGGGCGACCATGGCGAAGACGGTGGTGATGAGCAGTGCCACGAGCGGGGTGCCGAGGAACGCGATCACACGGCCCCAGGCGGTGGTGTTCTGACCGGTCAGATCCACGATGGACGCGGCGAGCATCAGCACGACCGGCAGCAGGATCACGGACAGGGCGGTGCCGAAGGACGGGCGGTTTTCCGCGGACTTCGGAGCTTCGGCCTCAGCCTCGTTCTCCGGAGCTGCGATCGGAACCCACTTGGCGGCGAGCCTGCCGAACAGCGGGCCGGAGATGATGACGGTCGGGATGGCCACGATCAGGCCGAGGGCCAGGGTGATGCCGAGGTTCGCGTTCAGCGCGCCGATGGCGGTCAGCGGACCGGGGTGCGGCGGCACGAAGGCGTGCAGCGTGGACAGGCCGGCGAGGGCCGGGATGCCGAGCAGCACCACAGGGGACTTGGAACGACGGGCGGCGAACAGCACCACCGGGATGAGGATGACCACGCCGACCTCGAAGAACATCGGGATGCCCACGATGAACGCGATCAGTGCCATGGCCCACGGCAGACGCTGCAACGGTGTCTTGGCCATGATGGTGTCGACGATGGTGTCCGCACCGCCCGACTTGAACAGGATGGTGCCGATGATCGAGCCGAACGCGATAAGCAGGCCCACGTTGGAAATCGTGCCGCCGACGCCGGAAGTGAAGCTATCGAACGCCTTGTCGAACGGCACGCCCGCGCACACGGCCATGACGAATGAGCCGGCGAGCAGGGACAGGAACGGATGCACCTTGCATGCCGCGATGAGAAGAACGATGACGGCGATGCCGATGATCGCCGCTGCGATGAGATTCATGAATCCTCCTTGACTCGTTGAATTTCTCTTTCGATTTTTAGTTATGTGCGATTATTTTGCGCTGTGTTGCGGCTTGCGCCGTTCACTCGGCTTGCTGCGATTGCGAGGCCACCTTCGCCGCGTACTCGTTCACTGCGGCGACGGCACGTTCGACCATTTCCTCGACGCTGCCTTCGATGGAGACTTCCACGCCGTTCTCGTCTGGCTGGAGCGGCTCAAGAATGGCGAACTGGCTCGGCAGCAGTGCCGGCGGCATGAAGTGGCCCTTGCGCTCGTTGAGACGCTGCTGGATGAGTTCCTGCGAGCCGGTCAGATGCACGAAGAAGGTGGGAACGTTCTGGGCGAGCACCTCACGGTAGCTGCGCTTCAGGGCGGAGCTGGAGACCACGGTGTTCTCGTCCAGCGCCTCGCGAGCCACCATCCAGGTGTTGATGACCTTGAGCCACGGCCAACGGTCCTCGTCTGTCAGCGGAATGCCTGCGCTCATCTTGTCGATGTTGGCCTGCGGATGGAAGTCGTCGCCCTCCGCGTACACGTATCCGAGACGTTCGTGAATGGCTTCTGCCACGGTGGATTTGCCGCATCCTGCAACACCCATCACCACTACGTGAATGCTCATGTTGTCCTCCTTGAACTCTGCTGTATTGCCAGTGCCACTTCGCATCGGCGATGACATCAATATAGCTATGAAAGGTAGTACTAGTCAAGTTAAAAGTACTACGAATAAAAATAATCATGCGACTTGCTATGCTGTAGGTAGTACAAATCGGCGGCAAATCGCGCGAATCGTGCGGGGGTAATTATTCGGACGTCACGCGAACGGCAATCGTATACGGCGTGTCGCAAAAACCTGAAAAAAGATTTGCACGCACAACGAGAGGAATTGTGGATGGCAGGAAACGAAAACGGCGGCGAACTGCTGCAGGATGCAGTGTGCCGCACGCTGGCCATCGAAATGCTGGACGGCAAATGGCCGGCCGGTGAAAGCTTGACGTTGGAAGACGTGCAGAACCGTTTCGGCATCTCCCGTACCGTGGCGCGCGAAGTCGCCAAAACGTTGGAATCCATGGGTGCGGTGACGGTGCGCCGACGCGTCGGATTGGTGGCGCGGCCGTTCTCCGACTGGCAGGCGCTCAACCATCAGGTCATCGAATGGCGACTCCACTCCACGCAGCGCGAGCGGCAGCTGTCGTCATTGACCGAATTGCGATTGGCGGTCGAACCGGCTGCGGCGGCCTCGGCGGCACGCCTCGCCTCCATCGACGTCAAGGCGAAATTCCCCGTCTACGCGGCGCAGATGCGCCAAATCGCCGAATCAAACGAAGAGGGGGCTGCCGGCCTGACCAAATTCCACGATCTGGACGTGGAATTCCATACTTTGATACTGCGCGAAAGCGGCAACGAACTGTTCGCCGCGCTTGCCGACACCATCGCCACCGTGCTGCGCGGCCGTGTGGAACTCGGCAAATACCCGATGAAGCCGAAGCCGGCCGCGCTCGACGCGCACGATGCGGTCGCTGACGCGATAGCGAAGGGCGATCCGGAACGTGCGCGCAAGGCCATGTTCGACATCGTCGACGAAGTGGCCCGCGCGCTCAACTTCTTCTAAAACCAATCGCTACCGGCGTCGAACCGCCGGATTCGCGGTCAAATCACAGGTTCGCGTCGACCGTCTGACGCAGGTCGTCAACGATTTCGCCCAAAGTCTCGCTGAACACCGCCTGATCGGCGTACATCGAATCGAACAGCGTATCGATGTTTTTGCGGAAATCCTTCGGCAGAATGGCGCAGTCGCGTTCGGCGAGCTTGTCGAGACGCTTCTCGCCGGGATGCGTGCGGCGGTTCAGCGCGAATAGCACATCGAAATACGATTCCATGAACGCGGCCATGCGATGGTTGACCGCGATTTTGTCGCCTCGGCTCGCGGCCTTGCGGATCTGTGCGTCGTACGACGGCAGGTTGCCGGTAAGTAGACGCATGTTGCGATTGATGATGTTGCGGCGCAGTTCCTCGGGGAACGGCACGTCGAACCGCTGTCGGGTCGCGGCGTACTGGCCGTCGCGGTCGAACAGCACCTTGCTGGTGAGCATGTTGTGCCACATGCACGTCGTATAGCCGTTGCTGGCCTGAAACCGTTCCACCACGTCGGCGACATTGGCTGCGAACTGGTCCAGATCGCGGTACAGCACGTCGATATTGGTGCCGTCGTTCAGCGTGCAGTCGTCTTCGGTCTCCCAAAAATCGTTGTCGATTTCCATATGGCTGCAATAGTTGCGCAGCAGCCTGCGGCGGCGTTCGGCAGACACGGGTGCGGTGACGTACACGTAGACGTCGTAATCGGATTTTTCATCGTTATCGCCGGTGGCGCGTGACCCACCCAACGTGATGGCCTCGACTTCCGGCCATGCGGACACTGCTTCGACTAGTTCATTTGCCAATGACATCGTTTACCTCTCTCTGCGTCATTGCTGGAGCGGCGCTACGTTGCGCCACGGTGTGCAAACGATGCCAGTATAACATACCAGATGGTAACTGTCGAAGTTGTGCCGGCCTACGCGGTTTCCCGCAGGCCGGCACAGCGCATTCCGCCGAACGACGATTGTCAGGCGGAATGCTATCGAGCGATTGCTGTCGAGCGGAACGCTGTCGGACGGCAGCTGTCAGTCGACGGTTGCGGCTTCCGTCGAACCCTTGGTCGGATCCTTCTGCAGAAGCAGGAAGACGAGCGCGACGGCCAGCAGAATGGCTATCGACAACACGCCGATCGACGCGTTGCCAGTCAGCGACGTCGTGGTAGCGACGAGGAACGTGCCGATAATCGACGCCGTCTTGCCGAAAATATCGTAGAAGCCGTAGTACTCGTTGGCATGGTCCTTCGGAATGATCTTGCCGTAATACGAACGGGACAGCGCCTGGATGCCACCTTGGAACATGCCGACCAGAATCGCCAGAATCCAGAATTCAAGTGCGGCGCGCAGGAAGAACGCGGCGAAGAAGACGATGCACATGTACGCCACCACGGCCGCGGTGATCATGGTTTTCGAGCCGAACCGGCCTGCCAGCTTGCCGTAGATGATGGAGCAGGGGAACGCCACGAACTGCGTGACGAGCAGCGCCACGACCAGCTGCGTGGAGTCGATGCCCAGCTGCGTGCCATACGACGTGCTCATGGAAATGACGGTGTTGACGGCGTCGATGTAGAAGAAGAACGCGATCATGAACATCCACAGCGGCTTGTTCTTGCGGATGGCGCGGAACGTGGAGCCGAGCTCGGCGAACGTGCCGCGGATGGCCTCGCCTGCCTGCCCCGCGGTGGCGCGGTAATGCACCTGCTTATAGCTGGTGAGCAGCGGAATGGTGAACGCCACCCACCACAGCGCGGTGATGACGAACGAGGCGCGCGTGCAGGCTGTGGTCGACCAGCCGAACAGCGCGGGGCCTCCGAAAATCAGCGCGATGCAGACGATGAACGGCACGGTCGAACCGATATAGCCCCATGCGTAGCCGTGTGAGGAAATGCGGTCCATCCGTTCGTTCGAAGTCGTGTCCACCAGCATGGAGTCGTAGAACGTAAGCGAACCATTAAGGCCGATGGTGGACAGCACGTACACGATGAGGAACGCGAGCCAACCAAGCGGCATCGCCATCGCGCAGCACATGACCACGCCCGTCAGGAAGAAGCCGGTGAAGAAGCGGATCTTCATGCCCTGCACGTCGGCGATGGAGCCGAGCAGCGGCATAAGCACGGCGATGACGAGCGATGCGATGGTCTGCGCGTAGCCCCACGTCGACACGATGTTCGTCTCGCCGGCCGCCTTGAGCAGCGAATTCGCGTAGATCGGCACGACGGCGGTGGACAGCAGCACGAACGCGGAATTGCCGACGTCGTAGACGATCCACTTCTTCTCGCGTGGCGTCATCATATGCTTGGATTGCTGGCTGGATTGCTGCGGCTGCTGGGCCTGCGCGTTCTGCTGGGACGGTTGGGTCTGCGGCTCGGCTGTGTCGGTCAATGTTGACTCTTTTCGGCTAAATGTCAATCTTATGGCTCATCTTATTCCATTACTTCATCGTACGGGCGTGGCGGGTGGTAACAGACCATTCGACATGAACAGCGCATGAACAAGCATGTTCTGCCCGTACGGGCCGCATACGCGTGCTGTCGAGACATGGCAAAAACGGCGGAATATGGGGAATGCAAGCCGATTTTCGTCCACAAGTTTGCGATTGGCCGGGGCTGGTTGTATAGTTGAGAAGTTGTGTGTTCTGCCATGCACTTCGTTGTGTGGTGTCGAACGCGCAGACTTGCAAGTCAATAGTAATTATAGGGAGTCCATTATGGCAGCTCGTTGCGCAGTGTGCGGCAAGGGACCGCAGACCGGTTTCACCGTTTCGCACTCACATATTCGCAATAAGCGCACCTTCCGCCCGAACCTGCAGCCGGTTCGCACCACCATCGACGGCGAGAACGTTCGCGTTCGCGTTTGCGTGAAGTGCATCAAGGCTGGCAAGGTCCAGCGCGTTGAAGCGTGAATCGCGAAATAACAGCTTGAAACCCCGGTAAGCCGAATGGCCGCCGGGGTTTTGCTTTATCTGACCGTCCACAAGCCGTGTTGCGGCGAATGGCGCCGCCACGAATAATGGGGAATTCAGCCCGCCGCACAATCATCCGGTCGTGACACAATGGAGTGTTATGAGCACCACATGGCAAACCCCGATTTCCTCGTTCGAAACGAACCGCCGCAGAGTCGGCGCGCTGAAATCGCTGGGCGTGGTGTCCGTGGGCGACGCGCTGACCTACTATCCGTTCCGCGTCACCGAGCCGGTGCCGGCACGCGCCCTGCGCGAAGCGAAAATAGGGGAGAACATGGCCTTCGCCGCGCACGTGCGTGGCGTGCGCGTCTTTCCGATGGCCCGTCGCGGATTCCGGCTGATCGCCGACGTTGATGACGGCGATTTCGCACGCAGCCGGCACATGGACGCTTCCATGGCGTCTCTCGTGTTCTTCTCCTATCGCAAGTCGTACGTCGATTGGATCCAGCGCAAACTGCACGAAGGCGCGTTGCTGGTGGTCGCGGGCGAGCCAAGCGTATACAACGACCGTCTGCAATTCACCCATCCCGACATACTGACGGTCGATCCAGCCGGCGAGCAATTGCGCAGCCGCTCATCTGAGGAAGCCGCCGAATGGGATGACGGCTTCGGCACGGAACAACCGGCGGTCGTCCCGCAATCGTCGACCATGCCGAATCTCAAATACGATGCGGCTTCCGTACCGGAGGCGATGCGCCACGTATGCCGCCCACGTCCCGTCTACCACGCGAACTCGCGCATCTCCAGCGAACACATCCACGAGTCGATCGAAAAATGCATGGACCGGCTGTGCGGTGACGAATACGCTGCGGCACAGGCAGCCCGTGCATTGCATGGCGCCGATGCCAGCGACGCGCAACATGGGGAATTCGACGCGCCGCAAGCCGACCGGCAGGCACGGACGGAAGCGCTTGCCGCCGCCATTCCCGACATCATGCCGGAAGCGTTTCGTATGGAACATGGGCTGATGCACCGAGCCGAAGCGTTCAGGGCGATTCACGATCCGCAAAACCGCGACGGTTTCAACAAGGCGTTGCGTACACTGCGCTACGAGGAAGCGCTCATCTGCCAAACCGCGCTGGTGCAGTCTCGTGATTCGTCGCGTAAGGCCACGGCCACAGCCTGCGCCGACACGCGGCTGAAAGACGATTTCGTCGAGTCGCTGCCGTTCTCGCTGACGGACGGGCAACAGCAGGTGATCGCCGATATTTCCGACGATATGGCACGTGATTACCCCATGCAACGCCTGCTGCAGGGCGAGGTCGGCTCCGGCAAAACCGTGGTCGCGGTGGCGGCTATGATGCAGGCCGTCGGCTCCGGCAAACAAGCGGTGCTCGTCGCGCCGACGCAAGTGTTGGCGGAACAACATTACAGCAGCATCCGCGGCATGGTGGATCGGATGTGTGGTACCGGCGAAGAGGCTGACGAAAACGCGAAATCAGGGGAATCGCAGACAAAATCAACGCACCGTGCGGTTGTGGATGAAAGTGGACAAGTCACGTCGGGAAACGCGCCGGAACCGCAAAACGGTGGACAATCGGATGGCGGCCAGGTGGAGAAACTGCTGGACGGCCAATCGAACAGCCTGCCGGACATTCCCGTGCTGCTGCTCACCGGCGGCATGAAACTCGCCGCCCGCCGACGCGTCCTCGCGCAAGCGGCCTCCGGCAAACCATGCATCGTGGTGGCCACGCACGCCGCGTTCTCCAAAACCTTCCAAGCGCCCAACCTCGCGCTGGCGGTCATCGACGAACAGCACCGTTTCGGCGTGGAACAGCGCGAATCGCTGAACGCCAAAGGCTCCACGGCACCGCATCTGCTGGTCATGACGGCCACGCCGATTCCGCGCACCGCGGCCATGACCTGGTTCGGCGACCTCGACATCTCCTGGCTCACCGAACTGCCCGGCGGCCGCAAGCCGATCCGCACATTCGTCGTGCCCGAAGCGAACGGCCCGCTGATGGCGGAAATGTTCGGTCTGATTCGCAAGCGTATCGACGCGGGGGAACGTGCCTACGTGGTCTGCCCGCGCATCGACGCCGACGCGAAGGATGCCGACGATGCGGGCGGTTCAGGCGATGCGGAAGTCGGTTCCGCATTCGACGCCACATACGATTTGGGCGAGGATGACGAACAGCGCGAACAGCGGCCGCCGTTGCATTCCGTCGCGGAAATCGCGGAACGCTTGCGATCGCTGCCGCAATTCGCTGGCATCCGTATCGCCACGCTGACCGGCCGCGACGATGACGAAACGAAATCGCAGATTATGGCCGATTTCGAAGCGGGCGTGACGCCGATTCTGGTGGCCACCACCGTCATCGAAGTGGGCGTGGACGTGGCGCAGGCCAGCTGCATGGTGATTTTCGATGCCGACCGGTATGGCCTGTCCCAGTTGCACCAGCTGCGTGGACGCGTGGGCCGTGGAGGCACCGAATCGGGCGCGTTCCTTATTTCACGTGCGCCGGAAGGCAGCGATGCGGCCAAACGCCTTGACGTGATTGCCGGCACGTTGGACGGCGCCGAAATCGCACAGGCCGACCTTGAATTCCGCGGCGCGGGCGACGTGCTGGGCGACGCGCAATCCGGCGGCAAATCCGGACTGAAACTGCTGCGCGTGGTCAAAGACGTGAAGATCATCGAGGAAGCCAGAGCGGAAGCCGCGAAACTGGTGGCCGAAGACCCCACGTTGCAAGGGTACGTGCAGCTTGCCGGCGCGGTGCTCGACTTCACGCGCGGCAACGAGACGTTCCTGACCAGCAACTAGGCTCGATGGTTATGCGCGTAATTTCAGGACGATTCAAAGGCATGGCGTTGACCACGCCGAAACCGGGCACCAGGCCAACCACCGACCGTACCAAGGAAGCGATATTCTCGCACCTCGATTCGTGGGGCGTGCTGGATGACGCACGCGTGCTCGACCTGTTCGCCGGAACCGGCGCGTTGGGCATCGAAGCGCTGAGCCGTGGCGCGCGCGAACTGGTGGCGGTGGAATCGGCCGCACCGGCCGCCGCGCTGATCGCAAAGACGTTGACGGCGTTGAAGCACAACCGTTCCTGGGAGCCGGGCATGAGCGCCCGCGTGGTCAAGGCGCGTGCGGAAAAGTACGCGGCGGCCGCATCGGCGATTGCACCATTCGGCGTGATCTTCATCGACCCGCCGTACGCGTTCGAAACCGAGGCGTGCAACCGGCTGCTGGCCGATTTGGCGGGCCGTGAGTCCGGCGAACTGACTGGCGAGGGCACGGTGATCGTGCTGGAACGCTCCACTCGTTCCGACGAGCCGACCGCGCCCGAAGGCTGGGATATCACCGACCGGCGTGATTACGGCGAAACCGCCGTGTATTACATCGAACCTGCCGAAACCGCCGAGCCGGCAGAGCCGGTTGAATCCGCGGACTGACGTCCGGGCTTTCCAACTAAAAACGTCGACGGTGGACCTGCATGCCCTCCGTCGACGTGAACAATCGTGCGTAATCAGCGCTGCCGTGGGTGCGCGCCGGAAACCTCCCAGCCCAACGCCATCAGCGTTTTGCGATCGGCCTTGTCAAGCTTGGAACAATCCAACGCCTCGATGAGATCCGGACGCAGCTCGTTGGTCTTCGCCAGCGCCTCATCGCGGCGGAAACGGTCGACCTTCGCGTGGTCGCCGGACAACAGGACGTCCGGAACCTTGATACCGCGCCAATCGGCCGGCTTCGTATACTGGCGGTGCTCCAGCAGGGCGTTCTCTCCCGTATACGATTCCTCCACGATCGAGGCCGCATTGCCCATGAAACCGGGCAGCAGACGGGTGATGGCCTCCAACATGACCGACACGGCCACCTCGCCGCCGTTCAGCACATAATCGCCGATCGAATATTCACGCACGTCGACGCCCTGCGCACGGTAATACTGCGGAATACGCGCGTCGTAGCCTTCGTAACGGCCGCAGCCGAACAGCAGATGGTTGGCGTGGCTCAGCTCCGTCGCGTCCTGCTGGGTGAACAGGGGGGCGGACGGATTCGGGAAAATCAGCACCGGACGGTCGGTCGCCGGAACGGTATCGGCATTTGCGGCGATTTCTGTCGCCGATTCCGCCGGTTCGGCCGCGTCCGCGGAAGCCGTGTCGTCTGCGTCTGCCGTGGAATCGCAAGTAACCATGGAATCGCAAGTAACCGTGGTCGGCTCAAGATGCAGCAGCTCGTCGAGACATTCGCTCCACACTTCCGGCTTCATCACCATGCCCGCGCCGCCGCCGACGGGAGTATCATCCACGGAATGGTGCACGTCGTGCGTCCAGTCGCGCAGGTTGTGCGCGGTGACTTCGACCAGGCCCTTCTCCTGCGCCTTGCCGAGCAGGCTCAGGTTGAGCACTTCGAAATATTCCGGGAATACGGACACGATATCGATCTTCATAATGTTCCACAATACCGGTACGCCTGCCAAGCGCGGCGCGTACGAACAAGGCGCCGGCATAATCGCCAGCGCCTTGTTGAAAAAGCAGCGGATCAGAGCCCCGGAATGAGTCCGCCCGGCGGGTCGAGGGTCAGATATCCGCCCTCGAGGTCGATGTCCGGCACGAGCTCGTCCACGAACGGCACGAGCGCGCTGTTCTCGACCACCACGCCATCGGCGTCCTTGACGGGATTGGCCAGACGGATCTTGAGCAGCCACTGGGCCACTTCAATCACATCCACCACCTTGCCTACCACAGTGCCGGGCGCAAGCCCCAGCGTATTGCCCTCGGCAAGGCGCGCCTCAAGACTGATCAGGTCCTTCGGGTACCACTCGTCTGCTTCAAGCATCTCCTCCGGATCGTCCGCTTCGCCATATAGCACCACGCCATTGGCGGCTTCGGACGCATCACGGTCGTCGATGCCTTCGAATTTGATGATCCAACGGTTCTTGAAGGTGCGGGAGCTTTCCACCACGTACTCTTCCTCGCCGTCCTTCGTATACAACACAGCACCGGGAGCGAACCGGTATTCCGGTTCGTCCGTAAAGATCTGCACGGTGACCTCGCCCTTGAGCCCCTGCGCACGCCCGATACGACAGACCCTCAGCAGCTCAAGCTGTTGAGGGTCGTCGGAATGCATATCACGCACCACGCTAGGATCTCACCTGCGCACGTCCATGATGTCGACGCGCACCTTGTGGTCGGACAGTGCCTGCACCACGGTGCGAATCGCATTTGCCGTGCGTCCGCTGCGTCCAATGACGCGACCGATATCCTCAGGGTTCACGCGCACGCGAATGAGTTCACCGCGCGGATTCTCATGGGACTTCACCGAGACATCATCGGGAAAATCGACGATGTTCTTGATCAGATGTTCCACAGCCTGGGCGAGCATGATCACTCGGCTTCCGCAGCCGGCTCTTCAGCCGGAGCTTCCTCGGTGGCGGCGGCTTCGGCCTCAGCCTTGGCCTTGGCGTCAGCTTCGGACTTGGCGGCCTTCAGCTTCTGGGCCTGGGCTTCGACAGCCTCGACGCGAGCGGCGGCATCCGGGCCAGCCTCAACGGTCTTCAGGGTGCCTTCAGCACCGTCAAGACCCTTGAACTTCTGCCAGTCACCGGTGATCTTCAGCAGGTTCAGCACCTGCTCGGTCGGCTGAGCGCCAACGCCGAGCCAGTACTGAGCGCGCTCAGAGTTGATGTTGATGGTCGAAGGCTGGGTGTTCGGGTTGTAGGTACCGATCTCTTCGATGGCGCGGCCATCACGCTTGGTACGGGAATCCATGATCACCACGCGGTAGAACGCGTAGAACTTCTTACCCATGCGCTTCAGACGAATCTTGGTTGCCAAAATGGCTCTCCTTGTAACTAGGGGTGTGTGTTTCGTGTTCTGTGTGGGGCACGGAATCCGAAACCCACGTGTTCCTCACGTCACGCGATTGGTAGAGGGCCTCGCGCGCGCGAATAACTGAGCAATTATAACCGTGGGGTATGGACGCGTTCCCGTATGCGTTCCCGAGCGTCCGTTTCTGTTGACTCGGACGCTCGGCTTGCGTTTTGCGCATTCTGAATGGCCGTTTCTCCAGAATCGGACATTGGTGAGGTGTTGTGGCGGTCTCGGGCGTCCGAATCACCCGAATCGGACGAACTCGCTATGCTGGATATGTTCATTGGCGGTTTTCGTGCGCCTGATTATGGCCATTTCAAGGGGATTTGCATGAGTGTTGCGTTGTGGATCGTACTGCTGGTATGCGTGTTGTGGATCGCTCTGAGCGAAATGCCGGCCGGTTGGGACGGCCACTTGCCGTTGCCGTATCTGATTGCGCTGACACCGCTGTTGTGGATTCCAACATTGGCGATTGCGATTGCCGGTGCCGTACGGCATGACACCGCCCTCGCCGTCGTCGCGGCGATCGCGTGCATCGCCTCGCTGCTACGCAAAATCGCGTATTGGAACAACAATCTCACGTCCATCAACACGGCGCAGATGGTGGCCGACAACATCGCAAAAAAGCGTGAAACATCCCGTGGAACACATACGTCGACTGCCGCGGAAGCCGCGAAACACGGCCGTTTCCGCGTGATGACGCTCAACTGCCGGTACGGTCGTGCCAATGCGGCCGCAATCGTCAGCGCCGTCAAGGAACACGACGTCGCCGTGCTCGCGCTGCAGGAATTGACGGACGATCTGGTCGCGGCCTTGGACGAGGCCGGCCTGTCCGATTTGCTGCCGTACCGCCAGTTAGGGGAGAACAAAGATACGGACAACGGCGGCTTCAACGGTATTTGGATTCGCATCGAGCCAAGCGACACGTCGCCGATCACCGCCGTGATTCCCGCCGCCGACGTGCCTGGCGTGTGCTTCCCGATTGATGCGATGCGCGGCATCACTTTCGTTTCCGCCCATCCGAAATCGCCGATGCGCGGCTGCCGCGACTGGTCCGCCGGCATCATCGGCTTGGGTGAGCTGGCCACATCGCAGAAGCAGGGCGATATCACCGTCGTATTGGGCGACCTCAACTCCGGTACCGACCATCCGAGCTTCCGCAAGCTGCTTGACGCCGGCTTCCAGGACGCCGCGTTGACCGAGGCGAAGGGCCGCCGCGCCACGTTCCCATCGTGGCTGCCGTGGCCGCGTCTCATCCTCGACCACATCTTGTTCACCGCCGGTCTGACCGCATCCGACGTGCGCTCCTTCACGGTCAACGGTACCGATCATCTTGCTCTGGCTGCCACGCTGACGTTGAAATAAACCGAAAATAAGCTGGCATAACGAAACTGCCGACGCTGGAAAACGTTCCAACGTCGGCAGTTTCGTTATATATGCCGTATTGCGATTGCCGGTTGTCGTAATCGCCGGCAATCGCACATATCGCGGCTTAGTGCAGCAGACGCTTAGTGCAGCAGACCGGACAGACCGCCACCTAAGTTCGGCGGCAGCTCGCCGGAATCGCCCAGCATATCCTGCAATCCGGCAGGAAGCGCCGGATTCTGCGGCTTCTTGGCGAACGCGGAGCCACCTGACGAAGCGCCGTCGGAAGCCTTGCCGGCGAGCTTGTCGCGCAATGCCTTCTCCTCGGCTTCACGCTTCATCGGATTGCCGGACTTGCCCGACTTCTTCTTGTTCTTCTTGCCTTTGCCCTTGCCTTTGCCGCCGCCCATCGCGGGGCCTCCGAAGCCGGGCACGCCGGCGCCGACCTTGTTGCTCATGCGGCGCATCATCTTCGCGGCCTGGTCGAAGCGCTGCAGCAGCGCGTTGACCTGCGAAACCGTCACGCCGGAACCGTAGGCGATGCGGGCGCGGCGGGAACCGTCGATGATCGAGGGATCGCGACGCTCGGCCGGAGTCATCGAACGGATGATGGCCTCGGTGCGGTCGATTTCCCTCTCGTCGAACTGCTCAAGTTCCTTACGATGCGCGGCCATGCCCGGAATCATGCCAAGCAGGTTTTTCATCGGGCCGAGTTTGCGCACCTGCTGAAGTTGGTCGAGGAAATCGTCAAGGCCGAAGGAACCGTCGGAGATCTTGACGGCGGCCTTGCGGGCCTCTTCCTCGTCGAACTGCTTCTGCGCCTGCTCGATCAGGGTGAGAATATCGCCCATGTCGAGGATGCGGGACGCCATGCGGTCCGGATGGAAGACCTCGAAATCCTTCAATCCTTCGCCGGTGGAGGCGAACAGGATCGGCTTGCCGGTCACGGATGCCACGGACAGCGCGGCGCCACCACGGGCGTCGCCATCGAGCTTGGACAGCACCACGCCGGTGAAATCCACGCCCTCGTCGAACGCCTTGGCCGTCTGCACGGCGTCCTGGCCGATCATCGCGTCGATGACGAACAGAATCTCGTTCGGCTGCACGGCATCGCGGATGTCGCGAGCCTGCTTCATCAGCTCCTCATCCACGCCGAGACGGCCTGCGGTATCGATGATCACCGTGTCGTAAAGCTTCTGCTTGGCGAGCTCCACGGCGTCACGGGCCACCTTCACCGGGTCGCCGGTGGTCTGGCCGGGGGAGACGACCGCTTCGCCGCCATCGGACTGCACGCCCTTCTCCGGCGCGTACACCGGCACGCCGGCGCGTTCGCCGACCACCTGCAGCTGCGTCACCGCGTTCGGACGCTGCAGATCGGCCGCCACGAGCAGCGGGGTGTGGCCGGAATCCTTCAGCCAGTAGCCCAGCTTGCCGGCGAGCGTCGTCTTACCGGCGCCCTGAAGGCCGGCGAGCATGATGATCGTCGGCGGATTCTTTGCGAAGTTCAACGGGCGGTCCACACCGGCGCCAAGCACCGCGGTGAGTTCCTCGTTGACGATCTTCACCACTTGCTGCGCCGGGTTGAGCGCTTCGGAAACCTCGGTGCCGAGCGCGCGTTCGCGGATGCGGCTGGTGAAGGAACGCACCACGTCGAGCGCCACATCGGCGTCGAGCAGCGCGCGGCGGATCTCGCGGATGGTACCGTCGATATCAGCCTCGGAAAGCTTGCCCTTGCTCTTCAGATGCTTGAACGCATTCGAGAGCCGGTCTGTCAAAGAACTAAATGCTGCCATAATGTTCCTCAGTCTAGCGTTTCACGCGGATAGCGGATGAAATGGGTGCGATTGCCTACTTCAGCGACCAAGTGGAGCCTTGCGGACCGTCCTCGATGGCGATGCCGGCCGCGCCCAGCGCGTCACGGATCGCGTCGGCACGTGCGAAATCCTTGGCCTTGCGCGCTTCGGCACGTTCCGCAAGCTGTTCGGAAACCAGCTTGTCGAGCGCGTCATGCTCGGCGGAATCGGCTCCGGCACCAGCCGCACCACCTGCGGCACCGTCGGAAACCCACGGCTCCGCCAGCGGATCCAAGCCCAACGTGTCGAGCATCGCACGCACGTTCACCAGCGCCTCGCGAACCTCGGCCTTCGCCACGTCCGAATCGGCGCGGTCGGCCAGCTTCGACAGCAACGTGTTGCCGGAACGGATCGCCGTGAAAATCGCGGCGGAAGCGCCCGAAACGTTGATGTCGTCGTTCATCGCGGCAACGAAATCGGCGGGAAGCGCGTCGGCGGAAATCGCCATAATCTCTTCTCGTGACGGCTGTTCGCCGACGGCAGCGCCCGCGCGCTCGATGAAGTTCGCCACGCGGTCGTACGCGGACTGCGCCTCGGCAAGCGTCTGGTCGGACCATTCCAGCATGGAACGGTACTGCACGGAACCGAGGGCGTAACGCACCACCCAAGCGGAATGCTCGGCCAGCACCGCCGGCACGGACAGGCCGTTGCCGAGCGACTTCGACATCTTCTCGCCCTTCGCGGTGACCCAGGCGGAATGCATCCAGCGCGCGGCCGAATCGTAACCGGCGGCGCGCGTCTGCGCCATCTCGTTCTCGTGGTGCGGGAATCGCAGATCAAGACCGCCGCCGTGAATGTCGAACATGTCCTTCAGATAGCGGTGGCTCATCGCGGAGCATTCGATATGCCAGCCCGGACGGCCCGTGCCGAACGGGGTATTCCAGCGCGCGTCGAGCGGATCGGAATCCTTCGGCGCCTTCCACAGCGCGAAATCGCGCGGATCATGCTTGTCGGGGGACATGTCGGCAGGGTCGACCGGATTGTACTTGTCGTTGCCCGCGTTGTCCACGGACGGTCCCATCGCGTCGGTCACTTCGGAAGCCGCGTCGGAAACCGCGGTCTGCTTCTGGTGCGTCAGCTCGCCGTAATGCGGCCAGCTCGCCACGTCGAAGTAGACGTTGCCGGTCGGGTTGCCGTCCGCGTCACGCACCACATAAGCGTGGCCGTTGTCGATGATCTTCTTGATGAGGTCGATCATGTCGATCATGTGGCCGGTGGCGCGCGGCTCGTACGTCGGCGGCTCCACGCCAAGCTTGCTGTACGCCTCGGTGAACTCGCGTTCGTAGATATACGCGCGCTCCCACCACTGCTGGCCCGCGGCGGCGGCCTTGTCGAGGATCTTGTCGTCGATGTCGGTGACATTGCGCACGAACGTGACCTTGTAGCCCAGACGCTCGAACCAGCGGCGCACCACGTCGAACGCGACGGCGGCGCGGATGTGGCCGATATGCGGTGAGCTTTGCACGGTGGCGCCACACGCGTAGATACCGACCTGACCTGGTTTGATCGGCGTGAAGGACGACACGGCGTGCGATGCGGTGTCGTACAGCTTCAGCCCCGCGGCGGCCTTCGCCACCGCAAGAGCGCCGGAAGTGTTGGTATTCTGCGGTTCTTGCGTGTTTGTCATAGTCACGAGAATATTGCCAGAATCGGACATGACGCTTGGTTTTCCCGGCATATGCACGGCATCGTATTGCGAACGTATGCAGACACAGAGCCGAATCGCGAGCGTCATTTACGCAGATGATGTAAAAATAGTGGCATGACGCAATCGCATGTGCTGATTCTTCAACACGTCCCGTGGGAGAAACCGGGGCGCATTTTGGATAGTCTCGACGACTTGGGCATGTCGTATGAAGTGATGAACATCGCCAAAGAGAAAAAGCCCGATCTTCCCGATTTCAGTGACGTCTCCGGCATCGTGATTATGGGCGGCCCCATGGGCGCGCTCGACATCGACAAGTATCCCGGTCTCAAAGCGGAATCCAAACTCGTACGCGCCGCCGTCAGCGTCGGCAAACCGTTGCTGGGCGTGTGCCTCGGACATCAGATCATTGCCACCGCGCTGGGCGCGAAACTCAAGAAGGGCAGCGAGCCGGAAATCGGATTCGCGCCGATTAAACGCATCGACAAGCACGACTACTTCTCCATGTGGAACAAGACGTTGGACGTGCTGCACTGGCACAACGACGTGGTGACCCTGCCGGAAGGCGCACAGCCGTTGGCCAAAAGCGCGAAGACGAAGAACCAGGCGTTCCGGTTCGGTTCGGCGCTTGGCCTGCAATTCCACCTGGAGGTCACCCCCACGTTGTTGGACGAGTGGCTGGACGAGCCGTGCATGGTGAAGGATTTGAAGGCCGCCGGCGGTTCGAAATCGCAGCTACGTGACGCCTTCGCCGAATACAATCCGCAGCTGCAGCCGATGGCCGATCAGGTTTTCTCCGGATTCGCGGCCCGGTGCAACACCTATGCCGCAACGCTGGAGCGCTGATAAGCGTTCTGCCCGCTACACGCCCCACTGAATCGCCAGCTGAGTGCCTTCCGTAGGTGGTTCCTGAGTTCCGTAGGTGGTTGGGTGATGGACCAGTGTTTCGGAAAGGCTGAATTTAAGGCTTTTCTTCGTGCGGTATCCGAAGACAACCACCTACGGAAGCGGAAAACCACCTACGGAATCTTCTAGGGCGTTTTCGTTGCCTACATTCCAAGGTCTCCTGTCTACGTTTCGCATCATGCAGCTGGTGAGCAAGCCCCAAATACGTGTGCGGGAGGCGGTGTTCCGCCGACGCGCTACATTGGTGAGTTATGCCGACTTATGATTTGGGACTTGAACACGTTTCGCTCGCTTTCGCGACCAAGAATATTTTCACCGATGTGACGCAGGGCGTTTTCGAAGGCGACCGCATCGGCGTCGTCGGCAAGAACGGCGACGGCAAATCCACGCTGCTGCACCTGTTCAAAGGCACGCAGGAACCGGATTCCGGTCGCGTGACCATGCGCAATGGACTGACGTTCGGCATGCTCGACCAGCGTGACCCGCTCGACGACAACGCCACCGTGCGCGAAGCCGCGTTGGAAGGGCGAGAAGATTACGAATGGGCTGCGGAAACCAAATCGCGTGAGATTGTGGAGGCTCTGCTGGGCGGCATCAGTCTGGACGCGAAGATCGGCTCCCTGTCCGGCGGCCAGCGTCGCCGCGCCGACCTTGCCCGCCTGCTGCTCAAGGACTGGGACATTCTCGCGCTTGACGAGCCCACGAACCATTTGGACGTGGTGACCATCCACTGGCTCGCCGAGCACTTGAAGAACCGTTGGCCGTCCGGCCAGGGCGCGCTGCTGCTCGTCACCCACGACCGTTGGTTCCTCGACGAGGTATGCGAATCGATGTGGGAGGTCCACGACGGCGTGATCGACCCGTTCGAAGGCGGATATTCCGCGTATATGCTGCAGCGCGTGGAGCGCGACCGCCAGGCCGACGTGCGCGAGACGAAGCGCCGCAACCTGGCTCGCAAGGAGCTTGCCTGGCTCACCCGTGGCGCCCGCGCCCGTTCCACCAAGCAGAAGTTCCATGTCAAGGCGGCGCGCGAGCTCATCGCCGACGTGCCACCGGTGCGCAACACGTTGGAGCTGAAGCAGATGGCCACGTCGCGTCTCGGCAAACAGGTGGTCGATCTCATCGATGTGACGCAGATCTTCGAACATGCGCAGGGAGAGGCCGATATCGATCCGGATGTGGCGGAAATGGAAGCTTCGGCCTCGCGCGTGGACGTGGTGCCGGCCATGTATGCCGAGCCGCAGGCGCACGGCAGCGTGGAGGTCGCCGTCGACGATCTGACCGATCCGCGGTTGGTGGACGCCGGCGTGCCCGAGGCGCGACAGGCGGCGCAGGCCGCCCGGCAGGCCGAGGAGGAGTCGCACGAGTCGGGTGACGACGCCGACGAGTCCACGCCGGAAGTCACGTCCGCGGCGCAGAAGGTCACCGTGACCGGCCGCAAGATCCTCGACGACGTGACGTGGCTGATCGGCCCGGGCGACCGCTTCGGCATCGTCGGCGCGAACGGTGCCGGCAAATCGACCCTGCTGAAGATCCTCGACGGCACGATCACCCCGACCGCCGGCCATGTGAACATCGGCAAGACCGTGAAGTTCGCGGTGCTTTCGCAGCGTCTCGACGAGCTGGAGAAGCTCGGCAAGTACAAGATCAAGGAAGTGCTGAGCCGCTACAAGCCGAGCTACATCGTGGACGGCAAGGAGACCACGCCGGGGCAGATGATGGAGCGTCTCGGCTTCGAATCCGCACAGCTCATGACGCCGATCAAGGACCTCTCGGGCGGGCAGAAGCGCCGCATGCAGCTGCTGCTCATCCTGCTCGACGAGCCGAACGTGCTCATCATGGACGAGCCGGGCAACGACCTCGACACCGACATGCTCGCCGTGATGGAGGATCTGCTCGACACTTGGCCGGGCACGCTGATCGTCGTCTCCCACGACCGCTACCTGCTCGAACGCGTCACCGACCAGCAGTTCGCGCTGATCGGCGGCAAGATCCGCCATCTGCCCGGTGGTGTGCAGGATTATCTCGACATGACCGAGGCCATCAAGAACGGTAAGGACCCGTTTGTGGACGAGAAGGCCGGCAAGGCTAGCAAGGGCGGTAATGCCGCTGCGTCCACGGGTGCTGCCGGCGACTCCTCATCCGTGTCTGCCGATGGCGACTCGACTGCTTCCGCGCCGAAGCTTACCGGCAAGGCGTTCCACGAGGCGTCCAAGCGCGTCGCTGCGATCGAACGCAAGCTGGCCAAGCTGGAGGAACAGAAGGCCGATCTGGAAGCGCAGATGGCCGCGCATGACCCAAGCGATTACGAAGGTCTGGGCAAGCTCAACGAGCAGTTGCAGTCCGTCACGGACGAGTCTGAATCCCTCGAAATGGAATGGATGGAGCTCTCCGAACAGCTCGAGTAGTCCCAGTCGGGCAAACTGATGGTGAGAGGCTTGTAGGCGTCGGTTTGGCGGTACGGAATGTGCAAAACCGACGCTGGCGATTCGCTCAGCGTCGGTTTACCGGAATAATTCGTCGTGGCTGCCAGTACGCTCGAAGAACGCGACCGAATCGTTCGATGACCAGATCACCAGCCAGTCCCCGGCATTGGCGACATGGCATTCGTACCGTCCACGCCAATTGCCGGACAGGGTGTGCATGTTGTGGCGGCGGTGCAGCTCCTCCAGCGTTTTCGGGTGTGTAGCCATTCGTGCGACAGCAAGGTGTAGCGCTTGAGATATCAGTGTCATATTCTTGTTCTTACGGGGGTGGAGCTGTTCTCCGCAAGAACAACCAATGGGGGTGTCTCATGAATCAAGTGATGCGAAGAAGCGTCTGTTGTTTGTTGTCGGCTTTGTTGCTGTGCTCATGCGCCGGTTGCGCGAATTCCGTGCACGAAACCTCCGATGGTGACGCTGCTCGGAGCAGCAGCAAGAATGATGATGCTGCGGAGCAAGCGTATAAAGCATTTACTGTGGACGCTTTGGACCGTGTTGCCGCCGATGATCTCAATAACTCGGACAAATTGGTTCTGGTGAACAAGCTGGGCGCGAAATCCGTGCACGGCGATGGTGCTATTCCATTTGCCAAAAAGGTCGACGAAAACCATATGTATTATGTCGTCTCCATGTGCAAACAGAAGGAGCAGGCTCCTTACTCACTTGTCCTCTACAAAGATGGACAGCCGCACACTTTAACCACTAGGGAATCCTGTACGTCTAATGGAGTGGAAACAGTCTCTCTTCCGGCGAAGAATTTCCTTGGCGCCACCTCATTGTCCATTATCAATATCGGCAATACGGATCTTGTTGTTTCCGTATATGAAGTAAAGGAAAGCCACCGTGAATAAATGCTGGTGGCTGGTTTAATGTGTTTGATGAGTTAGCGGAATCGCTAGGGACAATGACCATTCTTCATTTTCTGAATTTATGGTCATTGTCCCATTATGTTGTTGCGCAAAATCTTGTATGAGGGCTGTCCCGTAGTGATTTTCTGGAGCACTATTTATTGCGGCGTTATATAGATTTGATGCGAAGATGCGGACCGCATCTGGTCCTACAGAGAGGATAAAAGCAAAAGCCCCGGGTTTCCCGTGTTTGGCAATGTTATTGAGAATTTCGGTACAAACCGTTTGCAACGATGGTAGTAGTGACTTGTCCATTGCGTTTAGATTCCCGCGGATTATTGGTGTCCCGGTAAAACCCAGTATTCTCAGTCTTTTGCATTGAGCTTCTATATGTTGTTGAAAGAGCTCGTCCGCGTCTTCCTCTTTGTCTGTTTTAAGCTCATCGGTCATCGGGCTGATGATTTGAGTGCGAAGCTCATGTAATGCCTGCATGAGGACCTGTTCAATCTGTGGCAAAGTGTCGCTGCTCTCTGAGGACTCTTTTTTGCGGCACAGCAGAATCGCATATGTCATAGCTCCTGCGATGGAATCGTGCAGTATGTGAATTTCTTTGAGTCTTTTCTGCTGGCGTCGAACTTGTTCTTGTGCAATCGCCAAGTCCATTTTTCGTTGTGCTGTTTGCGCTTTCCATCTCACGGCAAAACCAACGCAGAATGCTCCAATGTAGGAGCATGCAAGCACGGGGATGCTTGGATTGTAGTCGATGCCGCCTGTCCAATAGCCCAAAGGAAGTGCTAGTGCGCAAAGCAGCGGTCCCATGATGGCAAATTCAAATCGTTTGATTTCAAATGCGATTATCCCGCATGCAAGCCATGTGCCATATAACGTCGAAGGGCCATCGCATATTGCCGGGATTATCGCGCATGCTATGTGTGTTACAAGAATCGCCATGCTTGCCGGTACGGGGAACCAGGCCAGTAGCAGCAGGGCGATGCAGTACGGAGCCAAATATAGCCATGACCAAGGTGACATATTTGGCCAAGCGGTCAGCTCGAGCAGGAAAAAGCAGATGCAGATAATGGATCCCGCTAAGTAGGGCTTGCGCACGGCCTTTGCCAATGACATTATTTGTTGGGGCAGCCTCATCGTTATATCCAACCGTTTCTTACGCACATCGCAACAGCTTCGGCACGACTATGAGCATGGAGCTTCTCGAAAGCTCGTCGTGCATATGTCTTTACCGATGCTTCGCTGATATTCAGTTGGTGCGCAATAGTGGAAGTGGTGAATCCTCTCGCATAGCCGGCAATGATCTGTAATTCCTTGCCGGAAAGCCGCATGGAGTTTATGCTCTTCCCCGCCCACGACGCAACCTCGTCATTTCCAGTGGCTTTTCCGATGATTCGAACCAGTTGAATCGTGGGAATTTCTTTTGGAATAATCGCATAAAACGCATCGGACCATTGTGCTCCGTATCTTTTTTCGTTTTCGTCATCCAAAAAGGCGCTGATACCAATGACGGCAATATCTGGATGTTGTTCCTTGATATGATGCGCTAATTCCGAGCCGTTCATCCCAGGCATTGCGATATCGGTAAGCACGGCTTGTGGCCTTTGTGCAGAGTCCCTCATGGCCTCAAGTGCTTGTTCTGCAGAGGTGACAGTCCACAGAATCCGTATTGGTGCGCATGTCTCGACCAACAAGCTTTGAATTGCGCTTGCGACCAGTGGATCATTATCCACAATCCCCAAAGTCGGATCATTGACAATCGTGCGCATAATGCCCCCCCATTAGTCTGCTTCTTGCTCCAGAATAGACATTTTCCCACTGCTGCAAGGAATCATAGCGTTGCCGGTAGCGTATGTCGTGATTGAGATCAAAGCACGAATATATTGTACAAATAATTTGTATATAATGGGAGGCGATGGAAAGGAGTCTTCTACGATGAACGATACGAACTCCAACGAGGGGCAGCTGCCCGAAGACGCCGCAGTGACCGTGACCAGTGCCGATACTCTTCGGGCCATGGCGAGTCCTATTCGCATGAGGATCCTTGGAACGTTGCGGGTGAACGGCGAACAGACCGTGGGAAGCATCAGCGAGCAGCTTGGCGAGGCTCCCGGAGCCATCAGCTACCACTTGGGGCAGCTTGCGCATGCGGGACTAGTGAAAAAGGTGGAGTCTCCTGACGGAGATCGAAGAAAGAGCTGGTGGAAGGCCTGTCAAAGCGCCATTCGTCTGGGAAGGCCCGAAGAAAAGAACGGTACGGACGAGTCGAAGGCCATGGATCTGTTCCGGCGTTCCGCGGCGCTCTCCTACGAGATGGCCTACGAGCGTTTTCTGGACAGGCTGCCGGAATTGCCTCGGGAATGGGCTGATTCATGCACCAGCGATGATCATGTTCTGAACCTGACCGCCGAGGAGACGAGCTCGATGATCGAGGAACTCAATGAGGTCGTGCGCCGCTGGCAGATCAAGGCCGGCATGCACGGCGACGATGAGCTGGGCGTCGAACCCGTGGCTCTGATTCTGCAGGCCTTCAGGTGGGTCTCATAAGACGCCGGCGGGGTTGACGCATGAATCCACGAGCAAACCGGAAAGCGTGGGCGGAACAGTCGGAACAAGTGGGTTAATTGGAGCAAAGCATGAGTGAAACGACGAAATCATTCTGGCATTCCGCAGGGTATATCCCGTGGTTCACCGCCGATACGGCGTCGGCGGTCGGAGCGGCGCTGCGCGCACTGGCGATCAGTTTGCTCGGATATGCGGTGTCCGGCTCCACCATCGCCGCCGGGTGGCTCGGAACGTCGTCGATGATCGCGCAACAGGTTGCGAGCGTATTCGGAGGTACCTTCGTCGACAGGCATGACCGCAAACGGCTTATCGTGGCGAACGCCGTCGTCGGCGTTCTGGCTTGGGGCGCAATCGCGGTGCTGCTGCTGTGCGGCGCATTGTCGTTCCCCGTGTTGCTGTTGATCGCGGTGCTCGCATCCGGCATCAACGGATTTCTTGGGAGCGCTACGGATGCGATGCTTCGCTCGATCATCGATATCCGCTATTATCCCAAGGCGCGGAGCCTCAACGAGGGGCGCGACGCGACCATCACCATGGTAGGAGGGCCCATCGGAGGTTTCCTGTACAGCGTCGCTCCATGGCTGCCGTTCCTGGCGTCGGCTTGTATGTACGCCGTGGCCGGCGTCGCCGCCACCGGCGTCCGCGAATATGGTTCGGATGGCGGGCGTATCGGGGAACCGGATGGCGATGCAGCGAAGGGCGGTTTCTGCCACGATTTCCTGGAAGGCTGGTCATGGTCGCTGCATCGGAAAACGCTGGTGATCGTGCTCATCGTGGCGGCATTGGTCAATTTCGGCGTCAATGGCATCCAATATGCCATCCAGCTGCATCTGGTGTCGTGCGGAACCAATGCGACCCTCATCGGATTCATCAGTGGCGGCATATCGTTGACGATGCTTGTGGGATCGTTGCTGGCCGGCAAACTCAGCGATAAGGTTCCGGTCGGACCAACCGTGTGCCTCGCCTACCTGTTCATCTGCCTGTGCGCATTGCCGATGGCGTTGACCGACAACTATTGGGTCATGCTGGTTGCCAATTCGTTGGTTGGCCTGCCGTTCCCGTTGATCAACGCGATGCTCCTCGGTTTCATCTTCGCCAAGTCGCCTACGAGCATGCAGGGGCGTATTACTGTTACATTGACGGTTCCGGCCCAGGTGCTTTCGATGTTCTGTAGTGCTGTGGCTGGCACCTTGCTCCCGGTTTTTGGATTCCATGGCGCGGTGCTGTTGTTCCTCGCGGTTCTTGTGGCAAGTGCTGTGCTGGTGATATGTTCCCGTTCCATTCGTAGCATTCCCAAGGCGGCGCAATGGGAACATACGATGTTGCGGTGAATCGAAATAAAAAGCGCCGCCCCACGAAACGAATCGTGGGGCGGCGCTTTGTCGTAGGCAATGCCGCTCAGCCCGTTCAGCGACCGGTGATCTCGGAGCCGAGCACCTTCTCGCTCAGGGCTTTCGGGCCGCGGGTCACGGCCACCGCGCCGGAGCGGACCAGCTCGATGATGCCGTAATGCTCCAGCAGACCGAGCAGCGCATCGATCTTGCCTTCTGCGCCGGTGGCCTCGATGGTCAGCGACTCCGGATTCACGTCCACCACGCGCACGCGGAACAGACGCACGATCTCCAGCACGTCGGAGCGGTTGGACTCGTCGGCGGCCACCTTGATGAGCACCAACTCGCGCTCCACGGTGGTTTCCGGATCGAGATCCACGATCTTCAGCACATGCAGCAGCTTGTTGAGCTGTTTGATGATCTGCTCGAGCGGCACTTCCTCCACGTCGGCCGTGACGGTGACGCGGGAAATGTCCGGACGTTCGGTGGGGGAGACGGACAGCGAGTTGATGTTGAACGCGCGGCGGGCGAACAGGCCGGCGATACGCGCCAGCACGCCCGGACGGTTCTCGACGAGCACGGACAGCGTATGACGCTTGGAACCCGGCTGGGATGCAGGATAGTTTGCCATGATCGAAATGTCCTTCCTTACGCTCTACTCGTTCACTCGTTCTCGCCGGCGCGCTGCAGAGGCTTGACACCGGGCATGTAGGTGACGTTGTCGTTGGAGTCGCCGGCTGCGACCATCGGCCACACCATGGCGTCCTTCCACACGCGGAAGTCGATCAGCACCGGACGGTCGTTGATCTCGTTGGCCTTCTTGATGCATTCGATGGCCTCGTCCTTGGTGAACGCGCGCATGCCCACGCAGCCGTACGCTTCGGCGAGCTTCACGAAGTCCGGCACGTCCACGATGTCAGACATGTTCTCGCCGTCCAGCAGGTTCGTGGCGGAGTAGTGGTGATTGTAGAACAGGGTCTGCCACTGGCGGACCATGCCGTACACGGAGTTGTTGAGCAGGGCGATCTTCACCGGCGCGTGGTCGAGGAACGCGGCCGCCAGCTCTTCGGAAGTCATCTGGAAGGAGCCGTCGCCGTCGATCAGCCACACCGGCTTCTTGTCATCGAATTCGCGGGCGGATCCGACGCGTGCGCCGATGGCCGCCGGCAGGCCGAAGCCCATCGTGCCCAGGCCGCCGGAGGACAGCCAGGAGTGGGGCTTGTTGAATTCGATGATCTGGGTGGCCCACATCTGATGCTGGCCCACGCCGGACACCCACACGGTGTTGGGGTCGGCCATGTCGGACAGCTGCTTGACGACCCACTGCGGAGCGAGGCTGCCGTCGGTCGGCTCATCCCACGTGATCGGGTATTCCTCACGCCACTTGTTGATGACGTCCCACCAGTGGCTGGTGTCGGGCTTGCCATGCACCGCCTGCTCGCGCTTGATCTCCGGAATGAGGTCCTTCAGCACGGTGGCCACATCGCCGACGATCGGCACGTCCGGCTGACGGTTCTTGCCGATTTCCGCAGGGTCGATGTCGATATGGATCACGCGTGCGCCCGGAGCGAACGCGTCGAGCTTGCCGGTGACGCGGTCGTCGAAACGTGCGCCGATCGCGACCAGCAGATCGCAACGCTGCACGGCGCCGGTCGCCGCGATTGTGCCGTGCATGCCGAGCATGCCAAGCACCTTCGGATCGGAATCGGGCACAATGCCGCGCGCCGGAAGGGTGGTGACGATCGGAGCGCCGGTCACTTCCGCCAGCTCCTCGACCAGCTCGCCCGCGTCGGAACGCACCGCGCCGCCGCCGACGTACAGCACCGGACGGTACGACTGCTCGAACAGCTTCGCCGCGTCGGACAGCACGCGACCGTGCGCCTTGGTGGTCGGGTTGTAGCCCGGCAGAATCATGCGCTGCGGCCAGGAATAATACATTTCGCCGGTCTGCGCGGTCTTGGTGACGTCCACCACCACCGGTCCCGGACGACCGGAACGTGCGATGTAATGCGCCTCGGCCAGCACGCGCGGAATGTCCTGCGCGCGGGTGACGAGGTACGAATGCTTGACCACCGGATAGGTGGCGCCGACGATATCGGCTTCCTGGAAAGCGTCCGTGCCGATGGCGTTCACGCCGACCTGGCCGGTGATGACGACCATAGGAATGGAATCCATGTTCGCGTCGGCGATCGGGGTGATCATGTTCGTCGCGCCCGGACCGGAAGTGACGATGCACACGCCCACCTGTCCGGTGGTCAGCGCGTAGCCTTCTGCCGCATGTCCGGCGGCCTGCTCGTGACGCATCAGCACGAAGCGGAACTTCGTATCGTCCTTGATGGAATCGTAGACGGGCAGAATCGCACCGCCCGGAACGCCGAAGACGTCCTTGACGCCCAGATCCTCCAGCGAACGAACCAGCGCTTCGGCGCCGGTCATCTTTTCGCCGTCGACAATGGTCTGCTTTTCAGTGGTAGCGGATGCCTTTGGCATGCCGCTGAATGCCTGCAGAGGCGTAGGTAACACCATGTTCCCTCTCATGCTCGTTCGTGGAAAATTTCCTCGTAAGGGGCCGCGGCCGCGTCGTTCATGCGCCGTTTTACCCCTTAAACGGAATGCTATGCAACCGCTTGTGGCGGATTGCAGCCGCATTCCTCTCTGATAATGAGTCTATGCTAACGGCTGACAGCTTGGTTCGCCGGAAAGGCCCATATTCTGGCGCGTTACGCGCCATTGTGATATGGACCATATTTTTTGCGATTGCGACGCTGCCTTGTAATGCTGTTTCGTGACGCCGGCCGTGCCGCCGCTTGCGTTACCGTTTGCGCGGTTACTTGCCCTGCGCTGCATCCTGCGTGCCACCGTTGGACTTGCGATGTGACCTGTGGTGCGACTTATGCGTCTTCCCGTTCTGCTTGCCGCCCATTTCGCCCTTGCGACTGTCAAGCGCCTTCCAGCCCATTTCCGCGGCCGCCAGCTGCGCCTTGCGTTTGCTGCTGCCGGTACCGACGCCGATGACTTCGCCGCCATCGCCGAGAATCGCGCGCGCGGTGAACTCCAGTGCGTATTCCGGTCCGGCGACCGACGTCTGGTAGTGCGGGTCGGGCAGACCCATCTCATGCGCCTTGACGGTCAGCGACGTCTTCCAATCGAGCGCCGGACCTTCGGTGGCGACCTCCGCCAGCGTATCGTCGACGAGATGATGCACCACGCGGCGCGCCTCGTCGATGCCGTGCTGGATGAACGTCGCGCCGATCAGCGATTCGACGATGTCGCACAGAATCGAACTTTTGTCCGCGCCACCCTGTTCCGCCTCGCCGTGGCCGAGCAGAATGTACGGGCCGACGTGCAGCTTTTCGCGGGCGATTTTGCTCAGCGATTCCTCGGAAACGGCTTTCGCGCGCATTTTGGCCAGCTGGCCTTCGTTCATGTCGGGATGCACCTTGTACAGCGTTTCCGTGGAGACCAGTTCGAGCACCGCATCACCGAGGAATTCGAGGCGTTCGTAGTTCTTGGCCCCCTCATGCTCGTGTGAGAACGAGCGGTGGGTGAGCGCTTCGACGAGCAGGTCCGGTTCGATTGTGGTGCCGAGCGCCTCGAGCAACACATTGGCGGTCATCTCGCCTTCGGGGGTGATGGAGGTGCCGATGCGGCCGGCGTTGGTATTGTTGCCGTTTTCGGTTTGGGTGTTGTCCTGCGCGTTGTCCTGATTGGTCTCTTTGGCCATGGATGTTCCTTACCGTTCATGCGGCGGGCCGAGCCTGCCGCGGTCTGTGGTTGTGGCCGTTGCGCACATGGCAAGACGCCAGCTGATCTGGCGGTTTTGCTACGCAAGCAACGTATGTCGTACGCCGATCGCACGCGGAAATAAACGCAATGCAATCGCCGTATCACTTGATAATAATAAAAGAAACCCTGCCACCCGTCGATGGCAGGGTTTCGATGCTTTATACCGTTATCCGGCAACCACTCACTTGGTGTGGATGGAGCGGACAGCCTCGCGGTACACGCGGCCGCGGAAGGAACCGCAGCTCGGGCATGCCATGTGCGGCAGCGTCGGAGCGCCGCAGTTCGGGCAGGTAACGGTCTGGGCGGCCTTGGCCTTCCAGTTTGCGCGGCGAGAATGGGTATTCGCGCGCGAGGTCTTGTACTTAGGCAGTGCCATTGTGTTTCCTCTATTTCGTTCGAACGATTGAGCTTAAGCGTTCAGTATCTTAACGTGAGCTCCGTACAAACGATGGACCATCCCATCCGAACGGCTTATTCCTTGCCTTCCAGCTTGGCTTTCAGCCCTTCCAGCGCGGCGAAACGAATGTCGGTCATGTCATGCTGATGGTCGGGGTTCTCGTTGAGGTCGATGCCGCACTGCGAGCACAGGCCCTTGCAATCCGGCTTGCACAACGGCTGCAGCGGCAGTTCCTCGACCAGCGTGTCGCGCAGCAGCGCCTCGAGGTCGGCCCATGCGCCGCCGTCGAGCAGCGGGTACGTGTCTTCCGCCTCGTCCTCGCCGGCGATGATGTCCACTTCCTCTTCCTTGCCGTTCTTGCCGGCCTTTCCGCCCTTGCCGGCGGCGGACTTGTCCTCATACGGGAAGAAGGAGGTGACGTTCACCGTCCAATCGCGCTGGATCGGCTTCAGGCAGCGCGTGCATTCGGCATGCACGGGAGCGCTGATACGCGCGTTCAGAATCAGACCGTCGACGATCGAATCGAACGAGCCGACCACGCTCACATCCGCGCCTTCGTCCACGCCGACGATCTCATCGCCGATGCCGCTCGGCGCGGGGAAAGTGGCGTCGATCTCCTTGCTTTGCCCCGGACGCGAGGCCACCTGCGCCACGGAAACGGCCCATGGGGAATCTTCAGTACGTGCCATAGTTCAGTCTTTCGCTCTTTCTTGCTATGCGTTCCACGCGTGTTACGCGTCTTGCTCAGTTTTCCGGATAATCGTCCGCATCGAGATGGTCCAGATGCGCGCCGGCTTCGCGTTGGCGATCGTACAGCACGTTCAGGCCCGCCTGCACGCCGGTGCCGATCTTGTCGACCTGCTGTTGCAACGATTCCATCATGGTGATGCAGTATTTGTCGGCGTTCTGCGTGAGCTTGTCGGCCTTGGCTTGCGCCTGGTCGAGAATGCCGCGCGCCTTCTGCCTGGCGAGTTCCGTCACGTTCTCCTGCCCGGCAAGGAACTGCGCCTGCTCGTTGGCTTCGCGTACGGTGTCGGCGGCACGCGACTGCGCGGATGCGATGATCACGTTGGCTTGCGTTTGCGCGCTTTCCAGACGGCGTTCCGATTCGCGCATCAGCGCGGAGGCGCGTTCCAGCTGCACTGGCAGCATCTTCTTGAGTTTGTCGAGCTTGCCGGTGAACGATTCGCGGTCCACGCGCACCGAGCTCGGCGCGAACAGAATCGGCTTGGCCTCGTCCAATTCCTCTTCGATGCTGTCGATGATGTCGTAGACGGTGGTGAATTCGTCGCGGCTGCGATCCGAACTGTCGTCGAGTGGCGCATCGGGATCGAACGTGGCACGAAGGTCGGGCAGGTCCGACATGGAAATCGACGGTTTCGACGATTTCGCGGGCTTTGCCGGCTCATCCGTAGCACGGTCGGCGGCATTGCCGGTTGCGGAGTTGTTGGTCGCTGCGGTACCGGCAACAGCGCCGGTGGCCGGATAATCGGCCGCCGGCGTGACCGGCTGCTGCGACGTGGCGTCATCGGCGTCAGCAAGCGGCTTGAAATCGTTGGTCTCTTCACTCATCATGCTCTCTTTTCGTTCTTGAGCGCCTCGCCGAGCAGTGGAATCACGCAATCGGGCACCATGCCCGTCACATCGCCTCCGTGCCGTGCCACGTCCTTGACGATGGAGCTGGAGATGTGCTCCAGGTCCGGGGCCGCAGGCAGAAACAGCGTTTCCACTCCGGCGAGTTTGCGGTTGACCAATGCCATGCCCAGCTCAGCCTCGTAATCGCCGTTCTGCCGAAGTCCTTTGACGATGACCGTCGCACCGATTTTCGTGCAATAGTCGGTGATCAGGCCGGTGGTAGACGCCACCTTCACATTGGTGCAACCGCGCTTGGCGAGCGCCTGGCGGATGATCTCAACACGGGTTTCCTCGGAAAACATCGGCGTCTTCGCCGCGTTCACGGCCACCACCACATGCACTTCGTCGAAAAAGCGCGCGCAACGCTCGATGACGTCCAGGTGGCCGGCGGTCACTGGGTCGTACGACCCGGGGCAAACTGCAATTGTCATAACCTTAAGCGTACCGCGATTGGTTGAGAACGTGCGCAACATCGGCGTATGCCCGTGTTGGCGCGGTTCGTGCGCACGGGTGGCGGCGCAATGCGGCTCGGCTATGATGGAAGGCAGTGGGGCCGCGATCGCGGCTTGTGTGAGGAGTCTTAATTATGGTATTTGCGATTTTCGATGGCCTGTTCGGATCCGACGATCCGGTTTCGCCGCTGTCCAACCCGGATGCGGGTACCGGTACCGCCGTTCTGGAACGTCCTGAAGAGGAAACGAAGCTTGATGACGGTGGCAATGGCGATGCCGACCGTTTCGCGCATTATGTGTCGCGTGACCGTATCGCCGAATCGAAGATGACGGGCCGTCCGGTTGTGGCGTTGTGCGGCAAGGTGTGGGTGCCGAAGCGTGACCCCACGCATTACCCGGTGTGCCCGGATTGCAAGCGCATCTATGACGAGATGATGAACAGCTCGTTCTGATTGCCGTTCGACCATGTTGCCGATTCATGCCGCCGGTTGCGGTGGCTGAACGTGGCGATTGAATATGGCGGCTGGGTGCGGCGCAACGTCGTATGTTATGCAAAAACCGACGCCCGGTGAATCACCGGGCGTCGGTTTTTGTTATGTCGTTTGCTCCGTACAGGGCGGTTCACGCCATGACGGACGTCACAGCACGGTGACTTCGGTCGGGATGACCGGATCGCCCTTCATCAGGCTCTGTGCGCCGATCGGCAGTTCGGCGAGCGCCTGCGCGCGGTAGTTGTGCGCGTTGACGATCGCGTCGTGGCCCTGGTATTCGCTGTGGTTCTCGCCATTGGTGACGTAGTCGACGAGCAGGTCCTTCCAGCCGTCTTCCGGCTGGTATGCGGCGAGCTTGTCTTCGGAGCCGGAGATGACGTGTTCGCAGTCGGCCAGCGAGTATTCGTAGGAGCGGAAGGCGAGCTTGCGGCCCGGAACGGTGGCCTTGTCCTTCGACTTCTTGGCGACCGGCTGCATTTCGCCGGCGGAGTTCTCGCGTTCGGTGAGCTTGTAGACCATCGCGCAGGTCGGGGCGCCCGAGCCGGTGACGAGCATGGTACCCACACCATAGGAATCGACCGGAGCGGTCTGCAGAGAGGCCAGTGCGTACTCGTCGAGATCGTTGGTGACGGTGATCTTCGTATTGGTGGCACCAAGCGCGTCCAGCTGGTTGCGCACGCGCTGCGCGAGGGAGGCGAGATCGCCGGAATCGATGCGCACGCCGCCCAGTTCGGGGCCTGCCACGTCGACGGCCGTCTTCACGGCCTCTTCGATGTTGTACGTGTCGACCAGCAGCGTGGTGTTCTTGCCAAGCGCGGCGATCTGCGATTCGAAGGCGCTCCGCTCGTCGTCGTGCACCAGGGTGAAGCAATGCGCGGCGGTGCCGATGGCCTTGAGGCCGTACATTTGCGCGGCCAGCAGATTGGCGGTGCCCTTGAATCCGCCCACCACGGCGGCGCGGGCGGCTGCGACGGCGGCCCATTCGTTGGTGCGGCGGCCTCCCATGTCCATGCACGGGCGGTCCTTCGCCGCGCTGACCATGCGGGACGCGGCGGAGGCGACGGCGGAATCGTAATTCAGAATGCTCAGCAGCAGCGTTTCCAGCAGCGTGCATTCACCGAACGTGCCTTCGACCTGCAGGATCGGCGAGTTCGGGAAGAACATCTCGCCTTCGTGGTAGCCCTTGATGGAGCCGGAGAAGTGGAAGTTCTCCAGCCATTTGATGGTTTCCGGGCTTACCACCTTGCGGTCGGCGAGGAATTTCAGGTCGTTGTCGTCGAGGTGGAACTTCTCGAGCGCGTCGAGGATGCGTCCCTGTCCGGCAGCCACGCCATAGTGGCGGCCCAGCGGCAGATGCCGGGTGAAGATCTCGAATACGCACTTGCGGTTGGCGGTGCCGTCCTTCAGGCATGCGTCAAGCATGGTGTATTCGTACATGTCGGTCATGAGTGCGGGTGAATAATCCAGCATTTCCAAAGCCTTTCTTGACTTTTGGTGAAACTGACCATAAGTGTAGGACCCACGGTGGCCAATCTTTGGTTGCATCCCATCATACGTGCAGGAGGGGTCTCGAGGCGCGGCGTGCTTGGCTGGTGATAGGGTCGAATGCTGAAAAGACGAGTAATCGGACGGCGGCAAAAGCCGAAATCAGCGGAAAGCGAAGTGCAGAACAGCAATGGTAGCGATTAAGGATATGTTGGGCGACCAGACCGTGGTGCGTGCGGACGGACGCAAGGTCGACGAACTGCGCCCGGTGCGCATCACCCGCCATTTCACGGACGTTCCGGAAGGCTCCGTGCTCATCGAATGCGGCAACACGCGCGTGATGTGCACCGCCACGTTCACCGCCGGCGTGCCGCGCTGGCGCAAGGACTCCGGCCTGGGCTGGGTCACCGCGGAATACGCGATGCTGCCGCGCGCCACCGCCGACCGCACCGACCGCGAGTCCGTGCGCGGCAAGATCGGCGGCCGTACGCACGAGATCAGCCGTCTGATCGGCCGCTGCCTGCGTGGCGTCGTCGATATGAAGGCGCTCGGCGAAAACCAGGTGCAGATCGACTGCGACGTGCTGCAGGCCGACGGCGGCACCCGCACCGCTTCGATCACCGGCGCGTACGTGGCGCTCGTCGACGCGATGCATTGGGCCGAGGAACACAAGCACGTCAAGTCCGCCAACCGCGTGCTCAAGGACTGGGTCTCCGCCGTCTCCGTCGGCGTGATCAACGGCAAGCCGATGCTGGACCTGCCGTACATCGAAGACAGCCAGGCCATGACCGACATGAACGTGGCCATGACCGGTTCCGGCGATTTCATCGAGATCCAGGGCACCGCCGAGCATCGTCCGTTCAACCGCGCCGAACTCAACACCCTGCTCGACCTCGCCGAAAAAGGCAACAGGGAGCTGCAGGCCGCCCAACGCGCCGCGCTCGCGCTCGACTGAGCCGATCGACGGCACGGCATGCGCTGAATGTAGGACGTTGACGGTCCGATGCCGGCGACTCGGCGCGCATGGAACAACGCAAACAGATATAAGTCGGAAAACGACGGAAGGAACCGTAAGGCATGAAGATCATCGTCGCCACGCATAACGAAGGCAAACTGGCGGAAATCCGCCGCATTCTCGAGGAACGTCTCGGCGCGGACGCCGCCGACATCGAGCTCGTCTCCGCAGGCTCCCTGGGATTGCCCGATCCGGTCGAGGACGGCGTGACCTTCCAGGAGAACGCGCTCATCAAGGCGCGCGACGTGGCCGAACGTACCGGCTGCCCGGCAGTCGCGGACGATTCCGGCCTGATCGTGGACGTCATGGGCAACGCGCCGGGCATCCTGTCCGCACGCTGGGCCGGCGAGCACGGCAACGACAAGGCCAACAACGCGCTGCTGCTCAAGCAGCTGGCCGACATCCCCGACAGCAAGCGCACCGCACGGTTCCGCTGCGCCGCCGCGCTGGTCCTGCCAGGAGAGCGCAAGACGGACGGTGCGGATGATGATAAGCCGTACACGATCGCCAGCGAAACCGTCGAAGTCGGCGAAATGCCGGGCGTGCTGCTGCGTGCCCCGCGCGGCGCCAACGGTTTCGGCTACGATCCGCTGTTTGTGCCGAACGATCAGCCGCAGCGTGCGGTCGACGCCGGCGAAAAGCTCACGTCCGCCGAAATGGAGCCGGCCGAGAAGAACGCGGTCTCCCATCGAGGCAAGGCGCTGCGCGCGCTGGTCGCATCGATCGAAGCGCTGGTCAAATAACATCGGATGACGGCCGCGACGGGCGCTTGCCGTGGCGCGCGACACTGGATGGCGTGCGTGCGATTTGTGCTCGTCCGGTTTTTCCGCTATGCTTTGTTTCTTGTGCGCGGCTAGCGTATGCTTACTGGGCATTGCGCCACTTTAGCTCAGTCGGTAGAGCGGCTCACTCGTAATGAGCAGGTCGACAGTTCGATTCTGTCAAGTGGCTCCACTGCCCTAGATGTTCGGAGGTTTTCCGAGCATCTAGGGTTTTGCATATGTGCATCCGTGCGTATCGGTTTTCGCCGTGCGCGGATGGTGATTGCGCGAGTGGCGGAATTGGTAGACGCGCAGGATTTAGGTTCCTGTGTCTTTGACGTGTGGGTTCAAGTCCCATCTCGCGCACATGTCCACGTTAATTCAGCCAATCGCGCTGCTGGCCATCATCCTCACCGGCTACCTGTTCAAACGCGCCGGCAAATTCAAAAACCGCGACTACCGCATCATGCAGGTCGCCCTGTTCAACCTGGTTCTGCCCTGCGCCATCATCTACTCGTTCGCCACGAACCCGCATGATTCCAGCATGCTGTGGATCTCCGTCTTCGGCTTCGTGGTCGCGTTCATCCCGCCCGTGCTCATCTTCCTCACCACACGTCACACGCCTGTGCAGGATCGCGCGTTCACCATGCTCAACGGTTCCGGCTTCAACATCGGCTGCTTCTGCTTCCCCGTGGCACAGGCGTTTCTCGGCACCGCGGCGATCGTGCCAGCGGCCATGTTCGACATCGGCAACTGCGTGATGGTGGCGGCCGGCACGAACGTCATGACGCAGACCCTCCTGCACATCCAGCCCGGCAAGACCTTGGACGAGCAGTACCAGGGGCATGCGCCGGTGCTGCCGTATACGAAACCCAAGGATCGCGATGCCCGCCGGCTGGCACGCCACGCGCTGCTACGCAACGTGGCGAAAGGCTTCTTCGGCTCCATCCCGTTTGACACCTACCTGGTCATGATCGTGCTCATGCTTGCCAATGTGAAGATCCCCGCCGTCGTGGCCACGTTCGTTGAGCCGCTCGCCAACGCCAACTCGTTCGTCGCCATGCTGATGGTCGGCATGCTGATGGACCTGCCCGCCGGCCGTGACGATGTGATGAAGCTGCTGAAGATCATCGGCCTGCGACTGCCATTCGGCCTGCTGTCCGCCGTCTGCGCATGGTTCGTGCTGCCGTTCGGCGCCAATGTGCGCGAAGCCGTGGTGATGTGCTGCCTCGCGCCAATCGCCGTGTTCTCCACCCTGTTCACCGACGAAGTGCTCGGCAATGCGAAACTCGCCGGCTTCTCGCTGTCCGTGTCCGCGATCATCGGCCTGGTCATGATGACCGGCGCGCACTTCCTGCTCGCCGCCATCGCCTGACTTGCGTAAGCCGCGTGCGTGGTCGTGCGTAAGTTGCGTACGTAATCGTAATGCGATCGTTGCATACGACAGCCGTTTTCACGTGCGTTGAAGCTTTCCCGCTGAACGTTGCATACGATTTCAGTAATCGTCGTTTATCTGGCATGTCGCCACTGAAAAGTGGTCGGAACCGCGGTATATCGCGCTTCCGACCGAATGTGTTAACTCGGGAAACATTTTTGTGTTGTTCTGTCGGCTTTTGTGAGTATCTTGTGAGGTGAAGAAAACGGCTCGTGCCGTGGAAAATCGAACGAGATTCCACCGTCACGTTCCGCTTCACAGTGATGATGAAAGGACCTATCAACATGGCCATCAATCCTCCCGTTGACGCCACCAAGACCCCGGAGTGGGCCGCGCTGCAGAAGCACTACGACGAGCTGCAGTCCGAGGGCATCAGCCTCAAGCAGTGGTTCGCCGATGACGCCGAGCGCGTCGAGAAGCTGAGCTTCGATGCAGGCGACCTGCACTTCGATCTGTCCAAGAACCTGATCAAGCCGGAGACCCTGCAGCTGTTCGCCGACCTGGCCAAGGCCGTCAAGCTCGACGAGCGCACCAAGGCCATGTACACCGGCGTGCACATCAACAACACCGAGGACCGCGCCGTGCTGCACACCGCGCTGCGCCGCCCGGTCGAGGACGAGGGCAAGTACATCGTCGACGGCCAGGACACCGTCAAGGACGTGCGTGAGGTGCTCGACCGCATCTACGCGTTCGCCGACAAGGTCCGCTCCGGCGAGTGGACCGGCGTGACCGGCAAGAAGATCGAGACCGTGGTCAACATCGGCATCGGTGGTTCCGACCTGGGTCCCGTCATGGTGTACGAGGCGCTGAAGCCGTACGCAGACGCCGGCATCTCCGCCCGCTACATCTCCAACATCGACCCGAACGACCTGGCCGAGAAGACCAAGGGCCTCGATCCGGAGACCACCCTGTTCATCATCGTTTCCAAGACCTTCACCACCTTGGAAACCCTGACCAACGCCCGTGAGGCCCGCACCTGGCTGCTCGAAGAGCTCAAGGCCAAGGGCGCCATCGACGGTTCCGACGCCAAGAACGCCGAAGCCATCAAGAAGCACTTCGTCGCCGTCTCCACCAACCTGGAGAAGGTCGCCGAGTTCGGCATCGACCCGAACAACGCGTTCGGCTTCTGGAACTGGGTCGGCGGCCGTTACTCCGTCGATTCCGCCGTCGGCACCTCCCTCGCCGTGGTCTTCGGCCCGGCCCGCTTCGAGGAGTTCCTGCACGGCTTCCACGAGATCGACGAATACTTCGCCAACACCCCGTTCGAGAAGAACGTCGTCGTGCTGCTCGGCATGCTGAACGTGTGGTACCGCAACTTCTTCAAGGTCGCCTCCCACGCCGTGCTGCCGTACGACCAGTATCTGCACCGCTTCCCGGCCTACCTGCAGCAGCTGACCATGGAGTCCAACGGCAAGTCCGTGCGTTGGGACGGCACCCCGGTCACCTCCGAGACCGGCGAGATCTTCTGGGGCGAGCCGGGCACCAACGGCCAGCACGCCTTCTACCAGCTGATCCACCAGGGCACCCAGCTCATCCCGGCCGACTTCATCGCGTTCGTGAACACCCCGAACCCGACCAAGGACGGCGACCAGGACGTGCACGAGCTGTTCCTGGGCAACTACTTCGCCCAGACCAAGGCCCTGGCCTTCGGCAAGACCGCCGACGAAGTGCGCGCTGAGGGCACCCCGGAAGAGATCGTCCCGGCCCGCGTGTTCACCGGCAACCGTCCGACCACCTCCATCTTCGGCGTGGCTCTGACCCCGTTCGCGCTCGGCGAGCTCATCGCCCTGTACGAGCACATCACCTTCGTCGAGGGCACCGTGTGGGGTCTGGACTCCTACGACCAGTGGGGCGTCGAGCTCGGCAAGCAGCTTGCCAAGCAGATCACCCCGGCCATCTCCAAGGATGACGACGCCCTGGCCGCCCAGGATCCGTCCACCCAGTCCCTGATCAAGTTCTACCGCGCCAACCGTGAGTTCTGATTCCGCTGCGTTGCATCAGAACTCACGGTTGCGCGCGCCGCACGGTGTTGTCTGGTGAACGGTCTGGCGACCGTTCATGCCGCGAGTTCTGATCTTCCATCGAAACGTGGCGTCTAGCGCGTACGTGGCATACCCCATCCGTGTCTTACGGATGGGGTATTTTTGATTATTGCTGTGCTGAAAGGTGGGATGCCGCATAATCCCGCTTTTCTTTGGGTCCAGCCGGAACGGTCGCAGGTAACTCCGGCCGTGCTTTATCGCAATATTTCCGGCGGATCGGCAACCCTTCGCAGGCAGACCTGCGGAGCGGAAGAACAGGCCGAGACGGCAATCGCAAGAACGCCGTACGAAGCCCTTACCTGTGCGCCGATATGCGGCGGCGACTCGAGGAAACACAATGGTTAACGCTATTGAGGCATTTGACGCCAAGCACATGAAGCCGGCCGAGGAAATCCCGGCTTTCCGTCCCGGTGACACCGTCGAAGTCAACGTGAAGATCAAGGAAGGCAACAACTCCCGTATCCAGGCCTTCACCGGCGTGGTGATCGCTCGTCAGGGCGGCGGCGTTCGTGAGACCTTCGTGGTCCGCAAGATCAGCTTCGGCACCGGTGTCGAGCGCCGCTTCCCGCTGCACTCCCCGGCCATCGATTCCATCAAGGTGGTCCGCAAGGGCCGCGTGCGTCGCGCCAAGCTGTACTACCTGCGCAACCTGCGCGGTAAGGCCGCTCGTATCGTCGAGCGCCGCGACAACTCCGAGAAGTGAGTTCGAATCGCAAATAAAGCGTGGAATCGGCTCTTCGGCAACCCGTCGAGGAGCCGATTTTCTATATTGGGCCGCTATGATAGGGGCCAGTGCGTGAAACCGGACGGTAAGGAATCCCATGAAGCATGCCAGAAGAAGAGTCGAAAGCGAGGAAAGCTTCGGCTTACGAGACACCCTGATCTGGTGCGGCATACCCATCGTCATCGTGCTGCTGGTGCGCATGTTCCTGTTCGGCTTCTACGTGATTCCGTCCGGCTCCATGCTGAACACCATCGAACCGGGCGACCGGGTCATCACCAGCAAACTCACCCCCAAAGTCTTCAAGCTCCAGCGCGGCGACGTGGTGGTCTTCAAGGACCCCGACCATTGGCTGCAGCAGGAGAACAGCGGCCGATTCGGCGGCGACTACCTCATCAAACGACTTATCGGCCTGCCCGGTGACACCGTGGCCTGCGAGGGGCCCGGCAAGCCGGTCACGGTCAACGGTGTGGCCATCGACGAAACTTCGTACATCCGCTCCGGCGTGGACCCCAGCTCCTTCGCGTTCAGTGAAAAAGTGACTGCGGGACATGTGTTCGTCATGGGCGACAATCGCGCCAATTCCGCCGATTCCCGCTACCATCAGGACGATTCCTCGCACGGCCTCGTGCCGGTTTCCGACGTGGTCGGCGTCGGTCTGGTCAAGTATTGGCCGCTGAACCACATCAGCACGCTGGACGCGCATCACGACGTGTTCAAGGACGTGCCGGAAGGATCTGCCGACTGATGTCCGTTTCCATAGTGCCCACGCTGGATATGGAACGGGCGATCGCGGCCTCCGGCTACGACGTGATCGTCGGCTTCGACGAGGTCGGCCGCGGCTCGCTCGCCGGTCCCGTCATGGTCGGCGCCGCCGCAATCCGCACGTGCGACCTGTCCGGTCCGTCGCCGCTTGCCGTACCCGACGGCGTGGCCGATTCCAAAATGCTGACGGAACACCGCCGCGAAGCCATATTCGAAGAGCTTAAATCGTGGTGCGCGTCCTGGGCGGTCGGCTCGGCCAGCAACACGGAAATCGACGATTGGGGCATCTCCTACGCGCTCGGCGTGGCCGCGTTGCGTGCGCTGTCGGAAGCGGAGACGAGACTCGGCATCGACGGCAACGGTCTGCTTGACGGGCGGCCGGTGAAGGTCGGGGCGATCCTCGACGGACCGAACGACTACATCACCAAAGCGCTGAACACCTTCGACGCGCCTGACGTGCCGGTTCCTGCGGAAGTCTCTACCAAAGTGAAGGGCGACAGGTACTGCGCCACCGTGGCCACCGCAGCCGTCATCGCCAAAGTCACGCGAGACCGGCTCATGGTCGAACTGGGAGCGCAACCCCAATATGAACCCTATGAATGGGCCCACAACAAGGGTTACGGTTCGGCCGCACACCGTGACGCCATCGCTGAATTCGGACCCAGCGACCTGCACCGCCTCTCCTGGCATCTCGTCTGACATACGGCATCTCATCCGCAGTCCGCGATTACGCTAATCCTTGCGGATGATGCATGCCGGAAGGAAACCTGTAAGTTCATCCCGCCGTCTGATGGCCGGGACCAATCCGTTTCCGTACCGTAGGAAACATGGAACACATACTTCACGCGACCGATCTGGTCATGGATTATTCGACCCAACAGGCGACACCGAACGCCACACACATGCTGGCGCTCAATCACGTGGATTTCGGCATCCAGGCAGGCGAAAGCATCGCGGTCATGGGACCGTCCGGTTCCGGCAAATCGACGTTACTGCACGCACTCGCCGGCATCATCACCCCGACAGCCGGCAATGTGATGTTTCGCGGTGCCAACCTGGCGCGGTTGAGCGACGCTGACCGCACCAAACTGCGCCGCAGCGCCTTCGGCTTCGTCTTCCAATCCGGACAACTGCTGCCGGAACTGCCGGCCATCGAAAACATCGCGTTGCCGATGATGCTGGGCGGCGCAAGCTACCAGCAGGCCACCGACACGGCCATGCTATGGCTGGAACGATTGGGATTGCGCCAGCTCGCGCAACAACGTCCCGGCGAAATGAGCGGCGGCCAGATGCGGCGCATCGCCATCGCACGTGCGCTCGCCGCGCAGCCGGCAGTCATCTTCGCCGATGAACCGACCGGCGCGCTCGACCAGACCACCGGCCACGAAATCATGAGCATTCTCATGCGGACCGCACGACAGACCGGCGCGGCCGTGGTCGTGGTGACGCACGATTCGAACGTGGCCGCATTCTGCGATGCCACCGTTACCATGCGTGACGGCAGGCTGAGCTCGCCGCAGCAATCCCAACCTACCGCCGGAGGCGCACGATGAACATGTTCCGATTATGGCGATTGTTCCACCGCTCCGGCACCCGCGGCACATCCAGCCGCACCTCTGCGCTGGCCATCGTTGCCTTCGCATCCGCCACCGCCGTCTTCCTAACCGTGCTCGGAGGCCTGCATGGCTTCATCTGGCGGGCCTCCGCCGACCACACGTTCGGTTGCATGATCAATTCCAACAGGTGCGCGCCCGGTACATACGAAACATGGTCCAAAACCCTGGCGCACGCCGACAAGCTCGTCGCCACGGTCGGCGACGGCCATTGGACGGCCGACCAGGCCACAGCCGTCATGAACACCTATTCCGACGGCTATGTGCTGCTCGCCGCATTCGCCAGTCTGCTACTCATCGTGCCGTTCGTGGCGCTCGCCGGCTCGGCGGCCCGTCTCGCGGCCTCCCGCAGGGACGCACGTCTCGCCGCACTGCGACTTGCGGGCGCCACCACCGCGCAGGTCACGAAACTCACCGCGCTCGATGCTGGTGGCCAGGCTCTGCTTGGCGCGCTGGTCGGCATGGCCGGCTACTTCGCGCTGATACCGGCGATCATGCTGCTCGACTTCCAAAACCAGCATTTCACCTTCGAACAGTTGTGGGTGGGACTGCCTGCTCTGGCGGCCGTGACCGTCGGAGTCACGCTGCTTGCCTTGGTCTCCGCGCTGGTCGCCCTACGCCGCGTGGCCATCACCCCGCTTGGCGTGATGCAACGTACCGGACAACCCATGCCGTCCGCATGGCGCGCACTGATTTTCCTTGCCGTGTTGGCCGTAGGCTACCTGCTGCTCAACAGCATCTCCGCATTCGCGCACTTGGGTCAGATGGTGGTCTACGCCATCATCTTCGGCGTCTTCTTCCTCGGTTTCGCCATGGTGAACGTCGTCGGTACCTGGGTGGTGGCGATGCGCGCCAGATCGCGTGCGAAACACCCGAAGGACGCGGCCACTATGATTGCCATGCGCCGTATCCTCGACAATCCCAAGCGTGCTTGGCGTAACGTGTCCGGTGTGGCGCTCGCTGTGTTCATTGCGGGGATGACGTCGGTGTGCGGATTGCTCGCCACCGGAATCGGAGGCAACCACGACCCGTTCGACCCATCTATGCTGTACATGCGCGATATAGCGATGGGTGGTTTCCTGACGCTCGCCTTTGCCGCGGTGCTCGCCGCCGTCAGTTCCGGCGTGATGCAGACGGGCAACGTCTACGACCAGGCCGACGAGTACCGCATGCTTGCGTTGGAAGGCACGGATGAGGCGACGCTCGACAAGGCACGCATGATGGAAGTGATCACCCCGCTCAACACGGTGATGGCCGTTTCATTGGGGTGCTCGGTGTTGTTGCTGTTTCCGATTCTGGCAACGTCGTTGCTCAATCCGGCTTCGTTGCTTACGTTGGCCGCGGGAATCGGCTTGTGTTATGCGCTGATGGTGCTCGGAGGGTGTGCCGCGAATCATGCGGCGCACGGGCTCGGTCATGCCGGCTACCGTATGGACGATTGATGGCCTCGCCGCGGCGGTCGTGGATACCGCGGCGAGGACTGGCGAGGTCAGCCGAGCAGCACCGCGATAATCGCGATGAAAATCGGCGACGACAACGTCGAGAACAGAATGCCGTCGCGTGCGAACGACAGACCCACGTTGTACCGCGCCGCGTAGTTGTAGACGTTCTGCCCGGTCGGCAGAGCGGCGAGCACCACGCACGCGTACAGCGTGGCGCCACGGAAGCCCATCACGAAATACGACAGCAGGAACGCGATGATCGGCATCACAATGTTCTTCAAAGCGGCCACCGTGAACACCGCCGGAATATTCGACTTGTCCTGCAACGGCTTCGTGCCGTGCAAGGACATGCCGAACGCCATCAGAATCATCGGCACCGCGGAATTGCCGATCATGTCGATCGGATCGTAAATACAGTCCGGCACCACGAAATAGCCGACCTTCGCGGAAATCGCGGACACCACAATGCCCAGCAGCGAGCCGATGAGCAGCGGCTGATGCAACGGCTGCTTCAAAATCTCCTTCGCGGAGACCTTGCCTTTGGTGGTCACGTCGAGCACGGTCAGGCCGATCGGCGTGAACACCGCCTGCTGCATGACCAGAATCGGTGCGACAAGCGCCGGATTGCCCAGAATGTACGTGGCGATCGGCAGGCCGATGTTGTTCGAGTTCAGATACAGCGAATTCAGTGCGCCGATGGTGGCGTCCGCGGCCTTCATATGGAAGAACAGCCGGTTGAGAATCAGGAAGACCACGCCCACCAGCAGCGCCGAAAAAAACGCCACGACGATGGAGGAATGGAAAATCTCGAAGATTTTCTCCTTGGACAGGATGGCGAACATCAGGCACGGACTCGACACGAAGAAGCTGAACCTGTTGAGCACCATCTGCGCGGTCGGCCCGCCGATGCGCATGCGCGCGGCCACATAGCCGGTCGCGATGACGATGCCGATGACGCAGAAACCTTCCATCGCGCTTAACAGACCCGGCATTGCACTCTCCTTTTCGTTGCGGCCGTTGCCTTTCGACCGCTATCTAGTGTGGCACCAAGCGCGCGTCGGTCGTATGCACGTCTCAAAAGCGAGCCCGATACACGATTGACGGCACGTTTTGCCGGATAATGGACGGCATGAACGAACTTACGATTGGATTTTCCGCTTCCGCCAGCAAACAGGAGCAGTTGAACGAGCTGATGAGGCAGATCATGGGCTGCTATTCCGTCAGCGATGACGAAGGCCCGTTGACGGACGCCGTCGAGGTGTTCCTGAAAAAACAGCCGCATCTGACGGTGCGCAGGCACGGCGACACATTGGTGGCATCCACCGATTTCGGCCGCGAGCGCCGCGTGATTCTTGCCGGCCATCTCGACACGGTGCCGGTGATTGACAATTTCCCGCCGAAATGGCTTCAGCCGGGCGATCCGCTGATTCGCGAGGATGTGGCGGCCGGTCATGAGCATGAGCGTGTGATCTGGGGTCGTGGCGCCACCGATATGAAGGGTTCCGACGCGGTCATGCTGTATCTGGCGGCCACGCTGACGGATGCGAAATACGATTTGACGTACGTGTTTTACGACCATGAGGAAGTCGCGGCCGAGAAGAACGGCCTGCGCAAGGTGGTCGAGTCGCATCCGGATTGGATCACCGGCGATTTCGCGATCATCGGCGAGCCGACCGATTGCGGCATCGAGGGCGGCTGCAACGGCACGATGCGATTCGACGTGATCACGCACGGCGTTGCCGCGCATTCGGCCCGCGCCTGGATGGGCAAGAACGCGATCCACGCGGCGGCCGAGATTCTGAACCGTTTGAACGCACATGAGAACCGCGCCATCGAAGTAGATGGCCTGACCTATCAGGAGGGCCTGAACGCCACGCTGATTTCCGGCGGCAAGGGTACCAATGTGATTCCCGACGAGTGCCGTGTGCACGTCAACTACCGGTTCGCGCCGGACAAGTCGCTCGCCGAGGCGAAGGCGCTGATGATCGGCGCGGATGCGGGCGCGAAACTCGGCAACGGCGAGCATCAGGCCACTGGTGGCGTGTTCGAAGGCTTCGGCATCGAGATGAAGGACGAATCGCCGAGCGCACGTCCGGGCCTCAATTCGCCGCTTGCCCAATCGCTGGTATCGCTTGTCAAGGAACGTACCGGTCGTGACCCGCTTGCCAAGCTGGGTTGGACGGATGTGGCGCGTTTCGCGATTCTGGGCATTCCGGCCGTGAATCTCGGCGCGGGTAGCCCGCTGCTGGCTCACAAGCAGGACGAGCAGCTGCCGGAGACCGATCTGCTGCTCATGGCCGACCTGCTGGAGGACTGGCTGCGTTGAATCGCCGTTGAGTCGTTGCTGAGCTGCCGTTGAATCGCCGGTAATTCGCTGCCGCGGGCTTGCCGCAGAACCACTATTGGTCCACCGTTGAACCGCTGCTGAACCACTATGCCGGCGCACGTTCATTCACGGCGTGTCAACGCGAATCATTGGAAAACGGAGCGTGTAGGGGGAATAAATTTCCCGTCCTGTCACGCTCCGTTGTTTTTTGTGTCATACTTATAGACGGTGGTTCTGCAAGACCGCCGACGCATCCGATGGCGTTGATCCCCTCGCGTGAATGTTCTGTGAGTCGCGAGCGCAGGTGTCCGCCGTCGCATGATGAAGACTTTTGACGGAAGTTGCTTCCTACGGGCGCCATGATGCGCGGCCACGGTGAGAGCGTGGTGTGAGAACCGTTGGGGCTTGAGTGAAGGCGATGCGATTGCAGCGCGTTGCCGAGGAGCGTTGTGCCTACTACCAATGAGGGCCTCGATCAGGTCGAGGCTGTTGTGTCATCCGATAATTCAACCAATAATGCGGCAAGCAGTGCGGGTTCTGTGTCTGCCGATCCGGCTCCGCGCCGCCGTCGTGGAGGTCGCCGCGTGGTGCGTGGCGTAGGTGCCGCGGGCGCGTCTTTGGAGCTGAAGGTCGAGGAGCATGCCAAAGCCCCCTTGTTTGAGGAACCGAAGCTTGAGCCTGTCCAGCCTGCGCGTGATTCCGCCGATTTCAATGATGCCGATGACGCCGAGCCGTCGCGTCCGCGTCGTCGTCGCGTGACCCGTTACGATGACGACGATGAGATGCGTGACGAACGTCCGCGCCGTCGCCGTCGTTCCTCTGTGGACGTGCAGGACGAGGATGATCGCCCGTCGCGTCGCCGTCGCCGTATCAGCGACGAGCCGCGTGATGACCGTGACGATCGTGACGATTACGGCAATCGTGGCAATCGTGACGAATCATCCGAAGACCGTGCGCTCGACGCCGTCAGCGCGCTGCCGGAAGGCCATGAGACGCGTCATAATCCGCGTCCGATGACGTCGCTGCTGTTCCAGGAGCCGATTCTGCCGGCCGCCCCCGCGGGCCGCGGATCGTCCGACGATGACGATGCTGACGATACGGGCCGCAGAGGTTCGGACGATGCCCGTGACAGCCGTGATGACCGCGACGATGACCGTCCGACTCGTCGCCGCCGCCGTCGCAGCCACGACACGGCCGACACGGACCGCACGGACGCTTCGAATGACGGTCGCGGCCGTGATGATGGCAATGACCGCAACAACGACGCCGAAGACGATGATCATGGCGATTCCCGTCGTTCCCGTCGTTCCCGTCGTCTGAACGCGCAGGAACGTCGTGCCGCTGCCGAAGTGGAGCAGATCGAGGAGGACCTGGTCCTCGATGGCATCACGTATGCGCCGATCGATGACGAGTCCCGCAATGGAAACGATGATGATGACGAGCAGCCGACGCGCACCCGTCGCCGCCGTCGCGGACGCGGCAACCATGAGGAAGCCGACGAGCAGCAGACCTCCGAACGCGAATCCCGTCGCCGTCATGAGGATGACGATGAGGAAGAGGGCACGGTGACCCGTCGCCGTCGCCGCCGCCGTGGAGGGTCGAAGGCCGAGGAATCGGACGAGACGATGTCCCGTCGCTCCCGCAAGCAGCAGTACATCGACGAAATCACCGACGTCGAAGGATCCACCCGTCTGGAAGCCAAGAAGCAGCGCCGCCGCGACAACCGTCGTGAACGCAGCCGTCAGAACCAGCTCATGGAGCAGGACTTCCTGGCCCGTCGCGAACACGTCGAGCGTCTGATGGTGGTGCGCGAACGTGAGCGCCACACCCAGATCTCCGTGATCGAAGACAATGTGCTCGTCGAGCATTACGTGTCCGGCATCCAGGAAGTGGCCACCGTCGGCAACATCTATCTTGGCCGCGTGCAGAACGTGCTGCCGAGCATGGAGGCCGCGTTCGTGGACATCGGACAGGCCCGCAACGGCGTGCTGTACGCCGGCGAGGTGAACTGGGATTCCGCACGTCTGGAAGGCCAGCCGCGTCGTATCGAACTGGCGTTCAAGTCGGGCGATCCGGTGCTGGTGCAGGTAACCAAGGATCCGATCGGCCACAAGGGCGCAAGGCTTACCTCGCAGGTCACCTTGGCCGGCCGTTTCCTCGTGCTGGTGCCGTCCGGCGGCATGACCGGCGTGAGCCGCAAGCTGAGCGAGCGTGAGCGCGCCCGCCTGAAGAACATCGTGTCGAAGATCGCGCCGAAGGATATGGGCGTGATCATCCGAACCGCGGCCGAAGGCGCTTCCGAAGAGGCCATCACCAAGGATCTCGAGAACCTGGTGCGCCAGTGGGAACGCATCACCGCCAAGCGCGACGAGTTCCTGCACGGCAAGCGTCCGAAGCTGCTGCAAGGCGAGCCGGACGTGGCCATCCGCGTGGTGCGCGACATCTTCAACGACGACTTCTCCAAGATGATCGTGGAAGGCGACCGCGTGTACGAGCGTATCGAGGAATACCTCGACACGATGGCCCCCGACCTGAAAGACAAGCTCGAGAAGTGGGATCCGGCCGAACATGACGGCAAGGACGTGTTCGACAAGTGGCAGATCGACTCCCAGTTGCGTAAGGGCATGGAACGTCAGGTCTACCTGCCGTCCGGCGGTTCGATCGTCATCGACCGCACCGAGGCCATGACCACCATCGACGTGAACACGGGCCGTTTCATCGGCCGCGGCAAGAGCCTCGAGGAAACGGTGACCCGTTGCAACCTCGAAGCGGCCGAAGAGATCGCGCGACAGCTTCGTCTGCGCGACATCGGCGGCATGGTGATGATCGACTTCGTCGACATGGTCATGCCGGCCAACAGGGATTTGGTGCTCCGCCGACTGGTGGAGTGCCTGGCGCGCGACCGCACCAAGCATCAGGTGGCCGAAGTCACCTCGCTGGGACTGGTGCAGATGACGCGCAAGCGCATCGGCCAGGGTCTGGTGGAGGCGTTCTCCGAGGAATGCCCGACCTGCAAGGGCCGCGGCTTCATCCTCCATGACGAACCGACCGTTTCGGCGGATTACGACGATCCGTACGCCCTGAAGGGCGGCGATCCGTTCGTCAAGACCAACAAGCATGGCCATGGCACGGACGTGCAGGTGCCGAAGGGCTCCTCGCCGGACGTGAAGGCCAAACTCGCGCAGATCGCGGCGGCAGCCGTGGCCGCCAACAATGCGGACCTGGGCGAGGAAGAACAAGAAGAATAAAGGAAAATCCCGGTATGTCAACTTGACACGCCGGGAGCAGACTTGCGGTTGTACGCGGGTATGTGTAGATTAGATTGCTGGTGTCTGGCCGCGAGGCTCGAACGTGCCGGGCAGTAAGCTTTCCAAGTTAATAAAGGAACGGATATGTACGCTATTGTGAAGGCCGGCGGCCATCAGGAAAAGGTCGAGGTCGGTGACGTCATCCTCGTCAACCGTCTCAACGCCAAGAAGGGCGACACCGTGGAGTTTCCGGCTGCCCTCGTGGTGGACGGCTCCAAGGTCATCCTCGGTGCCAAGGATCTCGCCAAGCTCACCGTCAAGGCTGAGGTTGTCAACGATGAGGCCAAGGGTCCGAAGATCAGCATCATGAAGTACAAGAACAAGACCGGCGTTGCTCGTCGCAAGGGCCATCGCCAGCAGCTGACTCTCGTCAAGATCACGGCTATCGCCTGATTCGCGTAGGGTTAGAGTCAAGGACCGAAAGGAACAGACATGGCACATAAGAAGGGCGCGTCCAGCTCGCGCAACGGTCGCGATTCAAACGCGCAATACCTCGGTGTGAAGAAGTTCGGCGGCGAAGCCGTCGTGGCCGGCAACATCATCGTTCGCCAGCGTGGCACCAAGTTCCACCCGGGCGAGAACGTCGGCATGGGCAAGGACCACACCCTGTTCGCCCTCAAGGACGGCAGCGTGAAGTTCGGCGTGCGTCGTGACCGCAAGGTCGTCGACGTGATTGCCGCCTGAGACACGCGCAAATAACGCTTTTGATGAAAGACCGCGCCCATATGGACGCGGTCTTTCTGTTATGTAAGGTAGATACATGAGTGATTTTGTGGATCGAGTGACCGTCCATGTCAAGGGCGGCGACGGCGGCAATGGTTCCGCCGGCATCCGTAGGGAGAAATACAAGCCGTTGGCCGGCCCGAACGGCGGCAATGGCGGCGACGGCGGTTCCGTGATCTTCATGGCCGATTCGAACGCCAACAGTCTGCTTGATTACCGTTTCATGCCCCACCGGGAGGCGGAAAGCGGCACGATGGGCCTGGGCGACACGAAGGACGGTTCGAAGGGCGCTGACCTGATCCTGCCCGTCCCGGTGGGCACGGTCGTGTTCGAAGCCAAGGGACCGCAGGGCAAGCCGAAGCATCCAGGCGAGCAGCTCGCCGACCTGCGTCATGCAGGAGACAAGTTCGTCGTGGCCGCGGGCGGCAACGGTGGTCTTGGCAATGCGGCGCTGGCCAATCGCACCCGTCGTGCGCCGGGCTTCGCACTGCTGGGCGAGCCGGGCGAGGAACGTGACGTCATCCTCGAGCTCAAGTCCATCGCCGACGTGGCGCTGGTGGGCTTTCCGTCCGCAGGCAAGTCGAGCCTGATCGCGGCGATGAGCTCCGCCAAACCGAAGATCGCCGACTATCCGTTCACCACGCTTGTGCCGAACCTCGGCGTAGTGGTGGCCGGCGACATGCGCTACACCATCGCCGACGTGCCGGGCCTGATTCCGGGCGCATCCCAGGGCAAGGGCCTCGGCCTCGAATTCCTGCGTCACATCGAACGTACTGAAATCATCGCCCACGTCATCGATTGCGCCACCCTCGAACCCGGCCGTGACCCGATGAGCGACTACCAGGCGCTCGAACACGAGCTCGCCGAATACGCCGGCAAGCTCGAACTGCCGCTCGGCGCGATTCCGATCCCCGAACGTCCGCGCATCATCATCCTCAACAAGGTGGATGTGCCGGAAGCCAAGGAACTCGCCGAATTCGTCAAGCCCGAATTCGAAAAGCTCGGCCTCAAGGTCCACATCATCTCCACCGCCTCCCACGAGGGCCTGAAGGAACTCAACTGGGCGCTGGCCGACCTCGTGACCAACATGCGCGCGGAAGTCGCCAAACGCGAGCAGGCCGAGGAAGAGGCCCGCGTGGTCATCAAGCCGCTCGAGGAGCCGCGCAATCGCCGTCGCCGTAACGACGAAGGCGGCAACGCGCTCGACTTCACCGTGGAACGCAAGGAGAACGGCAACGGCGAAGTCTGGTACGAGGTGCTCGGCACCAAGCCGGAACGTTGGGTCATGCAGACCAACTTCGATAATGACGAGGCCGTCGGCTACCTTGCCGACCGTCTGGCCAAGCTGGGCGTCGAAGACGAGCTGCGGCACAAGGGCGCCAAGCCGGGCGACGAAGTGCGCATCGGCCGTGGCGACCGTGCCGTGGAATTCGATTGGGATCCGACCATCGCGGCCGGCGCGGAAATGCTCGACGGCACCCAGTTGGGCGCACGCGGCGTCGACCTGCGACTGCAGGAATCGGATGGTCGTGCGCAGCGTCGTTCCAACACGGAACGCCGTCGCCAGTACCACGAGATGATGGACGCCCGTCAGGCCGTGCGCGAAGCCATGATGGCCGAACGCAAGGCAGGACACTGGGCCGATCCTTCCGTGGACGACGACCGTCACGACGAAACCAGTCTTTTTGGACGTGGCGAGACCGCCGACGACGAGGATGTGGAACAATAGAACCATCCAACGAAGCCCGCTGATGTGCCGATGGCATGTCGGCGGGCTTTTTCAATAGCCGGTAACGGTACCGGGAGGAACTATGAACACGCCATCGCAAGCGCAAGTGCGCAGGGCCATCGCCGAAGCGCAGACCATCGTGGTGAAGGTGGGCTCCAGCTCGCTGACCGAGCCGAGCGGCCACTTGGATCCGCAACGGTTGAACGCGCTTGTGGCGGCCATCGCCCGCGTGCGATTGATGGGCGGCCGCGTGGTGCTGGTCTCCTCCGGCGCGATCGCGGCCGGTTTCGGCACGCTCGGTTTCGACAAGCGTCCGACCGACGTAGCCGACCAGCAGGCGTGCGCCGCCGTCGGCCAAGGCCTGCTGATGGCCCAGTATGAGGCCGCTTTCGCACGGTACGGGCTGCGTGTCGGACAGATCCTCATCACCGTTTCCGACACGATCGCCCCACAGCAGTACCGCAACGTGCGCCGTACGCTCGACCGCCTGCTCGACTTGGGCGCGGTGCCGATCATCAACGAAAACGATTCCCTCGCGTCCAACGAGATCCGGTTCGGCGACAACGACCGTCTGTCCGCGCTCATCGCCAACATCGTCGTCGCCGACGCGCTCGTCCTGCTCACCGACGTGGACGCGCTGTACACCGCGCCGCCAAGCGAGCCCGGCTCGAAACGCATCTCCTATGTGCCGAACGTCGAGGACGCGCTGGCGAAGGTTCAGGTCGGCGGAACCGGCTCGAACGTCGGCACCGGCGGCATGGTCACCAAAATGGAGGCCGCGCGCGTCGCCGCGGTGTCCGGCATTCCCGCGGTGTTGACATGCGCGTCGAACGCAGGTCCCGCGATGATGGGCGATCCGGTCGGCACCGCGTTCGCGCCGATCAACGACCGCGGTTCGTCACGTAGGCTGTGGATTGGCTTCGCCTCCCACCCGCAGGGCACGCTGGTGGCCGATTCCGGCGCGGCCAAGGCGGTGCGCGGGGGAGCGGCCAGCCTGCTTGCGGCCGGCGTGGTGGAAGTGAAGGGCGATTTCGCCGCCGGCGACGCCGTCTGGGTTGACGACGAGCAGGGCAACCATTTGGCCAAGGGCCTGGTCGGCTTCGACTCCGAGGAGATCCCGCAGATGCTAGGACGCAATACGGCCCAGCTCAAGCGTTTCCTCGGCGAGGAATACGCGCATCCGCTGGTGCACCGCGACAATCTCGTACTGGTCTGAGCCAGTGCAAAAGGTGTGGTTAGGCCATCGATTTCGCTTCAAGCGAAGCGTTCGCGGCGAAATAGACGTGTGTCGTGGGGCTGTCGTTTTTCGCGTGGCAGGTCTAGCATTACAGGCATGACTATGGCTGACTGGCAGACTCTATCCGACCGTATCAATCACGTGGCTCCGAGCGCTACTCTGGCCGTCGATTCCAAGGCGAAGGCAATGAAGGCCGCCGGAATCGACGTCATCGGGTTCGGCGCGGGAGAACCGAACTTCCCAACCCCCGCACCAATCGTCGCGGCCGCGGCCGCGGCCGTGCAGGACCCGAAAAACTACCGTTACACGCCGACCGCCGGCCTACCGGAACTGCGCCAGGCCATCGCGGACAAGACGTTGCGCGACTCCGGCTACGAAGTCGATCCAAGCCAGGTCATCGTGACCAACGGCGGCAAGCAGGCCGTCTACGAATCGTTCCAGATTCTGCTCAACGAGGGCGACGAGGTCATCATCCCCACCCCGTACTGGACCAGCTATCCGGAAGCCGTGAAGCTCGCCGGCGGCGTGCCCGTGACCGTGTTCGCCGGCGCCGACCGCAACTTCGAGCCCAGCATCGAAGCCATCGAAGCGGCCCGCACCGAACACACGAAGGCCATCATCGTGAACACGCCGAACAACCCGACGGGCGCGGTGTGGAAGCCGGAAACCGTCAAGGCCATCGCGCAGTGGGCCATCGAACACCACGTGTGGGTCATTTCCGACGAAATCTACGAACACTTGAACTATGACGGCGCCAAAACCACGTACATCGGCGCCGCGGTGCCCGAAGTGCGCTCCCAGCTGCTCGTGCTCAACGGCGTGGCCAAAACCTACGCCATGCCGGGCTGGCGCGTCGGCTGGATGATCGCCCCCGTGGACGTGGCCAAGGCCGCATCCAAACTGCAGGGTCACATGACCTCCAACGTGAACAACATCTCCCAGCGTGCCGCCATCGAAGCCGTCTCCGGCTCCCTGGACGCCGTCTACGAGATGCGCGCCGCATTCGACAAGCGCCGCCAGACCATCGTCGCCGCGTTGAACGACATCGAAGGCGTGAACTGCCCGACTCCGACCGGCGCGTTCTACGCGTTCGCCGACGTGACCGCGCTGCTGAACAAACCGATCGGCACCAACAAGACCACGTTCGCCAACACTTCCGAACTGGCCGCCGCGTTGCTTGACGAAGGCCATGTCGCCGCTGTCCCGGGCGAGGCGTTCGGCGCTCCCGGCTATCTGCGCTTCTCCTACGCGCTTGCCGACGACGATCTGGTCGAAGGCATGCGTCGCATGAAGCGTTGGATCGAGGACTGAGCCGACCGGCCCCGCGCTCAACTGACGGAAAGTTCAGTTGATAGACGATATTTTTAGCGATTCGCGCTTCGGTGACATGCCGGGCGCGAATCTTTTTTTTCGTTGGAAAATAGCGGTTTCTTGCAATTCGTCGTGAATCGGGTTGGACGAAGTCGCGAAAACCCGCTATTATTTCGACTTGGCGGTTTTGCCGTCTGCTTCTTGCGTGGTTTTGCATAGAATCCTCGCCGGCAAGTGGAGACGGCAGAGTTCACCTAGGGAAGTGGCGCAATTGGTAGCGCAACGGTCTCCAAAACCGTAGGTTGTGGGTTCGAGTCCCGCCTTCCCTGCCAAGCTTCTTACAACAAGCCCAGCGGAGGATTATTATGGCGAAGGCGAAGAACAGCGAGAAGGCCATTAAGCCGAACATCTTCATGCGCATTGGCTTGTTCATCAAACAGATTATCGACGAACTCCGCAAGGTCGTCACTCCGACCAGCAAGGAACTGTTCTTCTGGTCCCTCGCCGTGTTTATCTTCGTGCTGCTGCTGATGGCACTGGTCACCGGCATGGACTACGGTCTGGGCAAGCTGACCCTGTGGATATTCGGCTGATAAACAACTTGAAGGTGAAAGTGCATGACTGACGAAGTGTTTTCCGACAACCTCGACGAGGCTTCCAAGGCTGATACCGAGGCTGCTGCCGCTGTTGAGGCGCTGCCGGCCGAAGGCGAGGCCGTCCAGGCCGTCGCCGCCGATCAGGCGACCGATGAGCAGGCCCAGTCCGAGCAGGACGCTCCGGAAGAGCAGACCGCGGAAACCACTGAGGATGAAGACACTGAGCAGGATGCCGGTGCCAAGGCCGTCGAGGAATTCTCCAAGAGCCTGCGCACGCTTGAAGGCAAGTGGTATGTGCTGCACACCTATTCCGGCTATGAGAAGCGCGTGAAGACCAACGTCGAATCCCGCGTGGCCAGCTTCGGTATGGAAGACAAGATCTTCCAGGTCGAAGTGCCGATGGAGGAAGTCGAAAAGCACACCGAAAAAGGCAAGAAGGTCATCACCCGCGTGCGTGTCCCCGGCTATGTGCTGATCCGCATGCTGCCGGATGAGAACGCCCGTCGTATCGTCCGCGAGACCGAAGGCGTCACCGGCTTTGTCGGCCCGACCAAGGATCCGGCACCGCTGACCCGCAAGGAAGTCGTCTCCATGATGGCTCCGATGATCGCTTCCGAAGCTCTCAAGGCCGCCGGAGACAAGCCGGCTGCAGCCAAGAAGCGCAAGCTTGAGGTCTCCTACGCTCCTGGCGATCAGGTCACCGTCACCGATGGACCGTTCACCACCATGGCCGCGGTTGTCTCCGAAGTGGATCCGTCCACGCAGAAGCTCACCGTGCTCGTGTCCATCTTCGGCCGTGACACGCCGGTGGAGCTAGGCTTCAACCAGGTTGAAAAATTAGCCTGAACGTGCATGACGGAGCGTTAGCTGCGTTGCTCCAAGCTTGACGCACCTTGGTACGCCTGCGCTTGGGCGCCTTGCTACCGCACGCGTCACACCCATTCAGGAACCTGAAATCGTGATTCTTTTGAACCCCGCTTCGGCGGGGTTTCTTTGTATGTATTGCCATACGCGCAATGTCGTGGCGGAATCGCATAATAGAAAAGTTGTGTCTGGAGGGTCTCGTGTGCCTGGACAAGGCGGCGGCACCTGCTAGCACAGCACAGCAATATACGTTGCGGAAGGAACCGGACGCGGGAGACCTACTCCGGTGCCGTTAACCACCGCTTCACAGAAAGAAGAACCATACAATGGCTCCTAAGAAGAAAGTCTCGGCGCTTCTCAAGCTCCAGATTCAGGCCGGCAAGGCCAACCCGGCTCCGCCGCTGGGCCCGGCTCTGGGTTCCCATGGCGTGAACATCATGGACTTCTGCAAGCAGTACAACGCTGCCACGCAGGACAAGATGGGCCAGGTCATCCCTGTTGAGATCACCGTTTACGAAGATCGTTCCTTCACCTTCATCCTGAAGACCCCGCCGGCAGCAGCTCTGCTGAAGAAGGCCGCTGGCATCCAGAAGGGTACCGAGAACCCGCTGACCCACAAGGTCGGCTCCGTCACCAAGGCTCAGGTCCGTGAGATCGCTGAAATCAAGATGGCTGATCTGTCCGCACGCGACGTCGAAGCCGGCATGAAGATCATCGCGGGCACCGCCCGTTCGATGGGTATCACGGTTACCGACTGAGAGGAGAAGGACTAATGGTACAGCGTTCCAAGAAGTATCGCGAAGCGGCTGAGAAGATCGATCGCAACAACCTTTACACCGCCAACGAAGCCATCGCTCTCCTCAAGAGCATGCCGGAGTACAAGTTCGACCAGACCGTTGAGGCCGTGCTGCGCCTGAACGTGGATCCGCGCAAGGCCGACCAGCTGGTCCGCGGTTCCGTGAACCTGCCGAACGGCACCGGTAAGACCGCCAAGGTCCTCGTCTTCGCCCGTGGCCCGAAGGCCACCGAAGCTCTCGAGGCTGGCGCCGACATCGTCGGTGACGACGACCTCGTGCAGAAGGTCGCCGACGGTTTCCTTGACTTCGATTCCGTCGTCGCCACCCCGGACATGATGGGCAAGGTCGGCCGCCTCGGCCGCGTGCTCGGTCCGCGTGGCCTCATGCCGAACCCGAAGACCGGCACCGTGACCATGGACGTCACCAAGGCCATCAAGGACATCAAGGGCGGCAAGGTTGACTTCCGTGTCGACAAGAACGGCAACCTGAGCTTCCTCATCGGCAAGATGTCCTTCACCGAGCAGGCTCTGGACGAGAACTTCAAGGCTGTGGCCGACGAAGTCAAGCGTCTGAAGCCGTCCACCGTGAAGGGCCGCTACGTCACCAAGGCGACCATCACCTCCACGATGAACCCGGGCGTCCCGGTTGATCCGGCGGTCGTTGCCTGAGTGCACAGAAGCTAAACTTCACCAAAAGACCCGTATCTGCAATCGCAGCATGCGGGTCTTTTCATATGTTCGGAAAGATTCATGACTTTATGACCGGATGACAGGTGCAACGGGCGTACCCAGACGCCACACCACCCGGGCAGCGGCTCAGCGGTCGCGCATACGGCCAATCGCCAGCGCGGTCGTCAGCACATACGCGTCACGCGGATCGGTGGCATCCCAGCCGGTTGTTTCGGCGGCACGCTTCAAGCGGTAGCGCACGGTGTTCGGATGCACATTCAGCTCCTTCGCCGTGTTCTCCAACGAACTGCCATACTTCAGGAACGTGGACACCGTCAGATAAGTGGGATCATCGGGATTCTCGCCGCGCAGCACCTGATATACGTTCCGATACAGTTCTTCACGCGCGTAATCATCACCCAGCAGCGCACGCTCCGGCAACAGCTCGTCGGCACGCAGCGGACGGGAAGGAGTGGACAGCGCCGGAGCCGCCTGCAGCGAGAACATCGTCTCACGCAACGCATGCGAAGCCCCCGCCACACCGGAACGGACCGGGCTCAAATACAGTGGCTCGTCCTCGCTGAACGCCGGCATGACCGCGGTACAGGTCACCTCCGGCGTGACCGCGCCCATCTGGCAAGCCAAAGCCAGCAGGAAAGTGCCGTACGTGCCGATGACCACATGCTCGCCACCCAAATCGCGCACCGCCTTGCGGATGGCGAGGGATGTCGAGGCAAGACTGGCCGAAGGCACCCCGCCGATCGCAAAACAGTTGAAATCGCCTTGCCATCCGAGAATGTTCATCAAGGAGACCACACGATCGTCGGTCATGTTCGTCAACAGGCATTCGAAAGCCAACCGCTCGATGGTCGTATCGTCGGTATGGCCTGACAAAAGGTCGAGGATGTCTGCCTGCTCGGAGTTCATAACCGTCCATTCTAATCGTCGTATCTGCGAATTGCCGCACGTTCGCCGACCGTTCCGGTCCCCATTCGCGCAGTGGCGGTAATATGCCGACTATGAGCGAAAACAAGAAAGCCGGAAAAGCCGACACGTTCCTCAGCTGGACGTTGGGCGTGCTCGCATGCCTGTGGGTGGCGTGGTGCTGCGGCATCGGCCCGCTGTACTGGTTTGGCACCGGACTCGCCGACTTCGGCTGGGCCAACGTGCTGTACATGGCGATCGCCTTCGTTGTTTCGTTTGCTATATTGTGGTCGCTGGTCCGTTACGGCCGTGGCGAGCGCGTGCTGCCGACGTATTTCTCACGTCGGTACGTCAAGCTGTGTCAGGAGGTGTCCGGCACGCCGACGACGGTATTGGGCATCATGCTGCGCCATCTGAGCGACGCCGCGCATAGCCGTCCGGGGCGCGCCATCCATGCGGTGATCGTCTGGATTGGTCGCAAGCTGACACGTTGCACCGACTGCTGGTGGAAGCTCATGCTGCTGTTCGTCATCGGCTGGCTGTGGATTCCGACCATCCTGCTTGCCGCGTACGGCGCCGACATCCGCTCCCAGATCCGCGAATTCAGCTGGGCGTTGAACCAGTGGACCGGACTGAAACAGCCGTACATCGGCTTCTTCTCATTCGTGCCGATGGACATCTATCCGACCGCGCATTACATGTGGCCGGCCAATCCCACGTATCTGACCGACCAGCACAACATCGTGCTGACCGTTTTCTACGGTGCGTTCGCCGCGGTCTCCCGGTATTTCACCGATTCCAACGACGCCGGCATCGTGGCGCTGGCCGCGCTGCAATGGCTGTTCGCCGCGTTCTGCTGCGCCGCCACCGCCAATCGTTTCTTCAATCTGCCGTGGCGTAGGCTGGGCGTCGGCACGTTCGACTTCTCCCATCCCGAACGGCACGACTGCTGGAACATGCGCGATTTCACCCATCCCGAGGCGGGTGTGGTGGCGCGTCCGTCCAGACTGCGCGCCGGCGCGAAGACGCGTTTCGTGATTCTGCTGTTCTTCATGGTGTGCCCGTTGGCGGTGTTCGCCACGATCTCACTGACCAAATCGCCGTTGTTCGCGTTCGCGTTCGTCTGGTGGTTCGGCGTGTGGTATGAGCTGCATATGACGCATATCAAGGCGCTGCCCACCATCAACGGCAAGCCCATGAAACTGCGCAAACGTTCCTTGGCGGCACTGTTCATGTCGAGCTGCGTCATGCTGATCAGCGCCAAATACGCGTGGTACATCATTCTGTTCGCCGCGCTGCTGGCCATCATCAACGACCGTAAACGTTGGAAGACGTACGTGGTCGCATTGATGCTGCCGACCGTGCTCATCCATGGCGGCCTCGTCTATCTGGTGAACAGCGGTGCCGTCATCGGCGGCGATCCGATCGAAAGCCGTGGCATCCAGCTGCAGCAGATCGCTCGCGTGGCGAAATACAATCCGCAGGGCATTCCCGAGGACGCGGCCAAGAAACTCGCTCCCGTCTTCAACCTCGACCAGATGGCCGAATCGTACTTCCAGCAGGACGCCGACCCGGTGAAATCGTCGGGTATCCAGTCCAAGAAGGTCAGCTACAAGTGGCGTACCGTCACCAAGGACGACATGAAGGATTTCAATGACGCATGGTGGCAGATCGTCAAGGCGAATCCTCAGATCGCGCTCGATGCGCTCTTCGCCGAATGCTTCGGATACTTCAACGTGACCGACCTGCCATACGTGTCGATGGACTACTACGTGAACAACGATTACGTGCAGTCCGACAACGAATGGATTCACCTGTACAACCACCAGTGGCGCAACCAGGTGGCCGGCTTTGCCAAGAAATGGGGGCAGATTCCCGTGCTTGGCTGGGTGACGCACGGCAACCTGTATGTCACGCTGACACTGCTGATCGGCGCCGCCGAAGTGGTGCTGCGTCGATGGCGGTCGCTGTCATGGCATCTGCCGTTGCTGCTGCTTATGGGTGTGATGATCACCGCACCGGCCAACAATTTCGAACGGCATATGCTTCCGATCGCATTCGTGTTCGGATTCCTGTGCCTGGAGTTCTGGCGCGAGTCGCGTGCCGCGCGGCTTGCCGCACGCGAGGCGTCGTACGTTGGCACGTCGACGGCGGGCAAACGGCGTATCGGCGGGCACCGAATCGACAGATAGCAGTCCGACAAGCAGGACGCCGACGAACGATATCTCGATGGACGACAGCTCGACGGACAGGAGAAGGAATCATGACGACCATATTGGATTCCGCATTGACCATGCCACGCACCTGCGTCGCGGCCGACCAGGTGATCGCGCTGGACTCAGTGGGCTCCACCAACACGTACGCCGCCGAATTGGTGCGCAAAGGCGCGCTGTTCGGCTCGGCCAGACGAGATGGCCTCGATGGCTGCGATGGACGCGATTGGACCGGCCGTGAAATCGTGGCGATCTGCGCCGACGAGCAGACCGCCGGCCGTGGCCGTCTCGACCATCAATGGACCAGCGCGGTGGGGGAGTCGTTCATCGTCTCCCTGGTGGTCAGCGTGCCTACGGCGATTGTGCGGGACACGTCCGTCAACGGCTGGCTGCAGATGATCGCCGGCTGCGAGGCGCGCAACGCGATTATCGCGGCCATCCGCGATTGCGGCGGCCCGCTCGGCAAGGACATCGTGCTCAAATGGCCGAACGACATTTTCGTCGACGGCAAGAAACTGGGCGGCGTGCTCGCCGAAATGGTTCCGCTTGCCGCAACTCCCATCGCGGACGGTGCGACTGGTACCACTGATGTGGCTGCCGCAACGGAACGCGTCGGCATCGTCTTCGGCATCGGCCTGAACCTGACCGTCCCCGAAGACCATCTGCCAACCGACAAGGCCACGTCGCTGCAGCTGGTCGCGCATGGCCTGCCCGATTCCATGACATTGCGCGACATGATCGCGGCCCATCTGGTGGACGGTTTGCGATCAAGGCTCGCCGATTTCGAAGCCGACCCGCATCGCGAGGCCACGCGTGCGATGGAGGAGATGCGTCCGGTCTGCTGGACGCTCGACAAGCCATGCGAGGCGCATTTCGTGGACGGCACCACCCTGCGCGGCACCGCGCTGGAACTCAACCCCGACGCCTCCCTCACCATCAGAGACGACAACGGCAACCTGCACACCGTGCACACCGCCGACGTAGGCGTCCTACCCCAATAATTCTCTAACCCTCATCCCTCATAAAGTCGTAAAGCGCTTTTTCGAAAATCGCACGTTTCAAAAAAACGCAATATTCGAGAAAAACGGCATTTCCCAAAATCGCAATATCCAAAAACCGCGCCACCCGCAAACGCAACATTCCCCCAAAACGAGGTGGGGCCGGCGGATACCAACGTAAGACCGTAAAAAACTCGGCCTGAGCGGCCCGGAGCGTGTCGCACGTTGGTATCCGCCGGCCCCACCGGACACAGCGAAAACGAAAATCACAGCGAAAACGGAAGACTGTATCAAAACCCGGAAATCACGAAGAAACCCGGAAATCACAGCGGAAATTCTCAGCGGAAAACCCTCAGCAGAAAATTCCCAGCAAAAAGTCGTAGAAAACTACCGCAGAAAAGTCGCTGCCGATAAAAGTCACTGCAGCTTTGCCAGTCCACTCGCGACCAACGAAGCCACAACCGCCTTGATGCAATCGCCCACAATGAAGCCCATCGAAGCGATGGCCACCACCGGCATCGCCACGCCCGTAATGGCGGACTGCACGATGAAGCCGAGCAGATAGTCAAGCACGATGCAGCCGGCCACGCAGGCGAACAGATACCGTGCGGCGGTCAACGCAGCATGCTTCGGGGAATCGACACGCGCCTTGCCCTTGAGCAGCGAGGTGACGACGGCGGCTGGCAGGAAACCGATGAGGAAGCCGGCGCTCGGGCCGACCAAAGCCATGGTGGACGCGCCGCCGGCGAACACCGGCAGACCAGCCGCGCCCGCGGCCAGATACATGAGCACCGCGGCGCCCGCCTGCTTCCACGGCAGCATCAGCGCGGCCAGCATGACCACGAAGGTCTGCAGGGTGATCGGAACCGGAGTGCCCGGAATCGGCACGGCGCCCGCCATGGAGGCGGCGGCGAGCAGCACGGCGAACAGCGTGGACTTCAAAACGGCGCCGAATTTGCCGCTGGTGGCCGTTTTGGCTGCGGATGAGATGGTCAGGATTGCGTTGCGCATGGTGGAATCCTCCCTTTTTTGCGGATGCTACAGGATGCTACAAAAAGTGACGAAAATGAGTCTTTCGTCAATCAATGCTCCCCATCGTAGGGTTGCTAAGTTTCGGTAACGTTTGTGGAGCCTTACAAAAAGATTGCGAATCTTTTGTGGGAAACGAGTTCGTCGAATCACGCCTCGACCGCCAAACTTGACATTATGCCTAAGAATGTCAACAAACTACTGGTGGCGAATCGCGGCGAAATCGCGCTTCGAGTCGTGCGCACCGCACGTGAGATGGGGATTCCCACGGTCGCGGTCTACGCCGAACAGGACCGTCACGCACAGTACGTGCAGATGGCCGATGATGCGTATCTGCTGTCTGGCGACACCTACAAGGACACGTATCTCAACGAGGATCTGCTCATCGACATCCTGCAGCGCAGCGGTGCCGACGCGGTGCACCCCGGCTATGGCTTCCTTTCCGAAGTCGCAAGCTTCGCGCAGAAGGTCCTCGACGCCGGCGCCACGTGGGTCGGCCCGAATCCGAAGGCGCTCGTCGACCTGGGCGACAAGATCACGGCCCGCCGCGTGGCCACTTTCGCGAAGGTGCCGCCGGTTCCCGGCATTTCCCAGTCGATTTCCGACATGCGACTGCTGCTCGACTTCGCGCACACGCACGGCTATCCGCTGATGCTCAAGCGCACCGACGGCGGTGGCGGCCGCGGCATCACGCTCGTGCACAACGACGACGAGCTGCGTGGCTTCTACATGAACCACGATGCGCTGCAGGGCGGCGATTTGGACGAGTATTTCGTCGAACGGTTCATCGACAAGGGCCGTCACGTCGAAACGCAGTGCGGACGCGATTCGCACGGCAATTTCACCGTGTATTCCACCCGCGACTGCTCCGTGCAGCGCCGCAACCAGAAGCTTGTTGAGGAAGCTCCGGCGTCGTTCCTTCCCGACGGCGTGCTCGAACAGCTGGAAACCTATTCCCGCCGCCTGTTCGACGCGGTCGATTACGTAGGACTTGGCACCTGCGAATTCATGGTGACCGAGCAGGGCAAGGTCTACTTCCTGGAAGTCAATCCGCGTCTGCAGGTGGAACACACCGTCAGCGAAGAGGTCTGCGGCCTCGATTTGGTGCGAGAACAGCTCACCATCGCCAACGGCGGCGAGCTAACCGTCGACCACCCGCTGCGCGGACACAGCTTCGAACTGCGTCTGACCTGCGAGGATCCAGCCAAGAACCTCGCGCCGAGCTCCGGCACGCTGACCAAGCTCGCATGGCCGTCCGGCCCGGGCATCCGCGTCGATTCCGGCGTGGTGGAAGGCGACACCGTCTCCCCGAAGTTCGATTCGATGATGGGCAAGCTCGTGGTCACCGCCTCCGACCGTGCGACAGCCGTGGCACGTGTGCGCCGCGCGTTGGAAGAGCTCAAGGTGGAAGGCGTGCCGACCCCGGCAAGCCTGTTCGAGCAGATCTTCAACGACGACGAGTTCACCGCCGAGCATGGCGTGGCCTACGACGTGAGCACGAAATGGCTGGAACGCAAGTACCTGAACAAGGAAGCATCCTCCACCAAGGGCGGCCAGCCGGCATCCATGGCCGGCGCTTCGGGTGCGAAGGAAGCCGAGCAGAAGGAATCCAGCGAAACCTTCGTCATCGAAGTCAACAACCATCGTGTGTCGCTGACCGTGCCGAACGACATCGTGGCCAACCTGACCGGCGGCGCCAAGGCGCGTGACGCCAAGCGCGCCATCCAGCCGCTGCGCGGACAGGGCCTGCACCACGTCGAAAAGAAGCAGCAGGGCAACGACGGCCAGTCCGGTGTGATCGCCAGCCCGATGCAGGCGGTCGTCACACGCATCAACGTCGTCGAAGGCCAGGACGTGGCCAAGGGCGACCTGCTCGTCGTGCTCGAATCCATGAAGATGGAGAACTACGTGTACGCGCCGGTCAAGGGCACCGTCACCAAGATATTCGTCGGCCCGGCGGCAGGCATCGAAGCGGGCGAGACGTTGATGACCATTGACGTCAACGGCGCTTCCAAGGCGGCTGACGGCAAGCCGGCAACGGACGGTAATACGGAAACCAAGACGGAAGGCGGCGCGAAATGACCGACATCATCGCAAGCCCGGCCGTCAAAGAGGCCGTGAAGGTCGTCATGGAACAGCAGGAGCGACTGGGTGACGAAGCGGCTGCCGAAGCCCGCGAATCGCAGCCGATCCGTACGTCCGTGCTGCGTGCCGCGCAGCTCGCCGCCGAAGCCGAAGACCATGCCCGCGGTCGCCAGCACGTCAAAGGCAAGCTGACCGCGCGCGAACGTCTCGATCTGCTGCTTGATACCGGTTCCTTCGAGGAAATCGGCCGTTTCCGCGGCGGCGACATCAACGGTGGCCGCGCAGGCTCCGCCGTCATCACCGGCTTCGGCGAGGTGTTCGGCCGCAAAGTGGCCGTCTACGCGCAGGACTTCTCCGTCAAAGGCGGCACGCTTGGCGTGGCCGAAGGCCGCAAGATCTGCCATCTGATGGACAAGGCGCTCGACCTCAAGGTGCCGATCATCGCGCTCATCGACTCCGGTGGCGCGCGCATCCAGGAGGGTGTGGCCGCGCTGACCGAATACGGCCACCTGTTCCGCAAAACCTGCGACGCCAGCGGTTTCGTGCCGCAGCTATCGCTGATCCTCGGCCCCTGCGCCGGCGGTGCCGTCTACTGCCCGGCCCTGACCGACCTGATCATCATGACCCGCGAGAATTCCAACATGTTCGTCACCGGTCCCGACGTGGTCAAAGCGGCCACCGGCGAAGTGATCAGCATGGACGATCTGGGCGGCGGCTACGTGCACAACGCCACGTCCGGCGTGGCCCACTATCTCGGCGAGGACGAGGCGGATGCGATCGACTACGCGCGTACCGTGCTCGCCTATCTGCCGTCCAACTCTGACCAGCAGCCGCCGGTCTACGCGTACGCGGCCACCCGCGCCGACCGTGACGTGGCCAAACGCCTCGCCACCCTCGTGCCGGACAACGACCGCCAGCCGTATGACGTGCTCGACGTGATCCGCTGCATCGTGGACTACGGTGAATTCGTGCAGGTGCACGAACTGTTCGCCGCTTCAGCGGTGGTCGGCTTCGCCTGCATCGACGGCCATCCCGTCGGCATCGTGGCCAACCAGCCGAACGTCAACGCCGGCATTCTCGACGTCGACTCATCCGAAAAAGTGGCGCGATTCGTGCGCTTGTGCGACGCGTTCAACCTGCCGGTCGTCACCTTGGTGGACACCCCGGGCTACAAGCCGGGCGCCGAACAGGAACATGCGGGCATCATCCGCCGTGGCGCGAAGGTCATCTACGCCTACGCCAACGCGCAGGTGCCGCTCGTCACCATCATCCTGCGCAAGGCCTTCGGTGGCGCATACATCGTGATGGGCTCTAAATCCATTGGCGCGGACATGAACTTCGCCTGGCCATCCAGCCAGATCGCGGTGCTCGGCGCGGCCGGCGCGGTCAACATCATCCACCGCAAGGACCTGCAGAAAGCCAAAGACAACGGCAAGGACGTCGAAGCGCTGCGCGCCAAGTACATCGCCGACTACGAACGCACCACCGTCAACGCGAACCTTTCGCTGGAAATGGGCGAGATCGACGCCATGATCGACCCCGAACAGACACGCGAGACCATCATCGAATCGCTCCGCCTGCTCGCCAGCAAGAAACGCGTGCGCCGAACCAGCAAACACCACGGCAACCAGCCGCTGTGACGGACGCAACGCGACGTAACCAACGTAAGCAACCACAACAATCGCAAGAAATTTTGGAACAAGTAAGGAAGATTATGAACACCTTTTTTCTTGATCGACTGAACAGCGAGCCCCACGCGCTCGCCTTCGCCGGCCAATCCACCCCGTGGCCGGTGGCGCTCGCCGACCAGAGCGCGAATCCGGCGCTCGACGAGGTCCTGCACACCCATGCGGCCGCCGCGCAGGCGCTGCTGTATCCGGTGTCCGCCGAGCTGCTCGCCACCACCGGACGCCCGGTCGACCTGTTCGGCTTCGAACCGAACCCGGCACGTCTGGGCGCCGCAGCCGCGGCTTCCGCCAGCGTTCCCGGCATCGCGCTGACCCAGCTGGGCGCGCTGCTCGACGCCGCCGCACTCGGCTACAATCCGGCCCAGGCCAAGCCGGTCGTGGTGCTCGGCCACTCCCAGGGCGTGCTTGCCGTGCATATGGTGCAGGCGATCTGCGAAGCCGGTTCCATCGACGCAGCCGCAGCCAAGATCGACGAGATTCTTGCGATCGCAACGCTGATCGGCGTCGCCGGCACCCGTCAGGCACGCCAGCTCGGTCTCGCCGCACGCCACGGCGAGGCGACCCCGATGCTGTCCGTCAAGGACATCACCCGCGCCCAGGTGGACGCGCTGATCGAACGCGTCGACGGCGCACGTGGCCCGATCGCCGTGGCCGTCACCAATTCCGCCACGCATTACGTGTTGTCCGGCTATCCGGAGGACCTGGCCGCATTCGGCGTGGAGGTCGCCAAGGAACACAAGCGTCAGGCCAAGCTGCGCGAGGAGAAGGTGCGTGGCGGCCGCGTGTTCGACCCGACGCTCGAATATCTCGACGTGACCCTGCCGTTCCACAGCCCGCTGATGGCCGATGCCGTCTCCCAGGCCGTCGCATGGGCCGAGGCCTGCGGCATCAACGCCGACCATGCCCGTGAGCTCGCCGCCGAAGTGCTGCTCAACCATGTGGATTGGGCCGCCCGCGTGCGCGCCCTGATGAAGTCCACCGATCCGAGCGCCCTGTGGGTGCTGGACTTCGGTCCGGGCAACACCGTCGGCAAACTGTTCTCCACCGTGGCCCAGGGCACCGGCGTCGGCGTGGTGGAAGCCTCCACCGTGGCCGATCGCGGCGCGCTCTCCACGCTCGAGACCCTGCCGGAACGCACCCAGAACTGGACGCGTTTCGCGCCGAGCATCATCCACACGTCCGCCGGAGACAAGGTGCGCACCGCGTTCACCGAACTTACCGGCAAGGCTCCGGTGCTGCTGGCCGGCATGACCCCGACCACCGTGGAGCCGGAGATCGTGGCGGCTGCCGCCAACGCCGGCTACTGGGCCGAGCTCGCAGGCGGCGGCCAGGTCACCGCCAGCGTGTTCGACCGTCACGTGGCCAAGCTCGAGGAGGAACTCGAGGAAGGCCGCACCGTCGAATTCAACGCCATGTTCATGGACCGCTACCTGTGGAACCTGCAGTTCGGCTCCCAGCGCATCGTGCCGAAGAAGCGTGCCAGCGGCACCCCGATCGACGGCGTCGTCGTCTCCGCAGGCATTCCGGAATTCGACGAGGCCGTGGAACTCATCCACAACCTCAACGCCGACGGCTTCCCGTACGTGAGCTTCAAGCCGGGCACCGTCGACCAGATCCGCCAGGTGGTGCGCATCGCCAAGGCCGTCGCGCCAACCAAGGTGCTCATCGAGGTCGAAGGCGGTTCCGCAGGCGGCCACCACTCTTGGGAATCGCTTGACGATCTGCTGCTGAGCACCTACGCCGAAGTGCGCGAGCAGGCCAACCTCGTGCTCGTGGTCGGCGGCGGCATCGGCACGCCGGAACGCGGCGCCGACTACATCACCGGCGAATGGGCCGCCGAATACGGCCGTCCGCTCATGCCGGTGGACGGCGTGCTCGTCGGCACCGCCGCCATGACCGCCAAGGAAGCGCACACCAACCCTGAAGTCAAGCAGATGCTCGTCAGCACTCCTGGCATTCCGGCCAAGGGCGACGACAATGATCCGTTCGCCCCGCTGGGCGAGCAGTGGGTTCCGTCCGGACAGGCCAAGGGCGGCGTCACCTCCGGTCTGAGCCACCTGCACGCCGACATCTACGAGCTGGAGAACTCCTCCGCCCGCTGCGGCCGCCTGCTGGTGCGCGTCATGAAGCACCCGGAGGAGCTGGAAAGCCGTCGCGACGAGATCATCGCGGCGCTGAACGCCACCGCCAAGCCGTATTTCGGCGATCTGAAGACCATGACCTACCTTGAGTGGGCCCAGCGTTTCGCCGACCTCTCCTTCCCGTGGGTGGACGAAACCTACGCCGATCGCTTCCTGCACCTGCTGCAGCGCATCGAAGCCCGCGTCACCACGCAGGAAAGCGGCGAATTCGCATCGCTGTTCGCTTCCCGCGCCGACGTCGAAGCCGATCCGAACGCCGCGATCGCCAAGCTTGCCGAAACCTACCCGCAGGCCGGCAAACTGACCGTCACCCCGATGGACGAGGCATGGTTCCCGGTGCTCGTACGCGAGTATCCGAAGCCGATGCCGTTCGTGCCGGTCATCGACAACGACCTGCTGCGTTGGTGGGGCCAGGACCAGCTGTGGCAGTCCGAGGACTCCCGCTATTCCGCCGATTCCGTGCGCATCATCCCCGGCCCGATCTCCGTGGCCGGCATCACCACCGTGGACGAGCCGGTGGCCGACATCCTCGGCCGCTTCGAAGCCGCCATGGTCAAGCGCGTGTCCGCCGAATCGGCGAGCGCCGACAAGACCGCCTTCGCCCAGTTGGGCGCGGCCGTCTCCGCCGAGGAATTCATCCGCAAATCCCCGAACATCTCCTGGGTCGGCCACCTCATGGCCAACCCGGCGTACGGCACCGCCAACGGCGACGCCAACTACGAGATCCGCAAGGTGGCCGTTGAAGGCAGCGTCGAAAAGTACGACCTCGACATCCATCTCGACACCTTCTGGGACAACGATCCGGACGGCGGCGCCTCCAAGCACGCCGTACGCGACATCGTCATTCCGCTGAACGTCGACGGCAACGAATCCGGCCTGTTCCCGGTCGTGGACCGCGACCGTCTGCCGGAGCACGTCTACCGCATGCTCGCCGACACCGCGGGCATCGGCAACACCGCCATCACCGGCGACAAGCTCACCGCCATGCCGCAGATCGAGGAAGTGTCCGACAAGACCGCCTTCCCGTTCGGCCAGGCGCACACCGGCTACACGCTGTCCGCCAACCTCGGTTTCGACCATGAGGCCGCCACCGGCGGCGCGCTGCCGAGCGACCTCGTGCCGTCCCGCATCGCCCCGGACGCGCTCGTCGGACCGGCTTGGCCCGCCATCTACGCGGCCCTCGGCTCCGTGTACGTCAACGGCTTCCCGGTCATCGAAGGCCTGCTCAACGCCGTGCATCTCGACCACCTCATCGAACTCGAGGTGAGCGAGGACGAGCTGCTGAAGCACACCGGCGAGCGCATCGAGCTCACCAGCTGGGCCGACGACTACTTCGAATCCGCTTCCGGCCGTGTGGTGACCATCCACGTCACGCACACCGCTCAGGACGGTACGCTGCTTGCCAACGAAACCGAGCGTTTCGCCATCCGCGGCCGCGCGTACTCCGACGCGCTGCCGCCGGAAGCGCCCGACTATGGTGGAATCGAAGCCGAAATCGAAAGCACTCCGCGCCGTCTGCTGCGTCGTGTGAAGGTCGTCGCTCCGCACGAGATGACCGCTTTCGCCCGTACTTCCGGCGATTTCAACCCGATTCACACCTCTCATCGCGGTGCCGCCGTCTCCGGTCTCGCCGCGCCGCTCGTGCACGGCATGTGGCTGTCCGCCACCGCCCAGTACGCGGTGCAGGCGCTCGACGAGAAGGGCGCGCATTACGAGATCGCAGGCTGGACGTACAACATGTACGGCATGGTGCAGCTCGACGACGAGGTGGAGATCTCCATCGAACGCGTCGGCCGTGTGGCCCACGCCGGCATGGTGCTGGAAGTGACCAGCCGCATCGACGGCAATATCGTGTCCCGTGGCACCGCCATCGTGCGTGCGCCGAAGTCCGCCTTCGTCTACCCGGGCCAGGGCATCCAGAAGCAGGGCATGGTGCTCGACGAGCGTGCCAAGTCCCCGGCCGCACGCGAGGTGTGGGAGCGCGCCGACAAGGTGACCCGCGAGAAGCTCGGCTTCTCCATCCTCGCCGTCGTGCGTGATAATCCGAAGGAACTGACCGCCAACGGCGTGACCTACCGTCATCCGGAAGGCCTGCTCAACCTGACCCAGTTCACGCAGGTGGCGCTCGCCACCGTGGCGTTCGCCCAGACCGCTCGTCTGCGCGAAGCCGGCGCGGACATCTGGCCCGCCTACTTCGCTGGCCACTCGCTGGGCGAGTACAACGCGCTGAGCTCCTTCGCAGGCGTGATTCCGCTGGAAACCGTGCTGGAGCTGGTGTTCCACCGTGGCTCCACCATGCACCACCTCATTCCGCGTGACGAGAAGGGCCGTTCCAACTACCGTATGGGCGCGCTGCGTCCGAACCAGTTCGGTGTGGGCGACGACGGCGTGCGCGAATACGTCGAATCCGTTTCGAAGGCTTCCGGCGAGTTCCTGGAGATCGTCAACTACAACCTTGCCGGACAGCAGTACGCCGTGGCCGGCACCATCGCCGGTCTGAAGGCGCTGAAGGCCGATTCCGCCCGTCGCGTCGCCGAATACGGCGGCAAGCCGGCGTTCATGCTGGTGCCGGGCATCGACGTGCCGTTCCATTCCACGCTGCTACGCAAGGGTGTGCCGGAGTTCCGCGACAAGCTTGACGCGCTGCTGCCGAAGCACATCGACTACCGTGGCCGTCTGGTTGGCCGTTACATTCCGAATCTGGTGGCCGTGCCGTTCGAGATGACCAAGGAATTCGCCGCGAAGATCCTCGAGGTCGTGCCGTCCGAGCGCATCAAGGCCGCGTTGGACGATCCGAAGGTGTGGGATTCCTACGCCGAGGACGACCAGAAGCTCGGCCGTCTGCTGCTCACCGAACTGCTGAGCTGGCAGTTCGCCTCCCCGGTGCGTTGGATCGAAACCCAGGCGCTGCTGTTCGGTTCCGCCGAACAGGGTGGCCTTGGCGTGGAGGAGTACGTCGAGGTGGGTCTCGGCAACGCTCCGACGCTCGCCAACCTCGGCGCCAAGACGCTGCGCCTGCCGCAGTTCGCCGGCCGTGACGTGACCGTCTACAACGTCGGCCGCGACGAAGGCCGCGTCTACATGACCGATTCCGATTCCCTCGTTGCCGACGACGATGCTGACGATTCCGTCGCAGCACCGGCAGCAGCTTCGGCTCCGGCCGCTGCCGCCGCAGCGCCTGCCGCGGTCGCCGCAGCACCCGTCGCCGCAGCCCCGGCTGCCGCTGCACCGGTCGCACCTGCCGGCGCTCCGTCCGGCGCCGCAGTCGCGGATATTCCGTTCAACGCTTCCGACGCGATCGCCATGCTGCTGGCATATTCGGCGAAGGTGCGTCCGGACCAGATCGGCGAATCCGACACCACCGACACCCTGACCAACGGCGTCTCCTCTCGCCGTAACCAGCTGCTTATGGACATCAGCTCCGAGCTGGGCGTGGCTTCCGTGGACGGCGCCGCCGAAGCGACCGTCAAGGCGCTGAGCGCGCTGGTCGACAAGGTGGCCCCGAACTACAAGGCGTTCGGTCCGGTGCTGTCCGACATCGTCCGCGACCGTGTGCGCGGCCTGTTCGGCGCCGCCGGCGTGAAGCTCGGCCAGATCACCAAGCGCGTGACCGACACCTGGCAGCTCGGCGAAGGCTGGGCCTCCCACGTGGTCGCAGCCCTTGTGCTGGAAACCCGCGAAGGCGCCAGCTCCCGCGGTGGCGACCTCGCCTCGCTGAGCACCGAAGCCGCTTCCAATGCGGCCGCCGCCAACGCGCTGATCGACGCGGCCGTGCAGAAGGTCGCTTCCGACAAGGGCGTGGCCGTCGCCATGCCGAGCGCAGGTGGCGCAGCCGGTGGCGCCGTGGTCGATTCCGCAGCCTTGGACGCGTTCGCGGCCAAGGTGACCGGTGCCGACGGCGTGCTCGCCTCCACCGCCAAGTTCGTGCTGAACCAGCTGGGCGTCACCGCTTCGGTCGCCGACGATTCCGCCGACGAGAACGCCGCCGTGGTGGCCGCCGTCGAAGCCGAGCTCGGCTCCGACTGGCCGAAGCAGGTCGAGCCGCGCTTCGACGAGCGCAAGGCCATCCTGTTCGACGACCGTTGGGCATCCGCACGCGAGGACCTGTCCCGCGCCTACTACGACAACGACGCCTCCGCACTGGACGGCAGCTTCATCGGCCTGGGCAAGGCCGTCGCCGACGAAGCCGCATGGTATGCGGGCAAGACCGCTGACGTCGAGCTTGCCGCCGCGTTCAAGCGCGTGGCCGACGAGGCGCTCGAGCAGACGAACGATTCCGCCGAAGCAAGCCGCTTCGCAGGCGATATCGCCGTCGTGACCGGCGTTGCCCCGAACTCCATCGCAGCGCAGGTGGTCAACGGCCTGCTCGCCGGAGGCGCGACCGTCGTGGCCACTTCGCACAGCTTCAGGCAGAGCGTGAAGGCCTGGGCCAAGCAGACCTACCGCGAGCATGCGGCAGGCGACGCCAAGCTGTGGCTCGTTCCGGCGAACCTGTCCAGCTACCGTGACGTGGACGCTCTCGTGGCGTGGGTCGGCAACGTGCAGAAGAAGACCTCCGGCGCGACCACCACGATCCTGAAGCCCGCCTACGAGCCAAGCCTGTTCTTCCCGTTCGCCGCTCCGCCGGTGCACGGCACGTTGGCCGATTCCGGCGAGCTGTTCGAATCGCAGGCGCGCCTCATGCTGTGGGGTGTGGAACGCGCGATCACCGGCTTCGCGAAGATCGGCGCCGACACCGACGTGCAGCACAAGCTGCATGTGATTCTGCCGGGCTCCCCGAACCGTGGCGTCTTCGGCGGCGACGGCGCGTACGGCGAGGTCAAGAGCGCCTTCGACGCGATCGTCAACCGCGCCCGCGCCGAAAAGGTGTGGTCCAGCCGCGTCACCTTCGCCCACCCGAAAATCGGCTGGGTGCGTGGCACCGGCCTGATGGGCGGCAACGATCCGCTGGTCGAAGTCGTGGAACGTCACGGACTGAAGACCTACTCCACCGCCGAAATCGCGGTCAAGCTGCTCGAGCTGTCCACCAAGGAATCCCGCGAGCAGGCCGTCAAGGCCCCGCTCGACGTGGACCTGACCGGCGGCCTCGGCAGCGAGCCGATCGACATCAAGGCACTGCGCGCCGAAGCCATGGAGGACGCGGCCAAGGCCGCTGCCGCCGAAGCCGGCGATGAGGACAAGCAGGGCGATTGTGCCGCTGCGGCAACGCTGATCAAGGCGCTGCCGAGCCCGCGCGCCCCGCGTCAGGCGAAGGTCGATCTGAAGGATTGGCAGCACGTCACCGCCCGTCCGGAAGACGAGATCGTCATCGTCTCCATCGGAGAGCTGGGCCCGTGGGGCTCCGGCCGCACCCGTTTCGAAGCCGAACTCGGCATCCACTCCGACGGCAAGGTCGACCTGTCCGCCGGCGCGGTGCTCGAACTGGCTTGGAACATGGGCCTGCTGACCTGGAACGACAGCCCGAAGCCGGGCTGGTACGACACCGACGGCAACCTGGTGCCCGAAGAGGATATCGCCGAACGCTACCACGACGAGGTCGTGGCCCGCTCCGGCGTGCGTCCGTTCGAAGAGGGCATGGGCAACGATTACAAGGACGGTGCCGACGAGGAGGAGGCCGAGGTGTTCCTCGACCACGATGTGACCTTCTCCGTTCCGACCCGTGAGATCGCCGAGGAATACGTCAAGCTCGACGAAGCCCACACCAGCTACGCGGCCGACGCCGAATCCGGCGAGTGGAACGTCACCCGCCACGCCGGCTCCATGATCCGCGTGCCTCGCCGCGCGGCCATGACCCGCACCGTCGGCGGTCAGTTCCCGAAGGGCTTCGACCCGGTCAAGTGGGGCATTCCGGCCTCCATGGTCGGCGACGTGGACAAGATCGCCCTGTGGAACATCGTCACCACGGTCGACGCCTACCTGTCCGCGGGCTTCACCCCGGCCGAGATCCTCGAAGCCGTGCACCCGTCCATGGTGGCCTCCACGCAGGGCACCGGCTTCGGCGGCATGGCCTCCATGAGGAAGCTGTACCTGGACCGCTTCCTCAACCATGAGATTCCGACCGACATCCTGCAGGAAGCCCTGCCGAACGTCGTCGCGGCACACGTGATGCAGTCCTACATCGGCGGCTACGGCAACATGATCCAGCCGGTTTCCGCCTGCGCCACCGCAGCCGTCTCTCTGGAGGAAGGCGCCGACAAGATCGCCCTCGGCAAGGCCGACTTCGTGGTCACCGGCGCGATCGACGACATCGGCGTGGAATCCGTGATCGGCTTCGGCAACATGAACGCCACCGCCAACTCCGAGGAGATGTATGCCAAGGGCATCGACGCGCGCTTCTTCTCCCGTGCCAACGATCGTCGCCGCGGCGGCTTCGTGGAATCCCAGGGTGGTGGCACCATCCTGCTGACGCGTGGTGACATCGCGCTGAAGCTCGGCCTGCCGGTCGCCGGCGTGGTCGGATTCGTCCACTCCTATGCGGACGGCGCGCACACCTCCATCCCGGCTCCGGGACTGGGCGCGCTCGCAGCGGGCATGGGAGGCAAGGACTCCAAGCTCGTGCATGACCTCGCCAAGCTCGGCGTCACGCCGGACGACATCGCCGTGGTCTCCAAGCACGACACGTCCACCAACGCCAACGACCCGAACGAGTCCGAACTGCACAACACGCTGGCCCACGCCATCGGCCGCACCGACGGCAACCCGCTGTTCGTGATCTCCCAGAAGTCGCTCACCGGCCATGCCAAGGGCGGTGCCTGCATCTTCCAGGTCAACGGCCTGACCCAGCTGTTCAAGTCCGGCGTCGTTCCGGCGAACGCGGCCCTCGACTGCGTCGACCCGAAGCTCAAGCGCGACGACCACATGGTCTGGCTGCGCGAGCCGCTGAAGGTCGGTTCCGTCAAGGCCGGCCTGGCCACGTCGCTCGGCTTCGGCCACGTGTCCGGCTTCGCCGCGATCGTCAACCCGGGCGCCTTCGAGGCTTCCGTGGCCAACACCGCGGGCGAGGACGCGCTGAACGAATGGCGCGACCGTGCCAACGCGCGTCTCGCCGCCGGCCAGCGTCGCCTTGAAGAGGGCATGATGGGGCGCGCCGCGCTCTACGAGCCGATCGACAACCGCCGCTTCCACGAGGACGGCCGCGGCTACGACGCGCACGAGGTGGAGAAGGCCATGCTGCTCGATCCGAACGCGCGCCTCGCGTCCACCGGCTATTTCGAAGCGTGAGACGGCTACGTCGAAATCTGTCCTGAATATGGGCAAATGATGACGGCCTGATAAGAAAAGGGCGATACTTCTGCACAGATGTGTCGCCCTTTTCCATATGACATGGTCGGGGCATTCCCGGGGTAACCCCGATTAATAATTCCTAGGAAGGCGGAGGAATGCTGGGTCTAGGGCATGACGTCGTTGACGTGCCTGCGTTCGCCAAGCAGCTGAATGAGCCGGGGACGCGTATGCGCAATCTGTTCTCCATGCGCGAGATATGGCAGACGGCGCAACGGTCGCAGCTCAAGCATGATGACGAGGCGGTGCACCTCGCCGCCCGCTGGGCAGGCAAGGAGGCGTTCCTGAAAGCGTGGTGCGCGGCCATTTCGCGGCATGCGAAAGACGGCGCCGAAGTCGCATATCCGTACACGCTCGACAACTTCCCATGGGTGCGCATCGAAATTCTCGACGATTCCCACGGCGTGCCGCGCGTCATACTGTCCTCCGAAGTGCAACGCAAGGTGCAGCAGTCGTTGGGCCTGCCGTTGGATCCGGTGTGCCAGTCGTACGATATCTCCATCTCCATAAGCCATGACGGGCCGATCGCCTCCGCCGTGGTCATGCTCGAAATCTGAAATGCCATTCCCGCTTGCAAAAGTTGGTGGGATGTGTATAATAGCTCGAGTCGTTTCGTGTCGGCTTCGGACGTAGCGGCAACACGCGGATGTAGCTCAATGGTAGAGCCTCAGTCTTCCAAACTGATTACGCGGGTTCGATTCCCGTCATCCGCTCCACAACAGCATCAGAGAAGAAGAAGGCGTGCCTCAAGGCACGCCTTTCGTATATCCGTATGCCCGGGCATACGATTGCCCGGGTATGCTGGAACGGGCCGCGGCGTGCGGCGGCGCAATCGCAAGATATCGCAATATATACGGAGCGGAACATGGGTCAGAAGGAACGCAACAAGGCAACGGAAGTCGTGGATGGCGTGGTCGAGACCGTCGACGTCTCCAAACACCCGACGGCGTCCATCGAACCGTCGGACCTGTCCTTGGCCGACATCGAACGCCGCAAATCGCATCCGGTCCGCTGGATTCTGTTCATGGCATTGGTGCTGCTGGCCATGATCGCGCCGTACTGGTGGGGGCGCGACATCGCGGTGCGGGACGCCTCATGGATGGTGGCGAACCTGAATTTCCTCGATCCCAAAGGCGTGGCGCTGATTTCATGGACGGTGACCATCGTGGCGCTCACCGGACTCGGACTGATGGTCGCGGACGCGAAGAAATGGCTGTGGGGGACCATTTTCGTGATCGGCCTTGCCGCGGAGCAATTCGTCGCCGGCATGTGCCTGCTGAGCTTCAACTTCTGGAACGCCACCTATGTGATGTACGGTGAGGCGGCCGGACTGGCGAACGCCGCGAATCTCGGCATCATCGCCGCCGGTTTCGGCGTCGCGGTCTACGCGGTGCTCTGGGTGGGCCTGCTGGTGTGCATCAAGAAGGAATCGAAGCTCAACGTCCTCACACGCAGCTGGGCCTCGTTCCTATTGTTCTTCGCAATCGAACTCGTCGCGCTTGCCGTGGTGTTGTTCGGCGGTCTGCTCATGTCCATGGCGTGACGTGAAGAACGGCCGTCGGCGGGGGGCGGAAATATCGGCCGGCGATTTTGGTCCGGCCGTCGTGTAAGATGTTCCCTTGGCGTGTTTCGCCCGCGGATAGAGAGCGCGTCGGTATTGGGCCGGCAGCACCGCGCAGCAATATAAGGAGGATGCCGTGGCACTTACGGCTGAGGAAAAGCAGGAAATCATCAAGACCTACGCAACCCACGAGGGTGACACCGGCTCCCCGGAGGTCCAGGTTGCTCTGCTCACCAAGCGCATCGCTGATCTGACCGAGCACCTCAAGGAGCACAAGCACGATCACCACTCCCGTCGTGGTCTGCTGCTGATGGTCGGCGACCGTCGTCGTATGCTTGATTACCTCAAGCGCGTTGACATCAACCGTTACCGCTCCCTGATCGAGCGTCTGGGTCTGCGCCGATAACATTCTTCCGCCCGAGCGCCATATGGCGCCCGGGCGTTTTTGCATGACAGCCGAGTTCAAGGAACAGACAGTTTGAAGGCCCGAGGTTTGGGGCGCACGAGGTCTAGAATCTAGAGATGAGGAAGCGGCGGAGGCAACGCCGCGTCACGCATGTAGGAATCGGTTGGAGTCCGCTGAAGAGGACTGCCGATAGTAGGTACACAAGAAAAGAAAACAAAGGAGGAACCCTATGGAGGGTCCCGAAATCAAGGCTGTTGAAGCCGTAATCGATAATGGTTCATTCGGCAAGCGCACGCTGCGCTTCGAGACCGGTCGTCTCGCCCAGCAGGCGGATGGTGCCGTCGCCGCCTATCTTGACGATGATTCGATGATTCTGTCCACGACCACCGCCGGTTCCAGCCCGAAGGAGAACTACGACTTCTTCCCGCTGACCGTGGACGTGGAAGAGAAGATGTACGCAGCCGGCAAGATCCCGGGCTCGTTCTTCCGCCGCGAAGGCCGTCCGAGCTCCGAAGCCATCCTGGCCTGCCGCATCATCGACCGTCCGTTGCGTCCGCTGTTCCCGCACACCCTGCGCAACGAAGTGCAGGTCGTCGAAACCGTGCTCGCCGTCAACCCGGATGACGCATACGACGTCGTCGCACTGAACGCCGCCTCCGCCTCCACCATGATCTCCGGCCTGCCGTTCGAAGGCCCGGTCTCCGGCGTGCGTCTGGCCCTGATCGACGGCCAGTGGGTCGCCTTCCCGCGCTGGAGCGAGCGCGAACGCGCCGTGTTCGAAATCGTGGTCGCCGGCCGCGTTGTCGAGAACGGCGACGTCGCCATCGCCATGATCGAAGCCGGTGCCGGCAAGAACGCATGGCACCTCATCTACGACGAAGGCCAGACCAAGCCGGACGAGGAAGTCGTCGCCGGCGGTCTTGAAGCCGCCAAGCCGTTCATCAAGGTGATCTGCGAGGCCCAGGCCGAGCTCAAGAAGATCGCCGCGAAGGAAACCAAGGAATTCCAGCTCTTCCCGGAGTACACCGAGGATCTGTACAACCGCATCGACGAGATCGCCCACGCCGACCTCGACGAAGCCCTGTCCATCGCCGAAAAGCTGCCGCGCCAGGACCGCATCCACGAGATCAAGGAAGGCGTCAAGGCCACCCTCGCCGGCGAGTTCACCGACATGGAAGACGCCGAGAAGGACAAGGAAATCGGCAACGCGTTCAAGGAGCTGCAGCGCCAGATCGTGCGCCGCCGCATCCTGACCCAGGACTACCGCATCGACGGCCGTGGCCTGCGTGACATCCGCACCCTGTCCGCCGAAGTGGACATCGTGCCGCGCGTGCACGGCTCCGCACTGTTCCAGCGTGGCGAAACCCAGATTCTGGGCGTCACCACCCTGAACATGCTCAAGATGGAGCAGCAAATCGACGCGCTGTCCGGCCCGCAGTCCAAGCGCTACATGCACAATTACGAAATGCCGCCGTACTCCACCGGTGAGACCGGCCGCGTCGGTTCCCCGAAGCGCCGCGAGATCGGCCATGGCGCCCTCGCCGAGAAGGCCCTCGTGCCGGTGCTGCCGAGCCGTGAGGAGTTCCCGTACGCCATCCGTCAGGTCTCCGAGGCAATCGGCTCCAACGGTTCCACCTCCATGGGTTCCGTCTGCGCCTCCACGCTGTCCCTGCTCGCCGCTGGCGTTCCGCTGAAGGCTCCGGTCGCAGGCATCGCCATGGGCCTCGTGTCCGGCGACGTCGACGGCCAGCACATCTACAAGACGCTCACCGACATCCTCGGCGCCGAAGACGCCTTCGGCGACATGGACTTCAAGGTGGCCGGCACCTCCGAATTCATCACCGCCCTGCAGCTCGACACCAAGCTCGACGGCATTCCGGCCGACATCCTGGCGTCCGCCCTGCAGCAGGCCAAGGAAGCCCGCACCACCATCCTCGAAGTCATCAACGAGTGCATCGACGGCCCGGCCGAGATGAGCCCGTACGCGCCGCGCATCATCACCACCACCGTTCCGGTGGACAAGATCGGCGAGGTCATCGGCCCGAAGGGCAAGATGATCAACCAGATCCAGGAAGACACCGGCGCCGAAATCGCCATCGAGGATGACGGCACCGTGTACATCTCCTCCGAAGGCGGCGAGGCCGCCGAGAAGGCCAAGGAGATCATCGACCAGATCGCCAACCCGCACGTGCCGGAAGCCGGCGAGACCTACAACGGCAAGGTCGTGAAGACCACCTCCTTCGGCGCCTTCGTGAACCTGACCCCGGGCACCGACGGTCTGCTGCACATCTCCCAGATCCGCAACCTCGCCAACGGCGAGCGCATCGACGCCGTCGAAGACGTGCTCAAGGAAGGCGACACCGTTGAGGTGGTCGTGCAGGGTGTTGACGATCGCGGCAAGATCTCCCTTGCCATCCCGGGCTTCGAGGATCAGGAATCCTCCGCTCCGCGTCGTGACCGTGGCGATCGCGATGACCGCCGTGGCGGCCGTGGCCGTCGTGACGACCGCCGTCGTTCCGACGATCGCGATGATCGCGATTATGATGATCGTCCGCGTCGCCGTCGTTCCGACCGCGATGACGATCGTGATTATGATGATCGTCCGCGTCGCCGTCGTTCCGACCGTGACGATCGCGACTACGATCGTGACGACCGCCGTTCGTCCCGTTCCGATCGCGATGATCGTGATTATGATGATCGTCCGCGTCGCCGTCGTTCCGACCGCGATGACCGTGACTACGATCGCGATGACCGCCGTTCCGACCGTCGCCGTGGTAGCCGTCGTGACGACCGCAACCCGCGTTACGCCGCCGACGAGAACTACGACGAGTACCGTGCCGATCGCGAAGAGCGCTCCGAGCGTCCGCGTCGCCGCGTGCGCCGCGACTTTGATCCGTTCGAAGACTGACGTCTTCTCACGGATCCTTCGCAGCGAAGCTGCTCACTTCACCTACGAGAAGCCCACTGGGCTTCTCGCTTGACGGCTCAGCATTCGAAGACTGATGACACCTTCGCGCGGATTTCCCGCAGCATAAGATGATTATCTGAAAGGCCCGCCCCCGTGGGGCGGGCCTTTCTGCATTCCGACACGCTTGGCAAAACATGATGTCAATCGTTTTACGGGTGTATGCGCGCCGTGGAATGGTGCAGTCCTCATGAGAACATGATGGCAATAGAAGCAACGAAGCAGAGAAGCAGAGAGGAAATACGATGATCGTAGCCATTATTATCGTCGTCATCATCGTTCTTGTGCTGTTGTGGGCAATGTCCGCCTACAACGGGCTGGTTACGCTGCGTAACCGGGTGAAGAACGGCTGGGCGCAGATTGACGTGCAGCTCAAGCAGCGTGCCGACCTCATTCCGAATCTGGTGGAAACCGTCAAAGGCTATGCTGCCCATGAATCCAACGTGTTCACGCAGGTGACGCAGGCTCGTGCCGGCGTCATCCAGGCTGCGCAAAGCGGTGATGTGCAGCAGCGCATCCAGGCCGAGAACCAGCTGAGCCGTGCGCTGGTGAACCTCCAGGCCACCGCCGAGGCATATCCGCAGCTGCAGGCCAACCAGAACTTCATGGATCTGCAGGGGCAGCTCAAGGGGCTCGAGGAGAAAATCGCCTACGCCCGCCAGTTCTATAACGATGTGGTGCAGAAGTACAACACCAAGATCGAGGTCGTGCCGACCAACATCATCGCCGGACTGTTCCACTTCGAGCAGGCGGCGTACTTCCAGGTCGACGAAGCGGACCGTCAGGCTCCGCAAGTCAAGTTCTGAACGTTTCCATACAAGAAAGGGGAGCGCTGACGAGGTGTGATGTCTTGCCAGCACTCCCTTTCCTGTATTACGGTCCGTTGACGCCGAGACCATGCGTTGGTGCTTGAGGACCCTTGAGAGAAAACAGAGATACCGCCGATGAATATCAGACGTACGTTGGTCAGTCTGCTGTCCACGATTGTGGTCACGTTGACGATGTTGGGCATCGTGCTCATCAATGCGCAGACCTCCGATGAGGAACCCGATTTAAGCTACCGCACGCTTGACTACGACGTGGCGGTGCAGAGGAACGGCGATCTCAAAGTCACGCAGCATATCGACATGAGGCTGAAGGACCGTGGCCGTGACTGGAAGCAGATGTATCAGCGGTATACGCTGAAATCCAAGAATCTCACGGATATCAGCGATATTGGGGTCAAGGACGTATCCAACGGCGAGACATACCGCCAGGGCGACTTCGTCTTCCCCGACAATGCCGACAACTGGAACGACGAGCATGCGGGACGGTGGTACATCGTGGACGTCACTGAGGATGAGAACGATCCTCAGCCGTTCAATCCGCAGACCGATGGGTTAAGTGATGACGGTCAGGCCGACAAAACACTTGAAATCGGTTGGAATATTCCACAAACCGTATCCGAGGACAGTCTCAAATTCGATGTATCCATGACGCTGCATGGCGTGAGCACCGCCTATGACGACGTCGTCTCCTTCCAATGGGAGCCGTTCGGCGAGGAAAACCAGATTCCCATCGGTACGGTGACGGGCAAAGTCACATTCCCCAACGGCATTAACGGCAAGAATTCGTGGGCATGGCTGCACACCAAAAATACCTCCACCACGAACCGCGGCGATAATGGTTCCCTGATGTTCTCCGCCAATGATGTGCGCGCCGGCGACTATTTGGATGTCGTGGCCATGTTCGATGCCTCGCAAGCGCAAGGCGTGGCACGCACCAAGTCCGGCGCATACAAGCAACGGCTTATCGACGATGAAACCAAACAGGAACGGGAATGGAGGTCCAGTCAGCATACGAAGGCCGTCAAACGGGTGGCCGGCTGGATATTCGCGGCGTTGATCGGCATCGCGCTTGCTGTGGCGGCGCTGTATTTCGCCATCGTCAGCTTCCGCAAATCGCAATACAAGGGCGATATCGAATACTGGCGGGACCTGCCTGACCTAAGTCCAGCAGCCGCCGCGAAGATGGAGGATATCATGAGCGCATCCTCCTCGATATTCGGTTCCGGCAAGACCAAGAACGCCGACAAACTGGCCAACAGACAGATGTCCGCCACGGTGATGTCGCTTGCCTCGAAAGGCGCGATCGCCATCTATCCGGGGCCGGTGGACCTGTATAACGGCATTGATTTGACCACGACGAGCGCGGCTTCGGTGGCTGGCATGCTCGGTTCCAATGCGGCGTCCGCGCGCAAACTGAAGAAGACCAGCACCATCGCTATCATGCCGGTGGTGTGTGACGACATCGGTTCGTTGCTGCTCAGTTCCTCCGAAAGAGCGGTGCTTGACATCCTGCTTAAAGCGTCATCGCGTCTGCATGATGCGCAGGTGTTTGATTTGAAACAGATGAGCAAGGCCTTCAAACACTATTCGAGCGGTTACAAGCTGTTGGAAACCTTCGACAACGCGTGCTCCATGGAATTCGATGACTTACATGCCGTCAAGCCTATGGGATTGCTCAGCTATCTGTTCAGTGGGCTGGGTATTGCGTTCGCCTTCTTCCTGGCGTTGAAATACGTGCAGGACGGTGAGCTTGCCGTGGCGCTGGTCGTCTGCGTTCCGGTGGTCGCGCTTTGCGCTTTCGCCGCAGCATACGGGAAACGCTATGTGCTGACCGATGAGGGGCAACGCTATGGTGGGCAAGTCGCCGGATTGAAACGCTATCTTACGGATTTCAGCGATTTCACCGACCGAGGCGTGCTCGACATGACGTTGTGGGGCCGGTACATGGTGTATGCCACCGCGTTCGGCATTTCCAAGAAGGCGATGGCCCAGCTAGCCAGAGCATATCCCGAAGTGGCCGATCCGCAGTGGTTGGATGAGCATGCCGGCACCTCGTACATGTACATGCCCTTGCGTTCCAGCAGCCTGCTTGGCGCATCCGTCGGCACGTCGCTTGGCGCCTCCACGATTGATCCGGCCGCATTCAGCGCGAATTTCGGCGATCTCGGTGCGCAGCTGAGTTCCAGTTTCGCCGATGTGCGCAGCACGATCTCCGCGGCGGCCCCATCCTCCTCATCCGGAGGTTCCGGAAGCTCCGGCGGTTCCGGTGGTTCCTTCTCCGGCGGCGGTTTCGGAGGATCGTCCGGCGGCTCCGGCGGCGGTTCGTTCGGAGGCCGATGAAACAGACGTACTGGCAAACGCACCATGGCCGCATTGGCCAGTCGTAGAGAGCAGGAAGGGGTGAACAATGAACGGTAAACGGTACGGACGCGGGCTAATCGCCGCGTTCAGTGCGCTGGTGGCGGTGGTTGCCATCATCCTTGCGGTATTCGTCATATCCGGCGACGAGGCGGACCTGAGCTACCGCTCCGTCGACTTCGATGCACGGCTCCAGAGCAACGGCGACATTAGATTCACAGAGCATCTGGACTACCAGCTGAAGCGTCGCGAGGACGGCAACGGTGACACCAAGCCGTGGAAACAGCTGTATCTGACGTTCAAACTGCGCAACCAAGATCTGACGAACATCACCGACATCTCCGTGACCAACGCATCCACAGGCGAGGAATATACGCAGACCGATCCACAATTGCCATCCGGCATATCCGACGGCACATGGGACTCGACCTATGCCGGCCACTGGTACATCGCCGACACCACGGCCGGTTCCGACTCGCCGCAGCCGTTCGATCCCACTACCGACGGCATCGACCCGAATGGTTCCGGCGAGCAGAAGAACATCGAGATCGGCTGGAACATCCCCGCCACCGTCAAACAGAGCAGCCTCAAGTTCGATGTGAGCATGACGTTCCATGACATGGGCACGCGGCATAGCGACGTGACGAATCTCATGTGGGAGATGTTCCCTGAAAACAACCAGGTGCCGGCCGGCAAGGTCACCGGCACCGTGCGTTTCCCCAAAGGCATCGCCTCCAACAATTCGTGGGCGTGGTTGCATACCGAAGCCACCTCCCAGACATCGCGCGATGCGGACGGCACATTGCATTTCACCATCAGCGACCTGCGCACCAACCAATATGTCGACCTCGTCGCGGCCTTCGACAACACAGGCGCTGCCGGCGTCGAACGTACGCAGTCCGGCGATTATCTCGACGAACTGAAATCCACGGAGGCCGCCAAGGAACGGCAGTGGCGTGACCGACAACGGTTGAAGGCGCAGCTCACCGTCGCAGGCTGGTTGATTTGTCTGATAATCGGAGTGCTATGCTGCGTGCTGGCGATTCGTGGCGTGCTGTCGGCGAACCGCGAGGCCCGTTACCAAGGCGGCATCGAATATTGGCGCGATCCGCCGCAGGTCAGCCCTGCGGCCAGCGCGTATCTGATCGACGTGGTGGACGAATCCGTAGGTGACCGATCATCGCGTGCCATGACGGCGACGATACTGGCGTTGGTGGTCAAGAAGGCGCTTGCCGTCTACCCGGGGCCATCCAGCCTGTACCAAGGCATCGACCTGAGCCAAGCCAACGCCTCTGACCTCGCCCGCATGATTGCTTCCGATCCCAATCGAGCCAAGGCCACGGCTTCCTCCAGCACTCTGGTGATCATGCCGGCCGCGCTTTCCCATCGCAACACCCTCGGTCTGAGCCAGTCCGAGGAAGCCTGTCTGGAACTGCTGATCGGCATCTCCATGCGCGTCGGCTCGCCGGTGTTCGACTTCAACCAGATGGACACGGCCTGCTCCGACTGGGAGGAGGGCTACCAGTCCCTGAATCGGTTCAAGAGCGCCTGTGACCTCGAATTCGGAGCGCTTGGCGCGGTGAAGAGCGTGAACGGACGGTGGTTGGTGCCGAGCCTATGTCTGATGGTCATCGGCGCTATTGGTATATTCGCCAACGGTGCGAGCAATATCGCGATGGCGCTGTGCTTGGGCGTGCCGTTCATCTGTATCGGCGTCTTCTGCATGGCCGCGGGCCGATCGGAAGGCATCACCGAACGCGGCCAGCAGTATGCCGGCGAATGCTTGGGACTCAAACGCTATATGGAAGATTTCTCCAATTTCTCCAATCGCGGAGCCCTTGATTTGACGCTATGGAACTGGTACATGGTCTACGCGGCGGCGTTCGGCATCTCCGAGAAGGTAGCGAGGGAATTCGCCCGCGCCTACCCCGAAGTCAACGACCCGCAATGGCTTGACACCTACGGTTATGACTCCTTGGGCTATTGGACCTATCGTTCCCAGGCGTGGAACGGTCCGATCAATACGAATGGCATGATGCCGGGTGGTATGTATGGCGGTACGCAATTCATGGGCGGCGTCGGTGACATCGGTTCGCAGATCAGCTCTGGATTCGCTTCGGTGAGTTCCACGATTTCCGCGGCCGCGCCTTCCTCATCCTCTGGCTCCGGCGGATCCTTCTCCGGTGGCGGCTTCGGCGGCGGTGGCGGAGGCGGCGGCGGTGGAGGCGGCGGAGGCCGATAGCCAAGGCGCCGCCGCGGCAGCGCTGTCTGCCCGTCATGCCGTTTCGTCATACGATCATTGGCATAATCAACGTGGCCCCGGCATGGAGAAGCCTACCGTTCGCCTATGGCGATTGGTAGGCTTCTCCATTGGAAACACACCTGAACGCTGACGTCGACCGGCTTGGCATGCTTTGCCGGAAAGACGCTTCGTGCATATGCCCGATGCAGGGCACGTGCCTGTTTGGAAGGACAAGACATGACGTTATTCCGCGATCTCGGACCATTCCATACCACCGCCATCGGCCACGGCGAGATGCCGCTAACCATTGAAAACAACCGGGGCCACGATGTCGGTATCGAGACCTTGCATGCATCTTTGGATGCTGGCTGCCGTCATATCGACACCGCGTGGGCGTATTACACCCCCGGTGAGGAGGAGCAGACCGGCGAAAAGCTGGTCCGCGAAGCACTGGAGACCTGGAAGGGACCTCGTGAGGAAGTCACCGTGGCCACCAAGGTCGGTCTGCGCCGCGCGTGGGATGGCGACAAGCCGATCTGGCCGCGCGACGGCAAGCCGGAACACCTCATCGAATACGGCAAGCAGTCCGCGCAGGCGCTCGGCGTCGACTCGATCGACCTGCTCTACCTGCATCGCCACGATCCGGAAGTGCCGTACAACGAGTCCTGCGAAGGTATCAAGGCGCTGCTCGACCAGGGCGTTGCCCAGTGGGCGGGTGTGTCCAACGTGAGCATCGAACAGCTCAAAATCGCACAGGAGATTCTCGGCGACAAGCTCGTTGCCGTGCAGAACCAGTATTCGCCGATCCATCTGGAAACCCAGGACACGTTGGAATACTGCGCGAAGGAAGGTCTCGCCTTCGTGTGCTGGAGTCCGCTCGGCGGCTACCGCCACCCGTACGACGAGCACCTGTTCGACCCGTTCCGCGAAGTGGCCGCCAAGCATGGCGTGAGCTACCAGCGCGTGGTGCTGGCTTGGGAGCTGGCCAAGGGCGACCACATGTTCGTGATTCCGGGCGCACACCGTCCCGAAACCATCCTCGACTCCCTGAAGGCCGACGAGCTCGAACTCACTGACGAGGAGCTCGCCTTCCTCGGCTGAAAAAGCACTGCCCGTCCGCATTTTGTTAGCCCAACCACTCAGCTCGGGTAGCAAAACACGGACGGGCATACGTTTTTGCGGAACCGGACGGCTATCGGGGATTACAGCACGGCCATCGCGAAATCAGCTAGTAGTTTGACGCCGTACAGCACCACCACCGCGCCACACACGCGGTTCATCGCGGTGATGATTCGCGGGCTGAACTTGTGGCTGAACAGCGACACCAGCAGGGTGATGCCGAAGAACCACAGTGCCGACGCGGTTTCCACGCCGGTGATGAACGGCGTGGACTGACCGACGGTAAGCGTCGCGCTGAACGCGCCGAGCATCAGCGTGCCGTCGATGATGGCCTGCGGATTGCACCACGTCACCACACCGGCGGTGACGATGGTGTGCAGCAGCTCGCTGTCGCCGCCGAATTTCGAAGTGACGCGTTGCGCAAGGCCCTGCGATTGCGAGGTCTGCGACTGCGGCGTTTGCGCGGCGCCATCATCGCCACCCTTGCCGGGAAACAGCAGACCCGCGCCGATACGGATGACCACCAAGCCGCCGATCGCCAGAATGGCCAGCTTCAGCCATGCGTGGTCCTGCATGAGCTTGCCGATGCCGAAAAAGCAGGACAGCGACAACGACACGTCGAAGAACAGTACGATCAGCGCGGTCAGCAGCGCGCGGCGGCGCGGCTTGGTCAGCGCCGAATCGATGACGAACAGATTCTGCATACCGATCGGCGCGACATACGCCAATCCCAACGTCAGCCCTTGGAAAAAGAATCCCATACTCGCCTCTTATCCATCCAAACATATTTGGTTGGTTGTAATCAACCCAGCCAAAACCAACCAAATTGCTCATTTTGTAATCGCAGGAAAAACCTCTATTCTGCGAAAAACAACGTAACCAGTGTCATATTGTATAGGTGTTGCTACAATAGGCAACCAGCCAAAAGCTGAGGTTTGGCTCAGCCAATCGCAGGACGGTCCACTGTCAGAAAGCAGATGCGCCGACCGCGGAAAACGCCGAACCATACCGACACCACCAATGTGAAGGAGCGTCATGGCACGCATCGCGCCGCTGAACATCGATTGGAAACCGGACCGTACCACCGGCGAACCCGTCACCGAACAAATCGTCGGGTACATGTGCGAACAGGTGCACAGCGGCAATTGGCCGATTGGCTCGCGTCTGCCGTCGCAACGCGCGCTCGCCGAATGGTTCGGCGTGAACCGGTCCACCGTCATCGCGGCCATCAACGAGCTGTCCGATTATGGCATCGTCGAAGGGCAGCATGGAGCGGGCACGCGAATCGTCAGCAACACGTGGTCGCTGATGCTGCCGGGCGCGCCCGACTGGGCCGATTACGTGGATTCCGGCTTCTTCAAAGCCAACAACGACACCATCCAAGCCATCAACCGGTACGAGTTCACGCCGAACATGACGCGCATCGGCACCGGCGAGCTCGACCCGCGGCTCTTTCCGAAAGCCATGTGGCGGCAGGTGCTCGGCGAGGCGGCGGACGAGATCGAAACGCTCGGCTACCCGCCGCCCGAAGGCCTGCCCGAACTGCGCGAGGCCATCGCGGCGCACATGCGCGCCACCGGCGTCGACTGCACGGCAAGCCAGGTGCTGGTCACATCCGGCGCGTTGCAGGCGCTGCAGATGATTTCGGTGAGCCTGCTGCCGGCCGGCACCACCGTATACGCGGAATCGCCGAGCTACATCAAGTCGCTGCAGGTGTTCCAGTCGGCCGGCATGCATCTGGAAGGCGTGCCGATGGACGACGACGGCCTCAACGTGCAGGCATTGCGCGGCCTGCTGGCGGAAGGGGAGCTTGACACCGGCCGTCCGGCGCCGCTCAACGCGCGCAACCGCAAAGGCAATGCGATCCTGTACACGATTCCGACCAATCACAATCCGACAGGCGTCACTATGAGCGACAAACGCCGGCATGAACTGGTCGAGCTTTCCGTGGACAGCCGACTGCCGATCATCGAGGACGGCGCCTACCGCGACCTGTATTTCGAGGATGATGCCCCGCTGCCGTCGCTGAAGGCCCTCGATGAGACCGGCATGGTCATCACGCTCGGCAGCGCGTCCAAGTCGCTGGCTCCCGGCTTGCGCATCGGATGGCTGGTCGCCGCCGAACCGATCGTGCAGCGGCTCGCCGACGTGAAAATGCAGATGGACTACGGTGCGAGCGTGCTGAGCCAGTGGACGTTCGCGCGATTCCTCACGAACGGCATGTACGACGAATACGTGGCCGGCCTGAAACGGGAGCTGCGGCACCGCCGCGACCGCGCGCTCGTTACGCTGCAGGAGAAAATGGACGGGCTCGCCCACTGGAACGTGCCGTCCGGCGGCTTCTACATTTGGATGACCTTCGACCGGCCGATACGCATGAACCGCCTGTTCCAGCTGGCCGCCGAACGTGGCGTGCTGCTCAACCCCGGCGACATCTACGATTTCGCCGCCGACAACTCCCTGCGCCTGAGCTACTCCTACACCACGCCGGAAGAGTTCGCCGACGCCGTGGACGTACTCGCCGCCGTCGCACGCGAGCTGGCGTAGCCCGAGCTTGCGTAACGGCTGGACGGGCTTTGCCTGTCCCGTGAATCTACGACAATATCTGATGGTCTTTTACGAGTAAGAGGAACATCCGTGCAAAGAAGAAACAAGCCAGAAGTGTTGGCCCCCGCAGGCAATTTGAGGGGACTGAAAACCGCGGTCGATTACGGTGCGGACGCCGTCTACTGCGGCGGCAAGGCGTTCGGCATGCGCAGCGCGCCGAAAAACCTGAGCCTCGAGGATTTCGAGGAAGGCGCACGCTACGCCCACGAGCGTGGAGCCCGCGTGTACGTCACCTTCAACGTGCTGCCGCGCAACAACGAGGTGGAAGCCATGCGCGAATACCTCGGCAAGCTGAAGGACACCGGCGTGGACGCGCTGATCGTCTCCGACATCGGCGTGATGCTCATGGCCAAGCAGGTGGCTCCGAACCTCGAACTGCATGTGAGCACGCAGGCCGGCGTCACCAACTACCAGGCCGCCAACGCGTTCTACGAACTGGGCGCGCGCCGCGTGGTGCTGGCCCGCGAAATGGACCTGCAGGCCGTGCGCGACATCCGCGCCCGCATTCCCGACGACCTCGACATCGAATGCTTCGTGCATGGCGCGATGTGCATGGCCTTCTCCGGACGCTGCCTGTTCTCCAACTATCTGACCGGCCGCGACGGCAACCACGGCGAATGCGCGCAGCCGTGCCGCTGGAAGTATTCGATCGTCGAAGAGAAACGCCCCGGCCAGTACTTCCCGATCGAACAGACCGCGGAAGGCGCGTACCTGTTCAATTCGCAGGACATGAACATGCTCGCCCACATCGACGATCTGCTTGATTCGGGCGCGACGAGCCTCAAGATCGAAGGCCGTTCCAAGAGCGCCTACTACATCGCCGCCATGACGAACGCCTACAAGACGGCCGTCAACGAATACATGGTCCAGCGCGGCTTCGAAGATGCCGACGGCAATGTTCTGAAGCCGTTCCGCGACCGCGTGATCCGTCCCGGTGACCCGGAATACGGCAAGCCGGACACCGAGGATGCGATCATGGCCAACGCCGATGGCGCGTTCGCCGGCAAGCCCGACATCGACGCCGTTCCCGTTGGGGGCGTGCCGTCCGGCAACGTTTCGGCTGGCAACGTTTCGTCCGGCAATATCGCGATTGGCGAGCCGGACAATCTGAGCTACCACGCACGCAGCACCCGACGCAAGTCGAACACCGCCGCCGAAATACTGCCGGAAGGCTGGCATCACGCCGGTGTACGGCCGGCACCGCATGTCACCCTGCCGGATTGGCTGCTCGACGAGCCCGACAAAGTGGCGCACCGCGACTACTCCACCGGCTTCTATTATCCGGAACACAAAGTGCGGCAAAGCACCGACCGTTCCGCATACTTCCGCGCATGGCTCGTCGTCGGCGAAGTGCTGTCATGGAGTCCGGAAGACGGAGGACGCGTGACCATCATGAGCCGCAACAAGATCGAAGCCGGCCAGGAAGTCGAATTCGTGCTGCCCGGCGCGGCCCCCTTCGCCTACACCGTGCCTGCCGGCGGTTTCCGTGACGCCGACGGCCACTGGGTCGAAGCCATCAACAACCCGGCGCACGTCTTCTCCATGCCGTGCCCACAGGAGGTGCCCGTCAACGCGGCCATCCGTTCGCGCACGAAAAAGCCGACGCTGAAAGCCGAATAGAAGACGGCAATCGCAAGCAGGCCTTCCAATCGCAAAACCAAGGAAAAACAAGACATGAGCAGCACACAATACGATGACGCGATCCTCGATTCCAACGCCATCGACCCCACTGACAAAAACGGCAACCCGATTCCCGTGACCATTCCGATCATGCTGGCCCCCGGCATCAAAGTCGTCTACACCACGCGACTCGGCGGCACCAGCGAAGGCGATTTCGCGCACTTCAACCTCGGCGGCAAATCCGGCGACAAACCGGAACACGTGCTCGCCAACCGCAAGGCGCTCGCCGACGTGCTCGGCGCGAAAATCAGCCTCATCAGCCAGGTGCATTCCGGCGACGCGGTGGACGTGGACGAATCATTCGTCATCAACCAGCCGTTCGGATTCGACGTGTCCGGCACGAAGAAGCCGGAAGACGAGACGGACGGCGAAAACAACGCGACGGGGAATGACGGTGAGCCGACCGTCATCGAAGCCGACGGCCAAGTGACGTCCCGGAAGAACGTGGCGCTCGGCATGTTCGCCGCCGACTGCCTGCCGGTGCTCATGGCCGATCCCGAAGCCGGCGTGATCGGCGCAGCGCACTGCGGCCGTCGCGGTCTGCAGAAAGGCGTGATCGGCGCGACCATCGAGAAGATGGTGTCCAAGGGCGCCCAGCCGGAACGTATCGTCGCCACGCTCGGCCCCTGCATCTGCGGCGACTGCTACGAGGTCGGTGGCGACATCGCCGACGAATTCGATGCGCAGTTCCCGGGAACCTTCACGTTGAGCCGATTTGGCCAGCCGGGCATCGACATCGCCGCGGCCGCCCTGCAGGAGCTTGCCAAAGCGGGCGTGCCGGCCGACAACATCGTCTCATCCCGTCCACGCGTCAACGCGGCCACGCAGTACCTGTCCGAAGACGAGGAACTGGCCGGCATCTGCGCCGCCGATGGCGAAGGCGATCCGAAGCTTTCCGAACGGTTCAACAAGATCCGCCGCAGCCTGTGCACGCTCGAAAACCCGCTGTGGTTCTCGCATCGCCGCGCGTCGCTCGCCAAAAAACAGCATGAAGGACGCATGCTGGCGCTGATCGTACGCGAATAATCACCATACGAGTCATACAAGCCACGCGATTCGTGCGATTCGAGTGATTCGCGTGGCCACTGTTGCGGATTGCGTGCAGAACCCGCCGTGGAACGGGGTGGCATGCGGCCGCGGCTTTACGGTGGAGCATATGAGTAAGGGAGAGCAGATGCAGGAACAGAAGATGCCGGTCGTGGCCGTGGTGCTGGCAGCGGGATTCGGCACCCGATTCGACGAGAACAACCCCAAGCAGCTGGTGTCGGTGGGCGGCAAGCCAATCGTCTGCCGGAGCATCGAGGCATTCGAAAACAACGACCGCATCAGCGACATCATCGTGGTGGTCAACGAACGCGTCGAAGAGACGGTGAACGAGCTTATCGACGAAGCCGGCTACGCCAAAGTGCGGGCCATCGTTCCCGGCGGCGCCGAACGCGTGGACAGCACGCTCGCCGCCCTGGACCTGCTCAAGCAGGCCGGCATTCCCTCCGGCGCGAAGATCCTCATCCACGACGGCGTGCGTCCGTTCGTCGAGGAGCGGTCCATCGACGGCTGCATCGACAGCCTGGACCAGTTCAATGCCGCCACCGTGGCCTACGCCTCCACCGACACGATTCTGCTCACAGAGGATCTGGGCGACCGCAAGGTGGTCAAATCCGTGCCGGAACGTCCGAACACCTTCCGCGCGCAGACCCCGCAGGCGTTCCGTTTCGGTACCATCGTCAAAGCCTACGAACTGGCCGCCGCCGACCCCGACTTCCATCCGACCGACGACACGCGCGTGGTGGTGGACTACCTGCCCGACGAGCCGGTCGCCATCGTGGACGGTTCCGAAACGAACCTCAAAATCACCACGCCATCCGACATGCCGATCGCCGAAGGCATCGCCCGCAGCCTCGACCCCGAACACGCCAAGGAGGAAGCCAAGGCGCGCATGCACGCCGTGTTCGCCGAGGCGTTCTCCCAGATGCACAGCCGTTGATTTTCATCGAACGTTAAGTCCGTCGACGTGTCGGCAGACTTAACGTTCAACACATTCACCACGTACACTGGAAACCATGCAGCAGATCAACATCGTCATCTCCGGTTTCACGCCCTACGAAGGCATCGACGTCAATCCGGCCGTGCTCGTGCCGGCGGCGGTAGCCAAGCAATGGGGCGATCCGGCGCAATCGCAGGCGATCTCCGAAGAACTGCTGCAGGACATCGCCGTCACCGTCACCAACGTCACGCTTCCGGTGAGCTTCGCCAAAGCCTGGCCCACACTGCTGGAAGCCATCGAACAGGCCAAGCCGGACATCGTCATCGCCACAGGGCTCAAGCGCACCTCCCGTGGCATTCTGCTGGAACGATGCGCCACAAATCTCATGGATGCGGCCAAGCCGGATGCCGACAACGTGATTCCGCCCCGCCGCCCGATCGACCCGGAAGGTCCGGCCGCGTACTGGACGCGCCTGCCGTTGCGGTCGATACTGCACGATTTCGCCAAACACGAGATTCCCGCCGCGTTGAGTTCCGACGCCGGTACGTTCGTATGCAATTCGCTGTTCTACCATCTGCTCAACTGGTCGGCGGGCCAGGAACGTCGCATTCTGTCGGGGTTCGTCAGCCTGCCGATCGTCAACGGTCGGCCGCACGAACGTGGACTGCCGATCGAACAGCAGACCGCTGCGGTCGATGACGTACTGCGTGAATCGGTACGATACTTCCTGCAACCCTCGTCAAGCGACATTCTGCTTGGCTGAGGACGGCTCCGCTTTCTACGGCACGATTTTCTGCGACATGTGAGTCATGCGGTTTCGACACGTGGTCGCGGACATACCGCCATACCCCCGACAGACTTTTTCGAACGATTTCTGTGCTCTCTGTGAGAATAATGCATTTCGTTCTGCGTGCCGCCTGCTGACTGAGATAGAGTACTGAACGAGTGCGCGCTGGCAGATGCGCGAAGTGTAGGGAATTCGTGAAAGGAAAAGGGCATGGTTGAGCAGTTCCCAATCGTGTTGAGGGGGTACGACAAGGATCGAGTCGACGAGGCGTTCGCTTCGGCTCAGGAGACGGTGAACCGTCTGCGTGAGCAGGTCAAGGCCGACGACCAGACCATCCTTGAGCTGCAGGCGCAGCTGCAGGAGGAAAAGAACAAGAAGGCCGCTCCGAAGTCCTTCGCGTCACTGGGCGCCAACGCCCAGCAGATGCTCGCCAGCGCGGAACAGACCAGCGCCGAGCTGCTTGAACGAGCCAAGAAGGACGCTTCCGCGGCCCGCGCCACGGTGCAGCTGCAGGCTGAAACACTGCTGAACAACGCCAAAATCGACGCCAAGCGCATCATGGACGACGCCAACGCCAAGGCGGCCAAGGTGCTCGGTGACGCCAAGGACGAATCCGAAGCCATGAGGGCCAATGCCCAGCATGAGGTCGACCAGATGCGCAGCGAGGCCCAGAAGGCCGTGGTGGCGCAGCGTCAGACCGTCGATCTGGAACTGACCAACTCCCGTGAGGAACACGGCAAGCGTCTTGCCGCCGAACGCGCCACGCAGGAACGTGAGATTTCCGACATGCGCACCGAGGCGACCAGCAAGATCGCCGAACAGCGCAAGAACGCCAATGAGGAGATCTCCCGCCTGAAGAGCGAGACCAACGACCAGATCGAATCCGCGCTTGCCGAAGCCAACAAGAAGCTGGCGGACGTGCGCGAGCAGGTGTCCAAGATGATGACCGACGCGCAGCGCCGTGCCGCCGAAATCACCGACACCGCCAAGGCGAAGGCCCAGGAGATCACCGACGAGGCGGAGGTGCACCGCACCAAGACCATCAGCCAGGTCAACGCCGAAGTGGAGCAGATCCGCGCCGACATCTCCGCCCAGCAGGAGGAGGCCACGAAGAAGGTCAATGAGCTGCTCACCGACCTGAACGAGCGTCGCGAGGCCGCCAACAAGCAGGCCAGCGAGTTGATTTCCTCCGCGCAGAAGACCCGTGACGAGGCTGAGGCGTACGCTTCCAGCAAGCGTGACGAGGCGGACGCGAACGCGGCAAGCATCCTCAAGCAGGCCACCGAAGACGCCGACGAGCAGATCAACGAGCGTCGTGAGGCCGCGAAGAAGGAACTGGACGGCGTGCAGCAGCGCATCGCCGACCTGCAGAGCCGTGAGGCCCAGATCACGCAGCGCGTCAGCGAACTGCGTGCCATGTTCTCCAACGCGTTCTCCGGTTTCGGCATGAACGACCTGTCCGTGGTCAACGCCGTCGATGAAGGCGAGCCTTCCGACGCGCAATCTGATGACGACGCGCAGCACGACGATGAGACCGCCGCACCGGCAGACGCCGACACGCAGGATGCCGTCGAGAACGATTCCGCAGCCGAGACCGAGCCGGAAGGCGACGCCGAATCCGCAGACGCTTCGCAGAACAACTGAAACCATAGAAAGGGAATGGATAATGACCGACATCACGCCATTGAGCGGTGATGAACTGAACAAGCTCGTCGACGATTTCGAAGCAAGCGAGCACAATCGCATGGCCATGAACGCCGTCACGACGGCCGGCATCGACAAGGTGGCGCGCAACTACGATCGCGCCCGTCTGATGCAGCGTCGTTTCTCCACCGTCGTGGACAACGGCACCGTCACCCATCAGGACCGTTCCGGCCGTTGCTGGCTGTTCAGCTCGCTGAACGTGGCCCGTTTCGTGGCCAAGCAGAACATGGGTCTCAAGGAGTTCGAGTTCTCCCAGAACTACGCCATGTACTACGACAAGCTCGAACGCGTCAACTACTTCCTGAAGGACGTGGCCAAGCTGGTGCGTGCCGGCGAGCCTGCCGATTCGCGTCTGATGCAGCATCTGCTGTCCGACGTGATGGGCGACGGCGGCCAGTGGACCATGGCCATGAACGTGTACAAGAAGTATGGCGCGGTGCCGAAGGACCTGTTCCCGGAGACTGAATCCTCCAGGAACACCGGTGAGATGAACGTGCAGCTGCGCCGCATGCTGCACACCGCGGTTGCGCATATGTACGCTGATCCGTCCGCGATCGATGCGATCATCGCCGATGCGGTCGCCGCCGGTCACCGTATTCTGACGATTCACTTGGGCGAGCCGCCGAAGAGCTTCGATTGGGAGTGGACCGACAAGGACGGCGAGTTCCACCGCGATGGCGAGATCACGCCTGTCGAGTTCTGGAAGAAATATGTGGGTTCCGCCGATTTGGAAAGCTATGTCTGCCTGGTGGACGATCCGCGTCAGGAGCACGTCAAGGGCAAGAAGATCGGCATCGAGCATCTGGGCAACGTGGCCGGGGGAGACCCGACCGAGTACCTCAACGTGCCGAACCAGTTCATGAAGGACTGCGTGCGTCAGATTCTTCAGGAACAGGGCATTCCGGTATGGTTCGGCGCTGATTGCCATCCGATGATGGACCGTGAGAACGGCGCGTGGGCCACCGACCTGTTCGAGTATGGCCGCGTGTATGGCGTCGATTTCGATCTGGACAAGGAACAGCGTGTCCGTTTCGGCGATTCCGCGATGAATCACGCGATGGCGTTCGTCGGTGTGGATGTGGATGAGGATGGCCACACCACCCGCCGTTGGCGTGTGGAGAACTCGTGGGGAGACAAGATTGCCGACAAGGGCTACTTCACCATGAGCGACGACTGGTTCACCGAATACGTCTACGAGGTCGCCGTCCCCAAGGTCCTCCTTCCCGCTGAATACCTCAAGGCCCTAGAAGAACCCGCCACCATGCTCCCCGCGTGGGATCCGATGGGAGCGCTGGCCTAAGGCCAGCGCTCCCTGAGCCGACGCGCCGTTAAGCAAACAGTCCTGTGGACTGTTTGTAGGCGCGGCTGAGGCCGTCAGGCCGAAGGCACGGCGAAGGTAGTATTGAGTCCACGCGGAGCGTGGTCCGTAATTGCAGGGCCGAAGGCGCGTTGGCTATGTAGCGCGCGAAGCGCGCGTAGCCAACACGCGCCGAGCGTTAAGCGAGAGCCCAGTGGGCTCTCGTAGCGAGGAGAAAACGCCGACAGGCGTTTTCATTTAGATTTAGCCCGGGTCAACCAGCCCGGGTTTTTCTTTTGTCTTTCCCACGTCACCCCCACCCATTCCACCATGCAGTCGCCCATCCCCATATTCCGTCCCCATCCGTTAAGGTAACGACGGTGGCGCTATCGCGCTACGCAAGCATAATGATGCAGGGGAGGAACAGAAGCGATGGCAGGTCTTCGCGGTCCGGATAGTTCGAAGGATGCACAGCTGTTGGATGAGCGCGCCGTGTTTCCGGAGACCGTGGATGTCAATATTCGTCAGCTTGACCCGATTCCCGCTCCCCGATATTTTCTGAAGGAACTTCCGCTCACGAACGAGATGAGCGATCTGGTGTTGAAGTCCCGTCAGGAGATTCGTGACGTGCTGCATGGCCGTGACGATCGTCTGCTGGCCATCGTCGGCCCGTGTTCGATTCATGATCCGAAGGCTGCGCACGAGTATGCGGAGAGGCTTGCCGCCGTCAAGAAGGAGCTTGATGATCGTCTGGTCATCGTCATGCGCGTGTATTTCGAGAAGCCGCGCACCACGATCGGTTGGAAGGGTCTGATCAACGATCCTGATCTTGACGGCCAGTTCAATATTCGCAAGGGCATGTTCATGGCTCGCAAGGTGCTTACCGACGTGCTGGGGCTCGGCTTGCCCGCCGCTACGGAATGGCTTGATCCGATTACCCCGCAGTATATTTGCGATCTGATCAGCTGGGGCGCTATCGGCGCGCGTAATACGGAAAGCCAGGTGCACCGCGAGCTGGCGTCCGGCATGTCCATGCCGATCGGTTTCAAGAACGCTACGGATGGTTCCATCAAGCCGGCGGCCGATTCGTGTTTCGCGGCCGCTTTCGAGCATCATTTCCTCTCCATCAATCTGGATGGTCGTGTGATTTCCGCGGAGACCAAGGGCAATCCCGACTGCCATCTGGTGCTGCGTGGTTCCTCGCATGGTCCGAACTACGATGCCGCTTCCGTGGCCCAAGCGTTGGCGGATCTCAAGGCTTCCAAGGCTTCCGGACCAAGCGAGCATGGTCTGATCATCGATGCCGCGCACGGCAACTGCGGTAAGAACGAGGTGCGCGAGGCCGAAGTGGTCGAAGAAATCGCCGCACGCGTCGCGGCCGGCGAACAGGGCATTCTCGGCATCATGATGGAAAGCTTCCTCAAGGCGGGCAATCAGAAGCCCGCGCCGCTCGACCAGCTGGAATACGGCAAGTCGATCACCGACGCATGCGTGCCGTGGGATCGTACCGAGCAGCTGCTGCACACGCTTGCCGACGCGGTCGACGCGCGTCGCAAGCTTGGCTGATGTTTCTGCGCCATCGTTGCTATCCTTGGGAAAGGAAGCGACAAGGAGAGCGAGATCATGCAGCAGCAGCTGAATACGCCTGAGGATTTACGTGCCATTAGGCAGGCCATGGATGAGGGCAAGAATCCGCTGGTGGAGACCGACGTGCCGCGCTGGGAGGACCAGGTGGGCATCAGCCGCATCGTGAACCGCCGCGTGCTGGAATTCGAAGTGTTGCCCACGCCGGCGCAGGTGTTGGGCGACCTGCCGTTGAGCGAGCAGGCGCAGGAGATCGTCGCCTATTCGCGTGATGAGATTCGTGCCTGCCTGTACGGTCAGGACGATCGCCTGCTGGTGGTTGTCGGTCCGTGTTCCGTTCACGATCCGAAGGCCGCGCTCGATTACGCGCGTCGCCTGTCCGCGTTGAAAGGCGAGTTGGATGGCGAGCTGCTGATCGTCATGCGCGTGTATTTCGAGAAGCCGCGCACCACGGTCGGTTGGAAGGGTCTGATCAACGATCCGGATATCGACGGCAGCTGCAATATCAGGAAGGGCTTGCTGTTGGCCCGCCGCACGCTGCTTGGCGTGCTTGACGAGGGTTTGGCGGCGGCCACGGAGTTTTTGGAGCCGACCAGTCCGCAGTATATTTCCGACGCGATTAGCTGGGGTGCGATCGGCGCGCGCAATACGGAAAGCCAGGTGCACCGGCAGTTGGCGTCCGGCCTGTCCATGCCGATCGGCTTCAAGAACGCCACGGACGGTTCCATCAAGGCTCCGGCCGATTCCTGCTTCGCTTCCGCACAACAGCACACGTTCTTCGGCATCGACCATCTTGGCCGCGCCGCCGTGGTCAAAACGCTTGGCAATCCCGACTGTCATGTGGTGTTGCGTGGTTCCTCGCACGGCCCGAATTACGATGCCGCTTCGGTGGCCAAGGCCATGGACACCATCCGCGCCGAAATGCCGGCCGATTCCGCTGCGGCACATGGGCTGATCGTCGACTGCTCGCATGGCAACTCCGGCAAGGACGAGCATCGTCAGGCGCAGGTGGTGCGTGACATCGCGGGCCGTATCGCCAAAGGCGAGCAGGGCATCACCGGCATCATGATGGAAAGCTTCATCGAAGGCGGCAACCAGAAGGCCGCGCCGCTCGGCCAGCTCGTCTACGGCAAGTCCATCACCGACAAATGTCTGAGCTGGAACACCACGGAACAGCTGCTACGCGAGCTTGCCCATGCGGTGGCCGTGCGCCGCTGGAAGTGACCGATTCGATTCACTATCCGCGCGATTGCAGAAAATTCGGGAAACGCGAATCGCAATCGCGTAAAACAACACTCAAGACAGCACGTAAGACAGGGAGGGTGCAATGACCGCAATCGCCATCATTGGCGCCATGGATGAGGAAGTCGCCAATATCGCAACGGCACTGAGCAACGTCACCGTCACCGAGGAAGCCGGCGTCAAGGTGACGCGCGGCACCCTCGAAACCAACAAGGGCACCGCCGTCAACGTTGCCGCGACCGTCGGCGGCATGGGCACCGTCAACATCGCCGCCACCACGCAGCATCTGATCGACGCTGACCAGCCGGACGCCGTGATCTTCTCCGGCATCGCGGGCAATCTCAACACGAATCTGCACATCAACGACGTGGTGCTCGGCGGCACCCTGCGCTATCTCGACACCGACATGCGATTGGTGGGACAGTTCAAGCCCGGCACCGCCGACCGGCCCATCGAGGAATACCATAGCGACGACCGTCTGCTCGAACTGGCCGACCAGGCGCTGAACGACTTGAACATTCACCATATCGTCGGCATCATCGCCACCGGCAACTATTTCGTCGATGATCCGCAGAAGGTCGAGCAGGTGATCCGTGAGACCGGCGCGGACGCGGTGGAAATGGAAGGCGCCGCCGTCGCGCATGTCGCCGCCCGCAACGACGTTCCCGCATTGGTGATTCGCGCGTTGAGCGACAACGCGGACACCGACTACGAGGATTTCAAAACGTTCGACATTTCCGAATACGCGGACACCGCCGCGAAACTGACGGTGAACATCGCCAAACGCATGTAGCGTTCATGTGGCGTTGCGAAACGCCTAACGTTGCGAAAAGCCGTTTCCACATCCCGTTTGCCGCATGACCCGTCATCATGCATCGTCATATCGGCAAACGGGACGTCTCATATTCCGATATGCTGCGTTTCGGAAGATGAACGGCAGGAAAACTTCCGGTGGCGTGAGAGAATCGCATACGCGAAAGCCTCTCCGAAACCGCTAGTCTTAAGGAAGAACTGAGGATTATCGGAAGGTGAACGCATGACGTTGGAGCAGATGCTGGCAACGCCGTCGGTGGTTGCGGCATTGGTGGTCGTGGCCGTGGTCGTGTTCGTCGTGGCGTTCCTGCTTGGCCGCAGACGAGGCTTCCAGGATGTGCAGGACAGCGTCGACCCCAATGATCCGAGCCTGTTCGGAGCTGCGAAGAACACGTCCCTGTTCGGCCCCCGCGTTCCCGTGCAGTCCACGGAACGCCAGCTGGTGGCCGTCATGCCCGAAGCTTTGGTGGTCGTAGACTCGCTGGCCACGGTCCAATACGCATCCCCGGCCGCGCGGCGCTTCGGCATCATCCACGACCAGGCGATGGCGCTCGCGGAAATCCGCGACATCGTGAAACTGGTCTCCACAGACAGCGTGGTGCGCGAACGCGAACTGACCATCCCCCTGCACGGCCGCACGCGAACGGGCGTGGTGAACACGAACGGCAAAGGCGTCGAAGCCGGCAAGCCGCTGCCCGAAGACACGCTCTACCTGCACGTGCGCGTCGGACAGATCGCCGACAACCTATTTGCGATTTTCATTTCCGACATGAGCGAGCAACGCCGTTTCGAAATCATGCGGCGCGATTTCGTCACCAACGTCTCGCACGAACTGAAAACCCCGGCAGGCGCGATTTCTCTGCTCGCCGAAACGATCGGCGACGCGGCCGACGATCCGGACGCGGTGAAATACTTCTCCGGCCGAATCTCCAAGGAATCCGAACGATTGACGGAACTGGTCCACCGTCTGATCGACCTGCAGAAAGCGCAAAGCGCGGCAGCGATGCTCAACGCGGAACGGCTGTCCGTGCTGCCCGTGGCACGCGAGGCGCTCGCCGAAAACCAGGTCAAGGCCGAATCGAAGCACATCAGCCTGGTCCTGTCCGTGAACGGCCGGCAGGTGCTGGTGCATGCGAACGCCGAGGAACTGGCCAAGGAAGCCGAACAGAACCTGGACGTGTTCGTGGTCGCTGACCATGAGACCATCAAAACTGCGGTGAAGAACCTGGTGGAGAACGCCATCAACTATTCGCCGGAACATACCACGGTGGCCGTCGGCATCGGCATCGAATCCGGCAAGGTGGCGATTCGCGTCGTGGACCAGGGCATCGGCATCCCCGCGGCGTCGCTCAGCAGAATTTTCGAGCGATTCTACCGCGTCGATCCGGCGCGCTCCCGTGAAACCGGCGGCACCGGCCTGGGATTGGCCATCACCAAGCATTGCGTCGAGGATTGCGGCGGCACCATCTCCGTATGGTCGCGTGAGGGGGAGGGATCCACCTTCACCATCACGATGCCGCAGGCTTCGGGCGCTGCGGAACCCGACCATCCGGCGGATTCGGCGAATGATAACACCCGTGAAAAGAAACAGTCCGGCCACTCCACCACAACAGAGAATGAGGAGAACCACTGATGACGCGAATTCTGATCGTCGAGGACGAAGAGTCGTACCGTGAGCCGCTGGTCTACCAGCTCACCCGTGAAGGGTACGACGTGTCCGCCGCGGCCACCGGTGAAGAAGGATTGGAACTGTTCACCAAGGGTGGTATCGATCTGGTGCTGCTCGATCTGATGCTGCCCGGTCTTGACGGCACCGCGCTGTGCCGTCGGATCCGCGAGCAAAGCCGTGTGCCGATCATCATGCTGACCGCGAAAAGCGCGGAAATCGACAAGGTCGTCGGCCTTGAAATCGGTGCGGACGACTACATCACCAAACCGTATTCCTTCCGTGAGCTGCTGGCACGCATCCGCGCGGTGCTGCGCCGCAACCAGATGGTCGCCGAATCCGGAGAAGCCGCCGACGACGATATTCCGCTCGTATGCGGTGACATTTCCATGAGAATCGGCCAGCATGAGGTGACGGTCCGCGGCGAGAACGTGTTCTTCCCGCTGAAGGAATTCGAACTGCTGGAATACCTCATGCAGAACAAGGGCCGCGTGATGACCCGCCACCAGCTGATCGACCGCATCTGGGGCTCCGACTATGTCGGCGACACCAAGACGCTGGACGTGCATGTCAAGCGCGTGCGCGCCAAAATCGAGGAGGACCCGGGCCATCCCAAGTATCTGACCACCGTGCGCGGCCTCGGATACAAGATCGATACGCCAAGCGAATGATGATGAAAGGCTTGGTATAGCGCGCATTCGCATCGTGCTTGCAAAGAACGGTGAACGGAAGGAACGTCGAACGGCGAAGGTGTCGTAGACTGTTCATCTTCCGTTCACCGTTTTTGGTTTGGGGCGAGTGAAACGCCCAATAGGCTGGAGATTGTCATGAAGAACGATGGCGACAACAGAAAATCGAAAAATCAGAAACATACGCCATCTGAATGTTGACAGAGGGAAAAGAATAATGCGTAACTCCATTCTCGTACGCTCCATCGCCGCTGTGTCCGGCATTGTGATGCTGGCTTCCGTCGCGGCTTGCGGTGACAACATCACCGCTTCCACCGATTCTTCGGCCAAGTCCGATACCAAGACCGAAACCGTTTCCGGCAACTTCTCCGGCGCTGGCGCTTCTTCCCAGCAGGCCGCCGTCGAAGCTTGGATCGCCGGCTTCCAGGGCACCAACCCGGACGCCAAGGTCGCTTACAACCCGTCCGGTTCCGGCGCTGGCGTGTCCACCTTCCTGACCGGTGCAACCGCATGGGCCGGCTCCGACGCCTCCCTCGCCGATAACGAGGTCGAGCAGTCCAAGAGCGTGTGCGCTTCCGGCACCGCCTTCGACATCCCGGTCTACATTTCCCCGATCGCCGTCGTCTTCAACCTGCAGGGCGTGTCCGGCAAGGGCAAGACCCTGAACATGGATGCCGAGACCATCGCCAAGATCTTCGACGGCAAGATCACCAAGTGGAACGATGACGCCATCAAGAAGCAGAACCCGAAGGTCGATCTGCCTGACCTCGACATCACCGTGGTGCACCGTTCCGACAAGTCCGGCACCACCAAGAACTTCCTGAGCTACGTCAAGGACGCCGCTGGCGACGCATGGAGCTACGACCTCGGCGAGAACTGGCCGAACGAGGTCGGCCAGGGCGCCAAGGGCACTTCCGGCGTGATCTCCACCGTGCAGCAGGCTGACGGCACCATCGGTTACGCCGATGCCTCCCAGGCCGGCGATCTGGGCACCGTGGCCGTGAAGGTCGGCGACGATTACGTCCCGTTCTCCGCTGAAGCCGCCGCCAAGGTCGTGGACGCCTCCCCGCTCGACGATTCCGCCAAGGGTGACAACCGCGTGGTCGTCAAGCTCGACCACAACACCACCGAGAAGGGCGCCTACCCGATCGTGCTGGTCTCCTACGACGTCGCCTGCCCGGCATACAAGGACGCCAACACCGCCAAGTTCGTCAAGTCCTGGCTCACCTACGTGACCAGCGACGAAGGCCAGCAGACCGCCGCTTCCGCAGCCGGCTCCGCTCCGATGTCCAACACCCTGCGTCAGAAGGTCGTCAAGTCCATCGACGCCATCAAAACCAAGTGAGCCCATCACAGTGGGGCGATCGCTTTCGGTGATCGGTGACTGACCGTAGGTTTCAGGCCGCAGCCGCGTAAAAAAACGGCTGCGGCCTGAAACGATACCTACGGACGATACGCAAAACCAGAAAAATCGAAAGCAATCGCAAGCAAACCAAAAGGAGAACCCGTGAGTTCGCAAAGCAAAACGGCACAGCAGCCGGTGAGCGGCAAGAACGCGGATAAGGTGTTCAAGGGCGTGGCCTACGCCTGCGGCATCCTGATCCTCGTCGTGCTCGCCGCGGTCGCGCTGTTCCTGCTGTTCCGCGCGTGGCCGTTGATCGGCGGTGACCAGAAGGCCAACAGCGCGACCATCAGCAACTTCACCGGCGGCAAGGCTTCCAGCTTCTGGGGCTACGTCGGACCGCTGCTGTTCGGTACCGTGCTGATTTCCGCCCTGGCACTGCTGATTTCCTTCTTCGTGTCGGTCGGCATCGCACTGTTCATCTCGCATTACGCGCCGAAGAAGCTCGCCACCGCCCTGAGCTATGTGGTCGATCTGCTCGCCGCCATCCCGTCCGTTATCTACGGTCTGTGGGGCGGTCTGGTGCTGGTGCCCGCCATCTACCCGTTCTGGAATTGGGTGGCCAAATACCTTGGCTGGATTCCGATTTTCGCCGGTCCCGCCGCCAATCCCTCCCGTACCGTGGCCACCGTGTCCGTGGTGCTGGCCGTCATGATCCTGCCGATCATCACCTCCATGTCCCGCGACATCTTCCTGCAGACCCCTCGCCTTCAGGAAGAGGCGGCTCTGGCCCTCGGCGCCACGAAGTGGGAAATGGTCAAGCTCGCGGTCCTGCCGTTCGGCAAGTCCGGCGTCGTGTCCGCCTCCATGCTCGGCCTCGGTCGTGCGCTCGGCGAGACGATGGCCGTGCTCATGATCCTGTCCCCGGGCCTCAACTACTCCGTCAAGCTGCTGCAGGCCTCGCAGAACCAGACCATCGCCGCGAACATCGCCGCGCAGTATCCGGAAGCCAACGATCTGGGTGTTTCCGTGCTGATCGGCACCGGCCTGGTCCTGTTCCTGATTACCTTCGTGGTGAACTTCATCGCTCGTAAGCTCACCGAGAAAGCGAGTGCGTGATGACCGCCGCAAATAACGACGCTTCGCCGATGGACGGCGCTCCCGTCATCGACTTCGACAAGTTCAAGCCGACCCGTTCCTTCACCTCAGCGCGCAAGCGCAAGGACTTCGCCATGAAGGCGCTCATCTCGTGCGCGTTCATCGTGGCGTTGATCCCGCTGTTCTCGGTGCTGCTCACCACCATCATCAACGGCGTCAAGAGGCTGAACCTCAACTTCCTGAGCTACAACATGACCGGCGTGGTCGGCGGCAACTCGACCCCGTCCGGCGGCTACGGCGGCATCCTGCACGCCATCATCGGCACGCTGGAAATCACCTTCGGCGCCATGCTCATCTCCATCCCGATCGGCCTGATGTGCGCCGTGTACCTGGTGGAATATTCCAACCGTGGCAAGCTGGCACAGGTCATCACCCTGCTGGTCGACGTGATGAGCGGCATCCCGTCCATCGTCGCAGGCCTGTTCGCCTTCTCGATGTTCACGATTCTGATCGGCCCCGGCACCATCAACGGTTTCGAAGGCTCCGTCGCACTTTCCCTGCTGATGCTGCCGACCGTGGTCAAGTCGTCCGAGGAAATGCTCAAGATCGTGCCGCACGATTTGCGCGAGGCCTCGTACGCCCTGGGCGTCACGAAGCAGCGCACGATCACGAAGATCGTGCTGCGCACCGCCCTGCCGGGCATCGTTTCGGGTGCGATTCTCGCCGTCGCCCGCGTGATCGGTGAAACCGCTCCGTTGCTGATGACCGCAGGCTACATCGCCTCCACGAACGTCAACCTCTTCTCCGGCCAGATGACCACGCTTCCGGTGTACGTCTACCAGGAGTATTCCAAGCTCAACGCGAACTGCCCGGCCAACGCTTCCGCGGCCTGCGTCACCACCATCCCGATGGAACGCGCCTGGGCCGCAGCCCTTGTGCTGATTCTCATCGTGCTGATCCTCAACCTCATCGGCCGTCTCGTGGCGAAGATCTTCGCCGTCAAGTCGGAACGCTGAGCGCGGTCGAATAGTCGAAAACATAAGAACAATAAGGAAAACAAATGGGACAACGTATTGATGTCAACCATCTGAACATCTTCTACGGCGACTTCCTGGCCGTGGAAGACGTGAACATCAACATCGAAGCCAACAAGGTCACCGCGTTCATCGGACCTTCCGGCTGTGGCAAGTCCACCGTGCTGCGCACCCTCGATCGCATGCACGAGATCATTCCGGGCGCCCACTGCGAAGGCGAGGTGCTGCTGGAAGGCAAGAACCTGTACGACAAGGATGTGGATCCGGTCGCCGTCCGTCGTGACGTCGGCATGGTGTTCCAGCGTCCGAACCCGTTCCCGACCATGTCCATTCGCGAGAACGTGCTGGCCGGTGTGAAGCTCAACAACCGCAAGATCTCCAAGTCCGACGCGGATGATCTGGTCGAGTGGGCCCTGCGTGGCGCCAACCTGTGGAACGAGGTCAAGGATCGTCTGGACAATCCGGGCATCGGCCTGTCCGGCGGCCAGCAGCAGCGTCTGTGCATCGCACGCGCCGTGGCCGTGCACCCGCAGGTGCTGCTCATGGACGAACCGTGCTCCGCCCTCGACCCGATCTCCACCCTGGCCGTGGAGGATCTGATCAACGAGCTGAAGAACGAGTACACCATCGTGATCGTGACGCACAACATGCAGCAGGCCGCCCGTATCGCCGACTACACCGCCTTCTTCAACCTGAAGGCCGTCGGCCAGCCGGGTCACCTCGAGTACTTCACCGACACCACCACGATGTTCAACAACCCGCAGAACGAAGAAGCCGAACGTTACGTCTCCGGACGTTTTGGCTGATCGATAAGGCCGATTCGCCAAAACGTAGTGCCAACCCGGTGGGTTGGTGCGAGTCAGCTTCAGCTGGCCAGTTAATAGCGCTTCGCTGTGCGAAACTCTGTAATTGTACGTTTTGGCTGATCGGCAGCTCCTTTTCCCCGCAAACCGACGTTGAGATTGCTCTCGGCGTCGGTTTGTTGTTTTTCTTGTGGAAGCGACACGCGCTGTTGAGAATCATTCTCAGTTACGGTTATGATGGATTCACCGAAGCATGAAGCGTATGAAAATGGAGGAACCATCGTGAACCGTTATGCAAGAATTGCGATTGCCGTACTCGCTTCCGTCGGCCTTCTCACTTCCGCGTCTGCCTGCGGAACGTCGCAGAACGGTGCCGGTTCCGCGCATGGCGCGATTTCCGTCGTCTCCTCCATCAACCAATGGGGCACCCTCGCCGAGCAGCTCGGCGGAAGCGGCGTGCAGGTGACCAGCATCATCAACTCCACCAACGTGGACGCGCACGACTATGAGCCGACCACGTCCGACATCGCCAAACTGCAGAAGGCACGAATCGTCATCGTCAACGGCGCCGGGTACGACTCATGGGCCGTCAAAGCCGCGCAATCCGCCAAATCGCAAGTCATCAACGCGGCGGAGATCGGTGGCGTCAAGGATGGCGGCAACCCGCACGTCTGGTTCTCGGCGGCGGTGCGCAAAGCGGTCGCACAGGCCATCACCAGGGCATACGAGGGCACAAGGCCCGACGGCAAGGCCGATTTCGACAAGCTGAACCAGCAATGGCGTTCCAAGGAAGACGAGGTCGCCCGAAAAATCACGGAGACCAAACGCAAGGCGGATGGCGAAGCCTATGCCGCCACGGAATCGGTCGCCGAATATTTGGCCGGGGACCTGGGCCTCAAAGACGCGACGCCGACCGGCTACATGCGTGCCACGGCCAACGAAAGCGAGCCAACGCCGACCGACATCAAACAGTTCACCGACATGCTGGAGGCCGGCAAGGTCGGCCTGCTGGTGGTCAACATTCAGGAGGAGACCGAGTTGACCGGCAAGATCGTCACCGCCGCCAAATCGTCCAATATTCCGATCGTGGAGCTGACCGAGCAGATGCCGGAGCAGTACGATTCCCTGACGGACTGGATGGCCGCGCTCGTCGACGCGTTCTCCCAAGCCATCTAATGCGGATCTGCGTCAAACCGATACGAAAGTCGATAAAAAAAGGGCGATTCCACTGAAGGAACCGCCCATTTTCCGTATGAAAAGGACTGTTACAGCACTGCGGTGATGATGAAGTCCAGAATGAACAGCACGGCCACGACCCAGATCACCGGATGCACGTCCTTGGCCTGCTTCTTGCAGGTCTTGACGATGCAGTAGGTGATGAAGCCGCCGGCGATGCCGTAGGAGATGGAGTAGCTGAACGCCATGAACACGGACGCGAAGAACGCCGGAATGGCTTCGGAGATGTCGCCCCACTCGATTTCCTTCAAGGAGGAAGCCATCATGCAGCCGACCACGACCAGCACGCCTGCGGTCGCGGCGGACGGCACGGCGGAGATGACCGGGGAGAGGAAGGCGGACAGCGCGAAGCAGATCGCCACGACCACGGAGGTCAGGCCGGTGCGGCCGCCGGCGGCGATACCCGCGGAGGACTCCACGTAGGTGGTGGTGTTCGAGGTGCCGCAGATGGCTCCGATGGAGGTGGCGATGGAGTCGGCGAACAGGGCCTTGTCCATCTTGGAGGAGAAGCCGGAACCGTTCTCAAGAGCCTTCTCGTCCTCGGCGGAGAAGATGCCGGTACGACGGCCGGTGCCGATGAAGGTGCCGATGGTGTCGAAGGTGTCGGACATGGAGAACGCGAAGATGGTCAGCAGGATGATCGGCAGCTTCGACACGTCGGAGAACAGCGCCGGGAAGCCATCCTTGGTGAAGATCACGCCGAAGGTCTGCGGCAGCTGGGCGAAGGTGTCGGCGATGGACACGGAGTTGGCCATGGTGGTCTGGCCCATCGGAATGCCGACGACCGCGGTGACGGCGATGGCGATCAGCATGCCGCCGCGTACCTTGAGCACGGTGAGCACGATGGCCAGCACCAGGCCGATGATGAACAGCCAGATGGTCGGATTGTTCATGACGGCAAGGCCCGGGGTGGCCTGCACGGTGTCGCCGCTCTTGGCCGCGGACTTGGTGGTGAAGGTGAAGAAACCGACGTTGAGGAAGCCGACGTAGGCCACGAACAGGCCGATGCCGCCGCCGATGGCGTTCTGCAGCACTTCCGGAATGGCCTGGATGATCATCTTACGAATCTTGGTGACGGTGATGATGATGTTGATCAAACCGCACAGGAACACCATGCACAGGGTTTCCTGCCACTTGAAGCCGAGGCCGAAGCACACGGTGTAGGTGAAGAACGCGTTGAGGCCCATGCCGGCGGCCTGCGCATACGGAACGTTGGCGAACAGGCCCATCACGAGCGTGCCGATGATGGCCGCGATGATGGTGGCGAGGAACACGCCGCCCCACGGCATACCGGTCGAAGACAGGATCTGCGGGTTGACGATGATGATGTAGGACATGGCGAAGAACGTGGTCAGGCCGGCCATGATCTCCGTGGAGACGGTGGTGCCGTTCTCCTTGAGATGGAAGAATTTCTCCATTTTCTCTTTTCTCATCTTTCTTGGGTTGGTAGGCGCGTGCCATATGGTGGCGTGCGCCGGCGAGAATCGCGACTCGCCTGGGACATGCGTCCCTGAACAAAGCAAACGTAGCACCTATGTAAGTCATGGAAATTTCGTGCGATTGGTAAGGGGTTGCTTTTGCGGCGGCGCGACACGCCGGTCTGGATTAGTCCAAACGGGTCAGTAAATTACCCACTTGTAAACCACAGACCGTTGGTTGGAGCGTGCAAGCGCTCACGAAGTTTGGTTCGCCAAGCCAGCGCAGGTTGAAGAACATACGCCCACCAAGGGCTTTCCGCTTAGCGGTCGAATGTTGCTCTGCCTGCGTGCAGGGCTTTTTTTATTGCCCTGCGAGGTGTTCCGAATCTCACAGTCAACGGTTGACTAAGGAAGGAACGCCATGAAGAGGCCCGAAAAGGAAGCGGTGGTCGCTCAGCTTACGGACAAGTTCCGTAACGCCGACGCTATCTACCTGACCGAGTACCGCGGGCTTACCGTTCCGCAGATCTCTGAACTGCGCGAAAAGCTAGGCCGCGATACTTCCTACACTGTGGCAAAGAACACGCTCGTTCGCATTGCAGCCAAGGAAGCTGGCATCGAAGGTCTTGATGAACTTCTCGCCGGCCCGACCGCTGTGACCTTCGTGAAGGGTGACTTCATCGAAGCTGCGAAGACCCTGCGTGACTTCGCCAAGACCAACAAGGCACTGATCATCAAGGGCGGCTTCGCTGATGGCACCGTCTACGATGCTGAAGGCGCCAAGAAGCTGGCAGACCTCAAGTCTCGCCCGCAGCTGCTCGCCGAGTTCGCCGGCGACATCAAGGCTACGATGTCCAAGGCCGCGTACCTGTTCAACGCTCTGCCGACCAAGGCCGTGCGTACGATCGATGCGCTGCGCGAGAAGCAGGAAAAGGCTGCCTGATTTCGCTGCGGCTCGCCGCATGAATGAAGCAACCACAAAAAAGAAAAACAATTGTTTTAGGTGACGGCCACCTCTTCAATTCAGTCCGTCGCCAAGAATGAAAGGAAGCCATTATGGCTAAGTACACCAACGATGAGCTGCTCGAAGCTTTCGGTGAGATGACTCTGGTTGAGCTCTCCGAGTTCGTCAAGGCCTTCGAAGAGAAGTTCGACGTCGAGGCTGCTGCCCCGGTCGCCGCTGTTGCCGCCGCTCCGGCTGCTGGCGCTGCTGCTGAGGAAGAGAAGGACGAGTTCGACGTCATCCTCTCCGCCGTTGGCGACAAGAAGATCCAGGTCATCAAGGCCGTCCGCGCTATCACCAACCTGGGCCTGGCTGAGGCCAAGGCTCTCGTCGACGGCGCTCCGAAGGCTGTCCTGGAGAAGGCCAAGAAGGAAGACGCCGAGAAGGCCAAGTCCCAGCTCGAAGAAGCCGGCGCCACCGTCGAGCTCAAGTGATTCGCGCGGCTTCAAGCCGCAATCACCAAGCTGTAATGGAAACCCCGTTTGCCGTAAGGCAGCGGGGTTTTCCGCATATGGAGCATGACTCAGGCATGTTCTAAAATGGGGGAATTAGGCGAAAGTTGTCAATTTATCGGTTCGGAATCCTTACTTTCGCGATGAATCATGACACAATGGCAGATAGTGTAGTGCGAAAGGAAGGCCGACAACGGTGAGCGAGGATCGACGAATGACGCGGCAGTGGACCGTCAAAGTTGACGGAAACAACGTGAAAACGCTTCATGACGGCGAAAGCGTGGAAATCGGGCGCAAACCGTTGCGCCCGCTGTCGGATGACGGGTTCGCTCGTCTCGACATCATGGATCCGGGCAAGTCCATGTCGAAAAGACATGCGGTCCTCTCCGTCGACAAGCAGGGCAATTGCTCCGTACGAGATCTGCATTCCACCAACGGCTCGTTCGTGGTGACGAACAACGGCCAACTGATGCGCCTGCCCGCAGGCGAGGACATCAAGCTGCCCATCGACTCGATGACCCTGCAGTTCGGCGACGTGCGTCTTACGCTCGAATCCGCATTCGAACACGATGACGAGGATGACGACGCCACCTCCGGTGTCTCGGATGATACAAGCCAGCCGGTTTCGAACCTGTTCGAATACGCGGTCTCCGACGAGGCTCCGCAGGAACCGGATGCAGCCGACATGTCCGTGGACGACATCCTCAATCTGCGTGCCGGCGAGCCGACGACGTTCTTCCACGCGCGCAATGTCACCGACCGTGCCGATGCTCTGCACCAGGCGGAACGTCAGACCTTCACGCCGGAGCATGCCGACAAGCCGGAACTCGAAGATGCATTCCCCTCGGTCTCCTTGGTTCAGGAAACCGTCGTGGCCGCGGACAAGCCCCGCGACCTGTTCGCCGACGCCGCAGCGCAGGCCGAGGCTGAAGCTGAGATCGAGGCCGATGCGGCCGATTCCGCTGATGCGGCTGCGACCGATGCCGAGGTGGCTGCCGTCTCAACCGAGACAGCCGCTCAGCCCTTGGAAGCATCCCATGACGGTAACAAGAACAACCTGATTCCGGTGGACAAGCTGTTCAGCGCGCGCCCCAGCACGCCAATCGCCGTCGCTCTGCCCGACAGGAACGACACTGGCGATAACACAGGCAACGTTGACAAGGCTGACAATGCGGCTGACGCGTCCGCCCAGGAACAGACGCAGTCCGCCGAACAATCGCAGATGGCGGAACAGCCCACATCGGAAACGGCCGAACAGCAGCCCGCCGAACAGCAGTCGAAGCCGATGCACGCTACGCAGCCGCAGACGGAACAGCCGGGAACGGTGACCGCGGAAGACGACGACGAGCGGTTCCGCCCGCAAAACAGCCAATCGCAGCCCGCGCCGGACGAAACCGCCGCATTCAAGCCGATCTTCGAACCGGGATCGGTATTCGACCGTGTGTCCAAAGGCGGCCTCGCCAAGCAGGAGCAGACCATCGAGGTCGACGGCCTGACCTCCGATGACGCCAAACGCACGGATGATTTCACAGTGCAGTTCCAGATGGCGCGTCATCCGGAACTGTTGCCGTTCCTCGCCATGAACCCATCCCTATACGATGACCTGTACGCGTGGTTGGGCGCATTGGGCAACCAAGACATCGATGCGGCTTTGGCACACAATCCGGGATATGAGGAATACCGCAAGGCAGTAGGGAAGTGAGTCGGTATATGAGCGAAAACGAAGAGACGGCCACCGCGTTGGACCGTATCCGCGGATGGCGTGAGGAGTATCGCCTTGGTCTGGCACCATCCCCGCTTGAGGATGTGACGCAACTGAGCGCCCAGCTTGACCTGACGCATGCGCACCCATCGGGCATCGCGCAGCTGTTCGCCAAAGGACACGTCACCTTGGACTCGTTGTTCCGAGACAACGGCATGCTGCGCGCCGCGGGCAGGCGTGTGGAACGCGTGCTCGACGACCGTGACGCGAAAAGCCGTGTCAGCGGCGTCGGCGAACTCTCCTTGGTGGTCGGCGTGGCCATTTGGAAAGGCAACCAGATGCCGGTGCTCATGTATCCGGTCGAAGTGCGCAAGGAAGGCCGCAACATCGAGAACGGCACCGTCATCGCGTTCACCGGACGAGTGCGTCTGAACGCGGCCTTCGCCGCCGTGATGCGTGAAAACAACGTGACATTGGACGAGACCAAGCTCTTCGATGGTTCGAATTACGAAAGCGGCACCCCCGAAACGTCCGCGGTGTTCGCGGCCATCACAGCGCGCGCGTCCAGCGTTTTCCCCGATTTCGAAATCGAACGTCACATCATCCTCGGCTGCTTCATGGACCCGTCCTCGCAGATGCTGGTGGAAAGTCGCCAGATCATCAACCAGCTGTCCCAAGGCCCGACAGGCAACACCGTTCTGGACGCGCTCGCCGGGAACAAGGAAGCCGCGGACGCGCTGAAAGACGCGCAGATTCCCGAATACAGTCCGTTCGACGCCGATCCCCATGGCGAATACGAGATTGGCGACGTTGACAACACCGTCCGATACGCGGCGCAGCTGGCCGCATCCGGGCATTCGATTTTCGTGGACAGCGCGATCAGCGGCAACACGGCCGAACAGGCCGCGGCAATCGCCTCCCGTTGCGTGATGGGCGGACACAGCGTGCTGTACGTGCCGTGCGTCACCGACCAAAAGCGCCGTTTCATGCAGACGATCGCGGCCAACGAGATGAGCGGCCAATTGCTGGACATCGCCGATGACGGCGCCAATGCGGCAATCGACCGTCAGCTGATAGCCGCAGTCGGTTTCCAATCCGGCGTCGCGACTTCGCGTTTCGACCAGATCTCCGACGAACTGGTGGGCGTACGCTCCCGCCTGGCCCGCTATCTGGGCGACCTGCATGGCGTCAGCCAGGAATGGGGCGTGTCCGCATACCAGACCATCCAGAACCTCGCACAAATCGCCGTCCTGCCCACGCATCCGACCACGCATGTGCGTCTGACCAAGCAGTCCGCCCATTCCATCGCGGACAAGATGGAGGAATGGGCCCAGAAGCTGTATCGCGCGGGAGAACTCGGCGAATACACCATCGGCGCGCAGGACACCGCCTGGTACAAAGCCTCCCTGTATTCCGAAGAGGAAGCGATCAGCGCATACCAGCGTGTGGTCGAGCTGCTGCGCAAGGTGCTGCCCGCCACCCGCAAACAGGTGTCCAGCACCGTGCAGACCTGCGGCTTCCCGATTCCCACCACCGCGCAGGAGTGGGGACGCCAGGTCATGGTGCTCAAGAACCTGCGCCGCGTGCTCGACGTCTTCCAGCCGGAAATCTTCGAACGCGACATCGATTCCATGATCGAGGCCACCAAGCCCAAGGCCCAGCGCAAGGCCGAAGGCAGCTCCATGGGATTCTGGGAACGTCGCCGCCATATCAAGGAGGCCAAGTCGATGCTGCGCGTCGGCGCGCAGGTGGAGAACCTGCATGAGGCGCTGCTCGTGGTGGCCAAGCAGGCCGAACAGTGGCACATGTTCGTTCCTCACGGCGGATGGCCGGTGCTGCCCGCCAAACTCGACGACATCATCAACACGCAGGACCAGCTGACGAACGATATGACCGCGTTGAACGTGGCGCTCGCCACCACACCGCAGGGCGGCAATCTGGACACCGTCGACCTCAACCAGGTGGAAGAGCGTCTGAAGGCCCTGTATGACGACAAGCAGGCGTTGGATACGCTGCCGGAACGCGCCCGTCTGGAACGTGAGTTCCATTCGGCCGGTCTGGATGAGCTTGTGGCGGACCTGAGCAACCGCGGCGTGCCGAACGACGCCGTGGCCGGAGAACTGCAGCTGGCGTGGTGGACCACGGCTTTCGAAGACATCGTGAAGTCCTCCGCCATCATTTCCAACCAGGATGGCTCCGCCATGCAAAGCGCCGCCGACCGATTCACCCAGGTGGATGTCGAACACGTGCGTTCCATCGGACCGATGGTCGCCCAAGAGTCCGTACGCCGTCTGTGCGACATGCTTTTCTCCCGCACGCAGGAAGCCAATCTGCTGCATACCACGCTTGCCGGTTCCCGAAACGTGCCGTTGAACAGGCTGCGCAGGGAGCATCCGCAGATTTTGGCCGCGGCAAAGCCTATTCTGGTGGCAACGCCAGCCACGCTCGCTGCCATCACCGACCCGGCGCCGCTTGCCGATACCGTCATCATCGATACGGCCGCGCATATTCCGTCCATCGAGCTGCTCAGCATCATCGCCCGCGCGAAGCAGGTCGTGGTGATCGCGCACCGCAAGACCGTCACATCCGATGGCCTGCAGCGACTGATCGCACTGCTGCCAAGCGTGAAGATAACCGACAGGCCGGTTCGCCGTGCGCCGAAGCTCAACGCCTTCCTCGAATCGGAAGGATACGGCTCCGTGCCGTGCGATGTGGCGCGTGAAGGATACCAAGGCGAAGTCGCGTACCATTTCGTGCCGGACGCCAACGGTGTGCCGGTCATCAATTCCGGCCTGGTCGAATCAAGCCAGCAGGAGATCGACGAAGTGGTGAGCATCATCCGCAAGCGCGCGGCCGGTTTCACCATCGTTCCCGCATCGTATGTGCTTACCGTGGTAGCGCTCACGCACACGTTCCGCATCCGTCTGGGTGCCGAGCTCAAGTCGCTTGCCAACAAAGACAAGGCCATGGGCATGTTCCTGCGCCACGTGCGCATCGTGGACATCGTCGATGTGGCCGGCGCCCACGCCACCGACGCGATTCTTGCGATGTGCTACGCCAAGACCTCGCACGGCAGGCTGCTGCAGCAGTTCGGCGCGCTGGAATCCGACGGCGGCCGAGGCATGCTGCTGGACGCTTTGGCGGTACCGGACCGTCATCTCGACATCGTCTCGTCCTTCGCATCCGACGATATGGACGACGAGCGACTGCATCAGGATGGTCCGAAGGCGCTCAAAACCGTGCTGCGTTGGGCCGAACAGCTTGATGACAGCATGGTCCGCCCGGCGATCAAGGAGTCCGGAGAGAACGTGCTCTTCAACGATCTCGCCGAGAGGATCCGCGAACGCGGCTTGGACGTGGCCGTCGATTACGGTTTCGATGACGGACTCAAACTGCCGTTGGTGGTTGGTCTGAAAGGCGAGCCGTTCGCTTTGGCCGTGCTCACCGATGACGCGCAGTTCATGGGACTGCAATCCACCAGGGAACGCCATCGCGTGCTGCTGCAGGACATCGAATCGCTTGGCTGGTCGGTGATGACGGTATGGAGCGTCGGCGCGTTCGTGAACCCCGATAAGGAAGTCGACCGCATCGTGGCACGACTGGGAAGCCTGTACCGGGAGGAACGGTGAGCGCCGAGCATATCGAAAACGTCATGGAGCATGACGATTCGCAGACCCAGTCCGAGACGCACTCCACACCCAGTTATTCCGCCACGCGGCGGACCGCACGCAAGCATAAGCGCGTGGTCCGCCAAGGTACGGAACTGTTCGATGCCGATGGCGTCAAACTCGAACCTTCGGACGTGCTCACCAAGCGCCAACGCGAGGCGGATGACGACAAGCGCATCCTAAACGAGCTTCCGCCACATTGGGCGGTCTTCTCCGAACGCGGCCGCTGATACGTCCAGCCGGGTGCCAGCTATCGATTAGGATTATCAGCCATTAATTGATGGTGGCGATGACCGCACTGTATTCCTGAACCCGCAACACGACGGCCGCCTCATTGGGCGGCATGGCGAACACCGCGATGGTATTGCCTTGCGCATCCTTAGCCGGTTTGCCGGTCAGCAGCGCTTCGGCGCAGATCGTGTGTAACTGCGCATCCACACCACCGTCCGGCATATCATTAGCCATGCCGGACGGCGTTTCCGTACCGTTCGGCATATCCGCGACATTCGGTGTGCCGGACTGCATCTCAGCATCTGTCATGGTGGCGCTGGAAAGTGTCACCTTGTCTCCGGGAATCAAACCGCCGGCCACACTTGCCAAACGCACTTCGATACTCGTATGGCCCTGCGGCACAACGGGGGACGCACGGGCCATGCCCGACATAAGCACATCGTGCGCGCCGATGCCCACCTGTGCGATCAAGCCGACGGCGTCGTCAAGCGTATGGAAGGCGTTGCTCAGCGAGCCATCGCTCGGCGCCTCACGTAACTCCACGTCTTCGCGTGTGATGGCCGTGCCTTTGGCGACATTCCGCACCGCGACCACAATAGGCTGCGTGGCGATGGCTGCGCGTACGCATTGCAGCGTGGCGAATACCGTCAGGCCAGCGCACAATGCGGCGAGGAACCGATGCAGGCGTGCGTTGCTTCGTCTGGCTTCCAACGATGCGGCAGTCGAACCATGACGGTCTCGTTGCAGACGCGTCGTGCGCGCGGTCCGTCCTTCCGAAGCCGTCGATGTGCGCAAACTCGAATGTGGCCGGCGGTCCATCAAGGAATGAAAAAAGGTCATCATGCATGCATGATGACCTGATTGTTATGACCACGGCAAGCGGAATCCGGGGTTGTGGTCGGAGAATGGGAGTTATCCACAATCTCCGGCGTGTCGCGTTGGATTCCGCGCCTGTGGGTCACTTGGATTTGTCGGTGCGGTAGAAGCCGGACCCCTTGAACTCGATCGGCACCGCGGAATAAACCTTGCGGACCTGCTCCTCGCCGCATTCCGGGCATACGGTAATCGGATCGTCGGTGAATGACTGCTGCTCGGTGAAGTCGTAGTTGCAGTTCTTGCAACGGTAATGGTAAGTAGGCACGATATCCTCGCTTTACGCACAATCCCAAATTTCTTAACGGGACATATCCTAGTACGTTCCCTGAGACGGCCCCGCAACCGTCCTATCCTCGGACATCGGCATAACCATCCGGCGTGAGCACGCCGTCGACGGGAATATCATGCGGCTCATGCGGCACGGTCTCGTCGGTCGGCTCCCAAGGCCAGCAAACGGCGACCACGCGCGCGGTGCTGCTACGATGCTCCAAAGCGCGGTCGTACCAACCGCCGCCGCGCCCCAATCGGAAACCATGTTCGTCCACAGCGAACGCTGGCACAATGATCAGCTCGGCCGAAGTGAGAACTTCCGGTCCTTCCGCTGCGTTTTCCGGCTCCTGCGGGCGATGTGTGTTGATGGAACCATCAGCATTGCGCTGGTCGCGCAGATCGTCAAGACCGTTCAGCTCACTCCAGCCGACTTCCATGCCAGCACCCAGACGCGGCACCAAAACACGGCAATCCGTGTCGAACATCGCTTCGAGCAACGGCATCATCGATATTTCACTGCCCATCGAGGCGAAGGCCGCGACGGTCGATCGCGGTCGAATCAACGACGCTTCCAATGCGTGTTCGGCAAGCAGCCGTCCCGCTTCGCGACGCTGGTCGGCGGACGTCCGCTTTCGTCGTTCGATCGCAGCCGCGCGCCAATGCCGTTTCAGCTCGCGTTGTTGCTTACACATGTCCATATCGTTCGTTGTACCACGGTTCGATTGCGTGGAAAACGGAACATGGGGTATGGGTGGGGCACAATGGAAGGGTGACGATTTTGCAATCCTTGAGCGACATGATGCGTCGTCCGGGGAATAATTCCTTTGAAATGCCGGAATTCATCCAATCGCACAGCATGCGCGTCCCGGTGAGTCTGCGCCCGTTGACGGGCGCCGACTATGACGAGTGGAACGAGGTTCGCTGGCGCAACGATGCCTGGCTCAAGCCGTGGGAATCCGGCGATCCGCTGCACGGCGCGCCCATCACCTACAAGGAATGGATGAAACAACTGCGGCGCAACGAACGGGCCGGTACCGGTGCCGTGTTCGCCATCGAACAGCATGGCCGTATCGTCGGGCAGATCTCGTTGGGCGCAATCTGCTACGGCGCGATGCGTTCCGGCGTGGTCGGCTATTGGGTGGACGAGCGTTGCGCCGGGCGTGGCTACGCGCCGATGGCGGTGGCGCTGTTGGCGGATTGGGCCATGTTCGACCCGGCCGGACCTCGACTGCATCGCATGGAAATCGACATTTTGCCGGAAAACAAGCGGTCCCGTGCCGTCGCACGCAAGGTCGGAGCAACGTTGGAGGGGGTGCGGCGCGCGTATATGTACGTCAACGGCCAATGGCGCGATCATGAAAGCTACGTATTGATGGCCGAGGACGTGCCAAACGGTTTCACCGCGCGTCTGATGACAGGGAATTCACCCTCCTGATTCGACACGCCGGGGAGGACTCGCCTCGAATGTCGGAATGTCACCTATTCTTATGACATATGGGTTATGAATCGTTAAGCACGGTGGTCGTGCTTGCGATCGTTGTCATCCTGATGCTCATTTGGTTGCCCAGACGGACGATTAAAGGCATGAAGAGGGTGATCGAACATCGCGAGGACCGCTTTTCACCGTCGTTGCATCTGGTGGATGCCGACAGCGGAACGCGATTTTCCGATGAGACCGTCGCGGCAGCGAAAGGGGTACTGATGCAGTCCACAGAGGCGCACAAAGGCGCAACATCCGAAGAACGGATCGCGGAAATTCGCGCCCTTCGTCACGCCGCGGTCCGCAGGAGGCGCGCCATCGCCGTCTCATTGCTGACAATCACGGTCGTTGTGCTGGTCTGTGCGTTCGCACTGCACTTCAGCCCGCTGTTCGCGCTCATTCCGGCCGCGTTGCTGGCCGCGGTGCTCGCGTTGGGTGTGCGTGCGTCCAAGCAGGCCGTGGCGTGGGAGCGGAAGGTCGCCAGATACCATGCCAAGGTGAAGAAGCGTGTCGCCGCCGAACGCAAACGTGCGCAGGCGGAGCAGGCGGAACGTGCCAGACTGCGCGCGCAGGAGCTGGCCGAAGCCCGCAAGGTCGTCGACGAGCAGTTGAAGACCGATGTCGTTCCCGAGGGGGAGATTCGCCAGGCGATCGCCCGCGGCAAGGCCGATCGGGACGCCGCGGTGAAACGGCGCAAGGAAGAGATGTCTTCCAAGGAAGAGACGCAGACTGCCGAGAAGGCCGTCGACCAGACAACCGAACGTGCGGATGCCGCGCCCGCTGACGTCAAGGAAGTGGGACTGTCCATCCACGATGAGCGAGACAATATGGCCGAAGAAGCCAAAACCGTTGCCGTCAAGTCCACGCAGGACTTGATTTCCTTCTCGTTGGGTGCGCCTCGCGACGGTGCCGACGTTGAGGTGGATGCTCCGGAAAGCATGGAGATCAAGTCCACCAAACAAGTGGCCAAGGCCGTGCCCGTCGAAACGCCTTCCGACGAGGCTGAGCCGTTGATTCCGCCAAACGACGCAATGGGCAGCATGGATGCCGATGAGGCCGCCGCCCGCGTGGATGAGGGCGTGCACCTCAGAGAGGTCGACGTTCCGGGATTCCACGATGCCGAAGTACGTGCCGATGTGGAGGCTCCGGATGTGACTTCGGACTCCCTAGGCACCGGCCTGGAGGCCATTCTGGCCCGTCGTAGCGCCTGACGAAACGCTTGAACCGTTTTTTACAAAGCCTGGAACCGCATGGTTTCAGGCTTTTTTGATAATTTCTCTCAGAGCGTTAGCACTCGAGTTGGCAGAGTGCTAATAATCGCGCTAGGATAAGTCACAGCGCGAAAGGACGACGCCGTAAGTGATCGTCAGCCTCTTGCTAGCGGGTCCCGGCGCGGTAAGTATCGATTTCTCTTTAGAAAGAGGAGGTCCACAGTGTCGATCTCACTCACACCGTTGGAAGACAAGATCATCGTCAAGCAGGCGGAAGCCGAGACCCAGACCGCTTCCGGTCTGTTCATTCCGGACAATGCCAAGGAGAAGCCGCAGCAGGGTGAAGTCCTGGCTGTCGGCCCGGGCCGTCGTAACGACGCCGGCGAGCGTATCCCGGTCGACGTCAAGGTCGGCGACAAGGTGCTGTACTCCAAGTACGGCGGCACCGAGGTGCACTACCAGGGCGAGGATTACCTTATCGTCTCCGCTCGTGACATCCTGGCCATCCTCGGCTGAGACTAGCGCGTAGCTGTCGAAACCCCGTTTCCCGTATATTGCGATTTGCAAGGCTCGGGAGGCGGGGTTTCTGCGTTGTTCGGCGCCGATTTGCGCAAAACGTTGGAATTTCAACGATTTGCGCCGTTTTTGGCTGTCGCGACACGCCGTATTTGCATAAGTCGGCCGGTCTGTGGCATACTAAACGGGTTGCCGGTTGGGGTTCAACCAAACAGGCAGCACGGCGGATTTCCCAAGCGGTCAAAGGGAACTGACTGTAAATCAGTCGCCTCGTGCTTCAGTGGTTCGAATCCACTATCCGCCACGCCTCGATAGCTCAGTGGTAGAGCACTTCCTTGGTAAGGAAGAGGTCGTGAGTCCGATTCTCACTCGAGGCTCTCATGGCGGGATAGCTCAGCTGGCTAGAGCGTACGACTCATAATCGTAAGGTCAAGAGTTCGAGTCTCTTTCTCGCTACAAAGGCCGACGGAATGTCGGTATAGCAACGAACCACAAGAGGTGAACTAAATGGCAAGCAAGAGCGCCGACATTCGTCCGGGCATCACGCTGGCATGCACCGAGTGCAAGGAGCGTAACTACATCACGACGAAGAACCGCCGTAACACGCCGGATCGTCTTGAGCTCAAGAAGTTCTGCTCCCGCTGCGGCAAGCAGACCGTGCATCGCGAGACCCGCTGAGCGGAATCAAGCTTTCGAAACCCGACCAATTTGGTCGGGTTTTTTGTTACTCTGGAGCGTTATGACTAGTTTTGCAGATCTCACCACCATCGGTGTGGGCGGTCCTATCGCCACTTTCCTGGAACCGACCACGCGCGTCGGCGTCATCGAAGCTGTTGAGGAAGCCGATTCCCAAGGACTGCCATTGTGCGTGATCGGCGGCGGATCCAACATGCTCGTATCCGACACGCCGTTCGAAGGCGTGGTGGTCCGCGATGCGAGACGCTCCATCGGCGTGTTGGATGAGGCGGCTCCGGTCGAGGATGATGGGCGTGTCGTCCACGTGAACGCCGAAGCCGGCTGCAACTGGGATGATTTCGTCGATTACTGCGTCCGACTTGGACTGGAAGGCGTCGAAGGCTTGTCCGGCATTCCTGGCACCGTCGGCGCGTCGGTCGTGCAGAACATCGGCGCGTACGGTCAGGAGGTCGCCACCAGCGTCGACAGCGTCGAGGTTTGGGATCGTAAGGAACGTGCGGTAAAGGCGTTGCGCAACGATCAGCTCGCCTTCGGCTACCGCATGAGCGCGCTGAAAGCCAGCATGTACAGCGCTCCGGCGACTCCGGCCGCGGAATTTTTCCCGACGCCGCGATACGTGGTGCTGTCCGTCACGTTCGCGTTGCGGCACAGCGATACGGGCGTGGTCGGTTACGGTCAGCTCGCCAAGGCGTTGGACGTCGCCGTGGGCGATCGCATGAACACCGCGGACATCCGCAACGCGGTGCTGAAGGTGCGTGCGGCTAAAGGCATGCTGGAAGACGCGCATCGCTATGCGTCGCCGGCCATGCAGGGCACCAAGAAGACGAATCTGGTCGATGTCGCTCTTGAATCGCAATCCAAGCAGAACGGCGATGACGGTCCGGACTTCAACCGCCATAGCTGCGGCAGCTTCTTCATGAACCCGATTCTCACGCCACAGCAGGCCGAGACGCTTCCCGAAGACGCGCCGCGCTTCGACGCGGCATTGCCGGGCGGCGGGCAGGGCGTCAAGACCTCCGCGGCCTGGCTCATCGACCATGCCGGCTTCCATAAGGGGTTCAAAATCAACGAAAACGCTCCGGCTGGCCTGTCCACGCTGCATACGTTGGCGTTGACCAATCGTGGGGGAGCATCAGCCGAAGATATCGCCCGCCTCGCCAAAACCGTGCAGGACGGCGTCGAGGCCGCGTTCGGCATCCGACTGGTGCCCGAGCCGGTCGTCATCGGTATGAATCTTAAATAGCGTCACGCACGCCGTCAATGTGACGAAAACGACTTATACTTGCGCCTTGTGCTCTAGAAGGTGGAGCGTGAAACCGCGCGGGCGGAAAGAAGAGAAGGACGAGACATGAACGTATTTCGCAAGAAATCCGTCGAACAGACGCTGGCTGAAACAGGTGAGTCCGGCCATGCGCTCAAACGCGATCTGACCTGGTGGGATCTTGCCATCATGGGTGTGGCCGTTGCCGTGGGCGCAGGCATCTTCTCCATCGGCGCGCAGGCGGCTGCCTTCCATGCCGGTCCGGCGGTGGTGCTGAGCTTCCTGATCGCAGGCGTCGTGTGCGGCGCCGCCGTGATGTGCTACGCCGAATTCGCCTCCATGATTCCAGTGGCGGGTTCCGCCTACACCTTCACCTACACCACCGTCGGCGAGATCGTGGCATGGGTGATTGGCTGGGATCTGATCCTTGAAATGCTCATGGCCGGTTCGGTCGTCTCCAAATACTGGGGCGTGTACCTCAACCAGTTCTTCGAGCTGATCGGCTGGAACATCAACACCAACATCGCCATCGGCTCGTTCAACTTCGACCTGGCTCCGGTCATCATCGTCGCCTTCTTCACCGCGCTGCTGGTGATGGGCACCAAGATCGGCGCCCGCGTGGACGGCGCGCTCACCATTTTGAAGATCGCCATCGTCGTGTTCATCGTGGTCGTCGGCTTCTTCTACATCAAGGCCGAAAACTTCACCCCGTTCATTCCGCCGAGCGAACCCGCAGCATCCACCGACGGCTCCGGCGTCTCCGCGGTCATGGAACAGCCGCTGTGGCAGTGGGCCACAGGCATGGCCCCCAGCATTTATGGCGTGACCGGCATCATCTCCGGCGCGGCACTCGTGTTCTTCGCTTTCCTCGGCTTCGACGTCGTGTCCACCGCTTCCGAAGAGACCATCAACCCCAAGAAGAACGTGCCGCTGGGCATCGGCGTGGGCCTCGGCCTGATCATCGTGCTGTACACCCTCGTGGCCATCGTCACCACGGGCATGGTCTCCTATAAGGACCTTGCCAAACAGTCCGATCCGTCACTGGCCGTCGCGTTCAAGATGGTCGGCGCCGACTGGGCTGCGAAGATCATCAGCCTCGGCATCGTCATCGGCATGGCCACCGTGGTCATGGTGCTGCTGCTCGGCCTGACACGCGTGGTGTTCGCCATGAGCCGAGACGGACTGCTGCCGCGTGGCCTGAGCCATACCGGCAAGCATGGCACTCCGGTGCGTCTGCAAATCATCGTCGGCGTGGTCATGGCGCTGATCGCGGCCTGCTGCAATGTCGGCATCCTGTCCGACATGGTGAACATCGGCACGCTGTCGGCGTTCACGCTGGTGGCGATTTCCATTCCGATCATGCGCAAGAAGCGCCCCGACCTGGAACGTTCCTTCAAGATTCCTGGCAATCCGTGGGTGCCGATTCTGATTGCGCTCGCCAACCTGTGGCTGATGGTCAACCTGAGCGTGCTCACTTGGATCCGTTTCGTGGTCTGGCTCATCGTCGGCTTCGCCATCTACTTCGGCTATGGCTACCGTCATGCCCGTCTCGGTGCCGGCGAACTCGAAGTTGCCGCGCAAGAGTAATCTGGAACAGTACACGTTGTTGTTGAGGAGGTAAGCATGCCGTATGTTGTTGCCCAGCCGTGTGTGGACGTCAAAGACAAGGCCTGTGTGGACGAGTGCCCGGTCGATTGCATCTACGAAGGCTCCCGTTCCCTGTACATCAATCCGAACGAATGCGTGGATTGCGGCGCATGCGAGCCGGTGTGCCCGACCGAAGCCATCTTCTATGAAGACGATCTGCCAGACGAGTGGGCTTGGTACAAGGACGCCGCAGTCAGCTTCTTCGCCGAAGTTGGTGATATGGGCGGCGCTTCCGCAGCCGGCCCGATCGGCAAGGATCCGGAGCAGGTAGCTGCTCTGCCGCCGCAGAACCAGTGAGCATGTCTTGGCTGATGCGTCCGCCGTCCGTATTGCGCGTAAAGCGGAATATTCGCGGTCGATTTTAACCGGTTTGCCGCTGACGTTTGCACACGTCAGCGGCAAACCGGTTTTTGTATGGAACGGTTGCATGTGCCGGCACGTCGATTGCCGTATGCTGGAACATGGTTGTGATTTCCGCTTGAAAAGGAGCCTTACGGATGGGTTTTCATGAATTTTCATCGCCGTACGACTGGTCCCGCATCGCGTCGTACAAACGTACGGCGAAAGCCGCGTTCGGTGGCATGGTCGACCTGTCCGTCGGTTCTCCCGTCGACCCCGTTCCCGATTCGGTGCGTAAGGCGCTCGCGGTCTCGTCGAACGACCCGAACGCGTACGGATATCCCGTTACGGCAGGTACCGCCGATTTGCGTGACGCCATTCACGAGTGGTTCGCGGCCGCCCGCAATGTCGATTTGCGTGCGATCGGCGCCGATGCGGTGCCGACGGTCGGTTCCAAGGAAGGCGTCGCGTTGATGGCGTCGCTGCTGCATTTCGGCGAGGGCGATGTCGTCGTGCAGCCGAAGGTGTCGTATCCGACGTACGAGATCGGCACGCAGTTGGCCGGCGCGCAAACGCTGAAGGTCGACGACGTGGCGGATGCGGATTCCTGGAAGGATGTGCCGGGCGTCAAGGCCGTTTGGGTCAATTCGCCGTGCAATCCGACCGGTGAGGTGCTGTCCGCGGAACAGATGGCCGGTATTGTGCGTGCCGCGCGCGCGATTGGTGCCGTGGTGCTGTCCGATGAATGCTATGCGTTGATGCAATGGGAAGACGACGTTGCGGAAGCGGATGCGGATACGCTTGCCTCCACGCCGTGCGCCTTGCGCGCCGATGTGTGTGGCGGGTCCGCCGAAGGCGTATTGGTGCTGTATTCGCTGAGTAAGCAAAGCAACATGGCCGGGTATCGTACGGCGCTTATCGCTGGCGATCAATCGCTGATCGGGCCGATGGCGGCATACCGCAAACAGATCGGGCAGATCATTCCCGGACCGGTGCAGGCTGCGATGGCCGCCGGGCTGCGTGACTTCGACGCGGTCAAGACCCAGCATTCCCGTTACCAGGAGCGTCTGGGCATGCTGGTGAGTGCTCTGCGCGCATACGGATACTGCACCGACATGCCGCAAGGCGCGTTGTACGTGTGGGTGAAAGCCAAGTCCGGCGACTGCTGGGAGGATCTGCGCCAGCTTGCCGAAATCGGCATCGTCGCCAGCCCCGGCGAGTTCTACGGAGCGCCGGAATACTTGCGATTCTCGGCTACGGCCAGTGATGCGGCGATCGCCTCCGCCGCGGAACGATTGGCACGTTGACGGTTTGCTGACGATGGCCTTTTGACGAACGAAAGCGTTGAAAACAAAAAGGACCTCCGATTCACTCGGAGGTCCTTCATTATGGCGGAGTCAGAGGGAGTCCAACGCCCATGCGTCTTATGGCTATGTGCAGCTGTTGATGTCGCTGATCCAGGAGTGGCGTGCGCTACTCAAGCGTCCGGAACTACCATTCATATTCGCCCAATTGCCGAACTATACTTTGGAACCCGATTGCGATTGGCCAAGGCTGCGTGATGAACAACGGCGCGCTTTGACGTTGTGGAACACGGCGATGGTGGTGACGATCGGATATGGAGAGGATAATGACCTGCATCCTTTGGATAAGCGCCATGTCGCGCAGCGCTTGGCAACGGCTGCCGAGTCGTTGGTTTATGGACGTGATCGCGAGCCGATGGGGCCGCTTCCTGTCATGGCGATTCACAAGGATGACGGCATTGAGATCTCCTTCATCCATACGGGAGGGGGATTGGTCTGCACAGGCGACGTGCCTTTTGACATCTTGGAGCCGGGAGGCTCGATATATCGGGTGAAGGCTCGTCGGTACGATTGCTATGGCGGTAACGGAACCGGGCGTTCGAGTGGCGCAGTGAGAGAGCTCTCCCCAGTACAGTGTCAGTTTGTCGGCCAATGAAGCATCGATGATAACGCTATTGCCGGGGACAGCGTAAATAGTTTTTGCAGTTAATCGTGTTTGGGCGGAAGCCTGTAATTTCCTGCGTTTGGAATACTTAAATCTATTCGAAAGTTTCGTAAATAGTTGCATATAGAACTTTCGTAACAAAAAATTTAAGCATTTAGTTAAGCGATTTGACTTTCTTGAAAGTCAAATCATATAATCAAACAGTGCTTTGGCTGAAATGCTAAAGCATTTACGAAACATGAAGATGTGTGTTCGTGCATGTCGCTAAGGGAGAAAGACTTTGTATTCCCACATCCGATATTGGATAAGGAGATGCAGCAATGAAGTTTGAATACCATGTCAAACCAACCGGCAACGATGCTGCGTGCGGCGACACGGAGCATCCGTTCGCCACGATTTCCAAGGCCGCGCAGATGGCCTCTCCGGGTGATACGGTAATCGTGCATGAAGGCGTATACCGCGAACAAGTCAATCCGAGACGCGGCGGTCTGAGTGAACATGAGCGCATCACCTACTGCGGAGCCGAAGGCGAAGCACGGCCGGTTATCAAAGGCTCGGAATGCGTGCAGGGCTGGACGGAATTGGCCGATCATCCGCATGTGTGGACGGTGGTGCTTGATAATACGATGTTCGGGGATTTCAATCCATTCGCGACCCCGATTTTCGGTGACTGGCTGGAAATGCCCAAGTTCGGCAAGGATCCGGACAAACATCTTGGCGATGTGTATCTCAACGGTGTTTCCTTCTTCGAATCGACGACGTTGGAAGGCGTATACGATCCGCAGCCGCGTGATACGGATGAGGATTTCGCGTTGAAGATTCCCTGCCCCGTGCCGGATGTGGACCGTACACGTTATGTATGGCATGCCGAAGTGGACGAAAATGCCGGCACCACAACGATCTGGGCGAATTTCCAAGGTGCCGATCCGAATGAGGAACTGGTGGAGGTCAGTGTTCGTCGCACATGCTTCTTCCCTTCCCGCAACCATGTCAACTACATCACCGTGCGTGGCTTTGAAATGGCGCAGGCCACTGGAGATTGGGCGCCGCCTACCTCGCAGCAGTGGGGCATGATCGGCCCGAACTGGTCGTATGGCTGGATCATCGAAGACAACGTGCTGCATGACGCCAAATTCTCCGCGGTGTCATTGGGCAAGGAAATCTCATCCGGCGACAACGAGTGGGCGAAAACCGAGCGCAAGACCGGTTACCAGTACCAGTTGGAGGCCGTGTTCAAGGCCCGTCGCATCGGCTGGGAAAAGGGGCTGATCGGCGGTCATATCGTACGCAACAACGACATCTACGAGTGCGGACAGAATGCCATCGTCGGACATATGGGCAGCGCATTCTGCCGTATCGAGCATAACCATGTCCATCACATTGCGTTGAAGCGTGAATTCTTCGGATGGGAGGTCGCTGGCATCAAATTCCATGCCGCATTGGATACGGTCATTGCCAACAACAACATCCACGACTGCTCGCTGGGCATGTGGATGGATTGGCAGACGCAGGGCACGCGCATCACGCGCAATGTGTTCCACGATAACGTCCGTGACCTCATGATTGAAGTGAGTCATGGGCCGTATCTGGTGGACAATAACGTTTTTGCCTCGCCGGTGATGTTCCAGAACTGGTCGCAAGGTGGTGCCTTCGTCAACAATCTGATTTGCGGCGGCATTGAACCGCATACCGTCCCCGACCGTTCCACGCCGTATCACTATCCGCACACCACCGAGGTGGCCGGGTGCGCTGTGGTATCCGGCGGCGATGAGCGTTGGCTGAACAACATGTTCGCGCCGCAACCGGTGAAACCGACCGTCGGTGAATATGGTTTGTCCGCCTACAGCGATTGCCCGATGTCGATGCATGAATACTTGGAACGCCAGCGGGCCATGTGGGCAGATCCTTCGCAGGGTGGTGGCGAGCGCAATCCTCTGCAGTCTCTATACGCGGGCGGCAACATCTATCTGTCCGGCGCACAGGGGCTGAACAAGCAGGAAGGTGCGGCCGACGATTCGGAGCGCATGCAGGAGGACGCCCCGTTCTTCGGCGGCACCGCCTCCACGAGCGTTGCATGTGATGAGCCCATGCCGGTGACATTGGTCGAAGAACCCGATGGACTGTACCTGCAGTGCACTGTGCCACAGGCCGTCACCGATACCAGAATGCAGGTCGTCACCAGCGATATGCTCGGCGTGCCTCGCATCGTGGAGGAACGCTATGAACAGCCCGATGGCAGTGACTATGTGCTGGACACCGACTTGCTGGGACAAGCCTTGACGGCAACGGAACGCAAGGCCGGGGCGTTGAATGGTCTTGTCTCCGGAGAGAATCACATCCGAATTTGGGAATGGAACAACTGATATGACAAATGCAACCGATACCAACAAGACATTGGGCGAGTCCATGTTCGCACAGTGCGGATATGCCCAGGACGCCATCGATAAGCGCGTGTCACAGGTCTGGCATGAAATTTTCGAAGGTCCGAACAAATTCTATTGGGAGAACGACGAAGGTCTTGCCTATGTGATGGACACCGGCAACAACGATGTACGTACCGAGGGTATGAGCTATGCGATGATGATCGCCTTGCAATACGACCGTAAGGACGTATTCGACAAGCTGTGGGGCTGGGTAATGCGTCACATGTACATGAAGGACGGTCATCATGCGCATTATTTCGCATGGTCGGTCGCGCCGGACGGTACGCCGAACTCGAATGGTCCTGCACCTGACGGCGAGGAATATTTCGCGATGGACCTGTTCCTCGCCTCCCGTCGCTGGGGTGATGGCGAGGATATCTACGAATATTCCGCATGGGGACGCGAGATCTTGAGATATTGCGTTCATAAGGGCGAACGCTACGACGGCGAGCCCATGTGGAATCCCGACAACAAGCTCATCAAGTTCATTCCGGAAACCGAGTGGAGCGATCCGTCCTACCATCTGCCGCACTTCTATGAAGTATTCGCCGAAGAGGCCGACGAAGAAGACCGTCCATTTTGGCATGAGGCAGCCGCCGCAAGCCGTCGCTATCTGCAGGCGGCCTGCGACGAGCGGACCGGCATGAACGCTGAATACGCGGATTATGACGGAAAGCCGCATGTCGACGAGTCCAATCATTGGCATTTCTATTCCGACGCCTACCGTACTGCGGCGAATATCGGACTGGATGCAGCCTGGAACGGTCCGCAGGAAGTGCTGTGCGACCGCGTCGCCGCGCTGCAGCGATTCTTCCTGACCCACGACCGTACTAGCGTCTACGCCATCGACGGCACCGCCGTGGACGAGGTCGTGCTTCATCCGGTCGGATTCCTGGCCGCGACCGCGCAAGGCGCACTTGCGGCGGTGCATTCGGCCCAGCCCGACGCGGAGCATAATGCCCGTGAATGGGTGCGCATGCTGTGGAATACGCCGATGCGAACCGGCACGCGTCGTTACTATGACAACTTCCTCTATGCTTTCGCCATGCTGGCGTTGAGCGGAAAGTATCGGTATGAATGATGATTACCTCAACTAATCCTATGGTCTACACGGATTTTCCTGATCCAGACATCATCCGGGTCGGGGACGTGTATTACATGGCCACTACGACTATGCATTTCACACCCGGGTGCGATATTCTGCGCAGCTATGACCTAGTGCATTGGGAATTCATTGCGCACGCATTGAATATCGTGGCGGATACCCCTGAAGAACGTTTGGAATGTGAAGGTGCCAACGCCTACGGTCGAGGCATGTGGGCGCCGTCACTGCGTTACCATCGGGGCACCTGGTATGTGTTGTTCGCCGCCAACGATACGCATACCAGCTATCTGCTGACGGCGGACGATCCATGCGGCCCATGGCGAAAGCGTGAGCTTGACGGCTTCTATTACGACAGCGGACTGTTCTTTGACGACGATGATCGAGCCTATGTCGTACATGGGCAGTCGACATTGCGCATCACGGAGTTGAATCCTGAATTAAGCGGGCCGATGCCGGGTGGGCTCGACCGGGTCATCGTGCAGGACGATCCGCAGGCTGACCTTGGTTATGAGGGCAGTCACCTGTACAAGCATGATGGACGCTATTACGTCTTCACCTGTCACTTCCCGCAAGGCAAGGGCAAAACAGAAGCCTGCTTGATGGCCGAATCCTTGGATGGAGCTTTCGAAGTGCGTGAAATTATCGAAGACGACCTGTCCTTCCACGGTTACGGAGTCGCGCAAGGCGGTATGGTGGACACTCCGGACGGCGACTGGTATGCATTCATGATGCAGGACCGCGGCGGTGTGGGACGCGTGCCGATACTGATGCCGATGCGGTTCGGCGAGGACGGATTCCCCGTCGTCGGCGAGAACGGCAAAGTGCCGCAGTCGGTCAGCGTGCCGGCTGCAAGCTGTGCCGAACCTGTCACGCCCATCAACGGCAGCGAATTCATAGCCCGGTATAACGCCGAAGGCGGAGTCGATGCCAACTGTCTGCAGCCATACTGGCAGTTCAATCACATCTCACATAACGAATACTGGTCACTGACGGAACGTCCGGGAGCATTCCGCCTGCATTCCGGACGCATCAGCTCGAATCTCAATCATGCATGGAACACGCTGACGCAGCGCACGATGGGGCCGGTGACGGTGGCCGAAGTCACCGTCGACGCGTCGACATTGCATGATGGCGACTTCGCCGGATTGGCGGCGTTCCAAGGATGCTATTCCTACATCGCGCTTACGCGAAGGAACGGCCGCACGATGCTGACCGTCCAATACAAGCCGGCGAATGACGATTCCATCTTCTCCGATAATGATTGGGACAGTCCAGCCGTAACGGATGCGGAAATCATGGCGGATGCGGATTGCATGCGTCTGCGCGCGGTATATGATTTCACCGATTGCAAGGATGAAGTGACGTTCTTCTACCGCGATGCGGATACGCCGGAATCCGAATGGTGTCCATTGGGGACAGCGCACCGGATGATCTTCAAAATGGATCATTTCACAGGTTGCCGTATCGGATTGTTCCTGTATTCGACAAAAGAGACCGGTGGAATCGCCGATTTTTACGACTTTGCGTATTCGACGCCGAATACGAAGGAAAGAGAGCAATGAAGCGACAGGTCATAGTGGCGCAAGGAACTGTCGAAGGCTTGGCGGCTGAGGATCAGGGCATCACCGTGTTCCGAGGAGTCCCGTTCGCCCAGCCTCCCGTCGGCGGTCTGCGCTGGCGTGCGCCGCAGCCGGCCTTGCCATGGGATGGTGTGCTGCAAGCCTTCGATTTCGGGCCTACCGCGATGCAGCCGACGCCGGGCGCCTCCGATGATTTCTATGATCGTGAATGGGGCACCGATCCGGCCGTGCCGATGAGCGAGGATTGCCTCTACCTGAATATTTGGACTCCGGCATTACGCGGATATGGCGCGGATAGCATGGTAACTTCCGAAAAGCTGCCGGTCATGGTCTGGATCTACGGCGGAGCCTATCAATGTGGCGGCACATTTGAAAAGGAATTCGACGGCACGCATCTCGCCGCGAACGGCGTCGTTGTGGTCAGTGTGGCCTATCGCCTGAATGCATTTGGGTTTATGACGCACCCTTTGCTTCATGAGGAGGCCGTAGAACGCGGCGACGGCGAACCATATGCGAATTTCGGATTCCTGGATCAGCGTGCCGGAATCCAATGGGTGAAGGAAAACATCGCGAAGTTCGGCGGAGATCCGGAAAACATCACGGTTTTCGGCCAATCGGCCGGTGCCGCCAGCGTCTTGGCCCAGATCTGCTCGCCGATGAATCATGGCCTGTTTCAGAAAGCCATCATGCAATCCGGCGCAGGCTTAGGGTATTTCAATGCGCGGCAGGACACGCTGGAGCATGCGCAGGCCAACGGAATCCGTCTGTTCGAAGCATTGGGTGTCTCCACGCTGGAGCAGGCCCGTGCAATCCCGGCCCGAACGGTATTGGAAGCCGCCGAGTCCCTGCCTGTTCCACCGGACAGCGGACGTGAAGATGACTGGTCGATGATCGTCAATTGGGTGCCATGCGTGGACGGCCTGTTCCTTCCCGATCAGGAGGAGCGTATCGTCGAGGGCTGCAAGGCCAACAACGTCGACATGCTGGTCGGCAACACGACCAATGAGTTCATCGCTTCGACTGAAGATGGGAAGCCTGTGCATGTCGGCCAGCTCGGCAATCTCACGCTGATTCGCAAATGGACCGCAAGCGGTGGGACCGCGCCATACTACTATCATTTCGATGTCGCCATGCTGGGGGATGATGCCGGAGCCTTCCACTCGTCCGATCTGTGGTTCTCCTTTGGAAGCCTTGCGAAATGCTGGCGTCCGTTCGTTGGATGGCATTACGATCTGGCAAGGCGAATGGGGCTGTACTGGACCAATTTCGCCGCCAATGGCGATCCCAACGGAACGGACCGTGACGGAACGCCGCTTCCTGTATGGGATCCTTGCATCGGTGAGGAATGCCCCGCCATGCATTTGTGCCAAGAACCGGGCATGCGGACGGATTGGCTTACCGAAACGGATCGAAAAGCATTCGGCCTGTGACGGCATGCCGTTGATGTATAAATGCTGATATGTAAACAGGGACGGTCTTTGTGGATCGTCCCTGTCGCATAATGGTTTGCCGTTGCACGTGCAGGAGGATTTCGAGACTGATTATCCGACTTTTCACCGTTTCCGTCGTCTGGTTCGTCGGTGGCATCTCGCGGAGGCTCGGGCCATTAAAGACCCTGTTCGGCGTTGTGCAGGCTAGGAGCTGTTTGAAGTGTTCTAGGCCGGACGTTTCGCCGTATAGGGGCGTGTCTGCGTGGATTCCGTCGGATGTGGCGTCTCAATTGTTGGACGTTGCGGTGAGCGTGAACGGGGGTGATTATGAGGAAGACTGAACCCCCGCTCATGACCATTGCCGACACGATGGCCTATTTGCAGTGCAGTCGTCGGCTGTCTTGTTGGGTACCCAACTCGGGTACCTTGCTGGGTACCGGAAATGTTGGCATTGGCGTACATTTCCGTACATTCTCTGTTTGCGCCGTATGTCTTGAAATCGTTGGTATTCCGCCGTTTTGGCATGAAAAAAAGGGCTTCCGGATTTCTCCGAAAACCCTCAAGGCGGAGTCAGAGGGATTCGAACCCTCGAGCCGCTAAACACGACTAACACCTTAGCAGGGTGCCCCTATCGGCCACTCAGGCATGACTCCACTGTTGCGTTACGACGCAACAGCATGTAACTATAGCATCTATCCGCGTGCGAAACACCATATTGTGAAAAAATGAGAGAAAAACGTGTGGTGATGTCAGTGGGACTCGAACTCGTGAGCCGTGTCGAGCGGTCTCATTGATATGCGACACGCCGGTATGCCCGCAGGTTTCGCCATATTCGAACATTTGTTCCAAAACTGCCGAATCGTTGTCTATCATGGAATCATGAGCACGGCACCAAGAATCGCAGCGGCCAAACGTGACTGGGGTCACGATGAGGTCGGATGCACGGTGCTGCATATCGACATGGACGCTTTTTTCGCATCCCTCGAAGTGGCGCGGCATCCGGAATACGCCGACAAACCGGTAATCATCGGCATCGGCAACCGTTCCGTGGTGTCCGCGGCGAACTATGAGGCACGCAAATACGGCATCAATTCGGCGATGGCAAGCTCCCGGGCAAGAAAACTATGCCCGAACGGCGTCTTTCTGCCGGTGGACATCCACTACTACCGTGAGATGTCCCGACGTATCTTCACAGAGGTGTTCTCCCGCGTCACCGATCGCATCGAACAGGTTTCCGTGGATGAATGCTATATGGACGTCTCCGGCGCGCTGCTGCGGTGGAAAAGTCCCCGCGCCATCGGAGCTTGGATACGCGATCAGGTCGCCAGACGGTACCACATCACCTGTTCCGTCGGCATCGCGGCGAACAAGCTTGTCGCCAAAATGGCTTCGACCAATGCCAAACCGGATGGCATGCTCATGATCCCCGTGGCCAGACATGCCGAATTCGTGCAGATGATGCCGTTGCGTGGCATACCTGGCATCGGTCCGTCCTTGGAGAAACGACTGAACGCATGGGGCGTTGATTCCGTGGCTGACTTGGCGAAGATGAGCATGGAATCGCTTGAGCAGGCGACGGGGTCAGCCATCAGCGCGCGCGGGTTGTACATGGCGGCACGCGGATTGGATGACCGCCCTGTCGCACCGCGTGCGCAGGGGAAATCCGTCGGCGCGGAACGCACGTTCGACAAGGACACCCAAGACATGCGGCAGGTGACATCCATGCTCCGCTGGTGTTGCGATGATGTGGCCGGCACGCTGCGCAGACGAGGGTTGATGGCGCGTAAGGTCATGGTGAAGCTGCGATTCCCGGATTTGAGCTATGCGACGAAAGGACATACGCTGGACTGTCCGACGGATGCGGCAAGCATGCTGTATCCGCAATGTGTCGCATTATTGCTGGCCATGATGGGCATGCCGGAAAGCTCTATCGACGCCATTTCCTTGACCAGACCGGTGCGACTTGCCGGCATGAGCGCGGGCGGTTTGGTCGAAGCGGCGGATGCGGCGGTTCAGCTTTCGCTTGATGACATGCTTGAAGAGCAGAACGAGGCGCAGCGGGGTCGTGGAACGGATACCGAACCGTCGACCCAATCGGAACGGCTACGCGGTGCGGAAGCGGCATTAGACGCGGTACGGCTCAAATACGGTAAAGGAAGCGTGCGTCTTGGCATATGGCGTACGGGGCCATCAGGTAATCTTGAACATTGAGAGTGATGTGGAGCATGAGAAGAAACAGGGGGAGTGCCATGAGATACAGGGACAAGGCGGTGCATGCCCGCAACCCGGAAGTGCTGGTTGCAGGGCGTCGCAGGCTGGCCATCGTCGCAGCCGTCGTGCTTGTTGTATTGCTGGCGGTAGGTGGGTGGTTCCTGACGCGGTGCTTGCATTCATCACAGTCCCAAGCCGGGCAGGGGGCCGCAACGCAGATGGACGTGGCCAAGCAGAAAAAGCATGTGGTGAAAAAGGCCGAGCCGAAGGAACATCACGGCAATTCGCCGGACTGTCCGGATACCGATTGCATCGCCATGATGGTCAATGGCGATCTGCTGTTCCACCCTGGTCTGTGGGACAACTTCGCCGGTCCCAATACCGCGGCGACGGACGGTACGGCCTATGACTTCACCAGTCTGTTCGAACCGATGCGCAAGTACATCGATGCCTCCGATATCGCGGTGTGCGAATTCGAAACGCCGATTGCGCCTCGCGGTGGCCCCTACACCGGGTATCCGGTGTTCAACATTCCCTCGGAGGTCGCCGACGCGGCCGCCAAGGTGGGGTATCGCGCATGCACGCATGCGTCGAACCATTCGTGGGATCAAGGCGCGGATGGCATCACACGCCTGTGGGATACCCTCGACCAGGACGGCATCGCACAGACGGGCTCCTACAAGACCGAGGAAGACTCTACCAAACCGCTGGTCATCGATTCCCCGACCGGTGGCGGCAAACTGGGCCTGATCGCCGGTACCGTGTCCCTGAACGCGCAAACCCCCGATTATGATTGGCGCGTCGACCGTCTGCGCGAGAGCGGCGATCCGAACCATCAGGCCGACATCGACAAAGCCGTGGCCAAAGCCAAAGAGGCCCGTAAACAAGGCGCCGACGTGGCGGCCATCGCCATGCATTCCGTGCAGGAATATCTTGACTACGCCGACTCGTGGCAGCAGTCCGAAGCGCATGAGCTGGCCGACACCGGTGCATTCGACGTCATCTACGGTGCCGGATGCCACTGCGCGCAGCCCGTTGAGAACTACAACGGCACATGGATCATCTACGGTCTGGGCAACGCGGTGACGGTCACGTCCTACATTCCAGGCAACGAGGTCAACAACCAAGGCGTGACGGCCCGCGTCCAATTCGCCGGCAAGAAAGGCGTGGCCGGCTCATGGCGGGTCAATCGCATCGATTGGGTGCCGACGGCCAATGTGCGTCAAGGCCAATACCAGTGGTGTCCGATTTCGGACGACCATCCGGATGGAGCCTGTTGGAACGAAACAGAAGATGCCAATCAGAGACAACGTATCTGGAACGTGATCTATTCCATGGGCGCGGACCAGAACGTGGTTCGAGAGTGGAACATCACCGCAGAACAAGCTGGTTCATCTGGAAAGTAGTTTCCCGTGGCAGAATATGCCTCGTATTCGTTAATCGACCTGTATGGAGCGTTTCCGCTCGTGATGTGAGGTAAAGATATGGATGGAGTTTTCGAGACCCAGCCGGACCGTGCCGACTTGCCGCTGGTGGTCATGCCGGTGGTCATCGAATCGATGATCGGACCGTTCAAACAGAACTTCACGATGCTCGAAAACGTGGCCCGCGTGCGCATGTACGAGGATTTCACACTGGACGAGGACACCATCGTGGAACGCTGCAAGGATGCCGACGCCGTCATGGTCATCGGATTCCACTGCGCCGATGCCATCCTCGACAGGCTCGACGCCAAGTGCTATGCGTTCGGAGGCACCGGCGTCGCCAGCTACATCAATCTTGAGAAAACCAAGGAACGCGGCATCCGCGTCTGCAACGTGCTGCATTACGGCGATCACGCCGTCGCCGAGCACGCCATGGCGTTGCTCATGGAACTGACCAGGCACGCCGGAGCGCTTGATATGCAGGTCAAGCAAGGCGATTGGGACGGTGCCGACGGTTTCGAACTGTTCGGCAAGAAGCTCGGCATCATCGGACTCGGCGGCATCGGGCAGACCGTGGCCGGCATCGCCAACGCTTTCGGCATGAAAGTATCCGCGTGGAACTCCCACGTGCCGGCACAGGTGTTCGAGAACCTGAATGTCACTCCGGTGGAAGACATGAACGAGTTGATCTCGAATTCAGACGTGGTCAGCGTGCATATGCCGTTGCTTGACTCCACCCGTGGCATCATCACGGCGAAGAACCTCGACGCGTTGCGTCCGGGAACCCTGTTCGTCAACACCGCCCGCGCCGAAGTCATCGAACCCGGCGCACTGCTCGCAAGACTTCAACGCGGAGACATTCCGGCGGCCTTGGACGTGTTCGATCATGAGCCGCTTGCCGCCGACGATCCTTTGTGCAAGATTCCCGGCATCGTGCTCACCCCGCACATCGCATGGCGCACCGACGGCGCGTATATCGGCATGACCAAGCAGGTGGTCCAATCCATCGCCGCCTTCTTCAAGGGGGAGGAATTCAACGTCGTCGTCTGAAAAAATAACCGGGAAGCAGCATATGCGCGCGGTCGGTGAGGTTAGGTAGGTTGAACAGCATGCAGACCATACTCGATTCCGCCGATCGGCCGGCGCACGACGCCTTCGTCGAAAAGAAATCGGAATTCATCGGAGACGCCTGTCATATCAGCTCGTTGGATGAGGCGCTCGCTTTCGTTCAGACGATCCGTGACCAGCATCCGAAAGCCCGGCATGTCGCCTATGCCGCGGTGTGTGGTGGATCCGATGGACGTCTTGCGGAACGCATGAGCGATGATGGCGAGCCGTCCGGAACCGCCGGCAAGCCCATTCTCGACGTGCTGCGGGCAAACGAAATGACTGATTGCGTGGTCGCGGTCACACGGTATTTCGGCGGTATCCTGCTTGGTTCCGGCGGCCTGATTCGTGCGTATTCCACAGGTGCGTCAATTGCGGTCAAGGCTGCTTCCAAGGCGAAAATCGTACCGTGCGGCGAATATCAGGTAACTCTTGATTATCCGCAGTTGGGCAGCTTCCAGAATCTGTTGTCAACGGTGGAAGGCGAGCAGACCGACGCGCAGTACACTGACCGCATCGCCTTGACTGTGGTGGTTCCGCAGGAACAGGCGAATGTCTTCGAATCCCGAGTTGTGGAAACTTTCAACGCCACGGTCGTTCCGCAACTGGTGGGCACGTCCAACCGTCCGGTCAAAGTATGAGTTCACGTTGTGAGCCGCATGCATATAGTGTCGTAAGGTGAAAATATGAGTGATGAGAACGAGCAGCATGAGAATGATTCGCAGGCCGACGCCTCGAACGCCGATGAGACCGTGGATTTCGAGCCGTTGACCGCCACATACGAGCGGCTCCGGCATTCCACTGATTCCGCCGCATTAAGCGAGTTCGCCAGACGTCCGCTGCCGGACCGGAGCGACCAGGCGGCGTTCTCCCGTGCCACCGCATTGCTTGAGGCTGTGGCCGGCAACGCGCATACGCCGGTGGAGGACCGCGTCTTCCTTGCCGAAACCATGCCGTTCCCGAACATTCTGGTCAAGCTTTCCACCGACGAGTCTCCTGAAGTACGCAAAGCCGTTGCGGGAAACGCCGATGACAAGAACTGGCTGGTGGGCCGACTGACCAAGGATGAGTCGCCCGAAGTGCGTGCCACCGCGCTGCGCAACAAACGTACGTCTTGGAAAATGCGTCTTGAAGGCGCCGAAGATTCCACCATGGATTCCGACACGCTTGATTTCCTGGGCTCGTTGGGAACGCAGGTCGAACCGGACGCTCCGGTGGTGCTTGCGACCATGGTGCGCAGGGCCGTCGCCTTGAATCCGAATGTTTCCGATCGGATGCTCCAGCAGTTGGCGCAGGACGCTTCAAGCGACGTGCAGAAGGCCGCTCAACGGCAGCTTGCGGAAAAATAATTGCATACGTTGTCATTTTTATGAGATTCCTGCGCGTGGTGCGCATGTTTTGGTCCTAGACTGGGAACCATGACAGAACAGACCGAAAACGCAACGCGTCTCGCCCGTCCGCTCATTCGTCTGGCAAAGCTGGTGGGTGTCGCCACCAGCTACGTCGGTATGAGCCATGATTACCACGAAATCGAAGACGATGTTCTGGTGGCGGTGCTCAAGGCGCTTGGTATTGACGCTTCCAACGATGAGGCGATCAACCAGTCCATCACATCCATCAAGTCCGAACGCGAAACGCGCGTGGTGGCTCCCACCGTGCTGCATATCGTGGGCAAGGAAAGCAAGGTGGAGGTGCACGGCGGCATGTTCGATGTGCCGGAAGCCTCCATCACGCTGGAAAACGGCAAGCAATTCACGGGCAAAATCTCCCATGAGGGCGGTGAGAAAATCGCCCATGAGATTGATAGCAGCTTCTTCTTCACGTCGTATCTCGTCCTGCCCGCCGATCTGCCCGAAGGCTATCACACCCTCGAGGTCACTGTCGGCAACGAGGCGGAGACTGCAACCGTTATCAGCGCTCCTGAGAAAATCGAACTGCTCGATGATATGAAGAACGGCTCCCTGTGGGGGTGGATGAGCCAGCTGTACTCCATCCGTTCCAAGGGATCCTGGGGCGTGGGAGACTTCGAAGATCTGAAGACCATGCTGGTCGAGGCCAAAAAGAAGACCGGCTCCGACTTCATGCTTATCAACCCGATGCACGCCGCGGAGCCGGTGCCTCCGCTGACGCCATCGCCGTATCTGCCGATTTCCCGCCGTTTCATCAATTTCAGCTACATCCGTCCGGAGTCCATGCCGGAATATCTCACGCTGTCCCACGAGGACAGGGCTGAAGTCGATGCGCTGCACGAGCAGGTCGAATCGCTGAATGACGACGCGCGGCTGATCGATCGCGACGCCATGTGGCGCGTCAAGAAGCATGCGCTGTGGGTCATCTACAAGGCCGGCCGAACCAAGGCTCGCCAGGCCGAATTCGACCGTTACCTCGCCGAATGCGGAGACGAGATCGAATCCTACGCCACCTGGTGCCTGTGCTACGACAAGTGGGGAGCTCCCTCCGACGACGCCGATAATTGGGTGCGCAAATACAACCGTGATTCCGAAGAAGTCGCGCAGTTGCGTGAGAAGTTCCCGGACACCCTTGAGTTCTACCGCTGGCTTGAGTGGGTCGCCACCGATCAGTTGCACGCGGCGCAGCAGGCCGCCCGCAAGGCCGGTATGAAGATCGGCATCGTCGCGGATATGGCCGTCGGCGTGCATCCGGCAGGATCCGATGTGTGGTGGAATCCGGAACGCTTCGCCAAGGGCGCCACGGTCGGTGCCCCGCCGGACATGTTCAACCAGCAGGGCCAGGATTGGAGCCAGCCGCCGCTTAACCCGATCGCCCTCGAACAGACCGGATTCAAGGTGTACCGGGATATGGTGCATGACATGTTCGCCAATGCCGGTGCGGTGCGTATCGATCATATCCTTGGTCTGTTCCGCCTATGGTGGATTCCGGAAGGCAAGCCCGCCACTGATGGCACATATGTGCATTACGATTCCGATGTCATGCTCGGCATTCTCGCGCTTGAGGCTTCCCGCGCTGGTGGCGTGGTTGTCGGCGAGGATCTGGGTGTCGTGCCGGCCTATGTGTCCAAGTCGCTGTCCGAACATGGCATTCTCGGTTGTGCCGTGGAATGGTTCGAACAGATGGACGGTGTGTTCCGCACTCCGAAGGATTGGCGTCCGTACGCACTGGCGTCCGTCAATACGCATGACATGCCTCCGGCGGCCGGTTACCTCGAATATGGCCACGTCAAGTTGCGTGAGCAGCTCGGCCTGCTGTCCGGTCCGGTGGAGGAATTCCAGAAGTCCGCAACCGCCGAGCACAATGCCATGCTGAACATGCTGGTCGAGGAGGGCTATCTCGACAAGGCTGCTCTGGATGACGAAGCCGCCAACGAAAACGAGATTGTCGACGCGCTGTACCGTGGTCTGAAAGGTTCGCCCTGCAAGCTCATGGCCGCCTCCATCGTCGACGCGGTCGGTGAGAAGCGCACGCAGAACCAGCCGGGCACCAATAACGAGTATCCGAATTGGCGTATTCCGCTGGCCGATGGCGAAGGCAACGTGGTGCCGCTCGAAAAGCTCTTCGACGAACCGCGTCTGCAAGAGATCACCGCCATCATGCGTGGCTGATCTTCTATAGGCGATTCCATGGGGTGTCCACAGGTCCGACGGTCTGCGGACACCCTTGTTTTTCGTGTTGCCGAATGTCAAGGCAGGCGATATACTAGTAGACTGTTGTGTTTCCCTACGGGGTCCTTCAAAGCGCTTTTCCCACTCGCCATCGAGGACTTTCAGGGAGCCCACGGATAATGAGACCTGAAAAACGGCATTATTCCGCGCCCAACCAACGCGTGTAATGCTGATGGATGGTCCGGAACACAATATATAGAAAAGGTACATCGTGAAAACTTTCACTCCGAAGCCAGCTGATCTGACTCACGACTGGTACGTCATCGACGCCACCGACGTGGTGCTCGGTCGTCTCGCCACTCAGGCGGCAACCCTGCTGCGTGGCAAGAACAAGCCGACCTACGCTCCGCACGCCGATTCCGGCAACCACGTGATCATCCTCAACGCCGACAAGATCGCTCTGACCGGCAACAAGTTGGGCAAGGAACTGTACATGCACTCCGGTCGTCCGGGTGGCCTGCGTCGCGATAGCTACGCCCAGCTGCTCAAGACCAACCCCGAGCGCATCATCAAGTCTGCCATCAAGGGCATGCTGCCGAAGAACCGTCTGGCCAAGGTTCAGCTGGATCGTCTCCACATCGTTCGCGGTGCCGAGCATCCGTACGCTGGCATGAAGCCGCAGGTTTTCGAGATCGCTCAGGTCTCGCAGCAGGCTAAGTGAACCGAAGGGAGATAAGAAACATGGCTGAAAACACCAACGACTCCGCGGTTCTCGAGACCGAAGAGGAGCTCACCTCGTACACCACCGAGACCAACGCTGGCGCTGGCACCGGTACTTCCACCATCGCTCCGGGCTACGGCACCGGTCGTCGTAAGGAAGCCGTCGCCCGTGTTCGCCTGGTTCCGGGCACCGGCAAGTGGACCATCAATGGTCGCACCCTGGAAGAGTACTTCCCGGCCAAGCTGCTGCAGCGTGAGGTCAACTCCCCGATCGTTCTGCTCAAGCTCGAAGGCAAGTTCGACGCTATCGTCCTCGTTGACGGTGGCGGCACCACCGGCCAGGCTGGCGCAATCCGCCTGGGCGTTGCCCGCGCTCTGAACGCTATCGATCGTGATGCGAACCGCGCCGCCCTGAAGAAGGCTGGCTTCCTGACCCGCGACGCCCGCGTCGTGGAACGCAAGAAGGCTGGTCTGCACAAGGCACGTCGCGCTCCGCAGTTCTCGAAGCGCTAAAGCTTACAGCAAGCTTTATTCGAAACCCCTCGGAAATTCGTTTTCCGAGGGGTTTCTTGGTATTCGAACGATTCAGGCAGAGCTTGATGGAATCAGGCGGTCGGCATCTGCCTCATCGCACTGATGCTCAACGCCGGGAGCGTCCACAATGTCGGATCGTCTTCCGACAATCCATCGTCGGCAGATTGCAGATTTGCTTCATTGTCTTGCATCTGCCAGTACATCATATTGATGCGGTGCAGATGATTGCGCAGTCTACCTGCCGGCTTGTTTTCCGACTCTGCGTCGAATTCTGATACCCGTTCGATGGACGTTCCCAAACCGGGATATTCGCCGACGATCTCTGATGAAGACCAGACCATCTCCCATTCAATGCCTTTCGGAAGATGGAAACGTGTGACTTCGTCGGAACCGTTGATCAGAATTAGCAGGCTAGGCTCGTCGGGGGAGAGCAGCTGCATGGCGAACGAGCGTACGGCAGGATTCGTCCAATCCGAATCGTCCGGCATCTGCCCGTTCGGAAGATACCAATGCACGCGATCGGATTTCTTCAGCAAACCGATTTTGCTCAGGCGCGTGAAGAAATCCTCATGACTGTACAAATCGTGGGATTTCCGCAACGTGATTAAACGTGACGTTAGATTGAATTGCTTCAATTCCGGCGTTTGCTCGGTGCTGTATAGCCAATCCCAATCAAGCCATGTAATGTCATTGTCTTGCGTGTAGGCGTTGTTGTTGCCGTTTTGCGAATTGCCGAATTCGTCGCCGGCGAGCAGCATTGGCGTACCCAACGACAGTAAGAGCGTGCCCAGCAGGTTCATGGTGGCACGCTGGCGCTGCTGCACGATGATTTGGTCGCTGCTGGGGCCCTCATGCCCGAAATTGATGGAATGGTTGTCGTTTGTTCCGTCGTGGTTGTTTTCGCCGTTAGCTTCGTTGTGTTTGCTCTTGTACATGGTCAGGTCGGCGGTGGTGAAGCCGTCGTGGCAGGCCACATAGTTCACGGAGGCGGTCGAACCGCGGCCGGGGTCGGTGGCGAACAGGTCGGAAGATCCGCATAGGCGTGTGGCCATGTCTTGCATGGTCATTTCGCCGTATTCGCCGCTGCGTGTGCGATCCACGTCGGTCAGCCAGAATTTGCGCGTGCAATCGCGGAAACGGTCGTTCCATTCCGCGAAAGGAATGCCGAATTCGCCGGTGCGCCAGCCGTTCGGGCCGCAATCCCATGGTTCCATGATCATTTTGAGATTGCCGAGCAGTATGTCGGAGCGCAAAGCGTACAGGAATGGATGGTAGCGGGTGAATTCACCGTCGAGACGTGCCAGCGTCGCCGCAAGATCGAATCGGAATCCGTCGATACCAATGCGTTTGGCCCAATAGCGCAACGAATCCACGGCGAACGTGGTGACGTGCGTGTTGGTGAAATCAAGCGTGTTGCCGCAACCGGTGGTGTCGTACAGGCGGCTGATCTTGTCTTTGGTGCGTCGGTAGTACGAGAGATTGTCAAGGCCTCGCCAGCAAATGGTCGGGCCTTCGGGACCTGATTCGCAGGTGTGGTTGTAAACCACATCCATAATCACTTCAAAGCCGGCCTCGTGCAATGCGCGCACCATGTTGATGACTTCTTGCCGTACTGCGGCCGCTCCTGCCTCTTGCGAGCGTTTGGTGGCATATGAGGATTCGGGGGCGAAATATCCGAGCGTGGAGTATCCCCAGTAGTTGGTGCGTCCTCGTTCCTGCAGGAAGAGTTCCGATTGTTTGGCTTGGATCGGCAGCAGTTCGATGGAGGTGACGCCCAGATCCTGCAGGTATGAGAGCGTGGCCGGGTGTGCGAGGCCCGCGTAGGTGCCGCGAAGTTCTTTGGGCAGCCATGGCGCGTTGGCGGTGAAGCCTTTGACATGCAGCTCGTAGATAACCGTTTTGCTCCACGGAACGTGTGGATGCGAGGGTTCTCCTGCGTGTTTGTCGATGGCGCGGTCGTCTATGGCTACGGAAACGGGCATGCGCCCTACCGAGTCGATGGTGCTCATCGGTCCGAAGGGGGAGCCCTTGACCTTGCCGTTGACGATTTCGCATTCGTAGGCGAATGCGCCTGGATCGAGTTTCATCGATCCTTCGATGCCTTTGGCGTATGGGTCAAGCAGCAGCTTGTAGGGGTTGAAACTCACGCCATGATCGGGATCCTATGGGCCGTTGACGCGGTATCCGTATTGCATGCCGTCCCATGCTTGCGGCACGTGCACGTACCACAGTCCGTAGTTGGGACCGTCCATGCGGAACAGTGTTTCGCGAAGATTGAGCGAGGGAATGCGTCTGGTGCAGATGCGCTGTTTTTTGGCCTGATCGATGAACGTGAGTCCGGGTTCGTTGAACAGCCGTGCGGCGTCGGCATAGAAGGCGCTCGGTTGGTCAAGTGGTTCAAGTACGCAAAACCACACTTGGTCTGCTGTTTCTGAGCGGACAACGGCGTCCGCGCCACCATCGTCGGTGAAATAGAGACCTGGGCGGGTTGCGTAGCGGTGCAAAGGTGGGTTCTTCATAACCTCATTCTAAACACTTTGAAATTATCTGTTGACTTGCTATGTCGGGACCATCTCTGCCAATGTCAGATCGATGGTTGCTGCGCTGCCGGTGAGATGCCGTTCTGGCTGTTTTCGATGATGATGTGCATGTTGTGATGATGATTTTTTAAAAAACAAAACGTTGATTTTCTGCGGCACACGCTTTGCAAACAACTTTATGAAAAGAGATTTGCAAAAGAATTTAAGAAAGTGTATAGTTTTCAATCATCAGGCAGAACGATCTGCCGGAACTTCTTTTATAGTGGAAAGGACATATCATGAAAGCTCTTGTACTGACCGGTGTCAAGGAATTTGAAATCCAGAACATGCCAACACCGCAGATCGAACCCAATGAAGTGCTGATCAACACCGCATATGCAGGCGTGTGCGGCACGGATCATGACCTGTATGACGGTCGCCCCGGATCGGCCGCTGCGGTGCCGCCGATCGTGCTTGGCCACGAGAATTCTGGCATCGTTGCTGCAGTCGGCGCTGACGTCACCAATGTCAATCCGGGAGACCGTGTCGCCGTCGACCCGAACATCTACTGCGGCCAGTGCGAATTCTGCCTGACGCAACGTCCTGAACTCTGCGACCATCTTAGTGCGGTCGGAGTGACCCGCAACGGCGGTCTGGCGGAACAATTCACCGCCCCCGCAAGTGTGGTCTATAAGCTACCAGATAACGTTTCCCTGCGTGACGCCGCTGCCGTCGAGCCGGTCTCATGCGCGGTGCATGGTCTCGATCTGCTGGAACTTCGCCCGTATCAGAAGGCGTTGGTTATCGGCGACGGTTTCATGGGGCAGGTCTTCGCCCAGCTTCTGCAGGCGTATGGCGTGCATCAGGTGGATCTTGCCGGCATTTTCGATGAAAAGTTGCAGCGCAACAAGGAGCAGTTCGGCGTCACCGAAACGTACAACACCACCCGCGAACAGATTCCGGAAGATTCCTACGATGTAATCATCGAAGCCGTCGGTCTTCCTGCGACCCAAGCTCAGGCCGTAGCCGCCGCCAAGAAGGGCGCGCAGGTGCTGATGTTCGGCGTCGGCCCGCAGGAGGCGCATTTCGAAATGAATACGTACGACATTTACAAGAAGCAGCTGACCATCCAAGGCTCCTTCATCAACCCGCTCACCTTCCGCGATGCCATCTCGCTGGTCTCCTCCGGCAAAATGAACATCGGAGGCCTGATCAGCCACGAGCTTGAACTCGAGCAGGTGCAAGACTTCCTCGACGGCAAGATCACTGGCGTTTCCAAGGCTGTCGTCAAGATTGGTGCCTGACATGATCCGCGTGCTTGAGCGTTTGGGTGTTCCGCGAACGCTGATGCTGGGGTTCCTTGCCGTCGTCATTTTCATGACCGGCGATGGCTTCGAGCTTACCTTCCTCTCCAAATTCATGGTGGATTAAGGATTCAGCTCCTCCCAAGCGTCGCTGCTAATCACGGTGTATGGCTTGTTCGCGGCGTTTGGCGGCTGGTCCGCAGGCGTGCTTGCTTTTGTGCTGACGTTGTTTATTCGTCCCGAACAGCTTGGAATTAGCGAAAAAGTATCACGACATGACGGCAAATGCACAGCCGACATCGCCGCATAGCGCATATCCTAATCACAAAAGGGGAAAATCAATCGTATTCATCGTTATCAGGAGGTAATTTTATGGCGAAAGCAATGTCTGAATTCACTACCGATCTGCAGCATTCCGGCATGCCGGCGAAGGATCTCGACGAAACCATCGAATTCTATACGAAGAAGCTTGGTTTCGAACTGGCCGGACTGTTTCATAACGGCGAAAATCGTTGTGCATTCCTGCGTTACGGCCATCTGACCATCGAAACGTGGGAGGGCGATCCGGCTCCGCTGACCACTGGTGCCATCAACCATTGGGCATTCGACACTCCCGACATCGAAGCTGCATTCGAAAACGCGAAGGAACTCGGGCTGAATTTCAAAGATAACGAAATCCAGCATATCGACAGCTTCTGGGAGCATGGCATCCGCTACTTCAACGTATACGGACCGAACGGCGAAACCATTGAATTCTGTCAGATTGTCAAATAACTATCGTTAGATGATTGCCGTCAAATAATCGTTGAAAACAAATACAACAGGCGAAACAGACGGAAGCAAACAAAGAAGCGTGCGCTGAACCTTATATACGGGTTCGGAACACGCTTCTTTTTGTTATGCAATCGATGCGATTAATATGTGCGCAAAAGCGGTCACATATCGCATAGTTCGCGTACGTACGGCTCCACAAAACGCAGGGCCGCGCCGATAATGTCTTGATGGTCGAGCGCCATTCCCTTGCGCAGGGTGAAATCCGTGGTGCCGAATGGCGTATGTTCCACCACGCGTTCGCGTAGTCCGGCCATATCGTCATCATCGAGATATTGTGCTGCCTCACCGCTGATGATCACGTCACCGGCCAGTACCGAGCGAATATTCGTTACCGCCAGCGCCACATAATCCAGCCATTGCGAGAATCGTTTGCGATGCTCCTGCTCGCCTTGTTCCAACACCGAGAAGAAGCCGGGCAGGCTTTCGCCGTCTTCCATCAGCGTTTCCGGCGAGCAATACGTATCCATGCAGCCCTGTTGTCCGCAGTAGCAGGTGTTGCCTCCTGGAATCAGCGTCATATGTTCGATTGAGCCATTGCATTGGTTTGGCCCTTGGTAAAGCGATCCGTCTACGATGACCGCGCCTCCGGGGCGTCGCTCGAGGTAGATGCAGACGGCATCCTTCAGATTGTGGTCGAACCAGAGTTCCGCCATGGCAGAAGCGTCGGAATCGTGAATCATCAGCGACGGATAGTTGAGGCCGTGGCTGAGTTCGCTGAGTTTCAGGCCGGTGTTGTTCATGATTTTGCCGAAGGTGATCGACTGCCCGTCTGCCGATACGATGCCTTGCATGCAGAAGGCCACGCCTAGCACCGTGCTGCCTTGTTTCGCCAGTTCCTGCGCGAAACCGTTGATGATGTCGTTCATGCGCTGGTAGTAGGCGTCGTTGTTGCGATAGGGGAGTGTGCGCTGTCTGGTGGCCACGGATTTGCCGTTCAGATCAATGGCGATGGCCGTGATTCGTGTGGTTTGGATTCGCACGCCGATAGCCACGCTGGAGTGTGCCGCGAATTCGTAGATTTGCGCTTTGCGTCCACCGGTGGATTTCTGCATCTCGCCTTTGACGATGAGCCCGTCGGCCTCCATGGCGCGCAGATTCTGCGTGATGGTTGGCAGGCTGAGCCCTAATTCGTGTTCGAACATCTGCTTGGTGGCTGAACCTTGGGTGTAGATGAACGTGGTCATGGCCTTGAAATTGGCTTCTTTGACTGATAGGGCGGATTGGGCTTTCACTGGTTGATCCTTCCTGCGCAACTTCTTTTCCAAGACTACTTCATAAAAGTCCTTTCCTTATGTCTCGTGTTGGTCTGAGATATCAGGTATTGCAAAAAAGTATCAAAAACAGCTGTGCATAAAGGATTTTCTGCCACTTTTCTGCGTCGAAAATATATTTATCAACAAAAAAAGTTGAGACGGTGACAACGACGTTCTACCAAGAAAAGAGACATGTTATGAAGATAGGTCTGCCGCGCACGCTATTGGCCGGCTTGGTCGCCATAGCGGTGTTCATGACCGGCGATGGCTTTGAATTGACTTTTTTGTCCAAATACATCGTGGACCAGGGATTCAGCTCTTCGCAATCGTCGCTGATGTTCACCATGTACGGGCTGGTGGCTGCGCTTGCCGGCTGGGCGTCCGGTGTGCTAGCTGAAATGTTCGGTGCCAAACGCATCATGCTTATCGGCGCGAGCGCCTGGGTCGTTTTGCACCTGCTGTTCGTTGGTGTGGCGTTGCCGAGCGGCGTCTATCCGCTGATGTTAGGCGTGTATGCGTTGCGGGGTGTTGGCTACCCGCTGTTCATCTACTCGTTCGTGGTGTTGATGGCGCAAACCATCGATCCTGCCAAGCTCGCGTCGGCCATGGGGTGGTTTTGGGCCGCCTACTCGTTCGGCATCGGCGTGTTTGGCGCATATTTGCCGAGTTTCACCATTCCGATGGTGGGCGAGTACTATTCGCTGTGGCTTTCGTTGCCGTTTTCTATAGCTGGACTGCTGATTTGCCTGCTGATGGTGCCGAAAAGCAAGGGTTCTGGCAACTCTTCCATGAGCAATGCAGACAAGCTGCGCGAGCTTAGTCGAGGAGTCACCATTCTGGTGCATAATCGCCAAATCGCTTTGGCTGCGGTGGTGCGTGTGATCTGCAATCTGACGTTGTATGGCTTTCCCGTCATCATGCCACTCTACTTGGCCACTACCAACAATGGCGGCGGTGCTTGGTTTAAGGTTTCGCAATGGAGCCAGATTTGGGGATTCCAGTTTGTGGTCACCATTTTCGGCAATGTGTTCTGGGGTCGTATGGGCGATTCGCATGGTTGGATGCGGCAAATGCGCTGGTTTGGCTGCTGGTTCTGTGTGATCGGCACGCTGGGCATGTATTACATTCCGCAGTTTTTCGGGGCGAATATGGTGCTTATGTGTGCTGATGCGGTTGTTCTTGGATTGGGAATTTCCGCTTTCGTTCCTATGGGAGCCGTGTTTCCCGCGTTGGCGTTGGAACATAAGGGTGCTGCGATTTCCGCGCATAATTTCGCTTCCGGCCTGGCTACGTTTTTCGGTCCGCTGATTGCGACGGTGCTGGTTTCCACTATCGGATTCGGCGGCGTGTGCTGGACGTATGCGATCTGCTATGCGATCGGATCGTTGGTCACGTTCGGCATTCATCCTCATCAACCCGGATTTGACGATCGCGGCCATCGCATTGCCGCGATCGAGCGTAACTAATCGCAATTGAATATCAATTGCTCGATCATCATTTTTCTCAAAAAACATCATTATCCACAAAGGAGAATAATCATGAAGGCAGTCGTTCTCGAAGAGCAGGGCGTCATCAATGTGCGTGAGGTGCCTGACGTCCCCGCACCTGGTCTAGGCGAGCTGAAGATCGCGCCGCATACCGTTGGTGTGTGCGGTTCCGACCTGCACTATTACACTCATGGTCGCGTGGGCAAATATGTGGTGGAGCAGCCGATGATTCTCGGTCATGAGGCTTCCGGCACGGTGGTTGAGGTCGGTCCTGGCGTCGAAGGCTTCAAAGTGGGCGATCGTGTGGCCATGGAGCCCGGCATTCCGGATATGAGTTCGCGTGCCAGCAAACTGGGCATGTATAACGTCGATCCTGCGGTGCGTTTCTTTGCCACTCCGCCGATTGATGGCTGCCTGTGCGAAACGGTGAACCATCCTGCGGCGTTCACCTACAAGCTGCCCGACAATGTGAGCTTCGGTGAGGGTGCGCTGCTTGAACCGTTGGCTGTGGGCATGTGGTCCGCCACCAAGGCTCGTATCAAGCCGGGCGATGTCTGCGTGGTCACCGGATCGGGTACGGTCGGCATGCTGACCGCGTCGTGCGCGTTGGCAGGTGGCGCTTCCAAGGTGCTGATTTCTGATGTGTCGGCAATCAAATTGGCGATTGCGGCTCAGATTCCAGGTATTATTCCGGTGGATCTCACCAAAGAGGATCTGGTGGAGCGCGTCCGTGAGGAAACGGGGGGTTGGGGTGCTGATGTGGCTTTCGAGTGCTCGGGCTCGCCGAAGTCATACGAGACATTCTGGAAGCTGATTGCTCCCGGTGGCGCTGCCGTTATCGTTGGCATTCCGGTCAGTCCGGTGGCTATCGACATTACGGAACTGCAGGCTACCGAGGTGCGCATCGAAAATATCTTCCGTTATGCCAATGTGTATCAGAAGGCCATCGACCTCGTGGCTAACGGTAAACTGAATCTGAAGCCATTCATCACCGACACCTATGCGATGGAGGATGCCAAGGCGGCGTTTGATCGCATGGCCGAGGGGCGTCCTGGAGATATTAAGCTGCAGATTACCGTGAATAACGACTGACGTTACGCACGTTACGGAACGACGAAAGGGGTCTAGGCCATGGGTGCTGTTGTACAAGTCAACGATAATCGGCATGGGAAGACGGCTTTGGCTCAGACCTCTTTTGGTGGATTCGTGCCGAAAGGTGGAAGTTCGAACGATTCCGGCGTATTGGAGATCATTGTGCCGGACGCGCAGGCTTCGGTGCGTTGGGTGAAGCATGGCTACCCAAGCTCGTTGGCGAAATGGCATCATCATCCTCATATTGAAATTCATCTGATTCGGGAAGGTACCGGATTGATGATGGCGGGCAATGCCGTTGTTCCGTATGAGGCCGGGCAGGTTGCGCTGATTGGTTCGAATCTTCCGCATAATTGGGTGTCCGACATCGCTCCGGGGGAGCGGCTTCGTCAGCGTGATGTGGTGTGCCATGTGCGTCCGGAAACCATACGTCTGCTGATGTCTGGATTTCCGGAAACGTCTGGTTTTGCAATGGTGTTGAGGCGTGCGGGGCAGGCGTTGGTGCTGAGCGGTGAATCCGCTCGTCAGGCCGGTTCGATTCTGGAAAGCATGGAGGAACATAGTCTTGCTTGCCGTGTTAGTGATCTGATTCGTGTGTTGGATGTGTTCGCGCATGCCTCAGCAGATGAATCCTATACAGTGGTTGCGTCCGGATACGATCCGGCTGTATGCAGTGGTGCGGAAAGTGTGGTCAACGATGCCATTGAGTACATTTCCTCGCATCTGAGCGGTGAAATTAGCCTGGATTTGGCCGCTCGTCAGGCTGGAATGAGTGTGTCGGCTTTCTCTCGTCTGTTCAAAAGGGCCGCAGGAATAAGGTTTTCGGATTTTGTTCGACGATTGCGTATCGGGCATGCGTGCAGATTGCTGACGACCACGAATCAAAGCGTCGCGTCGATTCGTCGTGCTTGCGGATATGGAAACGCTTCGAATTTCAATCGTCGTTTCTTTGAAGAAACAGGCGAAACTCCTACTGGCTGGCGGAAAAAATACATTGGACGGACAAGATAAGTAAATAAACTTTGTAAAAGTTTGATATGATTGATATCATATAGAAAATACTTTTATAAAAGATGAGGAGGTGAGACTTGAGAAAGTGTGTGTGATTTATGATAAAAAGCAACAAAAACGCTCAAAATGATGTTTTTAAAGCTTTTTCTCTTCACAAAAGAACGCAATCTAAACATTAAATGAACAGAATATAATATTTCTCTTGCGACACGACGCAGTGGAAAATCATATTGCATACTCACTAAAGTGTGTCCTAGGTCACAAAAGACCAGCAACGCGTCCATCCGCTTCGAGGCGGGTGGAATAACGGGAAACTACTTTGCAAACCCCCAAAGAATCGAGGAGGACTTCAAGTGGCAGACGCAAAGAAGAAGGAAGAGCCGACCAAGCCGACTCCGGAAGAGAAGCTCGCCGCAGCCGAGGCTGAGGTCGACGCTCTGGTCAAGAAGGGCCTGAAGGCTCTTGATGAATTCGAGAAGCTCGATCAGAAGCAGGTTGACCACATCGTGGCCAAGGCTTCCGTCGCAGCCCTGAACAAGCACTTGGTGCTCGCCAAGATGGCCGTCGAGGAGACCCACCGTGGTCTGGTCGAAGACAAGGCCACCAAGAACATCTTCGCCTGCGAGCATGTCACCAACTACCTGGCTGGTCAGAAGACCGTCGGCATCATCCGCGAGGACGACGTGCTGGGCATCGACGAAATCGCCGAGCCGGTTGGCGTCGTCGCTGGCGTGACCCCGGTCACCAACCCGACCTCCACCGCCATCTTCAAGTCGCTGATCGCACTGAAGACCCGCTGCCCGATCATCTTCGGCTTCCACCCGGGCGCACAGAACTGCTCCGTCGCGGCCGCCAAGATCGTTCGCGATGCCGCTATCGCAGCAGGCGCTCCTGAGAACTGTATTCAGTGGATCGAGCATCCGTCCATCGAGGCCACTGGCGCCCTGATGAAGCATGATGGTGTCGCCACCATCCTCGCCACCGGTGGTCCGGGCATGGTCAAGGCCGCATACTCCTCCGGCAAGCCGGCCCTGGGCGTCGGCGCGGGCAATGCTCCGGCATACGTTGACAAGAACGTCGACGTCGTGCGTGCAGCCAACGATCTGATTCTTTCCAAGCACTTCGATTACGGCATGATCTGCGCTACCGAGCAGGCCATCATCGCCGACAAGGACATCTACGCTCCGCTCGTTAAGGAACTCAAGCGTCGCAAGGCCTATTTCGTGAACGCTGACGAGAAGGCCAAGCTCGAGCAGTACATGTTCGGCTGCACCGCTTACTCCGGACAGACCCCGAAGCTCAACTCCGTGGTGCCGGGCAAGTCCCCGCAGTACATCGCCAAGGCCGCCGGCTTCGAGATTCCGGAAGACGCCACCATCCTTGCCGCTGAGTGCAAGGAAGTCGGCGAGAACGAGCCGCTGACCATGGAGAAGCTTGCTCCGGTCCAGGCCGTGCTGAAGTCCGACAACAAGGAACAGGCCTTCGAGATGTGCGAAGCCATGCTGAAGCATGGCGCCGGCCACACCGCCGCCATCCACACCAACGACCGTGACCTGGTCCGCGAGTACGGCCAGCGCATGCACGCCTGCCGTATCATCTGGAACTCCCCGAGCTCCCTCGGCGGCGTGGGCGACATCTACAACGCCATCGCTCCGTCCCTGACCCTGGGCTGCGGCTCCTACGGCGGCAACTCCGTGTCCGGCAACGTCCAGGCAGTCAACCTCATCAACATCAAGCGCATCGCTCGGAGGAACAACAACATGCAGTGGTTCAAGATTCCGGCCAAGACCTACTTCGAGCCGAACGCCATCAAGTACCTGCGCGACATGTACGGCATCGAAAAGGCCGTCATCGTGTGCGATAAGGTCATGGAGCAGCTCGGCATCGTTGACAAGATCATCGATCAGCTGCGTGCACGTTCCAACCGCGTGACCTTCCGTATCATCGATTATGTCGAGCCGGAGCCGAGCGTGGAGACCGTCGAACGTGGCGCCGCCATGATGCGCGAGGAGTTCGAGCCGGATACCATCATCGCCGTCGGCGGTGGTTCCCCGATGGATGCGTCCAAGATTATGTGGCTGCTGTACGAGCACCCGGAAATCTCCTTCTCCGATGTGCGTGAGAAGTTCTTCGATATCCGTAAGCGCGCGTTCAAGATTCCGCCGCTGGGCAAGAAGGCCAAGCTGGTCTGCATTCCGACTTCTTCCGGCACCGGTTCCGAAGTCACGCCGTTCGCTGTGATTACCGACCACAAGACCGGCTATAAGTACCCGATCACCGATTACGCGCTGACCCCGTCCGTCGCTATCGTCGATCCGGTGCTGGCACGTACTCAGCCGCGCAAGCTGGCTTCCGATGCTGGTTTCGATGCTCTGACCCACGCTTTTGAGGCTTATGTGTCCGTGTATGCCAACGACTTCACCGATGGTATGGCATTGCACGCTGCCAAGCTGGTTTGGGACAACCTCGCTGAGTCCGTCAATGGCGAGCCGGGTGAGGAGAAGACCCGTGCCCAGGAGAAGATGCATAATGCCGCCACCATGGCCGGCATGGCTTTCGGCTCCGCCTTCCTCGGCATGTGCCACGGCATGGCCCACACCATTGGTGCACTGTGCCACGTTGCCCACGGTCGTACCAACTCCATCCTCCTGCCGTACGTGATCCGTTACAACGGTTCCGTCCCGGAGGAGCCGACCAGCTGGCCGAAGTACAACAAGTACATCGCTCCGGAACGCTACCAGGAGATCGCCAAGAACCTTGGCGTGAACCCGGGCAAGACTCCGGAAGAGGGCGTCGAGAACCTGGCCAAGGCTGTTGAGGATTACCGTGACAACAAGCTCGGTATGAACAAGAGCTTCCAGGAGTGCGGTGTGGATGAGGACTACTATTGGTCCATCATCGACCAGATCGGCATGCGCGCCTACGAAGACCAGTGCGCACCGGCGAACCCGCGTATCCCGCAGATCGAGGATATGAAGGATATCGCCATTGCCGCCTACTACGGCGTCAGCCAGGCGGAAGGCCACAAGCTGCGCGTCCAGCGTCAGGGCGAAGCCGCTACGGAGGAAGCTTCCGAGCGCGCCTGATCGCAATATCGCAACGTAACTCCTTATATAAAAGATGTGAAGTGAAGCGTATATAAGAAGTCGTGCAAAAGGAGCCTGATGGGAAACCATCAGGCTCCTTTTTTATAGTGAGGGGGAAGTGGACCGTCGCCGTTACCTTCCGCGTTCTTCATCGAAAGAAGACGCGTGATTGTGTTGGCGCGACACCGCGAAAAACGTTGGAAAAACCGCGACACGCGCGAATTCCATATGTTCACCCCTGATGCTTAGATAAAGAAGTTGCCTGATTTTAGGGCTCGCAAATTGTAATTCAAAAAGCGAGCGTGGCACAGCGGCTCACTCCGGTGAGAAGCTGCATGGCTGCGCACTGATGTGGTATGGCCACGGAACTTCCACGGTTCCGGGGGTCTTCTGCGCCGGTGCCCTTGGAAGCAGGCTGGTAAACAGTAAATAACGAATCGCTAGAAAGGGCGGAAGGCAATGGCGGGACAGAAAATCCGCATCAGGCTTAAGTCCTATGACCATGAGGTCATCGACCAATCGGCGAAGAAGATCGTCGAAACGGTGACGAACGCGGGCGCAACTGTGGTTGGCCCGGTTCCGCTCCCGACCGAGAAGAACGTGTTCGTCGTTATCCGTTCTCCTCACAAGTACAAGGATTCTCGCGAGCATTTCGAGATGCGCACTCATAAGCGTCTCATCGACATTGTGGACCCGACCCCGAAGGCCGTGGACTCCCTCATGCATATTGATCTGCCCGCAGACGTGAACATCGAGATCAAGCTGTAAGGGAGGAGGGAACCATTATGTCTAATCGCACTGCACTGCTGGGCAAGAAGCTCGGTATGTCTCAGGTCTGGGACGAGAACGGTTTCTTCGTTCCTGTGACCCTCGTTGACGTGTCCACCAACGTGGTGACCGCTGTCAAGTCCGAAGAGTCCGACGGCTACAAGGCTGTTCAGCTTGGCTACGGCCAGGTTGACCCGACCAAGGTGACCAAGCCGCTCGCCGGCCACTTCGCCAAGGCTGGCGTCACCCCGCGTCGTCACCTCGCTGAGGTCCGCACCGATAACGCCGAAGAGTTCGAGCCGGGTCAGGAGCTGACCGCTGAGCTGTTCCCGGAAGGCACCCTGGTCGACGTGACCGGTACCACCAAGGGCAAGGGCTTCGCAGGCACCATCAAGCGTTGGGGCTTCAAGTCCTATCGTCGTACCCACGGCTCTCACAAGAACGAGCGTCGTCCTGGCTCTGTTGGCGCATGCGCCACCCCGAGCCGCATCCTCAAGGGCAAGCGCATGGCTGGCCGCATGGGTCATGTGACCAACACCGCGCTGAACCTCACCATCGTTTCGTCGGATGTTGAGAACGGCGTGCTGGCTATCAAGGGCGCCATTCCGGGCCCGAAGGGCAGCATCGTTCTCGTCCGTTCGGCAGTGAAGGGAGCCTGATAAATCATGGCAAACGTTACTCTGAACGTCACCGATAACCAGGGCAAGGCCACCGGCACCGTCGATGCCCCGGCTGAGATCTTCGGCTTCTCCGCTGAAGAAGTTCAGTCCCGCATCCCGCTGATCCACCAGGTCGTCATCGCCCAGCTCGCCGCTGCTCGCCAGGGCACCCACGCCACCAAGACTCGTGGCATGGTTTCCGGCGGTGGCCGCAAGCCGTGGAAGCAGAAGGGCACCGGTCGTGCTCGTCAGGGCTCCATCCGTGCACCGCAGTGGTACCACGGCGGCACCGTGTTCGGTCCGCAGCCGCGTGACTACTCCCAGCGCACCCCGAAGAAGATGAAGGCCGCTGCTCTGAAGTACGTGCTTTCCGATCGTGCCAATGCCGGTCATGTGGCCGTTGTCGACTTCGGTGTTTCCGAAGCCCCGTCCACCAAGGCCGCCGTTGCCGCTCTTACCCCGGTGACCGAGAACAAGTTCACCACCGTGGTGCTCTCTCGCGAGAATGTGAACGAATGGCTTTCCGTTCGTAACATCCCGACCGTTCACCCGATCTTCGCCGATCAGCTCAACACGTACGATGTGGTCACCGCTCAGTACGTGGTCTTCTCCAAGGAAGGCTTTGATGCTTTCCTCGCTGCGAAGGCTGAGCCGGCTGCAAAGGAGGCCTGATTTTCATGGTCGCTATTCACAAGCCCGCACACGACATCATCCTCAAGCCTGTCGTTTCTGAGAAGAGCTACGCTCTGTCCGATCGCGGTCAGTACACCTTCGTGGTGGCCCCGAACGCGAACAAGGTTCAGATCAAGCAGGCAATCGAAGAGATCTTCAATGTCAAGGTGACGAACGTCAACACCCTCAACCGCGCCGGCAAGCGCCAGCGCACCCGCAACGGTTTCGGCCAGCGCGTCAATCAGAAGCGCGCCATCGTGACCGTCGCCGAGGGCCAGACGATCGACATCTTCGGTAACTGAAGGCTAGCCGAGAAAAGTTAAAGGAAGAACTAGATTATGGCTATCCGCGTTTATAAGCCGACGACTGCAGGCCGCCGTAACGCGTCCGTCTCGGACTTCTCCGAGCTTACGCGCTCCACGCCTGAGAAGTCGCTGGTTCGCAAGCTCAGCAAGACTGGCGGTCGTAACTCCTACGGCCGTATGACCTCCCGTCATCGCGGCGGCGGTCACAAGCGCCAGTACCGTCTCATCGACTTCAAGCGTTGGGACAAGGACGGCGTGCCGGCCAAGGTCGCTCACATCGAGTACGACCCGAACCGTTCCGCCCGCATCGCACTGCTGCACTACGCAGACGGTGAGAAGCGTTACATCATCGCTCCGGAAGGCATCAAGCAGGGCGACGTCATCGAGACCGGCGCTCAGGCTGATATCAAGCCGGGCAACAACCTGCCGCTGCGCAACATCCCGACCGGTACCGTGGTGCACGCGATTGAGCTCCGCCCGCTGGGTGGCGCCAAGATCGCCCGCTCCGCCGGTGCTGCCGTGCAGCTCGTCGCCAAGGATGGCGCCTACGCTCAGCTGCGTATGCCGTCCGGCGAAATCCGCAACGTGGACGCTCGCTGCCGCGCGACCGTTGGTGAGGTCGGTAATTCCGATCACGCCAACATCCAGCTTGGCAAGGCAGGCCGCGCTCGTTGGATGGGCAAGCGCCCGATCACCCGTGGTGAGTCCATGAACCCTGTCGATCACCCGCACGGCGGTCGTACCCGCGGTGGCAAGCCGCCGGTTTCTCCGTGGGGCAAGGGCGAGGTTCGTACCCGCCGTCCGAAGAAGGCTTCGAACAAGATGATTGTTCGTCGTCGCCCGAATGGTAAGAACCGTAAGTAAGGGAGTGTCGAGTAGATGACTCGTAGCATCAAGAAGGGCCCCTTCGTCGACGCCCACCTGCAGAAGAAAGTCGACGAGCAGAACGAGAAGGGTACGCACAACGTCATCAAGACGTGGTCCCGTCGTTCGATGATTACCCCTGATTTCATCGGACACACCTTCGCCGTTCATGATGGCCGCAAGCATGTTCCGGTGTTCGTCACCGAATCCATGGTTGGCCACAAGCTCGGTGAGTTCGCCCCGACCAAGACCTTCAAGGGTCATGTGAAGGACGACAAGAAGGCACGCCGCTAAAGGAGAGTAAGGACACATGGAAGCTAAAGCAATCGCTCGTCACGTCCGCGTGACGCCGCGCAAGGCTCGCCGTATGGTCGACCTCATCCGAGGCAAGAAGGCGACCGAAGCCATCACCATTCTGAAGTTCGCTCCGCAGGACGCATCCCTCCCGGTGCGTAAGGTCCTGGAGAGCGCCATCGCGAACGCTCGTGTGAAGGCCGACAAGGCCGGCGAGCCGTTCCGCGAGAACGACCTGGTCGTGAAGGAGACCTATGTGGACGAAGGCGTGACGCTCAAGCGTTTCCGCGCCCGTGCACAGGGCCGTGCCGCTCGTATCAACAAGCGCACCAGCCACATCACGGTCGTCGTCGCTAACAAGGAAGGAAACCGCTAAAGATGGGTCAGAAGATCAATCCGTTTGGCTACCGCCTGGGAATCACTGAGAACCATCGTTCCAAGTGGTTCTCCGATTCCAACAAGGTTGGCGAACGCTACCGCGACTTCGTTCTCGAAGATGACGCCATCCGCAAGGCCATGAGCAAGGACCTCGAGCGTGCGGGCGTGTCCCGTATCGTCATCGAGCGTACCCGCGACCGCGTGCGTGTGGACATCCACACCGCTCGTCCGGGTATCGTCATCGGCCGTCGTGGCGCTGAGGCTGAGCGCGTTCGCGCCAAGCTCGAGAAGCTCACCGGCAAGCAGGTCCAGCTCAACATCTTCGAAGTGAAGAACGCCGCACTGGACGCCCAGCTCGTCGCACAGGGCATCGCTGAGCAGCTCACCAACCGCGTGACCTTCCGTCGCGCGATGCGTAAGGCCCAGCAGGATGCCATGCGTGCAGGCGCCAAGGGTATCCGTATCAAGCTCTCCGGCCGCCTTGGTGGCGCCGAAATGAGCCGTTCCGAGTTCTATCGCGAGGGTCGCGTTCCGCTGCAGACCCTGCGTGCCCTCATTGATTACGGCTTCTTCGAGGCCAAGACCACTTACGGCCGTATCGGCGTGAAGGTCTGGATCTACAAGGGTGATATGACCGAGCGTGAGTTCGAAGAGCAGCAGGCACAGCAGAGCAACAACCGCCAGGGTCGTCGCGGCGATCGTCGTCCGCGTCGCGGCCAGCGCAACGCTGCTCCGCAGCAGAACGCAGCAGCAGAGGCTCCGGCCGCTGCTGAGGCACCTGCCGCAACGGAAACGAAGGAGTGAGCTGAGAATGCTTATCCCAAAGAGAACCAAGTATCGTAAGCAGCACCGTCCGGTCCGCCGTGGCATGTCCAAGGGCGGCAACGAGATCGCTTTCGGCGATTTCGGTATCCAGGCTCTGGCTCCGGCTTATGTGACCAACCGCCAGATCGAGGCCGCTCGTATCGCCATGACCCGCTACATCAAGCGTGGTGGCCGCGTGTGGATCACGATCTTCCCGGATCGTCCGCTGACCAAGAAGCCGCTCGGCACCCGAATGGGTTCCGGTAAGGGTACTCCGGAATTCTGGATCGCCAACGTCCACCCGGGTCGCGTTATGTTCGAGATCGGTGGCGTGTCCGAGGATGTCGCTCGTGAGGCTCTGCGCCGCGCAATCGACAAACTCCCCATGAAGTGCCGTGTTATTGCTCGTGAAGGCGGTGACATCTGATGGCAGTCGGAACTGCAGACTACACCATGAAGAATCTCAACGAGAAGACCAACGAGGAGATCGAGGGCTTCCTCAAGAAGTCCAAGGAAGAGCTGTTCAACCTGCGCTTCCAGTCCGCGACCGGTCAGCTCGAAAACACCGCCCGCCTCAAGGCGGTCAAGCACGACATCGCCAGGATGTACACCATCCTGCGCGAGCGTGAGCTCGGCATCAGCCAGGCCCCCGAGGCGACCGAAACGAAAGCTGAGGAGAAGTAATGGCTGAAGAGCGTAACTTCCGCAAGGTTCGTCGCGGTTACGTCGTGTCCGATAAGATGGACAAGACGATTTCCGTCGAGCTCGAGCAGCGTTCGACCCACCCGCTTTACGGCAAGGTTGTGCGCTCCACTCGTACGGTCAAGGTCCATGATGAACACAACGAGGCTCACATTGGCGACCTCGTGAGTATTATGGAGACTCGGCCCCTGAGCAAGACCAAGCGTTGGCGTCTCGATAGCATTATCGAGCGCGCTAAGTAAATAAGTTCGGCAAGGCTCCGTGAGTCACCCCGCCTGCTTCTAGCAGGCAGGCGGGGTGC
>NZ_CP109653.1:870650-1000370 GCF_025908335.1 Bifidobacterium sp. KRGSERBCFTRI
CGACGTGATCGTCGCCTCCGTCAAGGACGCAATCCCTGGCGGGTCGGTCAAGAAGGGCGACGTGGTCAAGGCCGTCGTCGTCCGTACAGTCAAGGAACGCCGCCGTGCAGACGGCTCCTACATCAAGTTCGACGAGAACGCCGCTGTGATTCTCGGCTCCGGCCGTGAACCCAAGGGCACTCGTATCTTCGGACCGGTTGGTCGTGAACTGCGCGACAAGCGCTTCATGCGTATCGTGTCCCTCGCACCGGAGGTGATCTGACATGGTAGCCAAGATCAAGAGCGGCGACCTCGTCAAGGTCATCCGTGGCAAGGACCGCGGCAAGGAAGGCACCGTCAAGCGCGTTCTCAAGGATGACCGACTGATTGTCGAAGGCGTTCAGATCGTCAAGAAGCATGTGCGTGCAACCCAGCAGGGTCAGCAGGCCGGCATCGTCTCCGTTGAGGCCCCGATCCATCGCTCCAACGTGATGGTCATCGACCCGGAGACCAAGCAGCCCACCCGCGTTGGCGTCGTAATCAAGGAAGAGGCACGTGACGGCAAGGTGAAGACCGTGCGCGTCCGCGTTGCCAAGAAGTCCGGAAAGGAACTGGCATGAGCGAAGTCGTTGACGAAGTCATCATCGAAGAGCCAGTGACCCCACGCCTCAAGACGATGTACAAGGAAGAGATCCTTCCCGAGCTCGAGAAGGAATTCCACCACGACAACCCGATGCAGATTCCTCGCATCGAGAAGGTGGTCGTCTCCATGGGCGTCGGCGCCGCAGCGCGCGACTCCAAGCTCATCGAAGGCGCTGTGCGTGACCTCACCGCGATCACCGGCCAGAAGCCGAAGATCACCAAGGCGAAGAAGTCCGTCGCACAGTTCCACCTGCGCGAAGGCCAGGCCATCGGCGCATACGTCACCCTGCGCGGTGACCGCATGTGGGAGTTCCTGGATCGTCTGCTTACGCTGGCCCTGCCGCGTATTCGCGATTTCCGTGGCATCAACGGCCATCAGTTCGATGGTCAGGGCAACTACAACTTCGGTCTCACTGAGCAGTCCATGTTCCACGAGATCGATCCTGATGAGATCGATCACCAGCGCGGCATGGACATCACCGTGGTGACCACCACGAAGGATGACGACGAGGCTTACGCACTGCTCAAGCTTCTCGGCTTCCCATTCAAGGAGAACTGAAATGGCAAAAACTTGTCTTAAGGTCAAGGCGCTTCGCAAGCCTAAGTTCAAGGTTCGCGCCTACACGCGCTGCATGGTCTGCGGTCGTCCGCACTCCGTGTACCGTAAGTTCGGCCTGTGCCGAATCTGCCTTCGCGAGAAGGCACACCGTGGCGAGCTGCCAGGCGTAACGAAGTCCAGTTGGTAAATATCAACGCTGAAGGTCCGCGGCCCGGGCAGGCCATAGCAGTCTGCAGGGCGGCGGAAACCACGGCGAGAAAGGGCGTTAGCCCAAATGACAATGACAGATCCAATCGCAGATATGCTCACGCGTCTGCGTAATGCGAGCGCGGCAAAGCACGAGACCGTGGATATGCCGTACTCCAAGTTCAAGAAGAACATCGCCGAGATCCTGAAGCGCGAAGGCTACATTGCAGACTTCACCGCCAAGGAAGCCCGCGTCGGCCAGACCCTTGAGGTCACCCTCAAGTACGGCCCCCACGGTGAGCGTTCCATTCAGGGCATCAAGCGCGTGTCGAAGCCAGGCCTGCGTCGTTACGCCAAGTCCGACGCACTGCCCATGCCGCTCGGCGGCCTCGGCATCGCCATCATCTCGACGAGCTCGGGATTGTTGACTCAGAAGGAATGCCTCGACCGAGGCATCGGTGGCGAGATCGTCGCCTACGTGTGGTGAGAAAGGAGAGCTGAACATGGCATCGCATATTGGTAAGCTCCCGATCGAGATTCCGGCGGGCGTTGAAGTCACCATCAATGGTCAGGAATTCGCCGCCAAGGGCGCGAAGGGTTCCGACTCCTACACCATCCCCGAGGGCGTGACCGCCAAGGTCGAAGGCAACGAGATCATCGTCACCGCGAACGACGACCTGCGTCCGACCCGCGCAAAGCACGGCCTGGCCCGTTCGATCGTGGCCTCCATGGTCAAGGGCGTGCATGATGGCTATTCGAAGAGCCTCGACATCGTCGGCACCGGTTACCGTGCACAGATGAAGGGCAAGGGCATCGAGTTCTCGCTCGGTTACTCCCACACCATCACCGTGAACCCGCCGGAAGGCATCACCCTCGAACTGCCGAACCCGAACCAGGTCATCGTGAAGGGTACCGACAAGCAGGCCGTTGGCCAGGTTGCCGCGAACATTCGTAAGCTTCGTGCTCCGGAACCGTACAAGGGCAAGGGCATCAAGTACTCGGATGAGGTCATCCGTCGCAAGGCTGGAAAGGCTGGTAAGTGATATGAGCGTTAAGATTTTCGGTAAAGGCAAGAAGGCCGCGCTGAAGCGTCGCCACGCTCGTATTCGCAAGCGCATCAGCGGCACCGCAGAGCGTCCGCGTCTCGTGGTCACCCGCTCCAACCGTCACATGGTCGCGCAGATCGTTGACGACAACGCCGGCAAGACGCTGGTGAGCGAGTCCACGCTTATGGCCGATTTCGCCGACTTCCAGGGCACCAAGACCGAAGCCGCCAAGAAGGTTGGCGAGCTCCTGGCCAAGAAGGCCAAGGATGCCGGCATCACCACGGTCGTGTTCGACCGCGGCGGCAACATGTACCATGGTCGCGTCGCAGCTGTTGCTGAAGGCGCCCGCGAGGGAGGTCTGGCACTGTGAGCGACAACGAAAAGGAAACCCAAGTGGCTGAAGAGACTCAGAACACTCAGGCAACCGCCGAGTCCAGCAACAACGACGAGCGTCGTGGCCGCCGCAACAACCGTGGTGGCGAAGGTCGCCGCGGTGACCGCCGTGGCCGTCGTGAGGACAATCACGAGAACGAGATGCTCGATCGCGTCGTGACGATCAACCGTGTGTCGAAGACCCACAAGGGCGGCCGTACGTTCAGCTTCGCCGCTCTCGTCGTGGTCGGTGACGGCAACGGTACCGTCGGTGTTGGCTATGGCAAGTCCCGTGAGGTCCCGGCGGCAATCGCCAAGGGTCAGCTGGATGCCAAGAAGCATCTGTTCAACGTTCCTCGCATTCGCGGCACCGTGACCCACCCGGTCACCGGCCACGACCACGCAGGCACCGTCATGCTGCGCCCGGCAGCTCCAGGCACCGGTGTAATCGCCGGCTCGGCTGTGCGTGCAGTGATGGAATGCGCGGGCATCACCGACATCCTGACGAAGTCGATGGGCTCCGCAACGGCCGTCAACGTGGTTCGCGCCACCGTCGATGCGCTGAAGCAGCTCGAAGAGCCGGAGGAGATTGCGGCACGCCGCGGCCTCTCCGTGCAGGAAGTCGCTCCGGACCAGCTCCTGCGTGAGCGCGCCGCCGGCATTGCCGAGGCCCGAAAGGCACGCGAGGAAGCCAAGGCCGAAGCGGCCGCTAAGGATGGTGAGTGATGGCAAAGCTGAAGATCACGCTCGTGCACGGTGTTGCACACGCGAACAAGAAGCAGAAGGCTACCGTGCAGACGCTCGCCCTTCGCAAGATCGGCCAGAGCACTGTTCTTGAAGACAACTCGTCGACCCGCGGCATGATCGCCGTCGTGCGTCACTTGGTCAATGTTGAGGAGGCAGAGTGATTATGGCTAACGAAGAGACCACAATCCTGCAAATGCATGACCTCAAGCCGGCACCAGGCGCCAGGAAGGATCGCATCCGCGTCGGCCGTGGTGAAGGCTCCAAGGGCAAGACCTCGGGCCGTGGCGACAAGGGCACCAAGAAGCGCTATCAGGTTCGTCCTGGCTTCGAAGGCGGCCAGCTGCCACTGTACATGCGTCTTCCCAAGCTCCGCGGCTTCCGCAGCCCGTTCAAGACCGAATATCAGGTTGTGAACATTGCTGCTCTCAACGATCTGTTCCCGCAGGGCGGAGAGATCACCGTGGCTGACCTGGTGGCCAAGGGCGCAGTGCGTGCCAACCGTCCGGTCAAGGTCCTCGGTGAGGGCGAAGCCACCGCCGCATTCACCCTCAAGGGTGTCAAGGCCTCCGCTTCGGCGAAGTCCAAGATTGAAGCGGCAGGCGGTTCGATCAGCGAAGACTGACGGCATGCATACACGCTAGCGACAGACCCTTCCCGCAGCAAGCGGGGAGGGTCTGTTCATATGTGCAGAACATGCGCGCGAAATATCAAAACAGGAAATGGCCGCTGTAATTTGTGTTGAATTATTGCAAAAAAGAGGCGGGAACTCGCGTGCGGTATGGCCGTTGGGCTAGACTCGAACTTTAGCGTGTGTTTTTCGTGATACGCCAAGAGCGTACAGTTATGGAGGGAACCCAAGGTGAGGACGTTAATCCAGGCCTTTCGCACCAAGGAGCTGAGGAACAAGATCCTCTTCGTCCTTGGCATCATCATCATCTACCGAATCGGCTCGTTCATTCCAACGCCGGGTGTCGATTACAAGGTCGTGAACGACTGCGTGGCGAATACGACCAACAATGCGGAGAACTTCATCGGACTGGTGAACCTGTTCTCGGGCGGTGCAATGCTGCAGCTGTCCATCTTCGCATTGGGCGTCATGCCGTACATCACCGCATCGATCGTGGTGCAGCTGCTGCGCGCCGTGATCCCGCGCTTCGAGGCCCTGCACAAGGAGGGGCAGTCCGGTGAGGCCAAGCTCACCCAGTACACGCGTTACCTTACCATCGGTCTCGCCGTGCTGCAGTCCACGACAATCCTCGTCACCGCGCGTTCCGGCGCGCTGTTCAACTACCAGTGCAACAATGTGATCCCCGACGCCTCCATTTGGAACATGGTCGTCATGATCATGGTGATGACCGGCGGCACCGGCCTGATCATGTGGATGGCCGAATTGATCACCGAGAAGGGCATCGGCCAGGGCATGTCGATCCTCATCTTCCTGTCCATCTGCTCGGGCTTCCTGCCGCAGCTGTGGCAGATCGGCTGGGGCACGAACGGCACCGACGGCAATTGGACGAAGTTCGCGATCGTCACCGTCGTGCTGCTTGTGATCATGATCTTCGTGAACTACGTGGAGCTCTCGCAGCGCCGTATTCCGGTGCAATACACGCGCCGCATGATCGGCCGCAAGATGTATGGCGGCTCCTCCACCTACCTGCCGCTCAAGATCAACATGAGCGGCGTGATCCCGCCGATCTTCGCCTCGTCGATCCTCGCGATCCCGACATTGTTCGCACAGTTTGGCAACAGCCAGCAGAGCTGGGTGCAGTGGGTGAACAAGTACCTCGCCAACACGACGAGCGTGTGGTACATCTGCCTGTATGCGCTGATGATTGTGTTCTTCACGTTCTTCTACACGGAGATCACGTTCAACCCAGACGAGACCGCAGACAACATGAAGCAGTTCGGTGGCTTTATCCCGGGCATTCGCGCAGGCTCCGCCACCTCGCGCTACCTCAAGTACGTGATCAACCGACTCAACACCGTCGGCGCGATCTACCTGCTGTTCGTCGCATTGCTGCCGACCGTGCTCATCATGGCGCTCAAACTCAACACGCAGCTGCCGTTCGGTGGCACGACGCTGCTGATCATCGCCGGCGTGGGTCTCGACACGCTGCGTCAGGCGAAGGCGCAGACGGAGCAGTACCAGTACGCAGGCTTCCTGTTCGAGAACACCGATCACACCGAGGGCAAGGCCATCGCCAAATGATGTGCAGGTGTGAATAATCTGCCATTCGCAGATTGCCGCAAAAGCAGACCGTGGGAATCTACGGTCTGCTTTTGCATATGCATGGCTCGCCGCGGCATGCCGATACTCCTGCCGTGAGCACACTAGGCTAAGATATGCGATAGCAAAGCAAATCCCAAGCGAAAGGAACACGATGCGACTGCTGATTATGGGACCTCAGGGCGTCGGCAAGGGCACACAGGCGAAGCTGCTCGCCGAGCACTACGGCATTCCGACGATCTCCACCGGAGACATCTTCCGCGCGAACATCAAGAACAAGACGGAACTGGGCAAGAAGGTGCTTGAATACACGTCGCAGGGATTCCTGGTCCCCGACGAGCTCACCAACGAGATCGTCCGCGATCGTCTTGCGCAGGATGATGCGAAGAATGGCTGGATCCTCGATGGCTACCCACGCAATGTCGCCCAGGTGAGCGCGCTCGACGAGATTCTCGAGGGCCTCGGCGAGCAGCTCGACGCCGTTGTCGCGCTGACCGCCCCCACCAATGTGCTGCTTGAGCGCATGGCCAAGCGCGCGAAGGAGGAGGGGCGTGCCGACGACACCCCGGAGGCGATCCAGAACCGTCTGAACACCTACGACAAGGAGACCACGCCGGTGCTCGACATCTACCAGCAGCGCGGCAAGCTCGTCACCGTGAACGGCGTGGGCGAGATCGATGCGATCAGCGAGGAGATCGTCAAGGCACTCGATGCCAAGCTTGGCTGAACAATGGTGCAAATGCGTGCCGTGAGGTGTGTGGGATTGGTGAACATGGAATAATCCGCGTCTCAATTCGGTAGCATAGAAGACGGTACGCCATTGAACCGGGCACAAAGTGTTCGCCCGGTCCGTTACGGAAGCGAAGGGTACGACACGCCGTTGCGTGCACTCTTCGCTTTTCGTGTATACTAGCAAGTTGGTGTGTCTTCTGGCGCACCTACAGGTAATGCTATCCACGAGGAAAACGGGTATTTATGGCAAAAGACGGTGTGATTGAAGTTGAAGGCCGAGTCGTAGAGGCTCTGCCCAATGCGATGTTCCGTGTGGAACTGGAGAATAAGCACATCGTGCTCGCCACAATTTCCGGCAAAATGCGCAAGAACTACATTCGTATTCTTCCGCAGGACCGTGTGGTGCTCGAGATGAGCCCATACGACCTCAATCGTGGTCGCATTACGTACCGTTACAAGTAAAGTAACAGCCAAGGTACAAACCCAAGCAAAGGAATACCATGAAGGTTAGCCCAAGTGTGAAGAGGATCTGCGAAAACTGCCGCGTGATCCGTCGTCACGGTCGCGTCATGGTGATCTGCACCAACCCACGCCACAAGCAGCGTCAGGGCTGAGCAGAAGCAGCGACACATATCAGGCACTCAGTCGCAGTTCGCGTGTATGCGTGAGCTGAACCCCGGGAACGCAGGCCCGGGCCGGTAGGGATACCGGGGGATCGGGTGCGAGACCTGCGGCAAACAGAAGGAATCGCAATGGCACGTCTTGCCGGAGTCGACATCCCAAATGACAAGCGCATCGAGGTCGCGCTCACCTATATCTTCGGTGTGGGACGCACCCGCGCCAAGGAAACCCTTGAGGCGACTGGCATCAATCCAGACACCCGCGTCAAGGACCTGACGGATGAGCAGCTGATCACGCTGCGTGACTACCTCGAGTCGAACTATAAGATCGAAGGCGATCTGCGTCGTGAAGTCGACGCTGACATTCGCCGCAAGATCCAGATCAACAGCTACCAGGGCATGCGCCACCGCAAGGGCCTGCCGGTCCGCGGTCAGCGCACGAAGACCAACGCACGCACCCGCAAGGGCCCGAAGCGCACGGTCGCTGGCAAGAAGAAGGCCACCAAGTAATAGGTGGGAATTGCAGGCCACGGTGTGACAGCCATCGTCTGCAACACATAGTTCGTGAATTAGGAAACGAGGTCAAATGGCAGCTCAAAAGCAGGCCGCACGCAAGACCCGTCGCCGCGATCGCAAGTCGATCCCGGTCGGTCAGGCGCACATCAAGTCAACGTTTAACAACACCATCATCTCCATCACCGATCCGTCCGGCGCGGTTGTGTCCTGGGCGTCCGGTGGCGATGTCGGTTTCAAGGGCTCCCGTAAGTCCACGCCGTACGCCGCTGGCATGGCAGCCGAGTCCGCGGCCCGCAAGGCCATGGAACACGGCGTCAAGAAGGTCGATGTTTTCGTGAAGGGCCCGGGTTCCGGTCGTGAAACCGCCATCCGCTCCCTGCAGTCCGCTGGTCTCGAAGTCGGTTCGATCACCGACGTCACTCCACAGGCATTCAACGGCGTTCGCCCACCAAAGCGTCGCCGCGTCTGAGCACTAGACAATACCATCCATCCAAAGCCGCTTGAAGCCAGTGAGTGCACCACCGGCTGAAGCTGAAAGGATACCACAGTGCTTATCGCACAGCGTCCGACACTTACCGAGGAATCGCTCAACCCTCAGCGTTCCCGTTTCATCATCGAGCCGCTTGAGCCGGGTTTCGGCTACACGCTTGGCAACTCGCTTCGCCGTACTCTGCTCAGCTCGATTCCGGGAGCGGCAGTGACTTCGGTGCGTATTTCCGGTGCGTTGCATGAGTTCACCACTCTGCCGGGCATCGAGGAAGACGTCACCGAGATCTTGTTGAACATCAAGGGCATCGTGCTCACCAGCGAATACGATGAGCCTGTCGTGATGTATCTGCGCAAGGCGGGCAGCGGCGAGGCCACCGCAGGGGACATCACCCCACCGGCCGGTGTCACCATTGCCAACCCGGATCTGCACATCGCCACTCTCGCCGAAGATGGCGAACTTGAGATCGAGTTCACCGTCGAGCGTGGCCGCGGATACGTCCCAGCCCAGATGAACAAGCAGGATGGCGATGAGATTGGCCGCATCCCGGTCGATTCCATCTACTCTCCAGTGCTCAAGGTGAGCTACAAGGTCGAAGCCACCCGTGTTGAACAGCGCACCGACTTCGACAAGCTCATTCTGGATGTGGAAACCAAGCCGGCCATCTCCCCGCGTGATGCCGTCGCATCCGCAGGATCCACGCTGGTTGAGCTCTTCGGCCTGTGCCGTGAACTCAACACGCAGGCCGAGGGTGTGGAAATCGGGCCAGCCCCGGTGGCCGAGCAGGCCGATCCGGGCATGTCCGTTCCGATCGAGGATCTCAACCTCACCCAGCGCAGCTACAACTGCCTGAAGCGTGAGGGCATCCACACGGTCGGCGAGCTGGTGAACCACACGGAGCAGGATCTGCTCGACATCCGTAATTTCGGTATGAAGTCCATTGACGAGGTGAAGGAGAAGCTGCAGTCCCTGGGTCTGTCGCTCAAGTCCTCGCCGCTCGGCTTCGACACCAACAACCTCGAAGGCGGCACCTTCTTCTCGCCGGAAGACGAGTAAACCGCCAACGACATAACCGCTTCGCCGATTTCGGATGTTCGGGCCACTGCCCACCTGAGTTCGGCGTGGCAACAAGGAGATACAATGCCTACACCAAAGAAAGGCCCACGCCTGGCGTCCAGCCCGGCACATGAGCGTCTGATGCTCGCGAACATGGCCACCAGCCTGTTCGAGCACGGCCGCATCACCACCACGCTGCCGAAGGCCAAGCGCCTTCGTCCGCTGGCCGAGCGCCTGATCACCTTCGCCAAGCGCGGTGATCTGCACTCCCGTCGCCGTGTGATGCGCGTGATTCGTAACAAGTCCGTCGTGCACAAGCTGTTCACGCAGATAGCTGAGCAGATGGAGCAGCGCGAAGGCGGCTACACCCGCATCGTCAAGATCGCTCCGCGTAAGGGCGATTCCGCTCCAGCCGCCATCATCGAGCTCGTCACCGAACCGGTGAGCCCGAAGAAGGCAGTGGTCAAGGAAGCCGAAGCCGCGACCAAGGTCGCAGCCAAGGAAGAGCAGACCGAGGCAGCCGCTGAGTGAACCTCTGAGGCATGAGGAAGGGGCCATCCGTTTGGGTGGCCCCTTTTGCATATGGAAACAGACCTCGCCGGACATCGGTGCGCATTTGCTAAGCTCGGGTTGTGACACGTTTACGAATCGACTTGGCCTATAACGGTGCCGCGTTCCACGGATGGGCGGCGCAACCAGGCTGCCGGACGGTGCAGGGAACCGTCGAGGAGGCCTTGAGAAGAATCACGCGCATGCCGGATGCCGGGTCCTTGCGGCTCACCGTGGCCGGGCGCACCGACGCCGGCGTGCATGCCACGCATCAGGTGTGCCACGTCGATGTTCCCGACCAGACACTCGGACAATGCGTCGGCCATATGAATTTGACGCCGGTGCAGGCCCTGCAGACCAGGTTGTCGCGCATGATGCCCGATGATATCGCCATCCATGGGATTTCCGTGGCGCCTGCCGGTTTCGACGCGCGGTTCTCCGCACTCGAACGCACCTATGTGTACCGGATTGCCGACGCGCGCGTGCCCTGGGACCCGCGGCTCAAGGATTTCGCATGGCGCACCGACCGCGAACTCGACATCGCGCAGATGAATGCCGCTGCCGCACTTACACTGGGGCTGCATGACTTCGGTTCGTTCGCCATTGCGAATCCGGGGGGCACGACTATTCGCGAGGTGAAGACCGCCTACTGGCAACGCGTGCCGACGCGGCCGTTGCTCGGACCCGGCATGGGGGAGCGCTACCATACGCCTGCCGTGGAGTCCGGGCTGCTGTGCTTCACAATCGTCGCCGACGCCTTCGCCCGCAACATGGTTCGCTCGCTTGTGGGTGCCTGCGTGCAGGTGGGCATGGGCAAACGGGATGTGGATTGGTTCGCCGGCAAGATGCGTGTGCCGTTGCGCGAGGGATCCACTGGGCCGATCGCGCCCCAGGGGCTCACGCTCGAACACATCGCCTATCCGGCCGACGACGAGCTCGCCGCGCGTGCGGAACGAATCCGTGCCAAGCGCACGCTCTAGCGAATGCTGAGGCACCGACATTGAATCCGAATAATCGTGCCGGTTTCGCGCGTCGTTGTGCTTCTCGGCCCTATTCCTCTGCGTAATTGGGGACGTCTGCTGCGTGTGAGTGTCTCCTTTTACGCAGGCTGTTGATGGTGCACGATAGGCAGGCAGGGAAAGAAAAAGCCCGCGGCAAGGTGCGGGCTGAAGGCGGATGAGGCGAGATTCGAACTCGCGGAGGGGGTTGCCCTCACACGCTTTCGAGGCGTGCTCCTTAGACCGCTCGGACACTCATCCATGTACTTGCCGAAACAAGCAACTTGTTCATTATGCCACACCGTGCCAACAAGTCAAATCCGGTATGTCGTTTTCCGCATGTCACTGCACAGGCCTTGTTCAGGAGGCGAACAGCGCATAGTCAGCGCTTGGGTACCCCAGACCGAACGCGGTGACGGCATGCGTGGCGATGAGCAGGGACAGCTGCAGTAGCGCGTCCGACGATTGCGACTGTGCGGTGGCGATGTCGGATGCGGGCAGGTCGTCGATGCGCTGCAGTTGCTCGCGCGCGCAATCCATTTCGACAATCGCCGGGGTGCGGGTGCGCAATCCGGTCGCAGGATCGGTTGCGTTCACCTCCGATGTGGTGAGCATGCGGGTGTCGTAGACCTTGCGGCGAATGTCCTGCGCGCCTTTCGACAGCATGGTCAGGCGTGCTGCGGCCTCCTTGTGATTGTCGCTCATGGTGAGCAGCGTGGCATTCGAGGCCAGTCTGCGCACGAATTCGGCGTCGGAGGAGGTGTTGGCGGAAGTGGGTGTGAAACTGTCGTAGCGTCCGGCGAGCACTTCGGCGGCGAAACCGGCGCGATCCTCGGCAAGCGCAATCGTAGCCAGCGCCTCACCCGGCAGATCAAGCGAATCGACGGTGTCGAGCTTCGTCACTGTGAGCGGCGCATACGCAAAACCGAAGTGATTCGCGGCAAGACGAGTGAAATGCTGTGCCTGGGCGCTGCGCATCGTGGCGTCGCCGAATTGGGACGGGCACTGCAATGCCACATTGAGCCAGTCATGCTGGGCGAGTGAAGCGGTGAAATACCGCAGATAGAGCGGGATATTCGCGTCGCCCATCGTGTTGGAATACGATTGCGCGGTCTCGAGGAACCGTTCACATGTGCCGAGCTCCTGCTCCTGTTCGGAGCGACCTGCGATTCTGGGGGCCGAGCATGCGGTCACGCCAACAAATGCGAGCGTGGTGAGGGCAACCGCCACCGTGCGTGCGCATACGGAAAGGAAACGGTGACGTGTCTGCATGAATACCTAGAATAATAGAGACTATGACTAAATGGGCTTATGCCTTCCGCGCAGGAATGCGCCATGCCGAATAACTGAATAACTGAACAGACTTCAACGGAGGTCACCAACTTTGAAACTCGATTTGAACGGAATCCACGCACTCGCACAGGAACAGGGAATAGATGCGGAGACCGTGGATGCCGCACTGTCGGAGGCGCTGCGACTCGCCTATTTGAAAATGCCGCATGCCGCAAAATATGCCCGAGTCGAACTCGACCCGCGCGCCGGCAGCTTCACCATCTGGGCTCGTGACGAGATTCCTCAGGAACCCACCGAAGACAATCCGCACCCCGCTCCGGAACTGGGCGAGGAGTACGATGACACCCCGCATGATTTCGGCCGTCTGGCGGCATCCACGGCACGCCAGGTAATCCAGCAGCTCTTCCGCAAGGCGGAGGACGACCGCGTGTTCGGCGCCTTCAGCGGCCAGCGCGGCAAGCTCATCACCGGCGTGGTGCAGCAGGACGTCAAGGATCCCGCCAATGTGCACGTTGCCGTCGGCGATGTGGAGGCACTGCTGCCGCGTCGTGAGCAGGTGCCCGGCGAACGCTACCGCCATGGCGAACGCATTCGCGTGTATGTGACGACGGTGGCCCGCGGGCTCAAGGGACCGGAGATCATCGTCTCCCGTTCGCATCCGGAGCTCGTGCGCCGCCTGTTCGAACGCGAGGTGCCCGAGCTGGCATCCGGAGCCGTGTCGATCATGGCCATCGCCCGCGAGGCGGGCGCCCGTACGAAGATTGCCGTGCGTGCCAATACGCCAGGCATCAACCCGAAGGGCGCGCTCATCGGTCCAGGTGGTTCGCGTGTGCGCGCGGTGATGGAGAACCTCGGCTCTGAGAAGATCGACATCATCGACTGGTCGGCCAATCCGGCCGAGTTCATTGCGGCGGCGCTCTCGCCGGCAGTGGTCTCGGATGTGCAGGTGATCAGCGAGAAGAACCAGACGGCCATCGCGTTCATCAATGACGAGCAGCTCTCGCTCGCCATTGGCAAGGAGGGTCAGAACGCCCGTCTCGCCGCAAAGCTCACCGGATGGAAGATCGGCATCGAATCCAATTCCGCCCATGCCGCAAAACTGCGTGAACAGGCGGCGAAGGCGGCCGATGGGACACAGTCCGGCAATGCCGAGGAGAGCGCCGAATAGGCGTTTCCCCGACGGCGTTTTCGCGGCGCTGCACATCCAGCGCCGCGGGTATGCTTGCCTTTGGTCGAAACACGGTCATTGCACCGTGCGAAGGCGTGAAAGAGGTAGAAACAACATGGTTGCACGATGAGAAGCCATCAGCTCGCCGTGAGAACACAATAGCCGCGCCAATACGCGGCTGACACACACAAAACTTTAGGAGATATTGAGTGGCGAAAGCACGCGTATACGAATTGGCCAAGGAACTTGGCGTAGACAGCAAGACCGTTCTTGAGAAGCTCAAGGACATGGGCGAGTTTGTCAAATCCGCGTCATCCACGGTGGAGGCCCCGGTCGTCCGCAGGCTGAAGGCGGCCTTCCCGAAGGACGGCGGCAATGATTCCAGGCCGTCGGCGAAGAAGAGCTCCACACCCAAGTCGGGTGCACCAGCAGCGGCGAAGCCTGCCGCGACGCCCGCCGCAGTGGCCGGTGCAACTCCGGCAACGGCAGCCCCGTCCGCACCGAAGCCGGGCCAGCGCTCCAACACGAGCGCCAAGCCGGGCGCCCATAACACCCGCAGGAACGAGCAGACCCCACGTCCAGGCCAGAACGGCGGCCAGCGTGGTGCGACTGCGCGCCCGCACGCCCCAGGCAAGCCGGGCGCCAACGCCGGTGGCACTCGCAACGGAGGCAAGGCTGCACCCACTCCGCATGCCCCTCAGCACGGCGGCAACCGCGGCGGTTCCAACAATGCGCCGAAGCCGGGAGCCAATGCGGCCCAGCATGCGCCACGTCCGGGCAACAACCCGTTCAGCCGTAAGCAGGGCATGCACACACCCACGCCGGGAGACATCCCGCGTCCGCATCCGATGGCACGTCCGACGGTCAATAACAACGAACGCCGTGGCGGAGGCAATGGTCGACCGGGTCAGCGTGGAGGCTTCCGCCCACGTCCGGGCCAAGGCGGCAGCGGTGCCCCGAAGCCGGGTTCCTGGGGTCAGCATCGTCAGGGTGCAGGCAGCGGTGGCGGCCGCCCGGGTGGTAACCGTTTCGGTGGTGGCAACGGCGGCAACAACTTCCAGAACAATGGTCCCAGCAACGGTCCATCGCGCGGTGGCGGCCGTGGTCGCGGCGGCGCAGCCGGCGCCTTCGGCCGTCAGGGCGGCAAGTCCTCGAAGGCTCGCAAGAACCGTTTGGCGAAGCGTCACGAATACGAAGAGCTGAAAGCACCGGTCATCGGCGGTGTGCGCATCCCCACCGGCAACGGACAGACCATCCGTCTGCGTCAGGGCGCCTCGCTGGCGGATCTCGCCGAGAAAATCAACGTGAATCCGGCGGCGCTGGTCACCGTGCTGTTCCACTTGGGTGAGATGGCCACGGCCACCCAGTCACTCGACGAATCCACGTTCCAGATCCTTGGCGAGGAAATCGGTTGGAACATCAAGATCGTTTCCGCCGAAGAGGAAGACAAGGAGCTGCTCCAGCAGTTCGACATCGACCTCGAGAGCGAGGAGCTGCAGGAGGAGGCCGACCTGAAGCCGCGTCCTCCGGTGGTCACCGTCATGGGCCACGTCGACCACGGTAAGACCCGACTGCTCGACACGATCCGCCGCACCAACGTCGTCGCCCGTGAGGCCGGCGGCATCACGCAGCGCATCGGTGCATACCAGGTCACCGTGGATCTCGAGGGTGAGGAACGCAAGATCACGTTCCTCGACACCCCGGGCCACGAGGCCTTCACCGCCATGCGTGCCCGTGGCGCGGAACTCACCGACATCGCGATCCTCGTGGTGGCTGCCGACGACGGCGTGATGCCGCAGACCGTCGAAGCCATCAACCACGCGCAGTCGGCCCATGTGCCGATCGTCGTGGCCGTGAACAAGATCGATGTGCCCGGTGCGAACCCCGAGAAGGTGCGTGGCCAGCTCACCGAATTCGGCCTCGTGCCGGAGGAGTATGGCGGCAGCACGATGTTCGTCGACATCTCCGCCAAGCAGGGCACGAACGTCGACAAGCTGCTCGAAGCGGTGCTGCTCACCGCCGACGCCGAGCTCGACCTGCGTGCGAACCCGGATATGGATGCCCGCGGCGCCACTGTGGAAGCCCGACTCGACAAGGGCCGCGGTGCTGTGGCGACCGTGCTCGTGCAGTCCGGCACGCTCCACATCGGCGACTCGATCGTGGCCGGTACCTCGTATGGTCGTGTGCGCGCCATGCTCGACGAGAACGGCAAGCACATGAAGGAGGCGCTGCCGTCAACACCTGTGCAGGTGCTCGGCCTCACCTCGGTGCCCACCGCAGGCGACCTGTTCCTCGTGGCTCCGGATGACCGCGCGGCACGCCAGATCGCCGAGAAGCGCCAGGCCACGGAACGTGCGGCCCAGCTCGCGAAGCGCCGCAAGGTGGTTTCGCTCGAGGAGTTCAAGAAGAAGTTCGCCGAGTCCGAGATCGACATGCTCAACATCGTGATCAAGGGCGACTCCTCCGGTTCGGTGGAGGCGCTCGAGGGCTCCCTCATGAAGATCGAGGTCTCCGACGAGGTGGGCATTCAGGTGATCCACCGCGGTGTTGGCGCCATCACGCAGAACGACGTGAACCTCGCCTCCGTCGACAAGGCCGTGATCATCGGCTTCAACGTGCGCCCGAACCGCCAGGTGGCGGATCTCGCGGAGCGCGAGGGCGTGGAGATCAAGTACTATTCGGTCATCTACAAGGCGATCGAAGACATCGAGGCGTCGCTCAAGGGCATGCTCAAGCCGGAATACGAGGAGGTCACCACCTCCCACTCCGAGATCCGCGAGATCTTCCGCTCGTCGAAGTTCGGCAACATCGCCGGCGTCATGGTGCTCGACGGCGAGGTCAAGCGCGGTACGAAGGCCCGCATTCTGCGCGACGGCGTGACCACGTTCAACGACCTTGAGATCTCGTCGCTGCGCCGCTTCAAGGACGACGTCAAGAGCGTCACCGAAGGCTACGAGGCCGGCATCAACCTCGGCAACTTCAACGACATCGAGATCGGCGACGTCATCGAGACCTTCGAGATGCGAGAGATCGAGCGCAAGTAGTCTGCAATCCGCAGATTGCGCGCGAGTAACGCAGGCAGACGCCCATAGCCCACCCGGCTACGGGCGTCTGCCGTTTTCACCCAATGCACATGGCGGTTTTCGACTAGTGTTGAATAGCAGAACCGCATAGGACGTCAAACAGTAAGGAACACCATGCAGGGAACCAATTCTCGCGCCGCCCGCATCGCGGCGCTCATCCAGCGTGTGATCGCCTCGAATATGGAATCCACGTTGCACGACAAGCGACTCAAGAACGTGACGATCACCGACGTCAAGGTGACCAATGATCTCCAGCTCGCCAAGATCTACTGGACCACGCTGAGCCGGGACGGCCATGAGGAGGGCGAACGCAAGCGCGCCAAGGAGGCGCTCAACCAGGCCAAGGGACGCCTGCGCACCATGGTGGGCGCCAAGGCCGGTCTGCGCCTGACCCCGCAGCTCCAGTTCATCTTCGACGAGGTGCCTGGCGAGGCGCATGAGATCGAAGACATTCTCTCGCTGGCACGCAAGCGCGACGAGGAGCTCGCCCGCATGCGCGCGAACGCCGCCTACGCCGGCGACGCCGATCCATACCGCCACGACGACGAGACCGAGGAGGCCGTCGAGGAGGAACTGGACGAGCAGGAGCATGAGAACAAGGACGAATACACCGAATACCCGGGCGACGTGGTGGAAGTGGAGGAATTCGAGGACTTCGACAACAGTGGCGACGACCTCGAGCATTCCGACGACGACCCTGTGGATCCGGTGGCGACCGACCCGGCATCCACTATCGACACCGTCGACGACCACGACGAGGACAAGTAAGGCGTGGGCACCGGAAAACGCGACGCGAAGGTGAACGGCGTGCTCATTGTAGACAAGCCGCAGGGCGTGACCAGTCACGACATCGTGGCGGCCGTGCGTGCCGCGCTGCACACCAGGAAGGTGGGGCACGCCGGCACGCTCGACCCGATGGCCACCGGCGCGCTCGTGATCGGCGTGGGTCATGCCACACGTCTGCTGCAGTACATTGTCGAGCACACGAAAACCTACAGCGCCACGATTCGCTTCGGCCAGCGCACAACCACCGATGACGCCGACGGCGAGTTCGTGGAGCGGGAAGCCGAGGCCGCCGTGCTGCCGACGCTCGAACAGGTGCGCGAAGCCGTGGCGAACGAATACACCGGCGACATCGAGCAGATTCCAAACGCCGTCTCCGCGATCAAGGTGAACGGCCAACGCGCCTACGATCTGGCCCGTGAAGGCCGGCATGTCGAGCTCAAGGCGCGCCGGGTGACCGTGCATGCGTTCGATGTGCTCGGTGGTCGGCAAACGCAGGCCGCGAACGGCACGCCGGTGCTCGATGTCGACGTGCGCGTCACCTGCTCGGCGGGCACCTACATTCGCGCGCTCGCCCGCGATCTCGGCAATGATTTCCATTGCGGCGCGCATCTGACCCGCCTGCGCAGGGAAGCGGTGGGGGCGTTCCGCGTGCGTGACGCCCGCATTGTGCGCGCGCATGCCGAGGCACGCACCTTCGTGAACCGCGACGGCGAGGAGATCACCCGCAATCGCGCGGTGCTCGATTGTGTGGGGGAAGATTTGGCCGGGCATCTGCTCACGATGGTGCAGGCCGCACAGCTCACGCTGCCGGTGCTCGCCGTGAGTGAAGCGCAGGCGGCGGATTTGCGTTTTGGTAGGAGAATCGTTGCACAGGCACCGACCGACGATGAACGACCGGCACACCACCACGGCGAGCACGTGTGGGCCGCCATTGGGTCCGCCGATGGCGAGCCTGAGGTCGTGGCGATTGTCGAGCGCGCGAAACACCACGAATTCAAGCCGGTAACGGTGTTCGCTGCGAATACGGGAAACGAATAGAGGATATATGGATATTTTTCGTTTGACACCAGCTGCGGACGGCAACGTCGCATGGCCGACATTGAGCACATCGAAGAAATCGGTGGTCACGGTGGGTGCGTTCGACGGCCTGCATGTGGGCCACCATGCCGTCATCGAGGAGACGGTGCGCCAAGCCAGGAAGCTCGACGCATACTCGGTGGTCATCATGTTCGATCCACGCCCGGCATTCGTGCACGCCTATGCAAAGGCACATGCAGGCAAAGACGTGCCGGCCGGCGTGCATGATCCTGAGGCCATCACCGGCGTGGACGCGCGGCTGCGCATGCTCAGCCGCATGCACGTCGACTATGTGCTCATTGTGCGCTATACCATCGCGTTCTCCGAGAAATCGTTCAGATTCTTCCTCGGCCAGCTTGTGGGCAAACTCGGCATGCGCATGCTCGTGCTTGGCGAGGACGCGCGCATGGGCGCGAATCTGGAAGGCGACATCAAGAAGATTCGCACACTCGCCGAGGCCACCGGCGTGTTCGAACTCGAAGTGGTGACCAATCAGGGCGGCACCGTGCGCGTGCCGGAACGATTCACCCCCACGGCGCCGAACGAGCCGGGTGAACCCGGCGACCCGCTGGAGGGACTGGGCAAGGCCGAGCGACGCGCCTGGTCGAAGAAGCACAACGCGCGCGAAGTGCGCAACCAGAGCTCCACGAACGTGCGATACCTGCTCAGCCAGGGGCGCGTGCAGGCGGCAAACGAGATTCTCGGCCACGCGCACGCCGTGGAAGGTGTGGTGGAACACGGCGAGGAACGCGGACGAACCATCGGCTTCCCGACGGCGAACATAGCCGAGCCGATGGAGGGGTACCTGCCGGTGGATGGCGTGTATGCCGGCTGGCTCGTCGATCTGGGACCTGCAGACGAATACGAGCGCGACCAGCAGCAGCTGAGCGGCAAAGCCGCCGATGGGGAGGCGGTAGAAGCGGCGAGCGTCACCGTAAGCGATACCCCGGTGGTCTCGCACCGCTTCTCCTCATCGCGCGTCGACAGCCGACTGGCTGCACAATCGCCATTCAGGTGGCCGGCAGCGATCTCGATCGGCACGAAACCCACCTACAGCGAGAGCACCGGGCTCAACGAGCGCGTGCTCGAGGCGTATGCGCTCACCGACGAATGGCTCGACCTGTATGGGCACCGTGTTCGCGTGGAGTTCGAACGCTTCCTGCGCCCACAAATCAAATTCGGTTCCACCGACGAGCTTGTGGCCGAGCTCAAGCACAACGTCGAGGAGACGAAGGAGCTGTTGGGAGCCGAATAGCGGTCCCGCGGCTAATGTCGCTGCTTGGCGAGATGGAGGAACGCGAGGGCGTCTTTGAGGTTCGTCGCCGGAGCGAGCGTCATGCCCTCCATCTTCAACGGCTTTTGGGTCGCCGGAACGATCGCTTTCGTGAACCCCAGCCGCTGCGCCTCACGGAGACGGTACTCCAAACGTGGCACCGGCCGCACCTGCCCTGTGAGACTGATCTCGCCTATGGCGCAGACGTTCTTGGCGATTGGCTTGTTCAACGCGGCGCTCGCCATTGCGGCGGTGATGGCGAGGTCGCATCCCGGTTCCTTCGCCTGACCGCCTGCGATTGTGGAGATGTACAGATCGTTCTGCAGCAACGAGATGCCGCCATGCCGGTAGAGCACCGCCACCAGCATGGCGATGCGGCTCGGATCCACGCCATTGACGGCGCGGCGCGGGGTGGGCAGCACCGAATTGGTCACGAGCGACTGCACCTCCACGGCAAGGGAACGATGCCCATCCAACGTGAACGTCACGCACGTGCCCTCAACGGGTTCGTTTTGCGACGAGAGGAACAGCCCGGCCGGGTCGCGCACCTCCTCTATGCCCTCGCCGCTCATGTCGAAGCATCCCACCTCATCGGTGGGGCCGAAGCGGTTCTTCACCGCGCGCAGCAGGCGCAGAGCGGTCTGTGATTCACCTTCGAACTGACACACCACGTCGACGAGATGCTCGAGCGTGCGCGGGCCGGCAATCGAACCGTCCTTGGTCACATGACCCACGAGCAGCACCGGCACGTCAAGCGATTTCGCGGAGTCTATGAGCGCGCTCGCCACCTCGCGCACCTGCGTGGAGCCGCCGGAGATGCCATCGACGTCCTGCGAGACAATCGTCTGCGCCGAATCCACAATCGCCAGCGCCGGCCGAACCGAGTCGATCAGGCCGAGCACGGTGGAGAGATCGGTGGTCGCGGCGAGCAGCAGGTTCTCCTCGACGGCGCCGATGCGTGAGGCCCTCAGACGCACCTGCGCCTGCGACTCCTCGCCCGAGATGTACAGCACGCTGTCGTGTGTGCCGGCATGCGCGTCATGCGGCTCCGAATCGGAACCGTCTGGCGTGCGGCTATGCGCGGCGGCTACCGATTTCGCGATGTTCCCGGCGGTCTCGAGCAACAGCGTCGATTTGCCGATGCCGGGTTCGCCGGCGATGAGCACCACCGAACCAGGCACTATGCCGCCGCCGAGTACACGGTCGAACTCGCCGAAGCCAGTGGGGAGTCGGTTCACCGTGTCGGTGGAGATGCTCGTGATCGGCTTCGCCGCGCTCTGCACATTCGGCACCGAGATGGGCGTGCGCGAGGTGCGGCCAGGCGCCGGCGTGCGTGCCCCGGTTGCCGCCGGAGCCTCATGGAATTCCTCGATGGTGCCCCATTGGCCGCATTCCGGGCATCGGCCATACCATTTGCCGCCGCTCCAGCCACATTCGGTGCACACATAGTTCACGGTTTTCTTCGCCATGCCACTCCTTATCGCCTGCCAACACTGTATCTGATTCCATACAACAGGCATAGCGGCGCATGTGTTCCACGCAGTGTTTCATGCAGCCGCTACACCGTCATGCGGCTGTGACAAGATTGCGGTATGGCAAACAACAGCGGTTCCAAAGGCCCGTCAAATGCGGGAAGGCGAACGTCACAGTCGGGGGCGCGGAGGCAGCCGCAGCCGACTCAGACCTCCGCCGTGCATTCACTGCGCTACGTGCGCATTGTGGTGGCGGTGTTCGTGATGCTGTTCGTGCTGGCACTCGTCTCCGCATTCGGTTGGCCGGGTTGGGCGGTGCGCACGCCGGCAAAACCGGTGGCAGTGCCCACGGCGACGCCCTCCAAGGCCACGGTGAAGGCGAAGGCGTTGCCCGGCGACGCCACCGCACTGCTCAGGGCGATGCCCGACCATGTTTCGAATTTCGCGCGCGTCCAAGCCGATTCCACCGATGCATGGGCCGATTCGAACCCGATTGAGGAATACAAGCTCACCTATTCGAACGGCAACGACAAAGACGCCGTGCAGCTCACCGTCGCCCAGTGGAGCGACTCGGAGAAGGCACAGGGGCAGTACACGAAGCTTACGGGTGATCTCAAGGGGTCGTCGCTGGCCAACGGCGTCGTGAAGGTGAACGGCGACGTCACCGGCAATTACGAGGTGAAGACGGCCGAGTCCGACGACACGCAGGCCACTGCAGTCTGGCGCAACGACACCGTGGTGTTCAGCGTGACCGGTACGAAGAATTCGGTGGTCTCGGTCTACCAGCTGTTCCCGCTGTAGACCCAGCGCGAAAGTCTGCTCACATGTGTAGACTGTTGCAAGTTGCAATCTTTAGATATCTATAGAGGAGGCTTGAGATGGGCTCTGTCATCAAGAAGCGCCGCAAGCGTATGAGCAAGAAGAAGCACCGCAAACTGCTTCGTAAGACCCGCCACCAGCGCAAGTAGTCTTATACTCTAGGCTTTAACAATTCCCGCACGCAGCGATGTGTGCGGGAATTTCATATATGCGGCCGTATACGACATGGGGCGTTCGGCTCCCGATAACAGAACGACCGCGCGCTTCCCGCACGCGGTCGTTGCCCGGAACACACCGGAATGTCTTGCGAATGCTCACGCCTTGTTCGGATTGATGAGCGTGCGCGGGCCGTTCGGATCGCCCACGATGACCTCGTTGACCATGTCGAGGAACAGGCCGTCTTCGACGACGCCCACCATGTTGATGAGATCCTCGTTGAGACCTGCCGGGTCGTCGATGCGCTCGAGATGCAGGTCGACGACGTAGTTGTTCTCGTCGGTGCGCACCGGCTTGCCTTCGGCGTCAAGACGCAGCGTCGGGTTGTAGCCGCGTTCCTTCATGCGCTCGATCACATGCATGGCGCCGAACGGAATGACCTCCACCGGCAGCGGGAACTTGCCAATGACGTCGACGAGCTTGGAGGCGTCGACGATCCAGACGATCCTGTTCGAGTTGATCGCCACGATCTTCTCCCACAGGAGGGCCGCGCCGCCGCCCTTGATGCCGTTGAAGTTCTTGTCAACCTCGTCGGCTCCGTCGATGCACAGGTCGATGTGGTCGACGTCGTCGATGTTCACGATCTTAATGCCGTAGCCCTCGGCCTGCTCCTGCGTGCGGCGCGAAGTGGTGACGCCGGTGAACTCCAGACCTTCCTCCTGCTTGCGGCGGCCGAGTTCGTCGACGAGGAAGCGCACGGTGGAACCGGTGCCGAGCCCCACGATCATGCCACTTTTGACCAGCTTCGCGGCCTCGATGCCGGCCTCCTTCTTCATTGCATCCTGCTGTGCTTTATCCATGACTCTCCTTAGCGAGTGTGCACGTTGCGTTGCCTATGCACGCAATCTGATTCCCATACTAGAACATGCTTGCGAACGCTCGTGTTGTCTCACTGGCGGGTTTCCTGGCCGTTCTCGCGGCGATGCATGAGGAAACGCGCATTCTCGAGATCGACCGTGCCGTCGCCCTGCACGAGCGCGTCCACTTCGATGTACCCGTGGATGCGCCTCGGTGAGCCGTCATAATACGGGCTCGAGTTCGGGGGAGGGGAGAGCGTCACACGCCCGCTTGCCGCCAATCCCGTGGGCGCCAGCTGCATGCCGGCCGTCGCTGTGGGCTCTCCTGCGGGGGTGTCGGTGCCGTCCGCCGCTGATTCCGCGGCATGTGCGGCGGTATCCGCAGGGGCGTCGGTTTCTGCGGAATCCGCCGGAGTCCGCACGTCGCCGAGCTCGGTCAGATTCGGCTCGCCGTGCTCGAGATCGTCCACCTCGGCGGCATGCAACCGCGTGTATTCGCGTTCGTCCATCTCGCCGTCGAGCAGCAGTTGTGCATCCGCAGGCACCTTGACATCGCGTGCGTACGGCGACTCGAGCAGCGCCTGCCAACCTTCCTTCGGCAGATACCCCTCTTGCGCGCCGGATTCGCAATCGCCGGCGAATCCGCGTGCGAGATCGTCCACCTTCTCGTTGCCTGCATTGCCGGCGTGACCCTTAACCCAGCGGAAGCTCACTTTGCCGGCCCGCTTGCTTATCTCCGCATCGATTGCCTTGATGATCGGCGCGTTCTTCACCGGTTCCTGTTTCGAGTTCTTCCAGCCGTTCTTCTTCCACCCGAACACCCATTTGCTCGAGCAGTTGATGGCATACTGCGAGTCGGATTCTATGACCAGCGGCTCGCTTCCCGGGTGTGCACGCAGCGCCTCGAGCACTGCGCACAGTTCGCCGATCTGATTCGTGCCGTTCGTGGCGCCCCCTGCCGCACAATCGCCCGCATGCGCGTGTTCGTCGCGCGCGCCGTCCGTATGGTCGGCCCACGCCCACCCCATCGGGCCGTTCGGATTACGCAGTGCGGAGCCATCTGTGGAAACTGTGATCGTCATGCCTCCACTCTACGTGCGGGCCGCTATCATTGTCACGTTGTGATTGTGTGAGGCGCACGTAATCGTGGATATTTCTCATCATCGGTCTCGTTGCCGTTTCGGCGCTGGGTTGGTGTGTGCGTGTTCCCATGTGGCGACTGTATTCCGGGCTCCTTCGGGGATGCACCCGTCTCGAGGGTCGCAATCGTATTGGGGTGCCTTCGGTTGCGTGTATGCCTTGAGTGTCGCTCTTGCAATCTCAGTCGCCTTATGGCATGTTGTGATCTGTTGGCGGTGTTGTCCTTTGCATGCTCAATCTCAACACGGCATGTTGTATCTGTGTGCGGTGTCGTCTTTGCAATTTCGATCTCCAAGCGGCATGTTGCGGTTTGTCTGCAGTATCGCCATGAGACCAGATTTGCAAGCATGGCATTGCTGCGGGGCTCTCGATGACCGACCCGAGATGGAATCTGCAAACACGACACGATTGTGCGCTTCTCAATGGTCTCGTTTGCAGATTAGGTCTCAGCAAGGCAGGCGAGAAGTCTTGCAGTGACTGATCTGAGATTGAGATTGCGAATATGGCGCGTTATGCCGGTCGTCAATGGGCGGCCTGAGATTGAATTTGCAAATATGACACAACTGCTGCGCCGCGGTGGTCGGAACAAAGATGAGTTTGCAAACATGGCACAGGCAAACGATATGACTGCAGGCCGGGCATAATGCAGAGTGATGTGCCGATGACCTCGGGAACGTGCATGTGGCAGGAACGCGTATGAAAAAACGGGGCTCCGAATCGAATTCGGAACCCCGGCGGGCGGATAGGGCGAGATTCGAACTCGCGGACGCTTGCGCGTCAACGGTTTTCAAGACCGTCTCCTTAGACCGCTCGGACACCTATCCATATGCGCAGGCGGACTCGCCGCACACGACTATTCAGTGTAGCATATGGCTGCTCTTTGCGTAATCCGGGACATGTCTGAGCCCAATCTGTCTCCAATCACGCAGAGTGTGTCGTGCGTAAAGAGTGTGTCGTGCGTAATCGGGGACAAATTCAGCGTGCTGTTGTCTCTTTTTACGCAGAGTGAAGGCGAAGGTAAAGGTAAAAGTACGAGATATGCTGGGTATTTCTTGCGTAAAAGGGGATAGATTCGAGCTGCAGCTGTCTCCAATCACGCAAAAAGCGGGCATATGCGCCCGCTCGTTGCGAAGTATGCCGGCACAGATCATTGCCGGCTCAGGGGATGCTCAGGCCTCCCACTTGCGCGGCTCGATCACTTCCTTGCCGCCCATGTACGGACGCATGGCCTTCGGGATCTCGATCGAACCGTCGGCCTGCTGGTGGTTCTCGAGAATCGCCACAAGCCAGCGGGTGGTGGCCAAGGTGCCGTTGAGCGTGGCGACAGGGGAGGTGCCGCCGTCGGCAACGCGCTCGCGAATGTTGAGTCGGCGTGCCTGGTACTGCGTGCAGTTCGAGGTGGACGTGAGCTCGCGGTAGCGGCCCTGCGTGGGAACCCAGGCCTCGCAGTCGAACTTGCGTGCTGCCGAGGAACCCAGATCGCCCGCGGCCGTGTCGATTACGCGGTACGGGACTTCCACCTTGGCGAGCATCTCCTCCTCCATCGCGAGAAGCTTCTGGTGCTCGGCATCGGAGTTCTCCGGCTTGGCATAGACGAACATCTCCACCTTGTCGAACTGGTGGACGCGAATGATGCCGCTCGTGTCCTTGCCTGCGGCGCCCGCCTCGCGACGATAGCAGGAGCTCCATCCGCAGTAGCGCAGCGGACCGTCGCTCAGGTCGAGAATCTCGTTCTCGTGCATGCCAGCAAGCGCGACCTCCGAAGTGCCCACCAGATAGTCGTCGTCCGGCTCGCGCAGACGGTAGATCTCATCGGCGTGCGAGTTGAGGAAGCCGGTGCCGCGCATGACCTCCGGACGCACGAGCGTAGGTGTGATCGCAAGGATGAAACCGTGCTCCTGTGCCTGATCCACCGCCATCGTGAGCATGGCGATCTGCAGACGTGCCACATCGCCGCGCAGGAAGTAGAAACGGGAACCGGAGACCTTCACACCGCGCTTCATATCGATGCCGGCGACCTCCTCGCCGAGGGTGAGGTGGTCTTTCGGCTCGAAGCCCTCGGCTGCGAAATCGCGGATCTGACCGACCTTCCTCATCACCACGTAGTCGTCTTCGCCGCCTTCCGGCGCCTGTGGTTCCACGATGTTCGACAGCTGCCACATCGCGGTGGTGTACTGTTCGTCGGCGGTGTCGGCGCTTGCTTTGAACGAGGCGACCTGTTCGGAGAGCTCCTTGGTCTGCGCGATCAGCTTCGCCTTCTCATCCGGTGCGGCCTTGGCGACCTGCTTGCCGATCTCCTTCTGGCGGGCGCGGGCCTCTTCGAATTGCTTGAGCGAGGAGCGGCGTTCCTCGTCGGCACGGAGCACCTCGTCGACGAGTTCGACGGATTCGCCGCGTTTGCGTTGTGATTCCTTGACTACTTCAGGATGTTCACGAATGAATTGAATATCGAGCATAGTTCAACTCTAATGTGCAAAGCCGACAGATTGCAGCGTTTTTCACGCATGTTCGCGGGTGCGGCACGGGGGCGGTGATCCGTGTATTCGCCGCCGGTCTACACACCACCGCACGTGCCCGAAAGGTGCATTTGGTAAAATCGGGGATGCTGGCCTACGGGAAGGAGCGCAATGGGTGACAATCAGTGGGTGCTGATTCTCGTATGCATGATCGCCGCTATCATCGTGATCGTGGGGGCCGTCGTCGGCATTCGCATCGCGTTGCACATACGTCGTGTGGAGACGATCAAGAACGAACGCCGCAGGGACGCGGTGCATTATGCCTTCGTAATCAACCCGAGCAAGCCGACGGCCGGCGAGACGCGCGCGTTTATTGAGCGTTTCTGCACGAACCGTGGCATCGCCGACATCATGTTCATTGAAACGCAGCTCGACAAGGACGGCCGCGCCTGTGCGCTCGAAGCCCTCGAGCAGGGGGCGGACGTGGTGATTGCGGTGGGCGGCGATGGCACCGTGCGCACGGTCGCGAGTGCGATGGGCGGCACGAACCATGCCATGGGCATCATTCCGATCGGCACGGGCAATCTGTTCGCCCGAAACATGAACATTCCGGTGGGTGACCTCGAGGCGGCGATGCTGATTGCGATCTCGCATGGGTCGTACAAGGTCGACATCGGTCGACTGCAGCTGCTCGACCACCCGGAAGAGGATCATGCGCATGCCTTCCTAATCATCGCCGGCATTGGCTTCGATGCGGTGATGATCGACGACACCGACCCCAAGCTCAAGAAGAACATCAGTTGGCTCGCCTACTTCGTGGCCGGTGCCAAGCATCTGTTCGCCCCCAAATACCATGCGAGCGTGGTGCTCACCGGCGCGAACGGCGACCAGCATGTGCGCGAGGATGTCGAGTTCCGCACGTTCATGAGCGGCAACTGCGGCGAGATTCCGGTGTTCTCGCTCATGCCCGACGCCTCGTTCAACGACGGTCTGCTCGATTTCGAGGTGATCGACACGAACGGCGGCATCATTGGCTGGATGAATCTGTTCGGCGACGTGGTGCACCAGACGATCACGCGCAAGGCCCAGCAGAGCCCGCTGTCGGTGCATTCGACGATCGACCAGGTGCAGGGCGTGAGCGCCGAACTGCAGTTGGAGAAGCCGGTTCCCGCGCAGGTGGATGGCGACATGCTGAAACCGACCCGGCACATCCGTTTCTCCGTGGATCACAATGCGCTCATCGTGCGCGCGCCCGGGCAGGATGCCGAGATGACCGGCAATCTGCAGCCCGTTCGTGTGGATGCGAGCGGCAAGCCAAGATTGCGGTGATCGCAATCGGTGCGAAGGCGTGACATGCCACAGGTGTGCAAACGATTGCATATCTTGGCGTCGTTGGCTTTCTGTTCGGCGAATCCGCGGTAGACTGGAGTCAGCTCCCGCATATGATGTGCGGGATACGCAATCTGAACACTACAGAATGAGGAAAGTATGGTTGCAAAGAACGCGGGACTTCCCGCAACCCCAGCGGATCTGATCGATGTTGACGAAGTGGTCGGCGCATACTACGACGTGGTTCCGGATCCGTCCGTTCCCGAGCAGCGCGTGATCTTCGGCACCTCCGGACACCGCGGATCGTCGCTCAAGACGTCGTTCAACGAGGCGCACATCGTCGCAATCTCCCAGGCCATCGCCGAATACCGCAAGGCAGCCGGCGTGGACGGCCCGCTCTACATCGGTCGTGACACCCATGCCCTGAGCCTGCCGGCATGGAAGACCGCGATCGAGGTGCTCGTGGCGAACGGCGTGACTGTATGCATCGATTCGCGCGACGACTTCACGCCCACGCCGGTGGTCTCCCAGGCCATTCTCACGCACAACCGTGCCGCTGACGGCACCCAGCGCTTCGAAGGCCCGGGTCTGGCGGACGGCATCGTGGTGACGCCTTCGCACAATCCGCCCACCGACGGCGGCTTCAAGTACGACCCGGTCACCGGCGGCCCGGCTCCGGCTGACGTGACCAATGCGATCGCCAACCGCGCGAACGAACTGCTCGGCGACTTCCGCAACGTCAAGCGCGTGCCGTTCGAACAGGCCGTCAAGTCCGAGTTCGTCAAGCGTTTCGACTACCGCGAGCACTATGTGGACGACCTGAAGAACGTCATCGACTTCGATGTCATTCGAGACTCCGGCGTGCGTCTGGGCATCGACCCGCTCGGCGGCGCCTCGGTGAACTACTGGCCGCTCATCAACGAGAAGTACGGTCTGAACATCGGCGTGATCCGCCCTGAGGTCGACCCCACCTGGCGTTTCATGACAATCGACCACGACGGCAAGATCCGCATGGATCCCTCGTCGCAGTATGCAATGAAGGGCCTGGTTGACGCGCTCAATGCCGGTGCTTGGGACAAGTACGACCTGGTGGGCGGCACCGACCCCGACGCCGACCGCCATGGCATCGTCTGCCCGAACTGGGGCGTGATGAATCCGAACCATTACCTGGCCGTCTGCGTTGAATACCTGTTTGGCGGCAACCGCCCCGACTGGCCGGAGCACACCGGCGTGGGCAAGACGCTCGTCTCCTCCTCGCTCATCGACCGTGTGGCCGCCTCGATCGGCGCCCCGGTGGTGGAGGTGCCCGTCGGCTTCAAGTGGTTCGTCGACCCGCTGTTCACCGGCGAGATTGCTTTCGGCGGTGAGGAGAGCTCCGGCATGAGCTTCCTGCGGTTCAACGGCCGTGTGTGGACCACCGACAAGGACGGCATCATTCCCGACCTGCTGGCCGCGGAGATCACCGGCAAGACCGGCAAGAACCCGGCCCAGCTGCATCAGGAGCAGGTGGACCGTTTCGGCGAGAGCTGGTATTCGCGCATCGACACGCCGACCACGCTCGAGCAGAAGCAGAAGTTCGCCAAGCTCGACGCCTCCGATGTGACCGCCACGAAGCTCGGCGGCGAGCCGATCGAGCAGATTCTCACGAAGGCCCCGGGCAACGATGCGCCGATCGGCGGCATCAAGGTCGTCACGAAGGATAACTGGTTCGCTGCGCGTCCTTCGGGCACTGAGAACATCTACAAGGTGTACGCGGAATCGTTCGTCTCGCCCGAGACACTCGACAGCGTGCTCACGGAGGCCACCGAGGTGGTCGACAAGGCGCTCGGCGAGTGATTCCAAGACCGTTAGGTCTATAAACCTAATAAGCCTATAAGAGAAAGCGGGCTGCAGATGCACATATCTGCAGCCCGCTTTCTCATTCGGTCTTAGGCATGAATGCGCCTGCCGGCATGCCTCAGCCAATGAGGCCGAAGAACGAGCTGAGCACCAGCGCGCACAGCACGCTCACCGACAGGAGGGCGACGGTGGCGGTATGCCCGGAAGCCATGCGCATGGCCGTCTTCGGGTATTCCTTGTCGATGTTGCCGGGGCCGTAGAAGAAGAACATGCGCACCCACATCCAGCTGTTCATGACAATGAGCACCAGGCTGCCCAACCGCAGCATGCTCCAGCCGAAGGAGAGCATGGTGGCCTCATCGGTCAGCGAGAGCGCGGCCTTCGCGGTGAACGCGAAATAGCCGAGGAAACCGGCCGCGCATATCGGCAGCAAAACGATGTTCGTGATGATGAGCACTTTGGAAAGCATGGTGAAACGGTGCACCACAATGTGCCCGCTGTCATCAACAGTCTTCGCCTCCACCCGTTTGCGTGAGACGAATGCGCCTATGCAGAAGACGACCGTGAGCAGCCACGAGACGAGACATATCACGATGAGCACCACGAGCACCCAGACTGACGATACGAGACCGGAGGAGATGTTCTCCGGTATCGCATATTCCTGATAGGGGCGTGCCCCCGCGATGTCAGGCGTCAGCCAATCGTCCTCGGTCGCGCCGGCGGCAATCGCGTTGATCCAATCCTCGAGATTGTGGGTGTAGTCCTTGTCGAGCGGCAGTCCGGGCAAGGAGAGCGAGGAACCGGTGCGCATCTGGTGGTTGGCGGCGTAGTAGCGCACGAGCACGTTCGAATTGCCGGCGGCATGGGCGTCGCCGATCAGTTGGAGCGCGCCCTGTTCGATGGGCATGGCCGGGTCGATCGTACCGTAGTTGACGAGCAGCGGCATCGTGAGCGTATCACGGTATTCGGCTGTGTTGAAATCGGCATATTCAAGGCCGATCGGTGCGAAGTTGAGACTGAGCAGGCGCGGTATGATGTCGACGACGCCGCCTGGCGCGCCGATGATGTTCAGGTATTCAGTGGCCGCCATCGCAATCTGCTGGCGACCGGAATACACGGGCGCGCTCGTGAGCACCTGGAATGCGATGTGCCTATCCTTATGCGTCATCACCGAGGCGATCCATGTGCCTTCCGATTCTGCGTACAGGCCGACCTTGCGCGCGTCCACGCCCTGCTGTGCGCGCAGCAGATTGAGCCCTGCGAGGTAGTCTTCGGCGCTTGAGTCATAGTCGCGGCGCAACGGCGTGTAGTTGTCGAGACGCTTGTCTTGCACGAGCGTGGTGATGCCGGCCGAGGCCAGCGCGTTCGCAAGATCGGCGTACACCTCCTCCGCCTTGCCGGTGCCCGCACCGTGCACGAACACGCATGCCGCGCGGCCGCTGGGTGCATTCTCGGGCTCGCGCAGAATCGCGTTCACCGTCTTGCCGCCGGAGATGGGCAGCCGCAGACGAGTCTGCCTGACCTGGTAGGTGCCTTCCTGCGGGGTGGTGATGCCGCGCGCTTTGATCGCCGTGCTGCGCTCGGTAACCTGCAGATGCATGCTGAGCGGTTTCACCGACCATTTCGGTTCCATCGCGATGCCAAGTCCTGCGAACAGCGCAATCATGACGATGGACACGCCGAAGGTCCACGCAAGCTGTCTGAAAAAATGCTGCACAGTAACACTGTACCGATTCGGCAGATATTCCTCTTACCGCGACATGCGCGCCTATGCGCGACGCTGCGCCGCCTCCGCCTCGTCCAGATTCGTATAGCCCCCGAGACGCACCGTGTTGGCGATGATCTGCTCGGTCAGATTCTCCTGCCTGCGTTCGCATTCCCGCACGAACCGCTCGTACAGGTCGAGCGTGCGCTGCGAATATGTGGCCAATTCGCCGCGCAGGTACGTTTCGAACGAGGTGGTGGTCTCGCTGTCCTCGGCGGTGTCGAACACGCGCATACCCGCGCCAAGTGCGGGGTACCGGTCGGCGAACTCATGCGCCCATGCGAGCTGTCGCTTGATGATGCGTTCCTGCTGCGCGATGCGCGCCTCGGATAATCGCGGCAGATGCGGTTCCAGATCGCGCGCGTAGATCTCGGGCGCCGTCGACGCCATCATGCGCGCGTATTTCTCGGTGACGAGATTGCGTCCGCCCGCATCGGCCTCACGCAGGTCGGCAAGGTAGCTTGTCAGCAGCTCCTGCGGCCATGCGGCGAACTGGCTTGCGCGCATCACCTCGAACATCGGCCGGTTGCCCTGGCAGCTTGCGCGTCCACCTTCGTTGTTCGTGTGCTGGAACTGGTCCCATTCGCGTTCGATGATCGATTTGATCGTCTGCCGTGTGCTCATATCGCCGCCTTATTCCTTGCTTCGGTGGATTACAGACTGTGCAGGCAGGTCGCCGGCGACGTGATATGCGCCTCCACATACGGCCGCTGCCATTCGAGGAAGGTCTGCGGGGAATCGCTCAGGCCGAGCGCATTGAGTGTGTGGGTGATCTGTTCGCAGATTGTCTCGACGATCGCGTTCACTGTGTCGATGCTCGGTGCCGCGCCTTTGCCGCCTTCGCCGAAGCCCGCGCCGCCGAAACAGGCTGCGCTTGACAGACGCATCAGTTGCTCGAGCTCGCCGCAGATCTCGGTGAGCAGCATCGCCGGGCGTGCACTCAGCCGGCGCAGTGCGGCGAACCGCCACTTGTAGTACGGCGCATAGCCCACGCTCGCCGGGTTGTTCACCAGGAACACCAATGACGACGCGGCATCGGCGAATTGCTCGATGCAGAGCCACGCAGCGGCGCCGTCGCCGCGTTCGAGCATACGCGGCAGATTGTATTGGCCGGCCTGCGAGATCATGCCAAGTCTGCGCGAGATCAAGGCGAGCCGCACATCGTCGGGCATGCGGGTGAATGATTGGCGTGCACTGGAAAATGCGCCGAGACCATCCTGGAACACGCGTCCATTCGTGGCGGCCGCCAGCGTGCTCTCGTCGAGCGAGAGCCACAGATGCGGTTCGTCGTCGGCCGGCGCATGGGGCATACCGGTGAGCTGCGTGAAGAACGCGGCGATTTCGAACACGCCGTCACGGCGACCCTCACCCTGCGCGCGTGGAGTGGCGGCGGAGCGTGAAACACCGTGGAACATGCTGGGGAGGGCGTCATAATCTGCCTGCAGGCGCTCGCCGAACTCCGCATAGTCGTCAGCGGTGAGCCACAGGCACACGCGCGGACCGAAATCATGGTCGCGGGAGAGCGCGTCATCGAAACCGTAGCATTCGGAACCATGACCCACCAGCCCTGCGGCGATGCGATGCTTGACACTCGCATACCTCTCGTCGATCATCGGTTTGACGAGCTCCTGCCAGTACGCTTTGGCGAGAGCCATGCCGGGTTCGGCGACGCGGAGTGCGGTGCCGGGGGCGAGCGTTCGCGGTGACGTGGAATGCTGTGCGGAGGCCTGCATTGTGGACGGCACGCTCGCATTATGCACCGCAGAACGGTGGATATCAGTGTGGACGGTGGATTGTGCGGGGGAGTCATCCACCGAATCATGTGGATTGTCGGTGGATTGCGTCAACTCGAGTTTGCGCTGCGCCTCCTGGAGATTCTGCGCGGTGACCCGATAGTAGTCGGTGTGCTCGCCATAACACCGGGCGATCACGTCAAGGGCGCGCTGGTATTGCCGCACGGCCTCGGCATAGTCTTCAGAGGCGAAGCTTACGTGGGCGGCCCCGGCCAATGCGGATGCATAGTGGGCGCTGGAGTCGGAACCGGCATGCTGGTAGATGTCGAGCGTGCGACGGGCGAGCGACTGCGCCTCTTCGAGTTCGGCGTCGGTGGGCTGATCCTCACCGTCGAGCATAGCGAGGGCGAGATTCGTGCAGGTGGAGGCGATATCCACGTCGGACTGGGCATCCACGCTCGAATGTTCGAGGATCCTCAGCGATTCGTGGAGTTCATCGATTGCCTGCCGCCTGCGGTGCGTCTGGCTGAACAGCATCGACCGGTTGTTGTGGAGGGCGGCAAGACGGCGATCGTCCGGCCCGTAGGTGCGGCGTGCCGCGTCGAGTGCCTGTTCGAACAGATCCTCGGCCTGGTCGAGATTGCCGGCGGCCCGTTGCGATGTGGCCGCGTTGATGAGCGTGGTGGTCCAGGCCTCGGTGCCTTCGAGGCCCATACGCAGTGCCAGCTCGATGGCGCGCTGGATGATCCACTGGTTCTCCTGATGACGCCCCTGCGAACGGTAGAATCCCATCGTCTCGTTGAGCACGGTGAGCAGACCCGCATAGTCCTGCGCGTTCTCGGCGTCGGCCATCGCCTGCTGCAGATACTCGTCGGCCTTGTCTTTGGCGGTATGCGAGGCGAACATCGCATCGAGTCCAGCAAGGAACTCGTCGGCGTCAAAGCTGGTGCCCGCGTTTGACGGACTCTTCTCCGACTCCTTCGACGCATCCGATTCGCTTTGGAATTGCCTGAGATTGCCGAGCATCCGCTCAAGATCACGTTGATCGTCCATGCCGCCTCGCTTCCGTGAACTGCTACCTTGCGATTCTAACCCGTGGCGGCAAACCTAGACGATATGGCGGTCGGCAGCCCATAGCGTGAGCTCGTTGCGGTTCGAGAGCTGCAGTTTGCGCAACACGTTGCTCACGTGGGTCTCCACTGTTTTCACCGAGATGAACAGTTCGGCGCCCACCTCCTTGTAGGTGTAACCGCGGGCGATGAGTCGCATCACCTCCTGCTCGCGTGTTGACAGTGAGTCGAGCTCGGCATCGTGCGCCACGGTGTCGCCGCCGGCAGCCGATTCATTGGAGGCGTCCATGCCGTCGCTCAGCGGCGCCCCCTGGAACGCGGAGAGCACGAATCCGGCGAGTTTCGGCGAGAACACGGCGTATCCGTCGCTCACTTGCTCAATTGAATGGATCAGGTCGTTGCCGGTGATTGTCTTCGTCACATATCCGCGCGCGCCTGCACGGATCACCGAACCCACATCCTGTGCGGAATCCGAGACCGACAGTGCCAGGAATGCCGTCTGTGGGGCATGGGGCTGGGACTTCCTCAGAATCTCCGCGCCACCTCCGCCTTCACCGCCTGGCACATGCACGTCGAGCAGCACGACGTCCGGCTGGGTGTCCGCAATCATCTCGATGGCGCTCGGCACATCCGCCGCCTGCCCGACAATCGTGAAATACGGCTGCAGCGTGGCGATCACCCCCGCGCGGAACATCTCATGATCATCCACCACCGCTATGCGAATGCCCTGTCGTTCCCGCTCGCTCATCGGCGCCCTCCGTTTTTCTCGTGCGCGTTCATATTCCTCTGATTCTGCAGTCTACCCGCCGCCTGCATTGCGTCGTCAACCGCCCGTTTGGGCTCCGCTTGTGTGATCTGCCCCGTCTATGTGATTGGCGGCTCGGCCTGCGTAATCGGGCGGCTCCACTTGCGTAATGTGGGACATCTGCGTGCCGAATCTGTCCCTTTTTACGCAGAGATGAGGTAGGCCGGCTGACGCAGGCTCCAGTTTGCGTAATTTGGGACATCTGCGCGGCGGTTTTTGTCTCTTTTTACGCAGATTAGGTGGATTGGGTGGATTGGGTGGATTGGGCAGGTCGTATGGGATCGCCCGATTGGGCGGGACGGTCGGTGGGGGAGTCCGACGTGCGCGAGGAGTCGAAACCCGCCTCAAGCGGCATATGCATGCGCACTTCAGTGCCCCAGTCGGGTCTCGACACAATCTCCACCGTGCCGCCGCGCCGGCGCACGCGCCCGATGATCGACTCGCGTATGCCGAGCCGTTCGGGCGGAATGTCGTCGATGTCGAACCCGTTGCCGTGGTCTCGCACAAACACCTCCACCTGATGCCGATCCGCCTCGCAATACACGGAGACCGGTTCTCCGCCGTGCGTGACGGCGTTGACCATCGCCTGCCTCGCCGCATCGAGCAACGCATCGGTCTGCGCACTCGGCCGCGCGTCGCCCACCGTGACCACCTCAATCGGCTTGCCATGCGTGTCTTCCACCTGTGCGGCGATCTCCTGCAGACCGGCGCTCACCGACCTGTCGCTCGTGGTCCGTTCCTGGTACAGCCAGCTGCGCAACTCGCGTTCCTGCGACCGGGCGAGCGTGAACACCTGCTGCTCATCGTCGGCATGCAGCTGAATCAAGGCGAGCGTCTGCAATACGCCGTCATGCAGATGCGCGGTCATGTCTGCCCGCTCCTCCTCACGCTCTTTGAGCGCGCGTTCCTGCCATATATTGCGAATCAGCGTCATCAGCAGCGGAATCAGCGCGCAGATTGCCGCCACCAGCAACGCGAATCCGCAGGCGATCGCCGAACCGAACGGCACGGCGCCATTCCTGGCGACCGTCTGTGCCACGAACACGAGGAATGCGGTGAAAATAAGGCCTTCGCCCACCAGCGTCAGCCATGCCTGCCCGTTGCGCGCGCGCGTGTTGAGCCACGGCAGGCCCATGCCCGCCAAACACGGCACAATCGGCAGCATCTGGCTTCCCGAGAATCGCATCACCGCGTTCAACCCGGATGGCAACGCGATGAGCACGACGCCGATTCCGGCGAATATGGCCGGTTTCGAGGCGTTCGCGAGTGTGCGGCGCACGGAGTCCTTGGCAGAGGGAGAGTCTGTAGACTGTTCCAATCCGGTGTAGGCATACCAGGCATCCTGTGCCGAGTCGAGCGTCTGCGATACGAAGAGCGGGCTTTCGGATTCACCCACGGAGGCGTTCCCCCTGGCAAGCGGTGCATTGCGTGAGCTGTGGGTGCCGCGCAACCGGGCAGCCTCGGCCACGGGATTCCCCTCGGGAATGGCAATCCACAGCGCCACATAGGCGAGCGCGCCCACGCCGAACCAGCATGCGAGCAGTACGAACACTATGCGCACCAACGCCACCGACACACCCAGATGCATGCTGATGCCGCGGGCCACGCCGGCGATCACACGACCCTGTTTGGGGCGCAAGAGCGGCAGCTTGGCGGGCAGTAGCGGGGGAGCGAGATGCTCGGGAATCTGACTCATGGTTCCATTGTGCCGCATTCAGGGGAGGTAGGGGGTGCCTCAGGTGGAAATCAGGGTCGGAATCGGGGTGTCCCCCGATGCCTGAGCAATCCGCCGTCTGCTGTAATGGAACCATGGGCAACGCAAACCACAATCCACAGCAGCCGCAGGGCGAGACCCTCGGCAACGGCCAGTCCGCCGGCCAGTACGGTCAGCCTGGGCAAGGCCAGTATTCTCACACCTCCTACAATGCCAACACCACCTACAACACCGACTATGAGAACGGGCGTCCCACGCCGAACGCCAACAACGGCGGCGAACGCCCTGAATCCTCGTTCTTCCGCTGGATTCGCGAAAGCGGCGTGCAGCGTACGAACAATCGCGTGATCGCAGGTGTGTGCGGCGCCATCGCGCAGGAGCTCGGCTGGAACGTCACGCTCGTGCGCGTGCTCATGGTCGTGTTGGCATTCATGGGCGGCACCGGCGTGTTCTTCTACGGACTCGCCTGGGCGCTGCTGCCCGATGAATCCGACGGGTCGATCCTGCTCGAAGACCTCATCCATGGGCACTGGAACTGGTCGTTCATCGGCGTGATCCTATGCATCCTGCTTTCGGGCGTGTTGGTCGTGCCGTTCTTTGGATTCCACGGTGCCGTGAACGTGATGCCGATTCTGCTTTCCGCACTGGCCATGTACCTCGTCATCGACCACGGGCGCCGCCGGTTCATGCGGCCGAACTCCATGAATGGCGGCATCGGTGGGAACGGCGGCAACACGGGTGGCTATGGAGGCCCGGCACCGGCTCCTCCCATGCCGCCGATGCCCAATGTGGGCGAGCGCGCCGCCGGCCCCTCCATGCCGGCGCAGCAGCCGGGCGCCTATCCGAATGCCGCACGGTATGGCATGCCGGCGGCCGCCCCGCAGAACAGCGGATACACGCAATATGCGCAGCCCGCGCAGCCCTTTCGTGGGGAACGTCCGAATGTGACCCAGCCAGAGTCGCAGTCGCCGGCGCAGCAGTCCGCTGACGCAGGTACTCCAACCGTCAATATGCCACCAGTCGCCGCTGGCAGTGCATCGGCGCAAGCGTTCCGGCCAGCGCAACCGCAGTCCGCAAGCCAGAGCGCATATCACTATACCTACCACTACGAGCCCAAGGACTACACCTATGAATACCGGGGCGCAACGAAGGCACGCCGTAAGCCTGCAGGGCCGGCGGTGGTGCTGCTGTTCCTCGGGCTCCTCATTGCGGGTATGGCGGTGGTGTCCCTGATCTGCGGTTCCGCCGGCAACGGCTCGTTCAGCACATTGTTTGGGGCGTCCCGCGGCGCGGTGCTGTTCATCGGCGGCGCATGCCTTGTGCTCGGTCTCATCATCGTCGCCTTGGGGTGTGCCGGCAGGCGCACCGGTGGCCTGCACCCCTTCGCATGGACGCTCATGTTCCTCGCCGTGATCGCCATGTGCTTCGGCGGTGCGGTGGGGGCCGCGAACTCGCTGAGCCCTTACTTGGCCAAGGATTACAAGCACGTCAACGTGGGCAAGACGCTGGTGATCGACTCGTCGAAGGCGAGCATGGAGACATTGCGCAAGGGCATCGCCGTGCAGGGCGAAGGCTACGCGAAATCCACGCTCACCATCGACCTGACGAAGTATACCGGGCACAACAAGGCGAAGCAGGTTCGTCTCAACGACGGGCAGACCAGGACCACGTACTGCCCAGTCGAGACGATTCCGATGACGGTCACCGATGCCAAGGTGATGGTCAAGATTCCCTACGGGTGTTCATGGGGTTTCAACGTATCGTCGGGCATGATGAGCACGTGGAATTCGATTGACGCCCAGGGGGGCCTGCTGGCCACCGGTGTGTGCAGCGAAGGCGATCGAGGCAACGGCTGGGACATTCAGGCCGGCCGCTCGGGCTTCCAAATCTCCGGTGCCCACCCCGACGGCAACGGCATCAGCTCGTGGTACAGCATGACTGGCGACATGAACGAGTTGTGCGAGAACGTCGGGGTTGACGACGACATGAACCACGCCGTCACGAAGAACACCGACCCGCGCGTCAAGCAGCTCGCCGAGAACGGCTATTACTGGCCGTGCCTCACCGACAATGCGAAAAGCGTGGCGCACACCGAACTCAACATCTCACCCCGCCTGCTGCGCAACGCCTCGGTGACGGTCTCCTACGGCGGCGATATCGCCGACGCCGCGAAGAAACACTGATTGAAAGGAGCCTGACATGAAGAAGCAATCTGATTCCAACGACGCACAGACGCCGTACGACGACGAGGCCACCGAGGTGTTTGCCGCCGAAGGGCCGCTTGACGAGACCGTGGGGATCGACGAGCGAGTCGACCTCACAAGCACCACGCAGATGCCTGCTGCGGATGCCACCGCACCTGTCGATATGAACGCACCCCTGTACGCGCAATTTGCCGGGGACACCGACGCGGACTCGGGCCTCGGCAACGACGGCGGAAGCGATGACGGCGGAGCCAATGCCAGCAGTGCCGAACCCGGTGGGGAGCCCGTCGGCGATGACCTGACGATCCCGATGCAGACGACCGATGCCTCACATCAGGCGAGCACCGGAGAGGGCGCACCGCGGAACATCCCGCTCTACCAGGCGCCTCCGCAGTGCAAACCGGAGCCGGAACGGCCGAAGGGGGCGAGCGCGGGCACCATCGTGTTCGGCGTGGTCGTGCTGCTGTTCGGCGCGCTCACGGTCACGGTCGGTCTGCTCATGAACTCGTCGATGTTCTCGTTCGTCGAGTTCAACCGGATCACCGGTTACCTGTTCGCCGGCCTCGGCATTCTGCTCTCGCTCATCGCCATCGTGATGGGCGTCTCCAGCCACTGGCGCAACAAGAATCGCGGTGCGTGACAGCCGGATGCCACAGACGTTCCCACACACCCACCAGAAAGGAGCCCAAGCGTAAGATCATATTCTCAATCTCCTAGCATCTTCACTTGAAACCCGCTGTAGATGCGCTCTATAGCGGGTTTTTCGTTGCGATCCCGCGTATTTGCAGACTCCTATAACCTGCGCGTATAACCACGCCGGCATTCGTGCGTCTGAACGGCGATACAGTGGCGCCCGTGCCTGACAACGACGGATGCGGGCACGACCCAGACCAATAGCACACAGACAATCCATGCTGTACAGGAGGTGCCATGACCCAGCTGAACACCAAACTCGTCCACGGCGTACCGGTGACGGACAACGCTACCGGCGCGGTGAACCCGCCCATCTACAATTCGTCCACCTATGCCTTCGAATCGGTCGGGTCTATGCCACGCTGGGACTATGCGCGCAGCGGCAATCCCACGCGCGATTTCCTGGAACGGCAGATCGCCCAGCTCGAACACGGTGTGCGCGGTTTCGCCTTCGCCTCAGGGCTCGCGGCGATCCATGCAGTGCTGTCGATCTTCGCACCGGGCGAGCGCATTGTGGTCGGCTCGAACATCTACGGCGGCACCTACTCGCTGTTCAACGAGCATTTCAACCGTTGGGGGCTCGTCAGCTACCCGGTGGACACACAGGACCTGCGCGAGCTGGAGCATGCGATCGGCGGACACGGCGAGCAGGCCCCGGCGAAGGCGGTCTATTTCGAGACGCTCACGAACCCGTTGCTGCAGGTCAACGACGTGCACGCCATCGCCGAGATCGCGCACAAGTACGGCGCCATCGTGATCGTCGACAACACCTTCGTCACGCCATACCTGCAGCAGCCGCTCGATCTGGGCGCCGACATCGTGATTCATTCCGCCACGAAATACCTCGCCGGCCATTCAGACGTCGTCGCCGGTCTCGTGGCGGTGGCCAACGACATTCTCGCAGCCCGCGTGTACTACTCGCAGAACAGACTCGGCGGCGTGCTCGCCCCCGCGGAATGCGATGCGGTGCGCCGTGGGATCCAGACGCTCGCACTGCGCCTCGAACGCCAGCAGGAGAATGCGCTCGCCGTTGCGCGCCATCTCGATGAGCACGCCGCCGTTGCGCGCGTGCATTATCCGGGCCTGCACGGCGAGGCGGTGGCATCGAAGGGACTGCGGGGCGCCGGCGGCGTGCTCAGCTTCGAGGTGCGTGAAGGGGTGAATCCGGCGGATGTGCTGAACAATCTGCAGACATTCCGTTTGGCCGTCTCGCTTGGCGCCGTGGAAAGCCTGGCCGAATACCCCGCGCGCATGACCCATTTCGAACTGCCGCGCAGCGAACGGCTCAAAGTGGGCGTCACCGACGAGCTGATCCGGCTGGCCGTGGGCATCGAGGACGTACGCGATCTGATCGAAGACCTCGACCAGGCGCTCGCCATCGCCACCGGCCACGCGCAGGCGCCGCAATCGCTCGAGCTCGCGTCGCTCTTCCGTTAACCGTTCCCTCGCGCATATGACTGCGCCACTGACAGACTGGCTTACCATGGCCCATTTCTCCACGCTGGCCATCCACGCCGGCTATGATTCCGCGGACTGTACCAACGGCGATGCCGCAGTGCCACCGATCTACCTTTCCGCCGCCTTCGACATGCAGTCCGCGGCACACGGCGACGCGCTCTCGGCAGGTGCCGCAGAGGGCTTCTCATACTCCCGTATGGCCAATCCGACACTCGACGTGCTCGAACGACGCATCGCCGCATTGGAGGGCGGCCGTTCCGCCGTGGCCTTCGCCTCCGGCATGACGGCGGTCTCCGCGGCGTTGCTGTGCGCGGCGGAAGGCGGAGGTCGCATCATCGCCGCGCGGAATCTGTACGGCGCCTCCGTCGATGCGATGGACAGCCTGTTCCCCGAATTCGGCATCGAGACCGATTTTGTGGATGACATCAACGACCTTGCCTTGGTGGAGTCGCTGATCGGGCCGGACACGCGCGCGATCTTCGCCGGGTCCGTCGCGAACCCGTCCACCGAGGTCGCCGATGTCGCCGCGCTCGCCAGCGTCGCGCATCGGCATGGCATCCCGCTCATCATCGACAACACGGTACCCACGCCCTACCTGTTCCGGCCGATCGAACTGGGGGCCGACGTCGTCGTGCATTCGACCACGAATTCGAAGTGGATGGCGGCCGTGAGCAGGTCGCGCGGATTCTCGATGGCACCCACGTGTTCACCTATGTGCCGAACATAGGCGATGCGCGCTCGCTCATCGTCGATCCCGCGCGCATCACACACCGCGAGGTCTCGCCGGAGTTCCGCCGGATGAGCGGCGTGGACGACAATCTGATCCGCCTGTCAATCGGATTGGAGGACACGGCCGACCTCATCGCCGATCTGGAGCAGGCGATACGCCGCGCCTACTGAGCTCAGGCTGGACATACGGGAAATGGAATAAGGGGTTGCCTCCATACGGAGACAACCCCTTTCGCGTCGGGCTGGCGAGATTTGAACTCGCGGCCTCTTCGTCCCGAACGAAGCGCGCTACCAAGCTGCGCCACAGCCCGATGTTGCTTTTGCGCAACAGAACGTTACTGTACGACGTTTGGTCGACTATGGCAATTCGTCGGCGTGTTGCATATGATCGATTACGCGGAAGCTTCCGAGAAGCGCACTGTTTTCGGTACTTTCGCAGTCTGTTTCACGGAAGCTTCCGTATGTCGTGGCATGCGCGCGTTCGCTCAGGGAGGCCGGGCGGGGGAGTGTAGCGAGTCTTTATTAGACTGTTGCGCTATGACTGAAGCGAATGAATCTGCAGACATCACTGTGGAAGAAGAGGTAGTGGCCGCCCCCGAGATGAGCACCGTGGAACGCGCGGAAATGCTGCTCAACCAGGACGAGGCGATTTTCAAGCGCGTGCAGGAGGGCGCCTCGCTCGACGAGGCCGTGGATCCGTCGAACAAGGAATTCGGACCGCTCGCGCACCCGGAGCAGGTGCAGACCCGTGTGGCCAAGCGTGCGATGATGATCAAGGACGGTATCAATCCGTACCCGGTGAATCTCGACGTCACCACGACCATCGACGCCGTGCGTGTCAAGTATGACGGCAAGCTCGAAGCGGGCGCCGAGACCGACGACATCGTCGGCGTGGCGGGCCGCGTGCTGTTCATTCGCAATGCGGGCGGACTGTGCTTCGTGCAGCTCGCCGCCGGCGATGGCACGACGATCCAGGCCATGCTCTCGAAGAAGCAGATCGGCGCGGATTCGCTCAAGCAGTTCAAGCAGCTGGTGGATCTGGGCGACCACCTGTTCGTCAAAGGTCGTGTGATCGCATCGAAGACCGGCGAGCTGTCGATCTTCGCCGATGAGTGGGCCATCGCCGCCAAGGCGCTGCAGCCGCTGCCGACGCTGCATAAGGAACTCAACGAAGACACCCGCACGCGCAAGCCGTACATCGGCATGATCGCCGACGAGAAGATTCGCAACATGGTGCGCAATCGTTCCCGTGCGGTCGCCTCGCTGCGCCGCACCTTCGACGAACACGGATTCCTCGAGGTGGAGACTCCGATGCTGCAGACCATTCACGGTGGTGCCGCGGCTCGTCCGTTCACCACGCATATGAACGCCTTCGACCTTGATCTCTACCTGCGCATCGCGCCCGAGCTCTTCCTCAAGCGCTGCCTCGTGGGTGGCATCGAGAAGGTGTTCGAGATCAACCGCGACTTCCGCAACGAGGGCGTGGACGCCACGCACGCGCCGGAATTCACGATGGTCGAGGCTTATGAGGCCTACGGCAACTACGACACGATCGCCAAGCTCGTCAAGGAGCTGATCCAGAAGACCGCCATCGACGTGTTCGGCTCCACCAAGGTGACGCTGCTCGACGGCACCGAGTACGACTTCGGCGGCGAATGGAAGACGATGAGCATGTACGACTCGCTGTCGGAGGCGCTCGGCCAGCAGATCACGCCGGAGACCAGCGTTGAGGAGCTCGGTGCGATCGCCGACCGTCTGGGCGTGGAGCGCGACGAGGTGGAGAACCACGGCAAGCTCGTCGAACACCTGTGGGAGCACTTCTACGAAGACAAGCTGTACGAGCCGACCTTCGTGCGCGACTTCCCGGTGGAGACCTCGCCGCTTGTCAAGGCGCACCGCAGCAAGCCCGGCGTGGTGGAGAAGTGGGACCTCTACGTGCGCGGCTTCGAGCTCGCGACCGGCTACTCCGAGCTCAACGACCCGATCGTGCAGCGTGAGCGCTTCGTGGCACAGGCCAAGGATGCTCTCGCCGGTGACGAGGAGGCCTGCGACATCGATGAGGACTTCCTCGAGGCGCTCGGCGTCGGCATGCCGCCGGCAGGTGGCATGGGCATGGGCATCGACCGTCTGCTCATCGCGCTCACCGGCGCCACGATCCGCGAGACGATCACGTTCCCGCTGGTCAAGCCGCTCAACAACTGAGCCGTGCATTCGCTGAAGGCCGCCTGTACTCTGGAAATTATCTCCACAGATTATAAGGCGGCCTTTTCCATGCCGTCGTAATCTCTTCGGGTATGATGGGCCTCATGTTGAAATGACTGCCATCGCAGTCGGAACATGTAAGGACCGAATATGAATCCAAACGAGAACAATGGCGCGCAGCCGTCGAACGACCTGCCGCCGTATGCCCAGCCGACGCCGGCCCCGCAGCCGGCACAGGGCTCGCCGTCCCCCCAAGGGCAGCAGCCTGCGTATGCCAACGCACAGTCGGCACCACAACAGCCGCAATCCGTGTCGCAGACGCCGCACGACGCACCCCAATTCGCACAGAACACCCCGCAGGGTGCGCCGGCTGGCACGACCACAGTGGATATGAAGGAATCGGTGAACAAGTTCGCGGACGCGCTCGGCAAGCAGCATCTGAAGATCGGCAACCATGAGGTGGCCTACGGCAATCTGGTGACCGTCGTCGGCGCGCTCCTTGCGATCATCGGCGTGTTCCTGCCGTTTGCAAGCATCAGTGCCTTCGGTGTCTCTATGTCTGTGTCGCTCATGCCACATGGCGATGGGTGGATCCTGCTCATCGGCGCCGTCGTGATCGCCGTGCTCGCCGTGTTGCGGCAGGAGATCGCGGCACTGACCGTCACGATCATCTACACGCTGCTCGTCATCTACGAGATCGCCGCCGCCGGCAGCAAGATCTCCCAGTCAGGGTACGGCACGCTCCTCCAATTGAGCTATGGCGCCGGCATGTGGCTGCTCATCATTGCGATCATCGTCATGCTCATCGGCACCATCTTCGCGTTCTACAACAAACAGCGTGCCAAGAACGCCCAGAATGGTGCGCCGGCGATGCCTGTGCAGAATCCGGCATACGACGCTTCGTACCAGGACAACGGCTGGCAGTTCGGCGTTCCCGCCCAGAGTGATCCGAGCAATGTCGACAATAGCCAGTGGCAGTTCGGTGTCGAGAATCCGCCCGCCGATGCGGGCGTACAACAAGGCACGCCTGTGGCACCGGCCCCGAATGCGGCTGCACCGGTTCCGCCGGCAGTGGCCCATGAGCCATTCAATGCTGCGCCGGACGCCTCTGCAACTCCGGCGGCACCCGCTGCACCGGCAGCGCCTGCCGCGCCGGCTCAACCCACCATTCCTCCCGCATCGCAAGATCCGGATTCACAGGACGCGCAGTAATCCTCCTGTACGGTGTCATCGGGCATCGCACAGGACATTTCGAGGCCCCTTCAGGTAAATCACCTGGAGGGGTCTATTTATATTCTCCGCCTATATTTCCGCCCATCGTATTTCCTGCCACTCCAGCGGTCATTCGGCGCATATCGCCGCAATCTGGCCATTGGGGAACGTGTTTCATCGGCCATTGTCCGCATCCGCAACTCATCTGGCCGTTGGGAGGGGATATCGGATGCCAAATGGCGGCGTCGTATTGAATCTGTCGGCCTCCTCGTGACCTCCTGCGCAGTTTGACCAGCGAACGACGTTGTTCGATGGTCGGATTTCGCGATTCGGCGCATTCTGGCCGTTCGGGGCGCCGGCCACCGACATGAACCAAGTGGTGCAGATTGTGGGAAAGGCAAGTGTGGCAAACGCATGAGGCGGCAATGAATTGGTGTGCAGTTCAATACAAACTGTCTAATAAGAAATACTGTGTCGTGAGGTCGTGGCTTCGGCGGTGCCCTTCGTTGGCTCTGTGCGGACATGGTATGCCGTGATGTGGAATACGTGTCGGCGGGCACAGATGCCTGTGCCACATATCATCTGGTGCTCAGGGCGCATGGGGCAGAGGGCGGTGGCGTGGGTTTTAAGAAAATAGAGTTCGGAAAATATGCTGTTTTTGCCTTTTAATATTCCGCTCAAGGGCTATCTGCCTCAAGGGTAAACAAAATGAGGCCGCGTCTCCGGCTCCCTATGCTGTTGCTTAGTTCCAACAAAGGGGATGCAATGGCATTGACCAGCGAACAGCAACAGATCGTGGACAAGGCCACGCTCACGAGGATCAACGGATGGCAGTACCTGACCGTTGAGGGAAGCCCGTACGAGATCGGCTTCGAGCACGGCTACCTGCTCACCGACGAGTTTAAGGACGCCATTCGCGTCTACACGCATATGACGCTCGAGACGCTTGGCATGGATTACTCGTTCTTCGTCGATCAGGCGGTCAAACTGCACAAGGACAAGATTCCACAGGAATACATCGAGGAGATGCAGGGCATGGCCGACGGCTTCACCGCCGGCGGCTTCGAGACCAGCCTGGACGACGTCATCGGCTGGAACGACTGGATGGAACTCACCGGGTACTGGTGGCCGCAGGTCGCCGCCGAGTATTCGAACAACCCGCCGGACGGCCCCAAGGGATCGCACTGCTCGGGCTTCGTGGCCACCGGCAGTGCCACGAAGGACGGCAAGCCGGTCATAGCCCACGAGAGCTTCGACGACTTCTGGAGCGGTCAGTACTTCAACGTGTGCGAGAGCGTGAAGCCCGCCCACGGCAACAGCTTCAAGATGCAGACGGTGCCCGGCTACATCGATTCGATGACCGACTTCTATGTGACTTCGGCCGGTCTGGCCATCACCGAGACGACGATCGCCGGATTCGTCGGCTACGACGTGGACGGCATCCCCGAATTCGTCCGCGCCCGCAAGGCGACCCAGTACGCGAACAGCATCGACGAATGGGTCACGATCGTCAACGAGGGCAACAACGGCGGCTACGCCAACATCTGGCTGCTCGCCGACGCCAACACGAACGAGATCGCCCGCTACGAGCAGGGCCTCAAGCACCAGGAGCTGCTGCGCACGAAGGACGGCTCGTTCTATGGGTGCAACGCCTGCCACAATCCGCGCATTCGCAACCTCGAATGCGTCGACAACGGCTACAACGACACCCGCCAGCAGACCGGCGCCCGCCGCGCACGCTTCGAACAGCTGCTGCCGCAGCTGCACGGCACCATCGACGACGATGTGGCCAAACGAATCCTTGCCGACAAGTTCGACCCATATCTGGGTTATGTCAACGCAAGCTCGCGCAACATCTGCGCACACTACGACGTTGACCCCCAGTACTATGCGGACGATCCGCACGGTGTGTGGAACGTGCCGTTCTTCCCGGGCGGTTCCTGCGACGGCAAGTGCGCCAACGGCGACGACATCAAGGCCCTGCACATGTGGGGCATCTTCGGCCGCGCCGATGGCGAGCCGTTCGACGCCGACGAATTCATGAGGCAGCACCCGCAATGGAGCTGGCAGAAGGGGTATCTGTACGACCGCCCCAGCCAGCCCTGGACGTTGTTCGACTGATCGCGCACCAGCATTGCCCCGGGTCCGCGCATATCCGCGCGCTCCCCGGCGCATGGTCCATGCACCGGTATGGTGCATATGCAATACACACGTACACCCGATTCGTGCAGATGCCCCGTCGCACCGCATGTGCCATGCATGGCGTTGCCCGCCAGCAACCCGTGCGAACCGGATGGCATGACAACAACCAACAATGAAGGTCAATATACTATGGAATTGACAAAGCAAGACCTGTCGCAAATGGCGGAGGCATACAAGAAGGACGCCGCCCAGCAGATCGCGGAGCAAGCGGTCAAGAACAACGGCATCCATGCGTCCAGCGAGCGTGAGCATGTGGTCGTGACCGAGAACAACTTCGTGTTCTCGGTGGACGTCGACAGCGAGGCCGTGGCGAACCAACGCCAGTCCGGCCGCTGCTGGATGTTCTCGGCGCTCAACTTCCTGCGTTTCCACATGGAGAAGAGCCTCAAGTTGCCGAAGGGCAGCTTCCAGCTCTCGCAGAACTACAACTTCTTCTATGACAAGCTAGAGAAGTCGAACTTCTTCATGGAGAACATCATCAAGTACGCAGGCTCCGATCTCAACGACCGCCGTGTCGACTTCCTGCTCGCCACCCCGCAGCAGGACGGCGGCGACTTCGACCCGATCTGCGCGCTCATCGAGAAGTACGGCGTGGTGCCGCTGGAGGCCATGCCCGACACCGCGGTGACCAAGAACACGTCGGAATTCAACGCCGTGCTCAACCGCGTGCTGCGTGAGGACGCGTTCAAGCTGCGCAAGCTCGTGCGCGAAGGCAAGTCGGAGAAGGAAGTAGACGACGCACGTCGTGCCATGCTCTCCGAGATCTACCGCATCCTGTGTGTGAGCTTCGGCGAACCGCCGAAGACCGTGGACTTCGAATACCGTGACACCGACAAGAAGTACCACGCCGACCGTGGTCTGACCCCGCTCGAGTTCTACAAGAAGTACCTCGGCGATGTCAAGCTCGAAGATTACGTAGGCGTGATGAACCTGCCTGTGGAAGGCATGGAATACGGCAAGATGTACACGATCGACATGACCGGTGAGGTGCTGGGCTCCAAGCGCAAGCTGCACTATGTGAACGTGCCGATCGACGTGATGAAGGAAGCGACGATCAAGCAGCTCAAGGCCGGCGAACCGGTGTGGTTCGGCTGCGATGTGCTGCAGGACTCCGACTTCGTCAAGGGCATTCTCTCGCTCAACCTCTACGACGTGCAGAAGATGTTCGGCATCAAGTTCGACATGGACAAGGGCGAACGCTTCCAGTACAACCAGAGCTTGCCGACGCATGCGATGACCATGGCCGGCGTCGACCTCGACGCCGACGGCAAGCCGATCCGCTGGAAGGTGGAGAACTCGTGGGGCACCACCGCGCATGGCAAGCCGGTCGGTCACCAGGGCTACTTCATCATGGATGATTCGTGGTTCGACCAGTACATGTACGAGGTGGCGGTGCGCAAGGAGTACCTGCCCGAGGAGTACCAGAAGGCGCTGGAGACCGAGCCTGAAGTGCTTCCGTATTGGAACACCTTCAACCCGGAGCCGTGATACGCGAGACCCGAAGGGGCCCCGTCCGTAATCGATAGCGTTGCAGATGCCGCTCGGCCAATCCCGGGCGGCTCCTGTGCGCATGGACGTAAGCCAGGAAAACATGAGTGATAAAACGAAATCCAAATCCGGCGCCATAGTCAAGGGCGCCAAGGGAAGCACCGGCAACCTCACGACGATCGCGTTGATCATGATGAACGTCACGGTGATCGCAGGTCTCGCCAACGACGTGCAGCAGTCGTTCTACGGCCTCTCCTCAGTTACCTTCTTCCTGCTCGGCGGACTGCTGTTCTTCCTGCCGACGGGTCTTGTGGCGGCCGAACTCGCATCCGGCTGGAGCCAGCGCGGCGGCATCTTCCGCTGGGTCGGCGAAGGCATCGGCGTGTTCCCCGCGGTCTCCTGCCTGTTGATTCTGTGGTTCCAGACCACGTTCACCTTCGGCTCCGGCATTCCGTCGATGTCGGCCACGATCGGCTTCTTCACCACGAAGTACGACTGGGCCGTCGACTTCGCCAAGAACTCGCATACGTGGAAGGTGACGCTGCCGATCATGATCGGCTGGCTCGCCTACTACTGGTTCTGCTGCTTCCTCGCCACGAAGGGCGTGAAGACCTTCAGCAAGATCGCGCAGTACGGCGTCATTCTCGGCACCTTCCTGCCGCTGGGCGTCATGACCATCCTGGCCGTTGTCTGGCTATGCCAGGGCCACACGCCCGCCATCGACATGGCACCGAGCGCATTGGTGCCGAAGTGGGAGGGCATGTCGACCCTCGCGTTGGCCGCCGGCGTGTTCTTCTCCTTCGCGGGCATCGATATGAACGCCGCGCACATCAAGGACCTGAAGAAGCCGAACAAGCAGTTCCCGCTGGCCATCTTCGTCTCGATGATCCTCGCGCTGCTCATCTTCATCGTCGGCACGCTGATCATCGCCATGGTGATTCCGAACAAGCAGATCAACCTGCTGTACACGCTGTTCGCCACCTACCGCGCACTCGGTGCGACGATCGGCTTCCCTGACCTCTACTTGGTATTCTGCTGGCTCGGCATGCTCAACAGCTTCGCTGCGCTCATCACGAACCTCGCCGGCCCGTCCTACATGCTCGGCCAGGCCGGACGTTCGGGCTTCCTGCCGAAGTTCCTGCAGAACAACAACAAGCACGGCATGCCGAGCCGCCTGATGTACATGCAGATGGCGCTCATGACGATCATCGCGTTCATCGTGTTCCTGCTGCCGAACGTCGAAGGCTTCGTCGCCCTCATCACGCAGGCGATCACGATCCTGTACCTCACCTACTACGTGCTCATGTTCGTCGCGTTCCTGCGCCTGCGTTACCAGCAGCCGAACCGTCCGCGTGGCTTCAAGGTGCCAGGCGGCATGTTCGGTGCGTGGCTTGTGGCCGGCATTGGCATCCTTGCCTCCGTGTTCGGCATCGTGCTGGCGTTCTACCCGCCGGCACAGCTTGCCGCCGAGGTCGGCTCCGGTGCCACTTATGATCTGATCATCATTGGATTGCTCGCATTCGTGTTCATTGCATGCGTGCTCATCTACCGTGCCTCCCGCAAGCACGATTGGGCTGATCCCACCAACCAGTTCGCCCCGTTCACCTGGCAGATCGAAGGGTTGAAGAAGCCTTCCAAGGCGCTGTCGAACATTCCTACCGCATTGCTTTCCGAAGGTCAGAACCCAATGGGCCTGCCGATCAAGAAGCACTACGACAAGGATGAGATGATGAAGGAGCTGCCCACGGGCAAGGATCCGAAGCAGGGTGAGGTGGCGGCTGCGCTGCTCAAGAAGCAGGGCATCACCGAACCGTCCGAGCCGGCCAAGGTCGCCTTGGTGGGAGACCCCACCGTGGGCGTCAAGACGGTGTCGTACGAACCTGAACCCGTGCATACGAACGAATCGGGCGATATGATTCCTCAGCCCACCGCTGCCGATGTCTCAGCGGCTCCAGTGCCCACCGATGCGGCGGCCGATGCTCGCCGTGCCGAGGCCGAGGCCAAGATTGCCAGCCAAGATGCCCATGAGTACCACAACGAGGCCGTGGCCCTTACCGATGAGGCGAAGGACGATGCGACGTTGTCGCAGGACGCCCACCACGTTCAGGTGGACGAGGCCGAGGCGCATGAGGCACAGGCCGCAGTCAAATCCATCGACTCCATCAACGCGGATCAGGCCGTCGACCCGACCAAGCCTGAGGACGATCCGTCGCAGCCCAAGCACTGAGCTCAGGCGTTCCTAATGCGCAGGCGGCCTCGTGACATTCACGGGGCCGCGCATGCGCCAAATTCTTCGGTGCGCGGGGCATTCCTCCCATGCACTATACAAACTAAGGAGTATTCCATGGCAGACAATACAGAAGCAATCAAGAACGAAGCCGGCAACGGCGAGCAGAAGAAGCCGCTCGAGCCGCTGCCGCAGACGGCCACGAAGCAGTACACGTGGACCGGCGCCGACGGCACGAAGATCAACTACACCGCCACCGCGGAAATGATTCCGGTGCGCGCCAACGACGGCCAGCTCATCGGCCACATGTTCATGTTCTCCCAGGTTTCCGATCAGGAAGACAAGTCGGATCGTCCGGTGACGTTCTGCTGGAACGGCGGCCCCGGTGGCGCCTCGTACATGGTCAACATCGGTGGCATGGGCGCCAAGCGCGTCAAGACCGATGGCATGGCGCACCTGAAGGGCGTCGGTGAGGTCGAAGACAACCCGTATTCGCTGCTGCCGAGCTCGGATCTCGTGTTCATCGATGCGTTCGGCACTGGCTACTCGCATGTGGATCCGAACTACGACGCCAAGAAGGTGTGGGGTGTCGACGGTGACGGCGATGCCTTCACGCGCGGCATCATCGCATGGCTCACCAAGTACGACCGCATGAACAGCCCGCACTACCTGTACGGCGAATCCTACGGCACCATGCGCAACGCCGTCGTCTACCGCATGCTCGGCGAGCATGGCGTCGGCGTCGCAGGCATCACCGAACAGTCCACCATTCTCGACTACGAGCCCACGCTCTCCGGTGAGGACGACTACTACATGGGCATGTTCCCCGTGTACGCCGCCACCGCCAACTACTTCAAGAAGGCCGGGGTGGGCGTCGACCAGTATGAGTGGTACGACAAGGCGTTCGACTATGCGAACAACACGCTTGCCCGTGCCCTGACGCTCGCCGATGCATTGCCGGCGGACGAGATGAAGAAGATCGCCGGCGAGATGAGCGAGTTCATCGGTCTGCCTGCTGACTTTATCGAGGAGAAGGGCCTGCGCATCGAACTCGACACGTTCCGCAAGAACCTGCTCAAGGCCGAGGGCGAGACCACCGGCCGTTACGACACCCGCTTCACCACGTACGGATACCAGGACGTGCAGGGCGACAACGAGTTCTTCGCCGGCGAGGATCCGTCGTACGACGCAATCAACGCCGCCTACCTCGACGTGTACATGAAGATGCTCGGCGACATGGGCTTCAAGGGCTACGAGAACTACGAGGGCCTCTCGCTCAAGGTCAACTCGAGCTGGAACTGGACGCATCAGGCTCCAGGCACCATGGGTTCCCCGCAGGTTCCGAATGTGGCCTACGACCTTGCCACCGCGCTGCGTCGCAACCCGACGAGCCGCATCTGCGTGCTCGGCGGCATCCACGACGCAGCGACGCCGTACTGGAACGTGCGCCACGACATCAACAAGCTGTTCCTGCCGCAGGCGCTCAAGGATCGCATCGAGTACCATCTGCACTCCAACGGCCACATGCTGTACTGCGACGAGGTGGCTCTGGCTGCGACCGGCCCCGAACTTGCCGCCTTCTACGACAAGCGACATGAAGACAAGGACTGATTTGTCCGGCGCGTCCGACGCCAAGGAACCGCAGTAGTTGATCTAAGGGTCTGATTCGAGGGGATTGCCCGCCTCCCATTGAAGAGGAGGGCAATCCCTTCGGGATTTTTGCGTACCGCACAGTGCCGTTCCAACGCAGGACGACAGAACTATAGTCGAAAATTGAAATAGTACGGAAGAGATTTTCCAGGAAGGGAAGGAGCCTCACATGACCGCTGCAACGAAGTCACAGGGAACCCCAGCTCCAAACAATACGGGTGCGGGCGGTCCGGTCACCGTCAAGCGCACACTCTCGGTATTCGACCTCGTGGTGTTCGGCATGATCTTCATGGTGCCAATTGCCCCGTTTTCCATTCTCGCATCGGTTGCGAACACGTCGCACGGCATGCCGGCCCTCGCATACGTGATCGCCATGGTCGCGATGCTGTTCACCGCGTTCTCGTTCGACCTCATGGTGCCCCGCTACCCGTCGAGCGGCAGCATCTTCGTCTACGCTTCCGATGAGATCAATGGCCCGGTGGGATTCGTGGTCGGTTGGCTCATGCTGTTGCAGTACTTGATCACGCCGGCCGTCATGCTCATCATGGCCGGCCTGGCAATTCATGAATACGTGCCGGCCGTTCCAGTGTGGGCATGGTGCCTCATCTTCCTCGCCATCATCACGGTCATCGCGATGCGTGGCGCCGGCGCCACCGTCATGGTGGACAAGCTCGCCTTGGTGGCCGAGCTCATCGTGCTGCTGCTGTTCTTCATCTTCGGCGTTATCTATGTGGCGAAGAACCCCAGCGTGGCCCACTTCTCCTTCGAAGGCTTCTACAATCCGGGCCACTTCGAGATGGGCGCTGTGATGAGCGCCGTCTCGCTGTGCGCGCTGTCGTTCGTCGGCTTCGGCTCCGTGGTCACGCTCGACGATCAGAGCCTCGACCCCAAGCATGGCCCGTCGCGCGCGATGATCGTGATCGTGCTCATTCTGGGCGCGCTCTACATGGCGATGAGCCTGCTGACGATGTGCATGGATCCGAGCGGCAAGCTCATGGCGGCCAATCCGAACAACGGTTTCTACTTGGTGGCCGGCCTTGCCGGAAAGTGGCTTGGCGTACTGTGCGCCGTGGCCAATGCGCTCGCGCTCGGCATTTTCACCTCGCTGTCGGGCATGACCGCCGGCGCCTCGCTGCTGCGCGTGATGGCCAAGGACGACGCATTGCCGTCGGTCTTCGCCAAGATCAGCCCGAAGACCCGCGTGGCCACCGTCGCCACCGGCTTCGTCGCCGTCCTCACGCTGGCGCTCATCTTCATTGTGCTGCCCATCGGTATGACCACCGGCGCGAAGATCTCCAACTACGGCGCGCTCTCCACGTACTTCATGCTCAACATCGCCGTCATCTGGGGCCTGGGCATCAAGGCGAAAATCCTCGAACATGGCAAGTTCTGGCGTACGATCATCTTCCCGCTCATCGGCGCAATCGTCACCGGCGTCATCTTCTGCTCGCTCGGCGGCGAGGTGCTCATTGTGGGCACCGTGTGGCTCGTGCTCGGCATCATCTTCTACTACGTGTGGACGAAGGCGCTACATCACACGCCGGATCTGCTCTCCGACTCCCGTGCCAAGGGCGAGACCAAGGCGCAACGCATCGCCCGCAATGCACAGGCCGATGCCCATGCCAAGCAGGTCGCCCAGAACGTGCTCGACCAGCAGACTGCCGCGGACTCCATGTCGAACGAGTCCTCGAAGGCCTGATCTGTCGCCCTGTGCTCGAACTCGCGCGCGAGCTCACCCATTATGCGGTGCGCTCGCGCGTTCGAGTATTCGGGCATATATTCAAACTATGCAATTTCACGATTACGTTTCCGGCATGCGCATCCCCACGCTCATGCTCGGCATCGCGCCCGTGCTCATCGGCGTCAGCGCGGCGTGCCGGGTGATTGGCATGCGCGGTGCGGACGGCTTGCCGGCCTGCGGCATCCTCACCGCCAGCTCGGCATGCGATGCGGGCACTGGCAGAATCATCACGCTCGGTCTGCTTTGCCTGCTCGTCGCACTCTTCCTGCAGATCGCCGTCAATTTCGCCAACGACTACTCAGACGGCGTGCGCGGCACCGATGCCCACCGTACGGCGGCGGTACGGCAATACACGGTGGAATCTGATTTTCAGTTCCTTGAGAACGGTGCGACCGCGGAAGAGGAGCGGCAGGCGCGCGAGCTGAACGGGCCGACGCGGCTGGTGGCCGGCGGCGTCACTCCGCGCGCGGTGCTCATGGCGGCCATCGTGAATGCTGTGCTCGCCTGCGTGTGCGGGCTCGCGGTGATCGTGATCACCGGCTACTGGTGGCTCGTCTTCGTGGGGGCGTTGTGCGTGACAGCCGCATGGTTCTATGTGGGTGGCTCTCATCCATACGGATACTTCGGATTCGGCGAGCTGGCCGCCTTCGTGTTCTTCGGCCCGGTCGCCGCGCTTGGCACGCAGTTCGTGCTGTGCGGTCAGGTCAACGGGAACGGCGTGTATGGTGCGGTCGTCATCGGCGCGGTCTCGGCGGCCGTGATGGCGGTGAATAATCTGCGCGACGTGAACACGGATCGTGAGAGCGGCAAACGCACGCTCGCCGTACGCATCGGCGCGCGCGCATTCACGGTGTGCCTGTGCGTGCTCATCGCCCTCGTCATGCTCGCCATGGTGATTCCGTGGAGCGTGATGTGGATCCATATGGATTCCGATCTGCCCAATCTGAGCGTGCTCGGCGGTTACTGCGCAGTGCTCGGCGAAATCGCGCTCATACTGCTCACCGTGGTCGTCGAATTCAATGTGGCCAAGCGGGAATACCGTAGCGCCATGCGGAATCTGTCGTGGATCGCGCTCGCCGTCGCGCTGGTGTTCGTCGGTCTCACCATGTCCATCTGAATGCGCTGAGATCGTCGCGTTCGCAGATTATCCCGCCAATCGGGCAGATATGGCAATGCACGTGCATTTGACTCGACGGGTCGCTAGACTAGGGCATATGACTTACAAACTGGTACTGCTCCGACATGGTCAGAGCGAATGGAACAAGACAAATCAGTTCACCGGCTGGGTTGACGTCCCGCTGACCGAAAAGGGCCGCGAGGAAGCCAAGAACGGCGGCAAGCTCATGAAGGACAAGGGTGTGCTGCCCGACATCGTCTTCACCTCGCTGCTGCGCCGCGCCATCAACACCGCGAACATCGCGCTCGATGAGGCCGACCGCCTGTGGATTCCCGTGAAGCGCGACTGGCGCCTCAACGAGCGTCACTACGGTGCTCTGCAGGGCAAGAACAAGACCGAGATCCGCGAGGAGTACGGCGACGAGAAGTTCATGCTGTGGCGCCGCTCCTACGGCACCCCGCCGCCCGAGATTGACCCGAACGACCAGTACGCGCAGAACAACGACCCGCGTTACGCCGGCGACCCGGTTCCGGAAGCCGAGTGCCTCGCCGACGTCGTCGCCCGCGTCGAGCCGTATTGGGAAGCCGAGATCATCCCGGAGCTCAAGAGCGGCAAGACCGTGCTCATCGCCGCCCACGGCAATTCGCTGCGTGCGATCGTCAAGATGCTCGACGGCCTGACCGAAGAGGAGATCGCCAAGGTGAACATCCCGACCGCGATTCCGCTGGTCTATGAGCTCGACGAGAACTTCAAGCCGATCAAGAAGGGTGGCGAATACCTCGATCCTGAGGCCGCTGCCGCCGGTGCCGCCGCTGTTGCGGCCCAGGGCCAGAAGTGAGCTTGGCGGTCCTCCGATAACCACTCGTCTGATCGTATGAGGCGACTCGGTGTTTTTCGCGCCGGGTCGCCTTTTGCGTGTCTAGGCGCGGCCATGATTGCAAAGGCGACTATTTGATTCGCATAATCATGCTGAATCGAGACCAGAGTTGCAAAGATGCCCATTCTGTGAAATGCGAGATAGCTGCGCTGAGATTGAATCTGCAAAAGTGGTCATCGTACGGCTCTAGCTGTGCCATGCTGAGATCGCAGCTGCAAGAACGATCTTTCTGCGGCGAATTTAATGACCGCCTTTGCAATCTGGGGCATGTGTAGGCACGCGAAGTGATCTTCGCATACTGTGTTGAGAGTACGCTTGCAAATCCGGTCATTCTTGACCTGCATAAACATGTCAGGATGAGATTGCAGTTGCAAGAGCAGCCATCTGAATCCTGTGAGCATGTCTGGATGAGCATAGGATTGCAAAAACGGCCATGCACATGCACCATGTTCGCAGTGCGTTGCAGACCGCCTGCGGAATCGCTAAAACCAAGCTAAGAGCAAACCCCGTGCTCAGATTGCGCGAACAGACGGACAATGGACACTAGGGCGCCGAAAGTCGGCGCAGGCAAATCTTCGCGGGAACGAGCCCGCGCAAGAGGAGGTGCCATGTACTATTCGGCAGGCAATTTCGAAGCGTTCGCACACCCGAAGAAGCCGGAAGGCCTCGAGAACAAGAGCGCGTACATCATCGGCACGGGACTGGCGGCGCTCACCGCTGCGTTCTATCTCGTGCGCGATGCGCAGATGCCGGGCAAGAACATCCACGTGTTCGACAAGGACGTGGTTCCCGGCGGTGCGCTCGATGGCGCGTTCATCAAGGGCGAGGGCTACGTCATGCGCGGTGGCCGCGAAATGGACAATCATTTCGAGGTCATGTGGGACGTCTACCGCGATGTGCCGAGCATCGAAGACCCGAATGTGTCGATGCTCGACCACTACTACTGGCTCAACAAGGAGGACCCGAACTATTCGAAGTGCCGCGCCACCAAGGCACGTGGCCACAATGCGCACACCGACAACAAGTTCAATCTCTCCGACAAGGGGTGCATGGAGATCCTCAAGCTCTACCTCGCCTCCGAGGACGAGCTCGCCAACAAGAAGATCACCGACTACTTCGACGACGAAGTGCTCAATTCGAATTTCTGGCTGTACTGGCGCACCATGTTCGCCTTCGAGAACTGGGATTCCGCGCTCGAGATGCATCGCTACATCCACCGGTTCATCCATCACATCGGTGGCCTGCCCGACTTCTCGGCATTGCGGTTCACGCGATACAACCAGTATGAGTCGATGATCCTGCCGCTCATGAACTACCTCAAGGCGCACGACGTGCAGTTCCACATGGGCACCGCCGTCGACGACGTCACCTTCGCCATCAGCGACCACGAGAACGGCCCGGTCCGCAATGTGTTCACCAATGTGTCGATGGACGAGGCCCAACGCGCCCAAGCAGAGAACGGCGCATTCCCGCGCAACCCGTACAGCACGCCGAACAAGAAGGTCGCCAAGACGCTGGTAATCACCGACCTGGTGAAGAACGAGCGCAAGACGATCGAACTCACCGAGGACGATTTCGTGTTCATCACCAACGGCGGCTTGGTGGAGTCGACCACCGAGGGCGACCAGAACACGCCGGCCGGCTTCGATCCGACGCTCAAGCCGGGCAACGGCTGGGACATGTGGAACCGCATTGCCGCCGTCGACCCGAGCTTCGGCCACCCGGAGAAGTTCATTTACGATCCGAACCTCACCAAGTGGATGAGCGCCACCGCTACCACGCTTGACGACACGATTCCGGCCTACATCGAGAAGATCACCGGACGCTCGCCGTTCGGCGGTCACACCGTTACCGGCGGCATCGTGACCGTGGAGGATTCGAACTGGCTGATGAGCTGGACCGTGAACCGGCAGCAGCAGTTCCGCAACCAGCCGAAGGACATGATCTCGGCGTGGATCTACGGTTTGTTCCCCGACAAGCCGGGCAACTACATTCGCAAGCCGATGCAGGACTGCACCGGTATGGAGATCTGCGAGGAATGGCTCTACCACATGGGAGTGCCCGAAGAACAGATCGAGGAGCTCGCGAAGAACCATTGCAACACGGTGCCGGTCATGATGCCGTATGTCGACGCGTTCTTCATGCCGCGCGAACTCGGTGACCGCCCCGACGTCGTGCCGGACGGTGCCGTCAACTTCGCGTTCATCGGCCAGTTCGCCGAGGAGCCACGTGACACGATCTTCACCACGGAATATTCGATGCGCACCGGCATGGAGGCCGTGTACACGTTGTGCGATGTGGATCGTGGCGTGCCTGAGGTGTGGAACAGCGAATACGACGTGCGTGACATGCTCAACGCGGCCGTCAAGCTGCGCGATGGACAGCCGCTCACCACCTTCGGACGCAATAATGTGGAACGCAAGGCGATTGCATTTGCGCTGGGGCGCACCAGGGGCACGTACATCTACGACATGCTCAAGGTGTATGGCGCCATCGCCGACCCGAAGCACCCGGTGGATATGAAGCCGGGCATGCGGTTCGACGAGTCGTTCAATGAAGCGGATGAGCAGCGTCTGATGCAGCATGCCAAGGAGGCGGAGGCCGAGGCGTTCGCGACGCCGTGTTCCGCCGATGCACCGGTTGCCGCCGACACCGTGGACACCGTGGACACCGTCGCCCCGGCGGCTGCGCCCGACGGCGCTCTCGAGCCGGGGGAGAATGATTCGGCGAAATGAAGGCCTATGTGATTGAGCAGGCGGACGACCATGGTCTTGACGCCATCAAGCTCGCCGAGGTGCCGATTCCGGCAGTGGGACCGGGGCAGGTGCTTGTCAAGGTGCATGCGGTTGGTCTGAATCCGGTGGATTACAAGCTGGCGGAGGGCGGTGACCCGGACTGGTCGTTCCCGCATACGCTGGGCCTTGACGTGGCCGGTGAAATCGCCGCCATCGGGCCGGATGTCTCCGAGGACTGGCATCTGGGCATGCGCGTCGCCGGACACATGGCGACCTGCGCTACGATGGCTGCTTCGCCGAATACGTGGCATCGCCGACGTATGAGCTGGCCCGCATCCCGGATGACGTGAGCTATACCGACGCCGCCGGCCTGCTGTGCAGCGCGTTGACGGCCTACCAGACGATCAACCGCAAACCGAATCTCAACAATGTGCACACGGCATTGATCCATGGAGGCTCCGGAGCCGTGGGCGGCATTGCCGTCCAACTCGCCAAGATGCATGGCCTCACGGTGTTCACCACCTGCTCCACCGCCAAGGTGGACTATGTGCGCAAACATCTCGATGTGGATGCGGTCATCGACTACCGCAAGGAGGATGTGACCGAACGCATAGGCGAGCTCACCGACGGGCTCGGCGTCGATCTCGTGGTGGACACGGTGAGCGGCGCGGAGGCCGAGAAGGACTTCGACCGACTGGCCTACAACGGTCAGCTCGTCACCATTGTGGGCGTGCCGAACATCGACAGTGACGACATGTTCGGCCGTGGACTGAGCATGGCGGTCGTCAATCTCGGCGGTGCGCATGGCTCCGGCGATTCTCGGCAGCAGAACGATTTGGGCACAATGGCCACCGACGTGTTTGAGATGGCATCGCAGGGCCGTCTCGATCCGCTCATCGAGAGGATTCTGCCGTTCGCCGAGTTGGTGGATGGGTTGAAGACGCTCGCCACCGGCAAAGTGACCGGCAAGCTGGTCGTTTCGCTCGACATCTAGCGGCTCCACCGCGGTTTGGCATGGCCCGCGCGGCATGGTGCATGGAGTTTTCCGAACACCGCGCCGCGCGGGTTCCCATTTGTGCCCCGTTTTACGGATGCTTCCGAAAGATGTGCCGCGAGAGGGCCTATCTGCGGCACGGTTTTCGGAAGCATCCGTCCGAAATACCGCCGCCCACGCAGCCGCCGTCGCCTAGAACGGCGTGGAGGCCACCAAATACTTGCCCTGAGGCTCGCCTTCGCCGTCGATCACGGCCTCGACATGCGCCCATCCGTCGCTCGCCGGCACGAACACGGCGTCTCCCTGATGCAGTACGCGTGAATCCGCTTCGCTGATCACCTGCACCGACCCTTGTGTGCACACCACCACACGAGGGCCGGAATGCGGGAACGGCGTATGCCCGCTGATCTGCCTCACCAGTGAGTCGTAGCGTTTGGCCAGCGCGTTGATCACCGGCCAGGGCTCATGCTGCACATCCACCTGCCCGTAGGCGAGCATGTACTCGCTCACGTTCGGTTTGTAGAAGGCGAGGTCGCGCATCAGCATCGTGGCGATCTGCGAGTTCGACGGATCCACCGGCGTGCTGGTGCGGCAGTCCAGGCATTGCAGCAGATTCACGATGTCTTTGTGCTTCACGGTGAGTCCTGCGCGCAGCACGTTGTCCGAATTCGTCATGATCTCTGCTGCCGTACCATATATATAGGCGTGTGGGGTGCCGGTGGGCAGGAACACCGACTGGCCCTCCTCAAGCCTCACCGGGTTCATCATGAGCAGTGCGAGCGAGCTCGTGTCTCCCGGGAACGCCTTGGCCGCGCGAATCGCGAAGTCGAATGCGAGATCGTTGCGCGTGTGTTCGGTGAGTGAGCGCGCATGCTGCAGATCGTCGAGGAGTTCCTGCGGATCCGTTTCCTGCGCCGTGATCGCCGCATGGAATGCGCGGAACAGTCGTTTTCTCGCCGGTGACCATACGGCGGAGGCGATGGGCATCATCTCGTCCGCCATGACAAATGATTCGCCTGCCGACTGCGTGGCGGTCGAGTTGAGCGCCTCCACCATGCGTTGCGCCACCGGCAGCCTGAGCAATTCCAGATTCCGTAGCGCGAATGTGCGCGTGGAGAATCCCACTGCCGCGAGGAATGGTTCGAGTGCCACCACCATCTCGCTTTTCGCATTGATGTCTTTGAACGAACGTTCGGGAGCGTTGAGTGGTATGCCTGCGCGGTTCTCCTCGTTGAACCCCGCGCGCGCCTGAAAGGCCACCGGGTGCACCTGCAGCGAGAGCGGTTCGGTGGCGCAGATCAGTTTGAACAGATAGGGGAGCACCGGGCCGAATTCCTCCGAGCCGCGCCGACCCACCATGTCAATGGGATTGCGCTCGATCATCGACGTGAGCGGCTGTTCGACGCCATCCACCATTATCGGCGACGGCGACTGGGCATGCCCGCTGAACCACATCTCGGCAAGCGGCTGCTGTGTTTCGTGTTCATCCAAATGGAACACATGCTGCAGTGTTCGGTGCGAGCCCCAGGCATAGTGTTTGGGAACAGGGCGAATAGCGTACACTGCCTGCTCCCTTCTGACTTGGCGTTTTTCGGCGCTCGCGCATACGTGCATATTGTACGCGAATTCGCATGCTTGTGCCCACATGGGAAGATTTTTCCCACATTCAGGGCTCGATTGGCTGGTTATTTCCACTGCTACACACCTGTGATTACAGTGGGCCATATGAAAATCGCTCCGATCTATGACCCGACCCAGCGCCGTCCCAGCCCCAAACCGGTGCAGGTCGATCTACGCAAGGCGTTCATCATAGGCATCTGCTGCTGGGTCGTCGCGCTGATCGTGAGCATTGTCGTCTTCTCCACCGCACATTCGGAGATGTCGCGCCAGTCGATGTTCATCTGCTCGTATGGCGTGTTGATTGGTTTCGCATTGCTTGTGTGGGAGCATTTTCACCGTCGCGATTACCGTCGGCTCGGCGCCGACTGATTTCGCCGGCCTCCTCTGCAGACTCGGGCACGAGCGGTAGCACCAGACTGAATGTGCTGCCCTGCCCAGGTCTGCTCCACACCTGCACATTGCCGTGGTGCATGATGGCCACATGCTTGACGATGGCCAGGCCGAGGCCGACGCCCGACTGCGTGCGCTCGTTCTGGTTCGCTCCGCGGTAGAACCGTTCGAAGATGCGCGGCTGCTCCTTGAGCGGGATTCCCGTTCCGCGGTCCACCACGCGCACCAACGCATCCTTGGTGTCGCGCGTCGTTTCGATGAGCACGCTCACGTTCGCGTTGTCGGGCGAGTATTCGATGGCGTTGTCGACGAGCTTGCCGATCGCTGCACGAATCGCCGTGGCGTTGCCGCGCACTTTCGGCTCGCCCTTGCCGGTGATGGACACCGTGATGCCGCGTTGACGGGCTTGCGGCAAGAGTTCGTTGACCGCCACCTCCACTTGTTCGCGCACATCCAACACCGCGGATTGCGCGTTCGGAGCATCGCCCTGTGCCTTGATGAGCAGCAGCAGATTCTTGACCATGTGATCGACGTAGGCGCTTGACCGACGCACGTCGCGGGCCGCCTGCGCGACCTGTTCGGGGCTCATGCCGCCGTGTTCGAGCACGTCGGCCAGCCGTTGCAGATCCTCACTCGGCCGAATGATCATCTCGCTCACGTTCGTCACGAAGTCGTCGCGCATCTGCGAGAACCGCACCGATTCCGAGATGTCGTCGATGAGCACGACGACGAATTGCTCGTCGATGCGCCCGATGACCAGTTTGAGCCAGTTGGGGCGCGAGACGGTGCTGGTTTTCAGGTCCTCCTCAGTATCCACCGGTTCGGGCAACGCGAAACGTTTCGGTGTGGAGGTGGTGATCTCCAGCGACGTCTTGCCGCCGTGCTCGCGTACTTTGCGCACGGCGTCGAGCACGCGCGAATCCACGATCACGTCGTCGTTGACGATGCCCAGACGGTAGGCCGCCGGATTGGCGCGCACCACGTCGTCGGAATCGTCGACCACAATCGATGCGGCCGGAAGGATCGACAACAACGCGGCGGCCTCATCGTCAAGCTCGTCATCGTCATCGTCGTCGCCGTCCTCATCGTCACGCGAGCGTCGGCGCCGGAGTCTGGAGACGAGGTCGCCGATGGAATCGGGAAGCGAGACGCCGTGTGTAGTGCGGGAGATGAGCGGGGCCAGCCAGTCGTAGAGCAGCACCAACAGGCCTATGACCGCGCCGACCGCGAGCAGTATGAACGCGACGGCGATCACCGTGGTTGTGAATTGTGGCATGGCATCATTCTCCCATATTCGTGCGCGGTGCGCAGCAGATGCGCATTTTCCCGTCGCAGATGGCGAACACACGCATGAGACGTCGCCCATCAGGGCACACGCCAGAGTGTCGCATCGGCTACAATGATTGCGTACATAGCGCACGGGCAGCAACAGGGAGGGTGAACACATGCGCGTGATTTTCAATGAAGGCCTCAAAGCGGTGGCCGACGACCTCGACCATATGGCCCGCGATGTGCGCGACGCCATCCGTCTGGCGGGGGAGGCCCTGCTTCATCAGGATCTCGATGCGGCCCAGACCGTGATCGACAACGATGCGAGCATCGACGACCTTTCCACCCGCATCATGGACCAATGCGTGGAGCTGCTGGCACGCCAGAATCCGGTGGCCACCGACCTGCGCGTCATCGTCTCCACGATGCGCCTGGCCACCACCTTCGAACGCATGGGCGATCTGGCGCGCCATATCGCGGAATCCGCGCGCCGCACCTACCCGAACTCGCCGGTTCCGCAGAATCTGGTGCCCACGTTCGCGAAAATGCAGCAGTTCCTCGACATCACGGGCGGTCGCCTTGTCGACATGCTCGCCGACCGCGACACCGCGATAGCGGAGCAGATCATTCGCGACGACGACCAGCTCGACGATCTGCATCTCAAGATCATGCAGTACGCCGACAGCGCCGAATGGGAGGGCACGAACGAGCAGCTCATCAACGTGGTGCTCATCGCACGCTTCATGGAGCGTCTCGGCGACCATGCAGTCTCCGCCGCACGCCGCGTCGTGTTCATCGTCTCCGGCTTCGACCCCACGAAGACGCCGTCGCGAGACGAAGGCACCGACATCGACTGAGCGCGGAATGCGCATATCGGCACAGAAAAAGCCCGGGTCACGGAAGGGATGTGTGACCCGGGCTTATGTGTTGAGCATACCGAACATTTCCGCGTTATGCACGTCGCATCTCATAAGCGACGCAGCAATATGGGCGGTGTTCCCATGCCGCATGGATTACAGATGTTCAATCACATAGTCAATGCAGTGCGTGAGCGCCTCGACGTCCGACGGATCGACCGAGGGGAAGACTCCGATGCGCAGCTGATTGCGTCCCAGCGCGCGATATCCGTTCACATCGACAATGCCGTTGTCACGCAACGCCTCGAGCACTGCGGCGGCCGGCACCGCGTCAATGAGGTCGACGGTGACCACGGCATGCGAGCGGGCCTCCTCATCCACAACGTACGGGCTCGCATAGCGGCTCGCCTCGGCCCAGGAATACACGGTGTTCGCAGAGCGCTCGCATCGCTTGACGGCCCAGTCGAGACCGCCGTTGCCGTTGAGATAGCGAATCTGGCTCTCCATGAGCACGAGCGTGGAGATCGCCGGCGTGTTGAGCGTCTGGTTCTTGCGGGAATTCGAAATCGCGGAGGTGAGCGAGAGGAACGGCGGAATCCAGCGGATCGAACCGGGAACGGCAGCGTTCTCCTTGACCGCCTCGGCACGTTCGATGGCCTCGGGGGAGAGAATCGCCACCCACAGGCCGCCCTCGGATCCGAATGCCTTCTGCGGGGAGAAATAATAGGCGTCGGTCTGCGACAGGTCCACCGGCAGCGCTCCGGCGCCGCTCGTCGCATCGATGATCGTCAGCGCGCCTTGGTTCACACTGCCGGCGATGCGCTTGACCGGTGCGGCGACGCCGGTGGAGGTCTCGTTCTGCGCCCAGCAGTATGCGTCGACGCCATCGGTGAGTTCAGGCAGGCGCCAAGTGCCGAAGTCACCCTCATATATGGCCGGTTCCTCGAGGAACGGAGCCGAGGAGAGTGAGGCGGCCATCTTCTTCGTGAACGAGCCGTACACGCCACATGCGGCCTTGCGGCTGACGAGCGAGCAGCATACGACATCCCAGAATGCGCTCGCGCCACCGTTGCCGAGCACCACCTCGTAGCCTGCGGGGAGCGAGAAGAACTCGGCGAGCCCTTCACGGATCGATTCGACGAGCTGTTTCACCGGACGCTGGCGGTGGGAGGTGCCCAGCAGCGTGTCTGCGGCATTGGTGAGGTCGAGAATCTGTTCACGACGGATCTTGGTGGGGCCCGAGCCGAAGCGGCCGTCTGCGGGAAGCATGTTTTGCGGAATGGTAATAGTGCTCATGTCTTTAGATTATAGGAAGGCATGCGTCGCGCAGGTGAATGGACGAACGGCGTTGCATTGCTTGGACGCTGGACACCCACCGGGTGAGTGTGTAGGCACCCGGCTCACGACGAAGAATGCGTGGATTGTGAAGGTGCGACAAGAAATTTACGAGATTTTGTGGAACCTTGAAATTACAGGCGTAAGCGAGGGGCGTACCGCTGTGTGCCCGGCGTGTTCGATGCCGAAAGCGCGAATGTGAGCTGTATTTTGACGGTTAGGTGAGGTATCCTGTCGAAAGTTGCATAACGAGCACGACAGAGCGTGCAGGCTGAAATGACCGAAGGAGTTTTTTGTATGAGGCATGCAGCCCCGAAAGCCCACAAGGGGTTAGGTGCAAAAAGCCTAACGAACTCTCTGTTCGCATCGCGTACGGGCTCGCATTCCGCACAGGGCGTGCGGGCGAAGCAGGCGGCGGCAGGTGACGCGCAGGCGCTGGCAATCGACGAGGATCTGGCAGCCAAGCTCAACGAAGTCGCACCTTTGACCCGTAAGGCGATTCGTCAGACCGCCAAGGCGGCCCAGCGCAAGCACAACATTCTCACCTCCGTCTCATTGGCGACATTGGTGGGAACCGCGGCGACGTCGATGGCCTTCATGAAGGGCGAGGGCTCCACAGTGCTGGCGGCCGAGGACCCGACCGAGACCACGCAAGTGCATCGCATCGCCGACGGTTCCGCTTCGCGCTCCGATACGCGTGAGGCTCTGGACAGCGCCACCGCAAGCAGCGAGACGGCTACCGCGACCTCCGAGGTCAGCTCGTCGTCCGCCAAGGTGAACGTCACCATCGACAACGGCAAGACCGTCTCCACCACCAATGCAGGCAAGTGGGGGCTCGGCGGCGACAACTCGATCGCCGATTCGAACGCGCTTTCCCGCGCACTCGCCAACAACCCGAAGGTCGCCGACCTCATGGACGAGCATCAGGGTCAGCTGCCGCAGGGCTTCGATGCCAATCATGAAACCGGTGATCGCGGCAATGCATACCCCTACGGCCAGTGCACGTGGTGGGCGTACGAGCGTCGTGCGCAACTCGGTCTCAACACCGGCTCGCACTTCGGCAATGCGGGCTCCTGGGCCGTATCCGCAGGTTCCATGGGCTATTGGGTCGACAACACGCCACGCAATACCGGCGACGCGCTCGTGTTCTCACCGGGTCAGGAAGGTGCCTCGGGGGTCTACGGCCACGTCGCTGTGGTGGAGAAGGTGAATCCCGACGGATCCATTGAGATCTCCGAATCCAATGTGCAGGGCGTCGGCGTGATCTCGCATCGCACCTTCACCTCGGCACAGGCCAGGAATTTCCAGTACATCCACTTCTGAGTGCGACGTGTTCCCGGTTCGCTTGCCTTCTTGCAAACGCAGTGTTATGGGTAACCGTGCTGTTTCGTTATTTCTTCGCGGCTGAGCGTTGATATGACGAAACACAGGGCCGCGTTTCGTCGTATCGATGCCAGATAGCGGCTTCATGACGAAACTAGGGCATCAGTTTCGTCCGGAGCGCGTGAACGAGCGACTCGATGACGAAACCTGTGGAGCGCATTCGCCTTCACGATGGGCACGAGCGCGGATTGGCTCAGTGGCAATCTGTTGCGAGGATAGGTATATTCCAGATTCAGGGTATGCTAGACAAGATATGTCCGCTCCGGGCGATATGTGAAGAAAACTTCATAATATAGCACACTGCCAGTCGATTGTGGTCTCGGCGTGTCTCCCAGTATTCCAACCATTTTCTTGTAGGTTTCCACAATCGTCTCACGTTGGCTGTGCTACTGTGGACGACGATGAATACTATGAAGCGTTCTATTTCGATTGCCACCGCTGTAGTTGCAGCCTCGCTTGCGTTCACCAGCATCGCGCCGGCCGCAACCGCCGCCGACTCCCAGTCGGGCTCGAACTACGTCGTATCGACCCGTTCGTTCCCGAAGGTGAACGTGGCCAAGGCGAACTTCTTCGCCGAGGCGACCTCCACGGAAGTCGACAAGGACTCCAACTGGGGCGGTCTGGGTTCAATGGATGTTCCACAGACCAAATCCACGGCAGAGAAGGAAGCGGAAGCCCGCGCCCAAGCCGAGAAGGAAGGCGCTGAGCAGCGTGCACAGGAAGAGGCCGCCGCAAAGGCGGCACGTGAGCAGGCCGCGGCCGCAAGCCGCGGCCAGGCGCGTGAATCCCTCACCGACACCAATGCCAACACCGCCCAGCAGGAAGCCGCTCCGGCCGCGCAGCCAGCAGCTGCCCCATCCGTGCCCACCAGCAAGAACGGTGCAGCCATCGCCGCCTATGCCCAGAAGTTCATCGGCGCCCCCTATGTATCGGGTGGCACCACTCCGAGCGGCTGGGATTGCTCTGGATTCGTCATGTATGTCTTCTCCCGGTTCGGCATTAATCTGCCGCGCACCTCGGGCGCCCAGGCCGGTGTCGGAACCGCCGTTCCGAGCCTCGCCGAGGCCCAGCCGGGCGACATCATCGCGAATGCCAACCATGCTGCCATCTATATTGGCAATGGCATGATCGTCAACGCGTTGAACCCGGCGCAGGGTACGCAGGTCACCAATCTCTCGGCATTCGGTGGTGCTGCCTACAGCATCCGTCGAGTTCTGTGACCTCTCTTGATATACGGTGAAGGGCCGCGCATCCGTTCTCGGGTGCGCGGCCCTTCGCATTCCGCCGTCCATGCCGCAGCACCTGCTGAGTAAATGAATAAAGAGGGCAGCGAGCTGCGTAAAAAGAGTCGGTGAGATGGCCGGCGCTGTCCCCTTTTACGCAAGAGGTCGCGCACAGATCGCGCACAGATCGCGCACAGAGCCTGCACGGATCACGCATGGAGCGATGGTCCCTGACGTAAAAGGAGTCAATGCCAGGGGGTTATTTGTCTCCTTTTACGGCTCTTACATGCTTAAAGGGAAGAGCCCCTTCTACACAGGAGTATGCGGGGCTGGCGGATGGCGACCCGGTATTGGGCGATCTGCGGGCGCATGGCATATCGGCAGGCGTATCGATTTGTGCGGATTTCACCGCCGAAACGCGCGCGCATGCGTCGGCACGGTATTCTAGATACCAGTACTTGTTTCATTGCTGGTCAAGGAGGTCCCTCATATGAACGACAACACAATCCTCGTCGGAGTCGACGGTTCGCACGCGAGCTACAAGGCGACATGGTGGGCCGCGAACTATGCCAAGCACATGGGACTGTCCTTGCAGATCGTCTGCGCATACTCGTTGCCGAGCTATGCCGCCGTCTCGTTCGACGCCACATACACGTCGATGGGCGACGACAACGCCGCGCACAACGATGCCCAGGAGATTCTGTCGAAGGCCAAGGCAATCGCCGATGAGCAGGGCGTGAACGCGCAGACGCTCATCGTGACGGGCGATCCGTCGTCGGTGTTCGTCGAACTGTCGCGCAACTACAATCTGATCGTCATTGGCAACCGCGGCAAGGGAGGACTGGCGGAGCGTCTGCTCGGCACGACGAGCTCGAGTCTGCCGGCATACGCATACTGCCCGATCGTCGTCGTGCCGTACACCGACGACAAAGACAATCTGCTGCATCTCAACAATGTGATCACCAAGGTAGCCGTTGGGTCCGATGACACGAAGTGGGGCCTGCGCGCACTGCAGATCGCCGCGGATTTCGCCGCGAACTGGGGCGCCGAGCTGGACGTGATCACCGTGGTGCCGGGCAACACCAATCTCGACGACCCGGCACAGAAGCAGAAGTTCGAAGATGTGCTCGACGCGCGTCTGGAATCCATCTGCACGACACACCCCGACCTCAAGATCCGCAAATCGATTGTGGCCGGCCGCGCAGTGGAGACGCTCACCAAGGCCAGTCATACGCACGACATCGTGGTGGTCGGTTCCTGCGGCCGTGGCGGCCTCACCGGTCTGCTGTTCAACTCCACCAGCCAGGGGTTGCTCCAGCATTCGGCGTCGCCGGTCTACGTGGTGCCGCGCAAGTTCGTGGAGGCTGAGGAACAGCGTGTGAAGACGGGCACCGCATCGGGAACCGAGACCGCCGAAGTGACGTCGCTCGAGGAATTCGTGCGCGAGGTACCGGTTGAGCGCGCCAGCGAGGAAACCGAACGCCAGATCGAGATCGACATCGACCCGAAGGCGCACGAGTACCGGCAGGACGATAACGAACAGTAGTCGGGTGGTCTCCCGATAACGAAAAGCCGCCGCGGGCAATGCAATCGATATATTGCCCACGGCGGCTCTCCCTTTGCGCCGCGTTCGGTCAGCTGCGCACCTCGATGTCCATGCGCACCGGTGTAACCTGTTCGTAGGTGTGCTTGACGGTGCATCCCTTGTCGACGTGAGCGCGCACACGCTTCTTGAGCTTCTCGACGTCCTCCGGGGAGAGGTCCGCGTCGGTGGCGTCGATCATGAGGGTCTCGTTGAAGTTGATGTACGAGTCGTTGTCGGCGTCATAGGTGCCGTCGACGACGATCTTGGCGCCCTTGCCCTCGCCGAGCGTGCTTTCGATGGCGAAGTTGCTGGACAGCGCCGCGCAGCCCGCCAATGCGATCTTCATGAGATCGCCGGGCGTGAACTGGCCGCGGCCCTTGCCGAACTTGATGTGGGCGCCGTCATCGGAGAATGCGTCCCACGAGCCGTCCTTGTTGCGCTCGACCCAAATTCGCTTGCTCATACGTGCCTTCTTTCCACGCGGATGTGTCGTCTCGTTTACTCAACCACATTGTAGGCGGGTATATGCCCGCCGTGTCGGGCTGTATTCGCTCCCGGCATCGTCTCGTCAGACTTTGCGATTACGATTGCATGCCATGCCATTGATTCAGGAGCAACTGCAAGCTATTCGCACCCAGATTCCGCCGCGCCCCGACACCGACATCCCGATGCCGTATGAGGACCTGCTGCGCAAGATTCTCATGGAAGGCAATCTCAAGAACGACCGCACCGGCACAGGCACGATCTCGCTGTTCGGCCAGCAGATGCGTTTCGATCTGGCGAAGGGGTTCCCGCTGCTCACCACGAAGCGCGTGTTCTTCAAGGGCATCGCCTATGAACTGCTGTGGTTCTTGAAGGGCTCGAGCAATGTGCACTGGCTGCAGGAGCACAATGTGCACATCTGGGACGAGTGGGCCGACGAGAACGGTGATCTTGGTCCGGTGTACGGTGTGCAGTGGCGCAGTTGGCCTGCTCCCACCGCAGACGATCCCGACCGCACAATCGACCAGATCTCCAATGTGCTTGAGCTCATCAAACACAACCCGGATTCGCGGCGCATGGTGGTCACCGCGTGGAACCCGGCCGAGGTGGAGAACATGGCGTTGCCGCCGTGCCACGCGCTGTTCCAGTTCTATGTGGCCGATGGCAGACTCAGCTGCCAGCTGTACCAGCGTTCGTGTGACATGTTCCTCGGCGTGCCGTTCAACATCGCCAGCTATTCGCTGCTCACGATGATGATGGCACAGCAGGCCGGCTTGGAACCCGGTGAATTCGTGTGGACCGGCGGCGACTGCCACATCTACGACAATCACGTGGAGCAGGTGCTTGAGCAGCTCTCGCGCGAACCCTACCCATACCCGAGGATGGAGATTCGCAAGGCCGATTCTCTGTTCGACTACCAGTATTCCAATTTCCATATCGCGGACTATCGATACCACCCCACCATCAAGGCTCCGATCGCGGTGTGAGGGTCACGGTCGATTCGATCGGCCAACATATGGAATTGCGGTGAAAACCCGCGAAAACGAAGCTGCAGGTCGTGACTCGCCTATAGACTCGATTTACGTTTGAGACTTGTTCCAAGGAGTGAGAAATGGAGTCTGGAAGTAGCCGCAGTGGCTATCACGAACCCGTGCCCGGATCCGCCGGGCCAGAAGTCTTCGAGGATGACTGGGGAGATGATTTCCCCAAGACGTTCTCGGTGAATCTCATATGGGCACAGGCAAACGACAAGGAAGGCCGTTCCGGTGCCATTGGGTATGAGGGTGAGATGCCCTGGCATCTGCCTGAAGACCTGAAGCGATTCAAGGAGCTCACCGTCTCCCATCCGGTGATCATGGGGCGCAAGACCTGGGAGGCGCTCAACGAGAAGTTCCGGCCGCTTCCGAACCGTGACAACATCGTGTTGTCGCGTGACCGTGATTTCCGTGCGCCGGGTGCCACCGTGGTGGACAATCTGGAGGAGGCGCTCGATATGGCCCGTCAGGAGGCCATTCCCGACGACGGACTCGACCGCAGCGAGATCTGGGTCATCGGCGGCTCCCAGCTGTTCAACCAGATGTTGCCAATGGCATCCAAGATCTACATGACGCAGGTCGACGCCAAGGTGAATGCGGACGCCTACGCTCCAGACCTCACCGAGGCGCTCAACAACGGTTCCTGGAAACTCATGGAGAATTCGGGATGGCTCACGCCGAAGAAGCCCGAAGGCATCGATCGTTACCGTTACCTGACGTTCGAACGCAATACCGGCGACGAACAGGCCGAAGAGGAATAACACCACCAGAACACATGTGAGAGGAGAGAGACGAATGGGCACGAAACCGCAGCCGTACACGGTGATGACCGTGTGCACCGGCAACATCTGCAGATCTCCGATGGCTGAGATTATTCTGCGTCACGAATTCGAGGAGCGTGGGCTTGGCGATCGGGCGCGCGTGGAATCCAGCGGTGTGAGCAGCGAGGAGCACGGCAACCCGATTGATCGCCGTGCCGTGAAAGTGCTGCGTGAGCATGGGTACGACATTCCGCCGGAGCATTTCGCGCATCGCATCACCCCGAACGAGATCGCCGAGACGAACCTGTTCCTGCCCATGACTGCCTCGCATATGGGCGCGCTCATGCATATGCTGCCGTTGAGCAAGCGTTCGCATGTGTTTATGTATCGCAGTTTCGACCCGAACCTGCCAGACCCGCAGCCGGGACGTGAAAGCGACATCGATCTCGTCGACCCATGGTATGGGGGCCAGCGTGACTTCGAGATCGCCATCGACCAGATCGAGGAAGTCGCCCCATACATAGTCGACTATGTGGAGAAGCAGCTCGAGGCGCAGGACGCGACGAGGTAGGGGCATAAGCGTTCATTGCGCAGCATGGTCTGTACGATCTATGGAAAGGGCTCCGTTTCTGATGGAACGGAGCCCTTTCGCGTGCAGGATGGAATGCGTCAGTCGGTCTGCTTCCAGGTCTCCACGTCGATGTGGTGATCCGGGTTCGCCTGCCATGCGTTCCATGCGGATTCGACGATGTCTTCGACGTCGTACTTGGCATGCCAGCCCATCTCGGTGTTGATGCGCTCGGGGGAGCCGATCAGATGCGGCGGATCGCCGGCACGACGGCCCATGACGGTCTCCTTGAACGGCAGGCCGGTGACCTTCTTCACCTCGTCCACGATCTGACGCACCGAGGTGCCCTCGCCAGTGCCCACATTGAACACATCGTACTTGCGCTCGTCACGGTCAAGATACTTCAATGCGGCGATGTGCGCGTCGGCGAGATCGGAGACGTGAATGTAGTCGCGCACGCAGGTGCCGTCCGGAGTCGGGTAGTCGTCGCCGAAGATCGCCGGTGCCTTGCCCTGCTTGAGACGGTCGAAGAGCATTGGGATGAGGTTCAGGATGGCCGGGTCTTCGAGCTGGACGGGGCCGCAGCCGGCGACATTGAAGTAGCGCAGTCCGCAGAACCGAATGCCGTACGGCTGCTCACAGGCACGCGCCATCCATTCGCCGAACAGCTTGGTCTGGCCGTATGGGTTGATCGGAACCATCGGTTCGACGTCTTCGGGCACCACATCGACCGGCGGCACGCCGTAGGTTGCGGCGGATGAGGAGAAGACGAGCTTCTTCACGCCGGCCTCCTTCATGCCTTCGAGCACATTGAGCATGCCGTTGATGTTCTGCTGGTAGTACCACAGCGGCTTCTCCACGGATTCGCCGACCTGCTTGCGGGCTGCGAAGTGGATGACGGAGTCCACATTCTCGGCCTCCATGATCTCGGCGAGACGTTCGCCGGCTCCCGGTGTCGCGATGTCCATGCCGTAGAGGCGTGCGTTGCCGATGCGATTGGGCTTGCCGTAGCTCAGGTCGTCGACTACGACGACGTCTTCGCCGGCTTCGTGCAGTGCATGGACGACGTGCGCGCCGATGTAGCCGCAGCCGCCTGTGACAAGAACAGTCATGTTAAGCCTTTCCTTACAGCTGGTATGAACATAGGAATGGTAGAAATGTATCCGCAATGTTCATATATGTGCGTTTATAGTGTAACACTCGAACACTATCGAACACAAATCCGTCGTCGGTGTGTCGCCTGGCGAGCATGCCGGTTTCTGTTCGACTGTCGCGGAAAGGCAGCGCCCGCCGCCTTCCAGTCTAGAGGCCCTCCTGACGAATGTCGCCCGGCGTAACGCATTATGGCGATATTCGCGCGCGATGGAGTGCGGTGGAGCGGTGGGCGGTTTTGCCTGGGCGTGCGCTCGCTGGCCATTTCTCGGCTGTGTCGGGGTAGACTGAGCCGTATGACTGAGCAAAACAGGAATCTGGAGGAATCCGGCAACGGCGGTGCGGCGAACAATCCGCTTCACGGTCGCAAGGTTCTTTCGTTCGTGCGGCGTTCCGCGCGGCTCGATGCGCGGTTGCAACGGGCGCTCGACAACTATGCCGATGAGTACATCCTCTCCGATATCGCGCTGTCGGAGGGGAGTCTCGACCCGTGCGAAGGGTTCGTGTTCTCCCGGGACTATGTGCAAGGGCAGTGGGGGAACGACAATCCGCTGACCGTGGAGATCGGCAGTGGTCAGGGCGAGAATGTGGTGGCCGCGGCCGCGGAGCATCCCGAGCGCAATTTCCTGGCGCTCGAGGTGTATGACCCTGGTGTCGCGCACACCGTGCTGCTGGCGGGCAAGCGTGGATTGCGGAATCTGCGGGTGGCGCAGATCAACGCGCCTGAGTTGTTCGCGGTGATGGAGCCCGGTGTGCTTGACGAGGTGTGGACGTTCTTTCCTGACCCATGGCCGAAGATGCGGCATCACAAGCGCAGGATCGTGCAGCCCGAGCTTGCGCGTGACGTGCATGCGTCGCTTGGCGTCGACGGGGTGTGGCGCATCGCCACCGACATCGAGGACTATGCGTTGCATGTGCATGAGGTGATGGATGCACGGCGGGATTTCGAGAATCTCGGCACGCTGACGGTGAGCCTGCCTGTCGAGCATGTGGGCAAGGGCAATGCCGAGTCGGCCGCTGCGCTTCCCCATGCCGATTTCATGGAGTCGGAGCGTTTCGATGGCCGTGTGCTTACGAATTTCGAAAAGAAGGGACTGGCCGCGGGGCGCGTGATCCACGATTTCGCATACCGTGCCGTGTGAGGTGTCTGATTGCTCGTGCGTCCCGCCGACTTTCGGGGCTGCGGGGCGCCATGCAAGGCCGACACGCCGAATTTGCGCTATGAATGGATTCGTGTACTATTAATCGAGTTGTCGAAAGCCCCCTTCGTCTAACGGTTAGGACACCAGACTTTCAATCTGACAACGAGAGTTCGACTCTCTCAGGGGGTACAAAGTAAAAGCCTTGGAATTTCAACGATTCCAAGGCTTTTTCATTATCCGGTACCAACCCAGTAACAACACGCCGAAGAAAAACACCAGATCACCGCCACAGCCCGAACACACTTTTGTCACTTAACTTCGAATTCGACACTTACACTGCCAAAGTGTTGAATGTCTGGTCATCTGTTTGGGTTGCGGTATTCCTGTATACCTTGTACACCTTGGTTCTGCGTAAAAAGGGACATCTGAAGCAGCTATTTCGTCCCTTTTTACGTAAGAGAAGAGCAGGGGCGATTATTCCGTGTAAAAGGGGACGTATAAAAGCGGGGTTCGGTCTCTTTTTACGCAAGGGGGATTATTCTGTGTAACAGGGGATGTCTGGGTGCCTGGTTGTGTCTCTATTTACGCCAGAGTAGTTGTCGAGATGTGTTACGCGAGATGCTGGATCGCCTGCACGAGTCCGGCGACGCCGCTGACCCAGAACGGCGTGAGCAGGACGACCAGTATGACAATCTGCCATTTGCGCGTCATCGAAACATAGGCGATGAACTCGCGCAGCAACGCGTTCAGCGAGAAATACCAAGGAGTCTTCGAACCATAGCCGACGGCGTTCATATGCAGTTGCTTCGACAGCAACAGTGCGCGGAACACATGGTAGCCGGTGGAGACAATGGCCGTCTTCCCGTTTGGATCGGCGAACAGATTCCGTGAGAACAGCAGATTCTCGCGGGTGTTGCGTGAGCGCTCCTCGCAGACGGTGTTTGCCGGATCTGCGCCGTGAGCGAGCGCCCATGCCTTCATTGCCACGCCTTCGGGAACGTCTTCGCCTGCGCCCTGGCCACCGGAGAGGATGAGCCGCGCGTGCGGATCCTGCCGTTGGATTTCGATTCCCTTGGCGATGCGTTTTTGCAGCAGAGGGGGCACCGTCTCGCCGAAGAGCCCGGAGCCGAGCACGAGAATCTGTGCGATGTTCCTCGCTTTGCCGAAATGGATGAGATTGAGCGCGGAGGAGAGGCAGTAGATGGCGAGCTGGGCGGAGAAGTAGAACGTGCATGCGGAAAGCACGCCGAACACCCAGTTGACGGCGTCGTTGTGCACGCTCGCGACGATGGCCGGAAATACCAACAGGTCGGAGCAAATAAGCACGCCCAGCGCCAGCGACAGGCAATTGGCGGGGGAGAGGCCCTCGCGTCGCAGGAGTCGAATGCCTTCGGCGATGAGGAAGATGCCAAGGGCGAACGGAAACAGCAGCAATGCCACGGCGACGAGGGAGATGGCGATGAGCGCCAAGGTGCCGAGCAGGGAACCGGTGACATACTGAGATGCCGTCATGAGCAATACGATCGAGGTGGCCCCGATGCCAAGCAGCATGACGAAGGCGGAGAACCCGGACCACAACGAACGGCGGTTGAATGCCATGGTGAGCGCGAAGAATGTGACGCCAACGAGCAATGGGCACCATGTGAGCAGGGTCATCATTGCGGAATCGGCTTGCATGGGGTCTCCTTATGAGTGGATGAGCGACTATCATATGATAGCCAAATTCGGGCTGTGCTGAGTCCAGTACGCGTCGCGGCGGGGAATGCCGGTGCGGCCGCCCGGCGGTGCATTACAATGATTGAATCGGACGAACGGGAGGCGATATGGGGCAGACGCTCGATAACAAGGCATTGGTAATAGGCGTCGCGTCGAGCGCATTGTTCGACCTGGGTGAGAGCGACCAGATCTTCCGCGAGGAGGGTGTTGAAGCCTACGAACGATATCAGAACGAGCATTTGGACGAACCGTTCCGTCCTGGTGTCGCGTTCCCCTTCATTTCGAAATTGCTTGAGTTCAATTCGGTCTTCGACGGCGATGACCAGGGTGTGGAGGTGGTGGTGCTGTCGCGCAACAGTCCGCGCACCGGGTTGCGTGTGATGAACAGCATCGAGCATTATGGGCTCGACATCACTCGTTCGGTGTTCCGCAGCGGCATCTCGCCCTTCGAGTATATGAAGGCGTTCGACATGGCGCTGTTCCTCTCGGCTGATGATGCGGATGTGCGGGAGGCCGTGGCCGAGGGATTCCCAGCCGGCTGCGTGCTGCCGCTCAGTGATTCCGGAAACCGTGGCGATGGGACCGCGGCGGAGGCGACGCATGTGCACGAGTCGGGCGAGGAGCTGCGTGTAGCCTTCGACTTCGATGGCGTGCTCGCGGGCGACTCGGCGGAGCGCGTGTTCCGTGAGGCCCAGGTGAGCGACCCAGCCAATGCGCTTGAGAAATACAACGAGCATGAGGCTGACCTGGCGAACAGGCCGATCGAGGAGGGGCCGCTCAAACGGTTGCTTGAGGGCATCAACATACTGCAGAATGCGGCACGTGAATACAGGGAGGCCAATCCGGCGGCCCAGACCCCGAACCTGCGCGTCGCGCTCGTGACAGCGCGGAGCGGAAAGGCGCAGAAACGAGCCGTGAACACGTTGGAGGACTGGGGGTTGACGGTCGACGACGCGTTCTTCCTCGGAGGCCTGAACAAGGCGCCCTTCCTCAACCGCATGCAGCCCGACATCTTCTTCGACGACCAGATGGGCAATCTCGACCGGTACACGCTCTCCATACCCTCGGTGCACATCCCGTTCGGCGCGCACAACGGGGAATAGGTCGACGACGGGTGGCTAGGAAGAACTGAGGGCGCCATGTGGTCACGCGGTGGATGATTGCGGGGCATCATAGAATTCACAATGTGCATGTTATGCTGGAACAATGCAACCAAATAAGACGCTGAGCGTGAATGGCGAGCCCTTTGAGGTGCTACGGCTGCTTGGGAAAGGGAAGGGAGGCTACTCCTTCCTCGTTCGTTCTCAATCGCATTCGAAAACCGAATACGTGCTCAAACAAATGCACCATGAACCCATGCCATTCCTTCAGCCCAACGACAAAGTGCAGGCGGAGATCCGCGATTACCGCCGACTGTGCGAGCTCGGCATACGGTTGCCGGCGATGCTTGACATCGACATCGCCAAGGAGCGCATTCTCAAGGAATACATCGACGGCCCCACGGTCTACAATCTGGTGCTCACCGACCAGATGGACGACTCCTACGTGGACCAGGTGCGCGAGATGGCCAAGCGCCTGCAATCCCACCGTCTGAACATCGATTACTTCCCGACGAATTTCGTGGTGGAAAACGGGCTGGTGTACTATATAGACTTCGAATGCACCGCCTACACACGCGAACGCAGCTTCGACGGCTGGGGCGTCACCTACTGGTCGAAGACCCCTGAATTCCTGCGGTTCGTGGCCGCGCATGCACCGCATGCACCCGCTGCGGCGCAATGACATGATTTCAAGGAATCGGTGGCCCATGAGACTGACCTCGCTGAGCATTGCGAACCACAGCCGCGTCACCGATTTCCGAATCGACGTCCGCCGGCATCTCGTGCTGGTGGGTACGAATGAATCCGGCAAATCCTCCATTCTGCGGTGCCTCGATCTTGTGTTGGGCAAGTCGACCGCCGACCTGTATGCCACGGTCACTGCGGCGGATATTCGCGAGCCGCAACTGCCGTTCACCATTGCCGTCGAGCTGGAGAACGACGGCATGCACACTTGCATGCGCTTCGAGGCCGCGCTTGATGCCGATGGCGAGACCGTGCACATCTCGCGCACAATGGGAGACGATGGACACGTCGTGACCGCGGCCGATCTGGCGCGAATCGGCTGGGTGTACCTTTCCGATTCCTTCCCGTCGAACCGTGAGACCCAGCATGAGATTGTCGACGAACTGCTCGAAACCGTGCAACTTGAGCAGGAGGAAGCCGTTTTCGAGGCGGTCGCAGACCAGTACGCGCGCCTGTTGCACTCCTCGCCGGCCCTTCTCGCATTGCGCAAACGCATCGCCGACGCGCTCACGTCGGCGCTCCCGATGCGTTGCAATCCGAACAATCTCATGTTCGTGCCGGGTTCCAAACTCAACCGCAATCCGTTCAGCGACGTGCACCTGCAATTGCGCATGCACGGCAAGCAGCGTGGCCTATGGGAGCAATCGGGAGGCTTGCGGTCGATCTACACCGTTGCCTTGTATGATCTGCTCGACGAGCACGTGCATATCGTCGGTGTCGATGAGCCCGAAACGCATCTGCATCCGACGAGCCAGCGAAATCTGGCGCGATTGCTCAAGGAGGGGGCGAGCCAGAAGATCCTCGCCACGCACTCGCCCGACATCATAGGCGAATTCGAGCCCGACCAGATCGTCGTCGTGCGCGCGAACGGCGGCGTGGTCCAACCCCGTCGCGATTTCCTGAGCGAAGACGACAAGCTGCTTCTGCATATGTGGGTGCGCGACCGGCTCGAACCGCTCACCGCCGAGCATGTGATCGTGGTGGAAGGCGTGACGGATCGCGCGCTCGTCGAACATTGCGCCAATGTGACCGGGCGTAATCTCGATGCCCACGGCGTCGTGCTGCTCGAAGCAGGCGGTTGCCGTGAGATGCCCGCATGGCAGCGTGTGTTCGGCGAACACGGCTTCCGCGTGCCGCTCACGCAACTCGTTGACGAGGATGCCCAGGGCGATCTCGCACACCAGTACCATGTACGGGCCGGCGAACTTGAATCCAAGCTTGTGTTTGTCTCACACGTCGATCTCGAAGCCGAGTACATTCGCGCACTGGGAGTCGATCTCGCATACGAAGCGCTTTCACAGAGCAATCTGTTCCGCCCGGCGGAGACGAAGTCGTTGCGCACGGCACGCCAGCAGGGGACGCTGAATGAGAGCATGCTCGCAGATTTCTGCCGCATGCGCGCGAACAAGACGCGTGCCGTGCTTGCCGTGCTGCCCCGGATCAGCGCGAAACGGGCTCGTAGGATCGACAGTGTGCAAAGACTGCTCACTTCGGTGATCGGTCTGGCATGAGCTCCTCCCCAGATGATTGCGAATGCTGGCGTTCGCTATGGCATTCCACAGCCGTCGCTTGACAGTGACACCTCGAATTGCCAGTATGTTCGATACGACTCGAATATGCTGGCAATCTCAATATGGAGTGGGTATGGTGTCTCGAACGATCGGAACACGGTGCAGATCACTGTTGGCTGCCGTGGGTGCGTTGACGTTGTGCGTGGCGCTGGGGGCGTGCGGTGCGAGGCATGACGAGCGCGCTGCGGAAGGCAGATCGCAGGTCGCTCCCTCGCCCACACCCTCGCAGACTGCTCAGGAACGCACGCGCGGCACGGACTCGTTGCTTTCCGCCGATCTGATCGAACAGATTCGCCAACTGGACGGCAACTCGGATCCGCAGACCACGCGTTCGGTGTTCGCCGGCATTCTCTTCAACGGTCCGGGCCATGAGAGCCCGGGCGGTCCGGGGCGTGGGGCGACTCCGGATGCGACGCGAACAAGCCGGTGCGCGTGATCACCGTGCGTGGTACGAACGAGCAACTCAACGGCGGCATGCTGGGGCCGCTCGCGCAGCAGATCGCAAGTGCGTCCCCGGGTCACATTCAAGTGACACCACTGGAGTATGCGGCAAGCGTGGAGCCCGGAACGCAGGCGGACGGCGTGAATCTGCTCATGAGCACCCTCAATGGGCAGGCCGAGCAGTGCCCGGCGCAGCACACCGTGCTGCTCGGGTACTCGCAGGGAGCGATGGTGGTGGGGGACGCGCTGAGCGCGCCCGATGTGCGGCCGAACGAAGACAACGGGTATACGCTTAGTGACCGGGCCTCGGAGAATGTCATCGTAGCGGAATTGTTCGGCGACCCACGCTTCAACAGCGAGACATCGTATGACGTCGGCGATTTCACCAAAGGCACGAACGGCGTGATGGGAGCCCGCGGCCCGCACGAGCTCGACCGATATGCCTCGCGTACACAGAGCTATTGCAATTACGACGACCCGATCTGCCAGACGTATGGGTCGCGTAAGGGGCACCGCGAATACGCGACGAACGGCTTGCGCGACCAGGCGCATACGCGCCGTGCTGCGGTGAATCGTCGCATGCGCATGCATATGCGCAATATATGGCGGGCGCATGTTCGTGGAATATCATGGAATACATATCGATGCACGGAAAGGGAGCCATGGCAAGCCATGAGATCAAGTGCCCGCATTGCGGGGAATCGTTCACCATCGACGAGGCGGGCTACGCCGACATCGTGCAGCAGGTGCGGGGGCAGGAATTCGACCGCGAACTCGAATCACGCCTGAAGCTGGCCGAAGACGACAAGGCGAAGGCGGTTGAGCTCGCACGGCAGAAGGCGAACAGCGAGCTGCAGCAGGCGAAGGCGAGCAAGGACGCCGAGATTAGTGAACTCAAAGCACAGCTGGCGGCATTCGAAGACCGTCAGAAACTCGCGGTGTCCGAAGCGGTGGGCGATGTGGAGAAGGAACGCGACGAGCTCCGCCACGAGGTGGAACGGCTGAAATCGGATGCCGAATCGGAGCGGGAGCTGGCCAAGGCGAATTTGGAGGCCGAGAAGGCGAAAGCGGCGGCCGAGAAGGACGTGCGGATCCAACAGCTGCAGTCGCAACTCGACAATGTGCAGACCTCGAAGCAGCTCGAGATCGCCGAGCAGGTGGGCAAGGTCGAACGTGAGTGCGACCGGCTGCGTGGTGAACTCAGCACGGCGAAGATGCAGCAGGAACTCGAGCTCAAGTCGGTGCGGGAGCAATACGAGGTGCAGCTGCGTGACCGGGAAGACGAGATCGAGCGTCTGCGCGATTTCAAAACGCGGCTCTCCACGAAGATGGTGGGCGAATCGCTGGAACGGCACTGTCAGGACGAATTCAACAAAGTGCGCATGGGTTCGTTCCCGAACGCATACTTCGAAAAGGACAACGATGCGCGAACCGGCAGCAAGGGCGATTTCATCTTCCGTGATTACGACGGACCGGAGGATGACGAGGGTCGCACCGAGTTCATCTCGATCATGTTCGAGATGAAGAACGAGAACGAGACGACCGCCACGAAGCACAGGAACGAGGACTTCTTCAAGGAGCTCGACAAAGACAGGCGCGAGAAGGGCTGCGAATATGCGGTGCTCGTGTCGATGCTCGAAGAGGACAGCGACCTGTACAACCAGGGGATCGTCGACGTCTCGTACCGCTACCCGAAGATGTACGTGATTCGCCCCCAATACTTCATCCAGATGATCACGCTGTTGCGCAACGCGGCACGCGGCACCTTGGAATACAGGCGCGAACTGGCCGAAATGCGCGCCCAGAACATCGACATCACGAACTTCGAAGACAAGCTCAACGAATTCAAAAGCGGATTCGAACGCAATTACGAGCTCGCCTCGAAGAAGTTCCAGACCGTGATCGACGAGATCGACAAGTCGATCGACCACCTGCAGAAGACGAAGAAGGCATTGCTCGGTTCCGAAGACAACCTGAGGATCGCGAACAAGAAGGTGCAGGAGGTGACGGTGCGCCGCTTGACATACAAGAATCCGACGATGCAGGAGAAATTCAAGCAGGCGCGGGCTGTGCGGGACGAGGAGAAGGCGATCGGGAAGGTTCCCGAGGTCGGGATCGAGCTCGCCGAAGACACCGGCGTGGAGAGATAAGGCCAGCCCGCAAGGATCTGCACAAGGGTGAGCCGCAGATGAATGCGGTGATCTGTTCTGATTGCGGCATTCGGTGGATTCGGTAGAATACAAGGACGGGAAGGAGCGGCGGCATGGCGGATGTGCGGAGCGAGCTGGCGCAGTTGAGGCCGGTGTATGAGACCGGCGTGCTGCGCATGCTGCTGCATAAGTATTCCGACATCTACATCGCCATGCTGCGCGCCTGCTTCGACCCGCTCACTGCAGAAGTCCCGCAGGAGCGACTGCTGGCGCGTATGCGCGAGGCGATCGGCGAGCTCGCCGCCGATGGCACCTACACTCCGCGTGAGGGCGAGGACGACATGATGGCCGCCCGGCGCATACTCAAGGAGCTCAAAGCCGAGGATGCCGGCGACTACGCGTGGGTGGCCGATTCGATCGACCGCCGCCAGCACAGGCTCATGTGCCGCCTGACCCAGCGTGCCCATAGAGCCATCGAGGCATTGGCAACGCTTCAGCAACGCACGGTGTCGCTGTCCGGTGCGCAGGTGAATTCGATCATCATGGAGATCGAGAGCGCGCGCAAACAGCTCACCGTGAATGTGGAGGAGCGCATTGAGCTGCTCGAACGCGAGATAGAGGAGCGGCGACACCAGATCGACAATCTCAAGGCGCATGGCATTGGGCAGCGGCCCACTCGCGAGCAGGTGTCTGACATCATCAACGTCGTGTACAACACGCTGCGCGGTGTGCCTGTCGATTTGCGTGAGTTGGTGATCACCGAGCGTGACAATGGCGATGCGTTGCGACGGCGCATCGACGACGGTTCGATGAGCAGCAATGACATGCTCACGTTCTACCACGAGGAATACGAGCGCACGTACCGGCTCAGCGACGAGGGACGCCGCTTCAACGATGCATTCCAGGTAATGTATGCCCCGCAGAGCCGCGAGGAGCTCAATGAGGCGCTGCAAGACATCTCGAACAGCGAATGGCTGCATGGCGAGGCCGACGACCTCATGAGCGTGGTCAATCGGGAGTTCGAAGACATCTACGACGGCATAGACGATGTGCGTCACCAGATTCGTGTGACCGACGAAAGCGTGAAGCTTCTGGTGAGGCAGCAGACCGACATGCAGTTCCGCACGATGTCTCGTCAGCTCGCGAAGCTGTTCACCCAGTTGGGTGAGTCGGTGCATGCGAAAGGCCGCTACGACATTGGCACGGCGACCACCTCGTTGCTCACATTGCCGACCCGTGCGCGTGAAACACCCGTGAAAACCGCGGCTCCCGAACTGCAGATGCAGGCGGACGACGGCATCGCACAGGTCGATCTCAATGGCATCGTTGCGGCCGGCGGCCCACGCATCCACCATATGATCGAATTGGTGGCCGCGCACCCGGTGCTCATCGACGATGCCGGCGATGCGCTCGCCGATTCCGTTGTCGACATCGCAGCCAGTTTCAACGAACTTCCCGCCGACGAACGCCGTGAGAGCGAAATCGTGGGCTTCCTGAGTTATCTGGGTTCCGCGTCGCCTGCCGGTGCCGCTGGCAATAGCGATGGCGGCCAGATTCCCGTGCCCCGCGAGAGTCTATGGCATTGCGTGACCACCGACGGTCGGACTCGCGTATGGCGCACCTGCGCGCTGTTCGTGCCCGGGCAGGTGCTGAAGGATTTTCTCGACGATACCATGGTGGAGGACTGATATGGCGATGGACGACAGCACCGGGCAGGGAATTGCCGGCGATGCCAATCTGGGCATGGTCTCGAAGGTGCTCAGTGCCGAGTATGAGGAAGGTGTGGCCGACGAGGCCGGCATGGCCGATCTGGCCAATGTGCACGCACTGTTCGATGGTGACATCGGCGACATGCCCGCACCCGCCCGTGAGGCTGCGATTGCGCTGAAACGCAACAGGTCGATCAGCGGCGACATGTACCACCAGGCACTCGACTATATGGAACACGTGCGGCGTTCGCTCAACAACGACATGCTCGTGCCGGTCATCGACACCTACTATGAGGTGATGTATGCGGAGCCGATCACCGCCGATGAATACGGCATACGATCGCTCAAGACCCGTGCCAGCCTGAGTGCCCGTGAGGCGGTGATGCTGGCCGCGCTGCGGCGCAAGGTGCTCGACTACGAGAATGTGGGCGCCGCGGCCGCCGATTGGCTCATTTCGAAGGAGGAGATCGTCAACACGATGTCCACCGGCGCGGGCCCGCTTGCCGGCCGCAATTCGGAGGAGGCGGTGCAGGCGCAGGTGGACCGCCTGATCGGCAGTGCGAAGAACAACGGCTTCCTGGCGCCTGTCGAAGATGACGAAGGCATGTATGTGATCACCAAACTCGTGCCCGTGGTGCTCAATCCGGAGCGCATCGCCGCATGGCTCGGCGCGGACGACGCATCGACCGCACAGCCCGAACCGGATGGAACAGGTGACGATTCCGACGGCTCCGGGCATACCGGCCAAGACGAACACCCCGAAGATGACGATATGGAGGCGCTGTTTTGAGCGAGACTTCCGACATCTATGCCTCGATTGAACTCATGCCGCCGCATTGGGCGCTTGCCTCGCGGCAATTGGTGAATTGGGGTTCCTACGACGGCTACCATGTATTCGAGCCTTCCACCGCCGGAAACGATACGGTGACGTTGCTCACCGGCCAGAGCGAATCGGGAAAATCCACACTCGTCGATGCGCAGGTCTCGTTGCTCTACCCGGCGAATGCCGCATTCAACAAGGCCTCGAACGCCGGACGCTCCGATCGCAGCGACTACTCATACCTGTTGGGGCTGAGGGGAATCCGCAACAACAACGGGCACGACGAACCGGTCTACCTGCGCGGGCGCAGCGGGAACGGGGAGCCGTACGCGGTATGGGGTGCGATCGTCGACCACTATGTCGACACCGCCAACAGCGGCGCGTTATGGATTGCCAAGTTCATGTATCTGCCTGCGGACGGCGCGCCGGAGAGCATGGTGAAGCTCTACGTGGTCTCCGGCTATGCAATCGACCCGCGGCTCATGGATGCACATCGCGAGGAGCGCTTCTCGGTACCGCTTATCAAGCAGGTGTACCCAGGTGTCACCGTGTATAACTACGCGAAGCAGTTCCACGAAGACATCTGGAAACGATTCGGCCTCACTGAGTCCGCGTGCCGTCTGCTTCACCGCATGCAGGCCTCCGACGCGCCCTCCCAGCTCGATGACATCTTCCGCAAAGGTGTGCTCAATGAGCCGCGCGCCGTTGAGTTCGGCAAGCTCGCCATCGATGATTACGAACAGTTCGCCGAGAATTTCTCGAGTATGGAGCGTACGCGCAAGCGAGTGCGGCAGCTGGAGGCGATTGCCTCCGAGTTCGCCGAGTATGAGTCCGCCGAACGCGGTGTGCGCGAGCTTTCCACCATCGCCCCCGAGCAGGGCGATAGCGCACGGATTCGCACCCAATGGCTTGACGATCGCATTCATGCCGACATCACCGAAGTCCTGCCCGAATATGAGCAGCATGCCACGGACTGCAGTGCCAGTGCACAGGCCGCCAAAGAGCGGGCGGAGCAGATGCGGGAACAGGCCGACTCGCTCAATAGGCAGCTTCAGGGTATGGGAGGCGACGAGATAAGCCGTCTGGAAGACCGCATTCGCGATGCACAACGGCGCCAACGCGAAGTGTTGGGACGCAGGGAGCTGTTGGCCTCCCGATTCAGTGCCTCTGGCGAAGCATTGCCGGAAAGTCGCGGGCAGTGGGATGCATTGGTGGCCGAATACACGCAATTCGAATCGGAATACCAGCAGCGTAAAACCGAATTGCACGGGTTGCAGTACCCATTGATCGACGCCCAGAAGAAAGCCGAACAGCGAACCAAGGCACTCGAGAAGGACTTGGAACGCAAACGCCAGTCGAAGACGCGCATCTCCAGCGATATGGACGAGGCCCGCAATATGATTGCGCGCGCCACCGGCCTGAGCCCGCAGGAGCTGCCTTATGCGGCGGAGCTCATGGACGTGGGCGAGGAGAACGAGGAGTGGCGCACCGCCATGAACGTGGCATACCGGTCGCTCGCAACGGTGATTCTGGTCGACAGTTGCCATGAGAACGGCTTCGCAGCGAAAGTCTCGCAGATTCCCCAGGAGGCGCTCCCACGACGCAACTGGCGGTTCGTCGACACGAGCGTCCATGTGGAGGCTGAGGAGCGTGAAGGGTGGCTGTCGAGCAAGCTCACGTTCAACGTGGAATCTCCGTTCGCCGATTGGCTTCGTGCCCGGGTGACCGAGGCGCGGTACGACGCATGGTGCGTGGAGGCGATCGACGACACCAATGAGACGACGCGCCAGGTGCAGCGCGACGGGCAGATCAAGGAAGGTCGGAAGGGCAGTCACGGCACCAAGAACATGCCTGCCGTCATCGGATTCGTCACCGATGCCTATCTGCGCGATCTGGAGGCAGACATTGCCGAGGCGCGCAAGACGCGGGATGCCGCAACTCGCGATCTCGAACAGTACGACGTGCAACTCAACGCGCTTGAGCAACGCCATAGTCTGGCCCAGACGCTGCAGGACCATGCATGGAACGACATAGACGCATATGGTGTGGAGGAGGAAATCGCCAGCCTCCAACAACGCGTCGACGAACTCGAGCAGAACCCCGAACTGGCACAGCTCAATGCCACGCTGAAAGTCCAGCAGCAGGAAATGGCCAAGGCGAACAGTGCATGCTATGCCGCGGAAGACAAACTCAAGCGGGCGAATGCGGCGGTGAGGTCGACCCGGCAGTGGCTGGAAGCGTATGACCGGCGCACGCAATCCGTGGAACGCCGGCCTTTGAACGAGGCATGCGGTCGGCTGCTTGAACGGGGATATCTGGCATACTTCGGCGAGAGCACACAATCGGCGAACGAACGAATGGGCAGAATACTCGGTTTGGACGGGCAATCCTGCACCTCACTGGGCGGCCATGTACGCGAGAACGAGGCCTGCGCCAAACACGTACGCGAACTGCTCGGCACACTCGCCCAAACCGTGGGCAGGCAGGTGAAGGAACTGGCTACACAGCGCGACAACCGGAAACGGTCATGCGAGGCGAGCATGCGCTCGTACCTCGACCAGTATGCGTCAGGCGACGAACGAGTGAGCGCCGAGGTGGAGAACGAGCGGTACTTCAGGAAAGACCTGGAGGAGCTCAAACCAGGGGTGATCGGCGACGAGGCGACGAACGTGGAGTACATGAACTCGCTCGACAAGATGCTCCAGGACCTCGTGCAGTTGCAGACGATGCTCAAACTTGACCAGCAGAGGATCACCGAACAGATCGGCAAAATCAACCATCTGCTTGAACGGTACCCGTTCGGGGCGCGAGGCGGTAGGCTGTCGATCGTCGTGCAGGTGCACAGGCCCGATGCGAAGTTCACCACGGCACTCACCGGGCAAATCGGCCGCATCAATGCGTTCAAGGCAAACGACGAGCATGACGTGGAGAGGTGCCGAAAGCTGTTCGCCGGCCTTGCGGGACTCATCGAGATGCTGCGCGGCAGCTTCGACGAATATGCGGGCAACGGACGTGGCAACGCGAACCTCGACCCACGCAAACGCTCACGGTTCTTCGGGTCGGTGACGAACCCGGATGGCGTGGTGGAATCGATCAACTCCACCGGCGGCGGCTCGGGCGGCTATTTGCAGGAGCTCACGTCGTTCGCCTACGGCGCGGCGCTCATGTATCTGCTCGCCACCGACAACGCAACCGAACCCTCGTATGCCACCGTCTTCCTCGACGAGGCGCTCATCAAAGCCGACGGCCAGTACACGCGCCGTGCATTGAGCGTGCTGCCGGGACTCGGCTTCCAAGTGATCGTTTCGGCACCGGAATCGAAGACCGGCGAGATCATGGGTTCGGCTTCGAAGGTCATTGTGGCGCGCAAGGACCAGGCCAGCGGCAGGACGACGCTGATGCAGGGAGATCTGCTGGGGGACGCTGATGGCGATGAGTCCTCGATGGGGGAGCGGTCCGAGTGACGGATACGGCGACGCTCAAGACTCCGGCGGATGTGCGCGGCGATGTGGCGCGCATTGTACAGCGCGAGTTGTTCGCCGCCGAGAGTCCATGGCCGCGCACGATTCACATTCCGTGGCCCAAGGAGACGCAGCTCGTCGCCGATGTGGCCGGCGTGCATGCGGCGAATAATGCGTTGAAGGAGTTCGCGGCACGATTCGGCTGCCAAACCGACTTCATCTCGCGCAAAATGGGCACGGCCGTGTCGCTTGTCGCGCATATCCATGTGCCTGACGAGGCCACGGCGCTCGCCATTGCGGGGCCTACGCTGCGACGCCCTCGCGAACGAGTGTTGGCCAGAGCGGCGCAGCTCGAGCAACGATGCCATGTCGACCATGCGCTCGCCATGGACGTGGTACGCAGGTTGAACAACGAATCCGACGTCGATTTCGGGTTGTTCGTCGAAGCCGCGCAGTGGTTCGGCCGGCATTGGGCCGAAGTGCCGGGGCTCACCGCTCGTGAGATCCCCTTGCCCGGGTTTTCGGCGAAATGGCTGGCAGGTTCACGATCCCGCAGGCGGGCGGCGATCTGTACAGTGCTCGGTGTGGATCGGCTGCCGCTGCGGGAACGCCCGGGCGAGGTGCGGTACCGGTACATGGACCAACGGTTCGCCGCCGAACCTGACCGTGTGGCGACCTCGGTGCAGTGCGTTCCCGAACGCCCCGTCTCGCTGGCCGTCATTGTGGAGAACAAAGACACCTACCAAGCCATGGGCCCCATTGACGGAGCCGTATGTGTGTTCGGCTCCGGATTCGCCGTGAACCGGGTACCCGAACTGTTGCCCTGGCTTGCCGGTGATGGGGTGCGCGTTGTGTATTGGGGCGACATCGATGCTGCGGGATTCGAGATTCTCAGTGGGCTGCGGGCTTCGGGGGTCGCTTGTGAGAGCGTATTGATGGATCGCATGACCTATGCCGAATACGAGCGTTTCGGCACGACGAGGGATGCGGCGAGCCATGAGATTCGCTGCGGCGAACCGAAGCATGGGCTGCATCTCAGTCCGGAGGAGTATGCGCTGTACCGTGACCTGTGCACGGGCGAACTTGCCGTGCCGCGCATCGAGCAGGAACGCATTCCGATTGCTGAATTCATGCGCTTGATCAGCGCAGGCCGGAGCGATGGAAGTGACGGTGCAAGAGCCGACCAATGCCATAGCCAATCGCTGCGCACACCAAAGTGATGCCGCCATACAGTGCGAATACGTCGATACCACGCGTCGCTGAAGCGAGTATGGCGATTTCGACGGCCGCTGCGGCGAGTCCGAGCCAGTACCCATGCACCGAACCTGCCGTGGCGGTCGCGGTTGCCGCGAGCGCCAGCACCGGGAACACGAACATGAGCATGAATCCCGTGATGAATCCATATTGGTCGGTGCATCGCAGCACGATGGCGATCAACATGCCGATGCCGAGGATGATCCACCCGATGGTCATAAGCAGGCGACTGGTGCCACGATTCGCATCAGTGTGCTCCGTCATACTGGAAGTCCCCTGTTTGTGGAGTGTGCGGAACTCATTCCATCATATCGGATCGGAGGAGCGGGCGGTTCATTGAACCTTCTGGCGCTCCTCGACGTAGTCGCGTAGAATGCGTGCATGGTTCACGAGCGGGTCACGCGCGCCATACACGAAAGTGACCACCGGATGGTCGGCAAGGATCTGTTCGAGCTGCTCCACTGCGGGATTGGCGTCGAGTTCACGCCGGTAGCTTTCGGCGAATTCCAGAATCGTGTTGGGATTGTGGTTCCATGCCTTGCGTAAGTCGGTGCTCGGGGCGATCTGCTTCATCCACAGATCCAGATGTTCCTTCGCCTTCGACATGCCACGTGGCCATAGGCGATCGACGAGAATGCGGTATCCGTCATCCGGCTCGGCCGGTGCATATGCGCGTTTGAGTTGAATCATTGCCATGACACACAGTGTATGCCGCTTCGAATGCATGGGCGATTGTTATACGACGGACTGAATGCGTGTGTCGTATGCGATGGCCCGCCAGGATGCCGTTCTTGTTCTATTGCCCAGCAGATTCATTGGCGCCGTGTCTGTGTGCTACCTCGTGTTTTCCGCTATTGGGATAAGTTGTTTCGGAAGTGGATAGAGGGGGGTACGCACACCCTAGGAGAAGAAAGGTGCGCGCACTGGTTTTGCACGTCGTTGTGCAAATTTGTCAAGACGCGGTCATGTCACCGTTCCGTGTTCGCAGAGTCAGCAAGCTGCGTCTCGAGCTCGCGAACAATCTGCGCATGGCGCTTCTCGTCGATGCGCACCGTGAGCAGGAACACGATCAGGCTGAGCACAATGCCGGCGGACGGCACAATGTACGCCCAAGTGGTGAACGTATGGATGTTCGCACTCGTCATATCCGCGGCGGAAGCCGATCCCACCATGCCAGCAGCCACTGCGACGAAGCCGACGATGCCGTTCGAGAAGGCGCCTGCGATCTTGTCGAGCATCGGTCGCACGCTCAGCGTCACCGCCTCGTTGCGCTGCCCGGTTTTGAGCTGTCCGTATTCGATCGAATCGGTCATCGTGAGAATCGCGGTCATCTGAATCGTTTGCGCAGGCAGATAGAACAGAATGAGCGCGACGAGCACGACCGATAGATTGCGCGGGGCCGCAATGAACAATGCATACCCGAGAATCATGAGCCCCATGCCTCCGGCGAACAACCATCGACGTGGGATCACACGGTTGAGCAACGGATACAGCGGCGTGGTGACCAGGCCGGTGATCACGGGAATCACGCCCGCGATGGCGAAACGCTGCGGCATGCCGAGCACATAGGTGAACTGGTAGAACAGCACGCCGGTGGTCGCCACGTTCGCAATGGCATACAGCAGGTAGCTCAATGCGGTCCACAGCAGTTGGTCGTTGTGGGCGATGGCCTTGAACGCGTCAAGTGGGCCGCAATGGGAGTCCTGTTTGCGTAGCTCGCTCGAGCTCTCACGTGTACCGAATGCGACGGTCCACGCGGTGATGAGCCCCAGCAGTGCGACGATGATGGCAAATGCAGTCCACCCCGGTTGGCCTTCGCCCTGCTCGCCGGTGAATTTGAAGGTGAAGTAGCTGACGATGGGAATGACGACGACGGTGATGCCGTTATAGCCAAGCGAACCGGTGAGCGTGCCGAGTGAAGTGTAGACGCTGCGTTCATGCGAATCGCTGGAGAGTGCCGGAATCATGCCCCAATAGGAGATGTCGCGCGCCGAGTAGAACACGTCGAGCAGAATGAACGTGACAATGAACAGCGTGATGAACCAGGTGGTGTTCACGTTGACGAGTCCAAACAGGCCGGTGAACACCACCACGAGCAGCACGGAGGGCACAATGCCTCCGATGAACTGCCAGACGCGGAAACGGCCCCACTTGGTGCGCGTGTTGTCGACGATATTGCCCAAGATCGGGTCGAGGAAGATCTCCGCGATGCGGATGGCAACGACCAGTCCGGTGATCAGGGCTATCATGCGCGCGGCCACGGCCTTGTCGGTGCGCGCGAACAACGCCGTGGTCACGTAGGTCATGAAGAACGTGCTCATGGCGTTGTAGAACGCCGCCTGACCAAGATTGCCGAAGGCGAAGGCCGCGCGCTGGCGGATTAAACCGTGTCGTGCGGTCTTCGGGGTGGTCGAACGGAGCATGTCGGAGGATGCGGCAGACGACGCTGTCTGCCCGGCACCCGCTTGGAATTTGTTGGTGGTCATGTGACCTAACCTCCTTCATTGGCGATTACAGTTCATATACTATACATGATTTACTAAATTTGTTTACCGTGTGTTGGTGTCGATCTGTCTAATTATCGATTGCTGCAGTATTTGAAAATCGGCTCAGGATATATGTTTCATGGATATATGCTCTTTCTGTGTGAATGTCTGTCTATGAAGAGATTGCGCAATGTGCTGAATTCTTGTTGCGTGATATTGGTAAATAGTTTACTATTGCGTAGTACACCGAAGTACAGAGCCGACGGTACCAGCGTTGGTGCCGCGGTCAAATGCGAGTCAGGAGCAACGATGAACGAGGAGACCTTGCAGGAAGTCGCAGAGGAGAAGGCGACCGAGCCCCCGCGCAATGATGTGCCGTCCACTGATGGAGCTCTGCGATCCGAAGAGCCGACGGCGGCGTGGCTGACCGATCCCCGTGTGTTCGCGGTCAACCGGCTGCCGGGGCATACCGACCACAATTGCGCCGACGATCAGTCCGGCGCGTTGAAGCAGCACCTCGACGGCGAATGGGCGGTGAAGGTGGTGCCCTCGCACTTGGATCGGCTCCCCACGGAGGGCTTGGATGAGCATTGGCAGCACGCCCACCTTCCGCCGGAATTCGCATCGCGCAGCTTCGCCGATGGCGACTTCACCCGTGTGCAGGTGCCGGGGTGTCTGGAGATGCAGGGGCTCATGCGTCCGCAATATGTGAACATCCAATATCCGTGGGATGGCCATGAAAATCCGCAGGCACCCTCCGTTCCCACAGACAATCTGGTCGCACTGTACCGGCGTGCGTTCACTGCCGATGATCGCGTGGGCGAGGCGCTGTCCCGCGGGGAGCGCGTGAGTCTGACCTTCCACGGTGCGGCGACGGCGATCTACGTGTGGCTCAACGGCGTGTTCGTGGGGTACGCAGAGGATTCCTACACCCCCAGCGAGTTCGATGTGACCGAGGCGCTGCATGCGGGGGAGAATCTGCTTGCCGTGGCGTGCTTCCAATATTCGAGTGCGAGTTGGCTGGAAGACCAGGATTGCTGGCGTTTCCACGGATTGTTCCGCGACGTGGAGCTGGAGGTGCGACCTCACGCCCATGTTCGCGACATGCTTGCGCATGCGGATTGGAATGTGGATGCGCAGTGCGGTGAGCTCGCCGTCGAACTCGATCTCGACGGGGCGTGGTGTGCGGCCAATGTGGAGCTGCGGCTCAGCACATGGGAAGAGCACGCAGACGGCGCGGCCCTGCTGTGGAGCGCGACGGTGGAATCTGCTCCGAAGATCCGCTACGCCACGACATGCGAACAGGTGCTGCCGTGGAGCGCGGAGCAGCCGAATCTGTACGTTCTCGAGGCTGTGGTGCGCGATGCGAACGGTCGTGTGCTGGAAACCGCGCGCACGCGCATCGGATTCCGCCATGTGGAGATTCGCGATGGCGTGCTTGTGCTCAATGGCGAACGCATTGTGTTCCATGGCGTCAACCGGCACGAATTCGACGCGCGGCGCGGACGCAGCGTCACCGAGGAGGACATGCTGTGGGATGTGCGGTTCATGAAGCGGCACAACATCAATGCCGTGCGCACCTCGCATTACCCGAATCAGACGCGGTGGATGGAGCTGTGCGACGAATACGGACTCTATGTGATCGACGAGGCCAATCTGGAGACGCATGGCAGCTGGAATCTGCCCGGTGACACGGCCGATGGCGTCTCGATACCGGGGGACGACGTGCGTTGGCAGCCGGCTTGCGTGGACCGTGTGGAGAGCATGGTGCGCCGAGACCGAAACCATGCGTGCGTGGTCGCGTGGTCGCTCGGCAACGAATCGTACGCGGGCGATGTGATCCGCGCGATGGGGAATCGCTGCCGAGAGCTCGACCCCACCCGGCCGGTGCACTACGAGGGCGTGACCTGGAACCGTGAATACGACGACATCAGCGATTTCGAATCGCGTATGTATGCGAAGCCCGATGAGATTCGCGAATACCTGGAAAGTGATCCGGCGAAACCGTACATCTCCTGCGAATTCATGCATGCGATGGGCAATTCGGTGGGAGGACTGGGTGAATACGTCGCCTTGGAGCGCTACCCGCAATACCAAGGCGGCTTCATCTGGGACTTCATGGATCAGGCACTATGGCAGCGGCTCGACGACGGCACGGAACGCCTGGCCTATGGCGGCGATTTCGGCGACAGGCCGAGTGATTACGAGTTCAGCGGCGATGGCATTGTGTTCGCCGACCGGACCGTGTCGGCGAAGGCGCAAGAGGTGAAGGCACAATATGCCGGCGTGCGTCTCGAACCGGATGGGCGCGGTGTGCGCGTGACCAATACGAATGCGTTCCAAGGCACCTCGGGCACCGTGTTTGTGGCGCGGATGCTTCTGGACGGACGTGAGGCATGGTCGAAGAGCTATGAGTTCGAGGTGGCGGCCGGAAGCGCCCGAAGCTTCGACATCGGCTTCCCTGACGTGCACAGTCTGCCCGACGGTGGCGTCATGCATGAGGTGGTGTATGAGGTGAGTCAGCAGTTGGCGCATGACACCGCCTGGGCGGAAGCGGGGTATGAGATCGCATGGGGACAGGCCGTGGTGCGTCCCCATGCGAGTGGCCGCAGCGGGTCGAAGATGAATGATGCGTTCGATGACGACAATCTGCAGATCGTCACTCTCGGGCGATGGAACGCCGGAGTGCGTGTTGGGCAGCGTGAGATCCTGCTGTCGCGCACGCATGGCGGAGTCATCTCGTTGCGCGACGGTGAGCGTGAATATGTGATTCGTGTGCCGAAACTGCTCACGTTCCGCCCGCTCACCGACAACGACCGTGGCATGAGCTCCGGTTTCGACCGCGTGCAGTGGTTCGGTGCCGGGCGGTATGCGCGCGTCGTCACCGGCGTGGGCCAGGTGTACCGCGACGAGCTCACCGGAGATCTGTGCGGCGAGTACTGGTATGAGTTGGCAGACGGCGCGCAGACGCAGGTGCCGATTCGTTATCGTATCGATTCGCAGTTGCGCATGCATATCGAACTTGAGTATACGGGGTGTGCGGGTGCGCCGAGCCTGCCGGCTTTCGGATTGGAGTGGATGCTGCCGAAACAGTATGAGAATCTGGAATTCTATGGTCGGGGGCCTGCCGAGACCTACCGTGACCGCAAGCGCGCCAAGCTCGGCATCTGGAACACCACGGCGCAGGCGGACATGGCGCCGTATCTGGTGCCGCAGGAAACCGGCAATCACGAGGATGTGCGTTGGGCCTATGTGTTTGACGCCGATTGCCATGGGCTGCTCGTGGAGGCCGACGACTCGCTCGCGCTCAGCCTGCTGCCGCACAGTTCGTTGGAGATCGAAAATGCCACACACCAGAACGAGTTGGCGCAACCACGTCATATGTTCCTGCGCCTGCTCGCAGGGCAGATGGGCGTGGGCGGCGACGACTCGTGGGGCGCTCCTGTTCACGATCGGTATCTGCTGCCGGCAGACGAACCGCTCAAGCTGGCCGTGACAATCAGCATGCTCTGACTCATGCATTCCGAACATGACGAACCCGTGTCTGTGTGCACGGGTTCGTCATGCGGAGGAGTCTGTGAATATGACCAACCAGTGCGCACGCGCACGTATGAGTCATGATTTGCTTGGCAGACTTTCGCGGCGAACAAGCTCGGTGCTCAGCAGAACATGCCGGCGCACGTGCCTGTCGCGCGCGATGGCGTCGGTGAGTGTGGTGAGCGCCGCATAGACGAGTTCATGCAGGTCGATGGCGTAGGAACTCAGCGGCGGTGCGGTGTACTGCGCGATCGGCAGATTGTCGACGCTCACGACGGCGATGTCCGTGGGCACGCGCACGCCGGCCTCTGCGAAGGCTTGCAGCACGCCGACGGCCATAGGGTCGGAGCCGATCACGAGCGCGTTGGGAAGATCGTCGGGGTGGTCGGTGAGGAGACGAGCGGCGAGTGCGCGTCCGTTGCTCACGGTGAACGGGCCGTCGGCGTAGATATACTGCTCGTTCGGCAGGCCCAGGCGCTTGCTCCAGTCGCTGAATGCGAGCGAGCGAATGTCTTCGGTGTGGTTGTGCAGGCCCATGATCGAGCCGACGCCACCGATGTAGCCGATGCACGTGTAACCGTCGACGAGAAGTGTATCGAGGGCATCGAGCATCGTTTGGCTCAGGTCGGGGCGTACCGAATCGAACCAGTCCGGCGCCGGATTCGTGTCAATGAACACGCCGTAGCGGAGTGCGTCGCGCAGGTGGGCCAGATCGGTGCGCTGGAAAGAGGTGGGTCCGGTGGCGACGAAGCCGTCGTGGTCGTCGGCGTGTGCGATGAGACTGTCTATCGAGTCGAAGAAAGTGAGCGTCGTGCCCTGCTCGGCTGCGACCTTGCGCAACTCGGTTTGCAGCGACTGGAAATAGGCGTCCTGCAATTCGTCGAATTGTGGCGGCACGTTGAGCACGGCTATCGAACGGCTCGTGAACGCCCGGTAGCCAAGTTCCGCAGCCGTGCGCATGATTCTGCGGCGTGTGTCCGCCTTCACCTTGAGGGTGGGGTCACCGTTGAGCAGACGGGAGACAGTGCTTTGCGAGACGCCGGCCTGCTCGGCGATGTCTTTGCGAGTGACCATGGATCCCCTTCGTCTGCGTGAGCGGTCTGTGGTTGAGGATGGGGCGTGCGTGAACGGATTGCGGTATGGCAGACCCGATCCTTCGGTACATTAATCTACCACGCTCCGAACCGCCGCCCTCCGTCGATGCGGGACGTGTTTTGATCAAGCTGCCTGTGGCGGTTACCGCCGCCATGTTATCCCGTGTTCCATGCTCGTGCAACAGGTACCGGGCCATTAATCTGACCACTTTGTTTGTTTACTGCACCGTAACCGTGCGTGGGCGAGCGGCAAGCCCACTTCCGGCAGGATCGAGATATCGAGAGAAGGGAAGTGGTCATGCAGGAATTGGAATATTGCTCGACGATTCGGTGCGCGCGGCGAGTGGAGCGGCCGGCGGTGCAGTGGAGGAATCTGGTATGTGAATGCCTGCTGCAGGCGGACGGGAGAAGACATGCCGATCACCGACGTCGTATTCGACTACTGCGGAGTGCTGCTCGATTGGCGGCCGGAGCTCACCATGGAGGGCAAGGTCGACACGTCCACCATGCGGCGTCTGCTCGATCATGCAGATCCTTACGGATTCTGGCACTACGATCTGATGAGCGATCTCGGCTGGAGCGAGGAGCAGGTGCTGCGCGATTTCGCGCGACATCACCCGCACGATGTCGCGCTCAACCACGCAATGCAACTCTATTTCGCGAATTACACGCGCGCGTTCGCCGGCATGGTCGACGGCATGCCGGAACTGCTCCGCACGCTGCATGAACGTGGATATAGACTCTGGGGCCTGACCAATTTCAGCACGCCGTTCGTCACGCTTGCACACAGAGAATTCCCGGCGCTGCGTCTGCTCCTCGACACGGTCGTGTCGTCAGAGGTGCGTTGCGCGAAACCGGACGCGCGCATCTACGAGATCGCGATGGAACGCTTCGGCATCGATCCGGCACATGCCATGTTCTTCGACGACAAATATGAGAACGCGAAGGCGGCGAGCGAATCGGGCATGCATGGCGTGCAGTTCCTCAGCGCAGACCAGGCGATGCAGGCCATACTCGGGTAATCCGCGAATCCATGCGCCATCATTGTGCGCAGGGCATATCGAGTCCGTCGGGCCAGTGCGAATACATATGGGAAGGGGCTTGCCCATATGGGCAGGCCCCGACGGAAACCGCCGTGTTGAACCGGCCTACTTTGCGAGGGAATCGCGTACGCGGGTCACCGCGCTCTGCGCCTCGCTTGGAATCTCGCGAATATGCTGCGAAATCGTGTCCATTGCCTTGCGCACGTCCTTGTTCCGGGCGATCTGGCGGCTCTTGTCGCTGGCCAGATGCTGCATGTTCTCCTTGAACTCGTCGAGATTGGCGGCCGCCTTGTCGAGTTTGCCCTTGCGCTGCAGCATCAGAAGCACCACGATATTGATGCACAGGCACATCACGCTCGTCACGATGAAGCAGATGATCACCGCACGCCGCAGATTATGTTCCGTTGCATCCGCATCAGCCACATCCGGATTGTCGTCTGGATCGTTGAGATCCTCGATGTCGCGTTCGGTCAGCTCATCACTGGTCTTGTCTTCTGCCATGTCTACCTCGTTTCCCGCGCATGTGCGCGTTTTCTGATTCCACGGTACGTCGTCTGCACGGGATGCGATGCGCAGTCTTCTCTCGGCGTTATGTACGAAATCGTGCTGAATGAGGAGCATGCGGGGATAGGGGACGGAATTGGAATATGCGCCTATGCCGTGCGTTCTTGCAGTATGCTTTGCATATGACTGCAAACGATACCCTCGGCTCACCGTACTCGTCTCCGGACCCCAATGAGCATGGCGACAATCCGTACGTCGGAGACCCCGGCTACTCACAGGTCCCTCAGCAGGCATACACGGCACAGTATGCGACTCCGCAGCCAAACTACACGCAGCAGTATCCTCCACAGGGTGCCTACGGTTATCCCATGGCTCCGGTGGACCAGTGGAACGGCATGTGCATTGCCGGTTTCATCTGCTCGTTCTTCTTCCCGCTCGTTGGCCTCGTGCTTTCGATCATCGCGCTCGTGCAGATCAATAAAACCGGCGAGAAGAGCCGAGGCATGGCCATCGCCGGCATTGTGATCGGCGGCATCTCGACGGCGCTCGCTCTCATTGCGATCATCATGGTCATCTGCGGATTGGCGATTGGGCTCGGCGCGCTCGCCGAAACAGGATGGGACGATTACGAGTACCACTACGATACACACAGTGACTACTCGCAGTTCGACGAGGTGGGTGCAGATTACCTTGCGCATATACGCTCTGTGGACCAGCTCATGAAAACGGCATGATATTCCATGCGGATGGCATAACGGTCATCCGCGAAACCGATTCCTGCGGGGTCTGGCCGAAAGGTCGGGCCCCGTTTCGATTGCGGGTTTGCGGGCTCCCATATGGCATCGGTATCGTGCATGAGTGCTTCGGCATGGGCGCCGAATGCGTCGAGGGGGGTGGCTTGTAGTGTGGAGGCATGACGAATTACCAGCCGAATTACGATTCGAACAATCCATATGGGCGGGGATTAAGTGAACCGCCGATGCAGCAAGAGCCGAACCAGACTCCGTTTGCCCAGCCACAGTATGGTGACTATGGTGCGCAGGGCAATGCCCAGCAACCATATGCCCAGCCGCAGTATGGCCAATATGCCCGAGGGAGCGGCCAGCAGTACGGGCAGCCGGACTACACGCAGAACATGTCGAATTACGCTCCGTATGGCCAGTGCAACCAAAGCCAGTACGGCAATGGTTACTCGCCGGAGCCCACGACATGGAACGGTTTGTGCATCGCGGGTTTCGTGTGCTCGTTCCTCGTTCCGATTGTGGGGCTGATCCTGTCGATCATCGCGCTCACCCAGATCAACAGGACGGGTGAGAAGAGCCGTGGCATGGCCATCGCCGGCATTGTGATCAGCGTCGTCATCTGGCTGTTCTCGTTCATATTCATGGCGTCCGGGAACAGCATCTTCTTCTAGGAGCGTTGCGGCAGACACACGGGCAGGGGCGCCAACCATTTCTTCGAATGGTTGGCGCCCCTGCCCGTGTGTCTGCCGCAACGCTCCTAGAATCGCGCTACTCCTTCATCGTGAAGCCTTGCTCCTTGCCGTAGTCGATGAGTGCCTTCTGCCAAGCGGCCACACCTTCCGAAAGCGGCTGGTTGCCGGTGTAGGATTTGCCGAGGTAATCACCGAAGACACCACGGGCCTTCACCTCGAATGGCAGGAACTGATACCCCGTAAGGACGTCCGCCGAGGCCTGTGCGAGGACCTCGTTGTACTTTTGACCGCCGAAGTAGTCTATTTCCTTGCCGTCGGAGTTCTTGATGGTGGTGGCGTTCTTGAAATAGTCGGCTTCGAGGGAGGCCTTGTCTGCGGGGAATGCGCCGGTTTCGACGTGAGTTTTCACGCCATCGCCATGAGCGACGTACTCGATGAAGTCATAGGCTGCCTGAGCCTTGGGGGAGGACTTGAGCACGGCCAGCGACGATCCTCCGTTTTCCGCATTGGCTTTCTCCCCATTCGGTGTTGGCATCAGTGCCACGCGCCATTTGCCTGCGGCAGCCGGAGCCGAATTGACAAGATTTCCGGGCATCCATGCGCCGGTCAGCAGGGATGCGATTGTGCCGTCCTGCATGCCCTTGAACCAGTCCTCGGACCATCCTACGGTCTTCGTGTCGAGGAGCTTCTCATCAAGCAGCTTTTGCCAGAACTTCTCGAATTCCTTGACGCCATTGTCTCCGGTGAGGTTGATTGTCACATCCTTGCCGTTATTGGTGGTTTGGAATGGTTTGCCTCCTGCAAGCCAGGTCATCGAATCGAAGAAGCCTGCATCGCCGCTGTCCGAAGTGATGTAGTATTCATCGCCGAGGGCGTGAATCTTCTTGGCCGCCTCGTAGTAGTCATCCCATGTCTTGATCTTCTCGCCGTCCACGCCGGCCTTGTCGAAGATCTCCTTGTTGTAGAAGAAGGCCATGGGGCCTGCGTCGATTGGCAATGCGTACACCTTGCCGTCTATTTGCACTGACGACCATGGTCCCGGATTATAGAAGTCTTCGTATCCGCTCGTCTTATCTGTGATGTCAAGCAGATTTCCCTTGATCGCATATTGGGGCAATGCGTAGTACTCGATTTGGGCGACATCGGGGGCACCGGACCCCGCTTCGATCGCGTTGTCGAGCTGGGTGTATTCCTTCGTGTTGGTTCCCACGTTTTTCAGGTTGACCTTGATGCCTGTCTTCTTTTCGTAGTCGGCTGCGATTTGCTTGAGCGAGGGGTCCCATGCCCACACGTCGATTTCCTTGACGTTGCTTTCCTGTGATGGTTGCCCGCTGTTCGAGGAGCCACCCCCACAGGCTGCCAATGGTATGAGCATGGCTGTTGCGCCCAGGAAGGCGATTGCGCGTGTGCTGAACTTCATTGTTCTTCCTTTCTCCATGTTCGCGCGTTGCTCCGTTGCATGCATTCGCGAACCTTGTCGATGAACACTGTAGCACCGATTTTATGTTTGCGCAAACATATGCGAAAAAGCTTAAAATCAGTACATTTGAAGATTGATGAATGCAATGATGTGCAACGTAAACATCTATTGTGTCGCACATCATTGCATCATCGTGATATTCGGTTGTGGGTGTTCTGCCTCCGTGTGCGAAGGTGTGGGGCTGTTCAGCGCCTGAACGCCAGAACGCCGTTTGGCTCGAGGGTGACCTTGTCGGTGCTGTCCGTTGCCAGGCTGCATATGAGCATGTCTCCAGCAGGACGGTCTGCGGTGACAGTGTTGCGGGTGCGGTTGAACAGGAATTCGAAGATGGCTCCATCCTCCTGCTCCCGAACCACGCGGAGCACATCGCCGGCCCGCGGGTCTGCATCGAGCTCGAATCCGAGCGCCGCACATATCTCCGGCAGGCTCTGGCTGATGCCGTCCCTGCCCAGCTTGCCGGCAATGTAGGCCACGCCGCCTTCGTGGTAGGGGTGCACGGTGATGGCGGCCCTACCGTCCATACCCGTGGCCGGATCCGCCTCGAAGGTGGCGAGCACGGTGGTGTCATCGGCGATTGCGTCTATGACGTCGGCGAGATCATGCACGACTGTGCCGTTGCTGACGTCGAGGTGGTCGAGCATTCCCGGGAAGAGCGTGCCGAGTGGGCAATGTTCCTCGATGCGAACGCCGACGACGTCGCCGATCAACCCGGGCCAGCCTTCCGTGTGCAGTCGGTCGTGCTCATCGGCCAGTGCGCTGTAGTACGTGACGAATGCCTTGCCTCCATTCCTGACAAAGGTGCGTAGACGTTCGGCCATCTCCTCACTGAACAGGTACACGCAGGGAATCACCACGGCGTCATACGTATCCCATTGTGCGTGGATGGGTGTCACGTCCGCGGTCACGCCGCGATTGGCGAAGGCGGCGAACCAGTCGAGGGGCTCCGTCCATTCGCGTATGTGTTGGGTGGGTGTGGCCGTATGCTCGGTGGCCCATTCGGACTGGATGTCTTGCACAATGGCCACCCGTGCCTTTGAAAGCTTCGAGCGCAGTATGCCGGCATCGCTCAATGTGTCGAGGTCTGCGCCCAATGCGCATACATCCCGGTAGATCTGCGAATGCTCCCCTGCCAGTGGCAGCATGGCCGAGTGGAACTTTTCGGCACCGGACCGCGACTGGCGCCACTGGAAGTAGCAGATTGCGTCCGCGCCCATTGCCAGATGCAGCATCGAGTCGCGGATGAGCTCACCTGGCTCCTTGCGGGGGTTGATCTCGCGCCAATTGACTGCGGAGGTGGATTGCTCCATGAGGAACCAGGGCTTCTTCCTTGAGATGCCGTCCACCAGGGAGGCGGAGTATGCCAGTTCGTCGATATGCCAGCTGCCGGGGGTGAAATAGTGATCATTGGACACGAAGTCCACCTCGTGGGCCCAGTCATCGTAGTCGAGCGTGTTCTGCGACGCGCTCACCATGAAATTGGTGGTGAGCGGAATATTCGGCGTCACTTCGGACAGCACGTCGCGTTCGGCGCAGAAGAACTCCTTGAGCGCGTCCGAGCAGAAGTGCTTGAAATCGAGCAGGCGCCCCGGGTTGGTGAAGTTGCCTTCGCCGCCCACATAACGCGGCGGCAGGATCTCCTCGAAGGAGTTGAGTCGTTGGGACCAGAAGTTCGTTCCCCACGCGGCGTTCACCTTGTCGATTGTGCCGTACCGGTCGCGGCACCACTCCCGGAAGGCCTGCACGGCGTCATCCGAGTAGTCGAAGTAGTTATGGCAGCCGTATTCGTTGCCTACGTGCCATGACACAATGGCCGGGTTGTCTTTGTAATGTTCGGCCATTTCGCGGCATAGGCGCAGGGCGTATGTGCGGAATGTCGGACTGGTGGGACGCCAGTGTTGACGGGCTCCGGGCCATATGACATGGCCTTGCTCGTCGCGCCGCAGTACCTCGGGATGTGCGCTCGTGAGCCACATGGGCGGCGAAGCGGTGGCGGATGCGAGGTCAACGGCTATGCCGGCCTTGTAGAGCTTGTCGATGACGCGATCAAGCCAATCGAATTCGAAATTGCCGTCACTCGTCTCGATGTTCGCCCAGCTGAAGATGGCCAGGGATACGATGTTAACGCCAGCCTGCTTCATCAGGCGAATGTCTTCGTCCTGTACGTCTTCGGGCCATTGGTCGGGGTTGTAGTCCGCACCGAACCAGATTTTCCGGTCGTTGCCTGGCAGGGGCTGTGGCCAACGGTGCGCACGATGTTGTGTGGATGCTGACATGGAGTCACTCCTTCTTCATTGGATGGTTGAACGCGAATGTGTCATTCCTTGACCGCACCGGCAGCCAGACCCGACTGCCAATACTTCTGCAGTAGCAGGAACGCCACTACGAGCGGGATGATGGTGATCATCGATCCGGTGATCACGAGGTTCTGAATGGCCTGTCCGCCTGCGGTGGAGGCCTGGTCCTTCCACTGGTTCAAGCCGATGGTCAGGGGGTACCAGTTCGCGTCTTTCAACATGATGAGGGGCAGGAAGTAGTTGTTCCATGTTGCCACGATCGTGAACAGCGCACAGGTGACGATGCCGGGGGAGAGCAATGGGAGTGCGACGGTGAAGAAGGTGCGCGCCTCGGAAGCGCCGTCCACCCGCGCAGCCTCAAGCAACTCGGTGGGCACCGCCTGCTCGGAGAAGATCCACATCAGGTACAGGCCGAATGGGCTGATCAGAGAGGGGATGATCATGGCCCAGGGGGTGTTGGTCAGACCGAGCTTGGCGAACAGCAGGAACTGTGGAACGGCAAGGGCGATGCCCGGAACCGAGATGGCCCCGATGATCACGGCGAAGACGGCCTTGCGGCCCGGGAAGCGGAACTTCGCCAATGCATATCCTCCCATGATCGCCAGCAATGTGGCGCCCCCGGCGCCCACGATCACGTAGAACAGCGTGTTGAGGAACCAGCGGCCGAAGATGCCGTCCTGATAGGTGAACACAGTCTTGATGTTGTCCCACAGCGCAAAGGTCTTGCCGAATCCCAGACCGAAGGTGGATGTGAAGTCCGCCTGTGTCTTCGTCGAGTTGATGAGGATGTACAGGAACGGGAAGAGGCAGTAGATCGCGAAGACAGCGCATACGATGGTGAGCAGCGTTGACTTGCGGGGATTTGCCACGTTGGTGAAGCCGTTCTTGCGACTGCGCTTGCGTTCCGCACGCTCGTCCTGGGCGATTCTGCGCTGGCGATCGCGTTCTATCCTGCGCGCATTGCGGGTGTTTTGGATATCCGTGGAAACTGTGGTGGTCATGTCGATCTCTCCTTGAGTCTTACTTCATCTGGTCCTTCATGCTGCGCAGCTGCACGGCGTATGCGATGGCCATGGTGATGATGGCCATGACGATCGCCAGTGCGGCGGCATAGTTGCTTTGGTTTCCGGAGAAGCTCAGATTGTAGGCGTACATGTTGGGCGTGTAATACGTGGTGATGGTGTTGCCGGGAACCATGTTCTGCATGATCGACGGCTCGTTGAACAGCTGGAAGGATCCGATGATGGAGAAGATCACCGTGATCGCCAGCGAACCCTTGAGTTCAGGGAGCTTGATGCTTTTGACGATCTGCCATTCGCTCGCGCCGTCAATGGACGCAGCTTCGTAAAGGCTGTGGGGAATGGTGGACAGGCTCGAGTAGAAGATGAGCATGTTGTAGCCCGTGAACTCCCAGGTCACGATATTGCCGATTGCCGCCAGCAGGACGCTCGGGGCGAGCACGTCGATATGCGTGCCGAACCAAGCGTTCAGCGAGCCGACCAGACCGTACTTGGCCCCGTACATGAATGCCCAGATCAACGTGGACACCACGGCCGGCACCGCATATGGAAGGAAGGTGGAGATGCGGAAGAACTTTGTGCCGTGAAGCTTCATCGAGTCGAGTGCCAGGGCCATGAGTGCCGCCAGGCATAGCATGATCGGCACCTGGACGACGGTGAAGATGGTCACGCGTCCCACGGACGACCAGAAATGCGGGTCGTGGAAGAGTTTGATGTAGTTGTCGAATCCCACGAACTGCGTGCCGCCGATCATCTTCGTCTGGAAGAAGGAGATGTAGATTGCGTACAGGATGGGAATGATGAACACGAATACGAATACCAGGGCGAATGGCCATAGAAACTTCCAGCCCCGCCAGTCCGCGTGATGCTTGTTCACCCGAGCCGATCCTCCGGTTGTCACGGCGTTCGCCGCAATCGCCGCGGCATCTGGCGTGCCCGCTGTCCCGGGCGATTTCGTTGTAGAAGTCATCTTGCCTCTCCTTTGAGGTCCCGTACCGTTCATCTGTGAGCGGTGCGTCTGCCTTGCTTGCGCTTCCGAGTTCGAACTACTGTGTCCGCATTCAGAATGTTTACGCAAACATAGTACATCATCGTTGGAAATCAAGTCAAATTAAGCTCACATTGTTTATGAGCATAAAATGCATGATTGCGCAAACAGTTGCTATCATTGATATATTGGCTTCGACGAAGATTCCATATTTGTCACATGTCGGCGTTTTGCGAAAAGTGGGTGAGATATGGCAGGGTCAGTTTCGATGAAGGACGTGGCGAGGCTGGCGGGCGTGTCGTCGCAAACGGTCTCGAGGGTCGCGAACAACAGCAGCGAGGTGAAGCCGGAGACGCGCTTGAGAGTCGAGCGTGCGATGGAAGAGCTTGGGTATAGGCCGAACTATGCGGCGCGCGCGTTGAAGCATGGGTCGTTCAAGGACGTGGGTGTCGTCCTGTTCAATATGACGTCATACGGTGATTCGCACATCCTCAACGGCGTTGTGGATGCGGCGAGGGAGCATGGATATGCGACGACGATCCGGTCGTTTGAACAAGGGTGTCCCGCGACTTTGCAGAGCGCAATCGACCAGATGAAAACGCTGCCGGTAGATGGAGTTGTGTTCATCTTGGAGCAGCAAGTGGCGGATTTCAATACATTCGTGCCGAGTGTCGAGTTGCCGGTGGTGCTCGTCTCGGAAGAGCCGTCGGACCATTGCCCGACGATCGATTCAGATCAATATGGGACGTCAGTGGTGCTGGTGGACTATCTGTTGGCGAAGGGGCATCGCAACGTGTACCACATTGCAGGCCCGTCGTATTCGGTGGCGGCGCAGAGCAGGCGACGTGGGTGGGAAGATGCCCTGAGGCAGCAGGGAATCGTTCCGCCGTCCGTGTACATAGGCGACTGGGAGGCCGACAGCGGGTATCAGGCCGGTCTGGCACTGGCGCATGAACGCGACTGCACGGCGGTGTATGCGGCGAATGACCAGATGGCGTACGGCTGCATCCTCGGTTTGCGCGAGGCAGGCAAGCGCGTGCCGGAGGATGTGAGTGTCGTGGGCGTGGACGATTCGCTGCAGGGCATTGTTCCCTGGCTTGAGCTGACCACGATGCGAGAGAAGTTCAACGAGCTTGGCCGTGAGGCGTTCGGGATGATCCTCGCCCAATGCAACGGCGACAAGCTGCCGGTGGGGGTCAAGACCGTCATTCCATCGGTGCTTGTGGAACGCGGGTCCGTCTCCGAGGTGGAGGATCGGGGCGCGTGAGCATGGTCTGGCTGACCGTGCGTCGGTGATCGGTTGCTTGCGGCAGGTGCAGGCGTTTGCAATCTCGCTATGTCGTGACCGATCCGCGGTCCTTTGCGAATCCATCATATTCGACACGCCGGATTTGCGTTGAATGCGGAATCGAGTAATATTTACATCTGTTGTCGCGATGGAAACATCGAGAAACAACGGCCGCGTAGCTCAGTTGGTTAGAGCGCCGCCCTGTCACGGCGGAGGTCGCCGGTTCAAGTCCGGTCGTGGTCGCTAGGTCTTAATGATTCTAGCGAATCTTAAGATTGAGGCCGCGTAGCTCAGTTGGTTAGAGCGCCGCCCTGTCACGGCGGAGGTCACCGGTTCAAGTCCGGCCGTGGTCGCGATGTTGGAACCCTGTTCCAGCCTCTGGCTCTGTAGCTCAGTTGGTAGAGCGAACGACTGAAAATCGTTAGGTCAGCGGATCGACGCCGCTCGGAGCCACCACTCAATCCCTTGCTTCGGCAAGGGATTTTTGTTTTTCAGGCCCATCTGCCGCACTATTCCATCCGCCGAGTGCCAGATACGACAAAGAGCAGGGGCGATGCGAACGCGAATTCACATCGCCCCCTGATAAGGACCGCTGAGTGGTTACTGCGCGGTTGTGGTCCCCGTGATTGAGGAATCCTCGGATTGCGGTGCACCATCCGGGTCGAAGGCGGTATTCTCGTCGATCTCCTCGAGACCGGGAATGTCGGTCGGCGTCTCCTCCACGAACTTCTCGATGCCTGGCAGGTCGGCAAGCGGATCGCCTTCCTTGCGCGCGAGCTTGGCCTGTTCGCGGAACCAGATGCGCACGGCCGGATTGATGTCTTTCGATTCCAGGTACTGGCGGTAGATCGGGAACATCGCGTGCAGCCATGGGTACATCAGGTACAGCGTGCGCTCCGACTTGTGATTGCGCCAATGCTCCGGATGTGCGGCGAAGGTGTTCTTGAAACGCCTCATGTAGTTGCGGAACGACTTGAACGACGTATCCATGCGGCGTGCGGAGATGCCGCAGATCATACGGCCGGAATACACGGTCTTGAGTCCGCGGCCAAGCAGATGCAGCGAGATGTCGATGTCTTCGTGCATCACATCTTCCTTATCGAGGCACACCTCGTCATGAATGAGCTTCCATGCCGAAGCACGCAATGCCATGTTGGAGCCGAACAGCAGCACCTGACCGCCGTCCGCGCGGTAAGTGTGGCGGCGCACGCTGTCGTCGCCGCGCAATGCGATTTTGTGGGCGGGCATGTCGTAATAGGTGACCGGGCCGGTCGCTCCCATCGCCTCGGCATCCTCGGTGAAGATGCCCCGCACCACCTCCACCCAATCCGGCTTGAGCATGCAGTCGGCATCCACGCGTCCGAGAATGTCGCCGGTGGCATGGTTGAGTCCGTAGTTTCGCGTCGGAATGAGACCCTGCTCCTCATCCTGATGGAGCAGCTTGACCGGGAGGTCCGGATGTTCGGCAATGTAGCGCTCCACGATTTCCACGGTATGGTCGGTGGAACGGTTGTCCACCACGAGCACCTCGTGCGGCATCACCGTCTGGCGGGTTGCGTTGTCGAGACAATCGACGATGCGTTCCTTTTCGTTCCACGCTGGGATGATGATTGAGACTTTCAGCATGCCTTCTACAATATGAGTTCACCCGTACACTCGGGCACACATACGATGATGGCGAATTTAGGCGGGTGCGGGCTGACGGGTCGTGATTTCGCCCTGAACGTTGAGTATGCGGACTATTACAATATTGCGCATGAGCGAGGAAAGCAAGCGGAAACTGGACGTGGCATCGCTGTTCCCATCAAAGGGCGATCCCAGGAGGCCGCCGGAGTGGTATGGCCGCGCGTTGTTCTATGCCGTGATAGCCGTCTACCTCGGTTGGTTTGTATTCACGTCGTACGGCAAGATCACGTACATCGTGTTCGACATCGTGATCGCGTTGTTCCTGGCTCTGGCGGTGGAGCCGTTGGTCATTCGACTGATCAGGCACGGTTGGAAGCGTGGCGTTGCGTCGGTGACCTGCCTGGCGGGTCTGTTGGTCATCGTGATCGTGCTCATGGCGCTATTCGGCAACATGTTCGTGCAGCAGATGATCTCCATGGTCAAGGGACTGCCCGATCTATACAACCAGTTCGCCGCCTTCGTGGACGCGAAAACCCATTTCAAGCTGCCCGAGATGAACGATCTTGGCGGCGAGATCATGAAGAACATCAAGGGATCGTGGGTCACCGATTTCGCCGGTCAGGCGGTGAGCACCACGATGGGGGTGCTTGGGCAGATACTGAATCTGACGACAGCGCTCATGGTGGCGTTCTACATCTCGATCGCCGGCCCGAAGCTGCGCCGGAGCGTGTGCCAGTGGATCGCTCCGAGATCTCAGCGCCGCTTCCTCATGGTGTGGACCGTGGTGCAGGATCAGATTTCCGGGTTCCTGTTCTCGCGTTCCATCCTCGCCGCGATCAATGCGGCCTGCATGTCGGTGTTCCTGATGATCATCAAGGTGCCGTACTGGCTGCCTCTGGCTTTGTTCTGCGGCATTGTCTCGCAGTTCGTCCCGACTCTTGGAACCTATATCGGTGGCGCATTGCCGGTGCTGTTCGCCTGGGGTGAGCGCGGAATCGGTTACGCCATTGGCGTCGTCGTGTTCATCACCGTGTACCAGCAGATCGAGAATCTGGTGCTTTCTCCGAAGATCTCGGAACGTACGATGGATCTGAACCCCTGCATCGCATTCCTCACCGTCCTGTTCTTCGGCTCGATATTCGGTGCTGCCGGCGCCTTCCTCGCATTGCCGATCACCGCCAGCATCCAGGTGCTGCTCAAGGTGGCCATGAAACGGTATCCGCTGGTCGACATGCCGTTGATGAGCGATCCGGAGCCGAACAAGAAGTCGAAGATGGTGGAGGCTGCGGATGCGATCAACGAACATGTGATCAAACCGGTCAGCGACCATATGCCACGACAGGCCAAGGGTTCCAGCGCGCATGTTTCCTTCGACGACGACCATATTCAGTATCTGCGTGAGCAGATGTACGGCAGTGACCGCGAAGACGACGCTGCGAGCGGACATGCCCACTCTGAATCGGAGGAATCACCGACCATGGCGATTCCGAAGCACTTGCTCGAACGTCATGCAGGCGAAGGACTCCAACACAAGCCACGCAGGGGAGTTCCCGGCAAGGGCGAGTCGCAAAATGAGGTCGATATCGTTCGCAAGACCGATACCGCCGAATCTTCGACTCCGGTAGAATCTGAGCGGACGGATTCGGATGGCGCAAAGCCTTCCGCCGCCGCCACAACAACCGGAACCAAACCAAAGAACCCTAGGAGCCAGTGGAGCTGATGGCAATACTCGACGTTCTCGATCTGCTTCTCGTCATTGTGGGTGGTGTGAGCATCGCCTACCAGGGATTCTGCATTCTCGTTTCCCTATTCGCCAAGCCGGTCACATTCCCGGCCGCCCCGATGGACAAGCGGTACGCGGTGCTCATCTCCGCGCGAAACGAGGAACAGGTGGTGGGTAACCTCATTCGTGACATCCAATCGCAGAGCTATCCCAGCAAGCTCATCGACATCTGGCTCGTGGCCGACAACTGCGACGATGGTACGGCGCAACTCGCCCGCGACCTCGGCTGCCATGTGGTGGAACGGTTCAACCAACAGCAGGTGGGCAAGGGCTATGCACTGACGTACCTGCTCAACGCGATGATCGATTCGAAGGCCTCCGACCAATACGATGCGTTCTTCGTGTTCGATGCCGACAACCGCCTCGACAAGCATTACTTCGAGGAGATGAACAAGGCCTACCAATCCGGTTTCCGCATTCTGACGAGCTACCGCAATTCGGTGAACCTTTCGGAGAACTGGGTGAGCTCCGGTTCGGCATTGTGGTTCATTCGCGAATCCAGATTCGTGAGCGCCTCGCGCATGTGGCTCGGTAACAGCTGCCATGTGGGTGGCACCGGATTCATGTTCTCGCAGGAGGTGATGCGCCGCAATCAGGGGTGGAAGTTCCACCTGCTCACCGAAGACCTCGAGTTCACGATGGACTCTGTGCTGCATGGTGACCGCATCGGGTACGTGGGCTCGGCGATCCTCTACGATGAGCAGCCGGTCACCTTCGCACAGAGCTGGCGTCAGCGGCTGCGCTGGAGCAAGGGGTTCCTGCAGGTGTTCCGCTATTATGGCCCGGCGCTCGTTCGCCGTGCGATCCAGGAACGCGATTTTTCATCCATCGATCTGACGCTGTTCATCTGCCCGTTCACGGTGCTTGCAATCATTCGCGTCCTGCTCGGCACCATCTTCGCCGCCTGCGGGTTCATCTCATGGTCGAGCCAGGGCGCCGCGTTGTTCAATTGGATGCTCGGCGTCGTTTCGTCGATGGTGTTCATGATGGTGCTGGCGGGGCTCACGATGGTGGTGGAACGCAAGCAGATTGGCGCTTCGAACCGTGAGTTGTTCGCCTATGCGCTGAGCTTCCCGATTTACATTCTGAGTTATGTGCCGATTTCGTTCCAGGCCGTGTTCGCCAAGGCGCAGTGGAAGCCGATCGAGCATCAGGGCTCCTCGGGGGCCGAGGATCCGCGTATTCGGGAGCAGGACCGCGAGGAACGCGCCATGGCCAGCTGAGTAGCCTGAGCATTCGGTTTGAACCGGTAGATCATATTTCACCCGATTCCACCAACAGACTGAAATAGACAGATAGTCTAAATATGTCCATCTCGTGAGATGGTCCGATATGGACTGTCTAGATTCTGATTAGGTGGAGAAAGAAACCGTTCGTGAGTTCATTTGTGAATGTAATTGCCGCGAACGGCTGATTCTTGATATAGGTGAAATATGACACAGATTATGCAACAGCCAATTGCCGCTCCTGGTCCGGTGCCGGCCGACCCGTCCATGGCGGTCTCCATTCGGGGTCTGTATAGGCGGTATGACGACAAAGTGGCTGTCAATGGCCTCTCGCTCGACATCCCGACTGGTTCGTTCTATGGACTGGTGGGGCCGAACGGCGCGGGCAAGACCACGACGATCAACATGATGACCGGAATGCTCAAGCCCGATGCGGGCATGGTGCTCGTTCTGGGCAAGGATGTCTGGCACGATGTCAACGCCGTCAAGCGTGAGATCGGCCTCATGCCGCAGCCAGACCAGATTTTCGACAGATTGACGGGCCGCCAGTTGCTCGTCTATTCCGGTATGCTGCGCAGCATGCCGCGTGCCGAGGCCCTGGAGCGGTCCAACGACCTCATGCACGCATTCGACCTGCTCGATGCGGCCGACAAACCGGTGTTCGACTATTCGGCCGGCATGACGAAGAAGATCTGTCTGGCCACTGCGATGATCCATAGTCCACGCGTGTTGGTGCTCGATGAACCCTTCGAGGCGGTGGATCCGGTGTCAAGCTCGAATATCCGCGACATTCTCTCCGCATACGTCTCCACCGGGGGCACTGTGATCATTTCGTCGCATGTGATGTCGATGGTGGAGCGCATGTGCACGCATGTGGCCGTGATCAACAAAGGGCAGGTGGTCGCCGCTGGAACCGTGGATCAGGTCGCCGGTGGTGAGGATCTCGATGAGCGCTTCCTGCAACTGGTGGGCGGCCGCCATGACACCATGCATCTCGACTGGCTCAATGGAGGTGTGCATGCGGCTGACGAGGCCGTCTCCGTGCCACAGGATGACCATCAGAACGGTGGTCAGGCATGAGTGCGACGCAGACACCTCCGATGGAAGCGCCGAGAGACGCGCAGGTCACTCCGATGAATCGAGATGCCGGAGGCGAGCGACCCAACATTGTCACGACAATGGTGCGGTTGCGCTGGTCGCTGATGTTCGCCGCCATGCGCAAAAGTCCCTGGCAGGTCGTGGGATATGTGCTGGCGCTCCTCATGGCGCTTGGCATCGTGGTTGGGGCGGGCCTCGCCGCATTCGCGCTGACCGGCGGCGCGGTGGAATGGAATGAGGCGGCGTTCGCCGTGCTGCGGGTGGTCATGGTGAATGCCGGCACGGTGGGCATCATCTTCGCCGCACTCATTCAGCTGCTGCTCATCGGGGAATCGTCCACCATGAGCGCGCAGAAGTTCTCGTTGTTCGGCATTGGAGACCGCACGCTCACCGCCGGACTCTACCTTTCGGCATTCACCGGTCTGCCGGCCACCTGCGCATTCCTGTCGCTGCTGTGCGCCTCGCGCCTCTACGTGGGGTACGGCACGGGCGCCGTGCTGGGAGGCGTGCTGAGTGCCGCACTCACCGTCATGGTGGCCATGTGCTTCAGCAAGGCGGCACTGTCGTTGGCCTCACAGCTCACCCGCACCGAGCGCGGCAAGAACACGCTGTACATTCTGGTGACGCTGCTCGTCGTGGTTGCGGCACAACTGCCGAACATCTACGTCAACACGCATACCGAGGAAGACTTCTCGGCGATTGACGTGAATGGGCTCGTTCGCTTGACCGACGTTGTGGGCTGGCTGCCGTTCGGGTGGAGTCTGGGGTTGCCGTTCGACGCCGCCCGTGGCAATGCCGCCGCGTGCATTGCGCGGGTGGCGCTCGCCCTCGTGTTCTGTGCCCTGTGCTTCGCCGCATCGGTGTGGTGCATTCGTCGCGAACGACTACAGGGCGAACCGCAGAGCAACGTGCGTAGGGAACGTTCGATCGGTGCGTTCAACTGGATGCCGGATTCGGCAAGCGGGGCGATTTCCGCGCGCCTGTTCATCTCGCTCAAGCGCGACCCCCGCCAGGCCATGCAGTATGTGCTGCCCGTGTTGTTCATAGTGATTTTCGCGCTGCAATCCCATGGCGAGTCGATGGTGGTGTGGCAGTGCTTCCTGTGGATGGGACTCATGATGCTCATCGGCGAAAGCAACGGGATCGCCTATGACGGCCGCGCCTACGCGATGGAGCAGATTGCCGGCGTGCCCGGCAGAGTGGACCGCTGGGGGCGCACCCGTGTCTACCTGGCCTACTTGGCGATCTTCTATGTGCTGTGCGCGTTGCTCACCTACGCGCTTACCGGCGATTGGCGCACTCCGGCCGGTGTCATGCGTGGCATCACCTGCACGGTGGTCGGCTTCGGCGTAGTGCTCATCTCGTTGGGTAGCGCCGAGTTCTTCTCCACGTTCCTCATGTACCCAGTGCCGTCGATCAGGAAACCGTTCTCATCACCGCAAGGACGCGCCATGGCTCAGGGTCTTTTCCCCTTTGCCTTCATGCTCGCCACCTGTGTGATGGCGCTGCCCACGGGCATTGTGGCCATTGTGCTCGCAGCCACCGGTCACTGGGGCATGAATTGGGTGCTCATGCCGGTCTCGCTTGCCAACGGCGTGCTCTTCCTGTGGCTCGGGGTATGGCTTGGCGGTAAGATTCTTGATGCACGGGGCCTGAAGGTGCTGGCCACGCTCGACAACTTCGCCTCGTTGCAGCAATAGCTTCATCTCGGCGATTGACGGAAGGCGCATGGGCAGGAAACAAACAGCAGGAAGGCATGCCACGAACGGCACGCGTCGCATACGGGCCCGTCGCGCACTCACCGTGGCCATCACCGCCCTCGTCACCTTGGGGTGCTGCGGTGCCTACGTGTGGGCCGACATCGCCGACAAGGCACCTGGAATCCTCACCAATGCCGCCGTGCAACCGCATATTGCCGAGCCGCAGGGGGCATCTGCTCACAGCCGATGCCCCTTTCATTGCCAATGCCGACACCTCGCGTGCCATCGATGCCGGGGAGGCGGCGAAGCTCATCGACGCACTCCGCGCGAAGAACGGGGTGGGACCAGACGTCTCGGCAATCATCATGCAGGCCGACGGCACCGTGGTGGCCGATCATGCGGCGGATGTGGCGCGCGAACCGGCCTCCACAATGAAGACGCTGACATCGCTGGCCGCGGCCTCGGTGCTCGACATGGGAGACACACTGCCAACCCAGACATTCCTATTGCAGGCCGAACAGGGCACCGACACCGTGGTGATCAAAGGCAATGGCGACATGCTGCTCGGTGCCGGCGACAGCGACCCGGACCATGTGAACGGGCGGGCCGGGTTGCTCACGCTGGCCAAGAACACGGCCCATGCCCTCAAGCAACGGGGGGTCACGAAGGTGAACCTGCAATACGATGATTCGTTGTTCGGTGCCGATCGCACGCCAACGGGCATCGAGGCCAACAACCCCGATTCGCTCTATTACACGCCTGTCTCCTCAATGGCCATTGATGGTGGTCGCCAATGGAACGGTGCGAATCCAAGAAACCCGGACGTGTTCGAGTCATACCCGGCGCTTTCGCAGAACACCGCAGCTGATGTCACTGCCATCTTCCGGAACCTGTTGGGCGCCCAAGGCATCACGATTGTGAATGCCGAGCCCACGCAGACCACGGTGAGCGCTGATCGCACGCCGATAGCCGAAGTGGAGTCCGCGCCGCTCGCCATGGTCATGGCCTTCATGTTGCGGCATTCGGACAACACACTCGCCGAGGAGTTTGGCAGGCTGCTGGCGTTGTCCACCAAGCAGGAGAACTCGCCGGCCGGTGCCACCGCCGCGGTGAGAAACGAACTGCGCACGCTCGGCATAGACCTGACCGGGCTGCAGATGGCTGACTGCTCGGGTCTCACTCCTGGGTCGAGACTCACCGCGAACACGCTCGCCCAAGTGCAGGCCCGCAATCTGGATGTCGGGGGAGCGGTGGCCGCGGCAGAGGGACTTTCCATTCCGGGTCTCGTCGGTACGGCAGCCAATCGTCTGGCCTCGACACAGGCCGCCGGTCTGACGCGTGTGAAAACCGGGAGCCTGCAGGAAGTCTCGTCGATGACGGGCAATGTATCGCGGGAACAAGGCGGTGTGGCCGCATTCGCGGTGATCGTGAACAATCCCGAAGACTTCGAGGCCACGCGCACCGCCATCAACGAATTCGTGGCGGGGCTGGCGGCCCTGTAATCCGGGGAATCTGGTCGGGAACAGGAGATGGTGAAAGGGCATCCATGGCATACTCTGCAGCTATGAAGGCGGCGATCGGCGAGATGCGCGATGTGCTCAAAGCCCATGGTCTGGGCCAGCAATCCAAGGAATTCTCGGCACATGGCGAACACAAGCCACATGACGATGCCCCGTTCGTCTTCGTCGCATGCTCTGGCGGCCGGGATTCATTGGCGCTGGCCGCATGCGCACAGGTGGTGTGCGCCGCATGGGGCATTCGTTGCGGCGCGATCATAGTCGACCATCATCTGCAGGACGCGTCCCATAAGGTGGCGCAACAGACTGCCCAGACGTGCAGGGATCTCGGTCTGGAGCCGGTGCTCATTGTGGACGTGCAGGTGAAGGAACGCGGGCAGGGCATCGAGGCGGCCGCACGCGAGGCGCGATATGCGGCGCTGGTCGGCACCGCACGGCGATGGCATGCGACTGCGGTTCTGCTCGCCCACACCAAGGATGACCAGGCGGAGAGCATACTCATCGATCTGATCCGTGCCGCCGGAACCGATGCGTTCGCCGGCATGCCGCAAACCCAGCTGTTCGACGATGTGCTGGTATTGCGCCCTCTGCTCGGCATCACGCGCGCGCAGACGACGCGAATCTGCGAAGACGAAGGACTGGAATACTGGGATGACCCCACCAACGGCGATGCGGTGCCATTAGAGACCGCGTTGCCGGCAAGCTATCCGCTGCGCTCGCGCGTGCGGCACGACCTCATGCCATACCTGAGCGCATTCGCCGGATGCGACATGGTGGATCGATTGGCCAGAACAGCGCGGATTGCGCGCCGTGATGTCGAAGCGCTCAATCAAGAGGCCGAGCGTGCGCTTGCGCAGACGGTGGAATTCGAAGGGAATATGCGCGATCTGCAGGCAGATCGTCTCGCCGATGACAAGCTCGGTGCGAACATCGACGCGCGCGCGTTGGAACGGTGGCCCGAGGCGATACGCTACCGTGTGATCGCCCGGACCTTGGCTGCGTGCGGTCTAGCATATGCATCACGGCATGTGGCGGCGGTGGACAAGCTCGTCTCGCAGTGGCACGGACAGGGCAAGGTCGCGCTTCCCAGTAAATATTCAGCAAAACGTAAGGCTCACGTCATTCGCATATGCGAAGATATTACGCATGCGAATCGTCGATGTGCAAAACGAAATTGATCATGAGCTGATCACTCATGACGAGATCATGAAGAGAATCCAGGAAGCCGCGGACCAGGTCAGCGAGGATTACAAACACACGCTGCCGCTGCTCGTATGCGTGCTCAAAGGCGCGGCGAACACGATGACCGCGTTCGCGCAGGCCATGTCGATCCAGGTGGAACTCGACTACATGAGCCTGTCATCGTACGGTGCGGGCACTTCATCGAGCGGCACGATCACGGTGCGCCAGGATCTGAGCCGCGATGTGCGCGGCCGGGACGTGATCATCGTGGAAGACATCATCGATTCCGGACGCACGCTCGACTGGCTGGTGAATGAGCTGAAGTCGCGTGGAGCGAAATCGGTCGAGATTTTCGCGCTTCTCGAAAAACCGGCTCGACGCGTGATCGATGTTGATGTGAAATATAAGGGATTCGAGATTCCAGACGAATTCGTGGTCGGATTCGGCCTTGACTATGACGAGCGATACAGAAACCTCGACAGCATTGCCGTGCTGAAGCCCGAGGTGTATGAAGGAGCTGTGCAATGACCTACCCCAATCAGCCGGGGAACAATTCAGGCGGCCGCAACAACAGGCCGAACCCGTTTAACCCATTCGGCGACAATTCCAACAAGCCGCGCAACAACGGCGGCCCCAACGGGAACAACAACGCCCCCAGGTCGTTCTGGCAGCGCCCGTGGCTCTACATCGTGCTCATTGTGCTGATCCTGTTCTTCATTTTCCAGGCCTTCCTCGGAAACAACACGCAGACGATCAACACGCAGGATGGCATGAACATCCTCAACAGTCAGGCCAGCGACGTGGAGTCGGCCACCATAGTCGACAACACGCAGCAGGTGCAGTTGAAGCTCAAGAACGACTTCAAGAAGAACGACCCGCAGACGGGGCGTGAGCGCAATTACGGCAAAGACGTGCAGTTCTACTACACCACCGCCCAGCAGGCGCAGGTGGTGCGTGCCGTGGAGAAGGCTAACCCGTCGCAGGGCTGGACCGCCACGATGCACAGCACGAGCATGTGGACCTACTTGCTGAGCTCGGTGGTGCCCTTCCTCATTTTCTTCGCGCTCATCTGGTTCCTGATGAGCCGTATGAGCAGCTCGGCGGGCGGCATGCTCGGCATGGGCGGCAAGAAGAGCGCCAAGCTCGCCGACGGCCAGATTCCGAAGACGAAGTTCTCCGACGTCGCGGGCGAAGAAGCTGCCGTACAGGAGGTCGAGGAGATCAAGGACTTCCTCAAGGACCCGGCCAAGTACAAGGCGCTGGGCGCCCGCATCCCGCGCGGTGTGCTGCTGTACGGCCCTCCCGGCACCGGCAAGACGCTGCTCGCACGCGCCATTGCAGGCGAGGCCGGCGTGCCGTTCTACGCCATGGCGGGTTCCGACTTCGTCGAGATGTTCGTGGGCCTTGGCGCCTCGCGCGTACGTGACCTGTTCGACGAGGCGAAGAAGAATGCCCCGGCTATCATCTTCATCGACGAGATCGACGCCGTAGGCCGCAAGCGCGGCTCCGGCATGGGCGGAGGCCACGACGAGCGCGAGCAGACGCTCAACCAGCTGCTTGTCGAAATGGACGGCTTCGACAACGACACCCATCTGATCATCATCGCCGCCACGAACCGCCCCGACGTGCTCGACCCGGCATTGCTGCGCCCGGGCCGTTTCGACCGTCAGGTGGCCGTGGAGGCACCGGATTTGGAAGGCCGCGAGGAGATTCTGAAGGTTCATGCCAAGGGCAAGCCCTTCGTGCCCGACATCGACCTGCATTCGGTGGCTGTGCGCACACCCGGTTTCACTGGTGCGGATCTGGCCAACGTGCTCAACGAGGCGGCGCTGCTGTGCGCTCGAGTGGGTGCCCAGCTCATCGACAACCGTGCCATCGACGAGGCCATCGACCGTGTGATGAGTGGTCCTCGCCGCCGTTCGCGCGGCATGGCGCTCGACGAACTGCGCAACACCGCGTACCACGAGGGTGGCCACGCGCTGGTCGCCGCCGCCCTGCACAACACCGACCCGGTGACGAAGGTGACGATTCTGCCGCGTGGCCGTGCCTTGGGCTACACAGCCGTGATGCCAACTGAAGACCGTTATTCGCAGTCCCGCAACGAGCTGCTCGACCAGATGGCCTATGCGATGGGCGGCCGTACCGCCGAGGAGATCGTGTTCCACGACCCGACCACCGGTGCATCCAACGACATCGAGAAGGCGACGCAGATCGCACGTCAGATGGTGGGCCTGTATGGCCTCTCCTCCCAGCTCGGCGCCGTTAAGTGGCTCGATTCGAACGACGACCAGGGTCTTGACGGTCTGCGCCCGCGCGAGTATTCGGACGCCACCGCCGAGATGATCGACGAGGAGGTGCTCAAGCTCATCGAGACCGCCCACACCGAGGCCTGGCAGATCCTCACCGAGAACCGCGAGGTGCTCGACGAACTGGTCAGCCGCCTTCTCGTCAAGCAGACGCTCAACGAGAAGGAACTCAAGGAGATCTTCGCCAATCTGAAGATGGCTCCGAAACGCAAGGTGTGGTTGAGCAACCCGAACCGCCCGGATTCGGACAAGCCGCCAGTGGCTATTCCGGAAGCGTTGAAGAAGTCCGCCGGACTGCCTCAGCAGGAGTTCTAACGAAAACCCGGAAGGTCTGGAGCGCATAGCCCAGGCCTTCCTCGCATATGCGCCCATGCGAACAGGGAAGAGGAGGGCGAGGAATATGACAACCGTGGACTGCAGCGGCATCGACCTGGGCAGCAACGAGGACGACATGCATGTGTGGACGGCGGACGTCAGTTGGGTCATCGACGACGACCAGCTGGTGGATGCCGAGGATCTGGCCGCACATGTGGCGGCCATCGGGCAGATGATGCTCGGCGTGCCCGTCGAACAGCTTGCCGAGCGCATCGCGGCGCAGCTGGCGAACCAATCGGTGTTCCGCTCCGTCACTGTCACCGTGCACATGCATTGGAAGGCCCCATTGCGCACCTTCGAACAGCTCAGTGCAACGGTCACCGCAAACCGGCAATCCTCGGCCAACCCATCTGCTGCCGCTGCGAATACCGGGGGCGAGGAATCTGCAAGCACGCATGATGGGGCATTGCCGGTCGACCCGTCATACCGCGATGCCGTCATTTCTTTGCATAGTGCCGCGCTGAATGCCGAGCAGCTGTTCCGTGAGGTCATCGTCACACTCGACAGTATGCCGGGCAACCAAGTGGACGGCATCTCCCCACTGTATTTCGTGGGCTCCCTCAACGGGACCGACGGCCATGCCGCCGTGATTAAACTCAGCACCGCAATGGGAGTGCGTCAGCTGAATCAGGTGCTCGATGCGCTGCACACCACACACGAGGGAGCCGTGCAGCTGTCGGTTGTGGCCACAGGCAAAGTGGGGGATGAATCACTGCATGCACCGAAAGGTGCGGCGGATCATCATCTCGGCGCTGCCGTGCTTGAGCCATGGGCTGCCATGGATCCCAATGCCAGCTATAACGGAGACCCACTGGCGTATCTGCTGGCAATGGCGCCCGACAGCGCACAGGTGGGCGTCGAATCCGAACGGTGGGTCATGGGAGGCGGCCGATGAAAGCACGCAGAACTCCATGGTGGTGGTATGTGATCGCCATGCTCGTCGGTCTACTTGCCGGCATGGGCATCTCGCATCTTGAGGAGACGCGCGGGCTGGGATTGGCCGGCATCCCGTACCTCGCCAGCGCGGTGATGGTCGTTGTCGGCTTCATTGTGCTCTATCTGGCGTGGCAGGTGCACAAATACACGACCACCGATCCGAAGAAACGTGCGCAGCTCAAGCCCATGGATTCGGAGCGCTGTGTGAACACGCTCATCGTGTCCAAGGCGCTCGCCATTGCCGGAGCATTGCTCGCCGGCTGGTATGGCGGCCAGATCGTCATGCTGTACGATCGTTTTGAGGCACCGTTCTTCAGACATATCGTCATCGAATGCATTATTGCGGTGATTGCGAGCGTCATCGACATGGTGCTCGGCATCATCAGCGAAGGACTATGCCAGCTGCCGCCGAACATGGGACCGGAGCATCCGAAGGTCGTGCGCAAACGCCGTGAGGAGCGGTTGGCGAGGTTCACTAACAGGGCGTCTGGCTTGCCGATGCAGGCCGCAGGGCATCATGCCGGCAATAACGGGGCCGATGAGAGCGACAAGTGGGAGAAGCCCTGCAATTAGTTGGCATATCGACTGAGACGTCCGTGCTCTCTCGACTGACAGACAGGCACACAATCCGGCAGAGGGTCAGTCTGTCTGCGGGACGCGAATCATCGCCTCCTGCACCATGCACGCCACGAGATCGCCCTCCTGGGAGTACACCTTTGCCGAAGACAGCCCGCGGCCATGGGCGGCAGTCGGCGTGTCCTGCACATACAGATGCCACTTCGTCACGTCGATGTCGCGATACCACCACATCGAATGGTCTATCGATGCGAAGGAAATGCCCGGCGTGAGCAGTGTGAGACCGGCACGACGCAGAATGGGCTCGAGCATCACTTGATCGCAGCCGAGTGCGAGCAACGCGCGGTGGAAGGTCTGCGAGACCTCGATCTCACCCATGGCACGCATCCACAGCATCTGCTTGCCGGTGTCGAGTCTGTGGCTCTCCTCATCGGGGCCGAGCACAATCGGCGAGGAGATGTAGCGAATGTCGAATGGCGACGTCGTGGCGTAGTACTTCGCGTAGTCGGACTGATCCGCATACGGCTTCATGAGATCCACCGAGCTGGGCAGTGACTCTGGGTCCGGAACATCGGCCGGCATGGGGTCGAAATACTCGACACCTGGCTGGTCCTTCGTCTGGAAACTCGCAATGGCCGTCAGAATCGAGCCCTGCGACTGCGTCACATTCACACGGCGCGCGGAGAAGGAGTGCCCGTCGCGCAGATTCTCCACATCGAACAGCAGATCCTGGTGAATGTCGCCCGGGGCGATGAAATACCCGTGGATCGAATGGGGGAGACGGTCTTCCGGCACCGTCTTCGATGCGGCGATGAGCGACTGCGAGATCACCTGGCCGCCGTATACGCGACCGGTGGGGAAGTACATGCTCTCGCCGTTGATATAGGTATGGTCACGATATTGCGACGGCTCGCCCAGTTTGAGCACGTCGACGATTCGTTGGAGCGGGGTCTTGGTATCGCTTGCCATGTTCTGCCTTCTCGCATGCCATGCAGCCATGCACGTGTTGCATGCAACACGTGGGTAATCTGCTGTTCTATGTCAATGTGAGTAATCTACATGGCGCGTGTTAAGAACGGGCAAAAGAATGTTACGAAAAGCGTGATACCCGTATGCGGCCAGACGCAATGCCCCGCAAGGACGAACGGGAAGGCCGACGGCCTCCCCGTTCATCCGTGTGCGACAATGCGCGTGCAGATTCCGCTGCTAGCGCGTGAGCTTGCGGTGCAAGCGGTGCGGGCGTGCGGCCTCCTCGCCCAGACGGGCGATCTTGTTCTCCTGGTAGGCCTGGAAATTGCCCTCGAACCAGTACCAATTGGCCGGATGCTCGTCGTCGCCCTCCCACGCCAGGATGTGCGTGGCGATGCGGTCGAGGAACCAGCGGTCATGGGAGATCACCACGGCGCAGCCCGGGAACTCGATGAGCGCGTTCTCGAGCGACTCCAACGTCTCGACATCGAGGTCGTTCGTAGGCTCGTCGAGCAGCAGCAGATTGCCGCCCTGCTTCAACGTGAGCGCAAGGTTCAGTCGGTTGCGCTCGCCGCCGGAGAGCACGCCGGTGAGCTTCTGCTGGTCGGATCCCTTGAAGCCGAAGCTGGCCACATAGGCGCGGGTGGGCACCTCGACGCCGCCGACCTCGATGAAATCGTTGCCGTCGGAGACCGCCTCCCACAGGTTCTTGTTCGGGTCGAGTCCGGCGCGGTTCTGGTCGACGTAGCTGATCTTGACGGTGTCGCCGATCTTGAGATCGCCGCCCGACAGCGGTTCGAGGCCCACGATCGTCTTGAACAGCGTGGACTTGCCCACGCCGTTCGGGCCGATCACACCCACGATGCCATTGCGCGGCAACGTGAAGCTCAGGTCGTCGATGAGCACGCGGTCGCCGAAGGCCTTGTGAATGTGCTCGGCCTCGAGCACGGTGGAGCCCAGGCGAGGTCCCGGCGGAATCTGAATCTCGGAGAAGTCGAGCTTCTTGGAGTTGCGTGCCTCCTGCTCCATCTGGTCGTAGCGCTCAAGACGGGCCTTGTTCTTGGCCTGACGAGCCTTCGGTGAGGACCTCACCCATTCGAGCTCGTTCTTGAGGCGCTTGGCGAGCTTGGCGTCCTTGGCGCCCTGGATCTCCATACGCTTGGCCTTCGTCTCCAAATAGGTGGAGTAGTTGCCCTTGTACGGGTAGAGCTGGCCGCGGTCCACCTCGCAGATCCATTCGGCCACATTGTCCATGAAGTAACGGTCGTGGGTCACGGCGATCACGGCACCGGGGTACTGGTGCAGGAACTTTTCGAGCCACAGAATCGATTCGGCGTCCAAGTGGTTGGTGGGCTCGTCGAGCAGCAGCAGGTCGGGGGCCTCAAGCAGCAGCTTGCACAGCGCCACACGACGGCGCTCGCCACCGGAGCACACCGACACCGGGGTGTCCGGATCCGGGCACTGCAGCGCGTCCATGGCCTGTTCGAGCTGCGAGTCGAGATCCCAGCCGTTCGCCGCGTCGATCTCGGTCTGCAGCTTGCCCATCTCCTCCATGAGGGAGTCGAAGTCGGCATCCGGATTCGCCATCTCCTCGCCGATCTCATTGAAGCGCGCGACCTTGGCAGCCACATCGCCGAATGCCATCTTGATGTTCTCGCCCACGGTCTTGTCTTCATCCAGAGGGGGTTCCTGCTGCAGGATGCCCACCGTGTAGCCGGGGGTGAGCTGTGCCTCGCCGTTACTCACCGTGTCGAGACCGGCCATGATCTTGAGCAGTGTGGATTTGCCCATGCCGTTCGGGCCCACGACGCCGATCTTGGCGCCCGGTAGGAAACTCAGCGTGACGTTGTCGAGGATCACGCGATCTCCGTACGCCTTGCGGGCGTTGATCATCTGATAAATGAATTCTGCCAACTTGATTCCGTTCTAGTAACGCATGCGATGTGCATCGCAGAGTCTTACGCAAATGCACGACCATTATTCCAAAAGAGGTCTACAGCGCAAACACCGCGCAAGGCATTGATATTCCGAACCGCAGCCAATCTGCGCACAATCGTTCAAACACCAGATATACTGGGCGAATGCAGCGAACGATTGTCACCGATACCAGCTTTCTCTCACGTCCCAGCGACCCCGCCGACCCAGCCGACCCGCTCGACGCCGCCATTGCGCAGGATCTGAAGGAGACGCTCGCCGCGCACCGCGAAGAATGCGTGGGCATGGCGGCGAACATGATAGGCGAGCCGAAGCGCGTGATCGCCTTCGTCGACGAAGGCCTGGGCAGCGCGATCACTGTCATGTTCAACCCGCAGATCACTGCCGCCGACGGTGAATACGACGCCTGTGAAGGCTGCCTCTCGCTGCATGGCGAGCGCCACACACCACGTTTCCGCCGCATCGAGGTCGATTACACGACACGCAAGGGACGCGCTCGCCACGCCACCTTCACCGACTGGACCGCGCAGATCATCCAGCACGAGATCGATCACTGCAACGGCGTGCTCATCTGAATCCGAGATCTGCACATTTACGCAGCGCCGCTCACTCGCCGAAGACGGCGTCGAGCGCTTGTCGAAGGTCGGCAATGATGTCGTCCGGATTCTCGATGCCGCAGCTCAGCCGCACCAGATCCACGCCCACGCCGGCCTCCTCGAGCTGCTCCTCGGTGAGCTGACGATGCGTGGTGCCGGCAGGGTAGAGCGTGCAGCTGCGCGCGTCGGCCACATGCGTGGCGATGGAGATCATCTTCAGATGGTCGAGGAAGGCGGAGACCTTCTCACGGCCGCCGGGCACGCCGAATGAGATGACGCCGCACGTGCCGTTCGGCATGTACTTCTCGGCCAGGGCATGGTAGCGGTCTGTGGGCAGCTCCGGGCAACTCACCCAGGAGATGCGCGGATCGTCTTCGAGGAATTGCGCAACCGCGCGGGCGTTCGCGCAATGGCGTTCCATGCGCACGCCCAGTGATTCGAGGTGCATGCCCATGATCCACGAGTTGATCGGCGCCGGCGTGGAGCCGAAGTCGCGCATGAGCTGGGCGGTCGCCTTCGTGATGAATGCGGCCTTGCCGAAGTCCTTCGCATACACGACGCCATGGTAGGAGTCGTCCGGCGTGCACAGCCCGGGGAATTTGGCGGAGTGGGCGAGCCAGTCGAAATTGCCGGAGTCCACAATCGCGCCGCCCACGCATGAACCGTGGCCGTCCATGTACTTCGTCGTGGCATGGGTGACGATGTCGACGCCGTATTCGAACGGACGGCAGTTGATCGGCGTGGGGAACGTGTTGTCCACGATGAGCGGCACGCCGTGGCTGTGCGCGGCCTTCGCGAACTTGTCGAAGTCAAGCACGATGAGCGCCGGGTTCGAGATCGACTCGCCGAACACCGCCTTCGTGTTCGGCTGGAATGCCGCCTCGAGCTCCTCCGGGGAACAGTCCGGGTTCACGAAGGTGCAGGTGATGCCCATCTTGCGCATCGTCACGTTGATGAGGTTGAAGGTGCCACCGTAGATCGCGCTCGATGCGACGATGTGATCGCCTTCGTTGCATATGTTGAACAATGCGAAGAAATTCGCCGCCTGTCCGCTTGACGTGAGCATGGCCGCCACACCGCCCTCCATCTCGCAGATCTTCGCCGCAACCGTGTCGTTCGTGGGGTTCTGCAGGCGCGTGTAGAAGTAGCCGGTCTCCGACAGATCGAACAGGCGGCTCATCTGTTCGCTCGATGTGTATTTGAACGTCGTCGCCTGAATGATCGGCGGTGTGCGTGATTCGCCGTTGCCCGGCTGGTAGCCGCCCTGTACGCAGATGGTATCCACGTGCTCGCCCATGCGTGCTCTCCTGTCTCCTTGAAGCCACCTGGCCGCCATGCCTTCGACGTAGGCGGCCGCCCTCTCACTGGGGTTGACAACAATCTAGCCGGTTCGCGCGTGTCGCCGCCGTGTCGTTCATCTATGTGGACACTCGTCCACGCAGGTGGATTCCACGTGGTGCCATCGCGCTTGCCGAAATATGGGATGCAATTTAAGATGATTGAGGCGCATCCGTCCGAGTCGCGCAGGTCAAGACGCGCCATATTCCGATTCTGTGTGCGACCATGTATGTAATAAGGAGCCATATGTCTACCGGCATCACCCAATCACCCCGTCCATCCTCTTCCCGATTCCGCTGGACGCCGGCGGACATTGCCCTTGGCGCTGCGCTGGGTGTGGGCTGCGGACTCGTCTTCTGGGGTTTCAACTTCGCCTACACCCCGATTTCATCGGTGCTTGGCTCCATTCTGCCTGGCATTGCGAGTGTTCTGCACGCCGTGTGGTATTTCTCCGGCACGCTCGCCGTGCTCATCCTGCGCAAACCGGGTGCTGCGGTGTATGTGAATGTGGTCGGCAGTGCGGTTGAAATGCTGCTTGGAAACAACTTCGCATTTGGATTCGTATTCATCTCAGCGATTCTGCAGGGCGTTTTCGCCGAGATCCCGTTCGCTGCGACCCGATACCGCGTGTTCAATCTGCCCATGGCCGTGCTCTCCGGTCTGTGCACCGCGCTGGAATACGGCTTCTACTTGCTGTTCTTCCGCTATCAGGGTGTCGCATTGCTCAGCCCGCGTGGCATTGTGCACATGATCAGCGAGCTGGTGGGCGGTGCGCTCATCGCCGGTGTGTTCAGTTGGCTTCTATTCGTCGCTGTGGCCAAGACCGGGGCTCTCGACCACTTCGCTTCCGGCCGCGCGGTGCACGTGCGTGAAGAGTAAACGAGGATTGCATTCCGTGCCTCCTCGCCGATTGTGGACGCTTTGCGACAGTCAGCCGCCCCATGGGGCGGCTGCTTTGTTTTTGGCGGAAGCTTCTGTAGAATGCTTGACATATATCCGATGCGGTGCTCATGTTGTTCGAAATGCGGGCAGAACGTTCTTCAATGGGAGATGGACGGATACCTTGTGAACTGTTCAGCTCGTAGCGAATCCGTGTGATTGGCATCGGTGCATCTGGCAAGCAGTACCGGTCCGAGACGTGGGGCGATGAGGAAGTAACTGTGGACGATAAGACGATCATGTATGCAGGCAATGAGGCCGGTTCTCAAACCGAACTCATCAATCCCAACGAAATCGCGGCAATGGGACGCCGACCTCCGACATCGCACCGACGGCAGCCGGACGACGATGATCGTGGATTCTACAGGCGGCTTGCCGTCACCTGTGTGAGCATACTCGCGGTGCTCGCCGTGCTCATTGCGGTCATTTTCGGCATAGGACGCCACCGTCAATCCATAATCGCTGCGAAACGTACGGAATGCGAGCGCTCGCTCGTCGGGCTCGACGACAAGGTGGTGGCGTACCAAGACCTCGTGGGTGGCGACGGTGAACTGGCGAGCAAGATCGCCGATGTCGACGTCAAAGACATGACGGTCGTCAAGCAGCTTGATATTGAGATGGCCAGCGAATCCCCGGCGACGGTGAACTGCGATGTGAGCAGTGTGGAGGAATTTGAGAACCGCATTGCGCAGGCGAAGGCATCGTCCCAATGGTACGACGAGCACACCGCTTCGCTGAGAAGCGCCATTCAGGCAGTCAATGAGTCAAGGCACGCCAAGCAGGCGGAGGACGCCCATGCCTCACTCGAGGAGGTGCTCCGTAATGCCGACAACATTCTCACCTCCGCACAGGGTCATGTGACGGATGAAGCAGTGTGGGACGACCTCTCCAAGCTCATTGGCGAGGCGCGGAACCGCAGCGGAGAAACCGATATGGGCAGGATCGGCACGCTCATGGACGATCTCAACGCCAGAATGGATGCCGTGGAGCGTTCGAACCGAGAGAATCTGCGGCAGGAGGAACAGGCGCGTGCGGAGGCCGAACGCAAGGCTCAGGAGGCGGAGCAGAAGCGCAAGGAGGCCGAGGCCAAGGCGAAGGCGGAGGAGGAAAAGAACAAGGACAAGCACTGAATGGGCCGTGCCGCATGTCGTTCTGCCACGGCGGTCTTGGGTGCTTTGGTAGACTATTGGACTTGTGGTGGTTCCGCACCGCACATGGGGCCTTAGCTCAGTCGGTTAGAGCATCGGACTCATAATCCGCCGGTCCAGGGTTCAAGCCCCTGAGGCCCCACATGGTACAAGGCCGTCTCCTTCGGGAGGCGGCCCTTTGCGTGCATCCGTTGCTCGGTTCGGAGTTCGCGGCGTTGGTCAGGACTCCTCGGCACCTAGTGTGCCATCCTCCGGCTCATCGATGTCAACCCAGATATCCGAATCTGGTTGGAACGCATAGGGGCCCGTATTCCGCGGGTCGGCGTCGTAGGCACGCTTGTCGCGCACGAAGGAGATGTGGCGCAATGCCATGAATTTCATGAGGCAATCCTCCATTTGGGAAAGATCGTCCTCCAAGCGGTCGAGTTCGTCGGTCGGCATGAGATTGATACTCGAATTGCTCCATGTCGTGCAGTTGCGCATCGAATACTTCACTTTGCGTACATGGTCCTGGTAGATTTCCTCCACGATCGCGTGCGCCTCGAGCTCGGGCGTCGAGTCCGCGGAAGCCTGCGCTCGCATATGTGCGGTTTCGTCGAGCGACATGCCGAACAGCGCATTGCACCAACCGCGTAGGGTCTGCAGATCCACGTCAAGCCGTGCCATTGCCTGCTCCTCGGTGCAGGTAGGTGGAGGGGGCGTCAGATTGTCGGCATCGCGCGAACGGCGTACCTCGTGCTCACGTTGTGCGCGATCCACGTTGCCGGGGCGCTCCGGCGAGCCATAGAACCATACGGGTCGTCCGCGCAGAATGCGCTGAAGGGTGCGCGAAGGGGTGGAGATGTCGGGTGTGATGCGAATGGAATCGGCTGGGTCGGTGAAATCGAGAATGTCGGCGAGCCTGAGTTTGGCGTCGCTGATCTGGTTCAGCACGCACAATATGACGAGCGTGAGACGAATGCCCGCAGTCGCCTGGCCCTTTTCAATCACATTGAGCGTGCGGTCGCCCCAATTCATGCCGTATGAGTGCGCGCATCTCAGGAACGAATCGGCGTCGATGCCATACAATTCTCGATATCGGTGAAGAAAATCCCCTAATACTTCGCTAATCTGTCTATCGGCCATACGAGGTACATTAGGCGATACAGACGGCGTTCATAATACATTTTGGGTTTTGTTCTCGGCGTGCAGACAGAATACGTGTAGGTAAATATTCTACAATATACTCAGGGAAGATAATAATATTTTATATTCAGACCCCCACTTACCTAAATTAATTCTATTGGATTGCCGGTGCGCGTAGATGAGTATGCCGGAAGGATAACCGATCGGAATAAACCGTGACGTGCTCGTATTGTGGGTCTTGGTGGACGAAAGCCCACTTGCGGGCGCCATAGCGGCGCGCGCAAACATAGCCGGTTCACCGCTTGCGTATGCGTTTGCGTATGTGAGTG
>NZ_CP109653.1:1000470-1018711 GCF_025908335.1 Bifidobacterium sp. KRGSERBCFTRI
ACTAGTCGGTCCCTGTGACAGAGAAGCGCCAGGCAACACTGGCGCTTTTTGTTTGCCTGCGGACTTTTCGGAACGTTGGTCGGTGTGGCGAGGAAATCGATCTGCATGGATGTGTGGCATGAGCGAGGAGTGCTGGAATTCCGGGCGACACGCTAAAAGTCAATCCATTTGACATATATAGTATTTTCGTTTTACTATAACACCATGAACGCGGAAGCGTTCTGGACAAATCTGAAATGGCGTGGGATGCCCGGTGCGACTCGCGTCGAACAGTGAAAATGATTGCAAAGGAGTAGTCATGGCAGGTCTGTGGGACATCGACAAGATCGAGTATGTCGGTCGCACCAAGGGGCTTCAGGAGGGACTCGGCTTCCAGTATTATGACGCCGACAAAGTGGTCGCCGGCAAGAAGATGAAGGACTGGCTGCGCTTCGGCGTCGCATGGTGGCACACCTTCGACGCGCCGCTCACCGACCCCTTCGGTGACGGCACCGCCCAGCGCCCGTGGGATGGCAAGTATTCCGACCCGATGGACAACGCGCTCGCCAAGGTGGACTACGCGTTCGAGTTCTTCACCAAGCTCGGCGCCGAGTACTTCTGCTTCCATGACCGCGACATCGCCCCGGAAGGCGATACGCTGCGCGAGACGAACGCCAACCTCGACCGCGTGGTCGACAAGATCGAAGAGAACATGCAGTCCACCGGCGTGAAGCTGCTGTGGAACACCTCGTCGCTCTTCACCAACCCGCGCTTCGTGGCGGGCGCCTCCACCTCGCCGTTCGCCGACGTCTACGCCTATGCCGCGGCGCAGCTCAAGCACTCCCTCGAGATCGGCAAGCGCCTGGGCGCCGAGAACTACGTGTTCTGGGGCGGCCGCGAAGGCTACGAGAACCTGTGGGTCACCGACATGAAGCGTGAGCAGGAGCACATGGCGAAGTTCTTCCACATGTGCGCCGACTACGCCAAGCAGATCGGCATGGACGCCCAGTTCCTCATCGAGCCGAAGGCCAAGGAACCGACGACGCACCAGTACGACTTCGACGCGGCCACGGCATGCAACTTCCTGCGCGCCTATGACCTGATCGACGTCTTCAAGCTCAACCTCGAAGGCAACCACGCGAACCTCGCCGGCCACACCTACCAGCACGAGATCCGTGTCGCGCGTGACAACGGCGTGCTCGGTTCGCTCGACGCCAACCAGGGCGACATGCTGCTTGGCTGGGATCTCGACGAGTTCCCGACCAACCTGTACGAGACCACCTCCGTGATGTGGGAAGTGCTCGATGAAGGCCAGATCGGCCCTCACGGCGGCCTCAACTTCGATGCCAAGCCGCGCCGCACCTCGTTCAGCGCCGAAGACCTGTTCCGCGCGCACATCGCCGGCATGGACTCGTTCGCCGCCGGCCTGCTCGTGGCAGACAAGATGCATCAGGACAAGTACATCGAGGACCTCGTGGCCAATCGTTACGGCTCCTACGATTCGGGCATCGGTAAGTCGATCGACGACGGCACCGCGACCCTCGAATCGCTCAACGACTACGCCATCGACATGCCGCAGTCCGAGATCATCGCATCCACGCACCCCGATCACCTCGAGGACGTGAAGGCGACCATCAACAACTACATCATCGACGCCCTGGCCAACGCCTGACGTCACACGGTCCGGCCGTCTGCCGCATGGACGGCCGGACCGTCCACCCAACCTCTGCGGTGCGCGGCATATGCAGTGCACGCCGTATGGCATATGCCGCCAGTATTCTTCCTTTCCTTCCTTCCAATGAATCGCCGCCTGTTCTTTCCTTTCCTCTGCAGGCGCGATGCAGGCCCAGGGCCATCGAGCCACACCGTGCACCCATACGCTCCGCGCGCATCCTTCCCATCAAACACACCGCGCGCGGGGGAGCACGGCGGTTCCCGGAGGCCCATGGGCTTTTTCCATACGGGCGGGCACGACGGTGTGTTTGCCCTTTTGCCTGCGCAAGACGCGAGGCACATGGCGCACTGCCGAACCGAATGTACTGGTATGATCGACCACTACCGATATGGAGGACCACGATGACCGCAACGACCGCGACCATGGACATCACCAATCCCGTACTGCGGGGCATGTACCCCGACCCAAGCTGGATGTGGGACGAGCGCGGGGAGCGAGTGGCCCTGGTGAATTCCTCGTTCGAACTGGTGCCGGGACTGCCGATCCACGTCTCGGACGATATCGCGAACTGGGAGCTTGCGGGGAACGCCGTCGACGAGGCGATGGCGCAACGGCTGCTGATCCCCTTCGTGCTTGATTCCGGGGGATTGTATGCGCCGACATTGCGCATGATCCGCGGGAAGTACGTGATCGCATGCACGGTCGCCCGCATCGATCTGGACGCGGCCGATGCAGCTGGGGTCGACCCGGAGTCGATCGAGGCGGCCCGCACAAGCCAAGGCAACTTCATCATCGAAGCCGATGCGCTTGAGGGACCATGGCGCGGCCCGTACTGGATCGAGGGCGCCGAGGGGATCGATCCAGACATCTTCGAGGACCTTGACGGCTCCGTGTACTGGACGCAGACAAGACCGGCCGTACGCCCGCGCTGGGAAGGGCAGACCGAGGTGTGGACCCAGCGGATTGACCCGGAGACGTGGCGGCTGTGCGCGTCGCATGACGCAGACGGAGACTACGGCAAAACGGTCCTCTGGACGGGATACGGCGTGGAGGCGGTGTGGGCCGAAGGGCCGCACCTGTACCGCATCGGCGATTGGGTATATCTGATGACCGCGGAAGGCGGCACAAGCTTCGACCACAGCGAGATGACCATGCGCACGTGGGCACCCGACGGGCTCGGACCTGCGATCGAATCCCTGCAGGGCCAAGCGCATGCGGACGGGACCGAGCCGCGCGCGCCGCGTGCCGACGAACGGTCGGTTGTGGGGCGGTATGCGCGACTGTTCCATCCGTGCAAGAAGAATCCGTTCCTGACGCACCGGCATCTGGGTTTGGAGGAGCGCGTGCAGTGTGTGGGCCACGCCGATCTGCTGCATCATCCACGGCTCGGCTGGTGGGTCGCGTGCCTGGGTTCGCGCGAGACCCCCACCGCGGACCATGGGGCGCTCAGTTTCTTGGGCAGGGAGACCTTTGTGGCACCTGTCGAGTGGCAGCACGATCCGGCGCAATGGTCATTGGAATCCAATGGGCCCGCGCAAAGGCGGACCGATGACCCGGGCTGGCCGGTGCTCGCTGGAGGAGCGGGGCGTCTGGCGCAGACATTGCGCATCGATGCGGCGGACGGGACCCTGCTCGACATGCGCATCGGGCCGTGCGAATCGCAGGCTGTCGTCGATGCGCGCATGCCTTTTACCGTCGGCGAGGGCGAAGCCGCGGCCGTGCGCGCGGATGGCGTGGTGTACCGGCGTATGCCTGAAGACAGATGCGTCGTGCTGTGCCCACCGCGTGGCACGGTGCGCATCCGGCAGGACAGCCGCCATACACTGAGCGTGGCGACCGATGGGGCGTCGGTGCAGTGGGCGCTCGGCGAGGGACCGGAGCGCAGGGAGGGCATGGTGCCGATCTCCGAAGGGGAGCCGGGGTCGGTCATGCTCGTCTTCGACAAAGGCATGGCGCGTGTGGTCGTGGCGCAGTCCGCGGAACAGGCATGGGAGGCGCCGGCCGTCGAGGTGATCGACGTGGCGCCGCTGAGCACTGAATGGTCCGGAGGCTTCGTGGGGTGCCTCGTCGGTTGTGAAGCATAGGGTGCGGGACGTTCAGTGCAGGTCGTGCGTACTGTTGCGCACTACAAGTGTGGTGGGCAGGATCACATGGTGTTGCGTGGGGCGTCCCTCCGCCGTGTCGATGAGCATGCGCGTCGAGACCGCCGCCATGTCGTGCAAGGGTTGGCGCACGGTGGTGAGCGCCGGACCCAGGAAGGCGGATGTCTGCACGTCGTCGAACCCGACGACAGAAAGGTCTTCGGGGATGCGCAGCCGGTTCTGCCGGGCGGCCTCATAGACGCCCATCGCCTGCAGGTCGCTTCCGGCGAAGATCGCGGTGGGGCGGTTCGGGTTCTCCAGCAGCGCCATCGCCTGCGCGTAGCCGCCTTCGGTCGTGAAATCACCTTCGGTCACCAGTTCGGGGTCCAGCTCGATGCCCTGTTCGGCGAGGGCCGACGTGTAACCGTCGAGCCTTGCGCGCGAACACATCATCTCTTCGGGGCCGGTGATGATGCCGATGCGCGTGTGCCCAAGCGCGAGCAAGTGACGTGTCGCGAGCACGCCGCCGGCCCAGTTGTCCGCCTGCACGGAGAAGTCGTCGTTCGATGGCTCGCCTGAGGGGTCGAAGATGACGTAGGGGATGCCGTTGTCTTGCAATCTGCCTTTTTCCCTTTCGGTGAGATTGGCGAAGATGAAGATGACGCCGAATGGCTTGCGCCTCAACATGCCGGTAATCCAGTCGTCGTCGGGGTGCTGGCGTGTGCCGCTTTCCGTCGTGATGACGCTGATGTCGGGGGAGTGCCTTGTCTCACGCAACACGCCGCGCAGCACTTCGAGCGCCCAGATTGTGTCGAGGTCCTGGAAGACCACTTCGATGTACCGTTGTCCGGCCGTTTTCTGGCCGCGGCGTTGGTACCCCGTGGCTTTGAGCGCCCGGTCGATGGCTGCGCGGGCTTCGTCCGATATGTCGGAACGGCCATTGAGCGCCTTGGAGACGGTCGCCAATGAGTAGCCGGTGTCCTTTGCGATGTCCGCCAATCTGACTTTGGGTTCCGACATATGGAGCTCCTTTGTCGCAAATGAATGGGTGTGATACCATATGGCATAATAGCGAAAGTTTCGTAATGTTGCAAACGAAATAGGACGTTTGTTGTGAAAACGGCAAGCAAATATATACAAAAGTGCGCGAAACGCCGAAAACACACTTAGTTTGACTAATTGACAAAGTAGGTTTACGTTAGTTTCTAACGAAAACAACGTAAGTTTTCGATAGTTCTCAATGTTGCACCAGAGCTTCGTAGAAGCTCGGATGAATTGCCTTCCGGCGATTTGTGCCAGCGAGGACGGCTCCACGTCAATGTCAACGTGGACAAAGATCAAGGAGGAACTATGAAACTCAAGACGTTTGCAGCAGCGACACTGGCCGTTGCGACCGTAATCGGCATGAGCGCATGTGGCGGGTCGGAGTCGTCGTCCGATGACAAGACCATCACGTTCTGGCACAATGCTTCCGCCGGTGAGGGCCGCCAATACTGGGAGAATCTGGCAAAGTCCTTCGAAGAGGCCAACCCGGGGACCAAGGTGGAGATCCAGGCCATTCAGAACGAGGATTTCGCTGGCAAACTGCAGACCGCCATGCAGGATCCCGCATCCGGTCCGGATGTATTCATGTCGCTTGGCGGCGCCAAGACCAAGGAGATGATCGACGCCGGTCAGGTCATGGATCTGACCGATAAGATCTCGGACACGGTGAAGACCGACATGAAGACGACCCTTTCCGCGGCCACGTTCGACGGCAAGGTCTACGGCGTCCCGGTCAGCGTGGAACCGGGCGGCATGTGGTATTCCAAGGATCTGTTCAAGAAGGCTGGCGTTTCCGATGTGCCGGCGACCTACGAGGAACTGCTCGCGGACGCGAAGAAACTCAAGGACAGCGGCACCGATGCCATTGCGCTCGGCGCCAAGGATGCCTGGCCTGCGGCGCATTGGTATTACTGGCTGGTCCTGCGCGAGTGCTCTCCTGAGGTCTACGACAAGAGCGTTCAGGACCACGACTTCTCGAACGCATGCTGGGTCAACGCCGGCAAGAAGCTGCAGGAGCTCAAGGATTTGAAGGTCTTCAACGACGGCTTCCTGACCACGACCGCGCAGCAGGGCGCCAACTCCTCTGCCGGCCTGCTCGCCAACCATAAAGCGGCCATGGAACTCATGGGCGCTTGGGAGCCGGGCGTACTCAAGGACCTCACCCCTGATCAGAAGCCGATGGCTGACCTTGGATTCTTCGCGTTCCCCGAGGTCGCCGGCGGCGAAGGCGAGCCCGGTGCACTCATGGGCGGCGTGACCTACTTCTGCGTCAACCCGAAGGCTTCGCAGACCTCGATCGACTTCGTCAACTACATGGGCGAGAAGAAGAACCAAGAGGATTACGCCAAGGCGTTCTCCACCATCCCAGCCTCCGAGCCAGCCCGTGCCGTGGTGACCGACGAGTCACTCAAGCAAGTCATCGAATATCTGGACAAGGCTCCGTCCATGCAGCTGTGGATGGATACCGCACTGGGCACCAACATCGGCAATGCATTGAATGCCGCTGTGGTGAACATGCTGTCGGGGCAGGGCAGCCCTGAAGACATCGTCAAGGCGATGCAGGACGCCGCCCAGAAGGGCTGATCGCGTCCGAGCAAGGTCCGGGATGGCTGGGCTGTGCCCGCATGGTCCAGCCATCCTTTCCCCTGGATGACGTACAACGAAACACCTTAGATACATGGGATTGATGACATGACTGAAATGAATGATGCCGTGGCAGTCGGGCGACCGGTTGCCGAAACGAAGAAGCGGGGCGGAGCACGCAAACCCTCTAACGGCAAGGGGCGCAGAAATCTCGAAATTTTCATCCTTTCCGCACCCGCGATCATCCTCTTCTGCTGCTTTGTGATCCTTCCGATCATTCTGGGAGCTTACTACGGTTTCTACCAATGGAAGGGTTTCGGCACCCCGGCCGAGAACGGCAAGTTCGTCGGACTGCAGAACTACATCGTGGCGTTGAAGGATCCGAACTTCCAGCAGGCGATTCTGCACACCTTTGAAATCGTCATTGGGTCCCTCGTTATCCAGGGCCCGTTGGCCATCCTCTTCGCTCTCCTGCTCAACCAGAAGTTCAAGGGGCGTGGCCTGATCCGTACGCTCATCTTCGTGCCGTATGTCGTTTCAGAGGTCATCGTCGGTACCGGCTGGAGCCTGCTGCTCCAGAAGAAGGGCGCAGTCAACCAGATCCTTGAATCACTTGGCATGCATGGTGTCGATTGGCTAGCCAATCCCAAGGTCGCGATCTGGACCCTGCTGCTGCTCATCAGCTGGAAATACATCGGATTCGCCGTCATCCTCATGCTTGCGGGCATGCAGTCGATTCCTGAGGAACTGTACGAAGCGGCAAAGGTGGACGGTGCCGGGTTCTGGCAGATCCAGAAGAGCATCACATTGCCGTTGCTCGCCCCGACGCTGCGCATCTGGGTCTTCCTGTCGATGATCGGTTCGCTGCAGCTGTTCGATTTGGTCTACATCATCTGGGGCCAGTACGTTTCCACGACGGCCGGCGTCTCCACGATGGCCACCTACATGGTCCGTGAGGGACGCGGTGCAGGCAACTACGGATATGGCTCCGCCGTCGCCCTCATCATTTTCGTCATTTCGCTGATCGTGGCGCTGACCTACCAGCACTTTGTGCTCAACCGTGATCTCGACGGCGCCTTGACCGAGAAGAAGGCGTCCAAGAAGCGCAAGAAGAGGCAGACCGCAGAGGATGAGGCCCTGGCGGTCGCCATGGAAGGAGTGAAGTGAGATGAGTGCTGCAACGGCATATTCCAAGAACAACGGTTTCCATAAGTCATCGAAGACCCCATGGGGCAATCCGGTGGTCTATTTCTTCTCGCTCGTGCTCGTGGCGATTTGCGTCGTCCCGGTGCTCTACATCATCTTCGGCGGATTCCGCACCAACGCGCAGATCACCAACAACCCTGCCGGTCTGCCGAATCCCTGGGTGATCAGCAACTACAAGGAAGTCATCACCAGTGACATCTTCTGGACCGAGCTGGTCAACTCACTGATCGTGGGCATCTGCACGATGGTCGGCGTCGTCGTCCTCGGCATCATGGTCAGCTACGTCATCGCCCGCTACAGGTTCCGGTACTCGGCACTGATGTATGCGCTGTTCTCAGCGGGCCTCATGTTCCCGATGACCGTCGGCATCACTCCGCTGTACCTGATGATCAGGAACCTGGGCCTGTCGAACTCCCTCGCGGGCATCATCCTGCCACAGATCGCATTCGGTCTGCCGCAGACCATCATCATCCTGGTCCCATTCCTGCAATCCATACCGATGGAGTTGGAGGAGGCGTGCCTGCTGGACGGTTGCTCTCGCCTCGGCTTCTTCTGGCGCATGGTCATCCCGCTTTCGATGCCCGGCGTCGCCACGACCGGCATCCTCACCTTCGTGGGAAGCTGGAACGGCTATATGCTTCCGCTCTTCGTCCTGAGCGATGAAAGCAAGTACACGCTTCCGCTTGGTGTGCAGATGTTCAGCTCCCAGCACTCGGTGGATACGGCCAGGGTCCTGGCGTTCACCTCGCTCGCCATGCTTCCGGCCCTCATCTGCTTCACGATCTTCCAGAAGAAGATCGTGGGTGGCCTGACCGGCGCGGTCAAGGGCTGATCCGACCCGTCGCCTGCAATGCACGAAGCGCGGCGGCCCGGGCACAACCGGGCCGCCGTTTCCTTAAGGAGATCGTTATGAAGATCGAAAACCCGGTACTGCCCGGATTCAACGCCGATCCGTCGATGATCAGGGTCGGAGACACCTACTACATCGCGAATTCCACGTTCGAATGGTGGCCTGGCGTGCGTCTGCACGAGTCGAAGGACATGGTGCATTGGCGCCTGTTGCCGAGCCCGCTGAACCGTCGTTCGCAGATCGACATGCGCGGCAACCCGTCCTCCGGCGGCGTGTGGGCTCCCGACCTGTCCTATGCGGACGGCAAGTTCTGGCTCGTGTACTCCGATGTCAAAATCGTCAACGGCGCGTTCAAGGACTGCACGAACTACCTCGTGACCGCCGAGGATATCCGTGGCCCGTGGAGCGAACCGATCCGGATCAACGGCGTTGGCTTCGATGCAAGCCTGTTCCATGACGATGACGGGCGCAAGTACCTCGTCCAGCAGACTTGGGATTTCCGTGAATACAACCATCCCTTCGATGGCATCACGCTTACCGAGTTCGACGTCGAGACCATGCGCCTGCGCCCCGAGACCGAACGCACGATTTGGCGCGGCACCGATGTCAAACTCGTCGAAGGCCCGCACCTGTACAAAATCAACGGCATGTACTACCTGTTCTGCGCCGAGGGCGGCACCGTCTGGACGCATCAGGAGGTCGTCGCGCGTTCCTCGACGCTCGATGCGATGTCGTTCGAGGGGAGCCCGTACGACCCGTTCATCAGCAACTTCGACACCCCACGCAGCTACCTGCAGAAGCAGGGGCATGGCGCACTCGTGGACACGCCATCCGGCGAATGGTACTACGCGTCGCTGTGTGCCCGGCCCTGGCACCATGAGAACGAATCGGTGACCGATCCGCGTGGATGGTGCACCCTGGGACGTGAGACGTCCATCCAGAAAGTCGAATGGACCGATGACGGCTGGCCTGTCGTCGTCGGCGGCCATGGCGGACAACGCGTCGTCGAGGCGCCGCAAGACGCCATCGAGACCGAGGCACCGGCCGATCACAGCCAGCATGACGATTTCGAGGCGTCGCAGCTCGCCTTGGATTGGAACACGCTGCGTGTGCCCTTCGACGAATCGATGGGTTCCGTCGGAGGCGGCACGCTGACCTTGCGTGGGCAGGGATCGCTGTGCAACCTCTTCGACCTGTCCCTCGTCGCCCGCCGTTGGCAGGCGTTCGATTTCGACGCGTCTGTCGGTGTGCGATTCGACCCCACCAACTACCGGCAGATGGCCGGTCTGACGAACTACTACAACGACCTGTGCTGGTCGTGGGCTTTCGTCACTTGGGATGAGAAGCGGCAGTGCCGTGTGATCGAAGTCGCCCAGAACGATTTCAACACCTACACCTCGTTCCTGCGGGACCGGGCGGTGCCGGTTCCCGATGATGTGGAGACCGTATGGCTGCGCACGCGTGTGCGCACGCAGACCTATGGTTACGACTATTCGTTCGATGGTGAGCAGTGGCATGACCTCGGTGTCGAACTGGACGCGAAGATCCTGTCGGACGACTATGTGAACCAACGGTATGGCGGGTTCTTCACCGGTGCGTTCGTTGGGCTCGCGGCAGTGGACCTGTCGGGCTATGACGCAACGGCGGAGTTCGTGGACTTCGATTACCGCGAATTGAGTGAATGACCATGGATGCACGCTGGGCGGGCCGTCTCCGGGACGGCCCGCCCAGCGTGCATCTCCATATCTGCGGTGCAGATGACATGACCGCACGGAAGGCAAGGGACGCATATGACATTGACAATGCCAAAGCTGCTGGATGATGGATGTGTGCTGCAATCCGGCAGACCCGTGAACATCTGGGGATGGTGCACACCGGGGGAGCGTGTCTCCGTACGTATCGGCGAATGTGCAGGGGAAACCATAAGCGCCGCGGACGGCGGCTGGCAGGTGCGGTTGGACGCGTTGGATCCTGGCGGCCCGTATGCCTTCGAAGTGATTGGCGATGGCGCGACAGTGCGGCGCTCATGCTATGCGGGTGAGGTGTTCCTGTGTTCGGGGCAATCCAATATGGAGCTTTCCATGCAATGGGTGCATCCGTACTATCCCAGCGAGTTCCAGCGGCAGGATGACCCCTTGCTGCGCCAGTTCAAGGTCGTGGACCGATACGATTTCTCCGGCCCGGTGCGTGACCATGAGGAGGCCTCATGGCTGGGGTGTGCACCCGAGACGCTGGGTCAATTCTCCGCAGTCGCGTATTTCTTTGGGCGAATGGTGCGCCAGTGGTTGCATGTCCCCGTCGGGCTGCTCAATGTATCGTTGGGCGGTTCCCCCATCGAAGCATGGATGGACGCCGCTTCACTCGATGATTGTCCTGAAGCGTTGGAGGAGCTGGATCCCTATCTGGGTGATGGCGTGGCCGAGGCGCGGAGCGAAGAGAGTCTGGCTGCGGTCGCTGGGTGGATGGAGGAACTGCAAGCGCGGCGAATTCCTGCCGACAAGCTGCATTGGCGCCATGTCGACCTGCCGGCACGTTTTGAGGATTGCGGGTTGCCGGGATTCCAGGGAATGCTCGAATTGCGGCGGACAGTGGTGCTGCCGCCCTATTGCGAGGGTGCTGAAGGCACGCTGCGGTTGGGGGCATGGGCTGACATCGATGAGACCTACATCAATGGAATCAACATAGGGGGCCGCCCCAACCAATATGAGCCCCGTGACTACCGGATTCCTGCCGGTATGCTGCACACGGGGGCCAATGAGATTGTTGTGCGCCTTGTCTGCAACGCGGGATCCGGCCGGGTGACCGAAGGCAAGACGATGACCTTGCAGGTCGGCGATGAGGTCCATGATGTGAGCGGCCTCTGGAGGCTTGCCGTCGTGGCGAGCATGGACAGGCCATGTCCGAGTGAGGATTTCGTGCGTTGGCGCCCCACCGGGTTGTATAACGCCATGCTCGCGCCTTGCTTCCGTTTCCCGGTACGCGCCGCGCTGTGGTACCAAGGGGAATCGAACACCGGGACCAGGGCGGCGCAATACGGAAAACTGCTCGCCACGATGATCGATTTGTGGCGGGAGCGTTGGCATGATCCGCATATGCCCTTCCTCATCGTGCAATTGCCCGGCATCAGCATCGATTGCATCGAGGACGGCGGTTGGCCGCTCGTACGCGTCGGGCAGTGGGCCGTCGGGCAGCAAGTGCCCGACGTGAAGACGGTCGTGACGCTGGATGCCGGTGAACCCAACGACTTGCATCCGCATGACAAGAAGCTCGTCGCGTCACGTCTGTTCGACGCGGCATGTGCGCTGCTCTATGGAGGCGACAATGTGCAGCCGATGGTGGAGAGGATCGAGGAACGCGATGGGATGCTGTGTGTCTCCTATGCCACTGTTGCCCGCCAAGGGGCCAATCCGGTCCCTTGCACGCCGTTGACGCTCGATGGCGGCGATCCGGGCGAATTCGAGTTCGTCTGGCGCGATGCCATGTGCGCGGTGCCTGCACCTGCGACGGTTGAGGGGGCAGAAGTGTGCATTCCGCTGCCTGAGCGGCGTCCCGACATACTGCGGTATGCATGGCGGAACAACCCGTCACGCGGTCTGCTTGTGGATGGCCGTGGCACTCCGATGCCTCCATTTGCCTATGATTTGAAGCGTGGTGCCATGATCGAGCCATCGGTGCGCGCTGGCGGAGACGTCGATGCCGGGACGGGACGTGCGTGATGCGCAGGCAAGTCACATGTGAGCAGGGAACACTCGAGGGATTGGCGGTGGGTGATCCCTCCATCACAGCTTTTCGTGGGGTGCCGTTCGCCGCTCCACCAGTGGGGCCGCTGCGTTGGCGACCACCCCAGTCGCCGGCGCCTTGGCAAGGTGTACGGTGCGCGTTCGACGATGCCCCGGCCTGCCTGCAACCCATTCCGGGAGCGTCAAACCCGTTCTATGACAAGGAATGGGGCATGGATCCCGCCATCCCGCTCGATGAGGATTGCCTGTATCTGAACATCTGGACGCCGGCATTGCGGGGGAGCGGCGCCGATGCGCGCCTCACCGGCGAATCCCTGCCGGTCATGGTGTGGATCCATGGAGGCGCCTACCAGTGCGGTTGCGCGATGGAGAAGGAGTTCGACGGCACCGCGCTCGCGCGTCAGGGCGTTGTGGTTGTGTCGGTGGCATATCGGCTGAACGTGTTCGGATTTTTCTCACACCGCTGGCTGCAGGAGAAAGCGGAGGAAGGCGCCCCGTATGCGAATTTCGGATGGTTGGACCAACAGGCCGCCCTTCGGTGGGTGCGCCGCAACATCACCGTTTTCGGTGGCGACCCCACGCGCATATGCGTCTTCGGGCAATCCGCGGGTGCGGCTTCGGTATTGGCGCAATGCTGCGCGCCGAGTAATGCCGGACTGTTCTCCCGGGCCATCATGCAATCAGGCGCGGGCCTTGGCTACTTCAATGCAACGCTGTGCTCATTGGAATCCGCACAGTCGACGGGCGCAAGGTTGATGCGGCGTCTGGGGGTGGAGAACCTCGATGAGGCACGGGATGTCGATGCGCAGACCCTGTTCGAGGGAGCATCTAGGCTTGAGGCGCCTGAAGGTGTGGATGATGCCGCATGGCCGATGATGGTCAATTGGGTGCCATGTGTCGATGGCGTCTTCATGCCACGGCAGGAGCGCGATCTGATACTTGACGGCCAAACCAAGAACATCGATCTGGTGGTGGGTGATACGCAAGACGAATTCATGGTGTCCGACGGGCAAGGCCATCAGGTGCGGGCTGGCCGCGAAGGCAACCGCCGGCTGATCGCAGCATGGCAGCATGGTGGCGGCCGCGCACCGTATTATTACCATTTCGATGTGCCGATGCCCGGCGATGACGCGGGCTCCTTCCATTCTTCCGACCTCTGGTTCGTGTTCGGGACCTTGGGCTCATGCTGGCGACCCATGCGTGGATGCCATGTTGAGCTCTCCCAATGCATGTCACGGTATTGGACGCGTTTTGCGGCGATGGGCGATCCCAGTGGACCGGGTCTTGTGCACTGGGACCGCACCGACATGCATGGCGACCGCTTCCTGCATCTGGGTTTCCCTGTGGAAATGCGCAGTGGGCATCGCGGCGCATGACTACACCTTGGGTCAAGCTCCCATATCCGAGGCATCGTGATAACGGAAGCGCATGAAGTCGGCATGTCCTCCAACATGCTGGGTCGCTTGGGTGAACAGTGCGAACCGGCATCCTGTGAAATGATCCAGTTTGAACCACAGGCGGTGGGGATGTCCGATCGGTATCCACCCGGCGTCTGTCCGCACAAGGAAACGCGCGGTATCGCGCATGTCGGTGTAGTCGATCTCCAAACGGAACGTGACCTGCGGTGACGGCAATGGCAGGGACTCCACTTCAACCGGGATCTCGTCGTAATGGCGCTCGGCGGTGTTGTCCGGGTGCAACGCATTGCGTTCCGCCATGATCGCATGCCAAGATCCCTGCCTGCGTGTTATGGCGGCGTATGCGTAGCAGCCTTGGAATGCGCAGAGCCCGGCGATGTCGCCTTCCATGAGTCCGCTGGCGTCAATGGTCACTTCCGCGGCGCACCGTGGGCCGGTCGTGCGTTGCGTAAGCGTATTGGTCGCCCGCAGCATGGTGGCCGATACGCGGCTTGTGGTGATGCGGAATGCGCCGGGGCGCGCGGTCACCGACCATGTCTCGTCATGTGGTGTGTGGTTGAACTGCCAATAGGGGGCCAGATGGATGGTTCCCCTGCTATCGGGCGTGTAGCGGAAATCGTCATCGCCGTTGAGCGGCGCATAATGATGGTGCGGTTCGGCGGAAGGCGCGCTTTCGACGTATGCCGGAACTCGCCCGTTCACGCCCAATACGGGCATGCCGTCCGTATCGAAATGCATCGGCATGAGCACGGGTGTCCTGCCCAATGCCCCGCGGTCCTGGAACATGAACGCGTACCATTGGCCATCGGGCGTGTCCACCATGCCACCTTGCGCCACACCTTGGTCATGGTATCCCAAGTCGTCATCCAGAATGCAGCGGCCCCGGAACTCACCGTCAAGCGAATCCGCGATGAAACAATCCTCGGTTTTGCGGTGGCCACGGGCGAAATGACAGGTGAACAGGTAATACCGCCCATCATGCCGTTGCAGATGGGATCCCTCGTATCCCAGATCCTGATTCGGCAAATCCTGCACGAGCACACGGTCGAGTCCACCGGCCTTCGGTCCGGACAGATCCGCATCCATCTCGGTCAGCCGCAGTGCGGTGTTGCCGTGAACGATGAACACACGCCCATCGTCAAAGAGCAGCGAAGGATCGTGGTAGAAGCCCCGGACGATATGATGCCGCCATGGGCCGCGGGCGTCCCTGGCGGTGAACAGATGGGTTGTATGGGTGTCGTTCGCGGAGAACAGCACATGGAACCTGCCGTTGTGCCATCGCAGGGACGGCGCCCACATTCCCTGCCCATACAGGTCCTGATCGTCGTCCAGCATATAGGCGCCCGTGTGCCCAAGTGTGCGGTAGACATGGCCATATGGTTCCCAGTGCGTCAGGTCGAACGACCTCAATATGTCGCATCCGGGCATGAAATGCATCGTGGTGCTCGCCATGTAATAGGTATGGCCGACCCTGATGATGTCGGGATCGGGAAAGTCCGAGTTGAGTATTGGATTCTGGACGACGCTCATGAAACTCCCTGGAATCGGAATCGACAATATGGAATGCCGGGTGGTGGGCACAATGTGCGCATGGTGCACACCACCCGGCCTGGGTGGAATCAGCCGCGAGCCTGCACGTAGGCGTCGTAGACCTGCGGGGTGGGGGTGCCGGTCTGCACCGCATCAATCGAGATCGGCCAATCGGGCGCGTCATCCACGCCGCTGAGCACCCAAGCCGCCTGTCGTGCGGCTCCGATGGCCACGTATTCGTCGGTGGCGGGGCAGGTGATCTCCATGCCGAGCACAGTTGGGGCCAACGTGCGCACCGCACGCGATTTCGCTCCGCCGCCGATGAGTAGGATGCGCTCAATCGCGGCGCCGAGCGAGCGGATGAGCTCCAGACAGTCTCGTTGTGAGCACAGCAACCCCTCGACGAATGCGCGGGCGAAGTTCGCGCGATTGGTGTTGCGTAGCGTCATCCCGCTGAGAGTGGCAGTGGCGTCCGGTCGGTTCGGTGTGCGTTCGCCGTCGAAATACGGCACCAATGTGATGCCGCCGGCACCGGGGCGCGCGGCCAGGGCGAGGTCGGTGAGCTCCTCGTAGTCCACGTCGAGCACCGCACGTCCTGCATCGAGAATGCGGGAGGCGTTGATGGTGCAGGCCAGGGGCAGGAAATGCCCGGTGCAATCCGCGAATCCGGAAACAGAGCCGTTCAGATCGTATGCAGGGCGCTCGCTCACAGCCGCAGCGACACCCGATGTGCCAAGGGACACCGACACATCTCCGACGGCCATTCCCAAGCCCAGGGCTGCCATTGCATTGTCGCCCCCACCCGGGGCGATGATGCAGCCCCCGTCTACCGCGCCTCCGGCAATCGATGGGGAGGCCTTCACCTTGGCGGCCTCTTGTGGGCCCAGCACGGCGGGCAGCACAATGCGTGCGGCGGCCTGTAGGCATTCGGGTGCCGGTTCGTCCGCTGCGGCCGATTGCAAGCCCCGGGCGAGCAGATCGCGCCGGTAGGTGTTGGACGCCGCGTCGAAATACAAGGTGCCGGAGGCGTCGGAACGGTCGGTGAACAGTGCATCCAAATGGGCATCCTCGCCAGGATCCACTGGTCCGAAACCGGCTATGCGCCAGCTCAGCCAGTCGTGAGGGAGGCAGACGGCCGCTATGCGCGCCGCATGTTGCGGCTCGTGCTCGCTCACCCAGCGCAGCTTCGTCAGCGTGTATGAGGCGACGGGGGAGGAGCCCACCGCGCGAACCCAGCGGGAGATGCCGCGGGCGTGGCGATCCTCCGGTTCGCCGTCGGCCGCCGGTGCCGCACCGAGTTCATCGATGAGTTCAACGGCTTGAGGGGCCGACGAGATGTCGTTCCACAGCATCGCATCGCGGATCACGCGCCCTTGCTCGTCGAGGATCACCATGCCATGTTGTTGGCCGCCGACGGCAATTGCCGAGACGTCGTCCAATCCGCCGGCCTGCTCACTGGCTTCGAGGAACGCCTCCCACCAGGCCTGGGGATCCACTGTCGATCCGTCCGGGTGCTTCGCCTGGCCGAAGCGTACGAGCTTACCTGTCCGGGCATCGGTGACGCGCACCTTGCATGATTGGGTCGAAGTGTCGACGCCCGCAACCAACATCGGTTCCATATTGTCTCCTTGCTCTGGCTTCCACAGACGTTCCGTGGTCGCGTGTGTTCCGGTTCCTACGCGGATCGCAGACGACAGCCCTGCCGTATGCGACCCAATATAGTATGTTCATTAAACTAATAAGTCTAGTGTAGCATGGCTTGTTAGGCAAGTGGGTTAACTATTGGCTCGAAGATGGGGGTCGACATGGCGACGCTGAAACGAATCAATCAAGATGATCTACGCAATCACAATCTCTCGGTGGTTCTGAATCAGGTGCTGCGCTCGCCGCAACCGCTCAGCCGGGCCGATCTGGCAAAGGCGACGGGATTGACCAAGGCGACGATGTCTCTGTTGGTCTCGCTCCTCATTGAGCATGGTGTGCTCAGGGAAGGGGTGCCGCTTGTGCAGGCGGTATACGGCAGGCCGAGCACGCCGCTGATCATCGCCGGCGGCCGGGTGTGCGGCATCGGCATCCAGATCAACACCGACGGCTACGGCTATACGGTGCTCGACCTTGACGGCTCGACGGTGGCCGAGCGGTGGGTGGACCGCGATCTGCACGAGGTGGATGCGGACGAGATATTCGCCGATCTCGACGCCATGCTGCTCGATCAGGAACAGACCTTGCGCGAGCAGGGCTACATTCTTGCCGGAACCGGAATCGCGCTACCCGGATTGGTCACCGAAGATGCGCACCTGATTGTCGCGCGCAACCTCGGTTGGGAGAACATAGACCTCATGCAGTACGACGTGATCAAGCGACTCAATGTGGTTGCCGGAAATGAGTCGAACATGGCTGCAACCGCGCATCTTCCCGGCTATGCCACGCAGGTCCATGACGAGGGCATGGTGGGGCCGGACGGCTCGTTCATCTACGTTTCCACCGACATCGGCATCGGCGGAGCCATTGTGCGCGACGGCAAGGTGGTGGACGGCGGACATGGATTCGCCGGTGAGATCGGGCATCTTTCCGTGCAGCTGGATGGCCCGCAGTGCCGTTGCGGACGGCATGGATGCCTCGAGGTCTACGCAGGCCGCCGCTCGATGGTGGAGCGCGCCGGGCTTGCCAGCGGCGATGCCGCCGCAAGCCAACAGGCCATAGATATGTTCACGCAGGCTGTTTTCGACGGTGCGGAACCCATGCACAACGTCTATTTGAAAGCCTTCGGCGCAATGGTCTCGGCAATCGTCTCGACCATCAATCTGTCGGACGTGGACACGGTGATCATCGGAGGCTGCTGGGCGCAGCTCTCCGCCGAAGAGCGCGAACGCATGCAGGCCGAGGTGCAGCGCCAGATCCTCGCGCGCGACAAGGTCGAGGCGCATATTCTGCTTACGCGGGACATGCGGAGGCCGGCGCTCATCGGCGCCGCGCAGATCGGCCTTCGCAAGTTCGTGGACAATCCGCTGGCGTATCTCACGGCGGATTCCGTGGCGTAGTGACCCAAGCGGGATGCGTCGCGCGCCGTCGTACGTCGAGCGGGTGGGCTACGCTTTTGCTGTCCGGTTCACGCTTCGCCAGCGGGGTGGGGC
>NZ_CP109653.1:1018811-1290942 GCF_025908335.1 Bifidobacterium sp. KRGSERBCFTRI
GCGCCTGATACGCTTCGACGCCAGCCCTGTTGGGCTGGCGTTTTTGTTTGGCATGCGCCCGTGCAGCCGGGCATACCGTTTCGTCCGCACGCCACGTGTGTGGAATCTGTGAACAATGCCCACTATGTATAGGCGGCCCACGAGCGGACCACCCGACTGAGTACACTTCAATCTGTTCGAAGCATTTGTGTAGGCAAGAGTCAAGTAAGGCGAAGATTGGCAAGCGAAGAGTTTCCCGCGGCGAAGACCGCGTTGGAGGAATACGAGAACATCGAACGCCAGATGGGCGAGCAGGAGGTCTGGTCGAACCCCGACAAGATGCGCAAGCTCGGTCGCAGGCAAGCGCAGCTCGGCACCATAGTCAACGCATACCGCACATGGCTCAACATCAGGAACGACCTCGACGCGGCCCAGGAGATGGCCGGAGAGGATCCGGATTTCGCACAGGAAGCCAAGCGTCTGGAGTCCGAGCTGCCTGAGGCGGAGGAGAAGCTGCGTACGGCGCTCATTCCTCGTGACCCGGACGACGCGCGCGATGTGATCATGGAGATCAAAGCCGGCGCGGGCGGCGAGGAGGCGGCGTTGTTCGCCGGCGATCTGCTGCGCATGTACATGCGGTACGCGGAGAAGCGCGGCTGGGGTGTGACCATCCAAAGCGAGAACTCCACCGAGCTCGGCGGCGTGAAAGACGTGCAGATGGCCATCCGCGCCAAGGGAAACCCGTCTCCGGAAGAAGGGGTGTGGGCATCGCTCAAATACGAGGGCGGTGTGCATCGCGTGCAGCGCATCCCGGTCACCGAGTCGCAGGGACGCATCCAGACCTCCGCCGCAGGCGTCATCGTGTTCCCGGAGGCCGACGAAGACGACGATGAGATCGAGATCGACCCGAAAGATCTGAAGATCGACATTTTCATGAGCTCCGGTCCGGGCGGCCAGTCCGTCAACACGACGTATTCGGCAGTGCGTATGACGCACATTCCCACCGGCATCGTTGTGAGCATGCAGGACGAGAAATCGCAGATTCAGAACCGCGCCGCCGCACTGCGCGTGCTCAAGAGCCGTCTGCTCGCGATGAAGCACGAACAGGAGGCCGCCGAAGCCGCCGACATGCGCCATTCGCAGGTGCGTTCGCTCGACCGTTCGGAAAGAATCCGCACCTACAACTTCCCGGAGAATCGCATTGTGGATCACCGCACGAACTACAAGGCGTACAATCTGGACGCCGTGCTCGACGGCGATCTGCAGGCGGTGATCGACAGCGACATCCAGGCTGACGAGGAGCAGCGGCTCGCAAGTCAGCAGCAACAGCAATAGGCATGCCTGCCGACTTTGGCATGTATCCCAACTGCATTCACACATTACGGAAAAGCCCAGATGACCACAGACCAACTCATTCACCGTTGCGCCGAATACCTGCGCGAAGCCGGAGTCGACACCCCCGAGCATGACGTCAAGCTGATCATGGCGGATGTGCTCGGATGCTCGCCCTCCGATGTCGAATCGGCCGCAATCATGCGCACCGACGTGCGTGCGCTGTGTGCGAAGTACGGCAGGGACGACGACGCGGAGCTCGTGCACACGTTCAAGCACATGGTGTGCCGGCGTCATGCACGCGAACCGTTGCAGTACATCGTGGGCCATGCGCCGTTCCGCTATCTCGACCTCAAGGTGGGGCCCGGGGTGTTCATTCCGCGGCAGGAGACCGAACTGATCGCACAGGACGCCATCGAGTGGGTGACACGGCATGGAATCTATTCGCCACGAATCGTGGACTTGTGCGCGGGCAGCGGTGCGTTGGGACTGGCATTGGCCACCGAGATTCCGGGAGCCCAGGTGTGGGGCGTGGAACTGAGCCCGCAGGCCGCGGTGTGGACGCGCCGCAATATCACGCAGATCTCACGCACATACCCCGATATCACCGCGAACTACCACTTGGAGATCGCCGATGCCACCTGCCCGATCACGCTCGCGCATCTCGACGGTACGGTCGACGTCGTGGTGAGCAACCCGCCGTACGTGCCGCAGTCGCAGGTGCCGCAGCAGCCGGAAGTGCGTGATTTCGACCCGTCGCTCGCGTTGTACGGGGGATCGTCTGATGGCATGCTCATTCCCGAGCAGATCATTCGGCGTGCCTATGCGCTGCTTCGCCCGGGTGGCCTGTTCCTCATGGAGCACGACATCTCGCAGCCCGACCGCACAGTGGCCTTCGCGCGCGCCAGCGGATTCAGTGACGCCCGCACGGGGGCCGATCTCACTTACCGGCCGCGCTATCTGGTGGCGACCAAGTAGGAGACATCCTTTCCCGTAGAACCATGAACATAGCGGCATCACAGCGAATACACAGCTCCGGCGCGTACAATACGGCAGGTCGGAGCGGACACAGCTGGCAACATGCCAGATAGGCAGGAGGCAAGGCACATGGCAGACGTGCGCAGTGCAGACGAACAGACGCTGGCCGACGCAAGGCGAATCATAGCCGATGGCGGTCTGGTGGTCATTCCCACAGACACCGTATACGGCATCGCCTGCGACCCGTGCAACGCCGCGGCCATAGCGCGCATCTACGCCGCCAAGCATCGGCCGGCTGACAAGGCGTTGCAGGTCATTATGCCGGACCTCTCGGTGCTGCCCAAGCTCGGTCTTGCGCTTCCCACGCCGCTCGATGCATTGGCTCGCCGTTTCCTGCCCGGCGCGTTCTCGCCGATTGCCGTGGCTGATGACGATTCGCCGCTGCTCACGGTGCGTGTCGACGATTCCGGCGCGCGTACCCAAGGCATTCGAGTCCCCGATTCCGAGGTGACCTTGCGTGTGCTGCGTGCAATCGGCCCGGTTGCGGCGTCGAGTGCGAACCGCTCCGGCAACGAAAGCGCGCAGACCGTCGATGAGGCTGTTGCGGCGTTGGGTGATTCGGTTGACCTGTACATCGATGGCGGCCCGACCGTGAGCCATACGGCAAGCACCGTGGTGGCCGCCGATCCCGATGCTCCGGATGGGATTGTGATCCTTCGCGAGGGGCGATTGGAAGCCGACGCAGTCAGACGGGCGGTGCGTGAGGAAGCGCGGCATGGGGGTACGGCCGGTCAATGAGGGCCTACATATTCATTGCCATGGTGGCCATGGTGGCCACGTACCTGTACACGCCGCTCATCCGTCACCTCGCCATTCAGCTCGGTGCGGTGGGCGAGGTGCGTGCCCGTGACGTGCACACCGTGCCAACGCCACGCATGGGCGGCGTGGCCATGCTGCTCGGTTTCATCACCGCCATGTTCTTCGCCTCCAGGCTCAACTTCCTGCAAGGCGAATTCCGCCAGAACCACCAGGCCTGGGTGGTGATGGCAGGCGCCGCTATGATCTGCCTGCTCGGCGTGGCCGACGATGTGTGGGATCTCGATTGGATGCTCAAACTCGCCGGCCAGCTGCTCATCTCGGTATTCGTGGCATGGGGAGGTCTGCAGATCATCTCGCTGCCTATCGGCGGCCTGCTCACCGCGTCCCCGATGATCTCCATAGCGATCACGGCCTTGCTGATTGTGGTCTCAATCAATGCGGTGAACTTCGTGGACGGACTCGATGGCTTGGCCGCAGGCATCGTGGCGATCGGCGGCATCGCATTCGGCATATACTCCTATGTGCTGTCACGCCAGCAGGTTTCGTATGCATCAATGGCGACGCTCGTCGACGTGGCGATGGTGGGCATCTGCCTTGGCTTCCTGCTGCACAACTGGCACCCGGCGAAACTGTTCATGGGGGACTCCGGTTCGATGCTGCTCGGCTACCTCATCACCTGCGCGTCGATCATCATCACCGGGCGTCTCGATCCGGCGACGATCAACACCTCGGCCTACGTGCCGGCATTCATGCCGATACTGCTGCCCGTGCTCGTGCTGTTCCTGCCGGTGCTCGACATGCTCATGGCAATCACACGACGCCTGCGCAAGGGGCAGTCACCCATGCATCCCGATCGCATGCATCTGCATCACCGCATGCTCCGCATAGGCCATACTGTGCAGGGGGCCGTGCTTATTCTGTGGGGCTGGGCCGCGTTGATCGCGTTCTCTTCGATGTTCCTGCTGTTCTTCAGATTCGTGGATGTGCTCATCGGGTTCGTCGTGCTGGCGGTGCTACTCACCATCGCCACGCTGTACCCGTATTTCAAGCGCATGGGTCCCGGTGCTCACAGCAATGACGGCGTACTGCCGAAAAGCAATGCACCCAAGCACGTCCAGGAGTCCGGACGGGCATAACCGCCAGCTTCGATCTTCGTGCAAATCCCCGCAATTTCTCTTCCCCCCCCTTTGCCTCCCCGCTTGCTGTTTCCCCTGCGCTTCCCCTGCGTAATTTGGGTCATCTGGATGCCCGATTCTGTCTCTTTTTACGCAGATTGGCAGATTGGCAGATTGGCTGCGTAATCGGGGACAGGTGGAGGGCGTCTTCCGCCTCTTTGCAGGCGGAAGACGACGCGAAAGACATGCGGATTCATAGAGCGGACGTGTGTTTTGGCGTTGGTCGGCGTGGCTCCATATAGTGTTGCTATGGCTACAATTCCTAATGCAGAATCCCCATACACCCCCCTCCCCCCAATCTTCGCCCAGCTGGGCCTCGCCTATGACGATGTGCTGCTGTTGCCGAACGAAACCGACGTGATTCCGTCGGAAGTGGACACCTCCACCCATCTGACCCGCAACATCACGATGAAGGTGCCGGTGCTGTCCGCTGCAATGGACACGGTGACCGAGGCCGACATGGCCATCGCGATGGCACGCAACGGCGGCATCGGCGTGCTGCACCGCAATCTCTCCATCGACGACCAGGCCGCCCAGGTGGATGTGGTCAAGCGCAGCGAATCCGGCATGATCACCGATCCGTTGACGGTGAATCCCGACGCCACGCTCGCCGACCTCGACAAACTGTGCGGCAAGTTCCACATCTCCGGTCTGCCGGTGGTGGACCACGACAACAAGCTCGTCGGCATCATCACGAACCGCGACATGCGCTTCATCGCCTCCGAGGACTACGACCATCTGCGCGTCAAGGACGTGATGACGAAGGAGAACCTCGTCACCGGTCCGTCCGACATCTCGAAGAAGGACGCGCACGACCTGCTCGCGAAGAACAAGATCGAAAAGCTGCCGCTCGTCGACGGCGAAGGCCACCTGACCGGTCTGATCACGGTGAAGGACTTCGTGAAGACCGAACAGTACCCGGATGCCACGAAGGACGGCCAGGGACGCCTGCGCGTCGCCGCCGGCATCGGCTACCTCGGCGACGCATGGCAGCGTGCCTCCGCGCTCATGGAGGCCGGCGTCGATGTGCTCGTGGTCGACACCGCCAACGGCGAGGCGAAGATCGCGCTCGACATGATCCGTCGTATCAAGAACGATTCCGCATTCAATGGCGTTGACATCATTGGCGGCAACATCGCCACCCGACAGGGTGCCCAGGCGATGATCGACGCGGGTGTCGACGCCGTCAAAGTGGGTGTGGGCCCTGGCTCAATCTGCACGACGCGTGTGGTGGCGGGCGTGGGCGTTCCGCAGCTCACCGCGGTGTATGAGGCGGCGCAGGCATGTCGCGCCGCAGGCGTGCCGTGCATCGCCGACGGCGGCATCCACTACTCGGGCGACATCGCCAAGGCGCTCGTCGCCGGCGCCAGCTCCGTCATGCTTGGCGGCGTGCTTGCCGGCACCGAGGAGGCCCCTGGCGAAAAGGTGCTGCTGCATGGCAAGCAGTACAAGCTCTACCGTGGCATGGGTTCAATGGGAGCCATGGCACCGCGAGGTAAGAAGTCGTATTCCAAGGATCGTTACTTCCAGTCGGACGTCACGAGCACCGACAAGATCGTGCCGGAGGGTGTCGAAGGCGAAGTGCCGTACCGCGGTCCGCTGGGCGCCGTGCTGTACCAGATGATCGGCGGCCTGCACCAGTCCATGTTCTACATCGGTGCCCACAACATCGCCGAGATGAGCGAGAAGGGCCGCTTCATTCGCATCACCGACGCCGGCCTGCGTGAATCGCATCCGCACGACATCGTGATGACCGCCGAGGCGCCGAACTACTCCGGCCGCTGAGCACATATCCAACACGGTGGCTCTTAGGAGCCGTATGCAGCCATAAGCGCCGTGACGCAGATACAATCTGTGTCACGGCGCTTTTCCATGCCGGGCACCTGCGGCGACTACGCTATGAGAAACACCGCATATGGGTGAGGCGTCTACAATATGAGCACGAATGGTCCATGAAGGAACCGGCAGGAAAGAGGAACATGGTAGACGCAAACGACGCGCTGACGTATTCGCCTGAGACATCGCGCATGATCTGGATCGACTGCGAGATGACCGGACTCGACATCTTCCACGATGAACTGTGCGAGGTCTCCGTGGTGCCCACGGATTTCGAGCTCAATGTGCTCGACAAAGGAATCGATTTGGTGATCAAGCCGTCGGAGGCCGCTGTCGCCCATATGGACGATTTCGTGCGTGCGATGCACACCCGTTCCGGCCTCATCGACGAGTGGGAGAACGGCTTGTCGGTGCAGGAAGCCGAGCGTCAGGTGATCGACTATGTGCAACAATTCATTCCGCAGGGCGTCAAACCATTGCTCGCCGGCAATTCGGTCGGTTCCGACAAGAAGTTCCTCGACCGCTTCATGCCGAATCTCATGGAGTACCTGCATTACCGCGTGATCGACGTGAGCACGATCAAGGAACTCGCGCGCCGCTGGTACCCGGCGGTCTACGAGAACCGGCCGCCGAAGAACGGCGGCCACCGCGCATGGGCCGACATCGTCGAGTCGCTTGACGAGTTGCGGTACTACCGCGCAGCCATCATGGCGCCCGAACCCGGTCCCGACACCGTGCAGTCCAAGCGCATCGCCGAGCAGATCGTCGCGACGAGCGTGATGAATGAGGCCGAATAACCATCTGCAGTATCGCGGAGCCGGTCATGCACCGCTATACGGCAACGCCGCGCAATAACAAAGGAGCGCATATGGCAGAAGTTGAATGGACGGAAATCAAGGAACCACAGGACATCAAGCTCGTCGTGGCAGACATGGACGCGACGCTGCTGGACGCCGACGGGCAGATTCCCGCGGGGTTCTGGCCGATGCTCGACAGGCTCAACCAGAAAGGCGTCACCTTCGTGCCGGCGAGCGGTCGGCAGTACCAGACGCTGCAGCAGATGTTCTCGCGCAGTGTCAGGCCGATGTCGTTCATCGCCGAGAACGGCAACATCGTCTCGCTGGACGGTAATGTGATCGAAACGCATACGGTGAGCCGTGATCTGGTCAAGCAGGTCATCGACATCTGCGACAAGGCCGCCGAGACGGGCGAATACAACATCGGACTCGTGGTGTGTGGTCTCAATGCCGCGTATATTCAGCGCACCGACGAGGAGTTCATCGCCGAGGTGAGCAAATACTACGCGAAGGTCGAGCCGGTGAACAATCTTCGTGAAGTGCTCGACTACGTCGACGAGAAATTCCTCAAGCTCGCCATCTTCGATTTCGAACCGGCCGAGCCGATGGCCAAGGATCTGCTCGCCGGCATCGAGCAGCCTTACGAATACGTGCTCTCGGGCAAGCATTGGGCGGACATCATGGATTCGCGCGTCTCCAAGGGAGACGGCGTGGTCGTATTGCAGAAGGCGCTTGGCGTGGGTGTCGACGAGACCGCCGTGTTCGGCGACTATCTCAACGACGTGCCGATGTTCGAACACGCGCGCTATTCGTTCGCCGTGGCCAACGCCCACCCGCAGGTGCGCGCGGCCGCCGCCTACATCGCGCCGGCGAACACTGAGGAGGGCGTGATCCGCGTCGTCGACCGCATCGTCAGGTGACAGCTGTACAGCGTAGCGTCACGGCCCTATTGTAGAGAGCATGAAGCAGAGCGAAGCCCTTGAGATTATGCTTGCCGGCGCCAGCGCGTTCCTCACCGGAGCGCCCGGAGCCGGCAAGACGTATGTGCTCAACCGGTTTGTGCAGGCCAAACGCGAACAGGGCTCCACGGTCGCGGTGACGGCCACGACCGGCATTGCCGCGACGCATGTAGACGGCCAGACGATTCACGCATGGAGCGGCATAGGGGTGGCCGATTCGCTCACCGACTCGCTCATCAAGACGATCCGCACACGCCGGCGCAAGCAGATCAAATCGACTGACGTGCTCGTGATCGACGAGATCTCGATGATGCACGCGTGGCTGTTCGACATGGTCGACGAGGTCTGCCGCATCATACGCAAGGATTCGCGCCCCTTCGGCGGCCTGCAGGTGGTGCTCTCCGGCGATTTCTTCCAGTTGCCGCCAGTGGGTGCCTCGCGGCGCAACACGGCCATGACGCCCACGCCCGAGTATGTGTCGATGCGTGAGCGGTATGCGCAGGCGGGAAAGAACCCGGAGGGATTCGTCACTGAATCCTTTGCTTGGGACGCGCTCGACCCGGTGATCTGCTATCTCGATGAGCAGCATCGTCAGGACGACGGGCAGCTGCTGCGTGTGCTCACCGATATTCGTGGCGACATGGTCTCGCAGATCGACAAAGACATTCTCATCACCCGCTACCAGGTGCCACTTGAAGAGGGGAAGCAGGCCGTGTCCCTGTTCCCGCAGAACCGGCAGGCCGATCTTGTGAACGAACGCCAGCTTGCGCAGATTGACGGCGACGAGCATGAGTTCTTCGCCGAGGCGCGCGGGCAGGCGAATCTGATCGAACGGCTCAAGAGGAACATGCTCGCTCCCGAGCACCTCGTGCTCAAGAAGAACGCCGTGGTGATGGCCGTGCGCAACGATGCCGAGGGCCGCTATGTGAACGGCTCGCTGGGCATGGTGATTGGATTCCTCAAGGATGCGCGCGGCGGTTGGCCCATCGTCGAATTCGAGAACGGCAACGTGGTGACCATGAAGCGCGCCGATTGGGAGATGATGGATGGCGATGACGTGCTCGCGTCGGTGTCGCAGGTGCCGCTGCGGTGCGCCTGGGCGATTACGATACACAAATCGCAGGGCATGACGCTCGATTCGGCCATCATGGATCTGTCGCGCACCTTCGCACCGGGCATGGGTTATGTGGCGCTCTCTCGCGTGGAGAAGCTCGACGGGCTGTACCTCAACGGCGTGCATAACCGCATGTTCAATGTGAGCGCAGACGCCGTTCTGCTCGACGATGCGTTGCGTGCCGGATCGGCCCGTGCGGCCGCGCAGCTCGCGGAGCAGGGGGCGGATTCGTTCTCACATCGTTCCCCGGACCATGCCGTACTCGGCGCGACGGGTGAATCCGGCGCAGCGGAATCCACGCAGACCTTGTTCGACGCGCTCGACGAATTCGGTGGCACGGGCGAACCGGCGTTCTGAATTGCTGCACAGATACCGTCGGCTCGCTTTCGTCACGCCCGATGAGCCGCACGATTAGAATGGAACAGTATTTCGTACTGACAGAGGAAAGAGGAAATCCATGAAACACTCGGCAATGTACATCATCTCAGGAATCGGCGCGCTCGTGCTGTTCGTGGCGTTCCTGTTCTACACCTCTGCACCGGTGAATCTGGTGGGCTGGTTCAAACTCTCCGATCTGCTCACGATCATTGGCGGACTCATGTTCATCATTCCGTTCTACATTGTCTCCGTGCGGCGCAAAATGCGCGACAACGCGCCGAATCCGTGGGCGTGGCAGTATCTGCCGGTGATCGGCATGGTGCTCATGGTGATCGGCTTGATCTTCCCGAATGGCAAGCTCACCGTCGGTGTGATCGACCTGTGCGACGTGCTGTACCTGTTCGGTTGCGTGTTCATGCTGATGATCTTCGTCTACCCGTTCGGCTCGGTGAACGAGGAGATGCTTGAGAGCGACGTGGACGAACGCGTTGACGACGACGCGCGCCAATAGGCTCGCAGACCGTTCCGATATCCGGGCGCACCGCTGGCATTCGCTGGCGGGGCGCCCGCTTGCATACACCGGCGATGTCGTGGAATACGCATAATTTGAAGGGTATGACCAAAGCTCTTCGAATGTCCACACTGTTCCTGCGCACGCTGCGTGAAGACCCCGCAGACGCAGACGTCGATTCCGCAAAGCTGCTCCAGCGAGCCGGTTATATTCGCAAGGCCGCCCCGGGCATATGGACGTGGCTGCCGCTCGGCCTCGCCGTTCTCAACAAGATCGAAGACGTCATTCGCGAGGAGATCAACGGCATTGGCGCGCAGGAAGTGCACTTCCCGGCCCTGCTGCCGCGCGAGCCGTACGAGGCGACCCACCGTTGGGAGGAGTACGGCGACAACATCTTCCGCCTGAAGGATCGCCATGAGGCGGATTACCTGCTTGCACCGACGCATGAGGAAATGTTCACGCTGCTCGTCAAAGACATGTACTCGTCGTACAAGGACCTGCCGGTGACGCTCTACCAGATCCAGACGAAGTACCGCGACGAGTTCCGCCCCCGCGCGGGTCTGATTCGCGGCCGCGAGTTCATTATGAAGGATGCCTACTCGTTCACAGTGGACGAGGAGGGCATGCGCCAGGCGTACATGGATGAGCGCGGTGCGTATGAGCGCATCTTCCAGCGTCTCGACTTGAAGTATGTGCCGGTGTTCGCGATGTCGGGCCCGATGGGCGGCTCCGCTTCCGAGGAGTTCCTGGCGCCGATGCCGATTGGTGAGGATACGTTCGCCCTGGCCCCTTCCGGCAAGGCCTGGAACGTGGAGGCTCTGCACACGCCGGCTGTCGAGGCCGTGGATTGTTCGCAGACCCCGGATGCCACCAAGCGGGCCACGCCGAACGCGCGCACGATCGACGAGATGATCGCGTTCGCGAATGCCGAATACCCGCGCGAGGATGGCCGTGACTGGCAGGCCTCAGACATTCTCAAGAACGTCGTCATCGCCGTCAAGCATGCCGAGGACGACGAGCATGACGAACCATGGCGCGAACTGGTGGTTGTGGGCATCCCGGGAGATCGTACGATCGACATGAAGCGCTTGGAGGCGCAGTTCGCCCCGGCCGAGCTCGAGGAGGCCACCGAGGACGACCTCAAGGCGCATCCGGAGCTGGTACGCGGCTACATCGGGCCTATGGGCTTCGGCCCGCAGGCGCGGGGTGACGACGGGACGGCCGAGACGTTGCGGTACCTGATTGACGCGCATGTGGCTGAAGGCTCTGCATGGTTCACCGGCGCCGACGAGGAGGGCGTGGATTACTACGACCTCGTCTATGGTCGCGATTTCAAGGCCGACGACGTGGTGGAAGCCGTTCAGGTGCGCGACGGCGACATGAGCCCGGATGGTTCAGGCCCGCTCAGCTTCGAGCGTGGTGTGGAGATTGGTCAGGTGTTCCAGCTCGGTCTCAAGTATTCTGAGGCGCTCGACCTCAAGGTGCTCAACCAGAATGGCAAGACAGTGCCGGTGTGGATGGGCTGCTATGGCATTGGCGTGAGCCGTGTGCTTGCCTGCATCGCCGAGACGCACCATGACGACAAGGGTCTGGCGTGGCCGATGAACATCGCCCCCGCCCAGGTGCATGTGATGGCCACCGGCAAGGACGAAGCGGCATTCGAAGCCGCCGAGAGGCTGGTCGATGAACTTTCGGCCAATGGCATCGAGGTGCTCTACGACGACCGCAGAAAGGTCTCGCCGGGCGTCAAGTTCAAGGACGCCGAACTCATCGGTGTGCCGATCATCGCCGTCGCCGGCCGTGATACGGTGAACAACGGCACGATCGAGGTTCGTGATCGTGACGGTTCCAACAGTGAGAACATCAGCGTCGATTCAGTGGCGCAGGTGATCGTCGACCGCGTGCATGAGGCATTGAAGTAGGTCAAGGCGAAATATGTGGCAGTGGGCTCCGGGAAACCGGGGCCCATTCATTTCCTGCCATGGCCACCCGAGTTATGCACATGCCTGTGGACGGGTGTGGATAATGGGTCGGTCATCCACCGTTGTACCAACACGCCGTCCTCCGACCACAATGCCCTGTTCGGCTTGGCACGCCGGGTCTCTTGCCTGAAGATGGAACCAAGAACACATCGCACGGAAAGAGGCTTACATGGCATTACAACAAGGAGCGGTCACGATCACGGGGTATCTTGGCGCAGATCCCCAACAGTATGGCAGGAATCCGAGTCGCCCTGCATGCACGTTCCGACTGGGATCCACACGCCGGTATCAGGATCGTAATGGCGTATGGCAGCAACTGCCGACCACATGGCTCACCGTCAAAGCCTTTCGTGGCCTAGCGGCCAACATCATGCAATCGCTGCATAGAGGCGACCCGGCCATAGTCACCGGATTGCTCAACACCGAGCAATGGCGCGACGAGCAGGGTGTGGATCATTCACGTCTGGTGCTCGAGGCGAGCAACGTCGGTTTGGACCTGAACTACGTGGTCACGATGTCGATGCGCACGCCGCGGGAAGGGTACACCGGACAGCAGGCTCCCTCACAGATGGCATCTGACGAGCAGGGTTCCCCCATGCGTCCACAGACCCAGCAGGCTACGTCGGCAGCTCCTCAATCAACCCTGTCACGCTCCTCTATGGCACCGGGCGATGACGGCGGCAATCCCGTGGATCCCTTCAACCAGATGCCGCCGGATTGCCTGTCTCCCGATGCCGCTGCGAGCATGCCACAGCAAGGGGATCAACGGGATGCGGCCCTGGAGCCATTGGTAGGCAACGGGATGCCGCCGCAGGATTTGGAACACGGTTGCGCAACCGACACGACGAACTCGCGAAAGGAGGTGAGGCCTGAGGATCAAGACGAATTCTAATCGCTGCACTTGTTTTCATATGGTTGTGGGGCCCTACGGGCCCCACAACCATATGTGGCCAATATGCTCATTGGCAAGCCTGCCAGAGACTACCAGATGCGCACGCGTTCCTCTGGTTTGAGCCACATGCGGTCGTTGTCGGTGACGCCGAAGGCCTTGTAGAACAGATTCACGTTGCGCGCGATGCCGTTCGTACGGTCCTCGGCGGGGGAGTGCGGGTCGATCTGCAGGTACTGCTCTGCGAGCTCATCGCGCATCTTCGTTCGCCAGATCTGTGCGTACCCGAGGAAGAAGCGCTGCAATCCGCTGAATCCATCGATCTCAGGGGACATCTCCAATGCTCCTTCGATGCCGGACGGCGAGGCGTCGACAGGCAGCCCGTGCTGCTCGTCCAGCGCGAAGGCATAGGCCTTCAACGCGATGTTGACGCCACTGAGATCGCCTATGTTCTCGCCAATCGTAAGCGAGCCGTTGACATGTGGCATCTTGTCGGGCTCGTCGGCGTACTTCTCACGCAGTTGCACCGGCACGAACTCGTCGTACTGGTCGATAAGCGCTTGTGTGAGCTGCTTGAAATGCTTGCGGTCCTCGTCGGTCCACCAATCCTCGAGTTTGCCGCTGCCGTTGAACTGGGAGCCCTGGTCATCGAACCCGTGGCCGATCTCATGGCCGATTACGGTGCCGATGCCGCCGTAGTTCACGGCGTCCTCGGCCTGCGGATTGAAGAACGGGGGTTGCAGAATGGCGGCTGGGAACACGATGATATTACGGGTGGGCTCGTAGTACGCGTTCACCGTCTGCGGGTTCATGAGCCATTCGCCCTTGTTCACAGGCTTGCCGCTCTTCGAAACCTGATAGCCGAACTCGTAGACGGCCGCCGCCCTCATGTTGTCCATGAGCGGGGCATCGGCATGCACGTCGAGCGCCGTGTAGTCGCGCCAATCGTCGGGGTAGCCGATGTACGGCTCGAAGGAGTTGAGCTTGTCAATCGCCTTGCGCTTGGTCTCCTCGCCTAGCCAGTCGCTGTTCACAATCGAGATGTGGTAGGCCTGAATGAGGTTGCTCACCAGTTCCTGCATGCGCTTCTTCGACGATTCCGGGAAATGCAGCTTCACATAGACCTTGCCGACATCTTCGCCGCATATGCCATTGACGAGCGAGACGCCGCGCTTCCACCGATCACGCTGCTGCTTCGTGCCAGAAAGAACCTGCCCGTAGAACGAGAAGTTCGTCTTGTCGAACACGGAGCTCAGCATGCTCGCGTTGTCGATGATCACATGCACGCGCGCCCACAGCTTCAGGTCGTCGAGGCTCGCTGCAGCCCAGAATCCGTCAAGGCCGGTGACGAAGCTCGGCTCGTCCACAATGATGTTCGCGAAGGCTCCGAGCATGTCAACCGGCATCGTGCGGGCGGCATGCGAGGTGTCGTAGCTTTCCTGCACGGCCTTGATCCAACGCTCAATGTCGAAATGGATGAACATGGCCTTGAGCTCGTCAAAAGTGGTGGGGTTGTTCGTCGCCTGCGGGTCCCTCGTCTTCACATTGTCCCAATGGTGCGAGGCGATGCGAGTCTCGACGTCGAGGAACCGTTCGGCGAGATCCTGGGCCTTCTCCTCGTCGTCGGCGTAGCCGGCGTTGCGCAGCTGCTTCGCGACCATCGACACATACTCCTGACGGATCTGCTCATGGTGGTCTTCGCGGTAGTATGCTTCGTCGGGCAGTCCGATGCCCCCCTGGCCGAGGTAGAGCACATTCGTCTCAGGGTGGTTCATGTCGCCGAACACGCTGAAGCCGAAGAGGTCCGGACCGCCGAACGGGCTCAGCCGCCCGAGCACATCGATGAGCCCCTCTTTCGTCCGTGCTTCGTCAATGGCAATGAGATCGGCGCGAATCGGCTCGATTCCAGCTGCTTCAATCGCGTCGGTGTCGAGGAACGCATGGTACAGCGCCTTCGATTTCGACGCCTCCTCGGAATCCGTTTCGAGAATGTCGCGAATCTGCTCCTCGGCGTTTTCCGACAGTCGATTGAAGGAACCGTAGCTGGAGCGGTCATCGGGAAGGCGGTACGTGTCGATCCACGGACCGTTCACATAGCGGAAGAGATCGTCCTTGGGTGAGATCACGGCGGAGAACGAGGCCGGATCGATGCCTGATTGCAAAGTGGTATCCATAACTTCACACTATAGATGTTTCCCGACAGCGCGGCGCTGGGTCACGGTGTAGAATCTGGCACCCGTACAAGCTGAATGGACATATTTCTCGTCCGAAGTCAACTACGCTCGTTGGAGAATACACGGGCGAAACTGTGCAAACAGACCGCGGATAGATAACACTGTAAGTAAACATATCCGCGAATGCAGTCGCCATGCCGGAAAGCATCCGGAGCGCCGGTGCGTTCAGAGAATCTGAAGGAGGAGATATGTCGGAACCGAATCCGCAATATCAAAACCAGCAATACAACCAAAGCCCATTCCGACTGTTCGAGGGAATGCTGCCGACCGGCGCGAAGAACCTCGTGCGCGGCACATACGGCGTCATCGGCGTCGCCGCGCTCGCATTGGGCATCTGCCTGCTCGTGTGGCCGGGCATCACGCTCAAGGTGGCCGCCATCGTGCTTGGCATCTACTTCCTCATTTCGGGCGTCGTGCGCATCGTCAGCTCGCTCGTTGAAATGGGACTGCCCGCCGGCTGGAGGATCCTCGGCGTGCTCATCGGCATCATCCTCGTGATCGGCGGCATCGTCATCTTCAAGAACGTCACGATGTCCACCGCCATGCTCGCCATCATGTTCACGCTCATCGTGGGCATCTGCTGGATCATGGAGGGCGTGATGGCACTTGCCGAATCGTGGAGCGTGCCGAGCTCGGGCTGGGCGATCGCCTACGCGATCATCTCGATCATCGCCGGCTTCGTGCTGCTGTGCATGCCGATGGCGTCCACGCTGTGGCTGATCATCTTCGGCGGCTGCGCCATGGTGGTCATGGGCATCTGCGCGATTGTGCGTGCCTTCACCTTCGGCCGCGTGAAGAAGAACAACTGAAACTCCTTATGAATATATGCGAAACCCGGTGCCATATGCGCCGGGTTTCGCATATCTGCGCGAATATGCGCGGCGTCTCCCATTACAATGTAAGGCGTGCAGATTAGTCTGAAAACGGTTTGGCAAAAGCTTGCTGGAAAAGAGAACACGATGATCGAATTGAAGACACCCCAGGAGATCGAGGAAATGAAGCCGGCCGGCCATTTCGTCGGCAGCATTCTCAACGAGCTGCGTGAGAAGACCAAGGTGGGCACGAATCTGCTGGAGATCGATGAGATTGTGCACAAGCGCATTGCCGACAGGAAGGGCGCGCAATCCTGCTACGTCGACTACGCGCCGGACTTCGGCACGGGACCGTTCGCCCATTACATCTGCATTTCGATCAACGATGCGGTGCTGCACGGTGTGCCGTATGACTACACGCTCAAGGACGGCGATCTGGTCAGCCTCGACCTCGCCATCAGCGTCGACGGCTGGGTGGGTGACTCGGCCATCAGCTTCGTGGTTGGCAAAGACAAGGATCCAAGTGACCTGCGTCTCATCAAGTCCACCGAGGAGGCGCTCGCCGCGGGCATCGCCGAAGCCATTCCCGGCAACCGTCTGGGTGATATCTCCCACGCGATCGGCGAAGTGGCGGCGGAATACGGCTACCCGGTGAACCTCGAATTCGGCGGCCATGGCGTCGGCCACATCATGCACGGCGACCCGCATGTGCCCAACGACGGCAAGGCACACCACGGCTACAAGCTGCGTCCGGGCCTCGTCATCGCCATTGAGCCATGGTTCATGAAGACCACCGACGAGATCTTCCAGGACCAGCGAGACGGATGGACGCTGCGTTCGGTGGACGGCTCGCGTGGTGCCCATAGCGAGCACACGATCGCCATCACCGAGAACGGACCGATTGTGCTCACTGCACGCGAGGGTGATCCGCTGTCAAAGCTCTACAACTGATCGCCACACACCTCAGATTCAAGCCCGCAGATCATGCGGGCTTTTTGTATATTCAGGCCCCGAGTACCATGAGCGTCCACTGGAATTCTGCATATACTTGCATGAGATGGTATATTAAGTGCAAACTTGCGATATGAGATGGAAACGCCGCGGGCAATGTGCGTGCCCTATAGTGTTCGGCAAACCGAATACGGCGAATGCCGACGGGCGAGTAGAGGAGAGCTATGGGAGAAGCGCATCTGCATGTGGAGGCCGACGAATTCAAGCTGCCGGTGGTCAAGGCGACCGCCGGCCCCGATGGCATCGTCATGTCGTCGCTGCGCAACAACAACTGGGTCTCCCTCGACCCGGGCTTCCTCACCACGGCGCAATGCGAATCCAGGATCACGTATATAGACGGCGAGCATTCGATTCTGCGATACCGGGGCTACCCGATCGAGCAGCTGTGTGAGCAGTCGGACTTCCTGGAGGTCTCATGGCTGCTGCGCAATGGTGAGCTGCCCACAAAAGCCGAGTACAACCGATTCGTGGAAGACATCAACCACCACACGATGGTAGGTGAGGATTTCCGTACGTTCATGGGCTCGTTCCCACGCGGGGCGCAGCCGATGAGCGTCATGGCCTCCGCAATCAACGCGCTCGCCGCCTTCAACCCCGACACCACCGACATCAGCGATCCGGAACAGCTCGATGAGGCCGCCATGATCATCATGGCCAAGGCGCGCACGGTGGTCAGCTACATTCTGCGCAGGCGCCGCGACGAACCGATGCTCTACCCGGACTATGCGCGCGGCTACGTCGACGACTTCATTCGCATGTGCTTCGCGGTGCCCTACGAACGCTTCGAATCCGATCCGCTGTATGTGCATGCGTTCGGCCGTCTGCTCATCATCCACGCCGACCATGAGCAGAACTGCTCGACGTCGGTGGTGCGCATCGCCGGCTCCGCGCACGCGAATCTGTATTCGGCCGTCGCCGCTGGCATCAACGCGCTCTCGGGCCCACGGCATGGCGGCGCGAACGAGGCGGTGCTGCGCCAGCTCATGGCAATCCGCGACTCCGGCATGAGCGTCAAGCAGTTCGTGGAGAAGGCGAAGGTGGAAGGCAGCCGCATCTCCGGTCTCGGCCACCGCGTGTACAAGTCGTACGATCCGCGCGCGGCCATCGCCAAGCATTATCTCGAGAAGATCATGGAGAACAAGGCGACGCTCAAACTGCTGCCAGGCGACGAACAGCTCTTCGACGTGGCGTTGCAGCTTGAGGACATCGCGCTCAACGACGATTATTTCGTCTCGCGCAACCTGTACCCGAACGTCGATTTCTACACCGGTCTCATCTACCGTGCAATCGGCTTCGGCCCCTCCATGTTCACGCCGCTGTTCGCGCTGGGACGCATCCCCGGATGGATTGCCCAGTACCGCGAGATGCTCGCCGACCCGATGACGAAGATCGGCCGCCCGCGTCAGGTGTACACCGGTGCCGTGCTGCGCGACTACGTGCCGATAGACGAGCGGTAGTCAACGCCGTTCTATTTGTGTCTATTTGTGATAGGGCTCGTGCGCGTTGATCTTGAACGCGCGGTAGATCTGCTCGAGCAGAATCACACGCATGAGCTGGTGCGGGAACGTCATCTTCGAGAAGCTCAGCGGCATGTTCGCGCGCCTCAGCACACGCGGGTCGAGGCCGAGTGAGCCGCCAATCACGAACTGCAGGTGGCTGACGCCGTGCAATCCCCACTGCGCGATGCGTGCCGCGAGCTGCTCACTCGTCAGCTGATCGCCTTCGATTGCGAGCGCAACAACGAAGGCACCGTCGCGCAGATGCTTGAGGATGCGCTCGCCCTCCTTCTCCTTGATCTGCGCGTTGAGCGTGTCGGAGGCGTGTTCCGGGGTCTTCTCGTCGGCCACCTCAATGACGTCGACCTTCGCGAAGCGCGACAGGCGTTTGCGGTATTCGTCGATTGCGTCGCGCAGATAGCGTTCCTTGACCTTGCCGACGCAGACGATGTCGATGTTCATGTCACTCCTTGTATGAAAAAGCCCCTCCTCAGCCGGGATGGATTCGCAATGTCCGCGAGATTCCGCCGTTTCGCGAAACCTGTTTCGGCTGGGAAGGGGCTTTTGCCGTCAGTTCTTGTGAAGTGCGTCGTTGAGCGCGATGCCGGTCTTGCGCGGACGTGCCTGGATGGCGCCGGTGAGAGAGTTGCGAATGAACAGGATGTTGTTCTTCCCGCTCAGGTCGGCGCCCTTGACCACATCGAGTGCGACCCCGGCCGCCGCCTTCTCCTTGTCCCACACCTCGATCTTCGTGCCGGCGGTCACATAGAGACCGGCCTCCACGACGCAGTTATCTCCGAGCGAGATGCCGATGCCCGCATTGGCACCGAGCAGCGAATGCTCGCCGATCGAGTTGCGCAGCTTGCCGCCACCCGACAGCGTGCCCATGATCGAGGCGCCACCGCCGACGTCGGAACCGTCGCCGACCACGACGCCCTGCGAGACGCGGCCTTCGATCATGCAGGTGCCGAGCGTGCCGGCGTTGAAGTTGACGAAGCCGGCGTGCATGACCGTCGTGCCTTCGCTCAGGTAGGCGCCCAGACGCACACGGTCGCCGTCGCCGATGCGCACACCGGTGGGCACCACGTAGTCGAGCATGCGCGGGAACTTGTCGATGGCGAGCACGTTGACCTCGGCACGCATGCCCGGCATCCCCGCGCCCGCATTGCCCTGCATGACGGCCAGGCGACGCTGTGCGAAGTCATCGACGGCGAACGGGCCGTAGTTCGTCCACACGACGTTGTTGAGCGCTCCGAAGATGCCGTCGAGGTTGAGCGTGTTCGGTTTGGCCAGGCGCATGCTGAGCAGGTGAAGGCGCAAGTAGGCGTCGGGCGCGTCGACCACCGGGTCGTCGAGGCGCGAGACGGTGAAGACCGGCATACGACGCACGCCGCGCAAGTCCTCGCCCTCATGAACCAGATTGCCGAACCCATGGTTCGGCTTGGCTGCCGGCGCCTCTCCCAATGTCAGTTTCGGATACCAAACGTCAAGCACGTTGCCGGCTGCATCAATGCTCGCCAGACCCCAGCCCCATGCACTGCGCGACTGTGTCATCGCCACTCCTTGTCTATTGGATTGTCATATGCCACTGTATACCGCGCACCTGCCGTGGCGCGCCTCGTGTCCGTTCGCGGCACGTCTGCCCACCCTATGCTGCGCTGTCTATGGCAAACGACAGACCATGGTCGGTTACTGCACACGCATGCAACACAACGACCATGGCCGCCGAGCTTTCGTCATCTGCCAGCAAAGAGATGGGCGAGTGGAATAACGGGGCGGGGTATCCGGTTGGCTGAAACAGAAAGCCACCTGCTACACTTGCATATCGCCTGTATGTGAGTGACAAACAAGATAGGGAACCGTGAAAAAGCAAGACAACACCGAGGGACGCCAGACCCGGCGCAGCTACAATGCCACGCGCATTGTGGCCATTGTTGTTGTGTGCGCAATGCTGGTCGGCTTTGCCATGCCATTGATCTTCGCCGGGCTTTGACGCTCGCGCTGTTCGCCACGCAGCCATACTCCGGTGGCGTCCGCTTTCCCGCCAAGGCAACGTTTGCCTGTGACGGTATCTTATATTTCAGTTGAGCAATGTGAACAGATTCCACCGCAACGGTGTTTGCAGTGGACGAGCAAGTGAGAGATTATGGCAGAATTCGATTATTCGCAGGCGATTTCCGACGCCCGCGCCAAGTACGAGTCCATCGCCCTCGCGTTGGACACCGATCGTCTGAAGTCCCAAGAGGCCGAGCTTGAGCAGCAGGCCTCCGCTCCTGGACTGTGGGATGACTCCGAGCACGCGCAGAAGGTGATGAGCCAGCTGAGCGCATGCCAGTCCCAGCTGAAGCATCTGTCGAGCGCCGCGAGCCGTCTCGACGATGTGGCCACGCTCATCGAGCTCGGCCAGGAGGAGAACGACGCCGACACGCTCCACGAGGCACAGACCGAGATTGAAAGCATCCAGAAGGATCTCGACCAGATGGAGATCGAGACGCTGATGGACGGCGAATACGATTCCCGTTCCGCCGTCGTGACCATTCGATCCGGCGCAGGCGGTGTCGATGCCGCGGACTTCGCCCAGATGCTGCTGCGCATGTACCTGCGCTGGGCCGAGCGCAATGGATACAAGGCCAAGGTGATGGACACCTCGTATGCCGAGGAGGCGGGCATCAAGTCCGCCACATTCCAGATCGACGCCCCGTACGCCTATGGCCGCATGTCGGTCGAAGGCGGCACGCATCGTCTGGTGCGCATCTCGCCGTTCGACAACCAGGGGCGTCGCCAGACCAGCTTCGCCGCCGTCGAAGTGGTGCCGCTCGTCGAGGCCACCGATCACATCGAAGTGCCCGACAGTGAGATCCGCGTGGACACCTACTGCGCTTCGGGCCCTGGCGGCCAGGGCGTGAACACCACGTACTCTGCCGTGCGCATCACTCACCTTCCGACCGGCATCGTGGTGACCATGCAGGACGAGCGTTCGCAGATTCAGAACCGCGCCGCCGCCATGGCCGTGCTCCAGTCCAGGCTGCTCGTGCTCCGCCATGAGGAGGAGGCCAAGAAGAAAAAGGAGCTCGCCGGCGACATCAAGGCCAGCTGGGGAGACCAGATGCGCTCCTACGTGCTGCACCCGTACCAAATGGTGAAGGATCTGCGCACTGGTTGCGAGACCTCGCAGACTCAGGCGGTGTTCGATGGCGACATTGACGAGTTCATTCAGGCCGGCATCCGCTGGCGCCACGAGCAGCGGCTCGAAGCCGCGGCCGAGGAAGCCAACGAGTAAATCGCGGCCCGGCGGCAAGCGATGCAAGCAGGGAGGAAGTAGCCCATGGCACTCATCTCAATGGAACATGTGAGCAAGATCTATCCGAATGCCAAGAGACCGGCGTTGCAAGACATCGATCTTGAGATCAGCCGTGGCGAGTTCGTGTTTCTCGTGGGCGCCTCCGGTTCGGGCAAGACCTCGTTGCTGCGCCTGCTGCTGCGCGAGGAGGAGGCGACCAGCGGGGAGATCCGCGTGGGCGGGTACGACCTGCGTCGCCTCCCGAACCGTCAGGTGCCGCAGTACCGGCGTTCCATAGGCATGGTGTTCCAGGACTACAAGCTGCTCAACAACAAGACTGTGTGGGAGAACGTGGCGTTCGCCCTCGAGGTGATCGGCACCTCACGTTCCACGATCAAGTCGCTGGTGCCCAAGGTGCTTAAGACGGTGGGTCTCACGGGCAAGGAGAACAACTACCCGCGCGAGCTCTCCGGCGGTGAGCAGCAGCGCGTCACGATTGCGCGCGCCTATGTGAACCACCCGCAGCTGCTGCTCGCCGACGAGCCCACCGGCAATCTGGACCCGACCACCTCGCTGGGCATCATGGAGGTCCTCGATGCGATCTCCCGAACCGGCACTACCATTGTGATGGCCACACACAACGAGGAGATTGTCAACTCGATGCGCAAACGCGTGGTCGAGCTCAACAAGGGCAGCATTGTCCGTGACGAGAAGAACGGCTCTTATGATTCCGCCATGTACTTCCCGGATGAGCAGGTGGCCGCGATGTCGCATGCGGCGATCAAGGCCGAGGTCGGCATCGGGGCCGTGGCTGGCAGTGAAACCGGCGCGGTGATCGAACCGGCAACGAATCAGCAGAAGTCGCACAGCGGCAAGCATGAGCGTGATGAACGGGCGACCACCATGGTCGACTCGGTCAATGAGATCCTGCAATCCGAGCACAGCAACGAGGGCATAGCCCGTCTGGCCCAGAGCGTGCATGCCGGCAAGACCGGCCGTTACGGCGAGGCATTCGCAGATGTCGAACAGACGCTCACCTGGGGTGGAGGCCTCTCTCTCGAGGAGCTCGCCGAACAGGAGGGCATCGACACCAGCAAGACGCGAGAGGTCTCGACCGCCGCAAAGGCGGACGCCTCCATGGAGCAGGATTCCGGGAAGGCATGGGGAACCGTGACCCTCGAGGAGCCGCGGGGCGAAGCCGACTCCACCGGCAATGCCTCCGCTGGGAAGACGACGCCCGTCGAACAGACGCAGGCGATGGCCCCCGTGACGAAGGAGATCGAACCATCCACGCCACCTATGCCACCGAGTCCGCCGAAGGGGCGGCATTCGCGACCGAGAACCCCGGATGAGCCGAACAAGGACGAGGAGTAGAGCATGCGATTCCGTTTCATTCTTTCGGAGACATGGACGAGCCTTAGACGCAATGTGCCCATGCTGCTTTCGGTGATGCTCGTCACGTTCATCTCGTTCCTGTTCATCGGGGCATCGTTGCTCACTCAGGCGCAGATCACGAAGGCCAAGGGCGATTGGTACGACAAGGTCGAAGTCGTGGTGTGGTTGTGCCCGGACGGCAACAGTCAGTCTGCGAACTGCTCCACAGGCAAGGCTGCCACTACCGCGCAGATCAACGAGCTGCAGAAGGTGATCCAGCAGGAATTGCCGAACGACGTCTCGCAGGTCACGTTCATGAGCCGTGAGGACTTCTACAACAACTCCTTCGTCAAGCAGTACCCGAAGGGCGAATACCAAGGGCGCACGCTCACTGCGGCCGACATGCAGGATTCGCTGTGGCTCAAGCTCAAGAACCCTGAGAACTATCGCGTGGTCTCCGAGGTGCTTTCGAATCGTGATGGGGTTGAGGAGGTGGTTGACCAGCGGCAGATCTTCGAACCGGTGTTCGCCATACTCAACCGCGCCACCGTGGCCACCGGAGGTTTGGCCGTCATCATGGTGATCGCGGCGATCATGCTCACTGGTACGACGATTCGTATGTCGGCTGCGTCGCGAAGAGAGGAGACCGAGATCATGCGCTTGGTCGGCGCCTCCAACTGGACCATCCGTCTGCCGTTCATTCTCGAAGGCGTCATTGCCTCGCTGGCGGGCTCCCTGCTTTCGTGCGGTGCATTGGCATTGTTCGTCAAGGTGTTCGTGACCGACTGGCTGGCGAAGTCGGTGACATGGATTCCATATGTGGACCAGACCACGGTGTGGCTTGTCTCGCCGATTCTCATTGTGGGTGCCATGGTGCTTTCGGTGCTTGCCTCGTCTATCGCCCTGCGTAGATATCTCAAGGCGTAACGGCTCGTGTTTTCCGCGATTCCATTGGCATTGCCGCTTTGTTAATTGTGCAGATTCTGTGAATGAGTTGAATATGGCATGGCGTCCGCCCATTTTCAAGAATGTGATGATACGCTGGTGAGCAGCGTATTAGAAAGGGACTCGATGACGAACAGGAAACGGACCGTACCTGTAGTGGCATCCTCGCTGGCCTCTGTCCTATGCATAGGCGCATTGGCGGTGCCGATGTCGACGTACACGCCTCAGGCATACGCAGACACCTACAGTGACTTGGTGAACGCCCAGAACAGCCATGCCCAGAGCAAGCAGCGCGAGGCGGCGCTACGTGAACAGCTCGCCGGAGTGAACAGCGATCTGGCCGACAAGATCGTGGAACTCGACGACCTCAACAACAACAAGATCCCCGCCGCACAGGCCAAGGTGCAGCAGGCGAACTCCGATGCCGCAGCAGCCAAGTCCGAAGCCGATGCCGCGGCGGAGCGCCTCAAGGCCGCCGAGAAAGACAAGGCCGATCTCGAGGCCAAGATCAAGCAGACCGGCGAGGACTACGACGACGCACATGCCGCCGTGGCACAAAGCGCTCGTGAGTCGATGCATGGCTCAGACACCTCCGATGTCATGAGCGTCATGACCGGCTCGAAGGACACGAAGGACTTCATCAAGTCGATGCAATCGCGTGACGCTCTCGCCCGTAACGAGGCGAATGCGGCATCCGATGCCGCCGTCGACCTCAACACTTCGATGAACCGCGCCGACAGGCTCAAGGCAATCGAGAAGCGAGTCGAGCAGTGCAAGAACGACGCCGATCAGAAGTCCGCCGCCGCACAGTCCGCCGCAACGCAGGCCCAGCAGGAGAAATCCAGCCTCGACAAACTGCGTGCAGCCGGTGAGAGCACACGAGCCGACCTGGAAAACCAGAAGAGCAGCCTCACCACGCAAGCCGCCCAGCAGGCCGCGCAGACCGTGATGCTGCAGTCTGAGATCGATGCGAAGAACCAGCAGTGGGCCGCCGAACAGGCTGCCGCTGCGGCGCAGGTGCAGGAACCTGAGCCACAGGGTACCGTCGAGGCACCTGCTGCTGCGGCACCCCAGCCGTCCGTTCCCCAGCAGACGCAAACGCCGTCCCAGCCGGCGCAGACTCAGCGTCCGTCCACGCCATCACAGCCGTCCACGCCCCCGACTCCGGTCGTCACCCGTCCCTCTACGGGCGGCCAGGGCACATCGAACGGCGATTACGGGAATGCATACGCAGCAGGCCAGTGCACGTGGTGGGCCTATGAGCGTCGCAAGCAGATGGGCATCGGCACGCCATCGTATCTCGGTAACGGCGGCCAGTGGTGGAGTACGGCCCCGTCGTACGGGTTGCGCGTCGACCATAGCCCTCAGGTCGGGGCCGCTCTGTCGTTCCTGCCGGGGCAGGAGGGCGCCTCGAGCCCATGGGGTCATGTCGCGGTGGTCGAGCAGGTCAACGGCAACAGCATCCTCATCTCGGAGTCGAATGTGGCCGGTCTGTACACCATCACATACCGTACGCTGTATAATCCGGGACGGTTCTGGTACGTCCACTGACAGCCGCCAATAACCAAGCATCCATTCGGGGCCCGATATCACAGTATCGGGCCCCGAACTCATATGCGCACCTTCCGCTAGGCAATCCTCGGCTGCAAACTCTCATTTTCTCATCCGCGTTCTCATCTGCGTGGTCCCCAGATGAGTAGTCGTCATGTGTGTGGTTCTCAGATGGGTGGCCTTCATCAGTGAGGCCTTCATCTGAAGAGTCCTCGTCTGTGTAATCCTCGTCTGCGTAAAAAGAGACGAATCTAGTCCCTAGATGTCTCTTTTTACGCAGAGAGTGGAAGAAGGTGAAGGGGAGATAAGGGCCGGCGGCATGGGAAAGCGGGACAGTCGCAGAAGAACGGGGGACTGGTAGGTAGACTGGTTCCCAGAACAATCGAATAGGAGCAACTGTGGCGAAGAAAGAGCAGAGCAACGAGAAGATGATCGCGCAGAACAGGCGCGCGCGGCACGACTACGAGATCGAAGACACCTATGAGGCGGGCCTTGCGTTGACGGGCACCGAGGTGAAGTCGCTGCGCGAGGGGCGTGCCTCGCTGGCGGAGTCGTTCATCTCGATTGACAAGCGGGGTGAGGTGTGGCTCGAAGGAGCGAACATTCCCGAATACCTCAACGGCACATGGAACAACCATGCGCCCAAGCGCAAACGCAAGCTGCTGCTGCACGGCGCGCAGATAGACAAGCTGCGCCGGCAGATTCAAGCGAAGGGCTACACCATTGTGCCGCTGCAGCTGTATTTCAACGAAGACGGCCGCGCGAAGCTCAAGATTGCGCTCGCCCGTGGCAAGAAGGAGTACGACAAGCGGCAGGCGTTGCGTGAAGAGCAAGACAAGCGCGAGGCGTTGCGCATGATGCGCTACAAGAACATGCATGCCCGCGGCTGACTCCTGAATCCGTGAATCTGCGTAAAAAGGGACAAATATAGCCTGTATTCGTCCCTTTTTACGCGGGGAAGCATACGCATGCAGGGGAAGTGTATGCGTGCGGGGGAGGCGTACGCAGCGGAGGTGTATGCAGGGGAAGTGTGCGGCACGGAAGAGATGACGCATGGGTTCGTGCGTAATTTGGGTCGATCTTTGCGCATAGTTGTCCCTTTTTACGCAGATTGGCAACGTGAGCTGTGTGTGGGTGACGCCACATTCGAGAGATTACTTCCAGATTACGAGATTCCTCGGGTGCCGAAACGCGCTGATAACATGTGATTCCTACCCTGACTCGTGTTTGAAGCCGAACACGGAGGAGAGAGCCATGAAGAACACTTGGAAAGCCACGGCGGCATTTGCTGCCATCGTGTTGTGTGCGGGCATGTCAGCATGTGGCACCAGTGATGCAAGCGACAGCGGCAAGTCCAGCGGCACCAGCAGCAGCTCGGCGGCCGCGTCGTTCGACCCGAGCACTGTGGAGACCGACGAGACGATCGCCGCACTCGTGCCGGACTATGTGAAGAAGGACGGCAAGCTCACCGTGGGCACCGACACCACGTATGCGCCGGCGGAATTCATTGGGGAGGACGGCAAGACCGCCGTCGGCTATGATGTGGACCTCACGAAGGCGATCGCCAAGGTGATGGGACTCGAACCGGAGACCGCGGTGTCGGAATTCGACATGATCATCCCGTCCATCGGCAGCAAGTACGACATTGGCATTTCGTCGTTCACCGTGACCCCCGAACGTCAGGAGGCCGTCGACTTCGTCACTTACTACAAGGCCGGCTCCACGTGGGTGACCCAGAAGGGCAATCCCGACAAGGTCGACACGAAGGACCTGTGTGGCGTCAAGGTCGCAGTGCAGACCGGCACCACCCAGGAGGAGGAGCTCAACAAGATGAACGAGCAGTGCAAGGCCGATGGCAAGAAGGCCATCGAACTGCAGACCTTCGCCAAGCAGACCGATGTGACCACCGCCGTCGTTAATGGCAAGGCGGCCGTGTTCTATGCGGATTCGCCAGTCGCCGGCTATGCGATCGAGCAGACCGATGGCGCGCTCGCACCGCTGGGTGCCGACGAAGGCGTGACCGAGGAAGGCATCATCGTCAAGAAGGGCGACAAGCAGATGGATGAGGCCGTCCAGAAGGCCGTGCAGAAGCTCATGGACGACGGCACCTACCAGAAGATCCTCGAGAACTGGGGCGTGAGCTCCGGCGCGATCGACAAGGCCGAGATCAACCCGACCAAGTGAGCGCACGAATCCGCACGCTGAACGCAATCTGACATATATTCGCCGTCGGCAAACATAAGCATCGCATAATATGCATATCTAGGCATATGTATACAGTGTAAGTGTTTGAAAACGGCGACTATTTTTGCCATAGTTGCTTGAGAATACTGAATATATGCAGAACTTCGCCATGTGGAGCACATGGCAGGCACATGAGGAAAAGGAACGCTGACACATGTTTGGCAACGCACAATCCACGATGAAGAAGGTCGCGGCATTCGCACTTGGTGCCGCAGTCATACTCGGTTCCGCGGCATGCGGTACGACTGACGAAACGCAGACCGCGGCAAAGGACTCGCAGAACGCGACCTCGATTGTCGACTCGGTGAAGAAGGACGACAAGATCGCGGCCATGCTGCCGCAGAAAATCGCCGAGTCCGGCAAACTCACCGTCGGCATGGAGATGACCTATGCACCGGCGGAATTCGTGGCGGAGGACGGCAAGACCCCGGAAGGGTATGATGTGGACCTCGCCAAGGCGCTTGCCAAGACCCTGGGCGTGAAGGCGGACTTCATCTCGTCGAGCTTCGATTCGATCGTGCCGAGCGTGGGCAGCAAGTACGACCTCGGCATCACAGCGATGACGATCACCGAGGAACGTGAGGATTCCGTCGATTTCGTGAGCTACTACAAGGCAGGCTCGATGTGGGTGGTGAAGAAGGGCAATCCCGACAAGGTGGACGCCAAGAACCTGTGCGGCACGAAGATCGCAGTGCAGGTGGGCACCACGCAGGAAGAGGATGCCAACAAGATCAAGGAACAGTGCGCCGCCGATGGCAAGGCCGCGGTCGAGGTCATGCCGAGCAAGCAGCAGACCGATGCCGCGACCAACGTCGTGACCGGCAAGGCGGACGTGTTCTATGCGGACTCGCCGGTGGCAGGTTACGCGATCTCGCAGACCGACGGACAACTCGAGGAACTCGGTGAGGTCGAAGGAACAATCAAGCAGGGCATCGCCATCAAGAAGGGCGACACCCAGCTCGCCGAAGCGGTGCAGGCGGCCATGCAACATCTGATGGACGACGGCACCTACATGAAGATCCTCAAGGCGTGGGGCGTGGAGTCCGGTGCGCTCGACAAGGCCGAGATCAATCCGAAGGATTTGAGCTGAAGAATCCGAACGCGTGCCGGCCGGCCGCATATGGAACGTGCGAATCAGACGTGAGCCATATGCGGTCGGTCGGCGCCGTTGCGTAACGGGGTACGTTACAATACTCACATATCGTAGGTAGATGTCTGGAACCGCAACGGCGCAAGCCGGGCGCGCACGGCCGAATGCCACGGAACGCAGAGAAGAAGGAAGGGCGATGCCACATCACGTTGAACACGACAGCGAAGGGCTGCCGATCCCCAATCGCATCAAAGCCAAGCCGGTCAAGCGCCCGGGCCAGATCGTCGCCGCGATCATCGTGGTCATCTTCGCCGCCATGATCGTCAAGGGACTCATCACCAACCCGCGCTTCGAATGGAACGTGGTGTGGAAGTACCTGTTCAATGAGCGTGTGCTCGAAGGCGTGGGCTACACATTGCTGCTCACGGTGATCTCCATGGTCGTGGCCATCGTGCTCGCCGTGGTGCTGGCCGTCATGCGCAAATCGGTGAATCCGGTGCTCCGCGGTGTCAGCTGGTTCTACATTTGGTTCTTCCGCGGCACCCCTGTATACACGCAGTTGGTGTTCTGGGGTCTGTTCGCCGTGCTCATCCCACGTCTGTCGCTGGGCATTCCGCTCACGTCGGTGGAGTTCTGGAGCATCGATTCGCAGGCGATCATAACCGCGTTCAATGCGGCATGGATCGGTCTGGCGTTGAACGAGGCCGCATACCTGGCCGAGATCGTGCGCGCGGGCCTCGACGCCGTCGATCCCGGGCAGGAGGAAGCCGCCAAGGCGCTCGGCATGAAGCGTTCGATGATCATGCGCCGCGTGATTCTGCCGCAGGCCATGCGCATTATCATCCCGCCGACCGGCAACGAGACGATCGGCATGCTCAAGACGACCTCGTTGGTGCTCGCCGTGCCGTTCACCCTCGATTTGCAGTACGCGACGAACGCGATCGCCAACCGCATCTACAAGCCGATTCCGTTGCTGCTCGTGGCCTCGATCTGGTACCTGTTCATCACCTCCATTCTCATGGTGATCCAGTCGATGCTCGAGAAACACTTCGGCAGGGGATTCCAAGCGCGTCCGGTGGGGCCCAAGGGCAAGCAGCCGCCGCTGCCGGGAAAGACGGACGGCGAGCCGAAAGACGACGTGAATAAGACGAACCAGGCCGAATTCATGGGGTATACCGCCTAGCGGTGCCGTGGGCATAAGGAGAGACACATGAGCGAAGCGACGAGAAAAACCAAGTCGAACAGCGACGAATCCACTGCAACGCAAACCCCGAAAGCCAGCGTGGCCACCGACATCGCCGCCGCGATTCCAGCCGTGGAGGCCAAGCAGGTGCACAAGGCATTTGGCGATTTGCACGTGCTCAAGGGCATCGATCTGACCGTCGAGCCGGGCACCGTCACTGTGATTCTCGGGCCGTCCGGTTCGGGCAAATCCACATTTCTGCGTCTCATCAACCAGCTGGAGACGATCACCGGCGGCGAGATCGACGTCGATGGCGAGATGATCGGGTACAAGAAACTGCCGAACGGTGAATTGCAGACGCTGAACGACAAGGAGATCGCCCGCCAGCGCGCCAAGCTGGGCATGGTGTTCCAGAAGTTCAATCTGTTCCCGCATATGACCGCGCTTGAAAACGTGATGGAGGCACCGGTGCACGTGCTGCACATGCCGAAGGCGGAGGCACGCAAGCTTGCCATCAAGGAACTTGAGCGCGTTGGACTCGGCGAACGTCTCGACTACTACCCGGCCCAGCTTTCCGGCGGTCAGCAGCAGCGAGTGGCGATTGCGCGCGCGCTCGCCATGAAGCCGGAGATCATGCTGTTCGACGAGCCCACGTCGGCACTCGACCCCGAGCTCGTCGGTGAGGTGCTCAATGTGATGCGCTCGCTCGCGAACGACGGCATGACGATGATCGTGGTCACGCATGAGATCGGCTTCGCTAAGGAGGTCGCCGACCAGATTGTGTTCATGGACGGGGGAGTCGTGGTGGAACGCGGCACGCCGGACATCATCGATCATCCCAAGGAGGAGCGTTTCCAGGACTTCCTGCAGCACGTGCTGTGATCCGTGCGCCGCTCGTATTCGGACACTCCGTGTGAGGGTCGGCTTGCAAAGATGATTATCTGGGCGTTGCCATGTGCGCTTTGTTGAGTGCGGAGTTGCAAAGGTGGCCATCAGAGAGGCGATTCGTTTGCCGGTGCGGAATCTGCACTGCAAGCGAGACCATCGTGGAAGCTGATAGGTGGTCGTGTTTGCAGATTCGCTCTCGCTCACGCAAAAGTAGATCCCGCATGGTGGTTCGTGTGGGAGTCGGCATGCGAAAGCGGCAATCTGCAGACTCGTCCGTTTGCTGGAGCGCGGCCCAGTGTGCAAGAGCGGCAACCTGGGGACTGATTCACATGTCGCGGGAAGATTCAGTTTGCAAAGGCGACCGTTAAGAAATAATCTGCATGTCTCTGTGAGAACGGAATTGCACAAGCGACAATATGAGCGCATGGAACAGCGGCCGGCGCAAGACATATATAGCTCGGCGCGCGGCTAGGAGACGTAGGGTACTCCTGCTTGCTCGAGTTTGCGGCGAAGCTGATCGGGGTGCATCACGTCGTTGTATGAGAAATGCACGATCTGCGAAACGCCGCAGCGACGGAGCGCCTCATCTCGCTCACGTTCTGCCAGCACGCGCTGCTCAATGGTTTTTGATCCTACCATCTGCGGATTCACGTATTTCTCCATGCCATCGAACTCGCCAACAATGGCTCTGCCGTCGGCCAATCGCCACAGGTAATCCGTGCGATATGTCTTTCTTGTCACGGGGTCGAAAAAACTGATCTGCAATTCCGGAACCACAAAACCCAGCACAATAATCACGGCACGCGCCTTCGATTCGCCGCCGCTCTCACTGCGAGGATCTGCGAAATGCAACAGTCGTAAGACGGGACTCACATCACGCGACATGGTTCCCATGACTTCCATGATCTGTTTGAAGTGCGTGGTGGACGCGGAATCGAACATCGGCAGCGTTTCTTCGAAAGGCAGCAACAAAGCGCAATCTACCAATGTGTGTGCCGGATTCGTGACCAGCAATCCCTGCATGCTGATTGCCGAGTCCATATCCGTGTAAATATGCTGAGTCCGTTCGGAAGTCCAGTTTCGTCGTGCGGCACAGACGATCGTGCCGTCGTGCACTGCGTGGCTCAATGGGAAGCCAAGCAGGGTGGCGGCGGTCTTGCCGGCAAATACCACGCCGGGATTGTACTGATTCACCGTACGGCAGATATGCCATGTTCGCTCTGCCGGGCGCAGGGAATCCCAGTAATCTGGCCGCACATAACAATTCCTGAACACTTGGTTGAGCTCGCCGGATCTCGCTCTGCGGGCTAGCGCGACTCGCTCGTTGCGATTGCATGCATATGCGCAACGATGTCCATGCTGGGCGGAGTCAAGCAGTTGCTCGACCACTCTGTTCCTGCGCATCTCGCCTCCTTTCGTGTGGCATGTAGCCATCTAAGCAGCGTGGGGCGGTGGTGTACAGCGGAATCGGGCATTGTGGTCGGAGGACGCATTATTCACAACGGCGGTCGTCGCAATTGTGGACAGTCACGTGCACGCCCTGCAAAAGCGCTGGCAAGAAGACGAGCGTTGATGAAGTCTGTCGCGATGGATTGCGGGATGTCTTGTAGTGGTTTCAGATGCAAAGATGAATATCGAGATTGTTTTCACGTGCTATATCGGAGTTCATTTTGCAAAGGAGACTCTTCCTGAACCTCTTCGTGTGTCGTAGTAGGACCTGATTTGCAATAGCGGTCAGATAGCGGTTGTTCATATTGCAGGTAGAGCAAATGAAATGCAAGGAAAGCAATATGAGCACTGATTCGCATGCCGCGGTGAGGCTTATTCGCAAAGGTGACTATCGTGATTCTGCTGTACATGCGCAGTTGGTAGCGGAGTTGCAAAGCCGGCTATCGAGATCTTGTTGCGTGTACGCAGTTGAGGGTGAGTCTGCAAGGATGGCTATTGGGATTTTGCTGCAAGTGTCCAGCCGGGAGTGGAGTTGCAAACGCGACTGGCGGAATCTAGCTGCAGATGTTCAACTGAGTGCGGAGTTGCAAAGGTGACTGTGGAAATCCTGTTGTGCTGGTCCAGCTGGGAGCGGAGTTGCAAGTGTGGTCAGGCAAGAGAGTTTCGTTTGCTGTGACGAGATTGCGATTGCAAAAGAAGCAATCTGATGAGTTACCAGAGGGTCATGTTTGCAGATTCGCTCTCGCTCGCGCAAAAGTAGGGCCCGCATGGTGGTTCGTGTGGGGTTCGGTTTGCAAGAGTGGCAGTTTGCAGGCTTGTCTGTTTGCTGGAGCGCGGCTCGGTGTGCAGGAGTGGCAGTCTGGAGACTGATTCACGTGCCGTGGGAAGATTCAGCTTGCAAAAGAGACCGCTAAGGAATTCTTTCTATGCCCTTATGAGAGGGAATCTGCAAAAGAGGTAATCCTCCTTATATGCTTATATGCCGCGGTGGGACTCGGAGTGCGAGAGCGACACTCTAAGGAGCGTCGCGATGCCGTAATGCGGTTCAGTTTGCAAAAATGGCACTCTGGAATCGTCTCACAGTGTTGTACGTGCCCTTATGCTGTATGCGTCTCCGGCTGCATATCGAGTGGCCGCATATCGAGTGGCTGCGTAACAGGGAAGAGAGAGCCGCGAGTGCGCAGTCTCACACCGCATTCCATCAGCATTGCGGATTAGCACAGCGCGGTGCCTCCTCACAGTTTGTTGAGTCAGCCCATTTCCACGATGTCATCAAAGGAAAGTGCCGCGGGCATCCGTGCCCCTTCGCACGGATGCCCGCATTGCCCTAGAATCTCGCCTACGGGGGAGATGCCCTTCTCTCTCGCCAGTTTTCATTGTAAAAGAGCGGCATTATAAAAACCATTGATTGTAGTCCCACAGACTACAAAACTGCTCGGCGTGTCGAAAATTCACAGTTTCGTTTTGCGGGACCATGACGCCACCGCCTCAGCCCGTGATTTCGCGCGGAGTTTGCGCATGGCGCGGCTGATGTAGGTTTTCACCGTGGATTCACTGTCGCCGGTCTCTTCAGCAATGGTGCGCGTGGAAAGTCCCTCCGAGCACAGCTCCATCACGGCCTGCTCGTTCGGTGACATGCTCATGATTGCAGGTTTGCCTTGCATGAGCAGTCTTTCGTGTGCCTGCTGCGGGGTCTCGTATGGCATGCCGTTCGACTTGAGCAACGGCTGGCCGCTCAACAATGTACGCATTCCGTCGGCCAGTTGAGCGAGTTCGTTTTTGAGCAGCAGGCCCTGCATGCCATTGTTCACCGCGTCGCGCTCGTACGGCTCGATCATGTAGGAACTGCATCCGAGAATGGGCGTATGGTCGTTCTCGAATCGGATTGTGGCGCATAGTTCGAACCCCGACATGCCGTGCATAGACAGGTCGGTGACAATCAAATCCGGCACACAGTTCGTGCAGGCGATGCTGTGGTGGTATGCCTCCACAGCATCCCTTCCGCTTTGCATGGACCAGCAGATGTTGAACTCGGGCAGCCCTCCCAAATAGGTTTCCAAGTAGCTGCGCACCAGCGCGTCGTTGTCCACCAGGGCAATGTTCCACGGTTCAGAATCGGGGTTCATATTGGTATACATAACGTGTAACTCTCTTCGCGGCAGGCGAATTCGTGGCGAAGCGGGCGCTTCGTCGCGTCACGTATTCGGCTCCTGCTCATTACAGTGTACTTGAGCAGCATGTGATTTGCGCGGGTTGATTGCCATATGAGCCATGCCATACCGTGTTTCAGATGAGTATTGAGATATTCAACGGTATTCGATGTGCCTAATTTGCAGATTTTCGTAAGACTTGTCGTTTTGCCCTGATGGTATGGGCTTTTGCAGCATCTTCTGTTATGCTGTTCGGCATGTGTGGAATTGTGGGTTATGCAGGTAGTGTTCTTTGTCCTTCGGATAAGCCGCTTGAGGTGTGTTTGCAGGGCTTGGAGCGGCTTGAGTATCGTGGGTACGATTCGGCGGGTGTGGCGCTGGTGGCGCCGGGCATGGATCGGGTGCGGGTGAGGAAGAAGGCCGGTCGTCTGAGCAATCTGGTGGCGGATATCGAGTCGGATCCGTTGCCGGAGGCGACGGTGGCGATCGGGCATACACGTTGGGCGACGAACGGTGTGCCCAATGATGTGAACGCGCATCCGCATTCGAGCATGGATGGCAGGGTCGCGATCATCCATAACGGGATCATCGAGAACGCCTCGCAGCTGCGTTTGGATCTGCAGGCTGAGGGGTACCGGTTCGTGTCGGGCACCGACACGGAGGTGGCGGCCAAGCTGCTGGGCAAGATCGTGGACGCGGTGATTGCGGAGACGGGCGGGCCGGACCTGTTCGAGGCGGTGCGCCGTCTGGGCCGCATGCTCGAGGGTGCGTTCACGATCCTGGCGATCGACTGCCGCCAGCCGGGTGTCGTGGTCGGTGCGCGTCATGATTCGCCGCTCGTCGTCGGCCTTGGGGAGGGTGAGAACTACCTGGGTTCGGATGTGGCGGCGTTCGTCGCGTATACGAGGACGGCGATGGAGATCGATCAGGACCAGGCGGTGATGATCAGCGCCGGGGGTGTGACGGTCACCGATTTCGATGGCAACGTGGTGGAGGATCCCACCGTGTTCGAGGTGGATTGGGATGCGTCGGCCGCGGAGAAGGGCGGTTGGGATTCGTTCATGGACAAGGAGATCCATGAGGAGCCGGCCGCGGTGCAGCGCACGTTGATCGGGCGCCTGGACGATACCGGCAGCATCAACCTGGACGAGGTGCGCATCGATGAGCATGATTTCACGATGATCGACAAGATCATCGTGATCGGCTGCGGCACGGCGTCGTATGCGGGTCTGGTGGCCAAGTACGCGATCGAGCATTGGGTGCGCATCCCGGTGGAGGTGGAGCTGGCGCATGAGTTCCGCTACCGTGACCCGATCCTGACGCCGCGCACGCTGGTGGTGGCGATCTCGCAGTCGGGTGAGACGATGGACACGCTGATGGCGTTGCGTCATGCGCGTGAGCAGGGGTCGAAGGTGCTGGCGATCTGCAACACGCAGGGCGCGTCGATCCCGCGTGAGGCGGATGCGGTGCTGTACACGCATGCGGGCCCGGAGGTGGCGGTCGCCTCGACGAAGGCGTTCGTCGCGCAGATCACGGCGACCTACGTGCTGGGCCTGTACCTGGCGCAACTGAAGGGCACGGTGTTCCGCGACGAGATCCGCCAAACCCTCGACTCACTCAAGGCCATGCCCGCCAAGATCCAATGGGTGCTCGACACGCAGCCGGACCGCGTGCAGCGTGCCGCCGAGCAACTGCAGGATGCGCAGTCCTTCCTGTTCCTTGGCCGTCACGTGGGCTACCCGGTGGCCTTGGAGGGCGCGTTGAAGCTCAAGGAGATCGCGTACACGTTCACCGAGGGCTTCGCCGCCGGCGAGCTCAAGCACGGCCCGATCGCGCTGGTCGACGAGGGCGAGCCGGTGGTGTTCATCGTGCCTCCCGCGCGCGGCCGCAACACGCTGCATGCGAAGGTGATCTCGGGCATCGAGGAGGTCAAGGCGCGCGGTGCGTACATCATCGCCGTGGCCGAGGAGAACGACAAGGACGTGGAACGCTACGCCGACATGATCTTCTGGCGTCCCGAATGCCCCACGCTCATGAGCCCGCTCGTCGACATCGTCCCCCTGCAGCTGTTCGCCATGGACATGGCCAGGCAGAAGGGCTACGACGTCGACAAGCCACGCAACCTCGCCAAATCCGTCACCGTCGAGTGAACGGCGCTCATCGCTGGGTGATCGAGGAACCGCACATCCCGTTCGATCTCACGGTGGTCTATGAGAACGAGCGCATCATTGTCGTGGACAAGCCGCATTTTCTGGCAACCACGCCTCGCGGCATGTGGTATCGCGAAACGGCATTGATGCGCTTGCGCGAACGGTATCGGGAGCCGAATATCATCCCCGCACACAGACTCGACCGTCCCACCGCCGGCATTGTGGTATTCGTGCGGGACCCCGCTGCCCGTGGCGCCTATCAGATGCTGTTTCAGGAGCATCGCACCAGGAAGTGCTATGAATGTCTGGCACCGATTCGTCCGCTTGCCACGCCCCGCACCGGCACCGTCGTGCACGGGTCACCTCCGCGAATCTGGCCATTGGTGCGCCGCTCGCGTATCCGAAAGACGAGGGGCGTGCTGTGCGCGCAGGAAATACCGGGGCAGGTGAATGCGGAGACGGCGATCGAGCTCGAAGCATTGCATGCCCGCATGAGTGCGCGAATGGGCATGTCGATCGGCGTATACCGGCTTCTTCCCCGTACCGGCAAGACCCACCAGCTTCGCGTGCACATGAATTCGCTGGGGTTGCCCATTGTTGGCGATGATTTCTACCCGCGCATAGAGGAACGAGCCTACGACGACTTCTCCCAGCCGCTCCAGCTCGTTGCCCGTTCGTTGGCCTTCACCGACCCGTTCACCGGCGATCCGCTCGAATTCAGCTCAAAGATTGAGCTGGGGATCTAGATTCTATACTGTTGTCGAATTCGAAGGACGGGGAGACATGAACGCGCAGATTTGGTATGTGGTTTTGCTCAGCGTAACCGTGATCGCCGCGCTGATCGGCACCTCCATTGTGCTCGGGCAATCGAAGAACGGGCCAGGGGAGGATCATTACATCGATCTGGATCCGCAGATGCAGGGCGAGCCCTACGCCACGCCTGTCATCGTGGGAGACGACGGCGTGACACGGCAGAAAGACATTGTGCATGACATCAAGCAGATGCCAGACGACACGGCGATTGTCGACGTGCTCTACGCCGGCTCGAAGAAAGGCAGCAAGGACGATACGAAGGCTGAGCACATGACGATGAAGAAAGTGGATGTTCGCCGTCTTGGCCTCAAACCCGGCACCACCGTCACCCTGCATGTTGTGGATGGTGCAATCACGCTCATCGAGCGGTGACGGAGGTCACACATTCTTCGCGTAGATCGAGGCCATGCCTTTGAAGATGAGCGTCGGGTCGACGATGTCGATGAGCGGGCAGTCGAAGATGCGCGACATGCCACCGGTGGCGACCACCTTGAAATCGGTGTCGAGCTCCTCGCGGAACTGTGTGATCGTGCGTTCGATGCCACCTAGGCAGTCGTAGTAGAGTCCGGCCTGCATGGCGTCTTTCGTGTTGGCGGCGAGAATCGATTTGGGTCGTGTGATCTGCACTTCGGGCAGCTGGGCGGTGTTCGAGGCGAGCGCTGCAGCCGCGGTGCCGATGCCGGTGGTGATGAGTCCTGCGAGAATGGCGCCCTTCTCGTCGACGTAGTTGTAGGTGGTGGCAGTGCCCATGTCTATGACCAGCACCGGGCCGCCATAGGTGGTGTAGGCACCTGCACAGTCGGCGAGCAGGTCGGCGCCGAGGGAGCGTGGGTCGTCCATGCGAATGTTCATGCCGGTTTTGATGCCCGGACCGATGATCATTGGGTCGATGCCCAGGAATTTGATCATCGAGGAGATGAACGAATGCATCACTTTCGGCACAACGGAGGAGATGATCGCGTCCTGCACGTCGTCGGGCGAGGAATTGCTCAGTTGCAGGAATTGGAGGATCATGAGGCCGTATTCGTCGGACGTGTGGTTCGACCGTGTGGTGATGCGGTAGGTGTCAACGGTCTCGGTGCCCTCCATGAGACCGATCACAATGTTCGTGTTGCCGATGTCGACTGCCAGAATCATGCCTGCTCCTTGTGCTCGATGCCTCCAACTTAGCAGACGACCCGACGTCCGGGCGGCCGGATGCGATACAATGATCGCGGTGACCGACCCGCCGAGGCGGTCAACCGACAAAACCATGCAGCATACGGGCCCAGTGCGCCCTATGCCGCATATGAACATTAGAGGTACCATGACAGAACCGAAGAACGGCTTGCAGAACAACAATGAGCCGAAGCCGCAGAACGCCGACAATGCGTCTGCGAGCGAGAACAAGGCTGGCAACGCAAGCGCAGCCAGCACCGATGCGTCATTGCAGGCGCACGAGAAAAGCGGGAACACGCATTCGGGTTGGAAAGGCTGGGTGCTTGGCGCCATAGCCGTAATCATCGTGGCGGCAATCGTGTTCGCCGTGGTGAACCATACGCGTGCAGGCAAGGAATCTGCAATCCAGACGGGAACGCCGGCACAGACGGTCACGATCGGGCTCAAGCTGGCGCCGACGAATCTGGACATTCGAAACACCGCGGGCTCGTCACTCGATCAGGTGCTCATCGGCAACGTGTACGAAGGACTGGTGAGCCGCAACGAGGAGAACAAGGTGGTCCCAGCCCTTGCCAAAAGCTGGGAGGTGAGTGATGACGGTCTCACCTACACGTTCCACCTCAATAAGGGCATGCACTTCTCGAATGGCGATGAGCTCGATGCGGACGATGTGGTGTGGTCGATCCAGCAGCTGGAGGAGAAGCAGTACCATGACGCGGACGCGCTGCGCAACTTCAAGTCGATCAGCGCCCCGAACGCAGACACCGTGGTGATCACACTGACCAAGCCATACTCGCAGCTCCTGTGGGCATTGAGCGGACGTGCGGGTCTTGTGTTCGACAAGGACGCCAAGTATGTGGCGAAGACGCAGGCAGTGGGTTCCGGCCCATACAAGGTGGCCAAGTTCACGCCGAACAACTCGATCGAGCTCGTGGCCGACGAGAACTACTGGGGATCGAACAAACCGAAGACGAAGAACATTGTGATCCGTTACTTCGCCGACGACAATGCAGCCGTGAACGCGCTCAAATCCGGCGATGTGCAGGTGCTTGCGCCAATCACTTACGCGCTTGCCGAATCCGCGCTCGACGCCCGGATCGAAACCAAGTCGTCGGATTCCAACGGCACCGAGCACTCCAAGGAGTCGGGCGACCCCACCTCGCGATTCGTGGTGAAAGTGGGCGACGGCACCGACAAATACGTGCTTGCCATGAACAACGCCAAAGGCAAAGCGACTGCCGACAAGAAAGTGCGCGAGGCCATTCGGTACGCCATAGACCATGACCAGCTCATCGCCTCGCGCGGGGGCGTGGATGCCAAGCTCGGCGGCCCGATCCCCTCGCTCGACCCGGGCTACCGGGATCTGAGCTCGAAGTACCCGCACGACATCGAGAAAGCACGCGAACTCATGAAGCAGGCCGGCTATTCCGCCGACCACCCGCTCAAACTCACGTTGACCTACCCGAACACCTACGGCACCGAGCTCGGCGAACAGCTGCGCTCGCAGTTGAAGGAGGCATACATCGAGCTCAAGGTGAACGTGGTCGAATTCTCCACGTGGCTGCAGGACGTCTACACCGACAAGGACTACGACCTGTCGATGGTGGACCACAACGAGAGCCACGATTTCTCGCAGTGGACGCGGCCGGACTACTATTACGGCTACGACAACCGGAAGGTGCAGCAGTTGTACGAGGAGGCGATGGGCGCCACAAACGACGACGAGCGTGATGCCAAACTCGCCGAGGCCGCGCAGACCGTGAGTGAGGATGCCGCGGCTGACTGGCTGTTCAACTACCGCGTCGCCACGGCGATGGGCAAGGGCGTGGAGGGCTTCCCACTCAACATGAACCAGACGTTCATGCCGTTGGCGCAGCTCACCTACACGCCAACTAAGTAGCAAACGGCCTCATAACGGTCTCAAAGGACGCGTGTCTTCATGAAATATGTGTTGCGACGCATCGCCATGTTCCTGGTGGCGCTGTTGGCGATCTCGCTCATCGTGTTCCTCATGCTGCGCGTGCTGCCGGGAGACATCGCCGCCGTGATGGCGGGCACGAACTCGCCGCCCGAGCGCGTGGCCCAGTTGAGGGCCCAGATGGGGCTCGACAAGCCGCTTCCACAGCAATACTTCGAGTGGGTCGGCGGACTGTTGCACGGCGACTTCGGCATGACCATGCTCACCGGCCAGCCCGTGGCTTCCGTGGTCGCCTCGCGTGCCGCCATCACGTTCCCGCTCATTGTGTTGGGCATGCTGGTGGCGCTGCTGTTCGGAATCCCGCTCGGCTACCTCGCCGTGCGCACGACGAACCGTGCGGCCAAGGCACTGTTCCAGACCATCGCGATCATTGGAGGCGCCATTCCGGCCCTATGGGGCGGTCTGCTGCTCATTCTGCTGTTCGCGCGCGGACTGGGCGTGTTCGAAGTGTTCCCGGCGCAGGGATTCCCGAGTCGTGGGTGGACCGATCCGTCCCGCGCATTGCTCAGTCTGGTGTTGCCGGCACTCACCGTGGGCATGATCGTCGGCGCCACGATCATGCGTTATACGCGTTCCTCGTTGCAGACCATCGCCTCCTCCGGCTATGTCGAGATGGCGATGGCATGCGGCATGACGCGCAGACAGGCGTTGTGGCATGTGGGCATGCGACTGGCGATGCCGCAGCTCGTCTCAGTGATCGGCCTCACTTTCGCCGAGATGGTCACCGGAGTCATGGTGATCGAGAACCTGTTCGCATTGCCGGGCATAGGCACCGGCTTGGTGAGTGATCTTGGCCATCGCGACCTCATTGCCGTGCAGAGCGAGCTGTTCATGTTGGCCGCGTTCTTCCTGGTAATCGGACTGCTCGTCGACCTGACACACCGGGCACTCGACCCGCGATTGGGGGAGGGGAGCAATGAATAGGCAATCTGTACGCACGCACTTTCGCCGCGTGGGCATCGTCGTCTCGACGATGTGGTCGCGCGGCACCGGCAGGTTCTCGTTGATCGTGCTCGGCCTGTGGGTGCTGGTCTCGCTCGTCTCGCTGTTCTGGACCCCGCGGTCTTTGTGGCAAACCGATGGCTACAACGTATGGGCGAAACCGTCACGCGAGCACTGGCTCGGCACCGATGGCACCGGTGCCGATGTGCTCAGCTGGCTCATGGCCGGCTCGCGCACGAATCTGGCCATCGTGGTGCTCACCGTCTGTTTCGCCCTCGCCTTCGGTCTGCTGCTCGTGTCGCTGATGGTCTCGCACAGCACATTGCTGGCGAACGGAACCGTGGTGGCGATTGACGCGCTCATCTCGATTCCCACCGTGCTCATCGCGCTCATGCTCGCCGTGCCGCTTGGCGCTTCGATTCTGGGCATTGTGCTCGCCTGTGGTTTCGGGTATGGGCTCAATCTCGCCCGCGTCGCCCGCCCGCAGGCCATGCTTTCTGCCAGAAGCCTGTATGTGGAGTCGGCGCTGTCGAACGGCGCGTCTGCGGCACGGGTGTTCTTCACGCATGTGCTGACGAACATTCGGCCGGTGGTCACGGTGCAGTGTTCGCTCGCCGCAGGAACCGCGGTGTTGGCGGAGACGGGGCTCACCTACCTCGGTGTGGGTGTGCCGTCCGGTGTGCCCAGTTGGGGGTATTCACTCGCCTCGTCGGTCAAGTTCATCACGATCTACCCGCTCACGGTTGTGTGGCCCGGCCTGATCGTCACCGTGGTCGTCATGGCGCTCAATCTGTTCGGAGACGCGTTGCACGATGCCGCCGACCCGCTGAGCAACCCGAGGTTGAGGAGGGTCTCATGAGTGTGGATCTGCAATCCGTGAATGTGTCGATTGCGGGCAGGCAGATCGTTCGCGATGTCTGCCTGCAGATTCGCGACGGCCAGCGTGTGGGACTGATCGGCTCCTCAGGCTCCGGCAAATCGATGATTGCACGGGCGATCATGGGACTGCTGCCGCAAGACACCCAGCTGAGCGGGTCGATCAATGTGAACGGCACGCAGACGGTTGGCATGAACGACGTGCAACTCGCCAGGCTGCGCGGTGCGGCGATGGGCATGGTGTTCCAGAATCCGGCGGCTTCGCTCAACCCGCTGTTGCGCGTGCGCGAACAGATCGAGCTTCCGCTCAAGTTGCACTACGATCTGCCTGCGCAGGACCGCGCCGAACGTGTGGCGAACATGGCCGCGAAAGTGGGTCTGCCGGCCGATGTGCTCGACAGATTCCCCCACCAGCTTTCCGGCGGCCAACAGCAGCGTGTGAGCATCGCGACGGCGCTGATCACGTCACCACGCCTGATCATTGCCGACGAGCCGACCACCGCGCTCGACTCGATCACCCAGCAGCAGATTCTCGAATTGCTCGTCGGACTGGTCGATGAGGCCGGTGCGTCCATGCTGTTCGTCACGCATGATTTCTCCGTGCTGGCGAGCGCCACCCAGTACTGTTATGTGCTGCGGGAAGGGAGTATTGTCGATGCCGGACGCACCGATGCATTGCTTGCAGACCCGGCCGACGAATACACGGCAATGCTGGTGACGGCCGCGCGCGCACTCAGCCTGCATGTCGACGGTAGCGGGGGTGCCAATCATGATTGAGGAACAGCAGAAGCCGGCCGCGCTGCAGGCAAATGCAGCGGTCAAGAGCTTCGGAAGAGGGCGCGGGCGCCATCAGGTGCTCTTCGACGTGAATGTCGAGGTATGGCCCGGCGAATGCCTGGGGATCATCGGCGCCTCCGGTTCAGGCAAATCGACCCTCACGCGCATCATGTTCGGCTTGGAACAACCCGATTCCGGTGATGTGCTGTTCAACGGCGTCAGCATTCTGGGAGCGAGCGGTCGTGCCCAGCTGCGCAGCTTACGGGCAGCTTCGGGCATTGTGTACCAGAATCCGTTCGCCTCACTCGACCCGCGCTGGACGGCAGGGCGTTCGATTGCGGAGCCGTTGCGCCTGGCGGGGGAACGCGACGAGCGCGGTATTGGGGGCCAGGTGTCGCGAGCCATGGAATTAGTGGGCTTGGAGCCATCGGAGTTCATGGGCCGGTACCCGATGGACATGAGCGGAGGTCAGGCACAGCGTGTGGCCATTGCGCGCGCAGTGGTGAAGGATCCGCAGGTCATGTTGGCCGACGAGGCGATGAGCGCCATCGATGTGGCGGCCCGCATGCAGATTCTCGATGCGTTCGCGGCGATTCGCGAACGTGACCCGAACATGGCCATGGTGCTTGTCTCCCACGACCTCGGCGTGGTGCAGAACATAGCCGACCGCATAGTCGTCATGCATGAGGGGCGCGTCGTGGAAAGCGGCCCGTCTGCGCAGATTCTCGAGCAGCCGCAGCAGGAGTACACCCGTCTGCTCATTGCGGCAGCAAGTCTGTGAGTCAGTCTTCTGAAAAGGGGGCCTGTACCCCCAACGACGGTTATGGGGTACAGGCCCTCTGCTCAATGGAATGGTGAGCTCATACTGTTTCAGAGCTGCTGCAGTGCCTGCTCCAAGTCGGCAATGAGATCGCCGTCATCCTCGATGCCGATGGACAGACGCACGAGGTTGGCGGGAACCTCGAGTGTTGTGCCTGAAACAGAGGCATGGGTCATTGCCGCCGGCACTTCAATGAGCGATTCCACGCCGCCAAGCGACTCGGCGAGCGTGAACAGCCGCGTCGAGGAGGCGAAACGCTGTGCCGCTTCAGGGCCGCCGGCAAGTTGCACTGAGATCATGCCGCCGAAACCGCCATGCATTTGCCGCGCGGCGATCTCGTGACCCGGATGGGACTCGAGGCCCGGGTACCAGACGCGCTCGATCTCGGGGCGGCGTTCCAGCCATTGCGCGATTTCCAAGGCATTCGCACTGTGTTTGCGCACGCGCAGGCCAAGTGTTTTCAATCCGCGAATGTCGAGCCACGAATCGAACGGAGACGGCACTGCGCCGGCGGCGTTCTGCAGGAAGGCCACGGCGTCGGCGACCTCGGGGTCGTTGACGAGCACCGCCCCTCCGACCACGTCCGAGTGGCCTCCGATGTATTTGGTGGTGGAGTACACCACGGCGTCGGCGCCATCCGCGAGCGGATGCTGCAGAATCGGTGATGCGAACGTGTTGTCCACCACCACTTTCGTGCCGTGTTCATGGGCGAGCTGAGCCGTCAATGCGATGTCGGTGATGCCAAGCAGCGGGTTCGATGGCGTCTCCACCCATACATACCGATACGATTTGGCACCCAGGGCCGCATTCAGCGCCGCGACGTCGGTGGCATCCACCACGTCGAGTTCCACGCCCCATGGCACGAACACTTTGGACAGCAGGCGATATGTACCGCCGTACACGTCGTTGCCAATGAGAATCGAGTCACCCGGGCGCATTGTGGCACGCAGCAGCACATCGATCGCCGCCAGTCCCGACGAGAAGCTCATTGAGAACGCCGCGCCCTCCACTGCGGCAAGCTGTTCGTCGAACGACGTGCGCGTGGGGTTCACCGACCGTGAGTAGTCGTAGCCGCCGCGCAATCCGCCCACGCCGTCCTGCTTGAACGTCGAGGTCATGTAGATGGGAGTGGAGACGGCGCCGGTGAGCGCGTCCGGTTCCTGCCCGGCATGGATTGCGCGGGTCGCGATGCCGTCGTGAGCGTAGTTGGTGTCTGCCCTGGTCATGATATGCCTGTTCTCGAAAAGTATGTCTGTGTTGATTGTGCTTGGTTGATTGTGCTTGCTGTGTTCGTGTGTGCGATCATACCTCGAGCAGCACGCCGTCGACGAGCGATGGCCGGCTGGTGCGTGCCACGATGTCGGCGTACCCGTGTTCGATCATCCAATCGTCATTGAAAATCTTCTCCAAGTACCCGCGGCCGGAATCCGGCAGCAGCACGACCACGGTCGCGGACTCGTCAAGGTCGTGCTCCCGGGCATACCGGACGGCCGCCGCCACCGCCATACCGCTCGAACCGCCCACAAGAAGCCCTTCCTCGGCAGCCAGACGCCGCGTCATCAGGAATGCCTCGCCGTCGGTGACCTGCTCGACCGCATCGGGGATCGTCTGGTCAAAGGCGCTTGGGTAGAAGTCCTCGCCCACGCCCTCGATGTCGTACCCATGCACATTGGCTGGGCTCGAGTAGATGGAGCCCTCGGGATCGGCGCCTATCACCGTGACCGCGCCATTCGAGACTTCCTTGAGATAACGGCCGGTTCCCGAGATGGTGCCGCCCGTGCCAATGCCTGCCACGAAGTGGGTGACACCGCCCTCGCTTGCCTCCCAGATCTCGGGTCCGGTGGTTTCGTAATGCGAGCGCGGACCGTTGAGATTGCTGTACTGGTTCGGTTTGAACGCGCCGGGAATCTCGCGGGCGAGCCTGTCGGAGACGCTGTAGTACGAACGTGGGTCGTCGGGCTCGACGTCGGTCGGCGTCACCACCACTTCGGCACCGTATGCGCGCAGCACCGCGCGTTTCGTCTCGCTCACCTTGTCGGGCAGCACGAACACGGTGCGATACCCGCGCTGCTGTGCGACGAGCGCGAGTCCCACGCCGGTGTTGCCCGACGTCGGTTCCACGATCACGCCGCCCGGCCTGAGCTTGCCCTCACGTTCGGCGGCGCCGATGATGCGCTCAGCGATGCGGTCTTTCGACGAACCGCCCGGATTGAAGTACTCCACCTTCACGGCGATCTTCGCTCGCACGCCATCGGTGACGTTGTGGAGTTCGACGAGCGGGGTGTTTCCGATGAGTTCTGCAACAGTGGTGTGAATAGCCATAATGAGTCCTTAGAATCCTGATATGCGTGATTGTTTATGTATATTTTCAGATTTCAAACACGCCGCAGGTTTGCGTCGTCACTGACTGCAGTACAGCTGATCTCGATTGCCGTTCATCGACCATGCAGTGGATTCGCCCGCAGATTTTCCAGTACTGCCAAGCGTTTTCGATGTTGGAATGTGTGCATGAAGTGCACAGGTGAAATCGATCTCAAGTTATGCGTCGGTAACCGCGCGCCTGTGGCGTTCGGTCAGCGACAACGACAACATGAGAAATTCGTCATATTTTCAAGAAACACCATGGCGTAGACAAACTTCATAATTCGGCTCACGGCGTTCCGTAATGTGGACGCATGGTCTGCCATCATGGCGAATGGCGGGGCGCTCACGAGGCATTGTCGAAGATTCGAATGACCTCCATGAACCGTTTGCCGTAGCGTTCGAGCTTGTTGGCGCCCACGCCGTTGACCTCGAGGAACTCCTTCGACGTGTGTGGGTGCCGTTCGGCCATGTCGCGCAGTGCGCGATCCGAGAAAACAATGTAGGGCGGTTTGCCTATCTCGCGTGCGATCTGCATGCGCAGGGCACGCAAGTGCTCGAACAGTTCCGCGTCCACGCCGGTGTTGGCGCCCAATCCTGCGGCGGCACGTTCGCCGGCGCTCAGTTTCGTGGACTTCGCGTCTCCGCCGCTGCTTCGTGACTTCGACTTGCGCTCCGATTTCTTGATCTCGTATCGGAACGTGGGTGCCACTGTTTCGGCGGCTCGGGGGCCGAACTGCACGAGTGGCAGCCGCCCTTCACTCACTACGAGGAAGCCGTCGGCCACCATCTGGTTGAGCACGTCGCGAATCTTGGCTTCGTTCACTTCGCTCAGGCGGCCGTACGTGGGCGCCGCATCCAATCCGCGATTGGCGAGATCCTGCGCTTTGGAGCCGCGCAGCACCTGCACGACCTTGCCCATGCCGTAGTGCTGGCCCAGATCGTGCACGCACATGCTGATCGCGCGTGCGACTGCGGAGACGTCCACCGTTTCGAAGGTGCTTTCGCAGTTGACGCATCCGCCTATGCAATGGCCGTCCGCCGAGCGTTCGGTTCCGTTCGATTCCCCGAAATACCGTGTCATGTAGTCGTGCAGGCAGTCCGTGGTTCTGCAGTAGCCGATCATGGCATCGAGCAGTTGCCGTTTCGAGCGCCGCACCACCTCCTGCTCCTCGGGGGTGAGCCGCTCGTTGCGATCCGCCATGTCGAGCAGGCGACGCCGTGTCACAATGTCCGACTCGTTCCACAGCAACGTGCATCGGCTCGGTTCGCCGTCGCGCCCCGCGCGCCCGGCCTCCTGGTAGTACGCCTCTATGCTCTCGGGCATGTTGTGGTGGATCACATAGCGAACGTTCGATTTGTCGATGCCCATGCCGAACGCGTTCGTCGCAACGACGAGCGGCACCGTGTCGGTGACGAAATCACGTTGCGCGCGCTCGCGAACATTCGCCGGCATGCCGCCGTGGTATGCCGCGGCGATGGGTCCGTCTTCCATCTGGGAGCCCTGTGCCTTGCGTAACTGCGGCACCATGATGTTGAGTGTCTGCGCGAGCGCCTCCGTCTCCTTGCGGGTCGCGCAATACACAATGCCGGATTCGTCGGCATGCTCGGCCACGTAGTGCGCTATCCAGTTCGCCTTTTCGCGCGTGTTGAGCTTGAGCATGTCGAAATACAGATTCGTTCTATCGAATCCCGTCACCATGACGAGCGGGTTGCGCAATCCCAGCAGATTGACGATGTCCCGGCGCACGCGTTCGGTCGCCGTCGCCGTGAACGCGGCCACCGTGGGGCGGTCTGGCAGCGAGTCGATGAACTCGCCGATCGCCAGGTACGACGAGCGGAAATCCTGACCCCACTGCGACACGCAATGCGCCTCGTCGACGGCGAACAGCGCGATATCGGCATGTGTGGCGAATGCGCGGAACCGAGCCGTCTCCAACCGCTCTGGAGCGACGTACAGCAGCTTCACCTTACCGGCATTGGCGGCGTCGAACACCTGCTGTTGCTCGTCAGGGGTCTGCGTGGTGTTGATGAATGCGGCCGGTATGCCGATCTCGTTCGCACCGTCCACCTGGTCGCGCATCAGCGAGATCAGCGGGGAGATCACAATGGTGATGCCATGCAGCAGCAGCGAGGGAATCTGGTAGCAGACCGATTTGCCGGAGCCCGTGGGCATCACGCCGAGCACGTCGCGTCCTTCGAGAATGGCGTTGATGAGCTCCGCCTGGCCGGGGCGGAAGCTCTCATAGCCGAAGTACTTGCGCAATGTGGCGAGTGCGGAGTTCTCTTCACGCTCGTTCGTCATAGTGTTCCAGTGTAATCAGTGGGCGCGTGGAGCATGGCGACACTCCAGAATGACATTCTCGCTAGGGAGTGAACAAATCTGCGTTAGAGAGTGAACGTTGCAGATTGTCTCAACATGTTAATCCTTGAAATTCCAGCGTTTTCTAGACTACGTACCAGGCACCTGTTCACCCCATAATGCGGATCTGCTCACTCCATAGCGCAGGAAATCCTACTGTGAACGATGTGGATAACTCATTTCCACATATCCACAATGCCCGGTTGAGATTGTGCCCGAATCTGCGCGACCATAGGGTCGAAATATGAGTTTCGAAGAGAGTGATTCGCTTACGCGATTGCGTGAGGCGAGCGAAGAGGCGGCGCGTGAGTGCAGGAGGTTTCGTGCTGAACATAGGTTCGGTTTGGTCTATGTGTTTGGCATGACCAGAGCATTGCGGTTGGCGGGGGTGGAGATTCCGCGGATTGATTTGAGTGCGCATCCGCGCCTCAGCGAGCAACGCATGCAGCTGGTGGTGCGAAACAAGAATCTGGAACCACGTGTGCGAGCTCAGGACGCCAATCACATGCTGGCGGTGTACGTGTGGGATGCTCCGATGGATTTCGCATGTCTCGGCGATGACCTCATATTCACATCGCCGATTTGCACATGGGCGATGCTGGCTCGGTTCTTGAGTCTGGAGGAACTCATCGTTCTTGGCGACTCCATACTGCGGCGCAACACTGTGCATCGGCAATACTCACAGGCGGATTTCAAGAACTATCTCATAGCGCTTCGTGCGGTGAAGGGGCGCCGTGCTCCTCGCGGCATCGTGAAATGCGAACGTGCGCTCACGCTGATGAGACCGGGCACAGACTCGAGTCGGGAGACTAAATTGAGGTTATGCATTGTGCAGCACGGTTTGCCCATGCCTATGATTAATCACCGGATTCGTGCCATCAACGGTAATGTCTATTACCTCGACCTGGCTTATCCTGACGCCAAAATCGCGATTGAGTACGACGGCATGTTCCATTCGGGGCAATGGCTGCACGACAGTGACCGGCGAAACGCAATCGAGGCATCCGGCTGGGTGTTCATACAGGTGACGAAGACCTCATTAAGCGACCATTCTCACCGACTTATGCTCGTTCGGCGAATTGCCCACGAGTTGGAGATGCGCACTGGCATCCACTATTTTGTTGACGCGCAGACTCCGCTCGCTGAGTTAGTTAAGAGACGTTAGCTATGGCGTGAACAAAGTTTCGTTATGGAGTGAACGTCTCTTGTGACTGTATGTCAGAAAACGGCGATTTTCCAACGTTTCATAGATTTCCAGATTCGTTTATGTTCACTCCGTAGCGCAGAATTGTTCACTCCATAACGAAAAGAATTGTTCACTCCATAACGAAACTCGGTTAAGCGATGAGCGTCTCCCACTGCTCGCGTGTCATTCGATTCACATGTTCGGTGCGCGTTTCGCCAAGCAGCGGCACCGGCACGTTCTGTGTGACGCGTATGGGTTCGAAACCGATCTTCTCCTGAGTGCGCGCCGATTTCGTGTTGCCCTCGTAATACGCGCACCAGATTGCGCTGAGTCCCAGATTTTCGAAGCCGCGGCGCAACAGTTCGCGGGCCGCTTCGGGAATGTAACCGTTGCCCCAGAACGGTTCGCCAATCCAGAATCCCATTTCTGCCTGCGTCGTGTCGTTTGCCGGGAAGAAATCGGAGTTGCCGGCGAGCTTGAGGGAGATTGCTCCGATTGCGGTGTCCGGATCGTCGGCGAGTGCGATTGCATAGTCCTCCGGGCCATCGAACACATTGCGGATCACGTCAAGGCTTTCCTCGATGCTCTGGTGAGGCGGCCAGCCGGCGATGGGGCCGATGTTTGGGTTCTTCGCGTATTCGTACAGTGTCGCCGCGTCCGATTCCCGCCATGGCCGCAATACGAGACGTTCGGTGTGCAGTGTGGGCATGGTGTTCCTTTCTGGTTGCGTATTGCTTGCCAGCGTACCGCATGGCCGATTCTCTATGCCCTGGCATCCCAGCGCGGGCATCCGAATAGCAAGTCTTGGATTGGGGTGGCAGAGGGAGACCGCATGCCGGGATGACGACCGCCTCATCCGCAAGGTTGAGAAGGAGCCTTGGCGGCGTGGAGATTCATTCCCCGGCCTGATGGGATGCGCCGGGTTTTCTTCGTATCTTGGAACCATCACAACAAGGGCGGCGAGACCGCCACGGATGAAAGGAAATACGATGCGCAGCATTCTGAACATGATTCTCGGACTCGACAACACGATGAGCGGCGTGCCGGTGACGACGATGAACTCGGCGGTCACGCTCTCACTGATGAACGACGGCGCGGACGCACGCGTCAACAACTAGGTTGCCGCTCGAATTCGGGCGGCAACCCGAACAACAACCAGCCGTCGGGGAAGACGGCGCACGGCAAGGCAATGAAGCCTGGCATCCAAATGATTGTTCGCAATGCGTCACGTGACGCACACGCGGCTCATCTACATGCGCGGGTGGCGGATGAGATGGAAGATCAGCATTCCAACGAACCATAGGAGAGTCGGGACAAGCACGTCCAACACGCCCCGGACGGTGGTAAGTGAATGCCAGCCATTCTGGAAGCCGGTGAGCACTACCGTGATTACGGCGAACACAACGGTGCCAAGGGCCATTCGCAGCACTTCACGTGAATCTGGTTCGCGCATGGTTGACAAGGGTACTCCCTTCGCCTACTCAATGACGTCCCGGCGTGCCATCTCGCGTTTCCAACGGCGGATCTTCATGCGGAACGACGTGAATGGCGCCACCGTGTTGACGTGGATCCACTTCCACACCGGCCACGCGGAAGGGGTGGAGGAAGCCCACTGACGGTGTCCCGGCTCGAACAGTTCCTCTTGGGAGAACGCCGTAATCATCCAGCACAGGTAGCTGATCTGCTCGTTGAAGGTCTCGATCATCTGGTCGGGAGTGGTGTCGCGCTAGGTTTCGTAGAACATCTCATACAGCTCACCTAATCGGTTCCACGAATACTCGGGGGCGGGCATGTGCATCACGTGGCCTTCCTGCTCGGCATGCTCCCAATCCAGCAGCAGACCTATCCAGCCAAGTTGGTAGGCGAGCATCTGCCGCCTTTCTTCATGATTGCATCGACCAGGTCGGTTCCGGATTCATATGTCGCCATGATGTTCCTTCCTCTATTCTGTGTTCGATGTGGTGTCCCGCGTCGTGGATTCTACGGATTGCATGGATTGCCGAGCGGCTTCACGGAGTTCGCGAATGGCGAGGTGCTTGCGCAAAGCCACTGCCATGTCGAGGTACGGGTCGCCGCTGCGGGATTGTGGCTGTGCAGAGTGCCATGCGTTGTGCTGATGCGCGGGACGTCATACTTGCTGTTCGCGGCGGCAGTAGTGGTGCCGGTGTATTGCCTGGTGTTCTGGCTGTTGACGGGTTCCTACCACCCGTCCACCATTGCGGCCTTCCTGCTGGTCGAATGGCTGTGTGTGGGAGTCGGTGTGTATATGCTGCGATCTGTGAGAAGCCTCGACGATTACGCGAAGTGATACGGTGGGCGAACATCGGGGCCACATTGCCATGTTCGATGGACTTGCGGCGGCGGAGGATCCGTCTGCCACACTCGATAATACAGTATGAGATGCAGAGCCTTTTGCAATCCACTGGACAATGAGGTACGAGGAGACCCAATGACGCAGGGCATGGAAAACCGAACAATGGCACAGTGCGAGGGCGCCGATGACAAATGCAACATCTGCCCGGTCAGGTCGTGGGTACAGCAGCATAGGACGCTGCTCATCGTGTGTTTCGGCGTACTGGGAGTGCTACTGCTGCTTATGCTCGGCAGCCGTAAGACCGTGCTCAACATCGCGAATCAGCCCTCGCAGGCTGGCGGCAACGCGGCGAAGGTGATGGTCATCGATAATCATGGGTTCTCGATGTTCCAGTGGCTCACCATCGGCAATGGTTCGAACAACCGCCCGACGAACAGCGGCAATACATCGAACTGCGCAAATGCGAAGCGTGACTAAGACGGCGACGGTATCATTTGTGCTTAGGCATTGCGCGCGAGGAGGCTCGCGATGCGCTGTGCCAGCATTTCCGGTGTCATGAGCGCGTACAGGTCTGCCGAGAGTTCGTCGATGATCGATGGCGCAAGCGCATCTGTTAACGCCTTCTCATTCCCGTTGAAATGTCGGAATAGCGCATGGAAGAGAAGTGAATCATGGCGTATCCGTGTGACTGAATACGCGCCATCCTCCAAAGCCCATGCCACCTTCGTGTGCTCGTCGTCATCCAGTTTCTCTTTGTTCGGATACAGTTTGCGTTCCATGAGTTCGTAGAGCACGTCGAGCAGATCGATCCGGTCGGTGGCCGAGCCTTCATCGAGGGTGTGCGCAATGAGCTGTGGGTCGACCTGTTCTAACGATTGGCGCATATTGGAGTTGGGTATTTCGTTTCGGGGATTGCCTCGGAGATTCCATGCTCACATGGTAAAGCAGATGCCTGGCAACAGAGTCGTCTTGATTTCCCTGTTGCAGCTCCGCAAATCCACGTTGTATCCTGGTCCCGATAGTTTTCCGGAATATACAGGCTATGGGGGATGCATGGAAGAGCCGAAACTGATTAAAGTGGTCGGAGCCGCCATCATCAAAGATGGCAAGGTGCTGTGCGCGCAACGCGGCGCAGGCAAATCTCTCGCCGGGTATTGGGAGTTTCCCGGTGGCAAGATCGAAGCGGGCGAGACACCTCAGCAGGCGCTCCAGCGGGAGATCGAGGAGGAGCTGCTCTGCGAGATTGACATCGACAAGAAGGTGTGCACCAGCGACTACCTCTACGATTTCGGCAACGTGCAACTCACCACCTTCCTGTGCCATCTCATCGAGGGAATGCCCAGACTTACGGAACATGAGTGCATCGAATGGGTGGAGCCTTCGCAGATGCCCCGTCTGCGCTGGGCGCCAGTGGATCATGATGCCGTGACGCGAATCTCCGGCATGGCATTCTGATGTTTCCGAATAACCCCGATCATAAGCGAATCATAAGTGACGGAACATAAATATGAGCAGCCAGTTTCAAGCGGACAACACCTTCGTCAGGCAGAGCCAGTCTGCAACCGAACCGCTGGAATCTGCGGATCACGGCATCGTCGATGGTGTGCTGAGCGGTTTGATCCGACAGAATGATCTGGCACAGGAACGATTCGTGCCCAAGCTCATTTCAAATCAGCCGGGAAGCACAATGGGGGATGCGATTCGAGAGGAGCTAAGGGAAAGCGAGACGTTCGACATCTCCGTGGCATTCGTCAGTGAGAATGCGCTGAAATCGATGTACCAATCGTTCCTGGACCATGCAGAGAACAGCGAAAAAACCAATCGGATCATCACCTCCACCAAGAACTATTTCAATACGCCCAAGGCCTTCAAGGAACTCCTGAAACTCCAACGTGAGGCCAACGTGGAAGTGCTCATTTGGGAACAACAAAGCACTGAAGGAGTTTCAGCCAATCAGCCGTTCCATCCGAAAGGGTACCTTTTCACACGACGTATGGAGGAGGGTGATCGCAGCTACTACAACCTGTATGTTGGTAGTTCGAATCTCACGTCATTCGCTTTGCAGAATCAACGTGAATGGAATCTTCGTGTCTCGTCGACGGGCGAAGCGCAACTCATTGAACAGGTCAGGGAGGAGTTGGCAGACCAGGTCAGTCAGTCCGTGCCGTTGACCGATGCATGGTTGGCGCAATACGAGGAGGAATTCAGGAACTACACGCCTCCACGCACGCAGATTCTACGACAAACGCGCACGGCAAGGATCGAACCGAATGCGATGCAGCGTGACGCGCTCGCCAACATTCGGAAACTGCGTGAGGAGGGTGAACGGAAAGCTGTCGTCATTTCGGCGACAGGCACGGGCAAAACCTACCTCTCCGCCTTTGATGTACGTCAATTCCAACCGAAACGCATGCTGTACGTGGCCAATCGCGATACGATTCTCAAGTCGGCTCGCGAATCGTATCAGCGTGTGCTCGGTTGCGACGAGGGCGAACTCGGTCTGCTCACCGGTAACAGTAAGCAGCATGACGCAAAGTATGTGTTCGCGACAGTCGACACGTTGCGTCGCCATATGATGGAGTGGTACGAGCCCGATGATTTTGATTACATCCTCATCGATGAGGCTCATCATTCTGGTGCAAACAACTATCGCTCGGTCATTGACTACTTCTCCGAAGCCGATTTCATGCTGGGCATGACGGCGACGCCGGAACGAACTGATAATTTCGACATCTTCACCCTGTTCGATCACAACATCGCCTATGAGATCCGTTTGCAGAAGGCCCTCGATGAGAATATGCTGTGTCCGTTCCATTATTATGGCGTACACGAATTCCTGGGAGCAGACGGCACCCGAGTTGATGCGACTGAGGGGATTTCGAAAAAAGACAAGCAGCAGATCCAGTATTCACTCGAAGAACTGACCGAGCCTTCACGCGTGCAGTACATCATTCGTAAACTCGAACAATACGGCTCGTACGACCAACCTGTGACGGGACTGGTGTTCTGCTCCGGGGTGGAGGAGGCAGAACGACTCTCGGAACTGTTCAATCAGCAGACCAACCAGCAGGCGGAACGCAATTACAGAACTGTCGCCATCAGCGGCAAAACCGCAGGGAGAGATGTGGAAGGAGCCATTGATCGGCTTGAATCCGGTGATCTTGATTACATCTTTACCGTTGATAAATTCAATGAAGGTGTCGATATCCCTGCCATCAATCAGATCGTGATGTTGCGCAACACCGAGTCCAGCATCGTGTTCACGCAGCAGTTGGGACGAGGATTGCGCAAGTTCCCGCACAAGACCTGCGTTACCGTCATCGATTTCATTGGTAACTACGAGAACAACTATCTCATTCCGGTTGCGTTGTACGGCAATGCTGGCGATAGCGATAGCGCGCGCAAGAACATGCAACGAGAATCGATCGGCCTGTCGTCGATCAGTTTCGATGAGATATCACGCAAGCAGGTGCTCAAATCGTTGGATACGGCTTCGTGGTCCGATATGAGGATGTTGCGCGACAAGTATTCGGTGATTCGCAACGAGCTTGGTCGGATTCCGATGCTGACGGATATCTATCGCCATGATCCATCCTTGGTGATGACAATGGCGCAGAAAGCCAACAGTTATTATGACTTCGCGCGTGACACGGAAGCCATGCTATCGCGCAAAGGTCATGATGAAGGATTCGCGGATGCGCTTGTGCCGATCGATACGCAAGGAGAACAGTGGCTCAAAATGGCCACCGAAGTGCTGTTGGTTGCAATCCGTCCGCAAGAGCTTGTCATCCTTGACGAATTGATCAAGTCATGCGCTGGTGGCTCTGTCTCGCTGATCCCGACGGAACAGTTGAGGGAAACAGTTGCGCGACGATTCCCCGCGTCGTACCACACCGCTGCACAGTTCGAATCGGCGCTCAGCGTGCTCGACTGGTCGTTCTTCGACGCATCCACCAAGAAATCGTATGGGGAACGCGCGCTCATCGAACGCATCGGAGACGGGATTTGCCTTGCGCCGGAGTTCATCGCGATGCTCAAGAACAACGCCACGTTCCACCGCTTCTTCGTGGACAATGTGCGCACTGGCCTGAAACGATTCGAAGACCTTCTCGAGGAAGCGGCGAAAACCGGCCATTCGTTGCAAGACGACCGCGGATTCGTCTACGAGCATCGGTACAAGATGTTCGAAGTGGAACGTCTGCTCGGGTGGAGCAAGCAGATCAACGGCAGCAGCGTCGGTGGCTATCTGCTCCCCAAAGACGAAAAAAGCATGCCAGTGTTCATCAAATATGCGAACAGCCAGTACGCCGACCGTTTCCTCAATCCACAGGAAATGCACTGGTATAGCAAAGACAGGCGTAGCACCGCATCCCGCGAAATCAAATGGATGGAAGAAGGAAAGGGCAACGAGGAATGGAGTGAGAATCATTTCATCCCGCTGTTCGTCATGCGTAAGGCGGACGCCGAGAAGCTGAAGATGTACTATTACGTGGGTCGTGTGGGGTCATATTCGAATCTGCACGAGACGAAGCGTGACAATGACGGCGAGAGTATTGGTCTTGTGGAGATGGATCTGCGGCTGACCAAGCCTTTGAGCACGGAACTGTATCAGCATCTGACAGGGGATGCGTAGCGCGATATGCGCTCGGTCAGCGGAATGCGCACCTATCGGAGGGATATGAGACCATATCTTCTCGAACGGCAACAAGCGCACGGCGAGGAAGAGGGCGCTCGCGATTCCCGTCATGCAAGCCTGGAGCGTGCGAATGAAATCGGTCTTCCTGGAATCTGGTGAATACTGCCATGTGTGAGGGGTTTTAGATCACGCCAGATGCGTGATCTATGCAGTTGTATTGATGACTGGGCTTATCTTGCAACTATGGAAAAGCAGATTGAAGCGTGGAAAGAATTGCGGCGTCTCGACGCGCTAATGCGACGACTTGGGAATCGATATCCTATTGTTCGAGCCTTCTCTCGTCTTGAATCCAAAATCTCCTGCAGTCTCGATGGGTACGATGCTTCACTTGAAGATGTTCTTTCCTATCCAGAGCGCTACATCATCGAGCGTCGTAGAACCGTGGGTTCTGAACGTGCGATATTGAACTATTTGTATACGTTGGGATACGGTACCGTGATGGTTCGCGGTGGGCAGCCATTGGATTGGAAATTCGTTCGTGAATTGCATCGGCAGCTTTGCGACGGATTGACGGCTGCCGAACCGGTGCTGGTTGCACCTAGAAATATGGCATCGGGAACGATGGATGACCTGTTCGCGTGGTGGGATAACAATGATATCTCCGACTCGGTGATTGATGACATCATTCGGTTTCATTACCGTTTTCTAGCGCTACGCCCATTCGCACAGGGCACTGGCAGGATGAGTCGGTTGCTTCTCTTACTGCAACTCATTGCCAGAGGCGTGCTTCACGAGCCGATACTCACCATGTCGATATGGCTTGAAGGCAATATCGCGGAATACCGCACATGTTTGGATGAGGCAATACTACGTGGGAACGAGCAGCCACTGCTGATGTTCTTCCATGACGGCTTTAGCGATTGTGCCGGCGCCGCGTGTAACAGCGTCGTCAGTCATTCTGACTCCTACCGTATGTAGGTTCCGGCTTCTACCGTAGTAAGTATTGCATTTTGCGAGATCCTGAATTTGGCCTCCTCTACTTGTGTAAGAGGGAAAAGAATATAGGAAGCTGAGCGCCGAATTTCGGTAAAACGGACTAAATAGTCGACGCTGCCATCGCGAATGACGATAATGCGTTATACATTCCATGCGGTGCGAGCGAATCATTGTTTGGATATTGGTAATTACTTAGAGGTAAGAACGAAGCGGATGAGATGCCACATGATGCATCGCGGCTAGAGATGCTCTGGCATGGCAAGAGTGATCGTATCTCTAAGTCACCTGAGTTCTCCAAGTTTTTATGATACCGGTTTTGATAATTTCTTGATTTATTTTGCCGCAGGTCACAATGGGCCAGATGAATTGATCTGAAGATCCAGATCATTTACAATGCAGTCAGGTCAACAGCGGATGCGGAAGGTGTGCATTATGCAGATCATGGCTGAGACGAAGTCGTTGGAAGAATTGATGCCGATGCGAGGCAATAACGCCTACATCATTCCTGAATATCAGCGATATTATTCGTGGGGGGAGGAACAGATCGAACAACTGTTCAACGATATTCAGCAGGAGGATCCTGGATATTATGTCGGCAATCTCCTCGTCACAAACCACCGGGATTCCGAATCAACTGTAGATGTCATCGATGGTCAGCAGCGACTCATCACGCTGTCATTGTTCCTCTTGGCAGTATGGGAGCATGCGACGAAATTCATGGATGAACCGCAGAAAGACTCTGGCAAATATATCAGTGAGGAACAGGAGGAACTCATTGGCCTTCGTCGCGATATCAAGCGCCAGCTGCTCCTCGAAGAGAAATCCAGAATGCCACGCCTTCAATTGTTGGAACCGGATAGCAATGGATATCAGGCGCTCCTTGGGGTGGTGTTCGGTGAGCGGCCGGTCAAGATCTGGCATCGCACTTTGCCGAAACGGTACAAATATATTTCGCAAAAGCTGTTCGCTGATGAGTTTCGCACGCCTGAAGAATTGCAGAGTTTCTACAATAAGCTCAATTCAATCATCACATTGCGAGTCAAAGTCACTGGCCTTGAGGATGCACTCACTGTATTCTCGTCGTTCAACTCGAAAGGCAAGCCGCTGACGCTCCTTGATCTCCTCAAAGTTGAGTTCATCAGGGCGGGCAACGAGTATCTCCATCAAGACAGCGACGAAGTGCTCAGGTCATGGGACCGTTTAATGAGTGAGTTCAGCGATCAGCAAGGCAATACCAACGATGCTGCTGTCACCCAGTTCCTTCTTAACAACTACGATGCGTTCGAGAACGACAGCCGCTCTTCCGTTACCAAAGGCAAAGCGCTGCGATATTACCAGAGACTCATTGATGGTAAATATAAAAAAGGGGAGGACTATCTGCGCACGATGGTCCGTCGCGCGCAGACATTCGCGCAGATCGTTATGCCGGAGAGAGCTGCATCGGAGCATCGGGAGATCACAGAACGTCTCAGCAAACTTGGCAAGCTTGAGTCAACCCAGCTCTACCCGTTGCTGTTCTTTCTGCTGGAGAACCGTAGCTGGCTGGATCTGGACGCTAAACGGTTGAGCACATTGTTGGATGCGATGGTCGCGTTCTACGTGCGCCGAAATATCACGCTGGTACCGAAATCGTCGAATATTCGTGCGATGATGCTCGATTACATTCGTGAGATCCAGTCGAAAAAGCTTAAGGGCGATGATGTAGTGCGGTGCATTGTCGGCAAATTGGGCGCGCTCCCGCAGATCAATGACGATGCCGTTCGCAGTGCACTGCTCGAGTCCGGCATGTATGACAAGAACAAGAACACCACGCGCTTTCTACTCATCGAGCTTGAACGCCGACTGCCTGGCAGTGACCTATTCAACAAGGCGACACCTGATAACCTCGATGAGTACGACAATAAGACGCCGCGCTGGACGATCGAGCACATCTTGCCTGAGGGTGCCAATCTGCCGGAGTGGTGGAAGGAGGCGATTTCGCCGGATGACCCGTCGAACGCCGGAGAAATACAGGAACAGGTTGTGCATATGCTCGGTAACCTTACGCTAACTCCGTATAACTCCAACCTAAAGCAGCTGCCGTTCGCCGCGGATCCGCCGTATCAGGAGGGAGAGGCGAATTATGTGAGGTCGAAGCGGGACTACCGGCGCGACGGTCAGTTCGTTGGTCTGCGTGAGAACTTAAAACTCAACAGTTCGCTTACTGAACCGAGACAGCCGATCGATGAGAAGCGTGATTGGACGGCGGCAGATATCAAGCGTCGTACCGCCGAACTCGCCGATGCCATTGTCGAACTGTTCGATTTCCCGGAGGTGGAGGCTCCCGGTGACAGTGCCGTAGAAAGTCATCTAAGCAAGGTGACGGATCCCAAGGCTTCCTGACTTTTCCGCAGCTGAATTCCACCAGTCGACTGTGTGAGACAAATGCAGGTGCTGTGCAAAAAGTGACATAGACTGCAATGTTTTTGGACTTGGCACGGTTCCTCATTGCCGTGCATGAAGAATGTCCACAAGGTGAATCAGTCGCGACGAATTCAGTGGTGAATAGGTGGTTGCGGGAGTATAAGCTGCTATTTGTCTATAGTGGAGGTGTCGAACATAGCGAACCTGGAGGTGGGCAATGCTGGCGTCGGATGTCGCACGGCACATCGTGGCGCACTATGGCGACGCGTGGTTCCTCACGAATCTGAAGCTGAACCTGCTCGTCTACTGGTGTCAGGTCGGGGCATTGCGCGACGCCGGTGCGCCTTTGTTCGCCGATGAGATCGCGGTCGGCGAATGCGGGCCGGTCATACCTGCGATCTGGGCGGAATACGAGGCGTTCGGCTCGCGCATGATCCGCCTGCGCGACGAATGGCAAGTCAAAGCGCTGGGGGAGAACACCGAGAGCCTCGTCGCGAGCGTGATGCGTGAGCTCGGTTGGCTGACGGCGGCCGATCTGCTGAATCTGTCAAACCATCCGGATGGGGCGTGGAATGCGGCGCGTGAGCAAGGCTATGAGAGCATTTCCGTGTCGCATATCGCCGGCTCTGCCGACATGCGACGCGAAGTGAGTGAGCGCACGCTGGCCGCCTGTGTGGACGGGGTGGAGCGCAAATACCCGAATGCGCTCAGATTGCTGGAGCATTCGTGATGGAAGGGGAGCGGAAGATGGGCAATGCCGAAGACGGTGCCGAACCGATTGCGCTCGACGGCAAGCAGATGCGCATGGATGCGCTTGCGGAATCGGTGTTCGAAGTGTATGTGGAGACGATTCGCGGCACCGGACTCGACATCACGCCGACGGCGCCCGCTGCGGTGGATGAGCGAATCCTCGGACGTGTGCAGTCGGTGCTCGGCTCTACGTTCCTGACGTTCTTCGGCATAACGCCGCGCGAACGATATGCCGACGTGTTCGAGCAGATCTCCGATTTCGCGTCGCGTTTCGCGAAAGACCATATTTTCCCGGACGGCAACAAGCGCACGGCGGTGAAGATGGCGCTCGCGATCCTCGCGATGCATGGCTGGAACGTGCGCGCAGACGATGCCGAGGAGCCGGAACGCAACGAGCTGTACCAGTGGGTGCAGAGCATCGTCACCGGCCGTTGCGATGCCGGGGAGCTCGCCGCCTTCCTGCGCGGGCACGCGGTGCGTTTGGAAGATTAGAGAATCTGCTCCATGCCGTATCTGTACACGCTCATGCCGAGTGACTCGTAGAACTTGACGGCGGCTGGATTCGCAGCCCAGGCGTTGAGCGTCACATTGTGGTAGCCGTGTGCACGGGCATAGTCGAGCACATGGTCGTACAGCTCAGTGCCCACGTGTTTGCCGCGCGCACGCTCGTCCACGCAGATGTCGTCGATGTACAGCGTGCGAACCGGCTGCAGATTGTTGGCGCCCGCATGGTTCTCATCCATGCAGAACGCGTAGCCGAGCAACGTGCTATCGGTGTCGGTTGCGACGAAAATCGGGCGGGAATCGTCTGCGATGATCTGTGCGAGTTCGGTGGGCGTGTATTTCGTCTTGCCCTCGATGAACAGGTCGGGGCGACCGTGTGCATGCACGTCGTTGACCTGACGCAACAGTTCCATGATGGCATCGATGTCGCCGGCGTTGGCATGACGGATGGTGAGGTTCGACATGATTCCCTCGTGTTTCTGCAGGGTTGCTTTCGGTTATTCAGTGTAGATTCCGGTGTGGCCGCCAACTCAGCCGATGAGCCACTTTGCATTGCTCAAGCTATGCAGCGGGATGAACGGGATGAGAATCGGTGTGTGTTCGGAATAGTGCCGGTATTGCGGGTCGTCTGCATATTCCTTGTTCTGCCGCAGCTCGAGTCTGCGCGCGCCGCCGAACATGATCCAGCAGATGCACAAGTAGCCGCCGATTGCGGCGATCCATTGCCAGGCGCCGTCGAGTATCGTGACGCCGGAGACGAACACGCCCGTCCAGGTGACGATCTCGCCGAGGTAATTCGGGCAGCGCACCATGCGGAAGAGCCCGACATCGCAGAAGCGGTGTGGGTGTTGCTGCTTGAACCGGTTCTTCGTGAGATCCGCGGCGGATTCGAGTATGATGCCAACGCCCATGATCGCCGCGCCCACAATGGCGACGGCGTCGGTTCCCGCATGGTTCTGCAAGCGGAAGGCAATTGGCGAGGCCTCGCATGCGTAGAGGAGCGCGCAGCCGACCCATGTGAGAAGCCTGAGCGGGAGCTTGACATTGTTCCCGTTGTCGATTGCCTGTTGCATCACCTTGTGGTAGGAGGAGCTGCGGTATTCGCGTGCGAGCAGATAGCCGCCGAGCCGTAGTCCGTACACGACCAGCAATGCGGCCATGATGGCGGTCACGGCCGTCAGCTCATGCCGCACGCCGAACATGATGAGCAGCGCGGTGCCAATGGCCGCGATGGAGAAGCCGTAGCCTATCGAGATGAACCAGATGTAGCGGTGAAAACCCACTGCGCTGACCGCCAGTGCCACGAGGAAAATAATCAAGAATGTCATACTTCAAGCATATTCGCTCGGTTTGGGATGTCGCGGGTTTATGGCGAATAGAGCCGTGGGCGCATTTCGCCGTTTCGGGTGGAATGCGCCCACGCAGGGTGTATGGATCAGAATGCTTCGACGGTGCGCATCGCATCGATGATCTGGTCGGCGGTCACGTCGGGGACGGCCGCGTGGAACGGGGAGCCTGGATCTGCGGCGAAATCGGCCACCGTCTTGAGATTCTCGTCGGTGAATGGCAGGTTCATCTGCTTCCAGGAGTGGGGAAGCCCGATCTTGTTGTAGAAGGGCAGTAGATCGCGCGCCTCGTCTTCCTTGCCTTCGGTGATGAGCTGCACGAGCACGCCGTAGGCCACTTTCTCGCCATGCATCGTCTCCGCGGAGCCGGGGATGCGGGTCAGCCCGTCGTGCACGGTGTGGGCGCCGGATTCGCGGGCCCGCACGCCGCCGAAGCCGCCTACGGTGCCGGCGATGCCGATGATCGTGTCGATCAGTGTGCGTACATGCGGGTCGTCGTATGCGCCTTGGTTCAACGCGTCAAGCGCAGGCTCGCTTTCGCTCAGCAGTGTGTCGCGCACAAGACGCGCGCTCTGCCGCGACAACTGGTCGAATACGGTCAGGTCGTCAGCTTGGGCGAACACAGGGTCGGACTCGTAGAATTTCGCAATCGTGTCGCCAATGCCGCCAATGAATTTCTCCGGAGGCGTCTGGGCGATCATGGCTGAATCGACGAGCAATGCGACGCTGTTCCTCGGGTGCACGGGCACGCCGAGGAAGCGGTGTTCGTCGTCATAGTCCACCGAGTATGGCGAGTAGGCGGCGCAGGCGCAGGCCAGCGTGGGGACGATGATCAGGTCGACGTCCATCATCTCGGCCACGTTCTTTGCAGTGTCCGACAGTTTGCCGGCGCCGATGGCAATGATTGCGTCCGCGTCGAGCGCCTTCGCCTGTTCGGCGAGTTCGCGTGCGTTGCGTTCGCTCGACGAACCGTCGTAGCGCAGAACGGGTGCGAAGAACTCGTCTTCTCCCGTATAGTCGAGGAACGCGTCGGCGGATTTGACGCCGGTGATGATGACGGGGTGGTCATAGTCCTCGATGTACTTGCGGACCTCTTTGGCCACTCCCGGTGTGCTGATGTAACGGTTGGGACGGGACGGACGTCGGAATCCTGAACATTGGTTGCCATGGGTGTGCTGTTCTTTGCGAGATGAAACGGATATGTATAGGTGGCATGCCGCGGCAGAGCGGCAGTGGTCTGGATTCACAGGCTCATCCGTGCTATCTGCGGTCACGCGCATGTGCCCCGCGGTGAAGAGCTTGTGGCAACCGCGGTGTGTTGAGGACAATAGTAGGCAATCTGTTGACCAGGTCAGCCTGAAGTGAATAATTAGATAAACAAAAAAAGATTGCCTAGTAAAGATGTGCGGGCAGGTGCTGGAAGCGACGGCGGGTGCCGGCGCTACACTGAGTGGGACGCACTGTTACAACGGAAAGGGCGGTCATGGCAGACGAACCGAATACGCAGAGCAAGCCGGTGGTCGAAAGCTTCCAGCTCGACCATACGAAGGTGAAGGCGCCGTATGTGCGCTACATCGATACGGAGACCGGCCCGAACGGCGATGTGATCTCGAACTACGACCTGCGCTTGGTGCAGCCGAACGAGAACGCGATTCCGACGGGTGGGCTGCATACGATTGAACATACGATTGCAGTGCTGCTGCGCGAGCGCATTCCCGGCTACATCGACTGCTCCCCATTCGGCTGCCGCACCGGATTCCATCTGCTCACGTGGGGGGAGCATTCCACCGAGGACGTCGCCAAGGCGCTCAAGGAATCGCTCGAGTTCATCGCGAACGAAGCCACGTGGGACGACGTTCCCGCCACAACCATCGAAAGCTGCGGCAACTACCGCGACCACAGCCTGTTCACGGCGAAGGAATGGGCGAAGGACATTCTGGCCCAAGGCATCAGCTCCGATCCGTTCGAGCGCAAGGTGGTCTGAGTCTTCCCGGGAATGTTCATATGCGCCGTCATATAGCAGGCGGCGCATATATTGTGTGAGCCGGAATGCCATACAGGCTGTGCAGGAATTCGCGAATGAGAGGAGAAACGGTATGCAGGACGCCACGAACAGGCGTTTTCGCCACGCGACCATGAAGGACTACCCTCAGATGGAGCGCATCTACGCGCATGCCCGCGAACTCATGGCGCGCAATGGGAATCCGACGCAGTGGGGGAACGCGTTCCCGAAGCCGCAGACGGTGAAGGAAGACATTCGCGAGCACCGGGCGATCCTGCTGGCAGATACTTTGGGCGGCAAGGAACGCATTCTCGCACAGTTCGCGCTGTGCCCGGGGCTGGACCCGACCTATGCGAAGATCGAAGGTGCGTGGCTCGACAACGACTCCTATGTGACGATCCATCGCATCGCCTCGTCGGGCCTGGTGCGCCATGCTGCACGCGACTGCATCGAATGGTGCCTCAAACACTATGGCAATGTGCGCGTGGACACACACCCCAACAACAAGGCCATGCAGCATGTGCTCGAAAGCTGCGGATTCGCCCGTTGCGGCCTGATCCAGCTCATCGACCGCACCGAAGACACGACGCGCATCGCCTACCAACGCCACGAGTGGTGAGCCAATGGGCCCGTGGGGTGCGAGTCCACGTCCCACGCATACCCGCTTACGCACTCGTCATACGAACAGGCCACAATGGTGTGCATGAGCGTGAGTGCACTTGAAGAATGGCAGTTTTCCTCCGAACAGGGCGAGCGCAACTATAATCAGGCGCTGCGTGAATACCCTGCGCAGGTGATCGTCGATCTCGCCGCGTTGCGAGACAACATGCGCCACTTGGTCGATATCACCAATCGCGAGGGCGGTCCCACCGAGGTGATGGGAGTGGTGAAGGCCGATGCGTATGGGCACGGTCTGGTCCCCTCCGCTTTGGCTGCGCTCGCCGGCGGCGCCACGTGGCTCGGCGTGGCGCAGGCCCGCGAGGCGCTCGCATTGCGCAATGCCGGCATTGGCGTTGATCGGGCCCGCGTGCTCACGTGGGTGAACAATCCGCTGCATGCTCCCTACGATGACCTCATTGCAGCCGATGTGGACCTTTCGGTGGCCACCCTGACTGCGATTCAGAAGATTGCTGAGGCCGCGCGAGCCGTTGGCAAGCCAGCGCGCGTGCACATCAAGGTGGACACCGGCTTCGGGCGCAACGGGTTCACATTGGCCCAGATCGACTCCGCCATCGACTTGCTGCTGCCGCTGGTCGACGAAGGGGTGTTTGAGATCGTGGGCCAATGGAGCCATCTGGCGGTGGCGGATGCCCCTGCCGTCGGCGAGTTCGTTGAGAAAACCGACGAACAGATTCGGGTATTCGAGGAGTTCACCTCGCGCCTGCATGCACGCGGGATCGAACCGCGAATCCGGCATCTCGCCAACACGGCTGCCACACTGAGCCGCCCCGAGATCCATTACGACCTGGTGCGACCGGGCGTAGCGTTGTATGGCTATGAGGCGGATCCGGCAATGGGCACGCCGTCGAAGTACGAGCTCAGGCCGGCGATGACGTTGCAGGCGCAACTGAGCTCCGTGAAGAACGTGGGCGCCGGTGAGGGGCTGTCCTATGGGCGCGTGTATGTGACCGATGAGCCCACGAGCGCGGCGATTGTGCCGGTGGGCTATGCGGATGGCATTCACCGTTCCGCCTCGGGATTTAACGAGGCCGGTTCGAAGCACGTGAACAAGCCGGGCGCGCCGGTGCGGGTGATGACGCGCGATGGTGCGCGCATATTCCATGTGAGCGGCCGCGTATGCATGGACCAGTTCATACTTGACCTGCATGGCGACGCCGAGAACATGGGTGTGCATATAGGCGATACGGTGGAGCTGTTCGGGCCAGGGCGCGGCGAGGACTATCTTGAGCCGACCGCCGACGACTGGGCGCGGGCGGCCGATACGATCAGCTATGAGATCTTCACCTGTTTGCGCAACCGTGTGCCGCGATTGTATGCGAATGCGTTCGAAGTGCTCGACGAGACGGACCTGGGCAAGCTCGACCAGAGCACGCTGCTGTGATGTGCCCGTACACCGCCATTGCATGAATCGCCGCGAAGGCGCGCAGATTCTGCGGAAAATACGCCGATGACGCTGGGGAATCCTTCGCCTGCCTGATATGCTATGCCACATGGCCGGGATGATTAAGAAGGAAGACATTGAGCGCGTACGCAACGCGGCGGATCTGTACGACATCGTCTCCGCCACGGTGGCGCTCAAGCCCTCGGGTGTGGGCGCCTATGTGGGCCTGTGCCCGTTCCACGACGAGCGCACGCCGAGCTTCAACGTCCGTCCGTCGGTCGGCTCATGGCATTGCTTCGGCTGCGGTCGTGGCGGTGATGTGTTCAGGTTCGTGCAGGAGCAGGAGAACATAGACTTCCGCGAGGCGGTGGAACTGCTTGCCGACAAGTACCATATCGAGCTGCATTACGAGAACGCCGGCGGTGCGAACGACTCGCATAGGGGCACCAAGCGCGCACGTCTTCTTGAGGCGAACGAGGAGGCCCAGAAGTTCTTCGTGAGCCAGATTCTCACCGAGGAGGCGCTGCCCGCCCGCAAGCTGCTCGCCGGCCGCAATTTCTCGCAGCAGGACTGCGCGCGGTTCGGCTGTGGGTATGCGCCGCAGGGCTGGGACAACCTGGTGCGTCATCTGGCCGACAAGGGCTTCACCCAGCAGGAGATGCTCGACGCCGGGCTCGCGCGCCAAGGAGCCCGGGGCATATACGATTACTTCCGCGGACGAGCCACATGGCCCATTCGCGACTCGACGGGCCGTACCCTCGGGTTCGGCGCCCGCAAGCTCTACGACGACGATTCGATCGCCGCGAAATACATCAACACGCCCGACACCCAGCTCTACCACAAGAACCAGGTGCTCTACGGCATCGACCTGGCCAAGCCGCAGATCGTGAAGAAACGTCAGGTCGTGATCGTCGAAGGGTACACCGATGTGATGGCGATGCATCTGGCAGGCGTGGACACCGCCGTGGCCACCTGCGGCACCGCCTTCGGCGAGGAGCATGCGAAGATCGTGCGCCGTCTCATCTCCGACGATTCGCTTGGCGGCGTGCAGCTCACCGGTCCGCTCAGGGTGGAAGGCGAACCGCTGAGCTCGCGCATCGTATTCACCTTCGACGGCGACGCGGCCGGCCAAAAGGCAGCATTACACGCCTTCGGCCTTGATTCCTCGTTCCAGACACAGACCTTCGTGGCCGTGGCAGACAACAACCTCGACCCCTGCGACCTGCGCATCGAGCGCGGCGACGACGCCTTGCGCGCCCTCGTGGTCAACGCCCGGCCGTTGTACGACTTCGTGATCGACGTAGCCATAGGCAAGTTCGACACCCAATACGGCACCGGCCAGATGGGTGCCGTCAAGGCGGTGGCGCCCCTGATCGCGCGCATCAAAGACAAGAGCCTGCTCGACCTCTACACGCGCAAGGCCGCCCGCAGGATCGGCATCGATCTGACGATCCTGCAGCGTGAGGTGCAATCCGCACGACGTGCGCAGCATGTGCCGAATGAGGACGCCTATGCGTCACGCCAACGCGGTTACGACCGCAACTATGAACGCGAACGTGAACAGCCCCCAATGAACGAGGCGCGTATGCGTGAAATCGAGCGTGGCAATGCGAGATCCCAGCATTTCCACCGCATCGACGACAACGTGTTCATCACCGAGATGCAGTTCATGGCCACGCTGGTGCAGATTCCGCGCGCCGTCAACGCCGAGCTGTTCAAGGCCCTCACCGTGCATTGCTTCTCCACGCCGGTGTTCCAGACGATGTTCGAGGCGGTGGAGGCCGCCGGTGGCCTTCCGGAACCCGGCACGTCGCCCGGGCAGTGGCTCCATGCGCTCACCAAGGCGGGAGGCCCGCTGCTGGCACCGGTCATCACCGAGCTGGCCGTGATGAATCTGCCATTGCCCCAGAACATGGCGAACGGCAATGCGGCCCAGACAGGCCAACAGGAGCCGGGCAGCCAGTCCGCCCAGCCGATGCCCGAGGCAAGCGCGGAGCAGAGGCAATATGCCAACCAGCTCACCGCCAGTCTCATCGACACAGGTTACATGCGAAGAATCGGCATCCTGCGCCAGCAGGCGAGTCGTGCGACGAACACGCATGACCAGATCCGGTTGTTCGGCGCGATCACCGAGGTCGAGCGCGAGCGCAAGGACCTGCAGTCGCAGATCTTCGGCTCCGCGGCCGGCTGAGTCGATGCATCGGACCGAGCCGGTGCCGGCCATGACCGTTTTGACTCTGTGGAAAACTTTTTTGGGCAAAACGGTCGGCAACGAACGGCAATGTTTGCAAGTGCAAATGGCGTCATCCACACGTATTTGGTCGGGAAAACCGTGCACGAAATCCCATGTGGCACCGGTATTTCGTGTAGGATAGTAACGTTTTCGACAGAGTGTGGAGGAGTGAATGCGACATCGTGTGGGTGCATTCCTGCGTGGCGAAACCATTCTCATAGTGGCTACGCTGCTCGCATTGATTTCCTGTTTCATTGTTCCCCCAGACTGGCACTATCGCGAATACGTGCATGTGAGCACCATTGCGCAGCTGATCTGCCTCATGCTCGTCGTATGCGGGCTGCAGCGCGTGGGCGTGTTCCGCATCATCGGCGCGAAGCTGCTCGAACACGTGGATACCGCACGCGGACTCGTGCTCACGTTCATCTCGCTCACGTTCTTCTCGTCCATGCTCATCACGAACGATGTCGCATTGCTCACATTCGTGCCGTTCGCACTCGCCGTGCTCAAGATGGCGAAGATGGAGGACCGCGCGATTCTCGTGTGCACATTGATGACGATCGGGGCGAACACGGGCAGCATGCTCACGCCGATCGGCAATGCCCACAACCTCTACTTCAAGGCGCTCACCGGCATGTCCACCGGGCATTTCCTGGCGGTGATGGGGCCCTATACGGCGGTCTCGGCGGCGATGCTCATTGCCATCACCTGCATTGTGTTCCGCGGGCGCAGGCTCGAGGGCATCAGCGGCATGGACTCCAAATCGATCGAGCATGGCGTGCTTGCGCCGGATTCCACGAAACCGCAGCCCGACGAGATCCACGTTACCGGCTATGGCGCCGGTTATGGCGGCTGGCGTGTGATTGTCTACGCCATCACGTTCATCGTCTGCGTGCTCGCCGTGGGCGACCTCATTCCGCTCTGGGTCATGTGCGTGGTCGTGTTCGCCGTCATGATGGTGTGCGACCGCCGCTCGTTCCGCCACGCGGACTGGGGCCTGCCGCTCACGTTCATCATGTTCTTCATTTTCATCGGCAACATGAGGCGTGTGCCCGAATTCGCCCAGCTCGCGCAACAGTGCGTGGGCGTGCACCCGCTCGGCGTCTCGATCCTGTTCAGCCAGGTGATCTCCAACGTGCCGACCTCGCTGCTGCTCGCCGGCTTCTCGAACGCCTACGTGCCACTCATCATCGGCACGAACCTCGGCGGCTTGGGCACGCTCATCGCCTCGATGGCTTCGCTCGTCACCTACAAGCACTTCACGAAGATGTATCCCAACCAAAAAGGCAAGTACCTCAAGGAGTACACGAGCTTCTGTGCGCTGTTCGTACTTGTGCTGTTCGGTCTGAGCTGCATTCTCGAATAGTATGCGGATGGTGGCGTGATGATGGTGCTGTTGCGAAACGGGAGGTCGGAGTGCTGTGCGGCATGCTCGTGGCGGTGGGCGGCAACTTCGCGATGCTCGCCGCCAAGCAGATTCGCCGCCGTGCCTAGAGCGACCGGCGTGCGCTGTGCAGCCCTATGGCTATACTAGGTACGGTTTGGCCCCGTAGCTCAGCTGGATAGAGCATGTGACTTCTAATCTCAAGGTCGACGGTTCGAGCCCGTCCGGGGTCACTTCAAGCGAGGATTCCATGGAATCCTCGCATTTTCGTATGTATGGGGCGTTAGTCGAGCAGTCCGTGGATGCGCGAGCAGATCGACTCGACGGTCATGCCATAGCGGCTGTTGAGCTCGGCGAGCGGCGTGCGGTCGGTGAACTCCTTGTCGGCGCCGAAATTGAGCACGCGCATGGTGCAATCCGGCATCATGTTCGCGTAGAACGCCGTGATCTTCTCACCCCAGCCACCCTCGAGCTGGCCGTCTTCGAGCGTGACCACCACGCGGTGATCCTCGGCGAGCGAGCGCAGCGTCTGCTCGTCAAGCGATGAGAACTGCAACGGGTTGATCAGCGTGGCGGCGATGGCAGGGGAGGAGTCTGCAAGCCGTTCGACCACGGCATGTGCGGTCGCGAACGCATTGCCCAGGCCGAGCACGGCGACGTCGGTGCCGTCCGAGACCACGTCATAGCCGAACCAGGGTTTGAGCAGATCGGTCTTCTGCGGGGCGAGCGATGCCTCCGGGTCGAGTTCGCCGGCACGCTCATCCTTGAGAATCGTGTCGCCCGGCACGCGGATCACCACCGGATGCGTGTTGCGTGCTGACGTCGACCAGCCGAGCATGTCGAGGAACATGCGGCGCGAAGTGGGAGCCAGGCAGGTCAGCCCCGGAATGTTGCCGAACATCGCGATGTCGAAGGCGCCCGAATGCGTGTTGTCGGCGTCGGAGAGACCCGCGCCGAAGGAAAGGAGCGTCACCGGGGTGTCGTTGAGGGCGAGCTCCTGCTGCAATTGGTCGAAGGTGCGCTGGAAGAACGTGGCGGAGGTGGCCACGACGGGTCTGCCACCGGCCTTGGCGATGCCAGAGGCAAAAGCCACGGCATGTTCCTCGGTGATGCCGGTATCCACATAATGTGCGCCGGCGCGCTCACGGAAGTCCTGCGTGATGCCGTTGGAACCGGGCGTGGCAGGCGAGATGACCACCAGCCCCGGTTCGGTGGCGAAACGGCGTTCCAGCGACGCCATGGCAAGACCGCCATAGTATTTGCGGGCGCCAAGCGAAGAATCTGCCCGTGAGAGCGGATTCTGCCAATGGTTCGCCTCACAGCGGCCTTCGCACACGCCTTGTGCGGCATCCTCGGCGTCGAGCCCCAACCCCTTCGTTGTGTGAATGTGCACGACCACCGGATGGTCGATGCCGTGCACCTCCTCGAAGGCACGAATCAGCTCATGCACATCGTTGCCGTGCTCCACATAGCGGTAGTCGAGTCCGAAGTCGCGGAACAGATTGCGTTCGCCCCTGCCGTGCGACTCACGCATTGCGGCCAGCGTCGCATACATGCCACCATGGTTCTCGGCAATCGACATCTCGTTGTCGTTGACGAGAATGATCATATTGCCGCCTTGCTCGGCGGCGTTGTTGAGCCCCTCAAACGCAATCGCCGAGCTGAGGGCGCCGTCGCCGATCACCGCGATCACATTGTTCGTCTGCGCCGTGCCCCCCGCAGCCCGTACCATGTCACGTTCCTTCGCCATGCCGCATGCCAGCGAGATCGACGTGCCGGTGTGCCCGAGCACGAAATGGTCGTGCTCGCTTTCCCCTGGGTTCGTGAAACCGGTCACCGTGCCGAACAGCTCGGCCCTGCGGAACGCCTCGGCGCGCCCCGTGAGCATCTTGTGCACGTAGCTTTGGTGCGACACGTCGAACACGATCTTGTCGAGCGGCGATTCGAACACGACATGCAATGCCACGCACGCCTCGACCAGACCAAGATTGGAACCGATATGGCCGCCGTACCTCTTGCCGTATTCGACAAGCGTCTCACGGATCTGCGCGCACAGGGCATCGAGCTGCGTGGGATCCAGCAGCTTCACGTCGGAAGGCGACAGCACTTGAGACAGAAGGTCGTGTGTCATGAGATTAGTGATCCCTCTCTATTCCGCCGGGCAGGCGTTCGCAAGAATATGCGGGCATTCCAACATTCGCGTCGCATATGGTCAACTTCATGCACATATTATAGTGTGAGAGCTATAAGGCATCAATCATGCCAGATAATGCCGCAAAAGGAGTGCTCGCGCAAGCCGCGACACACCTTTGGCGTACAGTGAACAAGTCAGGGTGAGCCGCGCGCCTCCCACACGGATCGGGTGCGGGCGCACATGCGCTGGAGGTAATATGACCGCAAACAAGCCGCAAGTGGCAGTGATTATGGGCTCGGCGAGCGATTGGGAGACCATGAGGTACGCCTGTGAGATGCTCGACCGCTTTGAGGTCCCGTACATGAAGCAAGTGGTCTCCGCACACCGCACCCCCGAACTCATGGGTGAATTCGCGCACAATGCTCGCGCCAACGGGCTCAAGATCATCATCGCCGGTGCCGGTGGAGCCGCCCATCTGCCCGGTATGGTGGCCGCACAGACCACATTGCCGGTCATCGGTGTGCCGGTGCGCTCCCACGCGCTCTCCGGCTGGGATTCGCTGCTCTCCATCGTGCAGATGCCGGGCGGCATTCCGGTGGCCACGACGGCCGTGGGCAATTCGGGCGCCACGAACGCGGGTCTGCTCGCCGTAAGCATGCTGAGCATGAACGACGAGCGTCTGGCGGACGCACTGCAGGCATACCGCGACGAACTCAAGGAGAAGGTGGAGCAGTCCAATGCCGAGCTTATCTGACGAAACCGGCGGCCAGATCACGCGTCTGCTGCCGGGGGCGACCATCGGCATCGTCGGCGGAGGCCAGCTCGGCCGCATGATGGCGCTTGCCGCGAAATACATGGGCTTCCGCATCGGCACGCTTGACCCGACACCCGATTGCCCCACCGCGCAGGTTGCCGACTTCCAGATTGTCGCCGACTACGACGACCAGGATGCGATTCACGAGCTCGCCGAACGCAGCGACGTGCTCACCTACGAGTTCGAGAACGTGGATGCCGACGCATTGGATGCGGTCCGCGACATTGTGGCGATTCCGCAGGGCACCGACCTGCTGCGCGTGACACAGAACCGCATCGCCGAGAAGACGTTCATCAATGACCATGGCATCGCCACGGCACCATGGCGACCGGTGGGCTCACGCGCAGAGCTCGACGCGGCGCTCGCCGAGATCGGCTACCCGGCCGTGCTCAAGACCTGTGAAGGCGGTTATGACGGCCATGGGCAGATCGTGTTGCGCACACCGGACGATCTGGCCGAGGTCTGGCCTGATGAGGGCTTCCCGCAGGCGATACTCGAGGGGTTCGTCGATTTCGCGTTCGAGGCCTCCATTCTGGTGAGCGGCAACGGCGATGATTACCAGACGTTTCCGATCGTGCGCAACATTCACCGCGACAACATCCTGCATCTCACGCTTGCCCCGGCGGACGTGGACGAACAGGTGGCGCGCACCGCGCATGAACTGGCGCTCGAGCTCGCGCGCGGCTTCAAATTGGCGGGCACGCTCGCCATCGAACTGTTCGTCAAGGCGGACGGCACCGTGATCGTCAACGAGCTCGCACCGCGCCCACACAATTCCGGTCATTACACGATCGAAGCCTGCGATTTCGACCAATTCGACATGCATGTGCTCGGCATCGCCGGCTGGAATCTGCCCACACCGCGTCTGCTCAGCCCCGCGGTCATGGTGAACGTGCTCGGCCAGCATATCGCACCCACGCAGGCCGTGGAGCCGATGCATCCCGAATGGCATGTGCACGACTACGGCAAGGCCGAGGCCAAGTTCAACCGCAAGATGGGGCACATCACCGTGCTGTGCGAGAATCCCCGGGATGCAGCGCAGTCATTGGAACAGACAGGCTGCTGGGATTGTTGAACAGTCTGGTACAGATTCACGGATTCGCAAGGTGAGGAACATGGGCGAGCGCAATACACGGCAGAAGGACGTCATTCGGGAGGCGTTGCAGGGTGCGGACGACTTCATCTCCGCACAGCAGCTGCATGCGCGGCTCGAGGACGCCGGCGAGCATATTGCACTCGCCACCGTGTACCGCCAGCTGGGGACGATGGCCGACGCCAAGCAGGTGGACACCGTGCGGCTCAATGGGCAGCAGCTGTTCAGACTGTGCAACGCCGGCGGCCATCACCATCACCTCATGTGCGTGTCGTGTGGCAGAACGGTGGAGATCGATCCTCCGAGCGAGGCGTGGCTGCAGTCCGTGGCTCAGCAACATGACTTCACCATCGAGTCGCATACGCTCGAGGTGTTCGGCCTGTGCGCGGACTGCCGTGCCGCACGCGGTGACTGTGCAGCCTGACACTTCACGGCAGACTTTAGCGCCAGCTCACGCGTGTTCTGCGTAAAAGGGGACAAATACATGCATGTATTTGTCCCCTTTTACGCAGAACACTGATGGTTTACCGTGGTTCGCCAGCTTGGTCGTCCACCGGCTTGCCACCTTTGGCGTCATGTACCTCGGACTCGTGTGCAGCATCGCGTGGGCTGCCTGCAGGCTGCCCATGGCCCGTTGCCTTCCCGTCATCCTTCGGCTTGGCCGGTTTGAAGCTCGAAAGCATGCCCAGGGCATCCCTGAACGTCAGGGCGGGCAGGTAGGCGCGGATGATTGCAATGCCCAGATTGGCAAGCAATGCGGAATCCGAGTAGCTGATGTAGACCGGACGCTCGATCGGCTGGAACTTCTTCTTGAAGTTGTAGAGCGACTTGAACCCATAGGCCGGTTCGAGCAGATCCGCCACAAGCGCGAGCGAATGCTGGAGCATCGTGGTGCCATCGACATTCGAGCTGTCGTCGCTCTTCGCGTCGGTGAAGTTCTTGAGTCCCGTAAGCGGTGCCGCCGACAGGCTCACGAACTGCACCTGGTTGCTCGGATCGGCCACACCCTGGTCATGCATGCGCTGGGCCATGCGTGCGATGAGGAACTCCATGATGCCGTTGTAGCTTCCGGAACGGTAGCGCATGAAGTCCAGCGTCCAGCCGATCACGCGCCCGTTGTTGAATGTGGGCAGCCAGCTGGTGACCGCCTGCACTATGCCGTCGGAATCTATGGCATAGAGCACCTGAACGCGCGGGTCCTTGAGCTCCTCCACGCCGCCGAGCGTGAACTTCATCTCAGGCAGCGCCTTGCCTTCGCTCCACTGCTCGGAAATCTCCTCGATCTGCACCTGCACCTCATGGGGCGCCTCATCGTAGGTGCTCATCTCATCGACAATGCCCTCACGCTTCGCTTTGTTGATGGCCGTGCGAATGTCCTGCCACTTCTTGCCGGTGGTCTTCCAGCTTTGCGGGTCAATGAGCATCTCGTCTCCCACCACAATGGAGTGCCATCCGAGCTGCTGCAGGTGATCCTTGGCCTCCTCGTGGATGGCGTAGAACACCGGGGACCATGAATGGTCGGAGCAGTAGCGGGCGAACTCGTCCATATCGCTCATCCATTCATCCGGGTCGCCGAACGGTCCGGTGGTGGTCAATGCGATGTGGTTGAGCACACGGTAGGCGACAGCGGACCTTTTGCTGGGCGACAGCCAGTATTCGTTGCCCTCCCACGTCGTCATGAAGCTCATGGACTCGCCGCCGTCTTCCACCAGTTCCTCGGCCAGCGCATGGGCCTTGTGGTCATAGTCGATTGACGCGTTGAGCCACGCGAAGGAGACCACGACGAGCACGATCCAGAACACAATGCCCACGCCCTGCAGAACAAGCGAAGCCAACGGGGTGACGGCGATGAACGAGATGCTCGAATCCGTCAGATACCCGATCGGCAGGAACCTTGCAGGCCACTCGCGTAGCACCATGCCCACATTCGGATGCGGCGTGAAATCCTGAGGTCGCAAACAGGCGAACAGCAGGTAGATGGCCGAACATACGACGAAGGCGATCACAATGGCAGCCACACAGCGGCGAAGCGTCCGCGGTTTCGTGCGAATGGAGAAATGCGGGAGCTCTATGATCACGGCAATCGCGTATATGAGCGGTATAAGCGCATTGACGAGAATCATGCGCGGTATGTTGCCCATGGTGATATGCAGCTGATCATCCAACGAATACGGCAACAGGTAGTAGGAGATGGCGAAGAACGCGCTCGCCGCATAGAACACGATGCTGCTGATCGCGGCGGTGCGCCGTCCCAGCCACATGCCCCATGCCAGGGCGAGCATCACCAGCAGCGGCAGCACCGATCGCACCACGTCCCCCGGTTGGCTGGCACGCATGAGCGAATACTGTTGGAGGCAGCCGTCGACCACATGGCCGTGCATGCAGGCCGCCAACACCCCGGTGTTCACCGATTCGGGGCTGAGCACCAGTGCCACCGACACGAGAGGGCCGGCATGGGATCGCGACGAAGTCGCCACCATGGGTCCCAAGGCGAGCACCACGCCGATCGCGCCGAAGATGCGGCGAATCTCCTGCGACGAACTGTACTGCCAATGCCACTGCTCGGCTTCGATTGGCTTGCCGGCAATCGCACGGCCTATGATCTGCCCGATGATCGCGGCGAACAGCACGCAATAATCGCCGGGATTGCCGCCGTAGAGCACCACGACCATGATGGCCGTGTAGCCGATGATGCGTATGCGTCTGCGCCACAATTGGTATGAGAACGCCGTCGCCGCCATGAGCGCGCCGATCACCAGCACGACGGGGGAGAGCGTGAAGCTGATGTTCAGCACCTCCGCACGTTCGCCGAGCATCGCGCTGATCGCCGAACAGATGATCAGGCCTACGAGTGTGCCGGATGCGGCGCTCACCAGACTGATGGCGGCTGTGCGGGACTTGCCGAGATAGGGTTCCGCCAAGCACAGCACCAACAGGATCAGCAGCGCATCCACGATCATCTGGAACACCGAACCGGTGAGGAACAGCGAGGCGATGAGATGCCCCACATTGAACTCGTGCAGACTCGTGGTGAGCGCATGGCGTGGCATCTTGTGGTGCTCGATGTTGTACCATGCCCACCAGCACACATTGATCATGATGAAGCCGAAGGTGACCCACAGGGCGAAGCTCTGCTCGTGGATCCAACGCCGGATGTCGTTCAGCAGCTGGTTGCTCACCGGTTGCGCCGCATACCGCTTCGGCGCTTTGGGAGGTTTGGGGCTGGTCGGCGGTTTTGCCGCCGCTTGCGTCTGCCCGCTGGCGACGCCGTCATTCGAATCCGTTGCGCTCACGATATCTCCTTCACTTCTGAATCGGTCGGGAACTGCACATTCTCGTTGCCCAATCCCATGCGTTCACATAAATACGGCAGGGCCACGGCGAAGACGGCATTGACGGCATGCCAGTCGTGGCCCCAGTTGCTCACTGCGAATCTGAACACCGTCCACCCGTTTTCCCGGGCGGTGTCGCCGATCTTGCGTATGTTGTCGACGGATTCGCCGTCGCGTGCGCCCGCACCAAGGATCATGAGCTGTTTCGATGGCGCATTGTTCCGAATCGCATTCTGCGGCACCTGCCGTTCATATGCCGCCTTATCCCCGGAGAAATACGCCTCGACCATATGGTCTACGCTGCCCTCGGTCGGAGCGACCTCACCATCTACTGCCAGCACATTGCCGTAGATGTTCGGATGGTTCGGCGCCAGCTGCGTCGCGCATGTGCCGCCCTGCGAGAACCCTCCGATCGTCCACTGTGATGCCTTGTCGTTGACGGGCAGGTTCGCTTTGATCCAATCGGGTACGTCCTGTGCAAGATACGTTTCGGCCTTGCCCCATTTCGTGGTGTCCGCACACAGGCTGTTGCGCGTCGCAGCCGTGTTTTGGTCGGGGCTGACCACAATCGGGGCGAGACCATGGTGCTCGGCGGCGAATCTGCCCAACACCTCGATTGCGTTGCTTGCGGTGAAGAAACGCGTGGGGGAGCCCGGTTGGCCGGCGAACATCACCATGACCGGCAATTTCGGCGGGTGCTTGGCAAAGGCCGCCGGTGGCAGCCACACGAGCGCCTCGCGCGCCTTGAACCCGGATTTCGGATTCGGGATGTCCACATGCACGAGTTTGCCCGATTGGGGAATCTGCGTGGTGTTGCGGCTCTTTGCCACCGCCTGCTCGTTCCATTCACGTACCGAGATCGTGTTGAGCGAAAGATCCAGCGTTGAGATGTGCGGGTAGGGCGAGTAATCGAATAGACTGCCCATCGTCTGGTATTCACCATAGATTGCGTTCGCACGCACCGCGGTGGCGAGCAGCGTGACCGGGATCATGACGATGGAGAGCACGCGCAGCCAGCCATGGGTCATCACCGCGGCGGCGATCATGAATGCGAACAGGAACACGCCCACACCGATTGCGATGATCACCGGCCAGCCGAGCGAGACCCCGAACAGCAGGAGCACATCCGAACACACATAGGTCGCGGCGAGACCGACGATTCCGGCGAGCAACCCTATGCCGAGCTGCCTGAGGAAGCGCTTGCGCGACTCGCCTTTCCTCTGGCATATGAGCAATACGACGATGCCGATCGCCACCAGTGTCCATATGGTGACGGGGAACCAGCCGCTGATTACATCGATGGCGTAGAACCAGTCCTTGATACCTGCCATATGCGTTCCGCTCCTCTATCGGTTGTCTTTTCCTACCATAGTGAGAGACGGAAGCGACTCGCATGCGTTCTGTAATGCGCTGAAAACGATACGGAACATCATTGATATGAATGACCGTCGCCGGTCAGTCCAATCCTTCAAGAATGAACTGGCCGGCAACGGTCTGCCGGAATGTTATAGCCTATCCACGTGCTATGCCTGCAAAGCCTTGGCGCCGATATCATGGCGGTAGAACATGCCTGCGGTGTCGGCGTTATCGAGAATTTCGTAGACCTTCTTCCGAGCGCTCGGAATGTCGTCTGCGCTCACTTCGACGAGCAGCACGCGACCGGAGTCGGCAACCAGATCGTCGCCCTCGCGCTTCACGCCGGCATAGAACACATGGGAGTCGGTACCGGTCTTGAACTGCGGTACCTTGGCCCCCTTGAGCACATTGGTCGGGTAGCCGTCGGCGGCAAGCACCACGCCGAGCGTCGTGCCCTCCTCAAGCCAGGTGAACTCAGGCGCTTCGCCATCAAGCATGGCCTGAATGGCCTGCCCGAGATCGCTGTGCAGACGGGGGAGAATCACCTCGGTCTCCGGGTCACCGAACCGTGCGTTGAACTCGATCACCTTCGGGCCGTCGGCCGTGGCGATCAGGCCCGCATACAGAATGCCCACGAACGGTGTGCCTTCGGAGGCCATGGCTTCGACGGTTGGCTTGACAATGGTCTCAAGGGCCTCGTCGACCACGTCCTGGCCGATCTGGGGCACAGGGGAGTAGGCGCCCATGCCACCGGTGTTCGGGCCTTCATCGTTGTCATAGGCGCGCTTGTGGTCCTGCGAGATCGGCATGGGCCAGAATTCGGTGCCGTTCACGAAGCTCATGAGCGAGAACTCCTGTCCCTCCAGGTAATCCTCAATCACCACACGGGCGCCGGCGGAGCCGAAACGGTGGTCCACGAAAATGTCGTTCAACGCATCCAAGGCCGTTTCGACGTCCATCGCCACCGTGACGCCCTTGCCGGCGGCCAGACCATCGGCCTTGACCACGATCGGCGCACCATGCTCGTTCACATAGTCGGTGGCGCTCCTAAGATCGTCGAAGGTGCGGTATGCGGCCGTGGGAATGTTGTGGCGTTCCATCAGACGCTTGGCGAAATCCTTCGAGCCCTCGATCTGCGCGGCCGCCTTGCTCGGTCCGAACGCCTTGATGCCGGCCGCGGCCAGCGCATCCACAATGCCTTCGATGAGTGGCACCTCAGGACCCACGAACACCCAGTCGTAGTCGTTGTTGCGCACGAAATCGATGAGCGCGGCCTGATTCGACGGGTTGAGCGAGAGCGTGCGGATGCCGTCGAGCTCCATGCCCGGGTTGCCGGGGGCGACGGTGACCTCCTCGACGCTTGCTCCCTTGAGCAGTGTGTAGGCGATGGCATGCTCACGTGCGCCGGAACCGATAACAAGAACCTTCATATTCCTTTTCACTTCCTTGGGGAAACTGTGCCAGTATGGGTTTGGTCTCAGGCCAGGTCGACGCGTTCGTTGACCTGTTCGATCACATGGCCGACGCGATAGGCCTTCTCACCTGCATGCTCGAGAAGGTTCATCGCCTCGTCAACACGGTCGGGGCGAATGGCCACGACCATGCCCAGGCCCATGTTGAAGATGTTGTACATCTCCATATGATCCACATCGCCCGCTTTTTCGATCACGTCGAAGATCGGCGGCACCGGCCACGAGCCAAGCTCGATGGAGGCGGCCAGACCCTCCGGCAGCATGCGAGGCACGTTCTCGATGAAGCCGCCGCCGGTGATGTGGGCGACGCCGCGAACGAGATTGGCCTCGAACAGTGGCATGAGCGCCTTCACGTAGATCTTCGTGGGGGTGAGCAGCACATCGCCGAGTTCCCGATCGTCCAGCTCGGGAAGACGCGTATGCACGGTATAGCCGGCCTGCTCGAACAGTGCCTTGCGCACCAGCGAGAAACCATTGGAATGCACGCCGGTCGAAGGAAGCCCGATGAGCACATCGCCCGCCTCAATCGTCGACCCGTCCACGATCTTCGATCGCTCCACGCAGCCGACGGTGAAGCCGGCCAGATCGTACTCATCCTCGTCGTACATGCCGGGCATCTCCGCGGTCTCGCCGCCGATGAGCGCGGCGCCCGCCTGGACGCAGCCGTCGGCCACGCCGGAGACGACCTGTTCGAGCACCGCCGGGTCGTTCTTGCCGCAGGCGATGTAATCGAGGAAGAACAGCGGCTGGGCTCCCTGCGCCACGACGTCGTTGACGCACATGGCCACGCAGTCGATGCCGATCGTGTCATGCTTGTCCATGAGCTTGGCGATGACGAGCTTCGTGCCCACACCATCGGTGCCGGAGATGAGCACCGGTTCGTTGTAGCCAAGTGAGGCGAGGTCGAAGAGGCCTCCGAAGCCGCCGATGCCGCTCACCACGCCCGGTCGGTTGGTGCGTGCGACGTGTGATTTGATGCGCTTGACCACCTCGTAGCCCGCTTCGACGCTCACACCCGCGTTTTCATATGCTTGTGGCATTGTGACCTTTCTGTTCGCCGAAATCGGCAAGTCGATTGATGAATCTGTATGAATCTGTATCGGGAAAATCTGGGAACTAGATATTGGGGACGAGATACTCGGTGGGTTCCTGGGAGGCATGCTCGCCGAACGGCTTCTGCATCATCGTGTACTCGGTGCCCTCGTACATCGTCTTCTTGCCGTTGTAGCCGGGCAATGTCACGCGGTCTTCGGGGGTGAGCGAGTTGAGGAAGCCCTCCTCGTAATCATCGAGCGCGGTGGGGTAGTCGCCGTTGAAGTACGCGACGCACAGGCCGCCGTACGGGGCGTCGGCGTGCAGGCCGATCGACTCGATCAGGCCGTCCACGGAGAGGAACGCGAGCGAATCCGCGCCGATGAACTCGCGGATCTCCTCGACCGATTTCTTCGCGGCGATGAGCTCCTGCGTCGTCGAGATGTCGATGCCGTAGAAGCACGGGTACTTGAGCGGCGGCGAGCTGATGCGCATGTGCACTTCGGCCGCCCCCGCCTCCTTGAGCAGCTGCACGATGCGTTTCGACGTGGTGCCACGCACAATGGAGTCATCGATGACGGCGATGCGCTTGCCCTTGACCACCGACTTGACTGCGGAAAGCTTCATACGCACGCCCTGCTCACGCAATGCCTGCGTGGGCTGAATGAATGTGCGGGCGACGTATTGGTTCTTGATCAGACCCATCTCATTGGGCAACCCGGCCTCCTCGGAGTAGCCGGAGGCGGCGGAGAGCGAGGAATTCGGCACGCCGATCACCATGTCGGCATCGACTGGGGACTCCTGTGCGAGACGGGCGCCCATGCGTTTTCTTGCGGAGTGCACATTCACGCCGTAGATGTCGGAGTCGGGGCGGGCGAAGTAGATGTATTCCATCGAGCAGATTGACAGCTGCGTGCGGCTCGTGTACGTCTGCGTGCGGTAGCCGCTGTCGTCGATCACGATCATCTCGCCGGGCTGAATGTCTCGGATTCGTTCCGCACCCACCACGTCAAGCGCACAGGTCTCGGAGGCGAGCACGTACGCGCCGTTCGTCATGCGGCCCAGCGAGAGGGGGCGGAACCCATTCGGATCGAGTGCGCCGATCATCTCATGTTCCGTCATGATTAGGTACGCAAAGCCGCCGTGCACGGTGTTGAGCGCTTCCTGCAGCTTGTCGGTGATGCCGCTGCGCATGGAACGGCGGATGAGGTGCATGAGCACCTCGGTGTCGGAGTTCGAATGGAAAATGGCGCCTTCGTCTTCGAGCGCACGCCGCAGCGAGAAGCAGTTCGTGAGGTTGCCGTTATGGCACAACGCCATGTCGCCGTCATGGAAGCGGAACACGAAGGGCTGAATGTTGTCGATGCCGCCCGAGCCGGCCGTCGCATAGCGCACATGGCCGATTGCGGCATCGCCTTGAAGTCGTTGAATGTCTTTTTCGTCCTGGAACACCTGCGTGAGCAATCCGAGCCCGCGGTGCCCTACCAGGTGGCCGTGGTCGTTGGAGACTATGCCGGCACCCTCCTGACCACGATGTTGCAATGCGTGTAATCCGAAGTAAGTGAGGCGTGCGGCATCGGGATGTCCCCATACGCCGAAAATGCCACATTCCTCATGGATCTCTTCGAGTTCTGCAGACAAGCCGAAGCTCCTTCCACAACTGGAATAAGGGATTCGCTACGAGATAAACCCTAGCAAGTCCCGGCTACACCGGCAAACTCGGATTTTATGGAAATGGCGGATTTCCGGCGAATTGTGACGGTGCGCCCATTCACATGCTGGACTCGCGGACGCCGACGTTGATGCATCGCGCCCCTTTGGTGTGACGCCTATTGCCGATTGACAGATTCGAACGTTTGTTCGATAATCTGTGGTATGGGAGAGCGAACATACTTGGCGGTGGATCTCAAATCGTTCTATGCATCCGCCGAATGCGTGGCGAGGGGCCTGGATCCGCTTGACGCCAATCTGGTGGTGGCGGATGTGTCCCGTACGTCGAAGACCATATGCCTTGCGGTGTCGCCGGCGCTGAAATCGTTCGGGTTGGGGTCGCGCGCCAGACTGTTCGAAGTGGAGGAGCGTGTCGGGGTGCTCAACGAGCAGCGGCGTCTGCGTGCGCCGGGGCACAGGCTTGCGGGGTCGTCGGTGAGCGCGGCGCAACTGCAGGCTGATCCACGGCTCGGCATTGAATATATTGCCGCCAAACCGCGCATGTCATACTATTTGGACACCAGTGCGAAAATCTACGGCATCTATTTGAACTACGCCTCGAAAGAGGATATCCACGTGTATTCGGTGGACGAGGTGTTCATCGATGTCACGAAATATCTCAAGTATTTCGGGTGCTCGGCCCATGAACTGGCACGTCGCATCGTGGCCGACATTCTCGAGCAGACGGGCATCACGGCCACGGCAGGCATCGGCGCGAACCTGTATTTGGCGAAAGTGGCGATGGATATCGTTGCTAAGCACATCCCCGCGGATGAGGACGGCGTGCGCATTGCCGAACTCGATGAACGCAGGTATCGCGAACTGCTGTGGTCCCACCGGCCTCTCACCGATTTCTGGAGGGTGGGCCGTGGCATAGCCCGCAAATTGGAGCGGCAGGGAATCATGACCATGGGAGACATTGCACGGTGTTCGTTGGGAAGGGCCGGCGAATATTACAACGAGGATCTGCTCTACAGGTTCTTCGGCGTGAATGCGGAAACGCTCATCGACCATGCTTGGGGTTGGGAGCCATGCACAATCGCCGATATTAAGGCATATACGCCGGAGAATTCCAGCCTGAGCATAGGTCAGGTGCTTGCGCGTCCCTATCCGCATACACAGGCCCACACCGTAGCGAGTGAGATGGCGGACTGCTTGGCGCAGGATCTCGCTGCCAAGGGGGCGGTGACGGACCAGGTCGTGCTGACAGTGGGATTCGACAGGGAGAGTCTTATGGACGGCCGGTACCTCGGGCCCGTAGGCAAGGATCACTATGGGAGACCAGTGCCCAAAAGCGTTCATGGCTCATGTGATCTGGGGCGGTTCACGTCATCGGCCACTGCCATTCGACAGGCGGTGGTGGATGTTTTCGAACGCATTGCGGATTCGCGGCTGTATGTCAGACGCCTCACGGTTGTAGCCGGCCGGGTTCGTATGCTGGGGGAGACCCAGACCTTCGAGCAGCCGAGTCTGTTCGAGGATCTGGAGGGCTCGCAAACACAGCAGCAGGCTACGGCAGATCGCAAGGAACTGAGTCTGCAGCGCACCGTCAACGCACTGCGCAGCCGGTTCGGCGCGGCATCGGTGATCAAAGGCGTGAACCTCGATGAGGGGGCGACCGGTATGGAACGTAGCAAGCAGATCGGAGGCCATGCGGCATGACGCTCGAGAACCTGCACCGCTACGACGACATCATCGACCTGCCACATCACCGATCCACCAAGCACCGGCATATGAGCAACTTGGAACGCGCGGTGCAGTTCATGCCGTTCGCCGCGTTGAAGGGGCACGACGAGCGCGTGAGAGAGGTGTCCAGCACGCCCTGCACCCGCATTGCATTGGCCGATGACGAAAGAGAGACACTCAACGATCGTCTTGTTGAGGTAATCGGTCAACTCGAATCGCATCCCTATGCATCCATCACCTATTTCCAGCCGGAGGGCGGCAGAGATGCCGGCGAGTATATGACGGCGGAAGGGGCTGTGCGGCGATTCGACCAGATGCGCAGGGTCATCGTTATGGAGGATGGCACACGTATAGCCCTGGTGAACATCGTGGACATTCGCTGCTGAGTCGGCATGAAGGTGCTTTGCGCTCACGGCGTCGCATTCGTGCGTGCCTATGATGGCGTCATGGCATACGACAATGGCAATGTGATCGACGTGCGGGCGAACACGACGCTGAGCACGGAGAATGCGATCAAAGGCAACGTACTTGTATTGGGCAACTCGGGTGTGGGCAAGTCGACGTTGATCAACGCGGTGATAGGGGACACTGTGGCCAAAACGAGCTTCGGCACGCGGGGCACCACCAGTGAGCTCGCCGTCTATGAGAGCCCAACGGTGCCGTTCCGGGTCATCGATTCAATAGGGTTCGAACCGTCTCCCATCAAAAGCCTCAGAGCGGTGCATGCGGTGCGCAAATGGTCGAAGGCGAGCGCCAAGGAAGGTCATGAGCACAACAAGATCGACGTGATCTGGTTCTGCGTGGACGGGACAGCGGCAAAGCTGTTCCCGGAGACAATACGGAATCTGTCCACGGCCGTGTCGATGTGGCGGTCGGTGCCGATCATCACCGTGATCACGAAATCGTATTCGAAACCGGACCGCGAGCTGAATGTGCAGATGGTGCGGCAGGCGTTCGCGGGGCAGCGGATGGAGAGGAACCTGCGCGCGATCATACCTGTGGTGGCGCAGACCTATGTGATCGACGAAACCGCGTTCGCCGGCCCCGAGGGAATCTCCGATCTCATAGACGAGACGATGAAGGCGATGCCGGAGGGGATGCGCGGTGGCTCGCATGATCTCATGGCGTTCAAACTCACCCGCAAACGAGTGCTCGCGCAAGGTCTGATCGGCGCTTGTGTGGCGGCGGGTGCCACAGTGGGCGCCGTGCCGATTCCAATCGCCGACTCCTTGGTGCTCTCCCCGCTGGAACTGGGCGAGTTGCATGGCCTGGCGCGACTGTATGGCATAGACAAGGATGAAGGGTCGAAGCAGTTCCTGGATTCCATCGTGCAGGTGGGCACGGCAAGCGTGGTGGCGCATTCCGCAATCAGCGCGGTGAAATCGATTCCGGGCGTCAACATCGCGGCCAGTGTGCTCAATGCGATTGTGGCGGCGAGCATCATCGCCGCACTCGGTGAGGGTGCCGTCATAGCCTTCGAGCAGGTGTACAGCGGCAAGCGCAGCGTGAACGACGTCACCTGGGTGCAGAATCTGATGCAGGAGCAGTTCGGCGAAGGGTTCCTCGGCAAGGTGAGCGGTGTGGCGCAGGCGTCGGCCAAGGCCGGCGATGCGAAGGACATGCGTGAGATGATCGTGGAATTGGTCAAGGCCGCGTTCATGAATCGGGGGGAGTAATCGAGTAATATGCCCGGCGACATCCCTCTTCTTGCGAACGCATCGTGCTTCTGTAAGAGTGTAGGATGTCTCATCCAACATCTCCTGCTAATGTGACCCGACATGAATTTCTCTGATAGAGTAGTTCAGGGTAGGTGATGCAAGAGAAAGGCTGTCGGCGAGGTGGATGGAAACAATGATGCCGGGAGGTCGATTCCGGCGATTTCGAAGAAATGGAAGATTGCCGGTGTTGTTATTGCCGCGTTGTCCTGCATGGTGGTCGGATGTCTCCTCATGTTGGGGTTCTACTCGCTGTTCCCGGGAACGATGCCAGCGTTCCTGAAGGAGAAGGTGGGTACCTCTGATACCCAGGTAATTCGCTCCATGGAGCGGACGAAAGAGGTGGCACTGTTGCGGCTCGGTATTACGGGCATCATATCGCAGGAGAACAAAAGCCATTTCTTCAATATGGAGATTCCCGGTACGGAGCGGGCGCGGTTCATTCAATATACGTTCGACGCGAAGCTTGGATTCGAAGGAAAGGACGTTTCCATTAAGGAAACGGGCAAGAACACGTTCGATGTCGAAATTCCTGAATTCAAATTCATCGGCTACGACCATCCCGAATACCGAATGATCGTCGAGCAGAATGGCGCGCTAAGCTTCGGTACCCAACAAATAGATTCCCTCGACATGATCAATAACATCCTCACTGAGAAGACGAAGCAGGAATATGTCGATTCGAACAGGGATCTGCTCGAAGAGCAGGCGAAGTCGTTCTATGCCTCCATCGTCATGGGTGTAAATCCAGAGGCGAAGCTTAATTTCACATTCCAAACCCCAAAGGGTTCGTGAGATTGCAGGGGCGTGCTGTTGGATCTTTGGGGGAATCTGCTGAGCTGCTAGATTCCTAGGGGATGCTGTTTATAAAGGCCGCTCTGAGGTTGGCTAATCATTGGTTGATTAGCCAACCTCAGAGCGGCCTTGTGCTGTTGTGGGTGAATGAGCGTGTGCGATTAGTCCTATCGCATGTCAGATGGCAACGGGTGCGCCTTGGCGGTGAACTCGGTCGAGATAATCTGCCAGACCGCGACCTTGCTCACCTGACGCGGCAGCAGCTCTACGTTGTGCATGTCCGTGCGTTGCTTCATCAGCAGTTTCAGCGCGTCGATCTTCTCGTGCTCGTCGTTGAGCAGGCTCGCTACTCCGGTGCCGATGATCGAACGGTATGCCGTCGAGGTGGCGCATGGTGTGCGACCGGTATAGATCAACGAGTCGCAGTCCATCTCGAATGCGACCGGCAATGCGTTGCCGGATGCGTGAATCGCCTCGATCTTGCGCCCCTGCGTCGCCGAATGCATGAGCAGACGCAGGTTATGGGAGGAATCATCGTTGTTGTAGACGAAGGCGAAATTGACCGGTACGATGGTGAGTCCCTGCGCATCTTGATAGGCCACACGCACTTCAGTGCAGTTGCGCAGGATGTCAATTATCTCCTCGAACGAGCGAACTTCACGGTCGGCTCGACGCATTGGGCGTGTTGTCGATGGTTTCTCCGGTGTAGATGGGTGCATCTGCCTTTCTCCTTGTATTTTAATCTGTGGGGGCAGTGAACGCTTGCGTGCGTAATGGCAGGAAGTCTATCGTATGAGTCAATAACGCGGCGACAGTCATGTGACATAACAATGGTGGCAGGGGTTCTGGTTTATTCGCAGATTATGCAGTTGCCTGCTCCGTGGGGGTGGGGTAGGCGTCTTTGAGCAGTGTCGAGAAGGACTCGCTCGCCATTCCGTAGAATGCGCCGATGATGAGCTGGAATGTGAGGTCGTCAGGCAAATCACTGTCGGAGGCCAGCGATTCCATCAACGTGTTGAACCGTTCCGGGTTGCTCTTCCAGAGTGTCGACATCTCATGCAGCGTCAACAGTTTCGAAGCGACGCTCGCGAATTTGGGTGATTCGAACAGCGCATTGAGTGTCTCGGATCGATAGTTGCGCATTTGCGAATCCGCATCCTCTCCGATGATCCATCCCCGGAGCGCCGCGACCGACTCTCCGCTCATTCCCAAGTATTCACTGGCATGTTCCAGATCGAAACTCGTCTCATCCGTCTCGCCGGTGAGATAGCCGACATCGACCCCGAAGAAGTCGGCGATCATCGCCATCGTTTCGTATTTCGGGAATCCGATTGTGCCGGTGGAGGTTTTATTGCCCGAATTGAGCCATCTGCTTACGTCTTTTTGATGGAACCGTGAGAGATATTGCTTGTTCAGCTCGCTCACGAATGCGGCTTGAGTCAGTTCGTGGGCATCCATAAGTTCCTGCAAACGGCTCCGCCATATCTCCATATTAGATTGAGATATACCATACATGACATGTTTTCTTTCAACTCAACGTCTAATTTATAACATTATACGTCATTGACACCATATTGAGTTGCGAATTAAATGGATTCCAGATGAAGCAACTCGTCGGAATCGTTGAAATTTCGGGCATTCATGCAGATGGAGGAAGGATTCGCGAAAAAAACATGCCCCTTGATGACGAGGAATGCAAGCCCGCTGGGCTTGGCGGTCCAACCGGCCGTTCGAACCACCTCGTCAGAAAGGAATGCAGCCATGTTTGCCCAGATAGCCAGCATGATTCTGCGAGGTATACGCGAATTTGACGAAGTGGCCCGTGAGCTGGAGAAGGACATCTCAGGCGACGGAAGCCAGCAGACGAATTCAGGGCAATCGACGGACGCGAAAACGGAAAGATAGCGCAGCGTGGCATTCGCGTAGATGCAAATCAAATAGCAGGCGGTGAGGGAGCGGAACTACCCTCACCGCCGCACATCACCAATACGAACAACGGAAGGGAATCATGGCAGACCAAATCTATATGGCGTCGGTGGAGAGCACCTACGCCGCCATGGAACAGATGCTTCAATTCAGCGCAGTGCTGGACGTCGTGAGCCGAAATGCAGATGAGCGCACTGTCACGTTCAGTGTGCCGGGAATCAACGGATTATTCACTGCGAAGGTCGCAGAAGGGGATGCCGCGGGTTCAAGCAAGGTGACGGTGACGGCACCGATCGATGGAGGCGATAAAGCACAGGAGTCGGTGGCGAAATTCTACAAGGACCTCGGTGATCAGCTGATGGTCCAAGGTGCGGTTCAGTCTGCGCCGCAGCAGACCCCCGTATTCGACGCCCAGAATCAGCCGACGCAGACGTTCCAGGCGCCCGTTCCGGCCGCTGCCGGCAACGGCGGAAATCCGGCGCAGGGAACGAAGAATAAGTTCGTCGCGATGCTGACCGACACCAATACGGGCAAAACTTCTGTGATGGCGATTGCCGCGGCAGTTGTGTCCGCAGTGTTCCTCATTTTCGGATTCGTGTCTCTCGGCATGCACCCTCCCGTCGTGGTGGGCATTATCTTCGCGGTGGTCGCCGCGGTGCTGTGTGCGCTGGCCTATACGAAGACACAACCGGGTAGGGAACATGGTCGCATGCTCACCGTCGTTGCCGCAGGTGTCACCGTGGTAGCGCTGACTCTCTCGCTAGTCGGTGCGGCTGGCGGTTCCAAGTCGCATGGCAGTATGAAGGAAGCATCGTCGTCGAGTTCCCCTTCGTCTTCCGACGATGATCCATTCTGTAAGCCCATTAGTTGGCCTAGCGCTGGTGTTGGGGCGAAGGCTCCGAAACCAAACAGTCTGAAGGGGTACGTGTGGACCGACGATGCCGATTATGTGAATATCAAGCTGTGTGATGTAGATGATGCCGCATATACGGACTATCTCAACAAGGTGAAGGACAGCGGCTTCGTTGAAGATTATAAGAGCACATCTGGTGACTACAGTGCAAAGGACAGCGAAGGCAATTTCATTGATCTGACGTTCTTTAGCTCGCTCACCGAGCTGGATGTAACAGTCAAATCAGCTGAACGATATCAGAATGATTTGAGTGAAAAAGAAAAGCAGGAGGAGGAAGCGGAAGCAAAGAAGAAAGCTGAGGAAGAGGCAAAAAATAAAGCCGAAGCAGAAAAAGCCGCAGCAGAGGAGGCAAAGAAAGCGGAAGAGGAACAGAAGCGGCTGGCCGAGGAGGAGAAGAAACTCAAAGAGGAGGCCGCCGAGAAGCAGAACACGCAGAGTAATGCTGCCAATGGTGTGACTCCCGACGTGAAGGAGGCCTTGGATGGTTATGAGACCTTCATGAATAAGTATTGTGATTTCATGGAGAAATACGCCAAGGAAGGCCGTCCTGCAGGCATGCTTACTGATTATCTTGAGATGCTCAACGAGTACACCGATTACACACAGAAATTGAGCAATCTGGATCAGTCAGCATGGACCGACGCAGACATGAACTACTTCATCGAAGTAACCAACCGTGTCAACCAGCGTCTTGCCTCGGTCAGCTGATTTCATCGCATCCTCGGAAGACGATATGAGCGCCTCGACTCCCGCCGTGAACCGTGTGCCTGTGGCGCGGCAGACATTCCGCGCCCCGGTCGCTGAAGTGTACGCCGCGCTCGTCCAGACATTGCACTTCAGTGCGGGGTTTGACGTCGTCGCCAACGATGACGTCACGCATTCCGTGCGATTCCGGCTGCCAAATGACAACGGCGAGTACGAGGCCCGGGTCATCGCTGATGGCATGCACAGTGCGGTGATCATCGAAGCTCCGGCGGGGACGGCGGGCGGAAGCGCAGCCTACAGTCGGCTGTACCGAGAATTGGCCGAACAGATTGTTGCGCAGAGCACCGTTGTACCCCATGACGTCATCGCCAAACGCAGATTCCGGCAAGCCATTGTCGCAGACAATGATGGTCCGAGATCAAAGTGGGCGATTGGTGCCGTCGTCTTCGCATGTGGTGCGCTGCTGGGAGCGTTGGCGATGTTCAGCGACCTGCGTCCGGACTGGCAGGTGTGCGTCACGCTCATCGTCTCGCTGTTTGTCGTATGCGGCATCGCGTTCGCGGTTACCGGCCGCAACGGTAAGGTCTCCGGGAGAAATCTGGTGCTGATCGCTTTCGCCATCTCCTGCCTGGCATCGGTGCTGCTGTTATGCGCGACCATAGTGGTGCAGATCAGGTATTCTACCACTCTTGCGATATCCGAGACGATGGCGCAAACAGCATCAGCGCTGCCCCTCGAAATGCCAAAACAACAATAACCGATCAATCATCAATCTGGAACAACTATTGAGGAGTAATATGAACAAGAAATCATTGGCAGGCCCACGCGCCCTCACGATCATTGGATCGCTTGCCATGCTCGTCTCACTCGTACTGCCGTACGCCACGTCGAGCAATGACACCATGACGGCGTTCACCATCGCCGAACGATGGAAGGAAATGCAGTCGGTCGCGAACATGAGCGTGGGTGTTTCCGAAATCATTCTCGTGATGATCATTGCCATTGCAATCTTCACCGTGCTGGCACTCATCTTCGCCCTTGCCGCGAAAGGCATTCCGACGCTTGTCTTTGTCGTTCTCGCCATACTCGCATACGTCTACTTCAACCTGAGCTTCACACCATACGGTTCATATGGCTTCGGTTTCGGCGTCTACCTGTTCTATGTGGCCGCCATTGCAGTCATCGCCGGATCCATCTGGATGATCGCAATCAAACGCCACAACAAAGCAGCCATCCCCAACATGTGACGGGTGAGACAGTTCTGACGAGTGGAAATCGAGACAGGCCGAGCATGTTCCGCGAGAAGTAGGGAGGAGCTGTATGCGTAGCGTCAATCTGCTGCCAAATGAGGGGATTGTTGCGCAATTCGACAGTGTACGCTGTGAGAGTCCTGATTTCAAAGGATGCGAATCTGGAGAACTGACCTTCACCACCATGAGTCTCATCTTCTCCTACACCCAGGTCAAGGTGTTTGGCAAAGACATTGAGCACACCTTCTTGTGGGCATTGCATGACATCAAAGTGGTGGACGGCAGGCCCCAGCTCATTATCGACAAGGGTGACGCCCACCAATGCGACATTCTGCTCCGTAAGGGAAAGCTGGAACTGCGCATGGACTCGCATGCGGATCTGGTGACGTTGGCGAACGGCATCAACAAGCTGATCACGGGGAACGATGAAGACATTGTCGGCGCACCGAAAACCTTCATCTCGGGAATCGCCAGCATGCTGAGCGACGCGGGCAAGGAGGTCACCGAAGCCTTCGGCCTGAGAAACACGGCAAATCCCAAGAGCGCCGAATCGAAAATGGTCTCGCGCGCCTGCGCAGGTTGCGGTGCCCCGCTGCACGGGCGCCAAGGTACCAGCGTCACCTGTGAATACTGCGGTAGGTCAGAGCAACTCTGAACCACCACGAACTCTGTGAAAGAAGGCAGCAATGGCATTGATCAGAGCATTCGCCGGAGCATTGAGCGGCACCTTCGCCGATCAATGGCTCGACATCATCACCGTTGGGCAATTCGACGAGCATGCTGTGCTCATGCCCGGCATCTACCAGGAGACCAACCGTGACCGCGGCTCCAATACGAAGCATTCGGAGGCGGTGATCTCCAACGGTTCACGCATCTACGTGCCGGAGAACACGGCCGCATTCATCTTCGACCAGTCCGGCATCGAGAACATCATCACCGAGTCAGGCGGTTACGAATACCGCACCGGCGGCACCGATAGCGTGTTCGCAGGCAACGGCATAGGCAAGTCGATCTTCGAGCAGATAGGCGAGCGGTTCAAATACGGCGGCGAGCCGGTGGCGAACAAACGCATCGCCTTCGTGAATCTGCGTGAGATCCGCGGCATCAAATTTGGCACGCCGGCACCGCTCATGTACCACGACAGGTTCTACCAGACCGATCTGGAGATTCGTGCGCGTGGCATGATGTCGGTGCAGGTGGTCAACCCGCTCGCATTCATTCGCCAGTTCGTGCCTCCGAACGTGGACTACATCAGCTTCGACGACCCGAACACGAAATCGCAGATCCTCTCCGAATTCATGCAGTCGTTCTCGGTGGCGCTCAACTCGCTGTCAAACGAATACCGCATCTCCGCGCTGCCCAGCCAGGCGAATTCCATTGCGCTCGCGATCTCAGGGGATTCGTCGAATGCCGGCACATGGGAGTCGCGTTTCGGTCTGCACTTGGTGGGCATAGGCATCGAGAGCATCGAATTCACCGACGAATCGCGTGAGCTTGTCAAGCAATACTCGTCGAACCGCATGAATCTTTCGGCATACGAGAACATCTCGCAGCAGGCTTCGAACATCGCCGCGCAGCAGAAGATCGCCGAGGGCGTGCAGCAGAACGGGTTCGGCGACATGGGTGGCATGATGCTCGGGCTTGGTTTCGCGCAGGGAGTCAATCCGATGACCGGCGCGATGCCGGGGCAGTCTGTGCCTACTCAGACGAATCCGGCCGCGGCAGCCGCAGTGGCAGCGGATGCGCAGGGCACCGTCGCGCAAGCTGCCGCACAACCTCCGGCTGCACAGGGAACGCAATCCGCCATGTCGGTGACGGAGCAGATGGAGGCGCTTAAGTCGCTCAAGGAGCTTCTCGATGCGGGAATCCTTACGCAGGAGGAATTCAATGTGAAAAAGCGGCAGATTCTCGGCCTCTAGGAGACCTATCGGCGATTGTTGGGGCGGGTCGGAAAACCATCTTCGATTGTTAGGTGGGTGCTACGAGTAGAGGCGGCCCGAACTCAAGCAAAAATACGACAGAATAATATGTTATGTCTAATAAAATGGCGTTAGGAAGGAATAAGTGCCGAGGATAACCGCCTAACAATCAAAGATGGTTTTCCGACCCGCCTAATAATCGAAGAAAAGAAGTCGAATGCGTTGATGAACAGAAGGGCGGTGTATGCCATATATGGCATACACCGCCCTTCGCTATGGTCGATCAGCGTCTATAACCGTCTCAGCCGAAGTACTCGACGCCGGCTTCGAAGATCGGCTGGTAGATGTTGCCGGGCACATTGCGGTACAGGCCGTCGCCGGTGCGCTCGGAGTGGCCCATCTTGCCGAACACGCGGCCATCCGGGCTGGTGATGCCCTCGATGGCGAGCATGGAGCCGTTCGGGTTCACACTCAGGTCCATGCTCGGCACGCCATGTTCGTCAACGTACTGTGTGGCAACCTGCCCGTTTGCGATGAGCTGGTCGAGCATGCCGTCGGAAGCGACGAAACGTCCCTCGCCATGGGAGATGGCGATGGTGTGCATATCGCCCACCTCCGTCTTGGCAAGCCACGGCGACAGGTTCGACGCGACGCGTGTGCGTACAAGACGGCTCTGGTGGCGTCCGATGGTGTTGAACGTAAGCGTCGGGCACTCCGCGGTCATAGGCACAATGTCGCCGAAGGGCACGAGACCGAGCTTGATGAGCGCCTGGAACCCGTTGCAGATGCCGAGCATGAGACCGTCACGGTTGTTGAGCAGGTCGCGCACGGCCTCGGTGACCGCCGGTGCACGGAAGAACGCCGTGATGAACTTCGCGGAGCCATCCGGTTCGTCGCCGCCTGAGAAACCGCCGGGGATCATGATGATCTGGCTGTTATGGATGGCGTCGACGAGCGCCTGCGTGGACTCGGCGACAGCTGAGGGCGTCAGATTGTTTACAATGAGCGTCTGCGCCTCGGCCCCGGCGCGTTCGAACGCTGCCGCGGTGTCGTATTCGCAGTTGTTGCCGGGGAACACCGGGATGATCACGCGCGGCTTGGCGATTTTCGCACCCTTGTACACGGTCGGTTCCATCGTCTCGAACGAGATCGCGTCGACCGCCTCGGCTTCGGCATCGGTTTCACCGCTGCGGTAGGGGAACACCGATGCAATGCCGTTCTCCCACACCTCCTGCAGATTCGCGAGGTCGAGCGTCTCGCCGGCTGCGTGGAACACGTAGTCCGCGGTGGTCTCGCCGATCGGCCCGATCTCGACCAGATTGGAGACTGTCGGCATGTTCGCGGATGGCGCGAGCTCGACGATGAACGAGCCATACGCCGGTGCGAACAGATCGTCGACGGCGATGGAGTCGTCGAGCGCCACGCCGATGCGGTTGCCCACGCACATCTTGAACAACGCTTCTGCGGTGCCGCCGTAAGCCGGGGTGGAGATGGCCAGCGCATCGCCGTCGGTCACCAGGTTCTCGATGGTGGAGAACACCTCGAGCAGTGCGTCCTTGTCCGGTGTGATACCGTCCGCCAGATAGCGTGGCGCGATGCGGACCACACGGTCGCCGGGGTGCTTGAACTCCGGCGACGTGGCACGGTTCATGTCGCCGACCGCCACGGCGAAGGAGACGAGGGTGGGAGGCACATCGAGGTCTTCGAAGGAGCCGGACATGGAATCCTTGCCTCCAATGGCGCCGACCCCGAGGTCCACCTGCGCCATGAGGGCGCCGAGCACGGCCGCAAGCGGTTTGCCCCAGCGCTCTGGCTCGTCGCGCAGCTTCTCGAAATACTCCTGGAAGGTGAGGTATGCCTTTTCGTGTTCGAAGCCCGCCGCCACGAGTTTCGCAAGCGATTCGACCACCGACATGTAGGCGCCCGTGTACTGGTTGCGTTCCATGAGGAAGGGGTTGAAGCCCCACGCCATGGCCGAGGCGGTGGTGGTCTCGCCGAACACCGGGAACTTGGCCACCATGGCTTCCGCCGGCGTCAGCTGTTCCTTGCCGCCGAACGGCATGAGCACGGTGGCGGCTCCGATCGTGGAGTCGAAGCGTTCCGACAGGCCCTTGTTGGAGGCGATGTTGATGTCGGAGAGCATCTCGTTCATACGCTCACTGAGTGAGCCGGACGAGAATGGGGCACGGTAGGAGCCCTGCTGGGGCACGTGGGCATCCTGATGCTTGGCGGCGCCGTTCGAAGCGAGGAACTCACGCGAGAGATCGACGATCGGCTCGCCGTTCCATTCCATCACCATGCGAGGGTCTTCGGTCACGGTCGCAATGACCACGGCTTCGAGGTTCTCCTCGGCGGCATACTTCAGGAACTCGTCGACGTCTTCCGCAGCCACATCGACCGCCATGCGCTCCTGCGACTCGGAGATGGCAAGCTCGGTGCCGTCGAGGCCGTCGTATTTCTTGGGTACCTGATTGAGGTCAACGTGCAGGCCGTCGGCTATCTCTCCGACGGCAACGGACACGCCACCCGCGCCGAAATCGTTGCATCGCTTGATCAAGCGGCAGGCATCACCGCGGCGGAACAGACGCTGCAGCTTGCGCTCCACTGGGGCGTTGCCCTTCTGCACCTCGGCTCCATCGAGTTCAAGCGACTCAACGTTGTGTGCCTTGGACGAACCGGTGGCGCCGCCAATGCCATCACGGCCGGTACGGCCGCCAAGCAGAATGATCTTGTCGCCGGGGGCCGGGGTCTCGCGACGTACATGGCTTGCCGGCGTGGCGCCCACAACGGCGCCGATCTCCATACGCTTGGCCACATAGCCCGGGTGGTAGATCTCATTGACCTGACCGGTGGCCAAGCCGATCTGGTTGCCGTACGAGGAGTAGCCGTGCGCCGCGGTGGTGACGAGCTTGCGCTGGGGCAGCTTGCCTTCCAGCGTCTCGCTGATCGGCACGCGGGGGTCCGCGGCACCGGTCACGCGCATCGCCTGATACACGTAGGAGCGTCCCGAAAGCGGGTCGCGAATGCAGCCGCCGATGCAGGTTGCCGCGCCACCGAAGGGCTCGATCTCGGTGGGGTGGTTATGGGTCTCGTTCTTGAACAGGAAGAGCCAGTCTTCGCTCTCGCCATTCACATCGACCTTCACCTTGACGGTGCAGGCATTGATCTCCTCCGATTCGTCGAGGCCGGTGAGCACGCCGTTCTTCTTGAGCCACTTCGCACCGATCGTGCCCATGTCCATGAGGCACACGGGTTTCTCGTCGCGGCCGAGCTCATGGCGCATCGCCATGTACTTGTCGAAGGCGGCCTTCACCACGGCGTCGTCGATTTCAACGGAGTCGAGCTCGGTGCCGAAAGTGGTGTGGCGGCAGTGGTCGGACCAATACGTGTCGATCACCTTGATCTCGGTGATGGTGGGATCTCGTTGCTCACCCTGGAAATACTCGCGTACGAACCTCAGATCGGCCTCGTCCATTGCCAGGCCCCGATCGGCGATGAACTCGGCAAGCTGTGCATCGTCCATTTCGCGGAAGCCATCGAGCACTTCGACCGGCTGGGGGGTGGGGGCATAGGTGGCGAGCGTCTCTCGGGTCTCCAGCCCGGCTTCGCGGGTCTCCACCGGATTGATCACGTACTTTTTGATCGCGGCGAGGTCGTCGTCGCCCAACTGGCCATCGAGCACATACACGCGGGCCGAGCGCACGGTCGGTCGTTCGCCCTGGCTGATGAGCTGGATGCATTCGCTTGCGGAATCCGCGCGCTGGTCGAATTGGCCGGGCAGCGATTCCACCGCAAACACCGTGTCACCGGAGACATCCGGCAGTTCGATGCTCACATTGTCCACCTGCGGCTCGCTGAATACGGTGGGGATCGTCTGGCCGAACAGCTCCTCGCTGATTCCCTCGACGTCATACCGGTTGATGATGCGGACGTTGTTCAAAGATTCAATGCCGAGAATCGTGCGCAATTCGTTCGTCAGCTGCTGCGCCTCGACGTCGAATCCGGGCTTCTTCTCTACATGGACGCGAAAAACCACTGTGCTTCCTCGTTCTTTAGCAATAATCTGGGATTGTACCGTTGAAAACAATATAGGAAAACAAGAAAGGGCCTGTTCCATGGCTCAAGTCATGGAACAGGCCCCAATGTCACTCGGCGCGCTCGACGCCCTCGGCTTCGGCGAGCTTGACCAGCCGGTCGTAGATCTCCTCGTAGGCGGGGATGATGTTGCCCAGATCGCGGCGGAACAGATCCTTGTCGAGATGCTCGATCTGGCCGGAGCCGTCCTTCAGGTCCCACAAACGGCAGGTGTCCGGGGTGATCTCGTCGGCGAGCAGAATTCGCCCGTCACCGGTCTTGCCCTCCTCGATCTTGAAATCGACGAGCTGCACGTCGATCTTCGAGAAGATGTCTTTCAACGCATCGTTGACTGCACGTGCCTGGCGGGAGATCTCGTCGAGCTCCTCTTCGGAGGCGATGCCGAGTGCCACGATGCCGTCGTCGTTGATGAACGGATCACCGAGCTCGTCGGATTTCACGCAGAATTCGAGGATCGGCTTGTCGAGCGCGGTGCCTTCCTCGACACCGTACCTCTTGGCGAAGGAACCGGCCGCCGTGTTGCGCATGATGATCTCGAGCGGGTACATGTCCATTTTGCGAACGAGCTGCTCGGTGTCGGAGATGCGCTTGACGAAGTGGGAGTCGATGCCGCGCGCCTTGAGCAGGTCGAAGATGACGGAGGTGATCTGGTTGTTGAGTTCGCCCTTGCCTTCGATCTGTGCCTTCTTGGCGCCGTTGCCGGCGGTTGCCTGGTTCATGTATTCGACCCAGAGAACATCGGGGTCATCGGTTGCGTACAGTTTCTTGGCCTTGCCCTCGTAGAGCTTGTCCAGCTTCTGCATGTGCTGCCTTCCGTTGTCAACAATGAGTGGACGTTTTCAGCGTACCAACCCAACACGCCAAAAACGCCCAGTTTACTCACTGTTTTCAGTATTCGACACGCGGTTTTCGTGAGGTTCGCGAGCGGTGGCGTCGACACTACTTCGCCGGATTCACCACTATGCGCAGATTCTGCGCGCACTCGTTCGCCTTGATGCGCGCCTCGTCGATGTCGGAGCCGATGGCGAGCGTCACGCCCATGCGGCGATGGCCCTCCACCCGCGGCTTCGAGAAGATGCGCAAATCGGTGCCCGGTGTGGCGAGTGCGGTCTGGAGGTTCGAGAATTCGACTTCGCCGTTGCCCTCGACGACGATCGCATGGCTCGCCGCGCCGTAATACTTCGGCAGGTCGAGTCCGATATGCGCCTTGGAGACCGGGATTCCGAGCACGGCGCGCGCATGCAGGTCGAACTCGCTCAAATACTGGCTGATCATGGTGACCATGCCCGTATCGTGCGGGCGGGGGGAGACCTCGTTGAAGAGCACGGTGCCGTCTTTGAGCACGAACAATTCGACGCCGAACACGCCCCATGCGGTGTCGGTGCCGGCATGGGCGATGAGACCCTGCACGGCCTGCGTGGCAATGCGTTTGACCTCCTGCCGATGATCGGGCTCGACGGCCGCAGGCTGCCAGGAATCACGGTAATCGCCGCTTTCCTGCCGCTGGCCAATCGGTTCGCACACCACAATGCCTGCCGATGAGCTCACGGTGAGCATGGTGAGTTCGTAATCAAGGTCGACGAGCTGTTCGATGATCACGCGGGAGACATCGCCCTCCCCATGCGCACGGCGACCGGTTTGCGCCTCATTCCATGCGTCCTCGATCTTGTCGGCGGATCGCACCACCGACTGGCCGTGGCCCGAGGAGCTCATGACCGGCTTGACCACGCAGGGGAAGCCGATGCGAGTGGCCGCCTCTTTGAGTTCCTGCAGGCTTCCCGCGAATTCGAATTTCGTGGTGGGCAGTCCCAGCTCGTCGGCGGCGAGCTGGCGAAGACGCTCACGATCCATGCAAATTGAGGCGATGGCAGCGCTCGGCACCACGCGGATGCCGGCCTGCTCCGCTTCGAACAGCACGTCGGTGGCTATGGCCTCGATTTCAGGAATGACGATGTCGGGTTTGACGTCGCCTATCACATTGCGTAATGCATCGGCGTTCGCCATGTCGAGCACCCGTGCCTCGTGGGCGACCTGTGCGGCCGGTGCGCCGTTGTAGGAATCAGCGGCGCACACCCATGCGCCGAGCCGCATGAGTGAAATCGTCACCTCCTTGCCGAGTTCGCCCGAACCGAGCATGAGAATGCGGGTGGGATGTTCACCGAATGGTGTGCCGAGAATCATGGAATCTGTAGTCATGGTTCCATTGTGCCATCAGTCGTGTCATTCGCGGCGTGGGGGAGTGGATTCGCAAAAAGACAATGCGCGAATACCGTGAAATATACAGTCCAGCGGGTTAGATGAGCACTATGGAAGCACACAACGAAGCAGCGTCGCCGCAGTCGGCGTCCGACAACGCAACCGATAGGCCACTGACGATCGCACTGGTTGTGGACACTTTCGGCAACCGCGGCAACGGCACCTCGAACTCAGCGCTCCAATGGGCGCAGGAACTCGAACGGCAGGGTCACAAGGTTCGATTGGTGGGGATCAATGCCCCCGAATATCCGGCCAGAGAGAACCACATTCCGTTGGTGAGCTGGATTTCGGCCAAGCAGCAGATGCATTTCGCCCAGCCGAGCGCCACACTGTTCGACCGCGCCTTCGATGGTGTGGACGTCGTGCACATCTACACACCGTTCAAATTCGGCCGGCATGCCATGGCGGCGGCCCGTGCCAAGGGCCTGCCGGTCACTGCTGGCTTCCATGTGCAGCCGGAGAACGTCATGTATTCGGCAGGGCCGGCCCGATGGATCCCCGGCATGGATCGGTTCATCTACTGGCTGTTCAGGCGCTGGCTGTATTCCAGGGTCGACGCCATCCATGTGCCCACGAATCTGGGGAAGCAATTGCTGCTCGACCACGGGTATGCCAAACCGATCTTCGTCATCTCGAACGGCTACGCACCGCGGTTCATACCGAAGGAGCAGCGCAAGGGCGATGCCGCACCGCAGATTCCCGTGCGCATCATCGCTTCGGGTCGCCTTTCGAACGAGAAGAACCATGTCGAGCTCATCGAGGCGATCTGCCGTTGTGCGCATGCGGACGACATTCATCTGACGATTGCCGGCACGGGGCCAATCCGGAACAAACTCGTGCGTTTCGCCAAGAGGAAGCTCAAGCGTCCTGCCTCGATCGGCTTCCACAAGAACTCGACGATGCCCCAGTTGTTGCGGTCGGCAGACCTGCTCGTGCATCCTTCGATCGCCGACCTCGAATCGGTGAGCGTCATCGAAGGCATGGCCTCGGGCTTGGTGCCGGTGATTGCCGATTCGAAACTGAGTGCGGCAGGCCAGTTCTCGCTCTGCCCGCAATCCTCATACCCAGTGGGCGATGTGGACGCGTTGGCCGAACGCATAGACTGGTGGATCGACCATCCCAGGGAGCTCAACACGTGGGGCGACACCTATGCGCGTCATACGAAGGACACGTATTCGGTGGAGGAGTCGGTGAGGCGTTTCGTCGAGATGGAACGCCAGATCATCTCCGACCACACGGTTTCCTCACGCTAACTGTAGCTGATCGTTATGGGCTGGGCCCTGCGGATATGAAATCCGCAGGGCCCAGCCTGTTACGGGAATCAGAGCAGCTTGATGAGCTCGTCCACCTGCTCGTCGGTGGTAGCCCAGCTCGTGCAGATGCGCAGCATCACATGGTCGGCATCCACCTGCTCCATGAATCCGAGCTTGACGGACTTCGTGAGTTCCTGCGCGCGCTGCGTGGTCACCACGATGAAGATCTGGTTGGTCTGCGAGATGTATTCGATGTCGTAATGCTTCTCGAAGAGTGCCTTGCGAATCTTGTCCGCCTCGGCGTTCGCATGCTTGGCGAGCTTGAAGTAGAGGTCGTCGGTGAACAGCGTGTCGAACTGCAGTCCCAACAGCCAGCCCTTCGCCAGCAGTGCACCGTGCTGCTTGACGATCGTCGTGAAGTTCCTCGGCGAATTACCGCGCGGGAACACGACGGCCTCTCCGAACATCGTGCCGCATTTGGTGCCGCCAATGGTGAAGACGTCCGCCAGACGGGCGAGATCGGGCAGCTGCACGTCGTTCATGTCCGCCGTGAGCGCCATGCCCAACCGCGCGCCGTCCACATAGAGAGGCAGATTGTGGTCATGCGCGACCTGTGAGATCGAGGCGAGCTCCTCACGCGTGTACACGGTGCCATATTCGGTGGGCTGCGAGATATACACGCAGCCGGGGTAGACCATATGCTCATGGTTGAGGTCGTTTTCGAAGCTCTGACAGTATTCGTCGAGCTGTTCGCCGGTGATCTTGCCGTCGTGCTGGGGGAGTGCGAGCACTTTGTGTCCAGTCGCCTCGATGGCGCCGGCCTCGTGCGTGTTGATGTGCGCGCTCTCCGGGCATACGACGCCTGCGTATTGCGGGGTAATGGCGCTGAGCACGGTCTGGTTCGTCTGTGTGCCTCCCACGAGGAACCAGACGTCGGCCTGTGCGGCATCACAGGCTTTGCGAATCTTGTTTGCGGCCGCATCGCAATACTGGTCCTTGCCATAGCCGGAGTTCTGTTCGTTCGCCATGGCCTGCATGCGGGCGACGATCTGCGGGGCGGCGGTGGAGGAATAATCGTTTTCGAAAGACAGCATATGCACTCCTGCTCATTGTGGTTACGTGCGGTTCTGCTGTGTAGTCTACGCCCGGGAACCGAGCGCAAGCACCATTGCCGCGCACGGTGAACGCCATGGCAAAATGGGGAGGGTGGCGGGACGCCATCGTTATTCATCGTTACCGAAACGAGGAAACCCCGGGATTCGTTCGGTTTGGAAACCGTTGGAATCTCGGGGTTTGGCCGGGGTGGCTAACGCGGCTCGAACGCGCGACCTTCTGAACCACAATCAGATGCTCTACCAACTGAGCTATAGCCACCATGTTTACGTGTCTGCTGAGCATCACGCAACAGATGAAAACTATACACGAGGGTTCCCCGAAAACCGGGGTCGGCGTGTCGCCTATACAATCAATGCGGGCGTAGGTATACTTGGATATACACCAAGAAGAAACGAATTCCAAGGGTTTTGGGCACGCATAGGAGCGTGCGGCGCAGGGAGCGCCAATGCGGCATAACTCAACGGACAGAGCAGAGAAGTCCATGAAGTCATATAAGCGGGTGCGATGGCGATTGCACGGCCTCGAGGCGAGGGGCCGGCAGGGGAAGTATTGGAAACCAAAATGGAAACGCAATCGCCGCTATGTGCAGAAAGGCCATATGGTTGATGCGCGTGGCGATATGAGTCGCGTATGGTGGGCCGGCGGCACCCGGGGTGTGCGGGTGAGTCGGCAAATGTCGCAAATACGGTGGTCGAATTGGTGGCAGTGAATCGAATGCAAGCCATGCGCATGCGGCTGAGGCATCAGGGTGGATGCCCGGCCTGTCGGCGACAGCAAGCCGAGGCATGCGGCAGAGAGCGAGAAATGTGTGCCATATGTGATGGCCGGCGAATGGTGGAATATCCCGTTCGCCCCGTTGTTGAGTATGGTGATGGGAAGCTAGACGGCCCCGGAGGCACCTAGACACTCCGGGGCCGTCTTTTGTCTGCCGTCATGGTATAGTAGACGTTTGTGTGTGCCAGCAGTGCACCTTATGTGACAGGTGTACATGCTGGGATATCCCCGAGTTCGCGATGATCACGCGCAGTAATGCGGCGGTGAGAGGGCGAGGGGTCATCGGGCCGGTGAACGTTGGCTAGCTAATCCGATTCGGAGAAGTGGGTCACAAAGGCGCGGCTCCACAAAGAAGAACATTACAAACTGAATCGGAGAATCAAGTTGCCTACTATTGAACAGCTTGTCCGCAAGGGACGCAAGGCAAAGCCGAAGAAGTCCAAGACTTTGGCTCTCAAGGGCAGCCCGCTGCGTCGCGGCGTGTGCACGCGTGTTTACACCACCACCCCGAAGAAGCCGAACTCGGCACTGCGTAAGGTCGCTCGTGTTCGTCTGAGCTCCGGCATCGAAGTCACCGCCTATATTCCGGGCGAAGGCCACAACCTGCAGGAGCACTCCATCGTGCTCGTGCGCGGCGGCCGTGTCAAGGATCTGCCGGGCGTGCGTTACCACATCGTGCGTGGTGCACTCGATACCCAGGGCGTCAAGGACCGCAAGCAGGGTCGTTCCCTGTACGGAGCAAAGAAGGCGAAGTAAGAGATATGTCACGTAAAGGACCTTCCAAGAAACACCAGGTGCTTCCAGATCCGATCTACGGCTCGATCGTGGTGGCACAGCTCATCAACAAGATCTTGCTTGACGGCAAGAAGTCGATCGCGGAGGACATCGTCTATTCCGCACTCGATATGGTCAAGGACAAGACCGATCAGGAACCGGTTGCAGTGCTCAAGCGCGCTCTGGACAACATCCGTCCGTCGCTCGAGGTCCGCTCCCGCCGTGTCGGTGGCGCCACCTATCAGGTGCCGGTCGAGGTCAAGCCCGCTCGCGCGAACACGCTGTCGCTGCGCTGGCTGACCGACTTCTCCCGCGCCCGTCGCGAGAAGACGATGGCCGAGCGTCTCGCAAACGAGATCCTCGACGCGTCCAACGGCCTTGGCGCATCCGTCAAGCGTCGTGAAGACACCCACAAGATGGCAGAGGCCAACAAGGCCTTCGCTCATTACCGCTGGTAATTAAGTCGAGCAACGAAGAGTTAAGGAACATTCATGGCACTGGACGTGCTTACCAACCTCAACCAGGTTCGTAACATCGGCATCATGGCACACATCGATGCCGGCAAGACCACCACTACCGAGCGTATTCTGTTCTACACCGGTAAGAACTACAAGATCGGCGAAACCCACGAGGGTGCTTCGACGATGGACTTCATGGCTCAGGAGAAGGAACGCGGCATCACCATCCAGTCCGCTGCGACCACCTGCTTCTGGAACCGCCAGACTCATGATCCGGACGAGAAGTTCCAGATCAACATCATTGACACCCCTGGCCACGTGGACTTCACCGCCGAGGTGGAGCGTTCGCTTCGCGTGCTCGACGGCGCCGTCGCAGTGTTCGACGGCAAGGAGGGTGTGGAGCCCCAGTCGGAGACCGTGTGGCGTCAGGCCGACAAGTACGGCGTTCCGCGCATCTGCTTCATCAACAAGATGGACAAGCTCGGTGCCGACTTCTACTACTCGGTGAGCACCATCAAGGAGAAGCTTGGTGCGACTCCGCTCGTCGTCCAGCTGCCGATCGGTGCTGAGAACGATTTCTCGGGCGTCGTCGACCTCATCCGTATGAAGGCATACGTTTGGAACGACATCAAGGACGACCAGGGTGCCCACTATGACACCGTGGAGATTCCGGACGATCTCAAGGAACGCGCTGAGCAGTACCGTTCCGAACTGCTCGATCAGGTTGCGGAGACCGATGAGGAGCTGCTCGAGAAGTATCTCGAGAACGGCGACCTCTCGGAGCAGGAGATTCGTGGCGCCATCCGTCAGCTCACCATCGCCCGCGAGGCTTATCCGGTGCTCTGCGGTTCCGCCTTCAAGGACAAGGGCGTGCAGCCGATGCTCGATGCCGTTGTTGACTATCTGCCGAGCCCGGAGGACGTTCCTTCCATCGTCGGCTTCGATCCGTCCGATGAATCCGTCGAGATCGACCGCAAGCCCACCATGGACGACCCGTTCTCGGCCCTTGTGTTCAAGATCTCGACGCACCCGTTCTATGGCAAGCTCGTGTTCGTGCGCGTCTATTCCGGCTCCGTCAAGCCGGGCGACAACGTGCTCGATTCCACGAAGGGCAAGAAGGAACGCGTCGGCAAGATCTTCCAGATGCACGCTGACAAGGAGAACCCGGTAGACGCAGCCGAGGCCGGCAACATCTACACCTTCGTGGGCCTCAAGAACGTTACCACCGGTGACACGCTGTGTGACGAGAAGCACCCGATCTCCCTCGAGTCCATGACCTTCCCGGATCCTGTGATCGAGGTGGCCGTGGAGCCGAAGACCAAGGCCGATCAGGAGAAGATGAGCCTGGCCCTCGCCAAGCTCTCCGACGAGGATCCAACCTTCCAGGTGAAGACCGATGAGGAGTCGGGCCAGACCCTCATCTCCGGCATGGGCGAGCTCCAGCTCGACATCATCGTCGACCGCATGCGCCGCGAGTTCAAGGTGGAGTGCAACGTCGGCAAGCCGCAGGTCGCCTACCGCGAGACGATCCGCAAGGCCGTCATGAACCAGGAATACACGCACAAGAAGCAGACCGGTGGTTCCGGCCAGTTCGCGAAGGTGCTCATGAACTTCGAACCGCTCGACACCGAGAACGGCGAAGTCTACGAGTTCGTGAACGAGGTCACCGGCGGCCACATCACCAAGGAATTCATTCCTTCGATCGATGCCGGTGTGCAGGAGGCCATGGAATCCGGTATTCTCGCCGGCTTCCCGGTCGTTGGTGTCAAGGCCACCGTCACCGACGGTCAGGTCCACGACGTCGATTCCTCGGAAATGGCCTTCAAGATCGCCGGCTCCATGTGCTTCAAGGAAGCCGCCCCGAAGGCGAAGCCGGTCATTCTCGAGCCGATCATGGCCGTCGAGGTCCGCACCCCGGAAGAGTACATGGGTGACGTCATGGGCGATCTGAACTCCCGTCGTGGCTCCATCCAGTCGATGAACGACGCCACCGGTGTCAAGGTCATCGACGCAAAGGTGCCGCTGAGCGAGATGTTCGGCTACATTGGCGACCTGCGATCCAAGACCCAGGGTCGTGCAATGTTCACCATGCAGATGGACTCGTATGCTGAGGTCCCGAAGGCCGTCGCAGACGAGATCATCAAGGCCCAGCGTGGCGAGTGACATCCGTTACGAATCACGCACAACACAACTTGAACCTGTCTCCAGTCGGCGCTAGAATTCTGTAGCGCTGACTGGGTTCGGGTCCAAAGTGGCAAAAACCCAGAAACCCAGTAAAATGTAGCAAGTGCCTTGAGTGATCAAGGCTTACTACGAGAACGTCCAGGAGGACAAAAACATATGGCAAAGGAAAAGTACGAGCGTACTAAGCCGCACGTTAACATTGGTACCATCGGCCACGTCGATCACGGCAAGACGACCCTGACTGCAGCAATCTCCAAGGTTCTGCACGATGAGTACCCGGATCTGAACCCTGAGTACGACTTCAACCAGATCGATGCCGCTCCCGAAGAGCAGCAGCGTGGTATCACCATCAACATTGCCCACATCGAGTACCAGACGGCCAAGCGTCACTACGCCCACGTCGACTGCCCGGGCCACGCCGACTTCGTGAAGAACATGATCACCGGCGCTGCCCAGATGGATGGCGCCATCCTCGTTGTGGCCGCCACCGACGGCCCGATGGCCCAGACCCGCGAGCACGTGCTGCTCGCCCGTCAGGTCGGCGTCCCGAAGATCCTCGTCGCTCTGAACAAGTGCGATATGGTCGATGACGAAGAGCTCATCGAGCTCGTCGAAGAAGAGGTCCGCGACCTCCTCGACGAGAACGGCTTCGACCGCGACTGCCCGGTCGTGCACACCTCCGCTTACGGCGCTCTGCATGACGACGCTCCGGATCACGACAAGTGGGTTGCCACCATCAAGGAGCTCATGGACGACGTCGACGAGTACATCCCGACCCCGGTCCACGACCTCGACAAGCCGTTCCTGATGCCGATCGAGGACGTCTTCACCATCTCCGGCCGTGGCACCGTCGTCACCGGTCGTGTCGAGCGCGGCAAGCTGCCGATCAACACGAACGTCGAGATCGTCGGCATCCGCCCGACCCAGACCACCACCGTCACCTCCATCGAGACCTTCCACAAGCAGATGGATGAGTGCGAGGCCGGCGACAACACCGGTCTGCTGCTCCGCGGCATCAACCGCACCGACGTCGAGCGTGGCCAGGTCGTGGCTGCTCCGGGTTCGGTCACCCCGCACACCAAGTTCGAAGGCGAAGTCTACGTCCTTACCAAGGATGAGGGCGGCCGTCACTCGCCGTTCTTCTCGAACTACCGTCCGCAGTTCTACTTCCGCACCACCGACGTCACCGGCGTCATCACGCTGCCGGAAGGCGTCGAGATGGTTCAGCCTGGCGATCACGCGACCTTCACGGTTGAGCTGATCCAGCCGATCGCTATGGAAGAGGGCCTCACCTTCGCAGTGCGTGAAGGCGGCCACACCGTCGGCTCGGGCCGTGTCACCAAGATCCTCGCCTGATTCCAATGAATCAAGCGTGCGACAGACGCGCATGAACTAGCGTTCCCAAAAGGCTCCACAGGAAACTGTGGGGCCTTTTGCGTTGTCCGAAGGCACCGATTCCGAAGTGTCCTTGCGCATATCTGTCAACACAGGGGATCGTCTATCGTGTTGCCGAATGGCAACAGCTCGGGTGGAATTCACCAAGGGGAGAAAAGGAGCACCGCAATCTACAAATAACAAAAGGCGCCGCAACAGCGGCGCCCAGAAACGGCAAAGCTCAATAAAAAACAGTCAGTGGCTCAGTCGGCGGAATCGATGGGTGTGGATTCCTTTGCGGCCGGCATCATACGGTCCACGGCCATCAGAATGTAACCGAGCACAATGAATGCGGCAAGCAGAATCAGGCACCAACGCACCACGCCTGCAATGCCCTGCTGATTGGCATCGATGAAGAAATACGGGTAGAGTTTCGGCACCGCGGTGTCAAAGTTGACCAGCCACGCGCGCATATAGACGAAGGCGAGGTAGACAAGCGGGAACACCGTGGAATAGAGCGGGTACGTCCACTTCACTTTCCTATGCTCGTAGAACAGGAGCCAATCGGCAACGAACATGAGCGGCAGCACCACATGGAACGTGATGCTCGTGACTTTGAAGTTCTCGAGCGGGTTGCGATCCGGTGCATTGGCAAGCAGCAGGTTGAACACGAAGAACGTGAGGAGAATGGCAGTGACCGAAATGAACTTCAAGGCGGGGGAGAGCTTCACATAGCCGTCTTGCTTGCGGTTGGCCGTCTGCACGAGTTCGAAGAACATGACGGCAATGCACAGGTAATTCGACAGGTTCGTGAAATACACGTAGAACACGTTGTCGAAGCTGCCGTCATACATGCCGAAGCTGCCGAGTATTCCCACTATGCCGAATGCACAGTAGAACGATTGGAAAATGAGTTGAGCGGTTCTGCTCCGTACCATAGAAAAACCTTTCCGCAATGCCCCTGAATTCGGGCGACCCGCATATTCTATGACACGATTCCATACAAATACTATGTGGATGCACACAAAATTCGTCATGTTCAAGTGTGCATCCACACAGCAAACCGGGAGTGTTCGCGTTACCTCACGTCGATGGTGTTGAGGCCCTCGGCATGAAGATCCACTTCGGTGACCGTGCGAATCGAATCGTCGGCGGAGAGTTCGATGACCACCGGATTCATTGCCTTGATGGCGGCGTCGGAGAACTCGGTGTGGCCGGACGGCGAGCTCTTGAGCAGGATCATAGGCAGATCGGAGGTGAGCGTTTGCGTGGCATCGTCGATATTGCCGTTTATCATGAGCACCTGACCGTTCTCCTGACCGGAGACATCCATCAGCATGCGAACGATGTCGCCGCGGCGCATGCTTGGGCAGGCGATCGTATCGAGCTTGTCATCGCGAATGATGCGGTGGATCGCATCGACACCCTTGAGCTTGGCATCGATCACCGTGGCGTTCTCGGGAATCTCGGCCAACGCGCCGCTCTCATCGATCACACCGAGTCTTGCGGATTCGGGCAGATTCGCGAGCAGGGACTCGAAGAGCGCGAGCTTGGCGGCGATGGTGGCGCGACCGACGATGATGACCGAACGGCGGTTCGCGAGTGCATCGGTGATGCGTGAATCTTTGATTTCCTCTGACATGGACATCCTTACTCCTTGCACTGCACGGGTGTGCAGACGGCATACAGATTGTTGATATACCCCGTCAATCTGTGGAATGGTGCGAAGATGCCGTGTATTGCCGCCGGGCGAACAGAAAAATGCGGTGCGATGACCAGGCGATGCAGGTCTGAGAAATGGACGCGAACGTGCGTGCACGACGAAAACGGTGTACAACAGTGCACATATGACTGTAGAGAGGTGCTGGCATAATATGCAAGGCTCTATATAGCTGTATAGTCGACACGAATAGGTGAGTAATTTGGCACAGACTACTAACGACATCAAGAACGGTTCCATTCTGAATCTCGATGGCCAGCTCTGGCAGGTCATCAAGTTCCAGCACGTCAAGCCGGGCAAGGGCCCCGCTTTCGTGCGCACCACGATCAAGAACGTGCTCTCCGGCAAGATCGTCGACAAGACATTCAACGCCGGCATGAAGATGGATTTCGAGACCGTCGACAACCGCACGCTGCAGTACTCGTATGAGGACGGCGACAACTTCGTGTTCATGGACATGACCACCTTCGACCAGATCATGATTCCGAAGACGCTCGTGGGCGACAAGGCCAAGTACCTCCTCGAAGGCACCGACTGCATCGTCTCCTTCCACGACGGCCAGCCGCTGTCGGTGGAACTGCCGGCATCCGTCGTGCTCACCATCACCCACACCGAGCCGGGTCTGCAGGGTAACCGTTCGAACGCGGGCACCAAGCCGGCCACCGTCGAGACCGGTGCCGAAATCCAGGTCCCTCTGTTCATCGGCGAGGGCGAGAAGGTGAAGGTCAACACCGACGACGGCTCCTACCTGGGCCGCGAGAACTGAGATCGGCCACTCGCACTCACAGAAGCAGGACTTGCGGGCGGGGATTGGCATCGCATGCCGGTGCCCCGCCCACAGTGAAGAAAAGGATAAGCTTGTATGGCACGTTCGACCGCTCGTCGCAGGGCTCTGAACACGTTGTATGAAGCGGATGAGAAGGGGCAGGATTTCCTGTCCCTTCTTGATGAACGCATCGCTCAGCCCGGTGCACAGACGCCGCTTCCCGAATACGCCATTGAGATTGTGCGTGGCGTGGATGAGCACCGGCGTGACATCGATTCCCAGCTCAATACGCATTCCACCGGTTGGAAGGTCAAGCGCATGCATGCGATCGACCGCAACATTCTGCGCATTGCGACGTGGGAGATTCTCTACAACGACGATGTGCCCGACAAGGTGGCCATTGACGAGGCGCTGAATCTGTCGAAGACGTTGTCAGACGATGCGGCCCCTTCGTTCATTCACGGTGTGTTAAGTGCCATTGTGGCGGCGAAGGACAAGCAGTCCCCGCAGTCCACACCATTGGATGATTCCGACAAGGACGAATCCGACCAAACCAATTAGCAGGTAATCGCGTTCGGCCGGATCGCGACTCTCAACCGGCCGCTTTCCTCAAATACTTTTGACGAATGGGGGTATGGTGACTCAGTTCGATCCGGCGAATGAATACACGGCTCAGGATGCCGTTCTCGTGCTTGAAGACGGGCAGGTGTACGTTGGCGAGCCATTCGGTGCCACGGGATCCACCTGCGCGGAGATCGTGTTCAACACCGCGATGACCGGCTACCAGGAAACACTGACCGACCCGAGCTACGATCGTCAGATCGTGGTGCAGACGTTCCCGCACATCGGCGACACCGGCGTCAACGATGACGATTTGGAATCCTCCCGCATCTGGGTCGCGGGCTATGTGGTGCGCGACCCGAGCATGGTGGTGAGTAACTGGCGCGCCGCAGGGTCGTTGGATGACGATCTCATGGCCAACCACATCGTGGGCATCTCGCATATCGACACCCGCAAACTCGTGCGACACCTGCGCTCGGCAGGTGTGATGCGTGCGGGAATCTTCTCGGGAGCGGCGCTTGTCGGTTCCAACGGCGAGCCCCGCGAGATTTCCGACATGCTCGAAGAGGTGCAACGAACCCCGCAGATGAAGGGCATGAGCCTCTACGACGAGGTGAGCACCCCGGAAGCCTACGTGGTCGAGCCGGCTGGCGACTTCGAAGGCAAGGAGCCGTTGTTCACCGTGGCCGCGGTCGATCTGGGCATCAAGGCCATGACCCCACACCGCATGGCCGAGCGAGGCTGCCGTGTGGTCGTGCTGCCTTCCACCGTCACCTTCGATGAGATTCAGGAACTCAACCCCGACGGGGTGTTCTTCTCGAACGGGCCGGGCGACCCGGAACAGGCCGGCCAGATGGTCTCGTTGCTGCGCCAGGTGCTCGACGCCGGCTACCCGTTCTTCGGCATCTGCTTCGGCAACCAGTTGCTCGGGCGTGCCCTTGGGTTCGGCACCTACAAACTCAAGTTCGGTCATCGTGGCATCAACCAACCGGTCAAGGATGTGACCACAGGCAAGGTGGAGGTCACCGCCCACAATCATGGCTTCGCAGTGGATGCGCCAATCGGTGAGACGGTGGACGCCCCGTTTGAGAACGGTCGGTACGGCAAGGTGTTCGTGAGCCATGTCGATCTCAACGACAATGTGGTGGAAGGCCTGCAGTGCGTCGATATTCCGGCGTTCTCGGTGCAGTATCACCCCGAGGCGGCGGCTGGACCGCATGATGCCGCCTATCTATTCGACCGCTTCGTTTCCATGATGGACAATTCCCGAGATTCCAAGGCTTCCAAGGAGGAGAACGCGAATGCCTAAGCGCACAGACATCAAGTCGGTGATGGTCATTGGCTCCGGCCCGATCGTGATCGGCCAGGCGGCCGAATTCGATTACTCGGGCACCCAGGCATGCCGGGTGCTGCGCGAGGAAGGCGTGCGGGTCATTCTCGTCAACTCGAATCCCGCCACGATCATGACCGATCCGGAGATGGCCGATGCCACCTACATCGACCCGATCTCGACTCCCATTCTCGAGAAGATCATCGCCAAGGAACGCCCGGATGCATTGCTGCCCACGCTTGGCGGCCAGACCGCATTGAACGCCGCAGTGGCTCTTGGCGAGGCCGGTGTGCTCAAGAAATACAATGTGGAGCTCATCGGCGCCTCGCTGGAAGCCATCGACCGCGGTGAGGACCGCGAGTCGTTCAAGAAGGTGGTGAAGGAGGCAGGCGCCGAGTCGGCGCGCTCCGACATCGCCCACACCTTGGAGGAAGTGGACGCCATTGCCGAACGATTCGGCTTCCCGCTGGTCGTGCGTCCGTCGTTCACCATGGGAGGCCTTGGCTCAGGCATCGCGCATGACACCGAGGAGCTGCACCGCATCGCCGGTGCTGGCATTCACTATTCGCCGACCGACGAGGTGCTCATCGAAGAGGGCATTGAGGGCTGGAAGGAATACGAGCTCGAGCTCATGCGCGACCGCAACGACAACGTCGTGGTCGTCTGCCCGATCGAGAACGTCGACCCGGTCGGCGTGCACACCGGCGACTCGATCACCGTCGCCCCGGTCTTCACGCTGACCGACCGCGAGTATCAGAAGCTGCGTGACATTGGCATCGCAATCATTCGCGGTGTGGGTGTCGACACCGGCGGCTGCAACATCCAGTTCGCCATTCACCCCGACACGGGCCGCATCATCGTCATCGAGATGAACCCACGCGTATCGCGTTCCTCCGCGCTGGCGTCGAAGGCCACAGGCTTCCCGATCGCCAAGATAGCCACGAAGCTCGCGCTCGGCTATACGCTCGACGAGATCCAGAACGACATCACGAGGTCGACACCTGCCAGCTTCGAGCCCACCATCGACTATGTGGTCACCAAGGTGCCGCGGTTCGCTTTCGAGAAGTTCCCGGGCGCCGATCCGACGCTGACCACTTCGATGAAGTCGGTGGGCGAGGCCATGGCCTTGGCTGGGAACTTCCAGGAGTCGCTTGGGAAGGCCATGCGCTCCATAGACAAACGCCATATGGGCTTCAGCTGGGACGGCGAGAAGCCTAGCGAGGGCGAGGTGCACGAGCTGCTCGAGCAGATGCGCATTCCCACCGAACACCGTTACCTGCAGGTCATGCGTGCGATCTGGGGAGGTGCGACGCCGGAACAAATCTTCAACGCCACGAAGATCGACCCGTGGTTCATCGACCAGTTCTTCCAGATTAACGCTACCGCCATGCAGGTGCGCGGCGCAGAGACGCTCTCGAAGCGCCTGCTCAGGAAGGCGAAGCTCGCTGGTCTGTCGGACGTGCAGATCGCACATCTGCGCAGACTCGGTGACGAAGGCGAAAACACGATTCGCGAACTGCGCTGGAACTACGGGCTGCACCCGGTGTTCAAGACGGTCGATACCTGTGCCGCCGAATTCGCCGCGCAAACACCGTACTACTATTCGTGCTATGCCGATGAGACCGAACTGCGCAAGAGGGAACGCGAGGCTGTGATCATTCTCGGCTCCGGACCCAACCGCATCGGCCAGGGCATCGAGTTCGACTACACATGCGTGCACGCTGTGCAGGAGCTCGGCAAGGACTATGACACGATCATGGTCAACTGCAATCCCGAAACCGTGTCCACCGACTACGACATGTCGGATCGCCTATATTTCGAACCGCTCACCTTCGAAGACGTGCTTGAGATCTATGAGGCCGAGAAGAAGCAGGGCCCGATCAAGGGTGTGATCGTGCAGCTCGGTGGCCAGACGCCGCTTTCGCTCGCCGCACGTCTCAAGGCCGCCGGCGTGCCGATTCTCGGCACGACCCCCGAGGCCATCGACTTGGCCGAGAACCGTGAGCTGTTCGGTGAGGTGCTGCGTCAGGAACATCTCAACGCGCCGCGTTTCGGCACCGCGCTGAGCCTCGAAGAGGCCCGTGAGGCCGCCCACAACATCGGCTACCCGGTGCTGGTGCGCCCCAGCTACGTGCTCGGCGGCCGCGGCATGGAGATCGTGTACGACGATGCGCAGCTGGAGACCTATGTGAACCGCGCACTGAGTGAGGCGAAAGCCGACACCGTGGTGTCGGGGCGTCTTCCCTCCCCGTTGCTCATCGACAAGTTCCTGCAGGACGCCATCGAAATCGACGTCGATGCGCTGTTCGATGGCGAGGAACTGTATATCGGCGGCATCATGGAACACATTGAGGAGGCGGGCGTCCATTCCGGCGACGCTGCCTGTACATTGCCGCCGAGCACGCTGAGCGACGACCAGATTCGACGTCTGCGCGAGGCGACCCTGGCCATAGCCAAGGGTTGCCAGGTACGCGGTCTCATGAATGTGCAGTATGCCTTCATGGCCAACACGTTGTATGTGATCGAGGCGAATCCACGCGCTTCGCGCACCGTGCCGTTCGCATCCAAGGCCACCGGCGTGGCTCTGGCGAAGGCCGCGGCCCGCATCATGGCAGGCGAAACGATTGAGCAGCAGCGTGAGAACGGCTTGTTGCTGCCTTATGGCGATGGCGGCGATGTGCGCCTCGGCCAGCAGGTCGCCGTGAAGGAATCGGTGCTGCCGTTCAAGCGCTTCCGCACGCCGGTCGGCAAGACCGTCGACATTCTGCTTGGGCCCGAGATGCGTTCCACCGGCGAGGTGATGGGATTCGACCGCGATTTCCCGCATGCTTTCGCCAAGAGCCAGCTGGCCTCCTACGAGGGGGGACTGCCGACGAACGGCAACGTGTTCATCTCGGTGAACGACACCGACAAGCGTCAGCTGCCGTTGTTCGCCGTGCGTCTGGTGGAGCTTGGGTTCGAGATCTGGGCCACCGAGGGCACCGCATCGGTGCTGCGCCGCTACGGCATCGAATCGAAGATCGTCGACAAGATTCACAGCCGGGTGGACACCGATCCGGAGCATCCGATTGAAATCCAGCATGCCGCGGGTAGCGTTGGCAAGAACGTCGTCGAGCTCATCGAGGAAGGCCAGATCGATCTCATCCTCAACACGCCGAACTCCCGTGGCTCCCGATCCGACGGCTATTCGATCCGTGCCGCGGCCATTGCCGCCGACATTCCGCAGTACACAACGATGACGGAGTTCTCCGCGGTGCTGTTGGCCATCGAAGCCGTGAAGAAGAACGACTACGAGGTGATGAGCATTCAGGAGCACTCCCGTGAGCTCTACGAACTCGAACGCAAGCACAAGGAAGAAGGAGAGGAAGCGCGGGCGCAATGACACAATCGCTCACAGACAAGGAACGCGAGGCCATGCACTCCGACTTCGGATTGCGGCTGAGCAACTCAATGAAGCAATACGGGCCGCTATGCGTGGGCATTGACCCGCATAGGGGCGTGCTCGAGAACTGGGGGTACAGCGTCGACGCCGAAGGCGCGGAGCTCTTCGCCATGCGTATGCTTCAGGCGGCCAGCGGCAGGGCCGCAGCCGTCAAGTTCCAGCTCTCCATGTTCGAACGCTACGGCTCCCGCGGTTTCGTGGCGCTGGAACGCGCCCTGTACGCGGCCCGCCAGATGGAGCTCATCACCATTGTCGACTGTCTGCATGGCGGCTTGTCGACCACCATCTCGGCCATTGCCGACGCCTATTTCAAGCCAGATGCGCCCATGCTTGCCGATGCGATCACGTTGTTGCCATACTACGGTGCGCGGTCGCTCGGTGGTGTGATCAACGATGCGCTTGACAATGGGAGGGGAGTCTTCATCGCCTCGCTCACGTCGAACCCGGAGGGCGCGAGTCTGCAGACCGCAATCCGCCAGAATGGCGAGTACAAAGGCAAGACGGTGGCCTATGGCATCGCCGCGACCGCTCAGAAGTACAATAAATCAGTGAAGGGCCTCGGTTCGGTCGGACTCATCATTGGCGCGACCATCAGCCAATGGCTGCAGGAAAGCGGCATCGAACCGGGCGATTTCACGGGGCCGATCCTCTCGCCGGGCTACGGTTGGCAAGGTGCGGAGGGCAGCGATCTGAAGAACGTGTTCCATGGCACCAACGGCAATGTGTTGGTGACGGTGTCCCGCGCGATTTCGCAAAGCGGGCCCGACATGGACGCGCTCATCGAAAGCACCCAGACCATTGCCGCCGATGTACGCAAGGCATTGCGCGAAGCCATCGACGGCACGTCGACGGCGCCACGCGGACACATGGCGAATCCGAAAGGATTGCGCACTTGGGAGGAACAATGAGCGAACAATCCCGGCAATCGCAGGCAACCGAGCGGCAAGGCGGCCGGCTGATCGTACTCACCGGCCCCACAGCCGTGGGCAAGGGCACCGTCGAGACGGCGTTACGCAAGGCGCATCCGGAGGTCTGGGTTTCGGTCTCCGCCACCACGCGCGATCCACGGCCGGGGGAACGCGATGGCGTGAACTACTGGTTCATAAGCGAACCCGAATTCCTGCGCAGGCAGGAGGCGGGGGAGTTCCTCGAAACCGCCGTCGTTCATGGCATGGCGCACTACGGCACGCCGTTGGAACCCGTACGTGAGCACTTGGCAGGGAACGTGCCGACAATCCTCGAGATCGACCTGCAGGGTGCGCGCCGCGTCAAGGAGCGCGCGAAGGAACTCGGACTCGACGTGGTTTACGTGTTCATCGCGCCACCAAGCTTCGACGAGCTCAAGAAACGTCTGATCGGGCGTGGGACGGAGACGCCTGAACAGCAGGCGAAGCGGCTCGAGACCGCGAAGGTGGAGCTGGCGGCGGAGCCCGAGTTCGATGTGACGATCGTGAACGAGCAGGTGGACAAAGCGGCACGGGACCTGTGGAATGTCATCGCACAGGAATACGGCTTGCCACAGGATACCGACTGACGGCATGCGGCATCGAATGCGAGTGGGGGTGCCACCGAGGAAATCGGTGGCACCCCCACTCGCATAGGTTCTAGGTATCGAGGATTCCCAGCCGAATCAGGCCAGTCCCGAAAGACGGTCGATGAGCTCGGGGTCGCGGGTGGCGCCCTTGTCGGCCGACCTGGCGAAGGCGGCGAAGGCCTTGAGTGCTTGGCTCACTTTGCGATCACGGTGTGCGACATAGCCATCGCCGGCCTCGAGTTTGGCACGGCGCTCGGCGAGTTCCTCGTCGGTCAGCTCGACGTTGATCGTGCGGTTCGGGATGTCGATGGTGATGATGTCGCCGTTCTCGACGAGCGCGATGTTGCCGCCGCTCGCCGCCTCAGGCGCCACATGGCCGATCGACAGGCCCGAGGAGCCGCCCGAATAGCGGCCGTCGGTGATCAGTGCGACGTCCTTGCCTATGCCCTTGCCTTTGACGAACGAGGTCGGGTAGAGCATCTCCTGCATGCCCGGGCCGCCCTTCGGTCCCTCATAACGGATGATGAGTGCCTGACCTGGTTTCAGCGTGTCGTTGAGAATGACCTCGACCGCCTGCTCCTGCGATTCGACGACGAGCGCGGGACCACGGAACTTCCAGATCTCCTTCGGCACACCTGCGGTCTTCACCACGGCGCCATCCGGGGCGAGGTTGCCGCGCAACACGGCGAGACCGCCTTCGGTCACGGCGGGATGGTCGATGTCGTGGATCGCGCCGTTCACACGGTCGGTGTCAAGCGAATCGAATTTCGTCTCATGGGTCCATGGCTCGGGGGAGACGATGTGGCCCGGAGCCGCCCTGTAGAAGTCCTTGGCGTATTCGGTGCAGGAGTCGCGCATGATGTCCCACTCGTCGAGCTTGGCCTCGAGCGAGGGGTAGTCGATCGAATGCACATCGCGGTGGAGCTTGCCGGCACGGTCGAGCTCACCCAGGATTCCGGTGATGCCTCCGGCTCGGTGCACGTCGGAGATCTCCCATTCGCCGGATGGCGATGCCTTGCAGATGCACGGCACAGTATGCGAGATGCGTTCGATGTCATTGAGTGTGAAGTCGACGTCCGCAGACTGTGCCATCGCGAGAATGTGCAGCACGGTGTTCGTCGAGCCGCCCATCGCCACATCCATCGTCATGGCGTTCTCGAAGGCGTGCTTCGTGGCGATCGAACGGGGGAGCACGGATTCGTCGTCATGCTGGTAGTACTGGTTGGCGATCTTGACCACCTGTTGTGCCGCCCGTTCGAACAGCTGCTTGCGGTAGCCGTGCGAGGCGAGCACCGTGCCGTTGCCGGGCAGTGCAAGGCCGATCGCCTCCGTGAGGCAGTTCATCGAGTTCGCGGTGAACATGCCGGCGCATGAGCCGCATGTCGGGCACACGGTGCGCTCGAAGGCGAGGAGGTCGTCGTCGCTCATGGAGTCGTCGGCAGAGGCGTACATGACGTCGATGAGATCGGTGTTCTCCTTCACGGTGCCGTCCGGCAGCACGGTGGTGCCGGCTTCCATGGGGCCGCCGGAGACGAACACGGTCGGAATGTTGAGACGCAATGCCGCCATGAGCATGCCCGGTGTGATCTTGTCGCAGTTCGAGATGCAGATCAGCGCGTCCGCACAATGCGCGTTCACCTGGTATTCCACCGTATCGGCGATGATCTCGCGGCTAGGCAGGGAGTACAGCATGCCGGTGTGCCCCATGGCGATGCCGTCGTCGACGGCCATCGTGTTGAACTCACGCGGGATGCCGCCGGCCTTCTTCACGGCCTCGGAGACGAGACGCCCAACTTTGTTGAGATGTACGTGCCCGGGGACGAATTCGTCGAAGGAGTTGGCAATGGCGACGATCGGCTTGCCGAAATCCTTGCTGTCAACGCCGGCCGCACGGTAGAGCGCGCGGGCACCGGCGAACATTCGTCCGTTCATGATTTTTGCAGATCGCATTTCCATAAGCATCTATTCAACTCGAACTTCGCGGAGAGTGGGCAAGGCTTCCGCATGCTGGAATTTTCGGCCATAATCTCAACAGAATAGGTACATCTGTCAGAGTTTGCCTATTTTCGTCGACTTGAGGTATACTGAACCTTTGCATAAGCATTTGCTAGTGATTTGGAGATTTCAAATGGCATTCGGCACTGAGCCTATCCCGACCGGTCTTGCGGATCCGCCGATCGACGACCTCATGGAGCATGCGGATTCCAAGTACGCATTGGCCATTTTCGCTGCCAAGCGTGCTCGCCAGATCAATTCCTACTTCACGCAGCTCAATGAGGGTCTGCTGCAGAACGTCGGTCCGCTCGTCGAGTACAAGAGCCAGGAGAAGCCGTTGTCGATCGCGTTCCGCGAGATCAACGAAGGCCTGCTTGAGGAGACGCTCGGCGAAGACGATCTGAGCGAAGGAAACTAGACTTTCACGAACATGCATGTGCGCCCTGCCGGATATTGGTGGGGCGTTTTTGTTTTGGCGGCCAACCCGGTTTGACCGCGAATCCAGGTGGTGCTAAGTTACGCTTGCGTATGAAAGTAGCGAAGATGTGATTGAATTGTGGAGACAAACGCCCGCATATTGAAATAGAGAGGAGGAGTCATGGCAGAAGTGAAGCTGATCTCCGCGGAATCCGTTACCGAAGGACATCCCGACAAGATCTGTGATCAGATTTCCGACGCCATTCTCGACGACATGCTCCGCCAGGACCCGCATTCACATGTGGCGGTGGAGACATCCGCCACGAAGGGCCAGTTCTGGGTGTTCGGCGAAGTGACGAGCAAAGGGTACTCCGACATCCAGAGCATTGTGCGCGACACAGTGCGTAGGATCGGGTACACCAGCTCGGTGATTGGTCTGGATGCGGATTCCTGTGGCGTTCTTGTTTCACTGAGCGAACAAAGCCCTGAAATCAACCAAGGTGTTTCCCGGATCGACTCGGACCGGGAGAACGCCGTCTCGCGCGAGGAGCGCTACGAGGCACAAGGAGCGGGCGACCAGGGTGTCATGTTCGGTTATGCAAGCGACGAAACCGATGTGCTCATGCCATTGCCGATCCATCTGGCACATCGCCTGGCATATCGGCTCGCAGAGGTGCGTAAGAACGGCGAGGTGAAGTTCCTGCGCCCCGACGGCAAGACGCAGGTAACCATTGAATACGACGAGGAGAACAGGCCGCTGCGCGTCGATACCGTGCTCATCTCCACACAGCATGATCCCGAGGTCTCGCAGGAGGCATTGCGCGAGGATCTGCGGGAGCATGTGATCGAGCCGGTGCTCGATGAGGTGCTGGGGGATGCGGTGAAGCACGACGACTACCGCGTGCTCGTCAATCCGACAGGTTCGTTCATCATGGGCGGTCCGGCAGCGGATGCAGGGCTGACCGGTCGCAAGATCATCGTCGACACCTATGGCGGTGCGGCCCATCATGGCGGCGGCGCGTTCTCGGGCAAGGATCCGAGCAAGGTGGATCGTTCCGCGGCCTATGCCGCACGTTGGGTCGCCAAGAACATCGTGGCCGCGGGTTTGGCCCATAAGGTCGAGGTGCAGGTTGCCTACGCCATCGGCGTGGCCGAGCCGGTGAGCATCAATGTGGAGACCTACGGCACCGAGGCGGACGGCGTGACCCGCGAGCAGATTCAGGAAGCCGTGCGCAAGGTGTTCGATCTGCGTCCTGCCGCGATTGTGGACGAGCTCGACCTGCTGCGTCCGATCTACTCGAAGACGGCTGCGTACGGCCACTTCGGACGTGAGGACGATGACTTCACTTGGGAGCACACCAACAAGGTCGATGAGCTCAAGCGGGCCATCGCCACCCTCGTCGACTGATACGAATACCACCAAGTCCATCCCGGCAAGCTGCTTATGCAGGATGGGCAACGGCATATCTCAATGCAACAGCTGCACCGAATGCGCCGTGCAGCAAGGAATCTCCAAAGGAGATGAATATGGCCGCAATGACCGTGGCACAGATGATCGAGCTGTTCCTCAAGCCGGGTGCACCTGTGCATATTGAAAGTTTCGATGGGTCGTCGTATGGGTCCGACGATGCTCCGCTGACGTTGCAGGTGAAGAACTCGCGCGCCATCTACTACATGGTGAATGCGCCGAGCGAGCTCGGCCTGGCCCGCGCCTACCTGCAGGGGGACATCGATTCGCCGCAGCTCGTGCCCGGCAATCCATATGCGCTGTTCAAGGAACTCGTACCGCTCAAGTCGTACCTGCGTACACCAAATCCAGCCCAACTGGCCAAGGCGCTCGCTTCGGTGGCCTCCCATGGGTTCCACCGTCCCGCGCCTCCCGATATCGAGGGCCCAAGCCGTGCCCGCCGCATCAGCGAAGGACTGCTGCCGCATTCGAAGGCCGGCGACGAGGCCACGGTGAGCTACCATTACGATCAGTCGAACGAATTCTATTCGATGTTCCTGGGACCATCCATGACCTACACCTGCGCGGTGTTCGACTCCCCGCTCATGTCGCTCGAGGCCGCGCAGAAGAACAAGATCGACCTCGTGCTCGACAAGCTCGCACTCCAGCCGGGAGAACGACTGCTCGACATAGGTTGCGGTTGGGGGTCCATGGTGATCGAAGCTGCCAAGCGCGGCATCAAGGCCCTCGGCGTCACGCTGAGCGAGGAGCAGGTCGAATGGGCTCAGCGCTGGATCAAAGACGAAGGACTGGAGGACCTCGCCGAGGTGCGACTCATGGACTATCGTGACGTTCCCGAAGGCGATTTCGACGGCATCTGCTCCATCGGCATGATGGAGCATGTCGGGCACAAGCACTACCCGTCGTATTTCAAGGAGATCTACGCCAAGCTCAAGCCGGGCGCCAAATTGCTCAACCACCAGATCACCCGGTGCAACTCGCATCAGGGCAAGAAAGCCGGTCAGTTCATCGACCGTTACATATTCCCGGACGGCGAGCTCTCCTCACCGGCCGAGATCGAGATGGTGATCCAAGACACGGGCTTCGAGGTGATCAATCAGGAGAACCTCCGCCAGCACTATGCACTCACGCTGCACCGTTGGAACGAGAATCTGGTGGCGCATTGGGATGACGCCGTCAAGCTCGTCGGTGAGCCGAAGGCCCGTTTGTGGGGGCTCTATATGGCCGGTTGCGCGTTCAATTTCGAGATGAACAACATTCAGGTGCATCAGTTCCTCGCCATCAAACCAAACGATGAGGGCACTGACACCTACCCGTTGCGTCCATGGTGGCCGAACCACTGAGTCGGTAAGCTGACGCCCACGTGGAAAGCGGCATGCTCATACGCATGCCGCTTTTTCGTATGTATGGAGCTGGACACGCGCATGCTGACGCCTTTACCTGAATGAGGGGAGAGCCTAGACTGGGGCACTATGAGTGGAACACCCGAAGAAGCGATGCAGCCGGCTTTCGACGGCATGGGCATGCGGCGGCGCTCGCCGCGCAAGGCAGCGCCCAGAAAGCCTGCTGCCCAGCTGCCGGTGGCGCGGGTGGTGCTGGATGTGCAGGCCACGCATCTGGGGCAGCCCTTCGACTATTTCGTCGACGACAGCATGAGCGAAGCCGCTCAGCCGGGTGTTCTGGTCCGGGTCAGATTCGGAGGCCAGCGCGTCAGCGGCATTATTTGGGAACGGGTGAACGACAGCGATACGCCGACAAATGCCATTCGCTACATCGAGAAGGTCGTTTCGCCGCGCGTGCTCGTACCGAGCCAGATGCGCCGTGACATCACCGCCGTGGCCAATGCCTACGGCGGCACCATAGCGAACGTGCTGCGCGTGGCCATGCCGGGCAGGGTCGCCGGCGTGGAGAAGGAGCCCAATGCCACCATGCAATCGGCAAGCGACGTGGAGTCGGCTGCCGATGAGGCGTCCTATGCCGATTCGCCGATGGTTGATCGCAGGGGTCGTTTCGCCTCACGTGCCGAAGACCATTTCCCCGTGATCGCCAAAGCCTATGAGCAGGCACAGACCCTACGTGCCTCACTCACCGCACCGCAGGGGTTCTCGGCGTTCGTCATCGATGCCCTTCCGGGGGTCGGTGCATGGGAACGGACACTGGCCTGGATGGCGCTCACCGCCATGGGGGCGGGGAAATCCGCCGTGCTGGTGATGCCCGGCATGCGTGAGGTGTGGAGCATGGTGCATGCGCTGGAGAACATGGGACTCCATGTGTTTGCGCCAAATGCCAGGCAGATATACGAGGGTGACATCGCGGTGTTGAGTGCAGCGCTCTCGCCGGCCGACAGATACCGGGCGTATCTGGCGATTGGCGAGGGGCGGGTCACTTGCGTGGTGGGTACGAGGGCGGCCATGTATGCGCCCGTACCGGACGAGGCGCTGTTTGCGATTGTGGACGACGACGCCTACCAGTATGCGGATGGCCTCATGCCCTATGCGAATGCGCGTGGTGTGTGCCGTCTGCGTGCCAAGCTCCATGGAGGCGTCTTCGTCGCAATCGGAAGGGCGCGTAGCGTGTTGAGTGAATGGGAAAGCCAAACCTCCTCGGTCGTGTCGGAGGTCGCTGGTCCGAGTGTGGCGGTGCACGGCTTTTCCGATGTGATTAAAAGCCAGGCACCGCCGGTACGGTGGCTGAACCGTGACGAACTCAACCGGCTCGCCGATCCCAGCGTCGGTGCCAGGGTACCGCACACTGCGGTGCGTGTGCTGTCGAAGGCGCTTGAGCATGGCCCCATGCTGTTCTCCATACCGCACGATGGCGTCACCGAGTCGTTGAGTTGCGCGCAGTGCCTGCAACTGGCTCGATGCCTGCGTTGCAGCGGGCCATTGGTGCGTATTCCCGGGGCCGATGCCCCGCGATGCAGCTGGTGTGGCGCATCAGCAGTGGACTGGCATTGCAGGCATTGCGGAGCAGAGCGGTTGCGCGTGATCCGTGTGGGGGCGGTGGGAACCGTGCAGGAATTGCAGGGCCTATTCCGTGGCGTTCCCATGCTCGTGTCGAGCCAAAGCCAAGGGGTTGTGGATCATGTGGATGCCGCCCCGCGCATTGTCGTCGCCACTCCCGGATGCGAACCCATGGTGCATACGCAAGATGGTACGACGGGAGCCTACGAGGCGGTGGCGATTCTCGATGCCTGGACGAGTCTGTACGATCTGCGTCTCGATGCTCGCGTGGATGTGCTGTCCAATTGGATGCAGGCGATGTCGCTGTGCAAATCACGTGCCGCCGGAGGCAGGGGACTGCTGATCGGCGAGACGTATCCGACTCTGGCTCGTTCGCTCATGCTCTGGGATCCCCGCGTGGTTGCGAGCAATGAGCTCGCGGACCGCATTGCGACGGGGCTGCCCCCAATCGTCAGTGCCGCCTGCATTTGGGGGAGACGTGATGCGGTGGAACGTGCCCTGCACAACATAGGCATTGCGAACGGAGATTGGGCATGGGTGGAAAGCGGAGAAGGGAAGGTCCCCTCACTGCTCGGCATCACCCCTCTCGCTCCAGATCGCACGATCGATGCCCGTGAACTCGATGAGATGGGCGATAGGGTGAAGGCGGTCGTGCGCGTCTCGCATGCCCGACGTGCCGAACTCGCATTGCGGCTGCGCACTGAGGTGGCGCGTCACGTGGCCTCTCGCGAAAGTGGGGAACTGCGGTTCAGAATGGACCCGAAAGATCTGCTGTGAGGCGGCATCCGACTCAGCTGTGACCGTAAGCCGACTGCCTGCGCCTTGTGCGTACTATGCTTGGGATTCAGTGAAAACCACAGCCCATGAGTTGCACGGGCGGAAGAGAGGACATCAATGTTACGAGTGCTGTTCGCGGGAACCCCGGAGGTGGCGGTTCCCTCTTTGCGTATGTTGGCCAAAGACACCGAGCATTTCGAAGTGGTCGCAGTGCTCACCCGGCCTGACGCGCCCACGGGGCGCGGCCGTAAGATTATGCCCAGCCCGGTGAAAATGGCCGCTCGTGAACTTGGCCTCGATGTCATCGAATGCGATCCGGCCGACGAATGCTTCCTCTCCGCATTGAAGGCCACCGGAGCACAATGTGCGGCGGTGGTGGCCTACGGCAAGATCCTGCGTGAATCGGTGCTGGAGGCGCTGCCGCTGGGATGGTACAACCTGCATTTCTCGCTGCTGCCGCAGTGGCGTGGTGCCGCTCCGGTTCAGCGCGCGATCTGGGCTGGCGACGAAGTGACCGGATGCTCGGTGTTCCGCATCACTGCAGGTATGGATCGTGGGCCGGTGCTCGGGCAGAGCACGGTGACCATAGGTGCGCATGAGAATGCCGGCGAGCTGCTCGACCGTCTCGCCGAAGATGGCGCCGGTCTGCTTGCGGCATCGCTGCAGGCCCTTGACGAAGGAGTCGTCAACGCCGTCGATCAGCCGGCAGGCTCCTACGATGTCGCCGCCAAGATCACCACGCAGGATGCCCACATGCGTTTCGACGTGCCGGCTTTCGCGCTTGATCGCCAGATTCGCGCCTGCACGCCGGCGCCGGGGGCATGGGCGAATCTACATCCACATGGTGATGATGCCAACGAGACGCTGCATGTGTCGAAGGCCATCCCGGCCGATATGACGGCCGATGAATCACCTCGGAATCTCAAGCCGGGTGAGCTGCACGTCACCAAGCATCACGTGTGGGTGGGCACTTCCACCGACCCGTTGGAACTGCTGGTTGTCAAGGCCGCGGGCAAGCGAGAGATGGGGGCTCCGGAGTGGGCCCGCGGCGCACATCTGGCTGAAGGTGCCTATCTCGACTGACGTGTCTCACCAGAATGCCCGGAGCCGGCTTTCATCGAGGTGCCGACTCCGGGCATTCTAGTGAATTGCTGCGGTTGCCCGGCAGCGGACATTGTTCTGCTACTGCAGGAAATCAAGCACCTTGCGAAGATCGCGCTCGTCGATCGTGTGGGGGGCCGCCGTGCGCACAGTGGGTTTGGCGCAGAATGCGATGCCCAGTCCGGCAGCGCCGATCATGGGCAGATCGTTCGCGCCATCGCCCACGGCAACCGTCTGGATGCGCGCGATGTCGTTCTCTTGAGCCCATGACCGTAGCCGGGAGAGTTTGACCTCCTTGGTCACGACATCACCGACCACTTCGCCGGTGAGCATGCCGCGGCGGGCATCCACGCCCAGTCGGTTCGCAATGTGGTAATCGAGATGCGCGTCTGCTGCGAGCCTGTCGACGATTTCGTGGAAGCCACCTGAGACGACCCCCACCTTCCAGCCATGCGCATGGAGCGTGTCGATGAGTTCATGTGCGCCATTGGTGAAATGCAACCGTTCGTACACGCGATCGAAGATCTGTGCTGGCATCCCTCTCAGCAGCGCCACCCGTTCGTCCAATGCCTGCCGGAAATCAAGCTCGCCGTTCATCGCCCGCGCGGTGATGGCCGCGATCTCGTCGCCCACACCCACCTCCTCGCCGAGTTCGTCGATCACCTCTTCATCGATGAGCGTGGAATCGACATCCATCACAAGCAGGCCCGGCATGCCGAGAGCGGGTAATGGGTCAGCGAGTGTGTCGGTGTTGTCAAGATGTTGCGAAAGTGGTGCGCTCATGCCTTTGATTGTCGAAAAACGTTGGGACAATCAAAGCATGCACTTTACTGTTACCCTGGCTGAGGCCCAACTGCAATGCGCCACGAGTTCCGATGGCCTGATCGGCGCCATGACGGCGTGGCTCGTCTCTCTCATGGAACATGTGGGCGGTGTGGGCGTGGCATTGGCCATCGCCCTCGAGTCAATCTTCCCTCCCATTCCCAGCGAGATCATTCTGCCCCTCGCCGGTTTCACCGCTGCCCGTGGCAGCATGAGCCTGTTCGGTGCGATCCTATGGGCGACAATGGGATCGCTGCTCGGCGCCTGGGCGCTGTACGGCATTGCGCGCTGGTTCGGTCTCCACCGCATTCACAAGGCAGTCGACAGGATCCCCGGCGTGAGCCGCAAGGATGTGAACAAGGCAAACGAATGGTTCAACAAGTACGGCACCTGGTCGGTGCTCATCGGACGCGTGATTCCCGTTGTTCGCTCGCTCATCTCGATTCCGGCCGGATTCAACCAGATGAACTTCGCGAAGTTCTCCGGCTGGACCTTCCTCGGCTCGGCAATCTGGAACACGGTGCTCGTCACCGCCGGTTACATGCTCGGCGACCAGTGGTGCTCCATTCTCGGCGTGCTCAATGTGTTCGAAGATGTGATCATCGTGGTGTTTGCGCTGATGCTGGTGTTCTTTGCGTGGCGGTGGGTTCGCAATCTGATACGCGAACGTCGCTCGACGCAATCCCATGAGTAGACTGTCGATGCGCGTTAGGCGCTGAAGTCAGTTCGGGTTCGTGCTCTCCTGCACGGACCCGTTTTCCTTTGCGGGGCCGTGCATTACAATGGCATACGGAACATTCGGATTGAACGAAGGTGGGTATGGGGCAGGAGAAGCACACGGACGCGGCTTCGCAGTCCAGGGATCCCGAGGCTGTGGCGGCGCATGAGAACGACCAGCTGCGGCAGCGCAACCACGCGCTCGCCAAAGCGCTCACCCGTGCCACCGAGGAGCTTCGCAAGGCGAAGGCGCAGCTCGAGCAGTTCATGGCACCGCCATTGACAATGGCGACCATGGTCCGCGTGCATCGCTGTTCCACCGATGAGCATGGTGTGCGGCATGCAAGCGCGGAGATTCTCAATGGCAACAGACGCCAGATCGTCCCGCTGTCGCCGACTGTCAATCCCGCACAGTTGGGGAGCGGCCAAGGCGTGTTGCTCGATGCCAACATGGTGATTGTCGATTCCTGCGAGACACCTACTACCGGTCCGATGCGTGCGGTCTCGGAAAGCCTTGCCGACGGTAGGCTCATCGTCTCCGATGTCGGAGGCAATCGCGGTGTGGTCATGCGTGCGAGCGCGGTGGCACGAACTCCGATCAACGTCGACGATCGTGTGGTGATCGATCCCTCCGGTACCTATGTTTTGTCTGTACTGCCGCAGGAACAGGCGCAGGATCTGCTTCTCGAGGAGACTCCGGATGTCTCCTTCACCGACATCGGAGGTCTGGATGAGCAGATCGCACGGATTCGCGATGCCGTGCAGTTGCCGTTCCAGCATCGTGACCTCTTCGACCGGTTCGACCTGAAGGCACCGAAGGGCGTGTTACTGTATGGGCCTCCGGGCAATGGCAAGACGCTCATAGCCAAGGCCATCGCGCATGAGCTGGCCGCGGGCAGTGGTAACGACGGCGTGTTCCTGTCGGTGAAGGGACCGGAGCTGCTCAACAAGTTCGTAGGCGAGTCTGAGCGCCTCATCCGCAGAATCTTCGAGCGGGCGAAGGAGCTGTCGGGTGCCGGACGCCCCGTCATCGTGTTCATCGACGAGATGGATTCGCTGCTGCGCACCCGAGGCACGGGCGTCTCCAGCGATGTGGAGACGACAATCGTGCCGCAGTTCCTCACCGAGCTCGACGGCGTGGAGAGCCTTGACGACGTGATGGTGATCGGCGCCTCGAACCGCATCGACATGATCGATCCCGCGGTGTTGCGTCCGGGCCGTCTGGACGTCAAGATTCATGTCACACGGCCGGACGAGACGGCCGCCATGGCCATCACCCGTCATTACCTCACCGATGCGCTGCCCCTTGAACCCGGCAGGGACGCGGATGCGCTGGCGGCCTCGCTGGTGCGTGATCTTTTCCGCAGGGATGAATCCCGATTGCTTGCCACGCTCGATGAACAGGGCCGTCGGCGTGGAATCTACATGGCCGACATCGTCAGCGGTGCGATGCTGCGCAACATCGTCGACCGGGCGAAGACCAAGGCGGTGAAGGCCGAAATCCTCCATGGGTCGGTGAGCAGGGACGATGAGCCGCAAGGCATCACCGAGGCGCGGATCCATGAGGCCATTGACGACGAATACGAACAGAACCGCTCCACGATCAACGAGACAGATCCAGGGCAATGGCTCAGAATCAACGCGCTGACGTTGGCGGCTGACGGCGTCTGATCCCGGCAGCGGGTCTCGGTGGAATGGAATGTGTTCGAAATGTGCCGTTGGCATGGAACATGTCGTGAGAGGAGCGGAGTGAATGAGCGTGCGCAGAGTGATGGGGACGGAGACCGAGTATGCCGTGTCGGTACGGCAGGATCCCCATGCCAACCCGGTGCAGTCGTCATTCGATGTGATTGCCCATGCAGGCGATGAGGAGACGAGGCATATTCGTTGGGACTACCGGCAGGAGGATCCGGTGCACGATATGCGGGGTATGACGATGCCCCGCGCCGCTGCACGTCCCGACATGCTTACCGACGAACCGCAACGCAATATCACGAACACCTTCGCAGCCAATGGAGGGCGCATGTACGTGGATCATGCGCATCCCGAATACTCCGCGCCGGAGACGCGCGATCCGTTTGAGGCCGTGGCCTATGATTTCGCCGGCGATCTGCTTATGCGTCAGGCCGCCCAATCCGCGAGCACTGAGCGGCATCAGTTCGAGGTATTCCGCAACAATGCGGATGGCAAGGGCGCTGCGTGGGGGAGCCATGAGAATTATCTGCTGCGTCGCGATGTGGACTTCGATGTAGTGACTGCGCTCATGCTGGTCCATTTCGCCACGCGGCAGATCTACACGGGCTCTGGACGTGTGGGGCTCGGCGAGCGCGGGGAACGGGCAGGCTACCAGTTGAGTCAGCGTGCCGATTACTTCCATATGAAAGTGGGTTTGCAAACCACTTTCGACAGGCCGATCGTGAACACCCGCGACGAGTCGCATGCGCCTGACGAGATGCGCAGACTCCATGTGATCGTGGGCGATGCCAACCGCCTGGAAGTGCCGGACGTGTTGAAGCTCGGCACGACAAGCATGCTGCTTTGGGTGGCCGAGCAGGCATCTGCATTGGATTACGACCTGACGGATGAGTTGCGTTCCCTTTCGCTTCTCGACTCGGTCGCCGCCATGCACACGGTGTCGCACGACCTGACCTTCGACGAACCACTCGCTTTGGCCAATGGAGGTTCGAGCACGGCGTGGCAGCTGCAGGTGTCGCTGCGGGGCCTTGTTTACGAGGTGGCATCGATGGTGTACGGCACCGATTCGCTCGGGGAGCCGGTATGGCCGGATTCGCAGACCCGCTCGGTCATGGCGATGTGGCAGCAGGCGCTGATCGACGTGGCCGAGGTTCGCCATGCCGACGACGACACCCGAATGACGATGACCGCGCAGGCCTCTCGACTGGAATGGCTTCTCAAATGGCAGCTGCTCGAACGCATGCGCCGACGCATCGCCGGTTGCGGCGCATCCTCTGCCTCGGGCTGGGACAATCCACAGGTGCGCGCGCTCGAATTGCGATGGGCTTCGCTCGCTCCCGAGAACGAGGCGGTGTTCGCCAAGGTGCGCTCCCGTGCCGAGCGTGTGGTGACGGATGAGCGTATAGCCGCGGCGGCGACCGATGCCCCGGCGGACACACGCGCATGGTTCCGTGCCGCGATACTGCACAGATTCCCCACTGAATTGCGTGCGATCTCCTGGACCCGAATCACCACCGTTGCCGATGGAGCCGGTGATTCCTGGACGCTCGACATGCGCGATCCCACGCGGTTCACCAAAGATGACACCGAACGGCAGGTGGAGGAGGCGTCCAGCGCGGCGCAGCTCATCAGGAGTCTCGGCGGCATCTGCGAACATTCGTAGGTCGTACATCCGCTGTATCCAGCGCGCTCGCATAGGGCGAGTTTTTCAGAATACTCACAGATTATTTGCTAGTCTTGGAACAGATTTTTCCGAGACATAAGGTCACAGGAGGCATTGGTATGCAGGCCGGATTACGGGAGCTCGCAGTGCAGGTGAGTCGCATCGCCGAGGACGCCGGCAAGCATGCGCTCAAGGACCAGCTCATGCCGAAGGATCTGGTGACGCTGAACACGGTGCAGCGTGACTACTCACGCGGGCTCAAGGTGGACGACCGTCTGTCGCAGTTCATCTACAATCGTCTCACCTACATCGATCCGTTCAAAGGCCGTTGGGAGGATCGCACCGACGAATGGGCGCCCGGTGACCGGTACTGGTGCGTGGGCGGTGTCGATGGCGTGATCAACTATTCGCGCAGCATGGCCGAATGGAGCGTGACCATCTCGCTGTTCGAATTCAATGAGTTCGGATCGGCCCAGCCGATTCTGGGGGTGATTCATGCGCCGGCACTGAACCTCACCTATTTGGCCGCCCGGCAGCAGGGCGCGATCCGCATGCGCAAGACACCAGTGGGGGAGAAGCGCGAGAAGATCATGCCATCCACAGTCAGCCACCTCGATGGCTCAATCGTGAGCTTCGGCATGTCGTATGTGCCGCAGGAGGCACAACATGCCCTCAATGTGGTCGCGAGCCTCGCCGGCAAGCCCGCCGACATCAAACGGATCGGGCCCGTCTCGCTCGATGTGTGCAAGGTGGCCGATGGCACCTACGACGCGTACTTCGAACCGCATCTGCATGAACGTGATGTGCCGGCCATCTCGGCCGCCGCCGTGGTGCTCTGGGAGGCCCAAGGGCAGCTGAGCACATGGGAGGGCGGGCTCATCCACTGGCGTAGCCAGAACGATCTCGTGGCCACCAACGGACAGATCATACAGGAGCTGCAACCCTACCTCATCAACTCTGATTGTGGGGAATCCTACCATCATCACGAACAGAAGCCCGCGGGACAACAGTGATTTCAAATCCTGAGCCACTTTGAACAGCCCATGTGGCACAGGGCACATCCGACATCGATATTGGAATCCACACCAGATTGGGGGAGCAATGCCATCTGCATCCGGACACCATCAGATCCCCGCCGAGACACAGCGGCATGATGACGACCAGACCCAGGAAACGGCCCAGGGTCTTTCCGCAGCGGCCATGCTTGCGCAGGAGCAGGCTGACGATCTCGATGCGATTCTCGATGACATCGAAACCGTTCTCGAGACGAACGCTGAGGAATATGTGAGCAGCTTCGTGCAGAAAGGCGGCGAGTGATGCCACAGCTGCACGACAGTGGCAGCAGGGCGATACAGCCGTCGGACCAGACGCATCAGCATGATTTCGCGCGCATCTTCGGCATCGAGACCGAGTATGGTGTGAGCGTCACCGATATTCCGGAGCCCATGGACGCCAGTCATGTGGCGATGACGATGTTCCAGCCCGTTGTGCGCAGGGCCCGTTCCACCAACACCTACGTGGAGAACGGCTCACGTCTGTACCTCGATGTGGGATCCCACCCGGAGTATGCGACCGCCGAGGCGATATGCCCCTCGGATGCGTTGCTGAGCGATCTGGCAGGCGAGCAGACCATGCGTTCGATGGGGCTTGACGCCCAGCGGAGGCTGCGGGAATCCGACGCGCAGAATCGGCATGCGACCCTGCATCTGTACAAGAACAACGCCGACAGTGCCGGTCATTCATTCGGTTGCCACGAGAACTACCTCGTGCGCCGTTTCGTGAATCTGGACATGATACAGCATGTGTTGCTGCCATTCCTCATCACCCGGCAGATCTACACCGGAGCCGGCAGATTCGACGGAGAACGGCTCCTGTTCACCCAACGTGCGGCATTCGTGGACGAGACCGTCTCCAGCGCCACCACACGGTCGCGCCCGATGATCAACACCCGTGACGAGCCGCACGCCAACCCCGACGACTACCGGCGTCTCCATGTGATCATAGGCGACTCCAATCGCTCCCAGTGGGCCACCCTTATGAAATGCGCCACCACGCATCTCGTTCTGTGCATGATGGAGCATGCAGCGCGCAGCGGCTGCGAGACCGAGCTTGAGGCATTCGCGCTCGCGGATCCGATCGCTGCAAACCACGCCATCAACACCGATGGGGCGCATGCCCGCATCGCGCTGGCAGCGGGGCGTTCGACCACCGCACTGGAACTGCAGCAGATGATGCTGGAGCAGGTCGAGTCCTTCGCCGCACATCACGGTGATGCATTGGAGGCATCGTTGCGGTATGACGCGTTGTGCAATGTCGAATGGATTGTGGGCCAATGGCGATGGGTACTCGACAGATTGGCGGCCAATGACATCGAGACGCTGTCGCACGTGGTCGATTGGGCATCCAAGCAGGTGTTCTTCAATCGTTTGCAGTCTCGGGGCACCGTCACACCGGCCAGATTGCGCCAGCTCGACCTGGACTATCACGACATCGCCAACGGCAGGCTCTACCCGTCGTTATGCGCGCATGGCTTGATGCGCACCTTGGTGGATGCCGATCAGATTCACGATGCCGTGTCCACTCCGCCCCCTCACACGCGTGCCGTGCTGCGTGGACGTTTCGTGGCGGCGGCATCGCACACCGATGCCGTCTACGACTGCGATTGGACGACGCTGAAGCTTGTGCGTCCGGTGCATATGGAGGCGGTGCTGCTCGATCCGTTCCATGACGAGCCGACCAAGCAATATGACAAGCTCATGGGCGAATTGGGTGATGCGCGCGCGGATGGCGATGAAGCGCCCGTCTGAGCATGGGTGCCGAAGCAATCTGACATGAAAAAACCCGGCCGTCACTGGCCGGGTCATTTTCTAGCGTAGGCTGCGAATCACTCGCTCACTGCCTTCTTCAGCAGGGAGCCAGCGGAGATGCGAACACCATAGGTGGCCGGGATCTCAATGGTCTCACCGGTACGGGGATTGCGGCCTGTGCGGGCGGCGCGCTTGACGCGCTCTGCGGAGAGCAGACCGGTGAGCTTGAGGCCTTCGCCGTTCTTCATGGCTTCGATGAAGACATCGCGGAAAGCATTGACGGCAGCCTCAGCCTGAGCCTTGGTGAGACCGGACTTCTGGGAGATCTTTGCAACGAGATCAGACTTATTGTATGCCATAGAAGCGTCCTTCTTTGTCAGGGGTAATCCTCATTGCGGATAACCACATGTTCAAGAAGCATCTTACCTCAAGATTCGGTCAAATCCGCGTGTTTGCAACGATTTCCCTTGATTTTTTCGCATTTGGCTACGTTCTGGGCATCAAAAGCTTACAAAATGAAATAAATCAGATCAGATTGTGCTTATCCAGCCACTTCATAGCCAACGCACCCAGCGGAATACGCAACCAGTAGAACACGACACGATAGAGCAATGTGGCTGATAACGCCAATGCGGCGGGGACCCCGACGGCGCTGAACGCCACCGACAGCGCGGCCTCGACGGCACCGAGGCCACCCGGTGTGGGCACCGCTGAACCAAGTGTATTCGCCAGCAGGAAGATGAACGTCGTCTCGATGGGGTTCATGTTGAATCCGAACGCCATGAGCGCCGCCCAGAAGCCGAAGCCTGTGGAGAGATTCAGAATGAGTGAGCCGGCCACCGAACCGAGCAGCTTACGCGGCTGCGTGAGCGTTTCCAACAACGATCTGGCATATGACTTCACCAGGGGAAGATACTTGTTGGCGATCTTCCTGCGCACCGAGGGGATCGCCATGATCACGCTGATCGCCAGGGCGACGACCGCGATAGCGATAATCAGCGTGTTCGTGGGAATCATGCCGGAAAGGGTGTTACGGCCGGTGAAAATGCCAATGAGCAGCAGCAGGACCACCGTGATCACCCCCTGCACGGCGAGCACGGCGCTCATGATGGCAGTGGCGGTCGTATTGCGGTAGCCGCTCTTGCGCAGGTACTGGAGGTTCACAAAGGCCGGGCCGATGCCGGCAGGCATCGACACCGCAGTGAATCCGGCGGCAATCTGCGAGCAGAGCAAACCGAAAGGCCGGCGGCGGTCCCTGTCCATGAAGGCGCCGAGGGCCATGGCCGAACCCACCCATGCGAGGAAGCCGAACAGCATGACAACGAATGCCCACCAGAGATTCGCCTGCTTCACGGCGCGAATCATCTCGTCCGGCCGCATCTGCGTCAGCATCACGTAGACGGCGATCACCAGCAACACAAGACCGAAGAACGATCGCGCATTGAATCGCGTGAGCGTCACCTGCTCCATCGATTCCGCCACTTCTTCAGGGGCCAGTTTACTGAGTGCGGTGCGCAGATCCTCGACAATCTGCTTGTTCCAGCCTTCCATCTGCCGGGTGGCGGCAGGGACGGCGGCCTTCTGAACAAACGGAATCAACGAGATGAGTGTCGATTCGCCCCAGGCACGGCGCGCGAGCGAGACGGTGCGTTCAATGCCGAGCATCGTGCTGAACAAGGTGAGCAGCTGTACTTTGTCGAGTGTGATGTTCGTGGTGGTGGACGCGTAATCGCCATTCTGCCAGCCGGCAATCACCATGTCGCCAATGGCGGAGCGCGCAATGGTGTCCGCCGTGATCTGGCGGTGAGTGAAGCCACGCTGATGCGCACGCTGCAGATAGTTCATGAGCGAGAGCGCTTCGGTATCGTCGAGCTCCCTGCAATCCACGGCGTGAATGGTCTCGCGGTGCTCGAACACGACTATAGAGGATTCACCGTAGTCGCAGACACCATAGGGCCTTGCACAGGTCAGATCTATGTCACGCAGCCCCAGCAGCATGGAATAGTGGTGGTGCGTGGCGCTCACGGCGGAGCGATCATGGCGCACCGCGACGCCGTTGAGCCGAATGAGCTGCCACAGCTGTGAGAAATAGCCGGTGATCTGCACTTGGTTGTCAAGCACCGACACCACATAGTGCACGCCGCTCTCATCAGTCAGATCGTAGAGTCGGGAATGGTCGGTCAGGTCGTCCGTAAGCATGGGTGCATGGTCGGATGCCTCGGGGCGTCGGTCAAGGACGGCCGGATGCAAGCCGATGGAGCTCAGCGCCTGCACGATCTGATATCCCCATGCTCCCGAGTTCTTCGTGCCCACGCCGAAACGGATGGACAGTCCCACCATGCGACCGATGCAAATGGCCACCAGCACACCAGGCAACGAGCTCCACGAGGTCATGATGAAGATCACGGCGCCGGCGAGGAGTATATTCCAGCTCCACTTCACCGATGACCGGGTGTCACGGGGACCTGCGACCGTGAGGAATGCAGCTATGGCGGCGTAGAAATCGGGCAGCAGGGAAGGCCCTACGCGGGTGCCGCTCGACAGCAATGTGTTGATGAGCATGGCGCTGCTGTGGTAGGAGAGCAGTTCGGAGACACCCCAGCAGACAAGGAAGCCGATGAGCAGCGCGCCGACCGAGCAAGCGGACTGAAGCCATTCCCGGTTGAGCACCAATTGGATGAGCACCCCTACCACGATGGAAATCACAATGAGCTGTTGTAGCAACGACGATGGCAGGTCGACCAGCCAGTCGAATGCCTGACTGGCGGAATGGGCGTCATCTTCGACGCCGGTGGTGAGCCCATGAAGGTAGACGGCGACCAGGATCACCAGAATCCCGAATACGAGAGCCGCACCTGCGTGCAGCAGATCGCTGGTCACGTGGTTGCGCTTCGGTGCCACATCGCTGACCTTCACGTTGGGGAACCTACTTGCCAGTGCATGCTCGGGGGTCTTCTCGATGGACGGTTGTTGCACATCCGTCTGATCGGAGGGCACCCGACCTGAGCCGGACGAATTGGGCGTTGTCATATCAGTCCTTCATATAGAATGCCCATGCCCGGGTGGAAGGCCCAAGCATGAGCATCGCACATCAGCACGTATATTCTACGCGATGGATTGAAAAAGGACTACGGGCGATCGTAACCGACCAGCATCGATGCAAGGCCCACATAGGTGGCCGGCGTCAAAGCCTTGAGACGGGCTGCGGTCTCGTCGTCGAAGTCAAGCGAATCGATGAAGCTCTCGACATCGGCCTGCGAGATGGAGTGGCCGCGCATGAGCTCCTTCACCTTCTCGTAGGGGCGTTCCATGCCGGAGCGGCCGGCCAGCTCCTGGGCGCGCATGGCGGTCTGGATTGGCTCGCCCAGCACCTCCCAGTTCTCATCGAGCTCGCGATCCATCACCTGTGTGTTCGGATGAACCGACTTGAGGCCACCGAGCAGGTTGTTGTGCGCCAGCACCGAATACCCCAATGCTGAGCCGATGTTGCGTTGCGTGGTGGAGTCGGTCAGATCGCGCTGCCAACGGGACTCCACAAGCGTGGCTGCCAACGTGTCGAGCAGCGAGCAGGAGATTTCGAAGTTGGCTTCCGCGTTCTCGAAACGGATCGGGTTCACCTTGTGGGGCATCGTGGACGAACCGGTTGCGCCCTTCACCGGTACCTGGGCGAACACGCCACGGGAGATGTACATCCATGTGTCCACACACAGATTGTGCATGATGCGATTGGTGTGCGAGATCGTGTCGAACAGCTCCGCCTGCCAGTCATGCGATTCGATCTGGGTGGTGAGCGGGTTCCAGGTCAGGCCCATGCGGTTCTCCACGAATTCACGTGAGACGGCGACCCAGTCGACATTCGGCAATGCGGCCAGATGCGCACCGAAAGTGCCGGTGGCGCCATTGATCTTGCCCAGGTATTCCTGCTCACGAACATGCTTGAGCTGGCGCCCAAGCCGGTACACGTAGACGGCGAGCTCCTTGCCGAGTGTGGTCGGTGTGGCCGGCTGCCCGTGCGTGAGGGAGAGCAACGGCATGTCCTTGAACTCCTCGGCACGCTGAGCCAGCAGGTCGACAATGGCATCCGCGCCCGGTAGCCATACGTGTTCGATTGCATTCTTCACGCAGCGGGCGATGGAGAGGTTGTTGATGTCCTCGCTGGTGCAGGCGAAATGCACGAGAGTTTTCAGGTCGGTGAGCTGGGTGGGGGCACCGAGCACCTGCTCCGCGCTATCCAGATAGTCGTCGATGTAGTATTCGACAGCCTTCACATCATGGTGCGTAACGGCTTCATGCGCGGCATGCCTGGCAATGCCCTGTGCCCCGAACTCCTCGGGGATGGAACGCAGGAATGCCTGTTCCTGTTCGGTGAGCGGCTTGACGCCGGTGACAATCGGCTTCCAGTCGTTTCCGGCGAAGCCGTTGGCGAGCAGAATCATCCATTCGACTTCCACGCGCATGCGTTCGCGGTTCAGTGCCGGTTCGCTCAGGTATTCCACCAGAGCGGCGGTCTGGGCATGATAGCGCCCATCCAGAGGGGTGAGGGCGATGGCTGGTGAGATCTCGGAAAGGTTCATGGTTCCACCCTAAACCAAGCCCTTGAGACATGGACGGTGTATGTCCATTTTCACTGCGTGTGCGTGTCATCCATCTCGATGTCGTGTTTGCCGTGTTCCATGCGGCCGCTCCAGTAGGTGGTCTCCATATAGTCGCCGTGAATGGTCGCCATGAAATGGCTGTCATGGTTCGCAAGCGCCTCGGACCCCAGCGACAGCGCATTCTCATAGGCGGCGGTATGGTAGGCGAGGTCGTGCGTGAGTTCGTATTTCCCCTGATGGGATTGATCGACGGCGGTCATGGCAGCGGTGCCGTCATCCACGGCGCCATTCGCATCGGCAGGTGACCCGTCCGCCACATTGCGCACCTCACCTCGAATGGTGAGCCACTGCTCGCTCCGAGGATTCACCTCGCCGTCCAGCGCGGCAACCAGTTCGTCTTCCATCTCAATGCTGGTCACCCATGTCCCCTTGCCCATCGGATGGTTGGCGATGGGGGAGCCGGCGGTCACGATATGTTCGATGCGATACTCATCGGCATAATCGCTGGCCAGCGTTGCCGCGATGATGCCGCCCTGCGAATGGCCGATCAACGCCACGCGCTCATCGCGGCCGATACCCGCCTGCCGCATGGCTTCGACGACCATACGTGCGCTGTCTGCGTTACGTCGTTGCATGGCATTGGCGCTCATGAGCTCCACATTCTGCTCCCATCCCAAGGGGGAGTCGAAGTTGCCGTCGGTTCCCGGAATGGTCACCAGCCAGGAACGCCGGCCATCGGCATCCACATACCGTGAGATGGCGATGGTTGCATATTCACCATGCGTGCTGTCCGCGTTCGCTGCCGAGAGCCTTCGCAGATTCGCCAGTGCACCGCCCATGTCCGACACAGGGGCGACGGATGGTTCATGGGGATCCACGGATTCGACGGTCAGCGCATCACCTTGAATCAGATTCGTTGCTCGCGATGAGATTCCCCCGATGGCATATGCTCCTGACGGCACCGGTGATTGACCGTCATGCAGGCCTATGGCTGCGCTGGCCGCACGCATCAGCCCCTCCTGCTGCCACGAGATGGCATTCAAGGCATGGGCTGCTGAGAAATTGCCCTCAGTGACCACACCGTATAGCCATCCGCCCAGAGCCTGTGCAATGGTGAATTTCGCCATTGTCGCAGGTGCCACCCGTGCGGCCCATTGCAGTGCCCTATTAGTGGCCATGCGGCTTTTGGCCTCGGCCTCGGAATACAGGCCGTATGCACGCGCCAATACATCGGCGATTCTCTCGCATTGGACGGCCAGCGCATGCAGCTGTGATCTGGCGGATTCAGCGTGGTCCGTCAGGCGAAGGTACTCGACATGAACATGAAGGGAACGACCGAATCCACTCGATTCACAGACGGGAGCTCGCAATGCCGCCATGCCGTTCTGTTCCGGACACCATTGAAGAGTTGAGGTGCGCAGCACGGCAACACGCATTCTGGCGTTCGACAAGGCGATGGCCTGTGCCTTCAAATCGGCGGCGCAGGCCCCCAACCGTGAGCATATGCCGTGAACGAGGTCGAGCGTGGCAGTGGCATACTGAGCGCCACCATGAATGGATGATCTCACCATCTTCGTCATGGCAGCCCCTACATTGTCGAGAGCAATCCGTCGAGCATCTGCAGCGTTTGCATACATGCGGATGCTCGTGGTTCCATGGCCTGCAGCCGTTCATGGAACAATTCGGCGGCACGGCCGCTCCATGTTCCTGTATCGGACCGGCACGCGGCCATCAGGCCATCAAGCGCATGGAACGAACCGCGCACCAATGGCACGAGCAATGCGATGCATTCCTGTGCATTGCCCGCGCATACGCACTGCGTCGTGGTGCCCGACGTGGCGTTGAACGCTGAATTGGAGCCGATCATGATTCCATTGCACACCGCAGTCGACCATGAATCCAGCTGAATCGGCGATTGTGGTCAGTGAACGGCGTGAATGCATTGACTCCGGAAACTATCCACAGTGCAACACTGCATAGCCATTCACCGTCGTGGCTTACCACGGTTTCACATTCGACGGGCGAGAGGGGCTGTCGTTTTCCCTCTCGCCTTGGCCGCCATTCGATTCGTTCGTGGAATCCTCGGATTTGCCCAGCTCCTCGTTGCTGCGTAGCAACTCCTCCACTTGCTTGCGCTGTTCCTCGGTGAGCGAGTCGAGTGATTTGGGCTGCTCGCCGTGCTGCCCCGACTGCTGGCTGTCGTTCTTCGCGGCATCGGCGTCGACCTGTTGTTGCACCAAGTCGGTCAGCTGTTTCGAAACCTGCGCGTTATAAGTGGTGCTCTCGCTGATCTGCGGCAGCAGCACCGCCGATTTTCCGGTGATACTGGCGAATCGTGCGTCCAGCTCCTGCTGTGAGGTCAGCAGTTGCTTGAGATCGGCGTCGTTGCGGGACGCGGTCTCGAGATTCTCGGTGAGCGTTTGAGTCGCGGCATCATACTGACGTTGTGCGTCGATGTTCACGCCGGCCAATACGGCGAATGCAATGGCCAGGACGGCGAATGCCGCAAGCATGATGCGCACGCCGAGAGGCGCGCGTTTCGTGAAAGACCTGCTCGCCGTGGCGCGATCCAGGCGCCCGGATATGTTCCCGCTCATAGAAGCCTCCTCGAAGTGGCGATCCATGTGCCCAGCTCCCATGCCAGCAACGCAGCCAATGCAATGGCCAGTGGCCAGACAATCGGATTGATGCGCGTACGCTCCTTCTGCGTGTCGTCTTCACGCCAGCTCCCGGCCTGTTGCGCGATCTGTGCGCTCGCCACCGTGTCGTTCGCCGAGGTGATCACCACTTTGCCACTGAGCTCGTCGGCCAGCGACCGAATCTGTCCTTCATCCATGATCGATACGCCGGGCTGGCCCGTAGAGGGATCGGTGACCCATTGACCTGCGGTCTTCGAAGGTATCCGGCCACCGGTGGTGGAGCCGACGCCGATCACGCAGGCATCGTCAATATAGTGGCGCAGCGACGAAAATGTGCGGCGTGTGTTCCGCACAGTCTGTTCCCCATCCGTGATGATGTACAACACAATGCGATCGTCCGGGTGGGCGTCGCGAATCGATTTGAGTGCACGCAGCAACGGATCGATCACCACATCAAGCGATGAACCGCTGGAACTCGAGGAATCCTCGGTATCAAGGGACTGCGCCCAATTCGTGATGGCACGGGTGTCGGGCGTCAGCGGCACATCCACCGCTCCCGATGCTCCAACGGATACTGCGGAGAAACTCGAATTCGGGTAATCCCTGACGATGTCTGCAATGGCGGACTTCGCCGCTTCGAGGCGGGAAAGGTCGGACTTGGAGCCATAGCGGGCATCCTGCACACCCATCGACGGCGTGATGTCCGAGACAATGACCACATCAGTGGTACTGATGGCACGGCTGGTGGTCTTGGTCACCATGCTTGGTGTGAAGGCCATGAGCGCCACGATGACGCATGCCAGCACACGCCTTACGCACGACCAGAGTGTCTCATCGGTACCATCGGCGCCGCGACGTGCATGCAGCACGACACACGTCACCGCGCATGCCACCATCACCGCAGCCACAAGGGAGCCGCCAATCCAGCCGAGGGCCGGTGCAAAGCCGAACGTACTCATCGCTTCAACCTCCACGCCATAACCAACCAGCCCGCAAGCAGAATCGCCACAGCGAGAGTCCACCATCCCGGGACGTCCGTCAGGGCAGTCTGTGATTGGGCCTGTGCCTCATGTGAACGACGACCGTCTATCTCACGCACCAATTCATCGATCGACGCGCTGTTCGACTGGGTGAGGAACAGACCGCCATGCCGCTCGATGAGTTGGCGCATCTCGTTGGTCGTGGCGTCACCCTCACTGGATTGCGGTCCCGAATACAGACCGTCCACATTGATGCCGGCTTGGGAGGTGAGATCAAGCGCCTGAGCCAACGAATAGGTGGGGGAGCCCGAGACCACATTGTCGGTGGCCAGCACAATCGACGCCTCCCGCGACCGAGATTGCGCAGTGTCGGCCTTCGAATAGGCGAATCCGGGAAGCATTGCGGCACAGCCCACCAATCCATCTCCGATGAGTGAAGTGGCGTTCTTGCGGTTCTGTGTGCCCTCAAGCCAGTCGGCAATCTGCTGGTATTGTTCGTCGCTCATCTTATCGATATCGTCCTGGGTCTGCACGCCTTTGAGCATGTCGTTCGCCTGCGTGAGTTGCTCGGTCACCATCGCGTAGTCATCGGTGAGCGGGAACACCGTACGCGACGATGAGTTGAAGATGCTCAGGCCTATGCGCTCACCCTTGAAATGCTGCAGCAGATTCAAATACGTGGAAAGTACCTGATGATCGTAGGGAAGCGTGGATCCTGAGACGTCGAGACACAGGATGATGTCGCGGTTCGATGATTGCTCGTCCTGTGCATCCACATGCGCAGGCCTGCCTACGAGAATGCAGGAGAGGACAAGCGCACAAGCGAGCAATGCCACGGCGATGCGGTTCAGACGGCGCCAGACGCGCATCAGCGCACCGGCATGCTCGGTCTCAAGATCATCCTGTACACCGTAGATTCTCGCTTCATCGTGGTAGGCGCGCCGATGTGACGATACCATGACGATCGTCAGGCATACCAGGGCGGCGATCAGCAATGCGGCCACCAATGCCCACGGCCATTGCCAACGAAGCATCATTGCCACCTCTCAATCAGGTCGAGCACCCAGTCGGCCGCCTGCCTCACGCTGACGCCACGCGCCTGTGGATGCTCGGCTTGCGCGAACTCCGGCGGATACAGCGCGGCGATCGTCTGTCGGAGCAAATCCCAGTTGACGGCGACGCCGGTGCGGCGCAGACGGCGTAGATCAGTCAACGTGTTCGCCTGCATGCGTCGTCCCGACATATTCGATGCGAAATCGCGCGCAATCGCGGCCAGCTGCGCGAAGGCCTCGTCTCGCGTGATGTCCTGAGCGTCATGCCGAGCGACCACCTGGTTCACCCGCGCGGCCCACTCCTTCTTGGGAAGAGTCTCTTCATCTTGCGATCCGGTGGTTTCCGGGCGACGTCGAGTGCCTGACAGTACGCAGCATGCCACAATGAGGATCAACGCCAGCACGATGTCGCAGATCAGTGCAATCCAGAGCGATTGCGTGATGGCGATGGTTCCGCGCGGATGGAGGTTCTGGGTGTCTATTGCCACAATCATTTATGCGTTCGCAGTTCCTTCGGGAATCGTGACGGGCGTGAAGACCGATGCATGGGAAAGGGAGAGAAGCCGCACGAATGCGTGGAACATCCCCTCGCTCGACGAGGCGTGAATCATACGTGATCCACAGCGCAACAGTTCCCGGTCAAGCGCCTGCAACAGGTAGGCCCTATGGGTGTCCAACTCCTGCGCCGCTTTCGTGTTGCGCAGGAACGCGGGAATCCTCCGGTCGGTCGCGCCATCGACAAGGGATGCATGCGGCCTCGAGGGAATGGGATCGCTCGAGAACGGGTTGATCGTGCCCACATTGATCAGCACCAGCGGATGCGTCTGTGTGATCCGCCGGATTGCGCGCATATGCGTGTCGTCGAGGGCATGATCGTCGGTGGCGAGCACAATGAGCGCCTCACGGTCGCGAATATGCGCGGCATAGTCGAGCAGTGCGTCGATATTGCGCGGGAATCGCCAGCCTCGGTCAAGCGCCTTGTCGAGTGTGTGCTCGAACTGGGCCAAACCGCCATGGAACGGCACCCGGGTGATATTCGAGGAGTCACCGAAGACGAGCGACACCTCATCGCTGCGTCGCAGGCTCAGCGCCGCGAACATGCACAAGGCATTCGCTGCGATGCGATACGCCATCTCGTCCGAAGGGCACACCTCGGTCATCTCCACGCCTGCGTCCAGCAACAGGTACACACGGGTGCTGGAGAGACGCTCGCGCTGCGCAATCATTGCCCTGCCATTGCGCGCGCTGATCTTCCAATCGATCTGTCGCGCCTCATCGCCCACCTCATAGGCACGAATGTCCAGCAGATCGTCATTGCCTCCACGTCGTGCGGAAGCATGCTCCCCCTCAAGGATGCCCATGGCACGGCGCACGGTGGGCAGGCTCAGCGACGTGCCGAGCATCTCGATCTTGCGTCGGATCGGATCCGACCGATTGGCATCATGATTGGTGCCGATCATGGAACGGGCACCACCTGAACAATCTGGTCGACAATCTGATCGCTGGTCACGCCATCGGCGAGCGCCTCGAACGTGAGCAGGATGCGGTGACGGAACACTTCGTGCGCGAAGCCCCTCACATCCTCCGGAATCACATAATCCCTGCCGGCCATCAATGCCGAAGCCTGTGCAATGCGCACCAATGCAATCGAGGCGCGTGGCGAGGCACCCAGGCGCACCAGGGAGGACAGGCCTTGGATGGGCTTCGGGCCGCCGCCACGAGAGGTCTCGGAGAGCGCAACCGCATATTGCATGATCGCATCGGAGACATGCACCCGGCGCGCGGTTTCGCGCAGCCAGTCGACATCCTGAATCGAGATGACGTCGCGGGGGAGCTTCGTCGGGTCGATGGCGTCCGATCCACGGTTGATCAGCAGCCCCAGCATGCGCTGTTCCTCGTCAGCGCTGGGGTAGGTCATGATCGCCTTCATCATGAAGCGATCCATCTGCGCCTCAGGCAGATTGAATGTGCCCTCCTCTTCGATGGGGTTCTGAGTGGCGATCACCATGAACGGCTTGGGAAGTTCGATTCGTTGGCCTCCGATGGTGGTGGCGCCTTCGGCCATGGCCTCCAGCATGGCGGACTGGGTTTTCGCATTGGCTCGGTTGATTTCGTCGAGCAACACGAAATTGGCGTGGATCGGTCCGATTTGCGTGGTGAAGCGTTGGGTGGAGAAATCGAACACCTGGGTTCCCACAAGGTCCGAAGGCATGAGGTCCGGCGTGCATTGCACGCGTTTGAACGAACCGGAGACGGAGGTGGCCAGCGTCTGTGCGGCTGTCGTCTTCGCCAGGCCGGGCACCGATTCTATGAGAATATGGCCGCCGGCCACCAAGGTGGTGATCAGGGATTCTCGCAGATTGGTCTGGCCGACAAGCGTTTGCGCGAATCGCGAGCGGATGCTGTCGACCAACCGACCGGCCCGTTCCGCATCGTTTCTTGAGATCGGGACGGTTGGGGACTGGAGGGTGGATGGGACTGGCGGAGGCGCGGTCGGTTGGGAGGGGGAAAAGAAAGACATGTGCCACCTACTATGTTTGAGCGTTTCGTATGCTGTTCTGTTTCAGTTGGTTAGTGTAATGCATGGCCGTGCAATGGGCATTCGACGCAGCCGTGCAGTGTGCTCGTCTTCATGTGCCTCCAGCTATTACCGTGCAGGGCAATCGGACGATGGCAGCGACCAGTCGACCGGTTCGGCTCCCATCTGCTTGAGTGCTGCGTTCGCGCGGGAGAAGGGATGTGATCCGAAGAAACCGCGCGATGCCGACAGCGGGCTGGGGTGTGCGGATTTGATGATGGCGGCATTCGTCAGCAACGGCTCCAAGGTCTGGGCGTTACGCCCCCAGAGAATCGCTGCCAGCGGCTTTGGCTTGCCGTGCTCATCGACACGGTTGTTGAGTGCACGCACAGCGCAATCGGTCACAGGTTCCCAGCCCAAGTTCTGGTGGCTGTTCGGCCTGCCAATCTCGACGGTGAGGCAGCGGTTGAGCAATTCCACCCCCCCGGTGGGTCCAAGGAGTGAGGTCGCCGTTGCAGGGTGGCGGCACGTGCAGATCATCTTCAAGCTCTTTGAATATGTTGACAAGGCTCTTCGGCAGCGGGTGGACGTTTGGCGCCACCGAGAAGCTCAATCCCACTGCGTAGCCTGGAGTGGGATAGGGGTCTTGGCCCACGATGAGCACACGGATGGAGTCGAAGGGAATGGTGAAGGCGCGCAGTATGTTCCGGCTGGCGGGGGCGATATGTTCGCCATGCCCGATACGTTCACGCAACAGACGCCCCATATGGCGAATTTGCGGCTCCACCGGGCGCAGCGCCTCGGCCCACCCCGGATCCATGAGTTCCTCAAGAGGTTTGATTTCGGTCATGTCTCCACTCTAGCCCGCTCGTGCAACTCCAGGCTTCTTGCGGCTATGGACCGTAGCGCGTGGACGTCTGCCGCCGGTATTCGTGTGCGGTGGCCCTTGTGACTCCGACCTGGTATACCCCGACTTGGTATATTGGAGCCGACACTTGTTTGCACTGCGTACGGAAAGGGACGGCCATGGCTCGCAACGATGACCATAAGTATGAGTCGTATCCGAAGGATTCCTTCGACAATCCGCCGACCGGCCCGGTCGGCGTCCACAATGGCCGTCGTTCCTGGCCAGTGCGTCTGACCCCCTATGCGATCGTGATTGTCGTGGCCGCCGCCGTTGGTGTGTTGTTCTGGAGCGCGTTCTCCGGGGAGGCTGCGAACATGTTCAAACATGGCGATCGAGAGACCGTGGTGGCATCCAGCAGTACAACCACGACCACCTCGCCGTCGTCGACGAGTGCCAGTGAGAGCGAATCCCCCTCACAGAGTGCCAGCGCCTCTGCGTCGGAATCGCCGTCGCAGTCGCCGTCGCAGTCGCCATCGCAGTCCAGTGAGTCGCCGTCTCAGAGCCCGAGCGAAGAGCAGACGCCCGAGCAGAAAGTCAATCTCGATGCTTCGATCAGTGTGATCAATGGCACTGCCACCAATGGATACGCCGCCCAGGAGGCGCAGCGGTTGCAGGGCGCTGGCTTCACGAACGTGGCGCCTAGCAATCCGAACGGCATGCAGCTTCCCTCCCAAAGCGTGGTGTGGTATCAGAACGACGCTGATCTGGCCACTGCGCAAAAGGTGGCAGAAACCCTTGGGGTGAGCACCGTGCAGAAAGCCGAGGGCATTGCAGTGCCAGTGGCCGTCGTACTCATGAATTGAGTCGCCTGCGTCGCATGCCGACGGAGTTCTTCCGCGACGAACCGGCCCGAGGGCCGGTTTTCTTATGCCAATTTGGACTTTGTAAAATCAGTAAAGTTGTATTGTCGGTTAGGCAGATGCGCGTTCTGCGGTATTTTTCTTATATAAGAACCGGTTTGAAACGCCGAAGCTGCGTTAATACCCCCTCATAACTATCATGGGGAAAGGGTGAATGGTTCCGGGCCGCAAATCGGGGAAGTTTGCGTTGCGTTCCTCTCATGAGTCGTTCGCCTTCACGGAGTCCTTCACGAAGGAAGATACAAGGGTATGCCAAGGGGAACGGTTAAATTCTTCAATGTAGGTCGCGGGTACGGGTTCATTACTCCCGAGGATGGTGGGGCGGATGTGTTCGTACATTATTCCTCCATCGAGGCCGAGGGTTTCAAGGCGCTTCGCCAGGGGGATTTGGTGGAGTACGACAGCAAGCCCACTGACAAGGGTGAACTTGCCACGAGGGTGGTCAAGATTCATCGTTCCTGAACGGTTATGGAGTTCGTTCACGATATCTGCGCGAGGCTCTGCCCCGATATTCCCGAAACGCCGTCATCTAGCCCATAGCGCAAAAGGCGGTCCGAAAAGTTGGCACTCGACCACTGAGAGTGCTAATCTGCCCTGTAGCACTTCGGGAACGGGTGCGGGAGCTGACGCCCGTCTCGGACCCAAGTGGGTAAGCATGAATTTCTCGTGGAGGAACAATGGCAAAGATCATTGAATACGATGAGGAAGCTCGTCAGGGTATGCTCGCCGGTCTGGATAAGCTGGCCGATACCGTCAAGGTGACGCTTGGTCCCAAGGGCCGCAACGTCGTGCTTGACAAGACCTATGGCGCGCCGACCATCACCAACGATGGCGTTTCGATCGCCAAGGAGATCGATCTTGAGGATCCGTTCGAGCGCATTGGTGCCGAACTGGTGAAGGAAGTGGCCAAGCGCACCGATGATGTCGCCGGCGATGGCACCACCACCGCAACTGTACTTGCACAGTCCCTCGTGCATGAGGGTCTGAAGAACGTGGTGGCCGGATCCAATCCGATTGCCCTGCGCCGCGGCATCGAGAAGGCTTCCGACGCTCTCGTCAAGCAGCTTGTCGCTTCCGCGAAGCCGGTGGAGACCAAGGAACAGATTGCTGCAACCGCAACGATTTCCGCAGGTGACCCCGAGGTGGGCGAGAAGATCGCCGAGGCTCTCGACAAGGTCGGACAGGATGGCGTCGTCACCGTCGAAGACAACAACCGCTTCGGCCTCGATCTCGATTTCACCGAGGGCATGCGCTTCGACAAGGGTTATATTTCCCCCTACTTCGTCACCAATGCGGAAGACCAGACGGCCGTGCTCGACGACCCGTACATTCTGCTCACCTCGAGCAAGGTCTCCTCGCAGCAGGATGTGGTCCACATCGCCGAACTGGTGATGAAGACCGGCAAGCCGTTGCTGATCGTGGCCGAGGATGTCGATGGCGAGGCACTGCCCACGCTGATTCTCAACAACATCCGTGGCACCTTCAAGTCCTGCGCCGTCAAGGCTCCGGGCTTCGGTGACCGCCGCAAGGCCATGCTGCAGGATATGGCGATTCTGACCGGCGGTCAGGTCGTCTCGGAGGATCTGGGCCTCAAGCTCGATTCCATCGACCTGTCCGTGTTCGGCACCGCCAAGAAGGTCATTGTCTCCAAGGATGAGACCACCATCGTGTCCGGTGGCGGCTCCAAGGAGGACGTGGCCGCACGCGTCGCCCAGATTCGCGCCGAGATCGAGAAGACCGATTCCGATTACGATCGTGAGAAGCTGCAGGAGCGTTTGGCTAAGCTGGCAGGTGGCGTCGCCGTCATCAAGGTCGGCGCAGCCACCGAGGTCGAGGCCAAGGAGCGCAAGCACCGCATTGAAGATGCCGTGCGCAACGCCAAGGCCGCCATCGAAGAGGGTCTGGTTCCGGGCGGCGGCGTCGCACTGGTGCAGGCTGCCGAAAAGGTTGAGAAGGACTTCAACCTTGAAGGCGACGAGGCCACCGGTGCCGCAATCGTCTTCTCGGGCATCGAGGCTCCGATTAAGCAGATCGCCGAAAATGCAGGTCTCTCTGGCGCCGTGGTGATCGACAAGGTTCGTTCCCTGCCTGAGGGTGAGGGCTTCAATGCGGCAACCGACACCTATGAGGATCTCATGGCCGCCGGTGTGACCGATCCTGTCAAGGTGACTCGTTCTGCTTTGCAGAATGCGGCCTCCATCGCGGGTCTGTTCCTGACGACCGAAGCGGTTGTCGCCAACAAGCCGGAGCCGGCAGCGGCACCGGCCGCCGGCCAGGACATGGGTTACTGATTTAGGGTCTTTCCGGTTCCGTTCCGGGACATACATAGAAAAGAGGTGGGGCGTTCCGCAGATCGATCTGCGGAACGCCCCACCTCTTTTCTATGTATTTTCTATGTATTCCTTCCCGCTCGCGCAGCTCGATGCGACCTCACGATGTCGCGAACAGCCGTGTCGCCTGCATCTCGGCATCCGCATAAACGGTGGAGGCTTGCGTCAGGGCCTGCTGCATGGCCTCGAGCGATAGCTCCATTTGCTGCTGGGTGCGACGCCATTCGGAGGCAACCATGTTGAACTGCGCCGCGGCGGCTCCGCGCCATGCATCCTGCAGGGCATTCAGGTTCGCATACATGGTGGTGACCGCATCGCGGATGGCGGTGATAGATGAGCAGACGGCCGCGCTCGAGGCGGCGATGCGTTCAGAATCGACTTGGTATTGTGACATTGCATGCTCCTTTGCATCGTGTTCGTTGTAATAAAAACCGCGGGACAACGTGCAGCTCTCCCGCTACTGTTGACTTTATGGCGAACAACAACGAATGGACAGCGCAACAGGCAATTGTGGTCGGAGGACGTGGTGACGATCCGGTCATTGTGGATAACTTCGGGGGCCTCAAGCGGCAGGCCCGCGTCTGGACGGCGGTTCTCTCCGTCATTATGTTGTTCGCGGCGCTCCTCGTAGGCGCCACTGGTGCCCAAATGGCTGCGGCAGATGATTCTCCGTCGCCGTCTGCCAGCGAATCGTCGAGTCCGAGTGCCTTGGTGGAGGACTCTCAGGGGTACATCACCGATCCGCAGAACCTGCTTGGCGACAATCTCACCAAGGTGATCGATGCGGCGAATCGGACGAAGCAGGAGACGGGCGTGACGGTGCGTCTGCTCTACCTCGAATCGTTCAATACCACAGAGAAGCCGGAACAATGGGCCTCTCAACTGTTGGAGTCGCTCAACCCTCCAGCCAACACCGTCATGCTTGCGGTGGCCTCCCATGATGGCAATCTCGTCGTCGTGGTCTCACCGAATTCCGACGAATGGCTTCGCAGCCAAAGCACCGTGGACCAGCTTTCGGAGGCCGCGAGCAAACCGCTGCTCGATCAGCAGGCCGGTCAGGGGCCGAACTGGTCCCAATCCGCCATCGACATGATGGATGCCATTGCCAGCGCGAAATCGACCGCCACCACCCATGCCGTGAGCTCGGTGAGCATCATCGTCATGATCATTGTGTTTGTCGTGCTCATCGTTGTCGTGCTGGTCATGATCTTCATGCGCCGTAAGCGTGAAGTGAGCGAAGGCTCCAAGCAGACCGAGGAGGTTGGGAAGACGCGGAACGACGACGCCATGCAGTTGGACAACGCCGATGATGACCTTGATGTCACCGCCATGGCCCCGGAAGAGACATCCGAGCAACCCGAAGGCAAAGAGGCGCAAGAGCCGAACCCGACCTCCGAAGCGTCTGGAATGCCTGCCCCGCGTCGCGGGCGCCATGCTGCGGCACCGCATGATGACGAACGATTCAAACGCCCGAATTAAGTTTTCAGAGAGCATTCAGAAAACTTCCAGAGTGTTGCGTGATTATAGGTGCCATGAGTAAAGCAACTGAAGCAACAATCGTGGTTGTCGATGACGAACCCTCCATTCGCGAATTGCTCGTCGCATCGCTGCATTTCGCCGGCTATGAGGTGGAGACGGCGGCATCCGGCTCCGAAGCCATCGAGGTGATCAGTCGCACGAAGCCAGACATGATCATACTCGACGTGATGTTGCCCGATATCGACGGATTCACCGTCACTCGACGCATTCGCCAGGAGGGCATCACGGCTCCGGTGCTGTTCCTCACCGCCCGAGATGACACCCAGGATAAGGTGATGGGCCTGACGGTGGGCGGTGACGACTACGTGACCAAGCCCTTCAGCCTTGAGGAGGTGGTCGCCCGAATCCGCGCCATCCTACGCCGCACCCGTGAGCAGGTGGAGGATGACCCGATCATTCGCGTCGGCGATCTGGAAATCAACGAGGATTCGCATGATGTGACCCGTGCCGGCCAGACCATAGATCTGAGCCCCACCGAGTACAAGTTGTTGCGCTACCTCATGGACAACGAGGGCCGTGTGCTCTCGAAAGCGCAGATTCTCGACCATGTATGGCAATACGATTGGGGCGGCGACGCCGCAATCGTGGAATCGTACATCTCATACCTGCGCAAGAAGGTGGATGATGTCACGGTGACCGATGAGGATGGTTCCACGCACAAGGTGACACCGCTCATCGAGACGAAGCGCGGCATCGGGTACATGATCCGTGCACCGAAGGCACAGAAGTAGGCGAGGGGACATGGGGCAACAGCCACAGGGACCGGGCGGAGATCATTCGGCGTTACCCTCCCCGAAATCAGCGGTGAAAGACACGCCGTTGGCCCAGGTGGCCGCAGCCGATGCCAGGAAAGGGCAATCCTCGCAGAATCAGCCGCACACCCACAGATCACGACGTCTTGCCGCGCTCAATGAGTGCATTCCGCTGAGCGTGCGCCTCATGTCGATCATTGTGGGCATGCTTTCAATCGGCACCATTGTCATCACCTTCTCCATACGCTGGCTGGTGAGCAGCTACCCGATGGAGCGTGTGGACCAGCAGCTGCTGGAACAGGCGGACCTGGTGTTCCCCCAGATGCTCAATACGGACGTGAATACCCAGAACGGTTTCACCAGCTATTATGTGAAGGTGTACAACACCAACACCGGTTCATCGGCGGTGATGTTGCAGCCGGTGCTTAAGGATGGCGTGATCTCGAGCCCCAAGCTGCCCGATAACGGTTCGTTGGACGGCCATGAGCTCGGTGTGCCGTTCACCACGCCTGCTGTGGTGAATACGAAGAACGTTGTGGGGGTTCCCGACCATGCCACCATGCAGTTCGCTGAATGCCCCTGGCGTGTTGTGGCCCTCAAGGGTCTGACGAAATCGGGCAAGGGGGAGTTCCAGGATCTCGGCATCGTGTATATAGGCCTCTCGCTGGGTGACCAGATCGATGTGATCAGCACATTGACCCGGTTCTGCATCATGGTGAGCATAGCCGTGGTGCTACTTGGCGGTTCCTTGGGTGCATTGGTGGTGCAGCGAACCTTGAGCCCGCCCAAACGAATAGAGAAGACCGCCGCGAAGATTGCCGCCGGCGATCTTTCCCAACGTGTGCCGGAAAGCGGTGAATCCACGGAGATAGGCTCGCTGGCAAGATCGCTCAACAGCATGCTCACGCAAATCGAGCGGAGTTTCCATGAGCAGGAGGCCGTGACGCAGAAGATGCGCCAATTCGTCTCCGACGCCAGCCACGAGTTGCGCACACCCCTCGCCGCCATTCATGGCTATGCCGAACTGTACAAGATGCAACGGGATGCGCCGGGGACGTTGGAGCGGGCGGATGATGCCATCTCTCATATCGAGTCATCGAGCTCGCGCATGACGGTGCTGGTCGAGGATCTGCTCTCATTGGCCCGTTTGGATGAGGGGCGCGGCGTCTCGATGAATCAACGTGTTGATTTCACCTCGGTGATGCAGGATTCCGTAGATGACCTTCACGCACTCGATCCGGATCGTGAAATCACCACCATGCAACTCGACATCGATCTGAGTGCGCCGAGGAAGCCGAAGCTGAGTGAGACTCCAGGGCCGTTGCCGAAGATCGCATTGACCGGCGACGCCACCCGACTCCATCAGGTGATCACGAATATCGTGGGCAACATCCACCGGTACACTCCTTCGGATTCGCCTGTCGACATTGGTCTGGGCGTCATAGAGTCGAGCCGCACACCAGAGGACCTCGCGGCGATGCCACAGGACGGCGACATGCTCGAAACACTTCTGCAGGGAGCTCGCAAAAGCAAATCCAGCAAACTCCTGAGCATGTATGCGGTGGCTGTGCTGCGCGACCACGGACCCGGCGTACCCGAGAAATCGCTTCACAACATATTCGAACGCTTCTACACCGCCGATCCGTCCAGGGATCGTCAGAAGGGCGGCACCGGACTCGGGCTTGCCATCGCATTGTCGATCGTGAACGCACACGGAGGTCGTATCTATGCCAGTCCGACCGAGGGCAGTGGCTTGACTTTCACGATTATCCTGCCCATGGAGTCCGGCACGGATTGATGTGTTGGCGTTCGCCGAAGGCTCCAAGGAGCCTGCGTCGGAATAGCAGACGGAGGACCTTGGTTGTTAGGTGAGGCCCCGCGTAAGCTTGCAATGGTTTTGCCAGCGATGCGCGCTGGCGGTAGAATGGACTTTTGGTATGCGGCGGGGCCGCACGTATTCGAGACGATAGAGGTGAACATGCCCAGCGGACGCATTCGTTGGTTTGACGCGAAGAAAGGCTATGGATTCATTGCAGGCGATGACGGCAAGGATGTCTTCCTGCCCCAGACCGCATTGCCGCAGGGAGTGAGGAACCCGAGAAAAGGCGCGAAAGTCGAGTATTCGGTGATCGAGGGTAACCGTGGGCAGGTCGCCATGGGGGTCACCATGGTCGCCTCGGCGCCATCATTGGTGAAAGCCACCAGGCCGAAACCGGATGACATGGCCGCCATTGTGGAGGATCTCATCAAGCTCCTCGACTCCGCCGGCAATGGTTTGCGACGCCACCGCTACCCGTCGTCTGCGGATAGCCGAAAGCTGGCCACATTGCTGCGTGCCGTGGCCGATGACTTCGATGTACAGGACTGATATGGCAACAAGTGAATTCGATCCCATTGCCTTGGCGAGGGCGGAGGCAATCGACACCGCGCATGAACCGGAGGATGTCGGAGAGTTCGTCACCAGCGAGGCCCATGACGATGGCGTGACGGATTTCCGTTTCGAGGCGCTCATGAAGGGATATGAGGGCTGGCAGTGGTCGGTCACGCTGTACCACGATGTCGAGCTCGACCATTGGACCATCGACGAATCCTCGCTGATCCCTACGGACAAGGCCCTTCTGCCACCGAAATGGGTGCCTTGGAAGGATCGTCTGCTTCCCAGTGACCTCTCCGTGACCGATTCCATCGGCACTCCGGAGGATGATGAACGGCTTGATGATGGTATCGGCATTGACGAGGCGGTCAGCCGCACAGAGGAACTCAATGCCGAGCAGCAGGCTGTCGAGACCGTGCAGGCTCAAGAGGGAGGATCCCCCGATGAGCAAGCCGACGCGTTGACTGCCGTTGAAGATGTGGTGGAAGCAGTGGAGGAACTCGACCTGTCGAGGCGTCACGTGCTTTCGGAATTGGGGCAGACGCAGACGGCGCAACGCTGGTATGAAGGTCCTCATGGCCCCAAGTCGCTCTCCACGAAAACCGCCGATGGCAATCTGTGCTCGACCTGTGGTTTCTTCATTCCGCTCGCCGGCAGCCTCAAAACAATGTTTGGTGTGTGTGCAAACCGTTGGAGCCCGGATGACGGGAAAGTGGTCTCGGTGGATCATGGGTGCGGAGAGCATTCCGAGATTCGTCCGCCTGAGCCAAGTCGTATGTGGGTGCAGACAAAGCCCGCCTATGACGATCTGCATATCGATGTGGTGGCCCAGCATGGGCGTGACGAGCGCAAGGACGAGGAATTGCTCGAAAGCCTGGATGAGGTTGATGCGGAATCTTTGGCAGGGCTCAAACAGAAGGCACTCGATATGGACGACGACATGCCCGATACCAGCTCGTTCGGTATCGGGTCAGTGTCGCCGCAGGATTTTTCCGGTGAGGAACCGGAAGCGGATTCTACTGTGGAGCGATCCGCTGCCAAAGAGGTTTGCGAGGACGAGGACGCAGAGCAGATTGACTCGATGTGCACCAGTGAGACGGTGATTGCTGAGGAAGCCGGCGAATAACACGCCAGACGAATGTCAGAGGGGGCTTTCATGTGAACACACATGAAAGCCCCCTCTGACATTCGTCTGCAAATCGGGTCGATCACATGACATTGCCCGATTTCGTCCCGTTGGATTTCGTCGTGTTCGACCCGTTTCCTTCGGATTGAGAGGATGCGGACGAGCCGGACTCCTTCTGTTTGCGCTTGCCTGTCCCCGCATCTTCGGAGGAGGTCGACATGCTGGCGGATGGCGAGGGACTGGGTTCCGGCGAGGTTCTGGAGGTGTTGGAGGGCTGCGCCGAGGGAGATGCGAGTTCGTTGGCTGTGCCGCTGTCGTTGTGTGACTTCGCATCATCTGATGTCGTGCCATGGGTGCTGGAATCGGTGCTCGGGGAGGTGGGTGGCTGCGGCGATTCGGTTGGCATTTGTGTTTCGGACGGCGAGTATGAAGGGTCACCCGTCTGCTCATCGCCCTGCAGTTCCTGGGGGAGCACGCCGGTCGTCGCCAGCAGCAGATCGCGGGTCAGCGTTGTGGCGTTGTGTGCGAGCTTCTTGGCATTGACGGCATTGGTTTGCAGAACGCCATCGTTGGCGATGATTGAGCATGACGGCACCGACGGCTGTTGTGCGGATTGGTCGAGATACGAGGTCAAATTGCGCAGTTGCTCATCGGACATGTCTGTGACATGCGATGCCCGGTATGTTTTCGCATCGCCCACTGCGGTGGTGAGCAGGCTGCGCGCCGAATTCGCGTGAGAGACGCTGGATCGGCAATCGCTCATTGCGGCCGCGCGAGGCGTTCCCGATATGTTCCCATTGGCATACAGGTACAATCCGGCGATTAGGATCACAATGATGCCGAGCACGATCGTGGTGATATGCATGGGCAGATGCCGTCTGGCTCCGCCGCGGGCGCTCTTCGAGGGGCGCTGCTTGGCATCGGTATCTTCGCTATCCGAGGCCGGATCCGTCTCCTCATGATGCGGGGGGAATGACGGTGGCACTACCGTGCCATGCACTTCATCCTGATCGTCCGTTGTCGATTGCGTCACTGACTCTGGGGCTGCGGTCATCTGCGCGCTCGTTTCGCCGACATTGTCTGCAGACTCGTCATCCGCACTCATTTATTCCACCCATCTATCCGTTGCCATACCAGAGCCCCAGTGTAGGGAGTGGCTCTGGCTGCGGCAATGGAGGTGTAGCTCAAAGTGAACAGATGGCGTGTCAATGCAAGGGCATCTGCTCCTTCATGGAGCCGATATCTCGGGTGAATGCTGACAGCCGAGAATCAGTGCACAATGGTGAGGTTGCATTCCGCGAGGTTGATGAGTTGCTTGGAGACCGAACCCAGGAAATGCGCATCGGCCCCGGAGAGCCCGCGGGAACCGACCACAATATGGCGGCAGTAGCGTGAGGCGCTTACCAATCCCTTGCCTGCGCTGATATGGAAGACGTCCGCCTTGATAGTGAGCCCCTCGGGCAGCGTGCTTGAGGCGATAAGGTGCTGCACCACCTGTTCGGCATGCTGCTGTGCCACATCGAGGGGTGGCACGCTTGTCTCATAGCCGGGGATGTCGGTCATGTCCTTCAACTGCCAGCAGTACATCACATGGAGGGGCGCATGGTTCAGATTCGCCAACCATGCGGAGAACTCGAGTGCCCGACGGGACGTGGGCGATCCGTCCACGCCGACGACGATCGGACGGCTCGTTCGGGGCGTGTCAGGTGCGGGCAATTCGAAGTGAACTTCTTGAGAACCGGGCGTCAGCGCGTTGGCAATCTCATCCTGCACCGATTGATCCTCGTTCTCCACGCGAATGATCGTCACGGGAATCTGCGATTCCTCGGCGAGCGAAGACGACAGGGAGCCGGAGAACCAGCGGGCCACCCGCCCGAGTGTGCGCCGCCCCACGACGATCTGCTGGGCGTCGCTGCCAATCTCAAGCAGAGCAGATGTGCCCGAGGCTCGGAACGAGGTGAGACGGATCTGGTCAGAGTCGATGTCGATGCCTTCGGCAGCATCCTTCACCCAATCGCGAAGTTTTTCGGCGATCTGCGTGCGCAGCTTCGCGAGCTCCTCGTCGGTGGTGGGTTCAGGTCCCATGTCCCACGAATACGACCAGCCGTACACGGCGTTCACGGTCTGCCCGGAAAGTGCGGCCTGACGCAAGGCCCAACGCAATGCGCCGAACGATTCCTGAGAGCCATCCACACCCACCACCAGATCTCCCTGTGGGTTCAGCGACTGCACTGTTGCCGGTTCCATGACATCTCCTTGCCGTTGGTCGAATACGCACTACATCTAAGCATAGTGTAAGTGGCACGAGGTGTCATGCTCCACACACGGTGCGTGAGCGATCAGCATGGGGTCCTGCTCGGCATGCAGGGTGATGCGAAATAGCGCGATGGGAATAATACAATGGTCAAATCTGTTCAGCGAGTACATGCCATTCACCGCATATGCGGCACGCGCCGTATACGCCCATCCCGCAATTTCGCGGGAAAACGGAAATAAACGTTCCGCGAATTCTGTAGAGTGGTTTGGAATTGTATTGATTATGGAAGGACAAGCATGTTCGAACGGTTTACCGACCGTGCGCGCCGGGTCATCGTGCTCGCGCAGGAAGAGGCTCGTGCCCTCCAGCACAATTACATCGGCACCGAGCATCTGCTGCTTGGGCTGATTCGTGAGGGAGATGGCGTGGCCGCCAAGGCTCTCGAAGCCAAAGGCGTGACGTTGGAAGACACCCGCAAGCAGGTCGAGGAGATGATCGGCAAGGGCACCGCGGCTCCGACAGGCCACATTCCCTTCACTCCGCATGCCAAGCAGGTGCTGGAGCTCTCGCTGCGTGAAGCGTTGCAGCTGGGGCATAGCTACATCGGAACCGAACATATTCTGTTGGGCCTCATTCGTGAGGGTGAGGGCGTGGGCACCCAGGTGCTCATCAAGATGGACGTCGATCTTTCCGACCTGCGCAGCACCACGATCGACATGATTCGCGGCAACTCCGGCAACGGTGAGGGAGACAAGGGCGACATGGCCAACGCGGGTTCCGTGCAGGACAAGCGCAGCCAGAGCGGTTCCGCCATACTGGATCAGTTCGGGCGCAACCTGACGGCCGAGGCGAAGGACGGCAAACTCGACCCGGTCATCGGCCGCAGCACTGAGATCGAACGCGTCATGGTGGTGCTTTCGCGCCGTACGAAGAACAATCCGGTGCTGATTGGTGAGCCGGGCGTCGGCAAGACGGCGGTGGTCGAGGGACTTGCGCAGAAGATCGTCGCCGGTGATGTGCCGGAGACGCTCAAGGACAAGCAGGTGTATTCGCTCGATCTGGGTTCCATGGTCGCGGGATCGCGGTATCGCGGTGATTTTGAGGAACGCTTGAAGAAGGTGCTCAAGGAGATCAAGACCCGCGGCGACATCGTGCTGTTCATCGATGAGATTCATACGATTGTGGGAGCTGGCTCCGCGGACGGGGCTCTCGGTGCCTCCGATATGCTCAAACCGATGCTGGCGCGCGGCGAGCTCCAGACCATTGGCGCCACGACCACCGACGAGTACCGCAAGTACATCGAGAAGGACGCCGCCTTGGAACGCCGATTCCAGCCGATCCAGGTGTCGGAACCGTCGATTGCCGAGACGATTGAGATCCTCAAGGGGTTGCGTGCACGCTACGAGAATCACCACCATGTGACGATCACCGATGGTGCACTGCAGTCTGCCGCAGAACTTTCGGCACGGTACATTCAGGACCGCAACCTTCCCGATAAGGCAATCGATTTGATCGATGAGGCGGGTGCGCGTCTGCGCATCAAGCGCCTTACCGCGCCTCCGGAGCTCAAGGAGCTTGACAACCGCATTGCGCGCATCGCCAAGGAGAAGGACCAGACGATCAAGGACCAGCAGTTCGAGAAGGCCGCCGAGCTTCGCGACAAGCAGGAGAAGCTTGAGGCTGAGCGCAAAGAGAAAGAGAAGTCCTGGCGTGAGGGCGAATCCGACGTCCGTATGGTCGTCGATGAGGATGTGATCGCCGAGGTGATCTCGCAGAGCACGGGCATTCCGGTGTTCAAGCTCACCCAGGCGGAATCCAAGAAGCTCATGTCGATGGAGAAGGAGCTGCATAAGCGCATCATCGGTCAGGATGAGGCCGTCTCTGCGCTGTCGCGCTCCATCCGCCGTACACGTGTGGGACTCAAGGACCCGAAGCGTCCGGCGGGATCGTTCATCTTCGCCGGCCCCACCGGCGTGGGCAAGACCGAACTTGCCAAGGCTCTCGCTCAGTTCCTGTTCGACGATGAGGATGCGCTCATTCGCGTCGACATGTCGGAGTTCTCAGAAAAGTACGCGGCTTCGCGTCTGTTCGGAGCCCCTCCGGGATATGTCGGTTATGAGGAGGGTGGTGAGCTCACCGAGAAGGTGCGCCGCAAGCCGTTCTCCGTCGTGCTGTTCGATGAGATCGAAAAGGCCCATCCCGACATCTTCAACACATTGCTGCAGGTGTTGGATGACGGCCACTTGACCGATGGCCAGGGGCGCAAAGTGGACTTCAAGAACACCATCATCATTTTGACGACCAATCTCGGCACGCGTGACATCGCGAAGACCGCCAATACAGGCTTCACGATGGGGGGCAACACCGAATCGAGCTATCAGCGCATGAAGGACCAGGTGTCGAGCGAGCTCAAGCAGCAGTTCCGCCCCGAGTTCCTCAACCGTTTGGATGACATCATCGTGTTCCGCCAGCTCACCGAACCGCAGGTGCGCCAGATCGTCGATCTCGATGTCACGAAGATCAACGATCGTCTGTTCGAACGTCATATGGAGCTCGACCTGACCGATAAGGCCAAGGATTTGCTCGCGGAAAAGGGCTTCGACCCGTTGCTTGGTGCCCGACCGCTACGTCGTGTGATTCAGCGTGATATCGAGGACACCATTTCCGAAAAGATTCTCATGGGCGATCTGCACGACAACGAACGTGTGATCGTCGATGCCGAAGGTGATGGCATTCTCGGGGAGTTCACGTTCCGCGGCGAGCCTTTCGAGCTCCCGGCGGCAGGCGAAGGGGACGAGTCGAAGGATGTCGTGCCCGAACCTGCGGCTGCGGCGAGTGAGGCCGAATAATCCTCGAGACGATAAGCGCCGAATAAGGGGCGGCGCGGACGGGAATCCCGTCCGCGCCGCCCCTTTCGTTTCCCGCCAGTGAAGACATCATTGAATTCATATCGGTAAAACATCGACGAAGACAAGAAAAAATACGGAATATGGGTAGTATGTGAAGAATACTTAAGAAATAGGGTATCTTATTTCGGAAAGCTGTATAGTCAGAAACATAGGGGAGGGTAGCGAATACAGAAAAGGGAAACAGGAAACAGGCCGAGTGTGCAAGGGGGTATGCGACGGCGGGTGTTGTGGCACGCGTCTGTGCAGAGAGGAAGACGCGTGCCACAACACATGGGGAATGGGGATGCACAGTTTTGCTGTGCATCCCCATTCCCCATGCTCTTAGCAGTTTGGCGAGGAAGTCAGTCCTCATCCTCTTCCGGATCGTAATCCACGCCGGTTTCCGCACGCTGTTCGTCGGAAATCGGTGCAGGTGCGCCTGTCAGTGGATCGCGACCGCCACCGGCCTTCGGGAAGGCGATGACATCGCGAATCGAATCCGCGCCGGCGAGCAGGGCAACCGTGCGGTCCCAGCCGAGTGCAATGCCTGCGTGCGGCGGCGCGCCGTACTTGAATGCCTCCAGCAGGAAGCCGAACTTATCCTGAGCCTCCTGAGGCGTGATGCCAAGCACATTGAGTACGCGGTCCTGAATGTCGTCACGGTGGATACGCACCGAGCCGCCGCCCATTTCATTACCGTTGCACACGATGTCGTAGGAATCGCTCATCGCATGCTCGGGATCCTCATCGAAGGTGTCGATCCAGTCCTTCGACGGCATTGTGAACGGGTGGTGCATCGACGTCCACTTGGAATGGCCGACTGCAACGTCGTCGTCGTCCGGGTCGTCGGTGCGCTTGAACAGCGGGAAGTCGACCACCCAGCAGAATGCGAATTTCTTCGGGTCGAGCAGACCGGCGCGGTTGGCGAGTTCGACGCGTACGGCACCGAGCAGCAACTGGGAGGATTCGCGGGCACCTGCTGCGAAGAACACGGCATCGCCATCCTCGGCACCCACAGCTTCCTTGAGCCCATTGCGTTCCTCGCCGGAGAGGTTCTTTGCGACAGGTCCCTTGAGCTCTCCATTCTCGCCGAACACGACGTACGCAAGACCCTTGGCACCACGCTGCTTGGCCCAATCCTGCCAGGCGTCGAACTGGCGACGGGGAGTGGAGGCGCCGCCCTTGAAGAGCACCGCGCCCACGTATGGGGCCTGGAACACGCGGAACGGCGTGTTCTTGAAATAATCGGTGAGTTCGATGAGCTCGTTTCCGAAGCGCAGATCAGGCTTGTCGGAGCCATACTTGTCCATGGCCTCCTGCCATGGGATGCGACGGATCGGCGTCTCAATGTCGTATCCATCGGCCTTCCAGATGGCTTTGATCACCTGTTCGGCCATGGCGATGACATCCTCCTGGTCCACGAAGCTCATCTCCATGTCGAGCTGGGTGAACTCGGGCTGACGGTCTGCGCGGAAATCCTCGTCGCGATAGCAGCGGGCGAACTGGTAGTAACGTTCGACACCGGCCACCATGAGCAGCTGCTTGAGCAGCTGCGGGGACTGGGGGAGCGCATACCAGGAACCGGGAACCAGACGTGCCGGGACAACGAAGTCACGGGCGCCCTCGGGTGTCGACTTGATCATCGTCGGGGTCTCGACCTCGGTGAAGCCGAGCTTGTCGAGCTCGGTGCGGGCGGCGCGCATCATGTCGGAACGCAGCTTGATGTTGCGCTGCATGGCCGGGCGTCGCAGATCGAGGTAGCGGTACTTGAGACGCACATCCTCACCCGGCAGCTTGTTCTCGGATTCGTTTTCGAGTGCGGTGGACACCTGGAAAGGCAGCGCGTCGGACTTTGCGAGCACGCGGATCTTCTCGGCCACGACCTCGACCTTGCCTGTCGCCAGATGGTCGTTCTCGTTGCCCTCCGGACGCTGGCGAACCTTGCCGTCCACCTCGATCACATATTCGCTGCGCAGCGGACGAGCCATCTCCTCCTCGTTGATGACCACCTGCACCAGACCGGTGTTGTCACGCAGATCGATGAAGGCCACGCCGCCATGATCACGGCGGCGGTCCACCCAACCGGCAAGCGTGACGTGCTCGCCGACCAGAACTTCGGTCACGTCGGTGGCGTGATGTGTACGATAAGCCGTCTGCTGGCTCATGCTTCCTCTATTCTCCATTGCATTGTTCTTGGATAAAACTGTTCTGAACGCCGATTTTTCAACGGTTGTCGGCATTGATGGAAACGGTTTGCTGGGCATACACAGTATCCGGTTGCCACGACTGTGCATCAGCTGGACGCTGATCTCCGGTGATGATGTTCTTCACCTCGTCGCTGCCGTCGTTCTCGGGGTTCTCGTTCGGGAACCAGACGTATGGGATTCCGAGTTTGTCGGCGTACTTGATCTGCTTGCCGAGCTTGGCCGCCGTGGGCGCCACATCGGCCGCGATGCCGCGGGAACGCAACGTATTGGCGATGGCGTTCGAATCCCCTCGGTTCTCCTCGTCCCATACGGCCACGAGCACACATGCCGGCGACATGCGGCTTGCCGTGGCGCCCGCCCTGTGCAGCATGTAGGAGACCAGGCGAGACAAGCCGATTGAGAGACCCACCCCGGGGTATTTGCGGTTGCCCTGCGTGGCCAGATTATCGTAACGGCCACCTGAGCAGATCGATCCCAGATCGCTCGCTCCTTCGAGGAACGTCTCGTACACGGAGCCCGTGTAGTAATCAAGCCCGCGGGCGATTTTGAGATCGGCCATGACCGAACCGGGGCGAATGCGGCGGGCCTCGTCGATGATCATTGAAAGGGTGTCCAGACCCTCCTTGGCCATGGCGTACTCGTCGCCGTCGAACGGGATATGGTGGATTTCGCACAGTCCATTGAACTTCTCGATGAGCTCCTGGCCGTCCTCCGCGGTGACCTGTGCGAGCTCCAGGCAGGCATTCGCCTGTGCCTCGGTGGCACCGCAGGTCTCAACGAGCAGATCGGTCACCGCTTGGGGGCCGATCTTGTCGAGTTTGTCAATCTCGCGGAGCACACCCTCGATATCGGTCAGACCAAGCCCACGGTAGAAGCCCTCGGACAGCTTGCGGTTGTTCGCGTGCACGGTGGCCTTCGGCAAGCCGAATTCACGCAGCCGTTCCAATGCGTTCACCATGACCAACGGGAGCTCCACCTCATAGTGCGAAGGGAGCGTGCCGTCGCCGACCACGTCGATGTCGGCCTGCACGAACTCGCGGAAACGCCCTTCCTGCGGGCGCTCGCCCCTCCACACCTTCTGAATCTGCCAGCGTTTGAACGGGAACGGCAACGCGCCGGAATGCTCCACCACGTACCTGCTCAGCGGAACCGTCAGGTCGAAGTGCAGGCCGAGCCGTTGTTCGACAGGGATGTCGGATTCATGGCCGACCTCCTGAAGACGGGAGAGCAGGTAGATCTCCTTGCTCGTCTCGCCTTTCTTCAACAGACTCGACCCCTGTTCGACGGCACGCGTTTCGATGCCGATGAACCCGTTGAGCTCGAATACCTCACGAAGCGTATCGATGACACGCTGCTCCACCACGCGTTCAGCGGGGAGCCATTCTGGGAAACCTGATATAGATGCACCTTTTGCCACGTTCCATATAATAAGTGGGGTCGGGGAAAAACGTCGGTGGCGGACTATCGTGAGTCTTGTCTATACTGGGCTAGTGTGTTCCGAGGAAGGGAATGTGCTTCCCCTCCCCATCTCGCAAGCTAAGGAGCTGACCATGGCCGATTCCAACGTCACCGAATCCAAGACCACAGACAACGCAGTCGCGAACGACGAGGCGACGACGCCGGCCGCAGCCGTGCCGAGCCCGGCGGCCATGAAGGCGCATGCTCCCTCACCGGCCGTTCTCGCCAAGAGCCCTGTGGCTCATCTGGCGTCATCGTCGTCACATGACGATGTAGAGCTCAAGGAGGCGGAGAGCTTCGGCCGTGTGGATGGCAACGGCACCGTATACGTGAAGGAGGGCGAGGAAGAGCGTGAGGTGGGGCAATTCCCCGATGCGTCGGCCGACGAGGCATTGGCCTTGTACGCGCGCCGTTACCTCGACCTCAAGGCCAAACTCGACGTATTCGCAAATAGACTCAAGTCCAATTCGATCAAGCCCCGTGAGATCGACGAGACGCTCGCCGCGCTGACGGAGGAAGTCAAGCAGCCGGCGGTCGTGGGCGACATCCCCGCACTCCAGTCGCAGTTGGAAGAGCTGCGCAAGAAGGCTGCGGCGAAGAAGGACGCCATCGCGAAAGCCCGCAAGGAGGCCATGACCAAGGCAATCGCCGAACGCACCTCCATTGTGGAGAAGGCCGAGGCCCTTGCCGCCGGACTGGGTGATAACACGAACTGGCGTTCCACTGCCGACAAGTTCCGTTCGCTGTTCGAGCAGTGGCAGGAGCATCAGCGCACTACGATCCGCATCGACAAAGCCGAGGCGGATGCTCTGTGGAAGCGCTTCTCGGGGGCACGCACCACCTTCAACCAGGCTCGGCGCAAATGGGCTCAGGCCCGTGATGCCGAGCGGTCCCATGCCAAGGCGCAGAAGGAGGCGATCATCGCCGAAGCCAACGAAATCAAGGATTCCACAGCTTGGGGCGAGACCTCGCGTAAGTTCAACGAACTCATGGACCGTTGGAAGAAGGCAGGCCGTGCCGGCCGTAATGAGGATGATGCACTGTGGGCACAGTTCCGCGCCGCCGCCGATACGTTCTTCAATGCGCGTCAGGCCGACCGTGAACAGATCAGCTCCAACGAGAAGGAGAATCTGGCGCAGAAGGAGGCGCTGTTGGCGAAGGCCGAGGCACTCGTGCCGGTGGAGACCGGGGAACAGGCCAAGCAGGCACGTGTCAAGCTCGCGCAGATTCAGGAGGAGTGGGATCAGATCGGCTATGTGCCTCGTGAGGACATGCGTCGCATCGAAGGTCGTCTGGATGCCGTGGACAACCAGATCAAGGCCGTCGAAGATGCTGCCTGGAAGAAGACCGATCCCGAGGCCGATGCCCGTAAGTCGAGCTTCGAAGGCCAGCTCAAGGCACAGCTCGCCGAGTTGGACGAACAGATCGCCAAGGAGTCGGACGCCAAGAAGAAGGCGAAGCTGGAGGCCGAGAAGGCGACCAAGGAGCAGTGGCTCAACGCCATCATGTGATTGCATCGCATCCACGCCCCCATACATGACGGAAGCGGCCGACCCTAGGCGGGGCGGCCGCTTCCGTCATGTATGGGGGCGTCTGTTATAGCCAATAGCTTGAATCGAGAAGAACCGGGTTCTTCGCATTACGATGAGATGCAGAACACCAGTACGTGCATCCCATGCAGGAGGCAATATGACGACGAGCACACATACCGAGGAAATCACCGTGATGCGTGATGGGCTGAGGCTTCATGGACGCATCGACGCACCACAGGGCGAACCGAAAGGGCCGGTGGTGATTCTGATGCACGGGTTCATGGCCGATCTGGGGTATGAACCCGGCAGCCTGCTTCAGCAGGTGAGCGACCAGCTCGTCGAAGCGGGATTCACGTCCGTGAGGTTCGATTTCAACGGTCGTGGCAACAGTGACGGATCATTTGCGAATTCCGACGTCTGCAATCAGGTGGAGGATGCCATCGCGGTACTCAATTTTGTACGTGATCGTTTCGAGCCAGCGGAGATCTCATTGCTCGGACATTCACAAGGCGGTGTGATTGCAGGCATGACGGCGGGTATGTATGCCGATGTGGTCCATTCCCTAGTCCTGCTTTCGCCTGCGGCCTCGATCAAGGATGACGCATTGCGTGGGCGTGTGCTTGGCGTCCCATTCGACCCCTATCACATTCCACGGCGCATCGCGCTCGCGGATGGCAAGCATGAGGTCGCAGGCAAATACTCTCGCATCGCCAAGACGATTCCGGTGTATGAGGCGGCTGCGATGTTCAAGGGACCCGCTCTGGCGATCCAGGGTGAGCAGGACAAGGTGATCGACCCCAGCTGCGCGCACAACTACGGCAACGCTATGGCGAACTGCACCGTGAGCCTGTACACGAACCTCGACCACAAGTTCAACGGCGATGACCGCATGCGTGCGATAGGCGAGGCGGTGGCATTCCTTCAGACGCATCATGAGGTGGCGTGACTCGTTTGCACTCATTCTGCCGAAATATACAAAAGACTATAATATGTCTATTTATTTCGGAATATGAGACATCAGGGGCATTGATTTTGCATGATATCGGCCCAATATTCCGTGATGAGCGAACAGAGGTAACATCTCGTTACACATGGGATTATAAACTATGCCGCTATGAGCGAAAACAACACTGTGGAACAATTGTCGCCGAGCGGCGAGAACGCCCATCATCTCGTGGAACTCGAGCATGTGGAGAAGTACTACGGTAATCTGCATGTGCTGCGCGACATCAATCTGAAAGTAGACAAGGGCGAGGTGCTCGTGATTGTCGGACCGTCGGGCTCGGGCAAGTCGACGATGTGCCGCACCATCAACCGATTGGAGACCATAGACTCCGGTGTCATCCGCATAGACGGCCAGGCATTGCCCCAGGAGGGCAAGGGTCTGGCCCAGTTGCGCGCCGAAGTGGGCATGGTGTTTCAGTCGTTCAATCTGTTCGCGAACAAGACGATCCTGGAGAACGTCACGCTTGCGCCGATCAAGGTGCGTCACATGGACCGCGATCAGGCCGAGAAGGAGGCCATGGACCTGCTTGCGCGAGTCGGCGTCGATTCGCAGGCCATGAAGATGCCGTCGCAGCTATCGGGTGGACAACAGCAGCGCGTGGCCATCGCGCGCTCGCTGGCCATGCATCCGAAGGTCATGCTGTTCGACGAGCCGACCTCGGCGCTCGACCCTGAGATGGTCAACGAAGTGCTCGACGTCATGGTCGAACTCGCCCAGGAAGGCATGACGATGCTGTGTGTCACACACGAGATGGGTTTTGCGCGCAAGGCGGCCAATAAGATCGTGTTCATGGCCGACGGCCAGATTCTCGAACGTGGCACGCCCGACGAGTTCTTCGAGCACCCCCAGACGGAGCGTGCCCAGGAGTTCCTGTCGAAGATTCTCACGCACTGATGCAGTATGGGCCATGCACGCCTATGGATTCCGTTGAGGAGAGCGGAATCTGGTTCGTCATGCATGGCTCGGTGAAGGGAGAACGATGAAACATAGATACAAGAAGGGGTTGGCGCGCAAGGCAATCGCCATGGTGTGCGCCGCCAGTGCGCTGTTCGGGATGGCGGCCTGCGGTTCGTCGTCGGCGGACGGCGAGAAGAAAATCAGGATCGGCATCAAATACGACCAGCCTGGCTTGGGATTCAAGAAGAGCGGCACATTCGAAGGCTTTGACGTCGACGTGGCACGATATGTAGCCAATCAACTGGGGTATACCGATGCCGAGATCGAGTTCCTCGAGGCTCCGTCGAAACAACGCGAAGCCATGTTGCAAAACGGTGATGTCGACATGATCCTGGCGACCTATTCGATCACCGACGAGCGCAAGAAGGCGGTTTCGTTCGCGGGGCCGTACTTCGTGGCGGGGCAGGATCTAATGGTGCGCGCAGACGACCATTCGATCAACGGTCCGGAGGACCTCAATGGCAAACGCCTGTGCTCCGTGACCGGTTCCACGTCGGCCAAGGTGGTGAAGGAGAGATTCGCCAAGGAGGTCCAGCTGATGGAGCAGCCCGGTTATGCCGAATGCGCCACGGCGCTCTTCTCCGGCATCGTCGACGCGGTGACCACCGATGACATCATTCTGGCCGGTCTGGCCTCGGCGTCCCGTGGCAAGCTGCGTGTGGTGGGCAAGCCGTTCACGCAGGAATACTACGGGGTGGGCATCAGGAAGGGTGACACCGCATTCGCCAAGCAGATTAACGCCGCCATTGAAGACATGATCAAGAGCGGTGAGTGGGAACGGGCCATCGAGAAGAACACCGAAGGCACCGATTACCAACCGGATCCGAAATATAACCCACCGACACCGGACGAAGGGGAGTGAGCGGCATGGAAGGATTCATTTCCCTGTTCAGAAGCTATAACATTCCCGGTGCGTTCCTCGTCAACATCGAACTGACGCTATGGGCTGCGCTGTTCTCGACGATTCTGGGACTCATTCTCGTCATGATGCGCATCTCACCGGTTTCGTCACTGCGCAAGGTGTCGGCCGGCTATGTCGAGCTGTTCAAGAACATGCCGCTGACGATCATCATGGTGTTCATGGTGCTGGGCGCGTTCGCGCAGCTCAAGCTGAGCTTCTCCGACAACTTCCAGACGAACTTCTTCTGGCTCGCCGTGACTGGCCTGAGCCTGTACACCGCCGCATTCGTGGCGGAATCGTTGCGCTCGGGCATCAATACGGTGCCCAAGGGGCAGGCGGAGGCGGCTCGGGCCATGGGCCTCAACTTCATGCAGTCCGCCACACTGATCATCATGCCGCAGGCCATTCGAGGATCTGTTGCACCGCTCGGCAACACGCTGATCGCACTGCTCAAGAACTCGACCGTCGCTGCAGCGGCGTCGGTGGCCACCGAGACCTCATCGCTCATGAGCGAGATGATCGAGTTCCGGCCCGATGTGATCATCCAGATCTTCCTCATCTTCGCGATGGGATACGTGATTCTGATCCTGCCGATCGGCATCCTCACCACGTACCTGTCCAACAAGCTCGCAGTCAGGAGGTGAACCGTGGGTAATTCAGACGAAAGCTCCCTGCTGTTCGACCAGCCGGGCCCCAAGGGCCTCAAGCGCATTCGCATCATCAACTGGGTGGCCACGATTCTGTTCGTGGTCGTGCTCGTGCTCATTGTGCTGCGTCTGCACAATCCACCGGACGGCGAAAACCAGCTCAGCTGGGAATTGTGGAAGCCGGCGTTGGACGGTGAAGCGTGGTCGGACTTCTATCTGCCGGGCCTATGGGCCACACTGCGCGCGGCGTTCCTGGCGGTGATCGGTTCGGTCGTGTTCGGTCTGGTGTTCGGCATCGGTCGTCTGCTGCCGAGCAGGATCGTGCAGGGAATCTGCGCGATTGTCATCGAGTTCTGCCGTGCAGTTCCGGTGCTGATCATGATGATCTTCTTCTGGCGTGCATTCGCCTTCCTGGATCTGCCGAGCCCCTCCTATTGGGCCGTCGTGATCTCGCTCGTGTTCTATAACGGTTCGGTTGTCGCCGAGCTCATCCGCTCGGGTGTCGGAAACCTGCCGGGCGGCCAGCATGAGGCCGCAGTGGCACTGGGTATGACCCGTACACAGTCGCTGATGAGCATCGAAGTGCCGCAGGCCATCTACGCCATGCTGCCTGCTGCCGTGACCCAGCTCGTCGTCGTGCTCAAAGACACGGCGCTCGGTTCGATCATCATGTACACCGATCTGCTGCAGGAGTCGCGACGCTTAGGCTCGATGTACTTCAATATTCTGCAGACGCTCGTTGTAGCCGCTGTGATCTACTTCATCATCTGCTGGCTGCTGTCGAGACTGGCTGAATGGCTGCCGGTGCGCATGCAGCAGCACACACTCGCGCCAACCGAGCCCGAGCCGGTGGCACCGATTGCCATCATGGACCCGTCCAACGTCAACCAGATCGCGGTGGCGAAGGAGGGGCGCCCGCTTGGCGGTTCCCAGCGCCTCTATCATGTGCACCATCGTGGCACCAATGCGAGGATCCATGGATGGCGACGCACGCGCTATGTGCAAGGCTACGATGAAACACAGCCACAGAGCCAGCATGTTCCGGCCGAGCACCATATGCACCACCATTCGAAGGGTGCAGGGGAGCGGTGACCGACCATCCATGTGAACCATAACGCATACGGCATGCGAATGTGGGGTGCGCATCTGCGCACCCCACATTCGTTTTTGGCCAGTGCACGTGTCACATGCCTAGAATGTTGGTATGGCAAGCGACAAGAAAAACGGCAGAGGTTCGAAAAAAGGCGAATCAATCACGGTGGCAGAACGCAAGGCCAGGAAGGTGGCCGAACGCCTCGCCCGGGAGGCGAAGAGCAGTGAAACGCTCAGTGCCGTATGGTCGTTGCCCCCGGCGCAGTTATTGCGGTTCCATTCACATACGCATTTGGTCGACATCGATGCCGGGTCGAAACCGGGGTTTGACGGTGACCAAGAGGCTGGTGAGCGGTTCATTGCCGACAGCAGCTCCGAAATAGCCAACTATCAGCGGCTCATGTATGCCAATGGCATCCATGGCGACACGCATCGCGTGCTCATCGTGCTGCAGGGCATGGACGCCTCCGGCAAAGGCGGCATTGTGCGCCATGTATTCAGTCAGGTGGATCCAATGGGTATTCACTACCATGGCTTTGGCAAACCAAGCGAGGAGGATCTCGCCCATGACTACCTGTGGCGTATTCGCAGGGAGTTGCCGTCAAATGGCTGGATATCCATCTTCGATCGTTCGCAGTACGAGGACATCGTGATGCCACGCATCACAGGTTCCCTGCCTGAGGAGACATGGCGCGCACGGTATGGGCAGATCAATGACTTCGAAGCAGAGCTCGCCGGGTCAGGTTGCGCGATCATCAAGATTTTTCTCGTGTCGAGCAGGCAAGCGCAGCGACAGCACTTCCTGCGACGTCTCGATGATCCGACACGATACTGGAAGTTCGACCCCTCCGATCTCGAAGCCCGTGACAGATGGGATGATTACATGGCGGCCTGGCAGGAGGTATTCGAACGGACGAGCACCTCGATTGCCCCGTGGTATCTGATCCCCGCGGACAAGAGATGGTACTCACGTATGGTCGTTTCTGAGTTGCTGCGCACGACCATGAAGAATTTCAACCAGACCTGGCCGCCACTCGACGCCGACCGTGATGAGGCGTTGGCCAGACTCGGCGTCGAGTGAATACTATTTGGGTCTCACTGCGCTTTTACGGTGGCGGCATCGTTGTCGTTGACTACGTCACGCACCGAATAGTCGGTGAACACCACTTCTCCGCTTTCCTGCGTGGCATCGAGATTCACAGTGCCGGTGATTGCCCAGTCATGGTCGCCGTCGGAATCATCGATGATTTGGCGCACCGTCCACTCGTGGCGATCCTGCTCATGGCGAGTGTCGAGAACGAAATACTCACCACCACGGGCTTCGGCATCCGTGTTCACGTACTCGTGCTCGTCATAGAAGTCATCGAGCACATCCTCCCACGTGTGCACATCGTAATGCCATGCCTTGTCGAGTGCACCCAACTCATCAGGCCGGTCGAGGTCCATGAGCTGCACACGGCGGAACATCGCATTGCGGATGAGCACGATGAGCCCGCGACGATCTTCCACCACGGCGTTGGCCACATTCGGTGCGGCGAGGTTCGCGGCCTCCTGCGCCTGTGTGCCGGCGTTTTCCCATTCGTCCACGAGGCTGGAGTCAATGGAGCGGACCAGAACGCGCAACCATGCGATGATGTCGTCGAGTTCCTCATTGCGTTTCTCCGGGGGTACCGTTCTGGCCAGCACACGGTATGCATCAGACAGATAGCGCAACAGCGTCCCCTCCGAACGGGCTGCGTTGTACCGGGCGATGTAGCCGTTGAAGTCGGATGCAGTCTCGACCATGTCGCGCACCACGGACTTGGGATTGATCCAGTAGTCGTTGGCCCAGGGAACGTCTTTCCGGTACTGGTCGAATGCTTCAGTGAGCAGGTCATTCAATGGTTTGGGATAGGTGATGTCTTGCAGACGGTCGAGACGTTCATCGTAATCGACGCCATCGGCCTTCATCTCCTCCATCGCCTTGTCCCGAGCCTGCCGCTCCTGGGCGCGCAGAATCTGCTTTGGATCTTCCAACGTGGCTTCGGCCATAGAGATCACATCGAGTGCATACGACGGGGAAGCGGGATCGAGCAATTCAAGGGCGGCGATGAGGAATGGGCTTAACGGCTGGTCGAGCGCGAAATCCTGCGGAAGATCGACGGTGGTGTAGTAGTAGTCGCGGCCGTCTTCCTGTTCGATTTCGATTACATCGGTGTCGATGAGTGTGCGGAAGATCTCATCGGCGCGGGTGCGAAGTGCGTTCTTCTGCTCATCGGTCTGCGCGGAATCTTCGATGAGCCGGTCGATGCGTTTTCTGGCATCGCCTCCCTGGGCGACTTCATTGAGCACCATCGAATGGGTTATCTTCATATGGGGGATCAGCGTTTCCGGTTCTTTCCCGATTAGCTTGGCGAAGGTGGACTCATTCCATGTCACGAATCCCTCCGGTGCTTTCTTGCGCTTGATCTTCCTGAGTTTCTTCGGATCACCGCCTGCCTTCGCCAGGGCACGGGCGTTTTCGATCTCGTATTCGGGGGCTTCGGCGATCACCAGTCCTTCGGTGTCGAAGCCCGAGCGGCCCGCGCGTCCGGCTATCTGATGGAACTCACGTGCACGCAGTTTTCGCATATGGGTGCCATCGAATTTGGTCAGCTGCGTCAGAACCACCGAATGGATTGGCACATTGATGCCCACGCCAAGCGTGTCGGTGCCGCAGATGACGGGTAGCAGCCCCTGCTGGGCGAGTTGCTCCACCAGACGGCGGTAGCGGGGGAGCATGCCCGCATGGTGGATTCCCACGCCGGTGCGGAGCAACCGTTGGAGGATCTTTCCGAAGCCCGTTGTGAACTTCGTGCCCTTCATCGCCCTGGCAATCGCCTCGCGTTGCTCCTTGGTGGAAACCCCGGTGTTCGACAGCGACTGCGCGGTGTCGAGTGCGGCATCCTGCGAGAAATGCACGATGTAAATGGGGGTCTCACCGTTCTGCACCGCCAGTTCCACCGTCTTCTCAAGTGGATCGGTGGTATATCGGTAGCTGAGGGGTACAGGCCGGCGTGCTTCGGCAATGATGTCCACGTCGGTGTCGGTGAGGTCCTCGAGCGAATCTGCAATCGTGTCCACATTGCCCAACGTTGCGCTCATGAGTAGGAACTGGGCCTGGGGGAGGGTGAGCAGCGGCACCTGCCATGCCCAGCCGCGTTCGGGATCGCCGTAGTAATGGAATTCGTCCATGGCCACGCAGCCGATGTCAGCCCGACGCCCCTCCCGTAACGCTTGGTTGGCGAGAATCTCGGCCGTGCAGCAGATGATCGGCGCTTCGGCGTTGATATGCGAGTCGCCGGTGATCATGCCCACATTCTCCCTGCCGAACACGTTGACCAGCTCGAAGAACTTCTCGGAGACCAGTGCCTTGATCGGCGCGGTGTAGTATGAGCGCCGCCCGGTGCACAATGCCGCGAAATGCATGCCCAGCGCGACCAGTGACTTTCCCGAGCCGGTAGGTGTGTTGAGCACCACATGATCCCCCGCCAGCAGGTCGAGCACCGCCTCCTCCTGATGCGGCCACGGCTCTATGCCACGCTCCTCGACCACCCAGTCGAAGAATCGCTCATAGATCTCATCGGCATCCAGCGATCGGTTGTCCTCCCCTCGGGAGGGAACCAATCTCATCAATGCCGTCCGTTCGTCATCTGCCTCTGCCATGTTCGTTCCTCACGCCTGCGCATCCATATTCCGTTGCAATGCTAGTCGAAGAGCATGATGGACACACCATAGCGTCGAACATTTGTTCGAATTCGTCTTGGTGGCTACACTGTTGTCTATGAGCGATGACATGACGAACGACCTATTCGCGGCGAGCGACCCATCAGAAGAGGTGGTGAGACCGCTGGCGGTGCGTATGCGTCCGACCACCCTCGATGAAGTGGTGGGGCAGCGCCATGTGCTTGCGCCGGGATCCCCGCTGCGCCGTCTCGCCGACTCGGCCTCGACGGGTTCGCTCACCGCCCCGAGCTCGGTGATTCTATTCGGGCCACCGGGTGTGGGCAAGACTACACTGGCCCATATAGTCGCGAAGCAATCCGGCCGGCAGTACGAGGAGCTCTCCGCCGTCACGTCCGGCGTCAAGGATCTTCGCGAGGTGTTGCGCCGTGCCCATGAGCGATTGGTGAGTCAAGGCAAAGAGACCGTTCTGTTCATCGACGAGGTGCACCGCTTCTCCAAATCGCAGCAGGATGCATTGTTGCCCAGCGTGGAAAACCGTGACGTGACCTTCATCGCGGCGACCACGGAGAACCCGAGCTTCTCGGTGATCAAACCGCTGTTGAGCCGTTCCGTCGTGGTCAAGCTCGAATCGTTGGAACCTGAAGAGCTTCGGACCGTGATCGAACGGGCGGTGTCGAACCCTCGAGGCTTGGGCGGCAAGGTGCGCGTGCAAGGCGATGCCGTGGATGGGATCATTCGTCTGGCGGGCGGAGATGCCAGGAAATCTCTGACCATACTTGAGGCCGCAGCAGGTGCAGTTGACGAATCGGGATCGAATGTTCCTGCCGAAATCACCACAGACGTGGTCTCCACCGTGATGGACGTGGCGGCTGTGAGGTATGACAGGAACGGTGACGATCACTACGATGTGATCTCGGCGTTCATCAAATCGATGAGAGGTTCCGATGTGGACGCCACGCTGCATTACCTGGCCCGCATGATCCGGGCCGGGGAGGATCCGAGGTTCATCGCGCGCCGCATCATGATCGCCGCTGCCGAGGAGGTCGGTATGGCGGCACCGCAGATCCTGCAGATCACCGTGGCCGCGGCGCAGGCGGTGCAGATGATTGGCATGCCGGAGGCCCGGATCATTCTATCGGAGGCTGCGATAGCGGTGGCGACCGCGCCGAAGTCAAATGCCAGCTATACGGCCATCAATCAGGCATTGGCCGATGTGGATGCGGGGCTCATAGGTCAGGTGCCGCTGCATATTCGCAATGCACCCACGACATTGATGAAATCGTGGGGCAACCACGAAGGGTACCACTACGCCCATGATTACCCGAATGCGGTGGTGGAACAGCAGTACATGCCTGACGTGCTCGTCGGGCGTGAATACTATCATCCCAACAGTCGCGGCTATGAACGAGAGATAGGCCCGCGGCTCGACCGGATTCGCGCCATCATACACGGCGAACCGGCTCCACCGGCCCCGACCCAGACAGAACGGAAACCGACGGAACCGGTAGATCCTGCGCATACCGAGCATCCCGGTGAAACTCAACGCTCACAGATGAAAGGCAAGAATGACGACGCGACCGACACAGGGCGGAAAGAAGAGGATCGCGAACCCGGCGGCGAATGACGATCGCATTTCCCCGAAGCTCATCGGCTCGATCGTTTCGGTGGGATCCCTGGCATTCATAGGAATCCTGACCGAAACCGTGATGACCGTACTGTTCCCCGAACTTATGGTGGAGTTCTCGGTGAACACTGCGACCGTGCAATGGATCACCACGATCTATCTGCTATCGGTGGGTGTCACCATGCCCGTCTCCTCTTATCTCAAGCGTCGTTTCACAATGAAATCCGTATTCGTGGCGGCTGTGGCGCTCGCTGTTGTCGGTTCGTTCATCATGATCGTGGGCACCAGCTTTCCTGTCATCATCGTTGCCCGCGTCATTCAAGGTGTGGGTTCCGGCATCGCGACGCCGCTGATGATCAACATCATTCTTGAGCAGTCTCCCCGCTCCAAGGTGGGTAGGCTCATGGGCGTGGGTTCGCTCGTCATCACCGTCGCACCGGCCATAGGTCCCACCGTTGGTGGCGCTGTGGCCAGTATCTGGCCGTGGCGTTCTATTTTCGTCATCGTCATCCCCGTTATTGTGCTCATCTCGTTGCCCATAGGACTCAAGTGCATCACGCAGACGAAGCCCACGGAGGCGGTGAGTCTGAATCCGTTGCAATTCCTCGCCATCATCGTAGGACTCGCCGGCATGATTCTCTCGCTGAACCAAGGTGGCGTGGCCGTAAGTGAGGGCGTGTCCGGTGAGCCGTGGGGCCGGTCGGCCGCCATCGCCATCGTGAGTCTCGCTGTCGGCGTGGCTGCCCTTGTGTTCTTCGTGTGGTCGTCTCGCCGCTCGTTCTCGCCGCTCATCCGTCTGGGATGGCTCAAAGACAAGGTGGTGATGCTCCACCTCATTCCGTACACGCTGCTGCCCATGGTGGGAATCGGCTTCGGCTATGTCATCACCAACCTTGCGCAGCTGAGCCTTGGCACGAGTGCGCTCGTTGCGGGCATGCTCGTGCTGCCGGGGGCCCTCATCGGCGCGTTCTTTGCGCCGGTTGGCGGCATGTTGTACGACAAGCACGGTCCCACCAAGCCCATTCTGGGGGCATTCGCCTGCTGCTTTGGCGCCTTGGTGCTATTCCTAGGCTTCTCCATGTATCTGACGTCCGTGCTCATGGCGTCGTTCTATTTCATCTTCGGAGTGGGGTACGCCCTCGGCTTCTCGAATATCATGACGGACGCCATCTCCGGCATCCACCATGAGTTCACGCCGGATGGGAACGCCGTGTTCAACACCGCGCTGCAATTCGGTGGAGCGGCCGGCACCACGCTGTTCTCCACAATCCTGGCCATCGCGCAGGCTGGTCATGGTGCCGAGGGAACGCCTGTATACAGGCATGCCACTGCGGTTGGCGGCACATGGACTTTCGCCGTCATGCTGGCTATTGTCGCAGTGTCTTGGATTATGCTGGCTCGGGCTTTTGCCCTGAACAAAGCCCGCATGGAGCAGCGTGCATGAGGCCATGCGCAATATAAGGAGGCCTGTGCGATTCCCGGGAATCGCACAGGCCTCCTTATATGCATTCCGAAAGCTGGTCAGCTGGCTTTTTTGCGTGGCACGTAGATGACCGTGTCGATGAGTTTGCGGTAATGGTCGATGATCTGCTTGCGCCGCGTCTTGAGACTTGGTGTGAGCATGCCGTTTTCCGAAGTGAATTCGTCGGGCAGTATTTCGAACTTGCGAATCGATTCAGCCCGGGAGACCCCTTCGTTCGCCTTGTTCACAATGCGCTCCACTTCGGTGTGCACGATTGGGTTCTTTGAAAGCTCTTCCAGATCGGCTGCCGGTTTGGCTCCCTGCGAGGTCAACCATGCATTCGCATCTTCGAGGTCGAGGGTGACGAGAGCCGCCACGAACGGCTTGCGGTCACCGATCACCAGGCATTGGGCTACGACCGGCGAAGTCATCACAGTGGTTTCCAAATGCCCAGGGGAGACGTTCTTGCCGCCGGCGGTGATGATGAGGTCTTTCTTACGGCCGGTGAGGTGGATGAAACCCTCATCGTCGATGTCACCCAGATCGCCGGTATGCAGCCAGCCATCCACAATCTGCTGCTTGGTCACCTCCGGCTGGTTGTGATATCCCATGCAGATGTCGCGCCCCTTGAAGCACAGTTCACCGTCTTCGGCAATGCCTGCGGTCGTGCCGCACAGAGGCTGACCGATGGTGCCGATGTGGTTGTTCTCAGGCAATGAGACACAAACGGGTCCCGAGGTCTCCGTCATGCCATAGCCTTCGAGCAGCGGCATGCCTATGCCATTGTAGAAATGGGCCAGATCCGAGTCCATCGGCGCGCCGCCGGTGATGGCGAAGTCGGCATTGCGGCCGAACACCGTGCGAATCTTCTTGTAGACAACGGCGTCATAGAACGCATGGCGCATGCGCAAGCCTGCGGGAATTCCGTTGCCGGATTGCTTGGCCTTGCTCCATTCGCGTGCCACGCGTACGCCGCGGGCGAACATGCGGCCGGCGAAACCAGTGCCTGCACGTTGGGAGGCGGCGTTGTACACCTTTTCGAATACGCGCGGGACGGCGAGCAGCAGAGTGGGACCGAAGTCCTCGAAGTCCTTGATGATCGTCTTCATATTGCTGGTGAGGCCGAGAGTGAGTGTGCCGGCAAAGGCCACCGTGGCCATGAATCGTGCGAACACATGGGAAAGCGGGAGGAACAGCAGCAAGCGGCGGTCGGGGATGTCTATTGCGCGAGGCATGTACTGTAGGGCGTCCATGCATTCGGCGGCCATGTTCCCGTGGCTGATTTCCACGCCTTTGGGGGTGCCAGTGGATCCGGAGGTGTAGATGATTGTGGCCAACGTGTCGCCATGGACGGCGGCTTTGCGCTCGAGGAACTGCTCCTCGGTCACGTTGGCCCCGAAGGCGATGATTGCGTCAATGGCGGCCGAATCTATGACGAATGAACCACGCATCGATGGGGTGTCGTTGGCGATGGATTCGAGCTTGTCGCGTTGCGCGTCGTCCTCGGCGAAGGCGAGCACCACTTCGGCGTCGTTGAACACCATGCGGATTTGCGCAGGTGAGTTGGTCTCATACACCGGCACGGTGACACAGCCGATGGACATGATGGCCATGTCAAGGGCCACCCATTCCCAACGGGTGTGCGCGATGATCGCGATGGATTCGCCTGCGCGTGCGCCCCATCCGATAAGTCCCCTGGCGATGGCCACCACCTTGTCTCGGAACTCAGTAGCCGAGAAGGTCTGCCAGATGCCGTTGGCGTCTTTGTAGCTCACCATGGAGCCGTCGGGATTGCGCTGCGCGCGCCCTTCCAGAAAGTCGAACAGATTGATGTCCGGATCAATCTCGTGCTTGAGTGGGGTGGTGTACTCCTTGACGATGCCGGCGTCGGTCACTTCGTCTGCGCTTGGTGCGGGCTGCTGCGCGTTGGAATGATTTTCACTTGTCATACTTAAGGAATACAGGATTGAGGATACAAAATCCCGTTTAGGTGTTTCTTACGGCGTAGTAACCCGTAAGTCGCGCAAAACTGCCGATAGAGTCCCATGCAAAAATAGACAAAATAGCTTGAGGAGGGTTGTGTGTCAAATGTTGGTGTTTGGCTCCGGGTATGAAGGAGGTCATCGCCTGGAATCGGTTAAAGCCAAAAACAACTGATTTGAGGAGATGACCTTGATGACCAGTGTATCCGATGATGTGGCCCTGACGATGGATGACATGCCGTTGGGCGAGGACGGGCTGATCGATTTCCGTGCTCTGGCGGTGGGCCTGATTGAGACGGTGGCCGACCACGCGATGGAGCTGGAGGCCGACGAGCTGCTGGGCGAGGGCAACCGCAGGAACGGCTATCGTGAGAGAAGGCTTCGGACGGTGATCGGCGAGATCGTGCTGCGGGTGCCCAAGCCGCGCGAGGACACGTATTTCCCCGAACGGGTGATGCGCCCGTACTCGCGTGTGGACCGGGCGATGGTTGGCGTGGTCTACAGGGCATACGTCAACGGGATGAGCACCCGCAGGATCGAGAAGGTCGCGGACGAGCTGGAGTCCGGCCGGCTGAGCCCGTCGACCGTCTCGCGCATGCGCGCCTCGCTGGACGGCGAGGTCGACGCGCTGCGCCAGGCCGAGTTCGACGCCGGCTCGCCGGTGCAGTACCTGTGGTTGGACGCGACCTACGTCAAGTGCCGCGACGACGACTCGCGCGTGTGCTCCCAGGCCACCGTCACCGCGATCGGCGCGTTCATGGACGGCACGAGGCGTTTCGTGGGCTTCGACCTGGTGGACACCGAGTCGTACGACTCATGGAAGCGGTTCCTGCTCTCGCTGCGCCGTCGCGGCGTGGCGGGCGTGCGGCTGGTCACCTCGGACGCGCACGCGGGCCTTCGCCGCGCGATCATGGAGGTGTTCGACGGCGCCTCGTGGCAGCGTTGCTTCGTGCACATGCAACGCGACCTGACCGCCCGCATCAGGCACAGGAAGGACCAGGGGCGCGCCATGCACGCCCTGTCCGCCGTCCCACGCCAGCCGGACGCGGCCATGACGCGTGCCGCCTACGACGCGGCCGTCGTCCGCATCGGCGCCATCGACCGGCGCGCCGGCGAACTGCTCGAGGACGCGAGAGAGGACGCGCTGGCCCATCTGGCGTTCCACCGGGAACACTGGGTCAGGCTGCGCACCAACAACGTGCAGGAACGCGCCAACGCCGAGATCAAGCGACGCACCCGCGCCGTGCAGTCTTCCCCTCACGCGAGTCCCTGATCCGCCTGGTCGGCGCCGTCCTCGTCGACATGAACGAGACCTGGGCGACCCGCAGGTTCATGAGCGGCGACGACATGGCAACCGCCCTGAACCCGCGCACACCCCGACGCGCCGAGATCACCGACGAGATGCAACGACGCGCCGACCAGATCATCATGACCGCACTCGAGTCCGCGGCATGAGCATGTAATCAAAACCAACCGATGCCGGCGACGACGCTGACACCAACATTTGAAACGCGATCTTGAGGAGTGTGAAACGCGCTTGATAATCTGCTGAAAGCGAACTATGCTCAAATTAGACAAATGAACAGACAATCAATGGCATCTTAGACGGTTCCTCTAAAATATTACGACGCACAGCTCCCTTCGGGTCGGATAAAGTCCAGATGGACGTGCATTCTGGGAATTCTCGTAACGCTTACACGGAATGCACATGTGAACAGGGGAGTGGAAAGAGAGTAGGCATGGTCCGACGGCAATGCATCTGCGGCGCGCACCTCTATGGCCTCGGCCACACCGGTCCGAACATGTTCGGCTTCATCCCGTCGTCATCGCTGGCGCATTACAACTACGACTGCGAATTCAACACCGGAGTTACGCTGCCGGGAGGGCGAATCCTCGAGCAATGCGAGAACTGCGGTGCCATCGTGCTGTGCGAGTACCCCACCCTCGACGGTTCCAGACGAGGGGAGGATCCACTCATCGCCTACGGTCCTGGCACTGTGTACGAACAATGTGACATCGAATCGGTGCCGCTGACCTACCGCTCGTTCAGGGCGCTCATGTCTTCGGGCGTCACCGGCGGCGTCATGTATTCCGAGGCGTTCAAGACGAACATTGCGAAGCTCTTCGACACCGACATCGACCACCTGCCCAGTTGGAAGGTGCTGAAGGATGCCTTGCTTGATTCCGAGAACTGTGCGCTCGACGAATGGTGGCAGGCCGCGATCGGCCGCAACTTCATCGTGCTGTACGAGAACTCCAAGGCATTGCGGCTTGTCGCCGCATGGCATCGTGTGCCGGGGACCGAAATTCTCAACACCGACATGCGACGGGTGATCGAGGAGAACCGGGATCCCATGCGTCACACGGCCTCCGATGCCGATGAGATGGAACAGGCCGGGCGGGAACTCGAAATCAGCGATGCCACCAAGAGGCTTCTGCTCACCGGTACGCATGCGCGCCTGCGTCTCATAGCCAGGTCGATGAGACTTGGCAAGCCGATCACCGAACTGGCTCGATTCGTCTCCCTTGAATCGTTGATGGGCGGCAAGCAGCTATGGGAGAATGGTGATGTACGCGAGTTGCATTTCGTGCCGTTCGGCATTTTCCATGCCGAGGTGGCCGATGATACCGAAATGCACACCGTCGACATCATTATGCGTCATAATTTGCTGTCGCGCATGATGTGCTCATGCGAGCAGGCACAAAGTCTGCACGTATGTCGGCATGAGGTGGCCACAATCCTGCAGTTGGCCCAGCAGTTCCGGTTCGCCATAGACCTCGACGTCGAACATGGTGTGTCGATGCGCGAGGGTGAGCATGGGACAGGCGGCCAGTTCGGGCATTACGCCAATATGCTCGACGTGATGCGCGAACATGAGGATTCCAGGGATACCTATGAATGGCTCACCGCGTACATTCAGCCCCTTGAAAGCGACACCGGCGACCTCTATCACACCGAGTTCATGACGATGCCAGGTGTGATGAGCAGCGTGCCATACGTGGTATATGAGCCGATTATGCTCGGCTTCATCGATTCCGTGCTCACCCGATGTTCCGCTGACTTCACCAAGACGCTGCGCCGTTATGGGCTCGATGCCGATGTGGATCCGAAGATCTTGAATATGCGTTCGTTGGACATGGAATTGGTGAGCGCACTGATCACCATGATTGTGTACCGCGAACGCCGTTCCGACGGGTACCTCGCCGAATGCTTGGAGAATGGCGTGCTCGTCGGCCTGCTCAAGCGTATGAGGGAACTCGTGGAGGAACACAAGGGGCGTCAGTCACGGCGCATACGCCAATAGGTTGAAGCCAATGACCTCATGCGGCTGTGGGATACACTTGGGGTTATGAATGATTCGATCAGTTACAGGACGTTGCAGCGCACCGATTACCCAGCGTTAACGAAGATGTTGTGCGAGACGTGGCACAAGCAGGATCCGCAGATGGATGAGGATCTGCAAATGAAGCTCGCCCAGATAGATCTCGAATACTGCCTGGCACGCACAACCACCGCAGAAGTGGCTGTACGCGATGGTGAGGTGGTCGGCGCCGTTCTGGGTCGCATCGACGCCCAGGAGACCCGCAAGGGAATCAACCAGCATCATCGCAGCGTCATGAAGATCATGGGCCCGCTTTTCTTCAACAAGTCAGCTCATCAGGCGTTGAAGAACATGCTCAACGCCGAGAAAGCCGACCGGCAGATGATCAAGCAGGCGAAGAAGGACGGCCATGCCTATGACGGCGAGATCGTGCTCTTCATTGTGCGCGAGGACATGCGCGGCCAGGGCATAGGCCAGCATCTGTTCGACTGGATGCTCAATGAGTTCAAAGTAAACAATGTGGAACACTACTTCCTGTACACCGACACGGATTGCGACTACGGTTTCTACGAGGATCGCGGCATGGTGCGTCGCATGGAGATGCCCATGGAACCCCACACGCCGAAGGAGGACACCGAGGCGCATCAGGAAGCTGATTACCTCGACAACCATTTGCATGCGCTGATGTTCGACAACGAGACGTCACCAGCCAATGAGGGTGTCAATCCGCTCGGCCGTGACTAATTGAGAAGGCGTCGACATGCATATGAGCGAACCTGAATTCGAGCGGACCGTCACCGAGGCGGTCCGCTCCGTTCCAGAACGGTTTAAAAAAGCGCTTTCCAACATTGCAATCACCGTGGCCGACGAGCCGACGGACAAAGAATACGTCAGCATGACCCACGGAGACGGGGAGCTGCTCGGCCTCTACCAAGGCACGCCGATCACCCAGCGTACCACCGGATACGCCGGCGTGCTGCCGGACCGCATCACGATCTTCAAGGGCCCCCATGAACGCATCTGCGCCACGCATGCGCAGATGGTCGAACAGATTCGCAAGACCGTGCTCCACGAGCTGGGGCATTATTTCGGATTCGATGACAAGTACCTGCACTCGCACGGCTACTGATGCTGGCGAATATACGCAATGACGGTGGCCGGAGACCTTGAGAACCAAGGTCGCCGGCCACCGCCACCTTATGCGGGACTAGTCAATGGTGGTGCCGAAAGGCCACAGGGCAAGCTTGCACATCTTGAATGACTGAATGCCGAAAGGCACGCCAATCACCGTGATGCAATTCAGCACACCGGCAATGAGATACCCAAGCGCCATCCACCAGCCGACCAGCACCACCCATACGATGTTGAGCAGCAGCGAACCCACCGAACCGCCATAGACGACGTGTTGGCCGAATGGGGTGAGCGTGAGCTGGGCCATCTTGAACGACTGCACACCCAACGGGATGCCCACGATCGTCACACAAAGCACGAGGCCGACCACGAACCAGGCGAAGGCGATCTCCAGACCACCCAGAACAAGCCAGATCAAATTACCGATGAATCTCATACCGACAGTGTAGGCCGGCCATGGATACGCGGCCAAACGCACGATGTCCATCGGCGAACATGCAGGGACCTGCACGGAGACGACATGGCGCTTCGTCTGCCGACCATGTGACAATACGAAGATGCGGGGGGACTCAGACGAGTTGAGAACGCGACAGCGTGACCCTTTGAACCTGTTGGCTAACACCTACGTAGGGAGACATCATATGGCGAAATCCATGCCGACCACCATCACCAGAACCGACCTGCCACCGTTCGCGTCGCGCATGCGCCAGGCCGCCGATCCGGTATGGGAAGAGGGCTACAGGCAGCCATTCATACAGGAACTCGGCGCTGGAACCCTTGACCGTTCGAAGTTCGCATTCTACCTGATGCAGGACGAGCTCTACCTCGGCGCCTATGCGAAGGTGCATGCGCTCGCCGTGACGAAGACCGACGACCGTGAGGTGATGGCATGGATGGCGAGTGTTCAGGACGCGATCCTGCATGTGGAGACCTCACTGCATCGCGATTATCTGGCATCATTCGGCCTGACCGAGGAGAAGGTGCTGCACGGCCAGCAGTCCGCATTCGCGCGCGCCTACACGACGAACATGCTCACCACCGCGTATTCGGGCGATCTGCTCGACATCCTGGTGTCCGTGCTGCCCTGCGCGTGGGTGTACGCCGACTATGGCGAGCGACTGGCACGTGATTTCGCACAGGGACTCGAGCACAATCCATGCCGGCAGTGGATCGACATGTACAAGACCGACGAGTTCTGGCAGAGCTCCGTATGGCTGCTCGCGCAGATCGAACGCCGCGTTGCCGGCGTGGGCGAGGAGCGCCGGCGTGGACTGGTGGATTCGTTCGTGCGTGGTGTCGAATACGAGTACATGTTCTGGGCGAGCGCCTATGAGCGCCAGATGACCTGGAAACCGCAGTGGGAGGGCCTCACCTCACGCTGATCCGGTATCGGCGTGCAGATTTGCGGATGCTCCGCGCTTCGCCGCACGCGATTGATGTGCCAATGAAAACGCCCGGCTCATGTGGGCCGGGCGTTTTCATCCGTAAAGGCTTTGCATTCGTTCTATTCGCGCACAAGCTGGATGTGCTCGATGTCGTCGCGATGTGAACGACGGTAGAGCACGGCACGGTTGCCGATCACCTGGACTACCTCGGCCCCCATGCGATCGGCGAGTCCCTGTGCGGCCTCCTTGGCGTCTATGCCCGAGCCGTCGAGCACCTGCACTTTGATGAGCTCGCGTTTCTCGATCGTCTCGTCCGCCTGCTTGATCACGTTGTCGCTCAGATCGCCTTTGCCGATCTGTACGAGCGGCTTGAGCTGGTTCGCCATCGCGCGCAGCTGCCTGACCTGCTTCTTCGTCAATGCCATATTCTTGTTCCTACCTTTGGAAACCCGGTTGTCTTACAGATTCCGTGCGTAACAGACCGCTCCATCGTACAGGAGCGTTGGGTCAATGCGTGCCGATCGCGAGGTTGGGCTGAATACGAAGACAGTCGGAATACGCGTGTGAGATATGCGCTGGGGTTGGGCGCCCACGGGACGGGGAGTGTCTCGTCACTGGATCGCAAGCGCCCTTTACGTTCCTCAACACTCCCCGTCCCGTGGGCGACCAACCCCAGCGCAGGCAATCAGTGGCGATCAGAAGTCGACGTGATGGGGATCGGCACCCTGACGTTCGCCGGTGTCCATCGCGTTGATCCGGGCCATGTCGTTCTCGCCCAGTTCGAAGTCGAATACGTGGATGTTCTGCACGATGCGGGTTTCATGCACCGACTTCGGCAGCGGAATCACCTCACGCTGCATGTGCCAGCGAATCATCACCTGGGCAGGGGACTTGCCGTATTTGTCGCCGATATCGCGCAGCGTCTCGTTTTCGAACAAATCACTGCCCCGACCTCCCATCGGATGCCATGCCTCGACCGCAATGCCCTTGCTGTGGCAGAAGTCGATGAGATCCTGATTGGCGAAGAGCGGGTTGGACTCGATCTGGTTGACGGCAGGCTTGATCTCGGCGAGATCCAGCAGCTCTTCGAGCTGATCCTGCTCGAAGTTGCATACGCCAATGGCCTTGACGCGGCCGTCGCGGTAGAGCGTCTCCAGTTCCTTCCATGCCTGCTGCCAGCCTTCGACCGGCCAGTGCAGCAGGTAGAGGTCGAGATAATCGAGATCGAGGAGCTTGAGGCTCTTGTCGAAGGCCTCCTTCGTCTTGCCGGCGCGAATGTCGTCGTTCCACACCTTCGTGGTGACGAAGATCTGGTCACGTGGCACGTCGGACGAGGCGATGGCCTCTCCCACCGACTTCTCGTTCTTGTAGAACGCCGCCGTGTCGATGAGACGGTAGTTGTTGGCCAGCGCGGCCTTGACGGCGTTCACCGTCTCTGGGCCTTCTTCGGCGTGCCATACGCCGAAGCCGATTTCGGGCATGAGTACCTCGTTGTTCAGTGCGATGGTATGTTCGCCATCCTGCAATGCCATGACTTCCTCGTTTCTGTACTTGTGGTGGGCATATTCTCCTGCGTTTCATCTTAATGGCCCCAAACAATGGACATGCAGCATCGTGCTCTATGAGAACAAGGCGGCAGTGGAGAGGAGTGCGGAAATAAAAAACCACCCGCCATGCGGCGGGTGGTCACGACTCATGTGCGTCGCCTACGGCATTGGGTCCTTGTGGGACGAACCGTGCGTCATACATTCGACGTGGACGGAACGGCGCTCAATGCTATTCGCGTCAACCTCATTCGTCGGCGCCGCCGTGCGCGGTGATTGTGTCATCGTACATGACGGGTGTCGTTGTGAATATTTTGCATGAGTATTCGTTTTGAGCGTAACTACAATTCATATGGTGAACACATTCATGGCGATTATGGCCGCCAACGTCGTCACGGTGAGCGTCATGAACACGATGTCACGGCCGCGTATGTGCATGGCATGCCAGGTGGAGCGGGGGCGCCCCTCTTCGAAGGAGCGTGCCTGCAGGGCCAACGACAGGTTGTTGGCATGGCGTATGGCGCCGGCGAATACCGGTATGATGGTCGCGCACATCGCGTTGACCCGTTGTGGCAGGGAACCCGATTCTATGGAACCGCCACGAATCGCCTGCGCATCTCGAATGGAGAGTGCCTCCTGGGCCAACGTGGGCACGAACCGCAGGGCCAACGACAGCACCAATGCCGTCTCCTGCGTATGCCAATGCAGTCGCCGCAGCGGTGAGAGCAACGAAGAGAACGCCGCCGTCAGACGGGTGGGGGTCGTGGTCTCAAGCAGGAGAGCACCTAATATCAACACGATGGCAAAGCGCGTCGTGTAGATGATGGCGACGGACACGCCGCCGGTCGTGATCGGCAGGGGACCGATCCTTACCAACACATCACCGGTATGAACGACACCGATGTTGAGGGCACCCATGACCGCGAACAGGACAAGGAAGCCACGCACCGAACGCAATAGCCTGGTGAAGCCGACACGACTGGCGCCCCAGAGAGCAGCCGTCAGCAGCACACCCACAGCCAACTGGGCCCAGGTGTTCATGGCGAAAGCCGCACACATCACCGTGAGGATGCATACGATCTTCACGCGTGGGTCGAGGCCGGACACCCAGGAGTAACCCGTGTCGGTGGGGGAGAGTACCTCACGCTGGACCTCGCCGCCGCTATCTGCGTGAGCCCGTCCCTGTTGCTCATTGCCGAACAGGATAACCTGATCGGCCAAACGGTCCACCTGATCGGGGTCATGGCAAATGAGAATGACGGTGACCCCTCTGTGGCGAAGATTCTCCATCAGGCGCTCGATGTGTCTGCTCGCCGAGGTGTCGAGCCCTGCACATGGTTCGTCCAGCACCAGCACCGACGGATCGCAGGCGATGATTCCGGCGATGGCGACCAGCCTCTGCTGGCCGCCTGACAGTTCGAACGGATTCCTGCCGCGTAGGTCAGACACGCCGACGAGGTCCAAAGCCCAATCGACGCGTTCACGCACCTGTGCCGCATCCAAACCCTGGTTGGTTGGACCGAACGCCACATCGTCGGCCACCGTTTCGGCAAATAGCTGGCGTTCGGGATGCTGCATCACAAATCCGAGCACTCGACGCAAGCGTCTGCGCTCGCGTCGTCTCGCTTGCGTCACGTCGATGCCCTCCACCACGATTCGGCCGCCGCGCGGTTTGTCGAGCGCGCACAGCAGACGCGCGAAAGTGGTCTTCCCGGATCCGTTCGGACCCATGATGGCCGTCAGGCATCCGCGTGGAATCCGTAGATTCATATGGCTGAGCACATCCGCCGATTCCCGCTCATAGCGGAACGATACGTCATCGAACACCACAGCGGTTGGTGCCGCCCCGATTATTCCGGCATGCTCGGTGTTGACATGTCGGGCCAGGGTATCGAGCTGGGCGAACGTGGTCACACTGGGGGAATGATGGTCGTGTTGCGGCATGTGCTGTGCGCAATCCTCACCGGTGATTCTGCCGTGCTCGATATGCACGATGCGATCGGCATGCCGTAGTTCCTCGGGCAGATGCGAGACAATCACCAAGGTCGTCCCCGATGCCTGGATGCGATCGAGTAGCGCCAGCACCTCGGCGCGCGCCTGCGGGTCGAGCATGGCGGTGGGTTCATCGAGCACTAGCAGACGGCTGTGTATGGCGAGCATGCCGGCGATGGCGATGCGTTGTTGCTCGCCACCGCTCATATGTGTGGGGTCGGCCCCCCATGCTGTGAGCATGTCGACACAGGAAAGTGAGGCATGCACCCTTGCGCCGATCATGTTGGCGGGTACATCGAGGTTCTCCGGGCCGAATGCCACATCGTCGGCGGTCACCGTCGTGACGATCTGATCCTCGGGATTCTGGAACACCGCGCCGATGCCACGTCGTGCACATGCGTACGCATCGGCGTCGGCGCCACCTTCGTCGGTGAACACCGTGTGCCCCAAGAGCGTCACGGAACCTGTGTCGGGCGCGCTGAGTCCGGCCATCACACGTAACAATGTGGATTTCCCCGACCCGTTCGCACCGACGATGCACACGCGTTCGCCGGCGCGAATGCCAAGGTTCACATCGTCGAGCGCCCATGTCTCACCGCCGTCATAGGAGAATCCGACATGCCGCAGCTCGATCTGGAATCCCGAGGCGTTCATCGGGCGATCAGCTTGCAGACCGGGCGATAGCACAGGAAGCTCACGACGCCGTTGATTGCGAATTTGAGCAGATTGAACGGCAGCAGAATCGGCACGATCATCGAGGCGACTTGCTGCATGCTCATGTGCGCGTAGAGCGGGGTGATGAACAGATTGCCTACGATGGCCGCCGCGAGTGCGACGGCGGCGCCGAGGAGGATGCCGGTGAGTGCGCCTGTGCGTGTGGAACGCCTGCGGTAGATGAAGGCGACCGGCAATGAATACCCGAGTGCCACGAGAATCGCCATCACTGCGCCCAGCGGGTTGACGAACAGATGAGGCACGAACCCGAGCACGCTGACTATGACCGCACCCGAGGGGCCGAATGCGAAGCCTGCGAGAATGCAGACGATGCCCGATGGATCGTATTTGAGCCAAGGTGCGGCAGGCATCAACGGAATCTCGATGAAACTGACCGCCATGGCAAGTGCGACGAACAACGCATACATGGCGATGCGCTGCGTGGACCAGCGTCCGCGGTCTGCCGCCCCAGTGGAGTGGCTGCCGGAGACCTGGTTGGGTGAAATCGAATCTGGGTGTGAAAAAACACTCATGCGAGCTCATTTCTTTCATCCGGACTATAACCGTTGGCCCTGGACTCGCACCAGATCCACCGCTTGCGCGGGTTGCGGGCTCCGCATGCGGGCACGGGCCCGTTGCGCTACCGCCAGTAAGGAGTTTCACCTTCCCTGAAATTGCACTACCTATGTATAGTCCACCGCACGGATTTGCCTGCCCATTGTCCACAATATGGGCGATATCGGATGGGACGCGGCCCAGATCGGACGCCTATTTGTTAATGCGATGTATTAGTATGAGTTCGGAATGAATCGCCAGAACGGCAAACGATTGCTTCCCAGTGCATGCCAATTGCGTACCATATAAGGAAAACCAAGCTATCCAGCGTTTTCATGTCCGACAAATACGCCACAATATGGGGTATGAGGCATGCAACGAGTGCACGCCTCGGATTCGAACGGCAAGGGAGATTGCAATGATTGACACTGCACAAGCATTCGGCGTTGACATCGGTGGCTCGGGCATCAAGGCCGCTCCGGTGAATCTGGAGAAGGGCGAATTCGCCGAACCCCGCCTGAAGATCCTCACTCCAGAGCATTCCACTCCCAAGGCTGTGGGAGACATTGTGCGCCAGCAGCTCGAGCATTTCGAAGTGCCCGAGGACGTACCGGTGGGAATTGCGTTCCCGGCCCCGATCAAGCCGGGTAAGAAGCTCGACTTCATGGCGAACCTCGATCAGTCGTGGATTGGTGTGGACGTGACCGAGGTGTTCTCCGAGGCATGCGGCCGTCCTGTCACCGTGGTCAACGACGCGGACGCGGCCGGTCTGGCGGAACAGGCGTTCGGTGCGGCGGCGGGCCAGGATGGGCTTGTCATCGCCACCACCCTCGGCACCGGCATCGGTACCGCCCTGATCTACGATGGCGTGCTCATCCCCAACACCGAGCTCGGCCACATCCAACTGCCGAAGGGCAAGGGCGATGCGGAGAAGTATGCGGCATCCTCGGTCCGTGAGAAACTCGACATGGGCTACAGGAAGTGGGCCAAGCGCCTCACCAAGTACTACGGTCTCATGGAGCTGTACTTCAGCCCCGAGTTGTTCGTGGTCGGCGGTGGTGTGAGCCGCGTCTCCGAGAAGTTCCTGCCGTACATCGACATCAAGACCCCGATTGTCGCCGCCAAGCTGCATAACGAGGCGGGCATCGTGGGTGCCGCCTACTACGCCAACCAGCAGTCGGCCAAGTAGGTCGCATTACATTCATGCAAGACTCGAGGCGCCATGGGATTCCATGGTGCCTCCAGCCGTATTCGCCCTGTTATGGACGACGCTGGGAGTAGTATTATGCCGTGCGTTTTTCCAGCAGAATCGATGTGAGCCAGCCGAATCCAATCGCCGCATGCGAAGCAGAGGCCAAGGCTCGTGGGGTGGACCTCGACAAACTCAATGACTCGAATCCCACGGCGCACGGCCTTGCGCCGCAATTGCTCCCGCAGGTGTATCGGGCACAGCCACGTGGTCAGATGGAGGCACGGCGTCGCCTTGCCAGGGCAATAGGATGCCCGGATCCGGAGCGACTGTATCTGCTCAGTTCCACATCGCAGGCCTATGCATGGCTCATGATGTTGCTATGTGATCCGGGGGAGGCGGTGCTCGCGCCGAAACCGGGATACCCGCTCATCGAATCGATCGCACGGCTGTGCGGAGTGAAGACGGTGGAATACCAGTTGCAATTCGACGGTTCCTGGTACATGGACATCGCGGCATTGCGGACCATACTGGAACGGGACGGGCAAGCAGGCCGGCACATCCGTGCGCTTATTGTGATCAATCCGAATAATCCGACCGGCCAATACGTCAAACCCAGCGAGCGGGAGCATCTCATCGAACTGTGCCGTGAGTTCGGCATCGCACTCATTGCAGACGAAGTGTTCTTCGACTATGCGTTGGAGCCATTCGAGGGCAATAGGAGATTCGCGGGCGAGCGCCGTGTGCTCACGTTCGCGCTTGATGGTTTTTCGAAGCGTCTCGCCGCGCCGCACGCCAAGGTGGGTTGGATCGAGGTCAGCGGTCCCGACGACGATGTTCGGGAAGCGATGCGCCGGCTCGATGTGATCGCCGATGACTTCCTGCCGATGAGCGAGCTCATCGCCGAACGCATGGACGACATGATTGCCGAACTCGACAGTCAGCATGACCGCGTGCAGGAGCGCATCTCACGGAATCTGGAATCGCTGCACCGGCTGCTCGATGCGGACGACCTGGGCGTGGTGAGCGTGCTCCGTGCCGAAGGGGGATGGAACGTGCTGCTGCGCTTCCCCTCGTTCATCGACGAGAACGAGCTGGTGACGACGATGATTCGCGACAATGCCACGTCCGGCCAGCCCGGCTATTTCTTCGACATGGAAGCCAATGGGTATTTGGCGATATCACTGCTGCCGGTACCGGATCTGTTCGACGCGCATGTGCGTCTGGTGCTCAGTGCCGTACGTCACTGTGTCGAGGAGATCTGACGGTATTTGCTGCGGATGAGCTGTGCATAGTATGCCGATGCACTCGCCGGTTCGCCGTCGAATGCAATCTCGCCCTCGTCCATCACAATGACACGCGTGATGTTGAATTCGTCATTGCGAATGAGATCGACATTATGCGTGGCGAAGACGACCGGCTTGCCACAGGTGAACAGACGGTGCGCGACATGCCGTGAGCTGATCTCATCGAGTCCGCGCATAGGCTCATCCGCGAGCAGCACACCTGGATTGGCGGCATATGCGCGGGCGATGGCGAACAGGTGCAACTGCTCGCCATCGAGTTCGTCGAGCGGGGTGCGCATGTTCGTATCCAACGAGAACTTCGCGAGTGCGTCACCGGCGATCGCAAGACGCTGTACGGTGGTGAGCCGGTATTTCCTGAGCAGCTCATCGATGGATTGCTCGATGCTCACATTGTGCCGCAATCGGTACAAATCCGCCTCACGCTGCACGGTGCCCACAATACGTTGGATCTGCGCCCGGCCGCCATGCGACGCATCGTAGCTCTTGCCATCGGCCTCGACGGTGACCTTCCCGGAACTCGGAGTGAGTGTGCCGTTCATGAGATCGATGAGTGTGGATTTGCCCGCTCCGTTGAGCCCTATGATCGCCGTGTTGCCATTTGAACATGACAGATCGAGTGAGATGTCGCGCACGCCGTATGTCTGGGCGTCATATGCGTATACGGCGTGGTCGAAACCGAACCCGACCTTTTGCGGCGGTGTTACGGGTCTGGTCGTTTTGAACAGCGATGTGAGCAATCCCATGCCGAACATTGTAGTCTGCAAATGTGCGCTTGCGTGCCTATACGCAGAACGAACAGCGGAGGGCGTCCGCATGCCACCTCACGGCAGCAACGTGAACCATGAACGCACGTCGGCGAATCTCGAGGGCATGATGTTGATCATGGCGTCATCACGACCGATGACGAACATGGAGGCCAATGCGAGCATGATGGCATACACCAGCACGATGACGAACACCACACGCCATGCGGGATGCCGTTCCACAAGCCATGCCATCACCGCCAATGCGCACAGCATGACGAGCCAGGAGAAATCCGCCAGATACCGCCACGCGAACCCACCCACATAGGCATCGAACACGAGCAACACCATGGACAGGGCGAGCATGGATGTCAGCGTGGCATACAGTCTGCCGAGCGGGCGTCTCATGAACGGGACGGCGAAGGCCAACAGGGCGAGTGGCATCAGCACGAACAGGCCAGCGGGCGTCGTCTCGGTGAAGAACCAGATGGGCGTCGGCGCGGGCGTAAGCTCAAGCCATGGGAAGTCATTGCCAAAGGTGAGCGGCAGAAACAGGTAGCAGCACAATGCGCGCGGCATCTGCGGGAGCGGTGTGTGGAAGTCGGTCATATTCGCCACAGTGATCTGGTAAGCGTTGCCGAAATCGGTGAACGAGCCGAAACGCATAGCGTTATAGGCAATCACCGGAACCACGATGAGCATGGCGGGTATGATGAGCGCGCACAGGAAACGCAACGCCTGAATGCGAGTGGCGCGTTCCCGCCATGTGGATGCGCTGAACACCGCGCGCACCTGCGGGAAGAACAGGGCAATGGCAAGCAATGCCGTCAATGCGAAGGTGGGACGACAGCCGATGGTGGCGGCGATGCACAGCGCGCCTAATGCCACATGCAGAAGACTCAATGAGGCGGCATCCGCGGAATCGGAACGGCCCAACGTGCATGTGCGTTTTCGCGCGACCGGGGCGCCAAGCCAAAGCCACATTCCCAGGAAGGTCAGGAACAGGCCGGAGGCGAAGGGAATCGAATAGAAATTCGTGCGATGCCAGAAATACAGCAGGTTCGAACCGAGCACGAACGCCAGACAGGAGAGCGCGCAGGTGGCCACGCTCACCTGCACCGGCATGCGTTTGAGCAGGCGGATCACCAGCAAACAGCCAAAGACGGCGGCACCGAACATGAGCAGCAGGTCGGCGCTCGCATTCGGCAACATGAGGCCGCCGGGAACGAACAGCGAGGTGATGGCACGATAGGGCAGGAAGAGCAACAGCGCAGGCAGCACACCGAAATAGGAATACCAATGGCCATCGTGATATGCGTAATCCCAGTAGATGTGCGTCACGCCCTGCTCGAGCAGACGGTCACGCGCAGCCGTGTCGTAGGGATTGCGCAGTTGGGCGAACTGTTCCGGCACGGGAAGGTCGAGCCATGCGTGGCCGTTCATAAGGGCCTGTGCGACATGGTCGTATTGGTCGTAGTCGTAGGAGTATCGGCCCGGAATGTGATAGGCCATCGGTGCGGCCCCGGCGATCTGCCAGTAGATCTGGACAGCCGTATAGCCGGCGAGAGCCAGCGCCCCAATGGTGAATGCGCCGCGTTGCAATCGCGAACTGGTGTCGAGTGGAATGAGCCACAGGCGGCTTCTGGGCGAGAATGCGATGAGCAATGCGGCAAACGCGGCCATGAGCAGCACCTGCGCCCAGTTCCAGCTGAACGGTACGCGTGCGTTGGCGTCAAGCCCCACAATCGGTATGAGGGAATCGGTTGCCTCCTCAATCCACAGGCGCACCGTGTGGTCACCATTAGACTGCGCATGCCGGGTTTCGGAATCCTGGTAGGGCAGGTAGGTGGAGCGAGGGGCATCGACGGCAACGGTCTGCATGCGGCCTCCGTCAAGCCGCACATGCACAAGCTCGCGGTAGAGCTCGTCACGTTGGACTTGGGTCATGGTCGTTCTGGCGAGGGCAATGTCATTCAGCGAGGTCATGAGCACCTGCGCGTAGGGTGATGAGCCATTCGTAGGCGCATCAATATATGCCTTGGTTGCGTCGGTGACCTGCAGCAGGCCATCGCCATGGATTGCGAGACCCGGGCCGAGTGTCACCTGAGGGTCGGCGGCGCTGTTCGACCCCTGTTCGATCAACGATTGTGAGGCGTCTGCAGGCCTCGCGGAGCGTGAGCGCAGGCATGCGAAATTGAATACGAGGCATTCCACGAGCACAATGACGGTTGCGGCGACGAGCGCGGCGATGAACGGATGGGTCCGGCGTGCAGGTGTGTTCACATGCGTCATTCTAACGGCATGCGAGTAACTGCCGTGACCTTGTGCGGGTAATCGGCAGACATATTGCGCCTTGACGTGTAGATTGGAACACATGACAGGCACGAATTCAAACACTTCCGACCCACAGCCACGCAAGCCGGCGCGGTGGCTGAGGAACCTGGGTGTCAATGCGGCCAGATATGCGCGTCAGGTGGAGTCGACGGCGCAGAGCATGTTCGCCGGCGCATTGCCCACGCACAACATGTTCACGCCGACTCCGACGAATCCGCTACTTGGCGTCAAGATGCCGTCAGCGGAGACGATCGTGCTTAATCCGTTGATGCGCCGCCGGTCGTTCTCGGTGGCTGGAACGGGACTGCCATTCGAGCGTGTCGGTTGGGTGCAGATGCCCGGCCTGCGCAGATTCGCCCTCGGCTATTTCACCTCGCATGACCGTTTCTGCACGCTGGCGATGGCCGATGACACCGGCGCCGTGTATATGACCGGCGACCTGTATGCGAACCTCGATGCACGCGAACCGGATTTAGAGCTTGACGTCACCGATTCACTCACGACCGATGACGATTCCCGCTTCGGCGGGACGAAACCGGCACACATCGCCACCGTGGAAGGATCCGCACGGGCACTTGTCGGCGATATCAGGGGGCGTGATGGCAACGGACGCATGGTCTGGCTCGCTCGCTTCCTCAAATCGGCGAATCGGTATACGATCGAAAACGCCCGTGCCGAATTGCCTGCGCGCCTTCGCACGGATCTCGAATACCGCGATCTCATGGCCGTGTGCTTCTTCCATCTCTACCTTGCAGTGTCGGTCAATGGCGGCCTGCAGGGGTATGGGGCCGGCAACATCATTTCGAATTTCCGTCGATTCTCACCGCTCGCAGCCATTCGCACCAGCGTGTCACAGACGGACACGGCACGTGCGCACCGCATGCGGGTGAGCGGTCTCGAGGAGTACTTCGCCGACACGATGAGACGCATAGGTGTCATGGGTGACCTGTCCGAATTGGAGGCAGACCATGGCAGTGAACCGCTGTATATGATTGAATCGCCCGTCTCCCATGCGCGTTTCCTCGTATGGGAGAAGCGCATGCCATATGATGCGATGCTTACCAGCCTCAAGCTCGAGGGGGCGGTCAACCGGTTCCTGCTGATCGACAAGTGGCTCGATTACAATGCCGCCCACAGCGAACAGCCGATCGAAGATACCGTGACGTTCAAGCAGGTCGCCCGCATCGACCGTCGTCTGTTGCGCAACCCGTCGCTGTCCGCCCTGCCGCCGACCCATCCTGTGCATATTCTCGACGACCCCGAATGTTTCCGTGTAGACGATTACCTGCATTTCGGCAGGGGCATGTCGCTGTCCGCGTCGCTCGACGCCTCACAGGCCGGCGTTGGCGTTGATGTACGGCATCTCGTCGGCAGCGAATGGATATACCGGCACGCCCTTGCAAATGCAGTCAACGCCCTATGGCTTCCTTTCAGATTCGACACGGATTTCCGTTCGAACCTGCAACAAGGTGAGGTGGCATTCGCCTTCACCTCGGCAAGCCGCACGCTCATGCCCGACGAGCTCATCAACATGCGATCCGGCGCCATGGCCGAACTCGATGAGGCCGAGCGTTCACGGATCAGCGCGGAATACAATCTGCAGATCGGGCTCATCTTCGCCTCCCTCGCATTCGGTGCCAGCGAGCAGATCAGACGCGTCTCGTTGCGCATGGATTCCCTCGGGCTGGAGGAGGCCGTCTACGAACGCGACAATGCCATCAAGACGCTCATGGACAGCGCGATGACGCAAATCTCCGATCTGACGAATCTTGAGGATTTCACCACGCACGCCGGCCAGGGAAGATTCGGCGAACGCGGCAGCGCCCTGTTCTCCGGCTCGGAAGAAACCTCGGGAGTCGGCGACGATGAGCATGATGGGGTTCAGACGCAGGCCATGCAGACCGATGCCGACTTCGACCGCGAATTGCGCGACCTGCTCGAGCACGACGAATCCACGTCGTCCGATGATACGACGACGCATCATGCCGAATCGGAGGACGACACGGTGCAATCCATCCTGAACGTGGATGAGGAATTCGACCGATTGCGCAACAGCAACCCCTCCATAAAACACCTGCTCACCGTCACATTCACGCGTGATGAATTCATCGACTACATGCACGCCAACAGCTGTGCCGACCCGTTCGCCGTATACGACGCGTTCGGCGCGCAATACGATTACGATGGCACCGAAGGATTCCGACCGGTCGAACCAGGCTTCAGCATGGACGACACACGCTTCACCGGCGACGCGGCCTACACGATTCCGGAACGACGCGACAGGCCTCTCGATGCAACAGTGGCGCGATCACTGGGCGCACACAATGTACGCGACCTGTCGATCTCGCGAGAGGAAATGTTCCGGGGCACCCTCGAACTCATTGCGGACACTGCGAAGAACGACGGCCTACGTGCCGACCGGAAGGCCACCTATGCAATGGGCCTGATCGAGCAGTGCGCAGATCCCGAACTGCGCAACCACGCCACCGAGATCACCACCGCAATCATCGACGGCACCCCCATACCGCAGATCACCAGCACCGTGGAGAGAGCACTCGCCGACGCACGCCGTAAATCACAGGAGATGGTGTTCTCCGGTGATGAGGAGGGGGCAATCGCGAACATGGAACGCGTGATCGGCGAACTCGACGAGATGTTCGAATCGGACGGCGTGGTGCCGCGCTACTTCACCTCCTACACCGACCGGGTGGTGTACAACCGGCTGTTCGCCATGCCGGACGAGCGCATCGCCCTCGTGCCCGATGCGCTGTTCCAAGCTCATCTCGACATGGGCGAAGTACTGTTCCGCTATGACAGGGGCGAGGAGGCGATGGCCCACCTCAATACCTTGGTGAGATACGCGCCCGCCACCGCTGGCGTACACATCCAACAGGCCATACGACTATGCGTCTCTGAGGATTGGAACTCGGTGCGAGCAGCCGCACTGAACGCGCTGCGCGTAGCCTGCGACCCGGTGGATGCCGCCAACGCATACTACTACTACGTCTGCGCCAGCTGGATGAAAGGCGACACCGCCGTCGCAGTGGCGGCCGGCAACCTCGCCACGTCGCTCACCCAGAACCTCGCACCCGCGCAACGTGCCAGGCTCGAACGATTCCGCAACCTCGCCATGGCACAGGGCGAACAGATCGCACAGACCGGTGCCCAGGCCGTCGGAGTCCTGATGCGACATGACGTGCCGGTGTGGCCGCAGGTGGAATGCGCGCAGATTATTCGCGACGCTGCCTTCACCGCCACCAACGAGAAGATCTTCCCCGTGGCACAGGCACTCAACGTGAGCTGGTATGCGCTGCAGGGAGGTAATCTGGGCCCGGGAGGCATGCAGTTCCTGCGCTCGCTGAATGCGTAGGACGATGGTATACGGCGCGTCCGGCACCCTCTCTGGTGCGTAGATGCGTAGGATTGACCAATGGGCCAAGACCGTGGCGTTTCGGATTGGGTAGGATTTGGAGGAATCCGGTTATGGAAGATGCATTGATTGCAGACGAGCAGCTCGACAGGTATCCGATTGGTTCGGATCCGTGGATTGACTCATTGCGTGACATCGACAGTGATGCGATGGAACTTGATGATCTCGACGTGTCGAAGCTCAATGTAGAGCAGGCGGTGCGGCTGTGGTCACGTCTGAGTGCTTGGGTGGAGGGCGATCAGGTGGCCTATTACGTCAAGGACGCCCCGCTTTCCTCCGATGCAGCGTACGATGCGCGCATGAATTGCCTCAAACGACTGGAGTCGGAGTTCCCCCAGCTTGACACGCCTCAGTCACCGACCCATCGGGTAGGTGGCACATTCTCGAACGACTTCACGGCGGTGCGGCACCCCTCCCAGATGATGAGCCTCGATGATGTGTTCTCCTTCGAGGAACTGCGTGCCTGGTACGATGGCGTGCGCAAGGACCTCGAATGGCCGGAAGACAAGCTGTTGCCCATGACCTGCGAGGTGAAGATAGACGGTCTGGCTCTGAATCTCATCTACCGCAACGGAGTTCTGACGCAGGGACTCACCCGTGGTGATGGGGTCACTGGCGAAGACATCACGATGAATGTGCGCACGATACACTCCATCCCCACCAATCTGGATGGCCCGGAGGGCGATATTCCCGATATGGTGGAGATTCGCGGCGAGGTGTTCATGCGGTGGGATGATTTTCACAAGCTCAACGAGGCGAACGAAGATGCGGGCAGACCACCGTTCGCCAATCCACGCAATGCGGCCGCGGGATCGCTACGCCAGAAGGATCCGCGCATCACCGCGCAGCGGCATCTGAGTTTCTATGCACATGGCATCGGCGAACTGGTATGGGGGTCGGGCAAGCCGGTGGATGTGGCCGACGAGGTGAGGAACCAGTCGGATGCCTACACGATGTACCGCAAATGGGGGGTGCCGATTTCGCCCCATAACCGCGAGGTCACCGACTTCGACCAGATTCTCGACATGATCGAATACTACGGCGAGCACCGGGGTGACATCGAGCATGCGCTCGACGGCATTGTGGTCAAAGTGGACGACCTCGCGTTGCAACGCAGACTGGGCAGCACCTCACGCGCGCCGCGTTGGGCCATCGCCTACAAATACCCGCCCGAGGAGGTCAACACCAAGCTCCTCAATATTGTGGTGCAGGTCGGGCGCACGGGCAGAGTCACACCGGTGGCCATACTGAACCCGGTGTATGTGGCCGGATCCACGGTGTCGCGCACCACGCTGCACAATGCATACGAGGTCAAACGCAAAGGCATTCTCATCGGCGATACGGTGGTAGTGCGCAAGGCCGGCGATGTGATCCCCGAACTGGTCGGCCCAGTAATCGCCAAACGCGAAGGGCATGAACAGGACCTACGCGAGTTCGTCATGCCTACACGATGCCCATCCTGTGACACCGTGTTGCGGTATGAGAAGGAGGGAGACAAGGACCTGCGATGCCCGAATTCGGAAAGCTGCCCGGCCCAGCTCGCCGAACGTGTGATCAATCTGGCGGCCCGCAAGGCATTCGACATTGAGCATCTGGGTGACCAAAGCGCGGTGGCGCTGACGAACCCCGAAGACAACAGGCCGGACTCGGTGGAAGCCTACGCCCCCGGCGTGCGTGAGATCGTGGTGGAACCAGGCGAGGAGCCGGCACCGTATCTGGCTCCGAGCGGGCTGGAACTTCCGCCCATCCAGGAGCCCGTACTCACCAGTGAAGCGAATTTGTTCGACCTCGAAGCAAGCGACCTCCGGGATGTCTATGTGTGGCGTGAAGCGCAGATCATCGAAGTGCGCAGGCACGTGGATTCGCATGGCAAGGAGAGGAAGGTGCGCCATCGTCTCGGCGGTTCCGGCCTGTGGCATAGGGAGCCGGCTTTCTGGTCCGGGGTCAAGGATGCCCCGCTGAAGAAGGACGCGAATCGCAAGACGGTGAAGGACTCCGAAGGCAACCCCGAATACGAGGTCAAACCGGATGCCGTGATTGTGGGCCATGGCAGGAATGGGCGGCCGCGCATCGAGGAACCCACCGAGAACACCAGGAAGATGCTCGATGAGATCGAGAAAGCCAAGCATACCGATCTGAGCCGCGTCCTCGTAGCGCTCTCCATTCGCCATGTGGGCCCACCGACCGCATTCACGCTGGCCAAGCACTTTAAGACACTCGATGCGCTGGCCGACGCCAGTGCCGAGGAACTCGAACAGATCGACGGCATAGGCGCGGAGATCGCCGATTCCATTGCGACATTCTTCGAGGAGGCTCGCATGCCGGGCAATTGGCGCGGCCGTGTGCTGGAGGCGTGGAAAGCCGCCGGTGTGGGCATGAGCACGCATGACGAGGGTCTTCCTCAGACGTTGGAAGGCAAGAGCGTGGTGGTCACCGGCACCCTTGAGCATTTCTCCCGCGAATCGGCTAAGGAGGCCATCGAACGCCGTGGCGGCAAGGCCTCCGGATCGGTGAGCAGGAAGACGGATTGGGTGGTCGTCGGAGCCAATCCCGGTTCGAAGGCCACGAAGGCCGAGGAACTGGGCATCCCGATCATCGACGAGCAACAGTTCGACACTTTGCTCGCCACCGGCGACGTGCAATGATTCGGCGTCCGGACAAGGCGATGGCATGTGGGCAGCGCTGCAATTGCACGCTGCCCACATGCCAGTTTGCTATGCCAGAAGACTCTTGGCCAGATGTCCGAAGGTACGACCGAAGTCGTCGTCGCGGAGCGTGCCGTCATCATTGAGCACGGCCGGACGTCCCTCGCTTTCGCCGATCTCACGGATACGCGGGTCGAGCGGCAATTGCGCCATGAGCGGCACCTCATAGTGCAGCGCATCGGTCAACTGGGAACTCACACGAGCTCCGCCTCCCGTGCCGAATATGTCGATCCGTTCGCCTGCATGCTCGAAATAGCTCATGTTCTCCACCACGCCACGCACCCGCATCGGCACCTGAAGTGCGACCAGGCCGGAACGCACGGCGATGTCCGACGCGGAGGGCTGTGGGGTCGTGACCACAACGAGCTCGGCGTTCGGCAATGCCTGCGCCACCGAAATCGCCATGTCGCCGGTGCCGGGGGCGAGATCAAGAATCAGCACATCGGGTTCGCCCCACCACACATCGGCCAGAAACTGTTCGAGCGAACGCTGCAGACGGGGGCCTCGCCATAGAATGGCACGGTCGGAACCGGCGAACATGCCAATCGACATGAGTTTGACGCCCCACGCGGTCACCGGCATCAGCATCCCGTTCAGATTCGTGGGCTGGTCGTGGACGCCGAAGAGGCGGGGGAGCGAGAAGCCGTAGATATCGGCGTCGATGGCCGCGGTGTCGTAGCCGAGTGCGGCGAACGTGGCCGCAAGATTGGCGGAGATGGAAGACTTTCCCACGCCACCCTTGCCTGAGGCGATGGCGAAGATGCGCGTTTTCGTACCCGGTTTGCTGAACGGGTTCTCACGACGGGCGGCTTTCAGATCGTTCACCAGCGACTTGAGTTTCTCCTCATCCATCGCGCCGACGACGATCTCGGCGGTGAGCTGCGCCTCGGCATAACTGGTCACGGCCGCCTCGATCTGCCTGCTGATCTCGGCAGACAGCGGGCAGCCAGGCACGGTGAGCTCCACATTGACCCGCACATTGAAGGAATCCAGGCCTGTGGGGCGAACATCGACGCCGCAGATCATACCCAGATCGGTGACCGAGCGGCCAAGCTCAGGGTCGATCACGTGGCTGAGCCGCTCAATGACGGCGGTTTCGATAATCTGCGTCTGATCAGTCATGCCATGCCTTTCTCAACTTCAAAGAAATCGGTGTCACGATCAACGCCCCACTATATTGCATAACCTCCCAACGCGCCAGAGATTGCACAGACATGGTCATTGGCGGCAGAGCCACCGTATGGCGTGCGAATCAGGCACGCTTCGCCTCACTGTCACGAACACGCCAGTGAGCGAACTGAGCCAAGGCTCCGGTGCGGGCGATGGCACGCGACAGCGCGATGCACGCAGCGGCTGCGATCACACCGCCCACCACCGAGGTACCCAAATAGATGGAGACCCGCATCATTCCCCACCCCGGGTTCGTGAACCAGTAGTAGACGCCGCACATCGCTCCGGACAATGCCCCGGACAGCAGCACCACAAGATTGGTCCACACCTTATATGCGAAGAGCGCGAAAGCCAGTTCGGCGCCGAGCCCCTGCATCAGACCTACGATGAGGGAGCCTCCCACGCCCCATTGGTTGCCGAGCGTGAGCTCGAGGAACGCCGCAACCGTTTCGGCATAGAGTGCGGCACCCGGCTTGCGCACGATGACCGCGGCTAAGGGACCTGCGAACAGCCAGAATCCATTGAGCAGTCCCTCGAAGCCGGGTGTGATGTTCTCGAATAATGTGAGTGGTGCCATGCACACCCAGTCCCACATCCAGAACACCACACCGGATGCGACGGCGATCACCGAGGTGACGGTGATGTCGAGAACACGCCACTTGCGCGAGCTTGCTTGTGATGGGTAGATCATATTGTGCCTTTCTGAGATATCGAAAGACACGGGAAATACGACGTCCGTGCGCCGGCATTATCCGGTTCACGTTCATGCGGTCGAAGCGTTCGCTTCATCTCAGCCTGCCAAGCAAGCCCCCGTGTCTACATCGATCATAGGCACAAGCCCCGAATTTGCAGGGCATGCCCGTCCGCATAACGGAAAAGGTGGGTGCACGTATGCGCACCCACCTTGGAAATGCCAGTATTCGGCGAATCAGATGTGGAAGTAGAGCTCGTACTCAAGCGGAGTAGGCTGCAGGCGAGCCTGATCGATCTCGCCGCGCTTCAGGTCGATCCACGTCTCGATGAGATCCTCGGTGAACACGTCACCGGCCGTCAGGAAGTCATGGTCCTCTTCGAGCGCATCGAGGGCCTCGGCGAGCGAGGACGGCACCTGCTTGATGCCGGCATGCTCCTCCGGAGGAAGCTCGTAGAGATCCTTGTCGACCGGCTCCGGCGGCTCGATGTGGTTGAGAATGCCATCAAGGCCTGCCATGAGCTGTGCGGAGAAGGCGAGGAACGGGTTGCACGACGGATCCGGCGCTCGGAACTCGATGCGCTTGGCGGCAGGCGAGGTGCCTGCGAGCGGGATGCGGATCGCGGCGGAACGGTTGCGGGCGGAGTAGACCAGATTAACCGGCGCCTCGAAGCCCGGAACCAGACGGTGGTAGGAGTTCAGCGACGGGTTGGTGAAGGCGAGCACCGACGAGGAGTGCTTGATCAGCCCGCCAATGTACCAACGGGCCATGTCGGAGAGGCCACCATAGTTCTTCTCATCGTAGAACAGCGGCTTGCCGTCCTTCCACAGGGACTGGTGGCAGTGCATGCCGGTGCCGTTGTCGCCTGCGATCGGCTTGGGCATGAAGGTGGCTGCCTTGCCTGCGAGAGCGGCGGTCTCGTGGATGACGTACTTGTACTTCATGAGGTCATCGCCTGCATGCTGCAGGGAGTTGAAGCGGTAGTTGATCTCCTGCTGGCCTGCGCCGGCGACTTCATGGTGTGCACGTTCGAGGATGAGGCCGACCTTCTGCAGGTTGGCGACCATGTCGTCACGCAGATCCTGGGTGTGGTCGGCCGGTGGAACCGGGAAGTAACCGCGCTTGACACGGTTCTTGAAGCCGATGTTCGGAGTGCCGTCTTCCTCGACGTCCAGTCCGGAATTCCACGGTGCCTCGATGGAGTCGACCTCGTAGAAGGAGCCGCGCATGTCGTTGCCGAAGCGCACCTTGTCGAAGATGAAGAACTCGGCCTCGGGAGCGAACGATGCCGTGTCCGCGACGCCGGTGGACTTGAGGTATGCCTCGGCCTTCGCGGCGACCTGGCGGGGATCACGGGAGTAAGGCTCGTCGGTGAGCGGGTCGACAATCGAGAAGGCGACGTCGAGCGTCTTGTGCTTGCGGAACGGGTCGACGAAGGCGGTCTCGATATCCGGAACGAGCTTCATATCGGATTCGTTGATGGCCTGGAAACCTTCGATGGAGGAGCCATCGAAGGGCATGCCCTCATCGAACGCGTCCTTGAGGAATTCGCTGGCAGGAACCGTGAAGTGCTGCTGAACGCCAATCAGATCGGTGAAGCGCACGGAAACATATTCGATGCCTTCCTGATTGACGAGAGCTTCGGCGTCTGCCTTGGTTTTGAGTGGGGTCACGGGACCGCTCCTTTCACGATGTTGCTTACGTTCCACAAGCATAGGGACTAGCATTTCGCCCACTCGTAATTTGAGTTAACAACATGTTTCATACGTGGACTAACACTTCGAAAACGTTGTGTTTCCAATGGTTTTCAAATAGTGGACACGTGCTGTTCCGTGTCACATTCCAAATCCGTGCCACTCTCGGGGCTCGCCGGTTTTCGGATTCGCATGCCTCACGGAGCCGAAGGCCCAAAAAGAAATCCCGGCCAGATGGCCGGGATCGTCGAATGTGAATGGCTCACCTGCCGCGTATCGCGCGACGGCTCACCTTGTGCGTCTTCATCGGGTCCATGCCCTTGGGAATGCCCATGCCGCTACGGCGCTGCAGTGTATGCAAGCGGTCGTTCAGTGTGATGAGCTGCGGTTTGGAGAGTGCGAAACGATGGCGCGGATGAAGCTTGCGCATGATTGGATTGGTGTAGTTGTTCGGCACGTACGTCTTCTTCTTGAGCACCGTATTGCGCAGATCCTTGAGACGAACCTGCTTGGGACCGTCTCCCACGCAGATGCGGTAGACGGGAATATGCGAACCCGCAGTCACGCCTTTGATCTGCTTTTCCTGGCGGTCCATCGCCTGCATCACGCGACCGTAATTGCCTTCGCCGATCAGGTAGATGCCCTGATACCCGGTGCCGCGCCACACTGCGTCACGGGTACGCGGGTCGACCCACACCGGTTCCTGCGGGAAATCGAATCCGGCGCGCTTCATGTTGCCGAGAATGCTGATCGCGGCACCGGACTTGCCTTCCATCTGCTTGTACCCGACATTGTCGGCACGGCGGGTGAGCACGATCGTGAACAGCAGCAATCCAATCATCACGGCGAGAATCATCAGCGTGATCCACGAGACCCAACCCCAATGGAACACGATGCCGCAGATGATGCCCACGACGATCGGGGCGGCGAACACTGCGCCGGTGATCCATGGCAGCGCCTTGTCCTCGGCTGCCGTGAACTTGTAGATCGTGACGATCTGCTCGAACATTCCGCGTTTCTTTGGCTTCTCAGACTTCTCTTGCTGCGCCATGTATCCCTCTCTAGCTTGTTTCAACACGAATACGGGCAATGTATTTACTGTATCAGCATGCGCTGTCCCAATGTGACGGTTGCGTATCCGGCGAGGGGTCAGCGGGTGTGCAACGGTCGGCCATCGGCTTTGAGCAGCGTTTCCCCGAGCATCTCGCTGAAGGTCGGGTGCGGGTGAATGTTGCGCGCGGCAGCGCTCAATGGAACATGGTTGCCTATGATCTGCTGTGCCTCGGCGATCAGATCGCTGGCGTCGGGGGAGACGATATGCACGCCGAGCACATGAACGTCATCCGATTGATCTGCGGACTTCTTCCCGCTCACCACCGACACTGAACCGGATGCCCCGCTCATCAGCATGCGCGCGTTCGACATGACCGGGATGAGCGTTTCGGTTACGTCGACGAGCTCGGTGTCGGCCTTGGCTTCGCGCAGCGTGTAGCCGACGGAGGCGAATTCCGGGTTCGAGAACACAACGGTTGGGATCGTGTATTCGTCCACCGGGGAGGGATCGAGTCCGGCAATCGTTTCGGCCACCACATAGCCTTGTTGATATGCACGGTGTGCCAGTTGGTGCCCTGGGGTGATGTCGCCCAACGCCCACACATGTTCCCGGCTGGTGCGGCCGTAGGCATCCGTTTTCACCAAACCGTTCTCATCGAGCTCAATCGATGCCTTCGCGAACCATGCGCCGTCGGTATTCGGCACACGCCCGATGGCTGCGAGCGCCCACTCGGCGAATACCTCCTGCCCGTTGCCGTCTGCGTCCGTGTAATGCACGGTGACACCCAGATTCTCCCCAGTGTCGACCGCCGTGATGGCAGCGTTCGTCACGATCGTGATGCCCTGTCGCTTCAGTTCGCGCATCAGTATCTTCGCAGCCCGCCTGTCGGAGCGGGAGAGCACGATGTCGCCGCGCATGATGAGCGTGACGTCTGCTCCTGCGGAATTCCACATCGACGCGAATTCAAGCGCCGTGGCCCCCGAACCAATCACCACGGCGCTGTGTGGGAAGGAGTTGAGTGCCAGTGCTCTCGTCGAGTCGATGAGCACATGATTGAACGGCGCCACATCAAGCGGTTTCGGCCGTGAGCCGGTGGCGATCACCACATCGCCTGCGGTGACGTCGAGAGATTGCCCACCGTCCTTGAAATCGCCGTCTGCAGTGCGGATGCGGATCGTTTGCCCGCCCTGTGCCGGTCTCACATGGACATGGCCGTCCTCTACAACCGAGGCGATGCCCTGCACCATATGAACGCCGCGGAAGGTGAGCAGCGCGAGCAGTCCGTCGCGCATCGTCGAGACCGTGCCATCGCGGAACGCACGCAGTTTGCCGAAGTCGATTTCCTGCAGCTCGCAGTCTATGCCGATCTGTTCGCCGCGATGTATCGTGTCAATGGTGCGCGTTGCCGTGATGAGTGCCTTCGACGGAATGCACCCGCGGTTGAGGCATGTGCCACCCACCACATCGTCGCGTTCCACCAACAGCACTGATTTGCCCAGTTCCGCCGAGCGCAGCGCCACTGTGTAGCCGCCGGGGCCTGCGCCGATAATTACCACGTCGTAATGTTCACTCGTCATACGCTTCGTTCCTGTTTCGTTTGTTCCCATGCACGGCGACATTGGCCGTCATGCACGCTGCATACAGATTACTCGCCCAGCCCGCATGCCACAAGAGTGCAACAGGTGCTTCGGGGGATCTCTTTGGAAAACACTTTCCGTGGGCATGTGCAAGGCTGGTCGTAATGAAGGAGGGGAACGCATTGCGTTCCCCTCCTTGTATGTCTCGGATAGGGTGCGACTACTCCGGGAAATGCCCGCGCTTGGCATAGCGTGGTTTGGGCAGGCGCCAGCGGCGGAACTGGATGGAACGGCTCCACGCATAGGATCCGGTGCGCATGCCGCGTGCCACCGACTGCTCGCCGTACTTGGCGATGAGCAGTTTCTTGAGCTTGCGCCACATCACCACCTCGTCGATGACGATGGCGAACAGGTACAGGTATAGCAATGTCATGATGATAATCGACACGAGCGGTGACGGGAAGATCACGGTGAAGATGACCGAGGCGACGAGCATGACCAATGCGACGGGAATGAAGTATTCGCCGATGTTGAAACGCGCATCGATGTAGTCGCGGGTGTATATGCGCCATGGCAGGCGTTCGGCCTTCGGCATGTTGTTGAGGTCGCCGGTGCGCATCGCCTCGTACTCGCGGTTTTCACGCTCGCGCAGCTTCTGCTTGGCGAGCTTGCGCTGCTCCTTGGTGTTCTCGGGAACCAATGGGCGCAGATTCCTTGCCTCGGCATCCTTGCGCTTGGGGGTGGGGCGTCCCTTGCCCACGGTCGGCTCCGCAGGGGCCTGAGCCACGTCCTGCTTGCTTTCCGTCTCTTTCTTCTTGAACAAAGCCATAATCTGCTAGGGTACGGGCAACTCTCGACGCGAAATCGTGGGGAAAGCCGATTACAATGGCGTTGCGGAACCGGATTTCACACAATTTGGAATCCTCGGAAAGGACGGACATGATTTTGACAGCAGATCAGATTCGCGCACGCGTGGACGCCGATTGGCCGCAGATTCTGGGCGTGGTGGAGGACCGCATCGCATTGCGTCCCATCTCCGCGCATGGCATCAATGGGGAGCATATGCGCAAATCGGCGGAATATGTGGCGAACAAGCTTCGCGAGGTGGGCGTGGACGCCAAGGCTGTGCAGGCGCGTGACAAGGACGGCAATCCGAGCGCATGGGAGGTGATCGGCTCTCTGGAAGTCAATCCGAACGCCCCGACCGTGCTGTTGTACGCCCACCATGACGTGCAGCCTGTGCCCGACGAGAAGGAATGGGATACCGCACCCTTTGAGGCCACATTGAAGGGTGACAGGCTTTATGGCCGCGGCGCCTGCGATGACGCTGGTGGCATCGCGATCCACTACGGGGCGCTCAGGGCTCTGGGCGACCAGCTTGGCGTGAACATCAAGGTGTTCATCGAAGGTGAGGAGGAGATGGGTTCGGCGAGTTTCATCCCGTTCATCGAAGCACATCACGACGAATTCGACTCAGATGTGATCATCGTCGCCGATTCTGGCAACTGGGCGCCGGATGTGCCGTCGCTCACCACGAGCTTGCGTGGCAACGCCACCTGCGACGTGCATGTAAAGGTGCTCGGGCATCCGGTGCATTCGGGACAGTACGGAGGCCCGGTGCTCGACGCGAACACACTGGCCTCGATGCTCATCGCGAAGATGTATGACGAGAAGGGCGAACTGGCAATCCCGGGGCTTATGGAGGGCGAGCCGATCGGCGGCCTGCAGCGCGATCTGGATGAGGCCGACATGCGTGCGGCCGCCGGCGTGGTCGACTCGTTCACGTTGGTGGGCACCGGTTCGCTGGCGTCACGGTTGTGGACGAAGCCGAGCGCCACGGTGATCGGCTTCGACGCCCACCCCGTCAAGGACTCATTCAATGTGATCAGCCCCGAAACCACATTCCGGGTGAGCCTGCGCGTGGCGCCGCAACAGGACCCGCACGTGGCCATGGACGCGATGGTGGACTTCTTCGAGAAGAACGCGCCCTTCGGCGCCGAGGTGCACGTCGAACCGTTGGAAGCCGGTATGGGCTGGGCCATGAACCCAGACTGCGAGGCCACGCAGGACGCGCTCACATCGCTCAAGGAGGCTTTCGGCATCGACCCGGTGAACAAGGGGGAGGGTGGCTCCATCCCGTTCATTCCCGAACTGCAGAAGATTTTCCCCGACGCGCAGGTGTTGGTCACCGGCCCGGAGGACCCGATTTCGAACGCGCACAGCCCCAACGAATCCGTGAGCGTGTCAGGGTTGAGGAAGGACGTCGTTGCCGAGGCGCTGCTCCTTGATAAACTGGGCAGAGCATAAGTCCATGCCCTGTAGCGGCAAATGAGAGGAGACGCCATGTCGGTTGTATCAGCGGTGGTTTCGGTGTTGTTCGCAGCCTCGACGCAGGTCGGGTCACCGGTGTGCGCCGACATGGTCTGGTCTTCCCGGGTCAATGTTCTCCTAGCGACCACAACGACCACAATGGCCGCAATGGCCACAAGGGAGTGCCCTGCTTGGATGCATGCGTTGGGTTGGTGCTGATGCATCTGGTTGCACCATGCAGAAACGCCTGAAGAACATCGCCCACCCATTCCTCGCATTCATCATCGCGGCATTCTCCTTGGTCTTCGAATGCGATGTCTGGTTGTTCACACCACCAAAACAATGGTGGTTCATCAGTGTACTTATGCTTGCGCAGGCGCTCGCCATCAGCTGCTACTGGTCACCGGTCTGGTGTTCGGTCGCACTGCTTCTGCTCAATGGCGTAGGCGAATACGCCATTTCGGGGTATGCGCAGTTCACATCGTACTTCATGTTCCTGGCCGTGATACTGATCTGCTACAAGACGTCCAATCGCATCGCCGCGGCACTATGCCTGCTGATGATGTCGTACACCTGCCTAGAAACGATGATTCGACCAGGATCGTTCACCGGCTACGGGTGCCTGGCGTTCTGCATGATCTATGCCGTGGCGTCGACGATCGGCCGATACATGGCATGGGAGCAGCGACGGATGGAGCGCATGCGTGAGAGCGTGATGGTCGAAAGCCGCCTCAGGCAACTCGAGGCAAACCAGTATCTGGCCGCATATCTGCACGACGCATTGTCTCAGGAGTTGGCGCTCATCTCGATGGAGACGCAGCTGCACGCCGTCGACAAGAGCGTGCCCGACGAGGAACGCTGGCGGCGTGTGTCCGATTACACGCAGAACGCACTCGCGGACCTTCGCGGCATCATCACCCAACTGCGCGGCGACGGCGACTTCAAAAAGAATGGCGACGAGCCGGAGAATGTGGTGGCGCTGTTGCGGCGGGAGGCCGCCGCAGGTGACAGGCTGCTGCATGACCATGGATTCTCCGGCGAGACCGTGTTGGAATCGGCACAGGATGCAAACATGCATTCGTCGGAACTTTGCGGCCTGTTGAGCCTCATCTGTCATGAGCTCTATACGAACATGCTCAAGCATGCCGAGACCGCACGCCCATACCACGTCTCGATCTCGCTGTCTTCATCGCACGTATGCATCCGCTACGCCAATGGTATCGGCGAGCAGTCGGTGGCCGGCGGTGGCAACGGTTTGCGCTCGCTGCAATCGCTCATCACCTCGATGGGCGGCGACTTCTCGCATGATGCCGACGATGGTGGATGGAGCGGCACCGTCGAGATCCCGTTGCAGTAAGGGAGGGAAGTTTGAGAGTCACCCGAATGGCTTCCAAGCCTCCAATCTGGTCTGCAGCAGCGGGGATTTGTCCGATGCAAGGCAGGTGAGCATGGCGCTGTCATTCAAATCGAAGCTGAACCAATCGTCAGGCACGCTACCTGCCTTGGTGCCGTTCATATACGCCTCGAATTGCAGCCAATACTTGTTGATCGTGTAATCCTTGGGCATCAGATTCCCGCGGTGGAGGCAATCGATCAGCGCCACCTCCGGATCTCCGTAGAATTCGGGATTGCCCAGCTGGGTTTGATGCCCCAGGTCTATGGCAGAAACATGCAGATCCTTGCATTCGTCTATGTCCTCGTCCAATTTCCGGCTCTGCGCGTCAGACAGGCCTTCGGAGGAAACGCAGATGGGTGCGAAATATACTCCGTTGCTCTGGTTCTGCGGCGGCTTGGTGTACCCCGCTCCATTAGGCATTGCCTATAGGATTCCCACGCCGTGCTGTATGCCGCATACGGGATCTTCCCATCATGTTGCAACGCGGTGCGCAGCACTTTCTTCTGAGATTCGCCATACTGTCTATTGTTCAACATTGAGTCGATAAAATCTGTTGTACTACTTGCGAACTTGCCCGTGTCGGCCCCCGCCATGCTGTCGTCGGTCTTGGAGACATTCCCCGAGCAGGCTGATATGCTCAGGACACATGCGATGACGGCGATCAAAGATGGTATGCTGCGTGTTCTCTTCATTCATGCCCCTTTGCAGAACGGAAAGCCAAACACGATGCATCAACTATGGCCGATGTTCGGCTTCCCAAGGTGGTAAAGATGTCTATCGCAACGCTTTGATACGTGTCAGAACAAGCAAATGCCCATCCTAAGTCTCTCCACCATGAAGCACCCGATATGCGTGCCACAATCTGCGTGTTTTGTTGAGAAACGCCGTGGCGCGTCTTAGGAGGATAGTGGTGCGCCGCATTCGAAACCACATCAACAAAACGTGTAGACAGGTTGCGAAACGGAGACAAACCATGTAAGGCTGAAATCAGGCCATATCGACGAGGATGTGAGGAAACATGAAGCAGAAGGGGACAAGGCCACGCCGCGAACAGACCCGCGGTCGCAGTACCGCAGTGGTATGGGTGCTGCTCGCCGCCATCACCGCGGCCGCGCTCACGACAGGGGGCATGCGCGCTCTGGCTGCCCGATCGGGCTCCCACGATGCTCGGTATGCCTCATACCGTCGAATCGGCGCCTGCAAGCTCGCAGGAGTATTCCGGCACGCAACAGGTGAATGTGGTGCCCACCATCGCGGCCGACCGGCAGCTGCCCGGTAATGCCACCGGAACCGTGACCGAGAACTGGATGGCCGGCGAGCTGCGCTCCGGGTCTCGCGCCTATCAGGTGAACGACCGCACGGTAGTCGCTCTGCACACCGCAACACCGCTCTACCGCGACCTCAAGGTGGGCGACCGCGGCGAGGATGTGCGCTCGCTCAACGACGAACTGTCACGGCTCGGATACGACAGCGTGCCGCAATCCGGTGAATACAACCGGAACACCGGCAATGGCTGGCGCCAGCTCATGGTGGACGCCGGAAATTCGGATGGCGCTGGCGAAGACGACATGAACCTGCGGCTGTCGGACACGATGTGGATTCCCCCGGATTCGGTGAAGGTGCAGGGGTGGAGCGCCACTCGGGGCAGCGCGGTGCAGGCGGGAGCGCCGTTGGGCACCGTGCCGGGAGGGCTAGTGAGACTGGCGATCCGCGGTGGCAAACCTTCCGATGAAGGGCGCCCGCTCACGGTATTCGGCGTGGCTGCCCCGTTGGCGCCCGGTACCACCGACATCACGGACGGCGAACTGCTGCAGCGGATTGCAGCCACCGAAGGTTACCAAGGCAAGAGCGCTGAGGAACGCGCCGCCGGCATGGACCCAGCTCACGCTCAACAAGGCGATCCAGACCCTACGCGTGCCGGTCGGTTCGGTGTTCGGCATCAATGGGACCTCGGCATGCATCGCCACCGGCACGTTCGACAATCCCCATGTCGTACCGGTGCGCATCATCACCAGTGAACTCGGTGCGTCGCTGGTGCAGCCGTCGAGTGGTGGAGGAGAGGGCGTCGATCGCGTGCTGATTGGACCGCGCCTGGGTACCCTGCGCTGCTCGTGAACGTGGGGAGGTGAATGTGATGAGACTGGTGGTGCATGATCTGGGTCATAGATTTCCAGGCACCGATCTATTGTTCGAGCATCTTGATTTCAGTGTGGAACCGGGAACGACAGCCGCAATCTGCGGGCCGTCCGGTTGTGGGAAGTCCACGTTGCTGTCGATTCTGGCGGGCTGGGAGAAACCATATGCAGGCAGCGTGGAACGCGAGGGCATCGCAAGAACCGGCTGGGTGTTCCAGAACCCGGTGGGTGTGGCGCAACGCACCGCGCTCGATCACGTGGTGTTCCCGCTGCTCGCCAAAGGGCATGGACCGGCGGCAGACACAACCGCAGGCATTGGAAGCCATGAGGTTGTTCGATTTGGATTATGCGGCAGACCGTCGGTTCAGCGAATTGTCGGGCGGCGAGGCACAGCGTCTCATGCTGGCGCGGGCCGTATGCTCGAGACCCGACATGCTGCTCGTGGACGAGCCCACAGCTCAGCTCGACACGAGGACCGCGCATTCGGTGAGCCATGTGCTTGGCAACCTCGCGAACCAGGGCATGATCGTGCTGGTGGCGACGCATGACCCCGACACGAGGGACGCCTGCGCGCGTAATAGATCTGGCTTGCTATGCGCCCGCGGAGGACGAGGGAGAGTCGGCATGGGGCTCAGGTCAATATTCTCGGAGGCGATACGCAACATCGGCAGCGGTACGGCGCATGCCCTCGCGCTGTTCCTCGTAGTGCTGCTGGGCGGGGTGCTGCTGGGCGGCTATGAGGCCTACACTGTGGTGGCCATGGAGTGTGAGTCGCTGACGCGGGTGCGTGCCGTGGCCGATGTGGATTCGGTGATCGGCGGAACTGTCGACGGCAGCGCCTGCGACCGATTGACGCGAACCACCGACGGTGCAATTACGCAGGCTGGCGCCATGCGTGCCGGCGGCGAGATCACTGCATTGTCGACACCGAACAACGCATTGCAATCGTATGAGGTCACGCCAGGCATGTTGTCGCTGGTCGCCTCGAATGGAACCACCACTGACTCAATCGACATGTCGGGCATATGGGTGCCCACGGAAGTGGCGCGCGATTTTGGATTGACAATCGGTTCGACGCTGAGTACGAGCCATGGCGAGGCGATGGTTGCTGGGATCTATTCATGGCCCAATGATGGGCGTGATACACGGTTTGCCTATACGTTCTTGGTGCCCCGTGCGGCATCTCAGGGTACGTACAACGAATGCTGGGTGAGGCAATGGCCTCGGTCTGGGGCGGCGAGCAACCTGCTGTATTCCACGCTGGGGGTAGGCGAGGGGTCGGGGCAGGCTGGCGTGACCTCCCTCGACAAGGGATTTGACTCGCATTACGACCCATATGCCACGTATATGGGGCGTGTGACACATTGGATTCCCTACCTGTCCATACTCATCGGCGTGGTCATCGGTGTGCTTGCGGTGCGTGTACGGCGACTGGAATACGCCGCCGCGCTGCATTCGGGGAGTCGAAGCCGGCGCTGCTGCTCGGCATCTGCACGGAGGTGCTCGTCTGGGCCGGATTGGGAGCATTGAGCGCATGCGCGTTGATTTGTGCGTATTGTGCGCGCATGGCCATTGGTGACGTTGCGTCGGTGATGCTCGCCTCCTGCCGGGCGCCATTGGCCATGTGCTCCGGAACGTTCGTCGGCGCCATCGCCATGGAGATGACGGCGCGCCAATCGCAATTGTTCCTCTTGTTCAAGCGACGCTGAATGAGATGACGGTAGTCGCATCGCACCCAGGCTGTGCGCCCACATTGTGAGGGAACGTGCGGCGTCGGTCAGCGGTGTGCATTAGACTCGGCATCGACACGGGAGCTGGTGCAAAGCACCGGCTGAGAGAGGGTAACCTCGACCGATTGAACGTGAATCCGGGCAATGCCGGCGCACGGACGTCGCTCTACACCCGTGCCTGTATTCAAATAGGGAATTGAGAAAGGCACACATCATGTCAGCTTCTGTCATCGAAGCGAAACCGGTCCTCAAATGGCGTGTGGTCGATATCGCTGTCGCCTCGGTCATCGGCGTGGCTTCCGCGCTCATCTATTGGTTCGTGGCATTCGCCACAGCGGCACCGTGGTCGCTGCTCGAAGGCGTGGTGCCCGGGCTCGCCGGTATTTTCAACGGTCTGTGGCTGTTCGCCGGACCGCTCGCCGCAATCATCGTGCGCAAGCCGGGCGCCGCGCTCTATGCGGAGATCGTCGCCGGCGTGCTCGAGGCACTCATGGGCAACATGTGGGGAGGTGTCGAAACCTTCCTCATCGCATTGGTTCAGGGTCTGTTCGCTGAGATTGCGTTCGCCGTCTTCGCCTACAAAAAATGGAACCTCGGCGTCACCGTGCTCTCCGGCGCGTTGAGCGGCGTGGGTTGCTGGGGGTATTCGTTCTTCACCCACCTGCAGGCCATCGATCTGGGCGGCTCCTACGGCGTCGTGTATTTGATCACCACCGTGCTTTCCGGCGCGCTCGTCGCCGGCGTGGTCATGTGGTACCTGTATCTTGGCATCGCCAGAACCGGAGCGCTCGACCAGTTCGCATCGGGCCGTGCCGTGCGCGGCGCCAAGCATTGAGCTCAGCACCACAACTCTGAGGAATACCGGAAAGCACGTTATGACCACTGTGAAATCCGCCTGCGTGGAACCCACGACGGGCATCGCCCTGCAATTCGACCATTGGGGCTACCGTCATGCCTCGCGCAAGCATTTCGCGGTGCGCGGCCTGGATCTCAAGATTCATGCCGGTGAGCATGTGCTGCTCCTTGGAGCTTCCGGCATAGGCAAATCCACCATTCTCGAGGGGGCTGCCGGTCTGCTCGGTGACGAGACCGGGCAGACCGACGCATCCCGAGTGAACAATGCGGCGGAGGGAGAGCCTCCGGTTGCAGTGGAGGACGCCGACGGCGGCATCACCGAGGGGGCCATCCGAGTTGGTGGCATCGAGGTGCATGCCGCGCGCGGCAAGGTCGGGCTGGTGCTGCAGGATCCGGATGCACAGGCGATCTTCCAACGACTGGGGGATAACGTGGTGTTCGGGCCGGAGAATCTCAACGTGCCGCGTGATCTCGCATGGCAACGTGTAGATGAGGCCCTCAATGCCGTTGGTCTGGCCGGTGTACAGCTCGACCGTTCGGTCATGCACCTGTCGGGCGGCCAAATGCAAAGGCTCGCCCTCGCCGGTGCACTCGCCATGCGCCCGGAGGTGCTGCTGCTCGACGAACCAACAGCCAATCTCGATCCCGATGGCGTGGTGCAGGTGGTCGGCGCGGTGGATGACGTGCTCCGGCAGACGCATGCGACGATGGTGCTTGTGGAGCACCGCGCCGACCGGTGGATCGACATGATCGACCGTGTGGTGGTGCTCGGTCTCGAGCGCACCGACGACACCCGGCAGGTCGGCAACAGCGGCGAGGAGAGCGAGATCGCCCGCACGAACTTCCGAAACACCGTGGTCGTGGCGGATGGCACACCTGACGAGGTGTTCCACAACACCGACATCGACTTCAACGAACTCGGAATCTGGGTGCCGGAGCGGTATCGTACAGCAGAGGACGAGATCACGCGCATCCACACGGTGGATGAGCCCGAATATGCTCCACAGACAGGTCTGCCCGAAGTGCTGCTCTCCACGAAGGAGCTCGGCATCGGACGTGACGGCAACGCCATCGCCGAACACATTAACCTGGACTTCCACCCAGGTCAGATCACCGCACTCGTGGGGGCGAATGGGGCAGGGAAATCCACGTTGTCGCTCACGCTGGCGGGATTGCTCAAACCGGTGGAGGGTGAGGTCATCGCCCATGACGGGCTCGCAGGCGAACTCGACAAGGTGTGGCCCATCGACTGGACGTCACGTCAGCTTGCCTCGCGCATATCCTACGTGTTCCAGAACCCCGAGCACCAATTCGCCTGTTCGAGCGTGCTCGACGAGGTCATGCTCGGCCCACTGCGCACGGGAATGGCTGAGGAGCAGGCGCGCGCACGGGGCATGGACCTGCTCAGGAGATTCCATCTCGACCAATACGCGCACGTCAACCCGTACACGTTGTCCGGTGGCGAGAAACGCAGACTCACCGTCGCCTCCGCACTCGCCTCCGCACCGAAGGTGCTGCTGTTCGACGAACCGACCTTCGGACAGGACAGACGTACCTGGATGCAGATTGTGCGGCTGATCCACGATTTGCGTTCCGACGGCGTGAGCATCGTCGTCGTCACCCACGACCGTGAGCTCGTCACCGCATTGGGCGCACGGGTGGTGGAGCTCGTGCCGACCCGCAATCCGCAGGGCCTTGGCGACGACGTTGCTGCGACCATCGCCGCTCGTCTGGCATCGCCCCAGGATGCGGTGGATACCACACTTGTGCCGGTCAGCCAAGTGAACGAGCGTGTGGAGGAGGCCAAACCGGCGAGCCGTTCGCGGTTCCTTGCCTCAATCAATCCCGTATACCGCCTGTTTGGAGCATTCCTCGCCTCGCTGCCGTTGCTGGCCAGTCTGGACTGGGTTTCGGCAAGCGTGGCGCTCGGCTTGGAGTTCGTGGTGCTCATGGCCATCGGCTTCACGCCGTGGCGCATCGTGCGTTCCACCTGGCCCATCTTCATCGGTGCGCCCGGCTCGGCCCTTGCCGTGCTGCTGTATGGCAAGTCCGGCGGCGACACCTGGTGGCAATGGGGGTGGGTGAACATCACCGACCGATCCGCCGAGCTTGCGTTGGCCACTGCGCTGCGCATTCTCGCGATAGGTATTCCGGCCATCATCGCGGTGCTCGGCATCGATGCGACCGATCTGGCGGATGGCTTCAGCCAGATCCTGCATCTGCCGGACCGTTTCGTATATGGCGGTTTGGCGGGCATGAGACTGTTCTCGGTGCTGCAGGACGACTGGACCGCGCTCACCGCCTCCCGCCGTTCGCGAGGTCTCGGCGACGACAGTGCGGTGGCATCGTTCTTCCCGCAATCCTTCGCATTGCTTGTGCTCTCGATTCGCCGTTCCACCACCCTGGCGGTTGCGATGCAGGCGCGCGGGTTCGGCGGCACCGCACCACGAAGCCATGCGCGCATGAGCCATGTGCATGCCCGCGACTATTGGTTCCTTGCCGGATGCCTGCTCATCCCAGTCATTGCATTAGCAAGTGCGGCATTCGCCGGCACCTTCAGCTTCATGGGGAATTGACGCACTGCTATTCTCGCGATTCCGCAGGGAGTAGGCAAAGACCGCGCGGCGCATGTCGTGCGGTCTTCGCATATTTCAGATCTCAATCACGCTTGCTCAATTGGAATACGCGGTCGGATCGTTCGGCAATCTGGGGTGAATGCGTCACGATGATCACGCATTTGTTCTGCTCATGCGCGAGTTCAATAAAGATGCGCATGATGTCGTCCTGCGTGGCAGGGTCGAGATTGCCGGTCGGCTCGTCGGCGATCACCACTTGCGGGTTCGTGCTCAATGCGCGGGCAATTGCCACGCGCTGCTGTTCGCCACCCGACAGATGCAGGATGCGCTCGTTTGCATACCGTTCGGGCAAATGCACCTGCTTGAGCAGATCGAGTGCAATGTCGCGCTTCGGCCTGTCGAATCTCTTGCCGCTCGCGTCCATCGTGAGCATGATATTCTCAAGCACGGTGAGGCCGGGCAGCAGATTGAAACTCTGGAAGATCACGCCGATGTCGCGGCTGCGGTAGCAGTACCGGTCCATCTTCGCCAGATTGTGCCCCTCGAACAGCACCTCGCCGCCGGTGGGTGTGGTCAATCCGCTGATGAGCGACAGCAGCGTGGTTTTGCCGGCGCCTGACGGGCCGACGATCGCAGTCACCGACCCGCTGGGGAAGGTGTAATTGATGTCGGAGAGCACATTGCGTCCTCCTTTGGCGTAGGCATAGCTCACATCCTTGAGCTGCAGAATCGGCACGGACGTCTCGCCGTCCGCCATGGCGCTATGTGTGGTGGGTGTTTCGGTTTCGGTATGCATGGTCATCGATGTTCCATTCTGTTAGGTGTGTGGGGATTCCCGTTCATGAACGGTCTGCGAGAATCTGCAGTGGCTCGTAGCGCATCACGAATATCGCCGCGGTGAGGGAAGCGAGAAGCGTGAGCGCCGATCCGATGAGCAACATCCATCCGATGGTCGCCCAGCTCACCGTCGCATTCACCTGTTTAATCGCATTCGATGCGTGCTGCAGGCCTTGCGGCATGCCGCTTTGAGGCTGCTTCCCCTCGTTCGGTACCGCGGATTCGCCCTGGGTATTGTCGGTATTCGGTTTCGCGGACTGAGCGTTGCCGTCCGGTGCTGCGCCGGGGGCACCTTGCATATCGCGTCCGAACTGTGCTCGCCGGGATTCCTGCTGTGATTGTTGCGAAGCCACCTGCGAGGAGAGCAGCGCATCCGATACCGGCACGGAGGTCGCCGCCCCTATTCCGGTTCCGACGATGAGTCCGATGAGTACAACGGTGAGCAGCTCGACTGCGAACTGTGCGGCCACCTTCCACTTCTTCACGCCGATGGCGGTGAGCACGCCGATCTCGTATTTGCGCTCGCGAATGTTGAAGATCGTGAGGATCACCAGTACAACCGCACCCACTGAAAGCACGACGATGAGCATCGTCCTTGCGAATTTGGAAAGATTGTCGATGGGCACGAGTGACTGCCCGTACTGTTCGACGTCCATCGATGAGACGGTGTAGTCGTCCGAGAGTCCCGCTTTCCTCACATCCTCGGTGAATCTGTCGTAGTCCGCCTTGCCGTCGAAGACGTATGTGAAGCTCAACTGTGCGGCGGAGGTCTCACGCGTATTGCCCTTCGAATCGGTGATGCTCAGGGTTTTCGTGCTGTCGAGACCGATCTTGCCGAGTGTGGCGGCGGACATATAGATTGCGTTGGCGGCGTCATTCGCGCTCGACGCCATGGGGCCGCCCATCGGCATGTTCGATTCCTGCGTGTTCGAATAGATGCCCGCCACGGTGAACGTGTAGGTCTTCTTCGAATCGGAGATGTTGGCGAGTTTGAACGTGCTGCCAACCTTGAGATTGTTCGCGTCGGCAAGCGTCTTCGAGACGAGCACAGGATTTCCGTCGGAAGCATCATAATCGAACGCTTTGCCGGAGTTCATGGTGAACGAGCCGTTCGGTGCGTTCACCAGTGCCTCGTCGCTGGAGAAGCCCACCAACGAGAAGTCGCCTGTGGTCATGGCCGGGCCGCCGTTCTGACCGCCCATGTCCCGCGGCATGTCATTCGGCATGGCGCCCTCGGTTCCGGCTCCTGCGGTCCCGGTATCGGTTCTTGAATTGGCGTTGTCTGAGGATTCCTGCGAGGAACCGTTGTTCGTGTCGACCGCTTCGATTCCTCCGTCCACTGCAGCTGCGGAACTCGTCTCGATGTAATACGAGCTGCTCACGCCGTACTCGGATTTCGCGTACTGTTCATAGTCGCCGAGCGTGAGTTGCTTCTCCTACGTGGCCTTGCCGAAACTGCCCATATCAGGCTTCTGCCCGGAGGAGTTCGCGGATTGCATGATCTTGTTTCGGTCCAGCGAGATCTGCGCGCCGATCGTCGTGTTCTCCAACGCAGAGGCACGGGCGCGTTGTGCCGCCTGAACAATGGCGAAGCCGATCGTCGAAGCGGCGGCGATGATCGTCGCCACGATGATGATCAGCACACTGCGTCCTTTGTTGCGCCATAGATTCCGTATGGCGTTGTGCACAATGAACATGACTCTCCTTATGCAAAACACAAATATCGGAATGGTGTGCATTTGCCCATAGCGTATCCGGTGCGGGTTGTGAGGAGCGGCAAACGCGCTGGCATCTTCCCGTATGTTTACTGGGAGCTTTCTGAAAATGGGCACCGCGCGCTACGCTGGCGGTATGCCCATAGATCAGCAGGTACTCACGAACACCAAGGCGGAACGTATCCGTCGCATATCCGAACTCACCAACCGAAAGCACCGTCAGAAGGCGGGGAAGTTCCTCATCGAAGGGCCGCAGTGCGTTCGCGAGGCGCTCACATGGCAGCCACAGATCATTCAAGATGTCTATGTGCGCACCGATGGGGCGGATCCGGATTCCCCGATCGCCTCGACCGCGTTGGGCAAGCTTGCCGGTGAGGCGATGGAGGAGCGGATCCATGTGCACAAGATGACGCAGGAGGTGGAGCACAGGGTTTCCCATGATGCCCAGGGGGTGTTTGCGGTTGCCGACCTGAATTCCTGCCGTGACCTGCTTGGACGGGTTCCGCAGACTCCCCATCCGTTCCTTGCCGCATTCTGGCAGATGCGCGACCCCGGCAATGCAGGCACCGTGATCCGCAGTGCCGACGCCGCTGGTTGTGACGCCGTCGTTCTGGTGGGCGATTGCGTGGACATATTCAATCCGAAAGTGATTCGTGCCACCACCGGCTCGTTGTTCCATCTGCCGGTGCTTGCTATGGATGAGCGGGCGTTCTTCGACCTGTGCAGGGAGCGCGATACCACCGTGCTGGCCGCAGACGTGTACGGCACCGAGGGCAAGCCTCCGGTGAGTCTGCCGGATCTGCTGCGCAACAGAGAGTTGGTCGAGGGGTCCAAGGCCGTGTTGTTCGGCAATGAGGCCCGTGGCCTCACCACGGAACTGCTTGACGAATGCGCGATGAGCGTCTCCATTCCGATCTACGGGAAAGCCGAATCGCTCAATCTGGGAACCAGTGCGGCGGTGATGCTCACCACGTTGGCCATGTCGAGTCGTATTGAAACAATGGGAAGTCGGTAAACCGTTGGAATGATGCGACTTTCTCTATTGTCGCAACAGGGTTTTGCATATGTGTGCACGATGTAGGAAAGGGTTCTTGTGGCAGAAGGCATAGTATTCGACGCCGATGCGGTGTCCAAAGACATCGCCGAAGGCATCGCCGCGATACAACAGGCCTCCACGATGGAGGAACTGAAAGCCATCAAAGCGAAGTACGCGGGTGCAAATTCCGCGATGACGAGGGCCAGCAAGGCGATCGGCTCGTTGGCGAAGAACGAGAAGAAGGAAGCCGGCAAGGTCATGGGCAAGCTGCGTGCCGATTTCGGCCGTGCCTATGGCACGAAGGAGGCCAGCGTGAAGGCGGCCCAGGAGGCTGCCGAGCTGGCCGCTGAAACCGTCGACATGACGTTGCCGATTCGCCGCAAGCCGCTTGGTGCCCGCCATCCGCTGCCCAAGCTCATGGAGGACGTCGAGGACTTCTTCGTGGGCATGGGATGGCAGATTTCGGACGGCCCTGAGGTGGAGACCGAATGGTTCGACTTCGATGCGCTGAACTTCGGTCCGGACCATCCGGCGCGCCAGATGCAGGACACCTTCTATGTGAAGGGCAACCAGTCCAAGGATGCCGCCGGTTTTGTCGGCTCCAACATGGTGCTGCGCACGCAGACGTCGTCGGATCAGGTGCGCGGGCTGATCTCCCATGGCGTGCCGCTGTACATCGCATGCCCGGGACGAGTGTTCCGCACGGATGAACTCGATGCCACGCACACCCCGGTGTTCCATCAGGTCGAGGCGCTGGCGGTGGACAAGAACCTCACCATGGCAGATCTCAAGGGCGTGCTCGACAAGCTCGCCGTCGCGATGTTCGGTCCGGAGGCCAAGAGCCGCCTGCGCCCGAGCTACTTCCCATTCACCGAGCCGAGCGCCGAACTCGATCTGTGGTTCCCCGACAAGAAGGGCGGCCCCGGGTGGATCGAATGGGGCGGCTGCGGCATGGTCAACCCGAATGTGCTGCGTTCAGCCGGCATCGACCCGGACATATATACCGGATTCGCTTTCGGTGTGGGCGTGGAGCGCACGTTGCTGCTGCGCCATGACATCAACGATATGCACGATCTCGTCGAGGGTGATGTGCGTTTCAGTGAACAGTTCGTGATGGGGGAGTGAGAATATGCCAATGGTAGATATGGGCTGGCTGCGTGAGCATGTGGCCGTGCCGGAGAACGAGACCTATGAGGAACTCGCCCGTGACCTGGTGCGGGTCGGCCTTGAGGAGGAGGAGATCCACACCAGCAACGTGACGGGTCCCATCGTCGTCGGCTATGTGGTGGACGCCACCCCTGAACCGCAGAAGAACGGCAAGGTCATCAACTGGTGCCATGTGGATGTCGGGGAGGAATACAACGACGTCGACGAGCATGGCAATAAGGTGCCACGTGGCATCATCTGCGGCGCGCCGAACATGAAGGCCGGCGAGAAGGTCGTCGTCACACTGCCTGGCGCAGTGCTGCCAGGTAATTTCAAGATTGAGCCACGCAAGACCTATGGGCATATCTCCGACGGCATGTGCGCTTCGGAACGTGAGCTTGGTTTGGGCGACAGCCATGACGGCATCATACTGCTGCGCGATTATGGCTTCACGCCTGAGGAATACGAGGCGTTGCAACCTGGCGACGATGCCATGCACCTGCTGCATCTCGACGAGCCGATTCTTGAGATCAATGTGACCCCCGACCGCGGCTATGCCTTCTCGTATCGCGGCATCGCACGCGAGTTCCACAACTCCACCGGGGCGGAGTTCACCGATCCGGTGGCCGCCTTTGAAGAGCGTGCGCCACAACTTGAGGACCAGAACGGTCAGACGCACGACATCGATGTGATCATCGATGACGACAATCCGATCCATGGTGTGGTCGGATGCGACCGTTTCTATGTTCGTGCGGTTCATGACTACAAGCCGGGCAGCCCGACGCCGAATTGGATGCGTCACCGTCTGTCGCGAGCGGGGATGCGTTCGTTGAGCCTGCCGGTCGATGTGACGAACTACGTCATGCTCGATCTGGGGCAGCCCATGCATGCGTACGACCTCGACAAGATCAGCGGGCCGATCGTCGTGCGTCGCGCCAAGGCTGGTGAGACGCTGGTCACATTGGATGGCAAGAAGCATGACCTAGATCCCGAGGATCTGCTCATCACCGATTCCCCGAATGGTGAGCAGGGATCGCGCATTCTCGGCATCGCCGGTGTCATGGGTGGAGAATATGGCGAGGTGACGGACGAGACCACGAACATTCTGCTTGAGGCAGCGCATTTCGACCCGATCACCGTGGCACGCTCTGCACGCCGCCATAAGATTCCCTCAGAAGCCTCCCGCCGCTTTGAACGCGGGGTGGACACCCAGATCCAACCCGCTGCGGCTCAGATGGCCGTCGACTTGCTCACCAAATACGGTGACGCGAAGGCCAGCGACACCCCGCGAGACGTGAACAACGTCAAGCGTGGCCATCCGATCGCCTTCAAGGCCGGAGAGGTGAAGCGACTGACCTCGCTCGATCTTGACATCAACAAGATCAGCGATATCCTCACCGATATCGGATGCAGTGTCGCCGGAGGTGGCAATGGCGAATTCTCGGTGACGGCCCCCAGTTGGCGCCCCGATCTCACCGCAGCCTGCGATCTGGTGGAGGAAGTGGCCCGTATCTATGGGTACGACCGTATTCCTGTACGAGTCCCGCATGCCCCGGTGGAAGGCCATGTCGGACTCACCGACGATCAGCTGCACAAGCGTCAGGTGGCCGACGAGCTTGCCGAATATGGTCTGGTGGAAGTGCTCAGCTATCCGTTCGTGGGCAAAGCGGACTTCAAGAACTTCCAGATCGACTCGGAAGAGGTCGAAAAGGTGAGCGTCGAGATAGTCAATCCCCTCGCAGGCGATCGCCCGTTCCTGCGTCGGCAGGTTCTGCTCACGCTGGCGACTACGGTGCAACGAAACCTGCACCGCGGTCTCGAGAACATCTGTTGCTATGAACTTGGGCATGTATATCTGGCAGATCCTGAAGCTCCTGCCGTTCCGGCTCTCCCCGGCGCACAGCGCCCCAGCGACGATCAGCTCTCGGCTCTTGATGCAGGGTTGCCCGAGCAGCCGCTGCACGTTGCGGCCATTCTCACCGGCAATGCCGAGGACGATGGATGGTTGGGCGACAAGCGTCCTGTGGATTGGACGGATGCCGTCGAGGCTGTGCATCGCATCGCCGATCGTTTGGGTGCGAAGATCGTGCTCGACCAGTCGGACGGTGACAAGGCAGGTGCCCAATGGCATCCGGGTCGCGTCGCGCGCATCATGTCCGGCGACACCCCGGTCGGTGTTGTAGGTGAGCTTCACCCGAAGGTGGACGATGCACTCGGTTTCCCACGCCATAGCGCCGCATTCGAAATCGATCTGACCGCTCTGTTCTCCACTCTGAGCAACAAGCCGGTTCAGGCGAAGCCGATCTCCACCTTCCCGCCGGTCAAGCAGGATTTGGCGTTCACGGTGCCGACCTCGGTCACGGCGCACGAACTCACCGAGACGATTCGTCAGGCGGCGGGCGATGTGCTGGAATCCATCGAGCTCTTCGATGTGTACACGGGCGATCAGGTGGGGGACGGCAAGAAGTCACTGGCCTATGCCGTCACATTCCGTGCACCGGATCGCACGCTCACGTCGCAAGACAGTGAGGAAATCCGACAGCGTATTGTTGAGAAGACGGCTACACTTGGTGCGCAGTTGCGTGCTTAGCGTCGGCAGGCATCCCAGCATATGAAATGAGGTAGGGAAATGAGCGAACAAGAGCAGCATGACACCTCCAACGGTGTTCCGAACGAGCCGAACGACCAGCATCATGCTGCTCCGACCGCCCACGGCGAACGCCATGCAATCAATCCGGATGCCGCACAGGACGATGTGAGGGGGCTGGTGCTCGATGGGCGTTTCGACGACGACCCGCCGAGCGTCGGTTCCTCCAATGGCCTGGAGTACGGCGCTTTGGACAGCCAGTTCCCTGCCACCTATGATCCGTATATCTACGGGCATCCGGACACTGACGATGCTTTGGGGGCAGCCGCTGCGCGAGCCCAGGCCCAGCGGGGGAACGAGTATGGCCAGCCGTCCCAACAGAATGCCTACGGACAGCAGGCCGGACTGCCGTACCAGACCCAGAACCAGCCCGGTTCCGGACGTCAGGGCAATGGAGGACGAAACCAGCCGCCATTCAATCTGAACGACCCAAGCTTCATCAACAGCATGAACCAGATGAACCCGGACGACCCCAATCAGAATCCGCTGTATGGGCACTGGGATCCGGGCGCCATCATCGCGTTCGTGTTCGCGCTGATTCTCCCGTTACCGGTGCTGCCGGCGCTCTTCGGATGGTTCAGCATGCGTCGCACGAAAATCTACCATATGAAAGGCTATGGATTGGCTGTGGCGGCGCTGGTGATCAACGTGCTCTATACGATCATGTGGCTGTACTTCCTTGTCTCAGGTGTCTCACCAACTGAATATCTCAACCAAATGTTGAATACTTTGAATAATGGTTCCGGTGGATCTGATTCCGTAAAAGCCTAGTATTCCAGTGGTTAAATCAACTTTGCCCATATTCTGACTTCATTCAGACATGCATGTTTATGCAATGTACTGTATATTTGTTAGGATATGGGCAAAGTTGTAATGACGTCGGCATGGGAGAAGAGCATATGACGAAATACACGGTTGCCGTGGCAGGGGCTACGGGCTATGCCGGAGGGGAGGCGTTGCGGATCCTGGCCGCCCATCCGGCCTTCGAGGTCACGGCGGTGGCTGGCCATTCGTCCATAGGGCATCGACTGGGGGAATACCAGCCACATATTCCGCAACTCGCGGATCTCATTGTGGAGGACACTACGCCAGCCGTGCTCGACGGCCATGACGTGATCGTCCTCGCGCTGCCTCACGGAGCCTCAGGAGCCTTGGCGGCGCAGCTTGACGATGACGCGGTGGTGGTCGATCTGGGTGCGGACCATAGACTTGAGCGGCAGCAGGCGTGGGACGACTATTATGGGGGAGATTTCTACCAGCATTGGACCTATGGCATGCCTGAGCTCATTCTTGGAATCGGTTCCGACGGCAAGTATGTTCGCCAGCGCGACGAACTCACCGGAGCCAAGCGCATCGCCGGTCCAGGGTGCAACGTGACGGCTACCACGCTGGCATTGCAGCCTGCGATTGCCCAAGGGCTCGTCGATACGAAGAGCATTGTCGCCGATCTGGCCGTGGGGTATTCCGGCGCGGGCAAGAACCTCAAGCGCACCAATCTGCTCGCTTCGGAGGCCATGGGGTCGGCGTCGCCGTATTCGGTGGGCGGAACACACCGGCATATTCCGGAGATACTGCAGAATTTCGCCCATGCAGCCGGACTTGGTGCGTCACAGGCCGATATGTTCTCGCTTGCGTTCACCCCCATTCTCGTGCCGATGTCACGTGGAATCCTGGCCTCGGTGAGCGCAAAGCTCACCGATGAGGCCCTCGCGCTCACCGATGAACAGATCCATGACATCTGGGTGCAGGCCTATGAAGGTCAGGAATTCATCTTCGTGCTGGATCCCGGCGTCATGCCGGCCACCCAGAACGTACTCGGGTCGAACGCGGCCCATGTGCAGGTCGCTGTCGATCGACGATCCGGCACACTGCATGCCTTCACCGCCATCGACAACCTCAACCGGGGGACGGCGGGGCAGGCCATTGAATCGTTGAACATCGCATTCGGACTGAATGATGCAACAGGATTGAGCAAGATTGGAGTGGCACCGTGAGCGTTACATTCGCAAAGGGATTCGAGGCGGCTGGTGTGGTTGCCGGCATCTCCTCGCAGACAGGCAAGCAGGACGTCGCATTGGTGGTCAACAACGGGCCGCTCAATGCCGCGGCAGGCGTATTCACCTCGAACCGTTTCTGTGCGGCACCCGTGCAGTGGTCCCGCAAGCAGGTTTCAGACGGAGAGCTCAAGGCGGTCATTCTCAATTCCGGAGGCGCCAACGCCTGCACGGGAGAGGAAGGGTACCAGCAGACGGTGCGCACCGCGGAAGCCGTCGCGTTGATGATGCATGTGGAGCCGTCGGAGATAGCCGTGTGTTCCACTGGCCTTATCGGTGAACTGCTGCCTCTCGACAAAGTGATCGAAGGCGCGCAGAAGGCCTTTGACTCATTGGATTCCAGCGCCCAGGCAGGCAGTGATGCGGCTCATGCGATCATGACCACCGACACGAAGCCTAAAACGGTGAATCGTCTGGGGTCGAATGAATTCCGCATCGGCGGCATGGTGAAGGGATCCGGCATGATCGCCCCGCAGCTGGCCACAATGCTATGCGTGATCACCACCGATGCCGTCGTCTCGGCAGGTCAGCTGCAGGCCGCCCTCACCGCCGCCGTCGATCGTAGTTTCAACCGCATCGATGTGGACGGTTGCATGTCGACCAACGACACCGTGCTGCTGCTGGCATCGGGTGCCTCGGGAATCACTCCGGACCCCGACGAATTCAACGGCTTGGTGGCCGATTGTTGCTCCAGTCTCGCGAGGCAGATCATCGGTGACGGAGAGGGCGCCAGCCATGACATTCGAATCCGGGTCACCGGTGCGACCAGTGAGGATGCCGCATTGGCGTGCGGGCGAGCGGTTGCCGCATCGAACCTGCTCAAGTGCGCCATCAGCGGCAATGACCCGAACTGGGGTCGTGTGGTCAGTTCCCTCGGCACCGTTCCCGCCGATGTGGCCCCGTACGATCCGAACGAGGTCTCAGTCACCATCAATGGCGTGAGAATCTGCGCCAATGGCGGTCCGGACCGGGACCGGAGCGAGGTGGACATGACGCTGCGCGAGATCGACATAGACATCGACCTGAACGCCGGGGAGAGCGAAGCTTGCGTGTGGACCGACGACCTTACCCACGAATATGTACATATCAACGCGGATTACGAAAGCTGAGTGTGACTCATGGCAAGCCCGTTGCGCGGACCCGGGTATCATCTCGATGTGCATACCGATCTGGGGCCCGATCAGAAAGCGGAGGTACTCATTGAGGCACTCCCATGGCTGGAGGAGTTCTTCGGCAAGACCATTGTGATCAAGTACGGCGGCAATGCCATGGTGAACGACCACTTGAAGGAGTGCTTCGCCGAAGACATGGTGTTCCTGCGTCAGGTGGGCATCCACCCCGTGGTCGTGCACGGTGGAGGCCCCCAGATCTCCCAGATGCTCAAGGCGTTGGGCATTCATTCGGAATTCAAGGGCGGCCTGCGCGTGACCACTCCGGAGGCGATGGATGTGGTTCGCATGGTGCTCACCGGCAAGGTGTCACGCGAGCTCGTCGGGCTCATCAATGCCCACGGACCTTTGGCGGTGGGTCTTTCGGGTGAGGATGCGGCCCTGTTCTCGGCCAGCCAGCGCAAGCCGATCATCGACGGCGAACCCACCGACATCGGTTTGGTGGGCGATGTGGTGGGGGTCGATGCCTCCGCCGTCGTCGACCTCATCCATGCCGGTCGCATCCCCGTCGTTTCCTCCGTGGCCCCCAACGAGGACGATGCCACCGAGGTGCTGAATGTGAACGCCGATTCAGCGGCAGCCGCGCTGGCCTCGGCTCTGGGTGCCCATAAGCTCGTGATCCTCACCGATGTGGACGGCCTGTATGCCGACTGGCCCGACAAGAACTCGCTGGTCGGACGTATCGGCGTCGAGGACCTACGGGATCTGCTGCCGGAATTAGAATCCGGCATGCGTCCCAAGATGGAGGCCTGTGTACGGGCCATCGATGGAGGCGTGCAGCAGGCCCATATCATCGACGGCCGTAAGCCGCACTCCATTCTCAATGAGATTTTCACCACCGCCGGTGTGGGCACCATGGTGGAGCCCGGCGAGGGCATGGAATTAAGGAGCTCCTATGACCTCTGAACAAATTGATCTGACGCATGACACCGAACTGATCGGCGAATACGAGCAAGTGCATATGCATGTGTTCGGCACGCCGCTTCGAGTGCTCGATCATGGCCAGGGCACCCATGTTTGGGACGTCGATGGCAACGAGTACCTTGATTTCCTTGCCGGAATAGCCGTCAACTCCATTGGGTACGCACACCCCGCGTGGATCGAGGCCGTGTCCGCTCAGGCCGCCCAGGTCGCCCATGTGAGCAACTATTTCGCCACGAGACCACAAATCTCCTTGGCTGCCAAGCTTGTCGAACTCGCCGGTGCGCCACAGGGCTCCCATGTGTATTTCGGCAATTCGGGGGCGGAGGCGAATGAAGCGGCGTTGAAGCTCGCCAAGCTCTATGGCCGCAGTCTGGGTGCCGATAAGCCGTACCGTATTATCGCCCTGGAACACGGATTCCATGGGCGCACCATGGGCGCGCTTTCGGCGACCTGGAAGCCGGCGATTCGAGAACCGTTCCAACCGTTGGTGCCAAATTTCGAATTCGTGCCGGCCAATGATCTCGATGCGATGCGTGCTGCGTTCGAGGCGACAGATTCGGGTCCGGTGGCGTCCGTGATCATGGAGCTCATTCAAGGCGAGGCCGGCGTGCTGCCGCTGGATCCTGAATTCGTACGCGGTGTGAGGAGTCTGTGCGATGAACATCACGCCAAGCTTATCGTGGATGAAGTCCAGACCGGCATGGGGCGCACCGGCAAGTGGTTCGCCTTCCAACGCGACGATCTCGGAGGCATTACGCCGGACATGGTCACGTTCGCGAAAGGTGTGGCCGGCGGATTCCCGATGGGAGGCATGATTGCCTTTGGCGAGGAGCTCAGCAACCTGTTCTCGCCAGGCACCCACGGTTCCACCTTCGCGGGCAATCCGTTGGGGGCAGCTGCCGGACTGGCGACGATCGGTGTAATCGAACGTGAGGATTTGCTCGTCAACGCCGAGGCGCGCGGGGAACAGTTGCGGCGGCAGATTCGCGCATGCGGCAATCCGCTGTTCGAATCCGTGCGTGGCCGTGGGCTGCTCAACGCGATCGTGCTCACACATCCCTGCGCGCATGCGGCAATGGATTGGGCACTGGAGCACGGGCTCATCATCAATGCCGTGGCACCTAACGCCCTACGTCTCGCACCGCCGCTCGTGGTGAGCGAGAACGATGTTGACGAGGCGGTCCACGTACTGGCTGCGATCCCCTCCGACCTGCCCAATGACTGAAATACGCTAGCGACCCACGCCAGTGGGCGCATACGATTATCTGAGCATCGGTAACCAATCTCTATAGCAAAGGAAGTGTTGCAATGGGCGAACTGCGTCATATGCTGCGCGACGACGACGTGAACCATGAGGAGCAGAAGCAGATTCTCGAACTCGGCATGAAATTCCGTGCCGATCGGTTCTACCATCGACCCTTCGAGGGCCCTCAGGGTGTGGCGGTGATCTTCGACAAGCCAAGCACCCGTACGCGTTCCAGCTTCTCCATCGGCGTGGCTGAGTTGGGTGGTTACCCCCTGGTCATCGACAAGTCCGGTTCGCAACTTGGCCGCGGAGAGCCGGTTGCCGACACCGCCGAAGTGCTGACACGCATGGCCTACGGCATCGTGTGGCGCACGTTCGAGCAGTCCCGTGTCGAACAGATGGCACGTGTCGCCACTGTGCCGGTGGTGAATGCGCTGACCGACGAGTTCCATCCCTGCCAGGTGCTCGCGGATTTCCTCACGCTGGCGCAGTTCAAGGGCGGCGTGGACAATCTGGAGAATCTGAAGATCGCCTATGTGGGCGATGCCGCGAATAACATGTCGAATTCATACCTGCTTGCGGGCGCGGTCGCCGGCATGGATGTGCGTGTCGCAGGGCCGAACGGCTACCTGCCGGACCAGAAGATCGTCGAGGATGCCCAGGCCATCGCCGAGACCACGGGTGGCAGCATCATGGTGACCGTGGATCCAGAGCAGGCGGTCGACGGTGTGGATTGCATCTTCACCGATACCTGGGTCTCGATGGGAGAGGAAGCCGAATACGCGATTCGCTCGAAGCCGTTCTGGCCATATCAGGTGAACGAACGTCTCATGGGTCTGGCCAAGCCGGATGCGCTCTTCCAGCACTGCCTGCCTGCATATCGCGGCAAGGAGGTCACCACTGGTGTCATCGACGGACCGCAGTCGGTGGTCTGGGATGAGGCGGAAAACCGTCTGCATGCGCAGAAAGCACTGCTGACATGGCTCATCGGCAAGCAGCGTGGTGATGAGAGTCTGCTGAGCTGAAAGATTAAGGAGTACGCAGTTGAGTGAACAGACCGGATCGGAGTCAAGCAACGGCGCAAGTGGTGTCGGCCGACCGAGCACGCGTGCAGCGCGTCTGCAGATGGTGCGTCAGCTTTTGGCCGACAATGTGGTGACGTCACAGGCGCAGTTGTCGGAACTGCTTGCACGGGAGGGCTTCCCCGTCACACAGGCGACAATGAGCCGTGATCTCGATGAGGTGAACGCCGCCAAGACCAGACTCGCCGACGGTACCATTGCCTACGCTGTGGCCGATCAGGTCCCCCTGGCCACCGTGCCTGAATCGAATGGTCAGGGACGGGGTGAGCAACAGCTTGCCAAGATTCTCACCGGTCTTGTCGTCTCCGTGGCCCACGCCTCGAATTTCGTGATCGTGCACACGCCGGCCGGCGCAGCACAGTATGTGGCCAGCGGCATCGACAAGCATTCGATTGACGGGGTGCTGGGAACGATCGCCGGCGACGATACGATACTCATCATCTGTTCGGATGACACCACAGCTGGTCGCCGAGCCGAATGGATGCTCAGAATCTCATCTCGATCGTGAGATTGCGTGTCGAAAATGAATAAATATACAGTAGACCGTATATAGTTGTAATATCAACTGCAATCGTGAAAGGCTGAATATGAGCGACAAGAACCGTATTGTGCTGGCATATTCGGGAGGTCTCGACACCTCCGTGGCAATCCCATACCTCAAAGACCGCACAGGCAAAGATGTAGTGGCAGTGTCTCTGGACGTCGGACAGGGTGGTGAGAGTCTTGAGACGATCAAGGAGCGCGCTCTGGCATGCGGTGCCGTCGAGGCATATATTGTCGATGCCCGCGACGAATTCGCCAATGAATACTGCATGCAGGCCCTGAAGGCCAATGCCATGTATGAGGGCGTCTATCCGCTGGTCTCCGCCATCTCCCGCCCGTTGATCACCAAGCATCTGGTTCGTGCGGCGCACCAGTTCGGTGCAGACACGATCGCCCATGGCTGCACGGGCAAGGGCAACGATCAGGTTCGTTTCGAGGTGTCGATTCAGTCCATAGACCCGGAGCTCAAGGCCATCAGCCCGATTCGCGATCTTTCGCTCACCCGTGATGTCGAGATCGCCTATGCGAATGAGCATGACCTGCCGATTGTGCAGACCGAGAAGAGCCCGTTCTCGATTGACCAGAATGTGTGGGGTCGCGCCATCGAGACCGGTTTCCTTGAGGACCCGTGGAATGCGCCCACCAAGGATTGCTATTCCTACACCGATGATCCGGACTTCCCGCCTGTCGAAGACGAAGTGGTCATCGAATTCAAGGAAGGTGTGCCGGTCAAGATCGATGGTCGCGAGGTGACGCCGTTGCAGGCCATCGAGGAGATGAACCGCCGCGCCGGTGCTCAGGGCATCGGCCGTGTCGATCTGATCGAGGATCGCCTGGTGGGCATCAAGTCCCGTGAGCTCTACGAGGCACCTGGTGCCATCGCCCTCATCACGGCCCACGAGGAACTCGAGAACATGTGTCTCGAACGTGAGCAGCATCGCATCAAGCGCGGCATCGATAAGCGCTGGGCCGAACTGGTCTATGATGCGCAATGGTTCTCCCCGGCCGTGCATTCGCTCAACGCGTTCATCAATGACACCCAGCGGTATGTGTCCGGTGAGATTCGCATGGTCATGCACGGCGGCCGTGCCGTGGTGGTGGGACGCCGTTCCGACAGCTCGTTGTATGACTACAACCTCGCCACCTACGATTCCGGTGACACCTTCGACCAGAATGCCTCGAACGGTTTCATCGAGATCTACGGACTGCCGACGAAGGTCGCTGCAGCCCGGGATGTTCGCTTCGGCAACGGCATCGAAGTTCCGCAGAACGACGTAGAGTAGTCTCACGGCGCAGTTCCCATGGAATGCTTATGCGGGGAAGAGGCGTGAAAACGCCTCTTCTTTCGTATTCCAAGCCAACACGGACGGCATGGCCGTCTTCGCAAAAGGAGAGATATGAGCGACGATCACAAGCCCGAATCCCAGGATCACCTGGCTTTGTGGGGAGGGCGATTCTCGTCCGGCCCCTCGCCCGAGCTCGCATTGCTGAGCAAGTCGACTCAGTTCGATTGGCGTCTCGCTGACGATGACATAGCCGGTTCCCGTGCCCATGCCCGCGCTCTGGGGCGTGCAGGCCTGCTCACCGCAGATGAGTTGCAGCGCATGGAAGCCGCATTGGATGAACTGCAGCGTCAGGTGGATTCCGGTGAATTCACGCCGATTGACGACGACGAGGACGAAGCCACCGCATTGGAGCGCGGCCTGCTGCAGATTGCCGGTGACGAATTGGGCGGCAAGCTTCGTGCCGGTCGCTCGCGCAACGACCAGATCGCCACGCTCATCCGCATGTGGATGCGCCGTCATGCCCGCGTGGTCGCAAACCAGCTGCTCAACCTTGCCGATGCGCTTATTGTGCAGGCCAAGGACGCCGGCCATACGGTGATGCCGGGCCGCACCCATATGCAGCATGCCCAGCCCGTGCTGCTTGCACATCAGCTCATAGCCCATGTCTGGCCGTTGCTGCGTGACGTGGAGCGTCTACGCGACTGGGATCAGCGCGTGGACGCCAGCCCATACGGTTCGGGAGCCCTCGCCGGTAACACGTTGGGATTGGAACCCGTGGCCGTGGCCCGGGAGCTCGGTTTCACCAACGTGACGGAGAATTCGATCGATGGCACCGCAAGTCGCGATCTCGTTGCCGAGTTCTCATTTGTCATGGCCATGGCAGGTGTCGACATCTCGCGTCTGTCAGAGGAGATCATCATCTGGAATACCCAGGAGTTCGGTTTCGTGAAGCTTGACGATGCCTATTCCACTGGCTCGTCGATCATGCCTCAGAAGAAGAATCCAGACATCGCCGAACTCGCCCGAGGCAAGGCCGGCCGTCTCATAGGCGACCTCACTGGCCTGCTTGCCACGCTCAAAGGTCTGCCCACAGCCTATACGCGCGACCTTCAGGAAGACAAGGAAGCCGTGTTCGATCAGGTCGACACGCTCGAAGTGCTGCTGCCCGCATTCACGGGCATGATTCGTACGATGCGCTTTGATGAGCAGCGGCTGGAGAAGGAGGCCCCCACCGGATTCGCGTTGGCCACCGACATTGCGGAATGGTTGGTGAAGAACGGTGTGCCCTTCCGCCATGCCCATGAGCTTTCCGGTGCGTGCGTCAAGGTGGCGGAAAACAGGGGGGTGGAGCTATGGGATCTTTCCGATGACGATTTCATTGAGATTTTCCGTGGCTTCGTCGAACCGGATGTCGCGGTGGAGGTTCGGGAAGTGCTCTCCACCGAAGGATCGGTATCGGCCCGAGCCGGCAAGGGCGGCACCGCGCCGAATCGTGTTCGCGAGCAGATCATGAGCGCCAAGACGCTCATCGAGCAGCTTCGCAGCTTCTTCCAGGTGAAGAGCGACGGCATGGCCTACAAGGCCTGCGGCTCGCTCAATAAGCAATGAGTGACCGATAGCATATGAAGCGGCGATGGGGTGCGGGCCGGATTGCCGGTCGCACCCCATCGCCGTATGCAGTGCTGAACCGGCTAGCGGTACTGCATGCCGCCATCGACAATGACGGTCTGACCTGTCACATAGCGGGCATTATCACTGACGAGGAATGAAACCACACCCGCCACGTCATCCGGAGTCTCACAGCGCTTCAATGCGATGGTGTCGACCATGTCCTTGAAATTCTGTCCGAGCGGTTTGCCGTTGAGCTTGCTCATCTCCTCGTCGATGAACGTCCACATCGGTGTGTCCACAATGCCCGGAGCATACCCGTTGACTGTGATGTTGTACGGGGCGAGCTCCTGCGCTGCGGCTTGCGTGAACCCGCGCACCGCGAACTTCGTCGAGCTGTATGCCGACAGGATGGGGAAGCCCTCGAACCCGGCGATCGAGGATGCGGAGACGATGTGCCCGGTCTTCTTGCCGAGCTTGATCATCTTCTTTGCCGCCGCCTGCACACCATAGACCATGCCGAACAGGTTGATGCGGTAAATCGTCTCAAGCTCCTCTTGCGTCACGTCGAGCATCGGCTTGATCTGGCATATGCCGGCGTTGTTGATCATGGCATCCAGCGTGCCGAGCTCATTTACGGTATCGTCAACCAAACCGAATACCTGATCACGCTGTGATACATCGGTGGGGCGGAAGAATGCCCGGCGTCCCTCCTGTTCGATCCGGTGGATCGTCTCCTCGGCCTCCTGCCGCTGACCCTCGAGGTCAGCCACGGCGACGTCGAAGCCGTCCTTAGCGAGTTTGACGGCGATGCCGCGTCCGATGCCGCGCGCCGCCCCAGTCACGATTGCAACCCTGATGTCAGTCATAGCGTCCTTTCCGTCCGGAAGCATGTGCAGACACCGTTGTCTGCGAACGAACATGCCGCCGACCTACATCGAATCCGATTATATTGGAAAAGCGCATGCATCGCATATGCAACTCGCCGCATATGCCGGCACATACCAGGGCGAAGGAGGCGGCATGCTTGATGACGGCGGAATCCATGCCATCGTAAACGCATATGGTGCCGATATTCTCTCCCATGAGCAGATGCAGATCGAGAGGGACTCGTTGCAGCATGGTGCCGTGACCACCTATGAGCATTCCATCGCCGTGGCCTGTCTGAGTGTGAAAATCGCAGATCGCCTCCACCTTTGGCATCATGTGAACCTGCGTTCGCTTGTCCGGGCAGCGCTGCTCCACGATTACTTCCTGTACGATTGGCATGAGAAAGACAACGGGTCGCACAGGCTGCATGGTTTCCGGCATCCGTATACTGCCGAACGCAACGCCCGTGCCGACTTCGAACTCGACGACATCGTGTCCAACTCGATTCGCACCCACATGTTCCCCCTCACACCCATTCCTCCGAAATACCTCGAAGGAGTCATCGTCAACATCGCCGACACCCTGTGCGCCATACGTGAGACCCTGTCGCCCTCCCGTTTCCATGCCGCTAAACCCTAAGCAAATAGAGGGTTCCAGGTGTCGTGAACCTATGACACACTAAGACTGCCCGTCAATCGCGGGATCACAACACACGAGGAGAATAGGTATGGCTCACGTCATCGATTTCAAGGAAGCCGGATTTGATTCCGTGCTCGATGAATTGGAATGGCGCGGCTTGATCTCTCAGTCCACAGATAGGGATCGGCTTGCGCACACACTCAACGGAGAGCCGGTCCACTATTATTGCGGTTTCGATCCGACAGCACCATCGCTGCACATCGGCAACCTCGTCCAGCTCATCATCATGCGCCACCTTCAGGAAGCCGGTCATCATCCGATCGCATTGGTGGGTGGTGCCACAGGTCTGATCGGCGATCCGCGTCAGTCCGGCGAACGCATCCTCAACCCCAAGGACATAGTGGAACAGTGGTGTGAGCGTTTGCGCATCCAGATTGGCGGCATCCTTGAACAGGAGGGCTCCAATCCCGTCACCTTCGTCTCGAACTACGATTGGACCGCCACGATGAACGTATTGGACTTCCTGCGTGACATCGGCAAGAACTTCCGCGTGGGAACGATGATCTCGAAGGACATCGTCGCCCGTCGCTTGAATTCCGAAGAGGGCATCTCCTTCACTGAATTCAGCTACCAGGTGTTGCAGGGCAACGACTATCTGTACCTGTACGATCATTACGACTGCGTGCTCGAGCTCGGCGGTTCCGACCAGTGGGGCAACCTGACCTCTGGTCTCGATCTCATTCACAAGGTTCGCGGCGTCAATGTCAACGTGATGGCCAGCCCGATCATCACCGACGCCAATGGCAAGAAGTTCGGAAAATCGGAAGGCAATGCGGTCTGGCTTGACCCCAACATGCTTTCCGTCTACAAGTTCTACCAGTTCTGGCTCAATCGTCCCGATGTCGAGATGGCCAGCCTGCTCAAGGCGTTCACGTTCCTGCCGAAGGCCGAGATCGAGCGCCTTGTCGAGGCCACCGACACGAATCCGGGCGCCCGTGAGGCGCAGCGGGTGCTTGCCTGGGAAGTCACGAGCTTGGTGCATGGCGATGAGCCCACCCGCAAGGCCATTGACGCTTCGGCTTCGTTGTTCGGCCGCGGCGGCGATCTCGCCGACATCGATTTGGAGACTCTGGAAAGTGTGCTTGACGGTCTCAAAGTCGAGAATGAGGCGGGGGAAAAGGTGTTCGCACAGGCCCTTCCCGGAGACCGGATCGCACAGGCCGGTGTGAGTGCCGGGCTGTTCAAGTCCATCTCGGAGGCGCGCAAGACGATCAAGTCCGGTGGCGTGTACGTGAACAATGTGCGTGTGGAAGATGAGGAGCAGTTGCTTGGCGATGGTGATTTCCTCAAGGGCAGGTTCGTGGTGCTGCGCCGTGGCAAGAAGGCCCTCGGTGTCGTGGCACGCAGCTGATGCCGTGCCTGACACCATTGGCCGCATCGCCTTTTGACGCATAGAAGAAAACAGGCTTGCATGGCCTGCATCAGTTAGACTTAGACCTAGAACACGAAGGCGGGCGAAGGCCCGTCTCTTACGCAGAGGTGCAACATGGCAGACGAACGTGGTTCGCGCAATTCGAATAACTCCCGTGGGCGTTCCTACGGTAACTCGAGGGGCAATTCCGGCTCCCGTGGCCGTGGCAATGGCGGTGGTTTCCACCGTGGCGGCAATTCCGGCTCCCGCTTCAACTCCCATAACCGCAATGATCGCGGCTACCGCCATGAAGGTGACGGTGAGTTCCGTCGGGATGGCAATGGCCGTTACAGCCGCGACGACCGTCGCGATTCCCGTGATGGCAGCCGTCGCGGCAACGGAGAGCGCCGCGGATTCCGCCGCGATGATGACCGCCGCGGTAATGGTGGTTTCAGGCGCCGCAACGATGGCGATCGTCGTTTTAATCGCGACGACAACCGCGGGGATGGTGAACATCGCGGATTCAGTCATGATAACGACCATCGTTCCAACGGGCGTCATGATGGCGAGCGTCGATATGACCGCTTCGACCATGCCGGCCATAACAATGACCGTCGTAACAACCCGCGCTATAACCGCGATGATGACCGCCGCGGCAACGACCGTCATGGCGACCGCAACAACCGCAACGAACGTCGCGAGTTCAACCGTGAGGATCGTCAGGCATATCACGATCGCAAGCGCGATGAGTACATGTCAAAATCGCGCAAGAACTCCGATGGGACGGTGAGCTTCCCCTCGCAGAACCCATACGACCATCTGCGCCCGGGAGAGCCAAAACTGCCGAAGGGACTCGAATGGAGCATGCTCAGCAAGGACGAGCGTGAGCGACTGCGCGGCCTGTCCAAGGAGCATGCCGAAAACATCGGCTTGCACATCCTGGCTGCCTATACCTTGGAGGGAAACGATCCCGACCGCGCCCTAGCCCATGCGAAGTGGGCCGCCAAGCAGGCGTCCCGTGTCGACATCGCCCGCGAAACGCTCGCCATGATCGCGTATCGTCAGGGTGACTACAAGCTTGCATTGCGCGAATTCCAGACGGCGTTCCGCATGAACGGCTACTTGGATTACCTGCCGTTCATGGCCGATTGCGAGCGTGGCCTCGGCAAGCCCAAGAAGGCCATCGAGCTGTGCATGGGTGATGACGCGAAGCATCTCACCGGTGAGGCGAAGGCCGAGATGTTCTTGGTCTACGCTGGTGCCTTGGCCGATCTCAAGTTGTGGAATCAGGCCATTGAGGTCGTGTCCAAGCTCGTGCATGCCAAGGGCCTTGCAGGCGAATACCGTATGCGCGCCGCTCAGGCCGAGCAGTACTTCCTCGAGGAATCGGGACGCAGTGACGAGGCCGTGGCGATGGATGAGCTCATTGACGATCTCGAGGATCGCTATGCCGACGTCGAACAGGATGAGACCGACGATGACTTCGTGGTGGACTACGACGTCGAGGATCTTCCCGAGGATCTGCAGGCCAAGCTGGGTGTCACCCCAGATGACGCCCAGTATGCGCCGTTCGACGATGAGGATGGTGTGAACATGGACGATGAGACGCGCATCCCCGCCGAGGAGCAGCGTGCAGGGGCCGAAATGGACATTGAACCAGCTGAAATGCAGGAGCGCAATACTCGTCGCGACGAGGAGGGTCTGATGGCAGATCCCGATCTGACGGATGCGCAGGACGACATCGACGAGGAGGACGCCGAGATCGGCGATTCCGAGGAGGAGATCAAGGAAGAGACGGAGTGACATTGTTGAAGGCCACCGAAGCACCGTTGAGCCAGACGTATTCCTTGGCACTGCTCGACCTCGACGGGGTCGTGTATCGAGGCAAGGATCCGGTGGCCTTTGCCTCCGAAAGCATTCGTCAGGCCGAACATCTCGGCATGACCATTGAATACACGACGAACAATTCATCGCGGATGCAGTCTGTCGTGGCCGACCAATTGCGTGGTTTCGGACTGGACGTGGAGCCCTGGCAGGTCATCACCTCGTCGGTCGTTGCTGCACGCATGGTGTCCAAGCATGTACCTCAGGGTGCCAAAGTGTTGGTGGTGGGCGCGGAACACCTGCAGGACGAGGTGGGCAAAGCCGGCCTGACACCAGTGCAATACGCCAGCGATCATCCGACGGCGGTCATTCAGGGATGGTTCCCGCAGATGACTTGGCAGATGCTGGCGGAGGCGTCATTCGCCGTCGAGAACGGCGCCATGTATTTCGTGACGAACCGAGACCTGACGATTCCACGCGAAGCTGGCATCGCACCAGGTTGCGGGTCAATGATTCAGGCAGTCATCAATGCCACCGGCGTGCAACCCATCGCCTCGGCGGGCAAACCGGAATCGGCCATGTATGACGAAGCACGCGAACTTGCCGCGCAAGGCGACACAGAACCGGTCTGCAAAGCAAGGAGCCTGGCAATCGGGGATCGTCTCGACACCGACATCGAGGCGGGCAACCGCGGTGGCTACGACTCACTGGCCGTGCTCACCGGTGTGACGAATCCGACCGAACTGATGTGCGCTCCGAAGCATCTGCGCCCCACCTACATTGTGCGTGATCTGCGCGGTCTCAATGAGGCATACCCACGAATCGACGTGGATGAAGCCGGCACTCGGGCAACCTGCGCGCAAGCGCAGGCCAGTCTGACCCATCGGCGACTCACCGTGAACGACCCCAACGATGTCAATGCGCTGCGGGCGGCCTGCGCTTTGACTTGGCAAGCTGCGGACAGCGGGCAGGATGTCGCTGCATTCGCATTGCCTGAATTCAGTCTCGGCGAGTGAGCCTGCCTGCGTGTCGTGGATGAATCAGCATGACCCATATGGAATATGAACACACGGGGATGCGCGAAGAGCGTCTCGACGTCGTGGTCGCCAATGCGACAGGTGAATCGCGATCCAAGGCACAACGTCTGATCAAAACAGGCAAGGTGCACGTCAACGGGCATCCACAGACAAAGCCGGCATACGCAGTGCAGCCGGAATCGACCATCAGTGTGCACATGGCCATGGAAGACGATTATGTGTCGCGTGGCGCACTCAAGCTGCTGGGAGCATTCAACGCGTTCGCGCCAGCGGGATTCACCTCGGTTGAAGGCAAGCATTGCCTGGATATCGGTGCCTCGACGGGAGGATTCTGCGATGTGCTGTTGCGTAGGGGAGCCGCACAGGTGATCGCGCTCGACGTCGGCCACGGGCAGCTTGATCCACGTATCGCCGACGATCCACGTGTCATCGAGATGAGCGGAGTGAACATGCGGTATGTGGGGGTCGACGACCTGCCATATCGGCCGGACGTCATCGTCTCCGACGTCTCGTTCATCTCCCTGACATATCTGATGGCCGCCATTGCCGAGGTGGCAGCCCCCGCCGCACAGATCGTGCTGCTGGTGAAACCGCAGTTCGAAGTGGGACAGAAGGGGAGACTGGGCAAGAACGGCATCGTCACCGATCCGTCGTTGCGAGAGCAGGCACTCGAACGGGTGGAACGCTGTGCGCGCGAACACGGTCTGCAGGTTGTGGCGAGTGCTCCCTCTCCGATCGAAGGTACCCATGGCAATGCTGAATATCTCCTCTATCTGCGTATGTCGCAATCGTCGTGATTCCATATGCTGCGTTATGGAATATAAAACGTGGCGAGCGTCGGCGGTGCGGGACTCCTGCGAGGAGTTGTGGCGACACCTCCTGACAGGCATCTGTTTCGATGAGCGGTGAATTCGCTTTTGGTCCCTTGTGTTCCTACAATGGCTTATGCAAACAGGTGCTGTCGCGTGCCGTTTTGCGGCATGGACCGCTGCGGGCGCGCCGCGACCCAGACCTGCCCGCAGACGAAATTGACCGGTGACGAACAGGAGGACGCATGGCCAATCTCTTGTTCGATGAATCGGCATCCAACTCCGAGACCTCCAAGGGATTCGGTTGGTGGTTCTCTGGTGACACCTTCGAACGCAACGCCTATGAGGAGCGCAATCCTCATAGCCGTTCGCTGTCCTATCGACTGAACTCGCATCCGGGTCGTCTCACCATCATCTACTTCCTCGCGCTCATCACAGTCTCGACTTCATTGCTGTGCCTGCCGATCGCCACCCAGCCCGGCAAAAAGACCTCGTTCTCGACTGCGTTCTTCACCGCGGTTTCCGCTCTTTCCACCTGCGGCATCTCGGTGGTGAACACGACGGACCATTGGACGATCTTCGGGCAGGTGGTGCTGATCTTCTCGGTGCAGATGGGAGGCTTGGGCGTCATGACCTTCGCCTCGCTCATTGCCCTGGCCGTCAACCACCATTTGAAAGCCATGCAACGGTTGCTGGCGGCGAATGAACTCGGCACCAACAAGCTGTCGGAGATCCGCGGCGTGCTGCAGGTGGTGCTCATGACCACGCTCGTCATCGAGGTCGTCACGTTCTTCGCACTGTTCCCGGGATTGCTCTCCGTAAACAAGGGGAACGTGGGGCGCACACTGTGGGAGTCGTTGTTCTTCGCTGTCATGTCATACAACAATGCGGGATTCACACCCGATGGTGCGGGTCTGTACGTGAACAATTGGGCCGTTGGTTTGCCGATCATGATGAGCGCCTTCTGCGGGACGCTCGGCTTCCCCGTGCTGCTCAACATTTTCCGTACGGCGCGCATGCACAAATCACCGAAGCACTGGTCGCTGCACACCAAGATCACGATGATCATGACCTTCGCCATCGTATTCATGTCACTGATATGGTTCCTTGCCGTCGAATGGGATAATCCGGTCCTATTCAAGGACGGTGATGTAGACACCCGCATGCGGCGTGCGATGGTGGCTGCCGTGATGCCTCGGAGCAGCGGCTTCGATCTGTCCTGGGTGCCGGGGGTGAAGGAGTGCACGAAGGTGTTCATGAGCATTGTCATGTTCATCGGGGGAGGCTCCACTTCGACGGCGGGTGGCATACGCGTCACGACCCTGGCTGTGATTCTGCTGGTGTGCAAGGCCGCGTTCACCGGCCATACCGATGTCAATGCATTCCACAAACGAATACCGCAGCATGTGATCATGACCGCCATCTCGATTACGGCCTCTTGCGTCGCCTTGGTGTTCATCGCCTCGGTGGCGCTCATGCTCATCACGGACTCTTCGTTGAGCCATGCCATGTTCGACACCTGCTCGGCTTTCGGTCTGGGTGGTTACACGGTGGGTGTGGCCCAGGAGAACAATCCTGCGTCGCTCTATGTGCTGGCTGCCGCCATGGTTGTGGGGCGGCTGGGTCCGATGACGCTGGCCTACGCCGTGAGCAGGCCGAAGGAACTCGACGTGGTCCGTTACCCAGAAGGCCAGATAGTCGTCGGCTGATGGATTCGATTCCGCGACGGGGGAGAGACCCCACCGGCGGATATAGTGGTGTGATGAGATAAGCGCGTGTTGCGCAGGAAAGGGAGGAACATGCCGGAAAACCGCAGTGTGCTTGTGGTGGGGCTTGGTCGATTCGGAAGTGCCGTCGCGACGACTCTCGATGCGCTTGGACAGGATGTTCTTGCCGTGGACAAGGATCCGGAGCTCGTCAACCGATGGTCATCGCAGATTCCCACCGTGCAGGCCGACATGACCGACGTGCTCGCCATTGAGCAGCTCAACGCCTCCGACTTCGACACCGCCGTCGTCGCCATCGGCGATTCGGTGGAGGCCTCCGTCATCACGGCAGGCAATCTGCTGGACGCGGGCATCTCCGACATCTGGGCCAAATCCGTGTCGAAGGAACATGCCCGTATTCTACAGCGCATCGGTGCCCGTCACATCATCAACGCCGAAACCGACGCCGGCAAGCGCGTCGGCCACCTCGTCTCAGGCAATTACCTCGATTACATCGAGCTCGAAGGCGCCTACAGCGTTGTCAAGATCCATACGCCACCGCAATTCGTCGGGTATACGATCGGTGAGGCGAAGATTCATGACAGGTACGGTGTGACGATTGTCGGCGTGAAATCACCGGGCCATGAATTCCAATATGCTTCGAACGATCTGCAATTGAAACGCAACGACGAACTGATCATCATGGGCAAACAGGACCAGATCGACCACTTCATTCGGGGCTGACTGAGAGCCTGTGTGACGGTTGCCGTTCCGATTCCACGGAACGGTGCCTAGCATGTATTGGGCTATGATATGCGAAGAGCGTTTGCGAGGTGAAGATGGCCAAGGTACGACATGCAGTTGTGGTGACCCATAAGAAATTGCGTGAGACCGGCACCATTGTGCAAGACACATTGCTGCAGCTCGAACGTGGCGGCTTCGATGTCACACTGGTAGACACGGACACCATTCCCGATTTCGGCACGCTGCCGCAGACCGTTCCTCCCGAAACCGAGATCGTCGTGGTGCTGGGCGGCGATGGAACCATTCTGCGTGCCGCGGAACTGGTGCATTGCACCGATGTGCCGATCATAGGCATCAACATGGGGCATGTTGGTTTCCTTGCGGAATTCGAAAGCTTCCAGCTCGAGGAGGCGATTCGGCGCATCTGCGACCATGATTACCGGATAGACGAACGTATGGTGGCCCACGTCGACGTGTGGTTGCCGGGGACCACCGAGGCTTTGAGCGACTGGGCCTTGAACGATGTGACGATAGAGCGTGCCGACCGCGGCAAGATGGTGGAGATGAGCATCGGCATCGATGGAGTGGCCATGAGCTCGTTCGGATGCGATGGTGTGATCGTCTCGACTCCCACCGGCTCGACCGCCTATGCGTTCTCTGCAGGAGGGCCGATCATCTGGCCGGATGTGCAGGCTCTTCTGATGGTGCCATTGGCCGCCCACGCGCTGTTCTCCCGGCCGATTGTGATCGGTTCCACATCGACACTGCAGTTCACGATCCATGACGACTCCACTTCAGGCGGCTGGATCTGCTGTGATGGGCGCCGTCAGCTGGCATTGGCGAAGGGGACGCGCGTGGAGATTCGCCAATCTGCAAGCAAACTCCGACTGGCGCGGCTCTCCGACGTGCCGTTCACAAACCGGCTGGTCACCAAATTCAATCTACCGGTGGAGGGCTGGCGTGAACAGAACGCCTCCAAACATGAGGACACCGACGGACGCCTCCTCACCGATCCGCAGGGAACCTCACTCAAAGGCGAAGGGGATGAGGTGGATGAGTGCTAGGAGCCGCTCGTCAGCCGCATCAGCCTGGCCAACTAAGAGGTGGCACGGTATACTGTGAAGCTGCAGATTTCAGCGATGCCGCGGCGGCGAAACCAACCGGCGGCAGTGTGAGTAGACGACATGGATGGTGAACATGCTTGAGGAGCTCGAACTTCGAGACCTGGGGCCGATTGATTCAGCGACAATCACTCCCGCGCCGTCGATGACGGCGATTACCGGAGAGACCGGTGCCGGAAAATCCATGCTACTCAACGCATTGCGCATGATTTCCGGAGGGACTGCGGATGCGAGTCGCGTGGCATCCGGAGCAGACCAGGCATGGGCCCAGGGGATTTTCGCGCTGGGGGAGCGGGATCCGTTGCGTGCCATGCTTGCCGAGGCGGGAATTCCGGTCGATGACGATGGGCTCTTCCTCTCGCGTAGTGTGCCGGCGAAGGGGCGTTCGCGTTCCGTGCTATGTGGCAAAAGCGTGCCGCGCTCATTACTCGGCGAAGTGGCGTCGAACCTGATCACCATTCATGGGCAAACCGATCAACTGCGCATCGCCTCGGTTGCCCGACAGCGTGAATTCATCGATGCCTATGCCCGCGATGACAAGGCCCGTGAATCGTTCAACCAATCCTATGAGAAATACCGCAGTGTGTGCGAGCGGCTGCGCAGGCTGCAGACGCAGGAGTCGTCCATGCGCCAGCAGGCGGACTATCTCAGGGATTCCATAGCACGCATCGACCATGTGGATCCGCACGATGGCGAGCTCGAGGAACTCATGGACCAGCGTGACCGCATCGAACATGCCGAGCAGATCACCAGCGGTGTCGAGCATGCGTTGGCATATTTGGATGCCTCGCAATTCGAGAGTGCGGAAGGCGCAGCCGGTGTTGGTCAGCTCATCGCCGGCGCGGTGCAGTCGTTGCGCGGCATCCATGCGGTGGGGGATTACGAACAATTGGCCGAACGTCTTGAATCGGCAGGCGCTGAAATAGACGACGTCGTGTTCTCCCTATCCCGTTCCCTCGATGCGGACGGTGAGACAGGTAATCTGGATTCAATCAACGGGCGCATCCATGATCTCAATGAGTTGGCACAGCGTTGGGGGCCCACGCTCGCCGACGTACTCCAATGGCGTGATCGCGCGAAGATCGACGTAGAGGATCTCGACGCGTCGCCGGAACAGTTGCATTCCCTGGAACAGGAACGTGACCGGCTGCGAGATGAGGCGATAGCCCGCGGGCGGGCGTTGTCGAAGGCGCGAACCGATGCGGCGAATGCATTGAGCGCCCAGGTGAACCGTGAGCTCGGACAGCTTGCCATGTCCGGAGCGAAACTCGACATCGTGGTCACACCCCGCAACGGGGAAGGGATGCTCGACGCCACCGGCATCGACGACATCGAATTCCTCTTCACCCCCTTCCCGGGATCGGCGTCCCTTCCCATGGGCAAAAGCGCATCCGGCGGTGAACTGAGCCGTCTTATGCTCGCCTTGGAGCTCTGTGCCGCGGATTCCTCACAGGAATCGGATTCGTCTCAGAATGCGAGCGCGGGCATGACGTTCATTTTCGATGAGGTGGATGCCGGTGTGGGAGGCAAGGCGGCAGTGGAACTTGGCAGACGTCTCGCCAAACTTGCACGCCGTAATCAGGTGATCGTCGTCACACATTTACCGCAGGTGGCATCGTGGGCCGAACGCCAGTATGTGGTGAGTAAGGAGACCGGTAAAGAGGGTACACACACCACCGTGCGTGAGGTGAGCGGCGGTGAACGTGTGCGCGAAATCGCACGCATGCTCGCCGGCAGCGAGTCGAAGACATCCCTGGAACATGCGCGCGAGCTACTGCACGAATCCGAGATTGAATAGGGGGGGGGCACATGGCGAATATGGTGAATGCAGCCGGAGTCAACAGTGGAAGGGCGGCGATCTTCGACCTCGACGGCACGCTGCTCGACTCGATGGGCGTATGGGACGCGGTGGATGTCGAATTCCTCGGCAGACGCGGATTCGACGTGCCGGCAGACTACATGCAGAAGGTGAGTGCGATGCAGTTCCACGACATCGCCGCATATACGATCCGCAGATTCGGTCTCGACGACACGCCCGAGGAACTCATGCGGGAGTGGAACGATCTCGCCTATGAGGCGTACACCACGACAGTCGAGCTCAAGCCGGGCGCGCGGGCATATCTGGAATGGCTGCGCGCAAGCGGGGCGCGGCTGGCGGTGGCCACGTCGATGCTCCCCTCACTGCGGGAGCCGGCGATGCGTCATGCGGGCATCTACGATCTGTTCGACGTGGTCGTGGGCACGGGTGATGACGGCAGCAGCGGCAAGGACAACCCGGTCATCTTCCTCCACACGGCGCAGTTGCTCGGCGTCAAGCCAGCACATTGCACCGTGTTCGAGGATCTGCTCACGGCGGTGGAATCTGCGAAACGCGCCGGCATGCATGTGTGGGGAGTGCAGGACGACTCCTCGGCCATGCACTGGGAACGCATCTGCGAAACCGCTGATGGCGTGCTGTTCGACTTCACCCAGGCACCGCGTCAGCTCACATGATTCAAGAAAAACACGACAGTCCGATTCTCGTTGACTAATATGATGGGGCCGGTCCCTCCGCGGAGGGACCGGCCCCATATGCATCGCGCATGACTATAGCCGGTCGGCGCATTCCTCGACGTAGTGGCCCATGTCGCTCACCTCGACGCAGTCGCGGAACCGCACCTCGGCATTCTCCAGATTCCGCAGCATCTGCGGAATCGGCGTGCCTGATTTGGCGTGCAATTCGTCCATGCATTCGAAATCGGTGCCATCCGCCTTCAGCCCAAGCGCCTCATTGACCACGCGCGGGAACTTGTACGGGCTGGCAGTGGACAGCAGCACACGAGGCACCTGCGGATCCGCTGGCATCTGCTGCATCACGAAATAACCGCATGCGGTATGCGGGTCGATCACATAGTGGTTGCGATCCCAGCAGTCGGCGATCATCTCGCGCACCTGATCCTCATCGGCCCAACCGGTGGCGAACACCTTGCGAATCTCCATGAGCATCTCCGGAGGCACCTCGTAGGTTCCCCATTCGGCGAGATCGTTCATGAGATAGGTGATCATACGCGGATCCCTCTCGCTCATGTAGTAGAGCATGCGCTCCAGATTCGAGGAGACGAGAATGTCCATGGACGGCGACGTGGTCTCGAAGAACGGCCGCTTGCTGTTGTAGGTGCCGGTGGTGAGGAAGTCGAAGAGCACATTGTTGCGGTCGGAGGCGACGACGAGTTGACGTACCGGCAGGCCCAGCAGTTTGGCGTAATATCCGGCAAGCACATTGCCGAAATTACCGGTGGGCACCACGAAGTCCACCTGGTCGCCCACATTGATCACCTGCTGTTCAAGCAGCTGTGCGTAAGCGGAGAAATAATAGACGACCTGCGGTACGAGACGCCCCACATTGATCGAATTCGCAGAGGAAAGGCGAACATGCGCGTCCGCCTCAAGGCGTGACGCGAGATCACGGTCGCCGAAGATGCGTTTGACCGTGGACTGGGCATCATCGAAATTGCCATCCACCGCGCATACGTTCACATTGGACCCCTGTTGCGTGGTCATCTGCAGTTCCTGAACGCGGGAGACCTTGCCCTGCGGATAGAACACCGTGATGCCGGTGCCCTGCGCATCCGCGAATCCGGCAAGCGCCGCCTTGCCGGTATCCCCAGAGGTAGCGGTGACAATCATGATCTTCTCATCGCAATCCCCGTCCGCCGGAGTGGTGCGGGCCATCAGCCGGGGAAGGATCTGCAACGCGACGTCCTTGAACGCACAGGTCGGCCCGTTGAACAATTCCATGATGAAGTCGTTGCCCAGCGGTTTGACCGGAGTGATGCGCTCATCGCTCCATTGGGAGCCGTATGCCTCGGCGATGCACTGGGAAAGCTCCTCCTCGGTGTAGTCGTCAAGCAGCACCGACAACACCGTCAAAGCAATCTGCTGGTAGCTTTTACCCGCAAGATCGCTGATGTCAATCTTCGTCTCCCCAAGGGCGTCGGTGACGAACAGGCCGCCATCGTCGGCGATGCCCTTGCGTATCGCCTGCTTGGATGTGAATGCCTCGTCGCTGCTGCGTGTGCTGTGGAAAGTGCTCATGCGTTACTGTGTCCTTCGCCGATAGACGGATTGCCGAGTCACATTATAAGTGGAGCGTATGGAGCACACCGACACGCGTCCGTCCAATGGAACAAACCGTTGTGCGCTGTAGGCAACTGCCATTACTCTTGGGTCTATGACGAATACGAATGAGCTACAGACCCCGGTGAGCGGCGACGTGCAGCAGGCAGTGAACGCGCTCGCCGACGCGGCGGCCATAGCACAACATGAACTGGCGCAAGCGACCGCCGACACCAAGAACGGTGTGTTGATGGCGATTGCCGATGCGTTGGATGCGCATGCAAGCGATATCGCCGACGCCAATGCCATGGACATGCAGGCCGCCTTTGACGCAGGCATGGATCAGGGCAAGCTCGACCGACTCAAATTCGACGTCATACGTGTGGCCGCAGCGGCACAGGGTGTGCGCCATGTAGCCACCCTGCCGGATCCGGTTGGTGAGATTGTGCGAGGCTATGATCTGGGTAATGGGCTGCGATTGCAGCAGCAGCGTGTGCCACTTGGCGTAATCGGCATGATTTACGAGGCACGTCCGAATGTGACCGTCGACGTGGCGGCCCTGTGCCTCAAGTCCGGCAATGCGGCAATACTGCGTGGCGGCCATGCCGCGGAGCGCACGAACGCCGCTACGCTACAGGTGATAGACGAGGTGCTGCAGGAATTGCATTTCGATCCGGCACTTGTGGCATCGGTCGACCGCTATGGCCGGGAAGGTGCGCGTGCGATGATGCGAGCCACCGGTCATATCGATGTGCTCATCCCTCGGGGTGGAGCCGGTCTCATTCAATCCGTGGTGCATGAGTCGCGCGTTCCGGTGATTGAGACCGGGGCTGGGAATGTGCATATCTACGTCGATTCCTCTGCCGACATCGACAAGGCGATCGACATCGTGGTCAATGCGAAGACGCAACGCGTGGGTGTATGCAATGCCGCGGAGAAACTCATCGTGCACAGGGACATCGCCCGGCAGTTCCTGCCGAGAATGGCTCAGGCATTGGCACGTGCTCATGTGACCATCCATGCGGATGAGCTGTCGATGCGGATCATGGGAGATGCAGACATCAAGGACATCCAATTGCTCGCCGCCGACGAAGCGGATTGGGGCACCGAGTATCTGGCATTGGAGATTGGCGTGCGCATCGTCGATTCGCTCGACGAGGCCATTGACCATATCAACCGGTACTCCACACATCACACCGAATCGATTCTTTCCCAGGACTACACGAACATCGAACGCTTCACGAAGGCCATAGATTCCGCCGTGGTGATGGTGAATGCCTCCACGCGTTTCACGGATGGCGGGGTGTTCGGCTTCGGCGCCGAACTGGGTATTTCCACCCAGAAACTTCATGCACGAGGCCCCATGGGGCTCCAGGAGATGACGACGACGAAATGGGTCGGCTACGGCAATGGGCAGGTGCGCGCATGAACGGAGTGCAGGAAGGGATGGAATGGTTGGATGAACGCGAAGACGGTGCCGGCGGCATGACCGAGGTGGTGTCTGACGCGCCCGTCAACCCGTGGGGGCTTGACTTGGATGACCCGTTCATCGCGCTCCGACTCACTGCCGAGCGGTTGAGCCTGGTGCGGTATGTGTTCGTGGTGCAGATCGAGGACGGCATTGCGACCGCAGGGCAGCGCGCGTCGCTTGAGTATGCGGATGCCGTGCTCATCGGTTGGCCGGACGAGCACGCAAAAGGCCTGGACGCGCCGACCGATGAGGACCGGCGCACCATCGACGAGCAGATTCGCCTGATGGAGGAGTATGTCGACAAGTTCCGCACGATGGAACAGGATGGCGATATCGACGGCATGACCGACACCCTCATTCGCATCACCGAACGAGTGGCACGTGTACGCAGCATCTACCAGCCCAAGTTCCTGCTGCCCACATTCGCGGAAATCCGTCGTGTGGTGCAGGATGAATGGGATGAGGACATGGGCAAGATCGATTCCGACACCGTGATGAACGACAACGGGGAGAGCGGTCTGGCCAAGGATGTGCAAAAAGCCGCCCTTGATGCCGATGAAGCTGGTCGCGGCACGGATCGGGCCAGCGAATGAACGGCACCACGCCCATGGATCGGAGCATGTCCGAGCTGTCGCCCTATGCACAACGCGAGGTGGAGCTCGTCTCGCAGCACGGGCGACGTTCGGCTCGGGGCAACTGGCACGCCCATGCGCGTATCGGCATCATGGGCGGCACCTTCGATCCGATTCACAACGGGCATCTGGTGGCGGCCTCCGAAGTGGCGTGGGTCTACGACCTTGACGAGGTGATTTTCGTACCCACCGGGCGTCCGGTCTTCAAGCTTGACAAGCATGTGACGAATGAGGAGGACCGGTACCTGATGACGGTCATCGCAACCGCCTCGAATCCGAAGTTCGTCGTCTCGCGTGTCGACATAGACCGCCCCGGCGTCACCTACACCATCGATACGCTGCGAGACATCCGCGCCCGCTACCCCGATGCCGAGCTGTTCTTCATCACCGGTGCCGACGCCGTCGCTGAGATCATGCGGTGGAAAGACGCCGAGCGCATGTTCGACATCGCCCATTTCGTGGCGGTGACGCGCCCCGGTTACTCTTCGAAGGTCCCGCTGCCGGCTGGCAAGGTAGACATGTTGGAGATTCCCGCACTGGCCATTTCCTCCACCGATGTTCGTCAACGTGCGCGCAACGGGGAACCCGTGTGGTACCTGGTGCCGGATGGCGTGGTGCAATACATAGCCAAGCACGGCATCTACGACGAGGACGCGAAGTAGCGGCACGTCACCGGCTCTGGTATCGCGCCGCTCAGTCGAAACAGCGATTTATGATTGGACGCGTAACCGACGACCGACGTTTGGAGACACGGTGAGTGCAATTCTCGAGGGGAAACCCGATAAAAATCTCATTCTCGTAACAGGCAGGGCGCATCCCAAGCTGGCCACCGACGTTGCGGACCAGCTCGGCATCGATGTTCTCGAGACCACCGCCTACGACTTCGCCAATGGCGAGATGTATGTGCGCTACACCGAATCCGTTCGCGGAGCCGACGTGTTTGTGCTCCAGAGTCATTGCACTCCGGTGAACAAAAGCATCATGGAACAGCTCATCATGATCGATGCACTGAAGCGCGCTTCAGCCAGGTCGATCACCGCTGTATGCCCATTGCTCGGCTATTCCCGTCAAGACAAGAAGCATCGTGGCCGCGAACCCATCTCCTGCCGTCTCGTCTTCGATTTGCTGCGTACTGCCGGCGCCGATCGCGTGATGAGCGTCGATCTGCACGCGGCCCAGACCCAGGGCTTCTTTGACGGACCTGTGGATCATCTGATTGCCATGCCGGTATTGGTCGACTATATTCGCGATCGTTTCGATGGTCATCTCGACAATGTCACCGTCGTCTCGCCAGATGCCGGGCGCATCCGTGTCGCTGAGCAGTGGGCGCAACGCCTGGGCGGCGGTCCGCTGGCCTTCGTGCACAAGACCCGTGACATCACGCGGCCGAACCAGGCCAAGGCGAACCGTGTCGTGGGCGATGTCAAGGGCAAGGATTGCGTTCTGGTCGACGATTTGATCGACACCGCGGGAACCATCGCCGGGGCATGTCAGGTGCTTCGTGAAGCCGGAGCCAGGTCGGTGACCGTGGTGGCCACCCATGGCGTGCTTTCCGGACCGGCAGTTGATCGTCTCAAGTCATGCGGCGCTCGTGAGGTGGTGCTGACCGATACCGTTCCGATTCCCGAGGAGAAGCGGTGGGACGGTCTCACGGTGCTTTCCATCGCGCCGTTGCTTTCCTCCGCCATCAAAGCCGTATTCGAGGACGGCTCAGTGGCCGAATTGTTCGACACCTACCCTGAACATCACGGGCAGGGATTCCTGTTCGCCTGATTGGTCGCTGTGCAGATGTGAAACACACCGGCGGCGAAAAGTCTGGGCATATGGCATAATGAACACTTGGCGGAGTCACTCCGCCGTTCCCCCATGGTGTAATGGCAGCACACGGGTCTTTGGAACCCTTTGTCTTGGTTCGAGTCCAGGTGGGGGAGCAATTGGACGCCTGGTCCGCATACGCGGATTAGGCGTTCGTCGTTTATAGGTTTGGAGGCATTCCATGACGTTGACCGCGGCAATCGTCCTCGCAGCAGGGGAGGGGACGCGCATGCGTTCCCGCAAACCGAAAGTGCTGCACGAATTCGCAGGAAAGACCTTCCTCAACAGGGTCATGGATGCGGTCGGGGCGCTCGATCCCGAGACGCTCGCCGTTGTCGTGCGTTATCAGGCACAGCGAGTGGCCGAAGCGGCCCGCTCCTATGATGACGCTGTGCTCATTGTGGAACAGGATGAGATCCCGGGTACGGGACGTGCTGTGCAATGCGCGATGGAGCAGCTCGGGGAGCAGGGGCCTCTTTCTGGCACTGTGCTCATCACCGCGTCTGACATGCCGCTGCTCGACACCTCCACACTCAAGCAATTGCTGGATTACCATCGTGACAGTGGTGACGGAGCCACCGTGCTCACCACCGTGCTTGACGACCCGACTGGATATGGTCGCATCATTCGCGATGCCGACGGCAACGTGCTCAAGATCGTGGAGCAGAAGGATGGCAACAGTTCCGAACTCGCGGTCCGTGAGGTGAACACATCGGTGTACGTGTTCGATGCCGCGGTGCTCGAACAGGCCATCGCCAATCTGAATGCCGACAACGCTCAAGGCGAGTTCTATCTGACGGATGCGCTCACTGTCGCGCGGCAGGTGAGCAAAGTCGGCGCCTTCGCCGCGCCCGACCCCTTGAGCGTCGAGGGCGTCAACGATCGTGTGCAGCTCGCGTCGCTGGCCAAGGCGCACAATCTGCGTGTATGCAGGCAGTGGATGCTCGACGGGGTCACCATCGTCGATCCGCAGACCACTTGGATAGAAGACGAGGTCGAGATGGAGTCAGATGCTGTGATTCTGCCGGGGTGCTTCCTGCAGGGACACACCACAATCGCCCATGACGCTGTGGTCGGCCCCTACACCACGCTCATCGATGCGACGGTCGAGCCGGAGGCCCATGTGGAGCGTTCCCGCGTGCAGGAGAGCCGCATAGGCCGGGAAGCGAACATTGGACCATGGACGTACCTGCGTCCGGGAAACGAGATCGGCACTGGTTCAAAGGCGGGTGCATTCGTCGAGATGAAGAAGGCGCACATCGGCGATGGCAGTAAGGTGCCCCATCTGAGCTATGTGGGCGATGCCGATCTCGGCGAGAACACGAACATCGGAGGCGGCACCATCACCGCTAACTACGATGGTGTGCACAAGAACCACACCCATATTGGTTCCGACGTGCATATCGGCGCCGGCAATCTGTTCGTCGCGCCGGTCAATGTGGGGGACGGTGTCACCAGCGGTGCGGGATCGGTCATCCGACATGATGTCCCGGGCGACGCGATGGTGTACTCCGAGAACACGCAACATGTTGTAGACAACTGGAAACCAGCTTGGGAGCGTTGAAATGAATGCTTTGGAACAATCCATCAATTCGGTGCGCGTCGCCGCGACTGCGGCCGATGGCATGAAGGCGGAGGACGTGGTGGCCTACAACGTGGGCGACAAACTCGGCATCTGCGACCTCATGATGATCGCCTCCGCTTCGAACGAACGTCAGGTTCTGGCCATTGCCGAGGAGGTTGAGAAGCAGCTGTTCCTCAAGGATGGAGGCCGTAAGCCGCGGTCCAGGGAGGGCGTCGAGGAGGCGCAGTGGGTGCTGCTCGACTACGGTGATTTCATCATTCACATCATGCATGACGAGGCACGTGACTTCTACAATCTCGAACGCCTGTGGCGTGATTGTGAACCGGTTGACCTCGAACTGGAGCATCCGGAAAGCCGGGGCATCAAGTCCAGCGACGCCGATACCGAAGAGTGACGGCGGACGAATGGAACCGTACGCACGCCATGGCCGCACCTCATACAACAGACACAAGGGCTGGTGCAGGGATCGATCGACATTCCGCTCGATGAGGTCGGGCTGTGGCAGGTGAACCAGTCCGCGCAGTCACTGATTAAGCTATATGTGCTCCCAGACCCATCTCGGCACCAGCTCGTTGTGTCCTCCGACCTCGAACGTTCGATGCAGACGGCACATGCCTTCGCCGATAGACTGGGGTCCGAAGTGCATGCCGACGAACGGTTGCGCGAGCGGCATTTCGGTGAATTCGAAGGCCGATCCGGCGCATACCTGCAGGCCAATTTCCCGCAGGACTTCGACTCGTGGTGCCGGGGCATGGGCGGCGAGATGAATCATGGCGCCGAATCCCACGAACATGCCGGTGTCCGCAGCATGGAGGCCATGAATGATTGGGCCCATGAATGCGATGACGACACCGACTTGTTCGTATTCTCCCATGGCGCGCTCATCGAAAACGCGCTGCAGGTGCTGTTCGGCATCGAACGACGATACCCGGATTTCACGCTCACCTCGATGTGCAACGCGCACTGGGCCAGACTGAGAAGGGCCGATATCGACATGGACAGCCGGTGGATCATGGAGGACTACAACCATGGACCCGCCCTGGCCGATACACAGTATTGGGAGCGCCCAGACACTTTGCCAGCGAAATGACAGGACACCTCAAGTCTTGGCGTGTATGCTGTGAAGACGAAAACTATGAGGCGCGGATGACGAACGCGCCTCCAACCATATCTGAACATTGAAAGCACCGTGAAAAACTTCTTCAAAGGAATATCGTTCTCGCAGCTGCTGGCAGGCGCCTTGGCCGCGGTGACATCGTTTCTGCTGTCGTCGAAGATCGGCATCGCAGGTTCGGTAATCGGCGTGGCCGTGGCCTCCATCGTCTCCACTGCGGCTTCCCAGCTCTATCAGAACGTGATTGACGCGTCGAGCAAGAAACTCCAGGATGCCGCACAACAGGTTGGGGTTGCTCCGCCGCATGCCAATGCACATACAGGCGACCACTCCACGGCCGATATCGACGACACACAGACCATCGCACCTGTACATTCCGATAGCTCCCGTGGCGCACGCACCGTGGTCTCCGGAACCCATGCCACCGATGCTTCGAAGCACCCGCAGGCTGGTACGAAGCCGCAGATGACCAAGCATGACAAACGTGTGGCCGTGATTGTCGCACTGATTTCCGGTCTGGTGGCGGTGGGCATCACCGCAGGTGTCATCCTCGCCTTGACGGGAGGCAAGGGCACCGACTCCGTGGTGCGTGACGTGGTCAGCCCCACTTACTCGCAGACGCCGGCCGAGATGCCCACCCAGACGCCCACACAGACACCGGCGCCCACGCAGAGCGGAGAGGGAAGTGATACCGATTCGCGTCATACGAAGGATTCTTCGACATCGGACAGGAATGGACAATCCTCGGGATCCTCTTCGGGCAATGCGAATACTGGTTCGGGGAACTCAGGCTCTGACTCATCGAACCCCGGATCCTCAGGGTCGTCCGGGTCCCAGAACTCGAATGGGTCTGGGACTGCGGGCACCGGTTCCGCTGGTCAGGACGGCAATTCGGGTGATACGCAGAACACGGATTCCGGCAATGGTGATTCGGGAGGTTCCGTCAATGACGGAACCAATTCAGGCACCACCCAGAAGAAAGACGGTTCGCAAGCTCAGCAATAGTAGGCATATATGGGGATGGCCGGGAATCGATTCCCGGCCATCCCCATATATGCTCCGCCCGAACGCGTCAATGCGACACGCCGATTTGCTCATCGAAACAGAATGTTGTAATCTAGCACAGGTTCGTTCGAAGAACGACGGGGCTATGGCGCAGCTGGTAGCGCATCTCCATGGCATGGAGAGGGTCAGGAGTTCGAATCTCCTTAGCTCCACCACCAACCCGGCTATGCCGGGTTTTTGTTTTCGTCTTCTGAAGTATCACATTCCCCATATCCTTCCACAGCGCAAACCCGAATATGCCGCCATGTCATCGCGTAGTGTGATAGTCATACATGACGAAAGGAACATCATGGCGCAACTGACTGAAGATATGAAGGAATTCATCAAGAACAATCTGGCATGGGTGGCAACCGTGAACCAGGACGGCATCCCCGACCTCGGTCCGAAGATGTCGATGTTCGTGCTCGACGACAACCATCTTGCCTATCATGAGCGCACTGCCGGACAGACCTACCGCAACCTCGAGAACGGCAGCCCGTTGGTCGTGGCGTTCGCGAACTTCGAACAGAAGAAGGGCTACCGCTTCCGTGGTGAAGTGGTGCTGCACACTGACGACGCCATTTACGACGAACAGGTCAAGCTCGCCAACGAACGTGGCACCAAGGTTCCCGCCTGCGTCCCGGTGCTGGAGATCAGCGAGATCGAGGACCTCTCCGCAGGTGCAAAGGCCGGCACGGTGATCTCGCACGACTGAGCCATATACCGAAAATGCCGAAGCCTGTCGTCTGGCTTCGGCATTTTTGTTCCATGCGGATCGATGCCGGGTGATGGGAACAGAAAGGACGGGAAGAAATGATCGATGAAGTGATGTTCATGCGCCACGGGCGCACCGCATTCAATTTGCAACGGCGCTTGCAGGGGCAGATCGACATTCCACTCGATATCGTGGGGCAGTGGCAGGTGGATATGAGCGGATTCACACTCGCCCAACGGTTCTATTGGGCCAAGGTGTCGAATATCGCCCGGCATCCGGACAGGCTTTCCCAGCCCTCCGATCCCCCGATTCGTCGCAGCGACATCACGGAATATGAGCAAGCCCCTGCGTCGCGACGCCGCATGGTGGTCGTGAGCTCGGATCTCTTCCGGGCCCAACAGACGGCCCATGCTTTCGCCGACCCGCTGGGATTGGACGTGACACTCGATTCGCGTCTGCGCGAACGTGATTTCGGCCAATGGGAAGGGATGAGCCGAGAGGAGATTAATGAGCGGTACCCGGAAGGATATGCGTCGTGGAAGGCCCATGAGGGCGGCGAGGCGGCCTATGGGGTGGAAAGCCGTCCCGACCTTGGCAAACGTGGCAGTTCCACGATCCGTTCCTATTGCGACGACCCCCAGTACATGGATGAGCCCACCACGTTGTTCGTCGTCTCCCACGGTTCATGGATCGCCGCAACCATTGGAAACCTCATGGGTCTGCCAGATTCGCAGCTTGACAATCTGACCGGTATGCGCAATGCGTTCTGGAGTCGTATGGAACCCCAGTACACTTCGAATTCCGTGCTGTTCCATCTTACGGAATATGACAAGGGGCCGGATGTGGCGGACGCCGTTGACTGGGAGAACGGCCCGGCGTACCTGCGCAATCCAGACATGCCGATGTGGAAACCGCTGATTTAGGCCGATGCTGCCCGGCTGTCTCAACCCTGCGACTATGCTGGTGCGTTGGCTTGAAAGCGACCGTGACGCATGCACCCCTTACGTGTGGCGTCGCGGGTCCAGTGGCGAATGCCGGACACGATGAAGGCGGGTGATGCCCCATGTTGCGTATGTTCAGTACCGTTGACGGCCAGGTACGGCAGATTTCGAAACCAGAGAACGGCTCTTGGCTGGCGTTGGCCGATCCCACCGATGTCGAGCTCGCCACCGTCTCGCAGGAGACGGGCATCGACCTCGCCGATCTGCGTGCCCCGCTCGATGACGAGGAACGTTCGCGCGTGGACGTGGAGGATGACTACACGATGATCATCGTGGACATTCCCACCGTGGAGGAACGCAGCGGCAGGGATTGGTACGAGACGATACCATTGTCGATCATCGTGACGAAGACGATGATCATCACCGTGTGCATGCAGGACACCCCGGTGCTCCATCCGTTCATGGAAGGCACGATCCGGGGATTCAACACTTTCATGCGATCCAGATTCATTCTGCAGATCCTCTATCGAAACGCGACGATGTACCTGCGGTACCTGCGCATCATCGACCGGGAGACCGATAAACTCGAACTGCGTCTACGCCACTCCATGCAGAACCGCGAGATTCTCATGCTGCTCGAACTGAGCAAGACCTTGGTGTATTTCAACACGTCGCTCAAATCGAACGAGATCGTCATGGAGAAGCTCATGACGCTCACACGCATTAAGCAGTACCCGGAAGACGAGGATCTGCTTGAAGATGTGATCACCGAGAACAAGCAGGCCATCGAGATGGCGAACATCTACAGCGGCGTTCTCGCGAACATGACGGACGCGTTCGCCTCGATCGTGTCGAACAATCTGAATAACGTGATGCGCATCTTCACGATGATCTCGATCACGCTATCGATTCCGACTCTCATTTTCTCCATGTATGGCATGAACTTCCAACAGGGGATGATCGGCATGCCGTTGAGCGATTCAAAATGGGGGTTCCTCGTCATCGTCCTGCTTGCCTGCGTCTTGGCAGGAGCGGTGATCTGGTTCCTCACACGCTCGCGACTGTTCAAGTGAGGCGCGCCATGCATGCAAGACTGAGAACCATCTCCCGTGCGATCCTCACAATCTCTCTCGCAGTGGGGCTTTGCGGCTGCGGCACCTCGGTGAATGTCAGCGCCCCGGGGCAGGCGAAGGGGCCGGTCATGTCGATCGGCGTGCCGGCCGATGAACCGGGGGTTGGTTGGTACCATGACGGCGAATACAGCGGTCTGAGTGTCGAAGTGGCCAAATATGTGGCAAAGGTGCTCGGCTATGGGGACGAGCAGCTCTTCTTCCACTCCCAGACCCCCGCCACGCGCTTGGACAGGCTTGACGATGGTAGCGTCGATTTCGCTATGGTCACGTTCGCCTATGACGGTGGCAAGAATGCGTTGGAGATGGACCATACGCAAACGGCGGATGGCACCCGGTACGAGGTCTCGGGCCCATATCTGGTCGCTCGCAACCAACTGCTGGTTCGTGCCGATGACGCACGTCGGCTGCCGGATGTGCAGTCACTCGATGGCAGGACCGTGTGCACGGTCGCCGGCGAGTATTCCGGGGAACAACTCCATGACCGTCACCCACGGATCAAGATCCTGCAACGTGCCGACTACAGCGAATGCTCGGCATCATTGCTGGTGGGCCAGAGCGATGCCATAGCCGGGCCACAGCCGATTCTGGCGGGACTGCGCAAGGACGGTGGCACCCGATACCTGCATCTGCAGGAGGACAGCTACGGCACCCAGGCTTTCGGCATCGCAGTGAAGGCGGACCAGCGCAAGCTCATGGAGCTCATCGACACCGCCCTGCAGCAGATGGTCGATGACGGCGCATGGGACGCCCAGATCGACGCAATGGAAACCGAGTTGGGTATGCATGTGGATCTGAGTCTCAATCCGGTGACGGTTGCACGCTCGCAGGACGACGAATAACGGGCGCATCCCCTCCCGGTGCAACCGGGTCGACTGGTGGACATGACGCCCCCACTGTCCAGTTGCGTCACGATAATCGTTGCCTATGAGTGAGAACGATACGAACGCGCAAGCAACATCGAATGCGCCGGCTACGCCACAATACCGCTATACGACGGAAATGGCCCAGCGCATTGAGGAGAAATGGCAGGACATCTGGGAGAGCGAGGGCACGTTCTGGGCCGCGAACGTGAGCGGCGAACTCACTGACAGCAAGGGACGTCATGCCGATGGCCGTCAGTCCTTCTTCGCCATGGACATGTTCCCCTACCCTTCGGGCAAAGGATTACATGTCGGTCATCCGTTGGGATATCTGGCCACCGATGTGGTGAGCCGATACCATCGCATGAAGGGCGAGAACGTCCTGCACGCCATGGGCTATGACGCATTCGGGCTTCCCGCCGAACAGTATGCCGTGCAGACGGGCCAGCACCCGCGCATCACGACCGAACAGAACATCGCGAATATGCGGCGACAGTTGCGCCGCATGGGGCTGAGCTTCGACGACCGCCGCTCCTTCGCCACGATCGAACCGGAATACGTGCGTTGGACCCAATGGATCTTCTCACGCATCTACGATGCCTGGTACGATCCGGATACGAGAAATCCGAGTGGATCCATGGGGTGCGCGCGCCCGATTTCCACCCTGATCGGACAATTCCGCGCCGGCACACGTCCGATTGACGGACATGAGGACAAGGCCTGGGATGAACTCACCGAGATGGAGCAGACCGAGGTGCTCAATGAGTACCGACTCGCCTACATCTCCAAATCGCCTGTCAATTGGTGCCCTGGGCTTGGCACGGTGCTCGCCAATGAGGAGGTCACTGCAGAGGGGCGTTCCGAACGTGGCAATTTCCCGGTGTTCCAGCGTGAGCTTCGTCAGTGGTCGATGCGCATCACCGCATACGGGCATCGTCTCATAGAGGATCTCGATTCCATCGACTGGCCTGAGAAGGTCAAGCTCATGCAGCGCAACTGGATCGGGGAGTCGCATGGCGCCTCCGTGCATTTCAAGGTGCCGGTCGACGGTGAGATGGCAGATATGGAGATCTACACCACACGACCCGACACGTTGTTCGGTGCCACGTTCTGTGTGGTCTCTCCCGAACACCCGATGCTGGAGCATGTGCCCCAATCCTGGCCGGAAGGTGTGGACCCGGCGTGGACGGGTGGCTATGCCACGCCGAGCGAGGCCGTATCCGCATACCGTGAGCTCGCGGAGGCAAAGACCGCGGCCGACCGTGTGGCCGACAACGGTGAGAAGACGGGTTTGTTCACCGGCCTGTACGCGATCAACCCGATCACCGGTGCCAAGCTGCCGGTGTTCACGGCCGACTATGTGCTCATGGACTATGGTACCGGTGCCATCATGGCCGTTCCGGGCGGTGACCAGCGAGACTACGATTTCGCCGTCAAGTACGGTCTTCCGGTGATCTACACGGTTGCGCCGCTCCCTGATTCCGGTGACGATCTGGCCAATTATGAGGGTACCGCCCCGTTCGTTTCGCATGACGGCATCGTCATCAATTCAGCCGTCGACGCGACGTGGGCCCGTGGCGACGCGCTCTGCCTTGACGGCATGCGTGTGGATGATGCGATTGCTGCCGTCACCACGTGGCTCGAGGAGGCCCAGGTGGGCAAGGGGGCCACGAGCTACCGTCTGCGCGACTGGCTCTTCAGCCGCCAACGGTATTGGGGTGAGCCGTTCCCGATTGTCTACGATGAGCATGAGGTGCCCCATCTGGTGCCCGACAGCATGCTGCCCATCAATCTGCCCGACGTTCCGGATTACAGCCCCAAGACCTTCGACCCGGAGGATTCCCAGTCGAGTCCGGAGGCCCCGTTGAGCCGCAACGAGGATTGGGTGAATGTCACGCTCGATCTCGGTGACGGTCCGAAGACCTACCATCATGACACGAACACGATGCCGAATTGGGCTGGTTCCTGCTGGTACTACATGCGTTACCTCAATCCCCATGACACCGAGCACATGGTGGAGCGCGACGAATACGACTATTGGATGGGTCCGAAGCACTCCCCGGCGGCCGGGCAGGCCGGAGGCGTCGATCTGTATGTGGGCGGCGTGGAGCACGCGGTGCTACATCTGCTCTACTCACGGTTCTGGCATAAGATCCTGTTCGACCTGGGGTACGTGGATTCGTTCGAACCGTTCCACAAGCTTTTCAACCAAGGCATGATCCAAGCGTATGCCTACACCGATGACCGCGGTCAGTATGTGCCGGCCGAGGACGTTCAGGAGAGCGAAGTGGACGGCAAGACCGTGTACACCTACGAAGGCGAACCGGTCAACCGTGAGTTCGGCAAGATGGGCAAGAGCCTCAAGAACATCGTGACCCCGGACTACATGTACGACCATTACGGCGCAGACACATTCCGCCTCTATGAGATGAGCATGGGACCGCTTGACGAGTCACGTCCATGGAACACCCGCAATGTGGTGGGCGGCATGCGATTCCTGCAGCGTTTGTGGCGCAATGTGATTGATGAGAACACCGGCGAGGTCACGGTGACCGACGACGCGATGGACGAACGTACGTTGAAACTGCTCAACAATACGATCGCCGAGGTGACCGGTGAGATGGAGGCCATGCGTCCAAACACCGCCATCGCCAAACTCATCGTGCTCAACAATCACCTGACCGGCATGAACGGCGTGCCCCGCGCCGCCGTGGAGCCGCTGGTGCTCATGGTGGCTCCGATCGCACCGCATATAGCCGAGGAGCTGTGGAACCGGCTCGGCCATGATGAGTCGTTGGCCCACCATCCATGGCCACAGGCCGACGAGCGTTATGTTGGGCAGGACACCGTCACCGCCGTGGTGCAGATCAAAGGCAAGGTGCGGGCCAAACTCGAGGTGAGTGCCGACATCGACCCGGATGAACTGGAGAAGATGGCCTTGGAGGCTGTGGCTGAGCGTCTTGGAGGCAAGCCGCCGCGCAAGGTGATCGTCAAGGCCCCGAAGATTGTTTCGATCGTCCCGGGCGAATGATCGCACGCAGGTCGTGCACCTGTGGATGACCTGCGTGGTGGATATCACGTCCTCCGACCACAGGTGGCCGTCCTCGTTGCAATGCCCATGCCGTCATGATTAAGTGGCGGCATGGGCATTGTCTATTCCGGACGGCGTGAAAGCCCGGACGCCGTCATCGTGCTGAGGGAGGGGGCTGTGACGCGGCTGCGCCATCTGGGAGGGCCATCGTCTCGCAGCATGGCAGCCGGTTCATCCACCGGTCCAGGCTTCAGCATTCAGATGCCGTCGGTGCCCCTGCCACCGCCTCCCGGTGTCCAGGAGCCATCGGTCACGGCAAGCAACGAGCAATCATCGGGTGGTGTGAGGGAAGTTTCTGGAGATGACCAGAAGGCGGGCGCACTGCTGTCGAGCCTGACCGTGGTGAACGACGACGATTTCGAAGCGGAACGTGGAGTCCGCCGTCTGGAACGACCCCGATTCGAACTCGAACCGAAGCATGCGCTGCTGTGCATCATGGTGTTGGTCTGTGCGCTGGCCACCACCCTGACCCTCCTGGTGCAGCAGGCCGCCAACATGGGCGCCTTGGACACGCAGGCCACCACAAACGCGTCATCTCATACGACGGCCACGGCATCGCCATCCGACCGGGATTCGACGCCTTCCACGGCTGCACCGGAGCCGTCGCCATCGGCATCCGACAACAAGCAGGACACCTTGGTGAACATCAACACGGCAGACGAGGCACAACTGCAGGAGATCAAGGGAATCGGACCGGTGACGGCCGCGAGGATCATCGAATACCGCACCCAGCATGGCGCCTTCGCCAGTCTCGACGACTTGGTGAATGTGCCGGGCATCGGCATGAAGACCGTAGAGAAGCTGAGACCATGGGCATGCGCGCAATGACGGCACCGGCATGCGACCGGGAGCACAGGGGAATCGCAGGCAGCCGAGACCTGCGCATGCTGCCGGTGGCTGCGGGCGTTTGGAGCGCCACACTGCTGACCCGATGGGTATGCTCCCAACACGGATCGGGGCACGACGTCTTCTGGCAGCATGGCCGCATGCTGCAAATGGCGTGCCTGGCGGTGGCATCGGCAGCCATCTTCATCGCACTGGTGCTCATTCCCCTCACGATGAACGGGGCGGGGAAACACCATGGATTGGCCGTGGATCGCGCCCACCGGATGCTGTACACACTGCTAACGGTCTGTTTCGCCATACTCGCGGCCACACTTGCCACGGCGGCGCGAAGCCTGACGGAGCATGCCGACCCGGTGAACATGTCGGCATCTTCCTCCACGGAGCGTGTGAATCTGACGTTCACGGCGCATTCACTGCCGTTGGCGACGTCGATGGGGGGATACGACTGCCAGGTCGACGGCAATGCCCGGTCCATCGTTCGCCATGACGTTCGACGTCCATCGTCCCGCGGTGTGCGGGTGTTCGCCCGACAGCCGGCCTGTGGGCGCATCGCGCAGCAGGGGGACTACGCCATCGTCGGAACCATCCAGGCGGCGGCATATGGTGAGATGCCCATATGGGTGCTTGCAGACGGTGACATGATGGCCGTCAAGGAGCCACCGGCGCCATGGCGTGCGGTACATCGGATACGCATGGCATTCCTGCAAACGACCCGCGGACTCGACAATCCGGGCGTTGTGTTGGTTCCCGGCGTGACCCTGGGGGTGCTCGGACACGATGCGATGGTGCACTGCGCAGATGGTGGAGTGGAGGACGAATACGCCGAACTCCTGCAAGAGCAGTGTCGCCGTGCAGGCATCATGCATCTCATGGCCGTATCCGGAGGCCATTACGCCCTCGTCGGCACATTGGTGATGGGATTGGGGGCACGGCTCCATTGGAACCGTTTTGTGAAGGCAGGCGCGCTCGCAATGGTCTACCCGATGCTCACGATGGTGCTTGCCCCCAGCAGGTCGGTCACACGGGCGATGCTGATGTCGATGCTGTCTCTTGGGTTCCTGATGTTGGGCCGTCGTCGGCAAAGTGTGCATCTGCTCTGCCTGACGGTGGTGTTCGGATTGCTGCTCGATCCGTCATTGGCTTCGAGTTACGGCTTCGCGTTGTCATGTGCGGCGGTGTTCGGCTTGTCGACGGCATGCACGCGTATGACGGCATGGGTGTCGCATCTGCTACCGGACCGTTTGGCCAAGCTGTTGGCGGCTTCATGCTGTGCACAGCTATTCGCTGGTCCCGTACAGATTCTCATGGACAACGAGGTGTCAATATGGTCGCTGCCAGCGAATCTGCTGGTTGCACCATTCGTCGATGCCGCGACGATTCTGGGGCTGTGCTCGTTGTTCGTCGCATGGATGGCGCCGGGCGTCTCACGATTCCTGGCATGGGCGTGCTCACAATGCACGACGGTCATCGAATATGCGGCACGTCTGTTCGGCTCGGAGGAGTCGAGCACCTTGGCATGGATGGAGGGTATACCCGGCGCTGCGGTGCTCATCGTGACGGAACTGACCACATGGGCGCTGATCGTATGCATCGGGGACCTGCTGCGAGCCTATGACGACACGGTCACCAACGGTGATGGCCGTCCCATGCGCATGCCGGTCAGGGAACGCCTCACCCAATGGTTCGAACATACGCTCGAAATGATGGGGTGGCTGACATGGCGCAGATGAGACGAAGGATGCAGGCAAAAGCCGGTGTCGCAAGACTTGTCCAAACATACGTCGACATTGAAGATATGACCGCAGCAACACTATGCCTGCTCATCTACGGTGGCGATGAGTACCTGAACGAACAGAACGCCCGGGATGCCGTGTATCGCCTGCTTGAGGAACATAGGGATGCCGAATTGGCACGCGTCGACGCCCGCAGCGCCGACGCCAACTCCTTCGACGAGGCGGTGAGTCCCTCCCTGCTCTCGCAGAGGTCGGTGGTGTGGGTCGAACATGCGGAGGACGCCGACTCCGGACTGCTCGACGCCATCGTGGCCTACGCCAACGAAACAAACCGGGACCCAGAAGCGTCGCCGGTGGTGATGCAATGCGCCGCAACGCTAAAAGGCCGTTCCGTGGAAGCGCTCATGCGCCGCAACAACATTCCCGTCGACACGGTTCCCAAACTCGACAAGGCCAAGGACAAACTCAACTATGTGTACCAGCAGTTCCAATCGCGTGGCAGGCGCATAGACCCGCAGGCCGCACAGCAACTGGTCAATGTGCTCGGCGACCATGTGGGAGAGCTGGCCGCCATGATCAGGCAGCTATGCTTCGACTTCGATGACGACCCGATGCGAGTGAACCGTGTGAACCAATACCTCACAGGGAACCCCAAGGTCACCGGCTTCAACGTGGCCGACCTCGCCATGGGCGGGAAAACCGCACGTGCAGTGATCGCCCTGAGATCCGCGCTCGCCCAAGGAACGGAACCGATTGCACTCATCGGCGCGCTCGCGTTGCAAATGCGCAACCTCGCCAAAGCCGCGGCCATTCGTCAAGGGGACATCTCGAAAACCAAGGCGGCGGTGAACGAATGGGCGCTGCGAACGGCCAACGGACGTCTGGGAGGGTGGACATCGCAGGGCATCAGCGCCTGCATGCAACGACTCGCCTGGGCGGACGAACAATGCAAGAGCCGCGGAGGCGACCCCATATACGCACTTGAGAACACCATAGAACTCATCGGAGCCAAAGGAATCCAATGAACACCATCCACCATATGCTCGAGCCCAACCCGTCACCCGCACCACGACAACCTGACAGCACGATTACCTTGCAAGTGCCGACCGCACAGGCCATGCACGAGCTGGGCGAGCGACTCGCCCGCAGCCTGCACGGTGGTGAGGTGATCCTGCTTTCAGGGCCACTCGGCGCAGGCAAGACCACATTGGCGCAAGGATTGGGGGAAGGCCTGGGCATTCAAGAACCCATCGTCTCACCGACCTTCACCATCGCCAGGGAACTCGACGGCACCCTCGCGGACGGCACTCCCGCACATCTGATCCACGTGGATGCCTACCGGCTTGGATCCAATGACTACGCCCCAGGTCAGGCACAGGCCGACCTGCTCCTCGACGAACTCGAATCCCTCGGCCTCGACGAGGAACTCGAAGAACCGGGCACACGCACCATCATCCTCATGGAATGGGGCGAACAAATGGCAGTTGCGCTCGCCGACGAACGCTTGGAGATCCGCATCCAAAGACCCACCGACCATGTGTCTGCCCCCATAGGCCGGAACGAACCCACCGCAGATGGTGAACGCATCGTCACCATCACCCCAGTGGGAACACGATTCGCCCTGGCGGAACCAGCCGACACCCAAGCCTGACGACGCCGACGGGCAACGCATACGATACAAGAACCGCACTCTAACACAACACACGAAACAAGCGACACGAGACACATGAACACGTTAGTCATCGACACATCATTCGGATCCACAGTAGGCATAACCGGGCATGAACCAATCTGCGAACAGGATTCGCGCACACACGTGGAAAAACTGCAGCACGACATTGCGCAAGTCTGCGCAGAGGCGAAAATACAACCCCACGACATCGAACGCATAGTCGTAGGAATAGGCCCGGCACCCTTCACCGGACTACGCGCAGGCATCGTGGCAGCCAAGGCAATCGCCTATGCCACCGGGGCACAACTCCTCGGACAGGATTCCCTAAGCGGACAGGCCGCCATGATGCAAGCGGCCTACAACGGCGATCCGAACCTGCTGAACACAGCCATATTCGGCAACTGGAATACACCAGCCAATGCGGGCACCGCGTTGCACCTGACCCTCAGCGTCAACGACGCGCGCCGCAAACAGCTCTACTACACCCTGCTCGCAAACACCAACGCAGACACCAAAGACGAACGCATCCAACTCGACATGAACATAGGCACGCCATCGAACATCGCGGCCAAAGTAAGCGCAGCGGTCGCCACCATACAGCAACGCCATCCCGACCAGCCGGTCGCCGTCGACATCGTCGGACACGGTGCAAGCAAATACGAGCAAATCTGGAGCGAACAACCCTGGCACGGAATCACCCTCGACCATTCACTCCTCGACACCGGCGCATGGGGGGTGAAAACCTTCGCAGCACTCGCAGAACACGATACCGAAGCCGACGCCAATCCACGCCCCATCGAGCCCCTCTACCTGCGCAGACCCGACGTCAGCGTGCCCAACCCGCTCAAACATGTGCTCAACCACGAAGGAGCACATCGCAACGAGGCAAACGCATGATCGTCGACGCCAACACGCTCGACCGCGCCACGGTATGCTCGCAAATAGCCAAGATGGAACTACAACTGTTCGGCAAAGGGGCGTGGAGCAACACACTCATAGATGAAGAGCTCAGCGCGCCACACCGCAGCTACTATGTGAACGTGGACGACCAAGGAACCATAGACGCATACGCCGGCCTCTGGTACGACGGATATGACGCACAGATCATGACCATAGGCGTCAGCCCCGAACGCCAACGACAAGGCATAGCCACCCAACTGATCAACCAGCTCATCGCCAAGGCCAACGAACTCCACGCCGAACGCATGCTGCTCGAAGTGCGCGTCGACAACGAACCGGCACTCACCCTGTACCGCCACTTCGGATTCGAAACCATGGGAATCCGCAAACGCTACTACCAGCCGGAAAACAAAGACGCCTACACCATGAGCCTCACCCTGCGCGATTCCCGACCCGCAGGCTTCGCCATACCATTGAACACACAATGCTGATCCCAACAGCGCCACGCCAACAAGCCCAGGAAAGAAAACAATGAGCAACCAAATCATTCTCGGCATCGAATCCACCTGCGATGAAACCGCCGCCGCCGTCGTGCAAGGCAAGACACTGCTGGCGAATGTCGTCGCCTCATCCATGGACGAACACGCCAGATACGGCGGCGTCATCCCCGAGATCGCCTCCCGAGCGCACGCACAGTCATTCGTACCGGTGGTATCGAAAGCGCTCGCCGACGCGAACATGACCATCGACGACGTCGATGCCATCGCCGTCTCGGCGGGTCCCGGTTTGGCAGGGTGCCTTGCGGTCGGCGTTTCGGGGGCGAAGGCATTGGCCTGGTCAGCCAACAAGCCGATCTACGGCATCAACCACGTCATCGGGCATGTGGCCGTCACGCAACTACAGTTCGGCGACCTGCCGGCCAATACGATGGCGCTCATCGTCTCTGGCGGACACACCTCGCTACTGCATGTCAACGACATCGCGCGTGATGTCGAGGTGGTGGGGACGACATTGGATGACGCGGCAGGAGAATGTTTCGACAAAGTGGCCCGACTGCTGGGATTCCCATATCCCGGCGGCCCATACATCGACCGGCATGCCCAGCATGGCGATCCGCATGCCATCAAGGTGCCGCAAGGACTCACGCAAGGTCGCGCGGGCAAGGAGCATCCGTACGATTTCAGCTTCTCCGGGGTGAAAACAGCCATTGCCCGTTGGATCGAGGAACGGCAGGGGAGCGGGCAGGAGATTCCGGTGGACGATGTATGTGCGTCGCTGGCTGGATCAGTGGCACAGGTGCTTTCCCGAAAGAGCATGCGAGGATGCGAGCAGTTCGATTCCACCACGTTGATTGTGGGCGGTGGGTTCTCGGCGAACTCGCAGCTCCGGGAGGCGCTGATGGAGGTTGGGTGCAATCACGGGGTCGACGTGCGCATACCGCAGATCAAACTGTGTACGGACAACGGTGCCATGGTGGCGATGCTTGGTTCGAATTTGGTGGAGGCCGGTGTGGCGCCGTCTGACATGGAATTCCCCATTGACTCTGCGATGCCGCTTACCAAGATCTGCATGTGAGGTATTGCAGTGGTTATCTCCGGATTGGTGCGGCATCCCGCCGGGGATACGGTGCGACACGCGTTGATTTGCATTTTTCGACTCACCCGCTAAACTAAACA
>NZ_CP109653.1:1291042-1957851 GCF_025908335.1 Bifidobacterium sp. KRGSERBCFTRI
CGGTGTTCGCCGCCGCCTTCGGCTTCGAGGCCGCCGGATTGTACGGGGCGGCGCTCACCAGCGCGAGCCTCGCGTTCCTTGGCGGTGGTTCCCTCATAGCCGGTGGCGCGGGAATGGCCGGCGGGACGATGCTCATCGTCGGCGGCGGGGCCGTGTTGGGCGCGGCCGGCGGCGCGGGAATGTCCGCGGCGGCGTCGATGGCGATGGCCACGAATGGCGACTACGTGTTGGAGGAATGCGCGAAACTGACCGCGTTCTGCAAGGACGTGCTCGTCAAACGGTATGGCGACCTCGCGTCCGCGTATGGGATCAACGTCGCGCTCAACAGGCGGATAATCGAACTCGAGGCAAGAACCGAAGCGGTCAGACGCGGCATACGCGACGGTGGGGCGGACGGGGACGGCGACGGGAAGGCCAGTCCCAAAAAGATGCTCAAGATACTCAATCGCAGCCTTAAATACATGAAACGCGCCAACAAGGAGCTGGTGAAGGTCCTGAAGGACGCGGGAAGGAAAAGCCGGCAGCCACTACTCGATCCAAGCCCCAATGAAAGCAAGCAGGGGAGCGTGGACATCGAAAGCGAAGGGGAATCCGCATGCGGGACGGCATCCGACCTATGAGCAATCCCAGCCTTAAACGGACGGGGCATGACATGGAGATACGCGAAGAACGCGTGACGGTCATGCCTGACTTGCCATGCACCACTTCACCCGTCGGCCCGAGCGATAATGGGGGTATGACGGAGGAAATGGTAAGAGCCGGCGTCGGATTTGAGCCAATATGCGCGAGGGGCTATGGGTACACGGTCACGCTGTGTGATGGTGTGGTCACCATCGAACGCGGCGGAATCGTCGCGTCCATGTACGGGTTCGCGCGGACCGAGATACCGGTCGGCAGCATCGTGGACGTGGCACCCGGCAAGGCGACGGTCTTCGCGAACGGCCTGTTCTGCCTGTCCGTGCGCACGTTGGACGGAGATACGCCGATGCTGGGCAGCGCGTCCGAGTCCCGCAAGTCGCCGTACTGCGCGATCTACACGAAAAAGCAGGAGAAGGATTTCCGACGGCTGTGTGACGCGGTGGAATCGATGCTGTCCGTCGATCCTCTGCCGGTCGCGTACGACCAGACGCCGGAAAGCCTTTACATGCGACAGCTCGCGTCGATAGCGGAATCGAAACAGCATAGGAAGGAAATGGGGTCGAAATGAAATACGGTATGAGGAAGCCAAGTTGAAAAAAGAGCCTGTCGGCACGTACGAAAGGTCGCGCGACGCGTGCTGTCAAAAAGGCGCTGATTCCAGGATACGGCAAAAAGGGCATGGGCTGGCTGCATCCCAAGCGCAAGCTGTACAACACCGTCTACCGGAAGACCACTTTCAGCCTGTTTGACCTGTTCAAATAAGAAAACCGTGATGGATTTATTAGATTTGGCCGTGCATAGAGGCGCGTCTACTGGCACGCCGGGATGATTTCGCCATCTCTGTTGATGAAACGCGCCGGTGACAGAGGCTCGTCCGACTCCAAGCGGTCCAGATACGCGAAGATGCGTTCCGGCGGTTGCTCCATTCTTGAAGGGACGAATTGGAACGTGGCGGGACGAATCCGCATGTCAACTCCCTGTTTTGCGAGCGCTCCTGTCAGTCGTTCGATGGGGTTGGTTCTTATGCCTTGTTTGATGGTTTGTGTGAGTGAGTTTTTGCATTGTGCGACGTTTTGTTTCCAGTCGCGCATCTTATATCCGGTGATGTTTTCGTGCCATTCGTAGTTGTCGCCTTTTGAATGTAGCGTCCATCCGGGCCATAGTGCGTTGAATGGGTTGATGGCCCAGTCGTCTTCGTAGATGGACCACCATTTTATTGTTTTGTTTATGTAGTCGATGTGGATGCCTTTTTCGGGTTGTTTGTTGTGTGTTTGGAGGTTCCATTGCCAGGGTTTGCCTTCGTTGCAGCCTTGGATGACTTTGTTGACGAGCGTATGCATTTTGTTGGGGCCGAGTAGGGCTATGTTTTCGAGGTCGATGTAGTTTCCCCAAGTGATTGTTTTGTTGTTTTCTGTTGTGCAGGAGAATGCGTCGGTTTCGTTGGATATGGTCCATGGGGCCATATCCGATGCGGCGTCGAAGTCGCCGAGGTCTTTGAACGAATGATCGGTGTAGATGATGTCTGTGTCGGCTCCGGTGGCGCGTAATGTGCCGCGTGTGTCTTCGGGGGACCAGATTGCGGTCCATCCTGGCCATGTCAGTTCGATCAGGGCGTTGATGAGCCGGGGAAGGTAGCAGCCTTCGCTTTCTTCGGCCCAGACGATTCGTTTGGTGGTCATATCGATGAACAGGGTGCCTTCGAGCCATGGCGCGCTTTTCATCTCTTGGGGGGTATCCACGCCGTATGGGGCCTCGTGGTCAACACCGCCGCGAACTGGCTGACCTGGCAGGGCTACCTCCTCTTCCTGATCGGCGGCAAGGACGGCAGCTGGGCATCCGCCAACCTCGGCGTGATCGTGGCGCTGCTTGTCGGCCTGTTCGGCGCGTTGGCGTTCCAGCGTGGAGACATCGCCAAGCAGGAGGCCGACCTGCCGGCATCCGAAACGGCGGATGCCATCGAAGCCAAGTGACGAACGGCGCGATCGCACAGGAAGGAACATACGATGATCGCTGAAGATGAGTGGCTGGTCGTCATCGACCGTCAGAAAGTATTCGCCGAAAGCGAATGGTCCGCTTGGGCCTGCGCCGACGGAACCTACTACGACACCAACGAAGCGTTCGCAAAACTGGCCAAGGCGTTCGGCGACCGCGTGGTCTACACGCGCTACGTCGCGCCGATTCCGCCAAAGGACGCCTGGGTCGACTACTTCAAGGACTGGCCGCAGTTCCTGGTACCGCCGGACGACCCGATGTACGACCTGACCGACGAGACCGCCGCCCTCGCCGAAGGCCATCAGGTGGTGGACCGCACCACATTCGGCAAATGGGGACAACAGCTGATCGACGCGATCGGCGGAGCCAAGAAAATCACGGTCTGCGGCGTGGCCACCGACTGCTGCGTGCTCACCACCGTGCTCGCCGCGGCCGATAACGGCGTGGCCGTGCGCGTTCCGGCCGACGCCTGCGCCGGCAGCACCCCGGAGAACCAGGAACTGGCGCTCAACACGATGCGCTTGTTCGAACCGCTGATCACGGTAACCGACACGGCGTCGATCCTGGCATAGCCGACAGCGGCTTTCCCGCATATCGATGGGTTCCGTGTTTTTCCGAAGGCCCAGGACTTTCGGGAAAACACGGAACCCATTTTTCCATTTCACGAGACTTTTGGCCGACATGTGGAATACCAGCCTGGAAACGCGCCGAACCATGTAATATCGCTTGCGGACACGGGGGCCATTATGGCTGAGAGGAAGCGACCGCTTCAACCGTATGAACGTATACCGGATAATGCCGGCGCACGGACGTCTCTCTACTTCCCGTGCCTTTGCATAAGAGAAAGGCACATACCTTTATGACTGAAGAAAACCAGTCTTCCGCAGTTCGCAAACCCAACGTCAAATGGCGTGTGGTCGACATCGTCGTGGCCGCGATTGTTGCCGTCGCATCCGGCGTGATCTTCTGGGCCTGGGACTTCATCTACGCCGTCCCGACCGCCCTGTTCGACAGCCTCACCCCGGGACTGGGCGGACTCTTCCATTTCATGTGGCTGTTCGCCGGCCCGCTCGTGGCCATCATCATCCGCAAGCCCGGCGCGGCCTTCTTCGGCGAAACCATCGCCGCGGTCATCGAAACGCTGCTGGGCAATCCATTCGGCGTGACGCACGCACTGCTGATCGGCATGGCCCAAGGACTCGGCGCCGAAATCGGCTTCGCGGTCTTCGCATACCGCAAGTGGAACCTGCTCACCGTGACCCTGGCCGGCGCGTTGACCGGCCTATCCAATGGCCTGTACGAGTGGGTCGTCACCGCCGGCTGGTCGACACTGCAAGGCGTTGTGTTCACCGTCTGCTGCGTCATCTCCGGAGCCGTATTCGGCGGAGCGCTCATGTGGTTCGTACAGAAGGCGCTCGCCAAAACCGGTGTGCTCGACCGCTTCGAATCAGGCAAGGCCGACGTCGTGGCCTGAACCACGCAACTCACAATCCAACAACAAACACAGAAAACATGCCGGCCGTCCGCCGGCGTATCCAAGAAAAGAGAAAATCATGACCAACCACGTTCCAGAAGCAACGAAACCCGCCAGTGGAGACTACGCCTGGCTGGGCGCGGAAGCCGGCTCCGTCGCCGACCTCATGTACATGCTCAACACCGAGGACTGGTACGACGCCATCAACTCGCGTTTCGTCAGCGAGCTGCTTGACGACACCTTGCCGGAATCCATCCTCAAGGCGTACCTGATCCAGGATTTCAAGTTCTATAACAACGGCATGATGGCGCGTCTCATCAAACTCGCCCCACGTCAGGAGACCAAGGACATGCTCGCGGCGCAATCGCAGTGGTTCGCCGACAACGAGGCCACCTACTTCGAGCACTTCCTCGAGGCCTATCACGTCAGCCAGGAGGAATACGACGCGACCGAACCGACCCCGGCCAACAAGGAGTACGGCGCATACCTCGACAGCCTGTCCGACAAGAGCTGGCCGGAACTGATCACCGCGATCTGCTGCATGGAATGGCTGTACCTCGCATGGGCCAAGCGCACCGTCGACGCCGACGTCATCCAGCAGGTGCCGGCGCACAAGGGCTGGGTCGACCTGCATGAAGGCGCGCACTTCCGCAAGTGGGTCGGCGACCTCATCTCCCTGGTCAACGAATACTGCTCCATCGATGGTCCGGAAGCCGAAGTGTTCCGCACCATCGTGCATCTGGAGCGCCGCTTCTTCGACGACTCCTACCCGCAGGAGTGAGCCTGCGATCCACGACCGCATAAGCCATGAGCCGGGCGCGTACGATCGATGTCGTACGCGCCCGGCTCATTTGTTGCGGTTCCGTCCGGAGCCCGGCTTCCTCGTGCGCGGCTGCCGCGCGGGGGCGGCCCGGCTACAGTGAAATCTTGTCGATACGCCGGAGCTCCTCGTCGCTGAACGAAGTGTTTCTAAGCGCACCGATGTTGTCGATCAGCTGCTGTGGACGGGACGCTCCGACCAGCACCGAAGCCACCATGCCGTCGTGCAGCAGCCAAGCCAGCGACATTTCGGCGAGCGTCTGTCCACGCTCGGCGGCCAGATCGTTCAGGTCGCGAATCTGCTGAAGCCGTTCCGGCGTCAACGCGCTCTGCTGCAGGAATCGTCCGTCATGTGCGATTCTGCTGTCCGCCGGAACGCCGTTCAGATACCGGTTGGTCAACAGTCCCTGGGCGAGCGGGGAGAAAGTGATGAGTCCCTTGCCAAGACGGTGCGCGGTCTCCTTGAGCCCATTGCGTTCCACGGTGCGGTCGAAGATGTTGTAACGGTTCTGGTTGATGATGAACGGCACATGCATCTCATCCAAAATGGCGGTGGCCTTCTCGAGTGTGGGGCCATCATAATTGGACAGGCCCACATACAGCGCCTTGCCGCTGTTCACGGCCGTGGCGAGCGCGCCCATGGTCTCTTCGAGTGGTGTGGATGGATCCATGTGGTGGTGGTAGAAGATGTCCACGTAGTCGAGGTTGAGGCGTTTGAGGCTTTGGTCGAGTGAGGCGAGCAGGTATTTGCGGCTGCCGAGGTCGCCGTAGGGGCCGGTCCACATTTCGTAGCCGGCTTTGGTGCTGATGATGAGTTCGTCGCGGTGGTGGTGGAAGTATTCGTGCAGGAGTCGTCCGCAGTTTTTTTCGGCCGATCCGGGTTCGGGGCCGTAGTTGTTGGCCAGGTCGAAGTGGGTGATGCCGTTGTCGAATGCGGTGAACACGATGCGGCGCATGGTGTCGTATGGGGTGGTGTCGCCGAAGTTGTGCCAGAAGCCGAGGGATATGGCCGGCAGTTTGAGGCCGCTTTCGCCGGCATGGTTGTAGGTCATGCTGTCGTATCGGTTTGGCGATGGCGTATAGACGGTGGTCGGTTCGAGCATGTTTTCTCCTTTGAATATGCTGCTCATGTCGTATCCGCAATCAACATACACGTCCGTTTGTCGTGCCGCAACATTGCGCAATACAATAAGGCGCATCGCGGTATTCGATGCGGTGGTAGGAGAGTGGCCCATGCGTGTGGAACATGGATTCGGTCCGGTTTGGGATGCCGGATCGCGCGTGTTGGTGTTGGGTTCCGTGCCAAGTCCGAAGTCGCGTGAGATGCGGTTTTATTATGGTCATCCGCGCAATCGTTTCTGGCCGGTCATGGCGGCTGTTTTCCATGATGACGGTTGTCTGCGCGAGTGCCGGGACCCGGACCAGATTGTGGGGTTGCGTAGGGATTTCGCTTTGCGTCACCATATGGCGTTATGGGATGTGATTGAGTCGTGCGACATCGATGGAGCGAGCGATGCCAGTATCCGTAATGCGGTGCCCAATGATCTTTCCCCGATAATCATGCGATCGAAAATCGCCCATGTCTTCACCACTGGCGCGAAAGCCGCGCAACTGTACCGTAAGCTCTGCGTTCCGCTGCTTCGGGCGCATGGATTGGACGGCATGCCGATGACGCAGCTGCCATCCACCAGTCCGGCGAACGCCAAAGCCGACCTGCCCGGACTCGTCGAAGCGTACGGATGCGTCGCACGCTCCGTTTCGCAGGCGTCGTAAGGCGTTTCCGACGGCTGCGGCATTGTCCGAACCCTATTTATACAATCACGGTTGCGTTGAAATCCGAAGCGTCCTCCACTAATCCGTCTGGAATGGACGTTTCCCGCGAAAACCAGCAAAACGGAAGGCGAAAGATGGCACTGAGCGCCGCAATCATCCTTGCCGCGGGCGAAGGCACCCGCATGCGTTCCAACAAACCGAAGGTGCTGCACACCTTGGCCGGCAAAACGTTCCTGAACCGTGTCATGGACTCCGTGGCGGCCCTTGACCCCGATACGCTCGCCGTGGTGGTCCACTACCAGGCCGAACGCGTCGCCGAAGCCGCACGCTCCTACAACGAGCACGTCACCATCGTCGAACAGGACGACATCCCCGGAACCGGCCGCGCCGTGCAATGCGCGATGGCGCAGCTCACGCAGAAGGACGATCTGGACGGCGCCGTGCTGATCGCCGCATCCGACATGCCGCTGCTCGACACCGACACGCTCGACCAGCTGCTCGCCTTCCACGAGAAAAGCGGCAACGGCGCGACCGTGCTCACCACCATCCTCGACGATCCGACCGGCTACGGCCGCATCATCCGCGACAGCGAAGGCAACGTGCTGCGCATCGTCGAACAAAAGGACGCCAACAGCAGCGAACTCGCCGTACGCGAAGTGAACACCTCCGTATACGTGTTCGACGCCAAACTGCTCGCCGAAGCCATCGCCAACCTCAAATCCAACAACGCGCAGGGCGAATTCTACCTGACCGACGCGCTCGAAGCCGCCAAAGCCAATGGAGCCGTCGGCGCTTTCGCCGCCCCCGACCCGCTAAGCGTGGAAGGCGTCAACGACCGCGTGCAGCTCGCCGCGCTCGCCAAGGCGCACAACAAGCGCGTGTGCGAGCATTGGATGCGCGAAGGCGTCACCATCCTCGACCCGGACACCACGTGGATCGAGGACGACGTGCAGATCGCACGCGACGCGGTGATCCTGCCCGGCTGCTTCCTCCAAGGCCATACGGTGATCGGCGAAGCCGCCGAAGTCGGCCCGTACACCACGCTGATCGGCGCCACCATCGACGCCGAAGCGCATGTGGAACGCTCCCGCGTGCAGGAGACGCACATCGGCCGCGCGGCCAACATCGGCCCGTGGACGTATCTGCGTCCGGGCAACGAGCTCGGCGAGGGAAGCAAGGCCGGCGCGTTCGTGGAAATGAAGAAGGCGCACATCGGCAACGGCACGAAGGTGCCGCACCTGAGCTATGTCGGCGACGCCGACCTGGGCGAGCACACCAACATCGGCGGCGGCACCATCACCGCCAACTATGACGGCGTGCACAAGCACCACACCACCATCGGATCGAACGTGCACGTCGGCGCGGGCAACCTGTTCGTCGCCCCCGTCACCGTCGGCGACGGCGTCACCACCGGAGCCGGCTCCGTGGTCCGCCACGACGTCCCGTCCGACTCCATGGTCTATTCCGAAAACACGCAACACGTAGTAGAGGGCTGGAAGCCCGAATGGGAGCGCTGAACATGCCTGCATTGCAAGATTCCATCGACGCCATCCGCATCGCCGCAGCCGCGGCCGACCGCATGAAGGCCACCGACATCGTGGCGTTCGACGTTACCGAACCATTGGCCATCACCGACGCGATGCTCATCGCCAGCGCCTCGAACGAACGCCAGGTGCTCGCCGTCGCCGAGGAAATCGAGAAGGACCTGTACCTCAAGGCCGGCAAACGCCAGCCGCGCTCCCGCGAAGGCCTGACCGAAGGCCAGTGGGTGCTGCTCGACTACGGTGATTTCGTCATCCACGTCATGCACCAGGAATCCCGCGAATACTACCGTCTCGAACGGTTGTGGAAGGACTGCCCGAGCATCGATCTGCAGCTCGAACACGCCGAGGGCGAGCAGGAGCCGACGGCTTCCAGCGAAGCGTGATTTTTCATCCATCATCGAAACGTGCCTTCCCGAAAATCCTGCGGAAGGCACGTTTTGGTATGCGCCGTCCCAGCAATCCGAATACGACGGCAGACAGGCAATAAATCGGAAAGACAACCGGCAGATAGGGGAGAGGCATGCCCAGAAACGTCGAACTCGACCATGATGAGACCATGACGCCACACGTGCGTTCCATCACACTGGTGCGCCACGGACGCACCGCATACAACGCGCAGCACAGGCTGCAGGGACAGATCGACATTCCGCTCGACGAAGTGGGTATGTGGCAGGTTCGCCAGACCGCGTCCGCATTGCGTGAACTGTACGTGGACCGTCATCCCGAAGCGGCATGCCAGCTGGTCGTCTGCTCCGATCTCAAACGCGCGGCCGCCACCGCCCACGCGTTCGCCGACCCGCTCGGACTCGACGTGCATCCCGACGTCCGTGTGCGAGAACGCAGCTTCGGCGATTGGGAAGGCATCGCCGTCGAAGAGCTCGCCAAACGGTTCCCCGAGGATTATCTGTCATGGGCCCAGTTCCGCGGCGGCGAGCTCAAGTATGGCGCAGAACCGAAGCAGAACGTCGGCAGGCGTGGCGTCGAGGCGTTGAACGATTGGGCGTCGAAGGCCGGCTCCGATACCGACCTGTACGTGTTCTCGCATGGTGCCTGGATCTCGCAGACGTTGCAGACGCTGCTGGGATTGAGCGAAGTGCATGGCGATTTCGCCGACATTCTGTCGATGCGCAACGCGCATTGGGTGCGGCTGGCGCCGTTGGAACTACAGGGCGCGCTGCGGTGGCGTCTGGTCGACTACAACCATGGTCCGGCGATCGCCGACACCGAGCAGTGGGAGCATCCGCAGCTATAGCCGCCGACGAAAACGGGGGATGACGCGCGTCCCGTTCCCAAGTTTTTTCCAAGCTTTTCACAGAATCGCAAGTTTTTTCAAAGCGTAATCGGCTACCGTCATGCTCTGTGAAGAATTTTTTCAAGGGCATATCGTTTTCATCGATTTTCGCGGGCGCGCTTGCCGCGGTGACCTCGTTCCTGCTGTCCGCAAAAATCGGCATCGCGGGATCGGTGATTGGCGTCGCCGCCGGTTCCATCGTCTCGGCCGTTGCGACGCAGGTGTACAAGAACGTGCTCAAGGCGTCGGGGGAGAAGCTGCAAAACGCCGTACCGTTCGTGACCAACGACAAGGACGGTACGGACGGTGCCGGCAAGAGCGGCGATGACGCCACCACGGTGATCGCTCCCGCCGAATCCGAGGGCGAGCAGACCAAGACGCTGTCCGCGGAGGAATCCGATGAGACCACGGTCATGACGTCCGTGGACGGGGATACGACCGCGGCGATGCCCGCAACGTCAGGCCGTGTCATTTCCTCCACGCAGGCCGGAGGACGCGAATCGAACATGCTTCCGGACAATGCCGGCGGAAGTATCCAGCATGCTGGACGCCGGGCGTCGTTTGACGCTTGGCTGCATGGCAAGCGTGCGCCGATCGTCATCGCGATCGTCAGCGCGCTTATCGGCGTGGCCGTGAGCGCCGGACTGATCCTCGCGTTCACGGGCGGACATGGAACCGATACCGTGGTGCGTGACATGGTCAACAGCAAGCAGACGCCGTCGGATGACAATGCCGGCGATTCCACCTACGGCAGCGGAAACAACGGCACGCAGGACAATATGCAGAACCAGTCCGGCACGACGGACACCGATAAGGATTCCACCACGAACTCCGACAGGAACAACGGCAAGGACACCGGGAAGAAGACGGATTCCACAACCGGCGGCACCGGAACGTCCACCGACGGCTCGGACTCGTCCACCGACACCGGAGACGATTCGAACAAGACGGATTCGTCCACGGACTCCACTACGCCATCCGACGGATCGACGTCAGGCACCAACAATTCGGGACAGTCGGGTACGGGGACGACCACCACGCCGAATGGTTCGGCATCCACGAACCAGAATCCGACGCCGAACGGTTCGAATCCCAATGGCACGTCATCCGGCACGTCAGGCAATGGGACGGACACTTCGAAATAGCCTATGAGGCATGTGTCCGGGGCTTTCCTCGACCACGTGCCCGACACGCCGCGAATTGCATGATTCTGCTCTGTGTTGTATCTTATACAAGGTTTGCAGAGCAGATATTGGGGCTATGGCGCAGCTGGTAGCGCATCTCCATGGCATGGAGAGGGTCAGGGGTTCGAATCCCCTTAGCTCCACGATTGGAAGGCTTCCGGAGAGATTCGGAAGCCTTTTTCTTTACCGTTTCCCGTCGGCTTCCGGGCAATCCGCTGATCGGATGCGAAAACCAAGAAAGCGAGAACCATGATCGACGAAGTACTGTTCCTGCGCCACGGACGCACCGCATACAATCTCGCCAGACGGCTGCAAGGACAAATCGACATTCCCCTCGACATCGTCGGACGGTGGCAGGCGGACCAAAGCGCGTACGAACTCGCCAAAACCTACTATTGGGCGAAAGTCGCGCATCTCGCCGAACATAACGACCAGCTCGCGCAACCCACGTATGAAGGCGCGCATCTCGCAGACATCAGCGAAATCAACAACGCGCCCGCCACGGCCCGCCGCATGCTCGTCGTCTCATCGGATCTGTTCCGCGCGCAGCAGACCGCGCACGCCTTCGCCGACCTCATGGGGCTGGACGTGGAACTCGACCCGCGTCTGCGCGAACGCAGCTTCGGCGAATGGGAGGGCATGACCCGCGAGGAGATCTGCGAGCATTACGCCGACGACTACCATTCCTGGCGCGCCCACACGGGAGGCGAAACCAAGCATGGCGTGGAAAGCCGCATCCATACGGGCCGACGCGGCGCGGAAGCCGTGCGCGACATCGTCGCCAAACACCATGACGAGACAATGCCTACCACATTGCTTCTCGTCGGCCACGGCTCATGGATCGTGGCCACCGTGGCGGTGCTGCTCGACATGGACCCCGACGATCTCAACAACGTCGGCGCGATGCGCAACGCCTTCTGGACGCGCATGACCCCGCACACCGACCCCAGGAACGCGGACCGTCCCACTTGGAAGCTTGAGGAATTCAACCAAGGCCCCGCCATCGCATCATTCGCCGACTGGGAGAACGGTCCCGAATCGTTGCGCGCGCCCGGCATGCCGCTGTGGAAGCCGATCATCCAATAAGCATCCAATACACGGCGCCGAAAACATCATCCAAAGTGAACTCTTGATGGAATCACCGCCGTCCGTACGGCAAATTCTCACGGTGGGACTATCCTTAATGAGGTTGTTTGCCCGACCATGCGGCGAGCCGGGAATCCGGCGATCGTTCCGCATGCGGATCGGGCTTCCGTACAGCGATAGAACGTTGGAAAGCGCGAAAGGCGGGTGAGAGACATGTTGAGAATGTTCAGAACGATTAACGGCCAGGTGGAGCAAATCCAAAAACCGGAGAACGGCTCCTGGTTATGTCTCTCGGCGCCCACCGACGTGGAGCTCGCCAACGTGTCCATGGAAACCGGCATCGACCTGGCCGACCTGCGCGCCCCTCTGGATGACGAGGAACGCTCGCGCGTCGACGTCGAGGACGACTACACGATGATCATCGTGGACATTCCTACCGTGGAGGAACGCGGCGGCCGCGACTGGTACGAGACCATCCCGTTGTCGATCATCATCACCCAGTCCGCCATCATCACCGTCTGCATGCAGGACACGCCCGTGCTGCACCCGTTCATGGAAGGCACCATCCGCGGCTTCAACACATACATGAAGACCCGGTTCATCCTGCAGATCCTGTACCGCAACGCCACCATGTACCTGCGTTACCTGCGCATCATCGACCGCGAAAGCGACAAGCTCGAACTGAAGCTGCGCCACTCCATGCAGAACCGAGAGATCCTCATGCTGCTGGAACTGAGCAAGACATTGGTCTACTTCACCACATCCCTCAAATCGAACGAAATCGTCATGGAGAAGCTGACCACGCTGCCGAGGCTCAAGCAGTATCCGGAGGATGAGGACCTGCTCGACGACGTCATCACGGAAAACAAGCAGGCAATCGAGATGGCCAACATCTACAGCGGCGTTCTCGCCAACATGACCGACGCGTTCGCATCGATCGTGTCGAACAACCTGAACAACGTGATGCGCATCTTCACCATCATCTCCATCACCCTGTCGATTCCGACCCTGATCTTCTCCATGTACGGCATGAACTTCCAGGAAGGCATGCTCGGCATGCCCCTCACGGACAAGCCATGGGGCTTCGCGGTGATCATCGGCATCTCACTGGTCCTTTCGGCGATCGTCACCTGGTTCCTCACCCGGTCGCGCATGTTCAAGTGACGTCCATGATGGGAAAAGCGCGATACGTGGCCGCGGCGGCATGCGCGGCATTACTTGCGGCCGGCGCCGGCGCGTGCGGCACATCGGTTTCCGTGGTGACCGAAGGCGCGGCGCAGGGGCCGACAATCGCGATAGGAGTGGCCGCCGACCAGCCGGGGCTTGGATACCTGCATGGAGGCGAATACTCCGGTTTCGACATCGACGTGGCCAAATACGTGGCGAAAACCCTCGGATACGCGGAAAAGCAGATCGTGTTCAAACAGCTGTCCCCGGCCATGCGAGCCTCCGCGCTCACCGACGGCACGGTGGACATGGTCGTGGATTCCTTCTCCATGGACGGGACCCACGATGGTGAGGCCGACGTCGCCGGACCATATCTGACGGTCCGGGAGGCGCTGCTCGTCCGCTCCGACAGCGCATCCGAAATCACCGGGACCGACAGCCTGTCCGATAAAACCGTATGCGCGGTCGCTGGAAGCGCGGCGGACGACAACATCCGCAACCGCACGAAAAACACCCGCACGACGGTGGCGGAACGCGACACGTATCCGCAATGCATGACGGCGCTGATGATCGGCGAGGCCGACGCCGTCGCCGCCGACGACGCGATCTCGGCCGGACTGGCGTCGAACAACACAGGCGACCATCTGAAGATCGTCGACGTTCCCGACACCACCTGGTCCTACGGCATCGCCGTCAAATCAGGACAGGACGAGCTGGTCGGGCAAATCGACGCCGCATTGCGCGCCATGGTCAAGGACGGCTCGTGGCAGAAGGCCGCGGCCGACATGGGCAAGTCGATCGGATACACGCCCGACGCGTCCATGAATCCGCCGAAGGCAACGGCCAAGGCCCCGTCCTCCGGCGCGTCCGCGGCATCGGAAAAATAACGGCGGCGCACGTGCCTGAATAGTGGTTGATTCCTTGCGAAGTGTCCAGTTGCGCGGCTAATTTCATGCACTATGAGTGACACTGAGAAAAGCGCGCAGGCGCAACCGAACGAATCCGCCGAACCGTCGTTCCGCTACAACGCGAAGCTGGCGCAGGGCATCGAAGAGAAATGGCAGAAGATCTGGGATGACGAAGGCACCTTCTGGGCCGCCAACGTCAACGGCGACCTGAAGGACGGCAAGGGCCATAACGCAGAAGGCCGCCCGTCCTACTTCGCGATGGACATGTTCCCGTACCCGTCCGGCAAGGGCCTGCACGTCGGCCACCCGCTGGGCTACCTCGCCACCGACGTGGTCAGCCGCTACCACCGCATGAAGGGTGAGAACGTGCTGCACGCCATGGGCTACGACGCCTTCGGCCTGCCGGCCGAGCAGTATGCCGTGCAGACCGGCCAGCATCCGCGCATCACCACCGAACAGAACATCGCCAACATGCGCCGCCAGCTGCACCGCATGGGCCTGAGCTTCGACAACCGTCGTTCCTTCGCCACCATCGACCCCGGCTACGTGCGTTGGACCCAGTGGATCTTCTCCCGCATCTACGACGCCTGGTACGACGAGGACGCCACCAACCCGTCCGGCTCCAGGGGCTGCGCCCGCCCGATCAGCACGCTCGTCGAACAGTTCGAATCCGGCAAGCGCGCCATCCCGGGCTTCGAAGGCAAGGCCTGGGCCGACCTGAGCGAAGCCGAGCAGGCCGACGTGCTCAACGACTTCCGTCTGGCCTACATTTCCAAGTCCCCGGTCAACTGGTGCCCAGGCCTGGGCACCGTGCTCGCCAACGAGGAGGTCACCGCCGAAGGCAAGTCCGAACGCGGCAACTTCCCGGTGTTCCAGCGCGAACTGCGTCAGTGGTCCATGCGCATCACCGCATACGGCCACCGTCTGATCGAAGACCTCGACACCATCGACTGGCCTGAGAAGGTCAAGCTCATGCAGCGCAACTGGATCGGCGAATCCCACGGCGCTTCCGTGCATTTCGACGTCGAGACCCCGAACGGCGTCAAGGACATGGAGATCTACACCACCCGTCCCGACACCCTCTTCGGCACCACCTTCGCAGTCGTCTCCCCGGAACACCACCTGCTTGAGGACGTGCCTGCCGAATGGCCGGCGGAAACCCCCGAGGATTGGAAGGGCGGCTACGCCACCCCGGTCGAGGCCGTGAAGGCGTACCGTCTGGCCGCCGAAGCCAAGACCGCCAAGGACCGCGTGGACGAGGCGGGCGAGAAGACCGGCCTGTTCACCGGCCTGTACGCCATCAACCCGATCACCGGCGCTAAGCTGCCGCTGTTCACCGCCGACTATGTGCTCATGGACTACGGCACCGGCGCGATCATGGCAGTGCCGGGCGGCGATCAGCGCGATTACGATTTCGCCGTCAAGTTCGGCCTGCCGGTCATCTACACCGTCAAGCCGCTGCCGGAATCCGGCGACGACCTCGCCAACTATGAGGGCAAGGCGCCGTTCGTCTCCCATGACGGCATCGTCATCAACTCCTCCATCGACGCGACCAAGGCCAAGGGCGATTCCCTAAGCCTCGACGGCCTGCGCGTGGACGAGGCCATCGACAAGGTCAACGCCTGGCTCGAATCCGCCGGCGTCGGCAAGGGCACCGTCAGCTACCGTCTACGCGACTGGCTGTTCAGCCGCCAGCGCTACTGGGGCGAGCCGTTCCCGATCGTCTACGGCGAGGACGGCACTCCGCACCTGCTTCCCGACGAGCAGCTGCCGATCAACCTGCCGGACGTGCCGGACTACAGTCCGAAGACCTTCGACCCGGAGGACGCCGAATCCGACCCGGAGGCTCCGCTGAGCCGCAACGAGGACTGGGTCAAGGTCGAGCTCGACCTGGGCGACGGCAAGAAGACCTACTACCGCGACACCAACACCATGCCGAACTGGGCCGGCTCCTGCTGGTACTACATGCGTTACCTCGACCCGACCGACACCAAGCACATGGTGGAGAAGGACGAGTTCGACTACTGGATGGGTCCGGACCACAACAAGACCGCCGGCAAGTCCGGCGGCGTGGACTTGTACATCGGCGGCGTCGAACACGCCGTGCTGCACCTGCTGTACTCCCGCTTCTGGCACAAGGTGCTGTTCGACCTCGGCTACGTCGACTCCATGGAACCGTTCCACAAGCTGTTCAACCAGGGCATGATCCAGGCATACGCCTACACCGACGACCGCGGCCAGTACGTGCCGGCCGCCGAAGTGGTGGAAGGTCCCGCCGACGCCAACGGCGAGCCGACGTTCACATGGAACGGCCAGCATGCCAACCGCGAGTTCGGCAAGATGGGCAAGAGCCTGAAGAACATCATCACGCCTGACGACATGTATGAGAACTACGGCGCGGACACCTTCCGCCTGTACGAGATGGGCATGGGCCCGCTGGCCGAATCCCGTCCATGGAACACCCGCAACGTGGTCGGCTCCATGCGTTTCCTGCAGCGCCTGTGGCGTAACGTCATCGACGAGACCACCGGCGAGGTGCGCGTCACCGACGGCGAGCTTGACACGAAGACGCTGAAGCTGCTTAACAACACGATCGCCGACGTGACCGTCGAGATGGAGGCCATGCGTCCGAACACGGCCATCGCCAAGCTCATCGTGCTCAACAACCATCTGACCAGCCTCGACGCCGTGCCGCGCGCCGCCGTCGAACCGCTGATCCTGATGCTCTCTCCGATCGCCCCGCACATCTGCGAGGAACTGTGGAGCAAGCTCGGCCACACCGAATCCCTGGCGCACGCCGACTGGCCGAAGGCCGACGAACGTTACGTCGGACAGGATTCCGTCACCGCGGTCGTGCAGATCAAGGGCAAGGTGCGCGCCAAGCTCGAGGTCTCCCCGGACATCGATCCGAAGGAGCTGGAGAAGATGGCGCTCGAAGCCGTCGCCGACCGACTGGGCGGCAAGGAGCCACGCAAGGTCATCGTCAAGGCTCCGAAGATCGTCTCCATCGTTCCCGCGGAATGATCTTCTGACGAGACGGCCCGCATAAGAGGACGCGGGTTCTTCCGCACCATGGCGACACGCCAGGAATGTGGATAACCCGCGTTCTCCGACCACAGGAGCCGTTTCGGCTGGACAGTATGCCCATGCATCCTCCAATGTTGGATGCATGGGCATATTTGCATTTTGCGGCACTCACCCCATCTGTGCCATCCACACGGCGGACGGCGGCACTGGCATGCCGGCCGCCACGAAGCGGCTGCGGGGATTGGGCATGCCCGAAAAACCGTCCCGACCCAACAGCCTTACGGCCATGGAGGCGCAATCGGACGAACCGTCCGCATCACACGAACCCGCACGACCGATGCCGCAGCGGAAGACGCATGACGCGAAACCGACATTGGCGGAGCTCGCCGGCGTCCGGCCGACGGACAAACCCGACGAGGGGGAGCGGCCGAAACGCGACAGGCCACGATTGGCGTTCCGCCCGTTCCACGCGCTCATGGCGATCCTCACTTTGTCGTGCGCGCTGTGCGCGAGCCTGACCATGCTCGTCCAACAGACGATCCACTACAGCGAACTGCAGCATTCACGGTCGCAGATACGCTCACAGGCCCAACAGCAGCCGCAACAGGCCCCGCAAACGGAACAAACGCCGGCACCGCAAGAAAACGGGCCGACGCAGGACGCGTCCACACCGGACAGCCATGACGGGCAAGACGGAGCGCAGCAATCGAACCAGCTTGACCTCAACACCGCAGACCTAGGCGAATTGCAGACCCTCAAAGGCGTCGGACCGGTCACCGCGCAGCGCATCCTCGACTATCGAACGCAGATAGGACGGTTCGACAACGTCGACCAGCTTCTGGAAGTCAAGGGCATCGGTTCGAAGACTCTGGCGAAGTTCCGTGACCAAGTGTGCGTGAGATGACGGGCACACGCGATTGGCTGACCAGGGAGCGCGGGAGCCGAGACTGGAGACTGCTGCCGGCCGCAATATGCGGTTGGGCGGCCAGTCTGGCCGCGCACGCCGGCTTCGCATATTGCATGTCGCATGACGGCATGCTCGGCGCTTTGCCGGCCGTTCTCACCTGCATGATACCGCTGGCGGTCCTGGCGGGACTGCCCTTCCCACGATTGCCGGCGTCCGTTCGACGACGGATAACGCTCTGGCATGCGAGCGTCACGGTCTGCGCGATCGCTGCGATGGTTTGCGCGGCAAGCGCGTTGACCTATGATTTGCTGCAATGGCGCGACCCGGCTTCTCGGGCGGCCGCGGAAGGCGACGCTTCCGTCGTCGTCACGGCGCGCGCCACCTCGCCGACCGTCATCTCCGACAGACGGTCGAACGACTGCCGTGCCGACGCGCGCATCACATCGGTCACCATCGACGGCGTACGGCAAACCAGTTCGGCACGAGCGCGTATATACGCGGACCGGCCTGAATGCGGCAAACTCAAACAGGACGGCACCTACAAGATCGCGGGCCGCATCTCCAAAGCGCGATACGGTGCCATGCCGTTGTGGCTGACCGACGTCACGACAGTCGAACACGTCAGGCCGCCAAACCTGCCGATGCGCGCCATCGGCATGATGCAGGAGGCGTTCTTCGTCCAAACCGCACGTCTTTCCGACCAAGGGAAAGTGCTCGTCCCCGGACTGACATTGGGTGTTCTCGGACAGGACTATGTGCCGGCCGAAGGCGATGGCACCGACATCGATTCCACATACGCCGCACAGGTGGAGGACGCGTTCCAAAGGTCCGGAATCGTGCATCTCATGGCGGTCAGCGGCGGCCATCTGGCCGTGACCGCCGCATTGGTGCGTTCCGTCTGCTCGTTCTTCCTTCTGCCGCGACGATTCACCGCACTGCTGGTCGCCATGTCGTACATCATGCTGTCGGCATGCGTGTTTCCGTCGGATTCGGTATCCCGCGCGCTTTTGATGGGATTGTCCGGCGCGGCATGCCTGTTCATCGGCAGACGAGGCCAGGCGATGGCGTCGTTGAGCTGGACCACATTGGCTATGCTGATGGCATGCCCGCACATGTCGCAAAGCTTCGGATTCGCCCTGTCCTGCGCCGCGGTGCTCGGCATCGTGCTGTTCGCCGACACCCTCAACGCATGGATGGAACCGGTCCTGCCACGGTTCGTGGCCGAGGCTCTGTCCATGACCATAGCGGCGCAAGTGTTCACCCTGCCGATCCAGGTGCTCATCGAACCGGAACTGCCGGTGTTCTCCATACCGGCGAATCTGATGGTGGCGCCGTTCGTGGGTTTCGCCACATTGGCCGGCCTGGCCAGTCTTGCCGTCTCATGGCTGATTCCGTGGCTCGGCCTGCAACTGGCCCGTGCGGCCTCCTGGGGCACCGCGGTCATGGAACTGACCGCCCTTGAACTGGGTTCCGGCAACCAGGCCACGATACCGTGGGCCGGAGGCGTCGGGGGAGCGGTCCTCGTCTGCGTGGTGGAAGCCGCCTGCGCGGCCGCCGCGATCATGACGCACCGGCTGTTTGGACAAATGATGGTCCAGGAACCCGATCTGCCCGGAAAACGTCTGATAGCCAACCCTGTGGAACGGCTGCGCATGTGGATGGAACGTACTCGGAAGGCATTGCGCGAACTGCAATGGGAGGAATAGGCCATGCCGGTTTTGTCCACCGATACAGCGAGATTGAATGGTATGCCGAAACCATCCGCAGCCACCACGCCCTTCCACCTCGTGTACGGAGGCGACTCGTACCTGAACGACCAGACGGTGCGCGACCTCAAACACGAGGCGCAACGCCGGTATCCCGACGCGGAAACCATCGAACTCGACGCGGCAAACGCCGACCATTACACCTTCGACGAAGCGGTAAGCCCATCATTGCTTGCGGATCGCGCCATCGTCATCGTCACCAACCTGCAGAACGCGGACGAAAAACTGGGCGACGCCATGGTCTCTTACTGCAGACAGGCGTGCAAGGAGCCGGCGGACGCGTGCATCGTCATCTGCCAGCATGAGGGCGGTGTGAAGGGCAAACGTCTGGTGGAGCAGCTCACCAAGGCCGGAGCGTACAAGGACGCTGTCGCCGACCTGAAGAAGCCCGAGGCCAAACTCAACTTCGTCATGCAATGCTTCGAACGGCGCAAACGCCGCGTCGAGCCGATGGCCGCGCAGCAACTCGTGGCCGTGTTGGGGGATAGGACCGGCGAGCTTGCGGCCATGGTCGGCCAGTTATGCTTCGATTTCGACGACAATCCCATGACGCTCGACCGCGTCAACCAATATCTCACCTCCAATCCGCAGGTGGATGGCTTCCGTGTCGCCGACCTCGCGTTGTCGGGACGTACGGCGGACGCGATCATCGCCATGCGATCGTCCGTGGAACAGGGCACCGCTCCGATCGCGCTTATCGGCGCGCTGGCCATGAAGCTGCGGACGATGGCGAAGGCGTCGGCGGTGCGTGCGGGCACCATTTCCACGGCCGAGGCGAAAACGAACCCCTGGGTGTTGAAGAACGCGACCCGGCAACTATCCGGATGGACGTCAAGCGGCATGAGCGCATGCATCCAGATGCTCGCATGGGCCGACGAGCAAAGCAAAACCAATGGCTCGGACCCGGTCTATGCTTTGGAACGGTCCATCGAACTGATCAGCCGCAAAGGACGTGCCGCATGAGCAACACCATTACCATCACAGCCGCCACCGGCGAGGACATGCAGGCGTTGGGGGAGCGTTTGGCGAAGCTTGCCCGTGGAGGCGACGTGCTGTTGCTGTCCGGTCCGCTTGGCGCCGGCAAGACCACGTTCGCGCAAGGGTTCGGCGCGGGACTTGGCATCGGAGAGCCCATCGTCTCGCCGACCTTCACCATCGCACGCGAGCTTGAGGGACGGTTCGCGGACGGTTCGCCGGCGCATCTGGTGCACGTCGACGCCTACAGGCTCGGCGGCAACGCCTACGCGCCCGGACAGGACACGGTCGGACGGCTATTGGACGAATTGGAATCGCTCGGCTTGGACGAGGAATTGGAGGATCCGGGCGAGCATACCGTCATCCTGATGGAATGGGGCGAGCAGATGGCCGCCGCATTGGCTCCGGAACGGCTTGAAATCCACATCGACCGTCCGCTTGACGCGCCCGCCGTGACCGCGGACGGCGAGCTGACCAGCGCGGGCGCACGCACGGTGACGTTGGTGCCGGTGGGCGCTGCCTGGGATTCGTTCGATTTCACCGCGGGAAAACGCTGACCCTGTCTAAGACGCATCCGACGTGGCCGACCGCACCGCATGCCGTGGCTTCCAGCGCCGGTTGTACAGTGGTTGGCAGTTTGGCACAAGGAGTTTTCAAGCATATGCAGACACTGGTGATTGACACCTCATATGGTTCGACCGTAGGCGTGGTCGGACATGAACCCATCGTCGAAACGGATTCGCGCACCCATGTCGAGAAACTGCAGGTGAACATCGCGCAAGCCGTCGAACAGGCTGGACTGCAGGCGTCGGACATCACCCGCATCGTCGTCGGCGTCGGACCGGCGCCATTCACCGGCCTGCGCGCCGGCATCGTCGCGGCCAAGGCATTGGCCTTCGCCACAGGCGCGCAACTGGTCGGACAGGACGTGCTCGCGCCGCAATGCCTGGCACATACTCAAGCTACGGACGATCGCCGCCATCTGACGCTTGCCGTCAACGACGCGCGTCGCCGGCAACTGTATTTCGCGCTGTATGACGGCGGCACCGTTGCGGACGGCGTCGGACAATCGCCCATAACGTTGATCGACATGGACATCGACTATCCGGATTCCATCACGATGCGCGTCAATGACGTTCTTACGAAGCTCGCCGACACGGGCAAGCCGTACGTCGTCGACGTCATCGGCCATGGTGCGGTCAAATACGCGCAGTCGTGGAATGCGATTGCCTCCCTCGGCGAAGTCGACGACCATGCTCTGCTCGACGAAGGCGCGGAAGGATTGGCGCGATTCGCGGCCTTCACCACCAGCGAACAGGCGTTGGCAGAACCGACCCCCGTCGAACCGTTATATCTGCGTCGTCCGGACGTGTCAGTGCCCAACCCGCTCAAGCATGTGCTCAACCATGCCGGCGCCGAACGAACGGAGTGACGGCACGCCCATGATTGTCGACCATTCCCAGATTCCGGAAGACACCGCCGTCGGACAGATCGCCGCATTGGAAAAGGACCTGTTCGGCCGCGGCGCGTGGAGCGAACAGTCCGTACGGCAGGAATTCCACGCTCCGGCACGCACGTATCTGCTCGACATTGAAGGCGATGCCGTACAGACGGCGGATCCCGTCGTCCGAGGCTACGCAGGCTACTGGTACGACGGCGACGACGCGGAAATCATGACGATCGGCGTCGGCAGACCATACCAACGGCAGGGGATAGCGGCGGCGCTTCTCGAAACACTGATCGTCTCGGCGCGTCGGCAGGGCGCCAAACGCATGCTTCTGGAAGTCCGCGTCGACAACGTGCCGGCATTGGCGTTGTACGAAAGGTTCGGCTTCACGCGGATGGGATTGCGCAAACGCTACTACCAGCCAGAAGGCATCGACGCGTACACCATGAGCCTCGACTTGGAGCCGCGCGTCGTCGGCTTCAGCGCAACAGCGGATACAGAGCACACTTCAGCAACACACACAACGGAGCAGCAATGAGCGAACCAATCGTACTCGGCATCGAATCGACCTGTGACGAAACGGCGGCGGCCGTGGTACAGGGACGCACCCTCATTTCCAACGTGGTCGCGTCCTCCATGGACGAGCACGCCCGCTACGGCGGCGTGATTCCCGAAATCGCCTCTCGCGCGCACGCCGAAGCGTTCGTGCCATGCGTCTCCAAAGCTCTGGCCGACGCGAACATGACGCTGTCCGACGTCGACGCGATCGCCGTATCCGCGGGACCCGGCCTCGCCGGCTGTCTCGCGGTCGGCGTGTCCGGCGCGAAATCGTTGGCATGGGCCGCGAACAAGCCGATCTACGGCATCAACCACGTCATCGGACATATCGCGGTGACGCAGCTGCAGTTCGGACCGTTCCCCAAGGACACGCTTGCGTTGATTGTGTCGGGCGGGCACACTTCGCTGCTGCATGTCGAAGACGTGGCGCGGCATATCGACGTGGTCGGCACCACGCTCGACGACGCTGCCGGCGAATGCTTCGACAAGGTGGCGCGTCTGCTTGGTTTCCCGTATCCCGGCGGCCCGCACATCGACCGTCACGCGCAGCTGGGCAACCCACATGCCATCAAAGTGCCTCAGGGCCTTACACAAGGCAAGGCGGGGCAGCAGCATCCGTACGATTTCAGTTTCTCCGGCGTGAAGACGGCCGTGGCGCGTTGGATCGAACAGCAGCAGGCGGAAGGCAATGAGATTCCCATCGACGACGTGTGCGCGTCGCTGGCCGATTCCGTCGCGACGGTGCTCGCCAGGAAGGCGATGCGCGGTTGCGAGCAGTACGGTTCGAAGACCCTGATCGTTGGCGGCGGCTTCTCCGCGAACTCCCAACTGCGCGCCAAACTGTTGGAGGTCGGAGCCAAGCATGGCGTCGAAGTGCGTATCCCGCAAATCAAACTGTGCACCGATAATGGCGCTATGGTGGCCATGCTGGGCGTGAACCTGGTGGAGAGCGGCGTGAAACCGTCCGAACCGGATTTCGCAATCGATTCCGCCATGCCGTTGACGAAGATCAGCATGTGACGGTAGTCCCGCCGCAGCAGGGGAGACACGCGCGGGATTTGCATTTTGCGTTTTACCGCGTATGATTCATGTCTTGTGCACAGCGCATTCCTGCGTAGCTCAGTTGGCAGAGCATCCGACTGTTAATCGGACGGTCACTGGTTCAAGCCCAGTCGCAGGAGCCATTCAAAAAATCCCCTTGGAAACAAGGGGATTTTTTCATTTTCAACGACTCTTGGCATTTTTGGCCACCCTTCATGTTTATCCGTCGGCGGAAGCCGTGGTTCGTCCAGCCGTCCATGCGTATGATGAACGCATCGGGTCAATCAAACAAAGGAAGGAAGTCCATCATGTGCACTGGCGTTCGTTTCTCCGACGAAGAGGGAAACATGTATTTCGGCCGCAACCTCGACTGGAGCTTCTCATACGGCGAAAGCATCCTGGCCACTCCACGCGGCTACCACTACGACAACGTGTTCGGCGCGAGCGGCAAAGCCACGCCGAACGCGGTGATCGGCGTGGGCGTGGTCATGGCCGACCGTCCGATGTATTTCGACTGCGCCAACGAGCATGGTCTGGCCATCGCGGGATTGAATTTCCCCGGCTACGCGGAGTTCGTGCATGAGCCGGTCGAAGGCACCGACAACGTCGCGACCTTCGAATTCCCGCTGTGGGTGGCACGCAATTTCGATTCCGTCGACGAAGTCGAGGAGGCGTTGAAGAACGTGACCCTCGTCTCCCAGATCGTGCCCGGCCAGCAGGAGTCGCTGCTGCATTGGATCATCGGCGACAGCGAGCGCAGCATCGTCGTCGAACAGATGGCGGACGGCATGCATGTGCACCATGACGACGTAGACGTGCTGACCAACCAGCCGACGTTTGGCTTCCATATGGAGAATCTGCGCAACTACATGTGCGTCGGCAACGAGATGGCCGAGCCGGCCACGTGGGGCAAGGCGTCCCTGTCCGCTTGGGGCGCGGGTGTGAGCATGCATGGCATTCCGGGCGATGTGAGCTCCCCGTCGCGTTTCGTGCGTGTGGCTTATGCCAACACGCATTATCCGCAGCAGGAAGGCGAGGCGGCCAACGTGTCTCGCCTGTTCCACACCCTTGGTTCCGTGCAGATGGTTGACGGCATGGCGAAGATGAGCAACGGCCAGTTCGAACGCACGCTGTTCACCAGCGGATATTCGTCCAAGACCAACACGTACTACATGAACACGTATGATGATCCCGCCATCCGCTCCTACGCGATGGCCGATTTCGACATGGATTCCTCGGAGCTGATCACCGCCGCCTGAGCATGCGTGGGCTTTTTCGTCCGTCGGTTCCCATACAGACGGACGAAAAAGCCGCACGATTGCCGAAACGGACATAAAAATGGAGTCGTGCGACAGATCCACTTTTCGGATACCGGCTCTTCCATTGCCCGCTCAATGCCGTTTGACGTCGGACCAATACGACACGCCGGAATATGGACTTCGAGCACTTTAAGTTTTTAGAGTGCGGGGTATGAGCAATACGACGACCACCTGGCACTCGATCCGTGAGGCGTCCATGATTTCCGGACTGCCCGAATCGACGTTGCGTTATTACGAGCAGATCGGCATCATCGATCCGATCGCCCGCGATCCGAGTTCAGGCCACCGAGTCTATTCGGACAAGGACATCGAATCGCTGACCACCATCGCATGCCTGGCGGCGACGGGCATGCCGCTTGAATCGATGCGCGAATACCTGAAGAACCGTTTCGACGGTCCGGAAGGCGCCCGACGGCAGATCGAACTGCTCGACGCGCAATCGCTGCGTCTGGCCGCGAACGCCGAGGCCCTGCGCATCCAGCAGGCGTACGTGTCGCTCAAATCGCTCTATTGGCGCGCCATCGCCGAAGGACACGAGGATGAGGCCAACCGAATTCTCGAGGAAAACAAAGACGTCATCGAAAACGTCAAGAAACAGCCCGGCAAGGGCGCGATCGCACGCTGAACATTCAGACGACGATGGCCGCTATCCGCACGCAACATTTCCGACGATAGAATGAACGCGGCATGCGGCGCGAAGACATCGAATGGAAAGGAAGCCATGTTCGAGGAACTGCATAGGAAGATGAACGCGTTCTGGAACAACGACAGGACGCTGTCGCAGACCGATCCGGAATATGTCAAGCTGTTTTCCGACTTCGCTTACGGGGAAGTGGTGAACGAGCCGGGCGCGAACCATCCCGATCTGGACGACCAGACCCGCTCCCTGGCGATCCTCGCGGCTCTGGTCGGCTGCCAGGGTCTCGACGCGTTCGAAATGATGCTGCCGGTCGCCTACGAGACAGGACTGACGTCCGTGGCCATCAAGGAGATGATCTACCAAGCCACCGCATACTGCGGATTCGGGAGAACCCTGCCGTTCCTGAAGAAGCTCAACGTTTTCCTTGGAGCCGCGAACGTGCATCTGCCGCTGGAGCCGCAGGGCACGACCACGTCGGAGACCCGCGCGCAGGCCGGAGAGGACAAGCAGGTCGAGATCTTCGGCGAGAACATGCGCGGATTCGCGCAATCCGGACCGGAGGAGACCCGGCACATCAACAAGTGGCTGGCCGACAACTGCTTCGGCGACTACTACACTCGCGGCGGACTCGACACCCGCGAGCGCGAAATGGTCACGTTGTGTTTCCTGGCCGCGCAGGGTGGTTGCGAACCGCAGCTTACGGCGCATGCCAAGGCGAATATGGTCGTTGGCAATGAGAAGGCGTTTCTAATCGCGGTGGTCTCGCAGTGCATGCCGTATATCGGCTATCCGCGTACGTTGAACGCGATTCGTTGCATCGATGAGGCTGTGAAGGGCTGACCTGCCCGTTAAAAACGCCGGCAAACAAACAAAGGGCTATCCGCCGAACAAGACGGATAGCCCTTCCTTATAGCTGATTGTGGATGGCGTGCTGTGTTTACTCGCCCCACACGTCCTTGGCGATGGATTGGACGAGTGCGATCTTGGCCCACTGCTGGTCTTCGGTGAGCTTGTTGCCTTCCTGGGTGGAGGCGAAGCCGCACTGGGTGGACAGGCACAGGCGGTCGAGCGGAATGTACTGGGCGGCTTCCTGGATGCGGGCCTTGATGGTGTCCGGATCCTCAAGGTCGGGCTTCTTGGAGGTGATCAGGCCGAGCACGACCTTCTTGTCGCCGGAGACTTCGGCGAGCGGCGCGAAATCGCCGGAACGGTCGTCGTCGAACTCGAGGTAGTAGGCGTCCACGTTCTCCTCGCCGAACAGTTTGGCCGCGACCGGCGCGTAACCTCCGGAGGAAAGCCAGGTGGAGTGGAAGTTGCCGCGGCACACGTGGGTGTTGATGACCAGGTCGTCCGGCTGGTCGGAGATCACGGCGTTGATGACGTCGAGGTTCTCCTGCTGCAGGCGTAGCGCGTCCTCGTCGCTCCAGCCGAGACGTTCGCGTACGCTCGCATCGCACAGGCGGGTCCAGGTGCAGTCGTCGAACTGCACGTTGCGGCAGCCGGCGGCATACAGGTCGGCGATGACTTGGCGGTAGGCGGCGACGATGTCGGCGGTCAGCTCGTCGTCGTTCTTGTAGAACTCGTCATACGGGTAGGCGGCCGCGTTGCCGGTGAGCACGAAGCGGGTCTGCGCGGGGGAGGGCATGGTCTGGCGGGCCACGGTGTTCTCGTCCTCGAACTGCTTGACGAACTTGAAATGTTCGACGAACGGATGGTTCTCGCCGGAGATTCTTCCGGTCACGGTGGCGGTGTCGGCCGGGGTCACCTCGTCGTGGAAGGCGACGCGGTGGGCTGCGGCGGCATGGTCCACGCCGTTGAAGCCCCACATGAAGTCGAAATGCCACCAGCCGCGGCGGAATTCGCCGTCGGTGATCACATGCAGGCCGGCGGCCTTCTGCTTGGCGACGAGTTCGGTGATGGCCTTGTCCTCGACCGCCTTGAGCGCTGCGGCATCGATTTTGCCGGCGGCGAAATCCTCACGCGCGGCCTTGAGCTCGGCCGGGCGGAGATAGGAGCCGACCACGTCGGCGCGGAACGGCGCGTTATGCGAGTATACCATTGAATACCCCTTTTTTTGGGAAAGCGACAAATACCTAGTGAAGGTTACACGCACGTCCCGAAACACGGGCGCACACGGCTTCTCGGCCAGTATTCGTGCTTGAATGGATGATGTTATCCGTTACACATTCGAGAATGGAAGGCAATGAGCGAATCGCGCGATCCCGCAGGCGACAGTACGACCACGAACAACATGGGGGAGGTGCGGGAAGCCGAACATCAGGGCGCGGCCGTCAAGGCGGCGTTGGGTGCGAACATTGGTGTCGCCATCGCGAAGCTGCTCGCGGCGTTCTTCACCGGATCGTCCGCCATGCTTTCCGAGTCGGTACATTCCATCGCGGATTGCTCCAACGAAATCGTATTGATGGTGGGTGGACGTTTCTCCAAGCGCAAGACGGACGGCGACCATCCGTTCGGCCTGTACCGTGCGAAGTATCTCGCCTCGTTCGTCGTGGCCACGCTGCTGTTCTTCGTCGGCGGTTTCTTCTCGACGTCCGAAGCGGTGAAGAAGCTTGTCGCGATCAGCGCCGATCCGGCATTGCGTGACGTGAACAGGATGGAACTGCTTGTCGCGTTCATCGTGGTCGTCATCAGCGCATGCCTGGAAGGATTCGGCCTGCACCAGAGCATCAAGGAGGCCAACGAGCGTATGGAACGCACGAACACGCCGCGTATGGGCGTGTTCCGTTTCTGGAGGCGCACCAAGTCCGCCGAATTGGCTTCGGTGATCATGGAGGACACGCTCGCTTTGATCGGCCTGGCGTTCGCAGGCCTCGGCATCGGTCTTGCTATCGCGCTCGACGACGAGGTGTTCGACGCGTTGGGCGGTCTTATGGTCGGTCTGGTCCTGATCGTCGGTTCGCTTCTACTGGCGTTCAAATCCGGTTCGCTGCTGATCGGCGAAGCCGTGGATTCCGATACGCGCGGGAAGATCGTCGAGGCGGTTACCACCACGCCGGGCGTCGAACGATTGCTGAACATGCAGACCGTGCACATGTCGGAGGACGACATCCTCCTGTGCGTCAAAGTGCAGACCAGCAAGCTCGACCGCGACTATGACGTGGAAACCGTCGACAAGATCGAGAAGGCCGTGCGCACCGCGTTGCCCTGGTACAATTTCGAGATCTACGTCGAGCCGGACATCTACAGCGCCAAACACGTGCACGCGTAACCGGTTCCCGCGTAACAGGAACCGTTCAATATGGGAAAGCCCGGACGATCTGATTCGTCCGGGCTTTCCCATATGCGTGTCGGAAATGGTGGAAGTGGGATTATTCCTCGGCCACCAGATCCAGGTAGGAGTCGTTCCACAGGTCCTCGTCGCCGTCGGGCATGAGCAGCACGCGTTCCGGATTCAACGCCTCGACCGCGCCCTCGTCGTGGGTGACCAGCACAATCGCGCCCTCGTATTTGGCGATGGCCTTCAGAATCTCGTCGCGGGACGCCGGATCCAGATTGTTGGTCGGTTCATCAAGCAGTAGCACGTTCGCGCGGCTCGTCACCAGCGTGGCCAACGCCAGACGGGTCTTCTCGCCGCCGGAAAGCACTCGTGCCGGTTTCAGCGCGTCATCGCCGGAGAACAGGAACGACCCAAGGATGGAACGTGCCTGTGTGTCGTCAAGTTCCGGTGCCACGTGAATCAGATTCTGCAACACGGTGGCGTCAAGGTCCAATGTGTCGTGTTCCTGTGCGAAATAGCCGATTTTGCAGCCATGTCCATATTCCACGGATCCGGTGTCGGGATCCTCCAGATGGGCGAGCAGACGCAGCGTGGTGGTCTTGCCCGCGCCGTTATAGCCCAGAATCACCACACGTGAACCTTTGTCGATCGCCAGATTCACGCCTGCGAACACGATGTTCGAACCATACGCTTTGGAGATGTCCTTCGCCATGATCGGCGTACGTCCGCAAGGTGCCGGCTCGGGGAAGCGGATGTCCGCCACCTTCTCCTTCTTCTGTGCTTCGGACGTGTTCTCCAGCAGTTTCTCCGCGCGGCGCATCATGTTCTGCGCGGCCACGGCCTTGGTGGCTTTCGCGTGCAGGCGGATGCCCTGCTGCATCAGACGTTCGGCCTTCTTCTCTGCGACTTCACGTTCGCGGCGGCGACGTTCCTCGTCGACCACGCGTTGGTGCAGGTAGGCCTTCCAGCCGAGCGAGTACATGTCGATCTGGCCGAGCTGTGCGTCCAGATGCCACACCTTGTTCACCACTTCGTCAAGCAGTTCGGTGGAGTGGGAGATGACCAGGAAACCGCCCTCGTATTTTTTCAGATAGCCGCGCAGCCATTCGATGGAATCCGCGTCCAAATGGTTGGTCGGCTCGTCAAGGATCAGCGTATCCGCATCGGAGAACAGGATGCGCGCCAGTTCGATACGGCGGCGTTGACCGCCGGAAAGCGTACCCAACTGCTGGCCCATCACGTCCTGCGGCAGGCCGAGACTGGCCGCCATCGCGGTCGCTTCGGACTGTGCGGCATAGCCTCCGGCCTTTTCGAAATCCTGCATGGCCTTGTCGTAGCGGTTCATCGCCTTGGTCATGACATCCGGATCCGGATCGGTCATGTCCTTTTCGGCCTTGCGTATGCGTTTGATGATGCTGGCGATGTCTCGCGCGCTCATCATGCGGTCCAGTGCGGTCTGCTCCGGGTCGGCGGCATGCGTGTCCTGTGGCAAATAGCCGAGTTTGCCGGAGACACGTACCTTGCCGGCGGTCGGCAGCATATCGCCGGTGATCACACGGGTCAGCGTGGTCTTGCCTGCTCCATTGCGTCCGACCAGACCGATCTTGTCCCCCTTGGCAACGTGGAAGTTGGTGGGATGCAGCAACGTGCGCGCACCGATCTGAATCTCAAGTCCCTGCGCCTCAATCGCCATGCCGTGATACCTCTAGTCTTTCGTGTTCCTTCAAACGCCAATCGAACATCATAGCGAACACCCGCAACCGTTTCACCTCATCTCACGTTTCATTTCCAAGCAGATGCCGGAGCAGTGATTCGCGGTGGTTGATGAAGACCCTGGTGATTTGATAGCTGTCCGTATCCTCATAATCGCAGGGATGGACGCCGTTTTCGTCGAATGACAGGATTTCCGCATCCGGCAGACCGAGCAGAATCGGCGAATGGGTTGCGATGATGAATTGCGATCCGTCGTTTGCCATTCGGTACATGTGCTCCAGCAGAGTCAATTGCCGCTGTGTCGAGAGCGCGGATTCGGGTTCGTCCATAAGATAGAGACCCTTTCCCGTGTGGGACAGGAGAATCTCCAGAAAACCTTCGCCATGCGACATCTCGTGCAAACGGGAGTGGAAAATCGACCGCAAAGATCACAGCGCCCTCGATCACCACAAATGGATCGAAAAACAGACCGATACCGCTTCGGGCGCCGCATACCGACAAATGAACAAGCGTCTTGAACGAGCACAGCGCACACTAGATTCACTAACCGTAGCGGCCAAACGCTACGACGGCGACATCTGGATCGACATACGGCCAAGCAACAGAAAGGAGCTCCTGCATCTCACGGAAGGTATTATCATATTCGGCAGCGGCAGGATGACCAGCTCGAACGATGCCGCGAGAACGCCAACACAATCCATACTGCATGCCGACGGACATCAATGGAAGGTCGCGCATAATCCAGGGATGAGTGGTGAAAAACCACGGATGCCAGGCGTCGCCATACCAAAACTCAGCATCGGACAGCAAGACCATATCGGACTGACCGGTGCCAACGGACTCGGCAAAACAACCGTGATGAACGCATTGCTGGACAGCATGCCGGAAGACTTGCCGCATCTGATCGTCCAGCAGCAAACGGGAGAAGCCGCGCTTTCTCAAACCATGAGACGACTCGCCGCATTGCAGGGTAAGGAACGCTCGCAGGTGCTGGCCGCCTTCGCCCAGCTCAACGCCGATCCGGATAAGCTGCTTTCTAACGAAGCGCCGTCTCCGGGCGAACTGCGCAAGCTCATGTTGTGCTTGGGCATTCTTGACCGGCCTCAGTTGATTGTCATGGACGAGCCGGCGAACTATCTTGACTTAGAGTCCAAGGTGGCTCTGGCAAGATGTCTTGCCGACTATCCGGGAGCATTGGTGGTGGCCAGTCATGATGAGTGGCCACCACCAAGTAGTCAGATAAGCCAAGCGATGACTATGCCATCGAAAGCGGGTTTGCGTTCCGCGTGATCAGGACGCGTAGGCCCGCTTTTTATCAATGCTGTACTAAAGCCAATCGTCATCGTATGGTTTCGACATCATGGCATGGTGCACGGTATTCCGTTGAACTTTAATATCCCTCGTCGATGAAGATCCATCCGTGTTCCGCCCGCGCGGAACCGGGATTCCACGCGTACCAGCTTCCCCAGCCATCTTGGGACGAGTTCTGCGAGCCCGCACGGCAAGAGATGTCATTGGACAGGTAAATCACATTGTCCATCCCGTATTCGTCAATGGCCGTGGAAATCGAAGAACTGCCACCGGAAGCCGTGACGTCGTGTTCGGCTGCAAGCAGCGTGGCCGAACGCTTTGCGTCATATCGGACGGCATCCACGCGGCAACCGTTCCAGGATTTCAGCCTGGCAAGATCCGCCTTCACCGCGCCGTCGATCTGGGATTCGTCGAACTTGCCCGTCGCGTTGATGCTGATCCGAGCATGACTGACATCGGCAGGCCGGAGTGGCAGGTAGACGAACCGGTACGCGCCGACAGCGCATGCCACGGCGGCGACGCATACCGATACGACGGTGATGGGTTTCTTGCTTTTCGTGGTCCGCATGATCCTCCCACATAACAGCTTTCCCTAAAGCATACAGCGGAAACGTGATAAGAGGAATGGATACCAAGACCAACAAGAACGCCCTTCAACGGATACTACGATGGAACGCGTCAAACAGGCGGAATGATTCCCCCGCTCCGCAAACGAGATCGGCAAACGACTCATGGTATTTGAATATGGACGGTGACGTTTTGACGCGTATAAAGCGTATAAAGCCGAATCCGACGAATCAGTACTGGAATGCTGCAAGGAGGGTCAGATGATATTGGCCGATGCCATCAATCTCGTTCTCGCCGAATATCCTGGAATGAAGGCGATTGGTGCCGCGGAGAGTGCCGATGCGTGAATCATCGGACTCGATTTCGCGTCTTCAACAGATGACCATCCGGTGCCGGGCACACCGAGCGTAGCGGTCGAAAAAACATCAGGCGTTCTGCATGACCTTATTCCGGGGACGGAAGATTTCTGGCATTACATGACCGGTGCCAAAAAGGTGACTATTCCTCGGATTTAAAATCCGCCTTAGTCTTCCCATAAGAGCTCCCGCCTTTCCCGCCTTCCGCGTGGAAGGCGGGAGCTTCCGTTATTCGCTGAGCAGTTTCGGCGTGAACGCCATGAACAGGATTCCCGCGGTGACGGCGAAGACGATGTCCGAAATCGGTTCCGCGCGGATCAGACGCCAAGCAATCCAACGGAAAAAGCAAGAGGAAAAAGACACGAAGAAACACGCCGGGCCATCTCATACCAGAGGATGAGTCACCCCAACATTTACGCCAAGGAATGAATACGACGGACGATGCCACGGACACGACCAGCCGTACTACCGTTGAAACCAACAACGGAAACGAAACCCACGCACACACACCACGCGTATCCCACACGCCCAGCAAAGGAAACCGGCCATGTCATACGTCCTCTACTTCAGCAAGCCATTCGCGCTCGCCATCGCAATCTGGCCATTCCTCTCACTCCTACTCACCCTGCCCGTGCTCGCACTGCTCTACCACCGCGACAACCGGCTACGCTTCACCTCCGCACTGACCGCATATCTCGTGGTGCTCTACCTCATCGCGCTCGCATGCTTCACCATGTACCCAATGCCAGAAAACCCGGCCACCTACTGCGCCGCCCACCATCTCAGGCCACAACTCAACCCATTCGAATTCATCCACGACATCCGAACCGACGGCATCACAGGCGTCATGCAACTGGCCATGAACGTCGTGTTCTTCCTACCGCTCGGCTACTTCATGAAACGCGTCTTCCGCTGGAAATTCGCCACGGCGTTGCCGGCCATGTTCCTCACCTCGCTGCTCATCGAAACCACCCAGCTGACCGGCATCTGGGGCATCTATCCATGCGCCTACCGCCTATTCGACGTCGACGACCTCATCACCAACACCCTCGGCGGCATACTCGGCTACGCCATGGGAAGCATTGTCACCCACTTCCTACCCCAACAGCGCATCGACGAAGACGCCATCACCACCGAGCCAGGCTTCGTGCGCCGCTGCGTGGCGCTCGCGATCGACCTGTTCCTTGTCGAAACGGCGTCGCTGTCCGTCACGGCGCTTATCTATCTGGTTGGCGTGCTGTTCGATGTGAACCGCGCGAACAACGTCAATGCGGCCGTCTCCGCCGTGGCCACCATCGTCATGTTCGTCCTGTTCGAAGGGATCATTCCGTGGAGGCGCGCCGGCCGCACGTTGGGCGGCGGTTTCACGCGCATGACGGTGGAGACCAGGGAACGTTCCGGCATGCGCAGGATCGTGTTCTATACGTTACGCGCGTTGGTGTTGTATTGCGCGGTCTACGGATTGTGGACGGACCGTGGCTTCTACGCGCTGCTCTTCGACATCGCGCTTATCGTGTTCTGGCGCGTTAAAAAGCGCATGCCGTACGACTATGTCTGACCGTCGTGCGGAGCTGCCGCGAGTCCGGCGCCGCAAAAACGCGACACGCCGGGCTTGCGCGATGGCGGACGCTCCTGTATATTTTCAACTCGTTGCCCACCAAGGTGGAAAACATGCGGACATAGCTTAGTTGGTAAAGCGCAACCTTGCCAAGGTTGAGACCGCGGGTCCGAGTCCCGTTGTCCGCTCCACAAAACGAAAGCTCCTGGGAGGGAGCTTTTCTTGTATTTCCGGCAGTCGCCGGCACCGGCGAATCCAATGGAATCCGATGCCGGCGGTCTTGTTTTTTCAGTCGCCGATGTTGTCGCGTGCCGGCGTGACCATCGTCAGCATCATGACGGACGGCTCCTCGGCGTATATCGCGTGCGGGATGCGGGTGGGAAAGTAGGCCAGGCCTCCCGGAACAAGCTCCACGGTCCTGCCGTTGCCCGTCACCTTAAGCCGTCCCTTCAGCGTCTGCACGAACACCGGCATCGCGGCCGTATGCTCGCTGAGCTCCTCGCCCGTGTCGAAGGAGAACAGCACCACGTTGCCTCCGGCCTTCTGCATGACGGTGCGGGACACGGTGGACCCCTCCTGAACGGAAATCATGTCCCCGAGGTCCTCGATGTATCCCAGTTCGATCGGTTCGGCCTCATTGCGTTCGTCGCTCATCATCGTCCTTCTTTGGTTGGTGGCAGGGATGCCTCCATCGTATCGTCTTCACGCCGGAGACACGGCATGTACGCGTGGAGGAAAAACGTTTGATCACGATGTGAACACACTCTTGCATCGAACGCGTTTATGGTCCAGACTTTTGCCTGTTCCATGAAAGTCGGCAATGTCGCCGGGGGCAAGTGGGACGAACGGAGGTATTAAGGAAATGAACGAGAACATCGACATCGACACCACTTTCGTGCCGGACGATTCCGCCAGCCATTCCTGGACGGAGCGCGACAGCGAGCTTGTGGAGGAGTATGCGGCCCAGCTCATGGCGATGAGCATCTGAGCGGACACGATCCGAAAACGTGGGGGACGCCTCTTCCGGAAACTCCGGAAGGGGCGTCCTTCCGTTTTTTCATTCCGCCGGGCCGAAACGCCTCCGGCGCGTCCGTAGCCACATGTGTGACTATGCTTTCCAGCCGTAGCGTTTGAGACGACCGGGAGGAGACCGCATGCCGACGGACGGAAAACCGAAAAACGGCATCGTCAGACAATTGTTCAGCTATGGCGGCGTTTCGGCCATGCAGACCTTCGTGGAATTCGGCGTGTTCGCCGTGCTTCAGCTGGCCGGCCTGCCGTTCCGTCTGGCGAATGCCGTGGCCGTCTTCTGCTCCGGCTCATTCAACTACGTCATGAACCGCAACGTCACATTCAAATCCTCGTCGAACTACGCGCGTTCGATAGCCATGTTCGTGGCCATGTACTGCTGGAACCTGCTGTTCTCCAACCTGATGATGGCCTGGATCCCCGGACTGCTCGGCTGGCCCACCATGGCGGTCAAGATCGTCACCATGGGCATGCAGGCGGTCTGGGGCTTCCTGCTGTGCCGCTACGTCATCTTCAAATGACGTTCGCGCCGGACGGTTTTCCCGCCGCGATCACGGGAAAACGGACATGCTATCTTACAATGGATGCGCATCGGGAAACTTGTGGCTAAGGGAAGGACGGGACGCCGTTGGCGGATGTAAGACGGGAAATGGAACGGCTCCGGCCCGTGTATGAGACCGGGGTGCTGCGATTGCTGCTGCGCGGCAATTCCATGCTGTACGTCGCGCTGCTGCGCTCCACGTTCGACCCGCTCACCGGCGAGCTGCCACGCGAGATCGTCGAGGAACGGTTCTCCCGCAGTCTGACCCGACTTGCGGAAACGGGCGATTACACGCCCAAGGAAGGGCAGACGTCCGCGGAAGCCGCGCACACGATCCTGCAGCAGCTGACGAAGGAAGGCGAAGGCGACTACGCCTGGCTCGCCAATTCGCTCGACGTCGCAGCCCACCGCTACCCGTACCGTCTCACGGCGCGCGCCCACCGTGCGATCGAGGCGCTCGACCGGCTCGAGGACACCACGAAAGCGCTGTCCGGAGCGCAGGCCAACAGCATCATCATGGAGATCGAGCATGCGCGCATGCAGCTGACCGTCGATCCCCGCGAACGCATCCGCCTGCTTGAACGCGACATCGAGGAGCGGCAAAAGCAGATCGACGAATTGAAGCACAGCGACACGTTGGACAGGCTCACCTCCCAGCAGGTGGGCGACATCATCGGCGTCATCCACAACACGCTGCGCGGCGTGCCGATCGACCTGCGCGAACTGGCGCTCGAGGAACGCGACAACGGCGACAATCTGCGCCGAAGCATGCAGTCGGGCTCCATCAGCGTGGAGCAGGCGCTCGGCACCTACCATGACGAATACCACAGGTCGTTCCACGAATCCGACAGCGGCCGGCGTTTCGAGGACGCGTTCCAGGTGATCGTCACCGACGAGGGACGCCGCGAAATCGACGAGGCGGTGCGAGACATCGCCCAGAACCCGTATCTCGAGGGCGAGCCTGGCATCCTGCTCGCCCAGGTACGCGCCGAACTCAAACGCATCTACGAGGGCATCGAGGACGTGCGCCGGCAGATCCGCATATCCGACGAGGCGGTGAGCCGTCTGGTGCGCCAGCAGACCGACACGCATTACCGCACCATGCTCGACAAGCTCCACAGACTGTTCGTGCGGGCCAGCGACGATGCGAAGACGCACCCCGGCTCGGACGAACGCCCATACCGTACGGACACCGGTACGGCGCAGTTCCAGGCATTGCCGTCCAGGCCGGCGAAATCGATGGCGCGCGCGGCCACGGCCGGATTGGACGACGCGCCTTCGACGAACGTCGACGCGCCGGACCTGAAGGCCATGGTCGAGATGTGCGGCCCGCGGCTGACGCACATGATCGGACTCATCAGGCGCGATCCGGTCAAAACGGCGGACGGCAGGTTCGTGGATTTCGCGGCGAGCTTCAACCGGCTGCCCCGGGAGGAACGGCGCGAAAGCGAGCTGATCGGCTTCCTAAGCGCCCTACGCACGCAGGACGGACCGGCAACCGTGGCATGGCATTGCGTATCCATCGACGGAGGCGAGCGCGTGTGGCGCACCAGGCCGATCCTCACCACCGAGGCGGCGCTTGACGAGATCATCGAGGAGGGATGAGCATGACGGACAACACCGACGGATTCGACACTGGCATCGGCATCGAAGAGGAGACAGGCCCGGAATCCGGCATGCCGTCCGAAGGGCCGGATATGACGAGGGACAGGCCGGCATTGTTCGACGGGGATACGGGAGACATGCCTCTTGAGGCGCGTATGGCCGCGATCGCGCTGAAACGCGAACGCTACATCGACGGCAGCCTGTACGACAGGGCGTGCCAGTACCGTGAGGCCGTGGAACGGTCGTTGAACAACGACATGCTCAGACTGGTCGACAACACGAAATACCGGATCATGTACGCGTCGCCGGTCACGGACGCGGAGACGAACATCCGCTCGTTGAAGACGCGTGTGAGCCTCACCCGCGAGGAGGCCGCCACGCTCGCGGCCCTGCGCATCAAGGTGCTGGAGTACGAGAACCAGAAGACGAAGCCGGGCGACTGGCTCATCAGCTTCGACGACATCCGCGCGCTGCTCGCCACGGGAGCGGGCTTCCTCACGGCCAGCAACGACGAGGAGGGCACGGCGAAGAAGATCACGTCCGTCATCTCGCGCATGCGCACCTACGGGTATCTCGCGGAAACGGGGGACGAGAACATGTACGTGCTCACGCCATTGGTGCCGATGGTGCTCGACCAGAAGCTCGCCGACCGGTGGCTCGGCTCCGATGATACGGACGGCGATGGTATGAAAGACGCGGATGGCGATGGTTATGACGATTCGTCCATCGGCGCGGATGGTGGCGATACTTCCGATTCGACCGGGACGGTTTCGTCCGGCGTCGAGCAGGACGCGTTCGATTTCGATTCGGCCGATGACGCTTTTGATGGGGGGAAACACTGATGGAAGACGGCATGAAAATCGTTTCCGACCGTTGGATGCTGCAAAGCCGGCAGATCGTCAACTGGGGCTCCTACGGCGGCTACCACGTGTTCCGCCCGTCCATGGACGATGCGATGCCGGTGACCCTGCTCGCCGGCGCGAGCGAATCGGGCAAATCCACGCTCGTCGACGCGCAGATCTCGCTGCTCTACCCATCCGGCACCCCCTACAATAAGGCGTCGAATTCGGGACGTTCGGAACGCAACGACTACACGTACCTGCGCGGCATGATCGGCATCAGCGACGGCGAAAACGGTGAGACCCCGATCTTCCTGCGCGGCAGGGACGCGGACGGCACCCCGCAGAACATCTGGGGCGCGATCGTCGACACATACGCGAACCGCAGCGACGGAGGACTGTTGTCCTGCGCAAAATTCCTCTACCTGACCGCAGGCGACGGGCCGGACGGACTGCGCCGCCAATACGTCACCTGGAACCAGACCATCGACCCGCGCCTCATGGACCGGCACCGCGACACGTCATTCACGCGAGGACTGATGGAACAGACCTACCCAGGATGCACGACGCACGTCAACGCGCAGGCGTTCCACGCCTCCATCTGGCAGGACATGGGCCTAAGCGCCGAAGCATGCAGGCTCCTGCACAAGATCCAATCCGCCGACGCGCCCTCCAAACTCGACGACATCTTCAAACAGGGTGTGCTCGACGTGCCCGAATCCATCCGGCTCGCCCGCGAAACCGTCGACGACTACAACCGGTTCAGTGAGAACTTCCACAGCATGGAAGACAAAATGGAACGCGTCGCCATCCTGCAGGACATACAAGCCCGCTACGGCGAATACGCCAAACAAGCCAGCGAACGCCGCGAATACACGCCCATCGACCCCGACCGCGAGCAAGGCGAGACGACGCTCGCCGCATGGACATGGTCGCGCATGGCCAGCGAAGTACGCGCCGGACTGCCATCGGCGCAACGCAAAGCCAAGGAATCCCAGGACGCCATCGACCGGTCTCAGCAGCGCATCGACGAACTCGACACGCAAATCGAAGCCGTCAAAGAACGCATGAACGGCATCGACGGCGGCAGCCTGCAGCAACTCGGCAAGGACTTCGAACGCGCACGCCAGGACGCCGACGAGGCGCGCAGACAACGGCACGCCATCGCCGAACGGTTCGAACGCGTCGAAGGCAGACTCCCCGCCGACGAGCAGACATGGAACGCCAAACGCGCCGCGCTCGCCTTGTCGCTCGACACGTACGACAAGCGTTTGGAAGACGCGCGATCCGAATACCAGCGGATGGTGGTGGAACGTCACGCCCGGCAGGGCGAACGCGACCTGTTGAGGCAGGATTACCGGCGCAAGATCGAACACAGGACGCGCATCAGCGACGACATGGACCATGCGCGCACGCTCATCGCACGGGCGACGGGCTTGGACGAGACGGAACTGCCGTACGTGGCCGAACTGATGGACGTGGACGAGGGGGACGAGCAATGGCGTCTGGCGATGGACGTCACGTACGCGCCCATCGCGCAGACCATTCTCGTGGACAAGCGGCATGAGCAGGGGTTCGCCGCGAAGGTCAGCGCGATCGATCCGACGCGTATGACGCGGCGTGCCTGGCGTTTCGTCGATACCGACGCGCAATACGATTCGGCCTGCAACGAGGGGTGGATGTCGTCGAAGCTGCGGTACAAGGAGGATTCGCCGTTCGTCGGATGGTTGAAGGAGCAGACCGCGTCGCAACGGTTCGACGCGCGTTGCGTGGAGGCGATCGACGACATGGACCGGGCCGAACGGCAGGTGCAGGTCGACGGGCAGATCAAATCCGGCGACCATGGATTCCATGGCGTCAAAGGCCTGCGTCAGGTCATCGGCTTCGTGAACGAACGGTATCTGGCCGAATTGGAACGCCAGCTTGACGGGGCGGAACGGGCGTTGGAGGACGCCGACCGCCGCGGCAGGCAGATGGCCAACGCCATGACTCTGCTGCAGGACGAGCATGAGCTCGCATTGACCGTCGCGGATCTGCCATGGGGCAAGATCGACGTGGACGGGCTCGAGACGAAGGCGGAACGGATCCGTCTGCAGATCGAACGGATCGAAAGCGATCCGGAACTGGCACAATTGCAGGACGAGTTGAAACAGCTGCTACGGCAGAAGGACGACGAGGGCAAGACCAGGTACCGTGCCGAAGCGGAATTGGAAAACGCGCAGCATGCCGTCCAGGCCGAACAGGCATGGCTCGACATGCATGGCGACTCCGATTTCGACGATGCCGCATTGTCCGACATGGTGTCGAATCTGCTGGCCGACACGTATGAGACCTGTTTCGACACGTCGCGTCCGCAGGAACGGCCGCAGCGCATCGCCGGCGGTTTCGACCGTGAGGGGACGGCGCCGTTCGACGTGCGCGTGCTGCGCAGAATCGGCAACACCGTGCGTGCGAGACTCCAGCAGATCGACGAGCGTGCCGTCCAATTGCGCGCCGACACGGAACGCGCCATGGGCGACTATCTGAAGCACCATTCCACGGAGGGCGACACCGTCATGGCGAGCGTGGAGGACTATCCGTATTTCCTTGACGAGCTCAAGAACCTCAACATGCTCGTCACCCGCGCCGCGACCGACGAGGAGTATGCGAACAGCGTCGAAAAGCTGTATATGAGCTTCCAACAGCTCAACCGCGCGTTCAACACCGACGAGGAGAACGTCAGGGAGCAGCTCGACCGCATCAACGGCATGCTCAAAGGCCAACAGTTCGGCCCCCGCGGCGGCAGGCTCTCGCTCCACGTGGACTTCCACCCGATCGACCGGCAGTTCAAATCCTCGTTGGGCCGCATCATGTCGAAGCTCGACGATTGGACACGCAACGCGCGCAGCAATCCCATGGAGACGCGCAAGGCGTTCGCAGGCTGCGAAACGTTCATCGGCAGGCTCCAGGCGGAACTCGGCCAGATCCGCGACACGAACGGCATCAAGGAATACGGTGCGCGCAACCTCGATCCACGCGTGCGCAGCTCGTTCTACGCGATCGTGCACCATAACGATCTGCCCGACGAACGCATCAGCTCCACCGGCGGCAAGTCCGGCGGCGCGTTGCAGGAACTCACCTCGTTCGTCTACGGCGCGGCCCTGATCTACCTGCTCGGCGGCGACCTGACCGGCAAGCCCACCTACACCACACTGTTCCTGGACGAAGCCCTCATCAAAGCCGACGGACGCTACACGAAACGCGCGCTGACCGTGCTGCCGCGCCTCGGCTTCCAGATCATCGTATCCGCGCCGGAAAGCAAAACCGCCGAAATCCTCAGCATCGCAGACAAAGCGTACGTGGCATACAAGGATCCCGCAACCGGCAACTCGTACCTGCAGGAGCTCGACCGCGAGCCGGCAACGCAAGCCGAAACACAAGACGCCACCGTCGAACAGACGCAACCCGCGACGGAGGCATAATATGGCAGCGGCCAGAAACACCACAAGCGAAACGGACATCCGCCGGAAACTCGACGAATACGTCGACGCCCACCTCACCAGGCACATGTACGACACCGACGAATCTTGGCCGCTGCGCAAAACCATCCGACTGCCCAAACAAGCCGAACTAGAGCAGCACTACAACCAAATCCGCGCCCAAAACGAAACCATCCGCGACTGGGCGCGGCAACACCACTGCGAAACCAGCGAAAAAACCAAAATCGTCTCCAGCGGACTCATCCAACAAAAAGCCCGCTCATCGACTCCGTGACCATACCCGACCTCGACACCGCCCTCCGCATCGCCACCAAACAAACCCGCGAACGCTACCTACGCGAACACGACCGCATGAGCGCGCTCGCCAAAGAATTCGGCCTCGAACCGGAGAACGCCATGAACGTCGCCAAAACCCTCAAAGACCACGACGACACCGACTTCCACCTCGTCATCCAAGCCGCCCACTACTTCGCAAACCACGACTGCCACACCATGACCCCACGCATGGCGCCCATCCCAGGATTCAGCGCCAAATGGCTCGGCACACCCAACTCCCAACGCCGCAAAGCGATATGCCAGCTCACCGGACAAGACAACCTCACCTTCCAGGAACGCCCGAACGAACTCCGACTACGCCTCATGGACGCCGAACACCACGACCAACCCGACCTCATCGTCACCCAACCATGGGTCCGCAGCCAGCCAACCGACATCGAACACGCCATCATCATCGAAAACAAAGACACCTACCAGGCCATGCCCACCGTCGAACACGCCATCTGCATCCTCGGCAACGGATACGCCGCAACATCACACATCACAACACTCCTGCCATGGCTCACCACCATCCCCAACATCATCTACTGGGGCGACATGGACGCCAACGGACTCGACATCCTCTCCAAACTACGCGCCACCGGCATCCCATGCACATCCATACTGATGGACACCACCGCATACCGGACATACGAACAATACGGCACCCAACTCGACGCCAAAAACAAACCCCTCACCACACAAACCCCACAACCCACACCCGGACTCACCACCGAAGAACGCAAACTCTACGAAACACTCTGCACAGGAACAGACATCCAATACCTACGCATCGAACAGGAACGCATCCCCATACGCGACGCCACAACCATCCTGCACGACCAACACCACTGGCCAATCGACATACCCGGCAACGACATACCAAACAACAACACCAAATAGAACACCTGTTCGAAACCACAACAAAAATACGCTATCCTATACAACAGAACAGGCAACACCAAGCGGAAGAACACCATGACAACCAAACGCAACAACACGACACACAACGAAGTCGTGGTCGAACACGTACTCACCAGCGACGCATTCCTCACACGCGAAATCAAAAAAGCCCCCATGAAAACAACAGGCGACTCACTCATAGCAGACCTCACACACCTACCCAACGACCTCAAAATCACCATCCAAGGCGCTCGCGAGCACAATCTCAAGAACGTGGACTTGGAGTTTCCTCGCAACCGCATGGTGGTGTTCACCGGCCTGTCGGGTTCGGGCAAATCCTCGTTGGCGTTCGATACGCTGTTCGCCGAGGGCCAGCGCAGGTATGTCGAATCGCTGTCGGCGTACGCGCGCCAGTTTCTGGGGCAGATGGACAAGCCGGACGTCGACTTCATCGAGGGGCTGAGCCCCGCGGTTTCGATCGACCAGAAGACCACGAACCGCAATCCGCGTTCGACGGTCGGCACAATCACCGAGATCTATGATTATCTGCGACTGCTGTTCGCCCGCACCGGCATTCCGCATTGTCCGGAATGCGGCGCCCTGGTAAGCGCGCAAACACCGCAGCAGATGGTGGACACGTTGCTGAAGTATCCGGAACGCACGCGTTTCCAGATTCTCGCGCCGGTCGTGCGCGGCCGCAAGGGCGAATTCGAGGATCTGCTCGAACTGCTGCGTGGCGATGGTTACGCGCGTGCGCTGATCGACGGTGAGATGCGGCAATTGTCCGATGACATCAAGCTCGCCAAGCAGAAGAAGCACACCATCGAAGTGGTGGTGGATCGTCTGGTGGTCAAGGACGGTATCCGCCAGCGTCTGACCGATTCCATCGAAACGGCGTTGAAGCTTTCCAAAGGCGTGGTCGTCGCCGATTTCGTCGATTTGGACGAGAAGGATCCGGACCGTCGCAAGCCGTTCTCCGAGAAACGCGCCTGCCCGAACGGCCATCAGCTGGAACTCGACGAGATCGAACCGCGCACCTTCTCCTTCAACGCGCCGTATGGCGCCTGCCCTGAATGCACGGGTATCGGATACAAGCTGGAAATCGACCCCGAACTGGTCATTCCCGATCCGGACAAGACGCTGAACGAGAACGCCATCGAACCGTGGGGCATGACCAAAGGCACCGGCGAATACTACCGCCATGTGCTTGAGGGACTCGGCGATGAGATGGGCTTCGACCTGGACACGCCTTGGAAGGATCTGCCCAAGGACGCGCGCGACGCCATCATGTATGGCCGCGATTTCAAGGTGCAGGTCTCGTACCGCAACCGTTGGGGTCGCATGCGCGAGTATTCCACCGGTTTCGAAGGCGTGGTGCGCACGTTGATGCGCCGGCATGACGAAACCGATTCCGACCAGATGAAGCAGTATTACGAGTCGTACATGCGCGAGGTGCCATGCCAGGCGTGCCATGGGCGGCGTCTGCGTCCGGAAGTGCTTGCCGTCACCGTGGACGACGAGTCCATCGCGGACGTGTGCGACATGTCCGCCGAACGGAGCCTCGCATGGATCAACGGCCTAGAACTCGAAGGCTCGGCCGCGCAGATAGCCGGCGAAGTCGTCAAGGAGATCCGCGCACGCCTCGGCTTCCTCAACGATGTCGGCCTGAACTATCTGACGTTGTCGCGTGCGGCGAAGACCCTGTCGGGCGGCGAGGCGCAGCGCATCCGACTGGCCACCCAGATCGGCTCCGGCCTGGTGGGCGTCATGTATGTGCTGGACGAACCATCCATCGGCCTGCATCAGCGTGACAACGAACGGCTGATCGGTACATTGCATCATTTGCGCGACCTCGGCAACACGCTGATCGTCGTCGAACATGACGAGGACACCATCAGAAACGCGGACTGGGTCATCGACATCGGTCCGGGCGCCGGCGAACATGGCGGCGAGGTCGTGTATTCCGGCCCCGCCAGAAAAATCACCGAAGCGCCACGCTCCATCACCGGCGACTACATCGCCGGCCGACGGAAGATCGAAGTGCCCGCCGCACGCCGCAAGACGCATAAGACCAAGCAGCTGCGCGTGGTCGGAGCCCGCGAGAACAACCTCAAGAACCTGAACGTCAATTTCCCGCTGGGCGTGTTCACCTGCGTGACGGGCGTGTCCGGTTCCGGCAAATCCACGCTGGTCAACCAGATCCTTTATCCGGTGCTTGCGGACAAGCTGAACGGCGCGCGCATCGTGCCCGGCAAGCACACGCGCGTGGAAGGCGTGGACCAGTGCGACAAGGTGATCCACGTCGACCAGAATCCGATCGGCCGCACTCCGCGTTCCAATCCCGCCACCTATACGGGAGTATGGGACAAAATCCGCACGCTGTTCGCCAAGACGCCCGAAGCGCAGGTGCGCGGCTATGGTCCCGGACGGTTCTCGTTCAACGTCAAGGGAGGCCGCTGCGAGGCATGCCACGGCGACGGCACGTTGAAAATCGAAATGAACTTCCTGCCGGACGTGTACGTGGACTGCGAGGAATGCCACGGCCAGCGCTACAACCGCGAGACTCTCGAAGTGAAGTACAACGGCAAATCGGTCGCCGACGTGCTGAACATGCCCATCGAGGAGGCCGCGCAGTTCTTCAAGGCGTACCCGTCCATCTCGCGTTACCTGGACACCCTGGTGCAGGTCGGTCTCGGCTATATCCGGCTCGGCCAGCCGGCGCCGACGCTGTCCGGCGGCGAATCGCAGCGCGTGAAACTCGCGACGGAACTCCAACGGCGTTCCACCGGCAAAACCGTGTACATCCTCGACGAGCCGACCACCGGCCTGCATTTCGAGGACGTACGCAAACTGCTGCTCGTATTGCAGGGATTGGTGGACAAGGGCAACACCGTCATCGTCATCGAGCACAATCTCGACGTGGTCAAATCCGCGGATTGGATCATCGATCTGGGGCCGGAAGGCGGTGACGGCGGCGGCACCATCGTCACCGAAGGCACGCCGGAGCAGGTCGCGCAATGCGAACAGTCGTGGACGGGCAAGTTCCTTAGGGATATGCTGTGACTGATTTCGAACGACACAGTCCGGACGTGTGGCGCAAAACGGCGGATGCGTTACGGGAAACCGCAGTATCGGACGCCGGCACCCAATCCGACGGCAGGGGAGTGAACAAGAACGGCGCGCCCCTGTTGGGGGATACTCGCGACCTGTTCCGTCCGAAAACCTCCGACATTCCCGCGCAGCCGGGCGTATACAAGTGGCGTGACGGCGAGGGGCGCGTCATCTACGTTGGCAAGGCCAAGAACCTGCGCAACCGGCTGACGAACTACTTCCAGCCGCTCTACCAGCTGCATCCACGCACCCAGACCATGGTGTTGACGGCTCGCAGCCTCGAATGGACGGTAGTGGGTACGGAACTGGAGTCGCTCACACTCGAATACACGTGGATCAAGGAGTTCGACCCACGATTCAACGTGGTGTTCCGCGATGACAAGACCTACCCGTATCTGGCCATCTCATCAGGCGAACGCATCCCACGCGTATGGGTGACTCGCAGCCGCAAACGTCGCGATACCAGATATTTCGGCCCGTACGCCAAGGTATGGGATCTTCGGCACAGCCTCGACGCGTTGCTGAAGACGTTTCCCGTGCGCACATGCTCGAAGAACGTGTTCCACAAGGCGCAGTTGACGGGCCGTCCATGCCTGTTGGCATCGATCGGCAAATGCTCCGCTCCATGCGTGAACCGTATCGGCGCTGACGAGCATCGCAGGATGTGCGAGCAGCTTGTCGGCGTGATGACCGGCCGAATCGGCAAATCGTATATCGCCCAACTGACCCGCGACATGAAGCAGGCGAGCGCCGAACTGGAATTCGAGAAGGCGGCCCGGCTGCGCGATCAGATCCAAATGCTCGGGACCGTGGTCCAGCAGAACGCCGTCGTGTTCGATTCGGATGTCGACGCCGACGTGTTCGGCATCGCGTCCGACGAGCTTGAAGCCAGCGTGCACGCGTTCTTCGTGCGGTCCGGATTAATTCGCGGCGAACGTAACTGGAGTGTGGAGCGAGTCGAAGATGTGAGCGACGCGGAGTTGATCGCCGATCTGATCACTCAGGTATATTCGGAAACCACGGGGGAGAGCGCGGCCGTCTCCGATTCGACCGTCGTGACCGAGCAGCGCAATGCGATCGGTTCGACACAGACCGTGACCGCAACGGATGCTATCGCCCGTGCGCAGGCCACGAAGGAACGCAACGAACGTCAGGAGCAGACGGGACGTGCCGACCTGCTGGCTCCAATCGCGCCTGTTCCCCGTGAGGTGATCGTTCCAATCGAACCGTCGCGCAGCGCAGGGCTTGAGCAATGGCTAAGCGGATTGCGTGGAGCGGCCGTCACCATCCGTGTAGCCAGCAGAGGCGACAAGAAACAGCTTATGGACCGTGCCAACGACAATGCCAAGCAGGCGTTGGCACGCAGCAAGATGAGCCGTATCAGCGATATGGGCGCACGTTCCGATGCGATGAACGATGTGACGAAGGCTCTTGGGCTTGAACAGGCGCCGTTGCGCATTGAATGCTACGACATTTCCAACACAGTCGGCGGCGCATTCCAGGTAGCGTCCATGGTGGTGTTCGAAGACGCGATCGCGAAAAAGTCGGAGTACCGCCGTTTCGCCATCCGAGGTGCGGACGGGCAGGGCGCGTTGGATGATTTGAGCGCATTGTATGAGACGTTGACCCGTCGTTTCCGCCATGGCAACATCGCCGGCGATTCCGGGGAAAGCATGGACAACGAGCGTCGGATGGCCACGCAAAATGATAGGTCGGATGGCACGAATGGTCCTGAAACGGATGCCGTGCAGCAGAACACCAACCGTCGCCATTTCGCCTATAAGCCGAATCTGGTCGTGGTCGATGGCGGCAAACCGCAGGTGATGGCGGCGGCCAAGGCGCTTGCCGACTGCGGCGTGGACGATGTGGCCGTCTGCGGATTGGCGAAGCGTCTTGAGGAGGTTTGGGTGCCGGATGACGACTATCCGATCATCCTCAAACGTCAGTCCGAAGGCATGTATCTGCTGCAGCGGGTGCGTGACGAATCGCATCGTTTCGCCATCACCTACCATCGTCAGACCAGACGCAAAGGAGCTTTGCGTTCCGCTTTGGACGACATTCCCGGCATCGGCGAAGCCTATCAGAAACGGCTTCTCAACCATTTCGGCTCCGTACGCGCCATGCGTGAGGCGAGCGTGGAGGATTTCGAACAGGTCAAAGGCATCGGCCATGCCAAGGCCGAGAACATTTACCAGGCATTGCATTCGTCCGTTGACATTGCTTCGAAGGCGGAGGATGCCCTCCGAACAGTGAAATCGGATGGAAACAGTCCGAAAGATGAAAAGAAATAGAATCTGTAACGAGCAATCGCTTCTGCGTTGCTAGCATGATGAATGGTGAGAGTAAGGGAGGGAACATGACCGAGGTGGACCATCGGTGCGCGGTCCTTGGCAAACCCATCGCGCATTCGCTTTCCCCTGTATTGCATAATGCGGCCTATCGAGCTCTAGGACTTGACAGCTGGTCGTATGGCAGGCACGAGGTCGGCGAGACGGAGCTTGAGGATTTTTTGGAGTCGCTTGATTCCATCTGGGCGGGACTGAGCCTGACCATGCCGTTGAAGAAGACCATCCAGCCATATGGCGTGCCATGCAACGCGTGGGCGAAAGAGCTGAAGGTGGCCAACACCGCCGTCTTCGACTGGTCTGGCGCGAACGATAAGAACGCCGCCATCCCTGCGATCAGGCTCTACAACACGGATGTGAAGGGAATTGAGCTCGCCTTCGAGCACTCGTATCGGGCACGTGGCATGCGGATGGATTCTGGACAAGACGGCGAGGCGGTGATCATCGGCAATGGCAACACCGCCACCTCGGCTTTGGCGGCCTGCACCGAGATGCCCCACATTGGACATGTCACCGTCGTGGCACGCCATCCCGATAAGAACGAGGCGCTTGAACCATTGGCGGAAAGCCATATGGGCGTCGGCTCCATAAGCATCGTCGCCATGGACCATGCGGTGAATCTGCTGTCCCATGCGGACGTCGTCATCAACACCATCCCCGGCCTTGCCGCCGATCCGATCGCCGAGGCGTTTGCCTCAGCCGGCATAGTCACGAACGGCACGCTACTCGACGTGGTCTATGATCCCCGCCCGACCAAGCTCATGCAGGCCTGGAGGTCATGCGGCGGCACCGCCATCGGCGGCGAGGAGATGCTGCTGTACCAAGCCATGATTCAAGTCTGGCTGATGACCGGCATATGGGACAACGATCCGCCGACCGAGCCCACCAGCCATCAGAAAGTCGAAGCATTGGAGCATGCCATGCGCTCCGCGCTTAAGGAGGCCCTGTGATGAACGAAAAGAACAACGCCGTCAACCAGGCAGGCAGGCATACGAGCGCGCCTTCTCCGGCCGCAGGCTTCGAAGTGCTGCTCATCACCGGCATGAGCGGCGCGGGCCGGTCCCACGCGGCCAACAGCATCGAGGACATGGGCTGGTATGTGGTCGACAACATGCCGCCGAAACTGCTTGTCCCGCTGGTGGACATGATGACCAGCTCCGGTTCGAACATCCACAAACTCGCCGCGGTCATCGACGTGAGGTCACGTGACTATTTCGACGACCTGTCCGCCGTGCTGAGCCATCTGGACGATCTTGGGGTGAAGACCCGCATCCTGTTCCTCGACGCCAGCAACGAGGTGCTCATCAAGCGCTACGAATCCGTGCGCAGGCCCCATCCGCTGCAGCAGGGCAATCGTCTGATCGACGGCATCCTTGAGGAACGCGACCTGCTGAAGAACCTCAAAGAGCACGCCGACATCGTCATCGACACCTCGGCATTGAGCATCCATCAGCTGTCCACGAAACTGTACGAGGGTCTGCTTGGTTCCGGACCGACCACGGTTTCCGTGCATATCTTCAGTTTCGGATTCAAATACGGCATTCCGATAGACGCCGATTTCGTGGCGGACGTCCGGTTCCTTCCCAACCCGTTCTGGGTGCCGGAGCTTCGTTCGCTGACGGGCAAGGACAAACCGGTCAGCGACTACGTGCTCTCCAGCGAGGGCGCGGAGGAGTTCCTTGACGCCTACGAGAAAGCCATCGCCATCGCCATCGAAGGTTATGCGCAGGAAGACAAGCACTATGTGACCATCGCGTTCGGATGCACCGGCGGCCAGCACCGTTCCGTGGCCATGAGCGAGGCCTTGGCCAAGCGCCTGCGTGCGCGTGGTCTCACGGTCTCCGTATCGGCCCGCGAGCTGGACAAGCGTTCGGCCGATTGATGACCGCATTGTGAGAAGACAGTATCCAAATACAAAGAAAAGCTGCCGGCTTTGTCCAAGTTATTCGGTATCACAGTAAGCCGGTAGCAGTGCGGGTCGAGTCCGCGACTCGCCTGAAATTATAGGGAAGAACAGGAAAGTAGGAGGTTGGCTCTTGGCTCTTCTGGATGACGTCAAAAGCGAGCTGGCCGCAATCGACAACGAGTTGCCCATCGCCAAAAAGGCACAGGCGACTGCGATGATTCGATTCGGCAATGGTTTGCACTCGGTGGATCACCACATTCTCGTGCAGGCGCAGCTTGATTCCCAAGACGCGGCCATATGGCTGCAGGACACCATCAGAAATCTGTACGGCCACGAAGCCACGCTTACCCCCGTTTCCAGGCAGACGCCGACCGGCGTGGTGCAGCGCTTCATAGTCCGCGTCCCCAAGGGCAGCGCGGCTCTGGTGCTGCAGACCGGCCTGTACAGCCGTTACACCAAAAACATGGTGCTGGGTCTGCCGGGCGACATCATCAACGGCAAGATCGCCCAGATCAAGGCCGCCTGGCGTGGCGCGTTCCTCGCAGGCGGACACCTGTCCGACCCGGGCAAGGCCAGCTATCTCGAAATCGTATGTCCGAATCATGAGGCCGCGCTGGCGCTGGTCTCCACCGCGCGTCGTCTCGGCATCACCGCCAAGCCGCGTAAGCTGCGCAGCTCCGAACGTGTGACGTTGCGCGACCCCGATGCCATCGAACGCATGCTCATCCTCATGGGCGCCCCTCATTCCGCCCGCGAATGGACCGGAAAGCGTTCCGACGGAGAGGCCCGAGGCAAGGCGAACCGTCTGGCGAACTTCGATGACGCCAACATGCGCCGTAGCGCCAAGGCCGCCGCGGAAGCCTGCGATAAGGTCCGCCAGGCCTTTGAAATCCTCGGCGATGACGTTCCGGACAATCTTAAATCCGCCGGCCAGCTCCGACTCGACCATGCCGACGCGTCCCTTGAGCAGCTGGGCCGTCTCGCCGACCCGCCAATCACCAAGGACGCGATCGCCGGACGTATCCGTCGACTGCTGCAATTGGCTGAGAAAACGGAGAAGGCACGCCGTCAAGCGGCCTGATTTTCGTTTCCGGAAACAAAACACCATGCGACTTTTCCGTCGTATGGTGTTTTTTGTTCGTTTGGGCTTGTATTATGCGTAAGTGGCAATATGGCCATTCCACGCTTACAAGCGGCTAGGAAAGGATATACATGAAGACACTCAAGGATCTTGGAGATCTCAAGGGCAAGCGCGTTCTGGTTCGCGCCGATTTCAACGTTCCGCTGGACGGCACCACGATCACCGATGATGGTCGCATCAAGGCCGCCCTGCCTACCATCAAGGCTCTGCGCGAACAGGGTGCGAAGGTCATTCTGATGGCTCATCTCGGCCGTCCGAAGGGCAAGGTCGTTCCGGAACTGTCCCTGGCTCCGGTCGCCGCCCGTCTCGGCGAGCTGCTCGGCATCACCGTTCCGCTGGCCGCAGATACCTACGGTGAGGACGCGCAGGCCAAGGTCGCCGCGATGAGCGATGGTGATGTCGTGCTGCTGCAGAACGTCCGTTTCAATCCGGAAGAGACCAGCAAGGATCCGGAGGAGCGTGCCGCATACGCCAAGAAGATCGCCGCCCTCGGCGAAGTCTTCGTGTCCGACGGCTTCGGTGTCGTGCACCGCGCACAGGGCTCCAACTACGACGTCGCCGCCGATCTGCCGGCCGCCGCTGGCCTGCTGGTCGAGAAGGAAGTCAAGGCACTGTCCCGCGCCACCGTGAACCCGGAGCGTCCGCTGACCGTCGTGCTCGGCGGCTCCAAGGTCTCCGACAAGCTCGGCGTGATCGACAACCTGCTGGACAAGGCCAACCGTCTGGTCATCGGCGGTGGCATGGCGTACACCTTCCTCAAGGCCAAGGGCTACGAGGTCGGCACCTCCCTGCTGGAAGAGGACCAGATCGAAACCGTCAAGGGCTACATGGAGCGCGCCGAGAAGAACGGCGTCGAACTCGTGCTGCCGACCGATGTCGTCATCAACCCGGTCTTCCCGAAATCCGATGAGGACATCGCTCCGGAAGTCGTGGCCGCCGACGCCATTCCGGCCGACAAGATGGGTCTGGACATCGGTCCGGAATCCCAGAAGCTCTTCCACGACAAGATCGTCGATTCCAAGACCGTCGTGTGGAACGGCCCGATGGGCGTGTTCGAGGTCCCGACCTTCGCTGAAGGCACCAAGGCCGTGGCCCAGGCTCTCGTCGATGCCACTGCTGCCGGCGCATTCACCATCGTCGGTGGTGGCGATTCCGCTTCCGCAGTGCGCAACCTCGGCTTCCCGGAGGATGGCTTCTCGCACATCTCCACCGGTGGCGGCGCCTCCCTCGAGTTCCTCGAGGGCAAGGAACTGCCGGGCCTGAAGGTGCTCGACTGATCTCAGAATCATGAAGGGGTGCTTCCTCATCAGTGGGTGGGGGAGCACCTTTTGCGTATTTCGCATACAATGTCACAAGAACGACCTTTCGCTTTGACGAGCACGGACGGGAGACGACGAATATTATGGGGCCGAAACGGATTCCTTTGGTGGCCGGAAACTGGAAGATGAATTTCGATCATCTTGAAGCGACGTATTTCGTACAGCAGCTTGCATGGAATCTTCGGGCCATCCATTTCGACTACAAACGTTGCGAAATCGCATTGATGCCGTCATTCACCTCACTCCGCAGCGTGCAGGTCGCCGTCGAATCGGACAATCTGAAAATCCGCTACGGGGCCCAAGCCGTCTCAGTCACCTCGCAGGGAGCGTTCACCGGCGACGTCTCCGCCGATATGATCGCCCATCTCGGCTGCTCGTACGTGATCGTCGGCCATTCGGAACGACGCAAATACCATCCCGAAGACGACGCGAACATCGTCGACCAGGTGAGGGCCGTGCTTGCTGCCGGCATGCAGCCGATACTTTGCGTCGGAGAAAGCTACGAGGAACGGCGCAAAGGCATAGAGCTCGATTTCGCGGTCGGCCAGGTGCACGACGTGACGCGGGACCTGTCCGATGAGGAGGCCGCGAAGCTGATTGTGGCGTACGAGCCGGTATGGGCGATCGGCACCGGCATGGTGGCTACGCCTCAGTCGGCACAGGACGCGGCCAGGGCGATCCGAAACGACCTGTCCGATACGTTCGGAACACGGGTCGGCGAAACGGTGCGAATCCTGTACGGCGGTTCGGTGTCCTCGAAAAACGCGGTGGAACTGATCAACGAGCCGGATGTGGACGGCTTCCTGATCGGCGGCTCCGCGTTGAAGGTCGATGAACTCACACGCATCTGCAAGCTGACATTGGAAACAACCGCCTGAAAACTTTTAAAAAGCATGGTTGGACGCTCGATTTTTTCAACACCATGCGCTATTATCAGAAACAGTGTTTACGAACTGGAGGTTCACCCGTGTCCGCTATGGCTACTGTCAAGCTTGTGCTGCAGATTCTTCTTGTCATCCTCAGCCTCTTGCTCACCTTGCTTATCCTTATGCACAAGGGTAAGGGCGGCGGTTTGTCCGACATGTTCGGCGGCGGACTCACCCAGAATGCGGGTTCCTCCGGTGTCGCGGAAAAGAACCTGAACCGTTGGACCGTCATCATCGCATTGCTGTGGGTGGCCATCATCATCGCCCTCGGTCTGATGACGAAATTCAACCTCATCTGATTGACGTAATTTGGTTTGGCCCATGACCGGCTTCACGGTCATGGGCCAAACTTGTCTCCGGCTAGATTGCTCCCGCAAAGGATTCAAATGACTTCGACAAACAACACCTATGATGACGTGACCATGGTCGTCGCCGATCTGGACGGCACACTGCTGCACGACGGAGAGACTTTCGAGGACCGTTTCCTGACGCAACGATCCATTGACAGCATCAACCGCATGCACGACGCCGGCATCAAATTCGTGGTGGAGACCGCGCGACCGGTCAGCACCGGCTACTCGTTCGTGCAGAAGCTTCCGGTTGACGCCGTCGCCTATCTCAACGGGGCGCTGTTGGATTTCAACCCCGTCTCGTCCGATTACGATATGCTCACCTCACCGACACTGCCGAAGGACGGACATCTGCAGAAGATCGGATTCTCTTCGAAAAGGGCCTGCGAGGTCTGCAAGTACCTGCTGGAGGAACTGCCTGACATGGAAGTGGGCATCGTCATGGATGATGTCAGGTACACGAATTTCGACGTCACGAAATACTGGAAGACGCAGACCTGGCGATACACGGATTTCGATGACGTTCCGGACGGCACCGCGGACAAGCTGATCCTGTTCCCGAACGAGGAGCAGTGGAAGCGTGTGGGACGGCTCATCCCCGACGATTTCGACGTGCATATCTCCGAAGGCTCGCTGTGGATGCTGATGAATCCGCAGGCCAATAAGGAGCATGCATTGAGCATCCTCGCCGATCGCATGTCGACGCCGTTGTCACGGACCGTCTCATTCGGCGACGATTTGGTGGACATCGCCATGCTTCGTGAATCCGGCAGGGGAGTGGCCGTGGCCAACGCGAATCCTGACGTGTTGAAAATCGCCGATGAGATCTGCCCTTCGAACAACGATGACGGCGTGGCCCAATGGGTTGAGAACAATCTGCTTTGACCGCCCCCCCACATGGAGTCTTTTCACGGAATTGAACTCATTCATGCAGCGGCATGAAACACATCCACCAAAATTGAACTCTTTGTCTTTCTTGGTGCCCTGTCGTGCTATTCTTTGAACTAGCTTTTGTTTAAATTGAACTGGAAGGATAGGCATGACGGAATCATTCTCGACCAGATTGAATGATGCCATGGCATTACGCGAGCTTAAACAGATTGATTTCGTTCATGCTGCGGAAAAGTTCAATATCAAGCTCGGCAAAAGCCATATGAGCCAATACGTCAGTGGCAAAACCGTTCCCCGTGCCGATATCGCGCATTTCCTTGCCGCGTATCTGCGGGTCAACGAGGATTGGCTGATGGGCAAGGATGTTCCCATGGAAGAGCATGCCGCGATTTTGCCGGATTTTGCCGGTGAACAGCCCGACCATGTTGACGATGCATCCGAGCAACCGACAGAAGGAAGAACCATGCGCACTTTTACGAAATCCCACAAGCTCGACAATGTGCTGTACGACGTCCGTGGACCGGTCGCCGACGAGGCCGCGCGCATGGAGGCCGCCGGCACGCACATCCTGAAACTCAATATCGGCAATCCGGCACCGTTCGGCTTCCGCACGCCGGATGAAGTGGTCTACGACATGTCGCAGCAGCTGCCCGACACGGAAGGCTATTCGCCGTCGAAGGGCCTGTTCTCCGCGCGCAAAGCCATCATGCAGTATGCGCAGCTGAAGAACATCCCCAACGTGTCCATCGACGACATCTACACCGGCAACGGCGTCAGCGAACTTATCAACCTGTCCTTATCCGCGTTGCTGGACAACGGCGACGAGGTACTCGTGCCGTCGCCGGATTATCCGCTGTGGACAGCTTGCGTGAATCTGGCCGGCGGAACCGCGGTGCATTACGTCTGCGATGAGGATTCCGAATGGTATCCGGACATCGACGACATGCGTTCCAAGATTACCGACAAGACCAAGGCGATCGTCATCATCAATCCGAACAATCCGACCGGCGCGCTGTATCCGAAGGAAGTGCTTCAGCAGATTGTCGATCTTGCGCGAGAGCACCAGCTCATGATCTTCTCGGATGAGATCTACGACCGTCTGGTCATGGATGGGTTGGAGCACATCTCCATCGCGTCCCTTGCGCCTGACCTGTTCTGCGTGACGTTCTCCGGATTGTCGAAGTCCCATATGATCGCCGGCTGGCGTGTCGGCTGGATGGTGCTGAGCGGCAACAAGCGTCTCGCCAAGGATTACATCGAGGGTCTGAACATGCTGGCCAACATGCGTATGTGCTCGAACGTGCCTGCGCAGTCGGTGGTGCAGACCGCATTGGGCGGCCATCAAAGCGTCAAGGATTATCTGGTGCCCGGCGGCCGCATCTACGATCAGCGCGAGTTGGTGTACAACATGCTCAACGATATTCCAGGCATCACCGCGGTCAAACCGAAAGCGGCGTTCTACATCTTCCCGAAGATCGATGTGAAGAAGTTCAACATCCATTCCGATGAGCAGTTCGCGCTTGACCTGCTGCATGACAAGCATATCCTCATCAGCCACGGCGGTGCGTTCAACTGGCAGGAGCCGGACCACTTCCGTGTGGTCTATCTGCCTCGTATCAGCATGTTGAAGGAGACCATCGGCGAGATCGGCGACTTCTTCAGCACGTATTGGCAGGCTTGATTTCCGGTTCGCTTTTCTTTCGATTATGGCCGCGATTTGATATCGCGGCCTTTTTGTCTTTCCGTATGTCTTCTGCGCGTATTATTCCGGCATACGTAAAAGAGGTCTCCATCAAAAGATGGAGACCTCTCGGCTTTTATCCGTTTAACGGTGCTGTATCAGCGAATGATTCAGCCGTTGACGCGGTCGATGCCAGCCTGGACGTCGGCGAGGACGGTGTCCCAGGACTTGATGAAGGCTGCGACGCCGTCAGCTTCCAGCTTGTCGGTGACATCCTTGATGTTGATGCCCAGATCGGCGAGCTTGTTCATGATGGCGTGGGACTCTTCGTAGGTGCCCTTGATGGACGGAGCGCCATTGCCGTGATCGGCGAGAGCGTTCAGGGTCTTCTCCGGCATGGTGTTGACGACGAACGGAGCAACGAGCTCGTCGACGTACTTGCAGTCGGAGTATGCGGCGTTCTTGGTGCCGGTGGAGGCCCACAGCGGACGCTGCTTCTTGGCGCCCTTGGCTTCGAGAGCAGCCCAACGCGGATCGTTGGCGAACTTGTTCTCGAACAGCTCGTAAGCCAGGCGAGCGTTGGCCACAGCGGCCTTGCCCTCGAGAGCCTTGGCTTCGTCGGAGCCGTTGGCTTCCAGCAGCTTGTCCACAGCGGTGTCCACGCGGGAGACGAAGAAGGAAGCGACGGAGCCGATGTGCTTCAGGTCGTGGCCGTTGGCGTCAGCCTGGGCGATGCCCTCGATGTAGGCGTCGATGACCTGCTCGTAACGCTCCAGGGAGAAGATCAGGGTGACGTTCACGGAGATGCCCTTGGCCAGGGTGGCGGTGATTGCCGGCAGGCCTTCGAGGGTGGCCGGAATCTTGATCATGGCGTTCGGACGGTTCACCTTGGCCCAGAGTTCCTCGGCCTGCTTCTCGGTGGCCTCGGTCTCGTGAGCCAGACGCGGATCCACTTCGATGGAGACGCGGCCGTCAACGAAATCGGACTTCTCGGCAACCTCACGGAAGATGTCGGTGGCGTTGCGCACGTCGGTGGTGGTGAGCTCGCGCACGGCGGTCTCAACGTCGACCTTGCCCAGTTCCTTCAGCTGCGGATCGTACGGGCCGACCTCGTGCAGAGCCTTCTGGAAGATGGACGGGTTGGTGGTCACGCCGACAACGTTCTTGTTGGCGATGAGATCCTGCAGAGAGCCGGACTCGATGCGGGAGCGGGACAGGTCGTCCAGCCAGATCGAGACACCGGAGTCAGAGGTGCGCTGAGTTGCTTCAGTCATTGTTTTTTCTCCTTGATACCTTTTTGGATCAAATCTTGTTTATCGGTGAAAGGGGAGGGGCACATGCTGTCGTGTCCCTCCCCGTATCATCACTTGGCGGCTTCGACTTCCGCGATGGAGGCCTTGGCGGCTTCCACAACGTGCTCGGCGGTGATGCCCAGATCGATCATGTTCTGAGCGCCATCACCCTGCAGGCCGAACTGCTCGATGGACACCGGCTTGCCGTAGGAGCCGAGGTACTTGTACCACGGCATGGCAACGCCGGCCTCGACGGAGACGCGGGCCTTGACGGCGGCCGGAAGCACGGCCTCCTTGTATTCGGCGTCCTGCTCCTCGAACCATTCCACGCACGGCACGGACACGACGCGGGCCTTGATGCCCTCGCCGGCCAGGGTCTTGGCAGCGGACACAGCCCACTGGACCTCGGAACCGGTGGCCATGATGATGACGTCCGGGGTGCCCTCGGTGTCGACGAGCACGTAAGCGCCCTTCTTCACGCCGTCCTTGGCCTTCTCAGCGGTCTCGGCGAGAACCGGGACGCCCTGACGGGTCAGAACCATAGCGGTCGGCAGGGTGTTCTTCTTCTCGAAGAAGTAACGGTAGGCTTCAGCGGTCTCGTAAGCGTCGGCCGGACGAGCGACCTCGAGCTGCGGGATGGCGCGGAAGGAAGCCAGATGCTCCACCGGCTGGTGGGTCGGGCCATCTTCGCCGACTGCGACGGAGTCGTGGGACCACACGTACAGGTTCGGAATCTGCATGAGGGCGGCCAGACGCACGGCGGAACGCTCGTAATCGGAGAACATGAAGAAGGTGCCGCCGTACGGACGGGTGTGGGAGCCCAGCAGGATGCCGTTGGTGATGGTGCCCATGGTGAACTCGCGCACGCCGAAGTGGAGCTGACGGCCGTACTTGCTGCAGTTCGGCCACTGCTTGGTGGCGCACTCAGCCGGGGCGAAGGTCTCAGCGCCCTTGAGGTCGGTCTTGTTGGAGCCGCCGAGGTCGGCGGAGCCGCCCCAGAGTTCCGGCATGACGGCTGCGATGGCGTTCAGAGTGGAGCCGGAAGCGCCACGGGTGGCGACGTTCTTGCCGACTTCGAAGGTGGCCTCGAGGTCGTCGATGGCCTTGTCGAAGCCTTCCGGAAGCTCGCCGGCCTTGATGCGGTCGTACAGGGCAGCCTTGTCCGGGTTGGCCTTGCGCCATGCGTTGTACTTCTCGTCCCATTCCTTGTGGGCTTCGAGACCGCGCTCGGCGACCTTGCGGGCGTGGGCGAGGGCCTCTTCGTCAACGTGGAAGGACTCCTCCGGGTCGTAGCCGAGGAGCTTCTTGAGGCCGGCGACGGCCTCGGCGCCCAGCTTGGAGCCATGGGAGGACGGGTCGTTGGTCTTGCCCGGGGTCGGCCATGCGATCAGGGTGTCGACCTTGATGAGCTTCGGCTGGTTCGGGGCGGCGGCGCGGGCCTTGGCGATGGTGTCGGCTAGGCCTTCGACGTCCTCCTTGTAGGAGCCGTCAGGCTGGATGAAGCTGAACTCGTCGGTGTACCAGCCGTATGCCTGGAAGCGCTTGAGCACGTCCTCGGCCAGCACCAGGTTGGTGTCGCCTTCGATCTGGATGCGGTTGGCATCAAAGATCACGGTCAGGTTGCCGAGCTGCTGGTTGGCGGCGAGGGAGGCGGCTTCGCCGGAGATGCCCTCTTCGATATCGCCTTCACCGCAGATGACCCAGATGTTGTGGTCGAACGGGGACTCGCCTTCCGGAGCTTCCGGATCGAGCAGGCCACGCTGGAAACGCTGGCCATAGGCGAAGCCGATGGCGGAGGCGAAGCCCTGGCCCAGCGGACCGGTGGTCATTTCGATGCCCGGGGTCAGGCCGTATTCCGGATGACCCGGGGTACGGGTGTCAGCGCCGCCACGGAAGTTCTTCAGATCGTCCAGGGTCAGGCCGTAGCCGGAGAAGTACAGCTGGACGTACTGGGTGAGGGAGGCGTGGCCACCGGAAAGAATGAAGCGATCGCGGCCTTCCCAGTTGGGGTCGTTCGGATCATGCTTGATGAAGTGCTGGTACAGGGTGTAGGCGATAGGCGCCAGGGAGACGGGGGAACCCGGGTGGCCGTGTCCCGCACGCTCAACCGCGTCGGCCGACAGGACCTTGGCCATCTTGATGGCGCGTTCGTCCAGCTCGGTCTCCTTGAATTCGGTCATGGATTACTTTCCTTCCAATTGGTCGGGCCGCGTATCCGGCTTGTGCCGAGCGCTCGACGCCCTCACATTGCGTTTCCCATAGTAGCGATGTGAGGTGACGTTGTGGTGAAATTTTGGCGTGTTTTGGTAGTTTGTGTGCTGTTAGCGCTCACAATTAACATTCGCGTGAACTTCAGATGTTCGTTTGTCGATATATCTCCCAATGCCAGTCGCCGCAAGGCTTTGCCGCATGAAGGAAACTACTCTGGAAGCGAACCGATTAGCACTCCGGGCGCCGGAGTGCTAAAACATTAAAAGAAGTTTTCCGGGTACGTCTCATCAGCGCCGTCAAACATAAGGCGTACCGGCACACACCTATGCATAAGGAGGCGCGCATGGCGCAATCAAGACGCATGCTGGTGTTGCGTGCCGTGGTCGAGGACTACATCCGTTCTCAGGAACCGGTGGGTTCCACCACACTGACCCGGGATCATGACCTCGGCGTCAGCTCCGCCACCGTGCGCAACGACATGGCGGCCTTGGAAGATGAAGGCTATCTTATTCAGCCGCACACTTCGGCCGGCAGGGTGCCGACCGAAAAAGGGTACCGTTACTTCGTCGACCGTTTGGCGACGGTCGTTCCGCTATCGGAGGCCCAGCGCCGCGGCATCAACAGCTTTCTGTCCGGATCGGTCAATCTGCAGGACACGCTGCAGCGGGCCGCCCGGCTGCTGGCGCAGATCACCGGACAGGTCGCCGTCGTGGCCGCGCCGTCACTGTCGAAGTCGACATTGCGGCATATCGAAATCGTGCCAGTGTCCATTAATACGCTGCTTGCCGTAGTGATCACCGATACCGGCCGTGTCGCGCAGCATATCCTCAACGTCACGAAATTGCCGGACGTGACGACGCTCACTCATCTGACCAACGAGATCAATACGCAATGCTCCGGCGTTTCGCTGACCCGCACGGCCGATTGCGTACGACAGATGGGAGCGCGCAAGGAATACCATGCGATCAGCACGCTTGCGGAAACGCTTGCGCAGGCCTTTGATGGCATGGCGGATGACGAACGCGCGAGCGAATTGTACATGGCGGGCACTTCACGGCTTGCGCATCAACGCACGGTGGCCGACCTGGCCCCGCTGTTCGACGCGTTGGAGGAGCAGGTGGTGCTCATGAAGTTGATGAGCTCGCTGAGCGAAACCACGCAATCCGACGGCGTCGGAGTGGCGATCGGTTCCGAAACGCACACGCCCGGTTTGCTGCACGCCTCAGTGGTAACCAGTGGCTACGGGCGTACCTCCGCGGCCGCCACGGACGGCGCGACGCATGCGGCCGCATCATCACAGACGGAAAATCAAAGCGGTGATGATACGCGGCAGGCGGGCGAACCGGTCGCATTCGTCGGATCGATCGGGCCGACTCATATGGACTACGCGGCGACCATGGCCGCCGTGAGGGCGGTCGCCAGATATCTGACGGCGTTCCTCGCCCACGATGAAGGTCAGCCGGCCGACTGACCCCGCCTTATGGCACAATGACACGCAGAACCAACAGGGAGAAAGAATAATCGTGACGGACTATTACGAAGTGCTGGGCGTCGACCGTTCGGCAAGCGACGACGAGATCAAAAAGGCGTATCGAAAGATGAGCCGCAAATACCATCCCGACATCGCAGGTCCGGAATTCGAAGACAAGTTCAAGGAAGTCAACAACGCGTACGATGTGCTGTCGGATCCTAAGAAACGGCAGATGTACGATGCCGGCGTCGATCCGAACGATCCGAATGCGGGCGGCATGCACGGCGGCGGATTCGGTGGCGGATTCGGCGATATGGGGGACATCTTCAGCATGTTCACCGGTGGCGGATTCGGTGGCACCGGCGGTGGACCGACTCCGCGCACCCAGCCGGGGCGTGACGCGCTTGTTTCCGCGACCATCGATTTGAAGACGGCGGTGTTCGGCGACACCACGCACGTCAAGGTCAACACGTTCGGCCTGTGCCAGGAATGCGGCGGCACCGGCTGCCAGAACGGCACACAGCCCACACAATGTCCCGACTGCCACGGTCAGGGATATGCGCAGCGCGTGGTACGCACCATGCTCGGCCAGATGATGACCACCGCGCCATGCGAACGCTGCGAAGGCCATGGAACGGTCATCGAGAAGCCGTGCCCGTCCTGCCTCGGCCATGGCCGCGTGCGCGTCACCCGCAATGTCGGCGTCGCGGTGCCGGCCGGCGTGGCGAACAACACCCGTCTGCGTCTCGCCAATCAGGGTGAGGTCGGCGAAAATGGCGGCGTCGCGGGCGATTTGTATGTGGATATCCGCATCAAGCCGGATGACATGTTCACTCGTGATGACGACGATTTGCATTGTTGGATCAAGGTGCCGATGAGTTGGGCCGTATTGGGGCACGAAGTCGAAATCGACACCTTCGACGGCAGGCAGACGCTGGATATCCCAGCCGGCAGCCAGCCGGACGATACCGTGACGTTGAAGAACCTCGGCGTCACGCATCTCGACGACAAGAACGAGCGCGGCGATTTGGTGGCGCACGTAGTGGTGGAGATTCCTAAGAAGCTGTCCGATGACGAGCGGGAGCTGATTGAGCGGTTCGGCGAGATGCACGACACGGACGCCCAGCATGTTGCCGTGAAGTCCCGTCCGTCGTCCGGCGCGAAGAAGGGGTTCTTCTCCAAGCTGAAGGACGCGCTGCGCTAGTTTTCGCAATCCAATCGAATACGGGACATATGAAAAGAAGTCCGTATCCCAACTCATAACCTTGGGATACGGACTTCTTTCACATCTGGCGTGACGGGTGATTCCCGCCTATTTGAGCAGCGACCTGCACATGGCGCGATACCGGCTCACATATCCTCCACCGAAGAACACGCAATGTCCTGCAATGGGGTAGAGCTGCCACAATGTGATGCGGTCCTGCCATCCGGCCTTAAGCGGATGCGCCGACTGATAGCCTTCGAGGATGTCCGTAAGATATGACATGCCGAACAGGTCGAGCATGGCAAGGTCTTCCTCACGGTGCCCACCGTGAGCCGCAGGATCGATAAGCACGGCTTCGACGTCACCGGAATCAGCAGTCCACATGACGTTGCCGCTCCACAGGTCGCCATGCACGCGTGCGGGCTTGTCGTTGGCGGCCTTGCCTAGGATGTCGGGCAAGGCGTCGATAACGGCTTCAGTCAGTTCCATGTCATAGTCGGTCAGTTCGCGACGTTTCATGCCGAGTCGTACCATCGGACGCAATCTGCCGTCCGCCAGATAGGTGGCCACATCATCCCAGGCACCGGCATTCATCGGGACGGGATCCTGCAACGGCCCGAAATAGCAGGTGCCGTCGTATCCAGTTGGAGCGGAGCCAAAATGTTCGGCACCGGCATCATGCATATGAGCTAGCGCAACACCGAAATCGCGCGCGGCTTGGATGGTCGGACCGCAGGCGTTCACGCGTTCAATGTCGAGATAATCCTTGCCCCAGTCGTATACGTCGACCACGCGTGGGCCGCCCTGCGATTGCGCCTCGCCGAGCCATTTGAGGCCACGTCCCTCGCATTCAAAGAAACCTTCGGGGCTGAATGCCCTGCTTTTGCGGTATTTGCCCATGCCGATGAGCCTTTCTCCCATGCCGGACATGCCGGCGTACTTTTGGCTCCATTGTGTGCATGGTTTGAGACAACTATGCCGGGATGCCTTGAAAACTAGACCCCTCTCGCTACTCTTGGTCACGGAAAAGCAGACGAAACCATATTTCTACGAACATAAAGAGGGTTCATGAATTTCTTCCAAGCGATTTTCCTTGGCCTGGTGCAGGCGTTGACCGAATACTTGCCGGTCTCTTCCAGCGCCCATATCCGTATCATCGGCGATTTGATGCTGGGCTCCGATCCGGGTGCCGCGTTCACCGCCATCATCCAGATCGGCACCGAGCTTGCCGTGATCCTGTATTTCCGTCATGACATCATCCGCATTCTCGGCGCGTGGTTCGGCTCCTTGTTCGGCAAGGAGGGCAAGGACTTCAAGAGCCGTATGGGCGCGCATAACCGCGACACGCAGATGGGTTGGTTCATCATCATCGGCACGCTGCCGATTCTGATTGCCGGTCTGTTGTTCAAGGACGCCATCGAAAGCACGCTGCGTAATCTGTGGATCACCGTTACCGTGCTGATTATCTTCGGTATTCTGCTGTGGGTGGTCGACGCCCGCGCCAAGCAGGTCAAGACCATGGATGAGATGACCTGGAAGGATGCGCTGATCTTCGGCATCGGTCAGATGCTGGCTCTGATTCCTGGCGTTTCCCGTTCCGGCGGCACCATCACCTTCGGCCGTGCGATGGGTTATACCCGTGAGGCTGCAGTGCGCGTGAGCTTCCTGATGGCCATTCCGGCCGTGTTCGGCGCGGGCATCCTCGAAGCCGTTTCCGCGGTCAAGGATGTGGCCGCAGGCAATGCGGGAATGTTCCCGGGCTGGGGTGCGACCATCGCGGCCACCATCGTGGCGTTCGTGGTCGGCTATGTGGTGATCATCGGCTTCCTGAAGTTCGTGTCCACTTTCTCGTACAAGGCGTTCGCCATCTACCGCATCGCGCTGGCCGTTGTCGTGGCTCTGCTGCTGATCTGCGGCGTGCTGCACCCGACGGAAGTCGTTGCCGCCGCGTAAGCGTGATTCGGCGTAAATAAAGCGAATCCCGGCCATCCGTAAGGCGGCCGGGATTTTTTTCGTCTGAGACCTCCTCCTGGAGGGGGAACGACTCAGACGCCGTTGCGTAGAAGTGATTCGGCCTCACGAAGCAGTTCCTCGCAGGCAGGCATGCCGTTCGAGGCGATTCGCTTCGCTCTCGCGTCCAAATCGTAATCATGTTCCAGACGAGCCAAATAGTCGCCGGCATGCATGTCTGACACCAATCCATCGGCGTCAGAACGCCATTGCATGGCCTTTCTGGTCAAATCTCCTTCAATAAGCGGATACTCGATTATTAAAGACAAGGCGCGCAGCAGCTCCAAAGTGCCTTGCATGCATTCGGTATTGGCATAGTAATGCGGTACGGATACCCATATGGATGTTGTCGGAAAGCCCGCTTCGGCGGCGAAGGCGTCAAGGATGTTGGGGATGCCCACCGGACCGTTGTATTCCCTGTCGGATTCGCATTCGCAGCCGCTTTTGGAGATGTCAAGCGGCAATGGCCGTGTGTGCGGGCATTCATCGAACATGGAGCCAAGCGTGATGACATCACTTACGTCATAGTCTTCTGCGACACGTAGCGTCTGCCTGCAGTATTCCTCCCACCGGTAATTGGGTTCGGGTGCGATCTGCGCAAGCAGGTGCAGCATGGGGGAGACGGCAATGTCATAGAAAGTCGTTTGCGGCCAGATGATGCGCTTACGCCCCTGCACGGAGCAGATCATGGGCCGGGCCACCTGATAGTCGTAGAAACCTTCGTTGTCAATATGGCGCACTTCCTGCGACTCATACCGGGACACCAAATGACGGACGACGTTCGTGGCCGCTTGGCTTGCATCGTTCCATCCTTCGAATGCGGCGATAAGTATCGTCTTGGGCATTGCGCTCTCCTCACACATGCTTTTAATGTATACCGAAAACGGGTGGTGTGACACGCGCTTCAGCCATCGGTGAATACGAATAAACCAAACCGCGACACGCTGACTTGCAAATTACACGAATGTGGTTATAGTAGATACTCGTGCTCACGCAGTGAATCTGCTGGAGACATGCGGACATAGCTTAGTTGGTAAAGCGCAACCTTGCCAAGGTTGAGACCGCGGGTTCGAGTCCCGTTGTCCGCTCTAAGGTTCCGATTGATTATCGACCTTTATGGTGGGTTAGCCAAGCGGTTAGGCAGCGGCCTGCAAAGCCGTATAGACGAGTTCGACTCTCGTACCCACCTCGCATCATGTGAGATTAGTTTTCGCATGTTGGCATGACCCGGGCGGTTGGCGCAGAGGTAGCGCACTTCCCTGACACGGAAGGGGTCACAAGTTCGAATCTTGTATCGCCCACTGGAGCATTGCTCCGTACAAATTAAGACTGGGTGATTGGCGCAGCGGCTAGCGCACTTCCTTCACACGGAAGGGGTCATAGGTTCGATTCCTATATCACCCACCGTTATCACAGCTCGGTTTTGCCGGTTTTTTGTTTCCATTCCTTTTCACGCTACTTCGTCAGATAAGAATGCAAGCATCGACGCGCCGGCAAAAACAGCGATCGACGAAAAACGATTCACCACATTACACAAGAATTGCCGATGAAAATACAAAGAATCAAACGAGAGAAGCATGACTTTTGCCAAACGCATTTCTAAAATGAGTATCGTAAACAGAAAAGAAAACAAACAAGACGCAAGGTGCGTCACAGCACGCCAGCAAGAAAAGGAAACATCATGAACAAGAACAAGATCTTCTCCGCAATCATGCGTGGCTTCGAAGTCAGCGGCATCAACGCTCTGTCTTCGGCTGCCGGCTCCTCTTCCGTCAACGGCGCTCTGCAGGAGATCATCGACACCCGCCGCTGATTTGGACACCACACACTGAATCCTTCTTGAAAAAGCCTGGAACGCGATTAAAAGCGTTCCAGGCTTTTTGTTCCCCGGCAAGCGGCTACAATTGCCTATTGTGAACGAGAGACAATTGAACCTCAACCAACCGGTTAAGGATATGGGCCCCAACGAATTGAAAGCGTACGCCGAGCTGGGGCAGAAACAACACGATGAGGCGAACCGCGAACTGGAACGACGCTGGCGCAGCTACGATGACATGCTGCCGAAGGACGAATTCGTATCCATCATCGACAAGAACGAACGGTAAATACCGTTCACAGTGTATGATTCGTGACCATGCCGGCCACAATACCGGCCAATTGCAAGGGGAGAGGGTAGAATGACAGCTATGACTGATCCGATTCCAAGCGCAGGCGAAACGACCATCATTGGTCTTCCTGCTATCACTGTACCGGTTACTTCCACCGGAGACCGTCCTCTGACGAAGGAGGACCTCAATACGATCATGCGTCTGGCCGACGGCACGGCGCTCCTGATTTCCACCAGGGGAGCGGTGTCCGGCTCGCGTTATCTCCTCGACGAGGACGAGATCACCGTGGGACGCGACCCGAGTTCCGACATCCTGCTGGACGATTCCACCGTCTCCCGCACGCACGCGGTGTTCCGCAGGATTAACGGAAATTATTCGGTGATTGACGCCGGCAGCCTGAACGGCACATACGTGAACCGTCAACGAGTGGATAGCCAGGAACTGAAGAACGGCGACGAAATCATTCTGGGCAAGTTCCGTCTCGTATATTTCACCAACAAGGCCGTCATTGCCTAATGAAACGCCCGATGCGGGATAAACTGTGAGTAACGGTTTTCCTTCAATCGCCTATGGGCTCCGAATGGAAGCTCATAGGCGATTGTTTTATGGCGTGTAGGAGAAGACAATGGACGGCGAGGCAGAACCAACAATGCGGTTGCATCTGCACGTGTCGCACGCGGTGCAGGGGGAGTTGTTCCCCTCCGCGGACGCGCAGTCCGTCACACGGGGCTATCGTGGTACGGTCGCGTCAAAAGTGGCGGGTATCACGTACCGCCAGCTTGACTATTGGGCGCGTAAACAGATAGTGGAACCATCCATCACCCCGTCGCACGGATCCGGCTCACGCAGATTGTATTCGTTCAAAGATGTGGTGATTCTTGCCGTTTCCAAAAGATTGCTGGATGCCGGAATCAATCTGCAGAACGTGACCACCGCCATCGGCTTCCTCGCGCAGCGCACGCCCGAACAGTTGGCCGGCATCACCATCATGTGCGATGGGCAGAATGTGCATGAGTGCACGGACAGCGAACAGATGGTGGCTCTGCTACAAAGCGGCAGAGCTGTGTTCGGGGTGTCCGTCGGATCGCTATGGCATCAGATCAAAGAGGCTCTAGAACATGAGGAATATGTCGATTTGACGAAGACGCCGGCATCGACAGACACCAATAAGGCCAATCGACGACATTGCCGCGATACGTATGAGAAAGAAGCTGGAATCGCGGCGCAAATCCCGCGCAGCAGCCTGATCGCATACAATTGGTACGATTCAGCCCGGAACATTCGAACGATATAACCCGCAGGGGAGTAGCGCATGCTTGATATTCTGCCGGCACTGTTGTGGATCATAGCCGCCGTCATCGCAGTGAACATTTGTTCGATTACTGCGATTCGAGGCAATCTGTTTTCCCAAAAACACCGCGATGTGCATCCGGTGCGTTGGTCGATCATCGCGCTGCATTTCACCTCATTGGTCATTGGCGCGTTGCCATATCCGGTATATGCGATGTTCAGGTCGGATTTCTCGGCGAAGTTCCGGCGTTTCTACGAACATGTCGGATGGCCGTCGGCTGCGGTGATGGCCATGCTGATCGCAGCGGAACTTGTTTTCATGTATCTTCAGGCCCGAAACGGCATGCACAGCGAGATGGAGCGGAAGCTCAATCAGGCCGTCAAATAGAAATCTGACATAACGTACATTATCGGCTTTTCAGGAATGACGTTTTCCAGGCTTGAGGAAGCGTCAAACACGCGGTTCTGACATAACGGCCTCCGTCACTCAATAAATAAAAACGTGGTTGCTGCCACGATATTGCGACAGCAACCACGTAACTGGCCTACAGCGTTTCCGTTTACGGACTCAGGCGAAATACTCCTCGACGGCCTGCGCGAGTTCATCTACCGAATCCAGAATACGGTATGCGCCATGGGCTTTGAGCTCTCCGGGCTCCGCATAGCCCCAGCCGCAGCCGAGGCAGTCCAAACCGCACGCCTTGGCGCCGTCGGCATCGGTCCAACGGTCACCGACCATCAGTGCCTTGTCTCCTGCGTTCTCGTCGAAATCGATGTGCTGGAAAGCCCAACGGATCACTTGGTCCTTGTCAAGACGGGAATTGTCCTCGCTGGCACCGTAGATGCCGTCGACCATGGTGTCCAAGTGGAAATGCTCGCAAATCGGAATGCATTGGTATTGCGGCTTGCAGCTGGCAATCGCCAGATAGTATCCGTCGGCACGCAGTTTGGCGAGCTGCTCCGGAATACCTTGGTAAATCGTGTTGTTCAGGCGGCCGGGGACTTTCTGTCCGGGATTGTTCGGGTCGTCGAACACGGCCTCGTCGGCGTAATACTTGCGGTAAATCCTCACGCCTTCGTCAAGCTTGTCATCCGGAATGCCGTTGCGTTGCATCGATTCGCTGATGGCCGGTCCAATGAAACGATGCAATTCGGCATCGTCCGGCACCGGATATCCCATCTCTTCGAACGCCTTGACAACGCAGCCAATGATTCCTGGATCGGATTTCGTCAGTGTGCCATCGAGGTCAAGCAGAACGACTTTCTTCGGATGTTCGGACATGGATCTGATTCTCCCCTTGGTTGTGTGCTATAAGAATTGATGACAGAAACAATTATGCCCGGTCTCAATGACCGGGCATTCGTTCAAGTGTCGTTCAACTGCAGGTCACTCGTAGTCCGGGAACCATCCGTCACGATGCATTTGCAGACGCTTCTCCAGCAAAGCCTTCAGTTCGTCTTCGGTACGACGTTCCATGAGCATGTCCCAGTGCGTGCGTGTCGGCTTGGCGATTTCATCAGCCTCGTCGTCATTGTCTCCTTCACGGTGCGCGACGGCGCCGCAGCGGCACTCCCACTCATCTGGGAATTCTGCGCCCTCAGCGAACGGCAGAATCGTACGATGGCCTTTCGGACACACGTATGCGACGTCGGTTCGCGCCGCAAAATCCACATTGTCATCGGATTCAAGCGACTTCGCACCGATGCTCATGCCTCGCAGGCTACGTTCCGCCATATTGCTTTTGCCTCCTTGATTATCTGCTTACTCTAAGCTACAAAACACTTCGGACGTGTCACTTATTCCCGGCGTCCGCGAAAACCGATCTCCCGATTGCGCACATGCTCAGTCGACACCTGAATAGGCGACGATGCCACGGTTGACGTTCTCGTACGCCTGTTTCGCAATCGGAGCGAGCGTTTCGGCGCGTTTACCCAGGTATGGTCCGGCCACGGCGATCTGCTGCAACACGTCGGCGAGACGTTTGCATCCGCGTACGAAATCGCCGCCGGTCAAATCGGTGCCGTACAGCACACGCGACAGGCTTTCGCCCTGAGCCCATTCGTAGACGACATCGGTGATGCCGAAATCAAGTTGGCGCGGCTCGTCGAGGGCATAGTCCTCACACAGCATGGCAATCGACGCGTGCACGCCTTTGAGCTGCGCCGCACAGACGGCGACGTTCCCCTGCATTCCTCCGGGATAATGGCGCGGCTCTCCCCCGCTGCCTCTGCGTGGCTCGTAAATCAACGACATGACGGCGCTGGCCAGCTCCGTCGCATCGAGTCCGTCGAACGCGCCATCATCGATCGCCTGGGCAAGCACCAAATCAAGCTCGCTGTACAAGTGCCGCAACAGCTGTCCACGTTCGGTAAGCCGGTAATCGATATGTTCTTTTGCGCCTTCATCAAGCCGATCGAGGTATCCGAGCTCGTTCAGCACATTGCAGATGCGGTCGAATTGACGTGCCACGGAGCCGGTGCGTGAATCGTAGCGGTGCTGCACACGTTCCAATTCACGCATTTCACGCGCCCACCGATGCCCCCATTTGAGATGCTTCTGAATATCGGGGCATTTGCGGCAGGGATGGTCCCTGTCTTTTTCGCGAAGCTCCGCGATACTCCTGTCAAGGTCTTTGAACGCTTCGCTTCGCGCCTTCTGCGTGCGGAACACCTCGTGCTTGAGTTTGCGTCGTTCGTTCTTTTCCAAGTCGCTCAAGCGCATGCGCAGCCGCATGAACTCCTTGAAGTCGCCGAACTCACAATCGAACGCCCGTTCGTATCCGTCCAACGCTTTGCGCAACGTATCCATCTGCGCTTCAAGCTGCCAGGCGGATTCGTTGGCCTCCCATTGCGCGAAGGAATGGTCAAGCGTGATGCGAGCGGTCTCGTAATCGCTGGAATTAAGCAGGTTGACGGCCATGTTGAACGTCGGTTTGAAACTGGAGTGCAGCGGGTACACGCGCTTGCTGGACAGCGCGGCGGCAGTGGCGGGAATGAAGCCATGATGGTCCACAACCACCGCATGGCCGATGGTGTCGATGCCACGTCGGCCAGCGCGTCCGGTAAGCTGGGTGAACTCCCCTGGCGTCAATCCGACATGCCCGGTCCCATCGAATTTCTCAAGTTTTTCCACCACCACGCACCGTGCCGGCATGTTGATGCCCAAGGCAAGTGTTTCCGTGGCGAAGACGACCTTCACCAGCCCCTCTTCGAACAGTCGTTCGACAATTTGGCGGAAGAGCGCCACCATGCCAGCATGATGCGGCGCGAATCCTTCCTCCAAGGCGAAGCGGAACTGCGAGAAATGCAAAGCCTTCAAATCCTCTTGACTGAGTTGGCCTTCGACCATCTCATCGACGATACGGCGGATGCGACGCACCTCGTCATCGGTGGTGAGTTCGAGTCCGGCGTTGATGCATTGTTCGACGGCCTGATCGCATCCGTTGCGGGAGAAGATGAAATAGATGCCCGGCAGGATGCCGAGGAAATTCAATTCATCAATCACGGCCCAACGACGTGGCGTATGGCGTTCGGGTCTGCGGGAATGGTCGTTCCATTTGCCGCCCTTGCCGCCCTTTCGTCTGTCGGGGCGCTGCTCTCCCCTACGTTTCGCGGCCTTGCGGTCGAGCTGATCGAGCCTGCTCACCAGCTGGGCGTTGAGCTTGTCTGTCTGATTGCCGTCTTTATCACGTCGATACAGGTCGATGAGTTCCGGTTCGGTGTGGTCGTCCGCCTGAACAAGCACATGCTGTTCCAACGGCACGGGCCGTTTTTCGGACACCACCAGCGTGGTGTCGCCACGGACCGATTCAATCCATTTGGAGAAGTCCTCGACATTCGACACGGTTGCGGACAGGCCGATGATTCTCACGCTTTGGGGCAGGTGGATGATCACTTCCTCCCACACCGGCCCGCGGAAACGGTCGGCGAGATAGTGCACCTCGTCAAGAATCACGTAACGCAAGGCGTCAAGCGTCATGGAATGCTCGTAGAGCATGTTGCGCAGGACCTCGGTGGTCATGACCACGATGTCGGCTTCGGAGTTGATGGACGTGTCGCCGGTAAGCAGGCCGACTCTGTCCGGCCCGTACGTTTCGACCAGATCATGGTATTTCTGATTGCTCAACGCTTTGATTGGCGTGGTGTAGAACGCTTTGACGTTACGCTCTTGGGCCAGATAGATCGCGAAATCAGCCACGACCGTCTTGCCGGCTCCGGTGGGCGCGGCGACGAGCACATTGTCGCCGGCTTCCAACGCATCATTGGCTTTGACTTGGAAATCGTCCAATTCGAATGGCATGGACCGTGCGAAACGAGACGAGACCGATTGGCGTTTGGCCTGCGTCTGTTTGAACGCCGCATAGCGTTGCGCGGGAGATAGGGCTGTGGTCATCTCGGCATCGTATGTGCCGGTGTCGTTATTGCCATGTCGACGATGATGAGTCATGGTTCCTTTTCGAATCAGTCGTTGGAATGTTTCCACTGCGCCCACTGCCGGGCATGACGGACGCGCTTTTCCTCACGGCGGCTGATGACTTCGGCATGAGCGTCGATATAACGATTGGCCGCGTCCTCAAGTGGACGTGTGAAGAACGGGGACGTGTTCTCCTTTGGTTGCGGCAACGGCTCGGACATGGCCTCGAAACGTTTGGACATGCGTCCGCCTACTTTGATGGCATCTTTGAACGCATGATATCCGCGGATGCATGCGTATGCGCCGCCGCCGACCAGCATCGTCAGCATGAACAGGACGAGTACCAGCCAAATCCACCAAGGCATAGCGCCTCCCCCGTCAGTCTTCGTTCTCTCGGTCGCCGACGCTCAGCTCATGCTGTGCTCGGGCGATGATCATCGTACGCAACGTCTCCGGCGCGACGGCAGTAATATGACGGGCGTGCGCGATGCAGAACGCGACATACCAGGAATCGGAAGACACAATCAGATGCACCTTCTCGCCTTCGCCGCATTTCTCGACGGTGGCTCCCGACAGGCTGTCGATGAACGACAGGTCGTCCTGATTGGTTATGAACACGGCAGGTGTGCCATTGTCGAAACTCCACTTGCGCAGTTCGGATGCGGGCACGTCCGGAAGGTCCACTTTTTCAGTGGGTTCGACCAGCTCCGCATGCTCGATGCGGGAGATGCGAAGCACCTGCCAGATACGAGGCTTGCCAGTAGCCTTGTTGATGGTCGTATCCGTCTTGACGAACTTCATCTTGTCCGCGGGCGCCGCGTTGGACACGTCGGTCCATACCGCCACGTAGTAAACGCCTTCGTCGACAAAAATCTTGTCTGGCGCCACTAGCTTGCGCTGTATACGGCCCGCACCGTCCGTATATTCCATGTCGAGCAGCATGCCTTTGGAGATGGCGCTCTTGACGATGGAGAAGTTCCTTGGTTCCATCTCGTATCCGGTCAGGCTCAGCCACGGCATGTCGCCAGGCTTGACGTGCTGGCGCAGTCGGCTGTACAGCGATTCCGCCTGCTCACGCAGCTTGTCCGGAAGCAAAGAGGAGTGGGCGAGATAGCTCACCGATGCTGTCAGCATGCTCAGGTACTGCTGGGAAATGCCGGCAAGGCGTTCAAGCCCCAGCGAATTCGTGGCGGAGACGATGCCTTCCGCGTCAAGCAAGGACCAATCGATATCGAAGAACTGGCTTCCGGCCATCTCGCCATCATCGGACACCGTGGTCAACGTGTTGATGTCCTTATGAATGATGTTGACGAACTTCTTCAATTCGTCATCGGACTTCGGCCTGCCGATGAATCGTTCCGCAAGTTCTTCAAGAGAGTATTCCTCACCCATGTGGGCGGACAGGAACAGCATCAGGCGAAGACGCCGATCGACCTCACTACCGGTCTGGAACGCGGAGTTCTTCTTCGGACGGCCCTTGCCTTCCTCGGTATCATCCTCATCAGTGCTGTTGCGGTTGATTTCCGGAGACACCACGGTGGAGCTGTCGGTGCCGGTGGATTCATCGGCCGGCACGAACTGCGTGGCCGCATGCAGCCGGCGGTTGAACGCGTCGACAGCCTCCTGAGGGCTCACTATGGACGCACCCGGATGAGACAGCACGAACATGGCCAGATCATCGGAGTCGGCGTAGGCGACATTGAGATGCTCGCCATCAACATCCACAGTGGCGGCGAAACGTCGCTGATCGACCACTTTGACCAGCTCGTCGGGAATGGATTGCGTGCCAAGACCCGGCGCGATGGAATCCAAGCCAAGTCCTGGAATCGGCGTCTGCGGCACGCGCGGCGCGGTACGGGAAGCGTGCTGGGGTTCGTGCGCAGGAGCCGAGGAAATCGACATGGAGCGCGCAAGGTAATTCGCAGCGGCAAGAATCGGCAGATCCTCGTCGCCGAACAGCAGACGCACGCGCGGCTCATCGCCAAGCTGCAGACGGTAGGAAGCGAAATCCTGCCCTTCTGACTTGGAGGAATATTCCGGCTGCCTTGATTCGATGGCGATGCCCATGGCGGCGAGCTTGGCGCGGTCACGCTGAAATTGCTTGGCGAAGGCGGCCTTCGCCGCTTGATCGGCGAGCTCTCCGTACGAATCGGCATACGCCTTCACACGTTGCGCGATCTGACGTGAGGTAAGCCATTGCGGAAAGGCTGAGGAGAGCACAGCCAACACATCAAGCTCATGCTTGCCCCATTTGTCGGAAAAACGTCGCCTACCGTTACTTCCCTCAGCCATTAGTCCTCACGTCTCGTTAACGTTTCTTTTTAAGTGCTTGGCCTCGTAAGCCGCACACAACATTCTATGATAGAGGTTTTTTAAGCGATTTGTGCCTATTTCACGAAAAAACATCGTTTTCGTGTTGCATGGCCGTCCAAAGTCAGACCCAATCGTCCGGTTCCACGCCCTGCGGGCCGACATATTCGCCATTCGGCACATAGCTTGGTTCGCCTTGATCCTCCAGTCGCGCGTCGCTAAACAGCATCACATCCCTGCCGAAGGTCCAATCGCCATCGATATCAACGGATTTCGCCGCGGCGAGCGAAGGCACACCGTATGGGAAACGGGCATCGAAATCGTGGATGTTCTTGTAATAGCGCGCGTCCAAATGGACGTCGGGGAAGATGTAGTTGCCGTCTTCCATCTCGTACTGGTCCGTCAGATGGAATCGGTCGGACCGCATGATGAACAAATCGTCAGTGGTCTTCACCGGCAGGAAACGCATACGGTCGACGCATACGCAGGTCGCGCCATCGAAAAGCGACACCGCGGCTCCCATGGCGGTCTCCAGCTGAATGACCGGCTCGCTGGTCGGATCGGTCGGGTCGACCGTCTTCTTATTGCGGATTACCGGAAGGGGAAGCACGCCGTCATAGGATGCGAGTTTCGCTTTCAGCGCATCGATACGCACCCAAATGCTGTTCGTGTTGAAGTACGGATGCTTGTCGATGTTCTGCGCGTCGTCCTTGTCGTCTGGATGGACCTGGCTCATCTCACGCAGCATCAGACGGCCCGTGGCCTTGTCTCGCACGATGTGGCCGCCCTTACGATCGGCTGGGGTGCGTTTGGCGACCTCGATCATGAACGGTGCGCCCGTATTCTCGAAATGCTGCGCAAGCGTACGGGAGGGACGCGCGCCCAGGTTGTCGGAATTGGAGATGAAAAGGTATTTGAACCCCTGCGCCTCAAGCGCGTCAAGCAGACCGGATTCCCAAATGGTGGAGAACAGGTCGCCGTGGCCCGGCGGGCACCATTCGAGTTCCGGATTGGCCGGGAAGCTGACGGGCATTCCCGTTTCCGCGCTGATCTTCGGCTCCTGATGCTGGATGATTTCCATCGGGATGTCTTCCTGATGGAATTTCTTATTGGTCTGCAGCACCTTCATGGTGTCTTTGGAGGTACGGAAGGAGTTCATCAGAGTCAATGGCAGATCGACGCCAAGTCTGGTCCGCGCGGTCAACACCTGTCCGATGATGATGTCGATGAAACGCATCTGCCGTGCCTTGTGGCGACGTACCGGCAGCAGCGACTTGGCGCAATCGAGTCCCATCGAAGTGCCAAGACCGCCGTTAAGCTTCAGGAACGCCGTTTTGGCGAACGCGTCAACGGCCTTGTCGTGATTGATGGTCTCATACACGTCATGGAAGCTGGGAACGCTGACGAGCGGTTCGACCTCGTCCTCACGAATCCAACTGCTGGCCTCCTCATTGCGCCAGACCTCGTACAGACGACGGAACTGGGCGATGGCCATGTCGGTCATTCCGTGCTTCCGCATCTTCGCGGCAGAGTATTCGAATACGTCCTCAGTCAATGTCTCTCCCTTTCGAACGGGCGTTGTTATTCGATGCGCTTATGCCATAATACGACATTCCGCCAAAATCGGGGGCATTTAGACACAGAACCAACATGAACTTCCGGTGGAGCAATTGCCGGAAAACCCTCAAATATCCGAAGCCAAACTCTCCGGAATGGATGCGACTCGCTTTCCGACACGATGTGTTTGAAAAACCGTAGAGATTATGCTATACTTCATATTCGGTGCTTTTCGCACCGTTCGGACCATAGCGCAGTTTGGTAGCGCACTTGACTGGGGGTCAAGGGGTCGCGGGTTCAAATCCCGCTGGTCCGACCAAGAAAGCCCGTCGCCCCGCCGTTTCCACAGTATTGAAACGGCGGGTTTTTCGTTATGTTTGGGCAGTGAACTGCGGCATACAGCCCCTCAGAATGGCATCTATCGGAGCCGGAAGCTGGACGTCAGGACGGTCTTGAGCGCATGCAAATATGTAGCCTGCGATATTTTTCATGTTTCTTGCCGTTTAATGCGATTAACGCATGGGTTCAGAGAGGTGATTCGGTTTGCAGCAGAACGACACGCAGCCACAGTTCGACGACGTCGACGAATTCGCCCATGTGTTCGATTCAACGCTTCCCGAAGATGAATGGAAGATTCGATTGCCCCGCGAGCTTGGCTTGGAAGCCCGCGAACGCGCTCGGCATGATGGCATCACGCTTACCGAATTGACCCGCAGGGCACTCTTGTCCGACGATTCCGATGGCTGTTCAGACGCGGTCGGCATCGGGCGCATGCCAAAGAACAGCGACGGGCGCAAACAGCTTGGCGACGAATGGAAGATCAAACTCCCCTACGCCGTAGGCCATAAGGCGCGGGCCAAGGCCAAGCAGGACGGCATTTCATTAAGCTCGCTCGCGCGCAGAGCCATAACGGGGTATCTCAGAACACGCAACCAGGATGAACATCCTCTGTTCTGACGCTGTCGGCCTAAGCTGTGCGTAAAGGAAAGCAAAAGCCGGCAACGACCCAGATTCAATAAGGCAGAGGGGCGTGCGCCATGGTCTGAACCAGGCGCACGCCCCTCTTCTAACAGTTCCGGTGGTTACTTGCGTTTCTTCTTCTCACGGACATTCACCGAAATCTGAATCGGCGATCCTTCGAAGCCGAATTCCTCGCGCAGACACCGTTCGATGTAGCGGCGATAGCCATGCTCCAAGAAGCCGGTGGCGAAGATCACGAAGCGCGGCGGTCTGGTGGACGCCTGCGTCGCGAACAGGATTCGCGGCTGCTTGCCGCCACGCAGCGGATGCGGGTGGGCAGCTTGGATCTTGCCAAGGAACGCGTTGAGTTTGCCGGTGGGGATGCGCTTGTCCCATGATGCCAAGGCGCCACGCATGGCATTGGCCAAACGATTGGTGTGCCATCCGGTCTTTGCCGACAGATTGACGCGCTGAGCCCAAGTGACGCGATTGAACTCGGTCTTCCACAGGCGTTCCATACGCTGACGGTCGAACTCGTCCATCAGGTCCCACTTGTTGAACACAAGCACGATGCAACGGCCCGCGTCCACGGCCTGGCTCATGACCTTCAGGTCTTGGTCGGAAATCGGCTGGGAGGCATCGAACAGCACCAAGGCAAGCTCGGAACGTTCGATCGCGGCCTGCGTACGCAACGAGGAGAAGTATTCCGCGCCGGACAGCTTGTGCAGACGACGTTTGATACCTGCGGTATCGATGAACAGCCAATCCTCGCCATCGACGGTGACGACCTCATCGACCGGATCTCGCGTGGTGCCCGCAAGATCGTTGACGACGGTGCGTTCCTCGTGGGCCAGCTGATTGAGCAGGGAGGATTTGCCGACGTTCGGGCGTCCGACCAGAGCCACGCGGCGCAGATGCGACGGCGTAAGGAAGCCGGATGTCCTTTCCGCTTTCTTCAACGAGTCGAGTGCGGCGTCAAGCAGTTCGCCGATGCCACGACCGTGCATGGCGGAAATGCCATACGGCTCCCCCAGACCCATCTTCCAGAATTCGGCGGTCAGGTATTCGCTTTCGCGATCATCGACCTTGTTCACCGCAAGCGTCACCGGCTTGCCGGCGGCACGGAGCATTTTGACGATGCGTTCGTCCGTGTCGGTGAGACCGACCAGACCGTCCACCACGAGAATCACGGCATCGGCAAGCTGCACGGCGATTTGCGCTTGGGATGCGATGGCGGATTCGATGCCTTCCACGTCGGTTTCCCAGCCGCCCGTGTCGACCAGTTTGAAATCGGTGCCGCACCATTCGGCGTCGTAGCTCACACGGTCGCGAGTCACGCCGGGGGTGTCCTCCACCACGGCTGCGCGACGGCCGAGAATACGGTTCACCAGAGTGGATTTGCCGACGTTCGGACGTCCGACCACGGCAAGTACGCCGACCGGTTTCGGACCATTCTTGCTTTCGCCACCAGAGAACGCCGTTCCATCGATCAGCTCCTCATCGCCTTCATCCAGCTCATAGCCTTCGAGGTTGGAAACGTACTGGCGGTATTCCTGTTCCTCGATGGCGTCGTCAACGATACGGACGAGCACGTCAAGGGTCTCGCCGAAGTTGAGATCGGAGTTGTCGACGGTCAACACGCCTTCCGCGGCGGATGTGAAGTTGGTGACTTTCGAATCGGCCTTGTCGCGTGCCGCGACATTTTCCGCACCCACACCCGAGACGGCCTGTCCGCTACGTCGGGCCTGACGGACCTCTTCACGCGCGGTAAGCAGGATGCGCACTTCGGCGTCGGGAGCGACGACGGTGGTGATATCACGGCCCTCAGCAACAATACCGGCGCCTTCGGAGAAGGAATCGACCGAAGCCTCTCGTGCGATGTAGGCACGTTGCGCGGCGATCAACACGTGACGCACAGGGATGATGTTGGACACCTTGGACACGTGCGAAGAGACCTCGGAAGAACGGATGGCCTCGCTGATGTCCTCGTCATCGGCGTACACCTTCGGATCGTCCGGATCGACGCTGATGTCGAAATGGCCGTCGGTGAAGAATTCGCCGACGGTTTCGGTGACGAGCTGCTCATCGATGGTTTCGGCATCCAAATCGATGCCTTTGTGCATGCACCACCAGGCGCAGGCACGGTACATCGCGCCTGTGTCGAGGTATGCGAAACCATAATATTTGGCCAGTGCCTTGGACGTGGATGATTTGCCGACGCCCGCAGGCCCATCAATAGCTACACGGATCACAGTCCCACCGCCTTGGATAGAGAACGGACCTCAGCCTGCGACAACACGCGATACGTGCCGCTTTTCAGGTCGCCGAGTTTGATCGGACCGATCTGCGTGCGTACCAGACGCTTGACGGGAAAACCGATCGAGCCGAAAATACGGCGCACGATGCGGTTCTTGCCCGAATGCAGCACGACCTTGACCAACGTGCTTTCGCGGCTGGAGTCGAGAATAGCGCAGCGGTCGAGTTTGATCCACCCATCGTCGAGCTTCACGCCCGTGGTGACGAGCCTGCGGCACACCTGACCGCTGATGCGTCCTTCCAGCGTGGCGATGTAGGTCTTTTCGACCTCATATTTGGGGTGCATGACGTGCTGGCTCAGTTCGCCGTCGTTCGTCATGAGGATTAGGCCTTCCGAATCATAATCCAGACGGCCCATGTGGAAAATACGCTCGTACTTGTCTCCGACGATGTCGCGCAAAGTGTAGCGTCCCTTGGGATCCTCCATGGCGCTCAGCACGCGTTTCGGCTTGTTCAACGCAAGCGTGACATGGTTAGGGTTCACACGCACGCGAGAACCGTCGACACGGACCTCCTGACGTTTCGGATCGACTCGGGTGCCAAGTTCGGTAATCAGCTCGCCATCGATCTCAACGCGACCATCGGTGATGATTTCCTCGCATTTACGGCGCGAGCCGAAGCCCGCCTGAGCGAGAAGTTTCTGCAGGCGAATGCCTTCATTGTCATGATTGTGCGCCTTGGCGGCGCGAGAATATGCGTTTGGCATCGTTCTCCCAACGTGGCCGGATAATACTTACAGGGACTGCTGGTAGTATGGCAGTCGTTTGGCGGCTTTCATAAAAACCGCAACTTGTCCACTATATGACAGAGGAAAGACTATGACTGCTGTTGAAGCAACGTCCGTAACAGAGGAAGAACAGAGCAAGCCACTGGCCCTTCGCGCAGGCGCGGAGCTGGTGGGAAGCTTCATCATCTGCTTCGCCATCTACTCGATTTGCACGCTTGGTTCCGCGATCTACGGCGTGAATATGGCGTTCATCGCCTTGCTGACAGGTTTGGTGTACGCCGCCGCCACCCTGATATTCGGCACGATTTCCGGCGCCCAGTTCAATCCGGCGGTCTCCGTTGCGGCGATGCTGTCCGGCAAAACCCATGTGCTTGACGGAGTGCTCTATATTATCGCTCAGGTGCTGGGTGGTATCGGCGCAGGCGCCGCCATCCGCTTCCTGCTGCCGACATCCGAGCAGGTAACGCTGAAAATCTGGCTGACGCCGGTCATTAACGGTTTTGACAAGAATTCCGTCTCCTATGCCACGCTCGGCAATTACGGCGTGTCCTTCAGCATCACTCTGGCCATCGCCGTTGAACTCGTCGCGGGCATCATCATCGTCGCCACCGCGCTCAACACCACCAGTGAATCCGGAAAGACCAATACCAGCCATGCCATCGCCATGGGTCTCGCCTACGGTGTCGGCGCCGCAATCTCCTATCCGGTAACAGGCGCCGCTCTGAATCCGGCTCGTGCCACTGGCATCGCCATCTTCGCCCAGAATCAGGGCCTTTCCCAAGAGCCTCTGCAGCAGCTGTGGGTGTTCTGGATCTGCCCGATTCTCGCAGCCGCCATCGTCTCGCTTGTGGCCATAGTCGCGTCCATGATCGGCACCAAGAAAAACGTTTCGGAAGCCGAGCAGGATTCCGAAACGCTGGAGACCATAGCCGACGACGCGTCAGACGATGCCGACGGGCACGAGGGCGAGCAGGATGAACAGTCCGACGCCCAGACCGATGCCGATGAAAGCGTCGAAGCCAACTGAACGGACTTTCCAAGGACTACGCTCGCGCATTACGAGTCTGATTAGTCCTGTTATGATGGCCGTCACCGCGATTACCGTGGTGGCGGCTTTTACATGGCCTAAGACCGCAAGCACTGTGGCTATAACCACCATTGCCGCAACGATCCATTCAAACCACGGCTTGCCTTCATGGTCTTCGGAAACGTAGGGATGACTCATATCGCAGGCCTTTCGTTATATGTCAACGCGCGTCCGCGCACGGAACGCAATCATAATAATAAAACGTGGCGTCCGAAACCAGCGAATGGTTTCGGACGCCACGTCATTTATCGCGCCGCGACGCTCCCAGCTTGCCGGTCGACGCTTCCACTGAACTCAGTGGAAGAAGTGTCGGGTACCGGTCACATACATGGTGACGCCGGCCTTGCGGGCCGCCTCGAACACTTCCTCATCACGAATGGACCCACCAGGCTGGACGATGGCCTTGACACCGGCGTTGATCAGAATCTCGGCACCGTCGGCGAACGGGAAGAACGCGTCGGACGCGGCCACCGCTCCCTTGGTGCGGTTGGCTCCGTCAGCCAGCGTGTTGGCACGCTCGACGGACAGATTGGCGGAATCCACACGATTGACCTGGCCCATGCCGATGCCTACGGTTGCCTGATCGTGAGCGATAAGTATGGCGTTGGATTTGACGCACCGGATGGCACGCCATGCGAACACCAGATCCCTGACGGTTTCAGCGTCGGCCGGCTCGCCGGAAACCAGCTTCCACGCGTTCGGATCGTCGCCTGGAGCGTCAATCAGATCGGTGGACTGCACGAGCAGACCGCCGTCAATCTGACGGAACTGGGTCTTGGTCTTCGGAGGCTCAGACACCTTCAGGATACGCAGGTTCTTCTTCTTGGTCTGGAGCAGTTCAAGCGCATCGGCGTCGTAATCGGGCGCGACGATGACTTCGGTGAAGATTGGACGAACACTTTCGGCCATTTCCATGGTGACCTTGCTGTTCGCAGCAATCACACCGCCATAGGCGCTCATCGGATCGCATGCGTGCGCCTTCTTGTGCGCCTCTGCCACGGTAGCGCCGATGGCCAGACCGCATGGATTGTTGTGCTTGACCACTGCGACGGCGATCTGAGGCGCGAAATCCCACACGGCACGCCATGCGGCGTCGGCATCGACGTAATTGTTGTAGCTCATCGGCTTGCCGCCAAGCTGTTCAGCGTGTGCGAAGCCGTTCTGGTTGAGCGGATCCAGATACAGCGAAGCCTGCTGGTGAGGGTTCTCGCCGTAACGCAGCACGTGCGCGCGGTCCCACGTACGGGTGAACGTGGCCGGGAACTTGGCCTCATTCACTTCGGTCTCGCCTTCGGAAACCGGCTGTTCGATGGACGCCGGCTTCGGCCAATGCTTCGCGGTCCACTCGTTGATGGTGGCGTCGTAGGCGGCCGTATGGGCGAACGCCTTTCCTGCGAGCCAGCGACGCTCATCAAGGGAGAAGCCCTCGCCGTTCTCGATGCGGGAGGCGACGAGTGCATAATCGTTCGGATCGGTGATGATGGCGACGGTGGCGCTGTTCTTGGCTGCGCCACGCACCATGGACGGACCGCCGATATCGATCTTTTCGATGGTGGCGGCTTCGTCAGCTCCGGAGCGGACCGTGTCGGCGAACGGATACAGATTGACGACCACCAGATCGAACGGCTTGATGCCAAACTTCTCGAGCTGGGAGGCATGGTCGGGGTTGGTCATGTCGGCGAGGATACCGGCATGGATATGCGGGTCAAGGGTCTTGACGCGGCCATCAAGGCATTCCGGGAAACCAGTGACTTCGGAGACCTCGGTCACTTTGACACCCAGCTCAGCCAGACGCTTCGCGGTGGAACCGGTGGAAACCACCTCGGTGCCCGCCTTGATGAACGCTTCGGCAAGTACCTCGATGCCTTCCTTATGGAAGACTGATACCAGAGCCCGTCGTATCGGTCGATTCGTTGTTGTCACCCTGATCCTCCTTGTTATTGTTGTTCGAGGCGACCGTGCGAAGCGCACGTGTTTCCTCACGGCTGTTTTCCGTGGATTCGGGGGCGGTCTCCCTCTTTCCACGTTCGCGTATACGCTTCATCATCCAGCGTATGGCGAAAAATATGCTCACGGCCACCAAAGTCAGCAGCCATGCGGAGAACAAACCCATGGCGGTGGGTTGTCCCACCTTACGGGTTGATGCGATCACGTCTACGCCGACGTGCGCAAGATGTTTCGATCCCAAGCCTCCGTTTCCCAAGGCGAACAGCAAGCTGGAAGCCACGGACACGACGGCGCTGGTAATCGAAAAAGCAGCAATCGGATAGGCAAAACTCAGCACAACGCGTTTGACGTCGATGTTCCGTCCTGATTCACCTACTCTGATATGGAATCCCTTATTAAACAACATGACGACCATGCCGGTAGCAAAAGCGGATGCCAATGGTATGCACATCAGCGCGATTCTCACCCAATCCGTCTCAACCGCCTGTGGCATCATACCGAAAAGAGGCAAGGCGGGGAGCCCGTCACCCTGTCCGGTCCATAATGTGAATTCGGCTAAATCGCCGATTGAGAAGCCGGCGCCGAAAGTCCATGAGACAGCCCAAATCATCAGATTCGGAAGCCATGCGAGCATACTGATCGTGGTAAGAATACGAGACCCGTTCTGCATGCCCGAAAGTTCATATAGCTTCGCTATCGATGATTGATTGCTTATTGCCCAAAAAACAACGACGATCAGACCGACCAGCAGATACGCCGCCTCCAGCAGCAGCCCTAGGACGGAACCGATGACCATGGTCTTTCGCACCGGCGATGACACATGAGATCGAATCCATTCGGTACAGGCTTGGGGCCATGACGCATTCGGAATCGCCGCGACCGCATATCCGAGGATGAAAACAAGCGCCGTTTTGATGGCGATCATCGTCATCGAATCAACGATTTCGATATTTATGCTTCTGGCGAAGAAGATGTTTACGGCTTCCCAAAAGACCAGACCGGCCGCGAATCCACGCAGACTCGTGCCGAATCTTCTGGCGAGCTGCGCGATAAGGGCGATAAGCAGTACCGTCAAGAGCAACGGCACAATCGTCAACGTGATGGCATCAGTCTTGAACCCGATACCTTGGCTGAGCAGCACCAACGCCTCGGTAAGAGGCACCGAGAAGGCGGAGAGATTGTCCCCGCCTTCTTCCATGGATATGACCAGAAGCATTAGGGCCATATAGCAGCCCAAGGCAACGGCGTAAATAATCATGGACACTGCCGCGACGGCAAGCCCTTTCAGCCAATACTTCAGGTTCGTCATCATAGCGATTGGGAAGCGAGCACCTCTCGCATGATTTCAGCGGTCTGTCCGGGAGTACGACCGACACGGATGCCAACGGCCTCAAGGGCTTCTTTCTTATCCTGCGCGGTGCCCTTGCCGCCGGAAACGATGGCGCCGGCATGGCCCATCTGCTTGCCTTCCGGCGCGGTGAATCCCGCGATGTAGGCCACGACGGGCTTGGTCATATGTTCGGAAGCCCACTTGGCAGCGTCCTGTTCGGCGCTGCCACCGATTTCGCCGATCATGACAACGGCTTTGGTGGCTTCATCGTTCTCAAAGGCTTCCAAAGCCTCCTGCAAGGTCGTGCCGACGATCGGATCGCCGCCCGCGCCAAGGCATGCGGTGAAACCGATGTCAGACAGCTCCCCCATCAGCTGATAGGTCAACGTTCCGGACTTGGACACCAAACCCAACGGGCCGCGGGACACGATGCCATCTGGAATAATGCCGAGGTTGCAGCCCTTGGCGTCCTTAGAAGATGGCAGCGTCAACAGACCAGGACAATTCGGCCCAACGATGCGCACGCCCTTACGCAAGGCCAACTCGACGAAATACGCGCTGTCCGCCACCGGAATGCCTTCGGTGATGACGACAATCAGTTCGATGCCGGCTTCAATGGCCTCAACGACGGCGTCCTTGGCGAAGCGCGGCGGCACGAACACGACGCTTGCTTTGGCTCCAGTGGCTTCGATGGCTTCAGAGCAGTTGGCGAACACGTGAATGGTGGCGTCCTCGCCATTTTTGGCTTCAGGGAAGGTGACGTCCAGCCCAGCCTTGCGGGCGTTCACGCCACCGACGATGTTGGTGCCGGCCTTGAGCATGCGGGCCGTGTGGGTCATGCCCTGATGCCCGGTCATGCCCTGGACGATGACCGGAGCGCCATCTTCAATGAAAAGCGTCATTTCAGCGAACCTCCTTGGCCGCGAAACGTGCGGCCTGCTGTGCGGCTTCCTCCATGGTCTGAGCGACGTGCAGGTTGGCGCGGCCGGCTTGGGCCAAAATGTTCAGACCTTCCGCCGCCGCATTGCCATCGAATCGCACGACGATAGGCTTGCTGCTGCCAAGTTCGTCAAGCGCCTCGAGAATGCCCTTCGCGACCTGTTCACACGAGGTGATGCCACCGTACACATTGATGAGCACGGATTCGACCTGCGGGTCGGACAGCACGATTCCAAGACTATTCGACATCACTTCGGCGGAAGCGCCTCCGCCGATGTCGAGGAAGTTTGCGGGCTTGACATTCGTGCCCTGATCCTCGCCTGCGCCTGACACCGCGTCAAGAGAGCTCATGACGAGTCCCGCACCATTGCCGATCACACCGACGGAACCCTTGAGATGCACATAATGCAGTCCATGTTCGCGGGCTTTTTGCTCATATGGATCGACATAAATCGGATCGGTGAAACGTTTCCAACCATCATGGCGGAACGATGCATTGTCATCAAGGGAGATCTTGGCGTCCAGCGCGCACAACGACTTGGAAGATTCGTCATCCGGATCGCCGATTTTTGCAAGCGGGTTGATTTCCACAAGCGTGGCGTCGTTCTCCTTGAAGCAACGCCACATTTTCAGCAGAATCTGCGCGGCCTGATCAACATCGGCATGATAGAAGCCGATGCTTTCAGCCATCTTGGTGGCCGCTTCCAAATCGAAATCGTCAAGAGCATCGATATGCAGACGCTTCACGGATTCCGGATGCTCTTTGGCGATTTCCTCAACCTCAGTACCGCCATTCGCAGTGGCGAGCACGTCGAAATCACGAGAGGATCGGTCCACTGAGATGGAGACGTAATACTCGTGAAGGATGTTCTTCGCCTCGGCCACCAGCACGCCGCTAACCTTGTGCTTGTGAATGGTCATCGGCAGAATGTCTTCCGACGCGAGAATGGACTCGTCACGGGTCTTGGCGAGCTTGACTCCGCCGGCCTGGCCACGGTGTCCAATCTTCACCTGCGCCTTAATCACATTGGGATATCCAATCTGGTCGGCCGCTTCGGCGACTTCATGGGAGTTCTGGGCGAATATTGCCTTAGGAGTCGGGATACCCTGTTCTTCGAGCAATTCCCTGGCTTGATACTCATAGAGATCCATGGATCATTCCCTTTGGTTGTTTGTTCTGAATGGTTGACGAAAACGGAGTTATCAGGCAGGCATGCACACCAGCGAGCTTGTCGGATAATCGCCTAGCGATTTCATGCCGTCAATACCGGTAAGTTCCATGACGAAGCTGAATCCAGCAACGACGCCTCCGCACTTCTCGATGAGGCTACGCGCCGCATTGGCGGTTCCACCGGTGGCGATCAGATCGTCGACGATCAATACGCGCACTCCCTCATGGACAACGTTGGTTTCGATTTCCATTGACGCCTGACCATATTCGAGGTCATAGCTTTGCGACATGGTTTCTGGAGGCAATTTGCCGGCTTTACGGACCGCGATAAACCCCTTTCCGAGACGGGCGGCCAACGCTGGACCGAACAGGAATCCACGGGCTTCAAGGCCGACGACCATGTCGAAATCATCGACGTCTACTGGCAATGCCGCTTCAAGGGCCCCCATCAAAATACCGAACGCGCGCGCATCAGCCAACACCGGCATGAAATCGCGGAATAGGATGCCCTCCTTCGGAAAGCCCGGAATAGTACGTATTTTCGATACAAGATATGCTGCGTCTTCGGCTCCAACTTTGTTCAAGCCCGAAACGGTGATATCCGATGCTGCCATGACAGTGGTTTCCTTCTACCTTGGTTTACGGCACTTTGAATTATAGGTTTCCCGTGCGAAAAAGAACGGCGAAAACCTCAAAAATGAGATTTTCGCCGTCTAAAAATCAAAGAAATCAATCGTTCTTCTGCTCGTCAATGGGCTGCTGAATAACATCGGCATCCTGTGCGGGCTCTTCAGTCGCGTCGACGACAGGCTTCTGGTCGGGCTCGTCTTCCTTGGATAGCGGATTGCCGTTCTCATCGACCTCATCATCATGCACGTATGCCGGACGGACATATTCACGGCTGATGGCGTTGAAGCCGAAACGCAGTTGCGATCCTTCGGAATCAACGACGATCTCCTCGTATTCCGTATCGACGGAAACGACCTTGCCGATGATGCCACCGATGGTGATCACTTCAGTGCCGGGCTGCAGACTAGAACGGAAATTCTGACGTTCAGCTTGCTGCTGCTTGGCTTTCTTGGACTGCCAGAACATCATGCCGAACATTACAACGATAAGAACAACGAGAAAAAGGATATCCAAAATAAACTCCTCGGAGTCAGGGTCTCAACCGGAACACATTACTCAGGATGTGAAGTCTATGACATCTCATTGACATCATATGCGGATTCGTCGGGAGTGATACCAAGATGCTCCCATGCCTTGCGCGTGGCCACGCGGCCTTTCGGCGTGCGGATGAGGAAGCCCTCACGTACCAGATACGGTTCGCATACCGTTTCCACCGTTTCCGACTCCTCGCCCACCATGGCCGCCAGATTGTTCAAGCCGACGGGGCCTCCGTTGAAATTGGTGACGATGGCCTTAAGCACTGCTATATCCAGACGGTCAAGACCTTCGGTATCGATCTGATAAAGCGCCAACGCCTCCTTGACATCATCGGGACGCACCGATTCGAGATCGTGCACGATGGCCCAATCCCTAACACGACGAAGCAGGCGGTTGGCAATTCTCGGCGTGCCGCGGGAACGCATGGCCAGTTGGCGAGCGGCCCCGTCCTCCAACTGGATTCCCAACACTGCGGAGGAACGCTCAATCAGCTTTTCAAGCTCCTCATGCGGGTAGAAATCCAGATGCGCCGTGAAACCGAACCGCGCACGCAGCGGCGAGGGAAGCATGCCCTCTCGCGTGGTAGCACCGATAACCGTAAACCGAGGCAATGTCAGCGGAATGGATGAAGCTCCAGGGCCTTTGCCGACCATCACATCAACACGGAAATCCTCCATGGCGATGTACAGCAGTTCCTCGGCGGCACGGGGCAGACGGTGGATCTCATCGATAAAGAGCACCTCGCCGGCGTCCAGCGAACTCAGAATCGAAGCCAAATCACCAGCATGTTGGATGGCGGGACCGGAAGTGACGCGGATTGGAACTTCCAATTCATTGGCCACAATCATGGCCAAAGTGGTTTTGCCAAGTCCCGGAGGCCCCGCAAGCAGGATATGGTCCGGAGGAACGTCACGTTTTCGAGCAGCATCGAGGAAAAGCTGCAACTGCGCTTTGAGCCTTGGCTGTCCGATGAATCCCTCGAGGATATGAGGACGAAGCTCCTCGTCGCTGACCGGTTCGTTGCCGACGGGTGCGGCGGAAACCATACGGAGGGATTCCTCGTTCGCCCCGGTGTTCGGCTGTTCGAATGTATCAGTGTTCGTCATAATGGTCCGTTTCATCTACCTCTATCCAACGATGTCAGCGCGAGCTTCAGCACGCGTGGAACATCCTTGGCGTTCAACGGCGTCTCGATTTGATTATCGGCGCAGACCGTCTGCACCGCATGGGCAGCGTCCTGCTGGTGCCATCCCAAAGACATCAGACCTTCGACGACCTGTTCGGCCCCAGTGTCTTCAGGAGTCGAAGCGGTTGCGGAAGAACCCTCAATCTGGCTCAGATCAATGGAACCTTTCAGTTCGAGGATGATTTTCTGCGCGCCTTTCTTGCCTAATCCCGGAGCCTTGGCCAACGCAGTGGCATCACCATCCGCCACAGCCCTCGCAAGTCGATCGGGAGGCAAAGTGGACAGCAACGATAGCGCGACTTTCGGTCCGATGCCACTGACCTTCTGCAATTGCAGGAACATGCGTTTCGAGGCCAGCGTGCCGAAGCCGAATAAAGTGATGGCGTCCTGGGACACATTCAACGAAGTGTAGACCTTGATTTCCTGGCCGGCGTGCATGGAAGCCAAGTCGGCGGATGGCATCCTGACCTCATAGCCGACTCCCCCGACCTCGATAATGGCCGATACGGCGTCTACCGACTCCACATGGCCACGTAGCATGCCAATCATTATGGACGTCTCCTTCGCACAGGTCTAGAACATCTGTTCGATACAGCTTACATGCCTCTGCGGACGCCTTGTCTGCGCGCTGCTTTTTGCGAAGCCTGCGCCCACTGTCGTTGCGCCGCCGTGAGATGCTGTTCGCGTTCGCCGCCTTGCAGCGCACCAGCCGGACGCAACGCGTGACAGATCGCAATAGCCAGCGCGTCAGCCGCATCAGCCGGCTTTGGCAGCGTGTTCAATCCCAATATCCGCGCCACCATACGTTCCATCTGGATTTTCTCTGCTTTGCCGTTGCCGGTGATTGCAAGCTTTGATTCCGTCGGCGTATGCAACGCCACAGGAATGCCGCGTTGCGCCGCAGCGAGCATCGCCAACCCTGCCGCCTGTGCGGTTCCCAGCACCGTGTTACGGTTTTCTTGCGCGAACACTCGTTCGATGGACACCGCATCGGGAGCAAATCGTTCGATTTTTTCCACCAAGCCGTTGTAGATGGCCAGCAGACGCAGATCCTGGGAGGTTTTTGGATCGGAACGCACCACATCCACGTGGATAAAAGAAAGCCGGCGGTATGCGCCGGCTTCAATCACGCCGACCCCGCAGCGAGTCAGCCCGGGGTCGACGCCAAGAATAATCACGCTGGATTACTCCTCGTCAAGCTGGGCCATGACCTCGTCGGAGGCGGTCCAGTTGGAGTAGATGTTCTGGACATCGTCCAGATCATCGAGGTTGTCGATGAGCTTGGAGACCTTCTGGGCATCCTCAAGGCTCAGCTCGACCTCGTTCTTCGGCATCATGACCAGATCAGCGGAATCGTAATCGAAACCGGCGTCCTGGAGAGCCTTGCGCACGTCGATCATGTCGGACGGATCGGTGATGACGGTGAATACCTCACCATCGTCGGTCACGTCTTCGGCACCGGCTTCGGCGGCCTTCTCGAACAGGTTGTCGAAGTCAACGCCTTCGGCCGGAACAACGATCTGTCCCTTGCGTTCGAAGTTGAAGCTCACGGAACCAGTGGTGGCCAGGGAGCCATTGCCCTTGGTCAGGGTGGAACGCACGTCGGCGGCCGCACGGTTGCGGTTGTCGGTGAGGCATTCGATGATCAGGCCAACACCTGCCGGGGCGTAACCCTCGTACACGATGTCTTCATAGTTGGCGCCGCCGGCTTCCTCACCGGAACCACGCTTGACGGCGCGCTTGATGTTGTCGGCCGGCATGGAGGCCTTCTTGGCCTTGTAGATGGCGTCATACAGGGACGGGTTGCCGTCGGGATCGCCGCCACCCATACGTGCTGCGATCTCGATGTTCTTGATCAGCTTGGCGAACAGCTTGCCGCGCTTCGCGTCGATGGCGGCCTTCTTGTGCTTGGTGGTCGCCCACTTGGAATGACCTGACATAATGCTCCTAGGCAGGTTGCGGATGTTTCAAACGAAATGATTCTAAAGCGGTTCGCCGACAAAATGCCGAATACGAACCTGTGGCATTTCGCTTTTCGAACTTTTGGATGGGGTCTGCCCCCGGCTGTGACTACCGCCGATATGTTTTCTCCCCTATGACCATTTGGCGCTTGGCTTCGAAGATGCGTTGGAATACGGTGACTAATCCCAATCCGGCCAACAGTATCATGGCGATGGCGAGCCACAATCCCTGACGCGTCAATCCGGTGATGGCCATGCCCACCAGAATGATGGTCAAGCGATCGGCACGAGTGGCGATGCCGTTTTTCACCTCATAGCCGACTGATTCGGCACGAGCACGGGCATATGAAGTGACGAACGATGTCATCACGGCCACCGCGGCGGCGGCGATACCGATCATGCTCGTATAGTCAGGCGTGTTGTCGATGGCCGTATGCCACCAGTCACGATGCATAAGAAAGAAGATGATCACGCCTACGAGCATCGCCCAATCAGCGATGCGATCGAGCGTGGAGTCGAGAAAAGCCCCGAATTCGGTCCCACCCGTGGTAAGCGCGGCGATCGAGCCATCCAACGAATCGGCAAGCACAAGCAGAGTCAGAACAACCGCTCCCCCAAATAGCCATCCGGTCACACCGGTGGCGATGGCCACGACGATGGTGCCGACAGCACCAATCACCGTCACCGCATTGGCGGTCAGTCCTATGGCGATCAACGCTTTGGCTATTGGCTCGATGAGTTTTTTGAACGGCGCACGAAGATGCTCAAGCATGTGTTACTTCCTTCTCGATGAGAAAATGAGAAACGGCGCACAAACCTCTTGTCGAGATTCGTGCGCCGTTTCACGGTTCATGGTCGCGTGCGACTTGTTGCCACCGGTCTCGCTCAGTCGGCGAGGGCGGCCTTGAAGTCGTCTGCGGTGTTGACCTGGACGCGCTTCTTGATTACGGTCAGAATGTTCGCCTTCGCCTCATCGACCGGCACGCCGTTCAACTGGCTGCCGTCGCGGAAGCGGAAGCTGACCGCGTTGTTGTTCATATCCTCTTCGCCGACGATGAGGATGAACGGCGCCTTGGACTTGGATGCGTTGCGGATCTTCTTGCCGAAGCGATCGTCGGACAGGTCGATCTCGCAACGGACGGTCTCCTCTTCCAAGCTGGCGATGAACTTCTGCAGGTGCGGGGCGAACTCGTCCGCGACCGGCACGCCAAGCACCTGGACCGGGGCGAGCCACGCCGGGAAGGCGCCCGCGTAATGCTCAAGCAGCACCGCGAAGAAGCGTTCGATGGAGCCGAACAGCGCGCGGTGGATCATCACCGGACGCTGGTGCGTGCCATCGGCGGCGATGTATTCGAGCTTGAAACGTTCCGGAAGGTTGAAGTCGAGCTGGATGGTGGACACCTGCCAGGTACGTCCGATGGCGTCACGGGCCTGCACGGAGATCTTCGGACCGTAGAAGGCTGCGCCGCACGGATCGTCGACCAAGTCCAAACCGGATTCCTTGGCGACCTCGGCCAGCGTGTTGGTGGCTTCCTCCCAAATCTCGTCGGAACCGACGTACTTGTGCGGATCCTTGGTGGACAGCTCCAGATAGAAGTCATCCAGACCGAAGTCCTTCAACAGGCCGAGCACGAAGGTAAGCAGGCTCTTAAGCTCGTCCTTCATCTGCTCGCGGGTGCAGTAGATGTGGGAATCATCCTGAGTCAAGCCGCGCACGCGGGTCAGGCCATGCACTTCACCGGACTTCTCATAACGGTACACGGTGCCGAATTCGAACAGGCGCAGCGGCAGCTCACGGTAGGAACGCTGGCGGGACTTGAAGATCAGGTTGTGCATCGGGCAGTTCATCGGTTTCAGGTAGTAATCGAAGCCTTGCTTGATGACGTTGCCGTTCTCGTCCTTCTCCTCGTCCAGACGCATCGGCGGATACATGCTGTCCTTGTACCACTGCAGGTGGCCGGAGGTCTCATACAGGCCGCCCTTGGTGATGTGCGGGGTCTGCACGAAGCTGTAGTGGTGCTTGCGGTGCATCTCACGGGAATAGTCCTCCATGGCGTTGATGACGGCCGCGCCCTTCGGATGGAAGACGGCAAGGCCCGGACCGATCTCATCCGGGAAGGAGAACAGGTCCATTTCCGCGCCGAGCTTGCGGTGGTCGCGCTTGGCGGCCTCCTCCAGACGGGTCTGGTATGCCTTCAGGTCCTCCTTGGTGGCGAAGGCGGCGCCGTAAATGCGCTGCAGCATCGGATTGGCCTCGCTGCCGCGCCAGTATGCGGCGGCGGAACGCTCGATCTTGAACGCCTTGATGTAACGGGTGTTCGGCAGGTGCGGACCACGGCACAGGTCCTTCCAAACCACATTGCCTTCACGGTCGACGTTATCGTAGAAGCTCAGTTCCTTGCCGCTGATTTCGGTGGCGGCTTCCGGGTCAAGATGCGCTTCCTTATCCTTGATAAGTTCAAGCTTGTAGGGCTGGTCGGCTTCCTCGGCAAGAGCCTCTTCCTCGGTCACCACGCGGCGGCGGAAGGACTGGGAGAACTTGATAATGCGCTGCATGCGCTTTTCGATTTCCTTGAGGTCCTCCGGAGTGAAAGGAGTCTCGACATCGAAATCGTAGTAGAAGCCGTCTTTGATGACCGGTCCAACACCAAGCTTGGCGTCAGGGCGAATCTCCTGCACGGCCTGGGCCATGACATGGGTTGCGGAATGGCGCATGATGGCCACACCGTCCTCGCTATCGAGCGCGATGGGTTCCACAACGTCGCCGTCGTGCAGCTCGGTATAGAGATCGCGGGGTTCGCCGTTCAAACGCACCGCGATGATGTTCTTGTCGTCGGAGAAGAGCTGGACGCCGGTCTGGTCTGCCGCCACCTCCTTCTTTTCGCCGTTGAGTGTGATGGAGATGGTCTGTTCAGCCATGAGTTGTCCTTTGCTATCGGGGTCCGCGTTACCAATGTGCAGGCCTGGACTATATATCAACGATGAACAAGATAGGGTCAAGCGCAGACAACGGCACGCCATTTCGGTGAACGGAAGAACAACGCTGATTGAATGTCGCGAAAGGAAAGGTCCTTTACTGTTTACTGTCCGATGACGTGCGCATATGTATACTGCGGAGCCTGACGTGTGGACTTGATCATCACTTTGTCAGAGGGGCTGACCGATACCGTAGCGCCATACTTCACTTTGAGCCGCGACCCGACGCCACCGGCCAGATTGACCGCGTTCTGCAGATTGTCGCTGTCGCCGATCGCGCGAATGGTGAATGGGGATTTCAGTTTGGTGCCATCGCAGACGAGACTGCCGGCCGTGCCACTGATGTAAGTGCTGGTTACCACGCGGACATTGTTGATCTCAATGACCTCGGCACCACTGTTGCGCAATTCCTCAAGCAACGTGAACAATATCGCGGAGTCAATCTTCTGTTTGGAACCCTGCGATATGCGGATGACCACGCCTTCTCCCGTAGCCGCGAGACGGCCGGATAGGATGCCGTTGGTCTGCGCGTTCTGCTTGGCGATTTCCGCGGCTTTCTCATTTTTGTCCGCGGTGTCTTTCAAAGCGTTCAGCTGGCTGGAGAGTTCGTTCTTACGCTGTTCGAGCTTTTGGACCTGAGCATTGGTCTCGCTGATGAGCTTGGTTAATTCATCTTCGCTCATCGTCTCATAGGTGGATGTCGTGTTGTTTATCTGGATCACATAGCCGAAGCCAAGCAAGGCGCACAATATCGTGACCAGAATGCTGGAATACAGTCGGGTTCGTGTGACCTTCGCATCAAGTGAGATTCGCTTCTTGGCCTTGACCATGGGGAACGCACCGGTTTGGGTGCTGTCATTGTTCTGGTCCTTGACCCTCTGCTCATGGATTCTGGACAGCATGTCCTTGCTGTTCGCGTCTTGTCCGCTCATACCGCATCAACCTTTAAAGATGAAGCGTCGAATGGAGGACACATTGGTAAAGATTCGTATGCCGAGCACTACGATCACTGCGGTCTGCAGCTGGGAGCCGACTCCCAACTGGTTGCCGAGGAACACCAGCAGCGTCGCGGTGATGACATTCGAGAAGAAGGAGATCACGAACACTTTATCGGAAAAGCTGCGTTGGAAATACGCGCGTGCGGCGCCTAGCAACGCATCCAACGCGGCCAATACCATAATCGGCAGATACGGTTGGAGCTCGATGGGGATGTCCGGACGAACGAATACACCGATTACCACGCCGATGATAAGTCCCAAGACAGCTGCCATTACTTGTCCTTCCTCACATGCGTCGTGTCGCCAGCCACTGCAGCATCAAGTGTAATCGATTTGCTTTTGCTTATCTGCGGATAGATGCCGGCCTTTTTGAAATCGTCATACAGTTGTTTCTGCGTTGTCTTGCTTACCGATTTCGCCAAGGTCGCCTGATTGCCTATCGCCTCGATTCGATATGGGCTTTGCACCGAATTGACTCCGATGAGAATCGTCGATCCGGCAGTTCGAATCGAGGTTTGCACGCCAAGGCGGTTGCCGTTGATCGCGATCGCCTCCGCTCCGGATTGCCATAGCAAGGAGACAAGCAGCTGCAAATCGGAATCGGTGACGACTCGAACCTGGCTGCCATTTTCTCTTGGCAGTGAGGAGTCGGCATTGTCGCCGCTGACGGAAAGCGGGTTGGCTACGGTCAGGACAATGCCTTCCCCTTGCACCGGAAGCGTTCCATTGACCATTTCATCATCCTGCATCGTCTGGTTTAGGGACCAGCTTGCCAAGGATTCCGATTCAGATTCGATTTGCGACCGCAAGTCGTTGACGTCCTTGGTGAGGTCGCCGACCCGCTTCGTTTGTTCGGTCAGCTGGCTTGCCAACTGCTTGCGTACTTCTTTGCGTGGGTCAGTGCTCAGCTGGCGCACGAAAACGCTTCCCGCGGCACCCACAGCGATGCAGATGAGGAACACCAGAATCCTGGTGGCCCAAATCGAAACCGCCGAACGTTTTTTAGTGGCCAGGCGGGAGTCCGAATACAGGACGTCCATCGGACGATTGGTCAAATCGTCAATAAGCCGAAGCGAATCGTCATCGACATGTCTATGGCGTTGCGGCATGGCGGGCATGGAGGCCGGTTGCACATGATGGGATGACAGGCCGGCGAAGGATGACGAAAAAATGGCACGATGCTTTGTGGGTACGTTCTCCGGGGAAACGGGGAACGACGCGAAACGTGGAGCATCGGACTTCATATATGCGTCAATCCTTGCTGTTTGTATCGTTCTTCAACAGTTGGATGCCTTGGCGCATGTAGATGTACCCTGCAAGCCAATACAGTCCAACGCCCCAGATTCCGGTGGCAAGACCGCATAGATGCAGTGTATCCGCAGCGGAGTTGGACCAGATGTCGGCGAAGATCAACGCGACGATGGCGATAAGCAGCATCGCGGTACCGGCCTTGCCTACGAAATGAACAGGCAATGGGCCATAATCGTGCTGCGCCAAAACCAGTATCAGAACAGCCATGATCAAATCTCGCAGGCCGACGACGATCAGCATCCACCATGGAATGATGTTCGCCACACCCAAAGCAAGAATGCTGCAGAAGATCAGCAGACGATCGGCAATCGGATCGAGAATTTGCCCGATTTTGCTCACCTGATTGAATGATCTGGCGATCAGTCCGTCCAAACCATCGGATATCGCCGATAGCGCAAGCACGACCAAGGCGGTCACCATCCTGTGATGAGAGACCAGCATCGCGATAAAAGGAATCGAAATGATTCTCAACAGGCTGATGAAGTTCGGAACCGTGAAATAGATGTCTCGCGGTTCCGGACTGTATTGCTTCTTAATAATCAGTTTGCTCATATTACGAGCAACACTACATTCTCGAAGCCTGCAACGCGGTGACTATTATGCCACGGGCACCAACTTCATACAACTGGTCCATAAGCTGGTTCACCTTCGCCTTCGGAACCACCACACGCACGGCCGCCCACTGCTTATCATGCAGAGGCGAAATCGTCGGGCTTTCGAAACCCGGAGTGATATCCACTGCGGCGGACACCTTCTCGACCGGAATGTCGTAGTCCATAAGCACATTACGCTGGGCAGTGAGCACGCCTTGCAGACGCCTGCTCAGAATCGTCAGACGCTCGTCATCCGCCTCAAGACGAGGGGAACGAATCAATACGGCTTCAGAGTGCATCAGCGGTTCAGCGAAAATGCGCAGTCCCGCATTACGCAGAGTGGTCCCTGTGGAAACCACATCGGCGATCAGATCGGCGACGCCAAGCTGGACGGACGATTCGACGGCGCCGTCAAGGTGCACGGTTTCCGCGTTGATGCCATGCTCGACCAGATAGTCGTGTACGAGCTTGTCGAATGTGGTGGCGACTCGCTTGCCTTCAATATCCTCAAGCTTGGTAATCGGCGAATCGTTCGGGGCTGCGAAACGGAACGTGGAGGCTCCGAAGCCAAGCTGCATATGCTCCTCCGCATCGGTGCCGGAGTTCACGAGCAAATCATGCCCGGTGATTCCAACGTCGATGGTGCCGCGACCGACATAGACCGCAATGTCGAGGGGACGCAGGTAGAACAACTCAACATCATTGTCGGGATCCTCCACGACCAACTGGCGAGGGTTGCTCCTCAAACGGTAGCCGGCTTCCGCCAGCATGTTCCAGGCGGGTTCGGACAGCATGCCCTTATTAGGCACAGCGATTCTTAGCATGTTTCTCCTCTAAAAAAGGCCACACCTTCAACTGGCATGGCCCCGGGTTTCTCACAGGTTCTTGTAGATGTCCTCGAGTGTGATGCCACGATCGATCATCATGACCTGCAGATGGTAGATGAGCTGGCTCATTTCTTCGGCCGTGCGATCAGCACCCTCATATTCGGCGGCGATCCAAGTCTCTCCAGCCTCTTCGACGATCTTCTTGCCGATGAAGTGCGTGCCTTTGGCAAGCTCGTCGACGGTCAGGGAACCGGCCTGCTTGGTGGCGGCTTTCTCGCTCAATTCCGCGAACAGCGATTCAAAAGTCTTCATATTCGTATGCTTCCTTGTATGGTGGGCGTTCACGCCTTGAAGGCTGCTTCGGCCTTCTCGCGGATGGAGTCGATAGCCTCGGCCGGATTCTCGGCACCGTACACGGCGGAACCGGCGACCAGCACATCGGCACCGGCTTCGGCAACGATATGGGCGGTCTTGGGGCTCACGCCACCATCGACCTGGATCTTCGTCTTCAGGCCACGGCGGGTGATTTCGTCACGCAGACGACGAACCTTGGTCATCTGGTTGTCAAGGAACTTCTGACCGCCGAAGCCCGGTTCGACCGTCATGATAAGCACCATGTCGAATTCGTCAAGGATGTCGAAGATCGGCTCGACCGGTTCGGCCGGACGGACCGCGAAGCAAGCCTTGCAGCCCATGTCGCGCAGCTGACGCGCAAGACGAACCGGAGCATGCGTCGCTCCCATATGGAAGCTGACGGAAGCCGCACCAAGCTTGGCGTATTCCGGAGCCCAACGGTCCGGATCCTCGATCATCAGATGCACGTCGACCGGAAGGTCAGTGACTTGGCAGATGCGAGCTACAATCGGCTCACCCAACGTCAGATTCGGAACGAAATGATGGTCCATCACGTCCACGTGAACGAGATCGGCGTTGGAAATGGCCTTAAGGTCACGTTCCAGATTGCAGAAGTCAGCGGACAGGATGCTAGGTGCGATTTGAATAGTCATGGTTCTCATTCTATGGAAGGTAATCGACTTGATGTTACTTGTTGTCGGACTGGTCATCGGCATATGAGACGGATGAGCCATCGTTTGCCGTGATTTCATCCTTGGTTTTCGTAAGGTTGGCCTTCGCGGTCGGGAGACCGGTTTCTCCATCCTCGACGAGGCTTAGCTCAATCTCGGTGACGGTGCGCAACTTCTCGGCAAGCAGCTCGGTGGACTTTCCCATCTGCTGAATAACGATGAAAGCCACCACGCCAAGCACGAACACCGCCATGGACACCCATACGTTGATGCGCACGCCAAGGAACTCGTGCGCGAAATCAATGCGCAGAGCCTCGATCCAAGTGCGTCCCACCGTGTACCACATGATGTATATGGCGAACAAGGACCCGGCCTTGAGTTTTTTCATGATTTTGGAACCAAGGAAAACGATGAGCGCAGCACCGATGAGATTCCAAATCATCTCATACAGGAAGGTGGGGTGGAACAGCGTGCCTGTCGGGCAGGTCGCTCCGTCATAGCATTGTTCGCTGTGACCGATGGCGCTTCCCTCCATATTCAACTTCAAACCCCAAGGCAAGGTCGTCGGCGCGCCGTAGAGCTCTTGGTTGAACCAGTTGCCCAGACGTCCCACGGCCTGCGCCACGAGCAATCCTGGCGCGACGGCGTCACCGAGCAGAGCCATTGGATAATGCTTGTGACGACACCATGCCCAAGCGGCAAGCGCTCCAAGCAGGACGCCGCCCCAGATGCCCAGTCCGCCATTCCAGATGCGGAACATCTCCACCCAATCGCCGGTCGGTCCGAAGAAACGTTCCGGAGTGGTGATGATGTGGTATATACGCGCACCGATGATGCCGCTCGGCACCGCGACAAGCGTGATGTCGAGAATCTGATCGAAATTACCGCCATATCGTTTCCAATGAACGGTTGTCATCCATACCGCCAGCACGATGCCGAGCAGAATGCACAGCGCGTAGAAATGGATGGTCACCGGCCCGATGGAAAACTGCGAAATGGTGGGTGACGGAATGTAAGCAAGTGTCATGGTTTCCTGATGGTAGTCCACGTATACGATATGGTACGTGGACTACCAGTATGTTGTCTTTGGACTGGTTCAGTTGCGGGCGTTGTGGATGCCTTCGGCAAGCTCCTCAGTCTTCGCCGCCAAGGCCTTGAGACCGGTGGCTTCGTCGACTGCATGCTTGCCGGATTCGTCAATCATGGTATGCACCAGAGCCGAGCCTACGATGACACCGTCCGCATACGATCCGACACGAGCCCCCTGTTCCGCGGTGGACACGCCGATGCCTACGCACACGTTTTTCGCACCGGCCTTGCGGGTACGGGCGACCAGTTCCTTCGGGGATGCATCGATGGTGGAGCGTTCTCCGGTGACGCCCATGCGGGCGGCAGCATAGACGAAACCCCGCGCATTGTCCGCAACGACTTTCAGACGGTCTTCGGTGGAATCCGGAGATACCAGGAAGATGCGGTCGAGTCCGTGACGGTCGGAGGCTTCGATCCACTCGCCGGCCTCGTCCGGAATGAGATCCGGGGTGATGAGACCGGCTCCACCGGCGTTTTCGAAATCACGTGCGAATCGTTCGACGCCGTAATGGAAGATGAGGTTCCAATAGCTCATGACCAATGGCACTCCCCCGGCGTTCGCCACTGTTTCCACCGCTTTGAATACGTTGGCGATTTTTTCACCATTGTCGATGGCGATTTGCGATGCCGCCTGGATGACGGGACCGTCCATGACGGGGTCGGAATACGGCAGCCCGATTTCGACCGCGTTCACGCCGTGTTCGACCATGGTGCGGAAAGCTTTGAGCGAATAATCCGGATCAGGGAATCCGTATGGCAGATATCCGATGAATGCCGGCTTGTCGGCGGCTTTGAATTCATCGAACATGGTTTCCGTCGGGCTTGGCTTGTGGCTGATGCCGAGTGGCTGGCCGGACGGCGTGGATGATGTTGCGTTCGTCATGATGGTTGCTCCTTTTCTCACTCGCCGTCCGCGTTGTTGCCTTGCGCGCCGTTGGATTCCAAGGCTTTGGCCTGCTCGTCGGTCAGGTATCCGAACCATTTGCCGGCGGTGTTCATGTCCTTGTCTCCACGGCCAGAGATGTTGATGATCATGACCGGATGCTCATACCCTTTGGCCTTGAGGTCTGCAGCTGCCTTGTACGCGCCGGCCACTGCGTGGGAGCTTTCGATGGCAGGGATGATGCCTTCGGTTTCGCACAGATCCTTGAACGCGCTCATGGCTTCCTGATCAGTGGCCCAGGAATAGTTGACGCGGCCGATATCCTTGAGCCATGCATGTTCGGGGCCGACGGAGGCGTAATCCAAGCCTGCGGAGATGGAGTACGTGTCAAGGGTCTGGCCTTCGGGGTTTTCCAACAGATAGCTCTTGGCTCCTTGGAACATGCCCAGTTCACCGGTACCTGGCGCGAATCGAATGGCATGGCGACCGGATTCGGGCCCGTTACCGCCGGCCTCGTAACCGTACAGGTTCACTCGTTCGTCATCGAGGAAGGCGTTCATGATGCCGATGGCATTGGAGCCGCCGCCGACGCATGCGCAGATAGCATCGGGATGGTCGATGCCATACCAATCCTGCAGCTGCTGTTTCGCTTCCTCTCCGATGATCTTTTGGAAGTCGCGCACCATGGATGGGAACGGATGAGGTCCTGCGACCGTGCCGAGCAGATAATGGGTGTCTTTGACGTTGGTGACCCAGTCGCGCAGCGCCTCGTTGATGGCGTCCTTGAGGATGCGATCACCCAAGGTGACTTCGACGACCTCCGCGCCAAGCATGCGCATGCGGGCAACGTTCAGCGCCTGACGGCGGGCATCGATCTGTCCCATGTAGATGCGGCACTTGAGTCCCAGCATGGCACAGACCGTGGCAGTGGCCACACCATGCTGGCCTGCACCGGTTTCGGCGATCACACGGGTTTTGCCCATGCGCTTGACCAGTAGGGCCTGTCCAAGCGCGTTGTTGATCTTGTGGGCGCCGGTGTGGTTCAGGTCTTCACGCTTGAGGAACACACGGGCATCAAGACCGGTTTTCTCCTTGAGCCTCTGCGCGAAACGAGGCGCTTCAGTCAATGGGGACGGACGTCCAACATACTGCTGGTTCAACCGCGCCAATTCCTTATGGAATTCCGGATCGGCCTTGGCTTCCGTATACACGCGTTCAAGCTCGTCGAGCGCCGTGATCAGCGCTTCCGGAACATAGCGTCCGCCAAACTGTCCGAAATATGGTCCTTCATGGCTTGCCAACGGGGTCTGTTCGGATGCCTTCACTCTTGCTCCTGCCTTTACTAATCGTTCCACTGCCTGCTCATGGTTGGCCGCGGTGGCCACGCCTTCTCCCACCAGCACCGCATCCGCGCCGGCACGGGCGTAATCCTCAAGCTCAACCGAACCGAACACACCGGATTCCGCCACGCGAATCACATCGTCCGGCAAATCCGCGGCCAGTTCGTTGTACTTGTTCACATCCACCTTGAGGTCTTTAAGATTGCGGGCGTTGATGCCAATGACCTTGGCCCCGGCATTGATGGCCCGTTGAATCTCCTCACGGGTGTGTGTTTCCACCAGCACCGTCATATTGAGGCTATGCGCGAGATCGAGCAGCGACTTGAGCTTGACGTCGTCCAATGCGGCGACGATGAGCAGCACCAGATCGGCACCATGCGCACGTGCTTCCCAAATCTGATATTCGGTAACGATGAAATCCTTGCGCAGCACGGGAATCCTCACTGCGGCGCGCACCTTGTCGAAATCTTCAAGAGAGCCAAGGAACCGACGGCCTTCAGTCAGCACGGAAATCGCGCTTGCACCTCCCTGCTCGTATTCGCGGGCCAAAGCGGCCGGATCCGGAATATCGCTCAAATGGCCTTTGGATGGGGAGGCACGCTTGATCTCGGCGATGACCGGAATGCCATCCGCCTTTTTCAGCCACTGGCGCGCATCGATTGGCGCTGAAGCCTCGAACGCCATCCGCTTGACCTCAGCGAGCGGCACGTTGTTTTCTCTTGATCGCTGATCCTCGACGGCTCCCGCCACCAATTCATCGAGCACAGACATTACTGCTTCCTTTCACAACACAATTGAACGGTCAGAATGTGACTCACAACTGGCGAAGCTGCGCGGCGATCTGTACCGCTTCAACGCTGGCTTCGGCCTTGTTGCGAGTCTCCTGCCACTCACTGGCCGGCACGGAATCGAGGACGATTCCAGCTCCGGCCTGCACGCTCGCTTCATGGTCGCGAATGAATGCAGTTCGAATGGCGATGGCCATATCGAGGTTGCCTGAAAAATCAAAATAACCGACGGTGCCGCCGTAAATACCACGGTCGGCCGGCTCAAGTTCATCGATAATCTCGATGGCGCGCGGCTTCGGCGCTCCGGACAGCGTCCCCGCGGGGAAGGCGGAAGTGAACACGTCGAACGCCGTCATATGCGGATCGACCTGCCCGGTAACAGTTGAGCAGATGTGCATGATATGGCTGAACCGTTTGATGTCCATCAAGGAAACGACTTCGACGCTTTCCGGACGGCACACGCGGCTCAGATCGTTGCGGGCCAGATCGACCAGCATGATATGCTCGCTGCGTTCCTTCGGGTCTGCCAATAGTTCCTTGGCGAGACGTTCATCTTCCTCAGGAGTGGCGCCTCGTGGTCTGGAACCGGCGATTGGGAAAGACATGGCATGGCCGTTGTCCACCTTGATCAGTGTTTCCGGGCTGGAACCGATGACGTTGAAATCACGTCCTTGAGCATCGGTGAGTGCCATGAAATACATGTACGGGCTCGGATTGAGGGTACGCAGCACACGATACACATCAAACGGATCGGCGGGAGAATCAATATCCAGTCGCTGCGAAATGACCACTTGGAACACATCGCCATCGATGATATGGCGTTTGGCCTCTTCAACGGAACGTTCGTAATCGCTTTTCTCCGTGCGGAATCGCAGTTGGGGCTGGCCGACCGACTCGTCGAGCACATTGACCCGGGCTTCGTTTTCGACGGGTGCGGCAGCCTTGCGCTGCATATCATCCAGACGTGCCAGCGCTTCATCGTAGGCGGCATCGGCACGAGTCGGACGGTCATCGACATTCACAGCATTGGCAATCAGCCATACCGAGCCAGACACGTGGTCGACTACTGCGATGTCCGTGGCGAGAGCCAGAACGGTTTCCGGCTGTCCGGTCTCATTCGGGGCTTCGGCACGGAGCGTCGGTTCCCAATGTCGGATGGAATCCCATCCGACAGTACCAACGAGGCCACTGGTCAGATTCGGCAATCCCTCGACGTGCGGAGCCTTCAATGTCTTCAGCGCGGCATGTGCCACTTCGACAACATCACCGTCGGTGGGCACTCCGACAGGCACCTGTCCCAGCCAATCGGCTTTGCCGTTGTTCGAACGCAGCTGCGCTATGGAATGCACGCCGATGAAGCTGTATCGACTCCACGCTCCGCCAAATTCAGCCGATTCGAGGATGAACGTACCGGAACGGCCTCCTGCGAGACGCTCGTAGAAGCCGACTGGGGTCAATGAATCAGCCAGCAAACGACGTACGATGGGGATGACACGGTAGCCTTGGTCGGCCAATTCATGGAACTGCTCACGGCTTGGCCATGTAGCACCCCACTTGAGGGTCTGTACGCTGCATTCGCTCACCGCTGACCCTCCTGTTCTTTGGTTCGATGGCCCACGACCACAGGCAGCTGTCCGCCTTCTTCAAAACAGGAACGTTTGCCGGTATGGCAAGCCGCTCCCACTTGGTCAACTTCTACCAGAATGGCATCTCCATCGCAATCCAGCGCGAAGGACTTCACATACTGGGCATGTCCCGACGTATCGCCCTTACGCCAATACTCCTGCCTGGACCTCGACCAGAATGTGACGCGTCCGGTGGTGAGGGTACGTCTGATGGCTTCGTCGTTCATATAGCCGACCATCAGTACCTCTTTGGTATCGAACTGCTGGATGACGGCCGCGACCAAGCCTTTGTCATCGTGCTTGAGACGCTGTGCGATGCGCGGGTCGAGAGTGGTGGTGTTGTCGTATGCTTCGTTGGTCATGATGGTATTGCGATTCGTTGTTCAGTACTACAGGGTTGGTTTGCGTAGTTTCCGTGGTTCTATTCAGCGTACGGTGTATCCGGCTGCCTTGATGGCGTCTTTGACTTCACCAATGGTGACTTTGCCGTAATGGAAAATCGAGGCAGCGAGCACGGCATCGGCGCCCGCCTCGATTGCCGGCGGAAAATCCGAGGCTTTGCCGGCGCCGCCAGAAGCGATAATCGGGATTTTGACTTCCTTGCGGACAGCTTTGATCATCTCCAGATCGAAGCCTTGTTGGGTGCCATCGGCATCCATTGAATTAAGGAGAATCTCCCCCGCACCAAGTTCTTGGGCGCGCTTGACCCACCAAATGGCGTCAATGCCAGTGGATTTGCGCCCGCCCATGGTGGTGACTTCGAAACCTGACTGCGTATGTCGTTCTCCCTGTTCGCGACGTGCATCGACGGACAGCACAAGCACCTGATTGCCGAATCGTTCGGCGACACGACTGATGAGGGTAGGGTCATTGATGGCCGCGGTGTTGACGCCGACCTTATCCGCACCGCAACGAAGCAGGGAATCGACGTCTTCAGGGGTACGTACGCCGCCGCCGACAGTCAGTGGAATAAAAATCTGTTCGGCGGTGCGGCTCACCACATCGACCATGGTCTGCCTATGGGAGCTTGACGCCGTCACATCAAGGAACGTCAGTTCGTCCGCGCCCTGGCGGTAGTATTCCGCGGCGAGTTCGACCGGGTCTCCTGCATCGCGAAGATTCTCGAAATGCACGCCTTTGACCACTCGTCCCGCATCGACATCAAGACATGGAATGACTCGGACCGCCAGTGACATGCTGCTCTACTCCTTCACGCATAACGGTTGCAATGATTGCAAGAGTAACCGCAATACGTTACGTCGGTTCATGCGGATTCCGAGTAGCGGACAGAACCGGGCCTTTCGGAGGAATCAGTCACGTTCTTTGGCTGCAAGCTGTCCGCATGCGCCATCAATGTCCTGTCCTCTGGTATCACGCAGTGTGGCTGTGATGCCAGCGTTATGGAGAATCTCAAGGAATCTACGCTCGTCTTCTGGTTTGGACGCGGTCCACTTCGATCCCTCGATCGGATTGAGCGGAATCGGATTGACATGCGCCCAATCATCTCCATAGTGGTTCAGACGCTTCGCCAGCAATTTGGCATGTTCCGCCTGGTCGTTGATGCCGCGCATCAAGGCGTATTCGATGCTGACTCGCCGTTTGGAAGCCAGATAATAATCATGCGCAGCGTCGAGCACCTGTTTGGTGTTGAAACGCTTGTTCATGGGCACAAGTTCATCGCGCAATTCATCGCTCGGCGCGTGCAGGGATACTGCGAGACGTACTGGGATGCCTTCTTCGGCCAGTTTCCTGATGCCAGGCACCACGCCAACGGTGGAAACCGTGATGTTACGTGCGGAGATGCCGAAGCCTTCGGGAGGCATGGAACTAATTTGGCGGACTGCGCTCAAGACGGATTTATAGTTGCCCATTGGTTCGCCCATGCCCATGAACACGATGTTGCTCAGTCGTCCGGAGCCTCCGGCCACTTCACCGTCACGCATGGCCTTCGCGGCCACACGAACCTGCTCAACGATTTCACCTGCGGACATGTTCCTGGTCAGTCCCAGTTGTCCAGTGGCGCAGAATGGGCAACCCATGCCGCAGCCGACCTGGCTGGAAATGCAAAGCGTGGTTCTGGTGGGATAACGCATCAATACGGATTCGATCAGCGACCCATCAAACAGGCGCCACAACGTTTTGATGGTGGTGCCTCCATCGGCGACTTGGCGTGTCACCTCATGGATGAGTTCCGGGAAGAAAGCTTCAGCCGCGTCGGAGCGTCTTGCCGCCGGAAAATCGGAAAATTCTTCCGCATTGACATCGAAATGGCCATAGTAATGATTAGCCAGCTGTTTGACCCTGAATTTCGGCAATCCAAGTTCCTTGGCCTTACCGATACGTTCCTCTTCGGACATATCGGCGAAATGCAGTGGCGGCTTGCCACGGCGGGCATGGTCTTTCGACAGCACATCCCGGAAGGCGCCCGAAGTGCCTCCAGGAGTGATGCCTGTTTCCGGCTGATCATTCATGGAATTCACGGTTATTGGCCCTTTCTCACATTCCGGTGGCCCACAGGAGCACGCACACGAAAGGAGCGCACAGGAGGATGGAGTCGACACGATCCATCACTCCGCCATGACCTTTAAGCAGATGGCCCATATCCTTAATACCAATGTCACGCTTCAGCATGGAAGCGCATAGGTCGCCGAAGGTTCCGGCTATACCGATCATGAAACCAGCGACAATAGGCACCCACCATCGAACCGTCCAAACGGATGGCTCGTAAGTGCAAAACATCACCACAAAAGAACCGGCCATGGCAAACAAGATGGATCCTGCCAGGCCCTCCCATGATTTCTTCGGTGAGATACGGGGACTGAGTTTATGTTTGCCAAGCCATGCACCTGCAAACAGACCACCGGTGTCACTCAGCGCGGGCATGAAGACAAGCATGATGGCATGTGCCACCGGATGACCGTTGAACGTCAACGGCATGATCAGGCAGGAGGCAAGCAGCGGAATGTACAGAACGGTGAACATGGAGACTGCCACATGGCTCAGTCGGCTGTGGCGCACTTCACCCTGTTCATGATTGAACGACGATTCGAGACGAGCACCTGCATCGGTGTGCGACAGTTTGTCCGCCACGGCCAGGGAAAGCCGACTGCCGAACGTCACCTTGGCACTTGCGGCGATCGCTACAAGCAGCAAGGAGGCCAGTACACAGACCGTCATAGCCACAATATGATGCTTACTGTAGTAGGTGGCCAGCAAAGTCACCGCGGAACATGCCCACAGCGCCACCACGGGAATATGCAATCCCGCGGTGGCGAAATCGACGCGCAGCTCCCACAATGCGAGCACCATGAACAGCACGACAAGATAGACGAACAAATCAACGCTGATCAACAGGCATGCCAAGATGATGGCGATCAGGACGACCGCCGTGGCGATGGCCTGCGGCATGTTGCGTCCGGTTTTCTTGTTGATGGCGTTAATGGCCTCTTCGGCTTCTTTTTCGCGTTGCTCCTGTTTTTCCATCGTGGTCTCTCCTGTGGTACCGTGCGTCGATTGATGATTATGGAGATTCGAAGGAATCAGACCTCCATGATCTCCTTCTGCTTGGTTTCCAGCAGAGCGTCAAGCTCGTCGGTGGTCTGCTTGGTGACCTTGTCGAGTTCCTTGAGCAGACGATCGCCTTCGTCCTCGCCCATGTCGCCGTCTTTGATGGCCTTGTCAAGGGATTCCTTGGCCTTGCGACGAATGTTGCGCACCGCGACCTTGCCGTCTTCAGCCTTGCCCTTGGCAATCTTGACATATTCCTTGCGACGCTCTTCGGTCAGCTCCGGCATGGTCAGGCGAATGACGTTGCCGTCGCGACGGGGGCTGGCTCCGAGATCGGAATCACGAAGCGCCTTCTCCACGGCGTTGGCCTGGGACGCATCGAAAGGAGTGACCGCCAAGGTGCGCGGCTCCGGAACACCGATGGTGGCAACGGCCTTCAGCGGGGTCGGTGCGCCGTAATAGTCAACGGTGATGCCGTTAAGCAGCGCCGGATTCGCACGACCGGTGCGAATACCGGAGAAGTTCTCCTTGGTGGATTCCACGGACTTGGCCATCTGCGCCTTGGCCTGATCGACGATAGTTGCCATTGTTTGCTCCTTTAATATTGTTGGTTTAATCGATATTCGGCTTTGAATGTCGTCACTCGGCGAGGGTGGATTCCGCGGTGGAAACCATGGTGCCGATCTCCTCGCCCAGCAAAGCCTGGGTCACATTGCCGGCGCCCTCGAGTCCGAAGACACGGATACGCTGCTTGTTGTCCCGCGCCATGGAAAGCGCCGCAGCATCCATGACCGCAAGATTGTCGACCAATGCACGGTTATAGCTCAACGTGGCGAAGCGCTTGGCGTTCTCGTCTTTGCGCGGATCGGCAGTGTATACGCCGTCCACGCCGTTCTTGCCCATCAGCACCTCATCGCAGTGGATTTCCAGAGAACGCTGGATGGACACGGTGTCAGTGGAGAAATACGGCATGCCTGCTCCGGCGCCGAAAATCACCACGCGTCCCTTTTCCAGATGACGAATGGCCTTAAGCGGAATGTACGGCTCGGCGACCTGTCCCATGGTGATGGCGGTTTGCACGCGCGTGGCCTGTCCCTCCTGCTCGAGGAAATCCTGCAGAGCGAGGCAGTTCATCACCGTTCCCAGCATGCCCATATAGTCGCCGCGGGAACGATCGATGCCGGCCTGCTGCAGTTCGGCGCCACGGAAGAAGTTGCCGCCACCAACAACGATGGCGACCTGCACACCTTGCTTGACCGCGGGAACGATTTCCTCCGCAATACGACGAACGACGGTGGTGTCGATGCCGACTTTGCCTCCGCCGAATGCCTCTCCGGACAGCTTGAGCAGTACCCTGCGGGGATTGTCGCCAGTGTTTTCGCCAGTCATGAAATGCCTTTCTTACCCGAAAACCCATGAAATTTACCGTTTTCAAGACTATCGGCAAACACAGACACCAAAACACGATGGGGTTTAGTGCAAAAAAATGTCCGCAATCCTGTTGGATTGCGGACATTGGAGATATGCCAAGCCCACGTTCGAAAGCGTGAGCTCAATTCACATCAGATTCACTCGGCGTCGCCCTTGCCGACCTCCACACGAGCGAAGGAAAGCGCGGTTCCCCCGACTTCCTTGAACAGGTCGCCGACGGTCTTGGACGGATCCTTGACGTACGCCTGCTCAAGCAGCACGGTCTCCTTGTAGAATGCGCCGAGACGGCCTTCCACGATCTTCGGAGCGATCTTCTCGATCACGGCCTCCGGCTTGCCCTTGCTCTTGAGCTCCTCCGTGGTCTTCTCGGTGGCCACGCGACGCTCGGATTCCAGCACATCAGCCGGAACATCCTCGCGGGTCAGCCACTGGGCGCCCATCGCGGAAATCTGCAGAGCGGCCTCATGAGCCACAGCAGCGCCGGCTTCATCGGTGGCAATCATGGCCACGATGCTCGGCGGCATCTCAGCGGACTTCTTGTGGGCGTAGACCTCGACATGCGGACCCTCGACCTTGGCGAACTGGCCTACCTTGACGTGCTCACCGAACAGAGCAGCGGCTTCCTCGACGGCTTCCTTCACGGTGGTGTCACCGGAGGCTGCTGCCAGAACCTCATCCACGGAGGATGCTTCGGCCTTGACGGCGTCATCGAGCACGCTGCCGGCGAATTCCACGAACTTCGGGGTCTTGGCCACGAAGTCGGTCTCGGAGTTCAGCTCGACCGCATAGCCGGTCTGGCCGTTGGCGGATTCGACAACGGTGGAGGCGATGGTGCCTTCCTGAGCCTTGCGGCCTTCACGCTTGCCAGCGGCCTGGATGCCCTTGGCGCGGATGATTTCCTTGGCGCGAGCCACATCGCCTTCGGCTTCGGTCAGGGCCTTCTTGACGTCCATCATGCCGGCGCCGGTTTCCTCGCGCACCTGCTTGATCAGAGCTGCAGTGATTGCTGCCATTGATTTGTCTCCTCTGAAAATTTGGTGATGCCCCGATGATGGGAGGCATAGCACCTCCCATCATAGAGCATGGTCTCACTCGGCCTTGGTTTCGCCTTCAGCCTCAGCCGGGGCTTCAGCTGCCGGAGCGCCCTCGGTGAGGAGCTCCTTTTCCCAAGCAGCCATCGGCTGCTCGGCTTCGCCTTCGGCCTTGGCGGCCTTGCCGGAACGCTCCAGCAGACCTTCGGCCACTGCGTCAGCCATGAGGCTGGTCAGCAGTTCGATGCCGCGGATGGCGTCATCGTTGGCGGCGATCGGATACTCAACGGATTCCGGATCGGCGTTGGTGTCGACGATGGCGACAACCGGAATGCCCAGCTTGTGGGCTTCCTCGACGGCCAGAGCTTCCTTGTTCACATCGACCACGAACATGGCGGACGGGGTGCGGTTCATGTTGCGGATACCGCCCAGCTGCTTAGCCAGCTTGTCCTTCTCACGCTCGAGGAGCAGCAGCTCCTTCTTGGTCAGACCGGAGCCGTGCACGTCGGTGAAGTCCATTTCCTCAAGTTCCTTGAGGCGGGAGACGCGCTTGGACACGGTCTGGAAGTTGGTCAGCATGCCGCCGAGCCAACGCTCGGAGACATACGGCATGTTCACGCGGGTGGCCTGAGCGGAAACAGCTTCCTGAGCCTGCTTCTTGGTGCCGACGAACAGCACGGTGCCGTTGTGGGCAACAGTGGCCTTGATGAAGTCGTAGGCCTTGTCGATCATGTCGAGCGACTTGAACAGGTTGATGATGTGGATGCCGTTGCGCTGGGTGAGGATGAACTGCTTCATCTTCGGGTTCCAACGACGGGTCTGGTGGCCGAAGTGCAGGCCTGCCTTCAGCATGTCGCTCATAGTGATCTGAGCCATGGTATTGCTACCTCTTTCTTTGTCGGTTCTTGCCTGGTCATGCGTTCCTGCGTGCAGCCAATGCCTTGCAGGCATCAGCCGACCGACACAGGTCGTCGCGAGCATGACGCGAATTGGTTGCGCACCGGTTGACAATAATTGGGCGGTTTGAAGCACTCGCGGCAGCGCTTCTCACCAAATTGGCGCACAAATACTAAAAATACCATGGGGCCACGTCTTTCTGACGTGGCCCCATGGTTGAATCGTCGTTCGCTGTTTCGATCACTTGCGATGGGTGCGCATGTAACGCATCGCCTCGCGGCGTTCTTCCTTTTCCAGACGATCAAGATAGACGTGACCGTCCAAATGATCAGTCTCGTGCTGCAGCATGCGGCCCATGATGCCATGGCCTTCCAACACTACCGGCTTGCCGTCCAGATCAATGCCCCGCACGCGAGCATAATCGGCGCGACGAGTCTTGTACCACAATCCTGGAACGGAAAGGCAGCCTTCATCGCCATATTGCTCTCCGCTGGCCTCCTCCAACACCGGGTTAAGCACATAGCCGATTTTGCCGTCGATATTGTAGGAAAACGCACGCAGACTCACGCCGATTTGGTTGGCGGACAATCCGGCGCGTCCCGGGTCATCAACGGTATCCAACAAATCCTGCACCAGATGGCGCACCGCGGGCGTGATCTCCTTGATGGGATCGCATGGGGTGCGCAGCACTGGATCAGGTACGACTCGAATCTCACGGATTGCCAAAATTAACGCTCCTCGTTGTTCTTGGTTGCGGAAGGCTCGACGGACGGTGCCGTCTCGTCATCCGGTTCATCGGACTGCTTCTTGATTCTCTCCTGCATGGTATCAAATGCCTGCCGAACCTTCGGGCTGACGGATTCAGAAGCCTGCCGCATGCTTTCCGACGCCTGCTTGACGGTTTCGGTGGTGCGGTCGAGAATCTGGACGGTCTTCGGCAACGGCCTGTTGGAGGGTTTTGGCGCGTAAATCACGTTTTCGATGACGTCTGCGTAGCGCTGCAGCACCTTGGGACGAACAACTTTCAGGCTTGCCGTCAAGGTGCCGTCCTGTTGGTTGAATTCCTCATCGAGAATCTCGAATTTTCGTACGGATTCCGCACGGGAAACGTTCGCGTTGGCCTTTTCGACATACTGCTGCACGAAAGCGCGCACGGCATCGTTTTCCGCTACCTGCTTCATGGACATATCGGCATCAAGACCCTGCTGGGAAAGCCAAGAACGAGTCATATCAGGATCCAGTTCAATCAAAGCGCTGATGAACGGCTTGCCATCGCCAATGACCACAGCATGGGACACGATAGGACAGGTGTCGATGATGTCCTCCATCGGGGCGGGGCTGACGTTCTTGCCTCCGGCTGTGATGATGATGTCCTTCTTGCGGCCGGTGATATACACGAATCCATCATCGTCGATGGCCCCCAGATCGCCGGTCCTCAGCCAACCATCAGGCATTTTGACTTCAGCGGTCTTCTCAGGATTCTTGTAGTAGCCAAGAAAAACATTGGGGCCCATGACCTGCAGCTCGCCATCATCATCGGTGCGCACACCCATACCCGGCCCGGGCTTACCAACGGAACCGACGCGATTCGCATTTTGCCAGTTGACGATCATCGGAGCCGCGGTTTCCGTCATACCGTACCCCTGAATGAACGTGATGCCATCCATGCCATTGAAGAAGTGGGCAAGGTCGACGTTCAGCGGGGCGCCGCCGCATGCCAGATATTTCAGGTTCGGACCAAGCGCGGAACGAATGGACTTGCCGACGACGGACATGAAGAAGGAATGCTCGGCTCGGGCCACCATCGAATGATGTCCCCCGTCCTGCTCGTCCTTGGACCATTGCACGAAATGATCGAACGCCTTGGCGAAGACCCTGCCGCGAATACCCGCACCGGCCTTCTGCGAGGCAGCGTTGTACACTTTTTCGAACACACGTGGCACGCCAAGCAAATACGTCGGTTTGAAACTGCGCAGATCGGCGAGCAGATGCTTGGCTCCAGGCAGATAGCCGACCACGCCTTGTCCGCCAATCGCCACGTATTGGATATAGCGGGCGAAGCAGTGCGCCAACGGCAGGAACAGCATCAACCTGTTGGGCTGGTACAGCATCTCGTCAAGAATGATGTAGCCATTGAGCACGATATGCGTGAAGTTGCGATGGGACAGCATCGCACCCTTCGGACGTCCCGTGGAGCCCGATGTGTAAACGATGGTGAGCATGTCGTCCGCCTTGATCCGGGCAATGACCTGATCAAGGGTATCGTCATCGACGCCCTCTCCGAAATCGGCAACCGCGTCAAGACCGTCCGCTTTGAAATTGAACACGTAACGCAGCCCTTCATGCATGTCACGAATCTGTTCGAGCGTCTGCGTGTGGGCGGAATCTCCAGCGAAGGCAATAACCGGCTCCACCTCTTCCACGATGGAAGCGGCCTGCTTGGCCGAATCGGTTTCATAAATCGGAACGCTTACCGCGCCGATGGCCGCGCATGCGAAATCGACCACACCCCACTCGTAACAGGTGGGAGAGTAAATGACCACCATGCTTCCGGCTTTGACTCCAAGACCGATAAGGCCCTTCGCCACGGCGCGCACACGAGCGAGCATCTGGCCTGCCGTCACATCATGCCATTGCCGAGTCTCATCATCCTGCCATTGTGCGATAAGATCATCCGGATTCTTCTGCGCACGACGCGACAGCAACGCATATACCGTGTCATCATCCGTGGTGCTGTAGGCCGGCTCTGGTACAAATTCTCTCAACATGGTTCTCTATAGTAGTTCCCGTATGCTTAAGGCACGCTGAAAGCCCTTGGCATCGACTGCGAACATCGACGCCAAGGGCTTTTTGCAGATTCCTACCGTATCATCGCATCAATGCGATCACCCGAAATCAGCCAAGACGCACTTCCACGTGGAGCCTTTGAGCCTGAATGCGGTGTTGCATCTCAACCGCGTTTCGCCGATGTTGAGCAAAGCCGCACATTCGAATTTCGTGGTCGAAGTCAACCAGCCGTTAATGGCGGACACGTTGATGGGAAGCAGACCAATCTTGGCATATAGATTTGCGTCTTCCTTCATATAATGGCCTATTATGGAAGCTGCGATTTTAAGCCTACGCATACAGTCCTCCGTTAGAATACGCTCTACATGCGCCGGCTTTTGCCGACCACGGAAGATGTCGATGGCATCGCACGACATGCGCGCGCCCAATAACGCCAAGGAATAGGCTTGCTTCGCGTCCCACGGTGTGGAATCGGACCGGATAACATGGAAGGGCACCCGCATACCGGATAATTGTGTTTCCAAAAACCCATCATATGAAGGAAGCTTCTCGACGGATTTTCCTATGCACTGCAGCCATTGGCCATTGTTTTCCGCTTCTTTAAGACCGACATACGAATCAGGGTCTGACGGTGGGATTTCGTCAGGCTCATTGCCTTCTATCTCCTTGTCGTCTTCCGGCTCCCGCTCAGAGCCGGACTGCCATTCCGGAGGTGAAACGCCATCGTCAGATAAGTCGTCCATTGCCATGGATCCCTCATTTCTTTACCTATTTAATGTCATCCAACTCTCTTCACTGAGAAGGACCAAAAACATTAATACATAAAGACAATCCCCCCGTCAAGTCGACGGAGGGATTGTGGATAACTTTTTTATCCACAGGACGAAGCTATCTGATCAGTGGCTCGAAGCGACCGTAACCGGACAACGTTGGAAGCTCTTCAAATCGACATAACCGGTCGTGGCCATGGCTCTGCGAAGCGCCCCAACAAAATTGGTGGTTCCGTCGGCGTTATGGCTCGGGCCGAACATGACCTCCTGCAAGGAACCTACGGTGCCCACGTTAGTGCGGAATCCGCGCGGCAACGTCTGGTGGCGGGCCTCGGCGCCCCAATGCATGCCTTTGCCAGGAGCCTCGGAGGCGCGTGCCAGAGGCGAGCCCAGCATCACCGCATCGGCGCCCAGCGCGAATGCCTTGACGAAGCTGCCGGAATCACCCATACCGCCGTCGGCAATCACCTGCACATAGCGTCCGCCCGATTCGTCCATGTAATCGCGGCGGGCCTCGGCGACATCGGCGATGGCTGTGGCCATCGGCGCGTGCACTCCAATCGTGTTGCGGTTGGCGGATACCGCACCGCCACCGAAGCCGACAAGCACGCCAGCGGCTCCCGTGCGCATCAAATGCAACGCAGCCGTGTAGTTGGCCGCGCCGCCAACAATGACGGGGACATCCAGGTCATAGATGAATTTCTTAAGGTTCAGGGGCTCATGGTCCTTGGAGACATGCTCCGCCGACACCACGGTGCCACGAATGACAAACAGATCGACACCGGCCTCAAGCACGGTGGAATAATAATCCTGCGTACGCTGCGGAGACAGCGCGCCGGCTACGGTGACGCCGGCATCACGAATCTCATGCAGACGTTCGACGATGAGTTCCGGCTTGATCGGCTCAGCGTAAATCTGCTGGATGCGTTCGGTGGCCTTGTCCGCAGACAGCTGCGCGATTTCGTCCAGCAGCGGCTGGGGATCGTCATAGCGGGTCCACAATCCTTCTAGGTCAAGCACGCCAAGCGCGCCCATCTTGCCCATGGCGATGGCCGTGGCCGGGCTGGTCACGGAATCCATCGGGGCGCCGATGACCGGCACGTCGAATTCATAGGCGTCGACCTGCCAAGAGGTGGACACATCCTGAGGATCACGGGTACGACGGGAGGGAACGATGGAGACATCGTCCAGCGAATAGGCCAGACGGCCCTTCTTGCCCAAACCGATTTCAATTTCCTGAGACATGGTTTCAAGGCTAATGCTCAGCTATGACAGTGCCTTCGCGCGTGTCCCCACGGTTTTGGACATTTCCATACGGAATTAACACACATGTAATAAGACGGAACCCATCACCTTCAATTCCGACAGGGAGGACAAACCATGGCCAAAATCAAGGTCGAAGGCAAAGTCGTCGAACTCGACGGCGACGAGATGACCCGTGTCATCTGGAAAGACATCAAGAACCGTCTGATCCTGCCGTACCTCGACGTGGATTTGGATTATTACGATCTGGGCATCGAAAACCGCGACGCCACCGACGATCAGGTGACCGTCGACGCGGCGAAGGCCATCCAGCGCGAACATGTCGGCGTCAAATGCGCCACCATCACCCCGGACGAGGCGCGCGTCAAGGAGTTCGGCCTCAAGAAGATGTGGAAGTCCCCCAATGGTACCATCCGCAACATTCTCGGCGGCACCATCTTCCGCGAGCCAATCGTCATGAGCAATGTGCCTCGCCTGGTCCCGGGATGGACCAAGCCGATCGTCGTGGCACGTCACGCCTTCGGAGACCAGTACAAAGCCACTGATTTCAAGGTTCCGGGAGCCGGCACCCTCACCGTAACCTTCACTCCGGAAGACGGCTCCGAGCCGATTGAGCACGTCGTTTACAATTATGGCCCTGACGGCGGAGTTGCCCAGGTGCAATACAACGTGAACGATTCCATCCGAGGTTTCGCACGCGCCTGCTTCAACTATGGTCTGATGCGCGGCTATCCGGTGTACCTGTCCACCAAGAACACGATTCTCAAGGCGTACGACGGCCAGTTCAAGGATACGTTCGCCGAGGTGTTCGAAAACGAATACAAGGACAAGTACGAGGCGGCTGGCCTGACCTACGAGCACCGACTCATTGATGACATGGTGGCAAGCTCCCTCAAGTGGCATGGCGGCTATATCTGGGCTTGCAAGAACTACGATGGCGACGTGCAGTCGGATTCCGTCGCACAGGGATTCGGCTCCCTTGGCCTAATGACCTCCGTGCTGATGACTCCCGACGGGCAGACCGTCGAAGCCGAAGCCGCGCACGGCACCGTGACCCGCCATTATCGCCGTTGGCAGAAGGGTGAAAAGACCTCGACCAATCCGATCGCCTCCATCTTCGCATGGACCGGCGGTCTGAAGCATCGCGCCGACCTTGACAACACTCCGGAAGTCAAGCATTTCGCCGAAACTTTGGAGAAAGTCATCATCTCCACCGTCGAAGGCGGACAGATGACCAAGGATCTGGCCATGCTCATCGGACCGGACCAGCCTTGGCTCGATACCGAGGGTTTCATGAACGCCCTCGACGAGAATCTGGCAAAGGCTCTGGCAGAGTAATCTATCTGAGCTGTCGAAAGCCCGTATGCGCAATCACACACGCGTACGGGCTTTTTGACGTCCGGATATTACAATCGATGGTCAGTATAAGGAACGTCTATTCTTCCGCAAAGGACATGGCATGATTCTGCATCGCACAATCCCGGCGAAACGTCTGCTCGCTCTGCTGGCATCGGTCTGCATGGCAACAGCCATGGGGGCCTGCTCGCCCAACGGTGATTCGCAATCGCAGCAACAGCCGTCATCACAATCCAGCGCAACAGCCGATGCCGGCAATGTGGCGATTTTCGCTCCGACAGACAGCATCACCATCTCTCAACAGACGCCATTGAGCAAATGGGAAAAACTCGTTCCCGAAATCGTGTCCTCGTTGAAACGGACCGGTGTCAAAAGCGGCGACATCACCGTGAAAACCGCTTCGAACCTCGACAAACAAAGTCAAAGCGTCCAAGACTATGTGGTGAATCACATCAACGGGACCGAGCATTCGTCCACGAAAGCCAAAACCACCTTGGTGGTGGCGCCTGTCGCCGAGATGCCGGAATCCGACAGGCAATACGGCGACTATGCACGGCATGATATCACGTGGAACTCCGACGCGTCGGATGAGGACGAACAGGATTATGCGCAATCAGCGCAACGGCTGGTTTCGGCGTTGCAGCTTGCGCAGAATGAAGGAATGAAGGTCGTTCTGATCTCCAATACGCTTCAAGGGTATGCGCCGGACGTGTACGTGCCGATGACCACGGCCGAGCAGATTGGAGAACTGCAAGCCAAAGAGCTCGTCAACAAGCTCGAGCTCGACAAGGCATCGTCCGATGCCCCCAAGCAAATCGAGGTACTACTCCCCTACGACGCGGCCGACGGACATGATGCCAAAACGGACACGTCCTTCGCCCAGAACATGTTCAAAGGCATCTGGAAAGTGCTCGAACCGTATTTCAAGGACGGCAAAGCGGCATCTCCTTCCGAGACGCTCACCGCTTCGACCACCAAGGATGACTGGCGGTCCGTGGCATTCGATTCGTCAAAAGCCGAACAAATCAAATCGGTGCTTGCCGAACGTCTCGACGCGGACAAGGACGATTCGCACCCTGTCCACCTTGATGGCGTCATCTCCTGCAACGACTATGTGGCGAAGAACATCGCCGACGAGTTGGACAAACTCGGCTACACAGGTTCCTCAGCCGATATCAACCCTTCCATCTCAATCTCCGGCATCGTGGACAGCATCACGGGCAAAAAAGACCTGAAACGGCAGGCAGTGCCTGACCCTGCGAAGACGTCGTCATCGGATGACGACAGCGATTCCGATAACAAGGAAAACGCAAAATGGCCGATCATCACCGGCTATGGGGCCTATATCAGTTCCATGCCGAACATCGTCAACGGCAAGCAATGGATGACCGCCATGGAGAACCGCAAGGCGTTGGCCGATGACATCGCGCAGACATGCGTGCGACTGAACACTTCGGGCAAACTTTCCAAACTCGGTTTCATCCGTTCCGCAACGGTCGAGGGGAAGAAAATTACGACCATCCATGAGGAGACATTGGCGATCAGCGCCGACAATCTCAAGAAAACGCTGATTGAACCCGGCTACATTTCGCTGGCGGATGCGGGCCTATGATTCTTCCGGGATTCTTCCGGGATTCTTCCGGATATGGTGGGGGCCGATGGCATCACTCGGATGTCACCGGCCCCCACCATATTTCGAACATCATTCGGCGTGAGCCGCCGGCTTCCTCGGCACGTAGATGACCTTGTCGATCAACGTCCGGTAATGTTCAACCACTGCCTGCCTGCGGGCCTTCATGCTCGGCGTGACCAAACCGTTCTCCTCAGTGAACTCGTCGGGAACGATTTCGAACTTGCGGATTGATTCGGCACGTGAGGCGAGCTCATTGGCTTTGTTGACGGCACGCTCCACTTCCGCACGCACAATGGGATTCTTCGAGGCTTCATCCAAATCAGCGACCTGTTCCGCTCCCTTGGATTCCAGCCATAGGTTCGTCTCCGCCAAATCAAGGGAGATGATTGCGGCGATGAATGGCTTGCGATCGCCGATCATGACGCATTGGCTCACCACCGGCGAAGTCATGATGGATGCTTCCATCTCGCATGGGGAGACGTTCTTGCCGCCTGCGGTGATGATGAGATCCTTCTTACGCCCGACGATGGAAACGAAGCCGTCATCATCAATGGAGCCGAGATCACCGGTATGCAGCCATCCATCGACAATTTGCTGCTTGGTAACGTCAGGATTGTTGTGGTATCCGGCGCATACGGCAGGGCTCTTTATGCACAGCTCCCCTTCTTCGTCGACCCCCATGGTCACGCCTTGCAGAGGCAAGCCGATGGTGCCGATCTTGTAGCCTTCGGTCGGATTGACACTCGAGGGGGCGCACGTTTCGGTCATGCCGTAGCCTTCCAATAGCGACAGACCGACACCGTTGAAGAAATGCGCGATAGAGGAATCAAGCGGCGCTCCGCCGGAGACCGCATACTCGACGTGGCCGCCGAACACTTCCATGATTGACGAATACACCAGCTTGTTGTACAGGGCATGTTTTGCGTTCAGCGCGAGTGGAATGCTCCCACCGGACTGCTGAGCATGCGACCAATCGCATGCCGTCTGGGTGGCGTCAGCGAAAACACGTCCCTTGAAACCGGCTCCGGCCTTCTGCGAGGCCGCATTGTAGATCTTTTCGAAAATCCGCGGCACGGCGAGGATGAACGTCGGTTTGAACGCCTTGAAATCGGCGAGAATGGTCTTCAGATTGCTGGACAGACCGAGTGAAACGTTTCCGGCAAAGCAGAAGAACTGCATGTATCGGGCGAATACATGGGCGAGCGGCAGGAACAGCAGCAGTCGACGATTCGGTTTCATGGCGATGTCCGGCATGGAGTTGACGCCGGAATAGGTGATGAACACGAAATTGGCATGCGTCAGTTCAACGCCCTTCGGGGTGCCAGTGGATCCCGACGTATATACGATGGTGGCTAGATCGGAGCCTTTGACCGCTTGTTCACGTTCAAGGAATTCGGCGTCGGAGACCGCGCGGCCGTATTCGATGATCGTGTCAATTGCACCAAGTCCGATGACGTACACGTCGCCAAGATCCGGGCACTGATCACGGACGGATTCGATTTTGTCGCGCTGGAAATCATCCTCAGCGAACGCCATCTTGACATTGGCATCATTGAAAATCATCTTCACCTGCGCCGGCGAATTCGTTTCATAGACCGGAACGGTAAGGGCGCCGATGGACATGATGGCCACATCAAGCGCGGTCCACTGCCAGCAGGTATGCGCGATAATGGATACCGAATCTCCAGGCATTACGCCACGAGCGATAAGTCCTTTGGCGAGGGCGACGACCTTGTTTTTGAACTCCGCAGCGGTGAACGCCGCCCATTCGCCCTGAGCGTTCTTGTATTCGACAAGATTGTCGTCAGGAGTGCGTTCCACACGCTCCTCAAGTACTGAGAAGATGTTTTTGTCCGAGTCAATTCCCTGTTCCAAAGGGCGCGTGTATTCCTTGATCATAAGCTTCTCGCTCCTCGAAATCTAATGTACAGACAGCATCATAGCCGGAATACCGCACTTTTTCTTTAAGGCCACGACCCCAGGAACAACGACAACACCCGTGGATATGGCCGTTACAACGGTTTCAGTTCAACCCGCATCGACCTCACTCTGCCCGACGGATCCGCATAATCACGTCCTCCGCTCTTGAGGCCCCAATGCAGGCATCCATCGGCGCAATGTTCCGAGCCACCTTCAACACGAGCGAAACGCTCCCCCTTGGCGATGACGGCCCCGACCGGTCGCGTAGTGACCGCGGGTTCAAACGTCGACGTCAGGCTTCCTGTTTCCGCACCGTGGCGAAGCGTTACCACGGATTTGCCCGCCACTTTGCCACTGAAGGCGACCACACCATCCGCGGGCGCGATGATGGCGTCTTGCGGCCGTGCACGCAAATCCAAACCGCGATGCCCAGGCAACCATTGTTTAGCCGGCGCATCATATTCGCCGATTACTTGCGCGTGCTCCAAAGGCCACTGCATTGATGTGCGGCATGCCGCTTGTGCGACTTCATGCGCCACGTCATCAGCCGATTGCGCGTATGCCGACGCCGTAGGTTGCGCGCAGCATATCGTGAACGCGATATTCGCCAATACGCATACGGCCATCGCCGCGGCGCACCGGTGCCGGTTGCGCTTGTCAATGTCATCGGACATCTTATTGTGTCGAACACGACGACGGTATTCCCATTTGTTCATGAGGCCTCCTGTGGTCCGCGTCTCTATCGGGAATCGATATCATGGCACGTTCGAAGACCGCCCGTCGACTTGGAACGACCTTGTGGTCGGAGAACAACACTTATCCACAGATGCCGGGCGTGTCGCGCCATGACATGCCAAAACGCCACCGAACGTGGCATACGATGGGACGCATGAGTGACAACACTACGCAACGCAAGGCATTGCAGCAGTTGGAGAGCGAGCCGTCCGAGGAACGCATCGCCTACTACCGCAAGCCATTCATGGTGCTATGGGCCGCCATTCAGGAGGCTTCAAGCGAGCTGCAGGACGATTACACGCTTTCACCCGAATTGTCCCAGTTATGGGTTGGCGAGCAAATACGGCAGGTTTCGGATTCGCTAGTGGATCGGCTCGCGGAAATCGCCGTGGCGCATGGCGAGTCAAAATCGAATGTGGCACGTGCGGCCAACGCAAGTCCCGACAACGTCATACGTCGCTTCCCTCGACTCAAGGCTGATGCGGCACACGACCGCACACTCATTGACGACGTGCTCGATTCGTTGGAATAGCAGCGAAAAGTTCTTACGGAAACAAAAAAGCCCTTGGAAAACCAAGGGCTAAAAAGCTCCTGCGACTGGGCTTGAACCAGTGACCGTTCGATTAACAGTCGAATGCTCTGCCAACTGAGCTACGCAGGAATATGTTCCGGAGTACCCGAAACTGCGCTCCTGCGACTGGGCTTGAACCAGTGACCGTCCGATTAACAGTCGGATGCTCTGCCAACTGAGCTACGCAGGAATGTTCCCACCGGAAGACTTAGCTTCCGTGCACAAGTCACATATATTACACGAATCAGCCATTTACGCAAATCATACGTATCACAGCGTGTCGCAACGTCACCATTCAAGCTCTTCGATATCCATCGGATGCTCGTTGACCTCAATCGATGACACACGTCCATCATGCATGCGAATTACACGGTCCGCAATCGGCGCAATCGCAGAATTATGCGTCACGATCACCACTGTCGCGCCCTTCTTGCGGCTCATGTCCTGCAGAATGCGGAGCACTTGCTTGCCGGTGTTGTAGTCAAGCGCGCCGGTCGGTTCGTCACACAGCAGAATCTTCGGATTCTTCGCCACCGCTCGAGCGATCGCCACACGCTGCTGCTCGCCGCCCGACAACTGCGCGGGAAAATTGTCGACGCGGTCCGCAAGCCCTACGTCGGCGAGCGCCTGTCGGGCGTCTTGTGCGTCGGGAACGATTTGTGAGGCGAGTTCCACGTTTTCGCGTGCGGTGAGGTTGGCGACGAGGTTGTAGAACTGGAATACGAAGCCGATGTCGGTGCGGCGGTATGCGGTGAGTTGTTTGGGTGTGTAGTTGGAGATGTCTTTGCCGTCGATGATTACTTGTCCTGAGGTGTTGGTGTCCATGCCTCCTAGGATGTTGAGCACTGTTGATTTGCCTGCGCCGGATGCGCCGAGGATGATGGCGAGTTCGTCTTGTTCGATGGTGAAGGAGACGTTGTCGTTGGCGGTGATGGTGGTGGATCCCATGTGGTAGAGCTTGGTGCTGTTTTTCATTTCGATGTATGCCATGTTCCGCTCCGTTTTCTTGTTTGGCGTCCATGCCGTTTTTGTTTGTTGTTTTTAATATACGACTAAAGTGGTGTTTGTGGTTCCACGCCGAGGGGAAGGATTTTCCATGGATGTCTCCGATGATGCCGACCGTTTGCAGACGTTGTTGTATAGTTCCTATTCCGCCGATGTTGTCCGGCAGTTGGAGCGTCCTTTGTTGGATGATGGTGTGCCGTTGATGCGTATGGCTGCTTCTGCGGTGGCTCGTGTGACGTTGTCGTTGCTTGATGATGAGGATTTGGATGTTGAGGATGCGCGGGTCACGGTGTTGGCTGGCGCTGGGGACAATGGTGGCGATGGCTTGTATGCGGGGGCTGAGTTGGCGCGTGAGGGTGCGCAGGTTACCGCGGTTGCTGTTGGCCGTTCGTTGCATGAGGATGCGTTTAGGGAGTTTGTTCGTGCGGGTGGGCGTGTGTTGGTGTTGGATCCGGCGGCTGATATTCCTGGGTGCACGTCTGGTTTTTCCGCGGGTGAGGCTGGTGAGCGGCTGCAGGCTGCGGTCGAGTGTGCGCGGGGTGCGCATGTGGTGCTTGATGCTATGACGGGGATTGGCGTGGCCGGCGCGTTGCGTGGTGTCGCTGGCACGTTGGCTTCGTCTTTGGGTATGGATGGCGTGTTGCCGGACAAGCCTGCGTTGCCGAACAATGACCCTTCCGCTGATTTGCCGTTGGTGGTGGCCGTCGATGCGCCGTCGGGTGTGGGTGTTGATGATGGTTCGTTGCCGGGGCCGTATATTCCTGCGGATGTGACGGTGACGTTCGGTGCGATGAAGCCGTGTGCGATGGTGCCGCCGGCTTCGTATGCTTGCGGACGGATCACGTTGGTCGATTTCGGTTTCGATGTCGATGATGCTGTTCCGTTTGCCGAGATGACGGATGGCGATTTTGTGGCGGATTCGGTTCGTCTTCCGTCTCTTGCGGATGGCAAGTATTCGCGTGGGGTGGTTGGTTTGGTGACTGGTTCGGCGCGGTATCCGGGTGCTGCCGTGTTGTCGGCGAGGGCCGCGGCGTGCGCGAATGTGGGCATGGTGCGTTATCTGGGGCCGCAGCGTGCGCAGGATATGATATTGGCCGTGTTGCCGGAGGCTGTGTTGGGCAAGGGCCGGGTGCAGTCGTGGGTGGTTGGATCCGGCGTGCCCGCCGAGGGTGACGTTGCTTCCGGTGATGACATGCAGCGTGCGACCATTGCCGCGCTGCTGGATCATTACGCGTTGGAGGATGGCGATGGCTCGCGGAACGAGCGGGCGGAGGGCATGCCTCCCATTGTGGTTGATGCCGGCGCGTTGGATTTGCTGCCGTGCCATGTTGTGCCGCAGGTCGTTATCACTCCGCATGCCGGCGAATTGGCCGCATTGCTGAATCGGTTGGATGCCGATATGGCTGATGTTGTTTCCAGGCAGTGGGTGGAGGCCCGGCCATTGCGGGCGGCGTTGCGCGCGCATGAGCTTACGGGGGCCACGGTGCTGCTTAAGGGCGCGGTCACCATTGTGGTTGGAGCTGATGGAGATGGGAACACGCGGATCATCCTGTCCGGGCGCGCGCCTGCCTGGATGGCCACCGCCGGTTCGGGCGATGTGCTGGCCGGCGTGTTGGGCGCGTTGCTGGCGCAGCAGGACGACATGCTGTCCGACGATCCGGCTTTGGTTCCGGAGGTCGCCGCGGCCGCCGCGTATATGCATGGGCTTGCCGGCGCGATGGCCAGCGGGTCGGAGCAGCGCGGATGGCATCGTCCGCATCTGTATGGGCATGCGGGCAAGACTCCGGCGAGCGCGATCGGGCATCCGATTGTTGCCGGTGATGTCGTCGCGGCTGTTCCCCGGGCTTTTGGCGAGCTGCTCCGCTGACCGTTTCGTGGAGGGTCATTCCACTGATTTCAGTGCTTCGAGCATGTCCACCGTTTCGAGCTGGCGGTATACGATCCAGCCGAGCACGGCTAGTACCACGGCCACGACGATGGCCGGGGCCGCCAATGCGATCCAGCTGATGGCGAGGTCGAACATGACTTCGTCGGGTGGCACTTCGGTGATGATGTATCGGTGCAGCCATTCTCCGAAGCCGTATCCGGCGAGTATGCCCAGCAGTGACAGCAGGATCGTTTCGCGGTAGATGTACATCGTGGTCTCGCTGGTGTGGAAGCCGAGCACTTTGATCGTGGATAGCTCGCGTATGCGTTCCGACACGTTGAGGTTGGTCAGGTCGTAGAGGATCACCACGGCCAGCAGCACGGCCACGAGAATCAGCACTTCCATGATCTGGTTGAGCGATCCCACGATTGTGGACACCATGTTCTTCTGCGTCGTGTTCTGCACGACGCCGCGCACGGCGGCCAGTTTCATGAATTTGGCGCCTTGGCGTTCCGTGTTGGCGTTGCTGTGGTCTTTCAGTCCGACCATGTATGCGTTTGTGCTGTACTGGTCGCCGAACACGTGTTCGTAGCATTGCGCGTTCATGAATATGAAATGGCCGATGTACATTTCGCTGATGCCGGCGACTTTGATGGTGCGTTGCGCGCCGTTTTCGTCGTTTACCGTGAAGGTGTCGCCGACCGAGACGTTGAGCATTTCGGCGAGCCGTTCGGAGATTACCGCGCCATTGTTGACCAGTATCTGTGGTTGGTGTGTTTTGCGGTCGCGTAATGTCAGGTATTCGTTGAAGTTGTATGCGTCGTCGATGGCCAGCAGGGTGATCGACTGCTTATCGTTCTCCTTGCCTGCGGTTTTCGACAGTTCCTCGTAGCGCACCGCTGTCGAGGATTGGACGGTTTTGCCCTTCAGCGTCGTGGCGATTTCCTCGCGTTGCGCGCTGTTGGTGTCGGATTCCTCGGCGACGATCAGGTCGTAGTGGATGAGTTCCTCGAACTGTCGGTTTCCTATCTGTCCGATCGAGGATTGGACGGCGAGGCCGGCCGTCAGCAGGAATACCGCTCCGCATACGCCGAAGATCGTCATGAACATGCGTGTTTTGTATCGGAAGATGTTACGGGCGGTCACTTTGTGTGTGAAATTCAGACGGTTCCATAGTGGTGGGAAATGTTCCAAAAGAATTTTCGAGCCTTTGGCCGGCGGCTTGGGCAGCAGTAGGCTCGCCGGTTTTTCGCGCAGTTCCTTGGACGCGGCCAGCCATGACGGCACGACGGCGCTTATCCATGCAAGTGCGAATGCGGCCATGGTGATCCAGGGGTGGAATTTGAGCATGATGTCCGGCATGGTGAATCCCGCGCTGTATGCGTGGGCGACGATAAGCGGCAGCAGCGTGTGGCCGGCGAGCACGCCGATGCATGTGCCCAGGGTGGATGCGGCGAATCCGTATACGGTGAATTTGAGCATCACATCCGCGTTGCCGTAGCCGAGCGCCTTCAACGTTCCGGAATTGGTGCGTTCCTCGTCCACCATGCGTCCCATGGTGCTGAAGGTGACGAGCGCCGCGACGAAGTAGAGGAAGATCGGGAAGATGTCCGCCAGTTTCGCCACGATGCCTTCGATGACCATGTACACGCGGTAGCCTTGCGAGGTCGGGCCTTCGCGGCGGCCGCTGACGGAATAGGCCGGGACTGTGAGATTGTCGATCTTCTCCTCGGCGAGGGTTATCTGCCGTTCGGCTTCGGATATCTTGCGTTCGGCTTCGGGCTTCTGCGCGTTGAATTCGGCGAGTTTGCTCTGGTATTCCGTTTCGGCCTTGTCGATGTCCCTCTGGCCTTGGATAAGCTGCGTGACGCCGTCTGCGACTTGCTTGCCGGCCTGCGACACCGCTTTGCCGAGCTCGTTTTGTTTTTCGGCCATCTGTTTGGATGCCTGTGCGAGATTGTCCGCATTGCTCCGATACGCCTGCGAGCCTTGGTCGAGCCGCGCTACGGCGTTCTGGTATTGTTGCAGTCCCGCATTGTAGGCGTTCAGCTGTCTGTTGTATTCGGCGCAGGCTTCGTTGTACTGGTTGATCGCCATGTCGTATTTGCCGCGTATTTGTTCGTAGAGTTTGCCGGTGATGCCGGTCTGTTCCCATTTGCCGAGCGTCGCGCCGACTTTGTCGAGCACGGTTTTGCTTGTTTCGAGTTGTTCTCGCGCCGCGTCCAGCTGCGTTTTGCCGTTCGCCAGCTGGTTCCATGAATCGGAGAGCTGGTTCTGTCCTTGAGCCAGTTGCGTCTGTGCCGCCTGCAGTTGCGTCTGTCCGGAGGCGACCGACGCGTTGGCCGAGGCCAGTTGCGCTTGCGCCGTGGCCAGCTGGGCCGCGGCCGCCGACCCTTCCTCCACTGCCTCGGCGCTGCCTTCGCTCAACTGGTCCTTGGCGTTGTCGATCTGCTGTTTGGCATCGTCCAGCTGCCGTTGCGCGTCGGCAAGCTGCTGTTTGGATGTTTTGACTTTGTCCTTGGCCTCGTCGATTTTCTTGCGCTGTTGGCTGCGTATCGTCGCTTCGCGGGCTTTTGGCTGGTTCGCGAGCAACGTCACGAGCTGATCCTTATGCTTCTGCACGGCATCGCGGTATTCGGCGCTCCAGTAGTCCAATCCCTCGGTGTCTTCGTAGGTCGCCCGGGCGATCATCTTCACGTCGGAATCGAACTCTCCCGGAACGGCCACGGCATAGCCTTTGAGCTCGCCGCCGCCGGCCGTGGATTGTCCCATGTTGAGGCAGGACAGAGTCTCGCTGGCCCGGACGAAACCGACGACGGTGAATTTGTGGTGGCGTAGCACGGTGCCGCCTGCGATGTCCGTTTTCTCGGTAACGTTCAAGGTGCTGCCGACGGCGAATCTGTCGCGTTCTTTCATGTCCAACGCGATTTCGCCGGTCCGCTTCGGCAGTCGTCCTTCCGTCACGTCATAGGTGGAGACGGCATCGGGTTTGGAATAGATGCGCATGCTCCTGTCGGTGCCGGAGATGACCACGTCCTTGAAGTACCCGTATTCGACTTCCTTGATGCCGTCGGCCTTGCCGATGATCCTCTCGTCGTCTTTGGAGATGCCGTAGTTGGAGACCACGGTGATGTCGGCGAGGTTGTTACGCCCGTAGAAGTCGGCGGCGGTCGCCTGCATGTCCGGCCCGGTGACCTTCAGTCCCACCAGCGCGAATGAGCCAAGCGCCATGAGGCATACGATGGACACGACCCGGCCTTTCGACTTGGACAGTGTTTGCCGGATGTCCTTCCACAGCATGCGTTTCACCATTCCAGCTCCTCGATGTCCATCGGATGCTCGTTGGTTTCGATTGATTTGACGCGGGCGTCGTGCATGCGGATCACCCTGTCCGCGATGGGGGCGATCGCGGAGTTGTGCGTCACGATCACCACCGTCGCCCCGCGTTTGCGGCTCATGTCCTGCAGGATGCGGAGCACCTGCTTGCCGGTATGGTAGTCGAGCGCGCCGGTCGGTTCGTCGCATAGCAGGATCTTCGGGTTCTTCGCCACGGCTCTCGCGATGGCCACGCGCTGCTGCTCGCCGCCGGAAAGCTGCGCGGGGAAATTGTCGATGCGGTCGCCAAGTCCCACATCGACCAGCGTCTGCACTGGATCGGCCACGTTCTTGACGAGTTCGGAGGCGAGTTCCACGTTCTCCTTGGCGGTGAGGTTGGCCACCAGATTGTAGAACTGGAATACGAATCCGATGTTGTTGCGCCGGTAATCGGTCAGTTGCTTCGCGTCGAAGTCCGAGATGTCGACGCCGTCGATGATGACCTTGCCTTCGGAATTCGTGTCCATGCCGCCCAGGATGTTGAGCACCGTCGATTTGCCGGCTCCGGATGATCCCAGAATGATCGCAAGCTCGCCGCGTTCGATGCCGAAACTCACATCGTTGTTGGCGGTGATTGTGATGTCGCCCATATGGTAGCGCTTGAAGCTGTGCACCATTTCGATATATGCCATCGTCGGCCCCTTCCTAATGCTTTCCACTAGGACACCCGTCTATTCAGACAACATGTTGATTTAATTTCGGATTGATTGTATGTTCGAAATGGTCGGCATGACAATCATCACAATCGCCGAAAACGTCTAGATTAGCCTTTTTCAAAACCCAAGCGAGCCTTTCCGCCCCAATGACTTTCAGGAAACGCCGCATGCGAAGACGAAAACGTCCTTCACGAACATGGGTACGGTACACTGGCGGAAGACAGACGCACGCTACAAGAAGGGTTTCCCGATGACCGTTGCAGTTCCGACCATCACCGACGTCGTTTTCGATTTCTGCGGAGTGTTGCTGGATTGGCGGACACGGGCATGTCTTGAAGGCAGATTCGACGACGCGACCGTCGACCGCATCTGCGCCGACGACGACCCCTGCGGCTTCTTCGGATACGAGGACCGTATGGACGCCGGGGAGGACTTCGATTCGATATGGCCCGATGTGGTGGCCGAGCAGGGAGAACGCGTCGCCGGGATCTTCCGTTATTACATCGCGCATTACGACGACGCGCTGCCACGCATGCTGCCCGGCATGGAGCGGCTGCTGCGCGATCTGAAGGCGGCCGGCTATGGCGTGTGGGGATTGACGAATTGGTCCCATGAGACGTTCCATTTCGCATTCGAGAAGTTCCCGCAGCTTGCCGAACTGCTGCAGGGCACCGTCGTCTCCGGCGTGGAGAAGATGCACAAGCCGAACGCCGACATCTACGAACTGGCGATGAGCCGTTTCGGCCTAAGCCCCGAGAGCAGCGTGTTCCTCGACGACACCGCGAAGAACGTCGCCGGGGCGCGGTCGGCCGGCATGCACGCCTTCCGTTTCGTCGACGCCGACCAGGCGCGCAGGGACCTGGAATCCTTGGGCGTGCGCGTGTGAGCGCGGCGGACGTGCGCCTGCGTCCCGCGGAACGGGCCTCGGCCATGCGCCCATATCATCGTCCGCTGTAGGCCGCACATCCACCGACCGCGTGTCCACTATGCAAAACGAAGCGCTATAAATCGTCGTTTCGTAAAGCGACGCTGGTATAAATGGGCGTTATGACCCTCCTTCAGCTGAAATACATCGTCAAAATAGTGGAATGCGGCTCCATGAACGAGGCCTCGCACGAGCTGTACGTATCCCAGCCCGCGTTGAGCTCCTCGGTGAAGGAGCTTGAGAACGAGCTCGGCATCGAGATCTTCACCCGTTCCTCCCAAGGCATCGCGTTGACCGTGGACGGCGCGGAATTCCTCACCTACGCGCGTCAGGTCCTCGATCAGGCGTCGCTGCTGGAGGAACGGTACAAGAACGCGAAACCCCGCAAACAGCTGTGCTCCGTGTCCACGCAGCATTACATGTTCGCCGTGGAGGCGTTCGTGGAGATGATCGAGTCCACCAAGTCCGACGAATACGAGTCCACCATCCGCGAGACCCGCACGAAGGACATCATCAACCAGGTGGCGAACATGCTTTCGGAGATCGGCATCATCTACCTGTCCGACTTCAACAAGGACGTGATCGGCAAGCTGCTGCGCGAGAAGCATCTCGAGTTCCATCCGCTGTTCCGCGCGCCGTTGCACGTGTTCATCTCGCGCGACAATCCGCTGGCCGGCAAGAAGAAGGTCACCATGGACGATCTGAAGCCGTTCCCGTTCATCCAATACGAGCAGGGCGAGGAAGGCAGCTTCTTCTTCGCGGAGGAGGCCGTCTGGCCGGAGTACTCCCCCAAGCAGATCAACGTGACCGACCGCGCCACGATTCTGAACTTCATCATCGGCCTGAACGGCTACACGGTATGCACCGGCATCGACAACGGCGATCTCAACAACGAGAAGATCGTCACCGTGCCGCTCGACACCGATGAGACGATGCTTGTCGGATGGATCACCAATGAGCGCGCGAAGCTGTCCAAGGCCGCCGAAACGTACTTGGAGAAGCTCAAGTCGGTGGTCGCCAGCCACGGCTACACGCTCATCGACTGACCCCGGAACAGAGGAACCACAACGAAAAGGCACTGTACTGCCCGAAAGCAGCACAGTGCCTTTCTGTCATATCCGAGATTATAACAGCCGATGAGCGCGGTTCAGCGCGAACGCCGCAGTCAGGCGCCGTACTGTTCCAGGTACGCGTCGGCGGCGGCCTTGATCTCCGGTGTGACGTACGGGGTGCCGTCGGCGTTCTGGATGCGCTGGCCGGCTTCGAAGATCTCCTTCACGTTGGCGATGGCGAACACCGGGAAGCCGAATTCGGCTTCGACGGCCTTCACCGCGGACGTGTCGGAATCCTTGGTCTTCTCCATGCGGTCCACGCTCAGTACCAGGCCGATGACCTCGACGTTCGCCTCGGCCTTGAGCTTCGGGATGACCTCGCGCACAGCGGTGCCGGCGGTCATCACGTCGTCGACGAGCAGGACCTTCATGCCGTCCGCAAGCTGCGTGCCGACCATCATGCCGCCGTCGCCATGGTCCTTCTTCTCCTTGCGGTCGAAGGTGTAGCCGACCTCCATGCCATGGGCGGACGTCAGCGCGATGGCGGTGGACACGCCCAGCGGGATGCCCTTGTAGGCAGGGCCGAACACGGTGTCGACATCCTTGGGCAGGTTGCCCGCCTCGATCTCCTCGACAATCTTCTCGGCGTAGAACGCGCCGAGACGGGCGATCTTGCGTCCGTCGTTGAATGCGCCGGCGTTGATGAAGTACGGCGACTTGCGGCCGGACTTCAATGTGAACTCGCCGAATTTCAACGCCTGCGATTCCAGCAGGAACTCGGTGAAACGATGGTCGAGCGATGCGGTCATTTGCTTGTTCTCCTTACATTGATCGATTACGAAATTTCAGCGCCAGGTCTCGCCTTTGGCGAGCTTGTCGGCGAGTTCGGGACGTTCGTCGAGCAGATCGTCGAGTTCGCGGGCCACGCGCAGCGGCGCGGTCGGCTCGAACAATGCGGCCGCGCCGACTTCGACGGCGTTGGCGCCGGCATACAGGTATTCGAGCGCGGTCTCGCCGGAGTCGATGCCTCCGATGCCGATGATCGGTATTTCTGGCAATGCGGCGCGCACGCGCCATACCGCGGCCAGTCCGACCGGCAGGACGGCCGGGCCGGACACGCCGCCGGTGACGTGCGTGATGACCGGCTCGCCGGTGCGGATGTTGATGCGCATGCCGAGCAGCGTGTTGATCAGGCTCAATGCGTCGGCTCCGCTTTCCACCGCGGCTCGTGCCGGCACGGTGATGTCGGTGACGTTCGGGGTGAGTTTGACGATCATCTTCTTGTCGGTGAGCTTGCGCAGTCTGGTGATGAGGCGGCTCAAAGCCACCGGGTCGGTGCCGACGCTCATGCCGCCTGCGGACACGTTCGGACAGCTCACGTTGATTTCCAGCATGTCGGCCGGGGAATCGTCGAGCTTGGACACGACTTCCGCGTAGTCGTCGTCGCAGTGTCCGGCGACGTTGGCGATGACGGTGGCGTTGATGGCCTTGAGTTTCGGCAGATCGTCCTCAAGGTAATGGTCCACGCCGGGATTCTGCAGGCCGACGGCGTTGATGTTGCTGGAGGGGCCTTCCGCAGTACGGATGCCAGGATTGCCTTCCCATGGCACCGGAGACACGCCTTTAGTGGTGACGGCGCCCAGCTGGCTCACGTCATAGAACCAGCGCACGGCAGCATATTGGAACGTGCCGGAAGCGGTCGCCACCGGATTCTTCCACGGGATACCAGCCACCTGGGTGGGATGCTTCCATTCGTGCTGTTCGTACAGGTTCGCATGTTGTTCTGCGGTCATGCTCACTCCCCCCATCCCAATTGTTCGCGGGTGAACACAGGTCCGTCCGAGCAGACCTTCAATCGTCCTTCGGCGGTGTCGACGGTGCACAGCACGCATGTGCCGTATCCGCAGCCCATGCGCTGTTCCAAGCTCAGCTGTGCCTCGATGCCGCGTTTCGCCGCCCATGCGGCGACGGCCTTCATCATCGGCAACGGCCCGCATGAGAGGATGACCGGCTTCAGCTCGCCGTTCACCAGTTCATTTTCAATACGGTCAAGGAGCGTTACGACATTGCCTTCGGATTCGTCGATGCTGTATGTCTTGTCCGCGTACCGGCCGACGTATCCGTCTCCGAAACGCACGTTGCGGTATCCGAACACCGCGGTGCTCGTCGACCCCTCCGATTCGGCGATGGCCTGCGCGGCGCGCACCAGCGGCGGCACGCCGAGACCGCCGGCCACCAGCACGTAGTTCGCGTTCTCCTTGGTGTTGAAGGAGTTGCCGAGAGGACCCATCACCCGAATGGTGTCGCCCGCACGCAATTCGGAGAATTCGGCGGTGCCTTTGCCGACGACGGCGAAGATAAGGCTCACCTCATCGCCATCCACTTCTGCCACGCCGAACGGGCGGGGCATCAGTCTGCTCGGATTGTTGGAATACACGTCGACGAACTGCGCCGGCTTGGCATGTCCCGCGATGAATTCGTCGCGGAATGTCAATCGGTACACGCCATCGGCCAGCATGCGGTTGTCGACGATTTCGACCGTGTGCCTGCTGGGGAAGAATCCCGCTTCCCTCGCCTGGCCGACGGTCGGCATGAACGTTGCTGCGGCGGTCATGACTCCCTTTCCTGTGTTTCGTTCGATTGTTCTGGTAGCTTACGGCAGTACCGCGCGCAGATTGTCGCGCATGTCCTTCGCGGCCTCGCGCGCCGATTCGGCGACCAAGTCAAGCGCATCGTCTGCGCTCATGGATTCGCTGTATTTGCTGGACTTCTTCCAGGCTCCGATGATGCCACGCGACGAATTGACGAGCGCGCCCATGCCGTCTTTGTCGAACATGCCGGCCACGCCTTGGGCGGTACCGCCCTGCGCGCCGTAACCGGGGACCAGGAAGAACGTGTGCGGCATGCGCGCCCGCAACGCCTTGCCTTCCTCGGGATGGGTGGCTCCGACCACCGCGCCGACACGGGAATACCCGTTCGCGCCGATGGTTTCGGCTCCCCAGCCTTCCACGAGGTCGGCGACATGCTCGTACACGCGCTCGCCTGAGGCGAGTTCGAGTTCCTGCAGTTCGCTGCTGGATGGATTGGAGGTGCGTACCAGTACGAAGATGTCCTTGTCGGCACCAGTGGCGGCTTCGACGAACGGGGTGATGCCGTCGGTGCCGAGGTAGGGGTTCACGGTGACCGCGTCCTCATGCCACGGGTCGAAAGCGTGCTCCCCCGCGTTCACACCGCTCAGATGGTGGGCGTAGGCGGCTGCGGTGGAGCCGATGTCGCCGCGCTTGACGTCGCCGAGGACGTACAGTCCCTGCTGTTTGGCGTATTCGCAGGTCATGCTGTAGGCGTCGATGCCGGCTGGTCCGAGCGCCTCATACATGGCGATCTGCGGTTTGACGGCCGGGACGATGTCGGCTACTGCGTCGATGATGGCGCGGTTGAATTCGAAGAAGGCGACGGACAGTTGGGCTGCCGGCGCTTCCGTCGGATCCTCCACCTGTTCGGCGATTTCCTCGGCGAAGCTGGCCACGACCTGATTCGGCACCAGCGCTTCGGTGGGGTCGAGTCCCACGACGCTTGGATTCTGCTTGTCTTCGATGGCTTCGATCAGACGGTCCATCAGTCCTCCTTGTCGATGCGGCTGAAGGCCAGCTTCGAGCCGATGATGGTGGCGAGCGGCCGGCCGGTGACCTGCCATCCGCCGAATGGGGTGTTACGTGCCGAGGAGTGGAACTTCTCCGGGTCGACGGTCCATTCCTCTCCGGTGTTCAGCACCACGAGATCCACCTGGTCGCTTTCGGGCACGCGGCCCAGATCAAGCACGCGCTTGGTGTCGTCGTCTCCCGGCACGGCGTCGGCGTAGTCGTCGAGTACCGCCGTGATGTCCGTTTTGTCGTGGCCCATGAGTTCGGCCGGACCGGTGGACATGAGTTCGATGAGACGTTCGTCGGAAATGAATCCGCCGTCGACAAGTATCTTGTGGCAGACGCCGTATGCGCATTCCAGCCCGATGATGCCGTTGGGCGCGTCGAGGAAGCCGAGTTCCTTCTCTTCCATGGTGTGGGGCGCATGGTCGGTGGCCAACAAATCGACCGTGCCGTCGGCGACGGCTGCGATGGTGGCCTGGCGGTCCGCTTCGGAGCGCAGCGGCGGGTTCATTTTGGCCAAAGTGCCGTACTTAAGCAGCGCCTCGTCGTTCAATGCGATGTAATGCGGCGCGGTCTCGCAGGTGATCGGAAGTCCTTCGGCCTTGGCTTTGCGGATGGCGTCGAAGGAGATCGCGGTGCTGACGTGCTGGAAGTGCACGTGCACGCCGGTTTTGCGGGACATGTCAATGTCGCGTTCGACGATTTTGAGTTCCGTGTCCTCCGGAATGCCTGGAACGCCAAGCTTGCGGGACACCGGACCGTCATTGACCGCGCCGGTGTCGTGGTGTTCGCAATGCTCGATGAGGTACAGTCCCGACTCCTTGACGTTTTCGAACACCTGTTCGAGAATGCTGGGGGTCACCGCGGAACCGTCATCGCTGATGGCGGTCACCGGATGCGCCAGCTGGTAGGCGTCCTTATGCTCGTCGCCATGTTCGGGCAGGTAGCCGATCCAGTCGGCCACTTCGGTGGCCTCATGGCCGGCACGCCCCTTTGAGGCGCATACGCATAGGTCGTAGCGCACCGGCAGTTTCACGCCATGAGCGGCCTCGTAATGCTGCAGGTAATCGATGACCGTGTCGTATTCGGCGTCGAGCACTTCGGAGGCGCCCGGCTGGCCGGCCTCCACCTTCACGCCATCCATGGCCGGCACGGTGTTTGGCATGATGAGCACGTTCGTGTATCCGCCGGATGCCGCCGCCGCGCAGCCGGAGATCATGGACTCCTTGTAGGTCTGTCCGGGATCGCGGAAATGCACGTGCGGGTCTTCGAATCCGGGGGCGATGGTCATCGCCGAGGCGTCCACGGACGCGTCCGTGTCGGAGGGGACGACGAGGTCAATGACTTCGCCGGTGTTCCAGACCTTGATGTCGTGAAGGGTGAGGGTCATGATTTCAGAACTTCGCTTCCTCGTCGCAGTAGTCGCAACGGTATTCCTGACGGTCGGAATGCACCAGATGGAACATCTGCACCGCAGGCTCGGTGGTGGTGACGCAGCGCGGGTTCACGCATTTGATGATGTTGACGACATGTTCCGGCAGGGTCGGCTTCTTCTTTTCGACGATTTTGCCGCCGCGGACGATGCCGACGGTCGCGGTGCGCGCCACGAGGCCGAGCACGTCGAGGTCGATGGATTCGGTCTCATCCTCGATTTTGATGATGTCCTTCGTGCCGTACATGTGGCTGTCGGCGTTCATGATCAACGCGAGTTTGGTTTTGGACGGGTCGATCTTCAGATACTCAAGTACCTTGAGCGCGGTTCCGGCGGGCACGTGATCGATGATGATGCCGTTCTGAATGCTGGTGACTTCCATCAGGCTTCAACCTCCTTGGCTGCGAGCGGTTCGTATCCCGGCAGTTCGTCACCGACCACCGAGCTTTCCAATGCCATGCGCATGAGCATACCGTTCTTGACCTGTTCGAAGTAGGCTGCACGCGGATCGTCGTCAACTTCCACGGCGATTTCGTTGACGCGCGGCAGCGGGTGCAGCACGGCCATGTCCTTCTTGGCGTACGCCATCTTGGCTTCGTCGAGGATGTAGGTGTCGCGCAGACGCAGATAATCGTCCTCGTTGAAGAAACGTTCTTTCTGCACGCGGGTCATGTACAGCACGTCAAGATCGCCGATGACGGAGACCAGATCCTTGACTTCGGTGTAGGAGCAGGATTCGGTGGCGTTGATGCGGTCAAGCACGTACTGCGGGGTCTTGAGCTCGTCGGGGCTGATGAGCACGAAGTTGACGTTGCCGAAGCGGCACAGTGTTTCGATCAGGGAGTGCACGGTGCGGCCGAAGGTCAGATCGCCGCACAGGCCGACGGTCAGGTTGGTGACACGGCCGAAGCGCGATTGAAGCGTGGCCAGGTCGGCGAGCGTCTGCGTCGGATGCATGTGTCCGCCGTCGCCCGCGTTGATGACCGGCACGGAGGCGGCGCGGGATGCGACCAGCGCGGCGCCTTCCTTCGGATGGCGGATGGCCACCACGTCGACGTAGTTGGACACCGTCTTCAACGTGTCGGCGATCGTCTCGCCCTTGGTGACGGAGGCGAGCTGGGCGCCGGCGAAACCGATCACCTTGCCGCCGAGGCGCAGCATGGCGGTTTCGAAACTCAGACGCGTGCGCGTGCTCGGCTCATAAAACAAAGTGGCAAGCACCCTGCCTTCGCAGGTGTGTGCCACTTCTTTACGATGGGAATCGATGTACTGCGCTTTGTGCAGCATTTCCTGAATCTGACGAATGGAAAGATCATCGAGAGTGATGACGCTTTTTCCGACCATCGGCGTTTCGACCGCCGGTTCGAGTACTGAGGACAACGGCTCACCTTTCATGCAACTTGTGGTTGAAGGTGGCCACTGAAAGTGACCTAGCCAACTATAGCCCGAAACACTGACCCGGAGCGTTCACCGCGTGTTCACCGAGCGCCCGCTCGAATCGTTTCATGAAAGGCCGTAGAACAGACGTTCCGTCACGTCGCGCGCCTTGCGCATTACGGCAAGCAGATCGTTTTCGAAATGCTGTCCGCGATTCGCGTCGTATCCGAGATAGACGGCGAGTCCTCCCAGCGAATACGTGTCATCCGGCAGGATATCCGCCTGGTTGACGCGCCCGCTCCACAGGTAGCTGCCGTTGCGCGCGGCCGTGCACATCCACCATGCGCGTCGCAATACGACGGCGTCGCCGGCGGAAACCAGCTTGCGCCGCTCCAACTCGTCCAACGCCTGCATCGTGCCGTTGACTCGCAGGTTCGCGTTGTCGCCGGCATGCTGCAACTGCAGCAGCTGAATCGTCCATTCCACGTCGGACAGACCACCTTTGCCCAGCTTCAGGTGACGGTCCCTACGCACGCCGCGCGGCAATCGCTCGGCTTCCATACGCGCCTTGAGCTTGCGTATTTCGGCGACCTGCGCCTCCGTCAAATCGATCTTCGGATAGCGCAGCGGGTCGGCGACGTTCATCAGGAAATCCTCGGCGAGCGCCGCGTCGCCTGCCGCGTATCGCGCACGCAGGAGCGCCTGTTGCTCCCATGTGCTCGCCCAGGAACGGTAGTATTCCTCGCAGGACGCGTAGGAGCGCACGAGGGGTCCGTTTTTGCCTTCGGGCCGCAGGTCCATGTCGAGTTCGATTTTGGGTTCGAGCGTGGTCGGTCCTTGCAGGATGGCGCGGAGGTCTTCCTGCACTTTGCGTGCGAAGAGGTTGGCTTGGTTGTCGTCGGCGTTATCGGACGGCCGGTAGATGATGATGACGTCGGCGTCGGAGCTGAAGTTCACTTCCCTGCCGCCGTAGCGTCCCATGCCGATGACGGCGATTGCCGCCGGCGCTTCGTCGAATCCCATTTCCTGCGTTTGGTGGCGGATGGCCCAGGTGAGCGATGCGTCGATGGCCGTGTCGTATACGTCGGTCATACCTGCGAGCGACGCCTTGTCGTCGATGACGCCGCTCATCCACCCTAGTCCGATGCGTTCGATTTCGTGGCGTCGCATGGCGCGGATGGAGTTGGCGAAGTCGTTGATGCTGCCTACGTTGCGTTCGAGGGAGGCGTGTGTCTGCACGTCGAGGCTTTCGCGCGAACGTGGCTGCAGGTCGTTGTCGCTGCCGAGCCAGGTGACGGATTCGACGGATTTGTTGAGCGCGTCGCCCAGGAACCGTGAATTGGACAGGACGTGGCACAGGCGTTGCGCGGCGGACGGCGAGTCGCGCAGGAAGCCGAGGTATTCGCTGTCCGTGCCAAAGTGTTCTTCGAGTTTGCGCCAGTTGAGCAGCCCCATGTCGGGGTTCTGCCCTTCGCCGAGCCATTGGAGGACGGCGGGCAGGAGGATGCGGTTGATTTTCGCGGCACGGGAGATGCCGGCGGTCAGTGCGGTGACGTGGCGCATGGCGGCGTCGGGGTCGGCGAATCCGATGGAGGCGAAGCGTTCCTGCATGGCGTTGGCGGACAGTTCCACTTGTTCGTCGTCGAGGCCGGCGTTGATGGGCAGCATGGGCCGGTAGTAGATGTCCATGTGCAGGTGGCGCACTTCACGTCGGGTTTCGTCGTATTTGTCGACGAGTTCCTCAGGGTGCATGTGGAAGGCCCGGGCGAGTCTGCGCAGTTCGAGGTTGTGGTTGAGTTCGTCGTCGTTGGCGTCGCGTTTGCGTTCGATGCCGCCGAGACTGGCTTTGCCGAGGTCCGGGAACAGGTGGGTGCGTTTGAGCGCCCACATTTGCTGGCGGTGTTCCATGACGCGTTCGAAGCGGTAGTCCCAGGAGAGCTTCTTGGCTTGTCTGCGTGAGACGTACCCGCCTTCGGCGAGGCGTTGCAGCGATTCGAGGGTGGAGCTGGTGCGCAGGGTCTCGTCGGCGCGGCCGTGGACGAGTTGGAGCATCTGCACGGTGAATTCCACGTCTCGTAGGCCTCCGCGGCCGAGTTTGATTTCACGGTCCTTCAGGGGCGCGGGGATGAGGTCTTCGACTCGTTTGCGCATCTGCTGGCAGTCGTAGACGAAGTTGTCGCGTTTGGAGGCGGTCCATACGAACGGTCGGGTCATGTCCATGTACGCTTGGCCGAGGTCGGGGTCACCGGCCACGGGGCGGGCCTTGAGCAGGGCTTGGAATTCCCAGTTTTCCGCCCACTGTTCGTAGTAGGCTTCGTGCGATTCGAGTTTGCGTACGAGCGGGCCGTCCTTGCCTTCGGGGCGCAGTCCGCCATCGATCTGCCACAATGTAGGTTCGGCGACGCCCATGATGACGGATTGGCATACGCGCTGCAGGGTGGTGGCCATTTTGGTGCCGACACGGTTGAGGGTCATGCCGTTGGTGTCCGCGTCCGCCGGTTCCACCACGTAGATGAGGTCCACGTCGGATACGTAGTTGAGTTCGCGTGCGCCGAGCTTGCCCATGCCGATGATGGCGAAGCGCACGTGTTCGCTGCTGTCCACTTCGTTGCGGGCGATGGCGAGCGCGCCTTCCAGGGCCGCGTCGGCAAGATCGGACAGTTCCTGGCTGATTCTCGGTTGTATTTCGATTGGGTCGTCCGCGGTGGCGTCCTGCGCCATGATGGCGGCGAGCTGTTTTCTGTAGGTCTGCCGTAGCGCGGTCGCCGCTTCGGCGAGTGGTTTCGTGGCTTTTGGCATGCGATTGTCGGCCGGGTCGGCACCGACCGCTTCGAGGACATGCGCGCGGCGTTGCGCGTGGTTGTACAGATGGCTTTCGCATGAGTCGCTGGCTGCGGCCATGACGAGTTCGGGGCGGAAGCGCATGAGCTTGCCCATTCCGTCGGACACGCCGAGCACGGTGACGAGTCGTACGAGTCCGGCGTCGTCGGTGATGACCTGGTGGAAGTCGCGGCCTTGGCTTTGCAACGCTTTGATGATGTCGACGAGGTTGCGTAGCGCGATGTCGGGCTCGCAGGTCTGTTCCAATGTTTTCATCAGCAGGCATAGCCGGTCGTCGTCGATGCCGTCGGCGCGCAACTCGTCAAGCAACGTGCGTGCCGTGTCCAGATCCTGCAATCCCGCCCGAATCAGATCGAGCACCTCAAACTGATGCGTAGAAGAAGCCATGGTTCCCATAGTAATCGTTCATATCCGTAAGTATGGCGAAAGGGACGGTTTCCGACAGTTGCCGGAAATCATCCCTTTCGTGTTTGTTGCATCGTCTGAATCAGACGAAGAATGGTTTGACGTTGGACCAGATGCGCCGGCTGACGCATGGATGGTTCATCGTGTACAGGTGCACGCCGTCGACGCCGCGTGCCGCCAAGTCGCAGATCTGTTCGGACGCGTAAGCGATACCCGCCTCTTTAAGCAGCGCGGTGTCGCTCCCCCACTTGTCAAGCAGGACGGCAAGTTTTTCAGGAACACGCGATTCGCACATCTTCGACATGCGCAGCACCGACTTCGCGTTCATCACCGGCATGATGCCGGCTTCGATCGGAACGTCGATGCCGGCGGCACGAGCCTTGTCCACGAATCGAAGGAAATCCTCGTTGTCGTAGAACAGCTGGGAGATGAGGTGGCTTACGCCCGCGTCGACCTTCTTCTTGAGATTGTCGATATCCTCCTCAAGCGTGGCCGCCTGCGGGTGCTTTTCCGGATAGCAGGCGCCGTAGATCTTGAGATCCGGACGCTTCTCGCGGATGTAGGCCGCCAGATCGCTCGCATGGTCGAACACTCCCGCCGGTTCGGCTCCTTCCACACGGTCGCCTCGCAAAGCGAGCACGCCGGAGACTTTGGCCTGGTCGAACAGGTCGAGCGCCTCATCCACGTCGTCTTTGTCAAGGTATTGCGCGGTCAGGTGCGCCACGGCCGGAATGCCGTATTCGTTCACCGTATGCGCGATGCGTGCGGTCAACGTGCGGTCGGACGATTTGCCGGTGCCGTAGGTGACGGAGATGAAGTCGGGGTCCAGCCCCTGCAGGCCATCCAACGTATCGTAGATGGTACCCACAGGGCTGGTGCGCTTGGGAGGGAACACCTCCAGCGAGAAGATTGGCGAATGCATGTGATTCCTTGGAAATCTTGCCTGTTTATGCCTATGCCGGCCTTACTTGGCGAGTTTGGCGCGCACGGCCTTGGCCGCTGCGACGAGGTTCTCCAGGCTCGGCCAGGTTTCGGCGTTGCCACGGGTCTTCAGGCCGCAGTCCGGGTTGATCCACACCTTTTCGACGTCCATCTTCTTCAGGATCTCGTAGATGCGGTCCTCGATCTCCTGTTCGGACGGAATGCGCGGAGAGTGGATGTCGTACACGCCCGGGCCGGCTTCGGTTTCGAAGTTGGCGTCGTGGATGGCGTCGAGCACCACAAGGTCGCCACGGGAGGCTTCGAAGGAGATCACGTCGGCGTCCATCGCGTCGATGTCCTTGATGATGTCGTTGAACTCCGAATAGCACATGTGCGTGTGGATCTGCGTGGTCGGCTTGACGGCGGAATGCACCAGACGGAACGCCGGAATGGCCCAGTCGAGGTACTTCTTGTGCCAGTCGGTCTTCCTCAGCGGCAGCTTCTCGCGCAGTGCGGCCTCGTCGATCTGGATGACCTTGATGCCGGCCTTCTCCAAATCGAGCACTTCGTCGCGGATGGCGAGCGCGAGCTGCTGGGTCTGCTGCTCGTGGGTGATGTCCTCGCGCGGCCAGGACCAATTGAGGATGGTGACCGGACCGGTGAGCATGCCCTTCATCACATGATCGGTGCGGGACTGCGCGTAGGCGCTCCATTCCACGGTGATCGGGTTGGCGCGGGATACGTCGCCCCACACGATCGGAGGCTTGACGCAACGTGTGCCGTAGGACTGCACCCACGCGTTCTTGGTGAACAGGAAGCCGTTGAGGTTCTGGCCGAAGTATTCGACCATGTCGTTGCGTTCGAATTCGCCGTGGACGAGCACGTCGAGGCCGATTTCCTCCTGATGCTTGATGCAGGCGTCGATCTGGTTCTTCATGAATTCGTCGTATTCGGCCTTGGTGATCTCGCCCTTGCGCAGCTTGGCGCGTTCGGCGCGCACTTCCTTGGTTTGCGGGAAGGAGCCGATGGTGGTGGTGGGCAGCAGCGGCAGGTTCAGCGCCTCACGCTGCTCCTTCTGGCGTTCGGCGCGTGCCGGCTGACGTACGAAGTCGGCGTCGGTAAGGCTTGCGATTCGCTTGGCGACCGCAGGATCGGCGGCGACGCGGGTGCCGTCGAACAGCGCCTGGTTGGCTGCGAGTTCGGCGGATGCCTTCTTCTCGTCGTCGGAAGCGTCGGCGAGCACGGCGACTTCGTGCAGTTCGTCGAGCTTCTGGACGGCGAAGGCGAAGTGCTTGCGCACGTCGTCGGCGAGACCGTCCTCGCCTTCGGTGCTGAACGGCACGTGCAGCAGGGAGCTGGCGGTGGAGACGGCCACGTTGGCGGTGACCTGCTTCAGCGCGTCGACCAGGCCGAGGCTCACGGCGTAGTTGTTGCGCCAGATGTTGCGGCCGTTGATCACGCCGGCGAAGATGGTGGTTTTTTCTGCCACGCCGTACTTTTCGACGGCGGCGAGGTTTTCGTCCTTGCCTTCGTTCAGGTCCAGGCCGATGCCGTCGAAGCCGAGCAGGTTGACGGTTTCGTACACGTCGGCGATGTGTCCGAAGTAGGTGTTGAGCAGCACCTTGACCTTGCCTTCGCGGGCGGGCAGGATCTTGGCGTACAGGCTCTTGAACAGTTCGACGTCGCCCGGCTCCTTGTCGAGCACGAGGTACGGTTCGTCGATCTGGATCCACTGCACGCCCAGTTCGGCGAACTTGGCGACGACTTCGGCGTACACCGCGGCGACCGCGTTGACGAGGCCCTTGTCGTAGTCGAGCTCCTCGGCCTGCGGATTGCGGGCGAGCTTGAGGAAGGTGTACGGGCCGATGAGCACCGGCTTGGTGGTGATGCCGAGCGCCTTCGCCTCGTTGAATTCGTCGAACGGCTTGGTGCTGTTGAGCTTGATGTCGGTGGCGGAGTCGATTTCCGGCACGAGGTAGTGGTAGTTGGTGGTGAACCACTTCTTCATCGGCAGGGCGGTCACGTCGCCCTTCTCGCCCTGATAGCCGCGACCCATTGCGAAGAGGGTCTCTTCCGGGTTCTCGAAGGCGAGACGCTGGTAGCGCTGCGGAATGACGTTGAGCAGGATGGCAGTGTCGAGCATCTGGTCGTAATAGCTGAAGTCGTTGCTCGGAATCAGGTCGATGCCGGCGGCCTGCTGCAGCTTCCAATGCTTGGCGCGCAGTTCCTTGGCTGTGGCACGCACCTCATCGAGGGTGGTGTTGCCCTTCCAATACGCTTCGATGATTTTCTTCAGCTCACGGTTCTGGCCGATGCGCGGGAAACCGGAGACGGAAGTAAGAGCGGACATGAATCCTCCATCTGATATGAACAATGCAACCCGCTCAAGCTATCACAAAACCGCCAGCTATAAGACATCAAGAAAATTTGAATGTCGTTATAAACTGTCCTTATAACGCAGTCCGTATGCCGTCTATATTCACACATTTATGTTTATGGATCAATAATGCAGAACAGCCCGGCAAGCGGATTTAACGCAATGTCTCGTATGCGTCGGGGTCTACGGGTTCCAGCCATTCATTCGTCACGTCGCCCGTGCCATCCGCAATCATGAACGCCAAATGGCTGAAAGCTTCGCGAGGGGCGGCACCGTGCCAATGCTTAACGTCCGGCGGAATACGGACGGCCTGTCCCGGTTCAAGCTCCTTCGGCTCTTCGCCCTCAAGCTGGTAGTAGCCACGCCCTCCAACCGCAATGAGAATCTGGGCCGCGTGATGGTGGATATGCCAGTGGTTCCGGCATCCAGGTTCGAACGTCACATTGTGGATTGACACTTCAGGCGCGTCAAGTACCGGCGCAAGCCAGCTCTGTCCGTCGAAATACTGGGCGAAACCGTCATTTGGTTCCCCAAGAGGGAACGCACTGGGATTGTTCATATGGGCTCTCCTATCCATCATTCTGAACATCGGTTCAGAAAGCACCATACAACCTTGAAGCCGCTTGAAGTCAAATCACAGCACTCTGCGGAATGCTCATCGTTCCGAATCAGCCCGGAACACGCAAGCCCTACTCGAAGTCTTTGGCGGTAAGCAGCGCGATGAGTTCGCCGCTGTGCAGCTGCCACTGGTTGAATGGCTCGTTCGAGCCGAATACGGCGATCGAGGCCGGGGACATGCCGAGATTCAGCAGGTCAAGCAACGTCGGATCGGATTCGGTGCTGGCCAGCCATTGGCAGGCGATCGAAATGGTCGGTTCGTGGCCAAGCACGAGCAGCGTGCGATGCTTTTCCTTGGTTTGCGCGAGCTCGTCGAACACGGATTGCACGCCGCCTTCGTACAGGCTTTGCCGGTAGTCGACTTTCGGATCGTCGCCGAACACCTTGAGCATGCGATCGCAGGTCTGACGGGCGCGGGTGGCGCTGGAGCATGCGATGCGAGTGGGCACCATTTTGAACGCCGCCAATCCTTTGGCCACGGCTTTGGCCTGCTTACGTCCTTTGTCGGTGAGCTCACGTCCCACGTCGCTGCCGTTGCCGCCGAACGGCTCGGTTTTGGCGTGGCGCATCGCCAGCAGCACATACTTGTATTCCTTGGCCTTTTTAGCGACCTTCTTCAGGCTCGTTCCCATAATCGCACGCTCCGATCCGGTTCCAGCGCCGCATTTCAAATGTCTAATGTCCATTGTCTCAGATTTTCCGCTGGGACATGGCATGAAACGCTCTAAATCTACTCCTTTATGGCTTCGACCTGCGCGTCGAGGTCACGCAGCACCTTGCGCAGCTTGCGATCGGAAATGTCACGCAATTCCAGATCCTCAAGCTGTTCGGCACGCTCCTCGGGCGTCAACGAATCGATGTCGGTCGTCGTGTCCTTCGTGGCACGGTCGCGTTTACGCAACGCCTGGAAGCCCGGAGCCATCGCGCGAGAAACCATGAGGAAACCGGTGTGTCCAATCATCTGGTGATCGGGACGGATGGCCAGTCCTTGCGCCTTCCAATTACGTTCCAAAGTCTCCTGCATGTCCGGCTCGGTCCAGCAGCCGACCTCGCGCAACGCTTCGGCAAGACGGCTCAACTGCGTGGTGGTGGTGACGTACGCGACGAGCACGCCGCCAGGCGCGATCACGCGATACGCCTGTTCAAGACGGTTCCACGGGTCAAGCATGTCAAGCATGATGCGGTCGAAGGAGTGTTCCGGCAAACCAGCCGCGACCGAATCGAAATCGCCGGTCCTCAAATCCCACCATGCGGGACGTTTGCCAAAGTAAACCGTCGCGTTGGCTTCGGCGACGCGCGCGAATTCCGAACGCATCTCGATGGTGGTGAGGCTTCCGCCCTCCCCCACGGCATCCAGCAGATTGATGCTCATCGCGCCCGAACCGGCTCCGGATTCCAGCACGTTCATACCGGAACGAATATCACCGAGCTGGATGACCTGCGCGATGTCCTTCGGATACATGATCTGCGCGCCACGCGGCATGGACAGCACATAGTCAGCCAAGCGCGGACGCATGACGGCGAACTCCCAACCACCGATGGCACGCGTTCCCTTCCACGGCTTGTTCGCGTCGCGTTCCGGATGCGTCTGGTTGACCTGAGCCTCACGTTTCGCACTCACCGTCACGACAACGGATCCTTCCGTCTGGCCAATCACATCATCATGCAGGATGATGCCATGCGAGGTCTGCGTCACACCACCCGGCACCAGCTGATCGGTGATTTTATTCGACCTGCGGTCCGTGAACTGCACTTTTTCACCGGCGGCAAGCGGCCCTCGACGCATGGTTTACGCTCCTTCGTACGTTCGTTCAGTATGCGATTTCACGACTATGGCTTACGATTGCAGACCGCATTCCACGGACAGCAACGAACCTATGCTACCGTATCCGCCGTCATACCGGCAGACGGCACGAAGCGACGGCAATGTGACGGCGACGTCGACATCACACCGCGTACGCGTTCCAACGACCATTCGCATGCGTGACCTTCAAATCCAATCCAAACACCTGGCTCAACCGTTCAGAAGTAAAACCATGCTCCAAATCACCCGTATATACGATAGTGCCCGGCGCCGGATCGTTGCCGGCGACGTTATCGGCATACGCATCCGCCTCGTTGCCGGTGATACGTCCCATGATCGCCACGTGGTCGAAGCCTTGCGGAATCTCCTCAAGACGGTGCGTCACCAGAATCACGGCGCGGTCAGACTGCTCCGCACCAACACGACTCAACGCACGCAAAGCAATCTCACGCCCACCCAAATCAAGACCCGTGGTCGGCTCGTCAAGAATCAGCAAATCGGGATCCGCCATCAACGCACGGCAGATAAGCACGCGAGTGCGTTCGCCTTCGGAAAGCTTGAACATCATCTTGCCTTCCAGGTATTCGATGCCGAATTCACGCATCAATGAGCGGGCTTTGGCGTAATCCTCGTCAGTATAGGTGTCGCGCCAACGGCCGGTGGTTGCGGTCAGCGCCGTCACGATGGCGTCAAGAGGATCTTCCTGCGGCGGGAACGCGCGTCCGAGTTCGGCCGAGCTCAAACCGATGCGGTTGCGGTAGGAGAACACGTTCACTTTGCCCAGACGTTTTCCCAGAATGTCGACTGTGCCTTCGGATGGGAATCCACGGGTGCTCATCATCTGCACCAACGTGGATTTGCCGATGCCGTTGGGACCGAACAGCACCCATTTCTCGCCTTTTTTGACTTCCAGATTGACTTTGGTGAGAATTACGCGCCTGCGGCGACGGAATTCCACATCGTCCAGTTTCAACGCGATGTTCTGTTCGTTCATGGTCCCCTCCATTTTCACAAACCACTTGGATACGATGATGCCTCCTGCCAGCATAGTGCGTCGGCAGGAGGCATTTCAGGATTATTCTGGCTGTCGATCAGCCGGATCGGTTATCCGCGATCAGACAGGTTCGGTTCTACTTCCGTTCGGCAAGCACGTCCTCGTAGACTTTGACGGTCTTGTCTGCGATGGACTCCCAGCTGAAGTGGTCGCGGGCGCGCTCGTAACCGGCCTGTCCCATCCGCTTCGCCTTTTCAGGGTCAGCCATGATGCGGTTGATGGCGTCGGCCATATCGTGCACGAATTTGTCAGGGTTGGTGGGGGTGCCAGTGCCGTCATGCAGTTGGTCGACCGGCACCAGATATCCGGTCTCGCCGTCGACGACGACTTCCGGAATGCCACCGGTCGCAGAGGCGACCACCGGCAGACCGCATGCCATGGCTTCCAGATTCACGATGCCGAGCGGCTCGTAGATGGATGGGCAGATGAATGCGTCGCAGCCATGTTCGAGTGCGTTGAGCTCCGGCTTCGGCAGCATCTCCTCAATCCAGATGATGTTGCCGCGTTCCTCGTCGAGCTTGGCGAAGGCGGTCTTGACCTCTTCCATGATTTCCGGCGTGTCGGGAGCGCCGGCGCACAGAACGACCTGGATGTTCGGGTCCACGAAGTGCAGTGCCTGAAGCAGGTACGGCAGACCCTTTTGACGAGTGATGCGTCCGACGAACAGCAAGGTCGGTTTGCTGCGGTCGATGTTGTAACGTTCGAACACCTTCCAGCCCGGATCGTCATCCGCCGGGGTTTCAAACTGGCTCATGGTGATGCCGTTGTGCACTACGACCACCTTGTCCGGGTCAAGGTTCGGATAGGCGGTGAGGATGTCCTCACGCATGCCCGCGGATACGGCGATCACGCGGTCGGCATGCTCGTAGGCGTCTTTCTCAGCCCAGGAGCTCAGATTGTAGCCGCCGCCCAACTGTTCACGTTTCCATGGACGGAACGGTTCAAGCGAGTGCGCGGTGATGACCAATGGGGTGTCATGCAGCATTTTGGCGAGATAGCCAGCAAGGCATGCGTACCATGTATGCGCATGGATGATGTCGGCATCAACGTCGTTGGCGATTTGCAAATCGACGCCAAACGTTTTCAGCGCACCGTTCGCATCCTCAAGCTCCTTCGGCACGTCGTAGCCGACGACAGTGAGCGACCCTTTCGGGTCTGTTCCGGGAATCGCGGGAATGTCGGCGGCCGTGCGCGGCCCGTCGAATGCGCGGACCGTCACATCGACACGTTCCGCCAGCACCTTGGAAAGCTCTTCGGCATGCACCCCCGCGCCGCCATACACCTTGGGCGGGTATTCACGCGATAGAATGTCAACCTTCATGTCTGTAATCTCCTCCTCGAGTCTTCCAGCGTTTCCTGTTCTACTGTAAAACATCAGACACGAAAAACACTCATTGTTTTCATCGTTTTTCAGAAAGTTCCATTCTTTTTCTGAAAAACGATGAAACAGCATTCTCGCATACCCTTTACGGTTAGTCGAAGTCAAGTAGCGCATACCTAAAATCCGATAGAAAAAGCGGTGAGACAAATGCTTCTGGTTGTCTCACCGCTTTCCATCGTTTTTGTGATCAGACGGCTGTTCCGTTTTGGTCGAGATTCGGATTGTGCTTCGGGTTGCCGGCCGTGAAGAACAGGCTCAGCACACCGACTGCGAAGACGATGGCGACTGTGGAGATGAGCCACATCGGATGCGACGGCAGCCACATGACCACGAGGAAGGCGATGGCCGACAGCGCAATCAGCACCCAGCTGGCCACACGGAACCATTGACGGACGGAATGGGGTGCCTTGAACATCTTCGGATTCTTGTAATCAGGATTGGTGTTCAGCGCGTTTTCCGTTTCCGTGACCGTACTGGCACTCGGCTTCCATGGCCCATCGGTGCCGTCCTGCAGACGACGTGACTTTTCCTGCAGCTGATACTCGTCCAACATGCCGGAACGTGCGCGGCCTTGGGTTTGGTCGTATTGCTGTGGCACTCCCCTGCGATTGCGCTTGGCTTGGGCACGTCGTTCTGCGCGATTTGGCATTAGTCACTCCTTTGTTGCATGGTGCTGGGATTACTTTACCGCATTTCGGGTGAAAAACAGGTGGCCCGGCTCACTATTCGCGAGCCGGGCCACCTCGTTCATACCCTTACAACAGTGTTGTCTATCGCGGCAGCATCATTGGACGCTTGGAAGCGACGATCGGTGCCGGCAGTTCGGTGGAGCCGGTAAGGTACTCGTCGACCGCGGCCGCGCAGGAGCGACCTTCGGAGATGGCCCACACGACGAGGCTCTGGCCACGTCCGGCATCGCCGCAGGCGAAGACGCCGTCCTGGGAGGTGGCGAACTTGTCGTTACGCGCCACATTGCCTCGACCGTCAAGGTCGACCGGCAGCTGATCCACCAGCGTGGTGGTGTCAGGGTGCAGGAAGCCCACGGAGATGAGCACCAGATCGGCGGGAATCACTCGTTCGGTGCCTGGCTGGCGGGTGAACGGCCCGTTCTCTCCTGGAGCGACGTTGACGACCTTCAGACCGGTGACATGTCCGTTCTCGTCGGCGACGAAGCCTTCGGTGGCGGTGGAGTTCTCCACCTTCACCTTGGCCTTGTCCTCGTCGGAGCCCTCGAAGTTGACCGAGTCGGTGTTGTACACGTATTCGGCGCGCTGCGTTTCGAAACCTTCCTTCATGGAGGAGGTTTCCTTGTACAGGCGGGCGAAGGTCGGCCATGGCTGGTTGGCCGGACGCTCCTTCGGTTCCTGCGGCATGATCTGCAGCACGGTGACGTCCTTAGCGCCTTGGCGCAGGGATGTGCCGAGGCAGTCGGAACCGGTGTCGCCGCCGCCGATGATCACCACATGCTTGCCTTCGGCGGTGATGTCGTTGACCGGCTTGACACCGTACACGCGACGTGTGGCGTCCGGCAGGAACTCCATGGCGAAATGGATACCCTTGAGCTCGCGGCCTGGAATCTTCATGTCACGCGGCACGGTGGAGCCGATGGCAACCACCACTGCGTCGTAGCGGGAACGCAGGTCATCCCAGGAGATGTCCTTGCCGATTTCCACGCCGGTGCGGAACACGGTGCCTTCGGCTCCCATCTGCTCGACTCGGCGGTCGATGAGGCGCTTGTCGAGTTTGAAGTTCGGAATGCCGTAACGCATCAGACCACCGATGGCGTCATCACGCTCGTATACGACCACGGTGTGGCCGGCACGGGTGAGCTGCTGGGCGCAGGCGAGACCGGATGGGCCGGAACCGACCACGGCAACGGTCTGGTCGGTCAGACGCTGCGGCGGCAGAGGCTTGACGTAGTCAAGGCTCCATGCCTGATCGATGATGGTGCGTTCGTCGTTCTGAATCATCGTGGCCGGCTGATGGATGCCAAGCACGCAGGCGGCTTCGCACAATGCCGGGCAGATGCGACCGGTCACTTCGGGGAAGTTGTTGGTTTCGGACAGACGGTTGTACGCGTCCTCCCACTTCTCCTGACGGACCAGATCGTTGAATTCCGGAATGATGTTGCCGAGCGGGCATCCGCTCATGCAGAACGGAGTGCCGCAATCCATGCAGCGGGCCGCCTGCTCGGTGGTCCAGGACTGCAGGCCGGATTCGGTGTGAACGTCGAACCAGTCCTTGATTCGCTCTTCAACGGGGCGTTCGGCCAGTTCGCGACGGGTACGGACCTTCAGGAATCCACGAGGATCTCCCATGTCAGCGCGCTCCTTCCATAACCTGCTCGTACACCTGTTCCCAGACGCCGGGCGTATTGAAATCGATGTTCTTCTCCTCGGCTTCCTTCATCGCCTTCTGCATGGCGAGGAAGTGCTTCGGAACGATGTGGGTGAATCGCTTGGCGCTGTTTTCCCAGTCGTCAAGCAGGGCCTTCGCGAAGGCGGAGCCGGTCTCTTCGGCATGCTGCTTGACGAGACCGTGCACCAGCTTGTCGGCATCGGCGTCAAGCGGCTCGAACAGCAGCGCGCCGTTGGTGGCGGCCGCCGGGTTGACCTGCTTCATGTCGAGGTCGAGCACGTACACGTTGCCGCCGGAGAAGCCCGCGCCGAGGTTACGGCCGGTGGAGCCGAGAATCACGACCGTACCGCCGGTCATGTATTCGCAGCCGTGGTCGCCCACGCCTTCCACCACGAAGGTGGCGCCGCCGTTACGTACGGCGAAACGTTCGCCTGCGCGGCCGGCCACGAACATTTGGCCGGAAGTCGCGCCGAAGCCGGTGACATTGCCTGCGATCACGTTCTCGTGCGGATCGAAGGTGATGCCGTCCTCTGGACGGACCACCATGCGGCCGCCGGACAGGCCCTTACCCGCGTAGTCGTTGACTTCGCCGTAGACGCGGATGGTTTCGCCACGCGGAATGAACGCGCCAATGGACTGGCCGCCGGCACCATGGAACGTCATGCCGATGGTGTCGTCCGGCAGACCTTCCTCGCCGTAACGCTTGGTGATCTCATAGCCGAGCATGGTGCCGAGCGTACGGTACACGTTGCGGATCGGCATTTCGATACGCACGGGCTCCTTCTTGTCAAGGGCTGGCTGGGCAAGCTCGATGAGCTTGTTGTCGAGCGCCTTGTCGAGCTCATGGTTCTGATCGATCGTCTTGTGCAGGATGGTTCCCGGAACCGGACCCGGCTGCATGAGCACGTTGCTCAGGTCGATGCCGTCGGACTTCCAACGCTTGATGGCTTCGTCCTGGTCGAGGCATTCGACATGGCCGACGGCCTCTTCCAGCGTGCGGAAGCCGAGCTGCGCGAGCAGTTCGCGGACTTCCTCGGCGATGAACATGAAGAAGTTGACGACATGTTCCGGCTTGCCCTTGAAGCGTGCTCGGAGCTCCGGATCCTGGGTGGCGATACCCTGCGGGCAGGTGTTCTTCTGGCAGGCGCGCATCATGACGCAGCCTTCGACGATCAGCGCGGCGGTGGCGAAGCCGAATTCCTCGGCGCCAAGCAGCGCGGCGATCACCACGTCGCGACCGGTCTTGAGCTCGCCGTCGCACTGCACGGTGATGCGGGAACGCAGGCCGTTCAGAACCAGCGTCTGCTGGGTTTCGGACAGGCCGATCTCCCACGGGGTGCCGGCATGCTTGATGGCGTTGAGCGGAGCCGCGCCGGTGCCGCCGTCATAGCCGGAAATCAGCACCACATCGGCATGGCACTTGGCCACGCCGGCAGCGATGGTGCCGACGCCGAATTCGGAGACGAGCTTGACGTGGATGCGGGCCTTCGGATTGGCCATCTTCGCATCGTTGATCAGCTGCTTCAGATCCTCAATGGAGTAGATGTCGTGGTGCGGCGGTGGGGAGATGAGCTCCACGCCCGGGGTGGCGTGACGTACCTTGGCGATCCACGGCGGAACCTTGGCTCCCGGCAGGTGGCCACCTTCGCCAGGCTTCGCGCCCTGGGCGAGCTTGATCTGCAGGTCGGTGGCATGCACCAGATAGTCGCTGGTCACACCGAAGCGGGCCGAAGCAATCTGCTTGATCTTGCTGTAGCGCAGCGGATCGTTGATACGATCCTCGGATTCGCCGCCTTCACCGGAGTTGGAGCGTGCGCCAATCGTGTTCATGGCAATGGCGAGCGTCTCATGCGCCTCCTGGGAGATGGAGCCGTAGCTCATGGCGCCGGTGGAGAAACGCTTGACGATTTCGCTGGCCGGCTCGACTTCGGAAATGTCGATCGGCTTGCGAGTGGACTTGAACTTCATCAGGCCACGCAGCGTCATCAGACGGTTGGAGGTGTCGTTGATGTGGTTCGAGTACTTCTTGAACAGGTTGTAGTCGCCGCGCTGGGTGGACTGCTGCAGCAGGAAGATGGCTTCCGGATCGTTCAGATGGTCCTCGCCGGTACGACGCCACTTGTAGTCGCCGCCGGTACGCAGGTTGCGGTGCGGGCGGGCGGTCCATTGGGTCGGATACGCCACGCGATGGCGGCTGGCGACTTCCTCGGCGAGCTCGTCGAGGCCGACGCCGCCCACACGGGACGTGGTGCCGGTGAAGTACTCGTCGATGACGTCCTTGTTGAGGCCGACCGCTTCGAACAGCTGCGCGCCACGGTAGCTCATGATGGTGGAGACACCCATCTTGGCCATGATCTTGAGCACGCCGGTGGACAGCGCGCGGGTCAGGTTCTTCACGGCGGTTTCCGCGTCGACCTTGAGGTAGCCCTTGCGGGAGAGGTCTTCGACGGATTCGAATGCCAGATACGGGTTCACCGCGGCAGCGCCATAGGCGATCAGCAGTGCCACATGGTGGATTTCGCGTACATCGCCGGCTTCGACCACCATGGAGATCTGCGTACGCGTGTGGCGGCGCAGCAGATGGTGCTGCACTGCGGAAGTGAGCAGCAACGATGGAATCGGACCCCACGCATAGTTGGAATCGCGGTCGGACAGCACCAGGAAGTTGGCACCGTTCTCAATCGCCTCGTCGATCTCCTGGAAGATCTCGTCAAGACGGTCCTTCAGTGCCTGTCCGCCGCCGGCCACCTGGTAAAGGCCCTTGACGATGAACGGCTTGTAATAGCCACCGAGAATCTTGGCGCGGTCGAGGCGCTTGAGCTGTGCCATCTCGTCGGAGTTGAGCACCGGCAGCGGGATGAGGATCTTCTTGGCGTGCAGTTCGGAATCGGCCAGCAGGTTCGGCTCGGGACCGATGGCGGATTCGAGGCTGGTCACGATCTTCTCACGTTCCCAGTCGAGCGGCGGGTTGGTGACTTGCGCGAACTTCTGGGTGAAGTAATCGAACAGCATGCGGCTGTGCTTGGACAGCGCGGCGAGCGGCGTATCGTTGCCCATGGAGCCGAGCGGCTCCTTGCCGGTGTTGGCCATTGGGGCGAGCAGCAGCTTCAGATCTTCCTCGGTGTAGCCGAAGGCGCGCTGACGACGCTGCACGGACTGACCGGAGTGGTTGACGTGCTCGCGCTTGGGCAGCTGACTCAATTCCACGGAGTTGCCTTCCACCCACTTGCGGTAGGGGTGCTGGCTGGCAAGAGTCTTCTTGATTTCCTCGTCGGGGATGATGCGACCCTCGTCGGTGTCGACGAGGAACATCTTGCCCGGTTCCAGACGGCCCTTGGTGACGATATGCTCCTCGGCGACTTCCGGCAGCACACCGGTTTCGGACGCGAGCACGACGTAGCCGTCATCGGTGACCTGCCAACGTCCCGGGCGGAAGCCGTTGCGGTCGAGCAGTGCGCCGACCTGGGTGCCGTCGGTGAAGATGATGTGCGCCGGGCCATCCCATGGTTCGATCAGCGTGTTGTTGTATTCGTAGAAAGCCTTGACGTCCGGATCGAGCTGGTCGTTGTTCTCCCATGCCGGCGGCAGCATCATGGAGATGGCGTGCGGCATGGAACGGCCGGCGAGGTGCAGCAGTTCGAGGCATTCGTCGAAAGTGCCGGAATCGGAATAGCCGGAGGTGGCGATCGGCAGCAGCGGCTTGAATTCACCGAGCAGTTCGGAACTCAGTCGGCCTTCACGTGCGGACAGCCAGTTGCGGTTGCCTTGGATGGTGTTGATCTCGCCGTTGTGCGCCAGCTGGCGGAACGGCTGTGCCAGCGGCCAGCTTGGGAACGTGTTGGTGGAGAAGCGGGAATGCACGATGGCGATTTTCGCCTTCATGCGCTCGTCGGACAGGTCCAGGAAGAAGGGCTTGAGCTGCATGGTGGTGAGCATGCCCTTGTAGGTGATGGTGCGTGCGGACAGGGACGCGAAGTAGATGCCCACCTCATGTTCCACACGCTTGCGGATGCGGAAGGTCTTGCGATCGAGCTCGATGCCACCGAGTTCGCCTTCCGGATCGGCCACGACCAGCGTCTTGAACGCCGGCATGCTGGCCAACGACTGCAGGCCGAGTCCGTCCGGATTGGTGGGTACGACGCGCCATGCGAGCACTTCGAGGCCCTCTTCGCGCACGATCTTGGAAATGGCCTGCTCCTGCTGGCCGGAAGTGGCGATGTCGCGATCCAAGAAGGCGATGCCCGCGGCGTAATGGCCTTCTTCAGGAAGCTCCACACCGGCGGTGGCACGCATGAATTCGTCAGGCATACTCATGAGAATGCCTGCGCCGTCGCCCGTGTTCTCCTCGGCGCCCACGGCACCACGATGGTTCAGATTGACCAGCACCTCGATGGCGTCATCGACGATCTTGCGTTCCGGACGCTTGTTGAGGGTGGTGACCATACCCACGCCGCAAGCGTCATGCTCGGCTCCAGGATCGTACATACCTTGGGAATCATGGATCGTCAGATCTAACGGGGCGTGGAAAGTCACCGAAACCACCTTCAATGTTTTTGGGCAAGAAAAGTCTTGCGGTTCTTTAATGCGTGGTTTAGAATACCGCGCCATTATGTCGGCAACGTTGCACGTGTCCATATAACGAATGGCTATTTTTGTCAATGCCTCGCAGAGGATTTAGCCCATGAACGCATACTTCGCATGTCATGCTCATGCGCACGCACTTCACTTATGCTCATTAACCCGGTCAGTCCAGTGTTTCCAACAGCTCCGTGATGATGGTGTCGTTGAGCAGTCGGCCTCGCAAAGTGGGTATGGCGCGGCCATCAAGCATTGTGATCAGCCCGTCGTGCTCAAGCTCAATCCATTTTTGCTCAGGAATCAAGTGGCTGAATTGTCTGGTGTCGAGTCCTTCACGAATGCGCAGGCCCAACATGATGGTCTCTTCGATGTCCTCGTCGGCAGTGATGCGTTCACTGCCGGCCCATGGCACATTGCCCTCATTGATGGCGGTGCCCCACAATCGCGGATGCGCGATATCCCAGGAGCGCAATCCTTTGCCGTCTTCGCAATCGCCATAATGCGAATGCGCACCGGGACCGAGACCGGCCCAATCGACGTTCCTCCAATAGCCAAGGTTGTGTTGCGACTCGTATCCAGGACGAGCCCAATTGCTAATCTCATACCATTCGAGGCCGGCTTCGGTGAACATCGTGTCGGCGATTTCGTATTTGTTCGCTTCGTCGTCATCGTCCGGTCTCGACAACGTGCCCGCCGCGATCCGTCGTCCCATTTTCGTATTCGGCGCGATGGTGAGCGCATATGCGGAAATATGGTTGACGCCCAAATCGATGGCGGTGCGGACGGATGTGCGCCAATCGTCAAGGCTCTCCCCCGGCGCGCCGTAGATCAGATCGACGCTGGAACGCATGCCTGCTGCATTGGCCGCTGCGATTCCGGCAGCGACGTTTTCCGGCGTATGCGTACGGTCGAGCGTTGCAAGCACATGCGGTACCGCGGATTGCATGCCGAAGGAAATACGATTGAAACCGCCGTCTGCGAGTTCTTTCACATAGTCGGCATTCACCGTGTCGGGATTCGCTTCGGTGGTGATTTCCGCGTCATCGGCGATGCCCCATGTGGCGCGTACCGCATCCAGCATGGCGACCAAATCGCTTGCCTTGAGTGTGGTCGGCGTACCGCCGCCGAAGAAGACGGTTGCCACCTTCGGCTCGTTGATACCGTGCGTTGTCTGCCAATCGCGGACAATCGCCATTTCGCGGATAACCATGTTCGCGTAGTTGCCGCGTGACGCGCCCGCGCCCATGTCCACGGCCGTGTAGGTGTTGAAGTCGCAATAGCCGCAGCGACGTAAGCAAAACGGAACATGAATGTAGATTTCGAACGTCACGAAAGGCTCAGCCTTCGGACTTCTGCGCGGCGCGAATCTTGTCCTTGGTGTCGCGGTCGTTGCCCGCTTCGCCGGTGGACAGGGCTGCGATGAACGCCTCCTGCGGCACTTCCACATGGCCGAGCATCTTCATACGCTTCTTGCCGGCCTTCTGCTTTTCGAGCAGCTTACGCTTACGGGAGATGTCGCCGCCGTAACACTTGGCGAGCACGTCCTTGCGCAGGGCGCGGATGGTTTCGCGTGCGATGATTCGAGAACCGATGGCAGCCTGGATGGGAATCTCGAACTGCTGACGCGGAATGAGCTCACGCAGCTTCTTGGTCATCATCACGCCATAGCTGTACGCCTTGTCACGGTGCACGATGGCGCTGAACGCATCGACTTTCTCGCCTTGAATAAGGATGTCGACCTTCACCAGATCGGCGGACTGTTCGCCATCCTCGTGGTAGTCGAGCGACGCATACCCCTTGGTACGGCTCTTCAGTTGGTCGAAGAAGTCGAAGACGATTTCGGCGAGTGGAATACGGTAATGCATTTCCACACGGTCGGCGGAAATGTATTCCATGGTGCCCATCTGGCCACGGTGGTCTTGGCACAGGTCCATCACCGCACCGATGAAATCCTTCGGCGTGATGATGTCGGCGGCAACCATCGGTTCGACGATCTTCTTGATCTTGCCTTCGGGGAATTCGCTCGGATTGGTGACGCGATGCACGGAATTGTCTTCCGCGGTGACCTCGTACGGCACGTTCGGCGCGGTGGAGATCAGGTCAAGGTCGAATTCGCGGCTCAAACGTTCGGTGACGATCTCCATGTGCAGCAAGCCCAGGAAGCCGCAACGAAAGCCGAAGCCCAACGCCACGGAGGTTTCCGGTTCGTAGATGAGGGCCGCGTCGTTGAGCTTGAGCTTGTCAAGCGCCTCGCGCAGTTCCGGATATTGCGCGTTGTCGATTGGGAACAGGCCGGCGTAGACCATTGGTTGCGGATCACGGTAGCCTTCGAGCGGCTCGGTAGCCGGATTTATGGCGGAGGTGATGGTGTCGCCCACCTTGGACTGGCTGACGTCTTTCGCTCCGGTGATCACATAGCCGACCTCTCCTGCGCCAAGCGCCTTGGTGGGCATCATGTCGGGGCTGATCACGCCGATTTCGATGGGGTCATGCGTCATGCCGATACCCATCATGTGCAGCTTCTCGCGCGATTTCAGTTCACCGTCGACCATACGAATGTAAGTGACGATGCCACGATAGGAGTCGTATACGGAGTCGAAAATGAGCGCGCGGGCAGGCGCGTCCGGATTGCCCGTCGGCGCGGGCACTTCGGCGACGATACGGTCGAGCAGTTCGGCGACGCCTTCTCCGGTTTTGCCGGAGACGCGCAACACGTCGGACGGGTCACAACCAATCAGGCCGGCGATTTCCTCGGCATGCTTGTCGGGTTCGGCGCTGGGCAGGTCGATTTTGTTGAGCACGGGGATGATGGCCAGATCATGGTCGATGGCCATATACAGGTTGGACAGCGTCTGCGCTTCAATGCCCTGCGTGGCGTCGACAAGCAGCACCGCACCCTCGCATGCGGCCAACGCTCGGGACACCTCGTATGTGAAGTCCACATGGCCGGGGGTATCAATCATGCCGAGTGTGTATTCGGTGCCGTCAACCGTCCACGGCACGCGCACGGCCTGCGATTTGATGGTGATGCCGCGTTCCTGCTCGATATCCATGCGGTCGAGGAAGCGATCGCGCATCTCGCGCTCCGGCACGATGCCACTCAACTGCAGAATACGGTCCGCCACCGTTGATTTGCCGTGATCGATATGCGCGATGATGCAAAAGTTGCGGATCAACGACTGATCGGTGTACCCGGGCTGATTATGCTGCTGCCCCACGCCATCCTCCTCTGGAAATATTCGACGCAAACGATTCTAACTGGTAGTGTCGGCATGTCCTTCCGCGACACTCTTATACGCATTGGCGATTTATCCGCGTGCCATGTTATCATCATCGTTTGTATGTCCTTATAGCAAACGTCGTTTGGAGAAATAGTGGCAAACATCAAGTCGCAGAAGAAGCGCGTTCTCACCAACGAGAAGGCGCACAAGCGTAACGTGGCCGTGAAGTCCAGCCTGAAGACTGCCGTTCGCGCCACCCGCGAAGCCATCGCCGCTGGCGATAAGGCCGCCGCCGAAGCCGCCTACAAGGTCGCAGCCCAGAAGCTCGACAAGGCCGCCGGCGCTGGCGTGATCCACAAGAACCAGGCTGCCAACCGCAAGTCCGGTCTCGCTGTGGCCATCAACGCTCTCTGAGTTTTCGTAACTCACAGCTTGTAAGAAGCCCCGCAGGAAAACCTGCGGGGCTTCTTCTTTTTTACATTTCGTGCTCTGTTGAAAATGCTCACTTACGCTTGATATCGTCATCATTCCGATCGGGATGGATGACCGGACGTTTGAGATATTTGGCTTCGCTCGGCAGGTAGGTGTTATGCCTGGCCAAAGCCCCCGGCAATTGAATGTCGAAAAACACGGAGATAAGCCGCATGGCCACCACCAGCACTACAATCAGCACATCAAGCACGACTTCGGCGGGAAAACTGACGATTCCCTCGTTCACTCCTTTACATACGAGTACCGTCAATACGCATCCAACGGCTGAAGGCACCGCGTACCAATGCTTGTCGCGGATCACCATGGGCACCTCGTTGATGAGCATGTCACGGATGAGTCCGCCGCCAAGTGCCGTGAACATGCCCAGGAACACTGCCGTGGTGCCGGACATGTGGTACATCATGGCTTTGGATGTGCCGTTGACGGCGTAAAGGCCCAATGCCAGCGCGTCCAATGACAGCATGGACCATTTGAGCTTGTCGACTTCGGGATAAATGATGGCTACGGCCACAGCTGCGAGCAGTGCGGTGATCACCAGCCCTTTGTCGGAGACGCCTGCGGGAGGAAGCGCTCCGAGCAGCACATCACGAATGATGCCGCCACCCAATGCGGTGAGCCATGTGGTGACAAGAATCGCAAAAATATCATAGCCTTTGCGTACGGCGGCGAGCCCGCCGACCATGCCGCAGCAGAAGGTCGCCAGATATTCGATACCTATGAAGAAGCCGTTGCTTTCCAGCGCCACTTCCATGGCCACTCCCCTTCCCTCACATATTTCTTTTCCAACCAGCTGTTAAAAATAGCACAATATGGGGCAAGAGCTGCAATAAAAGAGCCGGAGGGCGGCACGTACATTGTCAGACCATGTGAACTTGGCCTGAAGCACGCGCCACCCTCCGGCGGCCATTACAGCTATATGTCAGCTAATAATCGCTAACGGGAAAATCAGCAGACCTTCCACATCCAGTTGTGTGGGTCTTCGATCTCGCCAAGCTGGATGCCGAGCAGCTGGTTGCGCAGTGCGAGGGTGAACTCGCCGGAACCGCCGTCGGCGACGGTCACATCGAACTTCTCGGACTTGAAGCGACCGATCGGGGTGATGATGGCGGCGGTACCGCAGGCGAACACCTCGGTGACTTCGCCGGACTTGATGTCCTCAAGCAGCTGATCCAGGGCGATCATGGTCTCGACCACATCGTGGCCGTTGTCCTGGATGAGCTGGATCAGGGAGCGGCGGGTCACGCCCGGCAGGATGTTGCCGGTCAGGGACGGGGTTTCCACGTGGCCGTCCTTGTGCACGACCATCATGTTCATGCCGCCAAGCTCCTCCAGGTAGGTCTTGGTGGCGGCGTCGACGAAGCACACCTGCTGGCAGCCATGGTCGATGCCGGTGTATTCACCGAGCAGAGAGGCTGCGTAGTTGCCGCCGCACTTGGCGAAGCCAGTGCCGCCAGGGCCGGTGCGGAACCACTTGTCCTCGACCCAGATGCTGACCGGCTTCACGCCGCCCGGGAAGTACGGGCCGGACGGGGAGGCGATCACGCAATAATCCACTTCCTGCGGAGCGCGCACACCAAGGAACGGCTCGGAAGCGAACATGAACGGACGCATGTACAGCGTGTATTCGCGACGGGACGGAACCCAGTTCACATCACGCTTGACCAGTGCCGCGACAGAGCCGATGAAGTCGTCGATCGGCAGTTCCGGCAGGTACAGGCGCTTGGCGGAGTTCTGGAAACGCTCGGCGTTCGCGTCCGGGCGGAACAGCCAGGTGGAGCCGTCGGCGTGACGGTAGGCCTTCAGACCTTCGAAGCATTCCTGGGCGTAATGCAGAACAGATGCGCCCGGATCCATCTTCAGCGGCGCGTACGGCTCGATGCGACGGTCGGACCAGCCTTCACCCTTGGTCCAGGTCATGTGGGCCATATTGTCGGAGAAGACCTGACCGAAGGCCGGCTTGTCGATGAGTTCGGCGCGCTTGGCGTCGGATGCCGGATTGTCGTTCGGGAGCACGGTGAACTTCTCAGCGAGCTTGTCAAGCTCCGCCGGATCGTGATGATTCTGTTCAGTCATTCTTTACTTCTTCTAGTTGCATCAGCCACCCAAAGGCGGCCAGCGGTTATTGGTCTCCGGCGCTTGTGGCGCCGGGTTCTGGTATGTACTTTCTCACACCATAAACGCTTTCGATAACCGGCGTTCGCGATATGAGATAGCAAGAAACATAAGGAAACGCAAAGGTCCCCACGTGTTTTCACACACAGGGACCTTGTACTACCGATATGGCAGGCATATCGGAATCAAATCAGCTTGAGCAACGATCTCACTCAGCGTCAGCAGCCGGAGCGGCAGCGGCGTCAGCAGCCGGAGCGGCCTCAACCGGTGCGGCATCTTCCGGCACCTCGACGGTGACGACGGATTCTTCCGGATCCTCGACATCGAGTACGACGCCTTCCGGCAGCACAACGTCCTTGGCGAAGACCTTGGAACCATCGGTCAGGCCATCAACGTTGACCACGATCTTCTCCGGCAGGTTGGCCACATCGGCGCGGACCTTGAGCTCCTGGATGTCGACGAACGCGACGGCAGCGCCCTTCGGAGTACCCTCAACGAACACCGGCACCTCGACGTCGATCTTCTCGCCGGCCTTGACCTCGTAGAAATCGACATGCTCGACGATGCGCTTCACCGGGTTGCGCTGGACGTCCTTGACAACGGCCATCTTGGTCTCGTCACCATACTTGATGGTGAACAGGGCGTTGGTGTGACGCAGAGCCAGAGTGGTCTCCTTCATCGGCAGCTGCACGAAGGTCGGATCCTCGCCACCCGCGTAAACGGTGGCCGGGATGAGGTTCGCGACGCGCATGCGGCGGGCAGCGCCCTTGCCGAACTCGGTACGAGCAGCACCTTCAAGAGTGATGGTGGTAGCCATAATCAATATCTCCTTGATACATCGTTCTTATGTTTCGGCGCACCGACGAGCCGCATAGAAAACCCAAGGAGTTTCATATCATACGCCAAGTCGATAACGGAGGCGGAACCTCCCTCGCCAAGACAACAGTTATCTAGTATACATGGTGCCGCTGACATTTCCCTGCAATCAGAGGAGCAAGGTGCATAAAACGCGGACTATGCGCAAACCCACGTACAATCGTAGTCAGACAAGCACCAACCAGTGGTAAGGAATCAGAAAATGGCAACGACGCATGACCATTCCGCGCTCATCCGCAACATTCAGCTCGCGACTGGCGTCACGACCGTCGCAGCGACGGGATTGCTCGCGGCGTCAGCACATATGCTGTTCCGCTTTGCCATCGACACGCAGTGGAAGCATTCCATTTTCCATCAGGCGCTGATCGCTCCGGATCGCGAGGGAAAGATGAACCAAGGCGAGGCCAAAGAGGCCGGGCAATGGTTTTCCGAAACGAAACAGCCGGTATCCATCACCAGCCGCGATGGGCTTAAGCTGCATGGCTGGCTCTTCGATCCGGATTGCATCGACCCGACGCCGCATATATATGCCATCTGCGTGCATGGCTATACCGGAGCCCCTGAAGAACAAGCCAAATGGGCACACCGCTATGCCCGCATGGGCTTCACCGTCCTCACACCATCCCAACGGGCCCAGGATCTGAGCGAAGGACGATATGTAGGCATGGGATGGTTGGAGCGCAATGATCTGCTTGATTGGATACGGCTGATTGTGGATAGCGACGATCAAGCACGCATTCTCCTATTCGGAGGATCCATGGGAGCCACGACGGTGATGATGACGACCGGCACGCCGGAACTGCCACGCAATGTCATCGCGGCAATCGCTGAAAGCGGATACACTTCCGCCCGCATGGAATTCATAGACAGCGCGCGAGGCATGTTCCACATGCCAAAGCTTCTCGCCTCGGCATGTGTGGACGCGGCGGGTCTGATCTGCAAGCGCCGTGCCGGCTATGATTTCACCGAAGCGTCCTGCATACCGTCATTGCGGCATACGGTCATTCCGATGCTGTTCATCCATGGAGGAAAGGACCGCATGGTCAGCCCACGTTTCCTCGACATGAACTACAACGCCTGCTCCAGCATCGACCGCGAACGTCTGCTGGTTCCGGACGCCGATCATATGGAAAGCTCCGCCGTGGATCCGAAACGCTACTGGGACACCGTATACGGATTCATCCGTCGTTCATTCAAGATCTGACAGCCGAACCCCAAAAAATATAAGCGGTAATGGAAACGCCTCCGGCGAAAGATGGCGCCCCTCACCGCCCGAAGTTCTCAAGACATGCCCGATGCCCGTTCCGTCAGTGCCGTTCTCCCGGATTGCATATCTGCATGGCGACGCCATCCTCCATAATATGGAATCCATGCTTCTCATAGAACGTGGCATTCTTGCTTTCCTCAGGCATAACCTCGATATACAGGTAATCGTGGTACCGCTGCTTGACCATGCCGACAAGATGTCCGGCAATGCCGCGCCCTTGGTATTCAGGATCGACCAGCACATAGTGCATGTATGCCACCATCTCCGTGTCATCAAGCACTCGCACCAGACCCACCAGACGTTCGCCATCCCATGCGCTGAATACGGTGGATGACCCCATCAACGCCTTATGCAACCGTTCAGGATATTGACCGGACACCCAGCCGACTGAAAGAAACAGTCGCTGGGTCTGTTCCTTGGTGAATTTCTTTTCATCCGTATATGTGATAACCATATGGCAAGCATAGAATTGCCGGTATGAAACCGTCTCCTTCTATCTTTGCATACGAAACACAAGTGTCTCGGCCACTCCCCTCATGTATCGAAGTGCGCGGAGCCCACGTACATAATCTGAAAGACGTCGACATCGACATCCCGCTCAACAGCATGGTCGGCATAGCCGGAATCTCAGGCTCAGGAAAAAGCTCCCTCGCGCTTGGCGTGCTGTACGCGGAGGGATCACGACGCTATCTGGAAGCGCTATCGACCTATACAAGAAGACGTATGACCCAGGCAAGCCGCGCAACCGTCGACGAGGTGCGTCATATTCCGGCGGCATTGGCACTGCATCAGCGTCCATCAGTGCCTGGAGTCCGTTCCACGTTCGGCACAATGAGCGAACTGCTCAACAGTCTGCGCCTCCTGTTCTCCCGGATCGGATCGCACGTGTGCGAACACTGCGGAGCACGCAACCAACCCACGATGAACGTTGCCGCCGAGCTTCCGATGCATTGCACGTTCTGCGGCGGACTCATGCATCCGCCATCAGCGGAGGATCTCGCATTCAACGCCGCGGGCGCGTGTCCGACATGCTCAGGCACCGGAATCATGAGGGAAGTCGACCGTTCCGCCTTGGTACCGGATGAGTCGAAAAGCATTGACGAGGGAGCCGTGCTGCCGTGGGGATCGTTGATGTGGGATTTGATGAAGCAAGTATGCGGGGCCATGGGAGTACGTACCAACGTACCGTTCAACCAACTCACCGAACAAGAACGAGATATCGTGTTCGCCGGCCCAGCCATCAAGAAGCACATCCTATACAAGCCGAAAAAAGGCGACGATTTCGCCGAACTCGACTTCACGTACTACAACGCCGTATACACCGTGGAGAACGCCCTCACCAAAGCCAAGGACGAAAAAGGGCTTAAACGTGTTGCGAGGTTCCTCAAAGAGCGTCCCTGCAGCGATTGCGGAGGGACCAGACTTTCCGAACGCGCCCGCCAGCCACGTATCAGAGACATCAATCTGGCTCAGGCAACCGCGATGTCTCTGGACGCACTCGTTTCCTGGGTAGGGTCCGTGCCGGAATCGCTGGAACCACATATGCGCACCATGGCGAGCGCCATCTGTGAATCGTTCCTCAATACGTCACGGCGTTTATTGGAACTCGGTCTCGGGTATCTGTCCTTGGACCGCGCCGGAGCCACACTGTCCACCGGCGAGCGCCAACGCGTGCAGCTTGCCCGCGCCGTGCGCAATCGCACCACAGGCGTGTTATATGTGCTGGATGAGCCGTCGATTGGGTTGCATCCCGCGAATGTCGACGGACTGCTCGGTGTCATGCGTGACCTGGTGGCTGATGGCAATTCCGTGGTAGTGGTCGATCATGACACTCGGGTGCTGGCCGAAACCGATTATCTCATCGAGATGGGGCCAGGTGCCGGCGCAAAGGGCGGTCAGGTGATTGCGCAGGGAACGGTGCCGCAGGTGATTGATACCCGCGAATCGCGCATCGCGCCGTTCCTTGCCCAGGGTGGCAACGTTCATGACCGTGTGCGTGACAACATTGACGCCCATGAAATCTTCTCCGCAGGACGAATTCATATGGAAACCGACCGTCTGCATACCGTCGGCCCGTTATCGGTAGATATTCCCCGTGGACGGCTGACCGCCGTAACAGGGGTATCCGGTTCCGGCAAGACGACGATGGTACTGGAGATGTTGATGCCCGCTTTGCAGTCGCGGATCGACAGGTCGCCGCAGCCGACGCAGGTGCGGCTCCTCGAGGCGGACGGTGTGTCCAAGGCGCATCTTATCGATGCCACGCCTATCGGCGCGAACATACGTTCCACCGTCGCTACATATTGCGGCGTCCATGACGATCTTCGACGCGCGTTCGCAAAAACAGATGCTGCGCGGACCATCGGTCTGAAAGCGGGGGCATTCTCCTATAACACTGGCAAGCTGCGTTGCGCGACGTGCGACGGCACGGGATCGATTTCGCTCGACGTGCAGTTCCTGCCTGACGTCGATATCGAATGCCCGGCATGCCATGGCTCGCGGTATTCCGATGCAATCGCCGAGCTGAAGCTCCCCTGCACCGACGGAGTGGCGTATTCGATGCCGCAGTTAATGACAATGACCGTCGACGATGCCATGCCTGTCTTACGAGATGTCAAACCGATCCAAACGAAGCTTGCCACGTTGCATGAATTGGGTTTGGGCTATCTTGCGTTGGGCGAGCCAACTCCCGCGCTGTCGGGCGGTGAGGCCCAGCGTTTGAAATTGGCCAGCGAGATGGGGCGGAAACAGCATGATGCGGTATTCGTGTTCGATGAGCCGACAATCGGCTTGCATCCGCTTGATGTTCGCGTGCTGCTGCACGTATTTGATGAACTTGTAGCGAATGGCGCGACGGTGGTCGTCATCGAACATGATTTGGACGTGATTGCCAATGCGGACTATGTGGTGGATATGGGACCGGGCGGCGGTGAAGCAGGCGGACGCGTAGTATGCGAGGGAGCGCCTTCTCGGATCGCCGCATGTCCGGAAAGCGTCACTGGACGATACCTACAATCGTCGCAATGCTGATATTGTCCCATCTTCGGGCATCTGCAGTCAGTCTGATGATGGGACAGGCAGTTCCCGCCATGCTTGAAGATGATGCAGCGCACGTACGATGTTGCATTGATCAAGTAACGTCCCTTCAGCGGCGCACATGGTGGGATACCACATGCGATGGCGGAGCGTGGCTTGTTTGCCAGTACCTTTGATGAGTTCGCCTTCATCAGAGGCATATTGAAAATGCAGATGACTGAGCAGTCCCCCGTGTCTGAGCGCGGAGCGTTCAGGCATGGGCTCCATCGCGATGAGTACGGCGAAGGGATCGGAGGCACCGGCATCGCTAGCGTGGAACACATAGCAGGGTTTGCCTTCCAGCCCCTTGTCGTGCACATGATCGAGCCGATATTCATGTGTTGTGATGGGGGTGCGTTTTTCGTCCAGCCAAGTCAGGTTAAAGCCTGCGACAGCATCATCGTCGCCAACTGCGGACGGCTGCTCGATATGCCATCCACCAATGCGGAATCGCCACTCCTTGCCCGAGGTTTTGCAGGCTTTTGCCCAGAAGCGTCGCGCATCGCCGAGCATCATGATCGCGAACAGCGGCTTGGATCGCATGGCTTTCGTCGAATCCTTCCAAGCCCGGTCAAGGTTCGGGTCATGATTGTTGATCAAATGTTCGAAGCTAATCCAGTCTCCCAGCCAATCGTTCACATTGAAGTCCATGCCAGACGATCCTCTTCTTCTCCCTGTTCGTTATGCAGTTCGTCTTCCAGCGCTATGATGCGGTCGCACCATAGCGCTGCAAGCTCATAATCATGTGTTACGACCAACACCGCTTTGCCACGGTCCGCGAGCTTTCGCAGAAGTCCGCCGACTTGGGTCATATGCAACCGGTCCAGTCCGCTGGTCGGTTCGTCCAAAACAATGAATCGCTTATCGCTCATCAAAGCGCAGGCTATAGCCAGCCTCTGCTTTTGACCGCCGGATAAACTCATCGGGTGGCGCTGCACGGAATCCAATAGGTCGAGGTCTCGTAGCACAGCATCGCATCGGTCACGCACAGCGTCATCCATCCCATCAAGTCCCAGTAATGCCTCTTCCCGAACACTATCGGAGAAGAGCTGGTAATTGACGTCCTGCATGACGAGAAATCCGGCACGAGTCAAAGCGCCGCGGCTCGCTTTCGTCCCATTCAATAGCACCATGCCGTTCAACGGAGCGGCAAGACCGCATAGCGTACGTGCCAAAGTGCTTTTGCCAACCCCGTTCGACCCCATAAGGCCAAGAATCTCACCCTCGTGAATGTCGAAATCGGGAATATCACGTGCGAATACGGGTGTCTTGCGGCCTAGAAGTCCCCGCTTTGTATGGCCTACACTCAGGCCGCGCACACCAATGACGACCTGTCGCTTGTCCTCGTCGGGCGCAATGCCTCCATGTTGGAGTTTACGATGCACGGCAAGCCTGTATGGTCTGTCATCGAGGGCGCGCAATCCTAATGCCGCGACGCGCTGTTCGGACATCGCCAGAAAATCGGACGCCTCATATTCACCGAGAATCGTACCGTGATCGAACACTATGAAACGGTCCGCTAAATCCGCGCACCATGCAAGACGGTGTTCGGCAATGACGATGGTCATTCCATCAGCTCTCAATCGGGAGACCATGTCATGCAGCCTGCGAATCGCCACCATATCTAAATTACTTGTCGGCTCATCCATAACGATGAGTCCAGGAGCCAGCATGGTCGATGCCGCGACAGCAAGCTGTTGCTTCTGGCCACCTGAAAGCGTCATGATCCTACGACCTAATAGATGCCTGATGTGAAACTGCTCCGCGACATCATGCACGCGTTGCCGAATCCGCGCGGGAGACATGCCCGTATTCTCGCAGGGGAATGCCAGCTCATCGGTGGAATCGGCATTGAAATACTGCGTCTTCGGATTCTGGAATACGCTGCCCACCTGTCCCACATAGCTTTCCACAGGAGCCAATCCGGCGCGGATTCCGCACGTCATATGGATGCCCTGCAAATCGCCGGAATAGAAACCAGGTATCAGACCATTGAGCAAACGTGTGTACGTGGTTTTGCCACAGCCGCTTTGTCCACATAAGATGGCAATCTCGCCTTGCGGTATGGCACAGCTGATGTCATTCAGCGCATCGACCTCAGCAGCTTCATCAGCATGATATGCGAATGAGCACCGTTGCGTCCATGCGACTATCCGATTGATATCACTTCCGATACTCACCATGCTCCTCCAATGCCCAATGCCAGAGGAACCGTGCAGATGACCATCCATGCCCAATCAATGCCATGCATGCGGATTTCGGTATGACATGTATGAGGCCCGCGAATGCCGATTCCTTTGGTCAGTGCGGCTACGGACAAATCCTGGGCGACCCCCGTAGCGTTCATCAACAACGGCATCAGGATGTATTCCAAAGACTGAGCCGGATGACGGAGCAGGGCGAATGTCCCCTGGGCGATGCCACGTAATGCCATCGCGTCACGAATCTGATGGTAATCGTCATGGATTGTCGGGAAGAACCGGATGCACACCACACATGGAATCACAATCGTCTCCGGAATGCGCATGCGCCGCAGGGCACACACGAATTGACTGGCCGTAGTCGTGGTGAATGCGTATATGCCGGCAATCAGACAAGGCATCATCATCCGGATGCCGACACAAAGCAAACCAAGCATATGCAACCAGCTGCCGCCATCGTCAAGCGTCGATGCCCAAGTCCCCACCAGTAGCAATACATAGATGCAACCGAAGCGTACCGCAGCCGCCCATCGTCCCGCGCCGAGCAGTGGCAGAAGAAGCAGCAATACTGTAAGCGACTCCACAACCACGTCGACATGGAAGAACAGCAACAGGTTGGCCAATGCCACTAGGTACAGTTTGGTTCTTGGGTCCAGGGCCATCAGATGATGCCGGTCTTCGCAAAATGCTTCTTCAGCATACGCTGCCCAAACCAGCCTCCGAGCAACGCACATACCAGTACCGCTATCATGGCAATGAAAAACGTGCCGGTATTGACATGTGCGAACACACCATCGATATAGGACGAGTCCTTGCCACGGGCCTGCAGACTGGCCACATAGGCATCCTTCATGAACCACAACGGCAGAATCGGACCGGTCAGCCCATAGCAGAACACGACATAACTCGCCAGGATACCTGTCTTGCTCCGATAGTCCCCGGCGCGAGCGATGGCATCAGCGATGACCGGAAACACGATGCTCGCAGCAAGGGAAAGGATGAAATGTCCGGATACGAACAAGAACAATCCGACGACGATGCCCATCACGCTAATCGCGCCGAATTTTCCGACCTTGGCAACCAGGAGCATATATACGCAACCACAGATCAATGCGGCGACCGCAGGCAGAAGAATCATGCCGAATCCCATCAAAGCCACGGAACTGAACAGCGTGGCCACGGCGACCAGCACGAAATACAAGGCAGTGAACACACCTATCGTGATGAGATCGGGAATGGTCAGATGCCTCGACTTGGTCGACATGCCCTGCTGCGTCATGGTCAGTCCTTTCGATTGTCATGGGCGGCCAGCCACCAATGTATCGAGGAAACACGGAAAAGACAATAGTTTTTCCTCGTTTTCATGGAAAACTATCCAATCCGCGTCGCGGTAATCCATAAACCATCCATACCCAGAGACAATGAAACGACGCCCCGAGTCAACGTCCTCGCTCCAGTCTCAGACGACAAGGCAATATCCCAATGCCGCGGCCATCACAGGAACCACCACCGACGTCAGCACATATCCCACGAACACGGTGATCCGCCCACCGCGCAACAACGTCACGGATTCGTTCATCATGGTGGAGAATGTGGAGAATCCACCAAGGAAGCCGGTCGCCAACATCACATGCGCGGGATCCGACAGAAACCGGCGTGAGTACAGACCTGCAATCACGCCTGCCAGGAATCCGGCAATACTGTTGATCACAAAGGTCGACAAAGGAAATGCCTTATGCCAAGAAGCTTTGATAACGGAATCACAAACATACCTTGCGGCGGCGCCGAGACCACCACACAGGCACACCGATACGGCGATGACCGCATTATTCATCAGTCCGCCTCCTTGCCCATGGCATGGCGATCACCATCGTTATGCTCAGTACCGGCAAACCGCAGCCCGACATGCGCGCCAACGTATGCCAGCAGACAGCCCACGATGAAGGTCGTGCAACAATACGCCGCACAATCCATGGCTTTGCCGTCATGCAGCATAGTGAATTCCTCGAGGGCGAGAGTGGACATGGTGGACAATCCTCCACACATGCCCATGCCACATCCACGGTTCACATATTCCTTCGCGCGTCCCACGATTCTGCGGGTTCCTCCCAGCCATGCCGAAAGCGCCGCGTATACGAAGCAGGCGGCCATATTCGCCGCGAATGTGCCGATATGGAATGCGCCGCAGTCGGGAATGACCGAACAAGCGTAGCGTAATGCGGTTCCGATGCATCCCCCAAGGAACACCACGCATATGAGATCGACTCGAATGATATGTTGTCGTGCCATGTATCTTCTTTCCAGCGAGGTGCCGAACCAATATGACAGACATGGAAGAATGGCGATGCCACAACCGCTGAAAGCCATAAGGTACAGCACACCCTATGTCGTAGGAACCATCAGCGGGTTTGCGGTTCGAAGCCTGTAACGGCTTCAGGCGAGTCCCATCACCGCAGTCCAGTATATCCGGCACGCGAGGCCATCCGTACCATCATTCACGATGCGGACAACTTCCCCGGACTACCGCAACGTACGATCCATAACCGTTGCCAATAGCGCGGCGACCCCCAAAACCGCAACTGTGATGCCAATGCCGTGGAGCCCTCCATCAGTGACCGTCTCACCGAAGAACACGCCACTCAATGAGGACGCACCGATAGACCCGATATAGATGGACGTGCGCAGCAGACCAGACGACGTGCCAATATGCTCGGATGCCGCTCGGCGATATAGCACGGTCTGACTGGTCGACATGCTGAGTCCCAACACCAGTCCCGCGACAGCGGAGGCGGTCAACGGCAATACGACCATGCCAGCGGATGACGTGCAAGTCAACAACATGCCCACCGTCACCATCGCCGAACAGCACACCATCAACGGCAGGCGCACTATCGGCTTCTTCGCGATGGATAACGAAGCCACTGTCGCCACCACCCCCATCGGAATGATGAACATGCCGGAAACACCGGCGTTCATATGGCAGGCATCCTCCAGCCACTGGGGCAAGGCGTACATGACCACATAAGCGCCAAGCATGGTGAGCATCGCACGCAGAAAATTCAACGTCATCACACTATCCGCCGCGAGTGAACGCACATCGACGAAAGGCGTTGCCGCATGCAACTCCCACGCGACAAAAGCCAACAAAGCGATGACAGTGACGCAACCGGACACCTTGTCGAAAGTAGGCAAACTCATAAGAACAATCAGCAGCGCGCTGATTGTGATGGAGAATAGCAACAGACCCATGACATCGAGATGCGCGATGAAGAAGGATACGGTCATGCGATGTTCATGCTTCGCATCGGGCTCGATGCTTGCCAATCCCAGCACAATCGTGATGATGCCGACCAACACGTTGACGAAGAAGGTGGAGCGCCATCCCAAAAAGGTGACCAACAGGCCGCCCAACGGTGGACCGACAGCGATGAGCACCAGTCCCACCATAGCGAGAATGGAAAGGACCAACGAAGGCGGTTCCGCCAATCCCATGCGATCGGCCCGTCTGCGAACCAGCAGCATGGCAGCAGGATAGCCACAGGATGTGCCCGCACCAATAAGCACACGCGACGTCAGCAGCACGCCGAGATTCGGAGCGAAACCACCCAGTAGTCCTCCAATCATGACCAATGCCGCACCGGCCATGAACACCGAGCGAGGACCAATGATCTCAGAAAGCTTGCCCGCCGTCGGCTGCGCGATGGCACATGTCAGGTACAGCGCAGATATCAGCAGGGTCGCCCTTCCGGCATCAATCCGCAAATCATGTGAAATCGGTGCGAGCGCCGTCGAGATAAGCGTGCTGTTGACAGGGTTGAGACCGACCCCAAATATCATCGCCATGATGAAGGTCTTGGGAAACGCGGGAGTTTCTCTTGTCTTATCAGCCGTCTTCATCGCGTGTCGCCTCCCGTCGGCAGCGATTCCGTGGCGGCGATGCGTTCGATCAATGTGGTCGCAGCGGCGAGGTCCCCGCGCTCGCCGTCATCCAATGCATATTCGATGGCATGCGCCAGCCAAGTTGTTTGGCTAGCGGTTACGTGGGCGAGGAACGCATGTCCTTCATCGGTCAAGCCGACCAGTCGACGACGACGATCTTTCGAATCGGCATGCTGTGTGACATACCCTGTGGACCTCAGTAGTTCAAGACGCTGGGTGATGGCCTGTTGCGATACGTGTTCGTACGCGGCCAAAGTCGATACCGACAGTTCTCCCTCGGTATCCAGCCGCTTCAACATGGCAAGCTGCGAAGCGGTGATGCCCCGTTCCGCGATGCCGGCCTCATGCTTCATCCGAGCTTGCAGCCTGCTGACCGCAATCGCCAATTCCATGGCGACATCCGATGTCGAATATTCGTCTTTCGTATCCATTTCGATTGCCTCCAGCTGGCCGCCATAGCACTTACACAAGCTACTTGTACAATCTGCTTGCGGATTTCCTCGCATGACGCCACTCGCCGCAAGGCTTCAAACCGTTATCGCCCTGAACAACAAAAAGGGCCATCCCACTTTTGCAGGATGGCCCTCCATATAAGAACAACAGACCTCAGGCAAGTTTGCCGTAGGCTTCGGCATCCACCGGCTCGAGCCATTCGTTGCTCATGGATGCCGGATCGCCCGCAGGGACCATGAAGGCTAGATGCGAGCATGATTCGCCGGGGGCGGCGCCATGCCAGTGCTTCGTATCCGCGGGGATGCAGACGGCCTGCCCGGCCTTGAGCTCCTTTGGCTCCTGTCCCTCGATCTGGTAGTAACCGCGACCGCCGACCGCGATGAGTACCTGCGCCGCGTTGTGATGGATGTGCCAGTTGTTGCGGCAACCCGGCTCGAAGGTCACGTTATGGATGGCAATCTGCGGAGTCTCGAGCACCGGAGCAAGGTAGCTCTGTCCCACGAAGTACTGCGCGAAGCCGTCGTTCGGTTCTCCCATCGGGAATGCGCTCGGATTTTCCATTGTCGACCCGTCCTTTCATTTATGCTCTGTACCGTTCCCTATTCAACGCCCGGCGAAAAAGAATGTCCAATGTGAGTATGGTATATCGTTCCATGCGTCGATTGCATATCAAACCATTCATGCGAGGTATTGGTTCTGCCAATCGAAACGGGATATGCTGACCTTCCGAACATCAACGGCAGAAGAGCTTCAGTATGACTGACATGAGCTACGCCCCACTGGGATGGTCCGGCATCCAAGTTTCCAAGGTCTGCCTTGGCGGTATGAGTTTCGGCAAGACCTCCCCGTAGTTCCATCAGTGGACCATCGATGCCGACGCCACCGAACAGCCGTCAGTACAACATGGCGCTCACCCCATACTCCCCATGGCGTCCGGCCATCTGACCCATCCGTCCTGGGATTCCGATTCCAAACGCGGCACCACCGACGGCACCATGCGCAACAAGTACGATCAGGCACGTGCGCAGGATATGCCGATCATCGAACGCGTGCACGGGCTCGCGGAACGGCTCGGCGTGCCGATGGCGCGGATCGCCCTCGCCTGGCATTGGGCCAAGGACGTCACGGCACCGATCGTCGGCTGCTCGAAGACGGAGCGCGTGGATGATGTCATCGAAGCACTTGGAGTAAAACTCAGCGAATCCGACATCGCCTATCTTGAGGAGCCGTACACGGCGCATGAACTGGTCGGCCCATTGGCCAGGCCGGGCGAGCGCGCGCTGGCCGGCACCCTTGCGCCGACCCTGAAGGAGAAAGCCAAGTAGCGCCACACGTCGCCGGAAAGTGGCTAGCGCACCGGGATGCAGATCTCGGTCACGAACTGGGCGGGATCCGATGTCAACCCTTCATCGATCAACGCGATCTCACGTGAGAACCCGGTGATGTCGAGACCCTGCTCTGCGGTGTACCATATCAGCTCGCGATACCGGTCGGGGGCATCGCCATGACTCCCCCGGAACCGGATGCGCACGCAATCGGTCTCCGGCAATGCCACGGTGTCGCCCTCATATTCGTCCTCGTCGTCAAGCAATAGGAACACCAACCCGTAATCGGCATATCCGCCCTGTTCCAACGATTCCTTGTCAATGCCGACGCCGACCTTGCCGAGGAAGACCAGCGAATCCTTCTGATGCTGCTCCAGCTTGCGGATCGAATATTCCAGGCCGAGATACGAGTCGACCTTCGGTGAATCCCTGATCCAGACGATCCTGCAGGCGGGTTGCCGCACAACACGTATCACGTCGAATTCGGACTGCTCAGCGTCCCGCAGCCGCTCCAAGCGATGGTCGATCTTCCGCTGGACCATTTCCAGCTCATGCTGTTTGCGCTCGATCAGGGCTTTCTGTGCAACAAGCTTGTCCTCGATGACATGCACGTCGCGATTGTGCAGGAACTCGGCTATCTGCGTCAACGGCATATCCAGCACACGCAGGTACCGGATGGTGTTCAGCACCTCGAACTGCTTGGCACCGTAATACCGGTACCCGGTGCGCGGGTCGATATATTCGGGTTCCAGCAAGCCGCAACGCTCATAATGCCGAAGCGTGCCCAGCGACACATTGAACATATCTGCAACCTTGCCTATACGGAACAGTCTGCCGTCACCCGGCAAAGCGTCGCGCCCTCCACTTCGCTCACTCGCCGTCATGCACGCGCCTTCTCCGAAATTACGCCGTGACGCTTGAGCCACGCGTAGAAGCCAAGACAGATCAGCACGGAAAGCAGCGATCCGGCGGGTGCGGCGACGCCCATGGGGAACAAGGTGTTCGGGAACAGCTTGGATGCCAGATACGCCCCGGGCACACGGACCAGGGTGATGGCCACGATATTGTGGATGAATCCGATATAGGAGCGCCCGCATGCGGCGAAGAAGCCGCTGAAGCAGAAGTGGATGCCCGCGAAGATGCTGTCGACGATGTAGCTGCGGATGTACTGTGTTCCCAGCAGGATTACCGTCGCATCGGTGGTGAACAGGCCGACGATGGAGCCCGCCGTCAGTTCCACCACAATCGATATGACGATGCCGTAGACGACGGTGATCGCGGTGGCGTATCGCAGTGTCTTCGTCGCTCGCTCCATCCTGCCGGCACCGATGTTCTGCGCCGAGACGGCGGATACCGTGGCCAGCATGGACGACGGTACCAGGAACAACGCGCTGATCACCTTTTCGACGACGCCGACAGCTGCCGCATCGTTCAGGCCACGGTAGTTGGCGATGACCGTGATGATGATGAAGGCGATCTGGATGCAGCCGTCCTGAACCGCCGTCGGCACTCCGATGCCGAGAATGCCGCGGAGCATGGCCCTATCGGGGCGAAGATCGCCGAACTTCAGTCTGATGCCCGTACGCCGGCGGCGAATCGCCACCAATGTCACGGTCACACTGATGGCCTGCGCCAGTGTGGTGCCCAATGCCGCGCCCGAGGGACCAAGACGCAGCCAGCCCATAAACAGGTAGTCGAACACGATGTTGCAGAAGCATGCAACCGCAATGAAATACATGGGGCTTTTCGAATCGCCCATCCCACGGAACACCGAGCTGATAATGTTGTACGCGACGATGAACGGGATGCCGATATAGCAGATGGTCAGATACTGCGCGGTTCCCTCGACGGCTTCGACTGGCACGCCGATCAGCGAGATGATGTTGTGCACGTTCAACAGCAGAACGACCGTCAGCGCCAACGCGATTCCTGCGAACAGCGTGATGACGTTGCCGATGGCCTTGGCCGCACGGTCGAGCCTGTTCGCGCCGACCGCACGGCCGATGGTGACGGTCGCGCCCATGGCAAGACCCACGATGACCACGGTGAGCATGTACAGCACCTGGCTGCCGTTCGCCACCGCGGTGATGCCGTCGATGCCGATGAACTGTCCGGCGATGAACAGATCGGCCATGCCGTACAGCGTCTGCAGGAAATACGACAGCAGATATGGCAACGCGAAGGTGACGATCGTTCTGAACACGCTTCCCGTTGTCAGGTTCTTTCCCATGGGTTGTCTCTTATCCTCCCGTTTCGGCCTATGTCTTCCAGCAGGAAGGCTAAACCTTACAATGGTTGTAGAGTCAATCCCAAAGCATTGTCATGTCCAATATGCGGAAAACCGTCTTTCACCCCATGACCGGAGCGGTGGCTTCGTCTTCCCCGTCCGGCTCGTCGGCGAGACCCATGAGCTCTCCCATCTTGTCCGCGTACACGCCCGTCTCATGCATGAGCAGGGCCCGCACTGCCCGAAGCGATTCGCGATCCCGAGGAAGACGGTACAAGGCGATGGTCGCGGCCATTTCGCCAAGCTTTTCATAGTTGTCCAACATGCGTTTGCGATCCTTGTGCGAAGCGAGCATCGCATCCATGCGATCCTCCGGTTCGGCGAAAAAGATATATCCGGCAAGGGTAAGCAGCAGACCAGCCTTCCTCACATTGCGTGCCTGGCTGTCAAGTTCTTTGACACCATTCTCGAACATGGTTCGATCACGCAGTCTGAAGCCTTCCTGGAGAAGACCCGAAGCCGACGGCCCCATAAGGGAGATGGCAAGGTCATGCAGATAGAGCGGGTCTTTCCATATATCCTCCACTTCATATACGCCATTGTCCTCGATCTCGGCCAGTAGTTGGGCGACGGGCTTAGTGTTCTCATCCCACAGATTCCGATATGCCTCCACAATGTGTTCGGCGTCATACAGATATCTGGCATCGAGGCAAGCCGGATATTCCAATGAGCTGGTGACGCTCAGATCCACAGAACAGGCATATTCCAGATCCGCCTTGATCCGCATATCCTGCAACTGGGCGCATACATGCCTGTATCGGAAATCGGGATCACATCCCAATTCGACCACTTTCGGATCATCGCGGAGCATACACATACCCAATCCCCCATAAGCGAGAACCATCAGCGCCGCATCAGCGGCCCTAGGCTCGCCCCCTCCCCATCGCAACAGAGTGTATGCGGCCAGACGGTAGGTCTGTCGCAGGTATTCCATCATGCATTCGAGCCGTTTCCTCCTTCCGCCTCCGCTCTTCTTCCCCTTGGTCTTTTTCCTTCGGAACACCTCACGTGTATCGAACAGACCAAGCTGGAACGGCATCCTGTTGCTCGGCCGATGCGTCGCCACCGCGACGGAAGCATCATTAATCATTTCATACAGCCATGCGCTCATGCCGTATTTACGAACCACATTGCGGCATCCGGTCAGGAATTCGGCATCATAGCCTATTTGGAACCGATCCAATATGATCATATCCATGTCGAGGTTCACCGGCCATGACGTGCCGCCGAACAAGTCATCCGCAAGCTCGTGCACCACGTCATCGAACAGGGAAAGCGGACCTTCCATATCGTGTTCGAGACGTATCCGATCAAGGTCCGCGAAACAACGCCCCGAGCTGTACCGGTCGAAGCGCTCGATCAGCCGATCCATCGTTTGCAGGAAAGCCTGTTCGTCCATATTGAATGGCGTGGCCACGGCAACTGTCATATGCAACTCCTTCGTCGTAGAGATGCACCTACTGTCGCATATCCGTCCACCTCTCCGTCACAATCCTTTGAAAAAAGTGAATAAGTGGACAATTTCCACCTATCCACACCCCCATACCTGTCTGTGGACAACTTGCGCAATAACAAAAGGCCCTTCCTCCAAAAAGAGGAAGGGCCTGATCTTCGCGTAGGCGACGAGCCGGTCCGTCAGTTGATGAGTTCCTTGACCGCTGCGATGACGGCCTGCAGACTCGCCTTGGCGTCACCAAACAGCATCTGCGTGTTGTCTTCGAAGTACAGCTCGTTCTGGATGCCGGCATAACCGGTGCCACGGCCACGCTTCATGACCACCACGTTCTGCGCCTTGTCGACGTCGAGAATCGGCATGCCGGAAACCGGGGTGCCCGGCTTGCGGGCGGCCGGATTGGTCACGTCGTTGGCGCCGACCACCAGAGCCACGTTGGCCTGCGGGAACTGCGGATTGATGTCATCCAGGTCGACGAGCTCCTCATACGGGACGTTGGCCTCGGCGAGCAGCACGTTCATATGGCCAGGCATACGGCCTGCCACCGGATGGATGGCGTAGGAGACTTCGACGCCGTGGTCCTTGAGCAGGGTGCCAAGGTCAGCGAGCTCACGCTGGGCCTGGGCCTGGGCCAGACCGAAGCCCGGCACGAAGATGACCTTCTCTGCGTAGACGAGCTGGACGGCCAGATCGTCGGCGGAGGTTTCCTTCATGGTGCCTTCAGGACCTTCACCAGCGCCGGCAGCGGCGTTGGATCCGCCAAAGCCGCCGGCAAGGACGGACAGCAGCGGACGGTTCATGGCCTTGGACATGGCGATGGACAGGGTCACGCCCGCCGCACCGACGAGCGCGCCGGCCACGATCAGGGCGATGTTGTTGATGGCCAGACCGGACATGGCCACTGCGGTGCCGGTGCAGGCGTTCAACACGGAGATGACGACCGGCATATCAGCGCCGCCGATCGGGATGACGAACACGAGGCCGTAGCACAGGGCGAACACGGTGGTCAGGATCGACCAGAGCAGACGCTGGTTCGGCTGCACGCACAGCATCACGAAGGACACGATGGTGAGCACGACGAACAGGATGTTCCAGAAGCCCTTGCCCGGCAGGCTCAGCTTCTTGACCCACTTGATGCCCTGCAGCTTGCCGGCTGCGATCAGCGAGCCGGAGAAGGTGACGGAGCCGATCATAATGCCCAGTCCAGCAGTGATGAGCACCACAATGGACGGAGTTTCGGCGGAGGTCAGAATGTCGTTCAGAGCAACAAGCGCAGCCGCGCCACCGCCTACGGTGTTGAACACGGAGACAAGCTGCGGCATGTCGGTCATCTTGACCTTCTTGGCGGAGACCACGCCCGCCACGGCGCCGATGACGATGCCGACGATCAGCACCACGACGGCGACGGAGTGTTTGAAACCGTTGGAGATCTCACCGGCGAACAGCACGATGAAGGCCATGGCCACGGCGAACACCATGCCGATGGCGGAGACCATGTTGCCCTTGCGGGCGGTCTTCGGGGAGTTCATCAGGTGCAGGCCGATGACGAACATCACTGCGGCCAGCAGGTAGACGAACCATTCGATGACGCCGAGCGGCGTGCTCAGCATTTCGGCCAGGGTACCCATTTACTTGGCCTCCTCTTCCTTCTTCTTGCCCTTGTCGGACTTGAACATCTCCAGCATGCGGTCGGTGACGACGTAGCCGCCGACGACGTTCATCGTGCCCAGCACGGCGGCCAGGAAGATGAACACCCAGGCGAGCGGACTGGTGGCGTGCGCGGCGACGATGACGACGCCCGCGATGACGATGCCGTGGATGGAGTTGGCGCCCGACATCAGCGGGGTGTGCAGGGTGGCGGGCACCTTGCCGATGACCTCGACGCCGATGAGCAGCGCGAGGACGAACAGTGTGATCGCAACGACGATATCCATTGCTTTACTCCTCTTCCTTCTTGGCTTCCTCGCCGCGGCCGGCCACGACCATGGCGTTGTCGAGCTCTTCGTTCAGGTCGATGGCGAGCTTGCCGTCACGCACGAAATGCGCCAGCACGTCGGCCACGTTGCGGCTCAGCAGGTTGGATGCGGTGGTGGACACGCCGCTGGCCAGATACGGGGCGCCGATGATGGTCACGCCGTTGTCGGTGACCTGGGTGCCGACGGAGGAGCCTTCGACATTGCCGCCAAGGTCGCTTGCCGCGCAATCGACGATGACGGCGCCACGATGCAGACCGGCCACACCGGCCTTGGTCAGAAGGACCGGAGGCTTGCGTCCCGGCACTTTGGCGGTGGTGATGACGATGTCGAAGCCGGCGGCCTTCTGATCGACCGCGGCCTGCTGCTGGGCCTGCTCTTCGGCGCTCAGCGCGCGTGCGTAGCCGCCTTCGCCCTGGCCCTTGGAGAAGTCAAGACCAAGGTCGAGGAACTTGGCGCCCAAGGATTCGACTTCGCCCTTGGATGCCGGACGCACGTCGTACGCGGTGACGACGGCGCCGAGACGCTTGGCGGTGCCGATGGCCTGCAGGCCGGCGATACCGGCGCCCAGAATAAGCACCTTGGCCGGGCGGATGGTGCCAGCGGCGGTGGTCATCATCGGCAGGAAGGAACCGTACGCGTTGGCTGCCACGATGGCGGCCTTGTAGCCCATCACGGAGTTCTGCGACGTCATTTCGTCCATGGACTGCGCGGAGCTCAGCTGACGCGGCAGCTTTTCCATGGCGACGCCGACCAGACCGGCCTTCTCGATCGCGGCGACGTAATCGGCATCGGTGAACGATCCCAACATGCCAATGATCCATGTGCCCTGCTTGACGCGGGCGAGCAGCTCATTGCTTGGACGGTCCACAAAACCCAGCGCGTCGGCGCGTGCTATCACATCGTCGGCGGAGACGACCTGCGCGCCCGCCTTCGTATAATCTTCATCAACGTAGTGCGATGCGACGCCCGCACCGGACTCAATCAGACATGTAACACCTGATTTACGCAACCTCGTTACGATATCCGGTGTCAGAGCAACACGGGACTCGTGTTCGGAAGTCTCATTGAGAACTCCGAAGACCACGGTGGCTTCAGCTTTTTCAGCCATAGGTGCCCTTTCTTCCTCGTTAAAGAAATCTAATGAACAGATACAGCGCCCAAGTGTAACGTACACGGCAACATCGCGGCCGCAATCGTTCATCTTTCGAATCACGGGCTGTATCCGGCATGCGCCGCCCGTTTCCCTGATGGCCTGTCACCTTACGCTACCGTAAGGTGACGTGTCGCGCGCGACGGGCTATCATTCCTTCTTTAGATACCGTTTATATACGTAGGAGAGTCACGTGTCCATCATCACCTCGTTGAACAAGCAGGCCACTAATCTCGCAAGAAAGGCGTTGCGCCTGGGCAACGATTTCGTGCACCCGGTCAGCGACGATTCCGGCAATACACCGGATTACAACGACCCGAACAGCATCCTCTCCCCCGATGGCCATATCGAGCTGCCGCACACCGCTGAATGGGGACCGGGATACCCGTCCACCACGTTCCTTGACCCCGAAACCGGACTGTTGACCACGAAGACAGAGGGCAATCCGCCGCTAGACGAAGGCACCTCCATCTACGATATCTACGCCGACCGCGCCGCTCGTATGGGCGACGAACCATTGTACACGTTCAAGCAAGATGGCGATTGGCACACCAAGACCGCAAATGAGACGCTCGCCGACATCCGCGCCGTCGCGAAGGGCTTGCTGCATTATGGTTTGAAGAAGGGCGATGGCGTGGCTTTCATGTGCCGCACCTCCTACGATTGGGATGTGTTCGACGCGGCCGTCATGGCCTGCGGCGGCGTGCTCGCCACGATTTACGATACCGATTCCGCCGAGCAGATCCGCAATATCGTCAACAATTCCGATGCGCGTCTGCTGGTCGTGGAAACCACTGATATGAAGGCGAAGGCGGACGGGGCCGAAACCGAATGCCCGACTTTGGAGCACATCGTCTGCTTCGAGACCGGTGGTCTTGACGAGATCAAGGCGTATGGCTCCGGTGTGAGCGATGAGGCGCTCGATGCGCGAATCGATTCCGTGCAGAAGACCGATCTGTGCTCCATTGTGTACACGTCCGGTTCGACCGCCGCGCCGAAGGGCGTGGAGATGACGCATGAGCATTATTGCGCCACCGCGTTCAATCTGCCCGATTATATGCCGGAACTGCTGCATGACAAGAAGAACACCGTCCTGCTGTTCCTGCCTCAGGCGCATTCCTTCGCCCGTGCCATCAACTACATCTGCGTAGCAAGCAATCTGCATATTTATATCGCGCAGGGCATCAAGACGTTGACCGCCGATTTGCAGGTGGCCAAGCCGACCATCATGATCGTTGTTCCGCGTGTGCTGGAGAAGGTGTACAACGCTGCTTCCCAGAAGGCCGGTCATGGCGCCAAGGGCGTTGCTTTCGCCGCAGCCGTGGTCGCCGCGCAGAATTATATGAAGGAAGTCAGCACCAAGGGGAAGACCGGAACGCTTACCAAGGCACGTCGCGCGGCGTTCGATCCGGTGGTCTATGCCTCGCTGCGTGAGGTGCTCGGCGGACGCGCCAAGTGGATCGTCGCGGGCGGTGCGCCGCTTGATCCGGAGTTGTTGGCGTTCTTCCGTGGTGCCGGCGTGCCGGTCTACGAAGGCTACGGATTGACCGAAACCACCGCGCCGTGCGCGTTCAACGTGCTTGGCGTGCCGTATCATCAGGGTTCCGTCGGCATCGCGTTCCCTGGTTTCGAGCTGCGTATCGCCGAGGATGGGGAGATTCAGGTCAAGGGCGCTTCGGTGTTCCCGAAGTACCATAAGAACGGCGAGGCCACCGAGGATTCCTTTACCGAGGATGGCTGGTACAAGACCGGCGACTTGGGCCGCATTGACGACGATGGCTTCCTGTACATCATCGGACGCAAGAAGGATCTCATCATCACCGCCGGCGGCAAGAACGTCTCCCCTGGCCCGATCGAGGATGTCATCAAGCGTTGCGAATTCGTCTCTCAGGCGTTGGTGCTTGGCGACAAGCGTCCGTTCATCTCCGCGCTGATCACGCTTGACGAGGAAGCGTTGCGTCCATGGCTGGAAAGCAAGGGTCTCAACCGAGATATGTCGATGGAGGAGGCCTCCAGCAACGCGGCCGTCCGCGCCGAAGTCCAGAAGTGGGTCGATCAGGCCAATGAGGGCGTGTCCCGTGCCGAATCCGTGCGTAAGTTCATCATCCTGCCGGAGGAGTTCACACAGGAGAACGGTTTGATGACCGCTTCCATGAAGGTCATCCGTCCGAAGGTGATCAAGCGTTACGCCACCCTGCTGAACACGCAAATGTACACCAAGAAGAAGTGACCATCCAGCACCAACAAGCTTAGAGCATAAGAAAGCCTGCCGCATAAACAGCGGCAGGCTTTATTGTTCCCACCCGGAAAAAAATCAGAAGCCCAGCTTCTCAAGCTGCTTGGCTGAGCCGTCAAACGGGCAGCCCAGTGGGCTGACCGTAGGCGAAGTGAGCGGCTTCGCCGCGAAGCGGATCCTAAGCGGCTTAGAAGCCCAGCTTCTCAAGCTGCTTAGGATCCGACTGCCATCCCTTGGCCACCTTGACATGCAGGTCGAGCTTGGCCTTCTGCCCGACGATGCGGTTGACCGCGGTGCGCAGCTTCTTCTTGACGCGTACCAGATGCTCCGCGTTATGTCCGATGATGATCGGCTTCTGCGAATCACGTTCCACGTAGATCGACACAATCACCTGCGCCTTGCCCGCGTAGGATTCGCCGCTGTCGTTGTCTTCCGGATATTCGATGGAATCCACCACCACGGCGAGCGAATGCGGCAGCTCGTCATCCAATTCCTCCAGGAACGCGCCTCGAATCAGTTCGGCGATGGTGTCTTCCGGACGTTCTTCGGTGATTTGCTCGGCCGGATACATCTGCGGTCCTTCGGGCATGTTCTCCACCAGCACGTTGCGTACTTCGGCGAGATTGTCGTGCTCGAGGGCGCTCACCGGCACAATGTCGGTGAAGTCGGCGAACTCGTTGATTTCGATGAGCTTGTCGATCAAAGCGCTTCGGTCCAATTCGTCGATTTTGGTGACGATGGCGATCAGCGGCACCTTCCATTTGAATGTGCCGTCGTCGCGTTTGACGGCGAAATCAGAACGCAGCCTGCTCAGAATGCGTTTGTCGCCGGGGCCGATTTCCTGGTCGGCGGGTAGCAGGAAGGCGATCGCGTCGACATCGGATAGCGATTCGTCGACGACATCGTTCAGCCGCTGTCCGAGCAGCGTACGCGGACGGTGGATACCGGGGGTATCGACCAGCACGATCTGCGCGTTGTCTGTGGTCAGAATGCCGCGGATGGCCTTACGTGTAGTCTCCGGACGGGATGAGGCGATGGCGATCTGCGTGCCGATAAGCGCGTTGATCAGCGTCGATTTGCCGACGTTCGGACGTCCGACCACCGCGACGAAGCCGGAACGATATGGAACGGGGGCTTCGGCGTCGGAATGCTGGGAAGCCGGTTCGGTCACATCTGCGTCAGTCATGCTTGTCCTTGGAATCCTTGTCGTCATGGGATGCCTCTTCGGCACCGTTCGTATGGTCTTCGTGTTGTTCAGTTTCGTCCACGCCCTCGACGTGGGCCGGTTCCACCACGATGGTGGACACTTTCTTGCGGCGTCCCGCGGAGTCGACCGCGGTCAGGCGCAGGCCCCTGGTGACGGCCGTCGAACCGACGATCGGCACGCGGCCAAGCAGCTTGGTGAGCAGACCGTATACCGTGTCGACGTCGTCCTCGTCGATGTCGATTTCGAAGATCTCCTCCAAGTCGGCGATGGGCGTGCGTGCCGGCATGCTCCATTTGTTCTCGCCGATTTGTTCCGGATCGGCATGCTGGGTACGGTCGTGCTCGTCCTCCAGTTCGCCGACGATCTGTTCGATGGTGTCTTCGATGGTGACCAGGCCGGCGATGCCGCCGTATTCATCCACGACGATAGCCACATGCTGGCGGGTGCGCTGCATCTGGTGGAACAGGTCGTCGACCGGCTTGGATTCGGGCACCAGCATCGGGTCACGGACGATGGATTCGACATCGCGGGATATCGCCGCGGGATTGAACGCCGTGGCGCGCACGGCATCCTTCAGGTATGCCACGCCGACCAGATCATCCACATCATCGCCGATGACCGGTATACGGGAGAATCCGGAACGGGAGCACAATTTCAGCATGTTCTCCAGCGTCTCCCCGCGTTCGATGCAAATCATATCAGTGCGCGGCACCATGATCTCACGCGTCAACGTTTCGGACAACGTCAATACGTTGCGCAGCATTTCGGAAACCTCAGGGTCGAAATCATTCGCCTCGACCAGACGATCTATGGTGGCGCGCCCTTGTTCGAGTTGGATTTTTTCAAGCTCCTCATCGTCCGACAGATCATTCGAATGACGTTTCGCATCCTTCTGTCCGCCGATTTTAGCGAACGGCGTCAAAGCCACCGCGACCGACGCCGCATCGGCATGCTTCAGCATCAGATCGACCGGTTTGGAGGCGCCCGCGCTACGTGGACGGACCAGCAGCGAAATCACCGCGACCACCAGCGCGAACACGAAGCCGACAAGCAGTCCCGCCCATAACGGTGCATCGCACAACGACGCGATCGCGGCGACCAACACACCGTCAAGCACATTGCAGGTGATGCGGAAGAACGCGCATGAACCGGCGGTCGCGTAGCGGTCGGCGATCAGCCGCTGCACCTTGTGGATGCGTTTGATCTTCTTGTCGCGTATGAATTGCGACGCCTCCGTATCCGTCTGAATCTCAAGAATGAGGTTGTTCAGACTTGCCCTCGTGACACGTCCCACCGCGCCTTCCGTCGCGGCCATCGACAGCGACAGCCAGACCAGCAGCAATGCGATGACGACGAGAATCGCAATCATCGTGATAGTCGTTGTTTCCATGGTTCGTCAACCCCCACTTTCGAAACCGTCGGATGATGCATCATGCCGTCATTTGGCCGTTTTGCCGCCGGCCGCGTGTTCGCGGTCCCATTCGGCGAGCGCATCCGGCGTGCCGGCGGGAAGCGTCGCCCGCGCGCCGGCTCCCTGTCGAAGCGCGAAGAACGTCAATAGCAGCTGGCGTTGCAAGCCGAACATCTGCCGTTCCTGTTCGGGTGTGACATGGTCGTATCCGAGCAGGTGGAGGATGCCGTGGATGGTCAGCAGCATCATTTCCTCCATGGTGCTGTGGCCGGCCGCGAGCGCCTGCTGGGCGGCCACCCACGGGCATAGCACGATGTCGCCCAGCACGCCTTCCATTTCGGTTCCGCCGTCTCCGGGGCGCAGTTCGTCCATTGGGAAGCTCATGACGTCGGTGGGGCCTTCGAGGTTCATCCAACGCATGTGCAGTTGGGCGATGGGATCCGGGTCCACGAACATGATGGTCAGGTCGGATTGTGTGCTGACCCTCATCTGGCTCATGACCCATACGCCGAGGTCGGAAAAGATTTTGCCGTCGATCTGCCAGGCGGTTTCGTTCGTCACTTCAACGCTCATTTATGCGTTTTCCTTGTTCTTGTCGTCGAATGGTTGCGATGATGCGGCACGCGCGCTTCTGCTGTGGTCTCCCGCTATGGCCGTGTGCCTGTCGTAAGCGGCGACGATTTTGCCCACGAGCGCGTGGCGGACCACGTCTTCGGGCTTCAGGTGGGCGAAGGCGATGTCGTCGATGCCGTCGAGGATGCGTTCGATGGTGGCCAGACCTGATTTCGGCACGGTCAGATCCACTTGGGTCACGTCGCCGGTGATGACCATTTTGGTGTTGAATCCCAGTCGGGTCAGGAACATCTTCATCTGCTGTTCGGTGGTGTTCTGGGCCTCGTCGAGGATCACGAACGCGTCGTTGAGCGTGCGGCCGCGCATGTAGGCGAGCGGCGCCACTTCGATGGTGCCGTCGTCCATGTATCGCTTGAGCTGGTCCGCTCCGAGCATGTCGGACAGCGCGTCGTACAGCGGTCGCAGGTACGGGTCGACCTTTTCGTTGAGCGTGCCCGGCAGGAAACCGAGGTTCTCCCCTGCTTCGACGGCGGGACGGGTCAGTATGATGCGCCGGACCTGCCTGTCTTGGAAAGCACGTACCGCTTTGGCTACGGCAAGATAGGTTTTGCCGGTGCCTGCCGGTCCGATGGCGAAGGTGATGGTGTGCGATTCGATGGCGTTGACGTAGGCTATCTGTCCGGCGGTTTTGGCACGGACCGGTTTGCCGAGCGCGAAGGTGATGACGCCCGGCACGTGAGGACGCCGCCTGTCGGCGGTTTCCTCACGATGGGACGCGTGCGACTGTTGCCTGCCGGCCATGCGCAATTCCTCCACCACGCGGCCGTGGCCGGGATGTGTGGCGCGGACCGGATTTTTAAGCACGTTCTGGTCGAGCATGCGACGGACGGTATCGGCGTCCATCGGCGCGGTATAGGCGGCTTGGATGATATCGGCAACCACCTGTTCGGCTTGGGCGGCTTGGGATTCGGATTTGCTGGAATGCGACATGATGGCGATGCGGTTGCCCCGTACGATGATGGTCAGGTCGGGGAACGCACGTTCGACTTCCCGAAGTACCTCGTCCACAGGGCCGAGCACGGTCACCGGATCAAGCTGTTGGGGTATCGCGATGGTGCGTGTAGTGGTGGGCACAGAACCTCTTCCGATGTCGGTATTGGCGGTAGGCAGTATGTGGACTATTCGTCGAGCTTTTCGCCGGTAAGCACGTGGGCGTGCACGTGGAACACGGTCTGTCCGGCGTCGATTCCGGTGTTGAAGATCAGACGGAAGGCGCCATGGAACTCCTGGTCGGCGATTTTCTGCGCCACTTCGGCCATGTGGGCGAGCTGTGCCGGATCCTCTTTGGCGAGTTCGGCGACGTTCGCGTAGTGCTTGCGCGGCACGATCAGTACGTGCACCTTGGCTTTCGGATTGATGTCCTTGAAGGCGTAGGTGGCATCGTCCTCGTACACCTTCTCGCTGGGAATCTCACCTGCGATGATCTTGCAGAACAGGCAATCCTTGTCGCTCATAACGCTCCTTATCGGTATTGGAAAAACCTTCGCTACCATGCTACACCAGCAGGAAACGGGGCGATTCCGGCAATTTCACGCAATGGAGCCGGGATCAGACGAAACGTCCCAATGCTCGCGCGAGCAATGACAGCGCGACCGGACCGGCGGTGGACGCACGTAGGATGTTGCTTCCCAGCACGCACACTTCGGCGCCGGCTTTCGTGAACGCCTCGACTTCGGCGTCGCTGATGCCGCCTTCCGGACCGACGAGCACATATATGGTGCGCGGACGTCCGTCCTTCAGACACGTATCGGACAGTTTGGCGATACCGGTTTCCAGTTGTTCCCAGGTCTTCGTGGCATCTTGATGCAGCACGATCACCATGTCGCCATGCACGCATGCGCGCTTGCAGATGGCGACCACCTGCTTGCTGGTCACGCAATCGTCCAGCTGGGGCGTCCACGATCTGCGCGACTGTTCGGTGGCGGATTCCAGCACCTGCCTCCACTTTTTGTCAGTACGTCCTGCCTTCCATTTGGCGATGGAACGGTCGGCCTGCCAGGGAATCACCTGATCGACGCCGATCTGCGTGGCCATATCGATCGCCTGCTCGTCATGGCCGGTTTTGGCGAGAGCCTGCACCAGCGCGAGCCTGGTGACCGGCTGCGGCTCCTTGCCGAATCGCAGCACTTCCGCGATTCCCTGCTGCACGTCGCGCAGTACGGCGTGGATGCGCAATCCCCTGCCGTCGGAAAGCTGCAGTTCGTCGCCGTCCTTCAATCGCATGGCCTGGATGGCGTGCCTGCGTACGGATGAGGGAAGCGTCAGCCTCCATCCGGCGTTGAGCTCGTCGCTGTTCACCGGTACGTCGTCATGGTCCGTATCAAGCAGAAAAAGGGCATCAGTCATAGCTTCCGAGCCTATCAGGAACCCCACATAACCCATATCGGACCTATCGCGACACGCCGGGATTTGCATCATGGATTTCAACTGCTATAGTTTTCATTCGTTGCCGCTGAGCAACACACCTGTCCGGGTGGCGGAATGGTAGACGCGCTAGCTTGAGGTGCTAGTGCCTATTTTATACAGGCGTGCGGGTTCAAGTCCCGCTCCGGACACCGGAATAAACCCCTTGGAGACAAGGGGTTTTCTTGTATCTGACGAAAGATTGGCGGAATACGGGCAATGCGGTTCATTCATCTTGACTCCATCGACGACGAGCGTGTGGCGGCTTATGTGAATCTCACGGAAATCCAGCTGCGCAACAGGCTGGAGCCCAGCAAGGGATTGTTCATCGCCGAATCGCCCAAAGTGATAGACCGTGCCCTGGCCGCTGGACGCGAGCCGATTTCCCTGCTGGTCGAGGAGTCGTGGATCGACGGCATGAGCGGCATGTTCGATGTCATCGAGAAACGTTGGGGCGATGGCATTCCCGTGTATGTCGCTTCGCCTGAGCAGCTCAAACGTCTAACCGGCTACCGGCTGCATCGCGGAGCCCTTGCCGCGATGAAACGCTGGTCCCTGCCCAGCGTCGAAGAGGTCTGCCGTGGCGCTCGACGGGTCGCGGTCATGGAGAATATCGTCGACCACACGAATGTGGGCGCTCTCATGCGTTCGGCTGCGGCGCTCGACGTGGATGCGGTGCTCGTCACTCCGTCCTGTGGCGACCCGTTGTACCGGCGCGCGGCACGCGTGTCCATGGGCACGGTGTTCCAAGTGCCGTGGACGCGCATCGGAGGGGACGACAAGCATTATTGGCCGTTCACCGGCATGCGGGAACTGCATGATCTGGGGTTCACCACCGTAGCGATGGCGCTTGAGGATGATTCCATTTCTTTGGCCGAATTGGTCCGCCGTCTCAACAACGCCGAGACTGAAAGCGACCATATTGACAAGCTCGCGTTGATTTTCGGTACCGAAGGAGATGGACTGTCGCACCACACCATCTCCCGCGCCGACCTTACGGTGAAGATTCCCATGAGCCACGGCGTGGACAGTCTCAATGTCGCCGCATCAAGCGCGGTCGCCTTCTATGCGACGCGTCGAGTGGACCATCATGCGTGAGACGCGCATGAACGCATGGTGAAACGTTGCTGAAACGAACTGGAAATTTTCAAGACTCGCGCTGCAAACTCCTTGCGATTTGCTGAATTTATGCAATCATAGTGTGCGTAAGCGGTTTCGTGATGAAGCGGACCGACCGTGCGTACGGTGTCGCAAGACGCTCTCAGAGAGGAGTTCCCATGGCGAAGAACCCAAAGATTCTTTCCATCGTGCTGGCAGGCGGTGAGGGCACCCGTCTGATGCCATTGACCAGGGACAGGGCCAAGCCTGCCGTCCCATTCGGCGGCGTGTTCCGTCTGATTGATTTTCCGCTGAGCAATCTGGTGAATTCCGGCTACATGCAGACGGTCGTGCTTACCCAGTACAAGTCCCATTCGCTTGACCGCCATATCTCCACTGTATGGCGTTTCTCGCCGCTGTTGGGCAACTACGTCTCCCCTGTGCCGGCGCAGCAGCGTCTCGGCAAGCATTGGTATCTCGGCTCGGCCGACGCCATCTACCAGACCATCAACATCATTGAGGACGTGCAGCCCGACATCGTGGTGATTGTCGGCGCCGACCATGTCTATCGCATGGATTTCCAGCAGATGGTGCAGCAGCACATCGAATCCGGCGCGGAATTCACCGTTGCCGGCATCCGTCAGCCCATCAGCCAGTCCAACCAGTTCGGTGTGATCGAGGTCGATCCCGATCATCCGAATATGATCAAGAGCTTCCAGGAGAAGCCGCAGACCACCACGGGACTGCCGGACGACCCGAATTCCATCCTGGCCTCCATGGGCAACTATGTGGCCAACACCGATGCCTTGTTCGCGGCGCTTTCGTTGGATGAGAAGGCCGAGGATACGAAGCATGATATGGGCGGCGACATCGCGCCGTATTTCGCGGCACGCAACGAGGCCGGCGTCTACGATTTCAATTCCAACGAGATTCCGGGAGCCACACCGACCGACCACGCCTACTGGCGTGACGTGGGCACGCTGAAGCAGTTCTACGATGCGCATATGGATCTGATCTCCTATGTGCCGGAGTTCAACCTGTACAACACCGAATGGCCTATCTACACGCTGTCCGGCAACCTGCCGCCGGCGAAGTTCGTGCATGCCGGCCGCGACCGCCTGGGCCATGCCACCGATTCGATCGTCTCCCCCGGCGTCATCGTTTCCGGCGGCGAGGTGCACCATTCCGTCCTGTCGCCGAACGTGCGCATCCATTCGTGGTCTCAGGTCGTCGATTCGATTCTGTTCGACGGTGTGGTCGTCAACCGTCGCGCGCGGGTCTACAAGGCGATTCTCGACAAGAACGTCGTGTTGACGGAGAATTCGACCGTTGGCATCGATACCGAGCATGATTTGGCGCGTGGCTTCACCGTCACGCCGGAAGGCATCACCGTGGTGCCGAAGGGTACCGTGGTCGACGACTGACATACGTCGTAATACGAAAGGCGCGCTTCCCCGTTCGGGAGGCGCGCCTTTCGTATGTTGTTCCGTTTTTCTTACGTTTGGCGGCTGCGGTTCACTGCACGGCAACCGCAGCAAACGTCAGTATTTCGGCAGATTGTCGAAATTGAAGCCGAGCGCGGCGAGCTGGTCACGGCCTTCCGGCGTGATCTTGTCCATCGTCCAACGAGGTTGCCAGGTCCAGTCGATGCGGAATTCTTCGACGAGACCGGCGAGGGTGCTGGCGCATTCGTCTTCGATCAGGTCGGTCAGCGGGCAGGCCGGCGTGGTGAGCGTCATCGTGATGATGGCTCGGCCCAGTTCGTCGATTTCGATGCCGTAAACCAGACCAAGGTCGATGACGTCGATGCCGAGTTCCGGGTCGATGACCTGGTGCAGGGCTTCTTTCACGTCAGCTGCCGTGGCACGTCCGATATCGTCGACGGCTTTCAGCGGAATGTCGTCATCCTGCGGTTGGGAGCATCCGCACGCGTCGGCATGATTGCCACAGCCGCAAGTGTCCTGCCCGTCTTTTTTGGATTCCTTGTTCACCGGTTTGCCGTCCTTGAACCCTTTGGCCAGGTTCGGATTGAGCATGACGCGACGGGCCGCGTCCTCATCGTTGCCCAAGGCCTTGGTCACGGAATCGAAGATCGACGCCTGCGGTTCGGGTACCAGGGTGTCGCTCATTGTCTCTCCAAACTGTTGATGGACGTTGCTTGTATCTGTTGAGCAAGAATAGCGCGTCGCTTGGGGTTTGTCACTAGTGTTTTTCCAAACGCCGAGTTGAAGGCTCAGGCTTTCGCGGCCAGAGCCTTGGCCACGGCGTCCTTCATGCCCTCCCAGCCGAGCAGCGCGCATTTGATGCGCATCGGATACTGGGAGACCCCTTGGAAGACGATGCCGTCCTCCAAGGATTCCTCGGCCTGTTCGTCATTCAGTCCTTTGCCGCGTGACTCCATAAGCTTATGGAAGGTTTCGGCGAGTTTCATGGCCTCGTCCACGGTTTTGCCTTCGACGAGATCGACCATGACGGACAGGCTGGCTTGGGAGATGGAGCATCCGTGGCCATCCCATACGAGCCGTTCGATGGTGTATGGCTCGGCATCGGAGACTTCGGCATGGATGGTGGCCTCGTCACCACAGGTCGGGTTGAATTGGTGCGATTCTCCCGGCGTGCAGTATTCGTGGCTGGCCTGCACCGTGGTTTCGGCGGCATGCGAGGCGTTTTCCGAAGCGAGGTCAGGTGCGAAATGCTCCTTGCCGTGCGGGTTCTTCGCGGCTTCGAGGATGACTTCCTGGTACATCTGCTCAAGGTCGCTTCCGGACATCTCAAAATCACTCATATTTCGTTACTCAACTCCAAAGAACGGACGAACTTTGCCGAGCGCCTCGATGAGGGCCTGCGCGTCTTCGACCGAATTGTAGATGCCGCTGGACGCGCGGTTGGAGGCATACACGCCGAAGTGGCGGTGCACCGGCTGCGCGCAGTGGTGTCCGACGCGGATGGCGATGCCCTGCGCGTCGATGAACTGGCCGACGTCGTGCGGGTGCACGCCTTCGACTTCGAACGCGACGGTACCGATGCGCTCCTTGTTGGAGCGGGGTCCGAGGATTCGGATGCCGTCGATATCGCCCATTTTGAGCAGTTCGTCGGTGATGGTGCGTTCGTGCGCCTCGAGGTTTTCCATGCCGATGTTCATCAGCCATTCGGCGGCGACACCGGCGGCGACGACCTGTGCCACCGGCTGCGTGCCCGCTTCGAATCGTGCGGGAGGCTCCATGTACTGGGCTTCCTGGTCCATCCAGGCAAGCTCCACCATGGATCCGCCGAAATTGGCCGGAGGCAATGCCTCAAGCATTTCACGCTTGCCATAGAGGAATCCGACGCCGGTCGGGCCATACATTTTGTGGGCGCTCCATGCGGCGAAGTCGACGTCCAAAGCGTGGAAATCCACTTTGAGGTGCGGCACGGACTGGCATGCGTCGAGCACGAACACGGCACCCACCTCGTGGGCGCGGCGGATAATCGGCGCGATGTCGGTAATCGCTCCTGTGGTATTGCCCACATGCGTGACGGCAACGATCTTCGTGCGGTCGGTGATTACTTCGTTCGCGGTGTCGGAACGCACACGGCCTTCCTCGTCCAAGTCGAACCATTTGAGCGTGGCGCCGGTGCGCAGCGCAAGTTCCTGGAACGGCAGCAGCACGGAATGGTGTTCCGCCTTGGTGACGACGATCTCATCGCCCGGTTTCAACGCGAAACGCTTGGCGGCCTCTCCCCCGCGTCCAAGCGACGCGTTGCCGAATGCGGTGGCCAACAGGTTCAGTCCTGCGGTGGCGCCGGCGGTGACGACGATCTCCTCTTCGCCTTCCGCCGAATCGGCGCCAACCAGCTTGGCCACTTTGGCGCGCGCATCCTCGAACGCCATGGTGCTACGCGCGGCAAGCTCATGCGCGCCTCGGTGCACTCCGGCGTTGATGGTGCGGTAGAAGTCCGATTCCGCGTCGATCACGCACTGCGGCTTCTGCGATGTCGCGGCGGAATCGAGGTATACCAGCGGATGGCCGTGGATTTCCTGGTCGAGAATCGGAAATTGGCTGCGGATCGCTGCGAAATCGGTCATGCCAATGCGCTTTCCGAATCGGAGCCTTCCGGCAGGTATGCGTCGTAGCCGGTCTCCTCAAGCTCGTCGGCGAGTTCCGGACCGCCGGTCTTGATGAAGTGGCCGTCGGCGAACACGTGCACGATGTCCGGCTTGATGTAACGCAGGATGCGGGTGTAGTGGGTGACCATGAGGATACCGAACTGGTTGGCTTCTTTGGCACGGTTCACACCTTCGGAAACGATGCGCAGCGCGTCGACGTCGAGGCCGGAGTCGGTTTCGTCGAGGATGGCGAACTTCGGCTTGAGCAGTTCGAGCTGCAGCACTTCCGCGCGCTTCTTCTCACCGCCGGAGAAGCCTTCGTTCACGGAACGGGTGGCGAACTTCGGGTCCATCTTGAGCCGCTTCATGGCTTCGGACAGTTCCTTCGTCCACGTACGGATGGCCGGCGCCTTGCCGTCCACTTCGGTTTTGGCGGTGCGCAGGAAATTGGTCATGGACACGCCCGGCACTTCGACCGGGTACTGCATGGCCAGGAAGATGCCCGCCTTGGCTCGCTCGTCCGGGGTCATCTTGAGGATGTCCTCGCCGTCGAGCAGCACCTGGCCGGAGTCGACGATGTACTTCGGGTGGCCGGCCAGCGTGTATGCCAGGGTGGATTTGCCGGAACCGTTGGGGCCCATGATGGCATGGGTTTCACCGGAGTTGACGGTCAGGTTCACGCCTTTGAGGATCGGCTTGATGCCGTCCTTGGTTTCGACGTGCGCGTACAGATCTTTGATTTCAAGGGTTGACATGGTTTCTCCTGACGATTATTTCTCTTCCAATACCTGTGCGATCGCGTCGCTTTCGCCGCGGGCCAGGCGCTTGTCGATGACGTTCATAAGATGCTCGGAAATCGCCGGAATGCCGATTTCCTCGACGAGCTCGCCGAAGAAGCCACGCACCACGAGCTTGCGGGCCTCGTTTTCCGAGATGCCGCGCGATTCGAGGTAGAACAGCTCTTCGTCGTCGAATCGTCCGACGGATGAGGCGTGGCCGGCACCGATGATGTTGCCGTTTTCGATTTCCAGATTCGGCTCGGAATCGGCGATGGCACCTGGGGTGAGCACCAGATTGCGGTTGAGCTCGTAGGAGTCGGTGCCTGGCGCGGTAGGCTCGATCAGCGCGTTGCCGACCCATGTGGAGTGCGCGCCCTTGCCGTCGAGCGCGCCCTTGTAGACCACGCGGCTCTTGCATTCGGGATGGTTGTGCACCACCATCGTGCGGTGTTCGATATGCTCGTCCGGGTCCACGAAGTAGATGCCGAGCATGTTGAGGTCGCCCTGTTCGCCGCCGAAGTCCTGGTCCATGCGAATGCGCACGACATCACCACCGAGGGTGACCACGGAATGGCGCAGGGACGCCTCCTCGCCCACGTGGATGCGCTGGTTGCCGACGTGTTTGGAGTCCTTGTTCCATTCCTGGATGAAGGTGGTGGAAATGTGGGAGTCCTTGCCTGTGGTGATTTCCACGCCTTCGGCGAGACGTGCGTCGCCGTCATGTTCGACGACCACGTCGGCATGGGCGCGGTCGGCTGCGATGATCGACAGGTGGAACGCGTCGAGGTCCTTGCCGGTGCCATGCATTTTGACGAGCACCGGCTGGTCGATCTCACCGTCGATGGTCAGTATTCCAGCGCGTTTGCCGGAATTCCATTCGACTGCGGACACGCGGTCGTTCGGCTTGGAGACGATGCCTGTGCCGGTGTCCCCCACCGTGCCTTCGGCATACGTGACGCCTTCGGCAAGCGGCGACCCGTCGATCATGGAAACGGTGACCTGCGTTTCATTGGATGGTTCGAACACATCGAAGAACTCCTCGATGCGCTCTATCGGCGTGTAGCGCCAGTCCTCCTGTTTGCGGTCCGGCTTGGCGAACGCTTCGATGTCGAATGAGCGTGGAGCGCGGTCCGCGGATGACGGCATGGCCGCCGGATTCGCGTACGGATCGGACGGATCCGCGACGGGGATGTTGATTTCCTGAGTTTGTGCCATGGTGATCAGCCCACCGATCCTTCCATCTGCAATTCCACCAAACGGTTCAATTCGAGCGCGTATTCCATCGGCAGCTCGCGACTGATCGGTTCGACGAAGCCGCGCACGATCATGCCCATGGCCTCGTCTTCGGACAGGCCGCGGCTCATCAGATAGAACAGCTGGTCTTCGGAGACCTTGGAAACGGTGGCCTCATGCGCCATGGAGACGTTGTCCTCACGCACATCCACATGCGGGTACGTGTCGGAACGGCTGAATTCGTCGACGAGCAAAGCGTCGCAGACCGTCGAATTGGAGGACCCTTCCGCGCCCTTGACGATTTTGACGAGGCCACGGTATGCGGAACGTCCGCCGCCACGGGAAATCGACTTCGCCACGATGGTGGAGCTGGTATGCGGGGCGAGGTGAATCATCTTCGCGCCCGTGTCCTGGTACTGTCCCTTACCGGCGAAGCCCAACGACATGGTGCTGGCCTTCGCATACGGCTCGGCGAGGATGCATGCCGGATACTTCATGGTGGCTTTCGAGCCGATGTTGCCGTCCACCCATTCCATGGTGCCGCCCTCACGCACGTAGGCGCGCTGCGTCACCAGGTTGTACACGTTGTTCGACCAGTTCTGCACGGTGGTGTAACGCACACGGGCGTGCGGCTCGACGAAGATCTCCACCACGCCGGAATGCAGCGAGTCGGTGGAGTAGATCGGCGCGGTGCAGCCTTCCACGTAATGCACGTAGGAGCCTTCATCAGCGATGATCAGCGTGCGTTCGAACTGTCCCATGTTCGGCGTGTTGATGCGGAAGTATGCCTGCAGCGGGATGTCCACGTGCACGCCCTTCGGCACGTATACGAACGAGCCGCCCGACCATGCGGCGGTGTTCAATGCCGAGAATTTGTTGTCGTTGCTCGGAATGCATTTGCCGAAATACTTCTTGACGAGTTCCGGGTACTTTTGCACGGCGGTGTCGGTGTCGACGAAGATGACGCCCTGCTCTTCGAGATCCTTCTGGATTGAATTGTAGATGACCTCGGACTCGTACTGCGCGGCGACGCCGGAGACGAGTCTGCTTTTCTCCGCTTCCGGAATGCCGAGCTTGTCGTACGTGGAGCGGATTTCGTCGGGCAGTTCCTCCCAAGTGGTGGCCTGCTTGTCGATCGGCTTGACGTAGTACTTGAAATCGTCGGCGTCGAAGTCCTTCAAATCGACGCCCCACTGCGGCATTGGACGGTTGATGAAATCGCGATACCCTTCCAATCGCTTTTCCAGCATCCATTCCGGCTCGTGTTTGTCGGCGGAGATGGCACGCACGACGTTCTCGTCGATGCCTTTCTTCGCCGCCTCGCCGGCGAAGTCCGTATCGTGCCAACCGTAGTTGTAGTCACCGAATTGCTCGATGATCTCGTCATCCTGCTTGATCTTGTCTTCGTTCACGCGCGTGCGATCAGCCACATACTGGCTCATCTCCACGTCGGCCGCGGCGTTGGACGCTTGGTTCTCTGCCACCGTACGCTGCCTCCATTCACTCATTGATACCTATGACAACCTAACAGAACACACAGCGAAACACTAGACCTTATTCGAAATTCGACAGTATTCGCCCGTGATTTGCCTTACAAAAAAGCGGAAGACCATGCAGATTCGGTCTTCCGCTTTGCGATGAATCGAGCTTATGCGCTCAAATCGTCTCAGCGCGCCTGCTGGTGGTCCAGAGCGGCCTTGACCAGACCCGCGAACAGCGGATGCGGCTTGGTCGGACGGGACTTGAATTCCGGATGGGCCTGGGTGGCCACGTAGAACGGATGCACCTCGCGCGGCAGTTCGACGAATTCGGTGAGTTCGCCGTCAGGGCTCTGGCCGGAGATGACCAGACCGCCTTCGCGCAGACGATCCTTGTATGCCACGTTCACCTCGTAACGGTGGCGGTGGCGTTCGGTGACATGCGTGGTGCCGTACAGTTCGGCGACAATGGAGCCTTCCTCCAGTTCCGCCGGGTAGGAGCCCAGACGCATGGTGTGACCCATGTCGCCCTTGCCGGCGACGATGTCCTTCTGCTCTTCCATGGTGGCGATGACCGGGTTGGCGCAATCCGGATCGAATTCGGAGGAGTTCGCGTCGGTGATGCCGAGGACATCGCGTGCGTATTCGATGACCATGGACTGCAGACCGAGGCACAGGCCGAGGGCCGGCAGCTTGTGCTCGCGGGCGTAACGCAGGGCGCCGATCTTGCCGTCGATGCCACGGATGCCGAAGCCGCCCGGAATCACGATGCCGTCGACCTGGTCGAGGGCCGCCGCGGCGCCTTCTTCGGTGGCGCACTTGTCGGCGGCCACCCACTTGACGTTGACCTTGGCCCAGTTGGCGAAGCCGCCGGCCTTGATGGCCTCGGTGACGGACAGGTAGGCGTCCGGCAGGTCAATGTACTTGCCGACGATGGCCACGTTGACCTCGTGCTTCGGATGGTGCACGCGTTCGAGCAGGTCCTCCCACTCGTCCCAGTCGACGTCATGGAACGGCAGGCCGAGTTCACGCACCACGTAGGCGTCGAGGCCTTCGTCGAACAGGGTCTTCGGCACGTCGTAGATGCTCGGAGCGTCCACGCAGTTGACGACGCCTTCGGAGTCCACGTCGCACATCAGGGAGATCTTGTCCTTGATGGACTGGTTGAGCGGCCGGTCGGAACGCAGCACGAGCGCGTCCGGGGAGATGCCGAGCTGGCGCAGCATCATGACGGAATGCTGGGTCGGCTTGGTCTTGAGCTCATGCGCGGCGGCGATGTACGGCACCAGGGAGACGTGCACGAACATGCAGTTTTCGGCGCCCAGGTCGCGGCGTACTTCACGAGCGGCCTCCAGGAACGGCTGGGATTCAATGTCGCCGACGGTGCCGCCGATTTCGGTGATGATCACGTCGACGTCATCGGACGCCTGCGCGCGCATACGGGACTTGATTTCGTTGGTGATGTGAGGGATGACCTGCACGCACTGGCCGAGGTATTCGCCGGCGCGTTCCTTGCGCAGCACCTCCTGATAGATCTGGCCGGTGGTGACGTTGGCCTTCTGGCTCAGGTACACGTCGAGGAAACGCTCGTAGTGGCCGATGTCGAGATCGGTTTCCGCGCCATCTTCGGTGACATAGACCTCACCGTGCTGGAAAGGATTCATCGTGCCCGGATCCACGTTGATGTACGGATCGAGCTTCTGCTGCAAAACCTTGATGCCGCGGCTACGGAGCAGGCGGCCAAGGGAGGAGGCGGTCAGGCCTTTGCCAAGGGAGGAGACTACGCCGCCGGTAACGAAAATATGCTTGGTGACGTGCTCTTGAGAATTGCCATGTTGTCTTCTAACCATGGAACTTCAGTTTATCAGCGGTGTGAGACGTGGCGTGTTTCGGACTATATGAAAAGATGGGGCCGCGCTTCATGCGCGGCCCCATCTTCCAGGAATAGGAGATGCAGTCAGACGATTATGGTCTTATCGGTTGCTGACCTCCTTCCTGTGGGAGACGATCAGCGCGCCCGCTGCGATGACGAGCGCCGCGATCGCCAGGGCGAGGCCCATGACGTTGGAGCCGGTTGCCGGACTCTGCGCCCGTGATGCGTTCTCGTTCTTTTTACCGCTGGCTGCATTCGCCTCGGCCGTAGGGACGACAACCTTCTTCTGGACATGGACCGTTCGGGTAAACGTTGTGGTCTTGCCGCGGGAATTGCTCACGGAATAGACCAGCTTGTAGTCGCCCACCTTGCCGGCGTCCACAGTGCCTTCGACCTTGATGCCGTCGGTCAGATCACCATCAATGGAGTCATCGGCAGTGACGCCGGCCATCGAATCGAACTTGGATCCCACGGTGATGGTCGTCGATTCGGTCATTCCGCTGATAACGGGAACGACATCGTCGGCAGAGGCGACCTTGAGCACGGTGGCGGACAGCGCGCCTGCAGTGTACGTGGAGCCCTTGCGGACGAAGGCATCCTTGGCGTTCTCGTCGTACACGGTGCCGTCGCCGGCGAGCACGTTGTACTTGCCGGCGCCTATGCCTTCAACGGCGGCGGGCTCGTTGTTGGCGTTGAAGATCACCATGTAGGTGCCGCTGGAATCCTTTGCCTGATAGGCTACGACGCCTTCATCGGACTTGAGCATCGTCACACTGTCGTTGATGTCGTCGTAGTTGGTCAGGCGCAGCGCCTTGATCTGCTTACGCAGCTTGATCAGACCCTTGACGTAGTCGACGGAATCGGCGTATTGCGCGGCGCGGTTCCAGTCGATGGCGTTCGCCGCGTCACCTGCGTTGTAGCTGTTGCCGTTGCCGCCCTTGGTGCGCAGGAACTCCTGGCCGAGCTGGATGGCCGGAATGCCTTCGGACAGGTAGACCACGGAATCGGCGAGCTTGGCGCGGGCCACGGTGGTGGCCTCGTCATCCGTCGGAACGGATGCCTTGAGCTTGTCGTACAGGGTCAGGTTGTCGTGGATTTCGGCGTAGTTGACCACCTGGCCGGCATCCGCGTAATGATCCTGCGCATTGCCGTTCCAGCAGGTCGTTTCCGCTTCGGCGTCATACTGGCAGCCCAACGCATTGTGCGCGATGAGCTTCTCCTGACCGGCCTTGCCGGACACGAAGCCAGTGTCGGCGCTGTCGAACACGGAGCCCTTCAGACCATCACGGATGGAATCGTTGAAGAAGGCAATGCCGTTGTTCTTGCCGTCCGATGCGACCTGGTAGGCGTTCGGCTGGATGGTCATCTTGCTCTTGTCCATCGTGGTGTTCATATCCCAGCCTTCGCCGAGGATGATGATGGACGGATCGATCTTGTCGAGCGCGGCGCGGACTTCCTTCATGGTTTCGGTGTCGATCAGGCCCATAAGGTCGAATCGGAAGCCATCCACGTTGTAGTTCTTCGCCCAATAGGTCACCGAATCGACGATATATTTGCGCATCATCTTGCGTTCGGAGGCCGTATCGTTGCCGCAGCCGGAGTTGTTGACCAGCGAACCGTTGGCGTCATAGCGGAAATAGTAGCCCGGAACCGTCTTGTTGAACGAGTGGTTCGCCGCATTGTAGACGTGGTTGTACACCACATCCATGATGACGCGGATGTCGTTCTTATGCAGTTCCTTGACCATCTGCTTCATTTCGGCGACACGGGAGCTCGGGTTGGACGGATTGGAGGAATACGAGCCTTCCGGCACGTTGTAGTTCTCCGGATCGTAGCCCCAGTTCTGCGCGCCATTCGCGTTGTAGCTCAGGTCGCCGGTCTCATCGACGGAACCATAATCGTACATCGGCATGATCTGCACATGGCTGATGCCCAGCTGCTTCAGGTAGTCAAGGCCGGAGGTGGCGCCTTCCTTCGTCTTCGTGCCGGATTCCACGACACCCAGGTACTTGCCCTGCTTGTCTGCGGAAATGCCGGAATTCGGGTTGATGGAGAAGTCGCGAATGTTCATTTCCGCGATGGTGGCGTCAGTGGTCTTGCCGAAGGCCGGCATGCGCTTGCCGGCGGATCCCATATCCTCCTTGGACAGCACCACGGAACGCTCGCCATTGGCGACCGCGGCGGTGGCGTACGGATCGGAGGAGGTGTTGACCGTGCCATCGGCGAAAGTGAGCTTGTAGGAGTATGCGGTGCCGGAAGCGAGCTTCTTCACCGTGGCGCTCCACACGCCCTTGTCTTCGCCGGTCATATCGATGGTCTTGTCGACTTCGGCGTTCGGATCGGTGGACTTGTAGATGACGAGCTCTACCTTGGTGGCGGTCGGAGCCCACACCTTGAAACCGGTCCGAGCCTCCTTGAAGGTAGCGCCCAAATCGTCGCCATCATAGGCGTATGCCTTGTCGAAGGCGTCGGTACGCACCAGAGCGCCGGCGATGGCCGTCTGAGAGCCCATGCCCTCGATCTCAATGGTGTACTTGCCGGTGACGGCGAGCTTCTTGGCGGTCTTGATCTTCACCGTGCTCTTATTGACGGTGACGTCCTCAACATCGACCTTGTTGCCATCGGCGTCCTTGACGGCCACCATGGCCTTCGTGATGGCGCCATCGGCCGGCTTCTTCGACAGACGCGCGGTCAGTTCCTTGAAATCGGAGATCTCAGCGGACTTAAGTGCGATCTTCAGAGACGGACGGGAGGAATACACCGTGGGATCGCCGCCGACCAGCCACACTTCGGCGGAAGCGTTGCCGTCTGCGTCGAATACGAGCGCGTCGGACGGGATCATATGGTTGGCGTCATCCGGGTCTTTGGAAGCCCATGCGTCAGAACCATACCTGCGCAGCATGCCGATGTCGGAATTGCCATCCGCGTTGCTATAGGTGTAATTCGGCACGGAATACTTCGCGACCTCGCCCCAATCGTCATGGGAATCGAAGGTGGCGTTGCCGCCGTTCCAATTGCTCGACCAGGTCCAGATATCCCACTGCGGCACGGTCACCTTGGTGTCCTTGGCATTGTAGTAGAGGCCGTCATCGCGGTAGTAATGCACGGTGACGTTCACGGTATCGGCCTTGCAATTGTAGTCGGCGGGAGCGGAGTCGAGGGTTTCCACTGTGGTGGATTCGCCCTTGTCCTCGTTCTTGGTGCCGTCGATCCACACTTCTGCGGTGCCGGTCTTATTGACCGTGGCCTTACGGTCACCACCGTACTTGTTCCAGTCCTCGGTGGTGATGATGAAGCCGAAATCGGTGAATTCGCCATCGAAGTCGAGCGTCGCCACCTTGCCCCAGCAATCGGTTCCGGTGAACGGATGGTTCGTGGCCGTGATATCGGTTCCGTCAGTGGAGGTGCCCCACACGTATACGCCTCGCTGGCCATCAGCCTTTGCGGGCTTGTAGTGCACTACGAGACGGGTCTTCTGCCCGACGGACTCGGGATTGCCGATGGACAGCTCCTGGCCGGCCACACCGACCTGGATGATACCGGCGTTGGCATGGTAGTTGCCTCCACCGTCCGGGTTCTCCCACTGATCCGTGTCGGCGTCATGGAACACGAAGTCGATCTTCTTGCCCTTCGTATCGATGGTGGCACGGTAATAGCCCTGCTCATCGAGCGTCATGTCGGCTTCCGGCTGGTTCCAGTCGTCGCCAAGACCATAGTGCACCTTCGGGGTTTTCCATGTGGAATCCGCGGGCTTGTAATAGATGGTGATGGTCTTGTCGGTGGCCGTCACCTCGTCGTCGATTTTGCTTACGTCCGGATCGGACGGATCGGTCGCAGTGGAGGCGGCGGGATGCGAGGCCTTGGTGGCACCTGCATACAGCGCGATCGCGGAACGTGCCGGAACCTTCGTCTCGACCTTGCCGCCCTTGACGGTCACCGTCTTGGAGCAGTCCATTGTGGCATACACGTCGCAGTATTCGCCGTCGGCGAGGGACGTCGTATAGGTGACGTCCTTCTCTTTCTTGCCGTTGTTGATGGCGATGAAACCACGGTCGTCGCGGGAGAAGGCGATGTTGTCGCCGCCGTCATCCTGCCAATCGGTCATTTCGGCGTCACCTACGTAATTATGGAAGGCGATCATGCCGCGGGTGGAGGTCCAACGCTGCTCGCAGTTCCATGCGGAGTTGTTCGTGGAGCATTCCTTGTTCATATCCACGTCCGGCACGGAAGCCGCGGTGGCGCCAGGCGCACCGTCATCATTGTGGCCGTCATCCCACTTGTAGTCGGAGAGCAGTCGCGGCGTGCCGTAATCGTAGGCGAGCATAAACGCGTTGGCCAGCTGATATTTCGCACCGTCCTTGTAGGTGAGCGCGCCCTGGTTGCGGGCGGTGTCCCAGTTGGTGACGAACACGTTGGCGTCCTTGGAGGCCAGATCCTTGCTCAGTCTTTCGTTCAGTCCTTTGAGCTTGGCGACCTTGTCCTTGAAGTATTGGTTCATTTCGGACTTGAAGCCGAACTCGGTCACGGTGCCGTTCTGCACATAGTTGCCCGGCTGGATGCCTGCGGCTTCGGAGGAATTGCCGATGACCTCCTGAATCCAGTAGATGTCATTGGCGTTCTGGCCAATCTTCTTGGCGAACTTCTCCTTGATGGCCTTCATGCTGTCCGTGTGGATGTGCTTGACGGCGTCCATACGGAAGCCACGTACGCCAAGATTCCACAGCTTGACGAGATAGTCGGACTGGATGTCCTGCACCTTCTCGTTTTCGGAGTTGAAGTCCCACATGGAGCTCAGGCGGCATTCCTGCACTTCCTGCTGATTGGTGTAGTTGGAGATGTTCTTGTCGCAGCTGTGGAAGTCTGCTGCGGTGATGCCGTCCGGATACTGCTTGGTGGCGAATCCCGGGTAGTCGCCGGTGGAACCGTTGTATTTGCTTCCAGCAACGCCGGCCTGTTCGCCTTTGGCCACATCGGATCCGGTGGTTTGGTTCAGAACCACATCGGCGATGACGTTAACGCCGGCGGCGCTGCACTGCTTGATCATGCTTGCGAATTCCGCTTCGGCGCCGAGTTTGGAGTCAAGCTTGTAGCTCACCGGCTGGTAGCTCGTCCACCATTGGGTGCCTTGGATGGATTCCTGCGGCGGCGATACTTCGACGTAGCCCACGCCTTCGGGACCATATGTTTCGGTGCATTCCTTGGCGATCGTGTTCCATGTCTGTTGGAACGCGATGACCTGCACATCCTTTTTGGCGCTGACCTGCGCGTTGGATTGCGCTTGGGCCATAATCGGCGCCGCGACCAGCGAGGCGCACGCCATGGCTGCGGTGGCTCCTATTGCCACCACACGGCCAAACGGCCGGTTCGTCTGAACGACCATTGTTCTCCGTTCTCATCTGTGAGGCCGGTTCAAGCGCCCATGGCAGGCTCCGCAACCGGCAACGTATGCGCCATGGACATCCGCATCCACGCGGATGATTCAGAATCCACTCGACGATGAATATGCATACGTTTACACTCTGAATCAGAGTTAACTGTATGCCAATGGCTGCGCGTGGCAATGAAACAGCGTGACCCTCTGCTGCACATGCACTTCATATATGCCGAAGTGCAACCTGTTGCTGCAAGCAAAATTTTTTTCTGCAAGTCAAGCAGAAAACATTCAGAAATAGCTGCAAAAACAGCAAACGATTGCAATCATTGTCTCACGGTATACGGTGTCGCGGCGATATGGAAGGCCACTGCACTACCGGCAGGAACCGTCAGTGTGGCATCCCCGTCGAAACGCACATGCACGCTGCCGGAACAGTCGGCGGAAGCATAGACATCGCAATACTCCCCTGCCGGCAAAGCCGTGTGGTACGTCACAGTACGTGTGCGCACGGAATTGTTGATGGCGATGAAGGCACGTCCCCCTCGACCGAAGGCGATCATGTTGTCGCCGTCATCCTGCCAATCGGAGAGCGGCGCGTCGCCTGCGACATTATGCCAGCCGACCATACCGTGCACGTCAGGCCAGCGTTCGGTGCAGCTTCAGCCGGAGTCTTTGGAGCAGTCAATATCGGGCACGCTGGTTGCAGTGGCGCCTGGAGCTCCCGAGTCGGTGTCATGGAATTCGTATCCGGAGAACACGTTGGGGTGCCATACGGGTAGGCCAGCATGAACGCGTTCGCTAGCTGGTAGGCGTCGCCGTCCTTGTAGGTGAGCGTCATGTTGTTGCGTTCGGTATCCCAATTCGTCACGAATACGCTGGCCTTGCCACTGTCGGTGATGTTCTGCGGAATGTCTTTGATCGACAGGCTTCCGCCTGCCAGCGAGTTGGAGAACAGGGACTTAAGCCGATATGCGTACTGGAATTCGTTCACCTGGCCGGTTTTGAGATAGTTCCTCGGTTGGATTTCGGCGGCTTCCGCATTGTCGCCAATCACTTCCTGCGTCCACCAGATGTCGTTCATGGAACGTCCGGATTTCTTCGCAACGAGTTTCTTGATGGCCAGTACGTCTTCCGGAGGCATGTGTTTGACGGCATCCACGCGGAATCCGGCGACGCCGTAGTCGAGAAGCTTCACAAAATAGTCAGACAGCACGTCGCGCACGTGCGGGCTTGATGTATCAAGGTCCTGCAAACCCGATACCTGGCAGTTCCACACGCTTTCGGCGTCGCGGTACGTCCAGATAGAACAGGGGGCATGGAAGTCCGATGGCGTGTATCCGGCTTCAGGGAAATCGCCTTTATTGTCGTAGGGGCTTCCGGCGGTGCCGGTCCCTTGTGTTTTGTCGACGCCGGTGGTGTGGTTGATGACCGTATCCGCGATCACGCCGACGCCCGCGGCCTTGCATTGCCGGACCATGTTCTTAAATTCAGCTTCGGTGCCTTCTTTGGAGTCAAGTTTGTAGCTTACCGGCTGATAGCTCGTCCACCACTGCGCGCCTTGGATGCTTTCCTGCGGCGGCGAGACCTGTACGTAGCCGACGCCTTCGGGTCCCAACACTTCGCCGCATTCGCGGGCGACGGATTTCCAATTGGCTTGGAACATGGTCACGATCACGTCGCTGCGGTATCGCGCGGGATTGAAACGTTCCCCGCCGCCTTCACGTGTCGGCACGTGAAGCGTGGCGACTGAGACACCGACCGATACCGCGACGCATACGACCGCCGTAATGACACGTGTGATTCTTCTTGCGATTGCGCCCATAGTCATCGACCTCTTCGTCACTTCGCCATGCTCCCGGTTTGCATACGTTTGCAATATCACTGTATACCAATCCGGGGAGACCGGGATATGCGTCGTCCTCATTGGCACGAAAAAGCCGGATGCCTTAAAGACAGGCATCCGGCTGAATCCATGACGGAATGTCGATGTCAGCGTTCTTCCAACAAGTGCGCAACCGCTTCGATTGCCAGCTTGTAGCCATAGAATCCCATGCCGGTGATGGTGCCGGTGGCCACCGGAGAGATCACGGAACGCTTGCGGAACTCGTCGCGTGCGGACGGGTTGGAGATATGCACCTCCATAAGCGGCAGACCTTCATCGATGACCATATACGCCGCGTCGGCGAGTCCATAGGAATAATGGGTGAAGGCGGCAGGGTTCATGACGATCGGCGTTTTTTCGTCCGCGGCCTGATGCATCCAATGAATCATCTCGGCCTCGTCGTCGCTTTGACGCACTTCCACGTCAAGCCCCAGTTCATGACCCCATTCGGTGCACAGTTTGCGCAGGGTCTCAAGATCCTGCTTGCCGTATACGTCAGGCTGGCGCACTCCGAGACGGCCGAGGTTCGGTCCGTTGACAACCACTACTTTGGTCATATTGCTTCCTTTTGTGTTCGTTCTTGCGATTGCGTCCTACCGCTGGATGCGTCGGAACGCCTCCTCGACGGCGTCCGCCGGCGGATCCTCGAGGTGGATGGGATGGCCGAGCGAGCCGAGTATGACGAAACGCAGTTTGTTGCCGCGGGCCTTCTTGTCTCGGTGCATGAGCGCCAGCACATCATCCCAGCTGCCATTGTTCCATGATGTCGGCAGGCCGAGCGAGCCGAGCAGCGAACGATGGTAGTCGACCAGATCCTGGTCGATGTAGCCGAGCAGATGGGACAGTTCGGCCGCATAGACGCAACCGACGGCGACGGCGTTGCCGTGCCTCCAGCGGAAGTGTTCGAGTTTTTCGATGGCATGGCCAAGCGTATGTCCGTAGTTGAGGAATTCACGCAATCCGGCTTCTTTGAGGTCGGCGGACACATGGTACGCCTTCACCGTCACGGTACGTTCGATGAGTTCGGCGACCACATCCTTCAGATCGGAGTCAAGGAACGTCGAACCGTCGAACGAGCGCAGCTCGTCGGCATGGTCTTCAAGCATGCGCAGAATCTCCGGATCCATGATGAAACCGGATTTCGCCACTTCGCCCAGACCTTCGATGAAGATGTCGTTCGGCAACGAGGCGAGTGCTCCCATGTCGGCGAGCACGCCGGCCGGCGTATAGAACGAGCCGACGAGGTTCTTGCCTTGTGGAGTGTTGATGCCGGTTTTGCCGCCGGTGGAGGCGTCGACCATGGCCAGCAGCGAGGTCGGGCAGTTGACGTAGCGGATGCCACGCATCCATGTGGCGGCCACGAAACCGGCCAGATCGGTGGCTGCGCCACCGCCGAGACCGACAATCGCATCAGAACGGGTGAAGCCTTCCTCCCCCAGACGCTGCCAGATGCCGTTGGCCACTTCGATGGTCTTGCCGGCTTCAGCATCGGGAATGACGATGTCGTGCACGTCATAACCGGACTGGCGCAACAGCGTGCGCGCGCGGTCGGAATGCCGTTGCACCGGCTGGGTGTGAATCAATGCCACTTTGGCGGGCTCGTCTCCCAACACCTGCGCAAGCTGGCTCATCACACCTTCGCCTATGCACACATCGTATGGTTCGATGGTGAATCCGGTGACGTGGACGATACGTTGATCGATCATTTCCATCAGCTTTCTCGCGGCCACTTGCGGGGTTTGTCCGTGGGTGCGCACCTGCACATTGGCCACGCGTCTGAACACCGGGTCGCGTTCCTTGTACAACTTCTTCCAACGCTCGTTGGCGTCGCCGTTGAGCATCGGACGGCCGCCGCCGCGGTTGGCGCGTTCCATGGCTTCCTTCGGATCGGCCATCAAATACACGACCTTGCCGCCGTCGGCGATGTATTCGGCGAGCCCCTGCTGGATGGACGGGGTCATTGGAGCGCCCCCGCCCAAGGAGAAGATGCCGTCGAAATCCTCCAGCATGTCAAGCACAACGTCGCTTTCCAGCTTACGGAACTCCGGTTCGCCGTACCTTTCGAAATATTCGGGAATCTTCATTCCCGCGTCATGTTCGATCTCGTTGTCGGCGTCGGCGAACGGCAGTTGCATCATCTGCGCCACTTCCTTGCCGACGCGGGTCTTGCCCGCGCCCATCATGCCGATGATGACGGCGACGGGTCTACGCATTCCAGCCATCGAATCGGTCACCTCATGTGCTCCGGCCAGGACGCCACATAGGATTCGGCGTTGCGCTTGGTTTCGGCCACACTGTCGCCGCCGAACTTCTCCAGCACGTATTGCGCGATGGTGAGGCGCACCATCGCCTCGGCCACGACGGCCGCCGCGGGAACGGCGGTGTTGTCGGAACGCTGGTTGATGGCCTGGGCCGCCTCGCCGGTGGTGACGTCGACGGTGCGAAGCGCCTTTGGAATGGATGGAATCGGCTTCATCGCGGCACGCACCACAATCGGCTGGCCGTTGGACATGCCGCCTTCGATTCCGCCCGCACGATTGCTCAGACGTGTGATGCGGCCATCGTCGCCAACCGCCATTTCGTCGTGCGCCTGGGAGCCAGGACGCATCGCCTCAAGGAAACCGTCCCCGATCTCCACGCCCTTGATGGCCTGGACGCCCATGACGGCACTGGCCAATGCCGCGTCCAGCCTGCGGTCCGATTCAACGTACGTGCCGATTCCAGCCGGAACGCCGTATACCACGACCTCGATCACGCCGCCTAAGGTATCGGCGTTCTCCTTGGCCTCGTCGATGCGTGCGATCATCTGCTGTTCGGCCGTCTTATCCAATGTGCGCACCGGCGAAGCGTCCAATGCTTCGAGGTCCTCAGGCTTCGGCAGCACCGCATTCTGCGGGTCGGTGATGCCAGCACCACCGATTGACAGCACATGGGAGACGGTACGTATGCCCAACGTCTGCTCAAGGAACTGCTTGGCGACCTCGCCTAAGGCCACACGCGACGCGGTCTCACGTGCGCTGGAACGTTCCAGCACTGGACGGGCGTCGTCGAAACCGTACTTGCGCATGCCAGTCAGATCGGCATGCCCCGGACGGGGACGGGATAGCGGCGCGTTGCGGCCTTCGCGCGGAATGTCATGGTCAAGCGGATCGGCGCTCATCACCTCGGTCCATTTCGGCCATTCGGTATTGGCGATCTCGATGGCGACGGGAGAGCCGATGGTCTCGCCGAAACGCACACCGGTGAGCATGCGGACCTTGTCCTGTTCGAATTTCATGCGCGCACCACGGCCATATCCGAGACGTCGGCGTGCCAATGCGCCGACGATATCCTCAGTAGTGACGTGGATGCCCGCAGGCAGCCCCTCGATCATGGCGACAAGCGCTTCGCCGTGCGATTCACCTGCTGTCTGCCAGCGCAACATGCCAACACTCCTTTTCTGCCAAATACGATTCGTGGACTATCTTAACGGTATGTGGTACATGATTTGCCTGCCGAGTCTGCTCTGTGGAATGGCCGTCAGCGTTGAGGATATCCGGGCACGACGCATTCCACGCATGTGGATCGCCGTAGGGTGTTTGGCGCAGGTCATTGTGGACATCACGTATGCGTTGTCCGTTAATTCACTGTTTCTGGCATTGCAGGCTCTGTTGTTCGCCGCGTTATCCGCCGTGCTGCAATGTGCGCTTGCGCTCATCAAGCCAGGGGCTTTGGGATTCGGCGACGTCACCACGACGTTGCTTATCGGCTTGGCCGTAGGCATGTTCGGCCTGTTTCCAGTGATGTTCTGGTGGTTTGCGATTAGTGTGCTGGGGCTGCTGTGGCTTGCGATTTGGACACGGTTCGACCCGCAGAAGCATACGCGATTCGCCGGTAAGACGCCGTTCGCCCCGACCATTGTCGTGGCCGGGGCGATAAGCATCGCGATGCACGCGTTGTGTTAATGCGTGATACCGTCAGTTGGCATTCGCGTTGTTGCTTTTGTATTCGTCGCGAATCTTCCAGAATTCGTCTTCGGTTTCCACGAACTTCGTCTCGCCGGTCTTGAGGTTGGTGGTGACGAAGTACAGCCATTTGCCTTCCGGAGGATTCATCGCGGCTTGGATAGCGGAATCGCCGGGATTGCTGATCGGCGTCGGAGGAAGTCCTTTGTTCACGCGAGTGTTGTACGGGTTGCTTCCATCCTCAAGCTGCTCGTCTGTCAGCTTGCTGCCTGTGGTGTTGAACCCGTAGGCAACGGTGCTGTCCATGCCCAACGGCATGTCCTGGTCGATTCTGTTCAGGATGACCCTCGCCACCTTACCGTAATCGTCAGGATTGCATGCCTCGGATTCGGCGATGGACGCGATGTTCATGATACGTTCGCGTTCGCTTCCATCTGGCACGCCCAATGTGTCCAGTTTGCTGACGCGTGCCGTGACCATTTCCTTGAGGATGTCCTTGGCGGACTTGTCCTGGACGCTGTAGGATCCGGGCTCAAGCCATCCTTCGAATTTGCCACCCGCTTCATCTGGCAGAATGCCCGCGCCGCCACCGTCGATGACCGCTTGGAATTCGGACACGTCCTTGCCTGACATCTTGGCCGCGTTGGCGATGACATCGGACACCCGTTCGCCGGCCTTGACTTCGGCGAAACCGCCGGCCTTGCTTTGGTCGGACAGGATCTTGACGACATCGGCCGCCTTCATATGCGTCTTCAACGCGTACGAACCCGGGTAAAGCGTCGCGCCGGCGGCCGCGACTGCGGAGGTGAACGCCGATTCGGATTTGACGATGTCCGCCTTGACCAGATTTCGTGCGATTTCGGCTGCGCCTTGTCCGGTTTCCACGGTGAACGTCGTGTCTTTGTCTCCCGAACCGGTGTAATCCTCAATCTGGATTTGCGAGCCGTTGGCGTTCATCTGCCTGAGATGTTTAACCATGCGCACGCCGAAAAAGCCGCCGACGACGACAAGAATGACAACGACGGCAGCCGCGATGATTGTGACATAGCGACGACGACGTTGTTGCTCACGTCGTTTACGCATGTCGCGTCGCGATTTCGGCGGTTGCGGCGGCAACGCGGCATCGAATGACGAGCCCGCTGACGTATCATCGACCCACTGCGCGTTATCGGAGAAAAAATCGTTCAGATTATCGGTCAAAGGTCTCTCTCCCCTTACTCTCTGCTTCGGTCGAGCGCCGTCTGCAAAATCACCACCGCAGATTGCTGGTCGACCATCGGACGGTGCTTGCGTCCGCCGATGCGCGCATCGAACAACTGATGATGTGCGGTCACTGTCGTCAGACGCTCATCCACCAATTCAATGGTGGGAACCCGCGTCACCGAATATGATTCATCCTCCACGGCCGCATGCAGTCGTTTTTCAAGATTGACGGACCAGCGTCTCGCTTTTTTGGCGCTTTTCCCCTCTTCGCCGTTCAGCAGCAACGGCAGGCCAATCACCACATGGTCCACCGACTCGTCCCCAATGACGTCGATGACTTCATCCAACGCGCGGAAAGAATCCCCATACACTTGAATATTGCCTATGGGATGTGCGAGGGTGAGCTCGGGATCGGACAACGCAAGTCCGACCCGAGCATCACCCAGATCGATACCAAGCCAAACCATGCTTGGAGAATCAGCCCTTCAGAGCCTGGCCGGCCAATGCCTCAAGTGCCTCGTCGATCTTGGTGGCGTCCGCGCCGCCACCCTGTGCGAAGTCCGGCTTGCCGCCGCCACCACCGCCAAGAACCTTGGAAGCGCCACGGACCAGATCACCAGCCTTGATGCCTTGCTTGCGTGCCGCTTCGTTGGTTGCCACGGCGACCATGGGCTTGCCGTCCTCGTTCATGCCGGCAAGAGCCACCACGACCGGAGCATCTTCGCCGAGCTGGCCGCGCACGTCGAGCACGGTCTTGCGCAGCGCGTCGAAGGAGCCGAAATGTCCAACGTTCTTCTTGGCGACCTTGACCGGAGCCGAGGAAGCTTTGGCCTCAGCCACCAGCGTCGGCACAGAGGCCGCAAGCTGGGACTCGTACATTGCGGCAAGACGACGGTCGGATTCCTTGAGCTTGGCAAGCAGCATGTTCACACGCTCGGCGAGTTCGTCGGGACGGGCGTTGACCATGTCGGAAAGCTGGGAAACCAGCGCGTGCTCGCGGGCGTTGAACTCATACGCGCCCTGGCCGACGACCGCGTCCACGCGGCGCACGCCGGAACCGATAGACGCCTCGGACATGATGTTGATGGCGCCGATCTTGCCGACGTGGTCGATATGGGTGCCACCGCAGAGCTCGCGGCTCCAGCCGTCCTCGCCGATGGACACCACACGCACGATGTCGCCGTACTTCTCGCCGAACAGATGCATGGCGCCAAGAGCGATGGCGTCATCGAACTTCATTTCCTGAGTGGTGACGGCAAGGTTCTCACGAAGCTTCTCGTTGACGCGGGCTTCGACGGCGTTCATGGCGTCCTTGCTGGGGGCGCTGGACCATTGGAAATCGAAGCGCAGACGGTTCGGAGCGTCTTCGGAGCCACGCTGGGTGGCCTGCGGACCAAGTTCCTCACGCAGCGCCTTGTGCACCATGTGGGTGGCGGTGTGGGAACGTGCAATGGCTCCACGGCGCTCGAGATCGATGTTCGCGTTGACTTCGGCGCCCACAACCAGCGTGCCTTCGGTCAGACGGCACTGGTGGACGATAAGGTCCTTGATCGGCTTCTGCACGTCGTCGACCTCAAGCACCGCGCCATCGTCGGACAGAATCTCGCCCTGATCGGCGAGCTGGCCTCCGGCCTGCGCGTAGAACGGCGTGCGGTCGAGGATGACCTCGATGTTGGCCGGGCCGGTGACGGCGGGAACGGAACCCTTGCCCTCCTGCATGATGCCCAGAACCTTGGCACGTGCGGACATGTCGGTGTAGCCAAGGAAGTCGATCGGCTGGAGCAGGGTCTTCTTGAAGTCGTCATAGACGGACAAATCCACGTTGTGGCGCTTCTTCAGCGCGTCCGCACGGGCACGGCTCTTCTGTTCGGCCATCAGCTCGCGGAACTTGGCTTCATCCACCTTCACGCCCTGGTCGGCGGCCATTTCGAGCGTGATTTCAATCGGGAAGCCGTAAGTGTCGTGCAGCTTGAAGGCATCCTCGCCGGACACGAGGTCCGAGCCGCCCTGCTTGGCCTTCGTCACGGCCATGTCGAAGATCTCGGTGCCGGATTCGAGCGTGCGGCGGAACGCGTCCTCCTCACCGTAGGCGGCTTCGGACACGTCGTGGAAGGTGTCGTTAAGCTCCGGATAGCTCGGTTCCATCGCGGCCTTGGAGGTCGGCAGCAAGGTCGGCATGACCGGCTCTGTCACGCCGAGCTCGCGCATGGCCTTGACGGTTCGACGCAGCAGGCGGCGCAGCACATAGCCACGGCCGTTGTTGGACGGACGGACGCCGTCGGACATGATCATCAGCGCGGAACGCACGTGGTCGGCCACGATACGGAAACGCACGTCCATGGCCTCGTCATCGCCGTAGGTGCGGCCGGAAAGCTTCTGCGCGGCTTCGATGACCGGGAAGACCTCGTCGGTCTCATAGATGTTCTGCTTGCCTTGCATCAGATAGGCGAGACGTTCCAGACCGGCGCCGGTATCGATGTTCTTGTTCTCAAGCTCGCCGACGATATGCAGGTCGGTCTTGGACTTGACGTTGTCGACCTCGTAGTTTTCGAACACGAGATCCCAAATCTCAATGTAACGGTTCTCGTCGGCGATCGGGCCGCCTTCGACACCGTACTTTGGACCACGGTCTACATAGATTTCGGAGCACGGACCGCCAGGGCCAGGGCCACCGGTGGTCCAGAAGTTATCTTCCATACCCATGATCTGGATATGTTCAGGATCGACGCCTTCGTTCTTCCACATCGAGCGGGCTTCCTCGTCGTCGGTGAAAGTGGTCATCCACAGTTTCTCCGGATCGAAGCCGTAGCCGCCCTTGTCCTGCGGGGTGGTCAGCAGCTCATACGCATAGTGGATGGCCTCCTCCTTGAAGTAATCACCGAAGGAGAAGTTGCCAAGCATCTGGAAGAACGTGCCGTGACGGGTGGTCTTGCCGACCTCGTCGATGTCCAGAGTACGCACGCACTTCTGGTTGGAAGCCATGCGGTGCTTCGGCGGGGTCTGCTCACCCATGAGGTACGGGATGAACGGGACCATGCCAGCGATGGTGAACAGAGTGGTCGGGTTCGGAGAAATCAACGATGCCGAAGGAACGACAAGATGATCGTGCTGTTCGAAATAGTCAAGAAAGCGCTTCGCGATTTCAGAAGTGCGCATGTGGATTTGAGCTCCTTTGTTGTTGGAGGCCTGATGCCTTCCAAACGTGTGATTGGTTGCTTGAGCGTATCTGTCGGGCGGAAAACGACTACTCGTTCCGCGCCGCATATTTGCTGTTAAGTTCAGCCTCGCGGGCTCGACGCGTGGCATTGAACTCATTGACCAGACCTTCAAGCGTGCGCATGGTCACATGGTCCTGGTCGGGACCAAGCAGGAATTGGCGGGCGGTGTCCGGTGTGTTGGCTTTAACGTATGCCTGCGCTTTTGTGACAGCGACGACACCGATGCCCACGCCGATGGAGACCCAGAAAAGACGCTTGAACATCACTCCCCCTTATTGCCTGCCGCGTGATTGACGTCTCTCTTAGCCAAGAAAGACTGCACAGTGGACTTCAACGCATAGGTGGCGGACGCAACCTTGATGACGGGCTTGCCCAAGAACGATCCATATAGATCAGTCAGCGCGCCGACATTATTGGCCGTGGTGGACGCCGCGGCGGAGATCTTGTTGACATCCTCCAGGGACTTGTTCACCTGCTGCACCGTGGTCACGCCCTCGTCAAGCGCCGGAATCGCATGGTCTCCGGTGTCTTTGACGGTCTGCGCGATCTGGTCGAACAATTTGCCGAGACGGATCAGCGGGTAGATCATGAAACCGGCAAGCACCGCGAATGCAATTGCCGCAATCAGACCGGCGATCTCTCCAACACCCATCTTGTACCTCTTTTCAGCTCCACGGTTGCCCGCGAACACAATACCCGCATAAGACTAGTAAAAAGCCACGACTGTGGCAAATACGTTCACTGGTTGTACGAGACCACACTCACCGCGCGGTCCATGGGTTCGTTCGTGTCAAAATCAAGGCAGGTCACCGAACCGTTGGCCGGACGTTCGCTCAAATCGTATCCTTCCGGGGCGAATCGGTGCATAAGGCTCAACAATGTATTGCCGTGGGAGATCTGCAGCACGTGGTCGCCGTTCTTAAGCCGAGGGTTGTCCGCAATCAAAGCGAAGCCGTCCTCCACACGATGCCAATACTCGTTATCGGATTCGGCGTCATGGAACGGATCGGCTTCTTTGAGAAAGTCGCGGGTGGCGGCAAGCCCGTATTTGCGGACGATGTCGTTGTAGTTCTTCGCACCATGGGGACCACCGGCAGCGGTCCATGCGACGGACATGTCCTGTCCCTCGAAATAACCGTAGAACTGCTCACGGAAATGCATGTCGCTGACCAGTGACGGACGAACGTGTCCTGCGGCTTCGTTCGCATCGAGGATCCGTTGTGCCGTCACCTGGGCGCGTGTGGTGTCGGAGCAGTATGCCGCGGCGAACTCAATGTCCCGGAGTTTGGCAGCGGCCTTGTCCGCATCGGCAAGTCCCGCATCGGTCAACGGGGAATTCGACCATCCCTGGAGTCTGTTATATCGGTTGAAAAACGTCTGTCCGTGACGGACCAGATGAAGATGAAGCAACATGGTTTCCATGGTACCTGTGGAATCAGCCAAACGACATGCCGCCGGAAACGCCATAAAAAACGAGAAGCCTCGCAACCGTAACGGCTGCGAGGCTTTCGCTGTATGTCCTTAAACTGTATGTTCTTACAGTATGGTAATCCAGATCAGCGGGCGTAGAATTCGACCACGTACTGGATGTTGACCTGCACCGGGATCTCCTCGGCTTCAGGCTTGCGGGTCAGGGTGGCCTTCAGGGAAGGCAGGTTGACGTCCAGGTAGCCCGGAACCGCCGGCAGCACATCGCGGTGCACACCTTCGGCAGCGGCCTGGAACGGAACCATGGTCTGGCTCTTGGCCTTGACCTGGATGGTCTGGCCCGGCTTGACGCGGTAGGACGGACGATCGACGATGTTGCCATCGACGAGGATGTGGCGATGGACCACGAACTGGCGAGCCTGGGCGGTGGTGCGGGCGAAGCCTGCACGCAGGACCAGAGCGTCGAGACGGGTCTCAAGATCGGTCAGCATGGCGTTGCCGGTCTGGCCGGCGGTGTGGGTGCCCTTCTCGTAAGCGGCGCGGAGCTGCTTCTCGGAGATGCCGTACTGGGCGCGAAGACGCTGCTTCTCGCGCAGACGCACTGCGTAATCGGATTCAGTGCGGCGACGGGTGCGGCCGTGCTCGCCAGGAGCATACGGACGCTTTTCGAAGATGCGCTGAGCCTTAGGGGTCAGAGCGATGCCGAGGGCGCGGGAAAGACGCACCTGACGGCGGGAACGCTGAACGTTCGTCATTGGTTTAATCCTTTGTTTGTTCTGTCGTTGTCTGAACGGAACGTATGCCGAAGTCCGGCATACGCTGAGCCAGCCTCTCCAGTGCTTCTTCGCGCAATGCGCGAACGGCTTGACCCGCAATGCAGAACACCACGGATGGCCGCCGACCCACTGATGGGCTAAGACTCCAGACGGCATACGTCCTTCCGGGCGCACACCAATCGCTAATCATACACATGGGGGACGGACGAGATGCTCCGATTCACCTACATCGGCATGTCTTAAAAACGTCAGGCCCGAGTAAGCACTCCCCTATCCATACGATAGGTATGGTCCACATAAGCAAGCGTGTCCGGATCATGGGTAACCATAAGCACCGAGGTACCGTCATCCGCTACTTGCCGCAGCAGCCGCATGACGATTGCGGCGCTTTCGGCATCCAGATCTCCTGTCGGTTCATCGGCGATCAGCAGTTTCGGCTTGTTCATCAACGCTCGGGCGATGGAGACGCGGCGCATCTCGCCGCCAGAGAGCTCCTTCGGATAGCATGTCGCAAGCTCGCCTACAAGCAGTTGATCCAACAGATGTTGCGCGCGTTGCGTCAAATGGTCGGGCTGAGATGAAGAAGCCATCTGCGTCGAAGCTGGTTGGATGACGTCGGGAAGGCCATCGACCACGACGGAAGACGCCGTCTGTTCCTGTGATTGTGCGTCATTCGTCCGTTCATCGATTTCGGTTTCATACCGAGACGGGTTGCGATGCAGCACTGCGGGAAGGACCACATTGTCGATTGCGGTGAGGTTCGGCAATAGTGTCTGGATCTGCGTGACGAAGCCGATGGTGCGGTTGCGCAAAATCGACATCTGTTTGTCGTTTAACGTGGTCACCTCGTTACCGGCCAGCAGAATCGAACCGGATGTAGGTTTCAGCAATCCCGTGACGAGATTGAGCAAAGTGCTTTTGCCGTTTCCGGATCGGCCGACGATCGCCATGAATTCGCCTGGATCGAGCGTGAGATTCACATCATCCACCGCGGGGAAAGGTTTGCCTCGGCGTACGAATTCACGGGTAAGGCCACGAACCTCCAATATGGACTGTTCCGGCATCACTCCCCCTCCCTCAGCGTCAGGTATGCCTGTGGGGCGGAAAGACGCACCGTTGTGGCGAGGGATGCGACCAGGCCCGTAAGCACGGCGAACAGGAGAGCGACGACTATCAGTACCGCCACTTTACCGACGCCAATCTGCAGATACGGCAATTGAAGTTCCTTAGCGATCAGACCACTGAACGGAAACACGACCAACGAGGTACAGGTCACACCGATCACACCTCCAATAGCTCCGATGGTTGCCGATTCCTTGACGATAATGCCCACCAGGGTCGCACGATCGGCGCCGAGAATACGGTACGCGGCGAATTCACGCTTGCGTTCGTTCATAGCCGACGAAAACACCGCCAACATCACGACCAATCCCATAGTCCAGAACACCGTGATGAACACCGCCACATAGCGGATGATCACCTTGAGATTCGTTTTCGTCGTAGCCGTGATGCCGCCCGGATACACATATCCCAAACTTTCGATCCCCGTGGCTTTTGCGATATTCGAGGCGACCTGTTGTGCGGAATATCCGTCCTTGACTTTGACGAGCACGGCGGATACCGCTTTGCCGGCGTATTCTTCAGGAATCGCGGCATGTCCGACCTGCGCGGAATAGGAAACGACATCCGGCACCGTGTCCATGTTCACGAATACGGAATTGTCCAGTGACGTTCCGGTATCGGCCAGTTGCGCGGCCACGGGGAATTCATGACCGTACAGTTTGACCGTATTGTTGTCCGACACGTTGATGCTGGCGCCTGCTATGATTTGGCCGCGACGGAGTGTGCCGTCGAATTGCGAAGCCACCCAAGGAGTGATGACGAAGTCGGTGTCGGGGTTGAAGCCGATGATCTGCACCTTTTCGTCGCAGCAGGCTGCCGCAAGCGAGGAGATGTACGTCTGCACCGTGCTTTCGCCCACACCGTCCGCTTTGGCGATTTGGCCTCCAATGTCATTGGTGAAGTAGAACGTGCTCGAAGAGTTTCCCGTGAGCAACGCCTCAGCCTGGTTTTTCGTGTTCTGCGGCGTGACCATCAGATCGGCGCCCATACGTTCCCGCATGCTGTTCAACCCGTTGTTCAGGTTCATGGAAAGCAGCGCGCCTCCATAGAACGCCACAGTGAGCATGACGACCACAATGACAAGCGCCGAAGTGCGGAATGGTTTGCGACGCAGATTGGCCAGCGGTAGTTTCGCAAGGGTGATATGCGGCACGTCAGCCACGCTTTGCCGGCTTGAGATCGAGATATGCGGCGACTGCTGCGAGCGCCGCCAGCAGCACGCCCAATACGATAAGCGTCGGCATCGTCACCATATGGCAATGCATCATGGAGCCTCTGCATACGCCTACCAGCATGGTCGGCACCAGAACGACAAGCACGCCCAGCACGGCATTGGCGATATCCAATCCGGCCCTGACCCGGCTTGGCGCGAAAAATCCGATTATTGCCAGCAATGCGATGACGACGCCCAGTCCCAGAGCGACCCGAGCGGTGTAGTGGCATGCCATGGGCATGTCTTTGACGGCACACACATGCGCGAAGGTCTGTGGGGCGATGGCAATCAGCGCGCCCAGAACAATCTGCGATATCGCGGCGAACAGTTTTCTTGGCATGGTTCTTCCTCTCGAAAAGCAAACATCGCCGATTATCGCAACAAATGCTCCGAAAGAAAAGACTTGTTTTTTCACTCAATCCGTGTTATGAGCCCACAACGGCGCCGCCACGAGGGGCGCCTATTGGAAAAAGACGTCAGAGCTTTTCAATAGGCGCCACACGAAGCAGCAATCGTTTGACGCCATCCGTGCCGAAATCGACGGTGATCACCGAATTCGCGCCCTTGTCCTGCGTTTCGATGACCTTTCCCAAACCGTAATGGTCATGGGTGATTCTGTCGCCTATCTGGAAATCCGAAATGCTCAATCCGTTGTTGCCGTCCAACGAACTTGCCGGAGCCGATTTCGTCAGATCCTTTGGCTTGGCGCGGCGCGTGGTGACCTTACCGGATTTGCCGGAGGGCTTGCCGGAGCCGTATGACGACCGGGATGAGCCATACGAACCGTATGAGGACGAGCCAGAGTGCGATCCGCCAGAGAAACGGCGGCTTCCCGAGCCGTAGGAGGACCGTCCGGAACCATACGAGCTGTGCGATCCATGAGACGACCCATAAGTGGGATGCGATCCGCGAGAACCAGAACCATACGATGAGGAACCGTATGTCGACGATCCGTACATCGATCCGCCGAAGGAAGTGGATCCGAAATCGTCATCATCGTCCCACCCGCCGAACTCGTCGTCATCTCCCCAGCTGGCGCGCATGCGCTCCACACCGGCCTCACGACGTTTCCAATCGATGAGTTCATCCGGAATCTCATCCAGGAACTGGCTGGGCATCATGTCATTGGCCTGCCCCCATTGGGCACGCACCGCCGCACGGGTCACATACAGCCGACGCTTCGCACGGGTGATGCCCACGTATGCCAGACGACGCTCCTCGGACAGCTCGCTGGTGTCCTCCATGGCACGCTGGTGCGGGAACGTGCCCTGTTCCATACCCGTAAGAAACACATACGGATATTCCAAACCTTTTGCCGTATGCAAGGTCATCATCGTGACCTTGCCGGAATCCTCGCCCTCTCCCGGCAACTGATCCGAGTCGGCGACCAATGCCGTAGTCTCCAGGAAACCGGCCAACGTGGCATCCGGCGTGTTCTGCTCGAATTCGGCGGCCACGGACTGCAACTGGGAAAGATTGTCCACACGCGAAGCATCCTGCGGATCCTCGGAACGTTGCAATTCCTCCAGAAGACCGCTTTTGTCCAGTACTTCGGCCACCACTTCGGATGGTTTCGAATCATGTTCCTTGGCGAAATCGGCCAGCTCGTGCATCAGATCACGGAATGCGCCCAACGGTTTGGTGGTACGGCCTGTCATGCCTTCAATCTGGTCCATATGTTCAATGGATTCGAAGAACGTGAGGCCATGCGCGTCCGCGTAGCCGGCCACCAATCCCTCCGCGCGTGCGCCGAGTCCTCGTTTAGGCACATTGAGGATACGCCGCACGTTCACATTATCCGCGGGATTCACGATGGCCTGCAAATACGCGATGGCGTCCTTGACTTCCCTACGTTCATAGAATTTGGTGCCGCCGACCAGCTGATACGGCAGATTGGCGTTGATCATGGCCTCTTCCAGCGAACGTGACTGCGCGTTGGCTCGGTACATGATGGCGATGTCACGGTAAGCGACGTCTTCCTCGGTGTGGATTCGTGCGATTTCGTTCGCTATCCATCCGGCTTCCTGCTGTGCGTTGTCGGCGGCATAGCCGACGATTTTGTCGCCTTGACCAAGCGCCGTCCACAGTTTCTTCGGCTTGCGGTTTTCGTTTTTCGCGATCACCGCGTTCGCCGCGTCGAGGATGGTCTGCGTCGAACGGTAGTTCTGTTCGAGCATGATGGTTTTGGCGTTCGGGAAATCCTGTTCGAAATCTTGGATGTTACGGATGTCCGCACCTCGGAACGCGTAGATGGATTGGTCGGAATCACCCACCACGGTAATCCAGCTCGGTCCCACACGGCCCGCTCCCCTCGCCTGCGGGTCGGGCTGTTCGTCCGAATCGATGCCGGACAATTCACGTACGAGCACATATTGGGCATGGTTGGTGTCTTGATACTCGTCCACGAAGATGTAACGGAACCTGTGCCGATAGTATTCGCTCACCTGCGGGCAGGTTTGGAGCAATTCCACGGTGCGCATGATCAAATCGTCGAAGTCGACTGCGTTGGCGAGCGCCAGACGATGCTGGTATTCGGCGTAGACGACGGCGACCAGTTCGTCGACGTCGCCGGCGCTCACCTGGTATCCACGCTGTCCCGGGGTGTAATCGCAGTTCGCTTTTTTCAGCTGGTCTTTCCAGGAAACCAACGCGTTCTTGCAGTCGGATATCTTGCCCAGCAGCATGCGTGGCGTATACCGCTTCGTATCGATGTTCAGGTCGGCTGCGATCAGTTTGACCAGTCGCTCGCTGTCCGCGGTGTCGTAAATCGAGAAGCCCGATTTAAGGCCGATTTCCTTGCCGTCGCGGCGTAGGATGCGTACGCAGGCGGAGTGGAAGGTGGAGATCCACATATGTTCGGCTTCCGGCCCGACCAAAGTCACGAGACGTTCACGCATTTCCGCGGCCGCCTTGTTGGTGAAGGTGATGGCGAGGATGCTGCTTGCCCAGAAGCCATGCGCCAGCAGCCATGCGATGCGACGTGTCAGCACACGGGTCTTGCCTGAGCCTGCGCCGGCGCCGATGAGCAATGCCTGGCCGTAGTATTTCACCGCTTCTTCCTGTTGGGGGTTGAGTCCCTCTATCAGGCTCCGCGGATCGCACATCACAGGTCCCATGCTCTGTTCCACCGATTCCTCTTTTCTTCGCGCACGCTCATATTCAAACATTTGTTCGCAGCATTCATGTTTATCACATGAGCAGGTCAGGGGTCCGACTCGCACGGTCAATTGGGGCGCGTATGCTGAACTCCTATATACGGCTCGCCGTATGCCATCATCTGATGCCGCTTTCGCGGCCGACAAGATTAAGGGGTTTCATGAAGGAGCTTGAAGAGCGCATTGTGCAGCAGGGTACCGTCAAACCCGGCAATGTGCTGAAAGTGGACGCGTTCCTCAACCATCAGTGCGATGTCGAGCTGTTCGACCATATGGGCGCCGCTTGGGCCGAGCATTTCAAGGGCAAGACCATCGATAAGATTCTGACCATTGAGGCTTCCGGCATTGGCATCGCCTGTGTCGTGGCCCGTCATTTCGGCAATGTCCCGGTGGTGTTCGCCAAGAAGGCGCAGTCCATCAATCTTGACGGCGACCAGTACACGACCACCGTGTATTCCTTCACCAAGCAGAAGGAGTTCCCTGTCATCGTGTCCAAGCGCTATCTCAATGAAGGTGACCACGTGCTGCTGATCGACGATTTCCTTGCCAACGGCAAGGCGTTAAAAGGCCTGATCGAGCTATGCCATGAGGCCGGAGCCACTGTGGAAGGCATCGGCATCGCAGTGGAAAAGGGCTTCCAAGGCGGTGGCGACCAGCTGCGTGAGGAAGGGTACGACGTCGATTCCCTGGCAATCGTCGAATCGATGGATCCGGAAAACGGCACCATCGAATTCCGCTCCTGATTTTTTTCAGCACGCTCAAACGATTATAAGAGAGGATGTAACAGTTGAGCGAAGAGAAGAACACAGAGAAAACCGAAAAAAAGACGAAGGCAAAAGACACTAAAAAAGGCGTGTCTTTTGAGGCGTTGAGCAGTCTTGACGCACCGGTGTCGTTCTGGAAGGGCATTCCGTTCGGCCTGCAGCACGTCATGGCCATGTTCGTGGCGAATCTCGCGCCTATCTTCCTGGTGGCCACGGCCGCCAAGATGGATGCCGCGCAGTCCGCCGCCATCATTCAGGCCGGCCTGCTGGTCGCAGGTCTCGGCACCTGCCTGCAGCTGTACGGTGTGTGGCTGATTGGTTCCCGTCTGCCGATGGTCACCGGCATTTCCTTCACCTACGTCGCGGCCGCCATGTCGATCGCGCAGCATCAGGGTTATGGCGCAGTCGCCGGCGCCGTGGTGCTTGGCGGCCTGTTGGAGGTCGTGCTTGGTTTGACGGCCAAGTATTGGCGTCGTTTCGTCCCGCCGATCGTTTCCGCGATTGTCGTCACCTCGATTGGTTTTTCGCTCCTGTCCGTCGGCGCCACGAGCTTCGGCGGCGGTTCCGGCGCGAAGGATTTCGGCAGCTGGCAGAATCTGACGCTTGGCCTGATTTCGCTGGTGGCTTGCCTTGCGTTCCAGCTGCTCATGAAGGGCACCGCCAAGCAGCTTTCCGTGCTGTTCGGCCTTGTCGTGGGCTATGTGGTCGCGATTTTCATGGGAAAGGTCGATTTCTCCGGTTTCGCCAATCTGCAGGTCGTGTCGGTGCCGCATTTCATGCCGTTCAAGCTTGAGTTTGATCCGGGTGCGATTATCTCCTTCGCTCTGCTGTATGTCGTTTCCTCGGTTGAGGTGTTGGGCGACACAGCGGCGCTTACCAAGGTCGGTCTCGACCGTCAACCCACCGACAAGGAAACCGCCGGAGCTATTGCCGGCGACGGCTTAATCTCCTCCGTGTCCGGTTTGTTCGGCTGCCTGCCATTGACTTCGTTCGCGCAGAACATCGGTCTGGTGGCGATGACCAAGGTGGTCAACCGCAAGGTGATTCTTTCCGGCGGTCTGATTTTGGTGCTCGCCAGCTTCGTTCCGGCCGTTGCAGAGGTCTTCAACTCCCTGCCGCAGGCTGTGCTTGGCGGCTGCACCATCATGATGTTCGGCAATATCATCCTGTCCGGATTCCAGATGATTTCCGAGGCCGGTTACACGCAGCGCAACATCACCATCGCCGCGTTGAGCCTGACCATTGGCATCGGTTTCACCCAGGTCGGCGACATTTTCGCCAACTTCCCGGCGCTGTTCCAGTCCATCTTCGCTTCCAACTGCATCGCGGTGTCGTTCGTGGTGGCTGTGATTCTCAACGCCGTTCTGCCTAGCGAGGAGCACTTCCTGTCCGCTCCTCAGCATCAGGAGGCCTGATTTCCCTAATATCGGCATCGTCCGCATATGAATGATCCCCATTCCGATTTCCACGGAATGGGGATCATTCATATGCGACGGCATGTGGCGGACCTCGTATGGAAGTCGTCAACGCATCAATCAGTGCCCTTGCTTGATCCAAGCGGCAATTGAATCCTTGACCGCCTGCGCGTAGATCGTATTGGACATTCCCGGATGGATGCCATCTCCGGCAAGTTCGTCAGCATGCTGGGAAATGGTCCCGTCCCAATCGACCAGTACGACGTTGTTGGAATGCGCCGCGGCGAATTGCTTCAACACGGCATTGGTGCCAGGAACCCATGAAACGGGAGCGTGCGCGTTAATGAGCACCAGCACATGATCGGGGCCGACATCATTCAGCAGATCGTCAAGCTGATCATTGGTCACCACGGAGTTGGTGGCAAGTCCCACCAAGACCCAGGGGCGCAGATTCCCTTGCGCTTTCAATTGATCGACAAGACCCTGTCCCTTCGCCATCGACCGTGAGACTTCGGCATCCACAATGATGTTGGGGAACGTGTCCCGCAATCCTTTGCTGGACGCCAGCATCACCGAATCTCCGATGGCGGCCATTTGCGAACCATCCGGCATCTTATGCCGTGGCTTCCTTGGCATCGGTGTTCTGCGTCGTTCCAAAGCGGCATGATTGCGTTGCTGCAACAGCCTGGCGCTGATACCCAAGGATTGCGCCACACTGGTTTGTTCCGGTGCCGTCGCCACAGCGTATCCGCAGAAGCTCCATGAGCATGCCAGCACCACGACCGTGGATATCAGACGGCCGCAATGCTCGGCTTCGTCTCCACTGATCGGACGAATCAACGCGATGAATCCCGCACGAGCGACTGGCTTCTCGAACAGCCGCCAAGATGCGAACGCGAACAGCACGGTGAGGATGAAGGTGAAGGCCAGCAGCCTGTCGGCATGCCATGCGCCCCACTGGGGCAGCAGGGACCTCAGCAGCAGCCATAATGGCCAATGCCACAGATAAATGCCATACGAATAATGACCCAAAGCGGCAAGCGGCTTGAACACAAGCAGATCCTGCATCCAGGATCCGAATGGTATGGTTCCTGCGATCAGCACCACAGCAAGCACGGAGGCGACGAAGATACCGCCATGGAACGCCGCTGGGCCTTGAGTGATATGCCGCATCATCCACAGCAATGCCAGCAATGAGCCAAAGGCAACTATCGGGCCGAATTGAATCCATATCTTATGGAATCGTTCCATTATCCGCGATTCATTGGCTCGCCCATGCTCATGTCTGAGAATCGGCAGTATCCAAGCCAGCGCGGCACCGAGCCATAGGCCCATGGCGTGCGTGTCGGTGCCGAAATACACACGTGTGGGGTCAGCGCCAGAGTGGTATAGCAGTCCCATGGATACCGCGCTTGCTCCGGCAAGGGCTGTCAGTATGCATACCGGAGCCCATCTGATGATGATTTTTCGCAGCAGCAAAACCACGAATGGAGCGATCAGATAAAACTGCATGAGCAACGACATGAACCATAGGTGACGGAATATGTCAGGGTTCATCTGGGAGAAATAGCTGGCTCCGCTGCTGATGGCATACCAGTTGTAGCATCCCAGAAGCACGGTCATGATCTGGTTCCGGATGCCGACAAGCATGTCGCGGTTCACCAGCCATGCCAACGTCACCGAAATCGGGATAAGAGCAAACAGCGCGGGATAAATCCGGCGGAACCGTTTGAGGAAGTACTCCCCCAGTTCCAAGCCTTTACCTGAATCGATACGATTGAGCAGCGATGAGAAAATCAGGAAACCGGAGATGGTGAAGAACACATCCACACCGAAAAACCCGCCTTGAAGCGAAAGCTCATCGCAGTGATACAGCACAATCGCAATAAGGGCTATGCCTTTAAGCCCGTCCAAACCGACGAAACGTCGTTTAGCAGCCACGAATAACCAACCGTTCTCTCTTACATCATTGCACGGTACAGTGCAACCTGTCGTATCGTACTACCAAGCAATCCCTTGCGAATCGCGGAAAGGGGGGCCCAACGCACTGCGCCGCCGTGCCTGATTGACCGATGATATCGATTATCAGGCACGGCGGCGCAGATTCATACCGTTTGCCGTCACGTTCCTCTACCAGCCGAAACGTGACACGTCACTCACTTGGAGAAGACGTTGCCGTAGGAGTCCTTGCCTTCTTCTGCGATGGCGGCGGACTTGCGGGCGATGGCCAGCTCCTCGTTGGTCGGGATGACGCAGATGGTGACTGCGGAATCCGGGGTGGAGATGATGCGCGGTTCCTTGGAACGGGTCGCGTTCTTCTCCTCATCCAACTTGACGCCGAACGGAGCGAGCTTGTCGCAGACCATCTTGCGCACGACGTCATCGTTCTCGCCAACGCCTGCGGTGAAGGTGATCACGTCGACGCCACCCATCTGAGCGGTGTAGTTGCCGATGTAGCCGACGATGCGGTGCACGTAGATGTCGAGAGCCAGCTTGGCGTCCTCGTTGCCCTCTTCGACCAGACGATGCACTTCACGCAGGTCGCCGAAGCCGGTCAGACCCATCATGCCGGAACGCTTGTTGAACAGGGTGTCCAGTTCGTCCACGCTCATGTGGGCGTTGCGAATCAGGTGGAAGACGACGGCCGGATCGATGTCGCCGGTACGGCCACCCATCACGAGGCCTTCCAGCGGGGTCAGACCCATGGAGGTCTCAACCGGCTTGCCGGAGATTTCGGCGGAGGCGGAAGCACCGTTGCCGATGTGCAGCACGATCTGCTTGAGGCCTTCGGCCGGCTTGCCGATGACGGACGGCACGACGGAGGAGATGAACTCGTGGGAGGTGCCATGGGCGCCGTAACGGCGGATATGGTACTGCTGGGCGACTTCCTTGTTCAGCGCGTAGGTGCTGGAAGCCTTCGGCAGCTGGAAGAAGAAGGAGGAATCGAACACGAAGATCTGCGGAACATCCGGCAGCAGGGAGCGCATGACCTCAGCGCCCTTGGCCTCCGGACCGTTGTGCAGCGGGGCGAGCACGGCGAGGTCCTTGACCTGGCCGATGGTCTTGTCGTTGACCAGAGCCGGCTTCGGGAAGATGGAACCACCCTGCACCACGCGATGGCCGACGGCCACGATGCCTGCGTCGGCGAGCTTCGGGCCGAACTCGTCGAAGAAGCCGAGCACGCGCTTCAGACCCTGCTCATGGTCGTGAATCGGCTCTTCGAGCTCATGCTTCTCGCCGTTGTACTCGTGCTTGTAATGACCGTCAACCGGCTCGCCGATCTTCTCGACCAGACCGGAAGCGATACCTTCGCCGGTTTCAAGATCAACCAGCTGATACTTGATAGAGCTGGAACCGGAATTGATGACAAGGACGGTTTTCGCCATTGTGGGCATCCTCCATGTGTTAATCGATGTGCCGCTTACGCGACTTTCCAAAACCTTAGATTACTCGTTGCTTGCTACAAAATGCCCGATTACTGGGCCTCGATGGCGGTCAGGGCGATGGTGTTGATGATGTCCTGGACCGTGGCGCCACGGCTCAGATCGTTCACCGGGCGGTTGAGACCCTGCAGCACCGGCCCGACGGCGGCCGCTCCCGAGGAACGCTGTACCGCCTTGTATGCGATGTTGCCCGCGCACAGATCCGGGAATACGAACACATTGACATGGCCCGCCACCGGATCGCCCTTGGCTTTGGTCGCGGCCACGGTCGGAGACCATGCCGCGTCGAACTGGATCGATCCGACCACCGCAAGGTCGGGAGCCTTGTCTTTGACGATGGTGGTGGCTTCCTCGACGAGGTCGACGTCGGGTCCTTTTCCGGAGCCCAGCGTGGAATAGGACAGCATGCCCACCTTCGGTTCAAGGCCGAACGCCTTGGCCGTTTCGGCGGATTGGATTGCTATTTCGGCGAGCTGCTCGGCATTGGGGTTAAGGTTGATGGCACAGTCGGCGAACACGGCGGCATGGTCCTTGAAACACATCAGGAACGCTCCGGAGACCAGCGACGTTCCTGGCTTGGTCTTGATGACCTGCAGGGCCGGACGCACGGTATTGGCCGTGGAGTTGACGGAACCGGACACGAGACCGTCCGCCATGCCCATCACCACAAGCATGGTGCCGAAATAGCTGTCATCGGCCAGCTGTTTGCGCGCCTGCTCTTCGGTCATGCCTTTCTTGGCGCGCAGCTCGCACAGCTTCGCCACCATGGGTTCCAGCACCGTTTCATCATCCTTGGCTTGGAATTTCGCCTTGCCAAGCGATTTCAATCCCAATTCCTGGCCGCGGGCGAGAATGGCGTTTTCGTCTCCGACGATGATCAGATCGACGATGTCGCGCTCCAGCAGATAATCGGCGGCTTTGATGATGCGATCCTCGTTGCCCTCCGGCAGCACGATGGTCTTCTTGTCCGCCTTCGCCTTGCCCAGCAGACCGTATTGGAAAGCATAGGGTGTGGTCGGGGCGTCGAATGGCGATTCGAGTGCCACGGTCAGTTCCACGGCGTCGACGTTCGTCGCGAACGCTTCGTCTGCCTTGCTGATGGCGTCATCGTCGTTGAAATCGACGGCAGGTAGCGTCCACACCGGCACCGGGTAGTCGACGAAGCATGCTTTGAGTGGATTCGGCTGCGTGTCGTCACACCCAGTAATGAACACGCCGACGACTTTGCTCCCGGCGTCTTCGATGACCTTGGTGGATGCCTCAACCGTGCTTTTGACTTGTTCCGGTGTGCGTTCGATAGTGCATACGGCCAGCAGGACCGGCGATTGGAGGTCTGCCGCGACGTCAGCGTTGAAAGAGAACATCGCGGGATCATTGACTGCTGACCTGTCGGTGCCGACAATCACCATGGCATCCGGTCGGGCTGTTTCTACGGCTTGGGTGTAGGCCGCAACGATATCCGCCCGCGAACCTTCCTTATCGTTACGAGCGCGCTTGGGGCACACGCCGACGGACTGTTCCCGGCTCAAACCGGCATTGGAAGCTTCGATCAGCACGTCCGTGAAGGTGTCTTTTCTGCAGACCGCCGGACGGAACACTCCGGTCTTGCCGGCTGCGGCAAGTGTCTTGGTGACTCCAAGGGCGACAACATTACGGCCGTTAGCCGCTTCGGGACTGATGATGGTGACGCTGGTAAAACTCACGGTGTCTCCTATGTACTTCGCATTATTCGGGTGCGATACCGCATCGTTCGCACAATGAGCAATTGTAATGTGCAAACGGTAACTGACACGCGCTAGCGGTTTTGCTGTTTTAAGCCAAGCATATCGCACCGTAATACGAAAAAGCCCCAAGGGAACAATCCCTTGGGGCTTTTATCAAGCAATCAGGCCAAATAGCCTAGGCTCACTCGTTATCGCCAGCGGTTGCGGCGGTAGCGGAGATAGCACCCTGCTTGTTGGTGTTGACACCGGAGTAGACCCAGTCGGTGTAATCCGGGTGATCGTAGCCGTTGTCGACAGCGAACTGGAAGGCTTCCTGACGGAAGGCCTCGAGCTCGTTGATCTTGTCGGCGTACTTGTCAGCGTCAATCATGCGCAGAGCTTCAGCCTGGAGCTCGTAGCGATCGATGTTGTTCACGCGAACCATGTCGTACGGGGTGGTGGTGGAGCCCTGCTCCTCGTAGCCGTGAACGTTGAAGTTGTCGTGGTTCGGGCGATCGTAGATCAGACCACGCACATCGCGGGCATAGGAGTGGTAAGCGAACAGGACCGGCTTGTCCTCGGTGAACAGCTCAGCGAACTCCTCATCGGAGAGGGCCTCGTTGTTCTCCTTGGCGGACTGCAGCTTGACCAGGTCAACCACGTTGACGACCTTGAACTTGATGCCCATGGCGTCCAGCTTGTCGGCAGCGGCCATGATTTCCTGAGTCGGAACATCACCGGTGGCGGCGAGCACGATCTGAGCCTCATCGTTGGACTTCACGTTGGAAGCCCACTTCCACTCGGCAGCACCCTTCTCGAGCTCGGCGCGAGCTTCGTCCAGGGTCAGCCAGGTGGCGGCCGGCTGCTTGCCGGCGATGATGGCGTTGATCTTGTTGGTGGACTTGTAGCACTTCTCAGCCACAGCGAGCAGCATGTTGGAATCCACCGGGAAGTAGATGCCGATCACGTGATCGTTGTTGAAGCACTTGTTCAGCAGGACGGAGGTGACACCCGGATCCTGGTGGGAGAAGCCGTTGTGATCCTGACGCCACACGTGGGAGGAGACGAGCAGGTTCATGGAGGAGATCGGCTTGCGCCACGGAATCTCGCGGACGGTAGCCTCGAGCCACTTGGCGTGCTGGTTCAGCATGGAGTCGATCACGTGCACGAAGGACTCATAGGAGCTCCAGATGCCGTGACGGCCGGTCAGCAGGTAGCCCTCGAGGAAGCCTTCCATCTGGTGCTCGGAAAGCTGCTCGGTGACCTGGCCGGTGACAGCCATGTGCTCGTCGACCTGAGCGGACAGGTAGCCGGCGTCCCACTGCTTGTTGGTGACGTCGTAAGCGGCCTGCAGACGGTTGGAAGCGGTCTCATCCGGTCCGAAGATACGGAAGGAGTCCGGGTTGTTCTTGATGATGTCGCGGGTGTAGACGCCCAGACGACGGGTGGCCTCGAGCTGGCCCCAGCCGTGGCCGTACTCGGCGACTTCCTTGACCTCGTAGTCTTCCAGCTTCGGCAGCTTCAGCTCTTCGCGGATGCGGCCACCGTTGGCGTTCGGGTTCTCACCGATGCGCAGTTCGCCGGTCGGCATGAAGGCGGTGACTTCCGGCTTCACGGCGCCGTTCTCGTCGAACAGCTCTTCCGGCTTGTAGGACTCGAGCCAGTTCTTGAGGACCTCGAAGTGGGCCTCGGTATCGCGGGCGGAAGCCAGCGGCACCTGGTGGGAACGCCAGGAGCCCTCGGTCTTCTTGCCGTCGATGAACTTCGGGCAGGTCCAGCCCTTCGGGGTACGGAAGATGATCATCGGGTAGAACGGACGAGTCATGTCGTCGGTCTGAGCGGCGGCCTTGATGTCGCAGATCTCGTCGAAGACGGTCTCGAACAGCTCGGCGAAACGACGGTGGATCGACAGGTGATCCTCGTTGTCGAAGCCAGCGACGAACTCGTACGGCTCATAGCCCATGCCGTGGAAGAACTCGTGGAGCTCTTCGTCGGAGATGCGGGACAGGATGGTCGGGTTGGCGATCTTGTAGCCGTTGAGGTGCAGGATCGGCAGCACGATACCGTCGGTGCGCGGGTTGATGAGCTTGTTGGACTGCCAGCCGGTGGCCAGCGGGCCGGTCTCAGCTTCACCGTCGCCGACGATGGCCGGGACGAACAGGCTCGGGTTGTTCATCACAGCGCCGTAGGCGTGGGACAGGGCGTAACCCAGCTCGCCGCCTTCGTGGATGGAGCCCGGGGTCTCCGGAGCGTAGTGGGACGGGATGCCACCCGGGTAGGAGAACTGGCGGAAGAACTTCTGCAGGCCAGCCTCATCCTTGGTGATGTTCGGGAAGTACTCGGTGTAGGTGCCGTCCAGGTAGGACTGAGCGGTACCAGCCGGGCCGCCGTGGCCCGGGCCCATGATGATCACAGTGTTCTGCTGGTGATCAGCAATGAGACGGTTGATGTGGCCGATGAGGAAGTTCAGGCCCGGGGTGGTGCCCCAGTGACCGACCAGACGGTGCTTGACGTCTTCGCGGGTGAAAGGCTCCTTCATCAGCGGGTTGCTACGCAGATAGATCTGGCCGATGGAGAGGTAGTTGGCTGCGCGCCAGTACTTATCCACGCCTTCGATAGCTTCCTCGGAAACCGGAGCGTTCAGCTTCTTCCAAGGGGTGCCAATAACAGGACTCGTCATGTGTACTCCTGTACTCCTGCACTGTGATGTGCGATTGTTTATTTCCTTAGGTCATGAGCCATGCCTAAAACCTTGCGGTTACGCGGTATGCCTCATTTCCAGTCACTTGCACATATTACGAGCGCGGTTCGACTTTTTGCTGTTTTTTTGCGACTGTGTGTTCAATTGTTATTTTTCTGTACGCAAATGTGTGCTTTTATCGAGATTTTTGTGCGTACTTCACACTCTATCAAAAAGATTGAAAAACGGCTCAAAATCAACGTTTTTAGTCGGTTAACACATGTTTCCCACGTTCGTTTCCCTAGATACACACGCGGCGTGTTGAGTAGGTGGGAGTAAGCAATTGTGAGATTCGTTCATTCTCCGTTCACGTGTTTCCAATGTCTCCTTGCAACGTCACAATAGAGCAGTTAGTATTGTTCGTTTCTTGATACCTCATATTAAAGGGAGAGTGTTATGGCTGCAGGTCCTGTGCTCGTTGTCGATTTCGGAGCCCAGTACGCCCAGCTGATCGCACGTCGCGTGCGTGAGGCCAATGTTTATTCGGAGCTCGTGCCGCATTCCATGCCGGTCGATGAGATGCTGGCCAAGGATCCGCAGGCCATCATCCTGTCCGGTGGCCCCGCTTCCGTGTTCGAACCGGGCGCTCCGCGCGTCGACAAGAAGCTGTTCGACGCGGGCGTTCCGGTGCTCGGCATCTGCTACGGCTTCCAAGCCATGGCATACGCGTTGGGCGCGGATGTCGACAAGGCCGCCCTGGGCGAATACGGCAAAACGGAAACCACCATCGACAAGGCGGAGGGTCTGCTCGACGGCTCTCCCGCAGAGCAAAGCACGTGGATGAGCCATGGCGTGGCCGTCAAGACCGCGCCGGAAGGCTTCGAAGTGCTCGCCCACACCGAAGGCGCACCGGTCGCCGCCATGCAGGACGAGTCCCGCAAACTGTACGGCGTGCAGTGGCATCCGGAAGTCAAGCACACTCCGATGGGCCAGAAGCTCATCGAGAACTTCCTGCACAAGTGCGCCGGCCTCGGCGATAACTGGAACGCGTCCAACATCATCGAGGACCAGGTCAAGAAAATCCGCGAGAAGGTCGGCGACGCCCAGGTGATTTGCGGCCTGTCCGGCGGCGTCGACTCCGCCGTCGCGGCGGCTCTGGTGCATAAGGCCATCGGCGAGCAGCTCACCTGCGTGTTCGTGGACCACGGTCTGCTGCGCAAGGGCGAGGCCGAGCAGGTCAAACATGATTTCGTCGAGGCCACCGGCATCAAGCTCATCGCCGTGGACGCCTCCGAAGACTTCCTCACCGCCCTGAAGGGTGTGAGCGAGCCGGAGAAGAAGCGCAAGATCATCGGAGAGAAGTTCATCCGCACGTTCGAGAAGGCCCAGCGTCAGGTCATCGAAGAGGCCGGTGCCTCCGGCAAGGAAGTCAAATTCCTCGTGCAGGGCACGCTGTATCCGGACGTCGTAGAGTCCGGCGGCGGCGATGGCGCGGCCAACATCAAATCGCACCACAATGTGGGCGGCCTGCCGAAGGACATCAAATTCCAGCTCATCGAGCCACTGCGCACCCTGTTCAAGGATGAGGTGCGCGCCATTGGCACCGAACTCGGTCTGCCGGATGAGATTGTCTGGCGTCAGCCATTCCCGGGTCCGGGTCTCGGCATCCGCATCATCGGCGAAATCACCAAGGAACGTCTTGACTTGCTGCGCGAAGCTGATGCCATCGCACGTGAGGAGCTTTCCAAGGCCGGCCTCGACCGCGACATCTGGCAGTGCCCGGTCGTGCTGCTTGCCGACGTGCATTCCGTGGGCGTGCAGGGTGACGAACGCACCTACGGCTCGCCAATCGTGTTGCGTCCGGTGTCGTCCGAAGACGCCATGACCGCCGACTGGTCGCGTATCCCGTACGACGTGCTCGCCACCATCTCGACGCGTATTACCAACGAATGCCGTCAGATCAACCGCGTGGTGCTTGACTGCACTTCCAAGCCGCCGGCAACCATCGAATGGGAGTGAGCCCGCAGGCTTAGACACGTAATGGGAGGGGCTTCCCGCGGAACTACTCGCGGAAAGCCCCTCCCATTATGCGGCGAAAAGAGTCCACTCTCGTTAGAATCGAACAATCTCCTTCACAACATCTCTTTCATACATCCGTCAGGAAAGCATGTCGTTCCACATATTCACGAAATTCGGCAAGGTTTTTGCCGTGGCGGCGATGTTCTCCACTTGGATGCCTTTGATGCGCAAACCAAGCATCGCAGCGAACGTGGCCATGCGATGATCGGCATAAGTCTCCATCACGGCCGGTCGAAGGCAGCCCGCGGATACGGGCGTTATCTTCAATCCATCCGGCAATTCACGAGCTTCTCCCCCAATACGCGTGATTTCATTGACCAACGCCTCAAGACGGTTCGTCTCGTGTCCGCGTAAATGGCCGATGCCGATCATATTGGTCGGTTTGTCGGCGAAAGCCAGAATCGCAGCAAGCGATGGCGCGATTTCACCGGCAGCGGTCAGATCGAAATCACCCAAACCGTTGATGGCATGTCCACCTGTGACTTCGCAATAACGGATGCCGTTCTTTTCCGGGAAAGACACTTGCGCTCCCATGCGTTCAAGATACCCCGGCAGCAAACCACCAGGTTGCGTGGTGGTTTCCGGCCAATGCGGCACACGCACGGTTCCGCCGGCGATCAACGCGGCGCCCAGGAACGGAGCGGCATTCGACAAATCCGGTTCGACCGTCACCTGTCCGGGTAGTTGAACCGTTCCCGGAGCGACTCCCCAGACATGAACGTCTTCATCTGCAATCGCATCCACACCAGCACTTTTAAGATCGGCCACCGTCATTCGGATATGCGGCAGGCTTGGAGTCTTTTTCCCCGTATGGTGCAGCTCAAGGCCGCCTGGCACACGCGAGCCGATCAGCAACAGGCCGGAAATGAACTGCGAAGAGCCGGACGAATCGATGGAGACCACATTCGGCGTTTCGCGCACGGCCGAATCAAATGCGGGCGGAGTGATTGTGAACGGCAGACGGCCTTCTTCACCGTGGTATTCAATGGTCGCACCCAACTGCCGCAAGCCATCCAACACCGGTTTCATCGGGCGGGCATATGCCTGCTCATCGCCATCGAAATCGACGGGACCATCGGCGAACATCGCAAGTCCCGGCACGAAACGCATCACCGTGCCGGCAAGTCCGCAGTAAATTTTCGCATTGCCATGGAAGTGGCCATCCGCTGGCGGCGTCACCGTTACCGTCGTATCAGTTTCGACATCAACCTCACAGCGGACGCCAAGCGCACGTAACGCCTCCATCATCAGCTCGGTGTCACGCGAGCGCAGCAGCCCTACCAAACGCACCGGCTCCGATCCGAGAGCCGCGAGAATGAGATACCGGTTCGACAGGGATTTGCTACCCGGCACCACCACAGTGGCGTTGAGCGGTTTGCCGGCATACGGTGCCGGCCATAGGTTCTCTTGAAGTGCTTCCATGCGACCCATGGTAACCAAAACCTGCGGAAAAAGACGTGTCCATCTCGTCAGCGACATGCTGGTATCCATATGGGATGCAAACTATACAACTCCTTCCCCATCTGCCCATCATTGCGTGTAGGCGTCCTTTGACGACGTCCGTTCTTTTTCACCTCAATGTGGAGAAGAGCGAGCGCATAGAAGAAACGAGCGCATAGAAGAAAGAAGAGAATATGACATCGCCACAGCAACCACAGCCATATGTGCCTGTGCCGCAACCCCAACAACCGAATGCGGCCGTGCCGCAGCCGCAGCTCTACGCGTCCGCATCACAGCAATATTATCCGCCTGCCGCTCAACAGCCTCAGCCAATGGCTCCGGTTCCCGTTCCGGCGGGAACGGCGTTGCGTACCAAACGCGGCCTGCTCAAATTCGTGCTGCTTGGTCTCATCACTTTCGGCATCTACGACATTTGGCAGATGAGTGAGGTTGGGGAAACCTTGAACCTGATCGCCACGCGTCGCGACGGCAAGCGCACCATGCACTATTGCCTCATGTTCTTCATTGTCGGCTGGCTGACTTTCGGCATCGGCTGGCTTGTCTGGAACCATCGTCTCAGCGCTCGAATCGGCACCGAACAGGCCGCCCGGCATTTGCCGGTGACCGTGACGGCCGCGACATACTGGCTATGGAGCGTTCTCGGCACGTTGATCATCGTCGGGCCGTTGGTCTACACATACAAGATCCTGCATGCCATGAATGATCTGAGCGCCGACTACAACATGTGTGGCATCTGAGTTTCTTTTGTGCGCACAATCATTGAAGCCCGGAATTCCAAGTGGCAAAACCATTGGAACTCCGGGCTTTTTGTCGGGCTGACAGGATTTGAACCTGCGACATTCTGCTCCCAAAGCAGACGCGCTACCAAACTGCGCTACAGCCCGTTCATGCACTCCCGCACGTGGCAGGTGAACACGAGTTTCTATTGTAGCGTATGGTAGGACAACGACAGGCTAGAATGGCAAATACTGGAGGGAACGCGCATGGGACGTCATCAGCAAGCCGAGGCTTCAGGCATCATTTCCTTCATGGCATGCGCCACTCTTGCATGGATCGCCATGGACCTATATCTGCAATTCGCTCCCGCCATCTGGCGTGTCACCCAACGCCTGTTCACCGTGTGTGCCGGAATCACCGCGGGATGTGGAGTCATCTCGTTCACCTTGGGGTATGCGCGCAACTCCAGGTCGATGACGTTGAAACATGGCTGGACCATTCCTATTCGCCGTATCTTCGAGATACTCGCTTTGTCCGTGGTCTACGCGTCGACCATTTTCGTCACGGCGTTCATGCTGCTTTCCATTGCCAGCAACATGATGGGGTTGCGCACGTTAAAAGGCTATCTGACTGCACTCTGCGCCGCGATCTCGGGGGTCGTAGGCTATGTCACGTTCGTACAGGCGGAACTCATGAATGCCAAGACCATCGCATCCTTGTTGCCGTTCTTCGTGGTTTCCGGTGTCAGCATCGCAGGATTGACGTCCGATGATCCATACTGGTACAACAACAATTTCTCCCAATTGGGCGATCGAACCACTTTTGCTGCTCGTATGTTCAATTCGACATTGATGTTGGCCGGCGTCTGCATCGTCATCATCAGCTATTTCGCGATTTCGGAGCTCATCACCACGCACCGTCTGCAGATGCAGTATCTGTCTGCAAGCGATGAAAAAGAAGCTCCCAAACACTTCAAGGCGCGGATTCTTCTGCTATCGACCATGCTGACGCTCGCAGGCATCGCCTTCATCGGCATCGGCATGTTCCGTTACACGCCGCATCCGATTCTGCACAACGTATTCGCCCGCGGTCTTCCCTGCCTGATGAGCGTGCTGATGATCGCGCTGCCTTGGCTGGCCCCGCAGCTTTCAAAAGTAGTATATGTGATTTCAGACCTAGCTATCGTGATCGGGGCTCTTGCCGGGTTCCAGTGGCTGGCGGGGCGTAACACGTTGACGAACGTCGAGGCTCTTGCCGGCATGATGTTTCTGGGCTGGTTCATCATCTTTTCACGGCAGATTGCGGCCATCGAATCCGATCGTGTGCAGACGCAGCTTATTCTGGCGCAAACCAAGCGGCCAGAATCCGTCGAGGATCTTGCGGAGGTCAGCGAAACCGTTTCTGGAACCGTTTCCCGACTCTCGTCGGAAGTCTAATTCTCGTAACGGTTCACGAGCACAGTCCACAAACAATACGGCGAGGTGTGTCACCCGTACGGATGGTACCTCGCCTGTTCTCATGGCTATCAGAAATCGTAGTTCTTTGTGGTGGGCTTTCTATCGCTCATCAGCAACAGGAAGCTTCTCGACTGCGCCGTGATCGCGAAGCCGGCCTCATAGTTGAGTTCCGGACCCTTCGGATTATGCGTGTCAACGACCAGACGCCATTTCTTGCCATACCGCTCGTCCGGCAAGGTGAACATAATCGGCTCGTAATGCGCGTTGAAAATCAGGATGAAGTTATTGTCCACCATCTGGTTGCCATACCAGTCGGCTTCCGGAATATCGGAACCGTTCAGATAGATCATCACCGAGAACGCGTGGGTATTGGACCAATCTTCCATGTCCATGATGGAACCGGTGTGGTCCATCCATTCGACCTGCGGAATCTTATCGTCCGGGTCTCCTGGCTCGCGGCCGGTGAAGAAACGACGACGGTGGAGCACCGGGTGCTCGAGTCGCAGATGAATCAGCTTCGAAACGAACTCAAGCAAATCCTTCTGACTATCGTCAAGATCCCAATTGGTCCATGAAATGGCGTTGTCCTGGCAATAGGCATTGTTGTTGCCCTGTTGCGTGCGTGCCACCTCATCGCCGCCGCAGATCATCGGAATGCCCTGACTGCACAGCAACGTCGCGAACATGTTGCGCATCTGCTGTTGCCGCAGGTCGTTGACGTCCTTGATGGTGGTCGGGCCTTCGACACCGCAGTTCCAGGAACGGTTGTTGCTTTCGCCATCCCTATTGCCTTCGCCGTTGGCGTCGTTATGCTTCTCGTTGTAGCTCACCAAATCGTTCATGGTGAAGCCATCATGTGCGGTGATGAAGTTCACGGAAGCCACCGGACGGCGGCCGTTCATCTGATACAGGTCGGAGCTGCCCATCAGACGGCTGGCGAATTCCGGTAGCGTCGATGGTTGCGAACGCCAGAAGTCACGCACGCAATCACGGTAGCGGCCGTTCCATTCGGACCAGCTGGACGGGAAGCCGCCCACCTGATAGCCGCCGGAACCCAAATCCCAAGGTTCGGCGATGAGCTTGACACGGGAGATGACCGGATCCTGTTCGACGATGTCGAAGAAGGCGGACAGCTTGTCGACTTCCTGGAATTGGCGGGCCAGCGTGGCCGCAAGATCGAATCGGAAACCATCGACATGCATTTCGGTGACCCAGTAGCGCAGGCTGTCCGTGATGAGCTGCAGCGCGTGCGGCGAGCGCATCAGCAGGGAGTTGCCGGTGCCGGTCGTGTCGAAGTAGTGGCGTCGGTCGTTGTCGACCAGACGGTAGTAGGCACCGTTGTCGATGCCTTTGAAGCTTAGGGTCGGGCCGAGGTTGTTGCCTTCGGCGGTGTGGTTGTACACCACGTCGAGGATCACTTCCATGCCGGCGCGATGGTAGGCCTTGACCATGGATTTGAATTCGTTGACCTGCTCGCCGCGTTGTCCGGAGCTTGAGTACGCGTTATGAGGCGCGAAGAAGCCGATGGTGTTGTAGCCCCAGTAGTTGCTCAGGCCTTTTTCCTGCAGGAAGCTGTCGTTGACGAACTGGTGGATCGGCATAAGTTCGATGGCGGTGACGCCGAGCTTCCTCAGATATTCGATGACCGATGGATATGCGAGGCCCGCGTAGGTTCCACGGATGTCCGGCGGCACGTCCAGGTTGAGATTGGTCATGCCACGCACATGGGCTTCGTAGATTACCGAATCATGGTAGGAGATGTTCGGATGTTGGTCGTTGCCCCAGTCGAAATACGGATTGACCACGGCCGATTTCATGGTATGCGGCGCGGAATCCAGCGTATTCATGCTGGTGACGTCCTCAGGGCTTTTGAACCAATACGAATAGAGGCTTTCGTCACCGTCGATGTTTCCCTCGATGGCTTTGGCGTACGGGTCGAGCAGCAACTTGTTCGGGTTGCACCGCAGGCCCTTTGCTGGATCATACGGACCGTACACACGATAGCCGTACCGTTGCCCGGGTTGTATTCCCGGCAGATAGTTATGCCATACGTAGGAGTTCTGCTCCGTCATTTCCACTCGGGTCTCACGATCTTCCTCATCGAAAAGACAAAGCTCGACTTTCTGGGCCACTTGAGAGAAGAGGGCGAAATTCACGCCGGCGCCGTCGTAGCTCGCACCGAGTGGATACATCGATCCAGGTCTGATTTGCATAATTCAAGTATCGCACGTTTTGCGAGTTGAATTCGTTATTTCGTTTATTCCGGCGATTGTTTTTACAATTCGAAACCTGCAGGCCGCTATTGTTGCCGCATTCTGCGAATTTGCTCATGCAAAATGGCGATCTCCGAATTGGAGGCCGTGATGTGCGTGTCTCGTAGCTGCTTCCACGGGATCCAAGCAGATTCGACATGCTCGTCGGCGTCGAAATGCCGTTCGACGGCCTGCCAGTGGCGCAGGTGCATCACCATGATGTTGGCCAGTTCGTCGGTCATGCCCTCGGATGAATAGAATTGCCCGACATGGTCGATATCGCAACTGTTTTCGTCGATTGGCTCGACGCCGGTCTCTTCGCGCAGCTCACGCAATGCGGCCGCATCGACGTCTTCCCCGTCATCGATGAGTCCTGCCGGCAGACCGTAGGCGAAGGCGTCGCAGCCGACACGGTATTCTCGTTCGACCAAGTACAAATCCTGCGCGCAGTCATGCACCAGCATGACCACACAGGGCGCGTGCCGCATCACCTGTCTGCGGATCACGGTTTGTCCGCCGTCTCGTGTCTGCAACGCGATACGCATGTCCTCCACGCCGAAAATCGCGCCTTGATACACGTGCTCTCTGCTGAGTACTGTGGCCGGTCTGGTCATGTCCACGCCATCGCTGGATTCGTTCAGCGACATATCCATGCTGGTCGTATCGGACATCGTCGTTCAGCGTTCCTGCCCGCAGGACGGCAGTACCAGATTCCAGGGATCGGTGTTCATGGAAATCCAGCGGACGGTGGGGATGTCTCCGGTCGCCTCAGATACGGCACGAGGCACATCGCCCATGGCGTATTGGAACCATATGGATTCGATGGCGCTGTGTGGCGTGTTGATGAACATCGGACGAACAGTGGCGTCGCCTCGGCCGAGTTCGATGTCCGCGGCACGCATGGACGCCTCATAGCGCGCCTGCTCGATGGCATCGGTCACCGGATGATGGCGCAGATCGCTGGTCACATACACATCGACGCCTGCGGCACGCACTTCATCGAACAGGGAATCGCCCGAGCCCGGCAATATCGCCACCGTGCCGATCGTCGCGTCAAGGTCGCCGCACACCTGCACGCCAAGTTCGGTGTATGGCAGCGCGTCGGCCACACGACGGGCGAAATCACGCAATGCGATCGGCTCCTGCAACCGGCCGACACGGCCCAATCCGACCGGATGTTCGGCTTTCGGATCTTCGATGGGTACCAGCGGACGCTGTTCGATTAGGCCGAACGCGTCGGCGGCGGCCATGCCGACTCCTCGGTAGGAGGCATCGGCATTGGTGTGCCCAACCCACAGCGCGCAACCGGCGAGGTTGAGCTTCCGGACGATCTCACCACGGAATCCTAGTCCGGAGACCGCATGCACGGAACGGAAGAACAGCGGATGGTGGCAGATCAGCAGGTCGATGCCTCCGGCGATAGCCTGGTCGATCACCGCCATGGATGGGTCCGCCGCGAACGCGATGTTGCGCACGTCGTGGCGAAGGTCTCCCACGATGAGTCCCGGCTCATCCCATTGTTCCGCGTAACGCAGCGGATACAGCGTTTCAAGCACATCCACGACCTGCTTCAGCGTTGCCACAATCTTCCTTCTTTCTTTTTTAATCAGCCTTCGATTATCCGACGGGAACGGATCAGTGGGCCGCCAATTGCCAATCGGAACCGATGCCCGTCGATACGTCCAACGGAACGGCCATGGTAACGGCATGCTCCATGGCATCCTTCACCAGCGCGGTGGCCTGCTTCTCCTCACCGGGCGCGATCTCCACTACAAGTTCATCATGAATCTGCAGTATGAGGCGACTTCCAAGGTTCGCTTCCTGCAGTGCGTCATACGCACGAATCATGGCGATTTTCATGATGTCCGCCGCCGAGCCTTGGATAGGCGCGTTCAACGCGGCGCGTTCGGCCGCGTCCCTCACGGCACGGTTCGGCGATTTGAGACCGGGGAAATACCTGCGCCTTCCGAAAATGGTTTCGGTATATCCTTTTTCGCGTGCGGACGAGACAAGCGATTCAAGGTATTCATGGACTTTGCCAAAAGTGGCGAAATACTGGTTTTTCAGCGATTCGGCTTCTTTGGGCTTGATCTTGAGCTGCTGGGCAAGTCCATACGTGCTCAGACCGTAGGCAAGTCCATAGCTCATCGCCTTGACGTGGCTACGCTGATCGGACGTGATGTCGTCAACGGGAATGCCGTAGACCAAGCTGGCCACATACTTATGGAAGTCCTTGCCGGAGCGGAAGGCCTCTATCAACGCCTCATCACCGGAAAGGTCGGCCATGATGCGCAGTTCGACCTGCGAGTAGTCGGAGCTCAGCAACGATTCGAAGCCCTCTCCCGGCACGAACGCGGATCGAATCTCACGACCTGCGGGATCCCGGTTCGGAATGTTCTGCAGGTTTGGATCGACGGAGCTCAATCGTCCGGTGGCTGCCACCGTCTGTTCGAAAGTGGTGTGGATGCGACCGTCATGACGGTTTGTGGCGTCGATCAACGTCTGCACGATCTGCTTGAGCTTGTTCTTTTCACGATGCATCAGCAACGCGTCAAGGAACTGGCATGCGCGGTCGTTATCGTACGAGCGGTCACGCAAGGTCTGCAATGCCGCGGCATTGGTGGTGTATGAACCGGACTTGGTTTTTTTCGTCGGTTTCAATCCCATGTCTTCGAACAGGATCTTCTGCAGCTGTTTGGGGCTTTGCAGGTTCACCTGCTCCCCCGCGAACTGCCACGCCGTTTCCTGTGCCTGGGCAGCGTCGGCGGCAAGTTGGTCGCGCATCTGCACCAGACGTGCCATATCCACTTGGGCGCCGACCTGTTCCATGCCATGCAGGACCTGAGAGACCGGAAGCTCAATGGATTTGAGGAGACCGAATTGTTCGCGCTTATCCAGCACACCGGCCAAATATTCGGCCAAAAGCCCCACGATTGCGGTGCGGGTGAGTATCAGCTCGTCGTTCTTGGAATCGTTTTCCTCAGGCTCGTCGAAGTCCAAGGTCCCCTGTGTCGCGGCTTCGGCTTGTGCTTCGATGTGCAGATCCAGGAAATGGGCCGCAACCTGTTCCAGCGTGTCCGCGTGGAAATCCGGGTGGGCAAGATATCCGGCGAGCTTGGTGTCAAACAATGGTTCCGGAAGTTCCACGCCGATGCTGCCCAGCAGATGCGCATGTTCTTTGTAACCGTGCACGACCATGGAATGGTGATAGCGGTCGAACAGCCTTTGCAGGCATTGCACCATATCCGGACTGAATACGTCGATGCGAATGGCTTCGCCGTGCACGGCGATCATCAATGCCGAAAGAGAGGCTTCTCCGGGTTTGCTCGTACCTTCGGCGTAAAGCGTCCAGGACTGTTTCACCTTGTCCGTGCAACGGGTCGAAGAATCGATTTCGAAGCCGAATTCCGGAATGTCGTTGGAGGAGCGTTCATGGCGTTCGTGCAGATGTTCCTGCACCACGGGGAAATGGTTTTGGACCCATGTCTCCACCACATGCGGATCGTTGACGTCTTCGACATGTGGCAGCTCGAGCTTGCTGGATTCGTGCACGTCCCCGGATGGTTTGTCCGCATTGAACGTTTTGAGCACGCGATTCTTGGTCCGAACACCGAATTCGAGCTTGGTGAATAGATCGTCGAGTTGACCAGCGTCGACTTGTCCAAATGTCAGGTCGGATACCGACACGCCAAGATCAAGGTCACGAACCAAAGCGTTCACGGAACGGTTCAGTTTGACCTGTTCGATGTTTTCGCGCAGGGCTTCGCCTTTTTTGCCGCTGATCTCGTCGGCGTGTTCGATGATCTGCTCAAGTCCGCCGTACTGGTTGATCCATTTGGCCGCGAATCCGTCGCCGACTCCGGGAACGCCGGGGATGTTGTCAGCGGTTTCTCCGCGCAAGGCGGCCAGATCTGGGTATTGCGCGGGAGAGACATGATATTTCTCCTGCACGGCATCCGGGGTCATATGTTTGAGGTCTTTGAAATGGTGGCCGGGATACAGCACGGTGATGTCGTCGTTGATCAGCTGGAAAGCATCACGGTCGCCGGACAGCACCAATGTGCGGTAGCCTGCCTGGTCGCCCATGCTGGCGAGCGTGCCGATCACATCGTCACCTTCGTAACCGGGTTTTTCGATGTATGTGACGCCCAAGGCCGTCAGCATCTGCTGGATTAATGGCAGCTGGCTGAGCAGTTCCTCGGGGGCCGCGTCGCGAGTTCCTTTGTACTGCGGCAGCATCTGGTTGCGGAACGTGCCGCCCTTCACATCGAATGCGACGGCAAGATGGTCTGGATGTTCGGCATCGATCACCTGCGAAAGCATGGTGGCGAATCCCCAGACCGCGTTGGTGGCCTGACCTGATGATGTACTGAAATTCTCTACGGGTAAGGCAAAAAAAGCGCGGAACGCCAAAGAATGGCCGTCAACGACCAATAGCGTTCCGCGTGAAGTGCCTTCCACAGTTGGTGTGTTAGCGCGCATCCTCTGCTTCCGACTTCTGTTCGCCATACTTGGCGATGATGGCCATGGCCAGACGCTTCTTCGGAATGCGCTGGTCCATGGAGGTCTTCTGAATCCAACGGAAAGCGCCCTGTTCGGAGAAGTCCGCCTTGTCCATCAGCAGGCCCTTGGCGCGGTCGACGAGCTTGCGCTCCTCCAGCGTTTCTTCGGCCTTCTTCAGCTGCTCTTCGGCCTTCTTCAGCTGTTCCTCGGTTTCCTGCAGTTTGGACTCGCTACGTTCGACATTGTCAAGCAAATCGTTGATTTCGGCGAAACGGCCCATGGCGACTTCCAAAGCCGGCAACAGCTTGGATTCCTCATACGGCTTGGTGACATACGCCATGGCGCCAGCGCCCGTGGCCTTTTTGACCAAATCAGACTGGGAGAATGCCGTCAGCATGACGACCGGAGCGATGTTCTCATCACAGATGATGCCAGCGGCCTCGATGCCATCCATGCGAGGCATCTTGACATCCATGCACACCACGCTCGGGCGGAACTTACGGGTCAGTTCAACGGCTTCCTCACCGTTGGCGGCCTCTCCGACGACCTCATAGCCGTTATCCTCAAGCATGGCGACCAAATCCATGCGGTTCACGGATTCGTCTTCGGCAACGACGACGGTGCGCTTGTGCGCCTCGTTATTATTGGCAGAATCCGGCTCGGGAGCCGCAGCAGCTTGGAGCTCCTCATCAGTGAGTACTTCGTCCGGTTCCGTGGTCTTCTCTGCAGCCATGTCGGTCTCTTTCCACTGTCACACCCAAAGCCGGCCTAACATGCCCCAACCCGGGCCTGGATTGATATTGATTTCTTACGTGCCCTCGGTGGGACTCGAACCCACACTGCGCAGATTTTGAGGCTGCTTCCTCTACCAATTGGGATACGAGGGCTTGCACGCAACTCTGGAAGAATACCACATGATTGCGATTTGCGCCAAATCTCGGCGTTGTCATCATTCGGAGACATCGCGTAAAAACAATAATCCTCCCATCGGGAACCAATGGGAGGATTATGGAATCAGCGTTTAACGCGACGATTCAAATCTCAGTCGCAGGCACCAACGGTGTGGACGTAGATGGAATCGGTGCGACCCGGCTGGTGTTCGCCCTGGGCGGAGCTCAGCACGACGATCTTGTCGCCATCGGAGACCTTGCCGGCGTCCTTGAGGACCTTGTCGGTGAAAACCATGAGGTCCTTGCGGGACTTGTCATGGTAATCCTCGTCGACCAGGAAGGACTCGGTGCCCCAAGACAGGGCCAGCCAGTGGAAGGTGTGCTCATTGTTGGTGATGCCGTAGATCGGGGTGGCCGGACGTTCACGGGACACGCGGTGCACGGTAGAACCGGTCTGGGTGTAGGCGACGATGGCCTTGGCGTTGAGCTTGTCGGCCAGGTCGACGGCGGCGGAAGAGACGGCACCGGTGGAGGACATATCCAGGTTCTTCAGCTCCGGGATGCGGTCGAAACCATGCTCGGTGGCGAAGGTGGAGATGCGGCTCATGGTGTTCACGGTGACTGCCGGGTACTTGCCGACGGCGGTCTCGTTGGAGGTCATGGTGGCGTCGGCACCGTCGAGGACGGCGTTGGCGCAGTCGGATGCCTCTGCACGGGTCGGGACCGGGGAGCTGACCATGGAGCCGAGGACTTCGGTGGCCACGATGACCGGCTTGGCGTACTGACGAGCCAGCTCGATGCAGCGCTTGGTGGCCAGCGGGACCTCTTCCAGCGGGCACTCGACGGCCATATCGCCACGTGCGACCATGATGCCGTCGAACGCCTTGACGATCTCCTCGAGGTTCTCGAGGGCCTGCGGCTTCTCGATCTTGGCGACGACCGGGATACGGCGGCCTTCCTCGTCCATGATCTCATGGGCGCGATCGATGTCGGTGGCGAAGCGCACGAAGGACATGGCAATGATGTCGGCGCCGGTGCGGATGGCCCAGCGCAGATCCTCTTCGTCCTTCTCGGTCAGAGCCGGCAGAGACACGGCGACGCCCGGAAGGTTGATGCCCTTGTGGCTGGAGACCGGTCCGGCAACGACAACCTTGGTGTACACGTTGTTGCCTTCGACCTTGGTGACCTCGAGGCGGACCTTGCCGTCGTCGATGAGGATCGGATCGCCTGCATGGCAGTCGCCCGGGAGACCCTTGAAGGTGGTGGAGGTGATGTGCTCGTCGCCTTCGATGTCATCAGTGGTGATGACGAACTCCTGGCCTTCGGTCAGCTGGACCTTATCCTCGCCGTCGGCGTTCTTCTTGAACCAACCGCAGCGGATCTTCGGACCCTGCAGGTCAACCAGGGCTGCGACGTTGCGGCCAGTGGCCTTGGCGGCGGCACGGAGGTTGTTGTAGACCTTGAGGTGGTCTTCCGGAGTGCCGTGGGAGCGGTTCAGACGAGCGACGTCCATACCTGCTTCGACAAGGCTGGTGATGCCTTCCAGGGACTCGGTAGCGGGACCGATGGTATCTACGATCTTGGCTTTACGCATGAATGCCTGCCTATTCTTGTTGATATTGATTTTGGATCTGACGACCCTGTTTCCAATGGCATAGCTTACTAGCAAAAAGCGCCCACTTCCACCTCAGAACTAGGTGTGTTGTGAGCGCTCACAATTTCGTAGGAGAATAGAAAAGCTCTATTCTCCCAACGTTTGCCGGACTGTCACTTTTCGTTCGCTTTCATGGTGCGCATCTTAATAACACTTGCCAAAGCCGCACCACCAATCGCAAGAACGATCACGACAAGCGACAGCCATGTGGGCACTTCCGGAACCCAGGAAATCGGCTGGCCGCCATTGAGGAACGGCAGCGAATTGCCATGCAGGGCCTCCATGATGAGTTTGACGCCGATGAAGCCCAGTACCACGGACAGGCCCAGCGGAAGATAGACGAGCTTGTCAAGCAGCTCTCCGAGCAGGAAGTACAGCTGCTGCAGACCGAGCAATGCGAACACGTTGGACGTGAACACGATGAACGGATCTTTGGTCAGACCGAAAATGGCGGGGATCGAATCGAAAGCGAACATCACGTCGGTGGTGCCGATGGTCAGGAACACGATGAGCATCGGGGTCCAATGCTTCACACCGTTCTTGATAGTACGCAGCTTTTCGCCGTCGTATTCATCGGTGATCTTGATGACCTTGCGCAGCGCGTGAATCAACGCGTTCTCATGGTATTCCTCGTCCTCGTCTCCCCCGGTGACGAGTTTGATGGCCGTGACGATGAGGAACGCGCCGAATAGGAAGAACACCCAAGTGAAGCGCGAGATGATGGCAGCGCCCACCAAAATGAACATGCCTCGCAGTACGAGCGCGACGGTGATGCCGACTGACAGCACGAATTTCTGTAGTTCCTTCGGCACCGCGAAATTCGACATGATAATGACAAACACGAACAGGTTGTCTATGCTCAGCGAATATTCGGTCAGCCAACCTGAGTAGAACTCGATGGCAGGCTTCGAGCCGGCGAAGAACCACATGAGTCCGCCGAAGATCAACGCCATGACCACGAAGAACGCGATATGCTGCACGCATTCCTTGGTGGACGGCACATGCGGTTTGCGCCCGATGATGAACAGGTCCACCACGAAGAAGACGGCAAGCACCGCAAACGTGGCGATTTCAAAAACAAGTGGTGTTTCAGCCATAATCCACTATGGTACGGATGCCGTATGACCGGTCGAGAACTATTTGCTCGCCTCCGTCATCTGCCGAAGTTCCTTTTTCAGGTCACGGATCTCGTCACGCAGACGAGCCGCAAGCTCGAATTGCAGTTGTTCTGCGGCGGTATGCATCTGCTCGGACAGTTGTCGAATAAGATCAGCTAGATCCTGCGCGGGCAATCCGGCCTTGAGAATCTCCTCGTGCCGCCTGCCGGATTCCTCCTTGCTGGTATGTGGCACGCCGAGATGCGAATTGCCGGCTTTGTCCGCGTTTCGGTATCCGGTACCGAGCAATGTCTGGGTGTCGACGTCCTCCTTGGCGAGCATGTCGTTGACATCGGAGATCTTCTTGATGAGCGGCTTCGGATCGATGCCATGTTCCTTATTGTAGGCGATCTGGATGTCACGGCGGCGGTTGGTCTCGTCGATGGCCTTGCGCATGGCTTCGGTGATGTCGTCCGCATACATGACGACGGTGCCGGACACGTTTCGCGCCGCACGGCCGATGGTCTGGATGAGCGAACGGTAGGAACGCAGGAAGCCTTCCTTATCCGCGTCGAGGATTGCGACCAATGACACTTCCGGCAGATCGAGGCCCTCTCGTAGCAGGTTGATGCCGACGATGACGTCGATCTTGCCTTCACGCAGTTCACGCAGCAGTTCGACACGACGCAAGGTGTCCACATCGGAATGCAGATATTCGACTTTGATGCCGCGTTCCAGCAGATAGTCGGTCAGATCCTCGGCCATTTTCTTAGTGAGCGTGGTGACCAGCGCACGTTCGTTCCTTGCCACGCGGTCTTTGATTTCGGCGAGCAGGTCATCGATCTGCCCTTCCACCGGCCGCACGTCGATCTGCGGATCGACTAGTCCGGTCGGACGTATGATCTGTTCGACCACGCCGTCGCTCAAACCGAGTTCGTAATCGCCGGGCGTTGCCGACAGGTACACCGTCTGACCGACGCGTTCCTGGAACTCCGGCCATTTGAGCGGTCGATTGTCCATTGCCGACGGCAGGCGGAAACCGTGTTCGACCAGCGTGCGTTTGCGGCTCGCGTCGCCTTCGTACATGGCACCGATCTGCGGCACGGTGACATGTGATTCGTCGATGACGAGCAGGAAATCATCGGGGAAAAAGTCAAGCAGCGTGTGCGGAGGCGTGCCCGGCGCGCGTCCGTCGAAATGCCGCGAATAGTTCTCCACGCCGGAGCATGTGCCGACCTGCGAGAGCATTTCCAGATCGTATGTGGTGCGCATGGTGAGACGCTGCGCTTCAAGTTCCTTGCCTTGCTTATGCAATTCGGCGGTACGCTCGTCAAGTTCCTGTTGGATGGTTTTGAGCGCCCGTTCCATACGTTCCGCTCCGGCAACGTAATGCGAGGCCGGGAAGATGTGCACCTGCGATTCGTGCGCGATCACGTCGCCGGTCAGCGGATGCAGAGTGGAGATGCGGTCGATTTCGTCGCCGAAGAATTCGATGCGGATGGCCAGTTCCTCGTATACGGGGATGATCTCAACGGTGTCGCCGCGCACGCGGAATGTGCCTCGCGTGAAGGCGATGTCGTTGCGCTTGTATTGCATGTCCACGAATTTGCGCAGTAAATCGTCACGGTCGATCTGCTGGCCTTCCTGGAGGAACAGCATACGGCCAGCGTATTCTTCCGGCGTTCCCAAACCGTAGATGCAGGAGACGGTGGCCACGACCACGCAATCGCGACGGGTCAGAAGGTTCGCGGTGGCGGCGTGGCGCAATCGCTCCACATCGTCGTTGATGTTGGAATCCTTCTCGATGTAGGTGTCGGTCTGGGGAATGTACGCTTCCGGCTGGTAGTAGTCGTAGTAGGAAACGAAGTAGCTCACCGCATTGTCCGGCATGAGTTCGCGGAATTCGGCGCACAACTGCGCGGCGAGCGTCTTGTTCGGCTCGATGATAAGCGTCGGTCGCTGCAGACGTTCAATCAGCCACGCTGTAGTGGCGGTTTTGCCGGTGCCGGTGGCGCCCATGAGCACCACGTCGTTCTCGCCATTCTCGATGCGCGTGGCCAGCTCCTCGATGGCCTTCGGCTGGTCGCCTGAAGGCTTATATGGAGATTTGACCACAAACGGCTTGTTCACTCGTTCAATGTTGAATCCCATGGTTCCGTCTCGCTTCCTTACGCCACTGTTCCATCAGCCTATCAACACAGTCGAACATGTGTTCTACATCCTGGGATGAGTCAATCACCGCATCGGCTATGGATTCTCGTGCCGCACGCGTGGGCTGATGCGCGATACGTGCCTTCGCCTGTGCCTCACTCATGCCACGGGTGCGCATCATACGTTCCACACGCGTCTGTTCCGGTGCTTCGACTGTTACGATATGGTCGAAACGCATGGGTATGTCATCGATTACTTCCGCCAAAAGCGGAATATCATGTACGACCACGGCATCCGGATTCTTTTCGACCGCCTGCCGTTCCTCCGACAATGCAAGATCGTAGATCAACGGATGTTCGATATCGTCAAGGATTCTACGTTCGGATTCGGCATTCGGATCGGAGAAGACGTGTTCGGACATCCATCGCCGATTAAGACCACCTTGCGCGTTCATCGCATCCGGCCCGAAATGTTCCACGATTCGTTGCAGGCCCACGCTTCCGGGTTCCACGACTTTTCGGGCGAGCACATCATAATCGACAAGCGTCGCGCCCAGTTCACGCAGATGCGTAGCGACGGTGCTTTTGCCGGCGGCGATGCCTCCGGTCAACCCAATTCGAATCATCACAACCGCCATTGTAATGTTTGACGGACTCGCAACATACGCAAATGGCCCCACACCATCAGGTGCGGGGCCATTTATCAGCGGTTTACGCGAATCAGTTTATTTTGATTCGTCGAAACTCACTTGCCGAGCAGCTGGTCGCGCAGAGCGGCGAGCTGGTCGGAATCGGCGAGGGTGCCGTTGGAGGTGTTGTCGGAGGAGTAGTTGGACACCTCTTCGACCTTCTCTTCCTTCGGAGCCTGGCCGTCTTCGGCTGCGGAAGCCTCGGCGTTCTCGAGTTCCTTGGCAACGAATTCCTTGTGCTGCTCCCACAGATCGTGAGCGGTGGCGTACTGGGACTCCCACTCCTCACGCTGCTTCTCGTAACCAGCGATCCACTCGTTGGTTGCCGGGTCGAAGCCTTCCGGATACTTGTAGTTGCCCTGCTCGTCGTACTCTGCCGGCATGCCGTACAGAGCCGGATCGAAGTCCTCGGAAGCCGGATCAACGGAGTCGTTGGCCTGCTTGAGGGACAGGGAGATGCGGCGACGGTCGAGATCGACGTCAATCACCTTGACGAAGACTTCCTCGCCCGGCTTGACGACGGTCTCCGGGTTCTCCACGTGGCGGTTGGCCAGCTCGGAGATATGCACGAGGCCTTCGATGCCGTCTTCGACGGAGATGAAGACACCGAACTGAACGATCTTGGTGACCTTGCCCTTGACGATCTGGCCAGGAACGTGGGTGCGGGCGAAGCGCTGCCACGGATCTTCCTGGGTGGCCTTGAGGGACAGGGAGATGCGCTCACGATCGAGATCAACGTCAAGCACCTCGACGGTGACCTTGTCTCCGACCTTGACGACCTCGGACGGGTGATCGATGTGCTTCCAAGACAGCTCGGAAACGTGGATCAGGCCGTCAACACCGCCCAGATCGACGAATGCGCCGAAGTTGACGATGGAGGACACGACGCCTTCACGGATCTGGCCCTTCTTAAGCTGGGACAGGAAGGTCTCGCGCACTTCGGACTGGGTCTCCTCGAGGTACTGGCGACGGGAGAGGACCACGTTGTTGCGGTTCTTGTCGAGCTCGAGGATCTTGGCCTTGATCTTCTGGCCGATGTACGGGGACAGATCGCGGACACGACGCATCTCGACGAGAGATGCCGGCAGGAAGCCACGCAGACCGATGTCGACGATGAGGCCACCCTTGACAGCTTCGATGACAGTGCCTTCGACAACGCCATCGGCTTCCTTGATCTTCTCGATGTCGCCCCAAGCGCGCTCGTACTGCGCACGCTTCTTGGACAGAATCAGACGGCCTTCCTTGTCTTCCTTGGTGACGACAAGGGCCTCAATGGTGTCGCCGACCTCGACGACTTCGTCAGGATCAACGTCCTTCTTGATGGAAAGCTCGCGGGAGGGGATGACGCCCTCGGTCTTGTAGCCGATGTCGAGCAGGACCTCGTCATGATCGACCTTGACGACGGTACCTTCGACCAGATCACCATCATCGAAGTTCTTGATGGTGGAATCGACTGCCTTGATGAAGTCCTCTTCGGTGCCGATGTCGTTGATGGCGACCTTGGCGACTTCGTTATTGTTCTCTGCCATTAATGTGGTTTCTTACAAAATAGTGGATGGATAAAATCGTTCTTCAGTTATACGTGTGCGCAAATACACACAAGGCGAAAGTCTACAAGAAGCCATGCACAAAAATCGGGCGTGTCGCATGTCACGACACGCCCGAAAGCACTATCGCGAAACTCACAACTGACGTTCGGCCATCTCCACAACATTCTGCAGCAGCATGGCACGCGTCATCGGCCCTACGCCTCCAGGATTCGGCGTGTATGCAAAAGCCTTCTCGTAACAGGCTTTATCGACATCACCCTTGACCTTGTATCGGCCGGATTCCTCGTCGAACACGCGGGATACTCCGACGTCGACGAGAATCGACCCTTCCTTGATGTCTTCCGGCTTGACGAAACCAGCCACTCCCATGGCTGCGACGATCACATCGGCCCGTCGCATGTGGTCACGCACATCCTTGGTTCCCGTATGGCACAGCGTGACGGTGGCGTTGACCGCCTTACGAGTCAACAACAGACCGATGGTGCGGCCGATGGTGATGCCACGGCCCAGCACGCACACCTCCTTGCCGTCCAAATCGATGTCGTAGGCGCGCAACAGCTCGATCACGCCGCGAGGCGTGCATGGCAACGGCGTGGTGATGTCTCCTCGGGCATGCAGCACAAGTTCGCCGAGATTATACGGATGCATCCCGTCGGCGTCCTTCTTGGGATCGATCAGATCGATGATGGCGTTCTCGTCGATTCCCCTTGGCAAGGGCAGCTGCACGATATATCCGGTACAGGCGGGATCCGCATTGAGCTGGCGGACCGCATCGGCGACCTGATCGAACGTCGCATTCTCAGGCAGCTCGCGCTTGATGGAATTCACGCCGATTTCGGCGCAATCGGCATGTTTGCCGGCGACATATTTCACGGAGCCGGGGTCTGATCCGACCAAAATGGTACCCAATCCAGGTTGGATTCCCCTCGCCTTCAGCAGTTCCACGCGTTTGGCGAGGTCCGCCTTGGTCCGTGCCGCCACCTTTTTGCCATCAATCCTTGTTCCCATGTGGTCCACTTCCTCGCTAAGTCGCTTGTCGTATTGGCATTTGCAAGTATCGTAGGCTATCTTGGTTTCAGTCGTAAGTCGCGCATGTGCTATATGAGATGGACACGACCGAAACGACGGACGACCCAAGAGGAAGGCAATCGACATGCGCTCTCACCAGCGTCCATTTTTCCGCATCCTTGCCGCGGGAATCACATTGTGCACTGTGCTGGGCACCGCTTCCTGCTTTGGCGCTTCTTCGGAGCCCAATCAACCAACGGCACCCGACGCACCAAAGGAGCAGACCACCCCGATCAACGTGGTGGCGTCGGTCAACCAGTGGGGGGCTCTGGCGGAGCAGATCGGCGGCGCGCACGTCAAAGTCACCTCGATTCTGTCCTCCACAACAGAGGACGCCCACACGTTCGAACCGAAGACCACTGCTGTCGACACCCTGCAGAAGGCACAGGTCGTCGTGTCCAACGGAGCGGGATACGACTCCTGGGCCACAAAAAACCTGGAAAGAGACACCGTTTCCGTTTCGGCCGCGCAAATGGTCGGAGCCGTTGAGGGAGACAATCCCCATCTCTGGTTCTCCAGCGACGCACGCAACGCCATGGCGAAGGAGCTTGCCGACACCTACAGCCGCATCATGCCCAAGCAAAGGAAATATTTCACAAACAAACTCAAGGCGTGGAACAGACGCGAGACGGTAATCGAGAGAAGCATGAAAGAGTTCTCCGATACGCATAAGAACGTCTCCTACGCAGCCACCGAGCCGGTCGCATATTATCTGCTCAGCGACATGGGCCTATCCGATAAGACTCCCGAAAGCTACACGCAGTCCATCTCGGAAGGCTCTCAGCCCTCGTCCAAGGAACTCCAGGACTTCCAGAAGATTCTGGAGGGTCATCAAGTGGATATGCTGATCAACAATGTTCAGAAGGCGGAGGATGCCACAAATATTCTGACCGGCACCGCACACAAATCCGATGTGCCGGTCATCGACGTCACGGAACAGATGCCGGCCGACAGCAAAAGCCTGATCTCATGGATCGCGCAGCTCATCAAGCAAATGAATGAGGCGGTTTCCTCCAAAGATGATGCGACATCATCAGATTCGGACGTCTCTCCCTCTGAATCGAATGGCGAGCAGCCGTCGAGCGACAATCCCGACTCCGATTCCGACGCCGCAACGCCGGACAACACAGGGCAGACGGATCCTGGTAAATAAAGCCACGGCCATCCTCCCTCCCCCCGATTCGCCGATGTCGAGCAATTCCCCGACATCGGCGAATTCTTTTTCCCAGCAACAGTTACGATCCAGGCGGATTCATCATGAGACTTTTCATCGTCCATGCATGCTTCTTATTGAGAATGATTGTCAACACCGTTTGTGAGAATACTATCGTTGACTTATCAAGGGAGCGAGCCATGCACGACAAGGCATCATTCTGTATCGAATTCGACGACGCAGGGGTCTCACGCGGCGGACACATCATCTGGCAGCATGGCACCTTCCGTATCCCGCAAGGCTCGGTGACAGCCATCGTCGGCACCAACGGAACCGGGAAAACCACCATGATGAAAGCCGAACTCGGATTGATTCCCATCGCCCACGGCGGCATAACCGTACTCGGCAAGCCGGCCGGCGCCATGAATCACCGTATAGGGTATGTGCCGCAGAGCTACGCATCCGACATCGAATCGAACATCACCGCCGAACAGTCGGTGCTGCTTGGCCTGACCGGGGCAAGGTTCGGCATTCATCCCATCACCCGCCTGCAAAAAGACAAAGTACGCAATGCGCTGGAATTCGTCGACATGCAGGACAAGGCGAGATACCGGCTGTCGGAGCTCTCGGGAGGCCTGCGGCAACGCGTCGCCATCGCGCAGGCGCTGGTGTCGGACCCCCAACTGCTCATGTTGGATGAACCGCTCGCCAATCTTGATCTGGCCAGCCAACGTGCCACGGTGCACGTGCTCGCCAAACTCAACCGAGAACTCGGCATGTCCATTCAAGTAGTGGCGCACGATTTGAACATGCTTCTGCCGATTCTCACCGGTGCCGTATATCTGCTCGACGGGCATCCGCATTATGCGAAGATGAACGAGGTGCTGGATTCGAAGCTGCTCACCCATCTATATGGCACCACGGTGCAGGTGGTCACCACTCCCCAAGGAGATATGTTCGTCACTCCAAGCGAGGATGAGCCTGATGACATTGACGTCGACGCCCACGCGCCGGAGGAAATCGCAAGATTCCACCGACACAACCGCATTTCGCAGGAGGCATGATCATGAACGAAACCGCTTTCTCCTTCGATCCGGATTGGATGGGCACGCTGACCGCGCCATTCATGACAAACGCTTTCCTCGCCGGCCTGTGCATCGCCTTGGCCGCTGGAGTGATGGGTTACTTCACCATCGCCCGTCATTCCACGTTCGCCGCGCATGCGCTGGCGCACATCGGGCTGCCAGGAGCGACCGGAGCCGTGCTGTTGAGTCTGCCGGTCAGTGCCGGTCTCGGCGTGTTCGCTCTCGGCGGAGCATTGGTGATCGGCGCATTGGGCAAAAAGGCATCGCAACGCGAAATCGCCACAGGAACCGTATTGGCGTTCGCCACAGGCATGGGTCTGTTTTTCGCACGCTTGTCCAGTTCCGCCTCGCAGCAGATGCAATCGATTCTTTTCGGCTCCATCCTGACAATCACGGACGGGCAGATCGTCGGGTTTGCGGTTTTCGACGTGTTGTTGCTGGCCGTTTTGGCCGTTATCTATCGACCGCTGCTGTTCAGCTCGCTTGATGAACAGGTGGCGCAGGCAAAAGGCGTGCCGGTGAATCTCATGAACATCTGCTTCATGGCCATTATGGCCGGTGTGATCACCATCGCGGTGCCCGCCGTGGGCACGTTGCTGATATTCGCTCTTGTGGTCACGCCCGCCGCGACTGCGAACATCATCTCACGGTCCCCATTCGCCGCGATGGTCGTCTCCACCGTGATCTGTTTGATCTCCATTTGGGGTGGACTGTTGGTTTCCGCCATGTTCCCCGCTCCCCCGAGCTTCATCATCGTGACGATTTCCACACTGTTCTGGATTGTCGCCAAAATAATCGAATCGGCACGCCGCAGGTAGCGAAAGTATCAGCCGATCGGTTCCACCAAGGCGCTGGCGATGGCCGCGATGCCCTCGCCCGAACCGGTGAATCCCATGCCGTCGGTAGTGGTGGCCGTCAGCGACACTTCACAGCCGATGGCATGGCTCAACGCCTGTTGCGCCTCGTCACGGCGCTTGCCGATTTTCGGACGATTGGCCACGACGACCACGCTTGCGCTCACCGGCCTCATGCCATGCGCACGCAAATACGCAACCGTCGCGCGGAGCATCTCGTCGCCGTGTTTGCCGGCACCGGCGGAATCGGAACCGACTCCGAAAAGCATGCCTATATCACCCAATCCGGCTGCGGAAAGCAACGCGTCAATCAACGCATGGGCTGCGACATCACCGTCCGAATCGCCTTCGATGCCGTCACCATCCCAACGCAAACAGGCAAGCCATAACGGCTTGCCTGCATCATGGGACGCGAATCGATGGGCGTCAAATCCCTGACCGATACGCATGGAAATTCCCTTACTTCTTCTTGGACTTCTTGTTCTCCGCCTCGACGCGCGCCAAAGTGTCCATGGCCGCCTCTTCAGGAGCTTCGGTGTGATGATCCTCGTCGCCAGGGCGCGGCGGTTCATAACCAAGGTTCACGTCAAGCAGACGCTGGGCCTCATTCTCATCAAGATGCTCCGACAACGCGATCTCGGAAGTCAGGATGCTGCGAGCCTTGGTGAGCATGCGCTTCTCACCGGCGGACAGCCCATGCTCGTCGACATCACGCTGGGCGAGGTCTCGCACGACTTCGGCGATTTTATTCACATCGCCGGTGGCGATCTTCTCGACGTTCAGCTTGTACCGGCGGGACCAGTTCATTTCCTTTTCGATGATCGGAGTACGCAGAATCTCGAAGACCTTCGCGACCTCCTTGGCGCCGACGATGTCTCGGACACCCACTTTCTTGGCGTTCTCCACCGGAACATTGATGACCAGCCCGTCGGACGACAGCACCGACAGCTGCAGATATTCTCGGGTCACACCCTTGACCGTTCGCTCGGTGATGGCCTCCACCTTCGCTGCGCCGTGACGCGGATAGACGACCATGTCGCCGACCTTGTAACCCATGAATCCTCCGTGAAAAGCTTACACAAAACCCGAATTATTGTGCCATCAGGGTTGGACTTGCCTAAAAATCCGCCAAAAAACCAAAAAAAGACGCGACACGGGCCAATTTTCAAGCATTTCATGCTTACACTTTTCCCATGGCTACAGAATCCAAGATCAAAGAAGATAGCGTTGCCGTTCCTGTTGCACAGGGCGACCTGGATGCAGTAAGCAACGGTACGTTCTACAATCCACACGAGGTGCTCGGCGGGCATCTCGGTCCCGACGAGCATGAGGATGTCGTCACGATCCGCGTGCTTCGTCCGTTGGCGAAATCCGTGACGATCATCACCGAAAATGCCCGAACCCAGGCGGTGCATGAACACAATGGCGTTTTCATGGCACTCATTCCGGCCATCAAGACCGATGACGGCTTCGGCGTGCCCGATTATCGCATCAGCACCGAATATGAAGACGGTTCCACCGTGGTGTCCGACGACCCGTACCGTTATCTGCCCACCATCGGCGATTTGGACATGTACCTGTTTGGCGAGGGACGCCATGAGCGCCTTTGGGAGGCTTTGGGAGCGCGCGTGCTGCGCTATGACGATCCGTTGGGCTCCAATGACGGCGTCAAGGGCGAACAGCTGGCGGGCACCGCATTCACCGTGTGGGCTCCGAATGCCCATGCGGTACGTGTGGTGGGAGATTTCAACGGCTGGAACGGACGCACCCACGCCATGCGTGAACTGGGCTCCTCTGGAGTCTGGGAGCTGTTCATTCCTGGTGTCGGAACGGGAACGATTTACAAGTACGAGATCCTCAACGCCAACAACGAATGGGTCATGAAGGCCGATCCGATGGAGCGTTCGCATGAGATTCCGCCGCGCACCGGTTCCATCGTCGTCGACTCCGTCCATGCGTGGCATGACGAGAACTGGATGGACCAGCGAGCCAAGACCGACCCGCACAACGGTCCGGTCAGCATCTACGAGGTCCATGCCTCTAGCTGGCGCAAGGATGTGAAGAACTATCGCGAACTGGCCGACAAGCTGGTCCCCTACGTCCAGAAGGAAGGTTTCACCCATGTGGAATTCATGCCGCTGGCCGAGCATCCCTTCTCCGGCTCGTGGGGTTATCAGGTAACCGGCTATTACGCGATTGATTCGCGCCTTGGCGGCCCTGACGACTTCAAGTATCTCGTCGAGAAGATGCACGAGGCCGGCATCGGCGTGATCATGGACTGGGTTCCGGCGCATTTCCCGAAGGACGCGTTCGCCCTTGGCAGATTCGATGGCACGCCTCTGTACGAGGATCCGGACCCGACCCGTGGCGAGCATCCGGATTGGGGCACCTACGTGTTCAATTTCGGACGCCGCGAAGTGCGCAACTTCCTGGTGGCCAACGCCTGCTTCTGGCTGGACGAGTACCATATCGACGCGCTGCGCGTGGACGCGGTCTCCTCGATGCTGTACTTGGATTACAGCCGCAAGCCGGGCCAGTGGCATCCGAACATCTACGGTGGACGAGAAAACCTCGAGGCCATCGACTTCCTCAAGGAAGCCACGGCGACCGCGTACAAGAACAATCCGGGCATCATGATGATCGCCGAGGAATCCACCGCGTATCCCGGCATCACCGCACCGACCGATGCCGGCGGTTTGGGCTTCGGCCTCAAGTGGAACATGGGTTGGATGCACGACACCCTGCAGTATCTGCACGAGGAGCCGATCAACCGTAAGTGGCACCACAACGAGATCACCTTCTCCATGGTGTACGCATACTCGGAGCATTATGTGCTGCCGATCAGCCACGACGAGGTCGTGTACGGCAAGGGCTCGCTGTTCGGCAAGATGCCGGGCGATGACTGGCAGCGCTATGCCGGCGTGCGCGCGCTGTTCGCCTATCAGTGGGCCCATCCGGGCAAGAAGCTCTCCTTCATGGGCAATGAGGTGGCGCAGTACGGCGAATGGGATCATGACGGTTCGGTGGATTGGGATGTGCTCAATTGGCCTGACCACCGTGGCGTGCAGAAGCTCGTCGCCGACCTGAACACCCTGTACAAGGCGTCTCCCGCATTGTGGAGCCAGGACTTCGATCCTGCCGGATTCCAATGGCTGACCAGCGATGACGCCGACCATAACACGCTCAGCTTCGTGCGTATCGGCAAGGATGGCGAGCAGATGGTCGTTGTCGTGAACTTCTCGGGCGAGGCATGGGAGGATTACCAGGTTCCGCTCACCAAGGGTGGCAAGTGGACCGAAGTGCTGACCACGGACGATAAGAAGTACGGCGGTTCCGATATTCACAACGGCACCTTCAAGGCGGTCAAGGGTGAGTATCATTCCCGTGATTGGTCCGCGAAAATCACCGTTCCGGCACTGGGAGCAGTATTCTTGAAGCCGGAACTCTGAGAAAGGCGGAACGCTATGCTCAATTCATCAGCACAATCCACAGTAATTCCACGTACCGTTCTGGTGGTCGAGGATGAACCGACCTTGGCCACCGCCATCGCGCAGCGCATCACTGCGGAGGGTTGGACCGCGCGCGTGGCTTCCGACGGCGCCAGCGCCGTCCAGGCCGCTTCCACGCTCCGTCCGGATCTGGTCATCATGGATATCATGCTGCCCGTGATGGATGGTCTTGAGGCCACCAAGCGCATCGTGGCTGAACGTCCTGTGCCTGTGCTGATTCTGACGGCGCGAGACGACGAGGCCGACAAGGTCATCGGTCTTGGTGCCGGAGCCGACGATTACATGACCAAGCCGTTCTCCATGCGCGAGCTCATCGCCCGGTGCAAGGCGCTGCTTCGTCGTGTGGACAGGGCGAAGGTCATCGCCAAGAACTCCGAAAACGAGAAACTGCTTGATTTCGGCTCTCTGGTCATCGATCCGGCCCAGCGTATCGTCACCGTCAATGGGGAGCAGGTGCATTTGACCCCAACGGAATTTGATTTGCTGGCCACTTTGGCCCGCAAACCGAAGTCCGTGCTCACTCGCGAGAAGCTGCTCGAGGAAGTGTGGGATTGGGTGGATGCGTCCGGCACCCGTACTGTGGATTCGCATGTCAAGGCGCTACGTCACAAGCTGGGTTCGAAGACCATTCGAACCGTGCATGGCGTAGGCTACGCGTTCGAACCGCCGGAAGAATAGTATGATGCGCTAAGATCCGGAAGAATAGTATGATGCGCTAAGATTTGGTGGTATGCGTACCACTGATTCAAAACCAGGGCGTTCGGTCAATCCGTTGGATACCGAACGCCCTATTGGTTTGTTCTCTTCGCTCAAAATGGAATTGAGCGTGCTGATCACCATTTCCACCATCATCGCGTTCATCATGGCTTGGTTCCTGCTCAAAGTCGGATTGAGCCTGTGGATAGCCATGCCGATCACCCTTGCCGTGGCTTTGGGCATCACCTATTTCTTCTCTAGGGGACTCACCTCTCCCCTGCGCGAGATGCGGGATGCCGCGGAGGCTATGGCGGACGGCGACTACACCGTCCGGGTGCATGTCGATGCCAACAGCCGCGACGAGGTCGGACAGCTGGCTTTGTCTTTCAATGAGATGGCGGAGGAACTGCAGCATGCCGACCAGATGAGACGGGACATGGTGGCCAATGTGAGCCACGAGCTACGTACGCCTGTATCCGCGTTGCAGGCCATGGTCGAGAACATGGCCGACGGCGTTGTGGAACCGACCCCATCGAATCTGGAAAGCATTCTCAACCAAACGCACCGTTTGTCGGATCTGATCGCGTTTCTGCTTGATTTGTCCCGCATGGAAGCCGGTGCGGCGAGCCTGCAGATCGATAAATTCAATTTCGCGGATTTCATCGACGAAACCGTGGAACCGTTGGAAATCGCCGATGCCGGGCATGCCCACAATATCGAAATCCACGTGCCCGACGACATCGAAATGGAAGGCGATCAGGATCGTCTGCGCCAGTTGTTCACCAATATCATCGCCAATGCGCTCAAACACTCCGCAGACAATACCGCGGTGCTCATCGAAGCGCATGAAAACAAGGATTTCGGCACGATTGTGACGAATGTCGTCAACTTCGGCTCGCAGATTCCCCAAGAAGCGCGGTCCGATATCTTCCGTCGATTCGTCAAAGGCAAGACGGGACCGGGTACCGAATCGGGAGGAACCGGTCTTGGACTGTCAATCGCCCGATGGGCGGCGCAATTGCATGGCGGCACGGTACGAGTGGTGGATGATCCGCGCGGCGCCGATTTCGAAATCACTTTGCCGAAATATCACATTTCCGATGACGAGTGACGATTTACGCCGCCAAAGGTCTGCCGGCCGGAGTGTGTGCCAACGCCAGCACGGTAATGACCAAAGCTCCCTGTGAAGTTAGAGCGTCAACACAACGACGCATGGTGGCTCCAGAGGTGACGATGTCATCCACCAGAATCACCGCCTTGTTTTGAAGGGTGACGCCCGGACGAACCATGACATGCCCCTTAAGGCGTTGCGCCCTCTGTTCCGTGCCCTTGGTCTCGACGGATTTGCCTTTGATTCCTTTGTTCGTCAACGCATCGCATACCTGTACGCGGAAACCTGTCCGGCACCGTAGAAACGCCGACAACCGTTTTGCCAGCGGCATCATGTGCCGTCGTCCGCGCTGACGCATGGAAGCAATCGACGACGGCGCGGGAACGACCAGTATGGTATCGCAGATCTCACGAACGCCATCCATGGCATCAATCACACCGGCGCGTTCCGCAAGCCTGCACAACGCATCCGAGAACGGACGGTCGCATTCCTCGTCTCCGTGGTCTTTCCATGCCAGAATCGACTGTCTGGCGGCACCCCGATACCATCCGCACGCGAACCATCGACCCATCTCAGCCGTTTCCAATGGCTGGGACAGTTCGCAGTCGAATGACGCAAGACAGGCATCGCACAACACGTCATCAGGCTTGTCGCATCCCGCACAGCCTCGTGGGAACAACAGATTCGCCATATGCGCGAATGAGCCCGCCATCAGATTCACACCGGCTCCGTCATCGGGACAATCTGGCGATAATCTCGCCGCATAATTTCACGGTATCCGCGGGACCGTTCACTTTGACAGCCCTTGTGCCGGCCTTCGCCGCGGGATAATCATTGCCGTTGGGTTCCATCCGGTCTCCGATGAACACGATCTGACCGACCTCGATATCGAGAATATCCGCGAGTTCACGGACGGCGAACGACTTATCGACGCCACGCTGTGAGATATCAACACTGCTGGAGCCTCCAGGTCTTACTTCAAGATTCGGTAGTTCGGCAGCAACCGCACAGGCCAATCGGTTCTTCTTCTCGTTGGTGGGGTCCCATGCCTCCTTGGCCTCGACGGGGGCAAGCTGCCCCAATGCGGAAAAGGTGATCTGACTGCCTCTGTCCTCGATGCGCTCGCCCCAGACATGAGTGGCCCAAATGCCCTGCTCACGAGCATTCCGTTCCAGCGATTCCTTCGCCTTGGCACGGTCCTCGTCGCTTAGATCGTGGGAGAACACTTTCCCCCACCGTTGCCCGTCCCACCGGTAGTAGCGGGTTCCGCTGGTCGGCATGAGGTGAAGTTTCGACTTGTCGGCATGGTCGGACAGCCTGTCCACCACCTGACTTTGCAGCAACGAGTATTTGCCGCCGGTGATCACCGCGACGTCAATCAATGATGTCAATGCAGAGAAGCATTCGGCCATGTCCGCTTTCATAGGTTTCTTGGACCGCGCCAACGTGTTGTCGAGGTCAAACCCAATCAGCCGCGCGCCTTCGCACAACATGTTGACATCAACGATGTTCCAATAAGGTACGGAAATATCCGCCATGATCATTTCTCCCCTTGTCGAGCAGCCCATACCATGGTATCGCATGTTTCGAATAAGCCCTGATAAGGTAGAAACCATGCAACAGATGCCTTGGGAGACCCCGATATACCGCAACCGCCATGGACGTGGCACGCGTACGCCCATGTTTGGTACCAGACTGCCCCGGTACCGTACCAGAAGCGGTATGTTCGACGATATGCTGGTGGCGCAAATCCGCAGACTCAACGGGGCATGGCCTGAACTCATAGCTCCGGTCCAATTCGCTGTGGAGGATGTTCCGCCATCCGATCCCGCGCCTTGGGAGGACGTTCCGCATCTTGGATCGCAGTCATTCCCCGCCGGACACGGCATTCCACCCCGTATCGTGCTGTACCGCATGCCGCTGCAATCGCATGCCCGTAACCGTATGGACCTGCAATTCGCAATCAGGGACGAGGTGGTCTCACGTCTGGCGGAAATCTACGGACGCCGTCCGGAAGAAATAGATCCTGATTGGGGCATGTGACTTTCAACGGACAACAGTCATATCCTGATTCGCCCAGATCTGCTCTCTGGCCTCCTTCAAATCGACGGCGCCGATGATGGCAAGTCCGGCGAGTTTCGCACCGGACACATCTTTCTGTCCGACACGAAGATTCCAGACCACGGCTTGGGCGGGATCCTTCAAACGGATGGCGGCGACATCGCCATCATTAATATCGGCGATGCGCACCGACGTCGAAGCCGAGGGACGGATGGCGATTTCACGCCTGTCCACTTGTTTGCCGTCCGTGTCGTAAGCCGTCATGATCGCTGTCCGATCCTCATCCGCGGTGTTGACGAAGCCTACCGTCGCGGTGGATTGGTCAGGAACCGCGATGGCGGAGATCTTCGCCGGAGCGGACGCATTGACTAGGGCGAAATCGGATTGTCCATCGGGGCCATCGTCTGAAATCTTCGCCGTGGCAGACACCGGTTCGGAAGCGGCTATGGCGATGCCGGTAGCGGATTTTGGAACGTCTCCAAGATCGATGGCGGACGCGCGGTTCGCCTTCAGCTCCTGCTGATTGGTCTGCTGCGCCCCCTTGGAGTCAATCCAGGATACGGTGACATCCGTTTTGCGGGACGTATACAGGTACAGTGTCGCATGGTCTCCGCCATTCAAGCCGTAGAGGGCCAGAGATTTCGCGAAAGCGTTATTCGGAAGCGCATAATCCGATCCCTTTGGGGTCAATCCGTCCATGGAGACGGTGCGGACGATTGCGGCCACAGGAGTGTCAGTTCCAGTCACCGTGGCATACAGCGCGTCTTGGCCGGAAGCAGCTGCGGAAAGATTCAGTACCGTTTCCTTGCCTGAGGCCACGGTCAGCGTCGATCCGGTGGAGAGCGCCAGCGCGCCGGATTTGTCGGAGCCCCAGATTCTGATGGTCACCGATGTGTCCTTGGCGGAGGGATTGGCCACAACAAGCTGTTGCGTCAAGCCGGTCTTCGTACCGGAAAGCAGGAACGCCTGTTTCAGCGCCGGCACGACGCAGGAGGCTGCTGATACGCCCTTCAAATCACCGTCCGTGGCCCATGACATCACTGAGGAAACCGCGCCGGTACCGTTCGAAGCCGTCAGCAGACGCGTGTCTTGCAATCGAGAGCCGTCATCGACATTGCCGGAAGCCACAAAGATGTCATCGGACGAGTCGTCTTTTTTGTCCAGCATCGACACGGATGCCGTCATGTCGGCTCCCATCGAGGCGACGGATGAATGGAACACCGAACCGAAGGCGGCGTATCTCGCGGAAGACGCGATATTGCCGTTGGATGCCTGGTATTCGCTATCTCCATAGGCATCGGTATCGGCAATGGTCATGCGAGACGGGCAGTACGTCTGCCGCTGCCGGGGGCTGACGGTACGACCCACCGAGGAGCGTTCCACCGTGGGCGTGTCCGCATGCAGCCATGATGGCCGGTATATGAGCGTCACGGCCATCAGGACCACGATGAGCAACACTGAGATTACGGCAAGCGCAATACGCAAAGGCGTATTGGGACGAGAATGTCTGCTCATGCTTCCTCCAGACCCTGACGACGAATGCGCGGAAGCGCCACCAGGCAATACGCTACAAGAACGACGCCCATGCACCACAGCCATGAACGACGCCACACACTTGAGCCGGCCTTATCAAGCCCGCTTCGATCGATATGCTGCTTGGATAGATCCTGAACCGTCAAACGATAATACGTGCCATTATCCAGACTGACGACATTCTGTGTCCCGTCGGAGGCTCCAATGTTCGAATTGAGCTGGTTCGAGGCCTCTCGCTGCGCTTTGTCGCCGTTCTGCTTGATAACGTAAATGCCGCCGAAACCCAACTTGCCAAGCTCGTTGATGGCATCGGAATCGGCATTGGCCAGCAACTGGGCGCAATCCTGCGCAATGGTTCTGCTGGACCCGTCGGAACGTCCCGAAACCACTTCGACGCGTTGCGCGGGAGAGCTGTCAATCAAGTCGCCACGACCGGTACGCATCACACTGTAGCTGACCGACTCGGCGCTATCGGCACGCAAGGCAAGCACGCGACGTGCATCATCCTGCCCAAGGAAATCGGTCGCCACCATCGGCAGTCCAGCATCGCTGGTCTTTACCTGGCTGTGATCGCATTCGACATAGTTGAATCCCGCACAGGCCACGACGGAGACGGCCAGCAGGCAAACCAATACGGCACGACCCACATGCGAGGCAATCGACACTGCCTTCGAGCCGCGTCCTTCGATTTCGACGGCGCCGGTCTTCTCATGCTGTCTCAGCATGACGAAACGTCGAACCGCGCCGCCCGACATCATGCAGATGCAGGCGAGCAAGCCCATCATCGCATATGTGGTTCCCGGAAGCATGGAACCGGAGACCGGACCATCCACATCGACGGCCACCGCAATCGCCGCGGACAGCAAGGCCGTCGCCAATCCCGCGAACACGGCGACCCACATCATACGGGACACGCGCAGCACGAAAGGCAACACCAATGACACCGCGGCCAGCAATACGATCAACGCCAGTATGGAAACCGCCACATACCGCCATGCACCACCGTCGGCGCCGATGCCGAACACCCGCAGCAACAGATCGGACAGATTCGCGACGACCGGTTTGCCATCATACGCGGAGGAGGGCAGCATGACGCTGCCGAACAGCTGACGCCATGTACCGTCGGAAGTGAAACGAACGGCATTGACCAACGTCGGCGCGCATACGAACGCCGCCGGAAGCGGAATCAGAAGCAACGCGGGCTTATGGGAGCGGACGAACAGCAGGAATCCCAGGAAGGTGAGCATCAGCGGCAGCAACAACTGCGGCTGCGCGGCGACGACCGGAATGAAACACAGCGCCGCAACCGCCGCCGCCTGGACCGACGCGTGGGGATTGACCAGATCCTCCGTCCGATACATGCCGACCGCACGGAACGAGAAGGCGAAAGCGGCCGGAAGAAACACCATGACCGTCAGCATCGTGACATCCGCGTCATCATAAAGTCCCATGGACAACGCCAACGCGAACCACGCCAACGCGACCACGCAGCGCACCGCATCCGAGCGGGTGAAGATGCCGGCCAGCGCCCAGAAGGAAAACACCATGAGCGGGGCTGCAAGGAAGAACATCAGTCCGACAGCTCCGGCAACATGTCCACCAGTGAGCACCGACGCCAGCGCAAGCACCAACAGCCATGGCGCGTTAGGCGCACTGATGCCCGTGCCTGAGGCATACGACCATGACGTGGTCGCGGTATGAAGCAACTGGGTGAAGCTCGCGCCCGTGGGCAACAGCTGTGCGGAATACATCGACGCACCCGAACATACGGAACGAAGCACGTCCCAATACAGCACGACTATCCATATGCCGGCAATCAGCGCCGCGCCGAAGGCCAATCCCCATCTACGCAGCAACCGTTTACGCAGATGGTCCTTCTCAAGAGGACTGAGCAGCACGACATCCCTCTGGTCGCGCAACGCACGGCGACGGTCGAGCCATTCCCTGACCTGCCGATGATTCGCAGACAGCGTGGATAGCGATTTAAGCGTGACCTTGCTTTGCCTGCGTAACCGCGCACGGGCGCGCCAAGCACCCCGCAGACGCAGCAGCGCACGCCACGGCATCGCCAGCTCGCAGCATGCATGATACGGCTGTTTGCGCGCCAAGCAAAGCACGGCCAATCCCAACGACTGGATGATGGACCACAGCCAAAGCAACGGCCACCATGAACGGTGCATGTCAGTGTACGCGTATTTGGCATTCGCCTCGCGTACGGCAAGATACGGATCGATGCGACCGTCCTCGTCTTCCACAGGGCGCCCGTTCTTGGAACGGATTCCTTCGAATCGGGCTCTTCTGTGGGCGATGCGAGCCTGGGGAACCACTACGACACGCCCACCGCCAAGACATATGCGGCGGCACAGGTCCGTGGATTCCGCGAAGGTGCCGAACCAGGGGTCAGCCCCTTCGAACGCACGCAACGTAGCCAACGGCACCAACGCGCCCGATAGGGAGACCGACAGCACATCCTGACGCCCGTCATATTGCTCCTGGTCAGGCTCGCCGTCGACCACCAAGGAAACGACATCATGGTGCCCGGCATACAAACCCACATTGTGCAGGTTCTTCGCCTGCCAATCCAACTGCTTGGCACCGAGCAGCGCGGCTGTCGGCGTGTTTCTCCACGCATCCAGCAACGTCTCGAAGCACCGGTCATCCGCCGGCCGCGAATCGTCATGCAAGGTCCACAACGCGCGGATGCCGGCATCAATGCCGATCTGATCCATCGCACGCGTTACAGCGTCCATGAAGGACGCCGCCTGCTTCACTCCCACCAGAATGACCCTCACCGTTTTGGCTTCCGGCACTTCCGTAAGCACATCCTGTGATGAGTGAATGACATCGAAGGTCATCTGCATGGGCTGCTCGATCTGCCCCGTGCAATCGGCGATAACGATCATTCCTGGAAGCATGCGCTGCGCAAGCACCGCTCCAACGGTAGAAGCGAGGAATCGAAGGTCATGCTGCGCGGTGATCACCGCAGCCACGGACATATCGACGTCCTGCCGATGCGTATACGGTCTGCTGTTCAGCACATCGGTCACGATTGTCTGGATATCGCTGCTGGCGTTAGAATTCATAATTTAAGTGTACGCACGGGACGCACCATGCCTTCAAGCCCGTTCCTTGTGCTCTTTTTTGTAGCGACGACGCTCACGCTCGCTCATACCGCCCCAGATACCGAAACGCTCATCATGGTCGATGGCCCATTCCAGGCACTGTTCACGGACTTCACACTGGGCGCAAACCCTCTTCGCATCCCTGGTGGAACCGCCTTTTTCCGGGAAGAATGCTTCGGGATCGGTCTGCGAGCACAGCGCTTTGTGCTGCCAAGACACGTCATCATCCCGCTTGAACAAACCCCACAGTTCAGCAAGCGGATTCTCAGAAGACTCATCAGTCACGCCCCACATGAGTCCTCCCATAATTGTGTGCGCACCTTTTATGCGCATACTTTCACACCGCTTCAAATTACACACACGCAATGTAATTTTGTCAAGTTTCCCCGTGTCAATGCCTATATTTCAGAAAATCCATGCTAAAGTTCAGCCCAATCTGGGGTCTACAGTCGCAGAATCGGTGAAAATCGGCCATTAACCCTATAATTGCCCATTTGGATAGTGGTAGGTTCTAAAAGCATTGCGTCAAACGCGCATCTCAATCAGGAAGGCAACACCGTGGCAACGTCATCAACCGGCAATAAGCTTCCTAACATCAATGGTCTTCAGGATGCGAAACCACGTCACAGCCTGGGATATCGCGTGCAGCATCACGTCAGGACCGCAGTCGCCGCGGCAATCGCCGCGACTCTGGTGTTCGTCGGCACTGCAGCTGCCGCTACTTGGATGGACGTCAATGGCATCATCAAGAACAATTCGGTCGGCGTGATCGGCCAGGGTTCCCTGAATACGGACGCATCCATCATCGATCCGAACTCCGGCAAGCCGATCGAGTTCGTGCTGATCGGACAGGATTCCCGTGACGGCGCGGAGAACCAAGCCATCGGAGGCAGTTTCGATGACGTCATCGGCAACCATCAGGCCGACACCGCCATGATTGTGCAGATCTCCGCCGACCGCAAGGAAATCAACCTGGTCTCCATTCCACGAGATTCCCTGGTGGACGTGCCTCAGTGCGAAACGTCGAAGGGCACGATTCCCGCACAGTATAACGTCATGTTCAATTCCATCTTCGCAGGTGCCTACAAAACCGGCGGAGATCTCTCCTCGGCGGCCAGCTGCACGCTGAACGCCGTGAACAGTCTCACCGGGTTGAATATTCAGAACTTCATCGTCGTGGACTTCGCCGGCCTGGTCAAGATGATTGATTCAGTCGGCGGCGTGGACCTGTGCATTCCGCAGAACGTCAACGACCCGTACACCGGACTCAATCTCGACAAGGGCATGCACCATCTTGACGGCGTTGCGGCGACGCAGTACGCCCGGATCCGTCACGGCATAGGAGACGGATCCGACACCTCGCGTACCACACGTCAGCAGTATCTCATCAAGCAGCTGATGAGCGAGGCGCTCAGCAAGAATCTGTTCACTGATACCGCGCAGCTGTACCAGCTGGCGAAATCCGCGCTGAAATCGCTCAACATATCCCAAGGCATGGCTGATACCGCGGCTTTGGCGGGACTTGCCATGAGCCTGAAGAATTTCACCATGACCAACCTGCAGACCCAGACCGTCCCCGTGGTCCCAGCACCGTCCGACCCCAACCGTTCCGTCTGGACCGACGAAGCCGACAATCTCTGGGAGAAGATGCGAGCGGGCAAGCCGATTTTCGATACCGCCGATTCAAACTCGGGCGGCTCCTCCGACACCAGTTCAGATAATTCAGCCAGCTCCGACGATTCCGGCACGACCGACAGCAACCAGTCGGACACCACTGCCGAGACTCCCGATCCCGTCACGGGACTGATCACCAAATCCGACGGCACGTTGGTCGATCCGAGCACTGGCGGCACCGTCGACCCGGATGACGGCTCCATTCATGACGCGACCACGGGCCAGTACATCGGGCTTGCGGATCGATACCTTAATGCGACCGTATGTGCCGTTCCGGCAAAGAACTGACGTAGACCACGCAATCACGTCCCCTTTCAACGTATGACACAGGGACGAATCTTTTTGGAGGAACCATGAGTGAAGGCAAAGGAGCAAAAGAGCCTACGAGCGTGCCACCAAGTTTCATTCCGTCATCAGGACGCAAAAAAACCATGCCGTCCACGGATTCCTCCCGCTCGCAAAGCGCACCGAGCCAGCCAGCGAGTTTCGCACCGGCGAAACGTTCCGACCATGCATCATCCGTAAAACCGGCCAAACGCACGGCGCGTCCTTCTTCCTCGGTTCCGCAAAGCTTCCAGCCTGCGGCACGGGCAACGAGCGAGACAAGAAGAAACCCTTCATCATCTCCGGTGTCCTTCGCTCCAGAACATACCCGCACGGCCAATCCAACGCAGCAGTTCCGGGGGTCATCCTCCGTCTCCACGGCGCTCCGATCTGTTCCATCCTCTCCAGCGACGGCTTCCGTGCCAAAAAGAAGACCTCGCGTCGGACGTATCGTCCTTTCCATTTTCCTTGTACTGATTCTCGCACTGGGAATAGGGGTATTCTCCGCTTGGAACTGGGTCGATGACCAGCTCAACAAACAGACCTGGCTGACATCCAAAGCGGACACCGCCGGCGAAAGCTGGCTTATTCTTGGCTCCGACGAACGTGAGGGCACCATCGGAGATGCCGGTGACGTCGAAGGTTTCAGAACCGACACCATTCTTGTACTCACCAAGCCGAAAACAGGATCGTCCTCGCTGATTTCCATTCCTCGCGATTCCCTGGTGGAAATCGATGGGAGCTATATGAAGATCAACGCCGTGGCGCAGCTGTACAGCCGCAAACAGTTGGTCAATGAGGTGGAGGACATCACCGGCCAGAAAATCAACCATGTGGCAATGGTCCGCTTCGGCGGACTCGTCAAAGTGGTCGATGCCTTGGGAGGCGTGGACCTATGCTACGACCAGAATGTGAATGACCCTTATTCGGGTATGAACTGGACCGCCGGATGCCACACCGTGGACGGCAACACCGCTTTGGCGTTCTCCCGTATGCGATATGCCGATGTGCAAGGCGATTTCGGCCGTGCCGCACGTCAGCGCCAGGTGATCAACGCCATCGTCAAGAAGGGCGCTTCCAAACAGACGCTCACGAATTTCAACAAGACCAAAAAGGTCGCCGCAGCGGCGTTGAGCTCCGTAACCGTGGATGAGAAAGCATCGACTTCCTCTCTGCTTCGGATGGCGTTGGCTTTCAAAAGCGCCTCAGGCAAGGATGGCATTTCGGGAAGCGTGTATTGGACCGATCCGGACTATTACGTCGATGGGGTCGGATCGTGCGTTCTGCTGGATGACGCGAAGAACATCCAGCTTTTCTCCGAACTCTCACACGGCACGCATTCCGCAGGAACCGTGGGCACGCTGGCCGAACAGCAAAACTGACGACACGCCGGAGGATGTGGATAACCCACATTCTCCGACCACAACCCTCATATTGGCTTGCGGCATGCCGCCGCTCTTGCCCATGCTGGCCGTATGAACAAAAAGGCCCCTCACCGTATAAGCGAACAACATCTCACTGTATTGAGTTGGAGCGCGCCTTTGCTGGCGCAGCTCATCATGCTGATTGTCATGTGCATGCAACGTCATTGGCTCTATGCGGCGATGCTCGCTCCGAGTCTGCTCGGCAGCGCATTGATGCTCATCACCATGATCATGCGCGTCAGGCATGAAGAAACGAACAGCAACACCATTACTGGAAGCGATTCGCCGGTTCCAACGCATCATAACGGAAACGAAATCGACCATGCTCAGCTTTTCGCCGACATGCCGTCCATAAGTTTTGAGCATCTGCATGGCCTGGACAACGACCCGCTCATATGGCGCACCATCGTGCGTAATTGGCTTGTCCGTTCCCCAACGAACGGCATCGGCATGTCAGAACATGGCATATTCCATATAGATCTGGCATCATCCGGACCACATGCCATGGTCGCGGGGACCACAGGCTCGGGGAAATCCGAACTGCTGATCAGTTGGTGCATGGCATTGGCGATTCGGCATAGTCCTCAAACCCTCCATTTCGTCTTTCTGGATTTCAAAGGAGGATCGACCTTCAACGCTTTGGAGCGTCTGCCGCATACCGTGGGCAACGTCTGCGATCTTGACCTCGCCCATGCCGTCCGTGCGCTGAACGCCATAGAACAAGAATTGGCACGCAGGGAGGCCTTGGTAAGTGCCGAACGCGTTTCCAGATTCGACCAGCTTTCCCATCCCCCTGCACGGCTCGTGGTGGTCATTGACGAATTCCATGCATTGCGCGACCGTCTACCCGACTATATGCAGCGACTCAATCGATTGGCGTCGCTCGGACGCTCTTTGGGTATGCATCTCATCGTATGCACGCAAAATCCCATGGGTCAGGTCCATGCCGATATGAAGGCCAACATATCGCTGAGCATCTGCCTACGCGTCACCGACCAAATGCAATCGAATGAACTGATCGGCACCAAGGATGCAGCTTTGATTCCACCGGCCTTCCCCGGTGCCGCTTACTGTCATGACGGTCAACGCACTGTTCCTTTCCGCTGCAGCGCGGTCCATGACATTGATTCCTTGGTGCATGCCATCAACACCGCATCGGCATTCAGCGGCACCACCAATCCCTCCCCTTTGTTCTCCGCGCCGCTCGCACCACATGCAGGCAAAGACGATTTGACGGCGCCACAGCGAGAGGCATGGCACCATGTGCCTTTTGCTTTGAGCGACGACGGTGTACTCATCTCCACCGCATTCCTTGACGTAGGACACGGCAACATCGCCGTGATTGGCGCATGCGGAAGCGGCAAAACCAATCTGCTGCTCTGCTGCGCCAGCCGTCTCTATGAATCCGGTCGCTGCACCATCCGGTTCACACGCAAGACGAACAGCGAATGGACCACCGACGACGGCAGAACATCGCCGCAGCACGAACGCACCATATGGTTCGTGGATGACGCCGACGAATTGCTCTCCCCTTTCGCAGCCATGCCCGAAGCCGATAAGCTCAAGACCGCACTCGCCGATCCGTCCGTCACGGTAATCGCAGCTGTGGAAAAGCCGCAAAGCACCCTACTTGAACGTTGCCTCACACGTGTTGCGTTTCCTTGCGGAGAGAGAGCCACCGATGTGATGATGGGGATTCCCAGCGCGGTTCTCGACGGTTTCGGCGTCGATGACTATGCCATTGCCGGGCGTGGGGTCTTCATCCAACAAGCACGGGCATGTCCCGTGCAATGCGCGGAATTCCAAGGATTCTAAAAAAACTTGGTTTCTTTTGCGAAAAAGTCTTGAAAAATCATCCGATTCGTGGTTATCTAAATAACGGATAGAACGCCACTTATGGCAAGAGGAAGGCGATTACATGAGCAGTGCTTTCGATTGGCGAGCCAAGGCCGCGTGCCGGGATAAGGATCCGGAACTGTTTTTCCCGGTCGGCAACACCGGTGCCGCCTATCAGCAAATCGAAGAAGCCAAGGCCGTTTGCCGTACCTGCAAGGTGATTGACGCGTGCCTGAAATGCGCGCTCGACACCAATCAGGACTACGGCGTTTGGGGCGGTCTGAGCGAAGACGAGCGGCGCGCGCTCAAGCGGCGCGCGATGCGTGCACGTCGCTCGCAGGCCATGCAGATGCAGGTCTGATTCTTTTCAGGGCATATGGAAGGGCCGGTCGGATTCGATGGAATCCGACCGGCCCTTCCATATGCCATTCCAGTTCTAGAGGTCAGTTATCTTGCGCGGCACGCAGTTTCATGTCGAGCACCACACGGGTACCACCACCGCGACGTGGCTCCCAATGCACCGTTCCGCCAAAATCATTGGTGACGAACGTGTTGATGATCTGTGTTCCAAGCCCTGATCCGGAAGAGCGAGCCATGCCATCATGCTCCTCATCCGCCAAGCCGGTGCCATCATCCTCCACCACCACGTTGAGGTTATTGCCACCGCGGCCCACGGAAATCGTGATATGTCCTTCCTTACGTCCTTCGAAACCGTGTTCCACCGAATTGGTGATCAGTTCGGTAAGCACCAACGATAGCGGCGTGGCATCCTGTGCCGGCATCATGCCGAATTTGCCTACGAAATCGACATCGATGTGCTGGTCGCGCATCGTAGCCAAATCGACGGCCATCTTAAGCAGGTTGGAAATGACCTTGTCATAGTCGACGATCTCATCGGCGGTCTGGCTCAATCCCTCATGCACCATGGCGATGGTCTGCACGCGGCGCTGTGCTTCCTTGAGCTCCTTTTTGACCTCTTCGGACTTGGTCTTGCGCGCCTGCAAGCGCAGCAACGCGGATACCGCCTGAAGATTGTTCTTCACACGATGGTGAATCTCGGAAATGGTGGCGTCCTTGGTCTGCAATTCCTTCTCGCGGCGGCGCAATTCGCTGACGTCACGGCACAGCACGATACCACCCACGCGACCATTGGCGTCCATCAACGGCAGAGAGCGCATGGACACCGCGGCTTTGTTGGCGTCCAATTCGGAATCTACCGCGGCTTTGCCGCTCAGTACCAATGGCAGCGTTTCCAGCACCGGATCGTTCTCATGCAGCAGTTTGGTGCCGATCTCGCTCAGATACTCCCCCTGCATGGTGCTGACCGATCCCAAACGACGGAAACAGCTGATGGCGTTCGGAGACGCGTATCGGACGATGCCGTCGACGGTGAGCACGATGAAGCCATCCGCCACACGTGCGTTATGGCGCTGGTTCATAACCGGGTTACGGTACGGGAACTGGCCGCGCGGAATCATCTCATACAGCTGTTTGCCGGCGCTGATGCTTTCGGACTCATAACGGCCGTTCGATTCGCGTGTGGCCATGTTGGTCTCGCGGACCACCAAGCCAAGCGTCTTGCCATTATGACGCACCGGGGCGTACACGTTGCAGACCTTGGCCTTGCCGACCGTACGCAGTTTCGAGGAGCGGAACACCGATTCGGAGTCCATGGCCGCGTCAAGCTCGGCGCACAGGGATTCCGGGACGACGTTGCCGACCACATCCTCGGCTCTCAGACTCATCACCGTGGACGGACGGCATTGCTCGGCAATGATGTACTTGCCCTCGCCGTTCTGCAGGATTAGCAGCAAGTCGGCGAAACTCAAATCGGCAATCACCTGCCAATCGGCCACCAACTGGTGCAACCATTCACGATCGTCGTCACCGAAATCCGGACGGGTCATCAGGATATGTGAGAAATCAGCCATGCAACCATAATACGCATCAATGGCGAGGTTGCATACCATATGCCCACGTATAATGCGGAAACGCCGATTGACATATCCGACGGTTACGCTAACGTAGGTTACGGTTCCGTAACTTATAGTGGAGGCATCCGATGGCGAAACCTACAAACGCAGAAATCGAGGCGAAACGCGCGGTCATCGCCGAAGCACGCGAGCAGGCCCTGCAGGCGAAAGCTGAGACCATTCGCGTGAAGGCGCACAATAAGGCCGAGAACATTCGACGCAAGGCGGATGCAAAAGCCAAACGTGCCATCGCCAAAGGCGAAGCCCATGCCGCAAAAATCGAAGGCATCGTCCCCGCCGAAATCGAACGCAAAATCAGACTCGACGTGCATGGCAGGCCAAAGCCGCTCCTGCGTGGCTGGATCCACGCCATCGCCACTCCCCTGGCTCTTGCCGCGGGCATCGTGCTGATCTGCCTCGCTCATGGCACCGGGCTCAAATGGGCGTGCGCCGTGTTCATGACCTGCTCGCTGGTACTGTTCGGCAATTCCGCCTGTTATCATCTGGGAGATTGGTCACCACGGGTTACCGATGTGCTCCGTCGCATCGACCATATGAACATCTTTTTGCTGATCGCCGGCACTTATACGCCCGTTTCCTTCGCGCTCACGCCATTCTGGCGTGATTCCATCATCGCGGGCATGTGGATCTGCACCACGGTGGCGCTCATCATCCATGTCATCTGGATCAGCGCGCCTCGCTGGCTTTATGTTCTTGTCTATATTATTTTCGGTGTGTCCGGCGTCGCGTTCATGGGATTGTTCTGGATGTCCCCCTATGCCGGACCTACCGTGGTGATACTGCTGTGTGCCGGCGGCGCCTGCTATATCGCCGGAGCCATCGTGTATGCGCTGCGCAAGCCCGACCCCTGGCCGAAGGTGTTCGGCTTCCATGAGATCTTCCATACCGGAACCGTGGCGGGATACGCCTGCCACATGGTGGCCATCTACATGGTGATCGTGCAATTGTGGCCCTAAGGCGTAATCAACCCCACATGGACAAAACAAAATAAGCCCGTCCCCTCATCGTACGAATGCGATGGAGGAACGGGCTGTTGTTTTCGTCACACGTATGTCAGGCGAGCGGCTTGGCTTCCTTGATGGTCACGGAAATCTCACGGCCGTTCGGAGCGGTATAGGTCACCGTATCTCCGGCATGAGCGCCATTGATGGCGGCGCCAATCGGCGATTCAGGACTGATGATGCTGTAATCCGTGGCGATGGACAGGTCTCGCGTGCCAAGCACGTACACCATTTCACGTCCGTTGACTTCAAGGGTCACTAAGGATCCGTCACCGACCTCACCGGCCTTGGGCGCAGTCAGAATCTTCGCATTGCGCAGTTTGACGGTCAGTTCGTCGATACGTCCCTGATTCACGCGCTGCGCCTCACGGGCAGCCTGATAGCCGCCGTTCTCGCTCAAATCGCCTTCGGCACGCGCCGCGGAGACCTTGGACAGAATCTCGTCACGGTACTCGCCCTCACGCCAGGCGAGTTCTTCTTTCATCTTGTCGTACGCCTCCTGCGTCAGCAGGATCGTCTTTTCTTCGGCCATGTTATCCTCCTTGACCTTGGAAGAATGATACCCGTCAATCAGCGGGTGGAGATGATGTCGATCACGAACACCAGCGTGTCCTCGCCGCCGATGCCGGCCTGCGGAACGCCACGGGAGCCATAACCGTACTCCGGCGGAATGGACACCACCAGGCGGGAACCGACGTTGTGTCCCGGAACGGTCTGATCCCAGCCCTTGATGACCTGTCCCACACCGATGCCGAACGTGGCCGGCTGGTGACGGTCGAAGCTGGAGTCGAACGGGGTGTCCTTGCCCCAGACCACACCATGGTAGTTGACGGTGACGGTGTCTCCACGGCGGACCATCGGGCCATTGCCTTCAAAGAGCTCCACGACCTTCAGGCCGGCGGGAGCGATCTCAGTCGGGAATTCGATGGTCGGGCGATCGCCGAATTCGGCATTGACAACAGGCATTTCAGATGCCATGGTGAACCTCCTTGAAAAAACACAGTGTCACCAAGATTAGCACCATCCATCGCTAGCATTCAACAACATTGACCGCAAGACCGCCTTTCGACGTCTCCTTGTACTTGGCCATCATGTCCTCGCCGGTGTCCTTCATGGTTTTGATGGCTTGGTCAAGACTCACGATATGCGTGCCGTCGCCCAGCATGGCCATACGGACCGCGTTGATGGCGGTATTGGCCGCCATGGCGTTGCGTTCGATGCAGGGAATCTGCACCAGACCACCGACCGGATCGCAGGTCAGTCCCAGATTGTGCTCGATACCGATTTCCGCGGCATTCTCCACTTGGTGAGGCGTGCCGCCCATCACGGCGCACAGCCCCGCCGCGGCCATGGAACAGGCTGTGCCGACCTCGCCTTGACATCCGACTTCGGCACCGGAAATGGACGCGTTGCGTTTGAACAAGTATCCAATCGCCCCTGCGGTCAGCAGGAACGTCACCACACCATCCTCATCCGCATGATCCACGAAATGCCAATAATAGTGGAGCACCGCCGGAATGACGCCAGCCGCACCGTTGGTAGGCGCGGTGACGATGCGTCCGCCTGCCGCGTTCTCCTCGGAAACCGCCAATGCGAACAGGTCGACCCATGCGGCGTCCGATGATTCGAGTACAGCGTCGGAGCGCCTGCCGTCCCGTTTGAGCACGTCGCTGTTGGATGCGAGCCTTGCATACATTTTTGGCGCCCTGCGGGGCACGTCAAGGCCGCCAGGCAGAACGGTTTGGTTGGTATTGCAACCGTGCTGCACGCAGCGGCGCATCACATGCCATACAGTGTCCAAATCGCTGCGCACCTGCACGGCGGACCGCATGGCCGTCTCATTGGCCCACACCACATCGGCCACACTCATGTGATGTTCATCGCACAGCGAGATCAGTTCGTCGCATGTGGTGAACGGATAGGGCATATCCATATCGATATCGGTTGAGGAATCGTCGGTCTGATCGGCGAAGGCCGTTCCCGCAGGGGGTTTCTCATGGATGCCGATCATCAGGTCGTCGGCGTCGCCTTGTCTGACGAATCCACCGCCAATGGAATACCAGACCTGTTCGTCGATGAGATTGTTCTGCCGGTCGAAGGCTTGGAATCGCATGCCGTTGGGATGGGCCGCCATGCGGTGCCATACATCCATCACCACATCGCGTCCGTAATCGAAATCGATGCGATGCGTGCCGTTGAGCATCAGCTCGCCGCCTGCCTCGCATTCCATACGGATATTGCTCATGTGATCGGTATCGACGGTTTTCGGTACGTTGCCTTCCAAGCCCGCCACCGTGGCGCGATCGGTACCGTGCCCAAGACCGGTCAGGGCGAGCGAACCATACAGTACCGTTCGCACGCGGCCGACCCGGTTCAGTATGCCGTCACGTTCAAGGGAGGCAGCGAATCTGCTGGCCGCGACCATCGGTCCTACGGTGTGCGACGAGCTGGGGCCGACGCCGATGGTGAACATCTCCAGAATGCTGAACATGTATATTGCGCTCTCTTTTCCGCGTCTTCGCCGTCACGCCGCGTAAAGCACGCTGAACATGCGAATCATGATGAGTAGGCCGATGATGGCAATGACGATTTCCGCGATAAGCAGAATTATCGCAACGGTTTTGCGATTGCCGAGTTTGACGTCGAGCAGTTTTGCGAAAAGGAAAGCGACGAAGCCCAAGGCTGCTCCGTTCAGCGCGATCGCGCCGATCTGGCCGTTGGTAAGAACGCTTTCCCCGACTTTGGCGAGTATCGAATTGATGGTGGCGGTGAACACCAGCAGGCTCCATACGCCGTATCCAATCAATCCTACCGCCGCATAGCCGAACGGGCGGAATCGTTCCTTGAGTTTGAAAGTGAACGATTCGGCGCACCACAACAATGCGAAGCCCACGACGAAGGTGAACGCCACGGCAAGGAATGCGGCTTCCAATGCCCACGGAACGAGTGCCAACGAATGGTCCATCAAGGTAAAGTACAGCGGAGAACATGCGATTTCGCCGATAGCGAGCACGCCGGCAACGATAATCGCCTGCGCAAGCATCAGGGGGATTTCAGTGGCGGGCTGTTCGATTACAGGCTTGATGTCTTTCGAAGTCATGCGTCATCCGTTTCAGTCGGTGTCATACGGTTTGTAATGTCCGACAGTGTACCTACGGAATGTTTCGGGAACGATATGCCACATTTTGCCTACACATTGCCCACATTTTTCCATAACCCACCGTGGAAAAGGGTTGAATCGCAGTGAATCGCGATGATGCCAAAACCGTTGGAGAATAAAGGAAAACCGCCATCTCTGGCGGTTTCCAAAAGTGCCTCCAGCGGGACTCGAACCCACAATCCGAAGAGGTCGATTTTAAGTCGACTGCGTATACCGATTTCGCCATGGAGGCTTTGCGCCGGCCAGAAGAAAAAGCCGACGCCAAGCTATTATGCCACGTCAGCGCGCAGCAAGCAATCTCTTGCCGTAATCCAGCACGATGCCGTCCAACAGACCATGCTCGCTGGCCATGAAGGAGTCGATGCGCTGGCCATGATCCTCATATGCGGCTTCAGACACCTTGGCAAGCACACGGTTCCACACCAATGCGCCGCCGCCGACCACATCGACGCGTCCGGGATGAATGGTCTTGTAGGTCAGACGCTCCTCACGAGGCATGTGCAGGAACCGGTTGTCAACGGCATAGGCATCTTCCAGCGTGCAGCGTGCGCCGTCCACGGCGGTGTGGTCGTATTCCGTCAATCCCATAGCCAATGCGGTCATGGTGGTGACCGTTCCGGACACGCCGATGATGGTGTGGGTCTTGCCGGCGGGAACGGTCTTGAACGCCTCGTCGATATGCGCGTCGATATCCGCGACCGCCTCGGCGATCTGCCCCTCGGTCGGCGGGTCGTTTTTCAGATGACGCTCCGTCATACGGACAGACCCGATATTCATGGAGAACGCGGCCTGCACCTGCGTGCTCGGATGGGTGACGCCGTCGCCTCCCAGCACCAGTTCGGTGGAACCTCCGCCCAAATCGACCACCAGATAGGGGGCCTCGACCTCGCGATGGACGATGCTGGTGGCACCAAGGAAGCTTAAATCCGCTTCCTCCGTGCCTGGAATGACTTCGGGACGCACGCCCAAGATCTTCTCGATGTTGTCTTCGAATTCCTCACGGTTCTCGGCATCACGGGTGGCCGATGTGGCCACGAAGCGGATGCCGTCCACGGGATGTTCGGCAAGCACGCCGGCGAATTCTCGGGCGGCCTCATAGGCGCGCGCCAACGCCTCGTCGGCGAAGCGATGGGTTTTGTCCACATCCTGACCGAGACGAATCACCCGCAGGATGCGCGGAACGATGTCTTCCACACCGTCCTCGCTCACACGCGAGACTTTCAGACGAATCGAATTCGTGCCGCAATCAATACCGGCAACGGTTACCGACTTCATTACTCCCACCTTCTACTCTTCGTTTTCCACTGCGCAACGGCATACGGCCGGATCGAACTCATGTTTGATGGCGGACAGGGCCATATCACCGATGGGGTTGGCGCCCTCACCCATCACCAGCGTCTGGGCCAACAACGCATGCAGGCATTTGACACGCACCGGCATGCCGCCGGCACTGGTGCCTTCGATGTGTTCCTCGCTGTCTTCCAAGGCCAAAGCGATTTCATGGCGGAACGCGAGGTACAGTTCGTGGGCACGTTCGTATCCGGCACGCAGATCCTCGTTTTCGGCCAGCATATCGTTGTATTCCTTCATCTTGCCTTCGGCTTCGATGTGGGAGATGGCCTTCACCGCTTCGGGCCCGGTCAGATAGCAGGTCGTCGGGAACGGGACACCGCCTGGAAGCAACGGCCGGGTGACCACAGCCAAAGGCCGGCCGCATACGCAACGGGCTCCGACGGCGACCATGCCGCGCGGGTAACGTCCAAGCTGACGCTCCACCACGGCGATATCATGTTCGGTGGCGGGTTGGGCAAGCACTTTGTCCGCCAAACCCTTGGCCTGTTCGATAATCGTCATGTCCATGTCACTCCTGTCCGTCTTCTGACGGCTGCTGACCGTCCTGTTGCGATTGGCCAGTCTGTTGTTGACTGTCCTGTTTGTCTTCTTCGCCGGCATGCTGCGACTGTTTCGTCGAGTCGGCCTTCACGGGATCCGACCGATCCGCCTGCTTGAAGGAATATGCAAGCTCCTTATACCACGGCAGGGCGGTTTTCGGTGATTCGTCGTATGTCATCCCTTTTTTCGGCTCGCTCTTGCCGGTCACCGCTTCGGGATGCTCGACACGAATCGCCTGTTCGCCGGGGAAGACGAATCCCAAACGATCCCTGGCCTGGGCGGTGACATACGCCTTGTCATCCCATCTTGCGATATCGTTCTCCAGCTCGCGTTTCTGCGCGACCAACGCCGCTTCCTGTTTTTTCAGTCCGTTAAGCTCTGCCAGATTCAACGCATAGGTATGGAATGTCGATGCCAACTGGATGGTTCCCAAAGCCACGATGAACAATGCCACGAAGAACGCGACCGGGCCGGCGCCGCCGCGTTGTGATGGTTTTTTTCGTGCCTTCGAACTCATAGCAACGAAAATACCCGTCGCGTTCGACTTGGAACACGACGGGTATTTCTATGTCAACGCATTCATGATGCGCTGGCTACGCTCACTCGGCGATGTACTTCTTGCAGGCCTTGAAAGCGCTGTAGCCGGCGTACTGAGCGGTGGAGCCGAGCTCCTCCTCAATCTCGAGCAGGCGGTTGTACTTGGCGATACGCTCGCCACGAGCCGGGGCACCGGTCTTGATCTGGCCGGTGTTCTTTGCCACAGCCAGGTCGGAGATGGTGGTGTCCGGGGTCTCGCCGGAACGGTGGGAAACCATGGAGGTGAAGCCGTTCTTGGTGGCCAGCTCGATGGCGTCGAGGGTCTCGGTGACGGTGCCGATCTGGTTGAGCTTGACCAGCAGGGAGTTGGCGGCGCCGAGCTTGATGCCCTTGGCCAGACGTGCCGGGTTGGTGACCAGCAGGTCGTCGCCGACGAACTGCAGGCGATCGCCGAGCTTGGCGGTGATGGCCGCCCAGTCGTCCCAGCCTTCTTCCTGGAACGGATCCTCGATGGAGACGATCGGGTACTCGTTGATGAGGTTCTCGTAGAAGTCGAGCATGTAGCCGGCCTCACGGTCGTCGCCTTCGAAGTGGTACTTGCCGGTCTCCTTGTTGTAGAACTCGGAGGAAGCCACATCGAGGGAGATGCCGATCTGCTTGCCCGGCTCGTAGCCGGCGGCGGAGATGGCGTCCATGATGTAGTTCAGGGAGTCCTTGTTGGACTTCATCTTCGGAGCGAAGCCGCCCTCGTCGCCGAGGCCGGTGTTCAGGCCCTGCTTCTTCAGGACGTTCTTCAGGGTGTGGTAGACCTCGACGCCAGCCTGCAGAGCCTCGCTGTAGGTGTTGAAGCCGTACGGGGAGATCATGTACTCCTGGATGTCGGTGGCGAAGTCAGCGTGGGCGCCACCGTTCATGATGTTCATGTTCGGGACCGGCAGGATGTGGCCGTTGGTGCCGCCGATGTAGCGGTACAGCGGCTGATCCGCGGACTCGGCGGAAGCGTACAGAGCGGCCAGGGACACGCCGAGGATGGCGTTGGCGCCCAGACGGCCCTTGTTCGGGGTGCCGTCGAGCTCGATCATGGTCTCATCGAGAGCGCGCTGATCGGAAGCGTCCATGCCGATGACCTTCGGAGCGATCTCCTCGTTCACGGCCTTGACGGCGTTGAGCACACCCTTGCCCTGGTAAACAGACTTGTCGCCATCGCGACGCTCCCAAGCCTCGGCTTCGCCGGTGGAAGCACCGGACGGAACGAGGCCCAGGCCCTGAGCACCGTCATCGGTGTCAAGAACGACCTCGACGGTCGGGTTGCCGCGGGAATCGAGAATCTGACGCGCGTAAACGCTTTCAATTACTGCCACAACTACTCCTTATAAACGTTAGGTTGTGATGACAATGCCAAGAATAGTGCGATTTATGGACGTATGCCAAACTTTGCCCGCATGTTCCATGTGAACGCTCACACTCTTTTTTGCATCCCACTGTCATTGACGCGGTGTCGGTTTCCAGTCCAAATCGTCAAGCAATTGACTGGTCCATCCGACCACTTCGTCCGAGCTCATCGGCTTGGAACCAAGCGAGCCTGCGAATGGAGCCGGTACCAGATACGTCTTGGTCAACGGCCGGTACTGGATGCCTTTGTAGATTCTGGCCATGCGCATCTGCACGGATTCACGCGGCTCGAACTTCGACACGCGCACGTTGCGTCCTTGCGCGATGATCTCGGAAATGCCGAGCTTGCGAGCCTTGAACCGCAACCGCGCCACGTCGAACAGCGCCTCGAAATCGACGGGCGGCTTGCCGTAACGGTCGGTGAGTTCGTCGCGCAGCTCGTCGAGATCGTCTTCGGTGCGTGCGGAGGCGAGTTTCTGGTACGCTTCCAATCGCAGTTTGTCCGAATCGATGTAGTCGACGGGAATGGACGCCTCGATCGGCAGGTCGATGGTGACGGCAACCGATTCCTTGCGTTCCGGCTCCTTGTACTGTTCGACCGCTTCGGACACCATACGCACGTACAGGTCGAAGCCGACGCCTTCGATATGGCCGCTCTGCTCATCGCCCAGCAAATTGCCGGTGCCGCGCAATTCGAGATCCTTCATGGCTACGTCGAAGCCAGAGCCGAGCGCGGTGTTCTGCGCGATGGTGGCGAGCCTGTCATGCGATTGCTGGGTCATCGGCTTGGTCGGATCGTACAGGAAGTACGCATACGCGCGCTCACGTCCACGACCGACGCGGCCACGCAGCTGATGCAATTGGCTCAAGCCGAAGCGGTCGGCATGGTCGACGATCAGCGTGTTGGCGTTGGAGATATCAAGGCCGGTTTCGATGATGGTGGTGCATACCAGCACGTCGATGTCGCGATGCCAGAAGTCGCGGATCACACCGTCAAGCTGTTTCTCCCCCATCTTGCCGTGGGCTATGCCGACATGCGATTCGGGCACGAGCTCGTGGATTTTCGCCGCGACGGAGGAGATGTCCTGCACACGATTGTGCACGTAGAACACCTGCCCACCACGCAACAGCTCGCGCCGGATGGCGGCGGTGACCTGCGCGTCCTCGTAAGCGCCGACGTAGGTGAGCACCGGCAGGCGATCCTCCGGCGGCGTGGCCAGCGTGGACATTTCGCGGATACCGGTGACAGCCATTTCCAACGTGCGCGGGATAGGCGTTGCCGACAGGCTCAGCACGTCCACATTGGTGCGCAACGCCTTGAGCGTCTCCTTGTGCTCGACGCCGAAACGCTGTTCCTCGTCGATGATGACGAGTCCCAGATCCTTGAACTTGATCTTCGGATTGAGCAGCTTGTGCGTGCCGATGACCACATCCACGGAACCGTCTTCAAGCCCCTTGATGGTCTCGTTGATCTCCTTGGCGGTCTGGAATCGGCTCATGGCAGCCACGTTCACGGGGAAGCCTTCGAAACGTTCGGTGAAAGTCTCGAAATGCTGTTGCACGAGCAGTGTGGTCGGCACGAGCACGGCCACCTGCTTGGAATCCTGCACCGCCTTGAACGCGGCGCGCACCGCGATTTCGGTTTTGCCAAAGCCCACATCGCCGCAGATCAGACGGTCCATCGGAATGGGTTTCTCCATATCCGACTTGACCTCGTCGATGGTGGTGAGCTGGTCGGCCGTCTCCTGATAGGGGAAAGCGTCCTCCAGCTCCTTCTGCCACGGCGTGTCCTTGCTGAAGGCATAGCCTTTCGTACGCTGGCGTGCCGAGTAGAGCTTGACCAGATCCTCGGCGATCTCATGCACATGCTTGCGCGCCTTGGCTTTGGTGGCGGCCCAGTCGGAACCGCCCAGCTTGTTGAGTTTCGGCGTTTCGGCGCCGATGTATTTGCTGACCTGGTCGAGCTGGTCGGTGGGGATGAACAGTTTGTCCGCCGGCGCGCCTCGTTTGCTGGGAGCGTATTCGATGACCAGGTATTCTCGGGTGGTCTGGTTCTCGCCTTTGCCGATGGTACGTTGGCGCATCTCGACGAACCGGCCGATGCCATGCTGTTCGTGCACGACGTAATCGCCCGTTTTGAGTTCCATCAGGTCGATGGCCTTGCGTCGGCGTTTCGGCGTTTTCGCCTGTCCTGCGGCGGATGTGCGGCCGGTCAGGTCGCGTTCGGTGAGCAGGGCGATTTTCGCGGCGTCGTCCACGAAACCGTCGATGGCGTGCGATCGGACGCAATCGAAATTCGCGATGCCGGTTTCGTTGATCGCACGCTTCAGTCGGGTGAGTGTGCCTTGGGCCGCGGCCGTGATCGTCACCGCATAGCCGGCGTCGAGCAGTCCTTCGATGCCGGAGGCCGCTTTGTTTTCGTCACCGCGGTATTCACCGGGTTTGGTGGCATCAAGTTGGATGTGGCCTTCCCGGGTGGCGTCGACGCCGAAGCTGGTGAGTTTCCACACGTCATGTTTGGAGAAGACGAGTGCGGAGATGGTTTCCTCGAAATCGTAGAAATTCGCCTGGTCGAAGGTGATCGGCGCTCCGGCGCCATGTCCGGATGCGGCGACGTGCCAGCTTGCGGCAAGGAATTCGTTGGCGGTTTTCGCCAGATCGTCGGCGGCGCGACGAAGTTTTTCCGGGTCGGACAGCATGACCAGCGCATGCTTGGGCAGCATGCCCTGCACCGGTTCCATATCGTCGACCAGCGCGGGCAGCAGCGATTCCATGCCTTCCACCGGGATGGCGTTGGCGATGGATCCGAGCATGTCCTCGGCGTTGGGAATGGAGCCGATCAGCGATTTCGCACGTTGGCGAATCTGGTCGGTCAACTGCAGTTCACGGCATGGCGTGGCCCATACGGTGGAAATATCCTTACCGTAGGTGCGCTGGTCGGATGCGTGGAATTCACGTATGGTGTCGATCTCGTCGCCGAAGAATTCGATACGCACCGGATGCGGCAGAGTGGGCGGAAAAACGTCGATGATGCCACCGCGGACGGCGAATTCGCCACGGTCCATCACCAAGTCGACGCGCGTGTACGCGTTTTCCACCAGTTTGCGGGATGCTTCGTCAAGAAGCAGTTCCTCGCCTTGGGAGAACACGAGTGGTTCGACGTCCCCCAAGCCTGCGACCACCGGTTGGATGAGGGAGCGCACCGGCATGACCAGAATGCGGATGGGGCCGAACAGCGTGCTGCCCTCTTCGGGATGCTTCAGCCTGCGGAACACCGCCATGCGGCTTGCCACAGTGTCCGCGCGTGGTGAAAGCCGTTCATGGGGAAGGGTCTCCCATGCTTCAAGCTGCGCCACATCGTTTGGGTCTCCGTCATACCAGGAACGGATGGACTCCACGGTTTCCTCAGCTTCGCGGCTGGAGGCGACGACGAGCACGACCGGCTGTTTGCCCGCAGCGCCGGCTGCGAGCGCCGGGCGTAGGCCGTCCGGCACACCGACGGTGATGCTGGGGTCGATGTCTGATTCCGGTTCTTCGATTTCCCCGGCGATGAGCGCGCGGAAATCGTCATCGGTTTCCAGCACGTCGAGGATGCCGGCAAGCGAGCCTGCGGTCGGCAGTTGCGGTGGTTGCGCCGGAGACGTCGGTTCAGCGGCCATTGAATCGCTCCTGGGCTTTGGCGAGACCGTCGAAGATGATGGTTTCGGCCGCGTCGGCACCGTCGGCGAGGAATTCGGGGAGCTGCTTGCGTTGGTCCGGTCCGAAGCCGCCCAGCACCCAGTTCACGGTGTTGTCGTGCGCGTGGGCTCCGCGTTGGGCGTGGCCGACGCCCATGCGCACGCGCGCGTATTTCGGGGTGCCGAGCGAACGGTCGATGGATTTGATGCCGTTGTGCCCGCCTGCGGAGCCGCCGGCTTTGACTTTGATTCTGCCGAAGTCGAGGTCCATGTCGTCGTGGATAACCACGATATGGTCCGGTTCGATCTGGTAGTAGGCGCTGATGGAGGCGACCGCGTTGCCGGATTCGTTCATGTAGGTGAGTGGCTTGGCGAGGAAGAATTTGACGTTGCGGCCGGATAGGTTCATCACGCCTTTGCCGAGCATGGCGAGTCCCTTGTGGTCGGAGAAGTTGACGGACCAGCGTTCGGCCAGCACGTCGGCGGTCATGAAGCCCATGTTGTGGCGGGTGCCCTCATATTTGGAGCCGGGGTTGCCCAGTCCTGCGATCAGCCAGAAATCAGATGCCATAATAATCGTCCATTCCTCTGTGTTCTTGCGTGCTCTCGTCTTGTTTAACCGCACAGATTCTACTGTCAGGTGCTTACAGGTCGAGATGCCAGTAGCTCATGTCGCGCATGGTTCCGGTGGAGTCGGTGGCGGCTTGGGGCATGAGTCCGAATTGGGTGAATCCGAAATGTTTCATCAGTGCGATGGATCCGCGGTTGTCGGCGAAGATGATGCCGCAGGCTTTGCGCATGTGGCGGTTTCGGCATTCGTCAAGCAGTCTGGCCAGTGTGAAGGTGCCCGCTCCCCTGCCCTGCCATTCGGGGGCGATGTAGTAGGCGAGGTCGGTGACGCCGTCGTAGCCGGCGCGGTCGTAGAACACGGACAGCGCGGAGAAGCCGATGATCCGTTCGCCGCCTTCCGTGGCTGCATCCGTGGCAGGCACGGTGGTGACGAACACCGCATATGGATCGTGGTGCGATTCCACCCATGCCTTGCGTTGCGCGTAGGTACGTGGCGTGGTGTCGGCGGACGAGCCGCCGCGGATGACTGCCGCGTTGTAGATGTCGGTGATCGCTTGGATATCGTCTTGCGTCGCGATGCGGAAAGAATAGTCGGCCATGCGCCCAGCATACCCGGCGGCGAACGACAACAGGGGCCGGTTCCTTTGGAAGGAGCCGGCCCCTGCGTATTTCATGAAGGGAATCGGACGGGAATCACTGTTCGAGTTCGATGGCCTTGTTCAGTGCTTCCTGAAGCTGCTTCTGAGCGTCGCCGTAGGCGGACCAATCGCCCTTCTTCATGGCGGCATCGGAATCCTTCATGGCCTGTGCGGCATCGTCGAGTGCCTTCTTCAGGTCGGCGCTCATCGTGCCGGACGAATCGCCATTATTGCCGCCGGTCTTACCGTCGGTATTGGATGGCGTGTCCTGCTTGCCGTCAGTGTTGGTCTTGCCATCGGCGGAATCGTCGTTCTTAGCATCCTGCTTGTCATCGGTGGTGTCGCCCACGTTTTCGGCGTCGCCTGCGGACGCGCCGGAATCGCCGCCGAACACCTGGTCGAGAGCCTCGTCCAGCGTGTCGGCGAAGCCGACCTGGTCGCCGAATGCGACGAGCACCTTCTTCAGCAGCGGGAAGCTGGTGGAGCCGGACGATTTGACGTACACCGGCTGCACGTAGACCAGGCCTCCGCCGAGAGGCAGGGTGAGCAGGTTGCCGCGCTGCACATTGGTCGAGCCGGATTCGAGCAGGTTGAGTTCCTTCGACACGTCGGCGGACGCGTTGAAGTTGTTCTGCGCCTGGCCGGGGCCCGGCACGTTGGAATCCTTCGGCAGTTCCTGCAATCGTATGGTGCCGTAGCTCGAGCCGATTTTGCCTTTCTCGTGGCCCGCGTCGGAATCGACCGACAGGAAGCCGGTCAGGATTTCCCTGGTGGACGAGCCTGCGGGAATGTACGACGAGGTCAGCGAGAACACCGGTTCGCTGGAGCCGCCGGTCTGCAGCGTCAGATAGTACGGCGGCTGCAGGATGTCTCGCTGTTGCGCCTGCTGCGATTCGGTCGGGTCGACGGGGGTCTGCCAGAAATCCTCTCCGGAGAAGAACTGGTTGGCGCTGGACACGTGGTATTTGGCCAGCAGTTCGCGCTGCACCTTGAACAGGCTTTCCGGATAACGCATGTGGCTCATCAGGTCGCCGGAGATTTCCGACAGCTGGTGGTACTGGCCGGGGAAGATCTTCTCCCAGGCTTTGACGACCGGGTCGGACTGGTCCCATACATACAGGTCCACGGAACCGTCGTATGCGTCCACGGTGGCTTTCACGGAATTGCGGATGTAGTTGGCGTTCTTCGAGTTCAGGCTGCTTACCGTGTCGGAGGATTCCGTGGTGGAGTCCTTGGTGGCCTCGCCCAAGTCGGTCATCTGAGAGTATGGGTAGGCGTCCGAAGTGGTGTAGCCGTCCACGATCCACTTGACCCGTCCGTCCACCACGGCCGGGTATACGCGGCCGTCAAGCGTCAGATACGGCGCGACTTTGGCCACACGTTCCTTCGGGGAACGGTCGTAGAGAATCTGCGAATTGGAGTTCACACGGTTGGAGAACAGGATCTGGTCGGAGCCGAAGCGGATGGCGTACAGCAGTCTGGAGAAGATGTTGCCGATCTTCGGACCGCCATCGCCCTTGAAGGTGTTGGTGGCGCCTTCCGAACCGGTCGGATAGTCGAATTCCCAGGATTTGGTGCCTTCCGGAGCGCCTACGATCGAATATTCGGTGGCGTTCGGAGAGAAGTAGATGCGCGGCTCGTACTTTTCGGAATCGGTGAGCTTGCCTTGGGTGGGGATGCCCGCTTCGAAGAACTTCGGCTGGCCGTCGGCGGTCACCTTGTTGCCGTAGGCGGCCACAACGCCATAGCCGTGCGTGTACACGGTGTGGTCGTTGACCCAGTTGCGGTTGTCGAGACCGTCCAGATCGAGTTCGCGCGCGGCGATCACCGTGTCCTGGCTGACGCCGTCGACGTCGTATTTGTCGACCGCGACGGTGTCGGCGAACGTGTAGTACTGCTTGGACTGCTGCAGCTGTTTGAACGTCGGGGAGATAATCTGCGGGTCGAGCAGGCGGATCTGAGCGGTGGATTCCGCGGAATCAGCCAATGCGCCTTCCTCGCCTTCGGTGGTGGCCTTGTACTGTTCGGCCTTCACCTTGTCCAAGCCGTACGCGGCGCGGGTGGCGTCGATGTTGCGCTGGATATAGGTGGATTCCATTTCCTGCGCGTTCGGATTGACGCGGAAGCGCTGCAGCAGCACCGGCCAGGCCACGGTAAGCACCAGGCTCACCACGATGGCGGAGGCGATGGCCACGGTCGGCACCTTCCACGCCTTGAGCGCTTCGGAAGCACGTGCCGCGATGGGTGCGGAACCTTCCAACGTATGGGATTTCATAATCCACAGGCCCAGTATCACGCCAAGGATGGCGGTGATGGCGGCCATGATGAACGTGACGGGGATGGTGGCGTTCACCGTGGTGTAGGTGGCACCGGTGATTCTGCTGCCTTCCTCGGTCAGGTGCGAGAACACTCCCAGAACCTGATTGGCGGCCCAGGCGAACATGTTGAGCATCAGCCAGATGCCGATCTGGCGGCGGGCGCGTTTGGTGATGCGGAACAGGCCATGGCCGTTCACCGGCATGGTGATGCGGATGCCGCCCATAAGCACGTGGGTGACGATGGAGAAGATGATGCCAGCGAGCAGCAACAGCGAGACAGCGGACATGATGAGTTTCAGTCCGGGCAGCACGAACACGTAGAAGCCGTTGTCGATGCCGAACTGCGGATCCTTGGTGCCGAAGCTTTGCGAGTTGAACATGAGCAGGATTTCGGACCAGTTCGCGTTGAACTGGGAGCCGAACACCAGTCCGACAATCAGGGAGATGACCACGGCGATGCGTCGAGCGCTCTTGGAGCTCACGCTCTTGCCGATTTCGATGGTGTCGCCGTTCACGCGGATGGTGGAGCCGTCCGCAGCGTCGGGACGCGCCCATATCGCCAGCGTGGCGGAGATGAAGCCGACTGCGGCGATAAGCACCGCGTACGCCAGCCAGAGGCCGACCCTGGTGCCCAGCTGCGTCCAAATCACGCTTTGGAAGCCGAGCTGGCTGTACCACATGACATCGGTGACGAACTGCGCGAGCGCGAAGAACAGTCCGATGACGATGGCGAGCGCCAGCACCACGCCGATGAAGATCTTGCTGCCGTTCGACGGTTTGCGCGGACGGTTCGGCTTGCTGGTGATGCGGGGGCCCGAAGGTCGTTTCGGGGGAACGTTCGACGATGGTTGCGGACCGTCCCCTCCGTCGGTTTCGACGTTGAGGATGATCGGATCGTCGTTGCTGGGTTTGCGCGGATTCTGCCTGCCGGCACGGTTCGAGCCGCCTTCGGGATCGAACATGGGACCAAACATATCAAAGAAAGACATGCTAATAGCCTAGCGACAGGCGAGGAACGCCGTTAAGCCGCCAGCCGAACGGATCTGGCCGTGGGCTGAATCGGCTGTTCCGTGGCATGTTCGTATGAAGGGAACATATGGGGAATGCCGGCATGCCATAATGGCGGTATGAAGAAGGCTCATGGGTTTTTCACACGATTGGTGGCTGCCTGCTGCGTGGCGATGCTGCCGGTCACGTTGGCCGCATGTTCCGGCGACGCTTCCCCATCGGACGCCGCCACCGCAGCTTTTTCCACTCGCCGGCCGACGGTCACGCATGATTCCCTCGACAAGGCGCAAGTGCCGTCCGTCCGCGACGATTCGCCGCATGCCAAGGCGGTGCGGGCCGTGGAGTCCATGAGTGTCGAGGAACGGGTCGGGCAGCTGGTTATGGCACCATTGTTCGCTGGTTCCGATCCGTCATCGTTGTATGACCTCATTGCGAACAGGCATGTTGGTTCGGTTTTGATCATCGGCAACTGGACTTCGGGGATCGCCGGGGTCGCGGCCGCCACATCCACGCTGCAATCGTATGCTCCGGGCGACAACCAGCTGTTGATGTCCACCGATCAGGAGGGTGGTCTGGTCCAGCATCTCAAGGGGGCCGGGTTTGATACCATGCCTTCGGCCACCCAGCAGGGCGCAATGGATGTCAGCCAGTTGAGGCAATCGGCATCCGCATGGGGCACGCAGCTCAAGGCTGCGGGCATCAATGTCGATCTGGCGCCCGTCGTCGGCACGGTGACCGTGGACCGTTCGTCGAACGCCCCGATTGGCGCGCTGTACCGTGATTTCGGTCTTGATCCGGCCGGCAATGCGGACCATGCGAAGGCGTTCATACAGGGCATGTCCGATTCGGGGGTAGGCAGCGCCATCAAACATTATCCGGGTTTGGGATCGGTGACCGGCAATACCGATTTCACCGCGAACGGCATCCTCGACACCACCACCACGTTGGATGGTCCGGAAATCAGCGCGTTCAACGGCACGTTGGAGGCAAGCCCTTCGATGGTGATGATGTCTTTGGCCACATATCAGGCGATCGATCCGAATAATCCGGCCGTGTTCTCATCAACGCTGGTCACCGGCTATCTGCGCGGGAAAATCGGCTTCCAAGGCGTCGTCACTTCCGATTCCCTGTCCGCAACGGCTTTGAGTGGCGTGCAGCCGAGTGATTTGGGTGTGCGGCTGGTCGAAGCCGGCGGCGATTTGGCATGTATCGGCGCCTCTTCCTACGTGCAGCCGGTGTTGGACGGATTGAACGCCAAAGCGGCCGGCGATGCGACGTTCGCGCGGAAGGTGCAGCAATCCGCCATTCGTGTGATGACGCTCAAATACGAGATGGGGCTCGCCAGGTAATCGCAATGCCAAGCACAGGCGGAAGCCGTCTTACGAGAAAACCAGCTGTACCAGCAGCATATAGACGGCGGTGCCGCCGGCGATCGACAGCAGCATGTTCCTTTTCCATATGTGCAGCAGGGCGATTGCGATAATCGCCAACAATTCGGGAATGCCGTGGCTGCCTGACGTCAGGTGCACTCCTTTGAGCGAGTACACGACGAGCAGGCCTGTCATGGCATACGGCAGGACGGTGCCCAGGTAGGTGATGAAACGCGGCGGTTCCTTCGATTCGGGGAACAGCAGGAACGGCAGGAAACGTGTCAGCATGGTGCCGAGCATCGCCATGATGATGGTGATGACGCCTTGCCACGTGGTCATGATCATCATGCGTTCGTCTCCTTGTCCGCGTTGTTCGTTTCGTTCTCCCCGTCCGTCTTGTCGATCTTCAGGTCGTCCAGGTATGGCCGCAGCAGAATGAACATGACGAGCATGGCGACCAGGGATGGGATCATGAAATTGTCGGCGCCGAACACCCCCAGACAGATCGCGGGCACCGCTATGCCGGTAAGCGCGGCCATGTGGCTTTTGCGTTTCGTGGTCAGCCATTGATCCACGAAAATGACGGCGAACATGGCGGTCATGATGAAGTCGAGACCGGAGGTGTTGAAGGTGATGCGTTCTCCGAGAAGGCCGCCAAGCGTGGCGCCGGCCACCCATGATGACTGGTTGAGCAGGCCGACGAAGAAGTAGAACCATCCGCGATCGACGTCGGCCGCAATGATGGTGCCGTTGTCGATGGCGAAGGTCTCGTCGCACAACGAGAAAATGAGATACGGCTTCTTGGCGCCCATGTTCTTGAACCGGCCGAGCATGGAGATGCCGTAGAACAGATGACGGGTGCCGAGCATGACGGCCAGCATGAACGTGACGAACGGGTTGAACGCGGACACCAGCAGATTCACGGTGACGAATTCCATGGAACCGGTGAAGATGAACGCGCTCATGCACATGGGCCACAGGAACGAAAAGCCGCGCGTGCCCATCAGCACGCCGTACGACAACGCCAGAAGGAAGAAGCTGATGCAGACCGGCGACGTCCGCGGCAACGCCGTTCTGAACGCCTTGCCCATGACAGCATTCCTGTTCTGCGTCCGCACCATTAAATATCAGCCCTTCTTCCGTCCGTTCCCATGCTTCTCTTCTCATGCCTTCTCTTGCCGCGCCCTGATATACCCCGACGCGCCACAACGACGGCCAACATACTATCGCCGACCCCGACAAAACATGCGCAACCGTATCGGCGCGTGGACATCGACGGATTACGTACAAAGCAAGCGCGGCGAGATTATCATGCTGCATACTGGAACGTAACAAAAAACCTTTGGACAAGGAGCATGAATGAAGACACTGGTTCTGGTGTTCCACCCGCATCTGGAGAAGTCGCAGGTCAACCGCAAGCTCATGGACGCGGCCAACGAGACCGGCGACGTGACCGTGATGGACGAGTACGCCGCATATCCCGACTTCAAAATCAACGTCGAACATGAGCAGGAGCTCATCGAAACGCATGACCGCATCGTGCTGCAGTTCCCGTTCTACTGGTACAGCTCCCCCGCGCTGCTCAAGCAGTGGGAGGATGACGTGATCAAGGCCGGCTGGGCCTACGGCGGCGGGCGGGCGCTCGAAGGCAAGGAGTTCATGTTGGCCGTGTCCACCGGCTCTCCGGCGGACTCCTACACGCGTGAAGGCAGCCATGTGCGCACCATGGAGGAGCTGCTTTCCCCGTTCGAGACCACGTTCCGTCATACGCATGCCACATATCTGAAGCCGTTCCTCATCCAAGGCGTCGCCACGTCCACCGATGAGCAGATCGACGCCGCCGCGGCGAAGTATCCGGCAGCGCTGATCGGCTGATTCCTCTGCCTGTTTCGGCGCGCATTTCCCGATTTTCCGCAGGGAGCCGTGTTCGCTCCAGACGAACGTGGCTCCCTGTTTGACTTCAAGTACTTGAAGTTCCTATTCTCTTCCAACAGAGCATGAAGGAGCATACGGTGAATAACACTCCAGATACATTTACATCCGCTGCGGAGCAGGACATGTCCGAAACCCGCCAGGCGTTCCTCACCGGCGAGCGCGCGGAGTTCTTCGCGCATGACCGCCGGTACGTCGATACGATTTTCGACGATGGCGAATCGCCGTTGAAGCATGCCCATGACATCGAACTGAGGTCGAGCTCGTTCAAATGGAAGTATCCGCTGTGGTATTGCTCGGATATCGATGCGAAGGACTGCACGTGGTTTGAGATGGCACGTGCGGGCGTATGGTACACGGACCATATCACGGTGGAGGATTCAACGATCGAGGCGCCGAAGAATTTCCGCCGCTGCCATGACGTGACGTTACGCAACGTGGATTTTGTCAACGCCGAGGAGACATTGTGGGCCTGTTCCGGCGTGACGTTGGACAATGTGAGCGCGCATGGCGACTATCTGGCGATGAATTGCGCGGATGTGAAAGCCGACAACCTACGTTTGGTGGGCAATTATCCGTTCGATGGCGCAAGGAACGTGGAGATTTCCAATTCCCGTCTGATTTCGAAGGATTGTTTCTGGAACTGTGAGAACGTGACGGTGCGCGATTCGTTCATTTCCGGCGAGTATCTGGCGTGGAACTCGCGTAACGTGACGTTCGAGCATTGCACGATCGAAAGCCTGCAGGGCCTGTGCTACGTGGACCATCTGGTGTTGCGTGACTGCCGGCTCGTCAATACGACGCTCGCGTTCGAATATTCCTCCGTCGATGCCGACGTGCGCGGCACGATCGACAGCGTGTTCAATCCTTCGTCCGGCACGATTCGCGCCGACCATATCAACGAGCTGACGCTCGATCCGGCGAAAATCGATCCGACGGCCACGACGATCGTGACAGCCGACGCCGCATAACAGTAGGTAGGATTGGCGGTATGACTTACGATTTCGATACTCCGATCGACCGTTCCGGCACGTACTCGCTCAAATGGGAGGAGGCTGGCGACGCGCTGCCCATGTGGGTGGCGGATATGGATTTCCAGACCGCGCCCGTAATCCGCGAGGCGTTGCGTCGGCGCGTCGAGCATGGCGTTTTCGGCTATTCGATCGTGCCGCCAGAATGGAATCAGGCGTACGTGGATTGGTGGGGACGCCGTCATGGGCTTGCCATCGACCCGGACTCGCTGGTGTTCTGCACCGGTGTGGTGCCGGCGATCTCCAGCATGGTCAGGAAACTCACCACGCCGAACGAGAACGTCGTGATCATGACGCCGGTCTACAACATCTTCTTCAATTCGATTCTCAACAATGGCTGCCGTGTGCTTGAATCGCCGCTCGCCTATGACGGCGAAGGACATTACGAGATCGATTGGGCTGATTTCGAAACGAAACTCGCCGACCCGCAGACCACGCTGATGATTCTGTGCAACCCGCATAATCCGATCGACCGTATTTGGGATTGTGAGACTTTGGAACGTATCGGCGAACTGTGCTGGAAGCATCATGTGACGGTGGTCAGCGATGAGATCCACTGCGATCTGACCGATCCGGGTTTCGATTACGTGCCGTTCGCCTCGGTGGGCGAGCATTGCGCGATGAATTCGGTGACCTGCATGGCTCCGACCAAAACGTTCAACATCGCAGGACTGAATTCCGCGGCCGTGATGATTCCGAATCCGGTGCTGCGTCATAAGGTGTGGCGAGCTTTGAACACCGATGAGGTGGCGGAGCCGAACGCCTTCGCCATGGACGCCACCCTGGCCGCGTTCAACGAGGGCGAACCGTGGCTGAACGAACTGCGCGCTTATCTGGCCGGCAACAAGGCGACCGCGCGTGCGATGTTCGACAAATACAACGCTTCGGTGCCGGCCGACCGGCGCATCATCATGGTCGAAGGACATGCCACCTACCTGTTGTGGGTCGACTGTTCGGCCATCACGCATGACACGGATGCGTTGTGCGATTATCTCAAACGCGAGCATAAGGTGATGTTCTCCGAGGGTTCCGAATATGGTGGCAACGGTCATGATTTCGTGCGTATCAACGTGGCCTGTCCGCGTGCACGCATGATCGAGGGTCTTGCACGGTTCATCGACGGTCTGCTCGCGTATCGAGCACAATCGTTTCCAAAGATGGACTGATAAACCCTTGGACTGACGCATGACGGATGCGGCAACGGCCTCTTCAAGGACCATGAAAGGACGCAACATGGTGGTGGTGTTTTTCTCCCGCGCCGGCGAAAACTACGAAGTGGGCGAGGTGACGGTCGGCAATACCGCGAAGCTTGCCCAAGAGGTGGCCCGGCGGACCGATTCGCCGATGATTGAAATCGCACGTACCGAGCCTTATCCGGAACGGTACGCCGCGACCTCAGAAATGGTGCAGGAGGAGCAGCGTGTCAACGTGCGTCTGCCGTTCACGCTCAGCGGCGATACCGATGCGCTCGACTCGTCCGATACCGTGTTCCTCGGCTATCCGATTTGGTGCGGCGATATGCCGATGCTCGTGTACGCTTTTCTGGAAAGCCGCGACTGGTCCGGAAAGACCATTTATCCGTTCTGCACGCACGGCGGCAGCGGGCTTGGACGGACTCCGGAACGTATCGCCGCAATCACCAAGACGACGGTGAAGCCGGGGCTTGCGGTCATGGGGACCGACGCACAGAACAACGCAAGTAAAACCGCCGAAGCCGTCAGCGGGTGGATCGCCAAATCCGGTCTATAGATTCGCAATCCACATCCATCCGTTCCGTCTGCTTCAGCACGCCTTCGAGTTGGAGCAGACGGATTTTGGTTTCAATGCCTCCCGCATAACCGGTGAGACTGCCGTCAGCGCCGACGACCCGATGGCAGGGCACGATAAGCGCGATCGGATTGCGGTGCACCGCTCCTCCGATGGCGCGTGCGGATACCCTACGCCCGTCCGCACGTTTCAACTCCAATCGACGTGCGAGTCCGCCGTATGAAACCGTTTCGCCGTATGGCACTTTCCGCAGCAATGCCCATGCTTCCTTGCGGAATGGCGTGCCTTCCAGCAGCAACGGCACTTCGGTCCGAGGTATGCAACCTGCAAAGTATTCGTCCAGCCATCGTTTCGCGGCGCCAATCGTCGGCGAATCACCCAAAACCGCGGAATCATCGTCCGCATAGCCTGGCTGCCAATCGAACCACAGGCCGAGCAATGCCGTTTCGTCGGCGATCAGCGTGATGCCGCCAAGCGGCGAATCGTAATGCGACTTTGTTTTCACCACTGTCCTCCACCCCTCCACAAAACACCTATCTCGCCTATGGATGGCGGATTTCGTCTTTCGACACATGTTATCTCGCTTATAGATGGCGGACGGCAAAGTGAAAAGCCGCGCTTTTTACCCCCATACACTATCTCAGGGGGTATAAGTCGAAAAACATCCGCCATCTATAGTGGAGATAGCATCAGGCAGACCCGCGAATCCGCCATTCATAGGCGAGATAGGACCAAAACGAAGGAGTTGGCATGGGATACGCACTCATCACGGGAGCGTCCGGCGGCATCGGACGCGAACTGGCGGCGCTGTTCGCAGCGGACGGACATGACCTGGTGATCACCGCCCGCAGCCAGGAACGGCTTGACATGGTAAAAACCAAGCTCGAGCAGCGTTTTGGCGTGCATGTGGTGACGTTCGCCATAGATCTGAGCGAAGCAAATGCGCCGAAGAAACTCCATGATTTCACCACATCACAAGGTATTGCGGTCGACCATCTCGTTAATAACGCAGGCTTCGCTGACTGGACGGATTTTCTCGACGCCGACTGGAACCGGCAAAATGAGATGATGCAGCTCAACATGCATGCGCTCGCTGAGTTGACGTATCGGTATGGCCGAGACATGCGCGCCAACGGGCATGGCAGGATTTTGAATATTTCGTCCGTCGCCTCGATGATGGCAGGCCCATACATGGCGATGTATTTCGCGTCGAAGGCATTCGTGCGTTCGCTATCCGAGGCAGTGGCCCACGAATTGCGCGGCACGGGCGTGACGGTGACCTGCGTATGTCCCGGTCCGACCACGACCGGCTTTCAGAAGGCTGCGAATATGAGTGGCCGCAACTTCTTCACCATGACCAAACCGGCCACCGCACGTCAGCTTGCCACGTACGCCTACCGCAGGATGATGCGCGGCTCAACCCTCGCCTACCATGGTCCGCTCACCAAGGCGGGCGCGCTCGCGGAACGGGTTCTTCCCCGCGCTTTGACCCGGCGAATCGCCGCGTTCATGGACGGCGGCAAGCCGCACACGCTCAAGGTTTAACGGCGAATCGCTTGGACGGACGGTAGCAGAGCAGAGCAATGCCGATGAGTACGGCGGTTGCGGCGAGGCTAATCGGGTAGACGATCATAATGGCCTCGAACGTGCGATGCGCGGGGAACGCGAACGCGATCCAAGTGATGCGCACGCCGACCACGCCGATTACGGTGAGCAGCGCCGGCACCAGTGAGATGCCGAAGCCGCGCAGATATCCGGACATGACCTCGTATAGCATGCTGAACGTGTAGGCGGAGAACACCATGACGAGTCTGGTGTAGCCGACGGAAATGACCTCCGGTGTCGCATCGAACAACGCCAGCAGACTATGGCCGAAGAACAGCACGACGGCGATGGTGGCCGCGGTGACGATGAAATCCTCCAGAATGCAGATGCCAAGCACGCGCTTGCAGCGTCCAATCCGTTTGGCTCCATAGTTTTGCCCGGTGAAGGTGGCGCAGGCCTGGCTAAACGAGTTGAGCACGTAGTAGGCGATGATTTCGATGTTGAACGCGGCGCTGGAGGCGGCCATGACAACGGTGCCGAGACTGTTGATGGCGGCTTGGATGATGATGTTGGCCACGGCGAACACCGCGCTTTGCACGCCGGCGGGCAGTCCGATGCGCAGAATCTGACGCAGGGTGAACCAGTCGATGCCGAACTCGCGCAAATCAACATGGATGGCTGCGTCAGTATGAACCAGTCGATACAGCAGAATCATGGAGCTGACGACGTTCGCGATGACGGTGGCCGTCGCGACGCCCGAAACACCCCAATGGAACAATACGACGAAAATCAGTCCCATGGTCACGTTGAGCACGCCGGAAATGGCGAGTACGGCGAGCGGAGCCTGGGTGTCGCCGATGCTGCGGAAGATGGCTGTTTCGAAATTGTATAGCAGGATGACGGGCATGCCGATGAGGTAGATGCGCAGGTATGCGAGCGCCAGGGGGAACACGTCGGCGGTCACGTTGAGCATGCCGAGAAGCGGGCCGGCGAGCAATTCTCCGATGATGGCGACGATCACGCCGCCGATCAGGGCGGTGACGATGGACGTGTGCACGGCGTTGCGCACCGCTTCGCGGCTGCCTCGTCCGATGGCGTTGGCGATGACGACGTTCGCGCCGAGAGCGATGCCGATGAACAGGTTGAGGATGAGTCCGGTGACGGGCGCGTTGGAGCCGACGGCCGCGACCGCGGCGGTGCCGTCGGATTGGGAGAAGTTGCCGACGATCATGATGCCGGATGCGTTGAAGAGTTGTTCCAGAATGCCGGTCGCCGCCACGGGGAGCGCGAATCGCAGGACTTTCGTCCATATGCGCCCGTGCAGCATGTCTATGCCCTGCTTGTTGTGCACCATGTTTTTGTCTCCGCCAGCCGCAGCCGGCTCGTCGTTCTCTTCCGGAGGCATTGTAGTGGCGGCACCAAACGAGGGAATCGCCATGCCGTTTTGTAGGATGCTCTAAAAAAGGGCCATGACGTTTTCGAATTCCCTTTGGTGGCGAGTGGAGCCCGCGCGTTAGTATGAAAGGCATGAGTGAAACCGTTTCAACCGCATCCAACGCGGCCGACGCATGGACGAATCCGCTGCGCGACCCGCGCGATCTGAGACTTCCCCGCATCGCAGGCCCATGCAGCATCGTGATTTTCGGCGTGACCGGCGATCTGTCCCGTAAGAAGCTGCTCCCCGCCATCTACGATCTGGCCAACCGTGGCTTGTTGCCGCCAAGCTTCGGTCTGACAGGCTTCGCACGCCGCGACTGGACCGAGGACCATTTCAAGGACTTCGTCAAGGAGAACGTGCAGGCGCATTGCCGTACGCCGTTCAAGGAATCGACTTGGAAGCAGCTTGCGGCCGGTATCCGTTTCGTACAAGGCACGTTCGATGATCCGAAAGCGTTCGAGCGTCTGTCCGACACGGTCGCCGAGCTTGACCGCGACCGTGGCACGCGCGGCAATCACGCGTTCTACATGTCGGTGCCGCCGCGCGCGTTCCCGCAGGTGTCCCGTCAGCTGGCCGACTGTGGTCTGGCGAAAAGCGACAAGGGCGCTTGGCGTCGTGTGATCATCGAAAAGCCGTTCGGTCATGATCTGGCCAGCGCCAAGGAGCTCGATCGCGTGGTCTCCGAAGTGTTCGACCCGTCGAGCGTGTTCCGCATCGACCATTATCTTGGCAAGGAGACCGTGCAGAACATGCTGGCGTTGCGTTTCGCGAACGCCATGTACGAGCCGATCTGGAACAACAATTACGTCGACCATGTGCAGATCACCATGGCCGAGGACATCGGCGTGGCTGGTCGTGCCGGCTATTACGACGGTATCGGCGCCGCACGCGACATCATCCAGAACCATCTTCTGCAGCTTATGGCATTGACCGCCATGGAAGAGCCGGTCTCCTTCTCCGCCGCCGATCTGACCGCCGAGAAGACCAAGGTGCTCTCCGCCGTGCGCCTGCCCAAGGATCTGGCCGCGCACACCGCGCGAGGCCAGTACGCCGCCGGATGGCAGGGATCGCACGAGGTGGTCGGCTACTTGGACGAGAAGGGCATCGATCCCGAATCCACCACCGAGACCTATGCCGCGATCCGCCTGGACGTCGACACCCGCCGTTGGGCCGGCGTGCCGTTCTATCTGCGTACCGGCAAGCGCCTGGGCAAGCGTGTCACGGAGATCGCCGTGGTGTTCAAACGCGCCCCGCATCTGCCGTTCGAATCGACCGCCACCAAGGAGCTCGGCAAGAACGCCGTCGTGATCCGCGTGCAGCCCGACGAGGGCGTGACCATGCGCTTCGGCGCGAAGGTGCCGGGCGGCACGTCGATGGAGGTGCGCGACGTGTCGATGGACTTCGGCTACGGTCGCTCGTTCACCGAATCCTCCCCTGAGGCATACGAACGCCTGATCCTCGACGTGCTGCTGGGCGACCCGCCGCTGTTCCCCACCACCGAGGAGGTCAACCTTTCGTGGAAGATCCTCGACCCGATCGAGGAGTTCTGGTCGACGCTCGGCCAGCCGCAGCCGTATCGTTCCGGCACGTGGGGGCCGGAGGAGGCCGTTGAAATGCTCGCCCGCGATGGACACCGTTGGAGGATGCCGTGATCATTACCCTGCAAGACACCGAGACCCGCGAGATCTCGGCGAAAATCGACGAACTGCACGAGGAGCGCGGCGAGGCGGCCCTGGGCCGTGTGCTCACCCTGCTCATCTCCACCAACGAGGCCGAGCTCGAGCATGATCTCGAAGTCGCCAACAATGCGAGCCGCGAGCATCCCTGCCGTGTGATCGCGGTCGCCCCGAGCAGCCGCAAGATCAGCCCGGAAGAGGAGCATCCCACCTTCCTTGACGCCGAGATCCGCTTCGGCTCCGACGCCGGTGCGGGCGAGATCATCGTGCTTCGTCCGCGCGGCGGTCTGGTCCGTCACGCCGACACCCTGGTGATCCCGCTGCTCGTGCCCGACGCCCCCGTGGTGGCATGGTGGCCGAACGAGGCGCCCGCGAATCTGTCGAAGGACCTGCTCGGCTCCATGGCCAGCAGCCGCATCACCGACGCGATGCACTCCTCGAACCCGCGGCGCACGATGGACGATCTGCGCCGCAACCGCTCCGCCAAGGACGTGGACATGTCGTGGACACGCCTGACCGTATGGCGTGCGATGATCGCCTCGATGCTCGACCAGCCGCCGCACCTGCCGGTGAGCAATGTGCGCGTGACCGGGCAGAAGGATTATCTGCCGTTGGATCTGCTGGCCGCATGGCTGCGACTGCGCCTGAACGTGCCGGTGATGATCGAGGAGGATCCGAACGCCACGGCCGTCACCGGCGTGTACCTGACGCGCGGCGACGGCGTGCTGAGCCTGGAGCGCCCCTCCACCGACGACGGGTTCGCCGTGATCAGTGTGCCCGGCCAGTCGCCGCAGACCATCAGCGTGCCCGCGCGCACGCTTGAGGAATGCCTGAGCGAGGAGCTTGGCCGCCTCTACCCCGATGAGATCTACAGCGAGGTCGTCTCGCAAGGACTGGATCTCGTCAAGCCCAGGCAGTAGCCACCAAGCGTCGAACCATAATACAAGGAGTGAACGTGACAGAACGTAAAACCGTCGTATACCCCAATCCGCAGGTACTGGCGGAGGCTGTGGCCGCGCGCACGCTGCTGACCATCATCGATCTGCTGGCCGAGCCGAATCGTAAACGTGTGGATATCGCCGTGACCGGCGGCACCGACGGCAACCGTGTGTTCGCCGCGATGAACGCCAGCCCGCTGAACGATGCCGTGGACTGGAGCCGTGTGCACATGTGGTGGGGCGACGAGCGCTTCGTGGCGGCCGATGACGACGACCGCAACGCGAAGCAGGCTCGCGAGGCCTGGTACGGTGCGCTTGTGGAAAGCGGGCGCATGCCGGCGGCGAATATCCATGCGATGCCGGCCGATACCCGCGGCGCCGAGGAGATCGCCGCCGCCTCCCCCGAACAGACCGATGCGGTGCTGGCCGAGGCCGCCGCGGAGTACCAGCGCGAGCTCATCGAGCAGTTGGGCGAGAATCCGGCATTGGATATCGCGATGTTCGGCATGGGGCCGGACGCGCATTTCGCGTCCCTGTTCCCCGACCACGGCGAGGCCGAGATCGACGACCCGCACGTGCTGGTCGCAGGCGTGCGCGATTCGCCGAAACCGCCGCCGCTGCGCCTGACATTGACCGTGCCGATGATCGCCCGGTCGAAGCATACGTGGGTGTTCACCTCCGAAGAGCGTAAGGCCAGCGCGGTCAAGGCCGCCTTCGCCCAGCGCAACAACCCGCATGCCCCAAGCTCCTACGCCGATGGCGAGGAACTGCTCTGGCTCATTGACGAGGGTGCCGCTTCCAAGTTGTGAGGTTCATCCGAAACAGGTAACAGGGGTGTCCCGCGACTCATGCCGTGAGACACCCCTTTTTTTTGAGTGTTGATTGATTGTTGAGTGTCGTTTTGACGCAGGTTCCCGCTGGACTGCAGCTTCGTAGGCGGTTTCGCGTTTCCGTAGGCGGTTGCCCCAAGTATCGGGGTCATGGAAAAGGCCGGTTTCCGGCCTTTTCCGCAGCAGGCTCCCAAGACCAACCACCTATGGAACGCAAAAACCACCTACGGAATCCCAATCCGCCGCCTATTTCGCCCCATAGCTTCCGAAAACCTCTCGAAAGGAGGTTAGACGATGGCATTAGACTCCCCTAGAAACGCAAATGGGATGCATCACAACCACAAGTACCATTCGTTCTGCTTACGGAGCGACACTATGCTCCGTCAATGCAACGGTACGGCAATATCGCAGCTCAGTAATATGCATATGCCAGAGGTCTTGCAATGGAACACATCGCAAGACCTCTGGCATATCCGCCCTGACACGGAGGCAAGGAAAAGATCAGGCTTCGATCTCTTCGCGGCCCGGCTCGGCCCACAGGGTGTGGAACGCGCCCGGCTGGTCCACGCGCTGGTAGGTGTGGGCGCCGAAGTAGTCGCGCTGGCCCTGGATGAGGGCGGCCGGCAGACGCTTGGAACGCAGGCCGTCGAAGTAGGACAGCGACGAGGCGAACGCCGGGGTCGGCAGACCGTTGATGGCGGCCTGGGCGACCACGTTGCGCCAGGACTTCTCGGCGTTTTCGATGGCGTTCTTGAAGTACGGGGCGAACAGCAGTGACACGTTGGCCTCGCCGGATTCGAACGCTTCGGAAATGCGGTTGAGGAACTTCGCGCGGATGATGCAGCCGCCACGCCAGATGCGTGCCACGGCGGCGAGGTCGATGTCCCAGCCGTATTCCTTGGCGGCGGTGGTGATCTCGTTGAAGCCCTGTGCGTAGGCGACGATCTTGGAAGCGTAGAGGGCCTGGCGGATGTCTTCGATGAAGGCCTTCTTCTCGTCGTCGTTCAGGTTGAGCTTGCCGTCGGGGCCGGCGAAGCCCTGCTTCTGGGCTTCCTCACGCAGGTCGGCTTCGGAGGACAGGCCGCGGGCGAACACGGCTTCGGCGATGCCGGTGACCGGCACGGCGAGGGACAGTGCGGTCTGCACGGTCCAGGTGCCGGTGCCCTTCATGCCGGCGTGGTCGACGATGAGGTCGACGAGCGGCTTGCCGGTCTTCTTGTCGACCTGGTGCAGCACTTCGGCGGTGATTTCAATGAGGTAGGAGTCGAGTTCGGTCTTGTTCCACTCCTCGAACACGTCGCCGATCTCGGCCGGGGTCATGCCCAGGCCGCGGCGCATGAGGTCGTAGCTTTCGGCGATGAGCTGCATGTCGGAGTATTCGATGCCGTTGTGCACCATCTTGACGAAGTGGCCGGCACCGTTGAGTCCGATGTGGGTGACGCACGGTTCGCCTTCGGCCTTGGCCGCGATGGATTCGAAAATCGGCTTCAGGGTCTTCCAGGATTCCTCGGAACCACCCGGCATCATGGACGGACCAAGCAGGGCGCCTTCCTCGCCACCGGACACGCCGCAGCCGACGAAGTGCAGGCCGCGGGCGCTGATTTCCTTCTCGCGGCGGATGATGTCCGGGAAGTAGGCGTTGCCGGCGTCGACGATGATGTCACCCGGCTCCATCAGGTCGGCGAGCGCGTTGATCATGGCGTCGGTCGGCTCACCGGCCTTGACCATGATGATGGCGGTGCGCGGCTTGACGAGGCTGTCCACGAATTCCTCAAGCGTCTTCGCCGGATAGAACTCGCCTTCGCCGCCATGCTCGTTCATGAGCTTTTCGGTACGGGCGTAGGTGCGGTTGAACACGGCCACCTTGTTGCCGTGGTGAGCGAGATTGCGTGCGAGGCTGCCGCCCATGGCAGCCAGACCGACGACGCCGACGTTTGCTTCAGCTGACATACTGTTCCCTTTCATGGAGAAACGTAGTACTTTTTATGAACCTTCCCCAGTGTAGCCCCGAGCGCACCCAAAGCGACGGCCCATCTCAGGGATGACGGGCCGTCAACCAATCACATGGTTTCAGTTCGTTTTCGTAGGCACGATGGTGCGTACGAATCGCATGGCTTCGGCTGGGGTGAGCGACGGCACGTAGGCCTGCGCGACGGCAAGCGAGATCTGCGGCAGTTTCGCCGGATCCGGATAGCAGATGTACACTTTGGCTTCATCCGGATGGAACTTGAGTTTGAAGCGGAACAGGGAGTGGAATCCGTAAGCCGGTTCCATGATGTCGGCCACCATCTGCAGCACGTGGTCGAGTACGGCGCTCTCCCCCTGTTCGTGGCCTTCGCCGCTCATGCCGGCAAGTGGCGCCGCGGACAGGCTCATGAATCGCACTTCGCCTTCGTCGCGCAGCCGTTCGGCCATGCGGGCGATGAGGAATTCCATGATGCCGTTGACGCTGTCGGTACGGTGACGCATGAAGTCGAGCGTCCATCCGACCACTTTGCCGTTCTCATAGGTCGGCAGCCAGCTGGTGACGCCCAGCACCTTACCGTCCGTGTCCACCGCGTACAGCAGTTTGACGCGTGGATCGACCAGCTCGTCCACGCCACCCAGGGTGAAGCCCATTTCAGGCAGGGCCTTCTCACCGGCCCATTGCGTGGAGATCTCACGGATCTGCGTCTGCACGGAGAACGGCGATTCCTTGAATGTGGCGAGCACGTCGGTGATGCCGTCGCGCTTGGCTTTGTTGATGGCGGTGCGCACGTCCTGCCATTTCTTGCCGCGCGTCTGCCATGCGGCCGGGTCGATCACCATTTCGGTGCCGACGTCGAGCGCGTTCCAACCGGCGGAGACCAACTCGTCACGTTGTTCGGCGTGCACGCTGTAGAACACCGGCGTCAGGGAACGTTGGGTACAGAAGCCGGCGAACGCACGCAGATCGTCCTCATATTCGTCGGGGTCGCCGAAAGGTCCGGTGACGGTCAATGCGATGCCATACGACACGCGGTAGGCGATGGCGGAACGGCCGGTGGCGGAGAACCAGTAATCGTTGCCTTTCCAAGTGGCCATGAACGACATGGATTCGCCGCCGAGTCCGATGATCTCGTCCACGCGGTGGCGGTACGCGTCGTTGATCATGGAACGGTCACGCAGGCCATCCCATGTGCAGCACAGCGCGACCAGCCAAAACATCGGTCCGACGCACTGGTAGACGATTTCGGAAAGCAGTCCGACCGGCACGAACGCCGGTTCCACGCCACTTAGCAGGCCAATCGGCAGCAAACGCTGCACGTAGTCTGCGATCAGATCGACCAGCAGCGGCGTTTCGTTGAAGCCGGACGGCATGGACAGGCCGTAGCCGACGTACAGCAATCCCAGTAATACGAATGCGGCGAACGTGATGGCGATACCGCGCAGCACGGTCTCGCTTTTCGTGCGAATGGTGAAACATGCGCGGAACAGGATGATGATGACGATGCACAGCAGCGGCAACGCCATCGTGGCCAGCATCGCGTGGAATGCGCCGTGCCGTTGCAATGCGGATATCGCATCCATGTATGCACCGGCGTCGGAGCCGTCCACGTAGGACAGCGGAATAGCCACATAGAACACCGTCGATAGGGCAATGGTGCATGCGTTGAACACGATGCTGAGCGTGGCTGCGAGATGACGGCCTCGATACAGACCCCAGGCGATGAGCAGCAGCATCAGCGTCGGCGTGATGGATACCAGCCAGTTGCCGGGCATGGTGAAACGCATCATGCGGTATTGCGTGAAGCAGTCCGTATGCGAGGCGCCGCTGAGGCAGTCGACCACACGTCCGGTGTCGAAGTCGGTGGAGCCGGTCAACAGTCCGAACATGGACAGCAGGCCGAACGATTGGCGTGACGAGACGGCGACGAGCGAGCCGATGGCCTGCACGCCCGCGACGATGCCGATAAGCCGACGCGTTTCGTAGATGGCGCCATGCCGGTATTCGTCGCCATGTGTGCGGGAGGCCATCAGATAGCCGAGCACGTGGCCAATCACCGAAGCGGCAAGCAGGCAGTAGTCGCTCACCTCGCCTCGGTAGAGGAACATGATGAGCACGACCGCATAGCCGATCACGCGGATACGGCGGCGCCACAGCATGGTTGTGAACGCGCTGGCGCACATAAGGGTGCCGGCGACGAGAATCAGCGGACCAAGGATGGCGCCATCATGCGAGATCGCATGCCATTGGGGGCTGCGCCCGTCGGATAGGGAGCACAGTCCCATGCCCAAGGCCACGCCACCCAGTGTGGTGATGACGGACACCCATGCGGTTTTGATTTTGCCGATCACCGATTCGGCCAGGCCGAACGCAACCAGCATGAGCGGAACGTCGATGAGCAGACGGCCCAGATTCGGCACGTACAGCATGGATATCGGCGCGGTGTACCAGCGGCCGCGTGCGAGCGCTTCGAAACTTACTTTGGCCAGGCTCGGCGGGAACGGCTGACGTATGAGCGCGCACACGATCTGCGTGCCCACGTTGATGAGGATGACGAACAGCACGAGGCAGACGGTGAGCAGGTGTCGTCTGATCCATCCGGCCAGATCGGCGAGCAGCGCGCGGAAGCCGAACAGTGGTTTCGCGGGTGATGCCTCGGCTGGTTTAGCAGGTGCGGTTTGCGTTTGAGTCATTTCTTTCCTTTTCTGGGATTCTCAGGCTTGCGGGTTTGTGTTCAGAATCGTCATATCGTGATGCGTTTGAGATTCGGATAGTCGGATAGGTTCGGGTTCGCACCATCCAGTCCGGTGTCGTGGCCGAATACGGCGAGCCCGTAACGCAGCACGTCCTGCACGGCGTGCCAGTCGTGTGCGTTGCCGGACGATTCGACGGCGGCGACGCGCATGCCGGCTTTCGCCGCGACCGGCGCGATTGTTTTGACGTTGCGTATTGAGGTGGTGTCCTTCTCCCCCGCGCCTATGATGAGCATCTGATGGGTGGGCGCGTGGTTGCGGATGGCGTTGACCGGCACTTGGTTCTCATAGGCTGTGGTGTCGCCGTCGAAGAACCGGTCGATCATTTCCTGTCGGCTGCCGTTGGTCGGTTTGATTTCGCTGTCGGTGGGAATCATGGTGCCAAACAGGTCGGGATGGTTCACGCCGATCTGCAGCGAACATGTGGCGCCTTGCGAGAATCCGGCGATGGCCCAATCCTTGGCATCCTGTGCGGCGGGCAGGTTGGTTTTCACCCAGTCGACCACGTCCTGCGTCAGGTAGGTCAGCGCATTGCCGTACACCTTCGAATCCACGCATAGCGTGTTGTGCGAATCGGCGCCAAGCTGATCGGCTGCGATGACGATTGGGGCGAGTCCGTCGTGGGTTTTCGCATATCCGTCCATCATGGTTTGGATGCCGCCGGCTTGGAAGACGCGTCCCGGACTGCCCGGCTGCCCGCTCAGCATGAGGACGACCGGCAGGGCCGGCTTGCGTTTCGAGTCGGCCAATGCCGCCGGAGGCAGGTAGACGAGGGCTTTGCGTGCTTCAAACTGCGATTTCGTGGCCGGAATGTCGATTTTGTTGACGGTTCCGTTCGCCGGAATATTGCGGATTGTGCCGTTGGCGGCCTGTTTGCGCCACTGTGCGACGGTGATGAGGTCCTTGCGTTTGGCCAGTCCGGTCAGATCGGCTTGGCTGTAGGAATCCTCGCCGAACAGCGAGCCGATGGTGGCGTATTCGCCGTACGATTGGTCGATACCGATCGCCGCGGCCAGTATCGCGAATACGGTCAAGATGGCCGCGGCCACGCGCATCATGCCCCTGCTCAACACGATATGCGCGATGGCGAAACCAGCGATGGCGAAACCAGCCGCCACCCAAGCCATCACACGGGATCCCAATCCGACGCCGAACACCACGAACACGTCGGACAGCAGCCAAGCTACCACATAGCCGATCATTCCGGACACGGCCGCAACGCCGATCGGCAGCACGGTAGCCAGTATGCGTCCGTCCCGTTTCGAAACGGCCGCGCTAACCAGCAGGGTTACGGACAGCACTGCGACGACGGCGAACGCCGCCGCCGGAAACCAGCCTCCGACCAGGCTTATGTTCATAAGCCACTGACGCATCTTTCCCATCCCCAACATATAGGTTTTCCTTCAACTTGACAGTTGTAGTACGCAAAATAACGGGCACGCGTCATCCTTATGGCTGATTTCGCCTCAAAACTCAGGGAAAACCCTGAAACCGCCGTGAACCGTTCGCTATTGGCGTATGGTTTTGGCTATGACATACGTATTCGAAGCATCGAACGTGCGCTGTTCGATTATGGTCGACGGCGAACGCCGCACCATATTCTCCGGATTGTCCTTCGCCATCGAGCCTGGCGAAATCGTGGACTTGGTCGGACCGTCCGGCGCAGGCAAGAGCTCGCTGCTGACCGCTTTCGCACGGCTCAATCCGCGCGCGTCAGGCGATTTACGGTTGGATGGCCGTTCCGCCGACGATTTCACCCCGCAGCAGTGGCGCGCGCAGGTCGCGTACCTGCCGCAGAAGCCGGTGCTGTTGGGCGAGACGGTGGCGCAGGCGATTCGTCTGCCGTTCACGCTTGCCATACGCCAGTCGGCGAGAACGAAGCAGGGGCCGCGCAGAATCTCCCCCACCGATGCGTTGCCGGACGGCAGAATCCGTGAAACCTTGGACAATATGGGCTGTGCCGACATCGATCTGAACCGTCCGCCGCACGACTTGTCCGGCGGTCAGGCGGCGCGCGTGAGCCTTGCGCGTACGTTGCTGACCTGTCCGAAGGTGCTGCTCGCCGACGAAGTGGACGCCGGATTGGATGACGACAACGCCGAGAAAGTGGCGCGCATCCTCGCCAAAGCGGCGGCGGACGGCATGGCGATCGTTCGTATCCGGCACCGGCCGCCGGATGGCCGTGCCACACGTGTCATGCGTCTTGCCGATGGCACGCTCACGCAGTCCGGCAACGCCGAAGCGGACGGTACTGCGACGGGTAGTACTTCGACGGGTAACACGGTAGAAGGGAGCGTCGCATGAACGGCAACTACTATGCGATCGACATCTGGGGTCTCATCGCCGCGCTGGTGATGGTGGCCATCGCCGCCGGCATCTCCGAAACCATGCGTATGGGCGTGGGGCGCACGCTTCTGTGGTCGGCTTGCCGTGCGCTGCTGCAATTGTGCGCGATGGGCTTCATCATGGAGTACGTCATCCGTTCGAACAATCCGTGGCTGGTGCTGCTGCTTGTGGCGTTCATGCTCATCGCGGCCGTGCAGATCACTCTTTCGCGTGCGAAAGGTGTGCCGAAGGGCTTGGCTGGACCGGTGTTCCTGAGTCTGGTCGTGACCATGCTCATCATGATCTCGTTGGTCACCGAACTCATCATCCGTCCGCAACCGTGGTATGCGCCGCAATTGGTGGTGCCGTTGACCGGCATGCTGCTGGGCAACACCGTTTCGGCGTTGGCGGTGGGGTTGAGCCGGTTCTTTGAAAGCATGAAGGAACGTCGTGACGAAGTGGACACGCTGCTGGCGTTGGGTGCCACCACGTGGGAGGCGGCACGTCCAAGTATCGTCTCGTCGATCCGTCTGGGATTGCTGCCCACCACCGCGTCGCTCGCCTCCGCCGGCATTGTGGCGGTGCCGGGCATGATGGCCGGTCAGATCATCGCCGGCGGCAACCCCATCGACGCGGCGAAATACCAGTTCATGATTCTCGCCACCATCGCGGCGCTTACGCTGCTGGCGGACAGCATCATCATGCTGATGGTCTATAAACGTTGCTTCACCGCGCTCGACCAGTATCAGCCGGTCAACGGCTGATACTGCGATATCCCGTATAGAAAAAGCCGTTCATTCCTTGCGATTGCTGGAATGAACGGCTTTTTGCTTGACCGTTGACGTACGTCAGCGGGAGCGGAACGGCGCCTTGCGGATCTTCGCATGCTTGCGGTACGGCTTGCCCTGCCTTTCGCCCGCATGCTTGTCGTGGCGTTCTCCGTGACCGCCACGACGACCGGAATCGCCATACTTGGCTTCCATGCGACGGTCATAACGCTTCGCGTCCTCGCCACGCTCGTCATGAATCACGCGGATTTCCTTGCGATGGATGCGTTTGCCGCCCTGACGGCGGTCGTCGCGTTCGTCGCGGTTCCTGCGGTATTGGCGATCGTCCTCGTAACGGCGTTCGGCACGGGCTTCGGCCTTGCGCTGCTTCTTGGTCGGCGCGCCCTGCTTTTTCGCATACTGCTTTTTGCCGGGCTTCCTATCGGATTGGCCACGCTGATCGGAACGCTCGACGGAGCGCCGCTTGCGATTGTCGGTTCCACGCTGTTCGCCGGCTTCGGCACGCTGCTGCTCATGCAGCCGCGCGTACTTTTCGCGACGCTTGTTGTTGCGCTTCTCCTCGTGCTTCTCGCGCTTCTCCTCTTGGATTTCAGGATGTTCCCAACGATGCTCGCGTGCCTCGTATTCGCGGTTGTCGCGGCCTTCGAACTTGGCGGCGCGACGTTCGGCGCGATTCTGTTTCGGTTCGAAACGCTGCTCGCGTTCGGCGACTTCGGCGCGCTCTTCACGTCCCTTGCGATTCGCGCGGTCCTTGCGTTCGGACTTGAACGGCTTGCCGCCCTTGTCCTTGCCCCGGTCCTTGTTGCGTCCACCGGAACGGTTGCGTCCGGAGCGTCCACCGTTTTCCGCGAAACCGTCGCCGCCCTTGCCATGCCTGCGACGCGGATTGCCCGCCGGCTGGGACTGCTCAAGCGTCCAACCGAAACGCGGTTCGGCCGACTCGCCCACCAATTCCAACACTTCCGGGGAATCGTGGGTCACTTCGATCGGCTTGACCTTCAGTCCGGCCTCATGCAGCATGCGGCGGGTGCGGCGGCGCTGGTTCGGCAGAACGATGGTCACCACATCACCGGAATGGCCGGCTCGCGCGGTACGTCCGGAGCGGTGAAGGAACGATTTCGGGTCCTCCGGAGGCTCCACCTGCACCACGAGCTCCACGCCGGACACGTCGATGCCGCGGGCGGCCACATCGGTGGCGACCATGACGTTCACGTCGCCGGATTCGAAGGCTGCGAGATTGCGGTCACGCTGGTTCTGGCTCAGGTTGCCGTGCAGCTCGGCCGCCGGAATGCCGTTCTTCGTCAGGTCCTTGGCGAGCTTCTGGGTCTGGAATTTGGTGCGGGTGAACAGGATGCGGCGTCCCTTGCCGGAAGCGAGGGTGCGGACCAGCTCATGACGGTCGCCCTGCGTGGTTTCGAACACGTGGTGTGTCATTTCGTCGACGGCCGCGGTGGCGGAGTCGACGCTGTGGATCTTCGGATCGGTGAGGAACGTGTTCACCACCTCGTCGACGCCATGGTCGAGGGTGGCGGAGAACAGCATGACCTGCGCGTCGAACGACACTTGGCCGAGCAGGCGCTTGACCGGCGGCAGGAAGCCCATGTCGGCCATTTCGTCGGCTTCGTCGATCACGGCCACTTCGACCTTCTCCAAGGTCAGCGCATGCTGTTCGAGCAGGTCCTCAAGACGGCCCGGGCATGCGACGACGATATCGGCGCCAGCCCTTAGATCGCGAATCTGGCGGGCGTAGCGCACACCGCCATACACGGTGGTGGTGGTCATGCCGTACATCTGCGCGAGCGGCATCAGCACGTCGTTGATCTGGTTGGCCAGCTCACGGGTCGGAGCGAGCACCAGGCCGCGCGGGTGCGGCAGGAAATCGTCGGCGCGCCGCTCCTCGGCATGCCCCTTGCGCACCTGTTCCACCTCATGGCGGAACTGGCTCATGTTCTCGTACTCGTCGGCGTCGACCTCACCCAGTCGCGCGACCAGCGGAATCGAGAACGCCAGGGTCTTGCCGGAGCCGGTACGGCCTCGGCCGAGAATGTCACGACCGGCCAGGGAATCGGGAAGGGTGTCGGCCTGGATCGGGAAAGCGGTTTTCTTGCCATCGGCCGCGAGCACGCGTACCAACGGGCCGGGAACGCCGAGTTCGGCGAACGTCTGGGGGCGTTCCTCCTCCTCGCCCGCCTCATCGAAATCGGCGGCGAGGGCATCTTCATTTTCAATCACAGCGGTATCGGGCACAATGGCCTTTCATGTCAAACATTGCGCACGTTGCGCAAACCTGTTAACAGTAGCCCATGCCCGATACTTTTGCCTTGGCTGTGACTGGTGGCCGACGCTACCGGTAGTTGCGTTCGATGAGGATGTCGGAAACCGTCAGATTCGCGTCGTTGACGAGGTTGAATAGCACTACTTCGGCCAGTTCCGCGGCGCTCATGAAGGAATGCTGCTTGTCCAACGACACGTAATCGTGGCTGTCATGGTAGAAGTCGGTGTCGATGCCTCCCGGATACACGCCCACAACCTTCACACTGGTTCCCTTGTAGGCCGCCTTGAGGCTTGTCGTATACCCCTTCTCACCCCACTTGGTGGCGCAGTAGACGGATTCGTTGGCGTTGCCGCGTGTGGCGGCGGTGGACATGACATTGGCGATTTTGAGGTCCTGCTCGCCGTCGGCCTTCAATGTTTCGACGCTCCACAGAATCATGCCTTTGAGCCCCTTAAGGCACTTGTCCACGTCGGCGGCCTCGTAGTCGACCGGCTTTTTGAACGACGGCTGTCCCGCGTTGTTGATGAGCAGGTCGATGTGGCCGATCTCCTTGATGGCCGCGACGGAGTCCTTCACGAACGCCTCGTCGCTGATGTCGCCGACGAAGGCGCGGTATTCGTCCGCGCCGAACGTGCGGGACAGTTCCTCCTGACGGGCCGTGTTGAAATCGATGCCGGCCACGAACCAGCCTTTGCCGATCAGCTGACGTGCCAGCTCATATCCCAAGCCAAGCGCGGAACCGGTCACAATCGCGATTTTCTTTCCTGCCGCAGTGCTCATGTTGCCTCCTTTGCCACATTGCGCAATCGCTTACAGATACCATCATAAAACGTATGCGACGCAACACGTCAATCGATTGACGAAAACGGCAATGAAAAACGCCCGCCGACCTTTTTGGCCGACGGGCGTTGAACTAGCCAGCGTGAGATGCGATCCGTTACAGGATGTCCGGATCGTCCTTGGCGATGGTGCCGGTCGCCTTGCCGATGGCCTTCAGGCCGTGGTAGGCGACGAGGATGACGACGGTGCCGATGGCGATGCCGTTGAAGGAGATGCCGTTGAAGGCGAACTCGAACTGGCCGACGGCGATGATCATGGTGATGGCGGCCACCATGACGTTGACCGGCTTGTCGAAGTTGACCTTGTTCTCAACCCAGATGCGGATGCCGACCATGCCGATCATGCCGTACAGCAGGGTGGTCACGCCGCCGAGCACGCCGGCGGGGATGGTGTTGATGATGGCGCCGAACTTCGGGCACAGGCTCAGGATCAGCGCGAACGCGGCGGCGCACCAGTATGCGGCGGTCGAGTAGACCTTGGTGGCGGCCATCACGCCGATGTTCTCGCCGTAGGTGGTGGTGCCGGAGCCGCCGCCGAAACCGGCGATGGTGGTGCCGAGACCGTCGGCGAACAGCGCGGTGCCGATCTGGTCGTCATAGTCGCGGCCGGTCATCTGGGAGACGGACTTGACGTGGCCGACGTTTTCGGCAACGAGTACGAGCACGACCGGGATGAACATCGGCAGGATGGTGAAGTCGACCTGCGGCAGACGGAATTCCGGCAGACCGACCCATGCGGCCTTGCCGATGGCTGAGAAGTCGACCTGGCCACGGAAGCAGGCGTACGCGTAGCCGATGATCACGCCGATGAGGATGTTGAGTCGGCCGAGCAGACCCTTGAACAGCACTGCGACGAGCAGCACCGCGACGAGGGTGACGATGGCGGTGTCGGGAGCGACTTTGAAGTTGTTCCACACGCTCGGAGCCAGGTTGAAGCCGATGATGGCCACGATGGCGCCGTTGACGACCGGCGGCATGATGATGTCGATCCACTTGGCGCCCGCGTAATGGACGAGCACACCGATCAGGGCCAGCAGGATGCCGGTGACCATGATGCCGAAGGATGCGACGGCGAGGCCCTTGTGGGCGCTGGCGACGGCCGCGATCGGGGCGATGAAGCCGAAGGACGAGCCCAGGTAGCTCGGCAGCATGTTCTTGTTGATCAGCAGGAACAGCGCGGTCGACATGGCCGTGAAGAACAGGGTGGTGGATGGGTCGAAACCGGTCAGAATCGGCACCAGGAACGTGGCGCCGAACATGGCGATGACGTGCTGCGCGCCGATTTCCGCGGTGCGCGGCCAGGTCAGCCTCTCGTCAGGTTCGACGACCTCGCCGGGCTTCAGCGTTTTGCCGTCGCCGTGGAGCTTCCACGTGAACAGATTGGACATACGATTGTCTCCTTAACTCTCTTGCGCGGCAAGCAAAAACGCGCCGCGTGTCACAGCCATTGTAGTGGGGCGTGGACACGGGCGCGTTGCGCACGCGAGATGGGGGCATCAATCGTCGATATCAGCCAATCCGATCATGCAATCAACAGACCAACACACATCACAAGTGACGGTCAACCGCATGAACAACGTCCACCAAATCGCCATTCGACAGCACTGGACGCTTGAATTCACGCCAATCGTCCACTTTCACCGCCCAACGACCTTCCGCATCGTCGAACACCGGGCGGGCGGTCTGCTCCCAACAGAACCGCTTATGCGTACGCCCGGTCGCCGGATCACGGCGCGAATAATGGAAGCACGTACAATTAGTGATCTTCCATTCGTCGGACGCCGCACGGTGCATGAATTCCTCGTCGGACAAGTCCTCCAAAGTGAGCATAAGCGCCAGCATGAGGTCGCCGTGACTGACCATCACCACGGATTCTGCGTCCGACTTGCGGTTCAGGGATGTGAGCAGATTATGCACGCGGTTTTCGGCCACATCGGCGATCGATTCGCCCGCCGGCGGACGCCAATACAGTGGATCAGTGTTCTTGAACATCCAGTTGCGCGCGTAATTGGTTTTGAAATCGTCTTTCGTGATGGTATTGATCTCACCCCAGGAGCGTTCGCGCAGCACGCGTGTCTCCTCCCATTTCGCCTTAGGCAGGGCCATCGTGGCAGCCGTCTCACGCGTGCGCACGTACGGCGAAACGAGGTAGCGGTCGAACAACGGCTGCTGTGAGACCAGCCAGCGGCCGATGCAGTCCGCCTGCTTGCGGCCGGTGGCCGTAAGCCTCCACGAACGGTCGGGCACGGTGACGTTGTCCTGCGTATACAGCGAGTTGTCACCCTGTTCACCGGCACTGATAATCACGTTCGCTTCGGATTCGCCATGTCGAATCACATACAAATCAAGGGGCATTCCCATATCCGTTTATTCCTTCGCTTTCATCCACATCCTGCGCGCACGTTCCTTGTTCCGCCGTTCATTCGGCCGGTGGCGCGCATCATCATTGAATGCTTCCACCGTAGCTGATTCGCGCGTGTTTCGCACGCGCGGACACGTCGATTTCACGATTGGCACACCCGAATTTCGCGGTGCCGTCACCGGCGGTTCACCGCAACCGGCGTGGTAGACGCCGTGATCGCAATCACTCCGGCCAGATGCCGTTCTGCGCGTACTTGGTGCGGTACTCCCCCGGCGTCATGCCGGAATGTTTTTTGAACACCTTCGAGAAGTGGCTTTGCGACCGGTATGCGAGGATCTGGGCGATCTCGTCGAAGCTGTATTCCGAGTATTTGAGCATGTTCTCGGCCGCTTCCATACGCTTGTCGGTGATGTATTGCGATATGGCCGTGCCCGTTTCGCGTTTGAACAGCTCCGACAGATACGTGGGATTCAGATGCACATGCTCGGCGAGGATGGGCACGGTGATTTTCTCATGCAGATGGTAGTGGATGTAGTCCAGGCATTCGTTGACGGCTTTGGAATGTGTTTCCGCCTTCTGCATGTCGGCCATGGCCCATGTGAAGAATGTCATCATGTCGGTGTGCAGGCGGCGCACGTCGTCGGGCGTTTTGCAGTTTTCCAGGTTCTGGATGTACAGGTCGGAGGCGTTGTAGGCGTCCTCCTCGTCCATACCGCCTTCGATGGCGAAACGTGTGGCGAGCGTGATGGTGGTGACGAACCGGTATTTCGCGTTTTTGAGCGGATCGTCCGACAGGTAGCCGTACAGTCCGGAGTTCCACAGACGTGTGCTTTCGGCGATGGCGTTGATGTCGCCGGAACGCATCATGTCGTATTGCTTCATTTCCTCGACGTACCGGTGGTGGCGTACTCGGTCCTCACGCGAAAGAAAGTCGAGATACCGCAGTTTCGCCTCGTCAACAACCGCCATGTTTCTCCCCCTGTCGCTTAGATTCCGGCAATCCGCACATCTTATTTTAGAAAATTTAGAAGTAGGTGCTCCAGCCGAGTTTCGCGGCGAGGATGATGCCGGTCAGCACGGCGGCGGCACGCATGATGTTCTCCGGAATATGCCGGGTGACGGGCGGTGCGATCGCGCTGCCGATGGTGCAGCCGAGGCACATCATGATGGCGAACGGCCAATCGACGGAACCGCGGATGATGAACATGATCGCGGCGGAGATGTTCGCGCCGAAACCGACCACGGTTTTCAACGCGTTGATCTGGTGGAACGGGCCGATTTTGCCCAAGTCGAGGATGGCCAGGGCGAGCGTGCCGGCGGCGGCGCCGAAATAGCCGGAATACACGCCGACGAAACTCACGCCCGCCCACAGCCACCATGGATCGTTGCGCAATGTGCCGTCCGCCGTTTTGCTGGCGATTCGTGCGGCCCGCTCACCTTGATGCGATTGCGGCAGCGCCTGCGCCACGGCGTCGCGCGCGGCGGCTTTCTTACGTGGGTTGAGCGCGATGATAAGCGCGCTGAACAGGATGAGCGGCGGCACGGCGAATTCGAAGACCTTCGCCGGCAGTTCGAGCAGCAGCAGGCCGCCGATGATGCCGCCGACCAGGCCGATGCAGGCGTAGACGGCCACGCGTCTGCCTTGGCCTTTGAGCTCCTTGCGGGCGGAGAGCAGGCCGCCAATGCCGGTGCCACATACGCCCACCGTGTTCGTGGTGTTGGACAGCACGGGCGGAATGCCGAACGCCAGCAGCGCAGGATAGGAGATCAGCGAGGACGCGCCTACCGCGTATCCGACGAATCCCGCCCCGATGCCGGCTGCGAGCACCAGCAGCAAAGTGGTGATGGACACTCCTGCGATCATGACTGCTTCCCCTTCGTAAAACTCCTACGTAGTCCTCCTATAAGTAACGGGAGCCAAGCTTAACGGCTCGGCTCCCGCATATCACGCGTTTGCCCAGAACGTGGCCGGGCAAACGTCATATCAGTGGTTGCGCTTGGCGATCAGCGACTCGGTCCAGTAGGCGGCGAGCGGAATCAGGGCCCACTGCAGCGCGAGACCGGGCAGGCCGGCGGCCAGGTCGCTCGTCCATGTGGCGGCGATGGCCTTGCTGGAACCGAACGCGAACACGGCGATCGCGGTGGCTGCGGTCAGCACCACACGTCCGGCGAGCTGTGCGATGACCACCTTCGCCAGGCTCGGCAGCTTGATGCCGCGCAGCAGACCGGCCACCAGGCCGTATGCGCACAGTTCGACCATCATGAGCGGCAGCATCGCCAGCATCGGCATGCCGGACAGCAGGAAGCTCACGAGCGGAGCGGCGGCGCCGGCGATCGCGCCGACGGCGGGGCCCGCGATCAGGCCGACGAAGATGATCGGCAGATGCATCGGCAGGAACGCGACGCCCAACATGGTTCCCTGTCCGGAGACGGCGCCGATGACGTGGAACAGTTGCGGCAGCACGACCGCTGCGACGATGGCGAGCAGGGTGGCTGCTGTCTTGGTGCCGAGACTCAGTTTCGGCAGGTCGGTGCGGCGCAGGGCGGCCGCGGGCATGGTTGCGGAATCAGACATTTTGTATTCTCCTTGATTTTTGTTCTTTTCTTCCGGATATGCGGATATGTCACGTATTGGCCGGCTCGACGACCGACCCACCGTCCGACAGCGCGGTGTCGACCAGCAAATCGGCGACGGCTTGGATATTGGTCGCTTCGAAATAGCGGTTTTCCAACGGAATCCACTCGTCGACGAATCGTTGCAACATGCGTGGATTGCGTCGTTCGAGCCGACGCAACTGTTCGGCAGGATCGACCGCAAGACAGATCATGCAATCGTAATACCCCCGCAAGGCGGGGTGCATGCTGTAGCTGCCTTCCACAATGGTCAGCTGGGCCGGTTCGACGGCGTACGCGACGGCGAAATCGCCTGTATGGCAATCCCATGGCCGGTATTGCGCGGCTTGTCCGGCGGCGAGCGGTGCCAACACTTCCGTTTCGAACCGTTCACGGTCCACGTTGCCGCCGGGTTCGGCGAAACGTTCCGGCGTGCGCTGTTCGGGACGGAGGAAGAAATCGTCCATGTGCAGCACGTTGCCGCCGAAACGCCTGTTGAGCATCGCGGCAAACGTGGTTTTGCCGGATGCGCATGGCCCGTCGATTGCGACGAACACACAATCGCGTTCGGCAAGCAACGTTTCGATACGTGCGATTGCGATGCTGGCTTCCGTAGGCTTCGCGGGTTTCGTGACCATTGCGTTCGCCGTCAGTCGAGTACGGTCAGACGGTACGCGCGCGAACCGATGCCAAGTTCCTCGGCGTATTCGAGGATGTGTTCGCCGTGGAGCGAGGCGATGCGTTCGGTGACGGACGCTCCGTCGGGGTCGGTGTGGATGAGGTCGACGCATACCTGGTCGAGTGCCACCGGGTCGAGCGAGGACAGCACGCCGATGTCATGCATGTCCGGTTCCGTCGGGGAGGGCAGGCAGTCGCAATCCACCGACAGGCGGTTCATGACGTTCAGATACATCATCTTGCCATGCATGTGGCTGATCACGGCCTCATCGGCTTCGGCCATCGATTCGAGGAATGCATCCTGAGGAGTTTCCACCCACTTGTCCTTGGTGACGCCGGCGGAATGGATCCAGCGTTTGCCGTTCGACGAGGCTATGCCGATGGACACGTTTTTGAGCGCGCCGCCGAAGCCTCCCATCGGATGGCCTTTGAAATGCGACAGCACGAAAATGGAATCGTAGTCGTCGATATGCTTGCCGACGATGTCGTAGGCGATGTGGCGGTGCTTGGCCACCGGGATCTCGATTTCACCGCCCATGTCCATGATCTGGATTGGCGCAAGATCGGCGTATCCGTGCTTTTTGAACGTGGCAAGGCTTTTTTCGGGGGTTTCACGATTGCCGTCGTATGCGGTAGAGCATTCCACGAGCGTGCCGCCGATCTCCTGCACGAGGTCCTTGACGAGCGAAGGATTGAGATTATTGGATTTTTCCGATTCGCCGGAATGGACTTTGATGGCCGTTTTGCCTTCCGGCTTGCGTCCGAGCGCATGGTAGGCGGCGACGAGGCTTTCCGGTGTGATGATCGGCGTGAAGAACACTTCCGGTGCGGACTGCGCGTCGGTGCGGTGTTCCAGTCCTTCCAGTCGCGAGGCTTCGAATTGCATCTTGACCCTCCTTGATTCTGCCTGTGTTTTTGGCTTGCATCTCCAGCGTACCAACTTAAACCCGACTTGAAGCAAACAGACCTCAAACCCGTTCGAGATATGTTGCAAAATATGGATTCCCGCGCGCGTCTCCCCATCCGGCCGGCTTGTCCGCATGAACCGGAACACTTGACGCTCGTGATTGATTTTTGCAAGAAATGGTGGACTCGCATAGCCACCAAGGAAATGGCGTTCATTGGCATCGTCACGTTGGCGGCCTCTCTGGTGGCTTCGTGGCTCAAGCAGTTTCCGGGATTCAGCCTGTTCGGCGCGTTGATCATCGCTCTGCTCATCGGCATGGTCGCGCAGTTCCCGATCCGCAAATGGTATTCGAGCCGTTCCGCCGAACATAAGGCCGGTGTGAAGGATGCGGCCGGGCTCATTTCGAACAAGCTGCTTCGCCTGGGCATCATCCTGCTTGGCTTCAAGCTCAATCTGACGGTGCTGTTCACGCAGGGTATCAAGTGTCTGCCGATCGCGGCAGTGGTGGTGACGCTCACCATCGTGGTGTGCTACAACATCGCACGCAAGCTTGGCGTCGATCCGCAGCTCGCCATTCTCGTGGCGGGCGGTACCGGCATCTGTGGCGCGGCAGCCGTCATGGGATTGTCCGGCTCCATCAAGGTGCCGCCGGAAAAAGAGGATGAGAAGGCCAACAATGAGGTGATGGCCGTGGCCATCATCGCCATCATGGGCACCATCTTCGCATTGCTGGAAATCGCCCTTGGGCCGTTGACGGGCCTGAGCAAGACGCAGTTGGGCATCACCGCTGGCGCGTCCCTGCACGAAATCGCCCATGCCGTGGCCGCCGGCGACGCGTTCGGCGCGGTGGGCATCGCCACCATCATGAAGCTTTCCCGCGTGCTGATGCTGGTGTTCGCGGCCATCATCATCGCCATCTGGTGGGACAGAAACCATTCCGAAATGCCGGCCGACGGCAAACGCAAAGTGTCGTTCCCGTGGTTCATGCTCGGTTTCATCGGCGCTTCCATCATCGGCACGTTCGTGCCGTTCATCGACGCCATCGCACCGAATCTGGTGGACTTCGCCTACATCGTGCTCGGCATGGCCATGGCGGCGCTCGGCATCAATGTGAATTTCAGCGCCATCGCGAAGAAGGGACAGAAGGCGTTCCTGGCGAGCTTCCTCACGTCCGTGCTGCTCATGTGCTTCGCGGCGGGAATCGCGGCGCTGTTCTTCTAATCGCCTTCCGTTGTGCCACGCTGTCGTTTTGCGGAGGGCAGTTGGATTTCGGACAGCAGAATCGCACCGAAAATCAGCGCGAAACCGCATAACGACGGCACGGTCAGCGTTTCGCCGGTGAAAATCACGGATACCAGCATGGCGAAGATGCATTCCGTGCTTAAGATCACGGACGCCTCGGAAGTGGGCAGATTCTGTATGGCGATGGTTTGAAACACTTGGGCGATCACCGTGGAGCCGACCACCAGGTAGGCGATGCACAGCACGATGTCCCACCGCGCCCAAGCCATGGACGGTCCGCCTTCGGTAAGCACCGCGCCAGCGCCGAACAGCAGGGCGCACCACACGAATTCGGCAAGCATCAGCGCGATCGCGTCGAAATCCTTGCCGATGAAACCAACCAAAACCAGATTCAACGCGAAGAAAAACGCGCCGATGATAGTCATGGCGTCACCGAAGCTCATATGCATGAGTTCCGCGCCACCGCCGCCGCTCAGCGACACCAGACCAATGCCGAACGCGCAGACGAACGCGGCCACCAGATGCTGCCAGCTGGGGCGTTTGCGCGTGAACGCCCACACCACGAACGGCACCATCACGCAATAGGTGTCGGTGAAGAAGCTGTTGCGTCCGGGAGACGTGGTTTCAAGTCCTTTGAGCTGGAAGATGAATCCCAGCCAGTAAGTCAACGCGAGTATCAGACCGGGAACGATATAGCGGCGCAGGCGAATCCTGCGAAGACGTGGGAAAAACACGATGGCCATAAGCAGTACCGCCGAAGCCATGCGGAAGAACATCATCCACTGTGTCGGCATGTTCTCCTGCACATGCTTGAGCATGGTGTAGCCGGATCCCCATACCGCCGCGTTGACCAGCATCATCACGCGGGCGACCGGCTTCGATACGCTAATGCCTTCCGATGATTCCTGCCCCGCGTCTGCCATCCGCCCCCCCCCTTACACGCTTCCACACATCCGACGTCGTATTCACGTCATGCTTTCCGAAGGAAACTTTAGACGTGGCTGCGGAAGCAACACGCGGGAGCATGCCACTGCGCTTTGGCCGCCTGGCTGTTCACCCAGTTGTCAGCCATGTCAATGGCTTCGTCAAGCGTGACCTTGGCCGCCTTGTAATACTTGGAATCCTTGATGTTGCCGCTTTCGACGAGCTTCTGTCCGGAGTCCGCGGCCTTGGACAGCGCGGACAGCAGTTTGCGTCCGGTCAGGGTCAGGGAATCGTCCTTGCTGAGTTTGTCGACCAGTTTGTCTGCCTTGTCGATCGACTGTTGCAGTTCCTTTTTGGATTCATCCGACGATTTCGTGTCGGAGGTGCCGTTCGAAGAAGTGCTGTTCGAAGAGGCTCCGTTCGATTGCCCGGATGGGTTATTGGACGATTGTCCGGCTGCCGCGCCATCCGAATCGGCCTTCGGATCCTGCAACGCGGTTTCGGCGTTTTTCTCTTGGATGCTTTTCAGACTGGCGTTCAGGGAATCGGTGGCGCCGTCCAACGTTTTGGCTACGAGATTGAGCTGCGTGATGGTGGCTTCCGCCTTGCAGCCTTCCGTATCGACTGTGTTCTCGGCGCTGGTGGCCGCGTCCGCGAACGCGTCGATGATGTCGTTCACGCCGAGCGCGCCTCGAATCAGCTTCTGCAGTTCGCTGCCGTTTTCGGAAGTGTCGAGCACGGCTTTGCGGGCCGAGCTGAATTCCGCGAGCGATTGCCGGCATGTGGCCAATGCTTCCTGCTGCTTGTTGCGGTAAACGCACACGCCGGCACCGCATGCCACGATGAGGGCCACGACCACGGCAAGGACGATCGGCCATGCCTTGCGGGGGCTGGAAGGCTGTTCAGTGGTCTGGTACTGATAATCCATACGTGTCACCCCTTGCGAACCGATAACTGTCATCGTTCTTCGTCTTGTTAACCTTGCCTATTGTACGGGCTTGAAGATGGGAATATCCTGAATGGGCATCCTGCGCACACCAATGACGCAGGATCGGGCTGGCATATCGTCTCTCCGCAGGCGTGCCGCATGTCCATCACGGCCAGCAGCCCCCGTTTGTCCGCGCGTTCGACAGCCATGTCCACGAAATCGACCGGCAGATGCCGTTTGTCGGCGATTTGCCGCACCGTCAATCCTGCGGCGATGTCGCCGGCGATGCGTGCGACGATACCGTTCCGGCCGTCGCCGTATGTATCAGCCGTACGTGGCGTGCGCCGCCATCCGTGCGCGGAAGCGCCGGACCGTTCCATACCGCTCACCATATCAACCGCAATGTTTGGAAGGCGATGATGGCGATGACGTATGCCACGGCCAAGCTCAGCAGGACGGATCGCGCCGCGACTTTCGTGCCGAACTGCCGTCGCATTTCGGCGACCGTCGCAAGACATGGCGTGTAGGCGAGCGTGAACAGCAGGAAGGCGATGGCCGCCGCCTTGCCGTGGCCGTGCGATGACTGGTCGAACGAGGCGCGCAGCTTCTGTCCCAGCGTTCCCTCCCCGGCTTGTTGGGAAGCCGCATCATCCGGTTCGTCCGCATGGTAGGACTGCGACATCGAACCGACCACGACCTCTTTGGCCACGAATCCCGTGATCAGCGCGGCCGAGGCATGCCAGTCGTCGAAACCGGCCGGCGCGAACACGGGAGCGACCGCGTCGGCGAGCACGCCATACGCGGAATCATGCACGTCGTCGACATGAGCGAAACCGCCTGCGTTGGCGGTTACCGGAATGCCCTGCAGCAGCCACAGCGCCGTGATCATTGAAATGATGATCACGCTGGCTCCACGGATGAAGCCCCATAGACGCAGCAGTACCGAACGCGCCAGCTGCAACGCGCGCGGGCATTGGTATGCGGGAAGCGCCAGCATCAACGGTTCGGGTTCGAGGCCGCGGAACATGGTGTGGCGCAGCAGCACGCCGACCAGCAGGATGACCATGACCGAAGCCACGTACATGAGGAAGACCACGAGACCGGCGTATTTCGGGAAGAACGCGTGGGCGAGCACCAAAAACACCGATAGTCGTGCGGAACATGCCGCGAACGGCACCAGCATGCCGGTAAGCACCCGTTGCCGGGAATCGGATAGGGTTCGTGTGGCGGCCAAAGCCGGCAGATTGCAGCCGAAGCCGACGATGATCGGCAGGAACGCGCGACCGTCCAATCCCAAGGCGCGCATGGCACGGTCCATCACGAACGCGGCGCGGGCCATGTAGCCGGAATCCTCCAAGATTGACAGCAGCAGGAACATGATGCCCATCACCGGAATGAACGTCAGCACGGTGACCACGCCGTCAAGCAGTCCGTCCACCAGCAGCGAACGCAGCCAGCCGCCGCTCACGGATGGTCCGAACAGGCCGAGCAGCAGGTCGAGTCCATCTGTGCACCATCCGCGGAAGGTCACGTCGATCCAATCCTGCATGGGGCTGGCGAGCGTGGTGGTGGCCTGGAACACGACGAACAGCACCGCAAGGAAGACGAGGACGCCAATCACGGGGTGCAGCAGCACGCGGTCGATGCGGTCGGACAAGGTGACGTGGTCGACCGCATGCATGTCGAGACCGCGCAATATGCCGGCGGTCCAATCGAGTCGTGCGTCGGCCCGCAATTCGGCCCAGACGCTCAGGCCGTCGGCGGTTTTCATGTCGGCGTCGGCTGTCACGGTTGGCAGTGCGGTCAGCCCGTGCGGAACGGGCGTTCCCTCGAAACTTGCGGCGATCGCGTCGGCCAAAGCCTTGCCGCCGTCTCCGGTACGTCCGTCAATCGCGACGACCGGCATGCCGTCCAGCAAATGGGACAGTCGTTCCGCATCGACGCCGCAGCCGTTGCGGACGGCGAGGTCGTTCATGGTGAGTGCCACGACGGTGGGCAGCCCGAGCTCCACCACCATCGACAGCAGGTACAGCGATCGGGACAGCGCGGTGGCGTCCAGCACCACGACGGCAAGGTCGGGAACGGGCATGCCTGACATGCCGGTCAGCGCGTTGACGGCGACCTGCTCATCGGGACTCATCGGCGCCAGAGAATATGTGCCGGGGGTGTCCACAAACTGCCAGTTTTGCGCGTTTCCCGCTGTTTTCGGTTTTTCGTAATGGTATTGCCCGCAGGTGATGGACACCGTGGTGCCGGGCGCGTTCATCGTGCGGGTTCTCGCGCCGAGCAGTGCGTTGAACATGGAGGATTTGCCGACGTTCGGATTGCCGACGAATACGACGCGTCTGGTCATTTCGTCGTTGCCGATTCCATCATTGCGGGCGTTGCCGTGCGTGCCGTCATTCGCGGACATTCCCATACGGCAATCGCAATGCCGGCAACAATCGTCCTGTGGACGGCAGCAATCACCACCTCTTAGGCTTCGTAGACTCAGCATTCGTGCGTGTTTCCGTTCTCTTCATGCCGTGCGGTCTTGTCTTGCGCGGCACTATCCTGTACTGCCCAGTCCTGCGCAAACCGTACGCGGACGGCGCGCGCGGTACCACCATCCACCGCTACGCGTTCGTTGCCGAAGGCGATGACCCTTCCGCCGAACGCGCCCCGCTGCACGACCCGCAGACCGGTGCCCGGCGCCAGTCCGATCTCGCACAGGCGGAACCGATGCCGATCGTCCAAATCGATGCCGTCCACGACAACGCGCGCGTTCAGCGGACAGTCATGCAATGTCATAGTCGGGTTGGCCGCGTCACGAACCGCGCGTGAAGTACTCATGGTTCCACCCTTAGCAGGAAAAACGGCGATATACAAGTCTTTTACGCGAAAAGCGCCCGAACCGACCGGTCCGAGCGCCTGACGCACTATACGACAAGTACGAAAACCTTACTTGCCCTTGGATACATTGAACTTGAATTCGACGATGTCGCCGTCCTGCATGACGTAGTCGCGGCCTTCCTGACGGAGCTTGCCTTCCTCCTTGATCTTCGTCATGGAGCCTTCGGCGGCAACGAAATCGTCATAGGAGACGATATCGGCCTTGATGAAGCCCTTTTCGAAGTCGGTGTGGATCACGCCGGCGGCCTGCGGGGCGGTGTAGCCCTTGTGGATCTGCCATGCGCGCACTTCCTTCTCGCCTGCGGTGAGGAAGGTGGACAGGCCGAGCGTGTCGTAGCCGACGCGTGCCAGCTGGTCGAGGCCGGATTCCTCAAGGCCGGCGTCGGCGAGCATTTCGCGCGCGTCGTCCTCGTCGAGTTCGGTCAGGTCGGCTTCGAATTGCGCGTTGAGGAAGATGGCCGGAGCCGGAGCCACGGAGGCGGCGAGCTTGGTCTTGAGATCCTGGTTCTGCAGTTCGGAATCGTCCACGTTGAACACGTAGATGAACGGCTTGGCGCTCATCAGGTGCAGGTCGTAGACGGAGTCCTTGTCGAAGCGGCCTTCGCGGGCGGCCTTGTCGATGGTCTCACCGGCTTCGAGGATCTCCTTGGCCTGCTTGACGGCGTCCATGTAGGCCGGCTCGATCTTCTTGCCGCGCAGATCCTTCTCCAGCTTCGGCAGCGCGTTCTCGATGGTCTGCAGATCGGCGAGGATCAGCTCGGTGTTGATGGTTTCAATGTCGTCGGACGGATCGACCTTGCCGTTGACGTGCACGATATCATCGTCTTCGAAGGCACGCACAACCTCGCAGATCGCGTCGGCTTCGCGAATGTTGGCGAGGAACTTGTTGCCCAAGCCTTCGCCTTCCGAAGCGCCCTTGACGATGCCTGCGATGTCGACGAAGGTGACGGTGGCCGGCACGATCTTCTCCGTGTGCACGAGCTTGGCAAGCACCGGCAGACGGTCATCCGGCAATGGCACGATGCCGGTGTTCGGTTCGATGGTGGCGAACGGATAGTTTTCCGCCAGTACGTTGTTACGGGTCAATGCGTTGAACATGGTGGACTTGCCGACGTTCGGCAGTCCGACGATTCCGATAGTAAGAGACATGGTTCCTTAGTTTAGTATTAGGCTTCGATGGCGTCGACGGCTTTGATCACGGCACCACGGAACGCGCTTTCCTCCAACGAGGCCACGCCCTTGATGGTGGTGCCTCCCGGCGAGCAGACGGCGTCCTTCATGGCACCCGGATGCGTTTCGTTGGCCAGGTACAGTGCGCCGACGCCTTCCACCATCTTTGCGGCCAGACGGTAGGCGGTGGCGCGTTGCAGACCGTATTTCACGCCCGCGTCGCCGAGCGCCTCGATGTACATGTCGGTGAATGCGGGCGCGCAGCCGGCGATGCACATGCCGATGCCCATATGCGCGGAGTCGACGCGTTCGATGAGGCTGATCGATGAGAACAGCTTTTCGAACGTCTCGTTTTGCGCGTCGGTCAGCGTGTTGTCGGTTTCCGTGACGAGCACGCCTTTGCCGACGGCCATCGGCGTGTTCGGAATGGTGCACTGGATGTGCATCGCGCCGAAATCGGCGCCGAACAGTTCACGGTATTTGGCGAGATCCCAGCCTGCCGCAATGGATACGACGAATGTGCTTTCGTTGGCGAGCGCGCCGGCGATTGGTTTGATGACGCTTTCGATCTGGTACGGTTTGATGGCGATGATGACAACGTCGGCCGCGTCTGCGACTTCGGCAGCGGTGCGCAGCGGTGTGGCACCAACCTTCGCCGTGGTTTTCTCCAGTTTGTCGTAATGCGCGGCGCACGCCACGATGTCAGTACCGTCGATTGCACCTGCCGCGACAAGTCCTTCGGCAATGGCCTGTGCCATGTTGCCGTATCCGATGAATCCGATGGTTGGGTTGGACATGGTTTCTCCTTGTTGTTCCCGGTTCCTATTTGATATCGATATATGGATGGATTGTCTGTGTCAGAACAGTTCTTCCAGATCTCCCCTGTTCAGTGCTTCGTTGAACAGGCGTTTGAAGACCACGGAACCATGCACGCCGTCATGCTCGAATTCGTTGGTGGTCCAATAATGTGAACGACCGACGCGGGACAGCGTGTCGAGCTGCAATCCAGAATCTACGTACATGTCGTCGAAATAGACGGCAGCCTGCAGCGGAACCTCATTGCGCGCCAACTGGTCGGCATCGTAGATCGTGCCGAAATGCGTGTCTTCCATAAGCACGTCCATGGCTGGTTTGAACGGACGCAACGCACGTTCCTGCTCGAACATCCACGGGAACATGGCCTCGCCGGTGAAATTAAGCGGACGAATGTCACCCGCGAATTCCGGATGCTCGCAGCGCACGCGCTGGGCGGCCCAGCAAATCGGCGTTTCCAGCTCACCGTTGGCGTAGATGAACTCCTGCAACGGCCAATACAGCGGGCGAGACGAGGTCGCATTCATCACGGAAGACAGGAATTCGTCAGACAGTTCCGCCGAGGTTGAGGCCGAACCGTCGCCGTCGAGGAATGCCTGGTCAAGAATCCAATGCACGCGTTCGAAACTTGGCTTCATGCCGAAATCGGATCCCAAGCATTGGAAGCGTTCCACCGTGAGCGGATCGCCGTTCGGCAATGCGACCTTGCGCGACTGCAGAATGTCGGCGACGGCCGCGGCGCGTTCGATATCGATCGGGTAACGCTCGTAGAACTGCTTCGTCTTTGCCGCCATGCGCGGGAACGTATGACGGTACACGTCGGTCGCATCGGCGGGAACATGCGGAATGCCGCCCGTGGTGAAACTGGCGATGACTCCTTGCGGGAACAGCGAAAGATACGTCAGCGTCAGGAATCCGCCATAGCTTTGACCAAGCGTGACCCAACGTGCGCTCCCGAATTCGGTACGACGCAGATGCTCGAAGTCACGAACGATCGAATCGGCGAGGAAGCGCTTCAAAAACGCGGCACCGGCCTTGCCGTCGCCGTCCATGCCCTCAATCACATGCGTATCGACGCGGGACGAACGCCCCGTACCACGTTGATCCGGCAACACCACGCGGAAATGCTTGATGGCCTCCTCAATCCAACCATCGGAACTTGGACCGAGCGGACGCGGACCGGAACCACCGGGACCACCCTGCAGGAACACGAGCAGCGGAAGATCATCATGCACATGTTCGGGAGCGGTGACCACACGGTAGAACAGGCTGATCGATTCGCCATCGAACCCATGACCAGGCTCGTGGCCCGTCCAATCCAACGGCACCTTGATGGAACGATCCTCAATATGCAATCCGGGCACGTAGTATTCGCTCAGCAACGTCATGCATTCACCTTCCCTTTGGCATCATCGGCATGTTCAATTCGGGTAGTGACTTTTTGATGGCTTCCATCTCACCCACATGCGGAGACAACCTTACCTCACAAAAGCGGCTTTATCTTACCGCTATTTCATTCCTGCGCATGATGGCGTCACAGCATATCTGGCGCTAGGGTGGAACGTATGTCGAATTTCAAACAGCGTCTCTTGTCATGGATGCATGGCCATGTTTTCGCCGGCGATCTCATCATCACGCTTGTTATAGGTGTTCTGCTGTTCGGCGTGACCGGCGGCATCACCTATAATCCGGGATTGCTGTTTGACCTTAAGCCTTCCACGCAGATGGCATGGGAAGCGGCAATGCTTATTCCACTGCTGATCCGTCGATGGCGGCCGCAGACCGGAGCGTTGCTCTGCGTGGCATTGACCTTGGCGCATCTCATATTCGGCCCTTGCCTGTTGGGCGCCGATATTCTGGCATTGTTCATGCTGTATTCGGTGATCATCTACGGCAATCCCAAAAACACGAAAGCCTTCATTATTCTGGCGTTGATCATCGGTCTTCTGGCTTCGGCGCTGGTGGCATGGACCATGACCAATGGACCATTGCTCACCGGAGGCAAAGTGCATACATGGAGCAGCTGGAATGACCCAAATCCAAATGGCGTTATGGTCACGAAAGACACTCTCGGTTCCATCTACACAGGAACATCCATGTCGGAAGTCGCCGACATGATGGCGCAATACATGCTGGTACTGACGCCGATTTTCGAAGTATGCATTATTTCCACCGTCATTGTAGCGTTCTGGCAGCGTGCCCGTCTGGCAACCGTTTGCATGATGCGGGAACGCAATGAGGCAATCGCCGCGCGAGACCAGAATGAACGCGATATCGCCGCGTTAGCGGAACGCGCACGCATCGCACGTGACATGCACGATGTGGTGGCGCACACCCTGTCAATCATCATCGTGCAGTCTGATGGCGGTCGCTATGCAGGCACGCATGATCCCGCGGTGGCCAGAAACACCATGGAGACGATTCGACACGAATCGGAACGCGCACTGCATGACATGCAACGTCTTCTGGGAGTATTCGGGGGTTCACCGCACGCCGATTATAACGATATCGGCAATCTTGTGGAACAAGCGCAAAACGTCTCCCCCGACATTCGAATCCGACGGAATATCACCGGCACCGCCAGCCCAGAACAACTCGGCGAACAAGCCTCGATAGCTTCCTACCATGTAGTGCAGGAGGCGCTGACGAATATCCGCAAGTATGCGGGGCCGCACGTCGATGTACATATTAAAGAGTCATGGAACAACGGTTTGCTCACTTTGACCATCACCGACAATGGTCATGGCGCGGCGGCCAATATCGACGGGCATACGCCAGGTTACGGCCTGCTGGGCATGAAAGAACGCATCGAATCGGCCGGAGGCTCGTTGCAGGCTGGCCCTCAACTCGGCGGAGGCTTCGAAGTCATGGCCACCCTGCCTTACGGCGGTAAAGAACAGGTGACAGAAGAAACCGGCGAACAGTATGCCTCGGAACAGTCCGAATCTTGCAACACAACTGCCATATCCAGCAAAGCGAAACTATCCGACGAAGCAATCGCACCTCACACAGTCGTCAACATATCGGCGCGAATCCCAGATCAGCCATCGGAGCAGACGCAGGAAACCAACCAACCGACCGGTCGCGATCATCGTTCGAATGCCCTGCAACATTTGCGCATCACCGCACCCAATCTGCATGATTTGCTCAAATCGTTGAAACTGAAATCCGTAGAACTTGCAAATACATCCAATTCGCGAGGGCTGAATTGGGTGGAACGCGTTTCCGCGTGGACGCAGCACCATTATGCGCTCATGGATTCCGTTGGTGCCGTGGCATTGGTCATGCTGCTGAATCGCATGTCGGTTACGTTCTTTTTTGATAGTTCACCTCATGCGCAGCTCTCAAATGCGATCGCCGCATGCTGCTTGCTGGCGCTGGCTCTTCGACGCAGGTTCCCCGAGACTTGCGCGCTTATTGTGTTCGTATTGTCGGTTGTGCAATTGGTGTTTTTGGGATCGATTGAGGTCGGGCACATCGTAGCGTCGCTGTGCGCACTGTATTCAGCCGTATTGTATGGGCGTGAACACGCATGGCGTTGGACCGGTCTTGCCGCTGTCACCTGTTCAGCTCTGATGGGCTTGAAAATCGCAGCCGACCAACATGGATATGCTACCTTGTTCGACGCTATCGCCGCTTCCGTGGGCTTGACAAAACCGGTTTCAGCCACGTCAAGCAGTACTGCGGCGTTTTTTACCGGCGTTATGTATACGGTTGCGGTGTTGATACTGTGCGCCGGCATTATGGCATGGGCGCGTTGGACTCGCTCCAGTGATTCAAACGCACTGGTGTTGCAGGCGCGAGAGGAAGCGCTGGTGGCCGAGCAGGAGAAGCAGCGTATTCTCGCGGCGAATATGGAACGCGACCGTATCAGTGCCAGCATTCAGGCTGAAGTCACCGCCACGCTGAACAGCGTGATTAGTCAAGCCGTCGATGGTATCCGCATGTTGGACGCTGCCGAAGCACAAGGCAAAGAGCCTACTGCCGACGAGATTTCCGCAGCGTTCAAAGCCATCGGAGAACAGGGGCGCGCCGCGCTTAAGCGTATGCGCGAACTGCTCGGAGTGCTTCGTGAGACTGGTTTCAGCGATGACGCTCATGCCGGTAGCGCGAGCGAACTGCAGTTGAGGCCCGCAGCACCGCTGGAGGAGCAGCTGCAGCGCGCGTCTCGATAGCCGGTTCAAGTTTTTCAGGGAGATTTAAGGGGTTGTTTCGCGCTGTGAGCGGAACGATGCCGATAAGGTGGAGAGTATGAGTGAAGAACAGAAGATTCGTGTGGTCATCGCCGATGATCAGGAATTGGTACGTGCCGGTTTCGCGATGGTGATCGGCTCGCAACCGGATATGGCGGTTGTCGGCCAGGCGCGCGATGGCGCGGAAGCGGTGGCTTTGGCGGAGACGCTGCATCCCGACGTGGTGCTGATGGATGTGCGTATGCCCGGTATGGACGGCATTGAGGCGACACGTCGGATCAGCGCGTTGCAGCATCGTTTCGCACCCGATGGCAGCGCGCTTGACGATGCGCATACCCGTGTGATCATTCTGACGACATTCGATTTGGACGAATACGTGATGGCCGCGATCAACGCCGGCGCGTCCGGCTTCCTGCTGAAGGACACGGAACCGGAGACGCTGCTCAATTCGATTCGCACCGTGTACCAAGGCAACGCGATCATCGCGCCATCCGCCACGAAACGGCTTATAGAGAAGATGATGGATGGCGATTTCGCAGGAACGGCCGCCGCAGCGCCCGTTTCCGCAACGTCCGCTTCCGCTTCGACGGCAACTATGTACACCGATCCGGAATTGGACGAACTGACCGACCGCGAGCGCGAGGTGCTCATCGAAATCGCGCATGGCCTGTCGAATCAGGAGATCGCGGACAAGCTGTTCATCAGCCTGCCTACCGTGAAAACGCATGTCGCGCATATCCTGTCGAAAATCAATGCGCGCGACCGCGTCCAAGCCGTCGTGTTCGCCTACGAAAACCATCTCGTATAAAATCTTCATAAAACGTATTCGGCAACAAAAATGCTCCTTCTTTCGAAGGAGCATTCCGTTTATCGCCTAAGCTTCTGCGAGCGCCTCAACAGGCGGTACTTTGACCGCTCTGCGGGCAGGTGCGATGCTGGCGAGCAACGCAGCCACGGCGGCCACGGCGAGCACGATGCCGTTGACGCCCCATTCGAAGGGGAACACCACGGTGCCGTACAGGCTGAACACCACGTATGCGCCCAGCCAGCCGAACAATGTGCCGAGCAGGATGCCGGCGATGCCGGAGACGAGCGAGATGAGCAGCGCTTCGATGGCGAGCGATGCCCTGAGCTGGCCGCGGGTCATGCCGATGGCGCGCAGGGTGGCCGATTCGCGGGTGCGTTCGATCACCGACAGGGACAGCGTGTTCGCCACGCCGATCAAGGCGACCAGCACCGCCACGGCGATCAGCCCCACCATGAGCATCATCATGGAGTCGATCATCTGCGCCCAGGTGACACGTTCGGCGATCGGACCGGACACCGCCGCGTCCGCGCTCTTCGACAATGCCGACTGGATGCCGTCGTACAGGTCGTTCACGGACGTTCCGGATTGGTCGGTGTCGGCTTTCACCAGCAGCATGTGCGTTGTGGTGTCGAGGTCGCCGTTGGCGAAGTGCCGTTCGTCGACGAATCCGACGGCGCCGTAACTGTCGAAAATGCGCCGATAGTCGCGTTGCGTGACATGCAAGGTCAGCGGACGCGTCATGTCGCCGTTCTTATTCCTGGTGGTGTCGAACTCGGCTTTGCCGTTGGCGAAGGCGAGTTTCTTGCCGGTCTGCGCATTGTATGAGGGCATGAGCACGTCGTCCGCGCTGAGGCTGGTGTCGCCGAGGTCGACGCGCATCACATGCTTGACCTGGTCGATGTTCTTCACACCGATGAGCAGCACGGTGGTCGGTTTGGCAGCGTCCGTACCATTCAATGTCACGGATGCGGCCGGCGCGTACACAGTGTCGGTCACACCTTTGATGCCGGCGACCTTGTCCGCCATTCCTTGGGTCAGGTCTTCGCCGGAGGCGACGACGTCGACGCTGTAGCGGGTGGCGAGCGTGTTGTTCATGGTTTGTTTGACGCTGGCCGCTCCGGTGGCGATGGTGGAGACCAAGGTCACGCCGATGAGCAGGGCCGCGCCTGTAGCTGCGATGCGTCGCGGATTCTTCTGTATGTTGCCGTGCGCGATTTTCGCGGACGGCCCGGCAAGCGACACCAACGTTCCGGCGCCTTTCATCAGTGCGGGCAGCCAGAAGACGGCGGTGAGCACCATGCCGAGGAATATGAGCGCGGCGCCGGCAATGGCGATCAGCACCGCCATTGTGAATTCGTTGGCTTGAGCCGTCTGTCCGCCGTTGGTGGATTGAATGCGCCAGACTGAGAACACCGCCATCGCAATGCCTGCGACGACCATCAGAATGCCGAGAACGGCGCGTACGATGCCGGCGCGCTTGGTGTCAGTCAGTTCGATCGGGCGCAGGGCCTCCAGCGGGGTCACCGAGGTGGCGGAACGTGCGGAGCCGAGGGCTGCGAGCATGGTCATGATGATGCCGAAGATGATCGGCACGACGAACACCTGCCAGGAGAAGATGAGCCGCATGCCCTGCCGTATGACGTTGCCGGCGCACATGCCCCACATGATGAGGCTGCCGAACGCCACGCCAAGCACGGACGAGATCAGGCCGAGCGCACAGGCTTCGAACAGGACGGAACGGTACAGTTGTCCCTTCTTCGCGCCGATGGTGCGCAGCAGGGCGAGCGTGCGTCGGCGTTGCGCGACAAGCACCTGGAAGGTGTTGGCGATCACGAGCGCGGCGACGAACATGGCGAGGATGCCGAAGCACATAAGAAATATGGTGACGACGTTGGTGCCGTTGCCGCCCAACGATTTGACGGCCTCGTCGCTGACATTCTGGCGCGAGCTCAATTCGTAGTGCGCGGGCAGCAGTTTCTGTGCGTCGTTGAGGGTTTTCGCGGCGACGGTGTTGCCGTCCATGGCGAAATCGAAGTAGACGGCGGTGGCGTTGACCGCGTTGAAATCGTCCGCGCCTTGCATCAGTGCGATGAGATTGTCCGAGCCGACGATCGCGCCGCCGTAGAACGAGTACGCGCCTTCCGGATCGGCGGTCAGGCCCACCACGCGCACGTCGTTCGCTTTGGTTTTACCGCCGGTTTCGGTCGTGGCGTATCGGGACGTCAGCGTCACCGTGTCGCCGACGTTCACGCCCAACGTTTTCGCCGTCTGCTCAGGCAACGCGATTTCGTTGGCATCCTTGGGCTGGCTGCCTTGCGATATGCGCACCGGCAGCATCGACGCGTCGGATGCGCCGGTGATCAGTTCGCCGCTGACGTTGTCGTCGTCGCTGGAGACGGTGACGGCGCTTTCCGACGCGACGCGCACGGCTTTCACACCTTCCACGGCTTTCAGCTGGTCGACGTGGAAATCGCCGACGGTGACGGAATACGCTTTGTCGATTTCCTTATCGCTGAGGCCATCGACGTTCGCGGTGGCGGCATAGTTGGCGCCACCGAACATGGCGGTCATCTGTCGGGCGAGCGAATCGCCCATGGCGTTGCCGAACAGGAAGGTGCTGGCGATGAACGCCGTGCCGATCAGGATGGCGATGCCGGCGGGGATGAGCATGCGCTTGGTTTTACGCATGAGTTTCAAAGTGATGGACCACATGGGAGTTCGGTTTCCTTCTTCAAGTACATTTTGCGAAAGCGGGTTTTACGAAATGCGTCAGCCGGCGTGGCGGGCGGGGTATATGGTCTGCGTGGCCGATTCGCGCTCCTTCATCAGCAGATCGTTCATCTGCTCGGCGCTTGGCTGGTCGACGTCGGCCACAATCTGCCCGTCGGCGAACACGATGGCGCGGTCCGCGTAGGAGGCTGCGACGGCATCGTGGGTGACCATGATGATGGTCTGGCCGAGTTCGTTCACGGAGCGTTTGAGGAAGCTCAATACTTCCGCGCTGGACACGGAGTCGAGGTTGCCGGTCGGTTCGTCGGCGAACACGAGCTGCGGCTTGGTGATGAGCGCGCGTGCGATGGCGACGCGCTGCTGCTGGCCACCGGACAGTTCGTTCGGACGATGGTTCAGACGCTCCTTCAGTCCAAGCGTTTCGACCAGCAGGTTGAGCCACTGGCGGTCCGGCTTCTCGCCGGCAAGGGTAAGCGGCATGACGATGTTCTGTTCGGCGGTGAACATCGGCAGCAGGTTGAAGCTTTGGAAGATGAAGCCGATCTGGTGACGGCGCAGCAATGTCAGCTGGTCATCGTTCATACGGGTCAGGTCCTTGCCATCGAACATGATGTGGCCGCTGGTGGCCGAGTCAAGGCCGGCCAGAGTGTGCATCAGCGTGGATTTGCCAGAACCGGACGGTCCCATAATCGCCGTGAATTTTCCTTTTTCGAAAGCGACGTTGACGCCACGCAACGCATGCACCGTGTTATTTCCGGAACCGTAGTCCTTCACAAGATCCACTGCTGCAATGGCCGTATTGGTAGCTTTGATGGTGTCCCTGATATCCATGCTGTCATTCCTTTCTTTGGATTACCTCCAAAATTACGGAAAAACAGCTGATTCGAATATCATGCGTTGGTCTGAATTATCATCTCATCCTTGAGAATGAGCAAAAATGAGACGCCCCATGCCATTGATTCATCAATCGTCGAGGAGCACACCATCCTGCGGAGGTTCGAGCCAGTACGACTCTTTTTCCACGCTGACGGTGGAAGCCCACCAGGCCTGCTCCACGCCTGGCAATGGTCGAATAGACTCGTCCACCACGCGCCATAGGTCCTCGTCGGTGTCGGCGATGACCTCGATCAGGTAATCGGCGCCGTTCAATCCGACGCCGCTCATCGCATACGTCACCTCATCGATCGCCAGCAGCTGTTCGGTGTCGAGCCGATAAGGCGGTTTCACACCGAGGCCGAGGAACGCTTGACGGAATCCACCCAAACGCATGGGGCTGACGGTGGCCATGATGCGCATCACGCCGGATTCCTCCAGCTTCTTGATGCGCCCACGAATCGCGGTATGCGTCACGCCAAGCCGCTCCCCCAACGTCGCATAGCTGGCTCTGCCGTCATGCTGCAACTCGTTGAACGTACGCACGAAGCGCATATCCAGACGGTGTGCGGGAATGCCAGTGCCAACGCTCGCCTCACGTTTGGTCAGGAAACCGGTCTCGCCATGCGCGGCCAGGAGCCGGTTGACCACGCTGACGTTGTGGTCGTCAAGTACCAGCCGTCCGCAGGAGAACACCTGCAGACGTGTCAATCCCGGCAATGCGCGCAGATCATGCTTAAGGAAATGGTCCATGCCTTCGGCGGAATACACGACGGCTTCGGCGATGATGTCGGCATCGCCCAACGCGCAGACCACATACGTGACCTGCGGCATGGATTTGAGCATGGCAAGCGCCTTGTCGAGGTTGCCGTTGATGCGCAGGCCCACCAGCACCTGGCTGTAGTTGCCTAGGTTCAACGGATTGCATACCGGCACGATGCTCATGATGTTGGATTCCGTAAGCCTGCGGTAGCTTTCCGTAGCCGCGTATACGGAAATGCCGACCTTGTCGGCAAGCGCCTGCATGGTCATGCGGCCGTCGCATTGCAGGGCCGAGACCACTTTCAGGTCGCGTGCGGTGATGGTGATGCGTTGTTCGTTCTGGAACATTGGCCTACCTCAGAACTGCCACAGCATCAGCCAGATGCTGCCTGTCGTCGCGGCGGCAGTGACCGCAAGGATGATCCAATCGGAGAGTCTCATCTTCAGCTGTATGCGGTAGGTGCGTCTCACGCCTTGGAGGTTGAGCCCGCGCGATTCCATAGCCCAGCCGACGCTTTGGCTCATTTTGTAGGCGCGGATCAGCACCGCGATGATGATGGGCAGATACGATTTGAACCGGTCCACCAAGCGTACGAATACGTTGCGTTTCTTGCCGGTGGCGTCTTTCTTGCCGTTCAAGTCGAGTCCGCGGGCCCGTTGCGCGGCCGATACGGATTGGAAGATGGAGAAGAACACCGGAATGTAGCGCAGCGCGGTGGCGAGCGTGAGTCCGGCCTTGTACGGCATGCCCAGGGAGGTGAGCCCTCGGATCAGCTTGGTCTGGCTGGTGGTGAACAACGTGAGGAAGCACGCGAATCCGAGCGCCGGAATGCGCAATCCCATCACCGCGGCCATGACGAGGTTCTCTCGCGTGAGTTTCAGCCATCCCCACTGCCACAGCACGTGCGTGCCGGATGGGTCGAAAATCGGCCAGAGCACCACGATGAACACGATGATCACGGCGAGGATCTTCCACACCCAGCCGATGCGTTTCAGCGGCACGCCGTCGGTGATGAGCATGAGATGTTCGATGATCAGAACGTCAAGTATGAACGCCCAGTTGCGCCATACCAGGCACAACACCAACATGACCACGGTGATGAGGAATTTCACACGGGGGTCGGCGCGATGCAGCCAGCCGTCGCCCGGTACATACAAATCGGCGTCCATCAGTGTCGTCCTTCCTCATGCTTGGTGACTTTCAGCAGCACATGCGTCGCCGAAACGGGCCCATTGGATTTACGCGGTTTGCGGATGGTCCGAGATTGCTTCTGCGCCGCTTCGGACCTGTCGATCGGCCCATACTGCACGACTTTTCCGTCCTCCAATTCCAGCACATGCGTGCAGTACCGGTATACCGCGCGCATGTCGTGGCTGATCATGACGATGGTGACGCCGCGCTGGTTGAGTTTCTCGATGGTGCCGAGGAAGCGTGCTGCGAGACGGTGGTCGAGACCGGCCGTAGGCTCGTCGAGCACGAGGATCGGCGTGCGCATTGCAAGCACGGATGACAGCGCCACCGCACGGCGTTCGCCGTAGCCGAGCGTGGCCGGCGAGACGTCTTCATAACGGTGCAGGTCGAACAGCGTCAGCATCTCGTCGACGCGTTTGAACACGGTGGCTCCGTCCAGTCCAAGCGCGGTAGGACCGAATGCGATTTCCTCCTTGGTGGTGGAGCAGAAGATCTGATGGTCGGGATTCTGGAAGACGAATCCGACGTGGGCCGCCATTTCGCCGACGCTGTGTTTGGAGGCGTCGAGCCCATCCACCGTCACCGTGCCCTGCGTGGGTCGGATCAGTCCGTTCAGATGTTTGGCGAGTGTGGTCTTGCCGGAGCCGTTACGTCCGATGAGTCCGATGAATGAGCCACGTTCGATGTCGAACGTCACGTCGTCCAGAGCTTTCGATGCATTGCCGCCGCGCTCATATTGGTAGGAGACATGGTCCAGGCTGATGACCACGTCCTTGGACCGTTCCGGCTGATTCTTTTTGTCCTTCTTATGCTTTTTGCCCTGCTGTACGGCCTTGACCTGCGGCAGCGGATCGTCCGCGACCTGCACGCCGGAGGATTCCAGCAGTCCTTTTTCACGGACGAACAGGCTGGCGTCGCCGTTGCGCACCAATTCCCCATTGACCATGAACAATACTTGGTCGGCCCAATAGGCGATATGCTCCGTGTCCTGTTCCGCCATGATCACCGTCATGGAACGGGTCTGCCGGATGCGTTCAAGCACATCGAAGACTTCCTGCTTGCCTTCCGGATCGAGCGCCGCAGTCGGTTCGTCAAGGATGAGCACGTCGGGTTCCGCCGCCAATGCCGCCGCGATGGCCACACGCTGCATCTGCCCGCCCGACAGGCTGGCCGGCACGCGCTTGCGGTAGCCGGTCATGCCGACCAGATCGAGCATGACGTCGATCTGCTTGTCGATGATGTCCGGTGCGATGCCGCGGTTTTCCAAAGGAAAGGCGATCTCATCCTCAACGCTCGCGCAGAACAGCTGCGCTTCGGGATCCTGCTGCACGTAGCCGATACGTTCGGACAACGCCGATACGGAATGACGGCTGGTGTTCATGCCGTTGACTTCCACCAGTCCGGTCATGGTGCCGTCCGCCAGATTCGGGATGATTCCGGCCAAAGCCATGCACAGGGTGGATTTGCCGGCGCCGGTCGGTCCGATGACGCCCACGAACGAGCCTGATTTGATATCGAAGCTGACATGCTTGAGGCTATCCACCGGCTTGCCGCCATCCACCAATGGCTCATACTGCCAACTCAAATCACGTACCGTGATCATGCGCTCTTCTCCATATCTTTCAGCACATCAGCCCATTGCACCGGCCGCGAACACAGCCACTACGGATACTATATGAACGAATATGTATAAATAAAGCCCGTGGAATCGCCGTTCATCGGTGAACCCACGGGCTTTATTTATGCAAGACAATAATGTATCACTCGCCGGCCTTGACGCTGAGGTTGCCGAGTCGCACCAGCGGCGGATAAGCCTTGCGCACTGCGGAGAACAGTGCGAAGCCAACGATCAGGCCGACAACCATCTGGAATGAGTTGCCGATGATTTCGCCTAGGGCCGGACCGAAGCCGGACAGGATGCCGCCGGCGATGAAGTAGCCGAACACCTTCCACACGCCGGCCACCAGAGAGCCGATGACGACGTTGGCCGGTTTGAATTCACGGACCAGCAGACCCACGAGCACCGCCTGCAGACCGTCGATGATGAAGGTGAAGATTGCCCACTGCGGGTATCCCGAGATGAGGTCGGACAACGCCGGTCCAAGACCGCCGACGATGCCGCCGACCCACGGGCCGAACGCATAGGAGCTGAAGAAAATCATCGTGTCGGACAGGTTGAGGTATCCACGGGTCGGGGTCGGAATCTTCACGAACATGGTCAGCACGGTGGTGACCGCGGTCATGATGGCGATCAACGGGATGGTGTTGACCTGAATAGCTTTCTTGATATCGTTCTTGACGTCCTGCGCCATAATACAGTCTTCTTCTCTCTTTTTTACCAAAATAGCAAAATCATCTTGCTTTTCCTACGATTTGTAAAGAAATCGCAAGGAATTTCTTTCGATGTATCAAATTGCGACATACCATATCGCAACAAGCGAAAATTTTATCCCATCCGCGTTACAAGCGCAGTGCAAAGCGGGCGGCCCGCAACACCCCCTTCTCATGGTGCAGCGGACCGCCCGACAGTTGTTTCAGACCAAAGTCACTTGGCCAGACCGGATTCGCGCAAGGCCTTGAAGCCGCTTTCGAGGTCCTCGATGATGTCGTCGATGTTCTCCAGTCCGATGGACAGGCGGATGGTGCCCTGGTGGATGCCCTGGTCCTCGAGCTCCTCCAACGTCTCCTGGGAGTGCGTGGTGGAGGCCGGGTGGATCACGAGGCTCTTGGCGTCGGCCACATTGGCCAGCAGGCTGAACAGGTGCAGGTTGTCGATGAACACGCGTGCCGCGTCCTTGCCGCCCTTGATGTCGAAGGTGAAGATGGAACCGCCGCCGTTCGGGAAGTACTTCTTGTACAGGTCGTTGTCCTTGCGGCCTTCGATGGACGGGTGGGAGATGGACTCGACCTCCGGCACGGTCTTCAGGTAGTCGATGACCTTCAGCGCGTTCTGGACGTGGCGTTCGACGCGCAGGGACAGGGTTTCGGTGCCCTGCAGCAGCAGGAAGGCCGCGAACGGGGACAGGGTGGCGCCGGTGTCGCGCAGCAGGATGGCGCGCACGCGGGTCACGAAGGCGGCGCCGCCGAGGGCCTCATAGAAGTTCAGGCCATGGTAGGACGGATCCGGCTCGGTCAGGGTCGGGAACTTGCCCGGCACTTCGGCCCAGTTGAACTTGCCGCCTTCCACGATCACGCCGCCGAGGGTGGTGCCGTGGCCGCCGATGAACTTGGTGGCGGATTCCACAACGACGTCGGCGCCGTGCTCCAGCGGGCGGAACAGGTACGGGGAGGCGAAGGTGTTGTCCACGATCACCGGCAGGTGGTGCTTGTGGGCGATGGCGGTGATGGCCTCGAAGTCGGGCAGGTCGGCGTTCGGGTTGCCGAAGGTCTCGAAGTAGACGAGCTTGGTGTTCTCCTGGATGGCGTCCTCGAACTCCTGCGGGTTCTCGGCGGAGACGAAGGTGGTGGTGATGCCGTCGCGCGGCAGGGTGTGGCGCAGCAGGTTGAAGGTGCCGCCGTACACGTTCTTGGCTGCGACGATGTGGTCGCCGGACTGGGTGATGTTGCGCACCGCGTATTCCACGGCGGCCGCGCCGGACGCGACGGCCAGGCCCGCGGTGCCGCCTTCGAGGGCCGCGATGCGGTCTTCGAACACGCCCTGGGTGGAGTTGGTCAGACGTCCGTAGATGTTGCCCGGGTCCGCCAGTCCGAAGCGGGCCTCGGCGTGGTCGAAGTTGTGGAAGACGTAGCTGGTGGTCTGGTAGATCGGCACCGCGCGGGAGTCGGTGGCCGGGTCGGCCTGCTCCTGGCCGACGTGCAGCTGCAGGGTTTCGAAACGATAGTTCTTGTTTGCCATGATGCGCTCTCCTTGGATAAGGGTTCGTTGTTCTCGTCTTGGTTGGCCACCCGCCCTGCCGTGTAGGGCGCTTGGCCAGGTGTTGGTAGCGACAATAAACCGGCCGGCGAGCGCAACGCAAGCCGAACGTTATCGCACTTGCCTATATCCCCTTATAAACCGTTGGAATCATTGGCTTTCCCCACTCCCCCAACCGTTGAAAAAACCATTCGGAACCATTCGACACGCCGAAGTCCCGCATGCCGGTGACCCACCGTGAGGAACGGATGCGCGTCAGGTCAGGGGAACGGCTAAAGTCATGGGCAGGCAAATCGCAAGAGAGGTTCCGATATGAGCGATGAGATTCTGTACGACCGTGATCCGCGGTATATTCCGCGCGTCGCCGCGGTGCATGACATGTGCGGTTATGGCAAGTGTTCGCTGACGGCGGCCATTCCGATTCTGTCGGCGGCCGGCTGCGACGTTTGTCCGGTGCCGACGGCGCTGTTTTCCGCGCACACGCGCTACGAGGTATTCACGTTCCACGATACGACCGAGATTCTGGACGGCTATCTGGACGCATGGCGTCAGGAGAACGTCGATTTGGATGGCGTCTATTCCGGTTTTCTTGGTTCCGCGGACCAGGTCGCAATCATCAAACGCCTATACGCGGAGTATCCGCATGCCTTGCGGTTGGTGGATCCGGTGATGGGCGACGGCGGAGAAATCTACGCCACGTACACTCCTGAGCTGTGTCGGGCGATGGGCACGCTGGTGGATGGCGCGGATGCGCTGATGCCGAATCTTACCGAGGCATCCATTTTGACGGGCCGTGACTATCCAGGCCAGGATATCGACGACGCGCAGGTGGATGAGATTCTTGGGGCGTTGCTTGCCGCCGGCGCGAAGAACGTGGTGCTTAAGGGCATCGATCGAGGGGATGGCATGATTCGCAACTATGTGGCGTCAGCTTCGACGGGCGTCGCCGGAAAACAGGAGCTGGCGCATGCCAAGCTGCCGTTCATGACCCACGGCACCGGCGACGCGTTCGCGTCGGCGCTGTGCGGCGCGGTGATGGCTGGCCGTCCTCTGGCCGAGGCCGCGAACATCGCCGGCGAGTTCGTCCGCCATGCGATGGAAAGCACCCAGTATCAGCCGAATCATGAGGAACGAGGCGTGAGCTTCGAACTCAATCTCGACGAATTGACCGCTTTGACCCGTCGTTGACGGTTCATCGGTCACTCTTTTCGCACAGAGGCCTTGGATCGTGTTGTGGATAGGTGTGGATAGCGTCGACTCATCCACCGACTATCCACGACACGCCCGAGATACGTAAGTTATCCACATTAGCCTATCGGCCTTGTCATGCGTGGCTTCTGTCTGTTGGACTAGGGACATGAACCATTCATCATCACATGATGTTCCGGCCCCAACGCAGCCGCCGGAGCAGATTCTCGATTCCCTAGCGCGGCGTCTGCATGACGGCACGCTGCGTTCCCGACAGATTGGCGAGCTGGGAGAACAGTACGCCGCCGCATGGTTGGAAAGCCAAGGGTGGCGGACGCTCGACCGCAACTGGCATTGCCGATACGGCGAACTCGACGTCGTGTCGCGCAATCCGATGGGCCAGATCGTTTTCGTCGAGGTCAAAACCAGACGTACGATGCGCTACGGCACCCCTCAGGAGGCGGTGACCGCTTCCAAGCAAATCAATCTGCGCCATGCCGCCGTGCAATGGCTGACGGCGCCGGAGCACCGCATGCCGAACAGTGGCGTGCGTTTTGACGTCGTCACCGTCGTGGTGCAGGGAGACAGACCTTTGCTGCATCATATCGAGGGAGCGTTCTGATGGCCATCGGCAGCGCCCTTTCCGTAGGACTGATCGGTTTGAAAGCCTTCATCGTCCAGATTCAAGCGTTCGTATCCCCTGGACTTCCCTATTTCTCCATCATCGGCCTGCCCGACACCTCATTGTCCGAGGCGCGCGAACGGGTCAAGTCGGCATGCCAGGCAAGTGGTTTCAAATGGCCGGAAACCCGTGTCACGGTCAATCTCTCCCCAGCGTCCATGCCGAAGAAAGGCTCTTCGCATGATCTGGCCATCGCGGCCAGCGTGCTCAGCGCGGCCGGCGCAATCGCCCATGACTGTCTGGCCGGCACCATCGTGCTTGGCGAGGTGAATCTTGACGGCACCGTATTGCCCATCAACGGACTGCTGCCCATCATGCTGCATGCGCGGGAGCAGGGAATCGCAACAATCATCGTGCCTTACGCCAACCTTGATGAGGCCCGTCTCGTTCCGGATGTCAAGGCGATCGGCGTGAGGCATGTCGGAGAGCTCATCGAACTGATGGGAGGCGATGCGGACTACCGGATTCCCGAAGCCACGCATGCCGTGAACGCCGATGTCGGCGCCACGGGCATGTGCCCTCCGCCCGGCGACATGAGCGAAGTGATGGGCCAGCAAGCGGCCAAATGGGCGTTGGAGGTGGCTGCCGCCGGAGGCCATCATCTGATGATGACCGGTCCGCCCGGCACAGGCAAGACCATGCTCGCTTCGCGCATTCCCGGCATCATGAGTCCTTTGAACGAGACGGAACAGCTTGAAGTGGCCTCGATTCGTTCGTTATGCGGCACGCTTCCCGGATACGGAATCAGCGACGTTCCACCGTTCGAGGCGCCCCACCATACCGCGTCGACCGCCGCGCTGGTGGGTGGAGGCGCAGGATTGGCCCAGCCCGGAGCCATCACCCGCGCGCATCGCGGCATCCTGTTCATGGACGAGGCTCCGGAATTCTCGGCGCGTACGCTGCAGACGCTGCGCGAACCTTTGGAATCCGGATATGTCGCGATTTCCAGAGCGAAAGGCACCACATACTATCCGGCTCGCTTCCAACTGATTATGGCGGCGAATCCCTGCCCGTGCGGCTACGCGTACGGCAACGGCGAGCGCTGCACCTGCCGAGAAAAGGACCGCGTCAAGTATTTCAGCCGGCTTTCCGGACCGATCCTCGACCGTATCGACATCCAGATCGAGGTGCCTCCGGTGGAGCGGATAAGTCCGGGGAACGCTCCCTCCGGCGATTCGAGCCATGCCATACGTCTGCGTGTCATCGTTGCCCGGCAGATGGCGCAGGAACGGTTCCGCGAATTCGGCTGGTGCTGCAACGCGCAGGCTACCAGCACCTGGCTGAGAGCCAACACCTCCCCCAAGGCCATCGAATTGGTCAACCGCGCCTTGGCGAGCGAGCGGCTGAGCCTGCGTGGCGCCGACCGTGCCATGCGGCTTGCGTGGACATTATCCGATCTGGCGGGAAAGACTTCCCCAGGACCTGAGGAAATGATGCAGGGAATATCCATGAGAACGAGGCTGGCATGATGGTGACGATCGACGACGAGACCCTGGCCCGCGCGGTGCTCACCTTCTGCCTGGACAGCGCCGACGCGATGATGTACGCGCTGGTCAAAGGCACCGGCTCCGCGGCAAGCGCGCTACAGCTGATCGCTGACAGCGGCCCTGGCAATCACGAAAATGTGACGGCCGCGGCCTGCACGTCATTGGATGCGGCGTTCATCAACGGCGTCACTCGTTGGGGACGCACCATCAACGCCCGCGGGATGGCTTCGTTCCATGGCTCGCTGGTGTCATGGCAGCAACGTCTGGCATCGTTGCCCAGCAAGGATCCGGACGCATTGCGAGACTGGTTCACAGCAGACGGCACGCAGTGGATCATCGCCCCGCATCACCCCTGTTGGCCCAGCCAACTGAACGACCTTTCACTGCGCACCGACTGGGCCTCCCCGCTCTGCCTATGGGGCAAAGGCGATCCGAAGGCGCTGGTGTCATGCCCCGAGCCGGTGGGTATCGTCGGCTCACGGGGCGTAAGCGACTACGGTAGGCAAAGCGCCCACGAGTTGGCCCTTCGGATGGCGCGTGCCGGACATCTGGTGGTATCCGGCGGCGCGCTGGGCACCGACGCCGCGGCACATTGGGGCGCGGTCAAAGCCATGGACGAAATGAGCGCCGCGCTGGCAGGACGCACCGTCGCCGTATTCGCTGGCGGACTGAACCATATCGGTCCGAAAAGCAACCAGAACCTGTTCGAGCAGATCGAAAGCCATTCGGGCGCTTTGATTTCCGAACTGTGCCCCGGAACCGTGCCGGAGGCAAGACGGTTCCTGCTGCGCAACCGTCTGATCGCGGCATTGTCATCCACTCTGATCGTGGCGCAGGCACGTGCGCGTTCCGGCGCGCTCAACACCGCAGGCTGGGCGAACGAACTCAACCGCAATCTGTTCGCCGTGCCGGGAGACATCACCATGCCGCATAACACCGGCTGCAATCGCCTTATCCAAGACGGCAGAGCCACCATCGTCTGCTCACTGGCGGAGATCGACGAACTATGCCATAGCGCGCATCGCCCGCAACATGTCGACCTGCCGGATGACACCGAACATCCGCAGGAATCGACAGATGAATCCGACGATGCCATACTCGCCGCCATTAAAACTTGCGCCGAAGCAAACGGCCACGTCTCCGCCGACAATCTGCTCGATCTAATGGACAAGACGCATCCGGGAGAATATCCCGTCTCGCGAATCATGCGCGAACTGGGCTCCTTGGAGCTTGAAGGCCGCATCAGCATGCGGTCCGGATGGATCATCGCCGAGCAGCGATAGCAGGCCCGGCACCTCCACCTCAGCCGCGTCGAACGTGCGAGGTCACACCTTGTGCGAGAATCGGTGGTATGAGTCCGAAGCATGTTGAAGATATGTATGATGCAGTGATCGTCGGCGCAGGCGCGGCCGGCCTGTCCGCAGCGTTGGGAATGCTCCGTAGCGAGCGGATGCGCCAGATGAGGGCGGACGGCATCGAACCGAACGTCCTGGTGATATCCAAACTGCAGCCGCTGCGTTCGCACACCGGCTCCGCGGAAGGCGGCATTGCGGCCAGCCTTGGCAACGTGGAGAAAGACGATTGGCATTGGCATTACTATGACACAGTCAAAGGCGGCGACTGGCTTGTCGACCAGGATGCGGCGAAGCTGCTTGCCGAACAGGCTCCTGCCACTGTGATCGCGCTGGAGCATGCCGGCGTCGCGTTCTCGCGTACCGATGACGGCCATATCGCGCAGCGCCGTTTCGGAGGCCATACCAAGGATTTCGGCAAGGAACCGGTCCGCCGCGCCGCTTATGCGGCCGACCGCATCGGGCATCAGATTCTGTTCTCGCTGTGGCAGCAGTGCGTGGCCGAGGGCGTTGAGTTCGCCGAGGAATGGTATGTGACCGATCTGGTGGTTTCCGAAGACCACGGCAAGGTCGAGGGCGTGGTGGCGTTCGACACGCACAAGGGCGAGACGCATGCCATCCACGCACGCAATGTGCTGATGGCCACTGGCGGTGCCGGCCGTCTGTTCCATACCACGTCGAATTCGTGGGATCTGACCGGTGACGGCATGGCGTTGACATTGTCCGCCGGCCTTCAGCTTGAGGATAGCGAGTTCGTGCAGTTCCATCCGACCGGTCTCGCCCATACCGGCATTCTGCTGTCTGAGGCGGCACGTGCGGAAGGCGGCATGCTGCGCAACTCCGATGGCGAGGCGTTCATGGAACATTACGCGCCGGGTCATGCCGACCTTGCCGCGCGTGATGTGGTGAGCCGTTCCATCATGGCTGAAATCGACGCCGGACGAGGAATCGCCGATCCGAAGGATCCGGATGGGCCGAAGGATTGTGTCTGGCTGGATATGACCGGCATCGATGCGGATCATATGCATGAGGTGCTGCCGCAGGTGGTGGAGACCATCGAACAGTATGCCGATCTCGATCCGACCCGCGACTATGTGCCGGTCAAACCCACCGCGCATTACACCATGGGCGGCATCCCCATCACCACCGACGGCGAAGTCTACCGTTGGGTCGATGGCGAACGCGCCGTCGTGGACGGTCTGTTCGCCGCTGGCGAATGCTCCTGCGTGTCGGTGCATGGCGCGAATCGTCTGGGCGGCAACTCGCTGTTGGACGCCTGTCTCTTCGGCACCCGTTCGGGCAAGGCGATGGCTGAACGTGTCGTCGATAATCCAGTGAACGATCCGATGGCCGAGCCTGCCGACGAAGCATCTATCGACGCGGTGTCGCAGGCTGCCGACAAGCGTTCCGCGCAGGTCAAGGAACTGTTGACGCGGCCGTCCGATGACGACGATGCGTCGTCGGACAATCCGTACCAGCTGATGGCCGATTTGGGATCCGTCATGGAGCAGGCGGTCGCGGTGCGTTGCGACCGGAACAGCATCGAACAGGCGTTGGCTACGCTGGACGATACGCTCACGCCGCGTGCCGAGGCGCTGCATGCGCATTCCGACTCCCCCACGTTCAATCAGGAAATCACCGCCATCTGGGAGGTGCGCCATCTGTTGGAGCTCGGCAAGGCCGTGCTCGCCGCCTCCGATGCGCGTCACGAATCCCGTGGATCGTTGAAGCGTCTTGATTTCCCGGAGCGTGACGACGAGCATTTCCTGGCCCATTCCATGACGGATGTTTCCTGCCAGGTCTCCTGGCAGCCGGTGCACATCGTGGACATGCCGCCAAAGGCCCGTGAATACTGACACCCTGGGCACGGCGTATGGCAGACTGGTTGACGGTTTTTTATCGAAAGGCAGGTATATGAGCGGCATGGAGAACGGCATGGAAACGGTGACGTTGCGGGTGAACAGGTTCACGCCGCGTCCCGAACGCGGCCGTGAACGAGGCGGCTCGCCGTTCGCTAGGAAGAGCTCTCCCTTCGGCGATTCCGGATCCGCGCGCAGGCGTCCGCGAGGCAAGCAGTGGGTGCAGGATTACGTGGTGCCGGCGCGTCCGGAGGACACCGTGCTTGACTGCCTGCTCAAAGTCAAGCGCACCATCGATCCGACGCTTGCCTTCCGTTATTCGTGCGGTCATGGCATGTGCGGTTCCGATGCCGTGTCCATCAACGGCACGCCTACGCTTCTGTGCACCGCCACGGTGAAGGCTTGGGCAAAGCAGCCATCCGACGCACAGGTGGATGAGGACGGCTTCCGTCATACGGGAGAAGACGTTCAACCCGCGCAAACGCAGGATGCCGACGATTTGGGTGTCATCGAGCTCGCACCGCTGCCCGGTTTCCCCGTGCAGCGTGATTTGATCGCCGATATCGACCAGATGCTTGGCCAAATCAGGAAGCTCAAGCCGTATCTGCAGGCCAGTGGCGAACTCGCCACCACCGCGGACGGCAAGATCAACGCATTCGAATATCTGCAGAATCCCCAGCAGCTCTCCAAGTATGAGCTGCTGAGCAACTGCATAGCCTGCGGCACCTGTGAGGGAAGCTGTCCGGTATATGCAGGCGGCGAGGCGTTCATCGGCCCTGCGGCTCTTATCGCCGCCTCCCGTTTCATCAATGATTCACGCGACGGTCAGACGGATGCACGTATGGATGCCATCGATTCCGCCGATGGCATCGCCGCGTGCCAGTCGGTGCGCGCCTGCACGCGTGAATGCCCGCGTGGCATCGATGTCGGTGAGGAGATCTGGCAGCTGATCGCCCAAATCAAGGAGCGCTGAAATGGATAGGACGTCATATACCAATCTCGCGAAATCGTGGGAATACGTCGAGGATCATGCGTTCTCACGCCAGTCTGCCGAACTCAATGCGATCAGAACCGCGGCCGAGGAAGCCGGCATTCCCCAAGGATCCGCGGCGCAGGCCGAATTGCTGCGCATGCTGGTGCGGATGTTGGACGCCTCGTCGGTGATCGCCATCGGCACCGGTTCCGTGGTGGAGACGATGCAGCTGATCAACGGTCTTGACAATGCAGGCCAGCTTACGGCCGTCGATTCGTCCACGCAGGGCATCGCGCTGATTCGCAAACTGTTCAATCGTCTGTCCGATGACACCGAAACCACATTGCGTGCCGTGAACGCGTCCGCAGGTGTGTTTCTGCCCCGCCTGAACGCCGAGAATTACGATTTGATCGTCGTGGCCGGCGATTCGGAGAATTATGCTGCGGCTTTCGCTCAGGCTCCACGCCTGCTGAAACCGCATGCCGCGATTGTCTTCACCGATGTGCTTGCCTTTGATTCGGCCACATCGGCCGGCGGCGTGCTGAATCCCGCCAATCGTGATGCCAAATCCATCGCGATGCGCGAATTGCTGGAAACGGTGGAGTCGGATGAACGGTTCGTCACTGCGTTGACGCCGACCGGCACTGGTCTGCTGGTTGCCGTCAAGAAATAGACCAATCAGATTAATCAGCCGTGCCGCAATGGCACGCATATGTTGAAAGGGCCATGCATGGGGATGCGTGGCCCTTTCAACATATGGAGATTCCTTTTACTGTTCCTGGTGGGTGCCGATTATCTGGCTGACCACCACGGTACCGTCTTCCAGCACCGTCTCAACTTCGTTCATGGCGTCTTCGTCGCCGGTATGATGCTTATGCTTCGTACCGTCCTCCAGTTCGAATCGTTTGGATTGACGGCTCAGCAGAATACCTGAGATCACGGCTGCGACCATGGACCCCACCAGGACGCCGAAACGGGCTTCAGCCGATAGTTCGGCATCCTGATACGCCAGCGACGCGATGAGAAACGACACCGTGAAACCAATGCCGCAGGCGCAGGCAGCGGGGAACATGTCGCGCACGCGCAGTCCCTTGGCCATCTTCAGACCGCCCACGTGCGTGGACAGCCATGCGGTGGTCATGATGCCCAGAGGTTTGCCGACCACGAGCGCCACCATCACGGCAACGACCACCGGCGAGACGAACAGCGCCAAGGTCAACGACTCGAAGTGCACACCAGTGGCGAACAGTGCGAAGATCGGCAACGCCAGCAGTGCGGAGAACGGCTGCAGCTTGTCGGCGTAACGTTCCGCACGCGGCGTCTTCTCACCGAAACGCTCATGCGCCGGCGTGAGCAGTCCCACGAGCACGCCGGCCAAAGTGGGGTGCACGCCGGCTTCGAACATCATGACCCATGCCAGCACGCCCACGATGGCCACGGCCAGCCACGGTACCTTGCGCATGCGGACAAGGAAGTACCAGACGACCGCGCATACGGCTATGCCAAGGAACCAGTACCATGCGTTCACCGATGAGAAGAACACCGCGATCAGGATGATGGCCAGCAGGTCGTCCACTGTGGCCAATGTCATCAGAAAAGCGCGGATGGATCCCGGCAACGCTTTGGCGAACAGGGCCAATACGGCCAATGAGAACGCGATATCCGTGGCTGTGGGCACCGCCCAGCCATTGGACATCTGTGCGAAGGAGAACGACGTTCCTGAAGCGATGACGAGTTGCCCTGATCCTGCCGCCGCGAACAATGAGATCACGCCGATGAACAGTACCGGCGGCGCAAGCATACCGCCAACCGCGCACAGCATCGGCACGGCCGCGGCTTTGGGATTGGACAGTGATCCCGTGGTGAGTTCCTGCTTCAATTCCAGCCCTACGGTCAGGAAGAACACCGTCAGCAGGCCATCCTGCACCCAATGGCCCAATCCCATGTCGATATTGGTGTGTGGAATGGCTATATGGAAGTTCTCAAGCTGTTCGAACGCATGCGCGGTGAACGGCAGATTGGCGAGCAATAGGCCGGCAAGAGCGAAACCGAGCATAATCAGACCGGATATGCGGTCGGACGCGGCTATGCGTCGGATTGTTGCCCAGGTTCCCCTCTTCGATGTGGCCATCATGCTCCTTGTCTTGCGGTCCCCGTTCGACCGCAGTATCCGTAAAACGTAGTATTAAGTGTATCGGAGGGTCTTGGCGTTCGTCCATGCCGCATATTGCGCTCCGCTGTGCGCGCAATCAATTGCAGGCTTCACAAAAATCCATGGAAAATAAAGAAAGCCTCCTCCGCATTCGCGAAGGAGGTTCATGTGCGCGAGACAGGATTCGAACCTGCGACCTGCTGATCCGTAGTCAGCTGCTCTAATCCGCTGGGCTACTCGCGCAACGTCATCTTATTTCTTTGCGCCACCTGATGACTGGTGGCTGGTGCGCGAGACAGGATTCGAACCTGCGACCTGCTGATCCGTAGTCAGCTGCTCTAATCCGCTGGGCTACTCGCGCAACGTTGTCTTGTTTTCGGCAACTCGAATAAGATACACCCAAATGAACTCCAGGCAAAATCTCGGCGTGTCGCAGGAGTTTTCGGCCTTACGCCTCACGTAGACGAGGAATTTTCTGCGTCGACACCTTGAGTAGTTTCGGAGTGCCCGATCCGGTGACTGCGGCTTCGTCTACGACCACCTCTTCGACGCCTTCCATGCTGGGAAGACGGAACATGGTGTCCTCCAGCGTCTTCTCAATAATCGAACGCAATCCACGTGCGCCCGTACCCCGCCGAATCGACGTCGCCGCAATCTGCCGTATCGCCCCTTCGGTAAAGGTCAATGTCACCCCATCGACGGCGAATAGCTTCTGGTACTGCTTGACCAGCGCGTTTTCCGGTTCGACGAGGATTCGGGCCAAATCGTCTTCGGTAAGTTCCTCAAGCACGCTGACTACCGGCAGACGTCCGATGAACTCCGGCAATAATCCGAAATCAGCCAGATCATCGGCGGAGACCTGCGCAAGCAGCTCACGCTTGGGAACCTCATGGTCATGCCAGACCGCACCGAAACCGCTTTCCCTGGCGCCCAACCGTTGCGCCACGATGTCGGCGAGTCCCACGAACGCGCCACCGCAGATGAACAGTATGTCGCGGGTGTCGATCTGCACGGTTTCCATTTCACGATGCTTGCGGGTCCCTTCCACCGGCACGGAGGCGACGGTGCCTTCAAGGATCTTGAGCAGCGCCTGCTGCACGCCCTCGCCGGACACGTCACGCGTGATGGAGGTGTTTTCGCCGCTTTTACGGGCGATCTTGTCGATTTCGTCGATATATACGATGCCCTGCTGCGCACGCGCCACATCCCCGTCAGCAGCCTGGATGAGGCGCTGCAGCACGGTTTCGACGTCATCGCCCACATATCCTGCCTCGGTGAGCGTGGTGGCGTCCGCTATGACGAACGGCACGTTCATCACATGGGCCAGCGTCTGCGCGAGATATGTTTTACCCACGCCGGTCGGCCCGAGTAGCAGGATGTTCGATTTCGCCACTTGCACGCCCTCGAACGAATCGTCATGTCCATGCATCCGTTCCTTGCCGATTCGCGACGACTCGCGCATTTCCATGTTGACGCGCTTGTAATGGTTGTACACCGCCACTGAAAGTGTCTTTTTGGCGGACTCCTGGCCTATGACGTGATTGTCGAGGTAGGCGCTGATCTGTGCCGGCTTGGGCAGTTGCAGGATATTGAGCTGGGCGTCCTTGTCCCGTTCCTCGGAAATGATGTCCACGCACAATTCGATGCATTCGTCGCAGATGGCCGCGCCCGAACCGGTGACCAGTTTGCGCACCTGGCTCTCGGACTTGCCGCAGAACGTGCATCTCGGCACCGCATCGTTGTAGCTGACCACGCGTCCCATTCGCAACCTCTTCGTTTCACATATCTGCCGTTTAGAAAACACAATACCCCTGCCGCGACCCGGCAGGGGTATTGCATTTGTGAAGATATCATTCCACCGCAGGCTCAGCTGCGATGTTCCAGCACCTCGTCAACGATGCCGTATTCCTTGGCCTCCTGGGCCGTCAGGAACGTGTCCACTTCGATGTCCTTGCGGATCTTCTCGATGTCACGACCGGTATGCTTGGCCAGCGTGTTCTCCAGCCATTCACGCATACGCAGCATCTCCTTGGCCTGGATTTCAATCTCCGTGGCCTTGCCGAAGCCCTGGTCGATGGCCGGCTGGTGGATGAGCACGCGGGCGTTCGGCAGCATCAGACGTTTGCCTTTGGCGCCGGCGGCCAGCAGGATGGCCGCGGCCGAGGCGGCCTGGCCGAGGCATACGGTCTGCACGTCCGGCTTGATGTACTGCATGGTGTCGTAGATGGCGGTCATGGCCGTCATGGAACCGCCCGGCGAATTGATGTACATCATCACGTCACGGTTCGGATCCTGACTTTCCAAAACCAGCAGCTGGGCCATGATGTCATCGGCGGAGGTGTCGTCCACCTGCACGCCCATGAAGATGATGCGATCCTCGAACAGGCGGGTGTACGGATCCTGCCTCTTGTATCCGTACGGGGTCTTTTCCTCGAACTGCGGCAGAACGTAACGGTTCTGCGGTGCGAACGCGGCCTCACGCGCCGCAGCCCCCTGGAAGCCGACCACACCGGTCGGTCCGGCCAGACGTTCGGCGCGGGCTACAAACTGTGCTTCTTCGCTTGCCATGGTCACTCTCCCTTGGTGGCGCTCATCGTGTCGTGGGTGGAAACGAGCTTGTCCACAAAGCCGTACTCCAACGCTTCTTGGGCGGTGAACCAGTGGTCGTACTCGTTGTCGCGGTAGATTTCCTCGACGGTGTGCCCAGTCTGCTCGGCGGTCAACTCGCTCATGGTCTTTTTCATGTCCATGATCAGCTCGGCGTTGATGCGCACGTCAGTGGCGGTGCCGCCGATGCCGCCGGACGGCTGATGCATCAGCACACGCGCATGCGAGGTCAGGAAGCGCTTGCCCTTGGTACCGGAGCTCAGCAGGAACTGGCCCATGGATGCGCACATGCCCAAGCCCACGGTGGCCACGTCCGGCTCGATGAGCTGCATGGTATCGTAAATGGCCATGCCCGCGGTGATGGAGCCGCCCGGGGAATTGATGTACAGCCAGATATCCTTTTTCGGATCCTCGGCGGCCAGCATCAGCATCTGCGCGCAAATGCGGTTGGCCATCTCGTCCTTGACTTCCTCACCCATCCAGATGATGCGGTCCTTGAGCAGGCGGTTGAAAATCGGATCGGTGGGTCCTGCCGGCATGTCTTCGCCAGCCATGACGGGCAGGGGTGCACTAAGGTTGCTCACCTTGTCTCCTTTTCCAGTGTTCTCTATAGTTTCACAGCCTACCGCTTCGAAGCGACGGGGAACAAAATTGCGCCCACAGTGGAGAAGTCGACGGCGAAAACACGGTTATTCGCGTTTCGCGCCGATGCGGAAGGCGGTAATCAGGCAGCAGATTGCAACGGCGACAATCACGATCATGACGGTGAACGTCCAACTGCCGCCAACCGCCGTGGCATGGCTGAATGCCTCGGTTCCTTCCTTGCCAGCGCCGGCCTGGGCCACGGACAGCACCGTGGAGAACAGCGCGGTTCCGGCTGCGCCACCGAACTGCAGGCAGGTGTTGAACACGGCGTTGCCATCCGGCATGAATTGCGGCGCAATGCTGCGCAACGCATTGGTCATGATGTTGGAGAAGCCAAGCGCATAGCCAAGTCCGAAGATGAAGTAGAAACCGGCAAGCGTGGCCGGCGTCAGCCGCATGGAGAAGACCAGCAGCAGGATCGGGCCGCAGATCGCCAGGAAGAACGCGCCCAGAATCGGGCGGACAGGGCCGAAACGGTCGTACAGCGTGCCGCCGATCGGTGCGAAGAAAGCGCCGATCAACGCGCCCGGCAGCACCAGCGCGCCTGCCAGGAACGCGTTCGTTCCCAGGGAAAGCTGGGCAAGATTGGTGATCACATAGCCGAAGCCGATGCCGACGATTGGCAGCAGCATGTAGGCGATCAGATGCAGCAGCACCATCGGATCACGCAGCCATCCCAAGCGAATCAGCGGCGAGAAGGAACGACGGGACGACCATCCGAAGAAGAAAAGCGATCCCAAGCCGACGATCAGGCTGATCACTGCGAAAATCGCCGGCGCTGTAGCCACACCACCCGAAACGGCGGCGGCAACAGCCACGCCCGCCTGGTTCAGGAACATCACTAGACCGCACAACGCCAGCACAATCGCCGCGAACTGCAGCGGATTCAGATGCGCCTCTTCCGTCGGACGGTGCTGTTCGATGCATTTGAGGCCGACAGGCAGCGAAATCAGCAGAATCACGGGAATGACGATGACGAAAATCGCACGCCATGGCAGAATGCTCGACACCGCGCCACCCACGGTCGGGCCGATGGCGGGCGCCACGGTGATGACGAGCGAACCGACGCCCATCAGTCGTCCGACCTTGCTGCGTGGGGACTGTTCGAGAATGATGTTCATCATCAGCGGTGTGGCCACGCCGGAGCCGATGCCCTGGATGATGCGGGCTACTAGAATCACCGGGAACGCATGGCCGAAGATCATGGTCAGCGAGCCAAGCATCGCAAGCGCCACCGCGGCGAGGAACAGGACGCGATGCTTGAATTTGCGGTTAAGATACGACGACAGCGGCATGGTGGCTGCGACCGTCAGCAGGTAGATGGTGGTGATCCACTGCACAGTAGCAGTGTTCACGTTGAATTCCCGCATGAGCTGTGGGAACAGCACCGTCATCACGGTTTCGGTGAGGATGCCGATGAAGGCGAGCGAGCCGACCGCCACGATGGCGCCGATGAGTTTGCCGGGAATGCGTTCGTCCGGCGTTTCCTTGATGTTTTCGCTATTGTTCCGATTGTTATGGTCGGTGGTTTCGAGCGTTGTATTCCGTTCTTTCATAATCACTTTCCGCGCACTTTTTCCTGCGGCCATGTGCGACGCCGCGATTGACGCATGGGCCTTGCAAAGCAAGCAGGCGTCAACCCCAGCGAAGAATTTTAGCGGAACCCCTGACCCAATGCCTGCAGGAAACGAACATCAGGCATTGCGCTGGCCGGAACGGCCGTCACCGTTATCGTCCTCTTCGTGCAGAATCTTCCGAATCCGCTCCAATCTCGGCTTGACCTCATGCTCGTAACCGCGGTCGTTCGGATGGTAATACTCGCGCCCCTGCAATTCGTCAGGCATGTACTGCTGCGGCGCCACCGCGCCCGGCCAATCGTGCGCGTACCGGTAGCCTTCGTGGTTGCCCCAGCTTTTCATCAGCGCGGTCGGCGCATTGCGCAGATGCAGCGGCACTTGGCCGATAAGCCCCGCGTCCACGTCGGCGAGCGCCGCGTTGATGGCGTTGTAGCTGGCGTTGGATTTGGGCGCGGTGGCGACGGCGAGCGCCGCTTCGGCAAGAATGATGCGCGCTTCGGGCATGCCGATCATGGCCACTGCCTGCGCCGCGGCTACGGTGACTTGCAGGACCTGCGGGGCGGCCATGCCGACTTCCTCGGATGCGGCGATCATGATGCGTCGTGCGATGAAGCGCGGGTCTTCCCCCGCGCGCAGCATGCGGGCCAGATAATGCATGGTGGCGTCCGGATCGGAGCCTCGCATGGATTTGATGAACGCCGAGATGACGTCGTAGTGGTCGTCTCCGTCCTTGTCGTAACGCACGGTGGCCACGTCCATGACCTTCGACACCACATCAGGCGTGATGATGGGCCGTTTCGCGCCTTTTTTGCGCTCTTTGTCACCAGTGAGCGCGCCGGCCGCGGCTTCGAGGATGGTCAGTGTCTTACGTGCGTCGCCGCCGGCCATGCGGATGATCTCATCCACAGCCTCGTCGGTGATTCTGATTTCGTTGTCAAGGCCGTGTTCGCTTGCGATGGCGCGATTGATCAGCGTTTTCAGATCGTCCGGTTCCAGCGATTCGAGTTTGACGACCACGGATCGGCTGAGCAGCGGCTTGATGACGGAGAAGCTTGGGTTTTCCGTGGTGGCCGCGATGAAGGTGACGTCGCGGTTTTCCACACTGGGCAGCAACGCATCCTGCTGCGATTTGGAGAAGCGGTGCACCTCGTCGATGAACAACACCGTTTCCTTGCCTTCGGAGACGAGACGTTCGTGCGCGCGTTTGAGCACGTCACGCACGTCCTTGACGCCGGAGGTGACCGCGGACAGTTCCTCGAAGACACGGCCGGACTGTTTGGCGACGATATAGGCGAGGGTGGTTTTGCCGACTCCGGGAGGTCCGAACAGGATGATGGAGCTCGGTGCGGTGAGCGAGCCTTTCGAAGCGGGGTTGGCGAGTCTGCGCAATGGCGACCCCTCCCCCAATACCCGTGATTGCCCCACCACATCGTCGATGCTCGCTGGGCGCATGCGTACGGCAAGCGGGCGCGTCACATCATCCGGCGCGTCCATCGCGGCAAACAAATCGTCAGTCATGCTTTCCACTGTACCGCAACACACCCAACAATTCGAACACACGTTCGATGCATGCGTTCGCCCCAACCGGTAGACTGGCAAGCATGGCAGACGATACGAATTATGGCTCGCTGGGCGCGTTGGCGCCGAATTGGGACGAGGGCGAGCGCAACATCGACACGGATGAGATCTATGAGCGTTTCTTCACCTGGGTGGAGGACGTCAAAGGCGTGGAACCGTGGCCACATCAGGAGGAGGCCATCATGGATCTGCTGGCCGGCGACCATGTCATTTTGAACACTCCGACCGGTTCGGGCAAGTCGCTGGTGGCACTCGGCATGCATTTCGCCGCGTTGTGCACGGGCCGCCGTTCCTATTACACGGCTCCGATCAAGGCTCTGGTGTCTGAGAAGTTCTTCGACTTGGTTGAAGTTTTCGGCCGCGAGAACGTCGGCATGATCACCGGCGACACGCATATCAACGCGGATGCGCCGATCATCTGCTGCACCGCGGAGATCCTCGCCAATCAGGCGTTGCGCGAGGGCCGCCACGCCGATGTCGGCTGCGTGGCGATGGACGAGTTCCACTATTACGGCGATCCCGAGCGCGGCTGGGCTTGGCAGGTGCCGCTGCTTACGCTGCCGGATACGCAGTTCCTATTGATGAGCGCGACGCTGGGCAATGTCGACGCAATCGCCGACAAGCTTGAGGACATGACGGACACCGACGTGGATATCATCGCCGATGCGCCACGTCCCGTACCGTTGACGTACGAATACACACTCGACCCGTTGGAGAAGACGGTGGAATTGGCGTTCGGCAAGGGCGAGACGCCGATTTACGTGGTGCATTTCTCTCAGGATGCCGCGTTGGAGACCGCCAACGCGCTGGCCAGCACGGGCGTGTCCAGCAAGGAGCAGCGCGCCGCGATCGCGGAAGCCATCAAGGGCACGAAGTTCACCACCGCGTTCGGCAAGATCCTGCAGCGTCTGTTGCGTACCGGCATCGGCATCCACCATGCCGGCATGCTCCCCCGCTATCGTCGTCTGGTGGAGCAGCTCGCCCAGCAGGGACTGCTGCCAGTGATCTGCGGCACCGACACGCTTGGTGTCGGTATCAATGTGCCGATTCATTCCGTGGTATTGACCGCGTTGACCAAGTTCGACGGCACGAAGATGCGCAAGCTGCGCGCCCGCGAGTTCCATCAGATCGCAGGACGCGCCGGACGCATGGGCTTCGACACGGAGGGTCTGGTCATAGCCGAAGCCCCCGAATTCGAAATCGAGAACGCCAAGGCTCTGGCCAAGGCAGGCAACGATCCGAAGAAACTGAAGAAGATCAAGCGCAAGAAGGCTCCTGAAGGTTTCGTAACGTGGAACGAGAACACGTTCGACAAGCTTATCGACGCGGCTCCGGAAACACTGGTGCCGCATATGAAGATCACCCATTCCATGGTGTTGAACGAGGTGGAGCAGGGCGGCGACGCCCGCTACCGCATCGACCGGCTTATCGACGATTCGGCGCAGACTCCGGAGCAGAAGGAGCGCCTGCACGCCCGCGCGGACGAGATCTTCCAGACCTTGTTCGACACGAACGTCATCGAGACCGAAGACCGTGACGATGGCGGCAAGGATTATTTCATGACCGTGGACATGCCGGACGATTTCGCCCTCGACCAGCCGCTAAGCCCGTTCCTGCTGGCCGCGTTGGAACTGCTCGACCCGGAGTCGGACACGTATGCGTTGGATGTGATATCCATGGTTGAGGCCACGTTGGAGGACCCGAAGCAGGTGCTGCGCGCGCAGGAACGTCAGGCGCGCGACGAGGCGATGATCCGCATGAAAGAGGATGGCCTCGACTATGACGAGCGTATGGACAGGCTTCAGGAGATCACCTATCCGAAGCCGTTGGAGGATATGCTGCAGGCCGCGTTCGATGAATACCGCCATGATGTTCCGTGGGCGAACGACTATTGGCTGAGCCCGAAATCCGTGGTGCGCGACATGGTGGAGACCGCTTCCGATTTCACCGGCTACATCGCCCGCTACAACATCGCCCGTTCCGAAGGCACGCTGCTGCGGTACCTGTCCGACGCCTACCGTGCGTTGGCGCGTACCGTTCCGCAGGAAAAGCGCGACGAGCAGCTTGACGACATCATCTCCTGGCTGCGCGTGGTGGTCCGTTCCATCGACTCCTCGCTGGTGGACGAATGGGAGCATGCCGGAACCGATACCGACGCGTCCGAAGCGGCCGCCAATCTTGCCGCGCCCGGCGCAAAACAGGCCGTGGTGGAGGATCGCCGTGGACTCACCGTATTGGTGCGCAATGCCATGTTCCGCCGTGTGCAGCTCATGGACCTCGACAAGCCGGACGAGCTCGGCGCGCTCGATAAGGACTGGGGCTACGGCGTGCACGAGTGGGAGGACACGCTCGACGATTACTACGACGAGCACGAATACGTCAACATCGACGCGAAGGCACGCAGCGGCGAACTGTTCATCCTCGACGAAAGCAAAGAGAACAGCGAGCACGCCTGGAAGGTGCGGCAGATCATCGACGATTCCGATGGCGACCACGATTGGGCCATCACCGGAACCGTCGACCTGGACGCCACGCAATCCAGCGGCGAGGTTGTCTTCTTCGACTACAGCGTGTCCAACTGACGGCGCATTTCGTCGGCGTCGACTTCGAGCGGCGGCCAGATCATGTTCATGTTCTTGAGCGTGTTGCGCAGCAGCTCGGAGACGACGGCCCTCGAATACCAGCGGTTGTCGGCAGGCACCAGATACCACGGCGCCTGCTCGGTGCTGGTGCGCAGGAACACATCCTGCCATGCGGCCATGTAGTCGTCCCAGCGGGCGCGCGCCTCAAGGTCGCTCGGATCGAACTTCCAGTATTTGGTCGGATCATCGAGACGGCTCAGGAAGTGGCGTTTCTGCTCGTCTTTGCTGACCACGAGGAAGATTTTGATGATGGCGCATCCGTCGGCCGTCAATTGCGATTCGAATCGGTTGATTTCGTCGTACCGTGCCTGCCACATTTCTTCCGGCTGCGTTTTGTAGATGCGCGGCATGACGATGTCCTCGTAATGGGACCTGTCGAAGATGGAGATCCATCCGTTGTTCGGCAGCTCGCGTTTGATGCGCCACAGATAGTCATGGTCCAGTTCTTCGCCTTTCGGCGCGCCGAACCCGTGATAGTGCATGCCCATCGGGTCGCCTTGGCTGAACACATGTCGTACGATGCCGCCTTTGCCTGACGCGTCCATGCCTTGCAGCACGATCAGCAGTCGCCGATGCGAGCCTTTCACGCCATTGGCGTACATAAGCCGCTGGTAACGGGCGATCTCCGACGAGCTGATGGATATGAATCGTTCGGCATCATCCTTGTTGCCGTCAAAACCAGGAGTGGAATCGCCATCTATGTCCGATACCTTCGTGTCGTGATGGAATCGCAATAGCTGGGTCGGCGGCAACGTCCATACCGAGCTCAGTAGTTCGCTCGCTTTGGCGGCGTTCGCCAATCCTTCGGCGACGGAATCGCAATTCTCGCTTTTTTCCAGCCGATCTTCCACTTTGTTCAGCGTTTTCGCGATCGACGACATTCTGGCGTCGTCTTTTTTCGCATCCTTGGTTTTATCCGCCATGTCAAGCCTCCCTGCTTGGTACGGACCACATGCGTGCAGTCCATCGTAGACACGAAAGGGGCCGCTTCCCCGTATTTCGCGGAAAAACGACCCCTACGCGTGTTATGCGATACCGGTGCTATTCGTCGGCTTCGGACTTGTTCTTGTCCTTGCCATCGCCCTTCGTCTTGAACGGATTGTCCTTGATCGGATGTCCATTCTTGTCGAATTTGACCTGGCTTTCCGGATGCGTCTCATCGAAGCCTTGGGCGTACCTGGTCTGACGCCACTGGTGGATGGACGCGTTGGTGCCGCGATGGTGCACATGGTAGACACGCTGCGCGCCACCCAGCGGCACGCCTTCCTTGGCCACGGCGATCTGGTTCACGTTCGACGGATCCATGATGGCGATCGGCGCGACCGGTTCCGGTTCGGCCGGTGCAGCCGTATGCTGCTGCATGCGCGACGGCAGCCATTCGGCCAGTCTGCTTAGCAGCCAGCAGACGATGAAATAGACGACCGCGGCCACCACCAGCGTCTGTAGGATGTTGAAATACATGGAGCCGAGTCGACGTGATTCCTGCAGCAGGTCAGTGTACATGATGATCGAGCCGAGCGCGGTGTCCTTCAACACGACGACCAGCTGGGTCACGGCCGCCGGCAGCATGGCGTAGATGGCCTGCGGCACTTCGATCTGCAACAGCGACTGCGTGCGGGTCAATCCCAAGGCGAGCGAGGCCTCACGCTGGCCGTTCGGCAGGTTGCCCACGCCGGAACGCACCAGCTCGGCCACCACGGATCCGTTGTAGATCACAAGCGCGAGCACCACCGCCCGATACGCGGGGCTGGGCAGACCTGCGAAGGCGAACCAGCGCCAGAAGAAGATCATGAGCAGCAGAACGGGGACGGCTCGTGCGAATTCCACGATCGCGCCGGAAATGGTACGGATCAGCAGGCTCGGCAGCAGTCGGCCCACACCAAAGACCAGGCCGAACACCACGGCTCCGACCACGGCCAGTACGGACGCGCGGATCGTGGCCCACAGTCCCGGCAGATAGAAGTCGGTCCATGCTTCGGCGTCAAGCGCCGGTTTCCACAGTTCCCAGCTCAGCTGGTTCTCGCCGTCCGGCGGATTGTGCAGACGCATGAGGATCAGCACGACCACCACCGCGAAGATGATGCCTGCGATCCAATTGACGATACGGATGGTTTTGCGGCCCTTCGGACCAGGCTGGTCGAACAGCACCGCGCTTTCATTGCTTGCCATGTCGCGTCACCTCCTCACCGCGAGCTTGTTGGACAGATACGTGGTCAGCATGCCGATCGGAATGATCAGAACCACATAGCCGAAGGCGAAGATCAGGAAGATCGGTACGATTTGGTCGGCGTGGTATTCGATCATTTCGCTCATCATCGTCGAGGTTTCGGTGGCCACGGATGCCGCCGCCGCGACGGTGGAGTTTTTCAGCAATGCGATCAGCGTGTTGCCCAACGGTGCCACGGAACCGCGGAACGCCTGCGGCAGGATGATCTGAGTGGCGGCCTGCATGAAGTTCAGGCCCAACGCGCGGGCGGCCTCGGCTTGACCAAGCGGCACGGTGTTGATGCCGGAGCGCAGCGATTCACATACGAAAGCCGCGGTGTACAGGCTCAGGCCCGTCACGGCCAGCCAGAAGAAGTTGGTGGCGAACGTGTCGGAGAAGCTGAACTTCAGCTGCGCGTACGCACCCAGCACCATGAACACCATGATGATGGTCAGCGGCAGGTTCTTGAACAGTTCGACGTAGGCACCGGAAACGGTACGGAGCGAGGCGATCGGAGAAATGCGCATCATCACGAGGATGACGCCCAGAATCGTGGAGAACAACGCCGACCACAGGGTCAGCTCGATGTTCACCAGAAACGCGCCGGGAATGTTGTATTGGCTGAACAACGCGAGGAATCCGTCCATCACTTATTCCCCTTTCCATTCGGCACCGGCGGATTGTACTTGGCGTTCGGCGTGTAGGCCACTCCCCTGGTGTTGTCGGAAATGGCCCTTTGCCAAGAACCGTCCTGAATCATATCGGTGATGGCGTTGTTGATTTTGTTCTTCAGCTCGGTGTTGCCCTTCTTGACACCGATGCCGTAATACTCCTGGGTGAACGGCTTGCCCACCACGCGCAGGCGTCCACGTGAGGCGGATGCGAGGCCGGCGAGAATGATGTCGTCGGTGGTGGCGGCGTCCACAATGCCGGAAAGCAACGCGGTGGCGCATTCCGCCATGCCGGGCTGTTCCATCAGCTGGGTCTGCTTGGCGAACTTCTCCTTGACGTTGACGGCGGATGTGGTGCCGGTCATGGAGCACAGCCGCTTGCCGTTCAGATCCTTAGGTCCGTCAATGCCGGTTTCGTCCTTGCGTACCAGCAGATCCTGTCCGGCCACGAAATACGGGCCGGCGAAATCGACGACCTTCTTGCGTTCGTCGGTGATGGAATAGGATGCGACGATGTAATCGACATCGCCGTTCTGCAGCATAGCCTCACGCTGCTTGGACGGCGATTCCTTCCATACGATCTCGTCTTCGGAATAGCCGAGTTTCTTGGCCACGTACTTGGCCACGTCCACGTCGAAGCCGACGTAGGTGCCGTTCTTCTTGAAGCCCAGGCCAGGCTGGTCGAATTTGATGCCGATGCGGATCTTGCCGGTTTCGTCCGCGCCGCATGCGGATACCGCGAACACGCACGCGCACGCGCAGAATGCCGCGACGGCTCTGCGCAACATGCGTTTCGCCGTGATCGAAAGTGGTTTCATATCAGGTTCCTTCTTCTGTCGTTATGTTCCGTCACTTCAGTGGGTGAGGATCTTCGACAGGAAGTCCTTGGCGCGATCGGTCTTCGGATGTTCGAAGAAGTCGTCCGGCGTGCTCTGTTCGAGAATCTGTCCGTCGGCCATGAACACGACCTTGTCGGCCACCTTGCGCGCGAAACCCATCTCGTGGGTCACGCACAGCATGGTCATGCCTTCGTGGGCGAGTTCGACCATGACGTCAAGCACTTCGTTGACCATTTCCGGGTCGAGCGCGGACGTTGGCTCGTCGAACAGCATGACCTTCGGCTGCATGGCGAGGGCGCGGGCGATGGCGACACGCTGCTGCTGGCCGCCGGAAAGCTGAGACGGCATTTTGGAAGCCTGCGAGGCCACGCCGACGCGGCCCAGCAGATCCATGGCAAGATCTTCGGCGGCCTTCTTGTCCATATGACGAACCTTGATCGGAGCCAGCGTCACATTCTCCAGAATGGTTTTGTTGGCGAACAGGTTGAACGATTGGAACACCATGCCCACTTCCGCACGCAGTTTGGCGAGTTCCTTGCCTTCCTGCGGCAGCGGTTTGCCGTCGATGCGGATATCGCCGGAATCGATGGTTTCCAGACGGTTGATGGTGCGGCACATCGTGGATTTGCCGGAGCCGGACGGTCCGACGATGACGAGCACCTCGCCTTTGCGCACGGTGAGGTTGATGTCCTTGAGCACATGCAGATCGCCATAATGCTTCTCGACATGGGTCAGTTCGACGAGCGGCCTGTTATCCGCTCCCGCGTCCGGCATGATGGGACGCTTCGCTTCGGTTTCTTTCATTTCAGACATAAAGGGTAGTATAAGAAAGCAATGCGAAATTCATGTTTCCTATACTGCCCGTTCACATCATTTCGTCCGGAATATGAGACATTTCATACCGTTTGACGAACATATTCATCAAACGGATCGCCGCCGGAGCAATGTCACAGCACCTTGGAGAGGAAGGTCTTCAATCGTTCGCTCTTCGGATGGTTGAAGATCTCGTCAGGGGTTCCCTCTTCCTCGATCACGCCGGCATCGGTGAAGATGACCCTCGTGGCCACTTCGCGTGCGAAGCCCATCTCATGGGTCACCAGCACCATGGTCATGCCTTTGGCGGCAAGGTCGCGAATCACTTCGAGCACATCGCCCACCATTTCCGGGTCGAGCGCGGATGTCGCCTCGTCGAACAGCATCACCTTCGGATTCATCGCCAGCGAGCGCGCGATCGCCACACGCTGCTTCTGCCCGCCGGACAGCGATTTCGGCATGGCGTCGGCTTTTTCGGCCAATCCTACGGTTTTCAGCAGTTCCATGGCGTGCGCGCGGGCCTGCTCATCCGTTTCATGATGCACCAGTTTCGGTGCGAGGGTGATGTTGTCGATCACGCTCATGTTGTTGAACAGGTTGAAATGCTGGAACACCATGCCCACCTGCTCGCGCACCTGGTCGATGTTCACATGGCTGTCCGTCAAATCGTGTCCGTTGACCACGATCTTGCCGCCGGTGGCCTGTTCGAGTCCGTTCAGGCAACGCAATATGGTGGATTTGCCGGCGCCGGACGGTCCGATGATGCAGATCACCTCGCCTTTGCGCACGGTCATGTCGACGCCTTTGATGACCTCGGTCTGCCCGTAGCTTTTGTGCAGATCCTTGACGTCGATGATCACGTCGTTCTCGTTCATCGGTTCACCTTCCTGTCCACGATGTTGGCCAGCCACGTCAGGATGGTGATGGCCACGAAGTACATGACGCCGACGATCAGCAGCGTTTCGGTTACGCGGAAGTTCGCCGCGTACAGCTGCTGCGCCTGGTACAGCAGCTCACCGAAGCCGATGGCGAGCAGCAGAGAGGAGTCCTTGATCATGATGACCAGCTGGTTGATGATCGAAGGCATGGCGATTTTGCTGGCCTGCGGCAGAATCACTCGGCGCATGGCCTGCCTGTGGTTGAGTCCCAGCGAACGCGCGCCCTCCATCTGTCCGGAATCGACCGATTGGACTGCGCCACGCACGATTTCCGCCAGGTACGCGCCGGAGTTGAGCGACAAGGTCAATGCGCCGGCGACCCAGATGTTCACGCTATGTCCGATGAGCTGGGGCACGCCGAAGTAGAAGAAGAACGCCCACACCAGGATCGGGGTGCCGCGGAACACCGCGATGTACACATTGGCCAATCCTGCGGCGATTTTGCTTTCCGAAACCTTCATCAGGCCGAACGCGACGCCGAGCACCAATGCGATCGCGAAGGAAAGCAGCGTGATCAGCAGCGTGTTCCTCAAGCCCGTCAGCAATGCCGGCATCGACTGTTTGACCAGTCCGAGGAAACCGACCTTCTGTTGTTCAGCGCTGTTGTCGCCATTGTCGGTGATCATGCCGGAAATCGATTTGGCCTGCTCTTTCGCGCCTTGCTTGCCAAGATATTGTGCGACGATTCGCTCGTATTCTCCCGAAGCGATCATCTTGTTCAATCCATCGTTGATGGCGGCCAGCAAATCTGCGTTCATGCCTTTGTTCACGGCCATGCCGTATTCGCCGTGCGGCACCTTCGGAGTCACGATTTTCAGACCGTTGTTCTGCGATACGCCATATGCCAGTACCGGATAATCGTCGAACACCGCGACGGCATTGCCGGATTTGACCATCTCGTACATGGTTGAGGATTGGTCGACGGAAGTCACCTTGTAACCGTACTTGTCGGCATGCTGTTTGGCGTACGATTCGCCCTCCGAGCCGGTTTTCGCCACAACCGTCCGGCCTTTGAGGTCCTTATAGCCGGTGACGTCGTCGTTGTTGGCCGCGACGGCCATCTGGATGCCGGATTGGAAATACGGATTCGAGAAATCATAGGAGGCTTTACGCTCGTCAGTGATGGACATGCCGGCTATGACGACGTCCACCTGGTTGGAGCTTAGGGCCTGCAACGCGGCGTTGAATCCCAGCGACTGTATCTCGACCTTAAAGCCCTCTTCCTTGGCGATGCCTCGGATTAGCTCCATGTCGATGCCGGTCATCTTGCCGTTCTCACGGTATTCGAACGGTGCGAACGTGGTGTCGGTGCCGATTTTATATGTCTTGCCCTTGACCGAGGCCGGATTGCCAGTTTCGGAGGCGAGCGCATGCGGAACGGTCGTCATGAATGCCGCAAAGACCACGGCGAGCACGGCGAACAGCGCGCATATGCGCATGCCGACCGTGTTCAGTCGCTTCTTGTCCTGTGTTTTCGATTTCATACCGCGCTTCAACCCTTTCTGGTTGCCGGATAATCAAACACGCTCCACTGTAATGACAGCGACGGAAAATAGACAACGCGAATAATAAAAAATGTCCGAGCATCATTGATGTTCGGACATTTTTCATTCATCTATGGGCGAAACCGTATCAGTCCTCGTCCTCATCCGGATCGTAATCGACACCGGTCTCGGCGCGCTGCTCAGCGGAGATCGGAGCCGGAGCGCCGGTCAGCGGATCGCGGCCGCCGCCAGCCTTCGGGAAGGCGATGACGTCGCGGATGGAGTCGGCGCCAGCCAGAATTGCGGCGGTACGATCCCAGCCGAGAGCGATGCCGGCGTGAGGCGGAGCGCCGTACTTGAATGCCTCAAGCAGGAAGCCGAACTTGTCTGCGGCCTCTTCCGGCGTGATGCCAAGCACGTCAAGCACACGGTCCTGAATGTCGTCGCGGTGGATACGCACGGAGCCGCCGCCCATTTCGTTGCCGTTGCATACGATGTCGTAGGAATCGGACATGGCGTGTTCCGGATCCTTGTCGAACTTGTCGATCCAATCCTTGGACGGCATGGTGAACGGGTGATGCATGGAGGTCCACTTGGAGTGGCCGACTGCCACATCGTCGTCGTCCGGGTCATCGGTCGGCTTGAACAGCGGGAAGTCCACAACCCAAGTGAAGGCGAAATCGTCGGGCTTGAGCAGGCCCGCGCGGCGGGCAAGCTCGACACGCACGGCGCCCAGCAGTTCCTGGGAGGAGGTGCGGCGACCGGCTGCGAAGAACACGGCGTCGCCGTCTTCGGCGCCGACGGCTTCCTTCAGACCGTTGCGTTCCTCTTCGGACAGGTTCTTGGCGACGGGGCCCTTGAGTTCGCCGTTCTCGGCGAACACCACATAGGCGAGGCCCTTGGCGCCACGCTGCTTGGCCCAATCCTGCCATGCGTCGAACTGACGGCGAGGCGTGGCCGCGCCACCCTTGAAGAGCACCGCGCCGACGTATGGGGCCTGGAACACGCGGAACGGCGTGTTCTTGAAGTAATCGGTCAGTTCGATCAGCGGATTGCCGAAACGCAGATCCGGCTTGTCGGAACCGTACTTGTCCATGGCGTCCTGCCAGGTGATGCGCTGGATCGGCAGCTTGATGTCGTAGCCGGCGGACTTCCAGATGGCGGCGATGACCTTTTCGGCCATGGCCATCACGTCCTCCTGGTCCACGAAGGCCATCTCCATGTCGAGCTGGGTGAATTCCGGCTGGCGGTCGGCGCGGAAGTCCTCGTCACGATAGCAGCGGGCCAGCTGGTAGTAACGCTCGACGCCGGAGACCATGAGCAGCTGCTTGAGCAGCTGCGGGGACTGCGGCAGAGCGTACCAGGAACCCGGCACCAGACGGGCCGGCACGACGAAGTCACGGGCGCCTTCCGGCGTGGACTTGATCATGGTCGGGGTTTCGATCTCCTCGAAGCCCATTTCCTCCAGCGCATGGCGGGCGGCCTTCGACATCTGGGCGCGTAGCTTCAGATTGCGCTGCATGGACGGACGACGCAGGTCGAGGTAACGGTACTTCAAACGCACGTCCTCGCCCGGCAGCTTGTTCTCGGACTCGTTCTCAAGAGCGGTGGAGACCTGGAACGGCAGAGCATCGGACTTGGCCAGCACTTCGATGCTTTCGGCCACGACTTCGATCTTGCCGGTGGCCAGATGCTCGTTCTCGTTGCCGTCCGGACGCAGACGAACCTCGCCGACGACCTGGATCACGAATTCGGAGCGCAGCGGACGGGCCATCTCCTCGTCATAGATGACGACCTGCACCAGACCGGTGTTGTCGCGAAGATCGATGAAGGCCACGCCACCGTGGTCGCGGCGACGATCGACCCAACCGGCGAGCGTCACCTTCTGACCGACGAGCTGTTCGGTCACTTCGGTTGCATGATGTGTTCTGTAAGCCGTCTGGCTCATGCTTCCCCTATTCCTTATCCTCTTGTATGTTGCGAAGTCTTGCGATTTCAGGCTTCAACGGTAACGGTTTGCTGGGCATACACAGTATCCGGCTCCCACGACTGTGCGTCAGCCGGCCGCTGGTCTCCTGTGATGATGTTCTTGACTTCGTCCTGGGCGCCCTCTTCGGAAGCGTCGGCCGGGAACCAGACGTACGGGATGCCGAGCTTGTCTGCATATTTGATCTGCTTGCCGAGCTTGGCCGCGGTCGGCGCCACGTCCGCCGCGATGCCACGGGAGCGCAGCTGGTTGGCGATCAGGTTGGACGCGGAGCGGTCGGCTTCATTCCATACCGCCACGAGCACGGATGCCGGAGACACACGGTTGGCGTGCGCGCCCGCGGTGTGCAGCATGTAGGAGACCAGGCGGGACAGGCCGATGGACAGGCCCACGCCCGGGTACTTCTTGTTGCCCTGCGATGCGAGGTTGTCGTAACGGCCGCCGGAGCAGATGGAGCCCAAAGCGGCGGCGCCGTCGAGGAACGTCTCATACACGGAACCGGTGTAGTAATCAAGACCACGGGCGATTTTCAGATCGGCGATCACGGAGCCCGGACGGATGCGCGCGGCCTCGTCGACGATCATCGCCAGCGTGTCGAGTCCCTGGCGTGCCAACACGTAGGCGTCGGAATCAGACGCGATGTCATGCTTGGCGCACAATGCGTCGAACTTGTCGGACAGTTCCTTGCCGTCGGCGGCGGTCAGCTCGGCCAGTTCGAGGCAGGCACGGGCCTGGGCTTCGTCGGCGCCGCAGCCTTCGACGAGCAGCTTGGCCACCTCATCGGCGCCGATCTTGTCGAGCTTGTCGATCTCACGCAGCACGCCTTCGATATCCGTAAGGCCCAAACCACGGTAGAAGCCTTCGGAAAGTTTGCGGTTGTTCGCATGCACGGTGGCCTTCGGCAGACCGAACTCGCGCAGACGTTCCAATGCGGACACCATGACCAACGGCAATTCGACCTCGTAATGGTCGGGCAGATCGCCATTGCCGATCACGTCGATGTCGGCCTGCACGAACTCGCGGAAACGTCCTTCCTGCGGGCGTTCGCCACGCCAGACCTTCTGAATCTGCCAACGTTTGAACGGGAACGCCAGATCGCCGGAATGTTCGACGACATAACGGCTCAGCGGAACGGTCAGATCGAAGTGCAGACCAAGACGATCCTCAATCGGAGTGTCGGACTCGTGTCCGACTTCCTGAAGACGGCTCAGCAGGTAAATCTCCTTGCTGGTCTCGCCTTTCTTGAGCAGGCTGGAACCCTGCTCAACAGCACGGGTTTCAATGCCTATGAAGCCATTGAGCTCGAATACATTACGGAGCGTGTCGATGACACGCTGCTCCACAACACGTTCAGAGGGGAGCCACTCTGGAAATCCTGAAATAGATGCACCTTTAGCCACGGTTCTCTATAATAAATGAGGTTACGGAAAATGCCGCGCGTTTTTCAAGGTGTGGAAGCGCACGTCACGGACCGTCACCTCTGCACTACATGAAGCTTACGTAAGGAGCTGGCCATGGCCGACGAGAATGTCACCGCGTCCGAGAACACCACTGAAACCAACGAGCAGGCAGCGACGCCCGCAACCCAGGCCAGCAAACCGGCCGTCCCGAGCCCAGCGGCCATGAAGCCGCATGCGCCGAGCCCCGCGGCCTTCGCCAAGAAGGCTCCGCAGCGTCCTGCAACCTCCACCGGATTCTCCGAAGCCGATATCAAGGCCACCGAAGCGTTCGGCCGTGTCGCCGATGACGGCACCGTGTTCGTGAAGGAAGGCGAGGGAGAACGCGAGGTCGGACAGTTTCCGGACGCTTCCAAGGAAGAGGCCCTGGCACTGTATGCCCGTCGCTATCTCGATCTGAAGGCAAAGCTCGACCTGTTCGCCAACAGGCTCAAGTCCAGCAATGTGAAGAACCGTGAGATCGACGAGTCCATCAAGACGCTTTCCGCCGAAATCGAGCAGCCGGCCGTCGTCGGAGATATTGAGGCGCTCAAGTCCCAGTTCGAAGCACTGAAGGAGGCCGGAGCGGCCAAGAAGGCCGAGCTGAGCGAGGCTCACAAGGCCGCCGTCGCCAAGGCGCTGGCCGAACGTACCGCGATTGTGGAGAAGGCCGAGGCTCTGGCCAATTCCCTGGGCGACAACACCAACTGGCGTTCCACCGCGGACAAGTTCCGTTCGCTGTTCCAGCAGTGGCAGGATCACCAGCACAATAGCGTCCGTCTCGACAAGGCCGACGCCGACGCCCTGTGGTCCCGTTTCTCCTCCGCCCGCACTACGTTCAACAGCGCCCGCCGCAAGTGGGCCCAGGGCCGCGATGAGGAGCGCAGCAACGCCAAGGCCGCGAAGGAGGCCATCATCGCCGAAGCCGAGGAGATCAAGGATTCCACCGCTTGGGTGGAAACCTCCCGCAAGTTCAACGAGCTGATGGATCGTTGGAAGAAGGCCGGTCGTGCGGGCCGTCGTGATGATGACGCGCTGTGGGCACGTTTCCGTGCTGCGGCGGACACGTTCTTCAACGCCCGTCAGACCGATCGCGAGCAGATTAGCTCGTCCGAAAAGGAAAATCTCGCCAAGAAGGAAGAACTGCTGACCAAGGCTGAGGCTTTGGTGCCGGTCAAGGATGAGAAGGCCGCCAAGCAGGCTCGCCAGGCATTGGCCGCCATTCAGGAGGAATGGGACCAGATCGGCTACGTTCCGCGCGATGACATGCACCGCATCGAAAGCCGTCTTGATGCTGTCGACAAGCAGATCAAGGCTGTTGAGGATGCCGCCTGGAAGCAGTCTGATCCGGAAGCCGACGCCCGTAAGTCCTCCTTCGAGGAGCAGCTCAACGCACAGCTCGCCGAACTTAACGCCCAGATCGCCGCTGAGTCCGATCCGAAGAAGAAGGCCAAGCTTGAGGCGGAGAAGGCCACCAAGGAACAGTGGCTGAACGCCATCAAGTAATGACGCTCCCATAGAGCGATACGGTTGTGGTTCCGCTTGGAAGCGGGCGGAACCACAACCGTCCAGCTGAACGAATAGCTGGACGAATAGGCATATGTAAAAAAGACCGGTGGGTTTCATGACATTCCATCATGAAACCCACCGGTCTTTTTGCATACGCGTTGCCGGGGTTCTTACCCCGGCAACGTTGGAAATCAGTTCTGTGACTGCGCGGAATCAGCCGGTTCCGTCGATGCCGTCGGTTCAGTGGCGGCATCGGTTTCAGTGGCCGTTTCGGTCGCCTCCGCCGGATTATCCTTCTGGTTCGGCTCTTCGAAGGCCTCGCCGGTGAACGTGAACTCACCCAGAATGCCTTCGCCTTCGGCGTCCACCCTCACGCGCTGGCCATCTTCGAGGTCGCCCATCAGGATCTTCTCCGAAATGGCGTCCTCGATGTCGCGCTGAATCACGCGACGCAGCGGACGGGCGCCCAGCAGCGGGTCGAAGCCCTTCTGTGCGAGCAGATCCTTGGCCGCGTCGGTCAGTTCGAGCGACATGTGACGGTCGAACAGACGGTCGTTGAGCTGCTTGACATCCAAGTCGACGATCTGACGCACCTGCGGTTCGGTGAGCTGCTTGAACACGATGATGTCATCCAGACGGTTCAGGAACTCCGGACGGAACTGCTGCTTGAGTTCGGCGGAGACCTGTTCCTTCATGCGCTGGTAGCTCGATTCGGTGTTCGTGCCCAGGTTGAAACCGGTGTTGGCGGCCTTGGCGATGTCACGAGTGCCGAGGTTGGTGGTCAGGATGATGATGGTGTTCTTGAAGTCCACCTTGCGTCCCTGGCCATCGGTCAGATGGCCATCGTCCAGCACCTGCAACAGCGTGTTGAAAATGTCCGGATGGGCTTTTTCGATTTCGTCGAACAACACCACGGAGAACGGCTTGCGACGCACCTTTTCGGTAAGTTCGCCGCCTTCTTCGTAGCCGACGTATCCCGGAGGCGCACCGAACAGGCGCGACGCGGCGTACTTTTCGGAGAATTCCGACATGTCCACGCGGATCAGCGCATCCTCATCGTCGAACAGGAATTCGGCGAGAGCCTTGGCCAGCTCGGTCTTACCAACGCCGGTCGGGCCAGCGAAGATGAACGAGCCAGCCGGACGCTTCGGATCCTTCAATCCGACGCGTGCGCGACGGATGGAACGGCTCAATGCGGACACAGCCTCATCCTGACCGATGATGCGCTTGTGCAGTTCACTCTCCATGCCCATGAGCTTCTTGGACTCGGCCTGGGTGAGCTTGAACACCGGAATGCCGGTGGTCTGGGAAATCACCTCAGCGATGACGTCCTCATCCACCACCATCTTCACATCGGACTCGCCCTCACGCCAAGCGGATTCCTTCTCCTTGCGCTCGGACTCGATCTTCTCCTGCTTGTCACGCAGCTCGGCGGCCTTCTCAAAGTCCTGGTCCTTGATGGCCTGGTCCTTCTCCTCGGCCAGCTTGGCAGCCTTGGCGTCCAATTCCTTGAGCTCCGGCGGAGCGGTGAGCCTGCGGATACGCAGTCGGGCGCCGGCCTCATCGATCAGATCGATGGCCTTGTCGGGCAGGTGGCGGTCCTGAATGTAGCGGCTGGAAAGTTCCGCCGCGGCCTGCAGCGCGCCATCGGTGATCGTCACATGATGGTGGTTCTCGTAACGCTCACGCAAGCCCTTCAGAATCTCAATGGTCTCGGCGATGGTCGGCTCGTGCACCTGGATCGGCTGGAAACGACGTTCCAGCGCGGCATCCTTCTCGATGTACTTGCGGTACTCGTCGGTGGTGGTCGCGCCGATGGTCTGCAGTTCGCCACGGGCCAGCATCGGCTTCAACATATCGGAAGCGCCCAAGGCGCCATCCGCGGAGCCTGCGCCCACGATGGTGTGAATCTCATCGATGAACAGCACGATGTCGCCGCGGGTTTTGATCTCCTTCAAAACCTTCTTCAGGCGTTCCTCGAAATCGCCACGGTAGCGGGAACCAGCAACCATGGAACCGAGGTCCAAGGAGTAGACCTGCTTGCCTTTCAGCGTTTCCGGCACATCACCGGCGTTGATCTTCTGCGCGAGTCCTTCGACCACCGCGGTCTTGCCTACGCCAGGCTCGCCGATCAGCACCGGGTTGTTCTTGGTGCGGCGGCTCAACACCACCATCACACGCTCGATCTCGTTGGATCGTCCGATTACCGGATCGAGCTTCCCAGCGGCAGCCTCAGCCGTAAGGTTGCGGCCGAACTGGTCGAGAATCGCGGAACCGGTCTGATTGCGACGGTCCTGCACGCCACCGGCATTGGCGAGTTCGCCCTTGCTATCGTTCTTGCCGTCGCTGGAATTGCCTCGGATCAGATCGATGGTGGCGCTACGCAGTTCGCCAAGGTTGACATCCATCTTGATCAGCACCTGTGTGCCGACGCCTTCGCCCTCATGAATCAGACCGAGCAGGATATGCTCGGTGCCGATATAGCTGTGCCCCAGCTGCAACGCCTCACGTAGCGACAGCTCCAACACCTGCCTGGCATGCGGGGTGAAGGGAATGTGGCCGTTCGGCGACGCATTTCCCTTGCCGATCATCTCTTCGACCTGCTTGCGGGTGTCGTCCAAGGTCACGCCCTTCGAGGCCAATGCCTTGGCGGCAACGCCTTCACCCTCACGAATCAGGCCCAGCAGCAGATGCTCGGTGCCGATGTAGTTGTGCTGGAGGGTCCGAGCTTCTTCCTGCGCCAACACAATCACGCGTCGCGCACGGTCGGTAAACCGTTCGAACATGCTTGTCCTTCCACTCTTGTTAGTCCTTCAACACTCTACCGATTCGCGGTGACGTTTATTCCGCCGGCGCGTAAATTGCGCTATGGACGCAAAGAAACGGATATGCTTGACTTATGGCAACGACCAAGGAGGTCACCAAATGAGCGACACCATCCTGCAATCAAATGATGTGATGGATTCCCGCCGAGGCGACATCGTCGTCGGCGTCGACGGGTCCGATGAATCCTTCGCAGCCCTGCGTTGGGCTCTTGGCGAAGCATCGCTGACCGGACAGCAGGTGAATGCGGTCTACGCATGGACCCATTCATGGGATATGGGATCCCAGCCGGAAGATGAGGAGCAATGGGCGCAGATGCGTCATGATATCGCCCGTCGGCTGCGCGAATGGGTGGCCCAGGCCTCGCAAGGCATGACGATTGACGAGAACCGCGTCAAACTCACCTCCGTCAAAGCCACCGGAACGGCAGCGCTTCTGGAAATCGGCAAGGACGCCCAACAGATCGTCGTCGGACGTCGTTCGCTTGGACGCGTGGCACGATGGTTTCTGGGATCGCTTTCCGCTTCTCTTGCAGAGGAGGCGAAGGTGCCCGTCACCGTGGTGCGTATCCTCGATGATGAAGAGGCATCCGTGCAGGACGCCATCGCCAATGCGCTTACGCCGACCGAGGAAACGGTCTCCTACACGATGCCGGGTTCTCCCCTGCCTCGGAACCAGCGTCCGGTGGTTGTAGGCGTTGATGGTTCGGAGACCTCCAAACACGCTTTGCGTTTCGCCATCGATTTCGCGGCCCTGCATCACGCTCCCCTGCAGGTCATGTTCTGCTGGCAGCTGAAAGATTTGGGCGTGGTCAAAGGGTATGAGAACGCCGTCGCCCCCATCTCCGTCGGCCAGGCGCAGGCGGAACGCATGCTTGATGAATTGCTCGATTCGGTTCAGGTTTCATCAGCGAACATTCCCGACGATTTCCAAATCGAATCGCACGCTTTCCATATTCCCGCCTCGAAGGGGCTTATCGCGGCTTCCCGCTACGCACGTCATCTAGTGGTCGGTTCGCGCGGCTTGTCCGGTCTGGACGCGCATTTCCTTGGATCGGTTTCCAAGCAAATCATCAACTTCGCAGACTGCACCGTCACCGTCGTGCACTGACCGCATAAAAAAGAAAACAAGATATGAGAGGGCCACGTACACATTCAGGTACGTGGCCCTCTCATATACGATGACGATTATTCGTCGGATTCGGCTTGGGCCGACGAATCAGCTTCCGTCATTTCGCTTTCCGTTGTTTCAGCCGCCGCCGATTCGGCTTCTGTTGACTCAGCTTCCGCCGATTCGTCTTCCATCGATTTGTTTTCCGTTTGCCCGGTGGTTTCAGCAGTCGGCTCAACTACCGTCTCATCCATCTGTTCAACCGGCTCGAACGACTCGGCGGAATTGACGGAATCGGCGGAATCAACCTGTTCAGCCTGTTCGACTGGCTCGTCCGATTCAGTCGGCTCAGCCGTATCAGTCGATTCGGTATCGTCCGACGTTTCCGGCTTATTCTCGTCGACCACGGTGACGGTGGTCTCTACTTCAGGCGCATCGTCGGAAGCCACATGCTCAAGCACATCCTCTTGGCTGGCGTCGTCGTCGATGGTGTTGGCTTCGATGTCCGCGTCCGAACCTTCCTCATCCTCATTCGGATTATGGTCGTCATCGGACGAAAGCTGTTCGATCAGCTCCACGGAGCCCCGCTCGTCACGCGGCGCCTGGGCGATGATATCGATATGCATGTCGTCGAACGCCGGCTTCGACTGCACCCACAGATGCGACGGCTCCGGTGGATCGATTTCGGAATGCTCTCCGCAGCCATGATCGATGGACACGACCCTGCCGTCATCCGGGCTCCACTTGTTGGCGCACACGCCGAACAGCAGGTTCAACTCACCCTTCAGCGGAATGAAGAATCCGCACGTGGAGCAAGGATTGCCGTCGGCCGTCTTGGTGGATAGCGATTTTGGCCCATGTGGGCCTTCGTACCAACGTTTCGCGGTCTGCGACCGGCCAAGCGGAGTCAACACGTGCCTGCGGGACAGGTCGAATTCCTCGACCGCCTCTTCGACATCCTCTTCGGACGTCACAGGCTGTTCGGAATCCTCCGAAACGTCCGTCTTCTCAGACTCATCCGAAGCGTTTCCATCCATCGCCGGTTCCTGTACGGTTTCATCCGCGACTGACGGTTTGTCGTCCGTATCGTCCGATGTCTCGGCATCCTGCGTCTTGCGGAAGCCCTCTTCCATGCGGGGGTCATCGGGATCGGTGCCGATTGAATCGGTCACCGCCAAATCGCCCGGCTCGAGACGGTCCTTCCAAGGAATCCATTTTGGCGGACGCAGGGCCTTGTCGGTCGGGACCAGGGATGATTCGTTGACCGTCCAATGGTCCAGTTCGACATCATGGTATAACGTGACCGACCATTGCCAGCCTTCGTAGCCGCGTACTCGGGATTCGAAGCGGAAATCGGTGACGTTGTCTCCCAGGTCGATGGCTTCCACGAAGTCGCCGACCTGACCGTCCTCGTCGGACACTGTGACAGCGACCGCTTGGGCGATTGCCTTGGGATCCATTGTGGTATCGGACATGAAACTCTATTCCTGTACGTCGAAATTGTCGGCGACCGCGCGCAGAAGCGTGGCGAGCTTCTTGCTTTCAGCCGGTGAAGGATAGCGATGTCGACGAAGCTGATTGCCCGCGGAGTCAAGCAGCTTGATCAGATCCTCCACGATGGCGGCCATATCGTCCGGCTTCGGACGGGTGGCTTTAACCAGCGACGGGGCCGAGGCAACCAGCGTCACTCCCATCGCCTGCGGCCCACGACGACCATCAATGACGGAATACTCGACCTTGGCGCCCTTACGCAGCGTCTTCACGCCCTCGGGAAGGGCGGCAGCGGGCAGGAACACATCATCCGTGCTCTCACCCGTCTGAATGAAACCATAGCCTTTGTTCGCATCAAACCAACGAACACGTCCGCTCGGCATTGTCACCTCACATTTTGCTGATCAGATACCTTCACGCGAATAGGTAAAACCATTCGCCCATTTTCAAACCAAAGATACAGTTTAGCGCAAGAGGTGGGCCGCACCCATCCTTCCGCGCCGATAGCGTCTGCTTTCCCGACGGAAAAGAGCGTTATTTCTTTGATTTGCGATTCTTTTTTTCGTTTTTTCGATTCTCGCTCGCCGTAATCGGCTGCGGCTTGGGTTCGACCGGGGCGATCGGCAGCACCACCGTCAGGATCAGTCCCGTTCCTTCGCTGCCGGATGCGCAGATGAATCCATGATGCGCCTTGACCACGGATTGCGCGATTGCCATGCCGAGTCCCGTACCGCCCTTCTGACGCGCACGCGACGGGTCGGCGGTGTAGAAACGTTCGAAGATCTTCGACCGTGCCTCCGGCGGCACGCCGGGACCGTGGTCGCTGAATCGCACAATCGCGTAGTTCATACCCACTTGCATGGACTGCCCCACTTCGATGGCTTCGACCAGATGGCGAAGCGACTGCTCATTGGACGGCATACGGGATAGGGATTCGGGACTGATCGACGCGGGGAGCACACCCATAGAGATCTCCACAGGCGAGTCCGCCGGCGTATACCGGTGGATATTGCCCACGATGTTGGTGACCACTTGACGCAGTCTCGAAGCATCACCCTTCAACTCAATCTGGGGCATCTGGCCATTTTGGAAGGCGAATTGGGCGGGATGGTCCATATCGGTACCTGGTTGGAGCACGACCTGTCCGCAGGAAATGCCGCGGTCGGGGTCGAGCGCATGCAGGTCATCGGCTGCGTCGCGCACCACGGAGGTCAGCTTCACCTGCTGCGTGATGTCGATGCCACGTCCTTCGTCCAAACGAGCCAAAGACAGCAGGTCCTCCACCAGAACCGTCATACGCGCGCTGGATGCCTCGATATGTTCGATGGATTCGTCAGCCCTCTCCAAAGCCCCAGGCATGTCGCGCTGCATTTTGTACAGCTCGGCGTACCCGTGAATGGCGGCGAGCGGCGTACGCAATTCGTGACTGGCGTCCGAGACGAACCGCTTCATTTTTTCGGTGGTCTCTTCCTGCGCGTGGAAGCTCTCCTCGATGCGTGTCAGCATGGTGTTCAGCGACATGGACAGAGAGCCGACCTCCGTGCTTTCCGGCAGGTCTGGCACACGTTGGCTGAGATCTCCCGCGGCGATTTTCGCGGCGGTTTTTTCAATCCGCTTCAAGGGCGCGAGCGTGCTTTGCACCAGAATGGTGCCGAGTATCGCGCCGATCAGCACCACCGCGATGCCCACCATCGCGCAGAATCGCGTCAATGTGTTGGCCGTGTCGATCTGATCGCTCAGCGACAGGCCGATGAACACGACGCCACTGTCCTTGACTTGCCCGGTCCGTGTCTTCTCGTTCCAAGGCAACGCGACAACACGCCATGGCGACTGCGCAGCCTGCATGATGGAATGATCCGGGGTGCGGCTTGTGGTGATGTGCACCACCGCACGTGTCGTGAATGGCTGTCCAAGAGTGACGCCGTCGATGCTGCCGTCGGCCGGCAGGCTTGGTTCCGAAACCACTCCGTCACGGAGCATGGGCACCGATCCGGCACCCGTGCTTTTGTATTCGCTGTCGCGCACCTCCACGTAATACGTGTTCATGAGGCTGCGCCCGTCATCGCCGGTGTCGCTGCTGAGCGAGTCCATGCTGTTGAAAATCAGCTGGGCTTGGTTGATCAGCTGCGTATCGGTCTTCTGCAGCAGATAATTGCCCACCAACGTACGTATGGAAAAGGAGATGCCGATGGTGCCGATGGTCAGCAGCACGATGATGCAGGTGACCAGTTTCGTGCTCAGCGGAATCGCTTGAATCCTGCGGGTGAAACGGCTCCATACCTTGTTCTGCTTCGGCAGCGACCGGGGAGGCTGCATGGGGGCCGGAATGGCCGAAGGATTGGAGGCGTGGCCCGTGGACGGCGAATTGGGATTCTTGCTCATGGCTGAATCTAGTTCTTGGGAGCGCGAATCATATAGCCAATGCCGCGCTTGGTTTCGATCAGCGGCGTTACCTTGTGCTTGTCGCCGTTCTCATCCTCGATGACGATGCCATCGACCTTCTTGCGAAGATAGGAGATGTACGATTCGACGATGGCCGCGTCCCCGCCCCAATCGTATTGCCACACGTGATCGAGAATCTGCGCCTTGGACAGCACGCGGCCTTCATTGTCCATGAGGTAGCGAAGAAGCTTGTATTCGGTGGGGCTCAGGTCGATTGGCTGTCCGGCTCGGGACACGTCGTGCGAGTCCTCGTTGATTTCGAGATCGCCCACACGGATGATCGGATCGTCCTCCACCTGCTGCTGGGTGCGACGCAGGATGGCGCGGATTCGGGCCACGACCTCTTCGAGGCTGAACGGCTTGGTCACATAGTCGTCGCCTCCCACGGTAAGCCCCATGACCTTGTCTTGGGTGTCATCGCGAGCGGTCAGGTACAGCACCGGCGTGGTGATGCCTTCCTGCCTGATGCGTCGGGTCACCGTGAACCCATCGATGTCCGGAAGCATCACATCAAGCACGATCAGATCCGGCTGCAGCCTTTCGATGACCTCGATGGCTTCGGATCCCGAAGCGGCCGTGTTCACTTCGAAACCGGCGAAATGCAGGGATGCCACCAGCAGCTCTCGGATGGACGGCTCGTCATCGACAACGACAATGGATGCTTCAATAGGCTTGCTCATGGCTTAAGCATCGCTCCCTTCACTGGATGTTTCCTGAACGGATTCTGAATCTTGCGTTGAAGCGGTATCCGGATTGACATAATCCTCGTTTTCCGATTCGGCGCCCCACTCTTTGACCGGTTGGATACGTTCGGCGACCGCACCATGACGGCCGCTATGGCGGCCCTTACGCCGATGCCCGATCACGTCCTTCTTGCGCAGGATATGGAACACCACCAGAATCACCACCAGAAGCAGCAGCGCGCCGGCGAATCCTCCCACGCCAATCCATATGGTCCGCGACGAAGTCGAGGTCTTTTTCTGCACCGAAATCTGATTCATCATGTCGGTCGCGGACTTCGCCCAGTCCGGATCGCTTTCCATCAACGGTTTTTGCGCGGCATCGGACAGCGCGTCGACGGTCGACTTCTTCTTCAGCCATTCCTCCGAGTTCGAAGACACGGCCACCACCAGATTGCCGTCATTCGAGGCAACCGCCAACATCACGGTATTCGGTTTCGGGTTCAACGATTCCAGCAGCGCGCTCACCCATTTATCTGGCTTGCCTTTGGCGTTGAAACTGTCCAGATACACCAAACGGACGGTGACGCCGGTCTCCTTTTTCGTCTGGTTGATGGCGTCCGTGATCTCCGAGACATTCGAACCGAGCAGATTCTGCGTGTCGGTGATGTCGTCCGTGGCTGTAATGCCCAATCCGGCACTGTCATCCGCATGGACCGGCGGAGTTATCCACAGCATCAAACACAAACCCAGCACGCTCGCCAGCAACATGCAAATCGCGATATTCCAACCTTTTGCCGTTCTGCCGCCGTTTCGCGACACGCCGACGGAACCCAAATGCATATGTTCTCCGACCACAGCTCCGTTTTTTTCGTTGCACACGCTCACTGATGACATAGCATCCACTGTACCGTCCGGTTGCGCCAACCGCGATCGCATGGAGAAACACACCAATCATCATTGAAAGGACCGGCACATGCCACAGTATCAAGTCGACAGCGAGCAGATTCAGTCCTCGAGCGCCGCCGTCAACGCCTCCATCCAATCCATCCGACAGGCCGTGCAGGGCATGTACGGCAATCTCAACAATCTGCAGAGCGTTTGGCGCGGCGGGGCTGCGACGCAGTTCACAGCGGTCGCCGAACAGTGGCGTGCCGCGCAGCAGCAGATGGAGCAGTCGCTTGAATCAATCCAGCGCGCATTGATGCAGGCCTCCACGTTGTATTCGGAGACCGAAATGCAGGCGTCGCGTTTGTTCGCGCAGTAGAAAGCGCGCGTAAGGCGCCTTCCAGATAAGCAAAGGCCCGCTCCCCATCGGGAAGCGGGCCTCATATCAGCTATTTGAGCCTATGGAAGCTTCCGGTCTTTCAATCAGTAGCCCATGTCGGCGCCAGCTGCCGGAGCGGCTGCCGGCGGTTCCGGCTTGTTGGCCACCACGGCTTCGGTGGTCAGGAACAGTCCAGCGATGGAAGCTGCGTTCTGCAGAGCGGAACGAGTCACCTTGACCGGGTCGGTGACGCCTGCGGCCAGCAGGTCCTCGTACTCGTTGGTGGCCGCGTTCAGGCCCTGGCCGTCAGGCAGGGAGCGGACCTTGTCGATCACCACGTCGCCGGACAGGCCAGCGTTTTCGGCGATCTGCTTGATCGGGGCTTCGACGGCACGGAACACGATCGCGGCACCGGTGGCCTCGTCGCCTTCGAGCTTGACGTCGTCCTTGGCCTTGGCGGCAGCCTGGATCAGGGCGACACCGCCGCCCGGCAGCAGACCTTCCTCGATAGCGGCCTTGGCGTTGCGCACGGCATCCTCGATGCGGTGCTTGCGTTCCTTGGCCTCAACCTCGGTGGCAGCGCCGACCTTGATGACGGCGACACCGCCGGCCAGCTTGGCCAGGCGCTCCTGCAGCTTCTCGCGATCGTAATCGGAATCGGTGTTGGCGATCTCGCCACGGATCTGAGCGACGCGAGCGGCCACGTCCTCCTTGGAGCCGCCACCGGACACGATGGTGGTCTCATCCTTGGAGACGATGACCTTCTTGGCGGTGCCAAGCACGGACATGTCGACGGAGTCGAGCTTCAGGCCCAGCTCATCGGACACCACCTGGGCACCGGTCAGGATGGCCATATCCTGCAGCATGGCCTTACGGCGGTCGCCGAAGCCCGGAGCCTTGACGGCGCAGGACTTGAAGGTGCCGCGGATGTTGTTCAGAATCAGGGTCGGCAGAGCCTCGCCGTCAACGTCCTCAGCGATGATCAGCAGCGGCTTGCCGGTCTTCATAACCAACTCGGCGATGTGGACGACATCCTGCTGGGAGCTCAGCTTGCCGGAGGTCAGGAGGATGTACGGATCCTCGAGAACGGCGGTCTGGTCCTCGGCGTTGGTCACGAAGTACGGAGCGATGTAGCCCTTGTCGAAGCGCATGCCCTCGGTGAAGTCAAGGTCAAGACCGAAGCGGTTGTTGTCCTCGACGGTCACGACGCCATCCTGGCCGACCTTGTCCAGAGCTTCGGCGATCTTCTCGCCGACTTCCGGATCAGCGGCGGAGATCGTTGCGGTGGCAGCGATCTGATCCTTGGTCTCAACGTCCTTGGCCGCTGCGACGAGTTCCTTGACGATGGCGTCGGCGGCCTTCTCGATGCCACGACGCAGCGCGATCGGGTTGGAACCGGCGGTGACGTTCTTCAGACCCTCGTGCACCAGGGACTGGGCCAGCACGGTTGCGGTGGTGGTGCCGTCGCCTGCGACGTCATCGGTCTTCTTGGCGACTTCCTTGACCAGTTCGGCGCCGATACGCTCATACGGATCGTCCAGATCGATTTCCTTTGCGATGGAAACGCCATCGTTGGTGATGGTCGGAGCGCCGTAGGTCTTGTCAAGCACCACATTGCGGCCCTTCGGACCAAGGGTGACCTTGACGGTGTCAGCGAGCTTGTCGAGACCCGCGAGCATTCCCTGACGAGCTTCGTCGTCATATGCAATCATCTTTGCCATTGTTCCTCCACATATGGCTACACGGTATTATTTCCACCTTCGGAGCGACAATCAGAACCAGCCGTCAGCCGCCAGTTATCACTCTCACTCGTCGAGTGCTAATTCGCAGATTAGCACTCTCACGTCGAGAGTGCCAAACCCGATGACGTTCTTTGCGCTGTGAGCAAGATGCCAGTCGCATCGAATCAACTTGAAAAACGCCGGATTTCCAAGAAAATAAAAGAACCTCGCCTATGTTCGGGCGAGGTTCCAAACCGGTTCGGACGGCGTTTTTTCAGTTCAACAGCACCACAACGATCGGCGTGACCAATCCGCTGCTCTGCTGGACATTGGAGATTCCCAGCGTCTGCGCGACATTCTCCGCCGTCGCCTTGTCGGCCTCATTCTGATACCAGACAACCGTCTGGCTGGGAACGTTGCCGGTCGGATTGCTGGGCGTCACGCTGGTGTATCCGGCCTGGGTCAGGGCATCGGCCTTGCTCTTGGCGTAACCGGTGATGCTGGTGGCGTTCACCACGCGGATCTCGGTGGCCAGATTCACGCTCTGCTCAGAAGCCGCATCCTGGCCATTGTTCTGATCGTTATTCTGTTCCGCGTTCTGGTTGGCGTCCGAAGCGTCCTTCGACTGGCCATCCGAAGTACTGGTCTTCTTGCCGTCCTCGGACTTCTTGTTCTCCGTCTTGGCGTCTTTGGACGTGTCGTCCGTCTTCTTATCCGCCTTATCCGCCGTGGAGACGGACGATGAAGAGTCCTCCTTGGCCGACCAAGGCATTCTCAGGTTGCTGATCTCACCAGAATAGACTCCCCAGAACAGCAGGCCGGCGAGCAGAGCCACAATCACGACAATCACATACGGCAGAGCCCTGGACGCCATGGAACGTGCGCCACGGTGCACGCCCATCGGTCCCGCCGGAGGATTGTCGAACATATCCTTGGCGTAGGATTCGTAGGTCTCCTTGTCCTGCTTAGCCATTTTCTGCAACCTCATTTCTCACACTTACCGCCCCAGTGTACCGGCCCGTGCAGTCAGCCCACAATCAGCATCGTCGATTTTGCGCGTATTCGACACGTTTCCGCATGGAATCGGCATGGACATCCACAGGGCACGTCGTACAGTGGGAAAGTATGACTCATATCAAACCATTGAAGGATCTTGTGGAGCCCGGATGGGCCCAGGCCCTCGCCGATGTCGAACCCCAGATACATCTCATGGGAGACTTTCTGAGGTCGGAAATCGCGGCGGGACGTAAGTACCTTCCGGCCAGCAGGAACATTCTGCGCGCGTTTACCATTCCATTCGACGACATCAAAGTGCTTATCGTCGGCCAGGATCCCTACCCCACGCCGGGCCATCCGGTGGGACTGAGCTTCTGCGTGGCACCGGACGTCAAGCCCATTCCGCGCAGTCTGGCGAACATCTACACCGAGCTGACCGACGATCTGGGCGTGCCCATGCCGGCCAACGGCGACCTGACACCCTGGACCAAACAGGGCGTCATGCTGCTCAACAGATGTCTGACCGTCGAACCGGGAAAGCCGGGAAGCCATCAGGGGCGAGGCTGGGAAGTGGTCACCGACGCGGCCATCAGCGCATTGAACAATCGCCGTCGGCCTGACGGCAGCGTCAAGCCTCTGGTCGCGATTCTGTGGGGACGAAAGGCGCAGACGTTGGAGCCCCTGCTCACCAACGCTTTCATCATCAAATCCCCCCATCCAAGTCCGATGTCCGCCCGCTACGGATTTTTCGGCTCGAAACCGTTCTCCCGCGCCAATCAGGCGCTAATCGAAGCAGGAGAACAGCCGGTGGATTGGACCCTCCCGTCAGCTTGACCCGTTAGAGTAGCAACCATGGCTTTATTCCCTCCAAAGAATCCGGCGCCAGCACCGGCACCCATCCCCATGCCCGCAGCCGCAAGACCAACCACGCTGTCGGCCGAAGACATCGCACGCGCCAGGAACATCGGTTCGCAGATTCGCGGACGTTTCGCGCAGACCCTGGTCGGACAGGACAATCTTCGTGAATCGCTGATCACCACTTTGGTGGCCGGCGGTCATATCCTCATCGAATCCGTCCCGGGTCTGGCAAAAACCACTGCCGCGCAGACCTTGGCCACTTCGGTGTCCGGCTCGTTCAAACGTGTGCAATGCACTCCCGATCTGATGCCTTCGGACCTGGTCGGCACTCAGGTCTTCGATTTCGCCACGCAGAAATTCTCCACGCAGATCGGCCCGATCCACGCCAATTTCGTGCTGCTCGACGAAATCAATCGTTCCAACGCGAAAACCCAGTCCGCCATGCTTGAAGCCATGGCGGAGGGCGCGACCACCATCGGAGGCCAACGCATCGCGCTGCCGAAACCATTCATGGTCATCGCAACGCAGAATCCAATCGAGGAAGAGGGCACCTTCAATCTTCCCGAGGCGCAGATGGACCGTTTCATGATGAAGGCCGTACTGACCTATCCGACAGAGCAGGAAGAGCAACGCATGCTCGCCATGCTGACCCGCCGCGGCTCCGATACCGTAGACCAGCACGCGCTCACCGGTGACACCGTTTCCATCAGCGACGTCGAATTCCTGCGTTCCGCGGCACGTCGTGTGCACGTGTCCGATGCGATCATGCAGTATGCGGTCGATATCGCGGCCACCTCCCGTGGCGCTGGAACCAAGCCCGTCCAAGGACTTTCCTCGCTCGTCAGGCTGGGCGCCTCGCCGCGCGCGTCCATCGCGCTGGTGCGCATAGGACAGGCCAACGCGCTCCTGCAGGGACGAGATTACGTCATTCCTGAGGATGTGAAGGCGTTCGCCCACGAAGTGTTGCGTCATCGTATTCTGATGACGTTCGAAGCACTTGCCGATGGCGTCACCAGCGACCAGGTGGTGGATTCGATCGTGCAGGCGGTCCCCGTTCCATGATCGACCAGATCCGTTCCGACGATCCGATCCGCAGAAAAATCGAGACGCTTGGAACCACGCTGAGTCTGCCGACGGTACGCAAGGCGCTCGGCATACTCGAAGGCGCGCACGCATCGAACAAACGCTTCGGCGCCGACGATGTCGTGGATATCCACGCCTATGAGCCGGGAGACGAGGCGAAACGCATCGATTGGAAGACCAGTGCCCGAGCGGGACGTCCAATGGTGGTGCAGCGTGAGCGTCCCTCCACTTCGAAGGCATGGTTGCTGCTTGACGTCGGACAGGAAATGACCGCCGCATGCCCTTCCTCGGAACAGGCGTACCAGGTGGCGGCAAACGCCTTATGCATGTTCGCCGCGCTCAGCCTGCGCCGAGGCGACGAAGTGTCCATGGTGTTCGGCGACAGCGCTTCCATCACCCGGGTGCCGTTCAACGGTGGCCTGGCGCAGTTCGAACGAACCTTGGATACGGCATTGCAGCGCGAGTGGACCAGGCCCCGCAATATCGACGCGTTGCTGGAATACGCGCGCCGCATTCGGGACAAAGAGGCGCTGGTCGTCATCGCCACCGAGGAGCATGCGTTGGAGGAACGTCATTTGAGCGCCATCCGCATGATTGCAAGGACACATCCGATGGTGCTCATCGATGTGGCCACCATCAATCCGTTTGATGTCAGCCATGCGCGCGTGGTGCTTGACGGGGCTGGAAAACGACGCGTGCCTGCGTTCCTGCGTAGGGGAAACACAGCTGGGCAAGTGCGAACGCATCGTGAATACCTGGCTGCGTCCATTCGCCATGAGCTGAATCGCTGTGGCTCGACGGTAATTCGATCCGATTCCAGCGAACGCATGTTCCATGAGTTCGTGCGCATGGTTTCCACGGCTTTGGCCCAGTCCACACGTAACCAATTGAGAGCCCCGTCCGTATTGTCGTTGGGAGACAAGGCATGATGCTCTTCCTTGCCGAGGATGACCTCGTCATCAAGGACCAGATTCATCTTGAGAACGGTTTGGCCGTCGTCATCGCGGTCTGTCTGTTGCTTGCCGTCGTTTTGGTGGCTCTTGTGGTCTGGCTTGCCCGGCCGAGCCGGAAGCCCGCAAAAATAGTCAATCGCGGCCGACATGACGCGCTTGCCGGCAAAACCGTCTGGCATCAGCGTATCGATGATGTTGTGTCCCGCCATGCCCGGGGGGAGCTGGAGCGCGAGGAGGCTTTCGCACAGCTGGCCGCAATCGCCAGGGATTTTGCTTCCACTGCCACCGGAACGGACGTGCGCAACCAGACGCTCACCGACATCGAAGAGACGCCTCGGACCACGGGGAACCAGCAGGGTCTCACCTTGCTCAGGCAAACCATCGAGGCATTGTATCCGCCGGAATTCGCGGATGCCGAGCGCAATCACATCGCCAGGCAGGCCACGGTCGAGCAGGCTGGCGAATGGGTGGCCAATCTTGTGGAAAGGTGGCGATAGATGCAACTGTCATGGCATTGGCCTTGGGCCTTTCTGGCAGGCGTCATCGTGGTGCTGGCCGTTGCCGGCGTCACGTTGCTGGTGGCCGCGCGCCACAAAACCGATGGCATCGAGAGTGCCCGCACCTTCAGCCTGGATGATGACCTCAACACGGAATCCGCATCGAGATTATTCCGCCAGTGGAGGGTTCTTTCACGTTTGGCGGTGATTCTTCTAGTGGTCGCGTTGGCACTCGCCACGGCTCTGGTGGCACGTCCCAGCACCGTGGATGAAGGCGAGGAGAAGGCCAGCAGCCGAGACATCGTGCTGTGCTTGGATGTTTCCGGCTCGGCGCTCCCCTACGACCGCGAGGTCATCGACACCTACCGTCAACTCGTCGACAGCTTCAAGGGCGAGAGAATCGGCCTGAGCATCTTCAATTCGACGTCACGTACCGTTTTTCCGTTGACCGACGACTACGAACTGGTGTCCAAACAGCTTGGCAAAGCCAGCAGCATCCTCGCAGGCGTCGAGTCCCAAGACGATATCGACAAGATGAAGGACAGCGATTATCAGGCGATTTCCGACTGGCTGGAAGGCACGCAGAACCGTAAGGAGTCCACTTCGCTGATTGGCGATGGCGTGGTGAGCTGCGCGGCCATGCTTCCCGGATTCGCCTATGGGAACGCAAGCGCCGACAATGCCGAGCGTCAACGCGCCGCATCCATCGTGCTTGCCACGGACAACGTCGTTTCCGGAAAACCAACCTATACGCTTGACGAGGCGCTGAACCTGACCAAGCAGGCCCAAATCACCGTGGATGGATTGTTCTCCGGACCGAAGCAAAGCGAGGCCGACGAGACCACCCAGAAATTCAAATCCGCCATCGAAGCTCATCATGGGGTGTTTCTCACCCAATCGAATGGAGCATCCGTCTCTTCGCTGGTCGAGGAAATCGAATCTCGGCGGAACCATGAAAACGAGTCGAGCAACAAGGCCGCCATGGTGGATGCTCCCGGATGGTGGACACTGGCCTTGGCCATCGTTTTGATGGTCTGGCTGGCATTGGCTTGGAGGTTGAGGAGATGAACCATCTGACGCTTTCCCCTGCTTTGGGTTGGCCTGTCGGCGGAGCCGTCGCCGTGGTTCTGCTGGCCTGCGCCATTGCGCAGATCGTATTGCATGTCCGTCGCCGCGCTGACAGCGACGAAACCGTTTGGGCATGCGTTCGGCGCGTATTGCTTTGTCTGACGGTGTCGGTCATGGCATTGACGCCCAGTATCGTGGCGCCGACCAATAGCCGTGCGGTGAACGCCACCGACGTGGTGGTGGCCGTTGACGTGACCGGTTCCATGGCCGTCAAAGACGCGCAATATGGTTCAGCCGAACAGTCAAGCCGTCTCGACGTGGCAAAACAAGCCGTGAAGGACGTCACCGCGCTATATCCCAATTCCAGTTTCGCCGCTTTGCGATTCGGAGCTTCCGGCACGTTGGACGTGCCGTTGACCCCGGATTCGAACGCGATCGACAATTGGGCGGATACACTCGCGCCCGAGGCGACTTCCGTTTCGGCCGGTTCGACGTTGGATGCCCCTATCGACCAGCTGCTGCTGACCTGCAAGTCCATTCATGATCAGCATCCCGATGATGCGATCGTGCTGTACCTGTTTTCCGATGGAGAACAGACCTCATCAAAGGCACGGCGCACGTTCTCATCATTGCGACGATACCTATCCGATGCCTTCACCGTAGCCATCGGCAGCGAGCAGGGAGGCAACATTCCCGTAATCGCCGACGGCGTCGATGGAAATGCGGACCAGTGGGTCACCGACCCTGATACCGGCAAACCCGGAGTGTCACGCATGAACAAGGATGAGATGGCGTCCATCGCCGACGAGTTGAGCGGTACCGCGCTGGTGTTGAACGCCTCCAACACCATGCGTGACGGCGTGTCCAAGGAAGCGTCCGATAAGTGGCGAGTCACCCAAACCACCAAGAAGCGCACCAGGACGATGCCCGTCGTATGGCCACTGGCCATCGTCACGCTGCTGCTGCTCGCATGCGAATTGGGGGCTTGGATAATTCAGTCGAGGAGTTTGCTATGACCAGAACAACCATGAAACCGCGTGCCTCGCTGACGGTTCGCATCGTTTTGGCCGTCATGGCGGCGTTGCTGGTCATGGCCGCCCTATGGGCCATAGTGAATCTCGCAGCCGTCAATAGCTACAACCAGGCCACGCAAAGCCTGCAGGAGAACATCTCGACCAGCAGAAAAGACGATGCCGATTGGGACAAGCTGCACACCAGGCAACAGCAGACGGACGCCCAATTCAACGAGGCATCAGCCATGAAGCCGCTGCTGCTGCCCCAAGTGCGCGAATCAATCGAGCATAACAGTCATGTTTCCAGCCAGCTTACGGATCACGCGTCCAAGAAGATCAAAGCCGAGCAGAGCGATCAGTCCGCCTCCACGGATTCAAACACCGCCGACGCTCAGGAATCGGATAAATCAAGTCACAAGAACGACGAAAACCTATCCGACGAACAACGTCGGAAAATAGAGGAGCTATTGGCTCAGAACGCCCAATCCACGCAATCGGATCCCAATGACGATTCAGGTTCGGCTGCGAAAAAGAACCCAAGCACGTCATCCTCGCAGACCAAACCCTGGTAGGGGGCTTTTTCGAATATAGTTATCCACATGCCGTCGACGTGGTTTTCGTTGTTTTCCCAATAACGACACGCCGACGGTTTTTCATAGACTCGTTCTTTGACCACAAGCTCTGTTTTCCGATTGGCGTCAACACCGAATGTGGTCAAATGGCTGCCATGAACGTTTCAAATGCTTTTCTTGGTGCCGCCCCAGGCGTCGCAGCCTTCAATTCGTTGGCATCCCTGTCGGGAATGTCCTGTCGTTGCCGAATTGGCGTGCGGACCACCCAAACATTGATCAATGCGAAACTTGTTGCCGCGTCACGGCTTCTCGATGAACTTGATGCGGCAATAGCCTCCAACAGACTGGCCGACTGGACCGGCACCGCGGCCGAGGAATACCGCACCCGTCTCAATCGCATCGCACGGCAATCCGCTCTGCTACGTGACGATATGATCGCCACGTCACGTCTTCTCTGGTCGGCAGGTGCGGCATGAACCAACGAGTGACGGCCCGCATCGTTGGCGGAAAGAGATTCACCACCGCCGAATACCGGGAATACTTCAATGCTTCAAGAATCCTCAGAGATCAAGCGAATCGTCTTGGCACTTCCCGTAGATCCTTCATTGCCGCAGGCTATGAACTCAAAATCCACCCTCGCGCCACACCGCTCCTGTCCGCTTTGACCGGGGCAAGTCCACGGTGTACGGCGCAGGACCATATCGAATTGCCGTACCGGCAGCTGCTCGGACGTTGCGAAGCACATGCCGAGGCCCTGCAATCCATGGCATCCCAGCTTAATGAGCTATCATCATTGATCGCACAAGCCCAATCCTTATACGCCCAAGCTGAGGAAGCCAGTAGGAAAGGGCTGAATATCATGTTGCGAGGGCTTTTCATGTCATCACGGGAATCCGCGATTCTCGCCTTGACCGCCAGCGCACTGATGGGGGTAAGACGCAGTTACGCCAAAGAGGGGAAATTCAACAAATTCTATCTTGTGGAATCCACCGCATGGATGCAGGAAAGCTTCGTGAGCGTCCTCGGAGAGCATGCGAGCCGATTGAACATACAGGAACGACCTTCAAAAGACACGTCCATCCTGGAATACATCACGAAAACCTTATTCATGGTCACCAAACCGGGAGCGGTTATAGCAGAGGGGCTTTCCGGCAAAGGCTCGGTCAATCGCGGTCTTAAGAAAATCGACAGACTGCTCATACCGTACTTCGACAAAGACCATGGAGACAATCTCTCCGTAACCCGTGTGTATCCGAAAACCAAAGTGGTCAGAGGCGGTACAAGCACGAAGGACGCCATCGCCGACCAACGGCGGCTGTCCGAAGGACCTCTCAACGGCGAACGTGAAAGCGGTCTGGAATACGGAACCATCGCATGCTGCAAGTACCGCAAAGCCGATGGCACATATGCTTGGAGGATCATCATTCCCGGGACCGACGGCAATCACGATTCGCCTATGGACTGGTACACCAATTTCGAGCTGATGAGTGCCGATGAGCGGCAGCGCGGAACCGCGGAAAGCCTCCGTTTCCTGGATGAGACCATGAAACAGGCTGGCATCCAGCCGGATGATCCCGTGGAAATCGTCGGCCATTCGCAGGGCGGCATCATCGCGGCAGCGGCGGCGACGGATTTCCAAGACAAATACGACATACAACATATCGCCACGCTTGGCTCCCCGATAGCGAATTTCGAGATTCCCGAGAAAACACGGGTCACCGCCATCGAGATGGATGATGAAGGCATCGCGGCACTTGACGGGGAGGCCAACCCCCATACGGAGAACTGGCTCACCATACGATGCTCCGTCCATGAGGAAGATGCGCCGAAGAGGGCTTTTCCAGGAGCCGAAGTCAGTGATTCGTCCGGGGAGAAGAACTCCACGCACTACCCGAAATACCATGAGGCGGGATACCGGTACGCCTACGACACCGGAAGCAAATCCGTGCTGGACCATGACCGTCATTTCCAAGAGGTCGTGGAAGGCGAGCTGGAGGAGGTCCAGTATTATGAGGGACGCATCAGCAAATGACGGGACCAATGGTTCACGGCTGAACGTATGCTGTTGTCTATGAAGCTTACTGACATCTCCCCCGCAATCGCACTGACCCCTCTTGACGGCCGCTACCACAAGCAGACCGCTCCCCTTGTCGAATACATGAGCGAACCGGCGTTGAACCGCGAGCGCATGCGCGTCGAAGTCGAGTGGATGATTCTGCTTGCCAACGGTTTCGAGGGCAACGGCAATCAGACCATCGTTCCGGGTGTCAAGCCGCTCACCGATGATGAGCAGGCGTATCTGCGTTCCATTCCGGAGAATTTCGGAGCCGAAGGCATTGCCCAGCATGCCGCTTATGAGGCTAAGACCCACCATGATGTGAAGGCCGTGGAGTATTACATCGACGACCAGCTGGAGAAGGCCGCCGATGTGTTGGGTCATGACACCCAGCTGACCGGATTGAAGACTCTCGTGCATTTTGCCTGCACGTCCGAGGATATCAACAACCTATCCATCGCCCGTTGCGTGAAGAACGGTGTGGAGCAGGTGTGGCTGCCCGCAGCACAGGCCATTGTCGACCATCTGGCACAGAAGGCCGACGCCTACCGCGACAAGGCCATGCTGTCGCTGACCCATGGCCAGCCTGCCACGCCGACCACGCTGGGCAAGGAACTGGCTGTTTATGTGTATCGTCTGAACCGTCAGCTCAACAAGGTCAAGGCCCAGGAATATCTCGGTAAGATCAATGGCGCGACCGGCACGTTCGGTGCGCATCTGGCCGCCTGCCCTGATGTTGACTGGGTGGCCGTCTCCCGCGAGTTCGTCACCAACCGTATGGGTCTGACGTGGAATCCGTTGACCACGCAGATCGAATCGCATGATTGGCAGGCCGAACTGTACGGTACCATCAGCCACACCAACCGTATCCTGCACAACCTGTGTGTGGACGTGTGGATGTACATCTCCCGTGGCGTGTTCGCGCAGGTACCGGTCAAGGGCGCGACCGGTTCCTCCACCATGCCGCACAAGGTCAATCCGATTCGTTTCGAGAACGCCGAAGCCAATCTGGAGATCTCCTGCTCGCTGTTGGACACTTTGTCGGCGACGCTGGTCGAATCACGTTGGCAGCGCGATCTGACCGACTCCACCACGCAGCGCAACATCGGCTCCGCGCTGGGTTATTCGCTGCTGGCGTTGAACAATCTGATGGGTGGTCTGAACTCCATCCATCCGAACGATGTTGTCATCCAGGCCGAGCTCGATTCCAATTGGGAGGTGCTCGGCGAGCCGATTCAGACCGCCATGCGCGCCTGCGAGCTTGCCGGACTGCCGGGTATGGATAAGCCGTACGAGAAGGTCAAGGAGCTCATGCGCGGTCACGAGATCTCCAAGGATGACGTCGAACGGTTCATCGACCAGCAGGCCTTCGACGAAGCCACTGCGGCGCGTCTCAAGGCGTTGGCTCCGGCGACATACACCGGAGTTGCCAGCAAGCTGGTTGACTTCGACCGCTGATAACGCATCGCCACACTCATCTTGCGGATGATACGCCTTGGGGCGGCTGTGTTTTCACACAGCCGCCCCAAGGCGTATCATCGGAGACGATAATAGGTGCATGTCACCCGGACGTATTCACCCACGTACCTATAAAGCAGGTCAATAGTGTCTCACGACTTCCCAACCAGCAAACACGAAACGCGCATTGAGGATGTTCCGCCGAAACGGAACCGCGATTTCGCGGATCTGCTCCATGCGCTGTTCGCCGTGCTTGTCGGCGCGGCCGTCATCCTGTTCTCCATCTACTTGCATGGCACCACCTCCGGAGTGGAGTCCGACGTGCGTTCCGCGGGCCACGTGGTCAGTTGGCTCATGGATGTGCCGACATCGCTGTTGCAGCAGATCGCCATAGTTTTCATTACCGTCAGCGTGCTTATCCAGCTGCTCATCGCCAAGGAATGGCTGCAAAGTGTGGTTTCCGCCATCGCCCTTATTCTCGGTTTCGCTGCGATATGGGGTATTTCCGCTCTTATCAGCGGCTCGGGCAATGGCACCCTCATCATGTCCATGATGTCCAACGGCACTTCCGTGGGAACCGGACTGCTTCCCGATTTTTATGCGGCGATGGCCTCATTCCTTACCGTCGCCGGACCGCGTCGCACCCGTTCCGGTACCAAATGGGGCTGGAACATCCTCTACACGGTCGCAGTGCTGTTCGTGGTGCTGTCATGGAATTCGCTTTCCGGCGTGCTGGTCTCCTTTGCCGCGGGACGTGCCTTGGGTATGCTGATTCGTTTCATGCTCGGCACACAGACCAACGGGGCTTGGGGCAACCAGGTGGCGCAGGCGCTCCGTTCCATCGGCATCGACGTGGCGTCGCTCTCCCGCAGGCTCGCGACCTACACCGATTCCGGCATGCTGAAGACCACATTGGACGATGATCTGACCGAGAACTCACGCATCTACGACGCCATCGACGTCGACGGCCACCAATACACGGTATCCGTTCTCGATAACCAAGTGCATATGGCAGGCTATCTCAACCAGCTATGGCAATGGGTCAGGCTGACCGGGGTCTCCATGCGCCGTGACCGTTCCTCCTTCGACGCCATCCACCACCATTACGCGATGATTCTCGGCCTGCAGAACGCCGGATTGACAGTGCCGGGAGTCTACGGAGTCGCAGACAGCAGCGAATCGTCCATTCTGGTGTTTCACCGCGACCACATGCCCTTGGAATGCAATCCGAACACCATGTCCGACCATGACATGGAATTGTTCATGACCTATCTGTCCGAAGCGCACCGGCACGGCTTCACCCATCGTCGAATCACTCCCGAAACGTTGTCGCGCATGGAAAACGGACAGCCGGTGATCGCAGGATGGCAGAATGGCGACTATGGCAGCGCGCCGCCAAACTATGCGCTGGACAAAGTACAGCTGCTGGTTCTGCTCGGAGCGTTGAACGGCATCGACCGTGCGATCGCATGCGCCCGCAGGACGTGGGGCGACGAGCAACTGATCGATCTGGCGCCATTCATCCAGAAGACGGCGGTTCCGGCGGCGACACGCGCCCTGTCCACCTGCGACAAGCACATGCTCAACACGCTGCGTTCCCGTATCGCGGCTTTGGCTCCGCAGGAGGTCGCGGATTCCATGGAAACGGTCACGCTGTCGCGGTTCAGTTTCCGTTCCTTCATCGCGATCGCGCTGCTGGTCGTCGCCGTGTATGTGGTGTTCACCCAGATTCAACCGGCCGAAATGATCAAGGCGGTCAAAGAGGCCAACATCGCCATGGCTCTGGTATGCGTGCTGTTCGGACTGCTGGCTTGGTTCGGATCGGCCATGACCCTTGGCTGTTTCATGGATGCCGATAAACGCAATCCGATCGGCTTGTACTGTTCCCAAATGGCTTCGGGCTTCACCGCGGTCTCCATGCCCGCCGGCGTCGGCCCGGCCTTTGTCAACCTGCAGTTCCTGCGCAAGAGCGGCTACCGCAATACCGCGGCCACCGCCATCATGAGCGCCGTATGGGCAGTGCAGGGCGGCACCACCATCATTCTGCTGCTGCTGATCGGCATCTTCACCGGACGCAACACACTGTCCGGCATGATTCCCACCAACACGCTGATTTTGGTGATCACCATCGTCGCATTGGTGATTTCCGCGGCCATGGCCATTCCCCCGGTGCGGCACATCGTCACGGAGAAGTACCTGCCCATCGTCAAGTCCTACGCACGTAGTCTCATCAACGTGCTGTCCCATCCGAAAGAACTGGCCTTCGGCATTCTCGGTGCGCTGATACTCAACATCTCGACCGGATTGGGATTCTGGATTGCATTGATGGCTTTCGGATGCCACACCAATCCGGTGGAGACCACATTCATCTTCCTGCTGGCGAATACGCTCGGTTCCGCAGTGCCGACGCCAGGCGGCCTTGGCGCGGTCGAAGCCGCGTTGTCCGTGGCCTTCACCGCCGTGGGCATCCCCTCCACCATCGCCGTCTCCGCTACTCTCGTCTACCGAATCGCCTTCTATTGGCTGAGAATTCCAATGGGAGCCGTGGCTATGAAATGGCTGGACAGGCATAATTTGATCTAGCCCAACCCCCCTTTAGGGTTTTTCTCCCCCCTATGCTGAATCAAAAGGGCCAAAACCCTTGGAAAATGGCATTTTTGGCACATGCGTGCGCTATTATTGCAATGAACGTGGATGTTCATAAGCGGAATATCCCCTGACTCAAGAAGGATGCTTTATGGCATACAACAAGTCTGATCTCGTCTCGAAGATCGCCCAGAAGTCCAACCTGACCAAGGCTCAGGCTGAGGCTGCGGTGAACGCTTTCCAGGACGTGTTCGTCGAGGCAATGCAGTCCGGCGAAGGCCTGAAGCTGACCGGCCTGTTCTCCGCCGAGCGCGTCAAGCGCGCAGCCCGCACCGGCCGCAACCCGCGCACCGGCGAAACCATCGAGATTCCGGCAACCTACGGCGTTCGCATCTCTGCCGGCTCCCTGCTGAAGAAGGCCGTCACCAAGTAAGTCGACCACGCAGACCTATATGAGAGGTTTCAACCACGGATGGTTGGAACCTCTCTTTTTTTCTTTTTATAACAGGCAAAGGCAATGTCATCCCACACTATGCGCTATGATATTAGACAATATGACTAGATAAAGGGGGATGTCATGGTCGACCAACGCAGACAGATCATCGACGAAATCCACAAACTCAACATCCTGCTCATCCACACCAAGCTCAAAACGACACGTGCCCAGACCATGGCACGCGCCACCACACACGTGCGGAACGTCGACGCGGCAAGACGGGGAATGGTTCCACGGCCCAAGCCGTCCAAACCCATCGAAGCCGACGTTCATATGCTCGACTGCCTGAACGACGAGGAACTTTCCACTCTCGGCGAACTGCTGCAGCGTATCATCGACAACACCGATACCAAACTTCTGGATGAGGAGATTTCCGAACGCCGCAAGGCGATCCACGAATTCCTCATGCTGAACCATACGGATGAGGAGGTGCGGGAATGAGCGTCGGGCAGGAACATGATTCCGGTGCGGACGATCCGGATCTCATCCGTCTCAACAAGCGTTCGCTATTCACCCCCAGCGCGTCAGTGGCTGTGGAGCAGCATTCAGCCGTGCCGCACGTGTCGCGAAGCACCTACGGTACGGCGAAGGTCGAAGGCAGACTCACCTCCCCCAATGCCAGGGTTCCGGAAATCATCACGCAGCGTTGCGGCGGCATCACCGTCAAAGGTCATACGCTCAAATCGTTCGCCTATACCACCGATGCGGTGATTATCCGCAACACGAACGCGAACGCCATCCTCGCGGTGTACCCTTTCACCGGCGAACCGGTGATCACGCAGGCGCTGCTCACCGTGGCGCAGATGCCGCTGTTCGTCGGCGTGGGTGGAGGCACCACCACCGGTCCGCGTGTGGCAGAGCTGGCCATGGTGGCGGAGATGCAGGGCGCGGCCGGCGTGGTCATCAACGCTCCGGCACCGGCGGAAACCATCGAAACGACCATGTCGATGGTGGACATCCCTGTCATCGCCACGGTCACGGAGGATGATGAAATCACCGAATGCAAGATTCTTGCCGGTGCGGCCATCATCAATGTGGCAGCCGGTGCAAGAACCGCGCAAGTCGTGGCAAGCATCCGCGCGCATCATCCGGAAATCCCGATTCTGGCTTCGGGCGGAGGTCGTGAAGACCGTATTCTCGCCACCATTGATGCGGGCGCCGACGCGATCACATGGACGCCGCCAAGCGCGCAACAACTGCAGTCGCAGATGATGGCCAAATACCGTGGAGAAGTCTGAGCGGCAGTTACAATCCGACCAACCAATATCAAAAGCCTGCGGTGGAGACGAGTCTTCCATCGCAGGCTTTTGGCTACTGCAAAGCCTCTAGTATCGTGAGGAACCGGTCGGACGGTTGTGCGTCGAACGGATCAAGCAACGTCACGTCCATCCTGTTCGGCGAGGTCAGCGATAGTCGCGTCCAATCACAGGAATATTGCGCGTTGTGCGATCGTGCCGACTGGATGAACCGTCCACGCAGTGCGGCGCGGGTATCGTGGGGAGGAACATCGATGGCCTCATGTGCTTGTGACTCGTTGACCAACGTGCGCATGGCTCCGCGACGGCACAGCGAGGCGTACAGCGCGCCGTTGGCCACGTCATGGTAGTCCATGTCCAACTGTTCCAACTTGCTGACGGAGAGTCGTCCCCCCGCACGGTTGCGGAGCATGTCGAACAGCCGTCGTTTGGCAAGCCAATCGACCTTGTCGGCGAACGTTTCGCTAACCCCCGAGCGGAACGCCTCTATGACACGCCTCCATCGGCGAATCACCTCATGCACGTCCGTGCGCGGCAACGAGGAGCACACTTCGGGATGTTGTCCAACGAATCGTTCGACGATTTCAAGATAACGTTCCTGAATCGCTACGGCACCGCCTTCCATGACAGTGCCGTCTGCCATGTCGAAGGACGCTTCGACGCCCGTCAGGTCACGGCTTACCTTATGGTTGGCCGCACTGGCGTCAGCGAAGGAGAATCGGGCGAACCCGGAATCCTTGCCTTCGCGCCCGGCCTGTTCGATGACGCACAACACCAGATGCGTGGTGGCGAGCTTCATCATCGTGGCCCACTGGGACCGGTTCGAATCGCCGATGATCACATGCAGCCGTCTGAACGCGTCAGGATCGGCATGCGGTTCGTCGCGCGTGTTGACCATCGGACGCGAGCGCGTGGTGGCCGATGAGACCGCCTCATCGAGGAAGTCGGCACGCTGCGTGATCTGGAAGCCCTGCTCCCCCATACGTCCTGCGCCGGTGAACAGCTGCCGGGTGATCAGGAACGGCAGCAGCTCCTGTTCGATCGTCTTCAACGGCACGAACCGTCGCACCAGGTAATTCTCATGGCAGCCGAAGGAATGCCCGGCGGAATCCACATTGTTTTTGAACACATGGACCGTGGAGCCGGCTCCCTGGATGGAGCGCAGACGACGTTGGGCGTCCAGGGCAAGATCCCTCATCACCAATTCGCCGGCCGCATCCAATGCCAGCGCGTCCATCGGATCCCGGGCTTCCGCCGTGGCGTACTCGGGGTGCGAGCCGACATCAAGGTAGAGTCTTGAACCGTTTTCAATATATGTGTTGGTGGATCTCGCTTCGGCCACAATCGGCTGGAACATCATCATCGCCGTCTGTCCGGCGTCGCATGGGCGGTCCGAACCGGTCACGCTCACACCGTATTCGGTTTCGATGCCGAAAATACGGGCGAAGGATTGGATTTCGTCCTTGGTATGGGCGTCAAGCGGCGCTGTGGAATGGTTGCCGCTGTCACGCAGCTGCGGCATCACTCGCCGCCTTTTTGGACGAAGCTGCCCACATATTCCTCAGCGTTGGATTCGAGGACCGATTCGATGTCGTCCAGCACCGCGTCAAGCGCATCGACCGTGTCATCGATCTGGGTGCCAGCCTGCGCAATGGTCTCATCCTCGTCATGTTTTTGTTCGGCGGATTGCATCTGCTCAAATTTCTGGGGCATGGCCCTTCCTTTCTCCGAAAGCGTCCTTGCGGGTTCTCCTGCGAATAGCATACTGCCCCACACCTTACCCAGGTGTGGGGCAGTCAATCAGTCTTATGCCAAATACTGGCGCAGATCATCGGCAATCAGACCGTTGGTGGCGAGTACGTCGTTTTCCTGACGCCAGTGGACAAGATCGCCGTTCCACCGGCTCAGATGCCCCTGCGCTTCCCAGACCACGACGGCTCCGGCGGAAACCGCGGGAACGTCCCACTTGTGCAGATGCGCTTCGAAATACGCGTCATATGTACCGTCCGCCACCTTGCACAAATCCAAGGAGGCGGGGCCGACGCGCTTGATGTCGGCCGGACGGCCGGCGATACGCGACACCACTTCAAGCGCACGCTTGGATTCCTCCGGCACATGGGACATGCCGAAGCTCACCACCGCATAGTCAAGGGACGGGGTGGTGGACGGCATAATCTTCTCGCGTTTGTCTCCAAGCGGCGTCTTGCGGATGCGGATGGCTCCGGATCCGCGCACCGCCAGGTAGGTCAGACCAAGCGCCGGAGCATGCACCACCGAAAGGATCGGCTGCGCGGAACATTGGTCGTTAAACTCGAACAGTGAGACGGTGATGGTCCATTCCGGCATGCTGCGCACGAAATTGATCGCGCCGTCGATGCCGCCAACGCACCAATACCGTTCCCCCGGATGGCATTCTTCCGGACGGAACTGCCAGAAACCATCGAACACATCCACATACGTGATGCGGTTGCTGATGAATTGCGCCAACCGCTTATCGATGTCGGAGGTGAAGCTCAGATGATTGTCCGTCATTTCAAAACTTTTCAGATCACGCGGATTCATTTGATCGTTCAACGCGTGCTTGCCTGCATCTTGCAGGATACGGGCCACTTCGAGGGCCACTTGCCTCAATTCCATGTAGTATGCCTTTTCGTTTCCTCATAACCGGCCTGGACGCACCCTCTCCCTCAAGCGTCCTGCCGTGTGGTTCATCGAATATGGGTATGGCCTCTGCCATCACCTACGGCAATGGTACCCGCACAACATGAGATTCAACGCAGGGATTCCACGATTCCGCTCGCAGTGTGGACACGCTCGAACGCTTCGGAACACAAGGATTCCGTGAATTTCAACGGATTGGACATGTCCAACGAGACCATCGAATTCTCCACGTTTTCATCACCGGACGACTCGCCGCGCACCGTAAGGTGGGACCACGACGCCGCAATGACCTGTTCGGGGAAACGTCGTACGATCTCCGCGCGCAGCCATGCGCGTGTGTCGGCCGGCGCTTGGCCGACCGCCTCGGCAAGCTGCTTATCCGTCACCAGTCGTTCGGTCTGTCCGGCAAGCCGGGTGAAAATCGAATCGGCCGGATCGAGCGCGGCCCATTTCAGATCGACCGCGGCCAGGCGCCGATCGGTCCAATCCGAACCGGTCTTGCGGCGTAGCTTCTCCAGCAACTGCCATTTGAGCAGCCATTCGAGACGTGACGCCTGTTCCCGCATCGTCAGTCGTCCGTCATCGTCGGCATGGCGTACTGTGGCGACGTCGGCGAGAGCCTGCCCCCACATCGCCATGATGTTGCGGGTGGAGCGGTCGGGCCATGCCGGCTCTCCGGATGTGTCGGTGCCGTATACCGTTGCCGCGGCCGCATATACCAGTCCACGCAAAGTGACCTGCATCTGCCATGCGGTGGTGGTTCCACCTGTTTCCAATGGTAGTGGGGCGGCCAGGGTCAGGTCGTGCGATACCGTGTGCATGGCTTCCACCGGGTCGGCGAGCGTAAGCGGTCCCAGCGCCTCGTTCAAGTCGATTTCGGCCATGTCGGCGTGTTCGAGCAGCCACAGCAGCATGCTGGTGGTGCCGAGTTTCAAGGCCTGTGGCACGTCCATGCGGTTGGCGTCGCCGACGATCACGTGCAGTCTGCGGTATTCGTCGGTGCTGTGCGATTCGTCTCTGGTGTTGATGATCGGCCGGTCGAATGTGGTCTGCAAACCGACTTTCATATGGAAGTAGTCGGCACGTTGGCTTAGCTGGTAGCCGGCGTTTTCGCTATGTTCGCCGATGCCGACGCGGCCGGAGCCGATGAAGATCTGTCGGGAGACGAAGTGCGTGGTCATGAGGCGTGTCACCAGGTCGAACGGTACCGACCGCAGCATCATGTAGTTTTCGTGCGTGCCCCAGCTGGCTCCTTTGCCGTCGACGTTGTTGCGGTGCAGCACGATTTTCCGTCCCGTCGTCTCGCTTGCCTTGGCTGCGGCGGCGCGCATGATGAGATCGCCGGCACGGTCGTATCGCACCGCTTCGAAGGGGTCGGTTGTTTCCGGCGCGGAGTATTCGGGATGCGCGTGGTCGACGTAGATACGACCCCCGTTAGGGGCGATCACGTTGGTGATGTTGAGCTGTGGGGCGTCGGTGAGCAGGTCCGGGTGGGCCGCCGCACGTTCCAGTCTGGTGCCGCGCGCGTCGTTGACGGGGTCTTCCTGCCGGTAGTCCCAGCGGATATGGCTGCGTGACGCATCCGAGGCGGCGCCGACCACGTCGAATGAGAGCTGCACCGGATTGTAGCGGCCTTGTCCTGGCGCGGAGACCGCGTATTCCGTTTCCGTGCCCATGACCCTGCGAACGCTCATCGCGCCGTTCCTTTCCGTATTTAGATTGCGTTCCATACCATACCGTCCAGCATTCATACGCCGGCCGGCATTCATGCCACCGGTCTGATGCCGGTCACCCGTCCGGGTTCAAGCCCGTTGATGCGGCTCCACTGTTCCGGATCCGCATCCAGCAGCGCGTCCCGGGTCTCACCGTATTCTTCGTCCACGGCTTTGGCCAGCAGATTGATGCCGATCGCCGCAGCCTGTCCGGTGGTGATGGACAGTTTCACCGCATAGGTTTTGGCACGGTCCACGATGTTCTTGAGCACCGCGCCGGACACCACGTCGGCGAGGTACACCGGACGCCACTGGCCATGGTCGTCGCAGATGTCGCAAAGGTGCCGATGCTCGTCCTGCGCGTAGATGTCGTTGACCAGCACGCCGATCAACGCCTTCGCATCCACGTTCGGAGACAACGGCAGCTTGTCTGTCAGATAGTGGCGGACGATCTGGGTCGCCTGCTGGATGCCCGGACGGTCCACGCGGATCTTCACGTCGAGGCGTCCGGGACGCAACACCGCCGGATCGATCATGTCGATGCGGTTGGAGGCTCCGATCACCATGACGTTGTCCAGCGATTCCACACCGTCCAGCTCGGTCAGGAACTGCGGCACGATGGTGGTCTCCACGTCGGACGAAACGCCCGTGCCGCGGGTGCGCAGCAGCGAATCCATCTCGTCGATGAACACGATGACCGGTTTGCCGTCGGCCGCTCGTTCGCGGGCGCGTTTGAAGATCATGCGAATCAGACGTTCCGATTCGCCCACGAATTTGTTAAGCAGCTCCGGTCCTTTGACCGACAGGAACACGCCACTTCCCGCGTCGGTGCCTTCGGCGAGCGCGTTCGCCACGGCTTTGGCGATCAGTGTCTTGCCGTTGCCTGGAGGACCGTACAGCAGCACGCCTTTCGGCGGTTTCAGGTCGTAGCGTTCGAACAGTTCGCGATGCTGGAACGGCATCTGCACGGCGTCACGGATACGTTCTATCTGCTCGTCCAGTCCGCCGATGTCGGCGAAGGTGACGTCCGGCACTTCTTCCAGAACCAAATCGTCGTCGTTTTCGGGGGGAACCAACGAAAGCGCGAACCGCAGAGATGCGTCGACGTTCACGCGATCGCCCGCGCTGATGGCCTGTTTGGCAAGCGTTCCCGAGCATCGGACCAACGTCACGTTGCCGCCGCCATCCGCGACCAGCAGGCGGCCGTCATCGCACACCTGCCGTACCGAGCGCACCGCGCCCAGCGTGTCGGTGTCGAGCTGTGAGACCACCACCATGTTCTCGTTGAGCAGCACGGTACGTCCCGGTTCGAGCCTGGAAGCTTGCAGATTCGCCGCGATCGGCACGATCATGCGTCTCGCGCCGGCAGCCACTTCGGCGCTGGCATGCTGCACGCCCTGCCCGTCCGTTTTGGCTGAATGCACGCGGACCATGGTGGCGAAAGTCATGGGAGGCCCCGCCAGCTGGTTCAATTGGGCCTTGGTTTTCGTCATTTCCTGCGTGGCGCGGCTCAACGCCTTGACCAGCGCATGGTTCTTGGCCATGAGCTGGTCGTTGGCCTGCTGCAGCGACGCGAGCGTCTCTTCGTCATGATCGTTCATGTCGACCTCGCTTTCCAACACGTTCAACCCTCAAGAATACCCATTGTCCTAATGATTTCCGACAATCGGAACCATGCTTGAACAAGAAACGCCGAACATCGCATCCATGGCATCCCTGCCCACGCTGTCCACTCCCGGACTGCTGGTGATGGATGTGGATTCCACGTTGATCGACGAAGAGGTCATCGACGAGCTTGGCGTGGCCGCGGGAGTCGGCGAGCAGATAGCGTCCGTCACCGCTCGAGCCATGAACGGCGAGCTTGATTTCCGCGAGGCGCTGCGCGCACGCGTGGCGTTATTGAAGGGTCTGCCGACCACGATTTTCGATGAGGTCTACCATCGAGTGCATTTCACGCATGGCGCGCTTGAACTGATTGACACGCTTCACGCGCATGATTGGAAGGTCGGCGTGGTCTCCGGTGGTTTTCACGAGGTTGTGGACCGTCTCGCGGCCGATGCGCATCTCGATTATTGGATTGCGAACCGTTTGGAGGCTGCCGATGGCAGGCTGACGGGACACGTGCTGGGCGATATCGTCACGAAGGATACGAAGCTGGAATCGTTGCGCGCGTGGGCCGCGCGGATGGGCATCGATATGGCGCAGACCGTTGCGGTTGGCGACGGCGCGAACGATCTGCCGATGATTCATGCGGCCGGTCTTGGCGTGGCGTTCTGCGCCAAACCGAAAGTGCAGGAGGATGCTCCGCACCGGCTCAATGAACGTGATCTGGCGAAAATCCTCGATTATCTCAAATAACTTTTCCGCACCTACGAGCGACCGGTGGGCGGCATGCGTTGTAAGACCGTAAAGACTTGGCCTGAGCGGCCCGGAGCGTGTCGTCAATGCATGCCGCCCGCCGGTCGCGGACGCCGCAGCCACTCACATACTTACAGTAGAAACAAAAATCTTACTCACAGAAGGCGTTATCGAGGTGGGCGCCACGGGCCCAGTCGGCGGCGCGCATGGCTTTCTTGCCTTGCGCTTTAACTTCCAGCAGCTCGAGCGGCTCGGTGGAGGTGCCGACCCACACGTTCTTCTTGCCGGCCACGATATGGCCGGGTTCAAGCGATGCCGGTGCGTTCGGATTGGACATGTCGGCCGGCTGCGCGCGCAATACGTGCAGGGTCGCCGGTTCGGCGTCCGCATGGGCATGCAGTTCGCACCAGGCTCCCGGATTCGGCGTGCATGCGCGAATCTGGCGGTCGGCGGCGAATACCGGCACGTCGAAGCGGATATGCGCGTCCTCCACGGTGATCTTCTGCGCGACCTCATACGCTCCGGCAGGCTGTTCCACCGGTGCGATCTGATCATCGGCCAGCGCCTGCAACGAGGCTGCGAGCAGATGCGAGCCGTCTTCGGCCAAACGTCCCAGCAATTCTCCGGCGGTCTCGTGCGCGCCGATTTCCACGGTGGATTGCGCCAGAATCGGGCCGGCGTCCATGGCACGGACGATACGGAACACGGTGGCGCCCGTCACCTTCTCCCCCGCCCAGATGGAACGTTGCACCGGAGCGGCGCCACGCCATTGGGGCAGCAGGGAGAAATGCAGGTTGTACCAGCCCATCGGCAGCGCGTCGAGCACGTCCTGCTTCAGGATCTTGCCGTACGCCACCACAGCGGCGGCCTGTGCGCCGGTGGCCGCAAGCTCGGACACGAACGTTTCCTCGCTCGGATCGGATTCGATGACCGGCAGACCGAGTTCGAGCGCGGCCTGCTTGACTGGATTCGCCACCAGTTTGCGACCTCGTCCGGTTGGCGCGTCCGGCCTGGTGAGCACGGCCACCACTTCGAAATGCTCGGTATCCTGGGCCAATAGTTTCAACGACGGCACCGCCACATCCGGCGTACCTGCGAACAGCACTTTCAACATGAGACGAATCTCCTCACCTTTCATATCCATCAATGCATGCGACCGTATGCGTCGATCCCGCATAGCGACCGCAAGCACAACCGTCTGTCTAATCTGCGTATGTCGTTATTTTTCATGTACCGCGGGAATCGCCACGCCCGCGTCGATCAGCAGGGTGCGCAACGCGCGGGCATCCTTGAACCGTACGCCGCGAATGCCGGCTTCGTTCGCGCCGACGATGTTCATCGCCTTGTCATCCACGAACAGCGCGCCGGAAGCGTCGATGCCGAACTGTTTTAGAGCGTAATCGTAAATATCGCGGTGCGGTTTGCGCAGTCCCACGTAACCGGACACCACGCGGTCCTCAAGACTGCACAGAATGTCGTAATGGTCGAGCGCCACCGGGAACAGGTCCTTCTGCCAGTTGCTCAAGCCCCATACGTGGACGCCGGCTGCTTTCAGATCGTTGATGAGCACGCGCGCGCCTGGCACCACGCCGGTCAGCGAATCGACGAAATTGTCCAGATAGTACCGCATCATATCGGCCCACTGGTCTCCGTGGCGTTCACGCATCAGAGCCACGCCATCGTCATTGGACATGCCGGCGTCCAGTTCGTTGTTGATGTCGTAGAAGCCGGAGACGTCATTGTCGAGGAACTGTTCCACCAGTCCGTCCGAGTACCGTGGGGTCATCACCGCCGCCGGATCCCAATAGATAAGCACGTTGCCGAAATCGAAGATCACGTCGGTGATCTGCCGGCCGGCGTTCGCAGCGGCGTTGCCGTCGGCCATAAGCACGTCATATTCCATTTGCGGCTCTCCCGGCCAGCCTTTCATGCGTTTCTCCATTCCTAACGTCAACGTCATCAGTCGTTCCAGTGTTTCACGTTGAGGGGACGTCCGTCAGATGCGTTCCTTCGGATCCATCTGGAATCGCAGTTCCCCAGGTTCGCGTGAAGCCACGTGGCGGGCGCTTGCCGAACGCAGCCGCAACGCCAATTCGGCACGTCTGCCCTGTGGGACGCGCACGACTGCTTTGACCCTGTCCGCGGTGCCTTCCAATTCACGTGAATCGATGGTGCGTGGCTGCGGAATCGGCACCGGACCCAAGACGGACGGCATCGTACCGGCGATCGTGTCGATGGTGGCCATGTCGCCACCGGCCAACGCGCCGATTCGTTTCAACATCGTCCCAACCGCATCTCGTCGGCCCCACACGCAGGCCGCGGCGAATACCGGCGGCAGCGCGGTCTGGGCGCGGTCCTCCACTTCGACTTGGGCAAGCATCGGCGAATTCCACAGCATCAACGATCGTGCGAGCACGGGATCTGTTTCCCCGATCAGCAGCGCCTGTCCTCCACGGGTCCGCGGCGCGCACAGCGACACCGCGCGCATCCATCCGGTCAACGTGTCCACATCGGCGTCGATGCCGGACGCATACAAACTGGTCCACGCGTCGAGGATGGCCACGGCACGGTATTCGCATTGTGCCGGACTCTCCCCGCGCACACGCGGCTCCGCGCCGGGCGTGGCGATGACCAGTTGCGGAGCGAATCCGATATCGGACACGACGCCTCTTGGCTGGCTTGGCGTGGACAGCACCATCGGCACGCCACGGAACAGTCTGGCCAGTTCCATCGCGGTTCCGGCGGCGCCGACCCTGACCACGCGCATGCGCTCGTTATGGCATGTCGGGCATGACCATTGCACGGTGGCGGCGCCGCACCAGCGGCATCGAATCGTTCCGTCCGCCAACCGTTCCAATGGTCCCGTGCAACGCGCGCATCGCACTTGGCGGTGGCATTTCGAGCAGCTTAACGCTTCGGTGATGCCGTCCTGCGGTATGGACAGCAGCACCGGACCGGTTTCCAAAGCTTTGGACAGTATCCGGACCGCGGTGTGTGGCACGCGTGCGCCGATGGTCGGATCGGCGAGTCGTGCCAGCTCGTCGCGATTGAGCCAGCGAATCCATGGAGACGCTTCCTTGGTCACGGCCGGCAACGCGTGTATGGGCGTGCTGAAGCCGCTCACCTGCGTATCTCCGACGTGCGCCGCGTCGGTTTCCCATTGGCTTTGCGCGCTGCGCGCATTGGCCATCGCGACGAACACGCCGTTATGCGATTTCGCGCGGAGCCGAAGCACACCGCGCGCGTTGGCGTACGGCATCATGCCGTCGGCGTCCTGGTAGCACACGTCATCAAGGATGAGGAACAGCGCGTTGCCTTCCACCGGCGCGTACATGGCGGCGCGCGTGCCCAGCACGCAACGCACTTGTCCGCAGCTGATCGCGAGATATGCCCGGTAACGGTCGGCTGGCGCCATCTGCGCGTTGAGCACCGCGAAATCGCCGTCATAGACGCCGTTCGCGGCTCCGGTCGGAGCGAACGGTTTCAAGCCGACCGACCGTAGGGTCTCAGTCATGTCGGCGATCTCCCGCATGGTCGGCAGCACCAGCACCGCCGGCTTGTTCTGAGCGAGCGCCGCGGCCACCATCCATGCCGCGCAGCGCCGCCAATGGTCGGCACCGGGTAGCAGGTCGAAGACGAACGATTGGAAACGTCTGCCTTGCAGCGCGTCATGCAGCAGATTGATGTTGCCGTATTGACGTTGCAACTGGCCGTATATCTCCTGGTCGACGGCGGTGAGCCGTTGTTTGCCCGCCGCGGTTCCTGCGGCATCGCGATTGCCGACGCGCAGCTGGCTTTCGACTTTTGCCACGCGCGGCGGCACTGCCAGGCGGAGGATATTGGCGCGCGTGCCGCCGAACGCGTCCGCGATGCGCGTCATATCGTCGCGCATGGATTCGGGAACGAGCACACGGTCGGTGACCACACGTTCGATGTAACGTATCGATGATTCGGGTGTGGCGCTGGTATCGGCGCGTTTCCATATGATGCCGTTGACCCGCTGCCCGCCGAAGCGGACGCGCACCATCACGCCGGGTTGGGCGGCCGCAGAGTATTTTTCCTCGACGAAATAGTCGAAGGTCTGTCCCAGATGCGTGGCCTGGATGTCCAGCACCACTTGGGCTATGGGATGTTCGGCGGCTGGCGTTTTGACGGCGGGCGCGCGTTTGCGCCGCTTGCGCGGGGCAAGCCCGTCAAGCGCCAGCTGCTCGGCATCCTCATTGGTCATAATGCAAGGGTAACGCATGCGCCGACGCCTGTTTCATCGTAGGACGTCGGCCGCGTTTTCAAGCCTTGATGGCCTCCTTGAGTTCGTCGACCTTGTTGGTGGCTTCCCAAGTGAAGTCGGCATCCTCGCGACCGAAATGGCCGTAGGCCGCGGTCTTGGAGTAGATCGGACGCTTCAGGTCAAGCTCGTCGATGATGGCGGCGGGACGCAGGTCGAACACCTTGCGCACCGCCTGCTGGATCTGCTCGCGGGTCACACCGATCTCGGTGCCGTAGGTCTCCACGTTGATGGACACCGGATCGGCCACGCCGATGGCGTAGGCGACCTGCACCTCGACCTTGTGGGCAAGGCCGGCGGCCACGATGTTCTTGGCCACCCAGCGTGCCGCATAGGCCGCGGAACGATCCACCTTGCTCGGATCCTTGCCGGAGAACGCGCCGCCGCCATGGTGGGCAGCGCCGCCGTAGGTGTCGACGATGATCTTGCGGCCGGTCAGACCGGCGTCGGCTGCCGGACCGCCAAGGATGAACGAGCCGGTCGGATTCACCAGCACGCGGTATTCGTCGTGGGCCACACGGTCGGCGAGCACGTCATCCAGCACCGGACGGATCACATGTTCGGTGAGCTGTTCCTTAAGCCATGCCTGGTCCACTTCCGGGTCGTGCTGGGTGGAGACCAGCACGGTGTCGAGACGCACGGGATGGTCATCGTCGTCGTATTCGATGGTCACCTGCGTCTTGCCATCCGGACGAAGATGCGGCACCTCACCGCTCTTGCGCACTTCGGCGAGACGATACGCCAGACGGTGCGCCAGATGAATCGGCAACGGCATAAGCACGTCGGTCTCGTCGCACGCATAGCCGAACATCACGCCTTGGTCGCCCGCGCCTTGCGCCTCATACCGCTGTTCACGGGACGCCTTCGACTCCTCCTCGCCACTCAACCGGGCAACGCCCTGGTTGATTTCCGGACTTTGCTCGGTAAGCGACACCGTCACACCGCAGGAATCGGCGTCAAGTCCCACGCGGGAGCTGGTGTAGCCGATATTGCGCACCACGGAGCGCACGATGTTCTGGATGTCGGAATAGCCTTCGCTGGTCACCTCACCGAACACGAAGAACTGTCCGACCGTGGCGCAGGTCTCCACGGCGACATGGGAATGCGGATCCTGCGCGAGCATATCGTCGAGAATCGCATCGGAAATCTGGTCGCAGACCTTATCCGGATGGCCCTCCGTCACCGACTCGGCGGAAATCAACTTCAATTCAGCCATACGGCTGCTCCTTTCGCGAACACCCAACCGTTCGCATCCTGTGATCGCCCACGAAAAACGCCCCGTCCTTCACAGACGCAATCAATAGTTAATTGTTGACTATTCAAAGCGCACCGCTCAGGTATCGGGGCGAATGAAAAATGATGCCAGTCCCTCTATGGGAACCGTGTAGATCAGTTGCCTTCGGTCAGATCGTCCTCACCAAGGGTTTCCTCAAGCAGACCACTGTTGATCTCGCGGAACGCGATGGACAGCGGCTTCTCCTGATTCTGGTATTCCACCAGCGGGCCGACGTTCTGCAGCAGACCCTCATTGAGCTGGGTGAAATAGGAATTGATCTGGCGGGCACGCTTGGCCGCGAAAATGGCCAGAGCGTACTTGGAGTCCGCATGCTCCATCAAATCGTCGATCGGCGGATCCGCAAGACCGGTCGGGGTTGGCTCAGTGCCGAATGCCATAGTGATTATCTCCAAATCATCAGATAAGCCAAAAGCTTCTTTTCCAAAATCATTAGTATAGGCAATCCACTGGACCTCAACCTTGCCTCTCCCACAGGCCTTCTCCACCAGCGTAGTTATCCAACCTGTAAGGGAATCACACGGTTTTCCGAAAATTTCCACATAGTGACTCTTGACAAAACACGTGTCCCGTTTAGCCAGCACAATAGGAGGCATGGAAATGCGATCTGCAAAACTAATGAATGGACGAGTATTCGCGGGCGCTCGCGCCCTCTACCGCGCCGCCGGTGTGGATGGCAAGGATTTCGGCAAGCCGATCATCGCCATCGCCAATTCCTTCGACGAGTTCCTGCCGGGACATGTGCACCTGAACAAAGTGGGCCGTCTGATTTCCGATGCCATCAAGGAAGCCGGCGGCATTCCGCGCGAGTTCAACACGATGGCCGTTGATGACGGCATCGCCATGGGCCACACCGGCATGCTGTACTCCCTGCCGAGCCGCGACATCATCGCCGATACCGTGGAATATCAGGTGAACGCGCACTGCGCCGACGCGCTGATCTGCATCCCGAACTGCGACAAGGTCGTGCCGGGCATGCTGATGGCCGCGCTGCGACTCAACATTCCGACCGTGTTCGTTTCCGGCGGTCCGATGGAGGCCGGCACCACCGTGCTGCCCGACGGCACCGTGAAGAAGAACACCGATCTGATCGACGTGATGTACGCCTCCGCCGATGACAATCTGAACGAAGAGGATCTGCTCGCCTACGAGAAGACCGTCTGCCCGACCTGCGGTTCCTGCGCCGGCATGTTCACCGCCAACTCCATGAACTGCCTGACCGAGGCCATCGGTCTGGCTCTGCCGGGCAACGGCACCATTCTGGCCTCCCATTCCTACCGCAAGGACCTGTTCAAGCGCGCCGCCGAGCAGGTGGTGAAGATCGCCAAGCAGTATTACGACGATGACGACGATTCCGTGCTGCCGCGTTCCATTGCCACCAAGAAGGCTTTCGAGAACGCCATGACCATGGATGTGGCCATGGGCGGTTCCACCAACACCGTGCTGCATATCCTCGCCATGGCGCAGTCCGCCGACGTGGACTTCACACTGGATGACATCGAGCGTATCTCCCACACCGTGCCGTGCATCTGCAAGGCGTCGCCGTCCGGCGAATGGGAGATTTCCGACGTGCACCGCGCCGGCGGCATCACCGGCATCCTCGGCGAGCTTGACCGTGCCGGCAAGCTGCACCGCGACGTGCATTCCATTGATTACAAGTCGTTGGAAGACAAGCTTAACGACTGGGACATCATGCGCGACACCTGCACCGAGGAAGCCAAGCAGATGTATCTGGCCGCTCCGGGCCACATCGTCTCCCCTGAACCGTGGACGCACACCACGCTGTTCGATTCGCTCGATCGTGACCGTGTCAACGGCGCCATCCACGATATCGACCATCCGGCGGTCACCGAAGGCGGTCTGGCCGTGCTGCGCGGCAACCTCGCGCCTGACGGCTGCGTGGTGAAGACCGCAGGCGTGCCGAAGGAGATCTGGACGTTCCGCGGACCGGCGCTGGTCGTCGAATCCCAGGAGCAGGCCATCGAGGTCATCCTCAACGACACGTTGAAGCCGGGCATGGCTCTGGTCATCCGTTACGAAGGCCCGAAGGGCGGTCCGGGCATGCAGGAGATGCTGTACCCGACCTCCTTCGTGAAGGGCAAGGGCATCGGCAAGCAGGTGGCCATGCTCACCGACGGCCGCTATTCCGGAGGTTCTTCCGGTCTGGCGATCGGACACATCGCGCCTGAGGCCGCGAACAAGGGCCCGATCGCTCTGATCAAGAACGGCGACATCATCAACATCGACATTCCGAACCGTACGGTGAACGTCGAGCTTTCCGACGAGGAGCTGGCTCAGCGCCGCGCCGAGCTGGAGGCCGGCGATGGCTATGTCGCCCATCGTGATCGCAAGGTTTCTCAGGCTCTGAAGGCTTACGCCGCCTTCGCCCGCTCCGCTGACAAGGGAGCGACCCGTGATCCGGAGCTGATTGACAAGCTGTCCGGTCTCGCCTGATTCAAACATACGAAAAGGGCCTGCGCGAAATCGTGCAGGCCCTTTTCGTATGCCGGTTTTTATTGGCTGGATAGTCGGATTGACGGATTACAGGCCGAACTCTTCGGCGATGATATGCCAAAGCTCGTCTGCGGCCTCGTCGACCACGTTATTGACGATGCGTTTGTCGAATTCCGGCGCAGCGGCCAACTCGACCTTGGCGGTCTCAAGCCTTTTGGCCTGCTGCTGAGGGGTTTCGGTGCCACGGCCGATCAGACGACGTTTCAGTTCTTCGAAGGACGGCGGCTCAATGAACACGGTAAGCACTTCGAGGCCGAGTTCCTTCGCGCGCCGTTTGACCGTCCGGGCTCCCTGTAGGTCGATTTCCAAGACCACGGGGATATTGCGTTCCAGATGTTCCACGACTGGTTTCACGGGTGTGCCGTAGTGGGCGAGGCCGAACACGTCGGCGGTTTCGAGAAACTCCCCCGCCTTTTCTTTGGCCAGGAATTCAGGTTCGGTCATGAAGAAATAGTTCACGCCGTTCACTTCGCCCGGACGAGGCTGGCGTGTCGTGGCGGACACCGACAGCCAGATTTCGGGGTGCTGTTCGCGTACGCGCCCCAGAACAGTGCCTTTGCCCACTCCGGCGGGTCCGCAGAGCACAATCAAACGTCCATGTTGAGAATCAGCCATTCCATCCCCACTCTTGGTTATGTCTTGTTTTCCAAAAAGGAAGCTATTCAGAAAAAGAATTTATTCGACGTCTCCATCAGCCGCATCATCGGCGCTTTCGTTTTGAGCCTCGGTCAATGCCTGCCGAATATCCCTGGCGACCGACGCGGTGGCTTCGGTCAATTTTGCGATGTCGGGACCGTGCGTGGCGATGGAACGAGATACCGTGACCAGCACATTGCCCTTGGTGCCTTTGAACACGGTCTTCAGATCGCGTGTCTCCGCTCCCTGCCATCCGTAGCCTGGGGAAAGAATCGGTCCGGTGAACTTGGCCGGGTCGACGCCCGAATCGTTGATCCACTGCCCGATGGTGGCGCCGATGATAAGGCCGACGGAACCCATTCCATCATTGCCCTTATTGAATTTCTGAGCAGTGCTGGCGATGCCGTACGCCACTGTTTTGCCCTTGTATTCGCCTGCCTGACGAATCGCCGTCTGCAGGCTGGCGCCTTCCTGGTTGGACGTCAACGATGCGATGAACACGCCCCTGCCGTTGTTGAGCGCGTCATTGATGACGCCTCCCAATGACCGTGCGCCGTAATACGGCAGCAGGGTGATGGCGTCTGCCAGCAATGGCGCGCCCGGCTTGAAATAGGCGTCCGCGAACGCGGAAATCGTGGTCGGCAGGCCGCCATGCAGGCAGTCGACGATGGTGATGACACCCATCTGCCGTGCCGCATAGAGCACGCGTTCAAGCGCGGCGATGCCTTTGGAACCGTACCGCTCGAACATGGAGGACTGGAATTTGACAGCTGCGGCACGGCCATTGGCCGCCTGCAGCATGCGCATGGAATACAGCTCCGCCCCCAACGCGTCGACGTTATAGCCCCAGTCAGTGAGGAGCTGCCGATGCGGGTCGATGCCGACGCACAACGGGCCGTATTTGGCCATTGAATTGCTCAGTCGCAGACCGAAATCCGAACGCTGGGCATTCACTTCCTCACTGCTGGGGCTACTCATCATTAGTCACGGCTTTCCAATTCGAACAGCTGCGTGGAATGATCCTGAATACTCATGATCTGATAATCATTATTGCGCACCGCCTCGATAGCCATCAACACGGCGGAGAATTCCGTCATGGTGGTGAACTGCGGCAGGTCGGCTGCGATAGCCGCCGAACGGATGGCGTAGCCGTCGGAACGGGAACCGCGGGAGTTCGGCGTGTTGAGAATCAGGTCGATCGCGCCTTCCTCGATCAGCTGGACGACGTTCTTGCCGACGCTGCCCTCCGCATGGTAGGTGGTGATCGGGTCGTCTGGATCGGAGTCCATACGCACGCTGATCTTGTCGACGATCTTGGAATCGATGCCGTAGCGGCGCAGCACGGATGCCGTGCCTTCGGTGGCCCAGATGTTGAAGCCGAGCTCGACCAGTCGCGCGGCGAACAGCGGCAGCTGGCGCTTGTCGGTGTCGTTCACGGAGATGAACACGTTGCCGCTGGTCGGCAGGCCGCCTTCGTATGCGGCGAGCTGGCTCTTGGCGAACGCGTGCGGGAAGTCGCGGTCGAAGCCCATGACCTCGCCGGTGGAACGCATTTCCGGTCCGAGCAGCACGTCGACGGTCTTGCCGAGCGGAGTGCGGAATCGCTTGAACGGAAGCACGGATTCCTTGACGGCCACCTGCTGGCCGCGATGGATGTCGCCACCGTCGCCGTGGGGCAGGAGCAGGCCGTTGTCACGCTGCTGCTGGATGGTTTCGCCGACCATGATGCGGGCGGCGGCCTTGGCCAGTGCCACACCGGTGGCCTTGGAAGCGAACGGCACGGTACGGGAGGCACGCGGATTGGCCTCGATGACGTACAGAGTGTTGGCCATGAAGGCATACTGCACGTTGATCAGGCCCTGCACGCCACAGCCCTTGGCAATGGCGTAGGTGCCTTCACGCAGACGACGGATCTGGTCATCGGACAGCGTGCTCGGAGGCAGGGTGCAGGCGGCGTCACCGGAATGGACGCCAGCTTCCTCGACGTGCTCCATGATGCCGCCGATATACAGCTCCTCGCCGTCGAACAGCGCGTCGACGTCGATTTCCACGGCATCCTGCAGGAACTTGTCGATGAGCAGCGGCGAAGGCAGACGGCCGGACACGACGGTGTCGGCCTGGGCTTCCTTCAATGCGCGATCGACGTACTTGCGCAATTGGGCGTCGTCGTAGACGATTTCCATGCCACGGCCGCCGAGCACGTAGCTCGGACGGACCAGCACCGGGTATCCGATGGCGTGCGCGGCCTCGCGGGCCTCGTCCAGGCTCAGCGCGGTGCCGTAGCGCGGCGCGTTCATGTCGGCCTTCTTCAGCACCTCGCCGAAGAGCTCACGGTTTTCGGCCAGATCAATGGATTCAGGCGTGGTGCCGAGAATCGGAACGCCTGCGGCCTTCAGTCGGGCGGCCAGGGACAGCGGGGTCTGGCCGCCGAGCTGGACGATGACGCCCTTGATCGGACCCATCTTCTTTTCGGCCTCGTAGATCTCGAGCACGTCTTCGAAGGTGAGCGGCTCGAAATACAGGCGGTCGGACATGTCGTAATCGGTCGACACGGTCTCCGGGTTGCAGTTAACCATGATCGTGTCATAGTTCTTGCCCAGTTCCTGCACGGCGTGCACACAGGTGTAGTCGAACTCGATGCCCTGGCCGATGCGGTTCGGACCGGAGCCGAGGATGATCACGGCCTCGCGGTCGCGAGGACGCAGCTCGGTCTCATCCGCGTAGCAGGAGTAGTAGTACGGGGTTGCCGCGTCGAATTCGGCGGCGCAAGTGTCGACGGTCTTGAACACCGGGCGGAGGTCGTACGACCAACGCAGCTCACGGATGGTGTTCTCGCCCTCGTCTCCCAGACGGCGTAGGTGCGCGATCTGCAGGTCGGACAGGCCGGCGAGCTTCGCCTTCTTCAGCAGCTTCCTGGTGAGCTTCTCCGCGTTCTTGACTTCCAGCGCAGTCTCGTTGATGAGCGCGAACTGGCGGATGAACCACGGGTCGATCTTGGTGGCCGCGAAGATCTGCTCTTCGGTGGCGCCTCCCCACAGGGCACGCTGAATCTGCAGATAACGGTGCTCGGTCGGCACCTTGATGGCGTCGAGCAGCTGGGAAACCTCGTCCTCGGACGGCTTGTCACCATCCCAGTTGAAGCCCATGTGACGCTTGTCGATGGAGCGCATAGCCTTACCAAGCGACTCCTGGAAGTTGCCCGCGAGAGCCATGGCCTCGCCGACGGACTTCATGGAGGTGGTCAGCGTCGGATCGGCGCCCGGGAACTTCTCGAACGCGAAACGCGGCACCTTGGTGACCACGTAGTCGATGGTCGGCTCGAAGCTGGCCGGCGTGGACTGGGTGATGTCGTTCTGGATCTCGTCCAGCGTGTAGCCGAGGGCCAGCTTGGTGGCGATCTTGGCGATCGGGAAGCCGGTGGCCTTGGAAGCCAACGCGGAGGAACGGGACACGCGCGGGTTCATCTCGATGACGATGATACGGCCGGTGTCCGGGTTGACGGCGAACTGGATGTTGCAGCCGCCGGTGTCGACGCCCACGCCACGGATGATGGCAATGCCAATGTCACGCAGCTTCTGGTATTCGCGGTCGGTCAGGGTGAAGACCGGTGCCACGGTGATGGAGTCGCCGGTGTGCACGCCGACCGGGTCGACGTTTTCGATCGGGCAGACGACCACGACATTGTCCTTCTTGTCGCGCATCAGCTCGAGTTCGTATTCCTTCCAGCCTTCGATGCCTTCTTCGATCAGCACCTCGTCGGTCGGGGAATAGTGGATGCCGGCGCCGGCGATGCGGTGCAGCTCGTCTTCGTCGTGCGCGATGCCGGAGCCGAGACCACCCATGGTGAAGCTCGGACGGACCACCAGCGGGTAGCCGAACTTCTCGGCGATCTTGTCGACTTCCTCAAGGGAATGCGCGATGTCGGAGCGGGCGGATTCGGCGCCAGCCTCCTCCACGACCTTCTTGAAGAGTTCGCGGTCCTCGCCACGATCGATGGCGTCAAGGGACGCGCCGATCAGCTCGACGTTGTACTTCTTGAGCACGCCCGCCTCGCCCAGCGCCATGGCCGCGTTCAGCGCGGTCTGTCCGCCCAGCGTCGGCAGCAACGCGTCAGGACGTTCCTTGGCGATGATCTGCTCGAGGATCGGGGTGGAGATCGGCTCGATGTAGGTGGCGTCGGCCATTTCCGGATCGGTCATGATGGTGGCCGGGTTGGAATTGACCAGAATGACCCTAATGCCCTCTTCGCGCAGCACGCGGCAGGCCTGGGTGCCCGAATAATCGAATTCCGCGGCCTGGCCGATCACGATCGGACCGGAGCCGATGACCATCACGGACTTGATGTCTGTGCGCTTAGGCATTGCGGGTTCCCTCCTTGACGGAACGCATGAGATCAACGAAACGATCGAACAGGTATGCGGCATCGTGCGGGCCGGCGGCGGCTTCCGGGTGATATTGCACGGAGAACGCCGGGATATCGACGCACTGCAGGCCTTCGACCACGTTATCGTTCAAATCGATATGGCTGACGAACACCTTGCCGTATTTGCCGTTCTCGAATGGCGCGTCGACGGTTTCGCCGATTGGCGCATCCACGGCGAAGCCATGGTTGTGCGCGGTGATTTCGATTTTGCCGGTGGTCATATCCTTGACCGGCTGGTTGATGCCGCGGTGGCCGAATTTGAGCTTGTACGTGCCGAAGCCGAGCGCGCGGCCCAGCAGCTGGTTGCCGAAGCAGATGCCGAAGAACGGATATCCGGCGTCGAGCACCTGACGCAGCAGATTCACTTCAGAATCGGCCTGTTCCGGGTCGCCCGGACCGTTGGAGAAAAAGACGCCGTCGGGATTAAGGGACTGGAGCTCGTCGAAGGTGATGGTGGACGGCACCACATGCACGCGGCAGCCGCGTTCGGCCATGCGATGCGGGGTCATGGACTTGATGCCCAGATCGACGGCCGCCACGGTAAACAGCGGTTCCTTGCCTTCGAATTCGCCGCAGGGTTCGATGGTATAGGCTTCCTTGGTGCTGACCTCGTCGTAGAGGCTCATGCCCTTCATCTGCGGAGTGGCCTTGACCTCGTCGAGCATGGAGTCGATGGTGCGCAGTTTGCCGTCACCGTCGAGCAGCGCGTCGCCTGAGAAGATGGCCGCGCGCATCACACCGGCGGAACGCAGGTGGCGTACCAGCTTGCGCGTGTCGATATGGCTGATGCCGACGATGTGGTTGGATTCGAGATCGTCGTCAAGGCTGCCGGTGGCGCGCCAGTTGCTCACATTCGGGCTGGGATCGCGCACCACATAGCCTGCGACCCAGATTCTGGAGGATTCCGGATCCTCCCCGTTGATTCCCGTGTCCCCGATGTGCGGGAACGTCTGTACCACGATCTGACGGTCGTAGCTGGGATCGGTAAGCGTTTCCTGGTAGCCGGTCATGCCGGTCGCGAAAACGATCTCCCCGCTGGTCGTGCCGATCGCGCCGTATGGCTCGCCCACATACACCTGTCCGTCTTCGAGAACAAGAACGGCATCCTGAGGGTCAAACATCACGGCTTCGGAATCATACTGGTTCACCAAAACCCCCTTATAGTCAAGGTATTCGTACCAAGGATAGCGGCCGGTTAGGACTCGCGACCCGGCCGAATCGCTTAACTTTCGGCTTTATTCAGCCGAAGGTTCGGTCGGTTGTTCGGCCACTTCAGTGGCTTCCGCATCGGCGCTCACCGCGCTGAGCAGACCATGGATGAACGCCGGCGAATCGTCGTCGCACAGCGTTTTGGCAAGGCTCAACGCCTCATCGATGGCCACCATGTTGGGAACATCATCGTTGAACATGATCTCCCATGCGGCGATGCGCAGGATATTGCGGTCGACGACGCCCATGCGCTTGACCTTCCAACCGGTGGAATGTTCGTCAAGCATGGCGTCGATGGCGGCGATATGCTCCGCCACGCCACGGACGATTTCGATGGCGTAGTCGGGCAGCGGGGTCTGAGCGCCGGGCTGCTCGATGCGCTCAGCAAGAAGGGACAGGATGTCCTGTCCCTTCTCATCCGCTTCATACAACGTGTTCAGAGCCCTCTTGCGAGCGGTGGAACGTGCCATGAAACTTCGCTGTCCTTACTCTCAGTTCTCGCGGCCGAGGTAGGAGCCGTCGGTGGTGTTCACCTTGACCTTCTCGCCTTCGCCGATGAACAGCGGCACCTGGATCTCGGCGCCGGTTTCGACGGTGGCCGGCTTGGTGCCGGCGTTGGAACGGTTGCCCTGCAGGCCCGGCTCGGTGTGGGTGACGGTCAGGACGACGGAAGCCGGCAGCTCGACGGACAGCGGGGTGCCGTCGTGGAAGGACACGACGCAGTCGGTGCCTTCGAGCAGGAACTTGGCCTGGTCGCCGACCAGGGTCTTCGGAATGAAGATCTGGTCGTAGGTGGTCATGTCCATGAAGACGAAGTTGTCGCCGTCTTCATAGGAGTACTGGAGGTTGCGGTTGTCGACGGTTTCGAATTCCATCTTCATGCCCGCGTTGAAGGTCTTGTCGACGATCTTGCCGGAAAGCACGTTCTTGATGGTGGTGCGCACGAAGGCGGGGCCCTTGCCCGGCTTGACGTGCTGGAACTTGATGACGGTCCACAGCTGGCCATCGAGGTTCAGAACAGAACCGTTCTTGATGTCATTGGTAGTCTGTGCCAAATTAACTCACCTATTTCTTCATCTGACGGAAAAGCTTACAAAAAGCCTTGCTCATTATGCCACGGCGTGCATACTTTGGAGCATTGCCCTTCCATATATAAAGAAACCTCCCTCGGATTCGCATCCTTGGGAGGTTTCTTTAAAACGCTAATTCAAGCGTGTCTTGATGTCGGGTAGAAACTACTCGATGATCTTGGTGACACGGCCCGAGCCGACGGTGTGGCCGCCTTCACGCACTGCGAAGGTCAGGCCCTCTTCCATAGCGATCGGCTGGATCAGCTCAACGCCGAAGGTAGCGTGATCGCCCGGCTGCACCATCTCAACGCCTTCCGGCAGGGTGATGACGCCGGTGACGTCGGTGGTACGGAAGTAGAACTGCGGACGGTAGTTGGAGAAGAACGGCGAGTGACGGCCGCCTTCGTCCTTGGTCAGCACGTAGACTTCGCCCTCGAACTTGGTGTGCGGGGTCACGGAGCCCGGAGCAGCCAGAACCTGGCCACGCTCGACCTGGTCACGGTTGATGCCGCGGAGCAGCAGACCGGTGTTGTCGCCAGCCTCGCACTCGTCCATCTGCTTGTGGAAGGTCTCGATGGAGGTGACGGTGGTGGTCTGGGTCGGACGGATGCCGACGATCTCGACGTTGGAGTTGACCGGGAGCTTACCACGCTCGACACGGCCGGTCACCACGGTGCCACGGCCGGAGATGGTGAAGACATCTTCGATCGGCATCAGGAACGGCTTGTCCAGATCGTGGACCGGGGTCGGGATGTAGTCATCGACGGCGTCCATGAGCTTCTTGATCTGCTCAACCCACTTCTCGTGGTCCGGAGCGTCATCGTGCAGTGCGCCGTAAGCGGACACGTGGATGACCGGGCAATCGCGATCGAAGCCATTTTCGTCGAGGAGGTCACGGACCTCTTCCTCAACGAGCTCGATGAGCTCGTCGTCGTCGACCATATCGCACTTGTTCAGAGCGACGAGGATCTTCGGGACGCCCACCTGACGAGCGAGCAGCACGTGCTCGCGGGTCTGAGCCATCGGGCCGTCGGTGGCGGCCACAACAAGGATGGCGCCATCCATCTGAGCGGCGCCGGTGATCATGTTCTTCACGAAGTCGGCGTGGCCCGGGCAGTCGACGTGAGCGTAGTGACGCTTCTCGGTCTGGTACTCGATGTGGGCGATGTTGATGGTGATACCGCGGGCGGCCTCTTCCGGAGCGGAATCGATCTGGTTGAAGTCGTACTCCGGGTTGACATCCGGGTACTCCTCGTGCAGCACCTTGGAGATGGCTGCAGTCAGGGTGGTCTTGCCGTGATCGACGTGGCCGATGGTACCAATGTTAACGTGCGGCTTAGTACGCTCGTACTTTTCCTTTGCCATGTGTTTGTCCTCCTGGACGTCTCGTAGTAAGCCTTGAACTCACTTCAAGGCACTCGCTACATTTTACTGGGTTTGACGGGTTTGTGCCACTTTGGAGCCCGAACCCAGTCAGCGCTACAAAATACTAGCGCTGACTGGAGACAGTTTCCACTTCAGTGGCAGCGCGTGTCACTCGCCGCGCTGGGCCTTGATGATCTCCTCGGAGACGTTCTTCGGAACCTCAGCGTAGGAGTCCATCTGCATGGTGAACATTGCGCGGCCCTGGGTCTTGGAGCGAAGATCGCCGATGTAGCCGAACATCTCGGACAGCGGGACCTTGGCATCGATGACCTTGACACCGGTGGAGTCGGTCATGGACTGGATGGAACCACGACGTGCGTTGATGTCGCCCATCACATCGCCCATGTACTCTTCCGGAGTACGCACTTCCACGGCCATGATCGGCTCGAGGATGACCGGCTTGGCCTTCGGGGCAGCTTCCTTGAAGCACATGGAACCTGCGATCTTGAAGGCCATTTCGGAGGAATCGACGTCGTGGACCTGGCCGTCGGTGACGGTAGCCTTGACGCCAACCACCGGGAAGCCGGCGAGGATGCCGGATTCCATGGCTTCCTGCACGCCAGCATCGATGGAAGGAATGAATTCCTTGGTGATGTGGCCGCCGGTGACTTCGTTGACGAACTCGTAGGTCTCGCCGTTCTCGGTGTCGAGCGGCTCGAAGTTCATCAGGACCTTTGCGAACTGGCCGGAACCACCGGTCTGCTTCTTGTGCGTGTATTCCTGGTTCATGACGGCCTTGCGGATCGTCTCGCGGTATGCAACCTGCGGGTTACCGACGTTGCACTCCACCTTGAATTCACGACGCATACGGTCGACGATGATGTCGAGCTGCAGCTCGCCCATGCCGGAGATCAGGGTCTGGCCGGACTCTTCGTCGGTCTTCACCTGGAAGGTCGGATCCTCGTCGGACAGCTTCGCCAGAGCGATGCTCATCTTCTCCTGGTCGGCCTTGGTCTTCGGCTCCACGGCCACCTCGATCACAGGATCCGGGAAGGTCATGGATTCGAGGGAAATCGGGGACTTCTCGTCGCACAGGGTATCACCGGTGGTGACGTTCTTCAGACCCACGAAGGTGTAGATGTTGCCGGCTTCGGCGGCATCCACCGGGTTCTCCTTGTCGGCGTGCATCTGGAAGATCTTGCCGACGCGTTCCTTCTTCTCCTTGGTGGAGTCGAGGACGGTGTCGCCCGGCTTGACGGAACCGGAGTACACGCGCACGAACACGAGCTTGCCGTAGAACGGGTGGGTGGAGATCTTGAAGACCAGTGCGGAGAACGGATCATCGGTGGTCGGCTTGCGGTCGATCTCGATGGACTCGTCCTGCGGGTCGAAGCCGACGATGGACGGAACGTCCTCCGGGCTCGGCAGGTAGTCGACGACGGCGTCCAGCATCGGCTGCACACCCTTGTCCTTGAAGGCGGAGCCGCAGAGCACCGGGTAGGCCTCACGGTTGATGGTGAGCTTGCGGATGCCGGCGCGGATCTCGTCCTCGGTCAGTTCGCCGGACTCGAGGTACTTCTCGAGCAGCTCCTCGTCGGACTCGGCGACCTGGTCGAGCAGCTCGGAACGATACTGCTCAGCCTTGTCCTGCAGGTCGGCCGGGATGTCGGTGGTGTCGTAGTGGGCACCCAGATCGCCGGAAACGTCGTTCCAGACGTAGGCCTTCATGCGGATCAGGTCGACGACGCCGGCGAAGTCGTTCTCAGCGCCGATCGGCAGCTGGACGACCAGCGGGGTCGCGCCCAGCTTGGTCTTGATGGTGTCGACGGAGTAGTAGAAGTCAGCGCCGAGCTTATCCATCTTGTTGATGAAGCAGATACGCGGAACGCCGTACTTGTCAGCCTGACGCCACACGGTCTCGGACTGCGGCTCCACGCCTTCCTTGCCATCGAACACGGCGACAGCACCATCGAGCACACGCAGGGAGCGCTCCACCTCGGCCGTGAAGTCCACGTGGCCAGGGGTATCGATGATGTTGATCTGGAACTTCTGCTTCTCGTCATGGGTCTGACGGTTCCAGAAGCAGGTGGTAGCAGCGGACTGAATGGTGATGCCGCGCTCCTGCTCCTGAGCCATGAAGTCCATCGTCGAGGCGCCATCGTGGGTCTCGCCGATCTTGTAGTTCTTACCGGTGTAGAACAGAATACGCTCGGTGGTAGTGGTCTTACCGGCATCGATGTGAGCCATGATGCCGATGTTACGGATCTGGTTGAGATCATTGAGCACGTCTAGTGCCATGATTGTTCCTTAACTCTCGTTCTCGACTAATTACCAGCGGTAATGAGCGAAGGCCTTGTTGGCCTCTGCCATCTTATGAGTATCCTCGCGGCGCTTGACAGAAGCACCGAGGCCGTTGGAGGCATCGAGGATTTCGTTGGCCAGACGCTCAGCCATGGTCTTCTCGCGACGGGCGCGGGAGAAGTCGGTGAGCCAGCGCAGGGACAGCGTGTTGGCGCGGCCCGGCTTCACTTCGACCGGGACCTGGTAGGTAGCGCCACCGACACGGCGGGAGCGAACCTCGAGGGACGGACGGATGTTGTCCAGAGCGCGCTTGAGAACGGCGACCGGCTCCTGGTCGGTCTTCTCCTTGACCATGTCGAGAGCGCTGTAGACGATGTCCTCGGCGATCGACTTCTTGCCGTCAAGCAGAATCTTGTTGATGAGCTGTGCCACAACGGTGGAACCGTAGATCGGATCCGGCAGCAGCTGATGCTTCTTGGAAGGTCCTTTACGTGACATATCTCTTACTTCGCCTTCTTTGCTCCGTACAGGGAACGACCCTGCTTGCGATCCTTCACACCCTGGGTATCGAGGGCGCCACGAACGATGTGGTAACGAACACCCGGCAGATCCTTGACACGGCCGCCGCGAACGAGCACGATGGAGTGCTCCTGCAGGTTGTGGCCTTCGCCCGGGATGTATGCGGTGACTTCCACACCGGAGCTCAGGCGCACACGGGCGACCTTACGCAGTGCCGAGTTCGGCTTCTTCGGGGTGGTGGTGTAAACACGGGTGCACACGCCACGACGCAGCGGGCTTCCCTTCAGTGCCAAAGTCTTGGACTTCTTCGGCTTTGCCTGACGTCCCTTACGGACGAGCTGTTCAATAGTAGGCAACTTGAATTCTCCGATTCAGTGGTTTCTCTTGGTTTCGCGTGACCGCCGCACTGCACCCACACTCCACGACACTGAATCGTAAAGATAGCCACAGTCCACCGGCCCGATGGCCCGTCCCTCTCTCACCGCCGCATTGCTGCGCGTGATGCAATCGAGTTCCGGGATATCCCAACCCGCACGCCTGTTACATAAGGCATGCCGTTGGCACACACGAATTACCAGTATACAGGTCTGCCGGACAATGCTGGATAATCGTGTCGCGACAGCAACGGCCGTTATACGAAGAGTGGCTCCGACGCCATCCTGGCATCGGAGCCACTCTCCCACGCGCCACCTTGCGCGCATCGCTTCAAACCTCTGAGTCTTTTCATAACCCCATGCGGCCCGGCGTCCTCGCCGTACTGCCTATGCCGCCATCTCGAATCGCTATATTCGGTTGTTCTTCAGTTATATCTTGAAGGCGTTGCGCATGGGCCTCACGGCCATCGGCGCTTCATTGCGACCTGACGAATTCTCGACCGATCCGCAACTCCGGCCTTCACCTTTAGTATACCGCAAACGAACATATGACACGGGGCAAAACACCCCTAAATCCCAATATTTTCAATACTTAACCGAACTTCAGCGCAAAGCAACACAATCTAACATCGCCATGGAAAAACAGGTCAAAACAGAACAGCCTCTGAACCGTTCTGTACGGTTCAGAGGCTGCCTGGCCGATGCCACGAATCACATTCAGGCGTTGACCGTTTCCTCGGACTCATCCTTGACGGCGTCCCCGGCTTCCGAAGCCTTGGCCGCGGAACCCTTCTCGCCATTGTCGGAATCCGGGTGGATCTGATGCTTGTCATCGTGCTCGCGCCACCAGCTGGACAGCACCGAACCGGAGATGTTGTGCCATACGCTGAAGAAGGTGGACGGCACGGCGGCAAGCGGGTTGGACGCGAAGGAGCTCAAGGCCAACGTGGCGCCCAAAGCGGAATCCTGCATTCCGACCTCGAAGGTGATGGCCTTCTGCTGCGCGTAGCGGAAGCCCTTCGGATACACCTTGTACATGAGCTTGGAGAAACCGAAGCCCAGCGCGTAACCGCACAGGTTGTGCAGGATGACCACCGGGATGGCAAGCAGCGAGGATGCCACGAACAGCTTCGGACCATTGGCTGCGACCACGACGCCGATGATGAGCAGGATGGCGACCTGGGACACGATCGGCAGCGCCACCGTGACCTTCTCGATCTTCTCCTTGAAGATGGCGTGGCAGATCACACCGAGCGCGATCGGGAACAGCACCACCTTGACCGCGTTGAGGAACAGGGACTCGACCGGCACGGTCACATACTGGGAGGCGAGCCACTGCATCAGCAGAGGAATCATGAACGGCGCGCACAGCGTGGACAGGATGCCGATGGACACGTCGAGCGCCACGTCGCCACGGCTCAGATAGCTCATCACGTTGGATGAGGTGCCGGACGGGCAGCAGCCGACCAGAATCACACCCACGGCAAGCGGGCCGTCGAGACGGAAGATCCAGCACAGCAGCACGGCCACCAACGGCATGATCACGAAGTGGGCCACCGTGCCGACGACGACCATCAGCGGCTGGGTGAGGATACGTTTGAAATCGTCGAGCGTCAGCGTCAGGCCCATGCCGAACAGCACGATGCCCAGGAAGTATCCGGTGTAGGACTTGCCCCACAGGCTGGTTTGCGGCACGAAGTAGTTGAACACGGCCCATACGATCACGATCACGGTGAACCATTTGGTGAGCCAATCACCAAACGCCTTGATCTTCTGCATTATCGTTTCCTCTTTTCTCAATCACGTTTCCATGGAAGTCATTTCCGAGGAAAACAAAACGGGACCGGCTTTCTGCCGACCCCGTCGTGACATCTTCCGTTGGAATTGCCTACAAATTAGGCACCCATCCATCAAGTGCGTAACATTCCGTTCACATAATGCACATCACATGGCAGCCGAAAGCGCAACACGCCGACGCGCGCGCATCCAAAAAATCGTGTATAGTATCCATTCGTTGCGCTTCCGCATGGAAGTGAGAACATGGTGGCTATAGCTCAGTTGGTAGAGCATCTGATTGTGGTTCAGAAGGTCGCGCGTTCGAGCCGCGTTAGCCACCCCGGTGAAACCTCGGAAGAAATTCCGAGGTTTTTTGCTATCCGCGGAGGCCGAACGCGCGGAACCAGACTTTCCCGATCGCAAGCAACCCACAACAAAAGGAACGACCATGCTGTCTTTCGAAAACGACTACTCCTGCGCCGCGACGCCGGAAATCATCGCCCGTCTCGCCGAAACCGCGCCCAACCAGTATCCCGGCTACGGCACCGACGACGTCTGCGAAAGCGCCAAAGCCAAAATCCGCGAGGCCTGCGCATGCCCGGACGCCGAAATCTTCTTCCTCGTCGGCGGCACTCAGACCAACCAGGTCGTCATCGACGCCATCACCCCGCCGTATGCGGGCGTGGTGGCGGCCACCACCGGACATGTGAACGTGCATGAGGCGGGCGCTATCGAATTCACCGGCCACAAGGTGCTCACGCTCCCCCACCATGACGGCAAAATCAACGCGGATGAACTCGACGAATACTGCGCCACGTTCTACGCGGACGGCAACTACACGCATATGGTGTTCCCCGGCTGCGTGTACATTTCGCAGGCCACCGAATACGGCACGCTGTACACGCTGGCCGAACTCGAGGCGATCCGCAAGGTCTGCACGAAGTACGACATGCCGTTGTTCATCGACGGCGCGCGTCTCGGCTACGCGCTGACCGCCACCGGCAACGACGTGACGATCGAGGACATCGCGCGTCTCGCCGACGTGTTCTATATCGGCGGCACCAAGGTGGGCGCGATGTTCGGCGAGGCCGTGGTGTTCACGCACGGCAACATGCCAAAGCATTTCGTGACGATCGTCAAGCAGCATGGCGCGCTACTGGCCAAGGGATGGCTGCTGGGACTGCAGTTCGACACGTTGTTCACCGACGGCCTGTACCTGCGCATCGCCCGCCACGCCAACGATGCCGCGGACCGTATCCGCAAGGTGCTGGTGGAACGTGGCTACACGCTGACTTTCGATGCGCCGACCAACCAGATCTTCGTCACGCTCGACAACGAGACCTCCGAACGTCTGCAACGCGACGTCCGTCTCGGCTTCACGGAAAAGGCGGACGACGCGCATACCGTGATGCGCATCTGCACCAGCTGGGCCACGACCGACGAGCAGGTGGACGAGCTGGTCGCACTGCTGTAAAAGACAGTCCGCAAAACAAGGAAAGCCGGGAAATCGCTCCCGGCTTTCCGCTTATGTATAACGATTGTATTGCGATTGCGGCAGGCGCCATTCAGCGACGGTTATCGGCGATCGCCTCACGTTCCATCGCGACGAACTTACGTACGGACGATTCCACCGAATAATTGGTTTTCGTATGTTCGGCGTAGGTGCCGCCCCACTTGGCGAGCTGCGCCGGATGGTCGATCCACCAGTCGATACGACGGGCCAGCGCGTCCACATCGTCCACGGGGAACAACGATTCGTCCAGCAGCGCGAACTGGCCGGCCGCGCTCAGCGACGACGAGGCGATCACCGGCACCAGACCGGCGGCCATGCCTTCGATGACACTCACCGATTCGAGATCGGCGATCGACGGATGCACCAGCAGATCGCCGGAACGCAGCAACGCCGGCATGTCGGCATTCCGGTGGAATCCGATCGAAGCCGGACGAGACAACAGCCGTCCGGCCATACGCTGCAACCTCTTCTTAAGCGGCCCGGTGCCGGCGATCACCAATTCGATGTCCTGCGCGTGACGGCAGCGGGCGATCGCCCGGATCAACGCGACATGGTTCTTCTCATTGGTCAGTCGTCCCGACGCGACGATACGGAACGGCACCGGCGACGGCTCGTCCGCCTTGCGCTGCCGCTTCGGCGTGAACCGCGATTCGTAGCCGTTGGAGATGACATGCAGCTTCGACTTGTATCCATGCGAGCGCAGCAGGCTCGCACCCAATTCGGTCGGCACATGCACATGGTCGATCTTGCGGTACAGCCATATGTCGAACAGCCAGTAGATGAACGAGTCGATGCCGGGCACATATTTCAAAGGCCCCGCGGAATACGTGACGTTCTCCGGCTGCACGTGGTAGCCGGCCGTAACGGCGATGCCCATCTGTTTGGCGACCTTGCAGGCATGCTGGCCGAAACGGAACGGCGTGTAGATATGCACCACGTCCACACCATCGAACGCCTTGCGAAACAGCGTGTCGCTCGGCTCGGCGAACTGCATCTGCTGCTTCTTCGCCACCCAGCTGACCAACGGCACATGATTGACGCGCGCGGGATATTCGGGCGCGCCGATGCCCACCAAACGGACATGATGCCCCTGGCGCTCCAGCTCCTGCGCCCACTGCAACGCCGAATTCGAGGTGCCATTGCCCCGATTCCCCGACGTGTCGACCACCATGGCAATGGTCAGGGGGCGCTGCGTTTCATTCTTTTCATTCTCGGACATGCGTTCCATCCTACGCCGATGGCACAATAGAAGTCATGACTGAAGAGAATCGTGCCCTCGGCACTCCGCTTGGCAAGCATCCGACCCGTGTTCTGTTCCTTGGCTCCGGCGAGCTGGGCAAGGAAGTCACCATCGAACTGATGAGACTCGGCGCATGGGTGTGCGCGGCCGATTCCTACGCCGGCGCGCCGGCACAACAGGTGGCGCACGAATACCGCGTGCTCGACATGGCCAACGCGGACCAGCTGCGCGCGCTGTTCGACGAAATCCAGCCGGACATCATCGTGCCGGAAGTCGAGGCGATCGCCACCTCCGAACTCGCGGCCGCCGCAGCACGTGGCGCGCAGGTGGTGCCAAGCGCCGAAATCGCGGCGATCTGCATGGATCGCGAGCGCCTGCGCGTGCTCGCACACGAGGAACTGGGACTGCCGACCACCCCGTACCGTTTCGCCGGCTCTCTGGAAGAACTACGTGAGGGCGCGCAAATCGTCGGCTATCCATGCGTGGTCAAGCCGATCATGAGCTCCTCCGGCCACGGACAGTCCGTGGTACGTTCCGCGGATGCGATCGACGCCGCATGGACGGAAGCGCAGGAAGGCCGCCGCGCACACGACGAAGGCGACGTGTCACGCGTGATCGTGGAGGCGCTCGCCCCGCTCGACTACGAGCTGACCGTACTGACCGTCAGCTCCAGCGCCGGCATCGTGACCTGCGCTCCGATCGGACAGCGTCAGGAAAGCGGCGACTACCGCGAATCCTGGCAGCCGGCCACCTTCACGCCGGACGTGCTCGAACAGGCGCAGCACATCGCACGAACCGCCGTGGAAGGTCTGGTGGCGAAGGCCCAGGCTTCCGGCGAAAAAGGCTGGGGCGTGTTCGGCGTCGAACTGTTCGTGCTGACCGACGGAAACGTGCTGTTCAACGAGGTCTCCCCTCGTCCGCACGATACCGGCATGGTCACCATGGCTTCCCAGCGGTTGAGCGAATTCGCATTGCACGCGCGCGCGATCCTCGGCCTGCCGATCACACAGGAACATGTCGCCCTGTCGATTCCGGAAGGCACCGTCGCGGCAAGCCATGCGATCGTCGTCCAAGGCGATGGCGAAGCGGAATTCCGCAACGTCGCCGCCGCGCTCGCCGAACCGGGTACCGACCTGCGTGTCTTCGCGAAGCCGGAAGTGCATGGGCACCGACGCATGGCGGTCGCGCTGGCCGTCGGCGGCGACGAGGCGGACGCGCGCGCCAAAGCCGGGAACGTGGCCGAATCGCTCGACATCGCAATCGTTTGACGGCTATCGCCGGATGCTGAGACGAGGCTGCCGGAACGCGCCCAAAAGTCGCGCGATTGTAGCCTCCCGTTGGTATCTTGTTAACTGTCAAGTTCACCAAACTATCTACCTCCCAAACACCAGGAAAGGCGAGTAATGGAGAAGTTGGAAAAGCTCTACGAGGGCAAGGCCAAGCAACTGTACGCAACTGACGATCCGGAGGTCCTCTGGGTCGAATACAAGAACTCCGCTACCGCAGGTGACGGCGAAAAGAAGGAAGACTTCGCCGGCAAGGGCAGGCTGAACAACCTCATCACCACGCTGATCTTCGATCTGCTCAAGAAGCGCGGCATCGACAGCCACCTGGTGGCACGCGTGGGCGAGACCTCCCAGCTGGTCAAGAAGGTCACGATGTTCCCGCTCGAGATCGTGCTGCGTAACACCGCGGCCGGCCACTTCTGCTCCCGCCTGGGCGTCGAAGAGGGCATCGAGCTCAAGGAACCGGTGCTGGAGTACTTCCTGAAGAACGACGAACTGCACGACCCGTTCGTGAACGACGACGATCTGGTGGCGCTCGATGTGTGCACCCGCGAGGATCTGGCCGAAATCGCGCCGCTCGCCCGTCGCATCAACGAAGCCCTGATCGAAATCTTCGCCAAGATCGACGTCAAGCTGGTCGATTTCAAGATCGAGATGGGCCGCACCTCCGACGGCACGCTGCTGCTCGCCGACGAGATCACCCCGGATTCCTGCCGCCTGTGGGATCAGCGCGACCACTCCGGCAAGGTGGAGCATCTTGATAAGGACCTGTTCCGCCGCGACCTGGGCGACATCATCCCGGCATACGAGGAGATCGAAAGCCGCTTGGCCGAGCTCGCCAAGTCCGAGGGCATCGAAGTCGCAGAGTAATGCGTTTGCAAGCCCGCATCTGAAGCGAAAGCCGGATGCGGGCTTCCTTGTTATATCGCAATCCTTCATTCTTTTGTCAATCCAAATCCAATAACCCCTCTTTTTCAAGGAGTTGACCATGGTTTTTCGCGTGTACGTGGAAAAGAAGCCGGGCTTTGACGTCGCGGCCCAGCAGCTCGCCAACGAGTTGCACACCATTCTCGGCATCGGAGCTTTGAAGAACGTCCGTCTCGTCAACCGGTACGACGTGGAAGGCATCAGCGAGGAGCTGTTCGCCCAGGCCACGCCGACCGTGTTCAGCGAGCCGCAGGTGGACAACGTCTACGCCGACCTGCCTGATTTCGGTTCCGACACCGTGTTCGCGGTGGAGTATCTGCCCGGCCAGTTCGACCAGCGCGCGGATTCCGCCAGCGAGTGCATCCAGCTGATCTCCCAAGGCGAGCGTCCGACGGTTCGTTCCGCCAAGGTGTATGCGCTGGAAGGCGAGCTTTCCGAAGCCGACGTCGAGGCCATCAAGCATTACGTGATCAATCCGGTGGAAGCCCGTGAAGCCTCTCTGGATGTCAAGACCACGCTGAAGGCCCAGGTGCCGGTGCCAGGCAAGGTGGAGGTCATCAACGGCTTCCGTTCTATGAGCGACGCCGAGCTTGAGCAGTTCATCGAAGACCGTGGTCTCGCCATGGATCTGGCCGACCTGCAGTTCTGCCGCGAGCATTTCACCGAGGAGCAGCGCGACCCGACGATCACCGAGATCAAGGTGATCGACACGTATTGGTCCGACCATTGCCGTCACACCACGTTCGGCACGCAGCTCGACGAGGTTTCGATCGACGATGCCACCGTCAAGGCCGCGTTCGACAAGTATCTTGAGATGCGTCACGAGCTGGGCCGCGACGCCAAGCCGGTATGCCTGATGGATATGGGCACGATCGGCGCGAAGTGGCTCAAGAAGAACGGCATTCTGAAGAACCTCGACGAATCCGAGGAAATCAACGCCTGCACCGTCAAGGTGAAGGTGGATGTGAACGGCCACGACGAGGATTGGCTGTTCCTGTTCAAGAACGAGACGCACAACCACCCGACCGAGATCGAACCGTTCGGTGGCGCGGCCACCTGCATCGGTGGCTGCATCCGCGACCCCCTGTCGGGCCGTTCCTACGTGTATCAGGCGATGCGTGTGACCGGTGCCGCCGATCCGACCGTGCCGGTTTCCGAAACGCTTGAGGGCAAGCTCCCCCAGCGTAAGCTCGTCACCACCGCCGCGGCTGGCTACTCCTCCTACGGCAACCAGATCGGTCTGGCCACCGGCCAGGTGGATGAGATCTACCATCCGGGCTATGTGGCCAAGCGCATGGAGGTCGGCGCGGTCGTGGCCGCGACTCCGGCCGATCATGTGCGCCGCGAGACCCCGGCTCCGGGAGACAAGGTCATCCTGCTCGGCGGCCGTACCGGTCGTGACGGCATCGGTGGCGCCACCGGCGCTTCCAAGGCGCATAACGTCGAATCGCTGGAGCTTGACGGTGCCGAAGTGCAGAAAGGCAACGCGCCGGTCGAGCGCAAGCTGCAGCGTCTGTTCCGCCGTGGTGACGCGTGCCGTCTGATCAAGCGTTGCAACGATTTCGGCGCGGGCGGCGTGTCCGTGGCGGTCGGCGAGCTTGCCGACGGCCTGTATGTGGACCTCAACAAGGTGTCCAAGAAGTACGAGGGTCTTGACGGCACCGAACTGGCGATCTCCGAATCGCAGGAACGCATGGCCGTGGACGTGGCCGCCGAAGATGTGGACGAGTTCCTGGGCTACGCCAAGGAGGAGAACCTCGAGGCCGAGGTCATCGCGACCGTGACCGAAGAGCCGCGCATGACGATGGTGTGGAACGGCGACACGATCGTGGATCTGTCCCGCGAGTTCCTCGCCTCCAATGGCGCTCCGAAGCATCAGGTGGTGCATGTCGAGGCGCAGCACGGCTACGCCACCCCGTGGAAGACCGGCACGCTCGCCGAACGCATGCACACCATGCTCACCGATCTGAACGTGGCCTCCAACAAGGGACTTTCCGAACGCTTCGACTCCACCATCGGCGCAGGCACCGTGCTCATGCCGTTCGGCGGGCGTAAGCAGCTGACCCCGAACATGGCCATGGTGGCCAAGCTGCCGGTGTTTGGCGAGACCACCACCGCCTCCGCGATGGCTTGGGGCTTCAACCCGTACATCATGGAGCAGAACCAGTTCACGGGCGCCTACCTGTCCGTGGTCGAGTCGCTCTCGAAGCTGGTCGCTGCCGGTTTTGAGCATGAGAAGGCATACCTGAGCTTCCAGGAGTACTTCGAGAAGCTGCGCGACGAGCCGGAACGCTGGGGCAAGCCGATGGCCGCCGTGCTGGGTGCTTTGATGGCCCAGGTGGATCTGGGCGCTGGCGCAATCGGCGGCAAGGATTCCATGTCCGGCACCTTCGAACAGCTTGACGTTCCGCCGACCCTGATCTCCTTCGCTGTAGCCGTGGGCAATATGAAGCGCGCCACATCCCCGGAGTTCAAGGGTGCCGGTCACCGTGTGGTCCGCATCGCCCCGCGCTATAACGCCGATGGTCTCACGCCGGATAAGGACGCGCTGCTGGAGGTGTTCTCCGCGGTCGAGGAGCTCACCGATTTCGGCGATGCGCTGGCCGTGTCCACGCCTGGCTACGGTGCCACCGCCGAGGCTATCTTCAAGATGACGGTCGGCAACCAGATCGGCGTGAAGCTGGCCGATGGCATCAGCGTGGACGACCTGTTCGCCCCGGCCTATGGTTCCTTCATCATCGAACTTGCCGACAACGCGAAGGTTCCGGCCGTATCCAACCTGGTTGAGGTCAGTGAGGTCGGCGAGACCACCGAGGCCTACCAGTTCGCGGCAGCCGGTGAGACGCTGGATCTGGCCGAACTGCAGGACGCGTGGGAGGGCGGCATCGAATCCGTGTTCCCGTACCGTTCCAATGGCGACGAGAAGGGCAAGACCGTTGAAACCGTGTCCTTCGACGCTCCGAAGAAGACCGTGTACACCGGCACCGGTGTGGCCAAGCCGCACGTGATCATCCCTGTGTTCCCAGGCAACAATTGTGAATACGATTCCGCAGCCGCCTTCGAACGCGCGGGCGCCGACGTGAGCACGCTTATCGTGAACAACCTCACTCCGGCTGCCGTGGCCGAGTCCACCGCCGCTTTGGTCGAGGAGATCAAGAAGAGCCAGATCATCATGATTCCTGGCGGCTTCTCCGGCGGCGACGAACCGGACGGCTCCGCCAAGTTCATCACCGCGTTCTTCCGCGCTCCGGCCGTGACCGAGGCCGTGCGCGACCTGCTGAACAACCGTGATGGCCTGATGCTCGGCATCTGCAACGGTTTCCAGGCGCTTATCAAGCTTGGCCTGGTGCCGTACGGCGACATCGTGCCGATGACCGCCGAATGCCCGACGCTGACGTTCAACACCATCGGCCGCCACCAGAGCCGTCTGGTGCGCACCCGCGTGGCATCGAACCTCTCCCCGTGGCTTGCGAAGACCGAGGTGGGCGACATGCACACCATCGCCATCTCCCATGGCGAAGGCCGTTTCGTGGCTTCCGACGACGTGCTCGCCCAGCTCAAGGCCAATGGCCAGATCGCCACGCAGTACGTGGACGAGAACGGTGTGCCGGGCATGGATCTGGACGTGAACCCGAACGGTTCGCTGCTGGCCATCGAAGGCATCACCAGCCCGGACGGCCGCGTGTTCGGCAAGATGGGCCACTCCGAGCGCTACAGCAACGGCACGTTCGTGAACGTGCCCGGCGAGAAGGATCAGCCGCTGTTCGCAGCCGGCGTGGAGTACTTCACCGCCTGAGCATCAAGACTCTTTTCACGCTCACATAATCAAGGGTGGGTTCGAAATCTCATGATTCCGAACCCACCCTTTCATATACAGCAATCCGCGACATTCGTCATAGCAGCCGCTTCAGGCGGAAAGGTAACCCTCGGCGAGATCGACGGGCCTGTTGGCGCGTTCCACCGCATCATCGCTGGATTGCGCGGTTTGTCTGATGATGTCGTCGTAACCGGTCAGGGCGGCGAAAGGCATGAATTGGGCGGCACGGTTATGCATGCTCATATGGGCATGCGTCTGCGATTGGTGATGCGGCAGATCGATGATGTCGTCGTAGCGATGGGTTTCCGTAAGGCTCATGCCGCATGACCTCCTATCTGCTTGTTGCGCTGCTGGCCTGTGGCGTCATCGAACATATCCATGGCCTTGATGATGGAATTTCTGCCGAATTTGCGTTTGATGTCCAGAAGCGTTTGCTGCATATGCAGTTCGGCGTCCCCTTGCGGCGAATCCTTGGAACCACCATCGGCGGCGGAACGCATAGCCTCGCATTCGGCCGCATCAGCGGAAGCGGAATCCACCGGCGCTTCCATCGTGGCGAACAAATCAGGCTGCGTATATTCGGACGCGGCCGCCTGCCGCCGTTCCTCAAGTTGCTCGTCGGTCAGTACATCGGCGGCGACCACATTCACCCGACGGACCAGCAAACGCCTGTCGACAATCGAAAGGAAAAGCTTATCGACCGCGTCGCAAATACGCGACGTAGCCGACGTCGGCTCCGGCAATGCGATCGACCCGGTGGCCGGCTTGGGTACGCGGCGGCCATACCTGTCGATCGAAACAGGGCCGTCGTATGTTGCCGCGGCATGTTCGGCAATCGCCTTCAAATCAGCGGAAACATCCTTGCCAAGCCGTTTCGGATCAAGACTTGCCGTGTCGTAGCCGACCATCAATCCCACTCTGCCGGCTTTCACGCCCTTCGCCACCAAATCCAGAGACAGCGTATCCGCCATTTCACGCACGATAAGCCGGGCGGCATCAAAACCCACCGGTCCCGTCAGCACTTGTCCGGAACTCAAGCTGTGCCCCGCCGGCTTGTACGCTTTGATGTCCGCGATGGTGCACGGTTCCCAACCCCACGCATGGTCGATGAGCAGTTCGGCGTTCACACCGAACATCTTGTACAGTAGATCTTCGTTGTAGTATTCGTCGGCACGCCCGATGGAGCAGCGCGCGATATCCCCCATGGTCGCCAGTCCGTGCGCTTCGAGCTTCCTTGCATACCCACGCCCCACACGCCAGAAATCGGTAAGCGGCCGGTGATTCCACAACAATTTCCGGTACGACATCTCGTCAAGCCGGGCGATGCGAATGCCGTCCTCCCCCGCCTGGATGTGTTTGGCCACGATATCCATAGCCACTTTGGCCAGATACATGTTCGTGCCGATGCCCGCGGTGGCGGTGATGCCGGTCTGGGTGTGGATATCACGGATGATGTCACGGGTCATCTCCTCCACCCCTTTGCCATAGGCGCGCAGATAGCCGGTGACGTCCATGAACACCTCGTCCACCGAATAGACGTGGATATCCTCAGCCGAAACGTATTTCAGATAAATACCGTAGATTTTCGCACTCATCGCCAAGTAATGAGACATGCGCGGTTTGGCGATGAACACGTCAGCGGCCAGATTCGGATTGGCCGCGAGCGCCTTCGCATCATACGATTTCCCCGTCAGCACACCGCCTGGAGCCGCGGCGCGACGGACCGCGTTGATTTCCTTCAGTTTCGCTTTGACTTCGAATAGGCGGGCGCGTCCGGGCAGACCGTATGCCTTCAACGACGGCGAGATCGCAAGGCAGATGGTTTTGTCGGTCCTCTCCTGGTCCGCCACCACCAAGTGTGTGGATAGCGGAGGGAATCCATGTTCCACGCATTCCGAGGACGCATAGAAGGATTTGAGGTCGATTGCCACGTATATCCGTCCGGCCATGATGCTCCTTCCATGCAATGGCTCATACGGGGGACTTCCCGCACCCCGACGACCGTGATTCGCGTTTTCAACGTCTTCCATCATAACAGCTTTTTCGAACGGCTGTTCGATTGCATGTCCGGTTCCATATACCGTCTGAGAACTGGACAAAACCCGACTCTTGTAGCCGCCCATTGATACTGTTGGACGGTAGCGAACCCCTTGTCTCCATGGTTTTGGAAGGAGCTTTGGCTTGTCAGCTGAACTCGAAGACATCCACGAGGAATGCGGTATTTTCGGCGTTTGGGGCCACTCGGACGCCGCCCGACTCACTTACTTCGGTCTGCACGCGCTGCAGCATCGTGGTCAGGAGGGTGCCGGCATTGTCTCCAACGATAACGGTCATCTCATCGGTCATCGCGGAACGGGTCTGCTGACCCAGGTATTCAGCGACGAGCGTGAAATCAAACGACTCAAAGGCGACAGGGCGATCGGCCATGTGCGCTATGCCACTGCCGGCTCCGGCGGCACCGACAACATCCAGCCGTTCATCTTCCGTTTCCATGACGGCGATATGGCGCTGTGTCATAACGGCAATCTCACGAATTGCCTGTCCCTGCGCCGCAAGCTGGAAGATGAGGGTGCGATCTTCCATTCCAATTCCGACACTGAAGTGCTGATGCACCTCATCCGCCGCTCCACGCAACGCACGTTTATGGACAAGCTCAAGGAAGCGCTGAACATCGTGCATGGCGGTTTCGCCTATCTGATTATGACCGAGAACGCCATGATCGGCGCACTCGATCCGAACGGTTTCCGTCCGCTCTCCCTTGGCAAGATGAAGAACGGCGCGTATGTGCTCGCTTCCGAAACCTGCGCGCTCGACGTCGTCGGCGCTGAATTGGTACGTAACATCCGTCCGGGTGAGATCGTGGTGGTGGACGACCACGGCTATAAGATCGTGCAGTACACGAATCAGACGCAGCTGGCCATCTGCTCGATGGAATTCATCTACTTCGCCCGCCCGGATTCCGATATCTACGGCGTGAACGTGCATTCCGCCCGCAAGCGTATGGGCGCACGTCTGGCGCAGGAGTCGCCGGTCGACGCCGATATGGTGATCGGCGTGCCGAATTCCTCATTGTCCGCAGCCTCCGGCTATGCGGAAGAGGCCGGCCTGCCCAACGAAATGGGTCTGATCAAGAACCAGTATGTGGCGCGAACCTTCATCCAGCCGACGCAGGAACTGCGCGAGCAGGGCGTGCGCATGAAGCTGTCCGCCGTTCGTGGCGTGGTCAAGGGCAAGCGTGTGATCGTCATCGACGATTCCATCGTGCGTGGCACCACGTCCAAGCGCATCGTGCAGCTGCTCAAGGAGGCCGGCGCGGCCGAAGTGCATATGCGTATCAGCTCGCCGCCGCTGAAATACCCGTGCTTCTACGGCATCGATATCTCCACCACCAAAGAGCTCATCGCCGCGAAGAAGTCCGTTGAGGAGATCCGCGAATACATCGGCGCCGATTCCCTGGCGTTCCTTTCCCTCGACGGTTTGGTCGAATCCATCGGTCTGGGTGCGGACGCACCGTATGGCGGCCTGTGCGTGGCCTACTTCAATGGCGATTACCCGACCGCGTTGGACGATTACGAAGCCGACTTCCTGAAGTCGCTCACTCCGGAGGATCGTGTCCGACTACCCGAATTCGCCCTGTACAAGAGCAAGTACGAAGGCAACGAGTACACCACCACTTCACCCCAAGAAGAACACTGAGACCCAAGAAAGGTTTGATATGCCAAAAGCATATGAAGAAGCCGGCGTAAGCGTCGAAGCCGGTTACGAAGTCGTCAAGCGCATCAAGTCGCATGTGGCGCGCACCAATCGTCCGGGCGTGGTCGGCGGCATCGGCGGATTCGGCGGCCTGTTCGATCTCGCCTCCCTGGGTTACAAGGAGCCGGTGCTGATTTCCGGCACCGACGGCGTGGGCACCAAGCTGGTCGTCGCCAAGATGGCGGGCAAACACAGCACCATCGGCATCGACTGCGTGGCCATGTGCGTCAACGATATCGCGGCCCAGGGCGCGGAACCGCTGTTCTTCCTGGATTACATCGCCTGCGGCAAGAACGATCCTGCCCTGCTTGAGCAGGTCGTATCCGGTGTGGCCGACGGCTGCGTGCAGGCCGATTGCGGCCTGATCGGCGGCGAGACCGCCGAGATGCCGGGCATGTACGACGAGGACGAGTACGATTTGGCCGGTTTCGCCGTGGGCGTGGCCGAGAAGTCCGCCATAGTCGATGGTTCCTCGATTGTCGAAGGCGACGTGCTGATCGGCCTTCCCTCCACCGGCGTGCATTCCAATGGCTTCTCCCTGGTGCGCAAGGCCCTGTTCGAACAGGCCGGATACACCGTCGACACCCAGCTGGATGAGCTCGGCGGTGAGAAGCTCGGCGACGTGCTGCTCACCCCCACCAAGATCTATGTCAAGACGCTGTCCCCGCTGTTCAAGGCCGGCGTGGTCAAGGGCGTCGCGCACATCACCGGCGGTGGCTTCATCGAGAACATCCCGCGTATGATCCCCGATGGTCTCGCGGCGCATATCAACCTCGGCTCTTGGCCGGTTCTGCCGATCTTCGACGTGCTGGAGAAGGCCGGCGAAATCGACCATATGGAAATGTTCAACATCTTCAACATGGGTATCGGCATGGTGCTGGCGGTCAGCGCCGAAGATGCCGATAAGACCATGGAACTGCTGAAGTCCAATGGCGAGGCCGGCTATGTGCTGGGCAATATCGTCAAGAAGACCGGCGAGGACGTCGAACTGCAGTAAACGAACATACGGGGGTAGCCGAACAGGCACCCCCGATATTATTTCTTGAGATTGGCACTCTTCCCCATAAGGGATACAACAGGAGGAAATATGAAGGTTCTGGTCATTGGTTCCGGTGCGCGTGAACACGCCATCGCCCACGCGCTCATGCGTGGCGACAGCGTCAGCGAGGTCACTGTGGCTCCAGGCAATCCGGGCATGGAACTTGACGGCATCCGCACCACGCAGCTCAACCCGTCCAATCATGCGGCGCTCATCGATTTCGTGAAGAACAATGGTTACGATTGGGTGTTCGTCGGACCGGAAGTGCCGCTTATCGAAGGCATCGTCGACGATTTCGCGGCCGCCGGCATCAAGGCGTTCGGCCCGAACAAGGCCGCCGCGCAGATCGAGGGTTCCAAGGACTTCGCCAAGCAGCTTATGGAACGTCACGACATTCCGACCGCGAAGTACCAGACGTTCGACGATTTGGAGCGTTCCACCGCTTATGTGCGCGAGCATGGCGCGCCGATCGTCATCAAGGCCGATGGCCTGGCCGCAGGCAAGGGCGTGACCGTGGCGATGGATGAGGAGACCGCCATCGCCGCTTTGGAGGACATTTTCGTGGACCACCGCTTCGGCAACGCCGGCGCGAAGGTGGTTATCGAGGATTTCCTTGAGGGTCAGGAATTCTCTCTGATGAGCTTTGTGAACGGCACCGATTTCTGGCCGATGCCGATTTCGCAGGATCATAAGCGTGCCTACGATGGCGACAAGGGGCCGAACACCGGCGGCATGGGCGCTTACAGCCCGGTTCCGCAGATCGGTCAGGATGTGATCGACACCGCCATCGAAACCATCGTCAAGCCGACCGTTCAGGCCATGGCCGACGAGGGCACGCCGTTCACCGGCATTCTGTACGCCGGCCTCATCGCCACCGCCGACGGACCGAAGGTCATTGAATTCAACGCGCGTTTCGGCGATCCAGAGACCGAAGTGGTGCTGCCGAAGCTCACGTCCGATCTCGGTGCCGGCATCAACGCCATTCTGAACGATGAGACCCCGGAATTCACTTGGGATGAGGACAATGCCACTCTCGGCGTGGTGCTCGCTTCCGACGGCTATCCGACCAATGTGGTCAAGGGTGCCGCGATTCCTGAGATCAAGGTCGACGACGATTCCCACGTCTACTATGCCGGCGTGACGCGTGGCGAGCATGGCCTGGTGGCGAATTCCGGCCGCGTGCTTTTCGTGGAGACCTCCGCGGCCGATATCAAAACCGCGCAGGACAAGGTCTACGGCATCATCGACAAGCTTGACACGACGGGAATGTTCTACCGTCACGACATCGGTTTCAAGGCGTTGAACGCATGATGTGACGTCATGCTGACGCCGTGAAACGTTTTAAGGGGCTTGTTCCATAATTGGAACAAGCCCCTTAGCGTATTCTCAGACGCGCGCGAATTCCACGCGGCACGACACGAAGGCGTACAAAGGTACGTCGAGTGTAGTGCCGTGCGGAAGGCGCGCCGTCCTCGTTACGGCAGGGTCATGAACGAGGTGTTTTTCAGATAATTCTTCCCCGTGGTGATGTCGTATTGGATGAGCCGGTAATCGGCCAGCAGCTGTCTGGTTTCGGCGTCGAAATCGTCTTCGGCCATGGGCTCGCCCTTGGAGTCCAGATAGATGTTCTGTCCTTCGGGGATGCGGTCCCAGCCTTGGATGTTGTTCACGACCGGCGGTTCCATGGCGGAGATCTTGGAATGCATTTCGGTGAGGAACGCCAGGTATGGGGAAACTTTGGCATCCATGTGCTCGGCCGCCTGGGCCACGAAGAAGTTCGGCGACGAGTATTCGGCGTTGTCGATCTTGTTGCCTTGCGTGCCGGAGGCTTTGTTGGACCAGATGAAGTAGTCCGTCTGATGTAACGCCAGCGAGTTGCCGTCATCAGCGGAAGCCGACGAGTAGATGCCCGGCAGATGGTCGCCGTAGAAGACCACGGTGACCGGCTTGTCGAGCTTGTCGAGTTCGCTGAGGAATCCGGCGGTCGCCCCATCCGTCAGGGACGCGCCCTTTTGGTAGGTTTCGATGGATTCCTTCTCGTCGTCCTTCAACGGCTTTCCCGTGGTGGAGGAGGCTTTGAAGTCGTTGTGCTTGTACCAGTCATGGTAGGGCATGTGGTTCTGCATGGTGATGACCTGCAGGAACTGGTTCGACTTGGTTTTCCTGACTTCCTCCAGCGTGCTTTGGTAGGTGGCCTCGTCGGAGACGTACGGCGAATCGTCGATCTTGTCCTGATGCGAGATGACGTCCGGCCCGGTCAGCGTGTAGAAATGCGAGAAGCCGAACTTCTTGTAGTTGGTGGCGCGCGAATACATGGACGACTCGTACGGGTGCAGTCCGATGGAGTTCTTGGACGCGCCCCACATCTGGTTGATGGTCGGCGTCCAATGCTCGCTCGGCACCAGCTGCTGGTATGGGCTGGTCAGGGAGGAATCGAAATTCGCCATGCTCAGGCCGGACAGTCCCATGTATTCCAGATTGGCGGTGCCGCCGCCGTATCCGGAGGACAGCATCAGGCCGGACGTGGTATTCTGCTTAATCTTGCGGATGTTCGGTATGGAATCCTTGTTGACTTTGAGTCCCGGCACGCGGGACGGGTCGGAGAAGGATTCGGACAGCACGTAGATGACGGTGCTGTCGGTCATGTTCGCGGAACGTTTCGCGTTGATCTTCTTCGCGGCCTTCTCATAGCGGGCCGCGACCTGCTTCATGGTCTCTTCGGAATAGTCGTCCGGCTTGACCATGACTTTCGGGTTGAGCTGACGGGTGAACGCCACCAGCGGCCCGTTGCGCTGGGCGTCGTATACGGAGTCCCACATGGAGGGCTTGTCCCCCATGACGGTGGCGAAGCCTTTGGCCCACGAGCCGACGGTGCTCACCTGCATCGAATACAGCGTGAAGAACAGGCCTGGAAGCAGGATCAGCAGCAGTCTTGCGATCGCGTTCACGGAGCGGGATCGCTTATCGGAGCCGCGAAACAGTCTGCCGTGACGCGCGTCGAGGCGGTTCAGGAAGACGAACAGCGCCACGAACGCGGCAAACGCCGCCACCGCGATCAGAATGGTCCATTGCGCGCCGGACGGCATGAAACTCATCAGATTGCCGGCGTCGGCCTTCAGAAAGTTCAAATCACTTGGCAGAATCGCCTCGTATCGTATTGAAACCTTGAAATGCTCAATCACGGCGATGATGAACGTGACTGCCAGAAAAACCGGCGTGGCCACCCAGAAACGATTGGTGAGCATCAGCAGAATGACATACAGGACGCCCCATAGGATGAGGTTCAGCACCGCCACGAAATTGGCGCTGGTGAACATCTTGCCGACGAATCCCCAACCGGTGAGCCACATGTTGTTCGATAGTTGGACTCGAGTGGCGGATTCGCTGACACCGATCTGCAGGGCGGCAACGCCCACCGCATCGAACAGCACGAATAGCACGCCGTAGAGCCAGCCGGGGAACTCCTTGCCCGCTTTCTTGGCCATCGGGTCCACGGTAGCGATGTCGAGCTCCTCAATCGGCTCGTTTTTCGATGTTGCTTTGGTCACGCATAACCCCACTTAGTTCGTTTGCAATGCCCTATTGTCATATATGCGTCTGAAAAAGACAACGTCCAACGTTTTTTCTTTACGATTTTTACGATTGGATTGCGCCGATGGCGATACGATTCCAACGGAAATACGGCAGACAGCCGCTACTTGTCCGCCTTCCGGCAGTCCTCGCACAGGCCGAACACCTCCAGCGTGTGCCGTTCGATGGTGAAGCCGTACTTGTCGGAGATGCCTTTCAGCCAGCTTTCGGAAGGCGATTCAATTTCCACGGTTTTGCCGCAGTTCGTACAGACGAGGTGATGATGGTGCCCGTCATCGCCGCACAGGCGGAACAGCTGCTGCCCGTCGAGACGGACCGTGTCGGCGCGGCCGGCTTCAGCCAGGGCGTTGAGCTGCCGGTAGACCGTGGCGAGTCCGATATGTTCGCCACGGTCTTCCAGCTTGCGGTGCAGCTCCTGCGCGGAGATGAATTCGTCGCAGCCGTTCAGCGCGTCGCGGATGGCGTCTTTCTGGCGGGTCTGCCGCACGATATGTTCACTCATTACCTATGATGTCAGGCTTTCTTCAAGTCGTCCCAGCAGCCGGTGGCCTCAAGGTCGGCCACGGTTTTGGCGGTGTCGTCGGTCAGCACGGTGATGTGCCCCATCTTACGGTCGTGGCGCACTTCCGCCTTGCAGTAGTCGTGCACGTTCCATTCGGGATGGTCGGCGATGAGCGCACGGGTCGGCGCCACATGCTGGCCGAGCACGTTGACCATGACGGCGGGCTTGAGCAGCTGCGGCTGTTCGAGCGGCCAGCCGGCGATGCCGCGAATGTGCGCGTCGAACTGATCGAACGAGCAGGCCTCGATGGTGTAGTGGCCGGAATTGTGCGGACGTGGGGCCAGTTCGTTGACGATGACCTTGTTGTCTTTGGTGATGAACAGTTCGATGGCCAGAATACCGGCGAGTTCGAAGCCTTTGGCCAGTCGCAACGCCAGCTCGTGCGCCTCCTTGGCCACGGTTTCGTCCACTTCGGCCGGCGCGATGGTCATGTGCAGGATGTTGTTGCGATGCTCGTTGCGCACGATCGGGAAGGTCACGTAATTCTTGCCGTTGCCGGCGACGAGGATGCTCGCTTCGAACGCGAAATCGACGAAGCCTTCCAGAATGCTTGGCGGGAAGCTGCCGTCATGGTCGGCGCGGGCGCGCACCTGCTCCAAGTCGGCTTCGGACTTGAGCACGGTCTGGCCGTGGCCGTCGTAACCGCCGGAACGGGTTTTGAGCACAGCCGGATAGTGGATCTCATCAAGTGCCGCTTCAAGTTCCTCGACGCTGTTGACGGCCTTCCACGGCGCGGTGGGCGTGCCATGGTCGTTGATGAACCGCTTCTCGTTGACACGGTCCTGCGTGACGCGCAGCAGATCGGTGCCTTGCGGGGCCGCCGCGAGGGAACGCACTTGGTCGATGGCGTCGGCGTCCACGTTCTCAAACTCGTAGGTGAGCACGTCGGACTTTTCAGCCAGTTCGCGGATGGCGGCGATGTCGTCGTATTCGGCGGTCACTTGGAAATCCGCGACCTGAGCGGCCGGACAGTCGGATGTCGGGTCGAGCACGCCGATGCGGAAGCCCATGTAGCGTGCGGACAGCGCCATCATGCGGCCGAGCTGGCCGCCACCGATGATGCCGATGGTCGCGCCGGGCATCAGTCGTTCGATACGGCCGTTGGTTTCCTCAGACAAGCTGGGCATTGGATTCAGCCACCTTTTCCTTCAGGGAGTCACGATAGTCCTGCAGCGCCTTGGCCAGTCGCTCGTCGGTGGCGCTCAGAATGCTCACCGCGAGCAGGCCGGCGTTGGTTGCGCCGGAGTTGCCGACGGCGGTGGTGGCCACCGGAATGCCGCCCGGCATCTGCACGATGGACAGCAGCGAATCCCAGCCGGACAGCGCGTGGGAGCGTACCGGTACGCCGATGACCGGCAGTGTGGTCTGCGCCGCGACCATGCCCGGCAGGTGGGCCGCGCCGCCCGCGCCGGCGATGATGACCTTCAGCCCGTTGGCACGGGCGTTGTGCGCGAACTCACCCATCAGTTCCGGGGTGCGGTGCGCGGAAATCACCTGCTTCATGTACGGCACCTCGAACTGGTCGAGCATCTCGCATGCGTGCTTCATGGTCTCCCAATCGCTTGCCGATCCCATGATCACCGCGACTTCAGGCTTGTTGTCTGCCATCAAAACCTCCGAAGGATTTACGTAGACTTATGTGTTCCAGAACACCGCCTACTTTACTTACTCGGCTCGATGTGCAGCACGACCTTTCCGAAAACGTCGCCGTCGACCACTTTGCGGAACGCCGCGGGCGCGTCGGCAAGCGCGTAGGTGGAGTCGATGACGGGGTGCAGGTCGGCGTGTTCCACGAATTTGAGCAGTCGTGCGAAGTCGTCACGCGAACCCATGGTGTTGCCTTGCACGCGAATGTCCTGGAAGAAGATGCGGGTCAGTTCGGCTCCAGGCTGGTCTCCTGTGGTGGCTCCGCAGATGGCGATGGTGCCGCCGGGGCGTACGGATTTGACGGAATGGCTCCAGGTGGCCGCGCCGACCGATTCGATGACGGCGTCGACCTTATGCGGCAGTCGCGCGCCGGTTTCGAAGGCGGCGTCGGCTCCGATGGCGATCGCGCGGTCTCGTTTCTCTTCGCTGCGTGACGTGACGAACACTTCCAGTCCTGCCGCATGGGCGAGTTGGATGGCCGCTGTGGACACGCCGCCGCCCGCGCCTTGGACGAGCACGGTGTCTCCCGGTTTCACGTTGGCCGATGTGAACAGCAGTGAGTAGGCGGTCAGCCAGCTGGTGCCGAGCGCAGCAGCCTCATCGAGGGTCAGGTTGGCGGGTTTGGCGAACACGTTGGCGCTGGGCACTTGGGTGGTTTCGGCCATGGTGCCCGCGTATTTTTCGGATAGGATGGTGCGCCGCTCCCCCGGCATGACGCCGGCGCCGTCGGTGCCGACGAAGGTGTAGAGCACCACTTCGGCTCCGGCTTTCAGCCCTTTGCGAACAGGAATGTCCTCGTCGAGCACGCCTGACGCGTCGGTGCCGAGAATCATCGGCGTCTGTTCGGCGGAGAGTCCCACGCCCTGCAGGCTCCAGATGTCGTGGTGGTTCACGCTGGCTGCGGCCACGTGGATGGTACTCCAGAACGGCTTGGTTTCGGGCGTGTCCAGCTCCCCCACCTTGAGTTGCGACAGCGGATTGTCATAATCGGTTCCTGCTACGTATACGGCTTTCATGGTCAGCGCTCCTTCGCGGTTTTTCGGTGGTTCGATTCATTTCATCGTTTCCATTGTGCCGCAGTTGAGAAGACTTTGCAGGTATTTCACAACCGACACCCCGGCAGAGGCATACAGTGGGATAGGATTTTCCGCGGTAAAGAAGACAGGTTCAGGGAAGGACAGTTGCGCATAATGACCGCTGGCATACTGGGTTCGATTCATTCTCCGGCGGATGTGCATGCCCTTTCTTCGCAACAGTTGCGTGATCTGTGTCTGGAGATTCGTTCCACGCTGTTGGATTACGGCCGGAAGCATGGTGGCCACATCGGTTCGAATCTTGGCGTGGTGGAGCTTACCGTGGCGTTGCACCGCGTGTTCGGTTCTCCACGTGACCGTTTCGTTTTCGATGTCTCCCACCAGAGCTACGTGCACAAGATGCTTACCGGGCGCGCCGAGGCGTATCTGGACGAGTCGCGGTTCGGCGAGGTGACGGGTTTCACCAATCCGTTGGAAAGCGAGCATGATTCCTTCGTGCTGGGCCATACCGGCACGTCCATCTCCCTTGCCTGCGGTCTTGCCAAAACACGTGATATGCAACATACCGCTGCGGGAGCAAGCGAAATCGGCAACGTCATCGCCATCATCGGCGACGGTTCGTTGAGCTCGGCGATCGCTTTCGAAGGACTGAACAACGCTGCCGAACAGGGCGGTAATCTCATCATCGTCGTCAACGACAATGAGATGTCGATCGCCGAGGATTTCGGTGGCATGTACGGCAATCTTGCCCGTCTGCGCGCGTCGAACGGAACCGCGGAGCTGAATCTGTTCAAGGCGTTCGGACTTGACTACCGTTATGTGGAGCAGGGCAACGATGTGGACACGCTGGTCGCGGCGCTTGAAGACTTGAAGGATATCGACCATCCCGTCGTGCTGCATATCCACACCACCAAGGGCTTGGGTTTCAGCGATGAGACCGAGGCGCAGGATGGTTCCGACGGATGCAACCAGACCAATCCGCAGCCGCATGCCGGCCAATGCGAGGCGAATCATTGGCAGGATCCGGACAGCGCGCTCGGCAAGCCGCTTGACGCGCGCAAATACTACGGTCAGATGGCCATGGCTTCGTTGGAGTCCCGTTTCGAAAACGAGCCGGGACTGGTGGTCATCTCCCCCGCCACCCCTGGTTCGAATGGCATCACCCGTGATTTCCGTGAACGTGCCGGATCGCATTATGTGGACACCGGCATTACCGAGGAGCATGCGGCCGCGTTCGCCGCAGGCATCGCGAAGGCTGGAGGCCGGCCGGTTCTGGCGACTTCCGCCACGTTCTTCCAGCGTATTTACGACCAGTTGCAGCAGGAGCTGGCGTTGAATCATGTTCCGGCGACGCTGCTGATTTTCGGAGCGGGCATTTCCGGCGCGGACAATACACATTCCGGCACGTTCGATATGACGATGTTCGCCAACACGCCTGATGTGACCTGTCTGGCACCGACCAGCGGAGAGCAGATGCTGGACATGCTTGCATGGGCCACGGGGCCGTCTGATCATGGTGTGACGGCTATCCGCATGCCCGGCGAGCAGATTCTTGCCATGGAGCGTTCCGCCGATATGGCGTTCGACCCGGCCGAACGTGCCGACACGCACGAGACGACGATCGATATTACCGGCGATTGCCCTTTCACGCGGTACCAGATTGTGCGTCCGGGACGTGAAGTGGCGATTCTCGGCTTGGGCAATACACTGCCGTTGGCGGCCGAGGTGGCGGCAACGCTCGAAAACGACGACGATATCAATGCGACGCTTATCGACGCGCAGCAGTATTCCGCGATGGATGGCGAGCTGCTGGACGTGCTTGCCGACGGCCATCGTGTGGTCGTCACCTTGGAGGATGGCCAGCTGGAAGGCGGCTGGGGTGAGAAAGTGACCGCGTTCTACGCGAATTCCACTAATCCGAAAGCAGCCACTGTGCATGCGCTCAATTTCGGCGCATCGAAAGAATTCACCGATCGTGTGCCCCTTGCCGAGCTTGACGAACGTTACGGGCTGACTGTGGAAGCGGTGGCTGATCGCATTCGCCGCGTCTTGGCCCGTTAATCACGCAACTAGCCGGCACCGTCAAAAATCGACAGGGAACGTTGAACAATCGCGAAATGCCGGCCCACGCTGAACAGCACATGGCCGACCATAAGCATTATTGTCAATCGCAATCGCTATTGCTCGTTCTTGATGGCGTCCAACGCAGGAATCTTCACAGCCTTATTAGCTGGCCCAAAACCGGCGAGTATGCCCACCAGAATCGAAAACAACACGGCCACGACAAACAGCCACCATGGAATCACGGAGATTCGGTTCACGTCGTCACCGCCCATAATCGCTTTGCCTACGTTTTCCATACTGAATCCACCAAACGACAGCAGATTGATGCTCAGCGACCCCAAGGCGGAAATCAGACAGGCGATAAGTCCACCGACCAGACCGATGGCACCTGCTTCACATAGGAACATCGTGCGAATATCATTCACATAGCAGCCGAGCGCCTTCATAATGCCGATTTCCCGAGTGCGTTCCGACACGGACATAATCATGGTGTTGGCGATGCCGATGGCCGCCACCAGGAATGACACCGCGCCAATGCCTCCCAATGCGAGCTGGATGCCACGACTCTGCTTTTCAATCTCCTTGCGGGTCTGTTCGAAGGACGTGGTTTGGTAGCCAGACATTTTGATCTGCGCTTCGATACCCGGCACATCCTTGATATTTTGAGCGTGCACCACCACTTGGTCGTAGTTTGTTTTGGTCCGGCTGGTGGTATTGGTTTTGCCGTCGATTTTGGCCTGCAATGTGTCCATATCCTCCAGCGACATGACTACACCGGAGCTGAATGCATCGTAATTATTGGTTGCAGCGTCCAACACACCGACCACGGTGAGAGGCATGGAAACCACAGGATTCTGCGAACTGGCAATACCATCGCCGTCGCCTGAATCGGTGGAACTCATCGAAGTGCTGCCTATTTTGCGGTAATCGTCAGGGCTTTGATAATCGGCTCCGGTAATCAAATTGAGTTTCGTGGTCAGTACGTCGAAGAACGGCTTCTCCCCCTCGCTCTCCTTGCAACCGTTCTCATCGCACTCATAATCACCGGGAGCGATACGCCTGGAGTCATCATCGGAACGATACTTATCCATAAACTGGTATGCCGCGTATTTGCCGAGCAATACTTCTCCGGCACGCCTCGGCATACGCCCTTGAACGAGCTTGTATCCCGATGCTTCAAGCTGGGTCATATCCGTACCCATCACAGAAGCATATTGAGCCACGTATCGGGATCCGGCTCCCGCAGTGAGATCCACGGTGCTCTGCGCCGACCGCTGTGGCATCACGGCTGCGACGCCTGAAATGCCACGGAACGTCTGTACCGCAGCATCGTCAAGCTTGGCCTGCTGATCCGATGATGTCATGTCCGACGAAGACAAACTCGACATACCGACGCCAGAGCTGTCGTACGCGCCCGAGCCGCCGGCAGCTGTGACGGTAATGTCGTTGAGATTGCCCATGCTCTTGAGCATCTGCTCATTCTGCTCGCTGATGCCTTGTCCAATCGAAATCATCAGGACGATGGAGCAGCAGCCGACGATCACGCCGAGCACCGTCAAAATCGTACGCGATTTGCGCCGCAGCAAATTCTGCGCGCAAGTATGTGCGATATCCGAAAATCGCATGCCTACTCCTTGACGGATGGAGTGGAAGATGACGTTGCGGATACGGAGGCGGCCGATGTGCCACCTGCCGTGGCGATTACCTGCGTCGGCGCATCGGCAGCCATGGCAGTAGATTTACCCTGCTTATCGGCTCCAAGATCGGCAGTCTCCCAATCCCAATCGTCATCATCGGCCACCTGCTTTGCCTTCTTACGGCGGCGACGGACCACCAATACGACCGTCAATACAATCACGACGAGTGCAACGGCCGCCGCCACTATCCACACCCAGACCGGCATGCTCTGATCCTGGACGTCAACATCCGTATCGGAATCATCCGGAACAGGAGCTTCAACGGCATTGATTTTCACCGGAAATTCCTTGGTCTGCGGCTGTCCATCGGAATTCTCATACGTCACCGTCAGTTTCGCCTCGGTTTCGCCGGGCTTGTCCGCAGTGAATGCGAATCCAATGGAGCCGGACGCGCCGGACGCCACATTGCCGACGTACTGCTTGGCCTGCGTGGCGGTGATACCGTCGCCTTCAACGCTCGCCTCGACATTGGAAACGTCGCCCTTGCCCTTGTTCACGTAATCCATGGTGATAGTAGTTTCCTCACCTGCGTTGACGATATTGGGCACCACTGGATCGTTCAATTCAAAACGATCAGGCTGCGAAACGGGTACGGAAATTTTGATGTCGGAAGTGTTGGAGCTGCGTGCGGCACCGTCCACGTACTCGTATTTGAAGCTGATGTCGATGCCCTGCGCGCCGTTTTTCGCACTGGCCAGTGTCTGCATCGGCACGGTCTGCGTCAACGCAGCTCCCGCATTCAGCGCATCGTAGTAGAACGTGTTCGTACCGCCGGAGATGGCAAAATTCTCACCGCCGTCCACGGTGACCACCATGTTGCTCACCGCCACTTTGCCCATGTTTTGGAAGGTGAAACCGAGGTTGAAGGTGCTGCCGACCGCCACCGACCCGTCGCCATAGGTGAAATTGGTGATAATGATGTTCGGCACCGGCCCAGCAATCTGCTCAACACTGTTGTCCGCTCCCGCACCCGGAGCATCGGAAGTATTGGCGCCATCTTCGGCGAACGCCGTCGGCACGATGCATACCAACGTGATGGCGACCACCGCCAATAGTGAGATTGCCCCGTTGAGCAGTGTTGCGATTCTTGTGTTGTTGCCCATGGAAGGCCCTTCTGTTGTCGTCATAGTTGTCGATATGCGTTGTCGTGAATGTTACGTAAGCCGGTCGCCGATGATGCGGCCGTCAAGAAGTGTGACGATGCGATCGGCGTATTGCGCCATATTGTCGTCATGTGTGACGAGCACGATGGTCTGGTTGAAATCGCGTGCGAACGAGCAAATCATATCCATCACTTCGGTTTTGGTTTTGGAATCGAGATTGCCGGTCGGCTCGTCGGCGAATACCACTTGCGGACGTGCCGCGAAAGCGCGGGCGATGCCGACGCGCTGCTGCTGACCGCCAGACATCTGGGCCGGATAATGGTTCATGCGTTTGCCAAGGCCGACCCGCTTGAGCATGGCACGCGCGATCATCTCGCGTTTACGCTTCGGCACGCCTCGGAACATCAGTGGCATGGCCACATTCTCGATGGCATTGAGATTGGGCAGCAGATTGTACGACTGGAACACGAAGCCAAGGTGCTTCTGCCTGAATTCGGCCAGCTGCCGTTCGTCAAGCCTGCTGATGGGCACACCTGCAATACGTACACCACCTTTAGTTGGTTTTTCCATGCCGGCAAGCTGATTGAGCAGGGTGGATTTACCGGATCCGGACTCACCATAGATACAGCAAATCTGCCCTTGCGGAATGGCGAGATTGACACGTTCCAGCGCTACGACGGTCTCATCGAGCACTGGATATTCCTTGCGTAGGTTTTTAACCTCGATAATGGGACCGCGACCGGTTTTCCCAACGTTGGATGTGATACCTACCGGCACATTCACCTCCTCGTTTTCTGGGAATATGTTGATAATTGCTCCTAAGTCTAAAGTGTTTCACCGCGCTTCGCCACCCTTAAGGGAACACCCTGAAGCCACGGTCCGCGCGTGCCTGAAACTCGAAAACCGTTCAAGAAACCCCGCCTGAACGATATGGAACATGTTGTTTCGTGCCAGAAACCCTTGTTTCGTGCCAAATGACCTTTTCGACCAAAATGTCAAAAATAAAATGAAACCATCAGCAATAATCTTCAGATTGTGGAATGTCAAACGGTTTCACACCAAAGGGGAACAATATGAAACGTCATTTCACCCAGGCGGAAGTCTACTATCTCAACACCTTGCCCGCGGTAGAAAGGGCATCAATGGACCGTATCACCTATTCAAGGGAATTCCAAGTGCGTTGCATGGCGCAATACTTACGGGGCAACGGGCCGACCAGCATCTTCGCCAGCGCAGGTCTTAACCCGAAAATCGTTGGCAGTAAACGTATCGAACGCGCCATCGCACGGTGGAAAGCAGATCCGCAAATCATGACCGAAGCACAATCGTTTGCCAACGAAGCCGCAGCTGACCAGCGCGACCTGCTCGTCATCTCCCAATCCATGACCATCGCATGGTTGGAAAAGAAAGTCATGGATCTGCAAGACCAGCTCCGTTCCATGGAAGCGCATGCTGCTGAATGTCTCAACGCACCTTCTCCCGGGAAGCTTGTCACTCTGGCCTGACGTCCGAGCGAAGCCTTCCGTATAACAGACGTGTGTCGTGGTACGACGGCGCACTTGCAACACGAATCCCTTCTTTCATCGTTTCCGCACTCTCCGTCACATCTACGTGGCTCCCCGACGAAAGAAGGGATTCTTTTTTTCGTTTTCGCTTTCCTGCGATTCACATGCCTGCGGCCAATCAACGTATGCCCGACGACTGCAGGCATCACCAAACATGTGTCAGATACGCGGCGTCGTCGGAGCGACGTGCGGCGGTGTCGGCACAGTCGAGTGCTGGCCGACGGTTTCGTTGGCTGTCACCATGGCCTGCGTGATCTGGCTGTACATGTCCTGGTAGCCGCCAGGGGTGGATGCGGGCAGCACGACGGTCTTGGCGTTGTTGGATTCGCTCAAGGAGCGCAGCACGTCGAGGTACTGGTTAAACAGCACCACATTGTTCACATCGCCGATGTTCATGCCGACAGCCTGCAAGCTCTTGATCTGGTCGACGATACCGTTGGCGATCTCGCGACGGTAGTTGGCCTGGCCCTCGCCTTGAAGACGGGTCTTCTCCGCCTCGGCAGCGGCCTGGGTCTCGATCTGGATGCGCTGGGCTTCGGCGCGGTTGCGGGTGGCTTCCTTCTCACGCTGGGCGGCGTTGATGGAGTCCATGGCGTTCTTGACCTGCGGGCTCGGGTCGATGGCGGTGATCAGCGTTTTGACAACGGTGAAACCGAAACGGGACATTTCGTTGCCGACGGTCTTCTGCACGTCGAAGGCCACGTCGTCCTTGCGGGCGAAGGCGTCATCGAGGCTCAACGCCGGAATGGCGGAACGCAGGGCATCCTCCATGTAGGAGCGCAGCTGCCCGGCCGGGTCGCGCAGCTCGTAGTAGGCGGTGGCCACGTTTTCCGGGTTCACACGGAACTGGGTGGAGGCGACGACCGTGACGAACACGTTGTCGAGGGTTTTGGTTTCCAGCTGCACGTTGAGCTGGTTGACGCGCATGTTGGTTTTCATGGCGATACGGTCCACGAACGGGATACGGATGTGGATGCCCGCGAACTGGACCTTGTTGAACTTGCCGAAACGTTCGATGATGTATGCCTGCTGCTGCGGCACGATGAACAACGTGGACAGGAACAGGAACGCGATGATCAGCGCAATGACAAGGAGCGCTACAAGGAACGGCATGGCATTACTCCCTTCTTTGGTTTCTCTTTAAAGGTCTTGTCGCATGACCTTTCGTAGGTTCTGCAACCATTGCCGAACCCGAGTAAAAATTTACCAAAGAATGCAATCGTATGCAGACAATGTCCGCGAGCTGGGCAAGGGCCGTCCACGAACCAACCATCGCCTGTCCAGGAGCTGACCCACATACGCCCACGAGCCGGACAGAGGGGCGCTTTCCCCTGTCCGGTTCGTGAGATAGCGTGCCAGTTAATATTCAAATCCCTACCGATAGCAAAACTTTCAGGCATATACGTGTTGCGCGAAGGTGAACAGACTCTCGCCGGCGTGACGCTTGAGATAGTTCTCGTACGCGATGTCGAAGGCTTGGCCGAGATCCTCAATGAGGTCCTGCTTGTCTTCGATGCCGACTGCGAGACGCACCAGTTCGTCGGTGATGCCGACCTTCAGACGCTCCTCGCGCGGCAGTTCGAAATGCGTCATGCGGCACGGCAGTTCGGCAAGCGATTCCACCGCGCCGAGCGAAACCGCCAGACGGAAGATATGCAGGTTGTCGAGCACGTCCGCAGGGTCGACGCCCGGCACCACTTCGAAGCTCAGTACGGCACCACCGCCCTTGAGACCGTTGGAGGCCAGCTCGTATTCGTGACCGGGCAGTCCCGGATAATGCACGGACTTGACCAACGGGTGCAGCAGCAGATAGCTGGAAATCGCACGCGCGTTCTCCTGCTGACGGTCCATGCGCAAGGCAAGCGTCTGGATGCCGCGACGCACCGAATCGCATTCGTTCGGCGCGAGCACGCCACCCAAACGGTTCTGCGCGAAGTAGACGCGCTTGCCCAGCTCATCGTCCTTGACCACCACGAGGCCGGCGTTGACTTCGGAATGGCCGGCCAGATACTTGGTGGCGGAATGGATGACGATGTCGGCGCCTTGGTCGAGCGGCTGCTGCAGATACGGGGTGACGAATGTGTTGTCGACGATGGCGATCGCGCCATGACGGTGGGCGATTCCGGCAATGGCCGTCACGTTGTTGACTTGCAGAAGCGGGTTGGTGAGCACTTCGAAGTACACGGCCTTGGCCGGACATCCATGCGCATTGCCCTTGGCGGATTCGCCGGACACCGCCGCATCGAGCGCCTTGTAATCGGTGGTGCCCACTTCCTCTACGATGACGCCCCAGCGTTCGAAATACTCGTGGAACAGCGAGTAGGTGCCGCCGTAGATGTTCTTGCCGACGATGATACGGTCGCCGGGTTGGAAGATCGACAGCACCGCGTGGATGGCGGCCAGGCCGGAACCGAACGCGAAACCGCGCGTGCCATGCTCCAGCTGCGCGATCTGCTTCTCCAGGAACTCGCGCGTCGGATTGCCACTGCGGGCATAATCCCAGCGGGGCATGGTCCCGACCGATTCGAAAGCATAGGTGGACGAGTTGTAGATCGGCGGGTTCACGGCTCCGGTGTTGTTGTCGTTGACCGGCAGTCCGTGGACGAGCTGAGTGTTGAATCTGGTCATGGTGCGCACCCCCTCGGTGTGGTTTCCCTGCCGCGTGCCGTTCACGCGATCGCTGGTTCCTACTTAACCGTGTCTTGGAAAGCGCCACGCGCCGGAGATTATCGACGTTGCTTATACAACGTGCGAATCGCCATAGCGTTTATTTATGAGGGGTTATCGGATGGTACGAAACCTCCGGAAACATACACCCGCGTGGACTGTAAACGGTTTCGAAGGATGTGACATAACCGGCCCGGAATCGGCATGAAAAAACCTTCCGCGGCGTGTGCCACGGAAGGCTTGGAAACAGGATTGACGGACGGCAGGCCGCCGTCAGGTCAGGTAAGAATCAAAGCTGGCCGCCTTCGACCACAATGTCATCCGGGTTGACGTCGGAGCCGTACACCGGCTTCAAAGTCTCCTCGTAATCCTTGTGGAAGAAGTTCTCCTTGCCGAGCTTCACGATCTCGTCGTTGATCCAGTTGAGCAGCTCCTTGTTGCCCTTCTGCACGGCCGGCGCGATGGTGTCTTCGTCACCGAGCTTGGTGATGCCCACCTTGAAGCCCTTGTTGGTCTTGGCCCAGGCCAGCACCTCGGTGTTGTCGGTGGAGAAGGCGTCGCCACGGCCGTCGAGCAGCGCGTTGTAGGCGTCGGCGTACTGGTCGTACTTCTGCAGCTTGACGTCGGGTTCGTTCTTCTCGAAATAGCTTTCGGCGGTGGTGCCCTTGGCGATGATCAGCGTCTTGCCCTTGAGCTGGCTCACGTCGGTGATTTCGGCGTTCTCCGGGGAGACCACGCCGAGCGCGACCTTCATGTACGGCTTGGCGAAGTCGACCTTCTCCTTGCGCTCGTCGGTGACGGTGAAGTTGGCCAGCGTGATGTCCACCTTGTTGGACGTGAGCACATCCACACGGGCGGCCGGATCGACGGACGTGTACTTGACCTTCACGCCCAGATCTTTGGCGAGACGCTCGGCGAAGACGATGTCGTAGCCGGCGTTCTTGCCGTCCTTGTCGATGTAGCCGAACGGGGCCTTGTCGGAGAAGACGGCCACTTTGAGCACGCCGGACTTCTTGATCTCGTCCAGGGAGCGGGCGGTCACCTTGGACGTGGTGACGCCGCCGTTGGAGGCGTTGTTCTCCTCGCTCGGGGTGGCGGCGTTGGGACCGCAGGCAGCCACGGAGGCGGCCATGATCAACGCGGCCGATGCGGCCACGATGCTCTTGATTGTCTTGTTGATGATTGATGCGGTCATGGTTACTCCTCTCTTGTACGGATGACTGCTATCAAAACTTGCGATTACTCGGCGGAAGTTCCCGTCGGTTCCGTCGGCGTTTCCGCCGGCCTGCGATGCCTGTCGAATTCGAACGTGTGCAAGAAACGCTTGGCACGCTCGGTTTTCGGATTGGTGAAGAACGCTTCGGCGTCGTCGGATTGTTCAACGATGCCGCCGTCCTCCAGCATGATCACCTGGTCGGCGATGGCTCGTGCGAATTGCATCTCGTGCGTCACGATGAGCATGGTCTGGCCGGAATCGGCGAGTTCCAGCATCACGTCAAGCACCTCGCGCACCATTTCCGGATCAAGCGCGGCGGTGACCTCGTCGAACAGCAGCACTTCCGGATGCAGGATCAGCGCACGGCAGATGGCCACGCGCTGGCGTTGGCCTCCGGACAGCTCATGCGGCCAGGCATCCTTGCGGTCGGCGAGTCCGACGCGTTCCAGCAGAGCGATGGCTTCCTTCTCGACCTCCGCCTTGTCGCGCTTCTGCACGAGCGTCGGAGCGAGCGTGATGTTGCCGAGCACAGTTTTGTTGGGGAACAGGTCGTAGCTTTGGAACACCATGCCGACACGCGTGCGCAGCTCGCTGCCGCGCTTGCTGCGGCCGGCCGATTCGGTGCCCGGCTTGCCGGTTTCGATAATCTCGCCGTTCAGCGCGATGGTGCCGCCCTGAATCGGCTCAAGACCTGCGATGGTGCGCAGCAACGTCGACTTGCCCGATCCGGACGGGCCGACGATGACGAACACCTTGCCATGGGGCACGTCGAAGGAGATGTCGTCCAGCACTGGCTTGTCGGCATTGGCGTACCGCTTGACCAGATGCCTGATTTCAAGGCTTGTCTGCGATTTCCCGCTGTTTTGCGCGGTCTGCGTAACCTGTTCAGCCTGCTCAGTCATGCTTCCACCTCTTTTCCAACCTGCGGGCCACGATGGACAGCGGCCAGCACACGATGAAGTACATGAAGAAAATCGTTCCGTAAATCCACAAAGTGCCCGTCGGATACTGGAAACGGTTCGCGTCGATGATCTGCTGGCCCACCTTGATGACTTCCACCACGCCGAGCAGCACGGCCAATGACGTGGTCTTCACGATGCGCGTGGCAAGGTTCACGGAAGCCGGCAGCAGCCGGCGCAACGCCTGCGGCAGAATCACTTTCGTGAACGTCTGCCAGCCGCTCAATCCCAAAACGTACGACGACTCGTACTGCGCCTTCGGAATCGATTCGAGCGCACCACGCACCAGATCGCCCAGTTCAGCGCCGCCCCACAAAACGAAGACGAACACGCATGCGCCGGTCGCATCCAAATTCCAATTCCATGCCTGCGCGAAACCGTAGAAGGCGATGAACAGCAGCGCCAGCTGTGGCATGATGCGGATGAAATCCAGATAAATCCTGGTCAGCACTCGCACAACGGGATTTTTCATCGTCATCAGCCAGCCGACAATCAGGCCGACGGGCACGGACAACGCCACGGACACACCGGCGATCCACACCGTGACCCACAGGCCCTGTAGCAGGCGCGGAATCACGCCCGGCTCGAGCAGAATCTCAGCGCCGCTCATAGTCGAACCTCCGTTCCAGCCAAGTGCCGAACAGCGAGATCGGCAGCAGAATCACCAGATACGCCACAATCAGCAGGAACAGCGACTCATAGGTGTCGTAGTACATGCCGATCAGGTCCTTGGCCATGTACATCACGTCGGCGAGCGCGATGGCGGACACCACGGACGATTCCTTGATGAGGAAGATCACATTGGCCACGACGCCTGGAATGGAGGTGCTGATGGCCTGTGGAATGACCACGCGGCTTAATGTCTGCCATTTGCTCAAGCCCAGCACGTATGCGGATTCGCGCTGCACTTCCGGAATGGTCTCCAGGCCGCCGCGCATCGCTTCGGCCATATAGGAGCCGCCGAGGAAGCCGAGTCCGACGATGGCGCACAGTTCCGCGGACCAGACGAGTCCGAGTTTCGGCAGGCCAAAATACAGGAAGTATAGCTGCACCAGCAACGGCGTGTTACGGCTCAGCTCGATGTAGACGCGCACGACCTGCCGCAGGACGGGGATGCGCGCGATCTCGATGCCGGCGCAGACCAAGCCGACCACGATCGCCAGGATGATGCCGAAGACGGAAATGAACAGCGTCATTTCGGCACCGCTGACGAAGAACGGCGCGTAGTGCGAGATGAACGTCCAGTCGAACACGCGCGCCTCCTTCTCTTCTCAACGGATTTTTCGTATTTGTTCCGGCGAACGCGGCTCATACTATCGCTTTATTCGCCACTACGAGCCAGTTTCGTTATCGGTTTTTCGTATAAGGACTTATCAGGTATCGCGAAACAGTCGTCCTGCGATCCCTCCAAGGTTCTTCTACAGTATGGCATGTTGGCGGATTGCGCCGTCGGCGCATATCGAAATGTGAAGATTGGGTATGCCTTGCGAGAGAGTATGCACATGCTCATTCGACATGCAACGATGGAGGATCTGGACGCGATCGAGGCTGTGGAGGCCGCCTGCTTCCCACCTGCGGAGGCCGCAAGCAACGAAAGCCTTACCGCACGCGTGGCCGCTTATCCGGACCATTTCTGGCTGTTGGTCAACACCGATGACGACGATACCCCGTTCCCCTCGCGTGTAGAGGACGGCACGTTGGTTGGTTTCGTCGATGGCATGGCCACAAACGAGCCGAATCTTGCCGATGCCATGTATGACGACGCCGATATGCATGACGAGCATGGCGATTGGCAGATGATTTTCGGCGTGGATGTGGCACCCGTCTACCAGCATCGCGGCTGCGCCAGCTATCTGCTGCGCCAGGTGATTCTCGACACGGCACAGGCCGGACGCAAGGGCCTCGTGCTCACCTGCAAGGAACGGCTGGTCGATTTTTACGCACGGCTGGGATTCGTGGACGAAGGACTGTCCGAGTCGACGCATGGCAACGTGGTCTGGCATCAGATGAGGCTCGCGCTGACGCACGCCGTCGGCACGGGAAACCCTACTGCGAACGGCTCCGCCAAGACCGCGGAGCGAACCAATGATGCGGATACGACCGCCATGAGCGGCGTGGACCACGACACGGAAACCTTGGAGTTTCCGCAGGTTGAACCCACCGCGTGAAGAACGGCCGGCGAACTTCACGTGAACATCGCGACACGCCGACGATTTGCATTCCGCCGAGAATCCACGTAAGTTAGCACTCGCTTCGGGCGGTTGGCGCAGAGGTAGCGCACTTCCCTGACACGGAAGGGGTCACAAGTTCGAATCTTGTATCGCCCACGCGAAGCGGATGACGAAGCCGGGAAACCGGTGGAGACATCCCACGGGTGATTGGCGCAGCGGCTAGCGCACTTCCTTCACACGGAAGGGGTCATAGGTTCGATTCCTATATCACCCACTGGATGCCTGCTTCTCACGGCAGGAATCCTTTGCGGACATAGCTTAGTTGGTAAAGCGCAACCTTGCCAAGGTTGAGACCGCGGGTCCGAGTCCCGTTGTCCGCTCCAGCATGAAGCCTCACCGATTCGGTGGGGCTTTTCGTTTATCCGTTTGTCGGTATCCGACAAGAGGCCTCGGGTGGGAAGCAATCGGCGCTTCCCACCCGTCTGTCTTTCGGTTCTATTCGCGCATGCCATCCCACGCGTAGTCGAGATGCATGAATTCGGGCACCTTGTACCATTTGACCGGATAGCCGGCGCCATGCGCGCAGAACACCGAATCCGGCGTGTTCTCCAGGTCGGATTCCGGATCGTAAGCCATGTTCTCGATCACCTCGTCGGCATTGTGGCACGGCTGGTAGCCGGCGAACACGCAGCTTAAATGGCCACGGCCGTGCGTGTACGCGTTCACGTCCATCGCATAGTCACGCATTTCGGATACCGGCGCCGTGCCGTTCAACACCATATATTCGCCGTCGCCGGTAGGCGTGTCGAACGTGCCCGACATGCGCTGGATGTCGGCCATCGCATGTCCGACCATGTCCTGCGGCACTTCCAGACGGAAGCCGTACCAAGGTTCAAGCAGACGGCAATCGCCCTTCTTCTTCGCTTCCATCAGGCCCTGGCGTATCGCACGGTAGGTGGCTTGGCGGAAATCGCCGCCTTCCGTGTGCTTCAGATGCGCACGGCCCGTCAGCAGCGTGATTCTCATATCGGTGATCGGCGAGCCGGTGAGCACGCCCAGATGCTCGCGTTCCTGGAAATGCTGCATGATGAGGCGCTGCCAGTTGCGGTCGAGCACGTCCTCGCTGCACACGGTGGCGTATGCCATGCCCGAGCCCTGCGGCAGCGGTTCGAGCAGCACATGCGTTTCGGCGTAGTGTCGCAACGGCTCGAAATGGCCGATGCCTTCGATCGGAGCGGCGATCGTCTCCTTGTACAGGATGCTGCCCGGTCCGAACGTGACGTCCAGGCCGAAACGGTCGTGCATGATCTGCTGGATGATCTCCAGCTGCACCGCGCCCATCAACTGCAGGTGCACTTCCTCTAGGCGAGACTGCCAGACGACGTGCAGCAGCGGATCCTCGTCCTCCAGTTCGCGTAGGGCGACGAGACATTTGTGAATGTCGCACTCCCCCGGTTCCAGCGTGTACGTGAGCACCGGCTGGAGGACCGGACTGCCGGCGTCCCGCTCCATGCCGAGGCCTTCGCCGGGGAATGTCTGCGTCAGACCCGTGACGGCGCAGATGGTGCCTGCGGGGACCGTGTCGACGGTGGTGGATTTCGCGCCGGAATAGACGCGCACCTGGTCGGCTTTCTCATGCCATTGGCCGTCTTCGGCAACCGCATCCGCGTCGCCGGCGTGCGCGGTGCCGCTTAGCATCATCTTGGCCTTCAGTTCGCCGCCGGTCACCTTGAGCCAGGTCAGACGGTTGCCTTGCGCGTCATGAGACACCTTATATATGCGTGCGCCGAATTCGCCATTGTATTGCGGCTCTTGCGCGAACCGTTCGAAACCTGCGACGAACTGTTCTATACCGTCCATTTTCAGCGCTGATCCGAAATAGCAGGGGAACAGCTCACGGCGGGCGATCATGGCGCGAATGGTTTCGTCCGGCACGGTTTCGGTGTCGAGATACGCGTCCATGGCCGTTTCGTTTTGCATGGCGATCTCCTCCATGCGTTCGCCGTCAATCGGCTCGGTGAAGTCGACGCAGCCGTCCGAGAAGCGTTTCTTGAGTTGGGCGAGCAGTTGCGTTTTGTCGGCGCCAGGCGCGTCCATTTTGTTGACGAAGACGAATGTGGGCACCTGATAGCGATTGAGCAGTCGCCACAACGTTTCGGTATGGCCTTGGATGCCGTCCGCGCCGGAGATGACGAGGATGGCGTAGTCGAGCACGGCGAGCGTACGTTCCGTTTCGGCGGAGAAGTCGACGTGGCCAGGAGTATCGAGCAGGGTGATGGTGAGGTCGGGCGTGGCGATGACGGCCGGCTCGGTGAAGATGGTGATGCCGCGCTGCCGTTCCATGGCGTCCGTGTCGAGGAAGGCGTCGCCGTGGTCGACGCGGCCGAGTTTGCGTACTTGGCCGGTAGCGTACAGCAGCGCCTCCGACAACGTGGTCTTGCCCGCGTCCACATGCGCCAGAATGCCCGCGACGATTCGCTTCATGGTCTCCCCTATCTTCGCAAGCCAATGGCTTGCCGTTCAATGGACAGGAAAGCCCCCGCACCGCATGAAACGACGCGAGGGCTTGATGGTGACCCCGGCCGGGCTCGAACCGGCGACCTTGAGATTAGAAGTCACATGCTCTATCCAGCTGAGCTACAGGGCCAAACTAAACACAGTATAGTCAGTTCGCACACGGTTGCCAACTCGACACGGCAATCACATCGCCTTGAGCACAATGCCGACAATGGCTACGAGCACGCCGACGTATTGGATGCCGGCCACGGGCTTGCGTGGCACGCCAAGCAGGCCGAAACGGTCGACCAGCAATCCTCCGCCGACCTGACCGAGCAATACCAGCATCACCGTCATGCCGGTGCCGATATGCGCGGACAGGTACGCGTTGCACATCACCAGCGTCGCACCCAGCAATCCGCCTACCCACATCCACCACGGATTGCCTTTCTTCAGCGCGTCGCCGAGGCTGTAGGTGCGGTCGACGAATGCGACGACGATCGCAAGCGAGATCAGACCGACCACGAACGAGGCGAGTGATGCCTTCACCGGCGATCCCAACGCGACGCCCAGCTTGCCCAACAACGCCGTCTGCACGGCCGAACACATGCCGAACGCGATGCCTGCGCAACTCCACAGCACGGTCGCGGAACCTGGCACATGTACGGCTTTTCCGTCAGTTTCGGATTTTTCGGAATCGCCGGAATTTTCCGAACCGCCAGCCGGACGATCGATGGCAGGCCTCAATCGCAGATTCGGTCCGGCGACGGCAAGCAGGAAGCCGACCAGCGTGATCGCCGCGCCTGCGATGCGCAGCGGGGAAATCGGCTGCGCGGTGGTGCCGAACCAGCCGAAAGTGTCGATCAGCAGGCCCATGACGATCTGCCCGGTGACTGGCATGATCACGGTTTTGAGACTGCCCAGTTTCGGCAGCAGCAGCACATTGCCGGTCAGGAAAGTGACACCGAACACGCCCGCGAACCACATCCACCATGGGCCGTTCGCCGCGGTGGCGGGAATCAGCGGATACGGGCCAAGCAGCAGCGTCAAAGTCAGCATCGCAATGAGGCCGATGCTGAACGACACCAGCGAGGCGCGCAACGGCGAGCCGATGGAACGGCCGAGCCGCGTGTTCACCGCGGTCTGCACCGGCGTGATCAGTCCGGAGAAAATTCCCAGCAATCCTTGCAGCATGTTCAGCCTTCCTACGTTTCTCGGCACACGCTTCCCGGCACAGATTATCACAGCACCAGACCATCAGCCGACGTAACAATAAACCCTTGAAATCCAATGATTCCAAGGGTTTTCATGCAATCCCAGCAAAAGGTGCGAACCGGCGACCTTGAGATTAGCGGTCAGGGAAACCGGTCGACGGCCAAACGCTACTCGATAATCCAGCTCAGGCCGACGAGCACGATGACGAACAGCACGTTCACCGCGGTGTAGACGGCCAGATAACGGCCTTTCTTGTCCGGGTAGGCGCGCGTCACGTTCTTGTAGCCGATCAGCGACGCCATGGACGCGATCAGCGTGCCCAAGCCGCCCAGGTTGGTGCCGATGATCAGTTCACGCCACTGGTCGCAGAAGCCGGACAGCAGCAGCGTGGTCGGCACGTTGGAGATGAACTGGCTGGACACCACGGCCACTTCCAGCGGATGCGCGCCCACCAGCGAGGCGGCCAGCTCGTAGAATTCCGGCACGCGTTTCATGTTGCCGATGAAGATGAAGAACATGCAGAACGTGAGCGGCAGTCCCCAATCGACGTTGCGGAACACGCGGCGGTCGCATAGCAGGAACGCCACGAACACGATGACGCACATCAACCACAGCGGAATGAAATCGCTCACCGCCAGCAAGCAGACCACGAACAGCACCGAATACACAATCGTACGCCAGCCGCCATAACCGGCACCGTAGCCGGTCACGCGAATCTCGTCAGGCTGCGGCCGGTCGGAATGCGGGGCGAGTACGTTCTGTTCGATGCCGGAACTATCGATCGCGGAAAATTCGGAAACCGGTTTGCTGCCGAAAATCACGCAGGTGATGATTATCAGCAGAACGGCTGCGGTAGCGGAATACGGGGCCATGATGCCGATCATCTCGGACGTCGGCATGCCCGTCAACGCTTTCAGATACAGGTTGTGCGCGTTGCCGATCGGGGTGAGCATGCTGCCCACGTTCGCGCCGATGGTCATCAGCGTGCCGACAAGCACCGCATGCTCTTCCATGTGCGCCATCGTCAACACCGCGATTGCGAACGGCACGAAGGTGACCAACGCCACATCATTGGTGATGAGCATGCCGGAGAAAAACGGCAATGCGATCAACGTGAGCACCAGGCCACGCGCGGTTTTGACGTGATGCAGCAGGCGCGAGCCGATGATGCGGAACACGCCGATGCGCTGGAAGCCGCACACCACAAGCATCAGACAGATCAGCTGCGAGATGGTGCTGGCGTGGATGTAGCCGGCGTATTCCTTGTCTGGCGGCACGATGAAGCACGATATGAGTGCGAGTATGGAAGCGACTACGAGAATGGTCTCGTTCTTCAGGACCTTGACGACCAATCGCCGCATGCATTCCTCCGTCAATCCCGTTTGCAACCGCCTTGCACACCTTGCAAAACCCAAGCGATTTTCATGCAAACGCCTAGACCACTTTACCCAAAAATGCGACTAGCACGAACCCTCGGCGTGCTGCTTTTCCGACCATTCCAACGATTTTCATCCACTATTGCTTACTGCCGCATGCTTTTGCAAACCGGCGAAACCGAAAACAAGGCCCGCAAATCTTCACAAATTAACCCCGCGTGCGCCAAGATTTTGTCTAAAAATCATCTTCCGTTCGCCTTCGATTCACCATATGGGCGTGTCACGCAACGTTGTTGCCGAAAACACGCGACTGCAGGTCCTTGCGCAGCGTTTCCAGTTTGGTGATCTGTCCGAGCAGTTCGATTTTCTCTGCACCGTCCGGCAGTTGCGCCATGCGGCGCTGGGCCGCGCCGATTTTGCGCATGATGCCGGTATCAAGCAGTCTGACAATCAGTTCGGACGCGTACCGCCGCTCCTCCTGCGTCGGCTTGCGCAATTGCGCCGATTGTTCCTGCGACTCGCCTGTATTGCGGTTCGCGTCCGCTTCGCTCGGCGGCAATGGCAGCGGCATGACGGCCAGCTCGTTGATGACCGATTCAAGCATCGGACCGCCCGCCTTCGTCAGATTGTGCATCCACAGTCCCTGCGGCACGTCTTCCCCTGGAAGCCCGCCCGCCGCGGCGACCGCTTGGAACAGCGTGCGGAACACCGGCGTCATGAAACTCGACAAGGTCAGGCTGGCGAACATCGTCGGATCGACGGCCAACGGCACCTGGATCAGCGTGGCCATGAACTGCTGTTCGCAGATGAACACGGCGTCGTCGATGCGATAGTAGCTTTGCTCGGCCGCGTCGCGATGCTCCAACGCCTTGCGTGCGGCGGGATTCGCATACGGATTCGCGCCACGTTCCGCATATGCTGGTTCAGCCGACGGCCCCGCATTGTTTTGGAATCGACGTTTCGGCGCGTACGCGTCCTCGTCACGCATGTTCAGTTTGCGACGCTGGTACGCCACTTCGCGTTGCATGATGTCCAGATCGACGCCGATGCGACGTACCGCCTTGCGTGAGTACAGGTCGAGCAGCGAACGGTCTCGGATTTGCGCGATCAGCGGGGCGACCGCCTTGACCGCGCCCATCTGACCTGTCGCGTACGTGGTGTCGAAACGGTCGATTGCCGAATCGATCACGAAATCGTACAGCGGCCGCGCATTGGCGATCAGCGCGCGCACCGCCTCGTTGCCGCGTTTGATGCGCAGATCGCACGGGTCGAGGTTGTCTTCGGCGACCGCGACGAACGCCTGCGTCGAGAACGCGGCGTCCAAACCGAACGCGTGGATCGCGGCCTTCTGCCCAGCCGCATCGCCGTCGAATGTGAACACGACACGCGAGCTCAACGCCTGCCCCTCCACCTTCAGGGGGCCAACCAGCTGCACGGCGCCCAACGAATCGTCCGCGATCAATCGGCGGATGATCTTCGCATGCTCGGCGCCGAATGCGGTGCCGCACGTGGCGACCGCCGTGTCGATGCCGGCCAGATGCATGGCCATCACATCGGTATAGCCTTCGACGATCACCGCCTGGCGTTTCTTCACAATCGCCGATTTGGCAAGGTCGATGCCGTACAGCACCTGTGTTTTGCGGTACAGCTGCGTGTCGGGCGTGTTGATGTATTTCGCATTGATCGTGTCATCCTCGTACAGCTTGCGCGCGCCGAAGCCAAGCGTACGACCGGTCGAATCACGAATCGGCCATGTCACGCGGCCACGGAAATAGTCGTATACGCCACGCTGGCCCTGACGGGCGAGTCCCGCGTCGAGCATCTCCTGCTGGGTGAAGCCTTTGCCGGCAAGGTGCCGCACCAGGTTATCCCATCCTTGGGGGGCATATCCGCAGCCGAACCGCTGGCAGTCGGCCTGGCTGAAGTTGCGACCGTCCAACAGCTTGCGCGCGGCGAGCGCCTCCTTGGTCATCAGCTGGGAGACGAAGTATTCCTGCGCCGCCTCGTTGGCTTCGAGTAGGCGTGCGCGTTTCGAACCGGTGTGCGCGGGCACGTTGTCGGCCTTGTCGTAATGCAGTTCGATATGGTATTTGTCGGCGAGCAGCTCCACCGCGTCGCGGAAATCGATGTTCTCCTGATGTTCGACGTAGCCGAACACGTCACCGCCGAGACCGCAGCCGAAGCAATGCCACACGCCAAGCGCGGGACGTACGGAAAAACTTGGCGTTTTCTCGTCATGGAAGGGGCACAGGCCTACGTATGTGCCGGTTCCCGAGGGTTTGAGCGTGACGGTCGCGGATACGATGTCATACAGGTCGGCGGTGGCGCGGACCTTTTCTATGTCTTCCTTCTTGATCATTCCCGGCATACGGTCCAGCCTACCAGCCCCGTTCAGCAGAGAAGGGAGTGGAGGGTCAGGGCGGACGTGTCGGTCAGGCTCGCCACCTGGTCTATGGCCACGCGCAGGCGTTCGCCGTCGCTGCCGGCCTCGCGCCAATCGTCGAGGAACACGTTCTCCAACGCGCTGGACGGTTTGGGATTGTCCGCCATGAACACGTCCACCAGATCGCCGACGATCCGCTGTTCCTCGCCGTGCATCGGCTCGCGTTCGCCGGGCGCCATGACGAAATGCACGGCGATGCCTTTCAGCACCACGATTTCGTAACTGGTTTCCTCGGGAATCACCAGATCGCCGTTGTATCGGGTCAGCGGCTCGTTGCCGTACGTGTCCCGCGTGGCTTGTTCCACGGAACCGGCGAATCGGCCGATCAGATTGCTGGTCATGTTCTTCAATGCGGCGAGCGCGCGTCGCGAACCGTCGAAATAGCCGGGGGAACGTGTCGCGCCGGTGCATGCGTGCGAACGCGGCCACCAGCTTGTCTGTGTCCCATTGCGGTCCGTACCAGGCGCGCGCGTCCTCGACGACCGCGTCGATCACGCCGCTTTCATGCAGCACGCCCGGATTGAACGCGCCGGTGGCGATGGCGTCCTCCACATCATGCACGCTGTAGGCGATGTCATCGGACAGGTCCATCACCTGGCATTCGACGGGACGGCGGGTGGTGTCGGGCGCGTGTTGTTTGAGCCAGGCGAACACGTCCGTATCATCCGGATAGACGCAGAATTTCGCGCTGCGCTCCCCTTTCGGATGCGCGGCGGCTTCGGCAAGCGTCCACGGGTATTTGACGGCCGCATCGAGCGCGGCACGCGTCAGATTCACGCCTGCGGAACGTCCGTCGGGAAACAGTATTTTCGGTTCGAGGCGCGTCAATAATCGCAAGGTTTGCGCATTGCCTTCGAAACCACCGATATTGCCGGCGATTTCGGCAAGCGCACGTTCCCCATTATGGCCGAACGGCGGGTGGCCGAGGTCGTGCGCAAGGCAGGCGCAGTCGACCACGTCGGGATCGCAACCGAGCGAAGTGCCGATCTGTCGACCGATTTGCGCGACCTCCAACGTGTGTGTAAGCCGTGTACGTGCGAAATCGTCCGTGCCGGCTACCAGAATCTGCGTTTTCGCGCCGAGCCTGCGCAATGCGGACGAGTGGATGAGTCGGGCGCGGTCGCGTTGGAAGGCGGTGCGGGAGCTGGATTTGGGTGGTTCCGGAGCCCAACGCTCCTCGTCGAACGCGCTGTATCCTTCGCTCGTCATGATGCACCGCCTTCCTATGGGTGCGGCGGCTGCCGCCGCTTTTTACGGGATTACAGGATGCTTGCCGGGTCGAGCTTGGCGAGGTCCTCGGCGGACAATACGTCCGTGGCATGCTCGTACAGGCGCGGAATGCGGTTGCGCAGGCAGGTGAAGATCTCGTAGCTGATGGTGTCGGCGGCATGACCCCAATCGTCCGCGGTCGGTTCGGCGTAATCCTCGCCGCGGCCTGGACCGAACAGTTCCACATTGTCGCCTTCGTGGATGCCGAGTTCGGCGGCGGAACCGTGCAGGTCGAGGATGAACTGGTCCATGCACACGCGGCCGGACACACGGTACAGGCGCGGGCCTTCCGAGGTCATCACGCGCACCGGGCCGCCGGGCTTGGTCACATGCTTGGCGCCTTCCATGTCGAATCCGGAGGCGGAGCGGTGGATGCCGTCCGCATAGCCGAGCGGCACGATCGCGGTGGAGGTGTCGGACGGGGTCAGATACGTGCGGCCGTAGGAAATGCCATGTCCGGCCTCCACATCCTTGACGGTGCCGAGCTGCGCCTGCAGGGTCATGGCGGGCTTCAGGCTATACGTGGACGGCGTGCCCATGGCCGGATCGGCTTCGTAACCGTACAGGCCGATGCCCGGACGGGTCAGTTCGAAGTGGATTTCCGGACGGGACAGCGTCGCCGCGGTGTTGGCGAGGTGGCGGATTTCCGGCGGAATGCCGGCCGCCTCCATACGACGGGTGAAGTCCTTGAACGTTTCGACCTGCATGTCGGTGGATGCCACGAATTCCGGGACGTCCGGCGCGTCGGCGACCGCCAGATGGCTCCACTGGCCGACGATGTGCAGCACGCCTTCCTTGGCGAGCGGCACCAGTTTGGCGAGCGCCGCGTCGAAACCGGCGGGCGTGAAGCCGTTACGGCCGAAGCCGGAATCGACCTTCACATGCACGCGCGCCGTCTTGCCGAGCCTGCGTGCGGCCGCGGCGACGCCGTCGATGCCGGCGAGCGAGCCGACGGAAATGTCGATGTCGTTGTCGACCAGCTCGTCGAACGGCACTTCGGCGCCGCTGTAGACCCACGTCAGAATATGGCAGCGATCGGGGCCGATGCCGGCTTTGCGCAGCAGCAGCGCCTCATGCGATTGCGCGGTGCCGAGCCATGTGGCGCCTCCCGCGAGCGCGGCGAGCGCGGCCGGAACCAGACCGTGGCCGTACGCGTCGGCTTTGACGATGCCCATGACGGCGGTGCCGGAATGCGGACCGCCGACGACACTCACCAGATGGCGCATGTTGTCGCGCAGTGCGGCGAGGTCGACGATGGCCTGCGCCGGATACCGCCGCTGGGCGGCCTTGTAGTTCGCTTTGCCTTGTTCGGAGGAGAAATCCCATTCACGTGTTGCGCTCAAAGTCATGGCTCCCATTGTCGCGCCGCTATGTGACAGGTATGGAACATCAGGGACATATGGTGAGACGATTCACGATGTTTTCACGATTTTGTCCGGCAGTGTTTTTTACACTTTCCATACACAAGGCTGTTGCGCATATCGCCGCGGCCTTTCTGATTTCTGGCGTTAAGGCGTGCCAGAGTCCCGGAAATCCGTCCGGTCCAGCCCATTTTTGAAACAATCACAGGGAATCTGACGACCATGGATCTATTTCGCAAGAAGTCGGTGGACCAACTTGTCTCCGAATCGACTCCGCTGAAGCGAACACTGAAAACCTTCGACCTGACCATGCTGGGCATCGGCGCCATCATCGGCACCGGCATCTTCGTGCTCACCGGCAAGGGCGCGCTCACCGCGGGACCGGCATTGTGCGTGTCCTTCCTGCTCGCCGCCGTCTGCTGCGGTTTTGCGGGCCTGTGCTATGCGGAGTTCGCCGCGATGGCACCGGTTTCCGGCTCCGCCTATTCGTACGCGTATCTGGCGTTCGGCGAGTTGATCGCCTTCGTGATCGGTTGGGATTTGATTTTGGAATACGCGTTGCAGGCGGCGACCGTGTCCGCCGGCTGGTCGGGCTATTTCAACAAGCTGTTGGAAGGCTTCGGCCTGCATCTGCCGGTCGAACTGACCGCCGCGTACGGCACCACGCCGGGAGTCACCACGTATTTCAATCTGCCGGGCTTCGTGATCGTGCTTATCATCACGTGGGTGCTGTCCATCGGCATCAACCAGACGAAGAAGACCAACGACATCATGGTGATGATCAAGCTGGCCATCATCGTGCTGTTCATCGTGTGCACCGTCTGGTACATCAATCCCGCCAACTGGAAACCGTTCTCCCCGTATGGCATCTACACGTTCCAGCCGGGTTCGACGCAGCCGTACGGCATCGTGCCGGCCGCGTCGATTGTGTTCTTCAGCTTCATCGGCTTCGACGCCGTCTCCTCCTCCGCCGAGGAGACCATCAATCCGAACAAGACGCTGCCGCGCGGCATCCTGATCTCGCTGGCCGTGTCCACCGTGCTGTACATCATCATGACGCTCATCATGACCGGCGTGGTGCCGTACAAGGAGTTCGCGAAGTTCATCGACGCTCCGGTGGCGGGCGTGATTCTCGAGACCGGCCTCAACTGGCTGGCGTTCATCGTGAACCTCGGCGCGTTGATCGGCATGACCACCGTCATGCTGGTGCAGCTGTACGGCCAGTCCCGCATCTGCTATGCGATGAGCCGCGACGGACTGTTCCCGAAGTTCTTCGGCGAAGTGCATCCGAAGTACCGCACACCGTTCAAGGGCACGTGGTTCTTCGGCATTCTGACGGCCATCGCCGGCGGTTTCATCAACATCAACGTGCTGTTCGAGCTGGTGAACATCGGTACGCTGTCCGCGTTCATCATCGTGTCGGCCGGCATCCTGTGGATGCGCAAGACCCAGCCGGACGCGCATCGTGGCTTCCGTGCGCCGGGCGTGCCGTTCACGCCAATCTGCGCCATCATCTTCTGCCTGATTCTGATCTTCGGTTTGAATTGGGAGACGTGGGTGCGTTTCGCCGTGTGGTTCGCGCTTGGACTGGTCGTGTATTTCACGTACAGCCGCAAGCATTCTCAGCTTAACGAGCCGGGACTGTTCTAATCATCCCTTCATATGGAAAAGGACGTCTCCCGCAGTTTTACGGGAGACGTCCTTTTTTCTACGTTTCTATGTATGCGCAATCACCATTCGTGACGCTGGTAGGCGATACGCGTGGTATCGGTGGGGCGGTCAAGCAGTTGGATCAGGCCGCAGCGGGCGAATCCGTTCGATTCGAGCACGTGCTGCATGGCCTTGTTGTTCGGATGCGTGTCGGCGCGCACGTTGCCGTAATGTTCGATGCACCAGTTGATGCAGTCCTTGGCCGCGCCTTTGACGATTCCCGACGAGGCGATGCGGTGGATGGTCACATACGAGTCGTCGTCCAGCCAGGCGCCGTCGATATGCGCGTAGGTGGGATCCTCGCCCGTGCACAGGGCGAACTGGGCGAGCACACGCTCCTTGCCGTCAGCCTCGTCCACCAGCAGCATGGTGCGCTGCTGGCGAATGTCGTCAAGGATCACTTCCTCACGTGGGAACGTGTTTCCCCATTGCGTGGGATTCCCGTTGGCCGCCATAAGCTCACGCGCATGCTGGTAGATTTTCAGCATGACAGGCAGATCATCCATGGTGGCACGACGGAACCGACGTTCGGAAGTGGTTTCGCTCAACCCTTTCACCTCAATTCGACTGTGTACCTCTCTCAAGCATTCCAGCCGTCCAAACTACCACGCCCACCGCACAGGCATGGTAACGCTCACACAAGGCGGCGTTCGAACGGGTCGGAGCTGATGCCCTTGGCGAGGATGTCCTTGCACCATTCCTTGGCGGTGAACAGGCTGTGGTCGCGGTAGTTGCCGCAACTTTCGATGGTGGTTGCCGGCACGTCGTCCCATGTGGCCTCGTAGGCGATGAATTCCAACGATTCCTTCAATGCGCGAGCCACATCCTCGGTGGAATGCTCGCCCCACGTCAGCAGGTGGAAGCCTGTGCGGCACCCGAACGGCGAGCAGTCGATGTAACCGGGGATGCGTTCGCGCAGCAGCACCGCGATGGTGTGTTCGATGGTGTGCAGCCCGCCGGTCGGAATGGCGTTCTCGTTCGGCTGCACCAATCGCAGGTCGTAGTTCGAGATCACGTCGCCGTGGAGGCCGGTTTCCGTATCGATGTAGCGCACATACGGCGCCTTTACTTTGGTGTGGTCCAATTGGAAGCTTTCCACCACCGGCTTGTCTTCCGCCATGTTCTGTCCTTTCGTTGTTGTGTTCACATTCCACTATTCACGGTTCGCGGGCTCAACGTCAACCGTCGTGCCATGCGTGTCGGTTATGGCCGGTTCAAGCCTCGTCGCCGGAATCCTCCCGAATCGCGGCCAGGAACCGTTCGCCGTACTGTTTGAGCTTGCTTTCCCCCACACCGTTGACGGCAAGGAACTGGTCGTCAGTAATCGGCTTGACCCGTACCATGTCACGCAACGTCTTGTCGGAGAACACGATGTACGGCGGTTTGCCAAGTTCGCGCGCGATGTCCAGTCGCAGCGCACGCAGCTTCTGGAATAGCGCCTCGTCGCCGTCATCCGGCACGTACGATCCGACAGCGGGAGTGGACACGTCGGGCGTTCGACGCGCACGGGCGTCAGCACGTTTGATCTTCTTGATGTCGTAATGGAATTCGGGTGCGACCGTTTCCGCCGCACGGGGTCCGAAGCCGACGATCGGCAGGCGTCCTTCCGCGATCGTCAGGAAGCCGTCGGTGGCCATCTGGCTCAGCACGTCGCGGATGCGCGCTTCCGGCACTTCGTCGAGCATGCCGAACGACGGCAGGCTTTCGGGGTTGAGATAGCTTAGATCCTGTGCCTTCGAGCCGCGCAGCACCTTGACGATTTTGCCGCTGCCGACATGCTGGTTCACATCGTGCACGCAACGGCTGATGGCTCGGGCGATGTCGGTGACGTCGATGGTTTCGAATGTGTGCTCGCAGTTGGCGCAACCGCCCACGCATTTGCCGTCCGTTTTCGCCGCCGCGCCCGCGGTTTCGCCGAAATACCGGGTCATGTACGCGTGCAGGCAGTCCGTGGTACGGCAGTAGCCGACCATCGCGTCGAGCAGCCGGCGTTTCGACGCGCGTACGGCCTCCTGCTCTTCGGGAGTCAATCGTTCGTTTTCGTAATCCGAATCGAGCAGCCGGCGGCGGGTGACGATGTCCGATTCGTTCCACAACAGCGTGCAGCGGCTTGGTTCGCCGTCTCGTCCGGCGCGACCCGCCTCCTGGTAGTACGCTTCGATGGATTCGGGCATGTTGTGGTGGATGACGAACCGCACGTTGGATTTGTCGATGCCCATGCCGAACGCGTTGGTGGCCACGACCACGGGCACACGGTCGGTGACGAAATCGCGTTGCGCCTTCTCTCGTGCGTCGGCGCTCATACCGCCATGGTAGGCGACGGCGATGGTGCCGATATCCGACACATCCGCACCCCCTGCGGCACGCAATTCGGCGACGGCGCTGTTAAGCGATTCGGCGAGCGCTTCCGTTTCCTTGCGCGTGGCGCAGTAGACGATGCCGGATTCGTCCGGATGGCTGGCGATGTAGGACGCCACCCAGGATGCTTTGTCTTTGCGTGGCATGCTGATGACGTCGAAATACAGGTTCGGCCGGTCGAAACCGGTGACGGTGATGGACGGTGTGTGCAGGCCCAGAATCGAAACGATGTCGCGGCGCACGCGTTCGGTGGCGGTGGCGGTGAACGCGGCGACCGTTGGACGTGTGGGCAGTCCGGCGATGAATTCGCCGATGCCAAGATATGAGGAACGGAAGTCCTGCCCCCATTGGGAGACGCAGTGCGCTTCGTCGACGGCGACGAGCGAGATCGGCACACGGACGGCGAAGTTGCGGAATCGTTCGGTTTCCAAACGTTCCGGCGCCACGTACAGCAGTTTGATCTGGCCGGAGAGCGCCTGCGCGAAGACGAGATCCTGTTCGTCCGGCGTCTGAGTGGTGTTGATGAACGCGGCCGGAAGGCCCACGTCGTTCAGGGCGTCGACCTGGTCGCGCATGAGTGAGATCAGCGGCGAGATGACGATGGCGACGCCCGGCAGGATCGCTGCGGGAATCTGATAGCAGATGGATTTGCCGGCGCCGGTGGGCATGACGCCAAGCACGTCGTGTCCGGTGAGGATGGCCGAGACGATGCCGGATTGTCCAGGACGGAACGAATCGTAGCCGAAATAGCGGTTCAGCGCCTCCAATGCGCGGGGGTCTACGGAATCGGCGGAATCAACAGCTTGCGTCATGGTTTCCAAGTGTAGCAATGCCGTGCGTTGACCGCGGAGAGCGAAACGGCCGGCGCGGGTCTTGCCCATGCCGGCCGTTTCATGCTTCTATCGGAAATAGGGAATTCAGATCTGGCGGAACGCCTGCTCCAGGTCAGCGATCAGATCGTCCGCGTCCTCAAGGCCGACGGACAGGCGGATCAGGTTGGCGGGCACTTCGAGCGTGGTGCCGGCCACGGAGGCGTGGGTCATGGCGCCCGGATGCTCGATCAGGGATTCCACGCCGCCCAGGGATTCGGCCAGGGTGAACACTTCGGTGGCTCCGGCGAACTTCTTGGCCGCTTCGAAACCGGCGGCGATCTGGATGGAGATCATGCCGCCGAAACCGCCGTGCATCTGGCGTGCCGCGATGTCGTGGCCCGGGTGGGATTCGAGCCCCGGATACCATACGCGTTCCACTTCGGGGCGGGTTTCGAGCCACTGGGCCACTTTCATGGCGTTGCGGCTGTGCTGCTTGACGCGCAGGTCGAGGGTTTTGAGGCCTCGGATGTCAAGCCAGGAGTCGAACGGGGAGGGCACCGCGCCGGCCGCGTTCTGCAGGAAGGCCACCGCGTCGCGTGTTTCCTTGTCGTTCAGGACCACCGCGCCGCCGACCACGTCAGAGTGGCCGCCGATGTACTTGGTGGTGGAGTAGACGACCACGTCGGCGCCGTCTGCGAGCGGATGCTGCAATACCGGGGATGCGAAGGTGTTGTCCACGACCACTTTGGTGCCGTGCGCGTGCGCCACGGCCGCGGTGGCGGCGATGTCGGTGATGTTGAGCAGCGGGTTGGACGGGGTTTCCACCCAGATGTACGCGTACTGCTTCTTGGCGAGCGCGGCTGAGACGGCGGCCGTGTCGGTGATGTCCACCACGTCGAGGCCGATGCCCCACGGCACGAACACCTTGGACAGCAGACGGTAGGTGCCGCCGTACACGTCGTTGCCGAGCAGGATGTTGTCGCCGGGCTTCAGGGTGGAGCGCAGCAGCACGTCGATGGCGGCAAGTCCGGAGGAGAAGCTTAACGCGTATTTCGCGCCTTCCACGGCGGCGAGCTGCTCGTCGAAGCTGTTGCGGGTCGGGTTGATGGAACGGCTGTAGTCGTAGCCGTTGCGCAGGCCGCCGACGCCGTCCTGCTTGAAGGTGGAGGTCATGTAGATGGGGGTGACCACGGCTCCGGTGGTCGGGTCGGGTTCCTGGCCTGCGTGGATGGCGCGGGTGGCGAGAGCGGTGGCGTTGAGGGCTTCGGTGTTGGTCGAGATGGTCATGATGGGAACTCCTTGGAAGTAGCGGATGGTTTGGGTCGTTCGGATGATGGGCATTGGTTTCAAAGGTGCGATCGGGCTGCCGGACAGTCGTTTGACGGTCTTTTACAGGTACTGTTCGGCGAGGCTGGGCTTGGTGGTGCGTTCCACGACGTCGGCGAATCCGTTGGCTCGCATCCAGTCGTCGTTGAAGATCTTCTCCATATAGCTGCGGCCGGAATCGGGCATCAGCACCACGACGAGCTGGTTTTCGTCGAGGTCGTGCTCGCGGGCGTATTTCAGCGCGGAGAACACGGCCATGCCGGATGAGCCGCCGACGAGCAGTCCTTCCTCGTTGGCGAGGCGTCGGGTCATTTCGAAGGCTTCCGCGTCGGTGACCTGCACTATCTCGTCGGGAAGGCTCCGGTCGAAGGCCTTCGGGTAGAAGTCCTCGCCGACGCCTTCGATCTGGTATTGGTGCACGTCGTTCGGGTCGGAGTAGATGGAGCCTTCCGGATCGGCGCCGATGACCTGCACCGCGCCGTTGGACACGTCCTTCAGATAGTGTCCGGTGCCGGAGATGGTGCCGCCGGTGCCGATGCCCGCCACGAAATGCGTGACCTTGTGGTCGGTGGCCTCCCAGATTTCCGGACCAGTGGTGTGATAGTGGCTTTCGGGACCGTTCGGATTGTCGTACTGGTTGGGACGGTAGCCGCCGGGAATCGCCTTGGCGAGGCGGTCTGCCACCTGGTAGTAGGAGCGCGGATCGTCCGGACCGGCGTCGGTGGGGGTTACGACCACTTCGGCGCCGTATGCGCGCAGCACCGCACGCTTGGCTTCGGAAACCTTGTCCGGCAGGGTGAAGATCGCACGGTATCCGCGCTGCAAAGCCACGAGCGCGAGTCCGACACCGGTGTTGCCGGAGGTCGGTTCCACGATCACGCCGCCGGGCTTCAGTTCGCCGCTGCGTTCGGCCGCGTCGATGATGCGTTCGGCGATGCGGTCCTTGGACGAGCCACCCGGGTTCAGGTATTCGACCTTCACCGCGATGGTGGCTTTGATGCCGTCAGTCACGTGGTTGAGTTTGACGAGCGGGGTGTTGCCGATGAGTTCGGACAGGGAATTGTGGATGGTCATGACGTTTCCTTTGCACGGTGCGGTTCGTGGGCTTTTCGAATGGTTTTGGTTTCGTATGTTCGAGAAGCTCGCGTCCGTCGCGTGCAGTTGTTGAAACGGGACCTGTTGCGATGCTGCCTTGCTCATTCGCGTGCGTCGCGTGCGCCAACCTCGGCTGATGCGCTATTTCGAATGATCGTTTGGCGATTCGCATACGGCCTGCGATATGCGCGACCGCTTGTTGGAATGTCCTATCTCAAGTTATGCGTCGATGAACCACGCGCCCCTCGGGCGGTTGGTCAGCGACAGCAACAACATGAGAAATTGAACATGGCTCATACGATAGCACGGACGTGGACATCGGCGTGTTGCCCATGCCGAGCATCGTCACCACCATACCGGCAGCAACTGCGGAACACGCACCTCACGACGCCGGATCAACAGCCAGCACAACAAGTTGCCGAAGATCATCACACCTACGAAAAGCACCATCATCGGCCAGAACGTGTAGGCCTGATCGTATACGAGACGCTCGTTGGACGTTCCGTACATCGCCGCGGACGCCGCTTGCCCCTCACGCCACATCAGACACCAGCGTCCCCGCAGTGCCTCGAGCAGTTTCCATATCATCGGATTGACATCGGTGGCGGTTCTGTTCAACAGCCATGGACGCGCGACCCATGCTATGCATGCCGACACCGCCAGGGCGATTGCCCCGTACCGATTGACCTGCGCCAGCAGTTCCCCGACGCATTGACCCAGAATCGCCACCGAGGCGGTCAACAGGAACAGCGCCAGGAACAGCAGCATCGGATTGGCCGTATCGCCTCGCACGCCTGTTCTCATGGCCGCGTATGAACCGCCCAGATCACGGTTCAGGAATCGCAATCGTCCGAATGAATCGGATGGTGGCACACAAGCCAGCCACTGCAGGTCACTGCCGACACGGAACGTGATGAGGATATCGGCATCATGGTTCGGCGTCAGCACGAACCCCAACGTCATGACCACCGAGCAGGCAAGGGAGAAGCAAAGATTGGCGAACATCTCGGTCCAGAAATACACGGCCCGGCCCACGCCCATGGATATCAGGGAACGAAAGCCACTGACAGCCGGAACCGCCGTCAGAACCGCGCACATCACCAACGTCGGGCCAAGCACATGGTATTCCACCACATAATGACCTCCGGATACCAAGGCCAAAATCAGACCCCACAGCCACGGCACGCAATAACCGGCCAACACGTACGCCATCAACACGACGCAACGCGCGGCAAGCTGCCTTGTCAGCGCGAACCGCATCCCGGCCGACAAGCCTTTCACTTCATCCATCATGACGCATACCCCTTGTCCATGCCGGTAATCTGGATGACATACTCATTGAGATCGAAAGACCTCATGACAACGTCCTCCGGCATCGGTGCAGATGGCACGCCACGCACGCCGACAGTCAGCAGACCACCGAGAACGGTTTCCGACAGCGTACGCAAACCATTGTCGGCCAAGTACCGCCGCACCGATCCGACCGGCCCCGACAGCATCCGCCCACGTTGTGCCAACTCGTTCATGTCGAAGGATTCCAGCACCCGCCCATGGTCGAGGACCACGGCATGTTCGACCAGTCCCTCCACCTCCGTTATGAGATGGGTGGATATGATCATGGTGCGAGGTCTGTCGCCATACGACTCAATCACGAAGCGGTAACACAGGTCACGGGCCGCAGCGTCAAGACCATCAGTCGCTTCATCAAGCAACACGATATCGGTCGGCGCGCAAAGCGCGGCAACCAGCTTCGCCGCGCCACGCTGACCGGTGGACAGTCTCATGAAACGAGCATCAGGCCGCAGCCCGAAAGCCTGCATCATACGCCCCGCCAACACATCATCGAATCCGCCGTATCGCCGCGAGATCAGACGGAACACCGATCGCAGACGCCATTCGACAGGATATGGCCAAGTCTCGTCCATCAGCATGAGACGTTCCCACATGCCGCCGCCATCCGTCATACGGTTGCCGTCGAACGACACACTGCCGGCATCGGCCACGAGTCGGTTCGCGATGATGTTCAGCAATGTGCTTTTGCCGGCACCATTGCGCCCGAACAGACCATGTATCGCACCGCTCCGTAATTCCAGATTCACTCCGTTGAGCAGGGACGTTCCATGACGGCTCTTGCTCAGATCGCTGATGACCAGACTCATCGATAGGTCCTTCCGATGATGCGCTGTAGTTGTTCGCAGCTGATGCCAAGCGCCTTTGCCTGCGCGACGAGTTCGACGACCCGCGTGGTGAGCAGTTCCTCGCGTTTGGCGTCACGAGCCTTCTCCCGTGCTCCCGTGGTGACGAACATGCCAAGGCCGCGTCTTTTCTCCAGCAGACCCTGATCGACCAGGAGATTCATGCCTTTGAGCACCGTGGCGGGATTAATCGCATACGTGGACGAGATCTCGGTGGTGCTGGGCACCTGTTCGCCTTCCGCGAAGGCACCGGAGACGATAGCTTCGCTGATTTGTTCGGCCACCTGCCGGAACAATGGCGTCGTTCCCGAAAAATCGAATCGCATCCGACGCCTCCAGCCGCCTAGTCGGTTCAATATCAACGTCATCCACTCTAACCGTTGGTCTGCCGCGATGCGGCAACGAACAGCCGGCGAAGCATCTCTCAAGGACACGGCACACGTCATGCGCGTGCCTTGAAATAGGCGAACAACTGCCGTTCACGGATCGTCATACCCCCAACCGCAGTCCCGGCAAGCATCCCGACCGACATGGCGCCCGGAACACGGCATAGCATCGCGACAACCGGCATCGCGTCACCGGATCCGGTCAATATGAGCGGCACAATCGCGACAACCGGCAGACATGCCACGCAAGACGCCGCCACCGTGGCCAGCGTCTCCAAAGACAGCTGCAGCAGCATCGCGGTTTTCGGATACCCCGCATGCAACGCGCTCGCTATCTCGATTCTGCGCATGCAAACCGATGCGAACCCCAACGCCATTGCGATGACGAACATCAACAGTGGCGCATACCGGGTGATGCGGGCATCGAAATCCGCCGGGCCAGGCATATGCGACCCCAGCATGGTATTGATCCGGCTGATTTTCGCATGCGGCGTTTCGTTGCTTCCACTCGTCCCGGCAGAGGTGGAGCTCGCAGCGGCGCCGACACCGGATTCGGCATCGGCGCGAATGGAGACACGCAGCAGGCTTTCGATACCGTCGGGAACCGGCCACGCACGGACCAGACAGGTGTCATAGGCCTTGGTATCGTTGCCGGGCGAGATAATCGCATAGCCGTATGTTGGTTGCCTTCCGTCGCTTGGCCAATCGAACGTCGCGGAAACACGCATGCGTGCGCCACCGACGAGCGGCAGCACCGTGCCGGCATGCGCGCCATACGTGCGCGCCACAGCCGTCGACATGATCACACCGGAATTGTCCTTCCGTATCCCTGTCGCCGCGAATACCTGCGCGACATGTGCGCTTGCCTCGTATGTCGGAATCTCGGTCGCGGGCAATGACGCGATGCGCACGCGGTCGGACGACTGCCGGAGGGCGGCGGCGCCCAACACTCCGTTCGCGGAACGCAGCCCTTCGCAGGCCGCGCCGTCGATTCCTCCCTGCAAAGTGATCGCATAGGTGGAGGCACCTGATTCCTTCCATTTCCAGGCGTCGCCGATCAACCCCGTCATCTGCGTCAGGTCTGCGCACATGCATGCGACCGCGCATATCGACAGCAGCAGCGAGATAAGCGCGCATCGGCTCGTACCAGTGGCGACGTTGCGCCAAGTCTCACGCAGCACCGCTTTCAACCGCATCGATTTCATTGGTAATCCTCCAAATCGATGACATCGGTGGCGGCGTCGCGCGTGCGATGATCATGCGTGGCGACCACCACGATCATGCCCTGTCTTGACAACGCGCCCAGTCGCGCATTCACCGTATCCGCCGTATGTACATCGAGTTGCGCGGTCGGCTCATCGACCAGCAGCAGATCGGCGCCCGACGCCACGCCACGCGCCAGCATGAGCCGTTGAGCCTCTCCTCCGGACAGCTCCCGGTATTCGCTGGACGCGCGCTCCGCCAGACCGAACTGGGCAAGCAGCTCGCGCGCGCATGCCTCCGCCTGCGGCACATCCAACCCCCGCGCAAGATAAGGCAGAGTCACATGGTCGATCACGTTTCGGCGCGCCACTCCGATGGGATTTTGGAACACCCAGCTGGTTTTCCCGATGTTCAGCCGCTGAATGGATCCTTCCGACGGCTTCACCCATCCCGCCAATATGGACAACAATGTGCTTTTGCCCGAACCGGAAGGCCCCACCAGCGCGTACACGCGATCGGGCCGCAGGTCAGCATTTAACGAACGGAACAGCCAAGTGTCTCCAGTGAATGTGTGACCGACATCGCGCAACGTCACCAGTTTTCCCGGCGTCCGCTCATCATCCCCCTTCATCAGAGGACCCGTGGAATCAACGGGATCACTCATCGGCATGGTTTGCCTCCTTGCGGATTCGTGCGCACTTTGCCCAATGCCGCGCCGGAATCGACCGTGGCCATTGAGCGCCCCAAACGGGAGCCGATCACGGTGACCGCGACGGGCTTGCCATCGGACACCACGCAGGCCTGTTCATCATGTTGCGCGTAGAAAGCGGTGGGTGGCAGCGACCATACATCGATTGGAGTTTTTAGACGCCATTGCAGGGTGAAGGTCACATCCGACGCGCCATCCGACGCGCTCTCGGAGGACTCAGCTGTGCCGGACGCCTGCCGATAGGCGTCGCTGCCCAGCAATGCAGCCAGCGTCGACGAGTCGGTGATTGCCGTCGTTTGTTGCGGCATGTCGACCATTCGACCGTCCACGTCAAGCACCCGATCTCCTGCGACCACCTCGTCCTGCGGCATGGTCACGGATACCGATTGCGATTGCGAATCGGTGGTCAACAGTTCGGATTTCACGTCGATTGATGCGCCGATGCCGGCAACGCAGGAACGGATCGTCACGGATTGCCCATCCAACCACACGTAAGCGTCTTTGGCTAGCGTCCACCCGTTGTCCTTGACCAGCCGTGCCGCGCCGACGGTATCGGCGAGCGCATTGTATGCGAGAATCGTGTCCCAGGTCATCGCATCGCCGTCGGGGGCCGCATATCCAAGCCGTCGCAGCTCGGCGTTCAGCGCCGCCACGTCGCGGCCTCGCATACCGGACTGCAGGTCGCGGAACGGCGGAACGGCGGTATGCAACGACAGCAGCGGCACTTCATCCACTGCGATGAAGCTTGTTCCGGAATCGATGGTTTGTCCGGGCGCGCAACCATAGGCGGTGATGGTGCCCGATTTGGGCGAGGCCACGGTGCGCCCCGTTCCGGTATGGACCGTGACGGTGACGTCTCGGGCATCATCGAACCGGCTTTTCGCCGCAGTGATCGAGCCGGAGGCCGTTGAGGATCGCAACGATTGGGGTATGGCCGGTCGGACCAGCAGGAATCCGCATCCGACGCCTGCCGCCAATGCGATGACCACCAACAGCGCGACGACCGACATGGCCAATGGCTGACGTCGTCGCGTCGCCGGCCACCGCTTTCCATCCGCATCCGTCCGTCGGTTCCGAACATGCGACCATGCTCTGACGGGTGTTTTGCCGCCCGCCATCACAATGCCCCACATTGTTCGATGATGGCCGCTTTGCGTTTGTCGTAGGCGGGATTGTCCTTGAGGGCGTATTTGCCGATCAGGTCATCGAAGCTCGTTCCGCCGGATTCGCCCATCGTCGCCAGCTCGTCGTAGGCGTCGGCGGTCACGGAGTCGTCCACGATGCCGTGTTTTTTCAGGCAGGCCAGTGTCTTGTCGTTCTGCTGGCGCGCGAGTTGGTCGTTATCGACGTTCTCGGGATTCTCCTTGAGGCTCAGATACAGGTCGACGATGTTCTTGTATTGGGTCTCATTCTGGCAGGCTTCGTCAGCGGCATTGGTGGCGGCAATCTCATCTTCGCTCAAGTTGCGCTTGTCAAGCGCGTCGTCTCCGTAGGACGGGCCGATCGACCCACCGGGGTATCGCGCCTCGCCGGCGTCCACTGTGATGCCTTTCGAGGTCAGGCATTGCGCGTAGCTGGAACCGAGCTGGACCAACTCCTCTTCCGTGATTTTGCCGTCCTCGAGAATCTGGGCGGCTTCAGTGCTACCGGAGTTCTTGATTTTTGCGATTTCGTCCCGATACGACGCGTCCGCGGCGTTGGCGTCCGCATCGCCGCTGATGGCGGACGCCTGGCCCCGTGACGACTGCTCTTGCTTCCGATCTCCTGCCGTGCCGCACGCGCCCAACGATATGCTCAAAGCAAGAACCGTCAGTATTGTCACGATTCGCCGTGGCCGTTGCATCCCGTGGCTTTGATATGTTCCATGCGTCATCGCAGTCCCCCGATCATGAACATCCGGTCATGCCGGACCATCCATCCTGTTGGTTACATGGTTAGTTACATAACTAACTAACCATGTAACCAACAATATCGACCGACACGCAATCGGTCAAATCGTTATAGAAAAGAGACGCACCACGAATATGCGAGACGGTATGGCGCGCACGAATGAGGCATGCGGAGCGACACCTACAGCGAGGCGGCCTGCACCAATCGCTTGGTGTACTCGTCCTGCGGATGGCCCAGCACCTGGTCCGTCGGGCCGACTTCGACCGCGCGCCCGTCGTGCAGGACCAGAATGCGGTCCGCGATGTGCTGCACCACGCCCAGATCGTGGGACACCATGATGATCGCCATATCGGGCTGCGATTCGCGAATCGCGACGAACGCGTCGAGGATCCGGACCCTTGCAGCCACGTCGATGGCGCTCATCGGCTCGTCGGCGAGCAACATCTTCGGCTTGTCCACGATGGCGCGGGCGATCGCGGCGCGCTGCGCCTGCCCTCCGGACAGGTCGACAGGGAAACGGTTGACGAACGTTCCCGGATCGAGGCTCACCATTTCCAGCACTTCGGTCACACGTTCCGCGACGCGTTCCCGTGGCCAATCCGGATGATGCATTCGCAATGGCTCGCCTATGGATCGGCCGATGCGCCATCGCGGATCCAACGAATCGAACGGGCTTTGGAACACCAATCCGGACTGCAGGCGCAGACTGTGCGCCACGTCGCCACGGACCGGCTCGCCGCAGTATTCGACGCTGCCGCCGTCCGCGGATTCGAGCCCCAGCAGCACGCGGGTCAGCGTGGTCTTGCCCGACCCGGAGCCGCCGATCACGGCGAGGCACTCCCCCGCCCGTACATCCGCATCCACACCGAACAGCACCTGACGGCGGTCATGTTTCGCGCCATACCATTTGTCGAGGCCGCGGCCGCGCAGCACCATTCCTTCGTTCACGTCAGTCATGGTCCACCTCCTTTTGCGCGGGATTCCGCACGGATTCCCGCCCGGCATCCTGCCCTGCGTGCAACGACAACGCGCGGGCCGACCGGACCAGCCTGTGTCCCGCGTCGGTGCGCGGTTGGTCCAGAAGCGCGTCCGTATCGCCGGATTCCGCGATCCGCCCGCATTCAAGCACATAACAGCGTGTGGTGGCCCTGTTCAGCACCGCGAAATCGTGCGTGATGAACAGCATCGACGCGCCCGACTCGTCCACCAGCGACGTGAGCAGGTCCACGATCTGCCGTTGCGTGATCGAATCCAACGCGGTGGTCGGCTCGTCGGCGATGATCAGCCGCGGCGAAGTGACAAGCGCCGTGGCGATGCCGACACGCTGCCGTTGGCCGCCCGACAGTTCATGCGGGTATTTCACCAGCACGTCCTCGCCGAGGCCGACCTTGGCAAGCACCGCTGTGACGCGTTCCGACCGTTCGGCGAGCGACAGATCGTAATGCAGGTACAGCGGAAGACCGACCTGCTGCGCCACGGTCATCACCGGATTCAACGCGGCGGACGGATTCTGGAACACCATGCCCACGTACCGTCCGCGCAGGTCGGCGACCGCTGCGTCCGACGCGCCGACAATCTGCGTACCACCCAATTCGACGCTGCCCGTCACCTGTGCGGTAGCCGGCAGCAGGCCCATCATGGCGCGGGCGATCATCGATTTGCCGGAACCGGACGAGCCGACCAAGCCGACACGTTCGCCGTCGGCGATGTCCAAATCGACATCATCGACGATCGGCTTGCCGTTGATGGCGATGTTCAGATGACGTATGACGGCGCTCATGCGGCCTCCCTCAACGCGGGATTGGTTAGCGGATCGAGCGCGTCGCGCAACGCGTCGCCGAACAGGTTCAACGCGACCACCACCATCGTGACGACCAAGCCGGGCCATAGGACGGCCATGGGATAGATGCTGATGAATTTCACGGACGTGGACAGCGAATGCCCCCAACTGGGCACGCCGGCTCCGACGCCGACGCCCAGATACGTGAGTCCCGCCTCCGCCAGCAGCGAGGTGCCGGCGCTCATGGACAACTGCACGCACAATACCGGCAGCGTGTTCGGCACGATATGCGTGAAGAACACGCGGACGGAGCTTGCCCCCGACCATAATGCCGATTCGACGTATGCCGAACGTGCGGCGAGCAGTGCGGAGGGCCGTAGGATGCGTGCCAGGTTCAGCCCGTACGCGCAACCGCAGGCGGCGATGACCACCGCGGCGGACGCGCCGAACGGCACGGAAAGAATCAATGCGATAAGCACCGTCGGAATGGAGATCAGCGCGTCGGCCACCACCACCGATGTGGACGCGAGCGCACCGGAACGCGATACCATGGCTGCCACCAACAGCAGTCCGATCGCGGCCGCGACGACGACGGTGAGCACGGCGATCATGAGATTCGTGCGGGAGCCGGCCATCAGCCAGCTCAGCACATCCGCTCCGGTACCATCGGTGCCCAACGGATGCGCGGCGGATGGCGAGGCCCACGCGTTGAAACCGTCGGTGTCGAGCAGCGAATACGGCGTCCAGACCAAGGACACCGCAGCGGTCAGCAGCCATAGTCCGATGACGATCGTCGCGTATCTGCCGCTCGCCTTGGCCCAGATGGACGAGACGACCGCACCCGTCGTGCTCATAGTAGCTTCCGCTGGCGTTGTGGACGCTGATTCTTCACCATCCGTAGCGTTCGGAGTTTGCGTAGGATTCGATCTGCTCATGCGTTCACCTTCCCCGAAACGACGCCGGAGGCCTTCAGCCGTGGATCCAGCGCGCGATGCGTCATATCGACCACGAGTCCCAACAGCAGGAAGAATGCGGCCAATAGAAACAGTTCGCTTTGCACCGCGACCAAGTCGCGGTTGCCGACGTCGGTGACCAGCATGGCGCCAAGACCCGGCAGGGCGAACAGGTTTTCCACCACCATCACGCCGGTGATCATTTGCGCGAAGGTCAGGCCGACCACCGACACCAGTTGCGCAGTGGCCAGACGCAACGCCACGCGCAATACCGCCTGTTTGCGGGTCATGCCGCAGGCCATGGCCATGTCCACCGCCTGCGATGAGGCCATATCCCCCACTGCGGCACGCGTGTAGCGCATGATGGACGCGCCGGCTGTGATGCCGGTGGTGAGCGCCGGCAGCAGCAGACAGGACAGGGCCTTTCCCGGCGTGGCCCAGCCGGTGTCGGGGAAGCCTTGCGCGGGCAGCAATCCCAACAGTCCCCTGCCACGGGAGAACAGCAGGATCAGCAGTAGGCCGCCCCACAATGCGGGCACCGCGCCGCCCACGATCGCAATGCCGTGGAACAGGCCGCGCAGCCGCGGATTGCGTGTCAGGACGGCCTCGCAGCCAAGCGGCAGGCCGATCGCCAGCGCGATCAGCAGGCTCAGCACAATCAGAGGGAACGTTACGGCGGCGCGCATGGCGACCTGCCGCGCGACCGGCCGTCCGCCGACTGCGGACACGCCGAGGTCGCCATGCAGCATGCCCGCCATCCAATCGCCATATTGTGCGACGAGCGGCTTGTCCAAGCCGAATTCGGCGCGCAGCGACGCAATGCGTTCGGGGGTGGCGTTCGTGCCGGCGATGACCGCGGCGACGTCTCCCGGCAATACGCGCAGCATCACGAACACCAGCGCGGACAGGCCCACCAAAGCCGCTACGAACAGCGCCAGCCGCTTTCCCACGAATCGCATGGAAATACCGTTCCCTTACTTATTCCTGGAGATCCGCCACAATGGCAGCACCGTCTGACTGAGCTTGCTGGGGAAGCCCTGCACGTGCTTGTTGACGGCCACCGTCACGCGGTAGCCGAACAGCCAGTCCGCCGGCGCGTCCTCGCTTACGGCCTTCGCCGCCTGCTTCAGGTATTTCGCGCTGTCGGCCTCGTCGGTGGCTTCCAAAGCCTTGGCGTACAGTTTCTGCGCCTGCTTGCCGTCGTAATGGTAGTAGTAGTCCGGCGTGGTCCACTTGTAGAAGTCGTGGCTTTCGGCGTGGTCCACCAATGACAGCTCGTAGTCGCCGTTGGCGTGCACGTTCTGCAGCCATGTGGAGAATTCCACATAGTCGATCTTCAAATCGATGCCGATTTTGGCGAGCTGGCTCTTGAGCTGGTCGCCCAGTTCGGTGCCGTACGTGTTGGCGTAGGTGAGGGTGAGCCGCAACGGCTTGTCGGTGGTATAACCGGCTTCCTTCATAAGTTCCTTGGCCTTGTCCACGTTGTACGGGTACAGGCCGGTCAGGTCCTCGTAACCGGGGTCGACGGACGGGATCGGACCGCCGAGCGCGTAGTCGACGTTGCCTCGGGAGGCGATGATCTCCTTGTGGTTGATGGCGTAGCGGATGGCCTGGCGGACGCGCTTGTCCTTGAGTTTGGCGTTCGTGCAGTTGAAGGCGAGGACGAACTTGTCGCTGCCGTCGGCCGCGGACACCGTGTATGTGCTGGCATCCAATGATTTGGCGAGCGTGGCGTTCACCGGGGAAAGCACGTCGACGTCACCGCTTTTCAGCGCGTTGACCGCTGCGTTGTCGTCGGTGAGGAAGCGGATCACCACGTTCTGGGTGGCGGGCTTGTGCGCGGTTCCCCAATATTTCGCATTGGCTTTGAGCACCATTTTGCTGGCCGAGTCGAAAGATTCGACGGTATACGGGCCGGAGCCGACCGCTTCGGTTTTCGCGTTGTATTTGGCGTTTTTGTCGAACACGAGGCCAGGACGTCCGGTCAGATACCACAGCAGGTTGGAGTCGGGGGTGGAAAGGGTGAGCTTGACCGTGTTGGCGTCCACCGCTTCGGCCTTGTCGAGGCTGGCCACCTGGTTGGCGTTGTAGTACTGCTTCTCCTTGAGCTGGTTGATGGACCAGGCCACGTCGTCAGCGTCGAGCTTGTCGCCGTTGGAGAAGGTCATGTTCTGGTTGAGATGGAAGGTGTAGGTCTTGCCGTCCTTGGAAATGTCCCAGGATTTCGCGAGGCCCGGCTGCACTTTGTTGTCGGAGTCGCGCGACAGCAGCGCTTCGTAGACGTTGCCGATCAGCACCTGTTCGATGGCCGATCCGGACTGGTGGCGGATGTCGAGGCTGACCGGGGCGAGTTTGAGCCCGATGGTGACGGTGTCGGCTTTAGTTACGCCGGAAGTGTTCGCGTCATCGTTTTTGCCGCGCGTCACTGCAATGGCGACGATCACCGCGACGGCGGCGATGACGGCGATCAACGCGATAAGCCACTTCTTCGGGCCTTGCGATTTCGCGCCGTTCGACGATTTCGCACGCGCGTTCAGCGTGGCGTCGGTGCTTGCCGTGGACTGCGGCTGCTGTTCGTTCTCCTGTTTGGTTGCGTCGGCTTCGCCGTGCGCACCGGTAGGTGACGACATGGGATTTCTCCTCTTCGTATTTTCGATTATGTGTTGTGATTGCGGTTGACCGCCTGCGTGAGGTCGATCACCACGGCCTGATTCTACCGTCCGCCATACCCGCGGCCCGTTCGGATTCGCCCGCAAAGCGCGCGGAGGCTTCGGCCCGGTTATATACTTGACGCAGTCGCGGCAGGTCACAACGAGAAGGACGGTTGATCCATGGCGCATATTCTTTTGGGGGTCACCGGCAGCATCGCCGCGTTCAAGGCCTGCCATCTCGCCTCCGATTGGAGCAAGCAGGGGCATGAGGTGCGTGTGGTGATGACCGCCGCCGCACAGGAGTTCGTCACTCCCCTGACGTTCAGTTCCCTCACCCACACGCCGACACGCATGTCCATGTTCGCCGCCGGACATCGTCCCGGCGCTACGGCCGACGTGGCACCCGGACCGGACGGTCCGCTGCAGATCAGCCACGTGGCCGACGCGAAGTGGGCGGATCTGCTGGCAGTCGCTCCGGCGAGCGCCGATATCATCGCGAAAATCGCCTGCGGCATCGCCGATGACCAGCTGACCAGCACCATACTCGCGTACGACAAGGGACCGAAGATCCTGTGCCCCGCCATGAACGTGCATATGTATGAAAACGCCGTGACGCAACGCAATCTCAATACCTGCCGTGAGCTCGGTTGGACGATTGTGGAGCCGGAAAGCGGCATGCTGGCCTGCGGCGACGCCGGCAAGGGACGTATGGAGGAGCCGGCACGCATCGAAACGGCGGTGAAAGCGCTGCTGCTTGCGAATCGTCCGGACGGCGAGCTGCCGCTTAAGGGACTTGCCGTGCTCGTCACCGCCGGCCCGACGCAGGAGCCGCTTGATCCGGTGCGGTTCCTCACCAACCATTCCACCGGCAAGATGGGGTATGCCTTGGCCGAACAGGCACGCAATCTGGGCGCGCAGGTGACGCTTGTGTCCGGTCCGGTGGCGTTGGACGCCCCGTATGGCGTGGATGTGGTCGATGTCACGACCGCACGGGATATGTTCGATGTGGTGACGAGCCGTTTCTCGGACACGGACATCACCGTCATGGCCGCGGCCGTCGGCGATTTCCGTCCGGTCGAGCAGGCCCGGGACAAGATCAAGAAGAACGGGCGCAGCGGCATCGAGCTCGAGCTCACGTCGAATCCGGATATTCTGGCTTGGGCCGGCGAGCATAAGCGGCCGGACCAGACATTGTGCGGATTCGCCATGGAGACGCGCGACCTTGAGGCCAACGCGGCGAAGAAGCTTAACGGCAAGCATTGCGACATGCTGGTGGCCAACAATCTGCGCACCCCCGGCGCCGGTTTCGCAGCGGACACGAACGTGGTGACGGTGCTGACGCCGGGCGAAACCGCAGACAGGCCAAGCATCGAACGATGGAGCAAGATGGGCAAGGACGCACTTGCGAAACGTATTCTTGTCAAGCTCGCAGCCATGCGTGCGGACGGCGAACGGCGCTAACCGCAGCATTTTCGAATCGCAATAACCGTATCAATCGCAATAATCGCAATATTTCAACGGAACTTCCGCAAAACGCGAAGGAGAACGCAACATGCTTCTGATGGCTGTGGATATCGGCAACACGAACGTCGTGATCGGTTTCATCGACGATGGGCGCATCGCGGGCACGTACCGCATCACCACGAAGGCGAACCACACGTCCGACGAATACGGGCTGATGATCACGCAGTTCCTGGCTTTGAGCGGCTACAAGCCGGCGGATGTCGATGATGTGATCATTTCGTCCGTGGTGCCGAAGGTCATGCATTCGTTCCGTGCGAGCATCGTGAAGTTCCTCGACATCGATCCGATGATCGTGGGACCGGGCATCAAAACGGGACTCAACATCCGCATGGACAATCCGCAGAACATGGGCGCGGACTGCATCGCCGACTGCGCGGGCGCGTATTACGAGTATGGCGGGCCGATTCTGGTGGCTGATTTCGGCACGGCCACCACGTTCAACTACGTCACCGCGGACGCGTCGGTGATTTCCGGACTGATCACCACCGGTATCCGCACCGCCGCGGCCGCACTGTGGGAAGGGACGGCGCAGCTGCCGGAAGTGGAGATCACCCGTCCGAAGTCGATTCTGGCGAAGTCCACGAAACCGGCCATGCAGGCGGGCCTGTACTACAACTTCCTCGGCGGCATCGAACGCACGATCGCGCAGTTCCATAAGGAGATCGACGAGGATTTCCGTGTGGTGGCGACGGGAGGATTGAGCCGCGTGTTCGCCGACGGCACGAACATGATCGACATTTACGATCCGGACCTGATTTTCAAGGGCATGTGGCACATCTACGACCGCAACGTCCGCTGATTCAAGAGCCAGCGACGGGAACCGGCGATCATAGCCCGGCAATCTGAAAACCGACGGCCTGCGGATAATGCGCTATCCGCAGGCCGCAATCGATTAAACCAATTACACAGACGCTATTGGATGGTGAAGCCCTGGTTGGCTCCGTATTCTTTCAGGTCCTTCTGCCATAGGGCTATGCCGCCCTTAAGTTTGATGCGGTCGGACGATTCGGTGTTCTTCAACGCATCGCCGATGTTGGAGGTGTCGGAGACCTGACCGCCTGCGGCGATGATGTTGAGCCTGTTCTGCTCTTTGCGCAGCAGGCTCGACCATTTGTAGGCCTTGCCCACCGTGGACCGGAAGTCGCTGCGCGCATACACTTCGAACGGCAGATACTGGTATCCGGTCGACACGTTCTCCGCGGCCTGGGACAGCACGCGGTTGTATTCCTGCCCGCCGAAATAGGGCACTTCGATGCCACGGTCGTCGGTCACCGTGGTCTTGCTGAGGAATTTCGAGTCGGATAGGGTGTTTTTGTCGGCTGGGAACGCGCCGCCATCCACGCGGGTTGTGATGCCTTTGGCATTGTGGCAGGCGTATTCGATGAAACGGTATGAGGCTTCGGGTTTGCGGGAACGTTGCAGCACGGCAAGGGCCGAACCGCCGTTTTCCGATGTGGTGGCCTTGCCGTCGGGCGTCGGCATCTGGGCCACGCGCCACAGGCCGGCCGCGCCGGGAATGTCGGACATGAGCAGCGAAGGCAGCCATGCGCCGGAGAACAGCGAGGCGACTTTGCCTTGTCCCACGGCCGATTTCCATCGATCCGACCATGACGTGAGGTTTGTTGCCACCAAACCCTCATCGATCATCTTCTGCCAGAATTCGGTGAATTCGCGGGTGCCTTTATCTTCGGTGAGTCTGATGGTCACGTTCTTGCCATCGTTGGACGTGGAGAACGGGCGTCCGCCGGCGAGCCAGATCATCGTGTCGTAGAAGCTGGCGTCGCCGGAATCGGCGGTGATGTACACGCCGATTTTCTTGAGTTTTTTGGCGGCCTCGTAGTAGTCGTCCCATGTGCGGATCTTGGACGCGTCCACGCCAACCTGTTCGAACACGCTGTTGTTATAGAAGAAGGCCATCGGGCCGGAGTCCATGGGAAGCCCGTACACCCGTCCGTTGAGCTGCACCGACGCCCAGGTGCCGGGCGTGTAGAAATCGGCATAGCCTTCGGTTCTGCCGGTGATGGGCACGAGCTGGCTGCTGACCGCGTACTGGCGCAATGCGTAATATTCCAGCTGCACCACGTCGGGAATGCCGTAACCGTCTTGGATGGCGTTGTTGAGTTTGTCGTAACCGCTGGTGTTCTTCCAAACCACGCGGATGTCGGGATTGTCTTTTTCGAAGCCGGCGATGACCTGTTTCATGCTCGGCTCCCACGACCATACGGTGATCTGTGTGCGTGTGTCCGTATTGGCCCCGCATGCGGCGGCGCTGGACGCCATGACGCCCGCGCAGCAGATGGCGATGAGCTGCTTCACCAGTTTCGCCGATTTCAGCACCACGCCCACGGACCTCCGTTTTGTATTTCGCCTGCGATTACCACCATAAGATTATACGGGTCATGCGGAAGCCACGCACAAGCCTGGAAAGGCTCCCCATATCCACCCAAATACGCCGAATGCGGAAGAACCGCTCCGGAAGCGAACTTCCAAAGCGGTTCCCTGCGATATCGCATCGGCGGCTAAGCCGGTACGCAATCAAGCTTCGATGCCGAGCTTGGCGCGTTCCTTCTTGGAATACATGAAGGCCGGCAGCTGACGGCCCTGCTTGAGCCAGGCATGGTATTCGGCGGTGGCCGCGAACTCCACATCGGACGCGGAGTTCAGGCAGGTTTCCACGGAATCCTGGATGACGCCGATGATGAAGCCGACGCCCACCACCTGCATGGCGATGTCGTTGCTGATGCCGAACAGCGAGCAGGCCATCGGGATGAGCAGCAGCGAGCCGCCTGCCACGCCGGACGCGCCGCATGCGCCGAGCGCTGAGACCACGGACAGCAGGATGGCCGCCGGCAGGGAGATCTGGATGCCGAGCGTGTTGGCGGCAGCCATGGCCATGATGGTGATGGTGATGGCCGCGCCGTTCATGTTGATGGTGGCGCCCAGCGGAATGGACACGGAGTACATGTCCTTGTCAAGCCCGAGCTTCTCGCACAGCTGCATGTTGACGGGGATGTTCGCAGCGGAGGAGCGGGTGAAGAACGCGGTCAGGCCGGATTCCTTGAAGCAGCGGTAGACCAGCGGGTACGGGTTGCGGCGCAGGAAGATGAAGATGACGAGCGGGCCGAACACGAGCACCATGAGCAGCATGGTGCCGACGAGCAGGAGCAGCAGGCTGCCGTACTTGGTGAATGCGGACAGGCCGTTGTCGGCCACGTTGGTGAACACGAGGCCCATGATGCCGAACGGGGCGAGGTTGATGACCCAGCGGATCACCTGGGACACGGCGTCGGCCACGTTGGCCATGAACGCTTTGGAGCTTTCGTTGGCGATGGACTTCATGGCGAGTCCGAACAGGCAGGCCCACATCAGGATGCAGATGTAGTTGCCATCGATGATGGCCTGGATCGGATTGGCCACGATGTTGGTCAGCAGCGTCTGGATGACTTCGGAAAGGCCTTGCGGCACCACGTCGGCTTTGGCGGCCTTGCCCAAGGACAGGGTCTGCGGGAATAGACGGGAGGTCAGCACGGCCACGACCGCTGCCAGGAACGTGGTGAACAGGTACAGGAACAGCACGGTGCCGAAACGGCGGTCGAGTTTCGACGTGCCCTGCGCAAGGGCGCTGGCCACCAGTACGAACACCAGAATCGGTGCCGCGGCCTTCAACGCGGCCACGAACAGGGTGCCGAATTCGCCGATCCAGGTCACGTGGGGCATGGTCAATGCCAGCACGGTGCCGATGATCAGGCCGACGATGATACGGACGATCAGCGATGCGCCGTTGTAGATGTCGGCGACGCCGCGGACGGCTTTCGAGATTTTACCCATGGTTCTCTCTTACTCTCGTGATGCCGGAAACGCTCCGGCAAGTCAACAGAACGCCATGATAATCGGGCGTGTCGGGCGAGATAGGGGAATGTCCAAAATCGTGGGTTTCTATAAGCCCGCGCCCAACGGCACGTGCGATACGAATCGACGTGGCTCGCCGTTGAGCGGGTCATCGAATCGCAGTTCGCGCGCCACCAATTCCAAGGGTTGCGAGAAGTCGTCGTACGCGCGCTGCACGATGTCCGGGTAGAAATCGTCGCCCAATATCGCCAGTCCGAGCGAATTCATATGCACGCGCAACTGGTGCGTCTTGCCGGTTTTCGGATGCAGCGTGTAATTCACGTACGGTCTGCCGGCAACGAAGCGGATGCCGCTTCCCCGTTCGATCAGCGTTTCCGCGTTGGGCACGTCGGCGCTTTCGTACGCCTGCAATCGTCCGCGATCCTTGTTGATATGCGACCTGCGTACCAGCGGAAACGGCAGGTGCCGGTCGATGCGCACCGCCGTTCCATATCGCGGCCGCTGCGTCGGGGCGAGCGGTGCCAGGCATTCGTAGGTTTTGACGGTTTTGCGATTTTGGAACAGCATCTGGTACGCGCCTCGCGCAGACGGATTACGTACGAACACGACGACGCCTGCGGTCAGTCGGTCCAAACGGTGCGCCGGCGTGATGTTCGGCTCGTCGTACCGCTCGCACAACCGGACCAGCGCGGTTTCGCGATACCACATGCCGCGTGGCGTGGTGGCGAGGAAATGCGGCTTGTCGATGACGATGATGTTCTCGTCCTCGTACAGAACCTCATATTCGAAGGGAATATGAGGTTCCTCGAGCACGTACCGGTGCCTGCGTTCGTTACTCAACGGTGACGGACTTGGCGAGATTGCGCGGCTTGTCGACGTCGTAGTTCTTGAGCTTGGCCATGTCCATGGCGAACAGCTGCAGCGGCACCACGTCCACCAGCGGGCTCATCAGCGTCGGGCATGCGGGACGCCAGAAGACCACGTCGGCGTAACGTTCCACGTCCGGATCGTGTTCCTCGGCCACGGCGATGATGTAGGCGCCACGGGCCTTGACCTCTTCGATGCCGGAGATGACTTTGGAGTGCAGCACGTTGCGGCCGCGCGCCGGCGGCACGATGAATACGACCGGTTCGCCTTCGTCCACCAAAGCGATCGGACCATGTTTCAGTTCGCCCGCGGCGAAGCCTTCGGTGAACGTGTAGGCGATTTCCTTGAGCTTCAACGCGCCTTCCATGGCCACCGGATAGCCCACATGGCGGCCGAGGAACAGGAACGATTTCGCATCCACCATCTGTTCGGCGGCTTCCTGCACGGTCTTGGTCTGGGTGTCGAGAATCCACTGGATCTTGCGGGGCATGTCCTTCAGAGATTCCAAAGTCTGGGCGATTTCGTCTCGATACATGGCACCCTTGACTTGGGCCAGATACAGGCCGAGCACGTATGCGGCGGTGATCTGCGCCACGAACGCCTTGGTGGAGGCGACCGCCACTTCCGGACCGGCGTGGGTGTAGAGCACCGCGTCGGATTCGCGTGGGATGGACGCGCCCTGCGTGTTGCAGATGGCCAATACCTTGGAGCCCTGTTCACGCGCGTGGCGCAACGCCATCAGCGTGTCCATGGTCTCGCCGGACTGCGAAATGGCCACCACCAACGTTCGGGGGGTGAGGATCGGGTCACGGTAGCGGAATTCGTGGGCGAGTTCCACTTCTACCGGAATGCGCACCCAATGCTCGATGGCGTATTTGGCCACCATGCCCGCATACGCGGCCGTGCCGCAGGCGATGACGATGATCTTGTCGATGGCTTTGAAATCATGCTCGTCGATGCGCACCTCATCGAGGTTGATGTTGCCGTTCTCGTCGAGACGCCCCAGCAGAGTGCGCTGCACGGCGGCCGGATCCTCATGGATCTCCTTGTCCATGAAGGAGTCCCAACCGCCCTTTTCGGCGGCGGACGCATCCCAGTCCACGGTGTAGGTCTTCGGATCGGGCACGATGTTGCCCATGAAGTCGGAGACGACGACCTTGTCTGCGGACACCATCACGGCCTGGTCCTGGTCGATTTCCATGGCGCGCTTGGTGTAGGCCACGAACGCGGCCACGTCGGAGCCGAGGAAGTTCTCGCCTTCGCCAAGACCGACCACCAGCGGCGAATCGTGACGGGCGCCGACCACGATGTCCGGCTGGCGCACATCGGTGGCGAGGATGGTGAACGCGCCTTCCAGCATGCGTGCGAGACGGCGGACGGCCTTGAACAGGTCAGGCTTGCCGGTCTCTTCGATGATCTTGTCGCTGATCTTACCCAGCAGCTTCGCCGCGACCTCCGTATCGGTTTCGGAAACGAAATGGTAGCCTTCCGTCTGCAGGTCAAGACGCAGCTGGGACGCGTTTTCGATGATGCCGTTGTGGATGATGGCCACTTTGCCGTCACGCGAGGTGTGCGGATGCGCGTTGGTGTCGTTCGGCACGCCGTTGGTGGCCCAACGGGTGTGGCCGATGCCCACGGTGGCTTCCGGCATCGGATCGCGTTCGATGTCCTGCACCAGGTTGGCGAGACGGCCGGCCTTCTTACGCACCGCCACATGGTCCATGCCGGGCGCGGTCAACGCCACGCCGGCCGAATCATATCCACGGTATTCCAATCGCTGAAGACCCTGGAGGCAGACCTCCAAGGGTTTGCCGCACGCGGTCCGAACATTTCCTGCATATCCTACGATTCCACACATAGCTCCTTAGCCTATCGGGTAAGGATGTCAATCATGAAACCAAGCCGCGCGTCCTTACAAATCTTTGCCATATATGCGAAATCCCACTCCCCCAGGGAAATCGTGCGAACCAGTGACGCACGCAACGCGCCCATCGTCGGCGGCAAAAAGAAAACCCAACCCACCGGACGTCTGCGGACGCTTGACGTCAGTGGATTGGGAATTTACGGCAGTACGACAGCCTTACTTGCTACAGGACGTGCTGCAAGAAGTCCTTAAACCTCGACTCCTTCGGATGGTCGATGATCTCCGGTCCGCCCTGTTCGACGACCACGCCACCGTCCATGAAGACGATCTGGTCGGCGACCTCGCGCGCGAAGCCGATCTCATGGGTGACGACCACCATGGTCATGCCTTCCTTGGCGAGGTCGAGCATGACGTTGAGCACTTCGCCGACGAGTTCCGGATCGAGCGCGGATGTCGGTTCGTCGAACAGCATGATCTCCGGCTTCATGGCAAGCGCGCGGGCGATGGCCACGCGCTGCTGCTGGCCGCCGGACAGCTGTGCCGGATAGTAGTCGAGACGCTCCCCCATGCCGACGCGGTTCAGCTCCTGAATGGCGAGTTCGCGGGCTTCCTTCTTGTCCATGTGCTTGACGTGGACCGGAGCCTCCATGACGTTTTCAAGAGCCGTCATGTGCGGGAACAGGTTGAAGCGCTGGAACACCATGCCGAGTTTGGAACGCTGTTCGGCCACTTCCTTGTCGTTCAGGGTCTGCAGCACACGTTCGCCGCCTTTGTCGACGTACTTGTAGCCGATCATTTCGCCGTCGACGTCGATTTCGCCGCCGGTCAGGGTTTCCAGCTGGTTGATCAGACGCAGGAACGTGGATTTGCCGGAACCGGACGGTCCGAGAATCACGGTGACGGTGCCGGGCATGACGGTCATGTCGATGCCTTTGAGCACGTGCAGGTTGCCGAAGGCCTTGTGCACCTGGGTCGCCTTGACGGCGGGAACGATTTCGTTGGTTGTGATTTCGCTCATGGTCATTCCCCTCACGCGGTCATTCCCGCGAACGTGGCTTCGTTCTGCTTGTCGACGTCATCCTTGGGTTCGCCGAAGGTCTTGCCCGGTAGCGGCGTGCGCTTGCCGCGGGCTCCGGCGGGACGGGCGTCGAAGCCCTTGCCGAAGTGCTTTTCGAGTCGCGACTGGATGACCATCAGGATGGAGGTGATGACCAGATACCAGATGCACGCCACGATCAGCAGCGGAATCGGCTTGTACAGACGGGTCGCGATCGCCGTGGTGGCGAACTGCAGTTCCAGCGTGAACGGCACGGCGTTGACAAGCGACGTGGTCTTCAGCATGCCGATGAACTCGTTGCCGGTCGGCGGGATGATGATGCGCATGGCCTGCGGCAGCACGATGCGACGCATGATGAGCGTGCGCTTCATGCCGAGGGCCTTTGCGGCTTCCGTCTGCCCCGGATCGACGGCCTCGAGGCCGGCGCGCACGATTTCGGCCAGGTAGGCGGCTTCGTTCAGGGCCAAGCCCAGCCATGCGGCGTTGAACGCGGTGATGACAGACTGGGAGTCAATGCTCCAGAATTCGATTGAGGTGAACGGGATGCCCACGCCGATACGTGGCACCAGCACCGCGAACAGACCCCAGAAGACCAGCTGCGTGTACACAGGGGTTCCACGGAAGAACCAGATGTAGAACCAGCTCACGCCGCGCAGCACCGGGTTGATGGATTTGCGCATGACCGCCAGAATGACCGCCAGAATGATGGCGATGACCATCGAGATGACGGTCAGCAGCAGCGTGTACTTGATGCCTTCCAGTACGTTCTCGTTGAACAGGTATTTCCAGACCACATTCCATTCGAAACGCGGATTGGTGACCAAAGCCTGCACCAGCATCGCGGCGAAGAGCGCGACGATGATGGCCGCCACGATCGGACCCGTACGCTTGACGGGCAAGGCTTTAATGCGATTGGGAATATCGAGGCCGTCGCCGTCGACTTGTTTCTTCGCCATGATGCTGTTTCCTTTTTCTATCTATCTGATGAGATCAGTTGAGGTCGGTCGGATTGATCTCAGCCTTGTCGAGAGCGCCGGACTCGACGCCCCAATGCTTGAGGATCTTCATGTACGTGCCGTCATCCATCAGCTTCTGCACGGCCTTCTGCACGGCCTCGTCGAGCTGCTGGTCGCCCTTCTTGATGGCGATGCCCTGCTTGGCCACGCCTTCAACGTCGCCGAGGGCCTCAAGCTGGCCGTCGGTCTGGGAGATCGCGTAGCCGGCGACCGGCGAATCGGCGTAGAACACGTCGGCCTTACCGGTGGCCACTGCGGTGGCGGCTTCGGCCTGACGCTTGTAGGACATCACTTCGGCCTTCTTGTCGGCCTTGCAGCCCTTGGCGATCTTGTTGGCCTCGTCCTCCTGGACGGTGCCGGTCTGCACTGCGATCTTCGCGCCGCACATGTCGGAGGTGTCGAGCTTCTTCGGGTTGCCCTTCTGCACGGCCCACGTGGAGCCGGCGCGGTAGTAGCTCACGAAGTCGACGGACTGCAGACGCTCTTCGGTGATGGTCATGGCGGTGATGCCCAGATCGTACTTGGAGCCGATGGACGGGACGATGGTGTCGAACATGGAGGAGACGATCTTCGGCTTCAGGCCCAGCGTCTGGGCGATGGCCTTGGACATGTCCACATCGTAGCCGACCGGCGTCTTGCCGTCTTCGGCGTAGAATTCGGCCGGAGCATAGGACAGTTCCATGCCGACGGACAGCTCGCCGTCCTTGACGGTCTTCGCGGAGGCGGCCAGCTTGGCCAGCTCGTCATCCTTCTTGATGGTGCTCACATCGTAACCAACGGTGGTGTTCTTCGCCTTCGAGTCGCTTTTGGCGTCACCGGAATCCGTGGTGCCGCATGCGGCGACGGAGAACATCATGGCCGCGCTCAGCGCGAGAGCGGCAAACGATTTGAATTTCAACGACATAGTGGGTTCTCCTTCTATTCTCTTCCCATCCACTGAACGGTAATCGTCCATTTGCCAATCAGACGTCCAGTATTCCAAAGGCACACGATAAAACCGCAATGCTACGCCGACGTTAATCGGCAAAAAGCGTAGGGGCATCGATCTATATACGTCCGATGCCCCTACGCCCGCAGCGTCAGTGCGCCGATCAGCCCAAATCGGTCGGGTTGATCTCGGCCTTGTCGACGGCGCCGGATTCGACGCCCCAATGCTTGAGGATCTTCATGTACGTGCCGTCATCCATCAGCTTCTGCATGGCCGCCTGCACCGCCTTGGCCGTGTCGGAATCACCCTTCTTGATGGCCACGGCCTCCTTGGTCACGCCGACGTCCTCACCGAGGGCCTCAAGCTGGTCGTCGGTCTGGGAGATCGCATAACCCGCGACCGGCGAATCGGCGTAGAACACGTCGGCCTTGCCGGTGACGACGTTGGTGGTCACATCGGTCTGCAGCTTGTTGGACAGGATCTGGATGTCAAGCTTGTTGTCCGCCTTGCACTGTTCGGCGCCCTTGTTGACTTCCTCCTCCTGTGTGGTGCCGGTCTGCACCGCGATCTTCAATCCGCACAGGTCGGACGTGTCGATCTTGCCTGGGTTGCCCTTCTTGACCACCCACGTGGAACCGGCCTTGAACATGCTGACGAAGTCGACGGCCTTCATGCGTTCCGGGGTAATGGTGAACGACGAGACGCCGATATCGTACTTCGAACCGATTGATGGAATGATCGAATCGAAATTCGACGTCTGCGGATCCGCCTCGAGGCCGAACGTTTTCGCTAACGCCTTGACGATGTCCACGTCGAAGCCGACCGGCGTCTTGCCGTCCGCGGCCAGGAACTCGGCCGGCGCGTACGACGTATCCATGCCGACGGTCAGCTTGCCGTCCTTGGTGACGGAGGACGGCAGCATCTTGGCGATCTTCTCGTCCTTCTTCACGCCGGACACGTCGTAACCGGTGGTCGACGACGAATTCGAATCGACGGAAGCTTGGGAATCCGTTTTGTCGGAGGTTCCGCAGGCTCCCATCGAGACGACCATCGCCGCGCTCAACGCGAGCGCCGCCCAACCTTTCAGGTTCCTCATCATGGCAAGTCCTCTCTTCAACCCAGCCAAATCAACCAGCCAAACGTGGCTATGGCATAACCTAAGAGCGGATTGCTACGAGCGTATTAACGGACGCAAAAGTTCCGAAACAGTCACTCGTTGGTGCCGGGGGTGTTGATCTCCGGCTTGCTGATGGCACCGTCCTGAACACCCCAGTACTTGAGGATCTTCATGTAGGTGCCGTCGTCGATGAGCTTCTGCAGGGCCTTCTGCAGGGCCTCGTCCATCTGCTGGTCGCCCTTCTTGACGACGATGCCTTCCGGGGCGATGCCTTCGGTCTTGCCAAGCGTTTCGAGTTCGCCGTCGGTCTGCGCGATCGCGTAGCCGGCGACCGGCGAATCGGCGTAGAACACGTCGGCCTTGCCGGTGACGACGTTGGTGGTCACATCGGTCTGCAACTTGCTGGAGATAACGTCCATCTCCGCCTTGCCATCGGCCTTGCATTGCTTGGCCATCTTGTTGGCGGCGGTCTCCTGCATGGTGGCGGTCTGCACGGCCACCTTCTTGCCGCACAGATCGGACGTGTCGACCTTGTTCGGGTTGCCCTTCTTCACGGCCCATGCGGAGCCGGCGTTGAAGTGGCTGACGAAGTCGACCGCCTCGAGGCGTTCCTTGGTGACGGTGAACGACGAGATGCCGATGTCGTACTTGGCGCCGACGGCCGGAATAATCGAATCGAAGTTCGCGGTTTCCGGATCGGCCTCAAGACCGAACACTCCGGCCAGCGCCTTGGCGATGTCCACGTCGAAGCCGACCGGCGTCTTGCCGTCCGCGGCCAGGAATTCGGCCGGCGCGTACGACGTATCCATGCCGATGGTGAGCTTGCCGTCCTTGTTCACATAATCCGGCAGCATTTTGGCGATCGCGTCGTCCTTCTTCACGCCGGAAACATCGTAACCGGTCAGTTCGCTGGACTTCGAACTGGATTTCGACGCCGAGGCGTCGCTGTCGTCGCTGGTGCCGCATGCCGCGCCGGTGGCGAGCATGGCCACGCTCAACATGAACGCGGCGGCGGTTTTCAGGGCTTTTCCTGCTTGCATGTTCCCTCTCCTATGGATTCATATCGGCCTGTTCAGCCGAACCGTATCCTAGCGTAAAGAGGGTGTGTTACAAAAATTTTCCTGAATCGGCGTTCTTTCACTATGTGAAACCGGAATTTTTCCGATTTATCGCACCTGCTTGTTGGCGTATCGCATGGCTCGCAGCGCCTCACGCTTGTCCTGCTCCTCGCGAAGCGACTGGCGCTTGTCGAATTCCTTCTTGCCTCGGGCGAGCGCGATCTCGACCTTGACGCGGCCGTCTTTGAAATACAGGCTCAGCGGAATGATGGTGAATCCCTTGGCCTGGGTTTGGCGGGCCAGCTTGTCGATCTGCGCCGCATGCAGCAGCAGCTTGCGCTTGCGCTTGGGTGCGTGGTTGTTCCACGTGCCGTTGAGATATTCGGGAATGTTGGCTCCCTCAAGCCACATCTCCCCACGACGGTCGATGGTGATGAACGATTCGGCCAGCGACGCCCGTCCTTCACGAAGCGACTTCACTTCGGTGCCGGTCAACACGAGACCGGCCTCATACTTGTCTTCGATGGCGTAGTCGTGACGCGCCTTCTTGTTCTGCGCGATCGGTTTGGTTCCCTGTTCCTTGGCCATGTCGGACCTCCTTCCCGGTTCTTTCGATCAGTGTATGCAACGCGACTCCGTCGACCATATCACGAAAGCGCGTCGCCCGACGATGCGGACGGCGCGCTTGCCGTGGTTTCATGTCTGGAACGGAACCGTCAGTAGTGGACGTACTGGTAGGCTCCGGCGTTGGAGATCGTTTCCCAAGCCGGGAACGTCGCGAAGCCAGTGCCGCCTTCGGAGATCAGAACCGAACCGTCGGCGTTCACGCGTTCCACGACGGCCACGTGGCCGTACTGCCAGTCGGCGGTCCAATGTCCGCCTACGCTTTGGCCGCGCGCGAACACCATCGCCGCGCCGACATGCGGGGTGTTGTTCACCAGGTATCCGAGTCCACGAGCGGTATTGGCCCAATCGGCGCCGTTGCCCATGTAGGAGCCGACCGGAAGGCTCAGCTGGGAACGCCTCAGGTATGCCCACAGCGTGCACTGGCGGGACGGATACGCGGCACCGCCGACCGTGTTGCCGGTGTTGTGTCCGTAGCAGTATCCGGAACCGGCCGGGCAATTGCCGGGCACCGCATAGTTCATGCCGCCGGCGCCGCCGGAATTGTTGTTATTGGGCGTCGGAGCCGGCGCAGGTGCAGGCGCGGGAGCGGGATTGTAGTTCGTGTTGTTGTTCGGACGCGACTGCTGCTGGTTGTTATTGGGGTTGACAGCGGCGTTGTTGGAATTGTTGTACTGGTTGTTCCATGAATCGATCTGCGATTTCATGGCGACGATGTCCGCCGCTTCCTTGGCGCTCTGCGTTGTCAGCTGGCTCTTCTGCGATTCGAGCTTCTCACGTTTCACCGTGCCCTCGTCACGCAGCTTCTGCAGGGCGGTCTGCTTGGCGCTGGCCTCGCTTGCCGCCTGCTGGGCGCTTGCCGCCTGCTGGTCGGCCTGCTCCTTGAGCTGAGTGATCTTCTGTTCGATGGCGCCCAGACGGTCCTTACGGTTCATCGACGTGTTCAGCTCGTTCGCCGCGTCGGTTGCCGCGTTGGATTCGCTTCGCGTGACCGCGGCCTGCGACTGCATCTTGTTGACGAAATCGTCGGCGGTCGTCGAATCGGTGACAAAATCCAGCACATCCGACGTACTGGAGCCGTGGAAGCTTTCGCGGGCGAGCTGCGCGACGGCGGCCTTGGCGTCATCATAGTCGGAGCCGGTCTGTTTGATCTGCTCCTCAAGGTTCGCCTTGTCCTGCTGGGCCGCTTGCAACCGCTGCGTGGTCGCTTCCGCCAGGCTCTGCGCCTGTTCTGCCGCCTGCTGGGCAGATTCCGCGGCCTCGACCGCCGCAGGAATCTGGTTGTCGTTCAAATCGGCCAACTGCAGAATCGTGTCGGCGAGATCGCTGCTCACGCCGACAAGCTGCGACTTCAGCTTGGCGTGGTTCGACACCTTCGCCTGGTATTCCGACATGCTCACGGCATGCGCCTGCGGAGCCGGCGCGACGACGACCGCGACGCCGCCGGCGCAGAACATAGCCGAAGCAAGCATCAGTCCAACGATGGGCCGCACCTGTCTCGTCATTTTCCTAGACATGTATTCCCTTCCCGAAATCCACCTATTTCGACATTGTATCCAGCAAACTTCAAATATGCTGAACATCTCGTTCAGCACTCCGCCGGTTTATGCCTTCAGGTACTTCCTCAGCGAGATGCTGGACGCGACGATCGACAGCACGACGGCTCCCACCACAAGGGCCGGTGCAAGCAGCCATACCGTCTTCTGGTTGATCAGAGGCATCCACTGCACGCTCTTCGACAGCCAATCCGTGATGAACAGCTTCACCATGGCGCTCAACGTTCCGCAGGCGAGCAGCGAACCAATCAGCGACGCAAACACGCCTTCCAACACGAACGGCAGGCGGATGGTCCAGTTCGAGGCTCCCACCAGTCGCATGATCTCGGTCTCGTTCTTACGCGAGGCGGCACTCATGCGAATCGTCGTGCCGGTCAGCATGATGGCCACCAGGATCATCACGCCGGCGAGCGCCACGGTGACCGCCGTCGCACGGTTCAGCACCGAGAAGACCGGGTCGAAGATCTTGCGTTGATCCTGCACTTCCTCGACACCGGTGCGGCCGCTCAACACTTCGGATACCACTTGGTATTTGGTCGGGTCCTTCAGTTTCAGACGCAGCGACCCCTGCATGTCGGCGGCGGTGAGCACGCGTCCTTGGTATTCGCCGTTCGGATACTGCTTGAGGAAGGTGTTCTTGTAGAAGTCCTCACGGCTCACATATGTGATTTTGGAGACGATGTTGCCGGCTTCCTCGTTGATCACGTTCTCCAGATCGACGATCTCCTGGTTGGAAGGCGCCTTGCCCGACGAGCAGGACGCCGCCTGGCTGGCACCGTCCGGGCACAGCCATACGACCACTTCGACCTTGTCGTACCATTCGCCCTTCGCGGCGGTGATCTGTGCCTGCATCAGGCCGGATACGCCGATGAACAGGAAGGAGATGAATGTGACCAGCATGACGGAGATGATCATTGAAACATTGCGCTTGAGGCTGTTCCATGTTTCGGAAAGGATGAAACGAAAACGCATCAGTCGTGCTCCTTGGTGTCCTCAGGGTTTTCATCGGACGGTGCCGGCGGGACGGGCGGTTCGGGCGGTGTCGGAGGCTCGGTTTGGGTCGGTGGAACGGGCGGTGCAGGCGGAGCGGACAGCGCCGATGCTTCGTCGGCACCAGTCTCGGAGGCATCATTTTCAGCGGAGGTCTTGGCCTGTTCGTTCCGTTCGGTTTGCTCGGCCTGTTCCTGGTCGGCCATCTGTTCGAGGCTCAGTCCCTTGCCCCAGGTCAAGGTGGTCTCCACTGACGCGAAGGCCTCGCCGTAACGGCCGGTGCGTCCGGAATGCACGGATTTGGCAAGACGGGCGATGCCGTCGTTCCCCTGTCCGTCATGGACGGCAGCGGCGACCACATCCACGGCGTTCACCACGGTTTCGGCGCGCGTCGCGCCTTCCACGTCGACGGTGTCGTCAGGAGCGTTCGTTGAATCGATGGCGTTCTGTCGACGGTATTTCGCGTTCGGGTCGGAAGTGCCCAATGCCTGGTGCGATTTCGACTCGACTTCGGCATCCGGGAAATACAGCGCGGAATCGTAGGATCCCTGCTGCTCGTCGCGCACAATCTTGCCGGTGTGCAATTCGACCACGCGTTTGCGCATGGAGTTGACGATCTCTTCGTTGTGTGTGGCCATGACGATGGTGGTGCCGGTACGGTTGATGGCGTCCAACACTTCCATGATGCCCAGCGATGTGGTCGGGTCGAGGTTGCCCGTAGGCTCGTCGGCGAGCAGGATCTGAGGATGGTTCACATACGCCCTTGCGATGGCGACGCGTTGCGCTTCGCCGCCGGACAGCTCATGGGGGTAGTTGTTTTCCTTGCCCGTGAGCCCCACCGTCTGCAGTACTTTGGGCACCAGCGATTTGATGGTGGAACGGCTTGTGCCGATCACTTCAAGTGCGAAGGCGACGTTCTCCCATACCGTCTTGTTGTTGAGCAGCTTGTAATCCTGGAAGATAAAGCCGATCTGCCGGCGATAATGCGGCACCTGCCGTGCGGACAGGCGTCGCAGATCGTTGCCGGCGACGCGGATCTCGCCATCCGTGGCTTCCTCCTCGCGAAGCAGCAGGCTCAGCAAGGTGGTCTTGCCGGAACCGGACGCGCCCACAAGAAAGACGAAATCACCTCGATCGATGTCAAGACTGATGTCATCCAATGCGGGACGCGTGCCCTTTGGATAGACTTTGCTCACATGTTCAAGCGAGATCAGCGCCATCGTGTTTTCCCTCCGCCTATCGCTTAGGCTTCTTGTTCCTCGGCTGCCGCGCGACGCTGTTCGTGACGCCAGCGGATGCCGGCTTCGATGAACTCGTCGATGTCGCCGTCGAAGACAGCCTGGGTCTGCGAGGTCTCATACCCCGTGCGCAGGTCCTTGACCATCTGGTACGGATGCAGCACATACGAGCGCATCTGGTCGCCCCAGCTGGCCTTGATGTCTCCGGCGAGCTCCTTCTTCTTCTTGGCTTCCTCCTCGTGGCGCAGCACCAGCAGTCGGGACTGCAGCACGGCCATGGCGGCGGCGCGGTTCTGAATCTGAGAGCGTTCGTCCTGCATGGTCACCACGATGCCGGTCGGGATGTGGGTGATGCGCACCGCGGAATACGTGGTGTTCACGCCCTGTCCGCCAGGACCGGACGAGCAGTAGGTGTCGACGCGGATTTCGGAATCCGGCACGTCGATGTGATCGGTCGCTTCGACCAGCGGAACCACTTCCACGGCGGCGAAGCTGGTCTGACGGCGGCCCTGGTTGTCGAACGGGGAGATACGCACCAGACGGTGGGTGCCACCCTCCACGCTCAGTCGCCCGTATGCATACGGGGCGTCCACCTGGAACGTGGCCGACTTGATGCCGGCTTCTTCCGCGTAGGAGGTGTCCATGACCTTGGCCTTGTATCCGTTGCGTTCCGCCCAACGCAGGTACATGCGCAGCAGCATCTGCGCGAAATCGGCCGCATCCACGCCGCCGGCGCCGGAACGGATCGTCACCACGGCGGAACGTTCGTCGTATTCGCCGTCAAGCAGCGTCTGGATCTCCATATCGTCGAGATCCTTTTGGATGCTTTCGACTTCGGCCTTCGCCTCGGCCAACGTGTCGGCGTCCTCTTCCTCCTGGCCAAGCTCGACCAGGGTCTCCACGTCCTCGATGCGCTGGTCGGCGGATGCCAGACGCTTGAGCTGCGACTGCACCGCGGACAGCTTGCTGGTCACTTTCTGTGCGTTTTCCGGATCGTCCCACAATCCGGGTTCGGCCGCTTTCACTTCAAGGTCCTTGGCCTCGGCGGTCAGTCGATCGACGTCGAGGGCCTTGGAAATGGACTCGTATTTGGCGCGCGCTTCGCTGATCGCCTCGGAGTAATCAAATTCTGCCATCGTTTACACCATACATTTCTATTACGTTCCTGACTATTCTGACATGGAGCCGTCCACGGCTCCCGCACAATCCATAAGGTTTTTCCACGTGCCCACATCCATTTCCCACATGGACGGACCGCGAACCTGTCCGCACGCATACGGGAAACCGGGGCCCGTTTCGGATCATACGGGCCCGAAGGCGTCAAAGCCCCGCGTAGATCGCAGGAATGACCAGACTCAGCAGCATCGCCGCGGCGATGACGATGCACACCGTGCGCACCATGGTGCGGCGACGGCGTTCTCGCTGCTCGCGTTCGTCCCTGTAGTCACTCATACGCGCCACTATACCGGCTCGCCCCTACTTAGCGTTTCTTGCGAAACGCCTCGAAAATCACTTGTGGTAAGGTTCTCCGGCGTTGATTTTGTATGCGCGATAGATCTGCTCCAGCAGAATCACCCGCATCAGCTGGTGCGGGAACGTCATTTTGGAAAAGCTCAGCAGGTAGTCGGCTCGTTTGAGGATCGCGGGGTCGAGTCCCAATGAGCCGCCGATGATGAGCTGGATATGGCTGGTGCCGTGGAGTCCGAGGTCGTTGATTTTCGCGGCGAGCTGTTCGCTGGTGAGCTGCTTGCCTTCGATGGCGAGGGCGATGACGAACGCATCGTCACGAATATGTTTGGCGATGCGTTCGCCCTCTTTGGCCTTGATCTGCCGTTCGAGTCCGTCGCTGGCATGCTCCGGTGTCTTCTCGTCGGCCACTTCGACGATGCCGAGCTTGCAATACCGGCCCAGTCGTTTCGAATATTCCGCGATGGCGTCGCGCAGATACTTCTCTTTGACCTTGCCGACGGTGATCAGTGTGATTTTCACGAGTTTCCTCTTGCGGAGAGCGCGGATGACGCTCTCCGCCATTCCGTTTTCAGTTCTTGTGGAGTTTCTCGTTGAGCTCGATGCCGGTCTTGCGGTAGCGCGCCTCGATGCGGCCGGACACGGAGTTGCGGATGAACAGGATGTTGTCCTTGCCGGACAGTTCGGCGCCCTTGACGGTTTCGAGCGGTTCGCCGGCGGCGACCTTGGCCTTGTCGTAGATGGTGACCTTGGTGCCGGCGGTGACGTACAGGCCCGCTTCGACCACGCAGTTGTCTCCCAGGGAGATGCCGATGCCGGCGTTCGCGCCGAGCAGGGAGTGCTCGCCGATGGAGTTCTTGAGCTTGCCGCCGCCGGACAGGGTGCCCATGATGGACGCGCCGCCGCCGATGTCGGAGCCGTTGCCGACCACGACGCCTTGCGAGACGCGGCCTTCGACCATGGAGACGCCGAGGGTGCCCGCATTGAAGTTCACGAAGCCGGCGTGCATGACGGTGGTGCCTTCGGACAGGTGCGCGCCCAGTCGCACGCGGTCGGCGTCGCCGATGCGCACGCCGGTCGGCACGACGTAGTCGACCATGCGGGGGAACTTGTCAATCGACAGCACGTTCACATCGACGTGCGGCGCCAACACGGCTCCGGACTGTCGGGTGGCGGCCATCACGTCAAGCTTGCGCAAAGCGAAATCATCGACGGCGAACGGACCGTAGTTGGTCCACACCACGTTGTTGAGCTTGGCGAAAATGCCGTCGAGATTCAACGTGTTCGGCTTGGCCAGACGCATGCTCAGCAGGTGCAGACGCAGATAGGCGTCGGCGGCGTCCTCGATCGGCTCGTCCAGCTTGGACACGGTGAACACGGGCATGCGGCGCACGCCACGCGCGTCGGCCTCGTCATGCGCGATGGCGCCGAAGTTGTGATTCGGACGCGAGGTTTCAGCCGGAGCCTCGCCCAACGTGAGTTCCGGATACCACACGTCAAGGGTGTTGCCGGCCGCATCGATGCTTGCCTGACCCCAACCCCATGCGGTGCGCTGTTCAGTCATGTGTACGCTCCTTTGACCATGCCGGAGCCGTAGACCGGTTCCAGCGATTCGTTAGGTTCTTTCGTTCCTTGAAACACTGTAGCGGCAAGCCATGGCAGGCGCATGCGCACGTCCGAAACCGGAGCCGCGTGTCAATATCGTTCAGTGGCGCTGGTCCATCGGCACGTAATCGCGTTCCGTGTAGCCGGTGTACACCTGGCGCGGACGGCCGATCTTCGTGTTCGGGTCGGCGAGCATCTCACGGTACTGCGCGATCCAGCCGGGGATGCGGCCCAACGCGAACAGCGTGGTGAACATGGACGGATCGAAGCCGATCGCACGGTAGATCAGTCCCGTGTAGAAGTCGACGTTCGGATACAGATGACGAGACACGAAGTAATCGTCGCTCAATGCGATCTGCTCCAGTTCGGTGGCCACGTCGAACAGCGCGCGCTCGTCCGCCGGCAGCTTCAGCGTGTCGGTGCGTTCCATGATCTTCTGCAGATAGGTCTTGGCGATCGCCGCGCGCGGATCGTACGACTTGTACACGCGGTGGCCGAGGCCGGAGATGCGACGCCCGTTGGCCTTCGCGTCCTCCACGAATTCCTTGACGGTTTTGCCGGAGTCGCGGATGGCCTTGAGCTGGCGGAGCACCGCCTCGTTGGCGCCGCCGTGCAGCGGGCCGGACAGCGCGTTGATGCCGGCCGCGACCGCGGAATACAGGTTGGCGTGCGCCGAACCGGCGATGCGCACCACGGACGTGGAGCAGTTCTGCTCGTGGTCGGCATGGATGATGAGCAGACGGCCAAGCGCGTGCACATACAGAGGATCGGATTCGAACGGCTCATACGGCACGGCGAAGCACATGCGCAGGAAATCGTCGACATAGCCACGCGAGTAGTCCGGGTACAGCATCGGCTCATCGCGACGGCGGCGGAAGATGTAGCTGACGATGGTGCGCGCCTTGGCCATGATGATGGTCGCCGCTTCGTCCAGCTGGTCGGAATCGTTGATGTCCGTGGTGTCCGGGTAGAACGTGGCGAGCGCGTTGACCGCGGACGCCATCACACTCATCGGATGCGCGGTGCGCGGGAAGGAGCCCATGAACGTACGGAAGTCCTCCCCCACCATCGTGCGGTGGTTGATGTCGGAGATGAAACGGTCGTACTGGTCCTTGTTCGGCAGTTCGCCGTGACGCAGCAGCCAAGCGACTTCAAGGAAGTCGGACTGCTCGCACAGCTGCTCGATCGGATAGCCGCGATAGCGCAGAATCGAGTTCTTGCCGTCGATGTACGTGATTTTCGATTCGCATTGCGCGGTGGTGAGGAAACCGGGGTCGAGTGTGACCCAGCCATCATTGCGCAGCGTGGACACCACGATGCCGTCCGCGCCCGCCGTGGCTTCGACCACCGGCAGGGTGAAGTCCTTGGATTCCACACTCAGATTGGCTGTGGCCATACTCGTTCGCTCCTTACCAGTTCAAAAAGTACCGCCCACTATATGGCATGCGCGTTTCGATATGTGGGTTCCGTCTCAAAACGGGCATGAAAAAACGGGCTGTGCGTAATCGCACAAGCCCGTTTTCATAAGGTTTTGGACTAGTCGCGGACGGTGAGGATCACCGGACCGTTTTCGGTGATGGCGATGGTGTGCTCGCTGTGTGCGCCACGGGAGCCGTCCTCGCTCTTCAGCGTCCAGCCGTCCTTCGGATCCTGGTAGATCTCGTCGGTGGTCTTGAGGAACCACGGTTCGATGGCGATGACCAGGCCCGGACGCAGCTTGTAGCCGTGATGCGCCTTGCCGTCGTTCGGCACGTGCGGATCGCCGTGCATGATATGGCCGACGCCGTGTCCGCCGAACTCCAGGTTGATCGGGTAGCCGTATTCGCGTGCCACGTCGCCGACGGCGCAGGAGACGTCGCCCAGACGATTGCCCGGCTGAGCGGCTTCGATGCCGGCCGCCAAAGCCTCTTCGGTGCACTTGATCAGGCACAGGTCGTCGGGATGCTGCGTGCCGACGCAGAAGCTGATGGCGGAATCCGCGACCCATCCGTCGACGTTGATCGCCAGATCGAGGCTGACCAGATCGCCGTCCTTCAGGTTGTAGTCGTACGGAACGCCGTGCAGCACGGCGTCGTTCACGGACGTGCAGATGTAGTGCGCGAACGGACCGGTGCCGAAATCAGGCGCATAGTCGACGTAGCAGGACGAGGCGCCCTTGCGGTCCACGATGCGCTTGTGGACGAATTCGTCGATTTCCAACAGATTGGTGCCGACCTTGGTGAATTCCTTCAGGTCGCGCAGGATGCCGCCGACGAAGCGGCCTGCGGGCTTCATCGCTTCAATCTCTTTAGGGGTTTTCAGTTCGATCATGCCTTCAACCCTACTTCGCGGGCCATACACCGGCGAACGATGTTCTCCTTTCTGTATTCCACCTTGCGTTCCACCCGAATATTCGATTCGAATACACGATGTTGTCACCAAAGATGGATAGTGTGAAGCCATGAACAACACTTCGAATTCTTTGGTTTCGGGTATCGATCCGGCATCGTTCTCCGCCGTGACCGGCCCGTCTCAGGACTTGTTCCGCTTCGTCAACGGCCCGTGGGTCGACATGTACCGTCTTCCCGACGACCGTTCCCGGTATGGTTCCTTCGACAAGCTCGCCGAGGATGCGGAAAACCAGATCCGCGACATCCTTGAAGAGGATGATTGCCCAGCCGTCAAGTCGCGCGCTTTGTACCATAGTTTCCTTGACGTCGATGCCATCGACGCGGCCGGACTCGCCGCCATCGAAGACCAGTTGGCTTCCATCGACGAGGCCGAAGACAAGGCCGCGCTCACCCGCGCGCTTGGCGCCATGAACCCGACCGGCGGTCCAGACCTGATCGGCATCGCCGTTTACGGAGATCCGGGAGCGCCGGAGACCAATGTCGTGCACATCGAACAGGACGGTTTGGATCTGCCGGACGAGGCCTACTACAGGGAAGACCATTACGCGCCAATCCGTGAGGCGTATGTCGAGATGGTCGCCAAGCAGCTGAAGAACGCGCATCTTGCGGCCGATGACGAGGATGCCCATGCGCAGGCCAAGCGTTTCCTTGACGTGGAGACGCGCATCGCGGCGAACCATTGGGACAACGTGTCCACGCGCGATTCGGTGAAGACCTATAACCCGACGGATTACGCCGACCTGTGCGCCATGCTCGCCGATGTTGACCTGGACGCTTGGATCGACGCCTGGCAGAACGCTTACGACGCGACCACCGCGGCTGCCGTGCAGCCGTTGGATTTCCGCGGCTGTTTCAGCCACACGATCGTGCATGAGCCAAGCTTCCTCACCGGACTCAACGCGTTCTGGAAGGAAGCGTCGCTGGATGATCTCAAGCTGTGGGCCCGCGTGCATGTGGTGATCGGCTCCACATTGGAGCTTCCCCACGAATTCGACGAAACGAATTTCGACTTCTACGGCAAGACGCTGTCCGGGCAGAAGGAGCAGCGTGTGCGTTGGAAGCGTGGCGTCTCGCTGGTCAACGGCATCTGCGGCGAGGATGTCGGCCGCGAATACGTGAAGCGTCACTTCCCCGAAACCTCCAAGCAGCGTATGGAGCAGCTGGTCGGCAATCTCATCGACGCCTACCGTGTGTCCATCTCCAATTCCACTTGGCTTGGCGACGAGACCAAGGCCAAGGCATTGGAGAAGCTGTCCAAGTTCGTGCCGAAGATCGGCTACACGAACCATTGGCGTGACTATTCCGCGCTGGATGTGCGCGAGGACGCCGGCTTCGCCCAGAACATGCGTGCCGCGAACCTGTATGAGACCGGCTACCAGCTGGCCAAGGTGGGCAAGGCCGTCGACAAGGACGAATGGCTGATGAATCCGCAGACGGTGAACGCCTACTATGAGCCGTCCATGAACGTGATCGTGTTCCCGGCCGCCATTTTGCAGCCGCCGTTCTTCAACCCGGATGCCGAGGATGCCGCGAACTACGGCGGCATCGGCGCGGTGATCGGCCATGAGATCGGCCACGGTTTCGACGACCAGGGCTCGCAATACGACGGCGACGGCAAACTCAACGACTGGTGGACCGAAGAGGACAAGGCCAATTTCAAGGCGCTCACCCAGAAGCTCATCGACCAGTACAACGAGTTCGTGCCGACGCAGCTCGCCGAAAAGTATTCGGATGACCCGTCGAAGGCCCCTCATGTGAACGGCGCGTTGACCATCGGCGAGAACATCGGCGATTTGAGCGGTGTGAACATCGCTCTCAAGGCCTATGCGTTCGCTCTCGATGAAGCGGCCGGCCGCGGCAAGGATGGTTCCACGGAAGCCATCGAAGCCGCGCTTGCCGATGCTCCTGAAATCGACGGCTTCACCGGCCTGCAGCGTTTCTTCCTGAGCTACGCTTCGATTTGGCGCACTAAGAATCGCGACGAGTTGGCGGAGCAGTATCTGCAGATCGACCCGCACTCCCCCGCCGAATGCCGTACGAACGGCATCGCCCGTAATGTGGACCTGTTCCACAAGGCGTTTGGCGTGCAGCCCGGCGACGGCATGTGGCTCGCACCGGAGCAACGCGTGCGCATCTGGTAACAGGCCATGCCAGCGATCGCATAAGCGTCAGGCAATCGTCAGAAGCCATCGCCGCCGAATTCCTCACGTAGGGGTTCGGCGGCGTTGCTATCCGTACCGGCCTGCGAGCCGCCTTGCTCGTCAACGCCGGAACTCTGCCCGTCCATCGCATTGACTGAAGTTTCGCCCCGCTGTTGGGCGGCTTGCACATATGGATCACGTCCTAAAGCCTGTCCAGGCTGCGCGTCTTGCTGGCCGGAATCGTTTTTCTTGGCGAGTTTGCGGAAGGTGGAGACACCGTAGCTCAAATCATGCCCCGCCGCATTCGCTTCCATGACGAGTTTCGACTGTTGCTTGCCGTTCTGGTCCACCCAGCTTTCCGCCGCCAGCACGCCGGTCACGATGACCGGTTCGCCTTTTTTGAACGATTGGCAGATGCTTTCGGAAAGGCCTCGATATGCCTTCACCGTGATCCATGTGGTGGGCAGGTCCTTCCACTGTTGCGTTCGGCCATCGAAATAATGTCTGGTGCTGGCCAGCCGGAATGAGCTGGCATGCGGCATGCCTTCCCGATTGAATTGCGTGGGCTGGCCGCCCACATATCCCGTGATGGTGAGGAGACCCTGCTGCTGCGCCATGTTCGGCCCTTTCTGTTTGACGAATGATGGACCGCGGAAAGCGCCGTTGACGGCACGGAAGCGACAGGCAGTGAGGTGGATTTATGGTGAGAGAGGGTAAACTGCATGCCCTTCCCGCATCTTCACGTTTCCGCGGTAAGACCACTATCGCCGAACGTTCCATCCGTCTGCAAGCCCAACCGGAGAATGTGGATAACTTGAGATCGTCGGGCGAGTCGTGGATTGTCGGTGGATAATTTCGACTTATCCACCGACATCCACAATCCTCATGTGCGTGAGATGCGCACGGTATTCCCCATGAAAAACAAAAAACGGAAGACCACCTGCTTGATGGTCTTCCGTTGCCGTATGTCGTTCGTCGGATCAAACCGACGCGCTACGGATTGCCGTATGTCACTTGAGCAGTGCAGCGACGCGGTCCGCGATCGCCTGCGCGGCGTCCGCGACCGGCACCGCTTCGGCGTTCTCACCGTTGCGGTCGCGCACTTCGATGGTGCCGTTGTTGACGGTGTCGCGGCCGGCGACGGCGATGATCGGCACGCCGATGAGTTCGGCGTCCTTGAACTTGACGCCCGGAGACACCTTCTTGCGGTCGTCGAAGATGACTTCGATGCCCTTGGCCTCAAGCTCACCGATCAGCTGTTCTGCGGCTTCGAACGCGGCCGCATCCTTGCCGGTGGCCACGACGTGCACCTGTGCCGGCGCGATGACTGCCGGCCACGCCAGACCCTTCTCGTCGTGATGGGTTTCGGCGATGCAGGCCATCACACGGGAGACGCCGATGCCGTAGGAGCCCATCCACACCGGAACGGTCTTGCCGTTCTGGTCGAGCACCTTCAGGCCGAGCGCGTTGGAATACTTGAGGCCCAGCTGGAACACCTGGCCGATTTCCACGCCGCGCTCGAAGCTCAGCGGGCCGGAACCGTCCGGGCTCATGTCGCCATGACGTACCTGCACGGCTTCGACGGTGCCGTCAGCCTCGAAATCGCGGCCGTACACCAAATCGTAGTAATCCACGTCCTGCTCGTCGGCGCCGGTGAACCATGCGGAACCGCGTGCCACGTGCGCGTCGATCAGGTAGCGCAGCGCGTCACCGGTCTCGGACGCGTTCTCGGCCTTCTTTCCGTCGCGCGCCTGCGGGCCAAGCGCCATCGGTCCGATGTAGCCCTTGACGAGTTCCGGATGCTTCTTCAGATCCTCGTCGGTGGCTTCCTCGATCTCGGCCGGGGTGAACTGCGCCTCAAGACGCTTCATGTCGACGGTACGGTCGCCCGGAACGCCTACGACCACGAGCTCGCGCCACGGCTCGTCGTGGTCTTCGTCCTGCGGATGCATGACGGCGATGACGACGTTCTTCAGAATGTCGGAGGCCTGCCAATCGCGGCCGTCGGAACGAGGATGGTTGGCGTTGGCGAATTCGACCATCTTGTCGATGGTGGCCGCGTCCGGGGTCGGGCGCTTTTCGGCTGCCGGCGTTGCGGTAAAGTCGATGGCTTCCGGTTCCGGAGTGGTCAGCGCCTCGACGTTCCAGGCCTTGCCGGACGGCGACTGGGCGAAGGTGTCCTCGCCGATCTCCATCGGAGCCAGGAACTCCTCGGATTCGAAGCCGCCCATCGGGCCGGCCATGGCGTGCACCGGCACGTACTTCAGGTCGAGACGGTTGAAGATGCGCTCGTATGCGCCGCGCTCGTCCATGTATGCCTTGACGAGGCCTTCCTTGTCGAGGGTGAAGGAGTAGGCGTCCTTCATGATGAACTCGCGGCCGCGGATCAGGCCGGCGCGCGGACGGAACTCGTCGCGGTACTTGGTCTGGATCTGGTAGAGGGTCACCGGCAGGTCCTTGTAGGAGGAGTACAGGTCCTTGACCAGCAGGGTGAACATTTCCTCATGGGTCGGGGCCAGCAGGTAGTCGGCCTCGTGGCGGTCCTTCAGACGGAAGATGTTGTCGCCGTATTCCTCCCAGCGGTGGGTGGCCTCATACGGCTCGCGCGGCAGCAGTCCGGAGAAGTGGACTTCCTGGGCGTCGATGGACGCCATCTCCTCGCGGATGATGTTCTCGATCTTGTTCAGGACATTGAGGCCCAGCGGCAGCCAGGTCCAGATGCCCGGAGCGGCCTTGCGCAGGTAGCAGGCGCGCTGCAGCAGCTTGTCCGACACGACGTCGGCATCGGCGGGGTCCTCGCGCAGGGTGCGCAGGAACATGGTAGACATACGAAGTGCTTTGGTCATACGTTCCAAATTACTCAGGTAAGCCGACTTGGATGCGCCACACGTCCTCGAATCGCACACCAATACGCGAAAAACGTTATTTATAGAGTTATAAATAAGTCTAAAGCCGTTTCTATGATACTGGAATCAGCACCATATCGCTTCATAAGGAAAGGACGCAGCATGCGTCACGTCACCGCGCACATTTCGATTTGGAACAAACTCGGCCGGATCGGCATCATCTGCTATTTCGTCTTCGCGGCGGCAGCGCCGGAAGTGCTGACCGAAGGCAACCAATGGATCGGCCTGTGCCTGGCCGTATTGTGCGTCACGTTGATTTCCCTGCCATGGAAGAAGCCGTTCAATGCGATTGCGCTGGCCGGCATGGTGATATGGATCATCGTCACGCGGGCGATTCCAGGTCTTGAGTTCCTGCAGCGCAACCCGCTTTGGTTGCTCGTCGGACTGGCCTGCGTGATCGCCAGCTGTTGGGACCCCGATTCGGAAAGCGTCGAGGACGAAGTTGAGCTCGACCCGGATCTTGCGCGTTCCCTGCAGGCGATGGGCTGATATTTAGCAGCGGGTCAGAACAGCACGTCCTGCGCGAATTCGTCATCCTCACCGGCCGGTTGCGGCATGCGGGCGCGGAATGCTCCGACACCGTCGGAGGCAAGCGTATCGACGGCCTGCGCCGACTCCAATCGCAATTGTCCATCAAGACGGACCGCGTCCGGTGAGACCAGGAACATGCGCTCGTTGACGCCTTGCAGATACAGGCCGTCGAGCCCTTCCACTCGCGACAGCGCCACGTATCCCATGCCCGGCGCGAATGTGCGCCGCAAATCCATGACGGCACGATCGAGCGTCATGCCTTGCGATTTGTGGATGGTGATCGCCCACGCGCAGCGCAACGGCACCTGTTTGACCGTGGCGAGCACGGTATCGCCGTCCTGCATCTGCCAGGAATTCGGCTTCATGGTGACGATGTTGCCGTTTTCGAATTCGACGATCGGCCAGCCGCCCTGCGATTGCGTGGTGAATCCACGCACGGTGCCGAGCGACCCGTTGACGTACTGGTGGTCGGTGTCGTTGCGCACCGCCATCACGGCCGCGCCCGTTTTGAGGTACAAGCGTTCGGGAGCGAGCATGTTCTTTTTGAGCCGTTCCACCAGATTCGCCGCGCCCTCGGATTCGGCGAGGTATTCGTGCGGCTCCTCCTTGATTTCGAACAGGCGCAGGTCATTAAGCGCGTCGGCCTGCCTGTTGACGGGGAACAGGTTCACCGCCTGCTGCCCGGGTTCCGGAATGGCCCCCAACCGGGTCAGCAGCACATTGCGGTCGCCATCGTCCACCGCGCCTTCGCGAATGTCGGTCAGCACGTTCAACAGCTGGCCGTCATCCTGACGATGCTGTTCGGTCAGATAGCAGACAACGGGGTTCAATTCGCGCCATACCAACGATTCGGTGACGAAACCTTCGGGATTGAGTCCGGCGCGCATGTACCGTTCGCGACTGGCCAGATATTCGGCGGACGGCGCGATCAGGTCGTTGTTGCGTCCCGATACCGAAACCGGCGGCAGCTGGAAAAAATCGCCGGACAACACCACCTGCAGCCCGCCGAACGGACGTTCGTCGCGGCGGATGATGCGGCAGATCCGGTCAACCATGTCGAACAGCCACGCGTGCAGCATGGAGACCTCGTCGATGATGAGGATGTCGGCTTCCTGCAGCTTGCGTTTGCGGCGTGTGCGAACGGTTTTGACCAGATTGTCGGTCAATGCCGTGGCCAAGCCGATGCCGCTCCAGGAATGGATGGTGGTGCCGTTGATATGCGTGGCAGCGATGCCCGTGGATGCGGTGACGGCCACGGATGCGCCGTCGGCACGCGCCTGCCGTATGAATTCGTTGAGCACGTAGGTTTTGCCGGCACCGGGCGCGCCCGTCAGGAACACGCTTGCGCCGGAACCCAGAATCGCAAGCGCCTCGGATTGCCTCATTACGCCACCTTCTTTACGTCACCGCGCCCCATGCAACGAAATCGTCAGGCAACCAGCCTGTCCACAACCTTGAGCACACCGTGCTCGACGTTCGACGGTGCGATGTAGCGCGCGGCGGCCTTCAAATCGGGGTGTGCGTTGCCCATGGCGAACGACCAGTCGCCCGCCTCAAGCATGAGCAGATCGTTGAGGTAGTCGCCGAACACCGCCGTCTGCGCGGGTGTGACGCCGAGCACGCGCTGCAACGCCTCGACGCCCTGCTTTTTGTCGGTTTCGATGTTCATGATGTCCACCCACAGTTTGCCGGAGACGACCACCTGGTAGTCCGCGCGCAGATGTGTGAGCTTTTCGTTGGTGAATCGTTCGGAGCCGTCAAGGTCGAGGATCGCGAGTTTCAGAACGATTTCGGCGTCGCCGTCAGGGGTGTAGGCGGACGGTTCCTGCGCGAAGTCGAGCACTTCGTGCAGATCGTCCACGATGCTCAGCGCCGCGTAGTATTTGCCGACTTCATCGAGGAACGGCTTGTCGGAACGCTGCACGTATGCCGATTTAAGGCCACACACCACCAGTCCCACGTTATGCTCGCCGGAGGCAGCGGCGTCGTCGACCAGGTCGATGACGTGACTCGTGACGTCCAAATCGACGCCATGCACTTCCACGACTTTGCCGTCGAGCGCCACCACATTGCCGTTTTCCGCGATATAGGACAGTTCTCCCCCGTCGAGAATCTCCGCGGCTTTGTCGGCGAACATGTTGCGCAGCGTGGCGTATTGGCGTCCGGACGCGGGCACGAATTCGACGCCACGGCGTTTGAGCCGGGCGAGCATGGGCCAGAATCCGTCGGGGATTCGGCTTCGTTCGTCAAGTAACGTGCCGTCCATGTCGGCGACCACAAGGCGGATATCCTGCGGTTGGCCGATGGTGGTCCAATCAGCTGCGGTCATGCGGTTCCTCTCGCTGGAGTCGTGCTGTCAGTCCTTGTTGAGCAGGCTGGTTTCCTGGATTTCAGAGGCGATGGCCTTCGCCTCCGCTTCGCTCGGACCGGGCACCGGGGCCATGAACGCCTTGCGGTAGTAACGCAGTTCGTCGAGCGATTCGATGATGTCGGCGAGCGCGCGGTGGCCGCCGTTCTTCGGCGGACGGTTGAGGTAGACGGCCGGATACCAGCGGCGGGCGAGTTCCTTGAAGGTGCTCACGTCGATGGTGCGGTAGTGCAGGTTCTCCATGAGTTCCGGCATGTAGTGGTCAAGGAACTTCTTGTCGGAGCCGATGGTGTTGCCGGCGAGCAGCGGCTTGACGCCGGCCGGAGTGAATTTCCTGACGTATTCGATGACCTTGGCTTGCGCTTCGTCGAGGCTCAGACCGTGTTCCCATTCGTTGATCAGGCCGGAACGGGTGTGCATGGCGCGCACGAAGTCATTCATGTGGTCGACAGCCTTCTGACTGGGCTTGATCACATAGTCGACACCTTCGTCGAGCACGTTCAGGTCGAAGTCGGTCGGCACCACGGAAACCTCGACGAGCTCGTCGCCGCCGAAGATATCTAGGCCGGTCATCTCGCAGTCGATCCAGATCAGACGTGAGCCTTCGGACGTGTATGTTTCGCCATCGTGTGCATCTACCATCGTTGCCTCTTTCGATTGGTCCGCGGTCGCGCCCTCTGCGCAGGCCGAACATATGAAGATACCGCAGGGTAGGTACGTCGGACCGTCATCGTTGGAAAACGGTCGTTGGAAACAGGAAAGCCGTCCGCGCCCAAATGGAGGGACGCGGACGGCTGGAGCGCGCTGCCGGTTCGATGGTTCAGCGCACGAGTGCGGTATCCGGCACGGACACCCTCAGATCGGGGCATCCTGCGTGCGGTCAATCGGCCAGTTTGAGCCAAGCGCTGGTATCTTGCGGCAGCTTGCCGTCGTCGGTAAGCGGTCCTGATGTCAGCAGCACTTCGCCTTGCGGCAACGTGATCGGTTCTTCGCCGAAGTTGGTGATCGAGGCCCAGCCGTTGGCACGGCGGTACGCGATGGTGCCACCCGGGAAACCGTTGGCGCCGTCATGCGCCTTGCCGGGCTGGTCTTCCGGAAGCCATTCGAGACTCAGGTCGGTGGTCTGCAACTCATGTCGCAATGCCAGCACGCGGCGGTACAGGTTCAGCATGGAATCCGGGTCGGCCGATTCGACATCGACCGCGAAATCCTTGTACCACTTGGGTTGCGGCAGATGCGGCTCGGCCTTCGCGTCTGCCGGCGAGAATCCGAAGGAGCCGCCATGGCCGAACTCATCGTTCGGATCGTCCAGCTGCGGAGCGTCGGCCGCAACCCACGGCAGCGGCACACGGCAGCCGTCACGGCCTTTGGTGCTGGCGGAACGGGAGGTGCGCCATGCGGACGGATCCTCCAGCTCATCCCACGGAATGTCGGCCACTTCGAACAGGCCGAGTTCCTCGCCTTGATACACGTAGGCGGAGCCGGGCAGCGCCATCTCCATCATGATCGCGGCGCGGGCGCGCTTGGTGCCGAGCGCGCGGTCCTCCCGGTATGTGGTGCCGTCGCGCAGCAGCCAGTCGAGCGGCAGTCGATGGTATTCGCCGGTCGGCACCTGGGGCAGCGCGTAGCGGGTGGCATGGCGGACCACGTCATGGTTGCTCATCACCCAAGTGGCGGTGGAACCGGACCGTTCGGCGCTTTCCAGACCTTCCTCGATGGCGAGGTGCATGTCGTCGCGGATCCAATCCTTCTTGGCGAACTCGAAGTTGAAGATCTGGCCGAGATCGTCCGGGGAGGCGTACAGATGCTGGCGGCTTGGTCGGACCCACGCCTCAGCCACGGCGAACGCCGGCGGATCGTACTCGTTGAACACCTTGCGCCACTCGTGGTAGATGTCGTGCACTTCGTCGCGGTCGATCACCGGATGGGAGCCGTCTTCGGGCTGATCGTTGGTGCACCAGACCACATAATCGTCCAGATCATCGCGGTCGAGATCCTTGGCCAGGCCGTGCGCCACGTCCACGCGGAAGCCGTCGGCACCGTGGTCAAGCCAGAAACGCAGGGTTTTGATGAAATCGGCGCGCACGTCCTCGTTTTTCCAGTTCCAGTCCGGCTGTTCCTTGGTGAACATGTGCAGATACCATTGGCCGTCGGGCACGCGCGTCCATGCAGGGCCGCCGAAGTGGTTCTGCCAGTTGGTCGGCGGCTCGTCGCCGTTCGGTCCCTTGCCATCGCGGAAGATGTAGCGGTCGCGTTCCGGCGAGCCGGGTTTCGCGGCCAACGCGGCCTTGAACCATTCGTGCAGGTTGGAGCTGTGGTTCGGCACGATGTCCACGACGATTTTGATGCCGTCGGCATGCGCGGCTTTGGCGAGCGCGTCGAAATCGTCCATGGTGCCGAGTTTCGGATCGACGTTGCGGTAGTCGTCCACGTCATAGCCGCCGTCGGCCAGCTGGGACGGGTAGAACGGGCTCAGCCAGATGGCGTCGACGCCCAGTTCCTTCAGATATCCGATTTTCTCGGTGACGCCGGCAATCTGGCCGAGGCCCTCGCCGCGGGAATCCTTGAAGGAACGTGGATACACCTGGTAGACCACGGCCTGCTTCCACCACAGCGACGGATCGTTGACTTCGGTCATGTTGTCCCCTTTCATACAAACGCTTGTGCACCGTGCGCACGTATCACAACTCCGTACGTAGAACGATTTTCGTTGATTTTCCTACGATGGTTATGTTGTGTTGTGTAGCTTCGTTGCTGTTATCGCATTGCTTGACATAATCAATAATAACGCTTGTGCAAAAAAGCGCAAACCACAGGAGGCAGAACAAGGTGGCAGCACTTCAAAAAGCAAGCAATAACAACACCTGAAGCCATGCAAGCGTTTTTACAAAAGCAGCGTGTCGTGATAGAGTGAAGCAGTCGCGGGCAACCGACCGCCCGCATAGTCCACCCTAAGGAGCCATCCGACCATGCCACGAACCACCATCGCAGACGTAGCCCAGGCAGCCGGAGTGTCCGTCTCCACCGTGTCCCGCGCGCTTCGCGGGCTCGACAGGGTCAGTCCCGAAACCAGGGAACGCATCGAGCAGGAGGCGAAGCGCCTGCATTTCTCCTTTTCGAAAAGCGCGTCGTCCCTGGCGTCCGGCAAAACCATGCGAGTCGCCGTGCTGCTGCCGAACGAAATCAGCAGCTGGTTCAACGCCCACGCCTTCGAAGGCATTTACGAGGTGATGTCGAAGGCCGGATACGACATCGTTCCTTACATCGTGTGGACGCAGGACGATTTGGATGCGTTTTTCCAAAATCTTCCGGGCAACCGCAACGTCGACGCGGTCATCGAGGCGTCATTTGACTTCGACGAGGCGAAGAAGCAGGTGCTTGGCAATCTGACCATTCCGGTGGTCGGCATGAACGCGCCGAGCACGCACGGTCTCGACGCCGGCGTCGCCATCGACGACGAGGCTTCCATGGCGACGATTGTACGGTTCCTCAAATCGTTAGGGCATAAGACGCTCGCCTACATCGAACAGCCCATCAACACCACGCCGTTCGTCTGCTCCGACAGGCTGCGCAAGAAGGGATTCAGCGAAGCCTCACAAGCTTGCGGTTACGCGGATGAAGACATCATCGTCATGCCGTCACTATCCCATATCGATGCTCGCAGCGAGCAGGACATCTATTCCGGCATCGTCGCGCAGCTGCTCAGCGCTCCAAAGCAGCCGACCGCCATCTGCGTCTCCGTCGACGCCGTGGCCGCTCCCCTGCTGAAGGAGCTGCGGCGCATGGGATGGCGCGTGCCACAGGACGTGTCGCTGGTCGGATTCGATGATGACGACACCGCCACCGCATTGGATCTGACCACCATGCATCAGGATCCGGCGGAAATCGGCCGTATCGCTGCACGTAAGACGCTTGCGCTGCTCAATGGCGAGACGCTTGACGAGCCGTTCACCGTCATGCCGACGTCGCTGGTGCTGCGTGGCACCACGGAACGCGTAAGTTGACGTTCATACGGTGCCATCGACATGGCTCAATTAACTAAACGTCACTAGACCAATAGCTGCCGAAAACGCACGAAACCCGTCCAGCGGCATTCCTGCCACCGGACGGGTTTCGTATTATCTAGCGTTTAGTCGCGTCGTATGCGTTTCGCGCGGTATTCGCCAATCACTGACGGCCGGAGTAGTTCGGCGCCTCGGCGGTCATGACGATGTCGTGCGGATGGGATTCGCGCAGGCCAGCGTCGGTGATGCGGATGAAGCGGCCACGTTCCGGCATTTCGGAGATGTTGTGCGCGCCAATGTAGAACATGGACTGGTGCAGGCCGCCGATCATCTGGTACAGCACGGCGTTGAGCGGTCCGCGGTACGGCACTTCGCCTTCGACACCTTCCGGAACGACCTTGTCGTTGGAGGTGACGTCGGCCTGGAAGTAACGGTCCTTGGAGTAGGACTTCTTGCCACGCGGAGCCATGGCGCCCAGGGAGCCCATGCCACGGTACAGTTTGTACTGCTTGCCGTGCAGGAGCACCTTCTCGCCCGGAGCTTCCTCGCAGCCCGCGAGGGTGCCGCCGAGCATCACGGAGGATGCGCCGGCCACGAGGGCCTTGGCGATGTCGCCGGAGTAGTGGATGCCACCGTCGGCGATGCACGGCACGCCAGCGGCGCGGCAGGCCTGGGCGGCCTCGTACACGGCGGTGAGCTGCGGGACGCCGACACCGGCGACCACGCGGGTGGTGCAGATGGAGCCCGGGCCGACGCCGACCTTGACGGCGTCGACGCCGGCGTCGATCATGGCCTGCGCACCCTGGCGGGTGGCGACGTTGCCGCCGATGATGTCCACGCCATTGAACGCGGAATCGGACTTCAGGCGGCGAATCATGTCGAGAGCCAGCTTGGCCTCACCGTTGGCGGTGTCGACCACGAGCACGTCCACGCCGGCTTCCATCAGAGCGGAAGCACGGTTGTAGGCGTCGCCCAGGAAGCCGATGCCGGCGGCGACGCGCAGACGGCCCTGCTCATCCTTGGTGGCGTCCGGATACTGTTCGGTCTTGACGAAGTCCTTGACGGTGATCAGACCGGTCAGGTGACCTTCGGAATCGACCAGAGGCAGCTTCTCGACCTTGTGCTTGGCCAGCAGGTCGTGCGCGTCTTCCTTGGAGATGTCGGACGGACCGGTGATGAGGTTCTCGCGGGTCATGACCTCGGAGACCTTCAAACGGTCGTAATCCTCGGAAGCGATGAAACGCATGTCACGGTTGGTGATGATACCGACGAGCTTGCTGTCCTTGTCCACGACCGGCAGGCCGGAGATGTGGAAACGGCCGCACAGCTTGTCGAGGTCGGCGAGGGTCACGTCCGGGCTCACGGTGAGCGGATCGTTGATCATGCCGGATTCGGAACGCTTGACGATGTCGACCTGGGCGGCCTGGTCGTCGATGGAAAGGTTGCGGTGCAGCACGCCGATGCCGCCGTTGCGAGCCATGGCGATGGCCATGTCGGATTCGGTGACGGTGTCCATCGCGGCGGAGATCGCCGGGACCTTCATCGTGATGTTGCGTGTGAGATGGGTGGTGGTGTCCACTTCGGACGGAATGACGTCCGTCTCGTTCGGCAGCAGCAGCACATCGTCATAGGCGAGGCCAAGCTGGGCGAAAATCGGAGGAAGTGGGGCGAACGTGGAATCTGCATTCATATCAGGAATTGTAGCCATAGACCCACTATATGAACGTGGGCTGACTTACTGCGACACGGCGCGAAAAGCCGAAATTATCAATCGTAATAAAAGCTGCTTATATCGTTTGGCAAAGCGTTTCATCAGTTTTTCTTGCGATTGCGCCGGACGGACGATCAGCGTCCACCGCGCGTTTTGTCGCCGCGCGCGCGTCCGACCGACGCGTGTTGCGCATCGGTTCCGGAGATTGCGTTTTCCTCACGGATTTCGGGAATGCGGTGTTTCAGATACGGGTACATCGTGGCGACCGTCAGCAGCGCCGACGCAATGAGGAAGCCAATCAGCACATACTGCGCTTTGAAGAACAGAATCATGATCGAGCCGAATGCGATCAGCGACGCCCACCCCCAGAGAATCAGCACCGCGCCCTGCACGGTGTGTCCGATGCGCAGCATGCGGTGGTGCAGGTGCATGCGATCGGGATGCATCGGCGACTGGCCTTTGCTCAACCGCCGCACAATCGCAAGACACATGTCGAGGATCGGCAGGAACAGCACCAGCATCGGCAGCAGAATCGGCATGAACACCGGCAGATAGATGCTGGTATGGATGGACGCCGGATCGAGACGGCCCGTCATGACGATCGACGCGCAGGTGATCAGATAGCCGAGCAGCATGGAGCCGGAATCTCCCATGAACAGTTTCGCAGGATGCCAGTTATGCAGGATGAAGCCGACGCACATGCCGACCATGGCGATGTCGATCAGCGTCGCCATGGATGCGTACGACGGCGAGCTTCTTGCGATGATGTACGAATAGATGGCGAAGGCGATGCCGCCGATCGCGACGATGCCCGAAGCGAGGCCGTCAAGACCGTCCACGAAGTTGACCGCGTTGATGGACGCGACGATAAGGAACGCGGTGATGGCCATCGACAGGCTCGGCGACGCGGTGACGAGCGAGCCGAGAGGCAACGAGATGATCTGCAGGCCGCCCCAGGCCACAAACACAGAGATGAGCAGCTGACCGGCGAGTTTGAGCATCCAGTCAAGGTCCCACAAATCGTCGGCCATGCCCAGCAGGCTGATCATAATGGCGCCGGCTAGAATCACCCATGCCTGATGCGATTGGGCGAACAGGCCTTCGATGAAAGGGATGCGCGAGGCGAACAGCATGGCCACGGTGAAGCCGATAAGCATGCCCAGTCCACCCATGCGTGGCGTCGGCACGGTATGCACGTCGCGTGCACGCACTTCGCCGACTGCGCCGATTTCGATGGCGATGTGCCGGATCAGCGGCGTGAGCAGATAGGTGACGCCACCTGCGACCGCGGCAATGAACAGGTAGATTCTCATGCGCCCAAAGCACCGCCATTCAGTGTTAAAGCCTTACGGATGACCAGCTCGCGAATCACTCCCTCCCGAAGAATCGCGATGCCGTCGCGCTCGTGCGGGTCGGCTGCAACCACCGTGGACGACACATGTCCCGGAGTCGCCCCCCCGTCCAAATACAGATCCACCGCATCTCCCAGCGCGTCCGCGGCTTCCTGCACCGTTTGTGCGCTTTCCTCGCCGGAACGGTTGGCGCTGGTGGCGGCCAACGGCCCGGTGGCTCGCAGAATACGCAGCGCGACCGCGGAATTGGGGATGCGCACGCCCTGTGTGGCTTTGCCGGTTGTCGGATCATGACGCAACGTGGCAAGCGAACAGTCGTCTTCCGCTTCCGCTATCGGCGAAAAAGCGCCCGGCATGAACATGGCGGCCAGACGGTTGAGCGGCACCGGCAAGGTCAGATGCAGCTTCTCCATGCTTTCGATTGACGGCAGCAACACCTGCAACGACTTGTATTTCGGTCGTTGTTTGGCTGCGAACACCTTGCGGATCGCCTCGATGTTACGCGGATCGCAGGCGACGCCGTACACCGTGTCAGTGGGGATGACCACCAATCCGCCATCATGGATGATTTCAACGGCCCGGGCAAGGGATTCGTCGTTTACTGTGCAAATTTCGCTCATGACACCTCCCTTTCAGCCAGTCAACTTACCTATTGTAAGGCATGGCTCGATGGCGCGCCCGAATGGAGGGAACACGACCGGCGAATATTCCATCGGATATAGAAAAAGCCCTGTCGGTTTGGATGCGTCCAAGCCGACAAGGCGGATACGGCATGAATCAGGCGCCCAGATACGCCTTGCGCACCTGCTCGTTGTTGAGCAGTTCCTTGGCGTCGCCTTCCATCGTGATACGGCCGGTTTCCAGCACGTATGCGCGGTCGGCGATCGACAGCGCCATCTTGGCGTTCTGCTCGACCAGCAGAATCGTGATGCCCTGCTCGTGCAGCTTGCGGATGATGGAGAAGATCTCCTTGACGAGCTTCGGGGACAGGCCCATGGACGGCTCGTCCATGAGGATCGTCTTCGGATGGCTCATCAGCGCGCGGCCCATCGCCAGCATCTGCTGCTCGCCGCCGGACAACGTGCCGGCCTTCTGGTTACGGCGTTCCTTCAGACGGGGGAACAGGCCGTAGACCATGTCGAGGTCCTTCTTGAGGTCCGACTGGTCCTTCAGGCTGAACGCGCCCATCTCCAGGTTCTCTTCGACGCTCATGCGTGTGAAGACGTGGCGCCCTTCCGGAATGTGCGCCATACCGAGGGTCACGATCTTGTTGTTGTGGGTTTTCAGCAGATCCACTCCGTTGTACATCACGGAACCGGATTTCGCCGGTACCAGACCGGTGATGGTGTGCAGCGTGGTGGTCTTGCCTGCGCCGTTCGCGCCGATCAGAGACACGATCTCGCCGTCGTTGACAGTGAAGCTGATGTCCTTGACGGCTTCGATGGCACCGTACGAAACGGAAAGGTTCTTGACTTCCAGCATCAGGCTTCCTCGCTTTCGTGCTTGGCATCGTCGCTGTCGGTATCGTCGTCGGAACCCAGGTATGCGGAGATGACCTGCGGGTTGTTGGCGATCTCGTCCGGCGTGCCGGCGGCGATGGTGCGTCCGTAGTCGAGCACCTGGATGCGCTGGCAGACGTTCATCACCAGGCTCATGTCATGCTCGATCAGCAGGATGGCGATGCCGAAGCGGTCGCGGATGGTGTTGATGCAGTTGAGCAGGTCCTCGGTCTCCGTCGGGTTCATGCCTGCCGCCGGCTCGTCGAGCAACAGCAGTTTCATGCCGGTGGCGAGGGCGCGGGCGATTTCCAGCTTGCGCTGGGCGCCGTACGGCAGGTTCGCCGCTTCGGTTTCGGCCAGGCCCTCTAGTCCGAAGATCTTGAGCAGGTCGATGGCTTTGGCGTGCATCTCGCGTTCCTGCTTCCAGAATTTCGGCGTGCGGAAAATCGCGCCGCCCATGTGGTAGCTGAACGATTCGTTGAATGCGACCAGCACGTTCTCCTCCACGGTCATCTGGCCGAACAGGCGGATGTTCTGGAAGGTTCTGGCGATGCCGGCGCGCACCACCTGGTACGTCTTCTTGCCGTTCATGCGTTCGCCGTCCAGGAAGAACTCGCCTTCCGTGGGCTGGTACACGCCGGTCAGCAGGTTGAACACGGTGGTTTTGCCGGCGCCGTTCGGGCCGATCAGACCGACGAGCTCGCCGGAGTTGATGGTCATGTTGAAGTCGGATACGGCTTTGAGGCCTCCGAAGGTGATGCCGAGATGTTCGGCTTTCAGGATGGGCTCGCTCATGCCTGCGCCTCCTTGGTGTCGGCGGCCGTCTCGACGGTTTCGTCCGTCTTGGCGGTGTCCTTGGCTGCCTTGGCGGTGGATTCAGCCTGCTTCGACTTGCCGTGCGCCTTGACCTTCATCGGGTAGAACAGCTTGTTGATGGTCTTGGTCAGGGAGAATTCCCAGTTGCCGAAGATGCCCTGCGGGCGGAAGATCATGATGAGCACCAGCGCCACCGAGTACACGAGCATGCGGTAGGTGGAGAAGGCGCGCAACAGCTCCGGCAGGATCGTCAGCGCGATGGCGGAGACGATGGAACCTGTCAGCGAGCCCATGCCGCCGAACACGACCATGATCACGTAGTTGATCGATTGCAGCCATCCGGCCATCGCGGGGTTCAGCGAGCCGATGTACTGGGCGAAGATGCCGCCGGCGATGCCCGCGAAGAACGCGGAGATAGCGAACACGAGCACCTTCATGTAGGTGATGTTGATGCCGGACGCGCTTGCCGCGATCTCGTCGTCGCGGATGGCCTTGACGGCACGGCCGTAACGGGAGCGGGCGAACATGAACAGCAGCACGACGGTGACGACGGTGATCCAGAACACGACGTACAGGTTGGCGAGTCGGTCGATGCCGATCAGCGCCTGGCCGGCCGCGCCCTTGTCAAGGCCCATGCCGCCGGCGACCTTCAGGTTCTGGATGATCACGCGGATGATTTCGCCGAAGCCCAGCGTGATGATGGCGAGGTAATCGCCATGCAGACGCAGTGCCGGAATGCCGACCAGGATGCCGAAGATGCAGGCGACCACGCCGCCGGCGAGCGTCGTCAGCAGGAATCGCAGCGTCGGATCCATCGCAACGCCGTTGGCGACGAGCAGCTTGCTCAGCAGGGCCGCGCTGTACGCGCCGATCGCTTCGAAGCCGCAGCAGCCCAGCGTCAGCTGGCCGAGCACGCCGATGGTGAGGTTCAGCGACGTGGTCATGATGATGGCGATGCAGCTTGTCATCATGATGCCCTTGATGTAGGTGCTGGCCATGCCGGATTCGCATACACCCATCAGAATGCCGAACAGCACGACGATGCCGACCGCGCACATCAGATAGGACTGTTTGGTGGAAAGCATTGATTTCTTCATGAGGTCACACCTTCTCGGTTTCCGGTTCGCCCATCAGGCCGGACGGCTTGACCAGGAGCACGATGATGAGGATGCCGAACACAATGGCGTCGGAGAACGCGGACGTGATCACGCCGCTGGTGATGGTGCCGATGTACGCCTTGGTCAGGCTTTCGACCACGCCGATCACCAGACCGCCGACCATGGCACCCGGGATGGAGCCGATGCCGCCGAGCACGGCCGCGACGAAGGCCTTCAGGCCCAGCATCGCACCCATCATCGGGGACACCTGCGGATAGGAAACGCAGTACATCAGCGATGCGACGGCGGCGAGGCCCGAACCGATGGCGAACGTGAGCGTGATGGTGGAGTTCACGTTGATGCCCATCAGGATCGAGGCCTCCTTGTCTTCGGAGACCGCGCGCATGGCCTTGCCCTGCTTGGTGTAGGTGACGAACAGCTGCAGCGCGACCATGATGATCACGCCGAGCACGATGGTGATGATGGTCGCGCCGTCGATCTTCAGTTTGCCGATCGCCAGCGTCGGAATCTGGATGATGGTGGGCACGGTCTGGTAGTCGGCGCCGAAGATGGCCTGGGAGCCGTTCTCCAGCAGAAGGCTCATTGCGATTGCGGTGATGAGGGCCGTCATGCTGTTGCCCTTTTCACGAACCGGCTTGTATGCGGCCCTCTCCACGATGACGCCCACCGCCACGCACATGAGGATCGCGGGGATGACGGCCACCCATGCGGGCAGGCCGAATGCGACGATCGCCGGAATGGTAAGCATCAGCACGTAGGAGCCGACCATGATGAAATCGCCGTGTGCGAAGTTGATCAAACGAATGATGCCGTACACCATGGTGTAGCCGAGTGCCACGAGCGAGTACACGCTGCCGATCTTCAGACCGTTGAAGATCTGACTGATGAACATGATGATCTGATCGCCCATCATTCCTCCTTTCAAAAGTTGATGATGCCGGACTTTTGACATAACCGTCCGGCTTGGCCGCTGAAGAAGCCCAGCGGCTGAATATGGTTATTTTCGTCTTGATACGCGAAAGGGAGAGAACCGGTTTCCCGGCCCCCTCCTCTTCACAGATTCAGGCCTTCAGGCAAGCGACGCTCACTTGGCAGGCTGAATGGTGGTCTTGTACTGCGGCTTGCCGTCCTTGAGCTCAAGCACGACGACGGACTTCTTCGGGGAGCCCTTCTTGTCGAGCGTGAAGTTGCCGGTCACGCCTTCGAAGCTCATGCCGGCGATGGCGTTGCGCACGCCTTCGCGGGTGGCGTTCTTGCCGGCTTTCTCGATGGCCTGCTTCATCATGTACACGGAGTCGTAGCCCAGTGCGGTGAAGGTGTTCGGATCGGCGTTCTTGTTGGCCTTCTTGTAGGACTTGATGAAGTCCTGCACCTTGGCGTTGGAGGTGTCGTCCGGAGAGTAGTGGGTGGTGTAGAGCACCTTGTTGTACAGCGACTTGTCGTCGGTCATCTTCAGGCCGTCGTAGCCGTCAGGACCCATCACATAGCCCTTGTAGCCGACGGAGCGGGCCTGCGGGATGATGTACGGGCCAGCGACGGAGTAGTAGTACGGAGCGTACAGGAACTCGGCGCCAGCGGCCTGGATCTTCTGCAGCTGGGAGGAGTACTCGGTGTCGTCGGCGCTGGAGGAGTTCTCTTCGGCCACGACGTCAAGGCCGGCCTTCTTGGCGGCAGCGGCGAAGGCCTTGCCCACGCCGGAGGAGTACGGATCGCCGGTGCCGTACAGCACGGCGACCTTCTTGACCTTCAGGGTCTCGGCTGCGAACTTGGCAGCGATCTCACCCTGGTAGGAGTCCTTGAAGCAGGTGCGGAACATGTAGCCACCGGTCTCGATGGAGTCGGAGGTGGCGGCCGGTGCGATGGCCGGCAGCTTGGACTGGTCGGCCAGCGGAGCCACTGCCGCGGTGGTGGAGGAGATGGTCGGGCCGACCACGCCGAGCACGCTGTTGTCGCCGGCGAGCTTGTTGAAGGCGTTGGAGGCTTCGGTGGCGTCGCCCTTGTCGTCCATGGACTCGAGCTTGACCTTCTTGCCGTTGATGCCGCCCTTGGCGTTGATCTCATCCACAGCCAGCTTGAAGCCGGCGACCTCGGCCTCGCCATATGCGGCGGCGGTGCCGGAGTTGGTGGTGACGGAGCCCAGCGTGATGGTATCGCTGTTGGCCGCGCTACCGTTGGAGCTGCTGGAATCGTCCATGCTGCCGCCGGAGCAGGCAGCGAGGGACATCGACATTGCGCCTGCCGCGATCAGGGCGACGCACTTGGCGGAGAACTTCGCGTTCATTCCGTTCTTCCTCTTTTCTTGAAAACGCTGCACATTCCTTTCAACGCGCACCTTGGAAAAAATCATGTTCATCTCAACCCCCGTGCGCGGAACCACGGCGACCACTCATGACGGACGCCCGTTCTCTCTCTGTGCATTCCGATTGTTCTTTATAGCCTGACGGACGGCGGCCTGCATAAAATGTTCTTATAGTGAGACTCAACTTCTGGTTATATCCCCGTCAGCATGGCGCAAAAGAATATAAGTTACTGTGCCGGCTGTTTTTCCGCCGTCAGATAACGTGGCCGTCCGGTGTAGTCGTTATGCACGGTAACGTCGACGAAGCCGCAGGTTCGTGCGAAGGCGGCAAGCCGCTCCCCCTGCGTGATGTCGTGCTCCATCACCATAAGTCCACCCGCACGAAGCAGTTTCGCCGCGCGTGCGATGATGCGTTCCGGAATGAGCGTGCCATCCGCCGAACCGCCGTATAGCGCCAGATCGGGATCATAATCGCGCACTTCCGACTGTTCGGGAATGTCGGCAAGCGGCACGTACGGCGGATTGGTGAGCACGATGTCGATGGTGCCGTCAAGTTGGCTTAGCGTCGGCATTTGCGTGGCGTCGGCGATGTCCAGATGATAATTGCCGGCGATTGCGGGATACCGTTTCGCGGTCTCGTCGAGGTTGCGCCACGTCCACTCGGCGGTCGTAGCGCTTTTCTCGACGGCCCACACCTCGCTGCCCGGCACTTCCGAAGCGAAGGCGAGGCCGATCGCACCGCTGCCGGCGCACAGATCGACCACTTTGGCGCGGTACATGCCGTTTCTGGTGGCCCAGTCGACGCCTTCCTGCACGACCAGTTCGGTTTCCGGACGTGGAATGAACACGCCTGGACCGACTTTCAAATCAAGGTAGCGAAACGGCGCATGGCCGGTGATGTGCTGCAACGGCTCGCGTTTGACACGACGGGCCAGCATGGTCTGGAAACGTTCCATCGCCGGTTCCGCGTCTTCTTTTTCGGCCAGACGTTCGACGCCATCGCCCATGAGCATGGCTTTGTCCACGTGCTGCAGGTCCGTATGGAACGCTTCGGCGAGCAGCAGTTTGGCGTCGTGCTGCGGAGTGTCGACTCCCGCCGCACGTAGTTCGTCCGCGGCGGAACGCACCGTTTCGAATACCGTCGCCACCCAATCGCCTTACTTCTGGTTGGCGAGACGATCGGCTTCGTCCGCCTGGATGTCGCTGTCGATCACGGCCTGCAGATCGCCGTCAAGCACGGCGTCGAGGTTGTACGCCTTGTAGTTCGTGCGATGGTCGACGATGCGGTTTTCCGGGAAGTTGTACGTGCGGATACGTTCCGAACGGTCCAGCGAGCGCACCTGGGAATGGCGCATATCGGCGGCCTCGGCGGCCTCCTGCTCGTGTTTCATGGCCAGCAGGCGGCTCTTCAGAACGCGCAGTGCCGCCGCGCGGTTCTGGATCTGGCTCTTCTCGTCCTGCATGTTCACGGTGATGCCGGTGGGGATGTGCGTCATGCGGACCGCGGAATACGTGGTGTTCACGGACTGTCCGCCGGGGCCGGAGCTCATGAAGATGTCGATTTTGAGGTCTTTCGGATCGATTTCGATTTCATCGTCGTCCTCGTCGGCTTCCGGGAAGACGATCACGCCGGCGGCGGAAGTCTGGATACGTCCCTGCGATTCGGTGACGGGGATGCGCTGCACGCGGTGCACGCCGCCTTCGTACTTGAGGGAAGCCCACACGCCGTCCTCCGGCGCCGGAGTGCCTTTGGCGCGGATGGCCAGCTGCACGTCCTTGACGCCACCCAGCTCGGTGGTGTTCTCGCTTTGCACGGTGACCGACCAGCCGCGCTTTTCCGCGTATCGCATGTACATACGCAGCAGGTCGCCGGCGAACAGCGCCGCTTCCTCACCACCGGTGCCGGCCTTGATCTCCATGATCGTGTCACGCGCGTCATCGGGGTCACGCGGAATCAGCGCGGTGCGCAGCTTCTCTTCGGCTGCGGGCAGCTCGCCTTCCAACCGCTTGGCCTCTTCGGCGAAATCGGGATCTTCGGACGCCATCTCGCGGGCCGCCTCCAGATCGTCCTTCACCTGCTTGTATGCGGTGTAGGCGGAGACGATGGCACCCAGTTCGGCGTGGCGCCGACCCAGCTTGCGCATCTTGTCGGGATTGGATGCGACCTCCGGCTCGGCCATCTGCTGTTCGATATTGTGGTATTCCTCAAGCGCGGTGACGGCCGCGGGGAATTGTTCGTCTGCCAATGTACGCCTTTTCTTCGTATCTGCGCTTCAGCGGAATCACTCGTCGCTGAACCTTACTCAACCTGTCCATCATATAAGGTGGCGCGGAAGTGCGGTCGTCGGAGGTGAGCGACGGCACGTCGGTAACGAAAAACGCCAGCCCACGAATGGACTGGCGTTTTCATTGCCTAAGCAATAAGACTCACTTGGCCTTCTTGCCGTAACGCTTCTCGAAGCGAGCCACGCGGCCACCGGTGTCGAGGATCTTCTGCTTGCCGGTGTAGAACGGGTGGCAGTTGGAGCACACGTCGACGGTCATGTGATCGCCGTTGTAGGTGGAACGGGTGACGAAGGTGTTGCCGCAAGAGCAGGTGACCTGCACTGCGTGGTAATCAGGATGGATACCCTGCTTCATAGTTTGTCTCCTAGAGATTCGGGGGACCCGGGTCGCATTGCCCCGATGGCAAGGCGTGAACCGGATAACCTTATGGAGTGTAGGCGATGGCCGGGACACGGTATGCGCCGTCACACGCAGGGCGTACGGACTGCAATCCGCGGATATGCAAAGGACCCGCCGCTTCCGGCAGGTCCGCATGTGCCCTCGCTGGGACTTGAACCCAGGACAAACACCTTATAAGGGTGCTGCTCTAACCAACTGAGCTACGAGGGCAACGGGAGGAAGTATACCCCAACCTCTGCCCGATTGCGGCAGCGTCGACAGATGACCATTGGAAGACCGACGGCAACACGCCAGCAAATCGTTATTTATAAGTTTATAAACAACGTGCTAACCTATTAATTAAATCAATGGACGATATACCCATACAGTACACCTCGTCACAGCCATTTCACCGACGAAAGGGCACCCATGCGCTACGGTCATTTCGATGATGCCGCAAAGGAATACGTGATTGAAACCCCGGCGACTCCCCTGCCGTGGATCAACTACCTTGGCAACGAGGACTTCTTCTCGCTGATTTCCAACACCGGCGGCGGCTACAGCTTCTACAAGGACGCCAAACTACGCCGCATCACCCGCTACCGGTATAACAACGTGCCGGCAGACAACGGCTCCCGCTGCTATTACCTGAGCCTGATGGACTCCGATTCCGCCGATGCCAAGCCGGTCGAAACCTGGTCGCCGACCTTCCTTCCGTGCAAGACCCCGCTTGATTCCTGCAAGTGCCGTCAAGGCATCGGCTACACCGTGTTCGAAGCTTCCAAGCGAGGCATCGAATCCAAGCTCACCGCCTTCGTGCCGCTGCACACCAATGCGGAAATCAATCGGCTCGACGTGACGAACACCACCGACGAGCCGGCCGTCATCGACGTGACCGGCTCCGTGGAATGGTGCCTGTGGAATGCCGTGGACGACTCGTCCAACTTCCAGCGCAACCTGTCCACCGGCGAGGTGGAGATTGGATTGGCGACGGTGTGTTGGACGGTTTCTTAGAGGACGAGTCCCCAACCCCGGGCGAGGGCAAGAACTCCTGGCTCACCGGCACCGCCGCGTGGACCTTCGTGGACGCGTCCCAATACCTGCTCGGCGTGCGCCCCACCCTCGACGGCGACACCGTCCCGATCCCGACCGATACCACCAAACCAGTCGAAGTCACCGTCACCTTCTGACGGATTGACTATCCGAGTATTGGAAACGGGCGGCCGTGGAAGCATTTTCGCGGCCGCCCGTTTCCAATACCCCCCAAGAGCGGGGAAACACGCAAACCGTGTACGGTAACACGGCATAACCACACGAACTTCATACGAATAGGATGGATGCCATGCAATATTTCATATTTCGAACACAAGATTCCCGGCATCGATGACAGCACGGCCACATTCGTCGGCTATTGCCTTGACAACAGCAAGGAGATCGACCCGGACCGCAGACGTCCATCCGTGCTGGTGATACCCGGCGGCGGCTATGAAATGACGTCTGATCGTGAGGCCGAGCCAATCGCCATGCAGTTCCTTGCAGCCGGTTTCAACGCCTTCGTGCTACGGTATTCCGTCAAACCGTCCGTATTCCCCGTCGCGTTGCTGGAAGCCGCAGAAGCGGTGCGACGCATGCGTGCGCACGCCGCCGAATGGCATGTCGACGGCGATCGAATCGCCGTCATCGGCTTTTCCGCCGGTGGCCACCTCGCCGCCAATCTTGCGACTTCCGCCAGTGACGACGTGCTCGCGGCACACGGCTATGATCCGGACGCGGTACGTCCGAACGCACTGATGCTCGCCTACCCGGTAATCACATCCGGACCGCTTGCGCACCGCGGCAGCTTCGACGCGCTGCTCGGCGACCGCAAGGCTGATGCCGAAGCGCTCGAACCCGTATCCATCGAGAAGCATATCGACGCCAAGACCCCACCGGTGTTCGTATGGCACACCGTTCCGGACGACTGCGTGCCCTACGAGAACACACTTATGCTCATCGATGCCTGCAAGAAAGCCGGCGTGAGCATCGAGGCGCACCTGTTCCCCAGCGGCGGGCACGGTCTGGCGCTGGGCACCGCGGAGACGGCGTGGCAAGGCGTCAACGGCATCGAGGAATGCGTGCAAGCTTGGCCGAAGCTGGCCGTCGCATGGATGCGCCGCACGCTTGCTCAGTGAATCCATCACGTGGCGGCCACCATCAAGTGGCCACCATCAAGTACAGTTGCACAACGGTGCAACAACCACCATTAACCAAGACCATAGGAGATTGACATGAGCGTTGCGGCATGGGACCGTTTTCTGCAGGAACAGGACAGCTGGCCCGCCGCGTCACGCGCCAACACTTCAACCCCCTATGGCACTCAGGCGCGCAACGCATTGGCGGGCAAGACCTTCGAGAAGAAAAAGCGCATGAGTCAGGAGGAGAGGCACCTGCAGATCCTCCAGGCGGCCGTCAAAATCATCGCCACCAAAGGATTCTGGGGCATGAGCCTGCAGGACATAGCCGACGAGATCGGCATCACCGAGGCGGCGCTCTACCATTACATTTCGTCGAAGGATGACCTGCTCAACATGGTGCTGTCGGAATGCTACGACACCCCCGACGCCGACGAGTACAATGCGGTGACCGCCGCCGTGACCGACAACGACGGTCATCGCGTGTATTTCTACCCCCGTTACTGTCTGAACATCGCACTGTACAATCTGCAGCGTCCGGAATTGGTGCAGTTGTATTCGGTGCTCAACGGCGAAGCGCTCAGTCCGACGCATCCGGCGCATAATTTCTTCATCGGCCGCCATATGCGCAATTGGGAGATGATCTGTTCGATGAACTGGATCCTGCCGACCGGCGTGGACGAGGAACGTTTCTACGACCTGTATACGCTGGCGATGAGCGCGATGGACGGTCTGCAATACCGTTGGCTGGGCGACGATTCGATGAATCTGCTTGAGGAATGGATGTCGATTTCCGACATCATCTTCCCGCCAAGCGAATGGGCCGGCTTCACCGATCCAAGCGAATACGACCCCGCCCCAGACCGCTGCCTGCTGCCGTTCACCTTATCGGCACGTCAGTAAGGCCGCCGACTTCCGTTTCGAAGGCGTAGTATGCGCCGATAAGGCCCGCGTTGTTCGTGTGGCGGCAACGTTTGACGGATGTGCGGAAATCGCCCCACTGCGGAATCCTGTCGAGCGCCGCGTTCACCATCGGCAAGAGCTGCTGTTCACGGCAGATACCGCCGCCGAGCAGTATGCATTCCGGATCGGTGGCTGCGGCGGTGTTGAAAATGGCGATCGCCAGGTAATCAATCCATTTGTCAACGATCTTGCGCACGCGCGGCTCGTCAAGCCTGCGGAACAGGGTGGCGGGCACGATGGAACCGGTCGGCACGTCGAATTCCTTGGCGTAGTCCTCGGCCAGCACGATGGTGGACAAATAGTTCTGCATGGTGTTGAACCCGCCGGTTTCATAGTTCGGAATCATCATGCCGAGCTCGCCCGCACGCCAATCCTTGCCACGGCGAATCCCGCCACCCAAAAACAGCGCGCCGCCGATGCCGGTGTCGATGGTGATCAGCGCGAAATCGTCGAGTTTGACGGCGTTGCCGGAGAGTTTTTCCGCCATGGCCGCGCAGTTCGCGTCGTTCTCCATCCAGGTCGGCACCGGCTTGTCAAGATATTCCTGCAGTTCCTTGCCGATCTCATGCTTGTACAGCATGCCCAACGCGCCGGCGGTGACGGCAACCTGTTTGCTGACGTCGATGAATCCCGGCACGCTCATGGCGATGCCGTCAAGCGGCGCGCGTTGGCCGTTGACGATGTGCGCGAGCGCCTGGTAGAAAGATTCCACGCTGTCGACCGGCGTGGCGACGGTGCCGGGGATGCCCATCCGGCCATCCTCGAACACCACGTAACGCGTGAAGAATGTGCCGATCTCGAACGCAAGAATGCGCCTCTTCGCAGTCATATCGCTATCTAACCTGTCTTCAATAGAGTTCAAAACCTGTGACCAGTATAGCGTCCGGCGACTTGCGCGGGCGTATTCGGTCGCGTCTGACGCATCCTGCCACGTGACGACGCCGATGCCGATTATCCGAGTTCGATCACGTTCACGCCGTACGGTTTGAGCCCGACCGGCCCGTCGACCACATGGCCGGTGAGCAGTTCCACACCGCCGTCGAGCTCGTCCAGGCACAGCCTCTTGTCGGATTCGCTGTTGTTGATGAGGAATGCGTAGCGGACGCCGTCATCGCCATAGCGTACGGACAGACTCACATCCTCCGGGGTGTCGAGCGGTTTCAGCCCCAGCTCCTTGATGATCGGGGCCATGAAGGCGCTCATACCGGTCTCGTCCAACAGCGTGCCCACGAAGTACGCCTTGCCTTTGCCGTACGTGTTGACGGTGAGCGCGGAATGGCCCGCGTAGAATTCGCCGCCACCATAGGCGGCGAGCCGTCTGGCGCCTTCGCGGTGGATGATGCTGGCCACGATCTCGCCCTTGGCATCAACCGCGTCGCCATGCACTTCGATGGTCTCGTCCGGCGCGAGCGCGTCGATTTCCTCCACCCATACGCCCATCAGGTCGCGCAATTTGCCGGGATAGCCGCCCGGCACCACGAGGTCGTGTTCGTCGTGGATGCCGGCCATGTAGCCGGTTATGAAGCTGCCGCCTTCGGATACGTAGGATTCCAGCGTTTCGGCGACGCCCGGCAGCACGGTGATGAGGGCGGGCGCGACCACCAGATCGTATTGTTTGAGCTTGTCGAGAGGCGTGGTGCTTTCGATGATGTCGACAGGCACGTTGCGTCGCCAGAACGCGCGATAGAAGCGGTGCACTTCGTTCGGATAGGAGAATCCGGCGGTTGGTCCGACGCAGCCTTCGAGAGACCAGTAGCTTTGCCAGTCGAACATGATGGCGACTTTCGCACGGATTTCCGATCCCATGATCCGCTTGCCGATGCGGTCCAGTTCCCCGCCGAGCGCCGCGGTCTCCTTGAAGACACGTGACTGTTCGGTGCCATCGTGCGCGATGACCGCGCCATGGAATCGTTCGCAGCCGCCGATCGACTGCTTCATCTAGAAGAACTGCACGGTGTCCGCGCCATGCGCCACGGCCTGCCAGCTCAGCTTGCGCACTTCGCCGGGACGCTTGACTTTGCAGAACGGGAACCAGTTCTGCTGGTTCGGGGTCTGTTCCATCAGCATGAACGGCTTGTTGCCGCCGATGCCGCGCATCAGGTCGTGGCACATGGCGGTGAAGCTCGGCGGAGTGTCCATGTCCGGATAGTTGTCCCAGCTGACCACGTCCATTTCCTTGGCCCATTCGAAATAGTCGAGGTCTTTGAACGTGCCCATGAGGTTGGTGGTGATCGGCGTGGCCGCGTCGTAAGCACGGATCGCGTCGCGCTCGTTCGTATAGCAGGCCAGCTGCGCCTGGTTTTGGAAACGACGGTAGTCCATCTGCAGGCCGGAGACCACGCATTTGGCGTCGCTGATGCCGTCGCCGTAGCTGACGGGCGGCACCACGTCGCCCCAATCGTAGATGGTGTGGCTCCAGAAATTGGCGCAACACGGAGCACTGGACAAATATCATCTCTATTTATATACTTATAAATAGCTGTTCAAGGAGGATCATGAAATTCAACACCAACGCCCCGTTCTGGCAGTTCATGAACACGTTGGCGCGCTTCACCGCGCTGAATCTCGTCTACCTGGTCACCCTGATTCCGAGCATCACCATCGGCCCGGCCCGCGCCGCCCTGTACAGCACGATGTTCGCCTATGACGAGCATGACGACGTCAATCTGGTACGCGAGTATCTCAAACGGTTCAAACGCGAGTTCAAACAGGGACTTGCGGCCTGGGTGCTCGTCGCCATCCTCGCCACCGCCATCCTCTTCGGCCTGTCGTTCTGGAAGGCGTGGGATACCAACGCCTCCTACATACCGCTGATCCTTCTGGTCATCGCCGCCGTGGTCGTGGCGCTGTTCGCCGAATACGTCGCACCGTTGCAGGCACGCTTCGCCAACACCACCGGCAGGCTCTTCTCGCTATCGGCGATGTTCCCCTGGCGAGCCTTCCCCTGCTCGCTCGTCCTCGTCGTCATCGACGTACTCGCGGCCGGCCTGTCATATTTCGTACCGTTCATACGCGTTCTCGCCATCCTCTTCGGCATCGCCTGGGTGGCGTATGCGAAATCCCTCATTCTGCTGTGGGGCTTCAAACGGTATGGCGGAACGGGCAAAGTGGAGAATCCGCAATATGTCAATGCGCACGAGTGACGTTGCGGCGGCGCTCAGGAATCATGCTTTGTCGGTGATGAACGTCAGCGGATTGTCGATGAATTTGCGCAAGCCGACTTCCGCGGCACCGTACAACGCCGGATGGTCGGCCACCAACGGGATGGACACGCTCACCTGCATGTCCGACGCCCCCAAGACCTGCGATTCCAAACGGTTTTCGAGCGTTTCGTAGAAGAACGGCCCGAAATCGGTCCACCAACCGCCCAGCAGCACGGTATCGACATCGACCAGATTCAGTGCGGAGCCGATGGCCGAGGCCAGCGCGTCGATGGCCCGTCCGACGGCTTCCACGGTCCGCACATCATGGGAATGCCATGCGTCCAACAGACGCTCCAGTGCCTCACCGCTCGAAGCCGCATTCTTTTCGGCCACTCCGGAAGCCTCGACCAGCGCGCGACGGCCAGCATACGTTTCCAAACATCCGCGTCGTCCGCATCCGCACAGCGGACCGTCCAAAGACACCGACACGTGACCGATCTCACCGGCGAAACCGTGGCTTCCCGACACGATCTCACCGTCACGGACGATCGCGCCGCCGATGCCGATATCGCACGACAGATACAGGAAGGAGTCGGCGCAATCCACGCCATCGAACACGTCCGCACGCGCACAGGCATATCCCGGAATCTGCGCGATGGCGGCCAGCTTCGCCTCATTGCACGGGGTAACGTCATACCCTCGCATAACGTCGAACGTGGTCAGATCGACATTCTCCCAACCGAGATTGCGGGCCATGAGCAGCCTCTTGTCGGAGGTGACCAAGCCCGGCAGCGCACACGAGACGCCCGCGATGATGCATCGTTTCGATTCCAGATCCTCAGCCATCGCCTTGGCCATGGCGTCAAGCTTGCCGAATACGACGTCCGGCTCGACGCCGCTCATGTCGGCATCCACCCATTCGTGCCTGAGTATGTCGTGGTTGATGTCCAAAGCCATGCATCCATAGCCGTCGGTGTTGACCTGCATGCCGATGCCGCACACCTTGCCGCCTCCCAGCATCAACGGCGTGGACGGGCGCCCATAGCTGGCCGAGTTCTGCGGCTCACCCTCCTTGACGACGCCCGCATCGATCAGCAGCGACACCAGCAACGACATCGTCGCCTTGGTCAGCCCGGTCTCCTTGGCAAGATCCGCTCGGCTCATCGGCCCGGAGGCACGCAGTAGCGTGTCAATCACCACCGAAAGATTGTGATTGCGCAGATCGTCCTGATTGATCCTGCGAAGAGATACCATAGCCGTTCCCGTCCCTGCCCTGTTTGCCGTGTTGCCGCATCAGCATGAATTTCCCGAACCGATGTTCCGGAGCCTTTCCTGATGCTACACTACTATAGTATAGTTTATTCATCTAACTATTAACCGTGCGCCACCGGCGAACGGCACATGCAAGGAGGCAACACAAACTATGGCAAGGACTCTGGTTGCAGGCGTCGACACATCGACGCAGTCCTGCAAGGTACGCGTGACGGACGCCGAAACCGGCGAGCTTGTACGATTCGGGCAGGCCAAACACCCGAACGGCACATCCGTCGACCCCTCATACTGGTGGAGCGCATTCCAAGAGGCCGCCGAGCAGGCCGGCGGCCTGGACGACGTATCCGCGCTGGCCGTCGGCGGCCAGCAGCACGGCATGGTGATCCTCGACAACCAAGGCAATGTGATCCGCGATGCGATGCTGTGGAACGACACCAGTTCGGCGCCCCAGGCTGCGGCTCTGATCGAAAAGCTCGGCGCAGCGCCCGCACAAGACGGCGAGCCGGAAGACCCAATCGCCCGAGGCAAGCAGCGTTGGGTCAAGGCCGTAGGCTCCTCCCCCGTCGCATCCTACACGCTGACCAAGGTGGCATGGGTGGCCGAGAACGAGCCCGAAAACGTCAAGAAAATCGCCGCCATCTGCCTACCTCATGACTGGCTGAGCTGGCGCATCGCCGGTTACGGCCCGGTCGCCGAAGGCGAGGACGCCCATCTTGAAGCCCTGTTCACCGACCGCTCCGACGCCTCCGGCACCATCTACTACGATGCCGCGTCGAACGAATACCGCCGCGACCTGATCGCCATGGTGCTCGAGGCCGCGGAAGGCGCCAAAGCCGCGCAATCGCACGCCGAGGCCATCGTGCTGCCCACCGTGCTGGGGCCGCGCGACGCCGCCCCCGTCAAGGCCGATCCGGCCATCGCCGGCAAGAACGTCGAAGGCGGCTGCCTGCTCGCCCCCGGCGGCGGCGACAACGCCATGGCATCGCTGGGACTGGGCATGGCCGTCGGCGACGTGTCCATTTCCCTGGGCACCTCCGGCGTGGCCGCAGCCATCTCCGAGAACCCAACCTACGACCTGACCGGCGCCGTATCCGGCTTCGCCGACTGCACCGGGCACTACCTGCCGCTGGCCTGCACCATCAACGGTTCGCGCATCCTCGACGCCGGCCGCGCCGCCCTCGGCGTGGATTACGACGAACTGGCCAAGCTGGCCTTCGCCTCCAAGCCCGGCGCCAACGGCATCACCCTGGTGCCGTACTTCGACGGCGAACGCACGCCGAACCGCCCGAATGCCACCGCCACCTTCTCCGGCATGACTCTGGCCAACACCACACGCGAGAACCTGGCCCGCGCCTTCGTCGAAGGACTGCTGTGCTCCCAGCGCGACTGCCTGGAGCTCATCCGATCCCTGGGCGCAAGCATCACGCGCATTCTGCTCATCGGCGGCGGCGCGAAGTCCGAAGCTATCCGCACGCTGGCACCAAGCATTCTGGGCATGGACGTGACCCGACCCGCCACCGACGAATACGTGGCCATCGGCGCGGCCCGCCAGGCCGCCTGGGTGCTGTCCGGCGAAACCGAGCCTCCGGCATGGCAACTCACCATCGACGGCGTGGAGACCGGCGAACCGACCGAAGCCGTATACGAAGCCTACGCCAAGGCCCGCGGCTGATCCATCACCGCAGGAATTCAGGCATAGGGCCGGGAAGCTTCCCAACAATGGGGCTTCCCGGCCCTATGCTGATTCATGAACCATACTCATAGAAACGACAATATGAACGACAGCTTCCGTATAAGGCTTTACGCGCTCACCTGCATCGCATGGCTGGAGAAATCGATTTGCCGTCAACACCCCCTATGAAACGTTTGCAAAACTACAGCAAACCTTCCACATCGGCGAAGGCAGGGTCATGTTCGGGAATCTCACGAATCACATGCGCTGGATTGCCCACGGCTATGACATTCTCCGGAATGTCACGTGTCACCACGGACCCGGCGCCGATGATGGAATTCGACCCGATGGTCACCCCCGGCGTGACCGTCACATTGGCGCCGAACCACACGTTATCACCGATGGTCACGGCACTGGCATGCTCCCAGCCCGCCAGGCGGGTGGCAGCGTCCTTGGCATGGTTGGGTGTGGCGATGGTGCAGCGCGGACCGATCAGACAATCCTCACCGAGCGTCACATATCCGCCGCCGCACACCATGAAATCCTTGTTGAGGAACGTGCCGCGGCCAATGGTCAATCCGATACCATAATCGACATTGAACGGCGGCGTGAACTGCACGCCCTCCCCCGCGTCCGGGACCAGCTCGTGAAACAAACGGTACGCCTCGTCCGGATCATCGAAGAAGATGCGGTTGATCTTCGCGCAGGCGCGCATGGCCTCGCCTGTGAATTTCGGCAGCGACTTCGATTTGCGATATTGCGTCGGCTTGCCGGCGAACAGTTTGGTCAGATCCTCGTCGGACGCGATCAGCGCTTCCGTCTCCTGCGTCATATCCGTCTCCTTCATCACATTCCACCGCACTATAGTGAACGCTCACACCATACTATATTCACTTACTTGACCATGACGCATGAAACGTTACCCGGCGTATCGTGGCATCCACCGAACAGCATATATCGTTGACCATCAGGTCCGCATGCCGTCCACTCAGGCAATCCGGAACCGTTCGGATCACCTGTCGCCGCGAAATTCACCCAATATCGATTCATCGCATGGGACAAATCGTAATGCCAGCCTCGAAACGGCCGCCAGCTCGCAGGGAGCGTTCCGAACGAAAACCATAAATCGGACGAATGAAACGCACCGGCATCATCCCCCGGCATATCCACATCGAATCGATACCTGTATGGTTCCGAGCCGCCGCCTGACACCCATGCATCGATCATATCCAGATTGCCGCACTCACCCTCCGGATACGGAGTGCCATCAGGGCCCGGAACCATGAACTCGCCGGTCGTGTTCCCCACCAACAAATCACACGGAACGCGATGTCCCGCAATAAGCGCATCACGGTATTGCTCGACAAGGAATGTCCCATCGACGCAGGGAATCCAATTAGTCATCGGAGCCCATACGACATCATCACCCTGCCCAGACCAATCGCAAGCAGGAAAAGTCACCGCCGCCTCCAGCAGATCAGTCGCAGGAACAGAACGCGCCTCGGCAATCGATTCAACTTCCAGATACTTCAAAAAACGCGCTCCATTTCGCTGCGCATCCTCAAGAGACCACAGATGGCGATTGAACAGACCAGTTCCACCTCCAGACTGCATGATGACGCGTTGGAACAGACCATCGTTCATCGGCGAGACACTTTGCGCCAACGCGCTTGCGGCCCCTGCGGACTGGCCGAACACGGTAATGTTCGCAGGATCACCACCAAACAAGGCAATATTGTCCTTTACCCACTGAATGCCCATCCGCTGGTCAAGAAATCCGAAATTCGCACAAGGCCGTCCATCAACCGCTTCCTTTTCCAACATGGCATGCGCGAAAAAACCAAACACATTCAACCGATAAGCAATGGAGACCACCACCACGCCCTGACGGGCCAGCTGCTCTCCATTGAACTCCTTCTCACAGGTAGATCCAGTCTGAAACGCTCCACCGTAAAGCCATACCATCACAGGCAGCCCATGACCATCGCAACGGGAATCCGTACGAATCTCGGAACCACTGCCGCATCCACGCAAGGCCGGCGTCCAGATATTCAGATACAGACAATCCTCAGCCATCGGAGTGTCAGCGTCAATCTGCCATTCCCTGCCGTAGAACTCATCCGAGCCGGGCAGCGGCTGCATCGGCATCGGCGCGAAATCACCGGCTTCGAGCACGCCATCCCACGCTTCAGCAGGTTGTGGCTCACGCCAGCGTAACTCATCAACAGGCGGCTTGGCATATGGAATGCCCCGAAACACGGTGATCACAGGATCCGCGTCGGAGAATCCGGACACATCCTTGACGAATCATGACTTGTCTGCGCATGACTGCTCCTAATCAACCATGGGCAACGGCAGATGAAACGGCGGAAGCAGAACACCGTCCCCGTCGCAGATGAGACCGGATTCCGGGCTGTTGCTCCACGCATACCGCACCTCGTCCGGCATGCGCGACGGTATGCGCGCCACAATATCGCAACCATCCAGCCATGCCTCAGCCCGCACCGAAGTGGCGCAGTCGTGCCACAGGAAATCAATTTCTCGCGGAACGTCACCATCCAACGTCATCAGATGGCGATTCTGCGATTGCATCTGTTCGCCCATGGAATTCCGCCACACGCAGTGCATCCTCAACAATCCATCGTCCGCCTCTGCGGTTTCAACAACCGGCTGAGGCTGAGCCTGCTGGCCATACACAAAATCCATCGCGACATTGAATGCACGATCCGCGATGGTTTTCTTATCATGAGGATGCAAATCATTGCTTTCACCGGCATCAAGCGTCACCACCGCAGCCACGTGTTCAAGTTCGTCCGCCACTCTCCATTCCTGTTCTCGAATAAGCGGCCAACCACCATCCTCGATGGCGTCGATGTCGAATTTTGGAAGCTGGACGATCAGAAACGGCATATCCGGCTGATGCCATTTGACGCGCCACAATTGAATCATGGCCTTCAGCTCGTCACCATATTGCATGGCGCGATCGCCGGTATTCGATTCGCCCTGATACCACAGCACGGCCCGCACCGCATATGGAAAACACGGGGCGAGCATGGCGTTGTACAGGCCGGTCGGCTTCCATCTGACGAAATCCTCGAATGGGCAATCGCGGTCAGCTTCGGCGGTCACGGCATACTGCCAAATGCCGGACAGGTCGAAGATATCGTCTCCGATGGTCAGTGTCATCCGTTTGCCGGGCGTCACACGGCCGCCGGGCCGTTCAACGACCAGACGCATGCGGATTTCGTTCGCGCCGGCGCGCAACACGCCGGCTGCGACCGGATAGTCCCGCGGCTCATACACATTGCTTCGCCCACCGACCAACACACCATTGACCCACGTATGGTCGGCATCATTCATGGTGCCCAGACGCAGTAGGGCGGGCTTCCCCGCATCCGACGGAGGCAGGAACACGGTTTTTCTCATGGTAATCTCGCCGCGGAAACCGGCAAGTCCGCGATCCTTGTACCATCCAGGCAGGCGTATGTCATGCCATGCCACGTCGCGCGGCTCGATGTTCTTGGATTCCGGACAGTCCCACGCGATCAATGGCAGCCATTCATGGTGGGCATCGGCCACAGCCTCGTATCCAAGCGCCTGATACCACCGGTCCCGTTCGGCAACGGAATCGCGGCTTTTCTTCGACGCCACGCCATCGCCAAGATACGGCTCAAGGTCAGCGAGCGCTTCGGGGAACGCCCGCAATGCGTCGGCATCCATCCAGGATTCAATCGGCGATCCGCCCAATGAAACGTTCAACAGGCCGACGGGCACATTCAGCCACCGACGGATCCTGCGTCCGAAGAAATAGGCGAGCGCGGAGAAATCCCCAAGGGTTTCCGCATCGCACCCCTGCCAGAATGCATGGTCATGATCGCTGCGGGGACCGTTGAAGTCGCAATCGGGAATCGCTTTGTATTGCCGCAGCAATGGGTCAGGCTCACGATCCCACTCCAACGGATAGTCCGCACGCACCCAAGCCATGGGCAGTTCCATGTTCGACTGTCCCGAACACAGGAACACTTCTCCCGCATAGCATTGGCGCGAGATGCATTCGGTTCCGTCCTCATAACGCACCGTCAAATCGTACGGTCCGCCTGCTGTGATCGGACCGTACGACACGCTCCATGAGCCGTCGTCCCCCACCCGTGTAGTCCGGTCCTTGCCATCGAGGCGTACCAGCACGCCGCGTCCAGGGTCGCCGGTGCCCCAGATATGTATGGTCGCACCGGCCTGCAGCACGCAACCGTCGTCAAGCAGTTTCGGCAATCGCAAGACCATGCTCGTCCGCTCCTCATTGCCCATAGATTTCAATGCCGTCGAGTATGCCGGCTGACGACGGACGCTCTGTCGCCAGCCGGCACTGTCTACTGGTTATCGGAAAGCTCCCGATAGTCGAAGTAGTCGAATTCGGCCTGCGCGCCGTAGCCGGACAGATCGACGCAGGCAAGTCCCACGAACGCGCCTGTGAAGAAGCCGCCGTAACGTTGGTTCACGTAATCGTCGGACAGGATCTTCGCATCGAGCTTGACCGGAATCTCGGTGAAATGTTCTCCGTCGAAGGAATATTCGTAGGAATAGTATTCCGTGCGGACCTTGGTGCGCAGCCATACCGCTTCGGCGTCTTCGGGCACTACGATGGCGTCATCCTTGAGGAACGACGTATATTGGTTGAAATCGTTCTGAGCCACTTCGATGACCCTTGCATGTCGTTTCTCATCCCAAGTGACAAACGCCCATGACCAGCACAGGTCATCGTAATAGTTGGTCAGGCCTGCCATCTGCATGTAATTCTTCGGATCGAAACGCACCTTGGTTTCGGCGTCGAAATCAAATGCCTGCCAGCGACGAGCCACAAGAGACAAGTCAAACAGGTTGCACAGCGAGCCCTGACCACGCAATGCCAGTTTGCCACCGCCCACCGTGCCCATGGCGTCGGTGAACGGGACGCGTAGAGTGTTCCAATTCGGACCGAGCTCGCCGGAATCGAACTCATCATGTTCGTCACGCGTTGTTGGGGCCAAAGTCTCGATGGCATCTTTCGGAGCATCAACGTAACGCTGTCCGCCGTGACCTCCGACCACGCGCGGCCAACCGTCCTCATCCCATTCGACTTTCTGGATGGAGGTCTCGCGTCCGAGTGTGCACCATCCGCGGGTGCCATGGGCCGGTTCGGTATCATGACGCCACGGACGACCGCATAGGGAGGCGTAATACCACTCGCCGGACGGGGTGTCCACCAACGCTCCATGGCCCTGCTTCTGCAAATAGGTGTCAGGAGTGTCGAAGTTACCGATGAACGGGCCATTCGGCATAACTTCGAAGGAGTATTCGTCAAGGGTACGGGAACGCGCCACAGATTCCTGATGTTCATACACCGTGCCGCCTTCTGCGGCAAACAGGTAGTACCAACCATCCTTCTTGTATAGGTGGGGACCTTCGGTGATCTTCACCGAAGTGCCATCCCAGATGGTGCGGGCCGTTTCTGGCTTGAGCTTCATGGTGTCGACGTCGAATTCCGTCAACGTGATGCCGTCGAACTGGTGGTGGTATTCACGGAAATCCCATGTCTGCTGCACCAAGTATTTGCGGCCGTCGTCGTCATGGAACAGGCTGGCGTCAAAACCGACCCCGTTGATGCGAACCGGCTCGCTCCATGGCCCGTGGATGTCCTCGGCGGTGACCAAATAATTAGTGCAATCCTTGAATGCACCATTGACCACCTTGACATCAGTGTAGATCAACCAGAATTTGTTATCCGCATAGCTTAGGTCAGGAGCCCAGATGCCTCCCGAAGAGGGGTTTCCTCTCATATCAAGCTGGCTGGACCGGCTCAACGGGCTTGGAAGAATGTTCCAATGCACCAGGTCCTTGGACTCATGCAGGCGAACGCCTGGGAACCATTCGAAAGTGGAATTGGCAATGTAATAAGTGTCACCGACGCGAATCATTGAAGGATCGGCATGAAAACCGGTGAGCACCGGGTTGGAAATCTTCATAATGTACCTCTTGCATAAGAGATGAAGCCCGGAAGACGGAAAGGAACATCTTCCGGGCGTGGATTGTCACATTTCGTCAGCCCTTGACCGCACCTGTCAGGCCGCCGACGATCTTCTTCTGGAAGATGGTGAAACAGATCAGGGCCGGAATCATAGCCAGAGAGGTGAAGGCCAACACCTGTGCGGTGTCAACGGAGTGTTCGGAGCTGAACATCTGTACGCCAAGTGGCAATGTGTACTTGTTGGCATCACTGAGCACGAACAGCGGCAGCATGTAGGCATTCCAGCTTCCCACGAAGGTGAGGATTCCAGTGGTGGCCACGCCAGGCATGGACAGCGGAATGACCATGCGCCAGAAGAAGCCAAGGCGGGAGCATCCATCGAGAAGACAGGCCTCCTCAAGCTCATTAGGAATCGACTGTAGGAACGGCACCAAGATGATGATGGTCTGAGGAAGTCCGAAGGCAATTTGCGGAAGGATCAGACCCCACAGGGAGTTGGCCAGACCCAGATTGCGAATCAGCAGATACAAAGGTGTAATGCCAACGGTCATCGGGAACATGAGACCAGCAGAGAACAACGCGTACATAAGCGGCGCATAGCGGAATTTGTATCGGGCGATGACAAAGCTCACCATGATGCTAAGCACCACGACACCTACCATGGTGGCGATACCCACGATGGTAGAATTCTTCAGTTCCGTCCAGAAAATATCACTTTCGAAGACCGTCTTGTAGTTGTCGGGGACCCATGGGTTCGGCATCCCGGACGGATGGTTGGTGATCTGCGAATTGGTACGGAAACCGCCGAAGATAATGTACAACACCGGAGTGATGCAGATGGCCACAAGCACCAGGGAGAAGAAGTAGACGATTGGGTTGCCCCATGGCGTCTTGGATGACTTACGGTAACCATTCTTCTTGCTGTACTCGCTTTTGTTGGAATGTCCTGCGATTGTTGCGGCAGTCATCACTTCACCTCACTTGCCAGGGCAGCAACCTCACGATGCTGCACTTCTTTTGCGCGCTTCCTGGCACGCTTCTCGGCTTCTTTCTGTTCAGTAACAGCACCGTCCAAGTCACGGTTCAGCACGAACTTCTGATAGACGAGTGCGATGATCAAAGAGATCACGAAGATGATCAGAGCAACGGCGGAACCATAGCCATAGTTGCCGGCTCCACGACCTTCACGCACCATGTAGGTGGCCATGGTGGACACACCAGCGGTGGTCGACACATACTTGCCCCACACGATATAGACCAGATCGAAAAGCTGCAGAGAGCCAATCATGGAAAGGAACACCCAGATCCGCAACGTCGGAGCAAGCAACGGCAACGTGATGCTTTTCTGCATCTGCCAGAAACTCGCCCCATCCACCTTGGCTGCTTCATACAGTTCCTCGGGAATGGATTGCATGCCGGCGAGCATCAGAATTACGGCGAAACCGACGTATTTCCAGCTGATCAGCAACAGCAGCGTCCAAATAGCGATCTTCGGGTCGGCCAGCCAATCGGGACCATTGATGCCGAAGTTGGCCAGAATCTCATTGATGGCGCCCTTCTTCTGCAGCAACAGGCTCCATCCTGTGCCGACGATGACCTCGGAAACGACATACGGCACGAAGATGAGGGTGCGGATGAGACCACGCCCCTTGAACTTCTGGTTCAGCAGCAATGCGAACAGGATGGCGAGCGGAGCCTGGATGACCAACGAGCCGATCACGACCTCGAAGGTATGCAGAATTGCCGCCTGGAACGCGGGATCCTTAAGCGCTGTGATGTAGTTCTGGAGACCAACGAATTTACCTGTCTTGGAGGGAAGTCCGTAACCCTTCCACTGATAGAAGCCGTAATAAGCACCCAAGACGATAGGCAGAATCACAAAGCAGACGAACAGAAGAATCGCAGGTGCGGACAGTACGAAAATCTCAACATTACGACGCATTTTGCCATCGGACGGTTTCTTGGACCGCTTAGCGCGCAGCGTCACCGCGTCTTTGCTTGTACTTGACATGGTTTTCTCCACTACCAGATACGTTTCTCGAATAGGAAGGAGGGCAGATGAAAATCTGTCTATCCACCCTCCTTTGGCCTTCAACCAGCCATGTTCACTGTCAGCCCTTGGCCGCTGCGTCCTTCATCGCCTTGACGATGTCAGCCGAAGTCCCCTGTCCGGAAAGCAGATTCACCACTCCGGAATTAAGAGCGTTGCCAATATTTCCGCCGAGAGCGGTATCCATCCACAGCTGCATGCCATCGGACTTTTTCATAGCTTCGATGATGGCTTTAAGATTTTCATCGGTAACCGCATCGTAAGCTTCGGCGGAAGCCGGAATGGTGCTGAACGCAGTGGCGTATTTCTCCTGATTTGATTTCTCAGCCATGAAATTGACGAAATCAACAGCAGCGTCCGGAGCCTCGGGATTGACAGCGAAACCGGTCACAGCGCCCATCAAAGCACCTTCCTCGCCTTTTCCTCCGTCCACGGTCGGGAAGGCGAAGAAGCCAAGGTCAGCCATTGGCTTCTTGTCCGGAGTCAGGTCCTTGAGAACTCCAGGCTCCCATGTGCCCATGAGCTCCATCGCAGCCTTATGATTGGCCAGCAGACCTGCGGACGAGCTGGCGCCCTGCTGGGCCGTCGTGGTGAGGAATCCTTCGTTAAAAGCATTCGCATCCAACAAATCCTTCAGATCATCTCCGGCCTTGGTCCAGCAGGAGTCGGAGAAGTCCTTGTCATTGACGCCCTTGGCGTAGGCCTTCGGAGAGCATTCGCGCATGGACAACCAGTAGTACCAGTGACCGACCGGCCAAGCATCCTTGCCGCCGAGTGCGATCGGATCGATGCCAGCGCTGCGAAGCTTCTGCACATCGGTCTTCAGCTCGCTGAAGGTGGTCGGCGCGGCATCGATGCCAGCCTGCTTGAACAGATCCTTGGAATACCAGATGCCACCAGGCTGCACAGTGACTGGAACACCATAGACCTTGCCGTCATAGGACATGGACTCCAGCGCAGAAGACATCTGCTTCTTGACGGTGTCACTGATCTTATCAGTGAGGTCCATGGTCTGTCCGGCGTCAATCATGTCCTTGGTCTTGGCTCCACCAAGGGTCATGTACACATCCGGGCCGGAGGCGGGATCCTGCATAGCGGTGGTCAGCTTGCCTTCGAAATCCTCGTTTTGGATGGCCTGAATCTGAACCTTGACACCAGTCTTCTTCTCGAACGCTTTGGCCATATCCTCCCAATACTGCTTGCCGTCACCAGCTGTTGCGTTATGCCAGAACGTAATGGTCTTATCGTCTTTAGCACCAGTGCTGGAGCCGCAGGCACCCATGCCCAACATGGTCGCCACCGCAAGAGTGGCAGCTGCAATGGTTCTGAACTTCATTGTCTTCTCCTTATTGACCAAATCATCATCGACAAAATGATGGCAACGACAGGAATTTCTCTCGAATGGGTCGAATCGGGAAGCATGACCGCAACGAATGCTGCTGCAGCTCCCCTGGCAGACAGAGAATCAGCCTTTGACTCCCTTCGAAAATTTCCATTTCGTTTTCGTTGTACCTATAGACTACCGAAACAAATCACACAAAGTCAAGTTTTTTGTAAAATCAGAAAACTAATTATTTTTCGTTGATTTTACAACGTTTTTAAGTATTGCCAACATATCGAAAGTTTCGAAAAACGCAAACCGAAACTTTCGTTCGCGTTTTCGGATATGATGAGCATGAAGAAGGAGTGACTCATGCGCAATACGACAAAGAAAGCTACGGTACGACTCTCTGACATAGCTAAAGAGACCGGTTATTCCCTTTCCACCGTATCCAAGGCGCTCAACGGCAGAGCCGACGTTTCCGAAGAGACGCGGCAAACCATCAACGCGGTGTTGAAACGGTATGGGTATTCCCGTAAAGCGACAGGCGCGAAAAGCCAACGAATTATCGAAATCGTGTTCCAAGATTTCGATAATGTTTGGGCCCTTGAAGTACTCCGTGGCGCCATTCGCGAAGCCAAGTTGCATGATTTGAACGTCATCACCACCGAAGGCGGCAATCGCCAGCACCCGGACTCATCCTGGATTGACAACATGCTGCGTCGGCAGACAGATGGCGCCATTCTTGTCTTCTCCAGTCTGACACGTATCGAACGGAACAAACTGCATTCCAGAGGTATTCCCTTCGTCTTGTTCGATCCATTCGGTAATCCAGATCCAGACACGCTGTCGGTGCAAGCGGACAACTGGACCGGAGGCGTAATCGCCACCAGGCATCTGCTCGCACTCGGACATACCCGCATAGGCATCATCACCGGACCGGAGGAAATGATGTGTTCCAAAGCACGTCTGGACGGATATACATCAGCGCTTGCGGAACATGGAATCGAAACCGATCCCGAACTTATCACCGAAGGCGATTTCACCACTTCCGGCGGTTACGCACAGTCCATCTCCCTGTTGAAACGACCAAATCGTCCGACCGCAATCTTCGCCGGCAGCGATCTGCAGGCCATGGGCGTCTACGAGGCGGCAAGACAGCTGGGATTACGTATTCCGGAGGATTTATCCGTGGTCGGATTCGACGATGTGCAGACTGCCGCATTCCTTGGCCCGGCGCTGACCACCGTACGGCAGCCGCTCCAAGACATGGCAAGGGCCGCCGTACGCATGCTGGTCGAGGCGCTGTCCACCGACGACGTGATCCAACCGCACATCATCATGCCGACATCGCTAGTGGTACGCAACAGCACACAGCAACTCGAGGGTTAATCAGCGGGGCAAACCTCACAGGCACAACCGTAAGGGAGAACACAGCGCTCCTAGCCTTTCGACCCGTTTTCACCTCGTTCTAAGACGGCCCGTCGGAACACCAGCAGTGAACCATCCTGAAATTCCGTAGAATCTATGCCATGAAGCCGGCCATGCAACCGACGAACCCACCAGCCCATTCGGTGCTGAGGAAACGGGCATCGACACTCAGCAGGACCTGCCCCTGACGCACGAACGTCGCAGAATCAACCGGACCATGCATGCCAGTTACGATGACCGACAAGCGGTTGTCGTCGAAAAGTACCGCCGGACGCACTCCGTCAGCCTGTACGGCAACAGACCCAGCTTGCGAATCGTCTCCATTCACCATCTCGTAGCGCACATCCGTGCCATGCATCGAAAACACCGCGTAATGCGTGGAATTCTGCCGAATCACTAAAGAACCGGACATGGGAATCGGCATGAGCGTCGGCAGTTTCGCTATTCTGCGGTAGCTGACATCACGCTCGTCGCGCACCACCACATCGTTCGTCGAGCCATCAGCCACATCCACCAGCGCAGGTTCCACGTCACCGGCGAGCGAGGATTTCACCCTAGGCTCGATGGTGATGCCATCGTCTTCAGTAGTAACCGTGATCTCGTCGGCCAAGCGGCCAAGACCAGCGCACGTCACTGGCCATCCGGGGTCACCCTCATGCGTATCTAATGCACCGTTGCCGTCCAGCTTCCAATCGGCCGGATTATGTTCCCAGGATACCGGAGCGACAAAGCTCTCCCTTCCCAAGTAGCTCAATAATTCGCCGTCATGCTTTCCCCGCGTCTCCCTCACGCCGAGACACACCAGCCACCATCCCAGTTCCGGATGAAGCAACAGGTCCGCATGTCCCACGCATTGCAGCGGTTCCGACAAACCCAGATGTCGGTGGGTGAGAATCGGATTCTTCTTATCCGCGTGGAAGGCACGGATTGCGGTGCCAAGATAGCAGCGTTCCCCGTCACGAACCTGCGGAATGCACTCACCCGATTCGGATGCTTCCCGTTCGTAAGCTTCGAACGCCCGAAGCAGTCCATGCGGTGCATAGATGCGCATGGCCATTTCGCTATGTTCGAAACTGGTGCCCCCCTCAGCGGTCATCAGATACACATAATCACCCACGCGATAGAGATGCGGCGCCTCAGCCCACACCGATTCCATACCGTATCCGCGCCATATTACCGTCTTGCCCGATCCCGCAGGAAGACCGTCATCGACAAAAGTCCAAGTCTCCGGATTAATGCGTTGGGTCCAGACCTCGGTCTGGCCTTCCCATTGCGGATTGACCGCAGGACGGGTCTGGGTCCAGTACACATTGCCGTCCCCGTCCTCGAATATGTCTGGATCGATGCCTTCGGCGCCCTCGATCCAGAACGGCCCACGCCAAGGTCCGTCGATCGAGTCCGACTCAAGAACGAAGTTGCCTTCCGCCGCCTGGGCCGCATCCAATTCGGCCTGGGAGCATCCTTCCGCGATGGCTTTGCGTCCATTGATGCGAGCGATGGTGCAGGCAATCACGTATTTGCCACGAATCCTACGCAGCGTCGGCGCATAGACGCCACCCGAGTCATCCACGAAAGGAATGAGCAAACGTCTTGCCAACTCCTCATCTATGGCATCCGACACGTGTTTCCAGTGGGCCATATCCCTGGAAACGTAAATAGGCAAGCCTGGAACCAGTTCGAAGGTGGAGGTCACAAGCACGATTTGCCGAAGATCATCATCCCAAATCCAACTCGGATCAGGATGCATTCCGTGAAGAATGGGATTGGCGATGGTAATCGTTGTGGTCATAAGTACGCCTCATTCGGGAACGTTTGGATACATCACATCATTGCGAATAATCGAAATTTTCGCTTGGTCTAACAACGCACGCAAGCCGCTCACCGGCGATCTAGCCGGCAAACGACTTGCGTGCGAAGGAAATTTGAGGAAGGAGGAAGGAAAGAAAAGTGAGTGGTGTGCCGGAACACCGACGCTTCGGCACACCACATCCGGCTCTGTCACAGTCGAGCCCCACTGTTTGATCCAGCGATGAATCAGGAGTCCTAACGGAAACTCCTTACTGCGCCCATGCCTCGGTCCTGCAATTCCGGAACGCTACGCGCGCCCAGTCATTGCTCGCCCTCGACTACCGTCTCGGACTTCGCCCGAGGCTACCTAAAACCCTAGTGAGTTTTCGGCTCACGCCTCGGCCAGGGCGTCGATCATGTAGTTGTTGATCGTGGCCTTGACGGACTCGAGGTGATCGGACTTGGTGGCTTCGATGAGCTTGGACTGCGGGATATCCAGAGCGTACTCCTCGAGGGAAGCCAGGGAGGCGGTGCCGTTCTCGACGGTTGCGCCGATGCCGGAATCGAAGGAGCTGTAGCGCTCGGCCTGCAGGTTCTCGATGACCTTGTCCTCGTGCATCTTGGCGGCGACCAGGAGGCCTGCTGCGAAGGAATCCATGCCTGCGATGTGGGAACGGAACAGATCCTCGGCGGTGAAGGAGGTACGACGCGGCTTGGCGTCGAAGTTCAGACCACCGTGAGGGCCGATCTGGCCTTCGGCGAGGACTTCCCACATAACGGTGGAGGTCTCGTACAGGTCGGTCGGGAACTCATCCATATCCCAGCCGATGAGCTTGTCGCCCTGGTTGGCGTCCAAGGAGCCGAGCACGCCGGCCTCGCGGGCGGTGCGGATCTCGTGCTGGTAGGTGTGGCCGGCCAGGTTGGCGTGGTTGCCTTCCAGGTTCAGCTTGAAGACGTCCATCAGATCATAGGTGCGCAGGAAGTTGATGGCGGTGGCGGCATCGAAGTCGTACTGGAACATCGTCGGTTCCTTGGCCTTCGGCTCGATCAGGAACTGGGCGTCCAGGCCGATTTCCTTCGCGTAGTCATGGCACATGTGGAAGAACTTGGCCATGTGCTCCTGCTCGCGCTTCATCTGGGTGTTCCACAGGTTCTCGTAGCCTTCACGGCCGCCCCAGAACACGTAGTTCTCGGCACCAAGGCGCTTGGCGATCTCCAGGGAGTGCTTCAGCTGGCCGCCGGCGTACGCGTAGATGTCGGCGAACGGGGAGGTGGAGGCGCCGGAGACGAAGCGCGGGTTGGTGAACAGGGAGGAGGTGTTCCACAGCAGCTTGATGCCGGTGGACTTCATGTTCTCTTCGATCTTGTCGACGACCTTGTCCAGGTTCTTGTCGGTCTCGCGCAGGGTGTCGCCTTCCGGAGCGATGTCGCGATCATGGAAGCAGAAGTACTCGACGCCGAGCTTCTGGAAGAACTCGAAGGCGTAGTCGACCTTGGCCAGGGCCTCGTCCTCCGGATCGGAATACTTGCCGTACCACGGACGCTGGGCGGTGCCGGTGCCGAACGGATCGACGAGCTGCTGGTCGAAGGTGTGCCACCATGCGACGCCGAAACGCAGCCAGTCCTTCATCTTCTTGCCGGCAACGACCTTGTCGGCATCGTAGTAATGGAAAGCAAGACCCTCCTGCGGCCCCTTTTCGCGACCGACGTACGGAATCTTATCGATATCCCACAGACCCATGGAATGCTCCTTTGCTTGGTTTACTTACGTAAAGCTTTATTTCGCAGCGGGCTTTCCGCCCGTCTTGGTCTACATAATAAATTGAATTACCTAAGTTTGTCAATTCGTTAAACTATACGGCGTTTCCATTGGAATCAAGCCATTTATCAATGCAGTGATACAGTGTGTTTGTTTGTTCGCATCGCGGCGCAACACCTGCGCGGCACACGGAAGCGCGGAATCGAAAGAAGGAACATATGAGCGAAAACGTCGACACCATCTGCGTGCAGGGAGGCTATCAGCCGGGCAATGGAGAATCCCGCACTCCCCCAATCATCCAGGCCACGACCTTCAAATACCAGTCGAGCGAACAGATGAGCCGACTGTTCGACCTGTCCGAATCCGGCTACTTCTACACCCGCCTGCAGAATCCGACCAACGACACCGTCGCCGCGAAGATCTGCGAGCTGGAAGGCGGCGCGGCCGCGATGCTCACCTCGTCCGGCCAGGCGGCGAACTTCTTCGCGCTGTTCAACATCTGCAACAACGGCGACCACATCGTCGCCTCCTCCGCCATCTACGGCGGCACGTTCAACCTCATCAACGTGACCATGCGCAAGATGGGCGTCGAATGTACCTTCGTCAGCCCGGACTGCACCGAAGAGGAACTTGAGGCCGCGTTCCAGCCGAACACCAAGGCCGTGTTCGGCGAGTCCATCTCCAATCCGGCGCTTATCGTGCTCGACTTCGAGAAGTTCGCGAACGCAGCGCATCGTCACGGCGTGCCACTGATCGTCGACAACACCTTCCCGACGCCGATCAACTGCCGTCCGTTCCAGTACGGCGTGGACATCGTCACGCACGCCACCACCAAGTACATGGACGGCCACGGATCCTGCGTGGGCGGCGCGATCGTCGATTCCGGCAATTTCGACTGGATGGCCCATGCGGAGAAATTCCCGGGCCTCACCACTCCGGACGACTCCTACCATGGCGTCACCTACGCGAAGGAATTCGGCAAGGCCGCATACATCACCAAGGCCACCGCGCAGCTCATGCGCGACTTCGGCTCCACTCCGGCGCCAATCAATTCGTGGATCATGGGCATGCATCTGGAATCCCTCGGCGTGCGCATGGAGCGCCACTGCGCGAACGCACTGGCCGTGGCCAAGTGGCTCGACGCCGATCCGCGCGTCAGCTGGGTGAGCTTCCCGGGCCTCGAAACGGACAAGTACCATGCGCTGGCGGAGAAGTACATGCCGAACGGCACCTGCGGTGTGATCTCCTTCGGCGTGCCGGGCGGCCGCGAGAAGGTCTCCGCGTTCCTCGACCATCTGAAGATGGTGTCCATCGCCACGCATGTGGCCGATGCGCGCAGCTGCACGCTGTATCCGGCCGGCACCACGCATCGCCAGCTCACCGAGGAGCAGCTTGAGGAAGCCGGCGTCGGCATCGACCTGGTGCGCCTGAGCTGCGGCATCGAAAACACGGCCGACATCATCGCCGACCTCGACCAAGCCCTCGCCGCCGTGCAGTGAGCCGCAGAAATCCGCCATCTCGCTTATGGATGGCGGATTTCTTCACCCGACCGATGCTATTTCGCTTATAGATGGCAGTCTTCTTGAATCGCTAAGGCCCTAGGGGGTAATATTCATACCTCTTAAGGCCTTTTTGTGGATTTCATCCGCCATCTATAAGCGAAATAGCATCATGCCGCAGCCCGATTCCGCCATTCATAAGCGAGATATGGGCTTGCCCAAGCCTTACAGACGGTTGCCCTTCCTCCGACCATCGGCTATCTGAGCAATCGTCATTCGCCCACATAGCCGCACAGGCTCCCCCAAACGCAATGACATCCTCTGCGCCACACGTTCCGCCAATTCCCTTTGAGAATCCTCATCCCTGAGATTTTCCGCCGTCACCTGGATATACAGCCATCCTTCATCCTCCAACGCTTCCCGACGTTTACTGTCAGCCAACCATCGCGAGGCATGATGCCTGCCGTCGTATTCAATGATGATTTTCAAATCCGGATAAGCCATGTCCGCGAAAAATACATGAGAATAGCCTTTGAGCCGAATGGCATAGTTCACTTCCGGACAAGGCAAACCATAACACAACAGAACAATTCGACTTCTCGTTTCCTGGGAAGAATCTGTATTCTCCCGCATCAGCCTGAGAGCCCTACGCATTTTCGACACTCCTCTCACCGCACGTAATCTGTCGGAGCCTGAATAGTTGGACAAATCGGACAAGCTATCGACATATATCCGAAACTCCTCCAGTGTGGCCTTTTTCATATGTCCATCACGCCGCATCATCGAATCACCCAAAACCACCAATTCTTCATCTTCAAGCCGATTGGCATGCATGGCCCATGTGGTCACGGAATCCGTGCATCGCAATCGACCATGATGAATCGGCATATGCGTCTGAGGTCCAGACCAAAGCACAAAACAAATTCCCTGCAGTATCGTTCGCACGCCGTTACTTTCAATCACCGCGTGCAGCGTATCAGCCAAAAGCCCTCCGCGCCGGTAGCGAGGCAGTTCGATGCCTTGTAAACTCAGTGCGGTATCAAGCGCGAACACCAGCCGCCTTCCGGTGCGCCTCTGCGCTTCGAGACATTGTTCGATGGTTCTTGTCCTCAGCCGTGCGAGGCTTTCCGAATATTGTGCTCCATTGTCCATAGCGCCAAAGTAGAGGAAATGTCGCCGCGCTGCCTACCGGCTTCCGGCAAACAGTGGATAAGTGGATAACTGCGCCCTTCCTTTTCTGATGCGGATAACCGTATCCCAGCGGAGGAATTCAAAGTGCGCATAGCCGATTGAGACGAGCGCGGCAATCGCAAGCATTGCAAAGATACTATGGCTGGCAATGAGGTCATTTTGTTGAATCGAGGATGTATGGGCGAACCGTATGTGATTGAGAATGTGTGTTTCGTGGGGTCCGATGAGTCTGTCGACATCACGATTGAGCAAGGGCGGATCGCGGATGTACGGTCTTCGGAAAAGTCGGTAGCCAAGGCTTCAAAAACGTGGATCATTCCCGGCTTGTGGGATTGTCACACGCACTTCACGCAGTGGTCGTACACGCTGGGGCGGCTTGATCTGATTGATGCCCGCAGCGCCGATGAGGCAATGAGTCTGCTACGCGAGCACTTGGAGGAACGCCGCGAATCCGGCACGCTCGACCCGGACCAGTACGTGGTCGGCATGCGGTTCAGACACTCCCTGTGGGCCGATGATGCCCAACCGACATTGGCTGCGATCGACGCGGTGTCGGGCGACCAGCCCGTGGCGCTGTCAAGCGCAGACATGCATTGCGGCTGGGTGAATTCAGCCGCGGCTCGTAAGCTCGGCGTGCATGTAGGCGAGTCGGGACTCGTCGGCGAGCTTGAATGGTTCGACGCTTACTGCAAGCTGGACAAAGGCCCCGGTGCGGCTGACGAGCTGATGCGATTGCTGCGCAACGCGGAACAGGACGCCGCCGGCAAAGGCGTGGTCGGCGTGCGCGACTATGAGATGGCCGAGAACATCGACACGTGGATTGACCGCTTCAAGCAGGGGCTTGACGGATTGCGCATCGAAGCCGGCGTTTACCCCGAACGACTTCAGCAAGCCATCGACGACGGCTGGCATACCGGCGACGAACTTCCCGGAAGCCATGGCTTGGGCCATGTCGGTGCGATGAAGATGATTTCCGACGGCTCGCTCAACACCCGATCCGCCTACTGCTCCACACCGTATTCGGGCATTACGCCGGAAACCTACGGCACGCTGAGCTACACCCCCGAGCAAATCGAATCGTATATGCGGCTCGCCACCGAACATGGCTTCGACATCGCCTGTCATGCCATCGGCGACGAAGCGAACACCATCGTGCTCGACTGCGCGGAACGTACCCACGCGCACGGCTCCATCGAGCATGCCCAAATGCTCAAGGAACGCGACATTCCACGTCTTGCGCAATTGGGACTTGCCGCGAGCATCCAGCCACAGCACGCCATGGACGACCGTGACGTCATCACACGATTCTGGGGCAATCCCGCCGGAATTCCCTACGCGTTCAACAGTTTGCACAAGTCTGGAACCAAACTGCTTATGGGCTCGGACGCGCCGGTCGCGCCGTTGGATCCGTGGCTGGCCATTTCCGCAGCGGTGTTCGGCACGGAGAGTTCCGATCGAGAGCCTTTCCAGTCTGAGCAATGTCTGGATTTCGAAACCGCTCTCGCTTCGTCCACCGCCCTGGGGCGTACGACGTTGCAAGCTGGAGATGCGGCAGACCTAGTGCTGCTGGATTGCGATCCGAGTGAGCTTGAGTCCCCTGAGGCCATGCGCGCCATGCCCGACCATGTGCTCGCCACTATGCTTGCTGGGTGCTGGACATATCAGTCTCACGTATCTCGCTTATAGATGGCGGAATCGGAAAGCCGCCCGATGCTATTTCGCTTATAGATGGCGGCGCCTCTACGTCATTAAGGTCTTAGAGGGTATGATTTACACCCTTTAAGACCTCTTCGCAAAATTCATCCGCCACCTATAAGCGAGATAGCACTGGACAAGCAGACGAATCCGCCATCTATAAGCGAGATACACGGCCAACAACGCACGAATGGCGCTTCAGTCTTTTTGGCAAAGCCATGGACAACCGCTCGAATGCTTCGTCGCTTTCCACGATGAGGCTGTCGATTTTGCGCTTGCCCAGCTCACTCAGCCATTCGTCTGGATCCGTGCAGGCGAGCGCGCCGGCCTCCAGGAGTAACGGCCTGTGGCCGCCAATCACCACTTCGTCTGCGCCGACGGCTTGGACCGGTCCGTTGAAATGCGCGAAAGACTCGTCAGGAACGTCCGATTCAGTTCCGGCAAGCACCGCCGCATATGTGGCATATAGTTCGCGCCGACGGACCGCATACTCAGAGTCCGATTCACCCGCACGCCTTCTGCCGTCCACAATGTACGGCTTTCCCGTGGTGATGTAGTGGAAGAAATGGCGATTGATGGCGTCGCATTCCTCCCGCATCACGTCGCGAACCACTTCGACGCCCGCTTCCTCAAGGATGCGAAGGCCTTTGCCCGCTACAATCGGGTTCGGGTCAACCGATCCGACCACCACGCGTGCGATGCCGTGCGCCAGAATCAAGGCAGTGCACGCCGGCTGCGATCCGACATGGCAGCAGGGTTCAAGCGTGTCGATGACCGTGGCGCCAGTCAGATCGATGCCGTGCGCGTCGGCATAGTCGAACGCCATACGCTCCGCATGCGGGCCACGATACCGGTCATGGTATCCGGTGGCGAGAACCTCGCCATCACGTACCACCACCGCGCCTACCAGCGGATTCGGGTCCACCCATCCCGCACCCTTGCGGGCCAGTTCAAGAGCCTGCGCCATAGATTCGCGGTATTGCAACATGTCTTCCATGACCCCAAGCATATTGCACCAGTCCAAGCCGCACACGTTGCACCTCACATCCCGAAGCCGACGCGAACGGTCAGGGAATGGACAGGTTCGCCCAGCCGTCCGTCTCGCAGCCATGCGACGCTACAATATTGGCAGACCGGCAACATCCAACGAGAGGAATCACATGCAACGTGAGATTATGACGTCCATCCCATTTTTGAGCCAGCCGTCCGCCGCAGCCGAGAACACCGAAGAGGATCTGGCCGTGGCACAGGACCTGAAAGACACGTTGGACGCGCATCGCAATGGTTGCGTGGGCATGGCGGCCAATATGATCGGCGTTCCCAAGCGCATCATCGCTTTTGTGGATGAGGATTTCGGCGGCCGCATTTTCGTGATGTTCAATCCACACATCACCGCCGAAGACGGCGCGTTCGATACGGCGGAAGGTTGCCTCTCGCTCCAGGGCGAGCGCCGCACCGTCCGATACCAGCGCATCGAAGTGGATTATATGGATCGGAAATTCCGCGAGCGCCACGCAGCGTTCACCGGTTTCACCGCGCAGATCATCCAACACGAGATCGACCACTGCGATGGCGTGATCATTTGATCGCCGGCCTGCCGCCCACCAATCAATAGCCGCCCGCCGAAAACAGCCAACCCACCACCCCGTACTCGAAAAGCACGGGAAAACAGGAAGAATCATCAACAAAGTCACGTACGGAGGTACGATTTCGCCCTCAAACGGTCGAAACATACCCCGTACGCGAAAACCCGATTTCACCGCGCAAAATCACCGCCACCGCACCTACGGGGACAACACCGGGACTCCCCTCTCTCCGGCGACATCTCAACTCGGTGCCATCGCGCGCACAGAGGCACACGGAGACACCCAGGCTCGGAGACCGCCGCAGCAGGCCACCATCACCACCAACCACGTACGGAGGCACGCTTCCATTCCCACACAACCGACCCACGACCGCTGTGTAGACGGGATATGGGATAATCGGCGATGGTACTTTGCGTATGGACACGGTCCGAAAACACTTGGCTTCGATGAGTTCGCAGCAGACTTGCGATTCGTCCGCAACCAGTCGCGCCGGCAACGCGCCACAGCACGGCGAACAAGTGCGATTTTCCGTCGACCGACATACGCAAAACGCTGGAATTCCAACGTTTCTTAAGGATGGAACACAACATTGGCTGAGTTTATTTACCAGATGATCAAGGCCCGCAAGGCTTACGGCGACCGAGTGATTCTTGACGATGTGACCCTGAGCTTCCTGCCGGGCGCGAAGATCGGCGTCGTCGGCCCGAACGGCATGGGTAAGTCCACGCTGCTGAAGATTATGGCCGGCCTCGACACCGTTTCCAACGGCGAAGCCTACCTGACCCCTGGTTTCACCGTCGGCATTCTACAGCAGGAACCGCCGCTGGATGACACCAAGACCGTCGGCGAGAACATCAAGATGGCATTCGGCCCGATCGCCGAAAAAGTGACGCGTTTCAACCAGATTGGCGAGGAAATGGCCAATCCGGACGCCGATTTCGACGCGCTGATGGAAGAAATGGGCAAACTGCAGAACGATATCGACGCGGCCAACGGTTGGGATCTCGACTCCCAGCTCGAGCAGGCCATGGACGCTCTGCAGTGCCCGGATCCGGATACGCCGGTGAGCGTGTGCTCCGGTGGCGAGCGCCGTCGTGTGGCACTGTGCAAGCTGCTGCTTGAGGCTCCGGACCTGCTGCTGCTCGACGAGCCCACCAACCATTTGGACGCCGAATCGATCCTGTGGCTGGAGCAGTTCCTGCACCAGTACAAAGGCGCCGTCATCGCCGTCACCCACGATCGTTACTTCATGGACAATGTGGCCGAATGGATCTGCGAAGTGGATCGCGGCCACCTGTATCCATACAAGGGCAACTACTCCACCTACCTGGAGACCAAGGCCAAGCGTATGGAGATCCAGGGCGCCAAGGACGCCAAGCTCGCCAAGCGCCTGAAGAGCGAGCTCGACTGGGTGCGTTCCTCGCCGAAGGCCCGTCAGGCCAAGAACAAGGCCCGTCTGGAACGTTACGACCAGATGGAGCAGGAGGCACGCAACAACAAGAAGCTCGACTTCTCCGAAATCCAGATTCCGGCCGGCCCGCGTCTGGGTTCCACCGTGCTGGAAGCCGAGCATATCCACAAGGCGTTCGGCGACCGCGTGCTCATCGACGACTTGAGCTTCACCCTGCCGCGTAACGGCATCGTCGGCGTGATCGGCCCGAACGGCGTAGGCAAGTCCACCCTGTTCAAGACCATCGTCGGCTTGGAGCCGTTGACCTCCGGTTCGCTCAAGATCGGCGACACCGTGAAGATCAGCTACGTCGACCAGAACCGTGCCGGCCTTGACCCGAACAAGAACCTGTGGGAGGCCGTGTCCGACGGACTCGACTTCATCGAGGTGGCCGGAGTGGAAGTGCCGACCCGCGCCTACGTGGCGTCCTTCGGCTTCAAGGGTTCCGACCAGCAGAAGCTGGTGGGCGTGCTGTCCGGCGGCGAACGCAACCGTCTGAACCTGGCACTGACCCTGAAGCAGGGCGGCAACCTGCTGCTGCTCGACGAACCGACCAACGACCTTGACGTCGAAACCCTGGAATCCCTCGAAAACGCGCTGCTCGCCTTCCCGGGCTGCGCCGTGGTGATCTCCCACGACCGTTGGTTCCTCGACCGTGTGGCCACGCACATCCTCGCATGGGAGGGCACCGACGAGAATCCGGCCAACTGGTACTGGTTCGAAGGCAACTTCCAGGCCTATCAGGAGAACCGCATCGCCCGTCTCGGCGAGGATGCGGCCCGCCCGCACCGCCTGCACCGCAAGCTGACCCGCTAAAGGCAGACAGATCCAATCGAGTCGCGTTAAGCGCAGATTTCAGCAAAGCGCCACCCTTCATTACGAGCGGTGGCGCTTTGCCATACGTCAACCGTTTGCCGCTAACCAACCGTTCATTCTTCTCACGTACTCGTTACAAAACAATCCGACGAAATTTACTACGTATGGATAGACTCGATGCCAGCATAAAGAGCTATCCACACGCGGAAGGAATCGAGGCCATCATGACGCAGACAGACATGACGCCGCTGCAGCGACTGGCAAAGGTGCTCCAGCTGGGCACGCCCTCAAACTATCGCAACCATACGTATATCAACGGCGAAAGCCTGTACTTCCCCACTGGCCGAGTCTACGGCGGACAGGTCATCGCGCAGTCGCTGATGGCCGCGTCGAGAACCGTCGCTCCATCCCGTCTGCCGAATTCCATCCACGGCTATTTCATTTCGGCCGGCGATATCCGTCAGGATCTGCTGTTCGACGTGGAAAATCTGCGTGACGGACGTTCCTTCTCCGCCCGTCGCGTGAATGTCACGCAGGCGCAGGGCTCGATTTTGACGGCAATCGCCAGCTTCCAGGAACATGACCAGGAAGGCATCGAATTCGCCGACCCGATGCCTGAGAACATTCCCGATCCCGACAGCCTGACCAGTGCGAAGCAACTGATGGAGCCGTATGCGGAACAGTCGCCGTTCGCCAAGTATTATGCGGAGAAGTCGCCGTTCGATATTCGCCATGTGACGCGCACCATCATGCTTGGCGCCGACAAGAAGAGCGCCAGCGAGGATTCCGGCAAGCAGATGGTGTGGATGAAGGCCGACGGCAAGGTGGACGTGCCGCAGGTCATGCATCGTGCGATGCTGGCGATGGGCTGCGACCAGATCATGCTGGAGCCGATTCTGCGCCGTGCTGGCTTAAGCATCGCCACGCCGGGCATTTCGTATGCGTCCATCGACCATTCGATGTGGTGGTACCGCGACATCGACATCAACCAGTGGCATCTGTACGTGCAAGACACGCCGACCGCGGCGCACGGACGCGGCTTGGGCCAAGCGAAGGTCTACACACAGGATGGCGAGCTGGTGGCCTGCATGGCGCAGGAAGCGATGTTCCGCGTGCCGAAGAAGGACTGAGACGGAGTTAAAGAAGGTCTGACGTTCAGACTTTCGATTTCGTGGCAGGATTCGTAGCCGATTTTGTAGACGCCTTCGTGGCGGCGGCCGCATAGCGATTGCGCTGTGCGGCCTTTTTCACGGCCGGACTTTCCGGCCCGTCGATAGGCGGGATGCGGCACAGCCACTCCCCCACGATGCCGACGATCATGTCGGCGACGCATACCACGCAGGCCACCACGCATTCGATGATGGCTTGGCTATAGAATTCCGCCTCACCATGCGGCAGACTCATGATGATCTGCCCACCGTACCAGCCGGCCAACGCCGCGCCCGCAAGTCCGAGCGCTTTGCAGGCCACCAGCGTGCCGAACGCCTTCTGCGGGTCCAATGGCTTGAGCTGCGCGCGTTTGACGGGATCTTTGGTCGTGTATTTATGAATCTGCAGAGCCATGTACAGCACCACACCACCCAACACGGCCAGCACCACCGGCACGATCCAGGGTGCGCCAACCAACGGCAGGCCTGAAATCTCGCCGTATTTCGCCAATCCCATGCCGGCCAGCACGCCAAGTGCGGCCGCAAGGACGAATGACCACCAAGGGGTTCTGCGTGCCCTCATAGCGTGTCTCCGATAATCCAATTGTCGGTCAGCATGCCCACTTGCGCGGCGTCCGGAGCCATCGCCAGCAGGAACGCGACCGGATCCCTGCCGAGTTTCGCGTCCGGATCCATGTCGAACCATGGGGCGAGCACGGCCGCATGCTCACGTGCGGACGGCCACGGCACCATGCAATCAGGTTCGTTGCGGACCACGCCTTCCATGTCCACAAGGTCGAGGTCGAGGTCATCCGAAATGGAGGATGACACCGATTCCAACGCACCGATAAGCTCACGCGCGTCCATGCGCGTGGAAATCTGCATGACGGCGGCCATTTTGTCCGGATAGTCGTCGACCTGGCTGACATGGTACAGCGGCGAAATACCTTCCACCTGGTTGCCGGGAAGCGCGTCGATGGCCACGATTGCCTGACGGAACTGGTGTTCCGCATCAGTTGAAACGCTATCCAGGGAAATGACCGCTCGACGGGATGCCGGTCCCGGTTTCGCCGCGGCCGCAGCGGCTGCTTTGGAGGCCGCCGTACCTTCCGGAAGTTCAATGGAATCAATGGATTCAACAGAATCGGCATCGTCAATCGCATCAACGTCATCTGCAGACGTCCCAATGTCGGAATCGCGAACTATGGGATCCTGAGCTCCGGCAACCATCCAATCGTCCGCGATCTCATCGATATGGTCGCGGTCGGACGTTTCGTGCAGCAGTTGCGCCACGGAACCGGCGTGCGCTCCCCCGAGTTCTGCGTCCGGTTCAAGCGCAAGCCACGGCCCCAATACGAAAGCCCGCTGCCATGCGCGCGGATGCGGCAACGTCAGGTCGGGGTCGGCGCTTTCCTGCCCGTCAAAGTCGATGATGTCCAAATCGAGCGTGCGCGACGTCCAATGGTCGGTGCGCACGCGACCATGTGAGGCTTCGATGCGCTGCAAACCGGCCAGCAGTTCGGCGGCCGAAAGCCTGGTATCCACGGACACGACCGCATTGCGGAATTCCGCAGTACCTTCCGGCATGCCCCATGCGTCGGTCCGATAGAGCGGCGACACCCCCGTCACCTGCGTGGAGGGAAGCCCATCAATGCACCGAACGGCGTCACGCAAGGTGGCGGTCACATCGCCCTGATTGCCTCCCATGGCGATGATGGCATGATGCACCTGCCCATGTTCCGACGACCGCTCACGCGATGGACTGTCAACTGTTTCACGGGAACGTTCCACGGTCACGCTGACATCGTCGAACGGCACGGTGATCGGCGCATTCGGCTTATGCACGGTGACCTGCGTGCGGCACACGGCCGGAAAGCCGAGAATCATGCCGACGATACGATTGGCCAGCTTTTCAATCAAATCGACGTGTTCGCCTTCGATGATGGCCACGATGCCTTTGGCGATCGCACCATAGTCGACGGTGTCGTTCAGATCGTCGGAACGGCCGGCGGCAGCGAGGTCGAGGAACAGCGTGGCGTCCACCACGAAGGTCTGGGCCCGCTCATGCTCGAAGTCGAGCACGCCATGTTTGCCCGTCGCGCGGATTCCCGTCAGTCGAATCTGATCCATACCAGCCTTCCTTTGCCGTTCCTACGTTCCGTATTCCTATTATTTCCGCGATTGCGATGTTGTGACTATCTGCGATTCGCACGGTCACGCGTTCGCATACTCGCGCCATGCGTTGCCGACGGCGACCGCGTCGCGGCTTTTCGCCACGTCATGCACGCGCACGGCCCACACGCCATGTTCCGCGCACAGGGCGCTGATGGCCGCGGTGGCGTTGTCTTTTGAGGCCATGTCCGGCTCGGTCACACCGGCGCCGGCAAGCAGCGAGCCGACGAAACGTTTGCGGGACGCGCCGATCAGCACCGGATAGCCAGTCGCGTTGAACCGGTCAAGCGCCGCCAGAATCGGCAGGTTATGCTCCACGCCCGGCTTGGAGAAGCCCAGGCCCGGGTCGATGATGACCTGTTCGGCCTGCACCCCGGCTTCAAGCACCGCATCCACCTGACGCATCAGCTCGTCATACACGTCATTCACCACGCCATGCTCGTAGCGGGAGGTGTCGGCGTCCGGCACATTGCCTGCGGCGCCGGCAAGCCAGCCACGCCAATGCTGCACGATGTACAGGCAGTCGGAATGGTCGGCCACCACATGCGGCAGTTCGCGGTCCAACTGGCCGCCGGACACGTCGTTGATGATCTGCGCGCCATGTTCGAGCGCGGCCAACGCCACCGAAGCGCGCGTGGTGTCGATGGACAGCACCGCCCCTTCGGGAATCAGCGCGTCCACAGCGCCCAGCACACGGGCCTTCTCGTCGGCTTCGCTGACGCGTTTGGCTCCCGGACGGGTGGATTCCGCTCCGATGTCGATGATGTCGGCACCGGCTTTCATCATCGCCTCGCCATGGGCTTTGGCCGCCTCCGGAGCAAGCCAGAGGCCGCCGTCGGAGAAGGAATCCTCCGTGATGTTGAGCACGCCCATCACCAACGTGCGCTGGCTATCATGAATCGCCTTCATATCAATCGCCATCGGTTTTCTTCCTTCATTCATTCCGTTCTTCCGTTCGGTTCTGTCCGATTCCGCCCGGTAAAGCGCACTTACGAATGGTTCGACAGAATCAGGCTCATCGCCTCGGTCCGCGTGGCCGCGTCGCGCATGCATCCTCGCACCGCCGAGGTGACGGTACGGGACTGCGCCTTCTTGACGCCACGCATGGCCATGCACATGTGGTCGCATTCGGTGACCACGATCACGCCACGCGCGTCGATGCCTTCCATCAACGCGTCGGCCACCTGCTGGGTAAGCCGCTCCTGCACCTGCGGACGGCGTGCGTACAGTTCCACCAACCGTGCCAGTTTGCTTAAGCCCGCCACTTGGCCGTTCTGCGGGATGTAGCCGACGTGGGCCACGCCATGGAACGGCAGCAGATGATGCTCGCAGACGGAGAACAGCTCAATGTCGCGCACCAGCACCATTTCGTCGGTGTCCACCTTGAAACGGGTTTTCAGCACTTCCTCCGGCCCGTGTCCGAGGCCGGCGAACAGCTCCTTGCACGCGCGCCCGATACGGTCCGGCGTGTCCAGCAGACCTTCACGGTCCGGATCCTCGCCGATGGACTTCAAGAACAGGCGCACGGCCTGGCGCACGCCTTCCTCGTCATAGCCGACAGGCCCGGCCGCATGAGCGGCACGGGCCTTGTCGTCGAGGAGGGTATCGAAATCGGTATCGCTCATCAGTTGGTCAATCCTGCGCTTTTCTTCAGCTTGTCGGGAATCGGGACCGGCGGAATGTCGGAATCGGGACGCTTCTCGTCGCTCAACCAGACCTCGCGCTTCGGCGCCTTCTTGATGTTGGCGAAGATGGCGGCAAGCTCCTTCTCGTTGAGCGTTTCCTTGACGAGCAGCTGACGTACCAGCTCGTCGAGGATGTCGCGGTTCTCGTTAATGACGTTCCATGCTTCGGTATGCGCGGTCTCCACAAGCTTGAGCACTTCCTCGTCGATGATTTCGGCGGTGTGCGCGGAGTACTTGTGGGTGAGCGCGCCGAGATCGCTTTGCTCGTCGTCGGACCACTTGATGGCGCCCAGCTTCTCGGAGAAGCCGTAGTCGAGCACCATCTGACGCGCGATGTTCGTGGCCTTCTCGATATCGTTGGACGCGCCGGTGGTCGGGTCGTGGAACACGACCTCTTCGGCGGTACGGCCGCCCATGGCGTACGCCATCTGATCGAGCAGCTGGTTGCGGGACATGGAGTAACGGTCCTCGGTTGGCATGACCGCGGTGTAGCCCAGTGCACGGCCGCGCGGCAGAATCGTCACCTTGGTCACCGGATCGGTGTCGTTCATGGCGGCCGCGACCAGCGCATGGCCACCCTCGTGATATGCGGTGTTGCGTAGCTCGTCGAGAGCCATGCCCTTGGAACGACGCTTCGGACCGGCCTGAACACGGTCGATGGCCTCGTCGATGGCGCGGTTGTCGATGAGCTGGGCGCCGGCACGGGCGCACAGCAACGCGGCTTCGTTCAACACGTTGGCAAGGTCGGCGCCGGTGAAGCCCGGCGTGCGCACGGCGATCATATGCAGGTCGACGTCCGGCACGAACGGCTTGCCCTTGGCGTGTACCTTCAGAATCGCCTCGCGGCCTTCCAAATCAGGTGCTTCGACGGCCACCTGACGGTCGAAACGACCCGGGCGCAGCAATGCCGGATCGAGCACATCCGGACGGTTGGTCGCAGCGATGATGATGAGGTTCGTATCGTTGCCGAAGCCGTCCATCTCGACGAGCAGCTGGTTCAGCGTCTGCTCGCGTTCGTCGTGGCCACCGCTCATGCCGGAACCGCCACGCTTGCGGCCGACAGCGTCAATCTCATCGATGAAGATGATGGCCGGAGCGTTCTTCTTGGCCTCATCGAACAGGTCACGCACACGGGAGGCGCCAAGGCCCACGAACATCTCCACGAAGTCGGAGCCGGCCATGGAGTAGAACGGCACGCCGGCCTCGCCTGCGATGGCGCGCGCCAGCAGCGTCTTACCGGTGCCTGGAGGGCCGTACAGCAGCACGCCGCGCGGAATGCGGGCGCCCAAAGCCTTGTAACGGGACGGGTCCTTGAGGAAGTCCTTGATTTCCTCGACCTCCTGCACGGCAGCGTCTTCGCCGGCCACGTCGGAGAACTTGGTGGTCGGGGTCTGGCCGTCGAGCAGTTTGCCGCTGTTCTTCTTGCCGCCCATGCCGAACATGCCGCCGGCGGCACCGCCCATACGGCTCATCAGGAACCAGAACAGGCCGAAGATGATCAGGAACGGCAACAGCGAGGTGAGCAGGTAGGTCCAAATGCTGGTCTGCTGCATGGACGCGGTCCAGCCCTTGGCCGGATCGGCCTTCTGCACGGCCTTGACCACGGCCGCGGACTGCGCATACGTGTAGTAGAACTGCACGTTCTTGCCGTAGTTCTTCGTACGTCCGGTGTCCGGGTCGGTGGCGGAGTAATCGCTCGACAGCTTGAGCTTGACCTGCTGGGTGTTGTCCACGATCGTCGCATACTCGACGGTGTTGCCGTTGAGGATCTGCATGCCATCCTTGGTGTCGATGGTCTGCGAGCCCGCACCGGCGAAAAGCTGGAACATGGTCACGGCAAGCAATGCCACGACCACAACCCACAGCCACGGCGACTGCCAGAACGGACGGGGGCCGTTGGACTTGTTGCCGTTCGCCCCGCTGCCACCGTTCTTGCCGTCATCGTTGCGGCTAAACGGATTGGTGAACGGGTTACTACCCCCGTTGGGCTTGTTGCCGCCGCCATTGCTTGGCGGCTGGTTCGGACCAGGGAAACTCATGCCTGACCTCCTTCATAGACTGACGGCTTCAGCACCGCGATCGAATCGAGGTTGCGGTAGTACTCGTCGTAATCCAAGCCGAAACCGACCACGAATTCATCGGGAATCTCACGTCCCTTGTATTTCACATCAACATTGACCTTGCGACGTGCCGGCTTCTCCAGAAGCGCAAAAATTTCCACGGAAGCCGCTCTACGGCGCTTGAGCTCGTCGACCAGCCAAGCCAGGGTGATGCCCGAATCGATGATGTCCTCAACGATCAGCACATGGCGTCCTCGCACATCCGTGGACAGATCCTGACGAACCGTGATCTTGCCGCTCGACTCCGTGCCGGAACCGTAGCTCGACAGGCTCATGAAATCCATTTGGACCGGAATGCTCATGGCCTGGGAGAACGCCGCAAGCGTGTTCACGGCTCCCTTGAGCACGCAGACCAGCAGCGGGTTCTTGCCACGATAGTCTTCACTGGCTTGTGCCGCGGCACGGTTGATGATGTCGGAGATCTCTTCTTTGCTGATCAGCTCGTGATCAATGTCTTCTTGTACGTCAGCGATTCGCATGCCCACCATCTTGGCACATGCGAATGACGTGTTTCTGGCTATATGCTGAATATCCGCTGGGAAGATTCACACGTGGCCGTTCACAGCTTCGGCAGACCGGCCACGAATGTGTCGATGGCCGCCTTCGCCGCCGCGAAATCGGTGGGATTGTTGACGATCACCGCGAAGGTCAACGCTCCGCCGTTCAACCGCGACACATTGCCGGTCATGGAGGTCACGTCGCCCAGACTGCCGGTTTTCACACGGATCAGCCCCGCTTCGTCAGCATCGTTCAGACGGCTCTCAGCGGTGCCGACGAAGCCCATGACGGACATTCCTTCGGCTGCGGCCGCCCCCGATCCCGCAGCCAGATTGCGCAGTTGCACTTCGAGCAGGGTGCGCGCCGTCAGTTTCGAATCCTCCGTAAGTCCCGAACAATTGCGCATGTCGAGCCCGGTCGTAGTGATGCCTTTGCGCTCCAGCACGCTTTTTACAGCCTGCACCGCGCCAGCCGGCGAATTGTCCGCGCCGACCTGCAACGCCAGCAGCCTGCCGAATTCCTCGGCGAGCGAATTGTCGGAATGCCGCATGGTGAACGCCATAATCTCGTTCAACGACGCCGAACGCACGGAGGCAAGCGGATGGGATGCCCCCGCAACCGTGCCTTGCGATACAAATCCCTGAACCGTGATGCCCTGTTCGGCCAGCCGCTGCTGGAACACCAGCGCCGCGTCACGCGCCGGCTGCATGCTCAATGCCGGATACGCCGAGAACACATCAGGATTGGCCGGACCTGTCCCGTTCCAATTCCTGCCGCCGTCCACGGCCATGGAAGCTGTCGGGGCGTAGTACAGGTGGTCCGTGTCGAGTTCGGCGATGCCTTGCGGCCAGCGGTCGTTGCCGAACAGTGTGTCGTCATAAGCCAATGTCACGGAGGTGATGCCACGCTGCCGCAACGCCTGTGCGGTCCGCCCGGCAAGCGTGCCCAATCCGGCACGTCCGTTGATGTGGTTCGCGTCGGACGCTCCGGCTCCCAACAGCATGTCGCCGTTGCCTTTGAGCGCCAGCCGCGCGGTGCCGTCCTGGGACTGTTCCAGATAGGTCTGCGTGTCCAGGGTCTTGCCCATGTCGAGTTCGACGGCGGCCGCATACGCCGTCAACGTTTTCATGGTGGATGCTGGCGTGCGGGGCACGTCGATGTTGTTTTCCGCGACCACGTTGCCCGACGCGTCGGCGATGGCGATGGAGAATTCGCCGCCGAAGCCGGCGGCTGAGGCTCGGAACGCGTCGGTCAGCGCGCGCGCAGCGGCCGGATCGATGGTCTTGGAAGCGTCGATGTCGGCGATCACGTCGGCCGCCTCGATCGAACGGCCGGCAGCGGCGGCCGTCGAATGTTCGACATGGCGCAATGTGAGGACGCCCGGTACGACATCGCACATGTCGGCCACTGCATAGCCGACGCACAGTGCGACGGTGGCCACGACGGAAACCGCCACCGTGATTGCTCGGCGTCGTCGCGTATAGCGGTAATCGCCAGCGTCATCCATAGCCAAACCACACCCTCTCTTCGTCATCTTTTCACCATCCGCACCGTATGGATCGCCACGAAACATCTCATGACCGTTCACACCGCCGCGGGCAAGCCTCAGCCCTTATGCTCGATCGGCTTCCATTCGGACTTGGCGAACACCGCCTGGAACGAAATCGGCACATAGCTCAGCATGTAGATCGGGAAGGCCAGCACGTAGGCGAGCAGCTCCTTGTTGGTGGCGCCCACGTGATCGCGTTCCGCCACGATGGTCAATGCGGCGAGTCCCATCATGCCGATCACCGATATCACAATGCCGGATGTCCAGCCGGTCAGCGAATTCAGCTGGCTTTGCCATGTCACGAAACCGCAGGCGGCGAACAGCATGCCCAACAGCACGCGTGCGATGCCGAGCACGGTGAACGGGCACAGCAGCAGCGTGAAATCGACGGCGGAGAAATCACGTTCCCTGACCGCGCGCTTGATCAACGCCGGTCCGTAATAGCGGAACACCTGCAGGAAGCCCTTGCTCCAACGCAGGCGTTGACGCCAGCTTTGCGCGAAGGTGACCGGCTGCTCGTCGTACAGGATGGCGGTGCCGCAGTAGCCGATGCGGTCGCCGTGCAGCACGCTGTCCATGGTGAATTCCAGATCCTCGGTGAGTAGGTGGAATTTCCAGCCGTTGTTGCGACGCATGATCTCCTGGGAGAACATGAAGCCGGTGCCGCCCACGTGGCAGCTGTTGCCGAGCCACATGCGGGAGGCGGAAACGAAGCGCGATTCGCGGATGAACCACAACGCGGAACCGGACGACACCCAATTGTCGGACAGGTTCACGGAATTGCGGTAGCTGGTGAGGATTTTGAAACCGGCTTGGAAGCCCTTGTTCATTTCCTCGATGTAGTGCTTGTCGAGTTTGTTGTCGGCATCGAACACGAAAAAGGCGTCATACGGGTCGGATGCGCCCGACTCGTTCATCTGGTCGAGCAGATAGGTCAGCGCGTAGCCTTTGCCGACCTGCTCCTTGTTGAATCGTTCGATGACGTGGCATCCCATGTTTCGGGCCACTTCGGCGGTGTTGTCGGTGCAGTTGTCGGCCACCAGCCAGATGTCGATGAGCTCGCTCGGATAGGTTTGCGAATGCAGACAGTCGATGAGGTTGCCGATGACGTTCGCTTCGTTTCGCGCGGAAATCAGCACCGCGTACCGTTTGTTCATCGGCGCTTCGGGGAACTTGATCGGCTTGGCGAACAGCGAGATGACGATGCAGACCGCTTGGTAGAGCATGCCGGCGCCGCCCAAAACCACCAGCACGACATCAAGTACGCTCAGCAATACCATTAACGCCACCTACTTCTCGGATTGTCATCCGTTCCCTGCGATTGCGACCCGTCCGCTACCTGCGGTCCGGCTTCCGTCTGCGCTCCGTCCGCTTCCGCGGTTCCCCGCAGCGGCTTGCGATCGACCCCGTCCAACACGCGCTTCGGAATGGCGACGGTCTGCGATTCGTCGGCATCCCCGGTCTCGTCGGACCGAGTGATATTGTACGCCTGCTCCTGCAGGAAGCGCACGTCGTCGGGAATCGGCACATGCGCGCTCGACCCCTGCACGGCGCGCGGCACGGCGTGCAGGTGCTCGCTGATGACTTCGGCGCCTTCCACCAGCTTCGACTTCTTGTCCGGAACCGGATCGTCCATCAGCGGCGAATCGACCAGATCGTACCGCTTGGTGTAGGTGCGGGCGATCGTCTGGATCGAGGCGACGATAGGCAGCGCCAGGAACGCGCCGATCGCGCCGAACAGCGAGCCGAAGGCCAGGACGGCAAGGAAGGCGACCGCATCGTTGACGTCCATGGTGCGGCGGGAGATCTTCGGCGCGAAGATCAGGTTTTCGATCTGCTGGTAGACGCAGATGAACGCCACCACGGCGATCGCCTGCCACAAACCACAGCTGCCCCAGGCGAACAGCACCGGCAACGCGCCGCCGATGTACGTGCCGAGCATCGGGATGAACTGCGATACGACGCCGCAGAACAACGCCAACGGCATCCAATACGGCACGTGCAACGCCATCAGGCAGATCGAGGTGAAGAACGCGTTGAGCACGGCGAGGATGGCACGTGAGAACAGGAACGATGAGATCTGCGTCTGGCTGACGGTCCAGACGAACAGGAACCGGCGCTGCGCGGAGGGAGCCATCCACTGGCAGGCCGCGCGGCGCAGCTTCGGGCCGGCCGCCGAAATGTAGAACGTGGTCATGATCACCGTCATGAGGTTCAGCAGGAAGCTGAAGAATCCGGACACCGTGCTGATGGCGGTGCCCGCGAAATCCGTGACCCACGAGGTCTGGATGTTCTTCAGAATCTCACCGCCGAGACTGTTGATCTCAGGAAGCTTGAAATCCGTGTATTGCGCCACGAAATCGCAGATCTGCTGGTAGAGGGCCGGCAGACCGTTGCACAAAGCGATGACCTGCTGCACGAACAGATTGCCGAACAGACCGAACATCACGCAAAGCAGGACACCCAACATCAGCAACGCGAAAATCGAAGCGAACGAACGCTTCCAGCCATGCTTGACCAGCGGAATCACCACCGGCTCCACGGCGAGCGCCAGGAACAGCGAGATGACGACGTCGATGATGAGGTATTCGATTTTGCCCCAACTGCGCCAGCAGAAGGAGAGCAGCACGATGGCGATGGCGATGTACAGCAGCGCGCGACCCAGCCATTCCGGAGGTCTGCGTGGATCGCCTTTCGCAGGGAACAGCGTGCCGAGATCCCAACGCATTTCGTCGGTATTGCCGCACTGTCCGGACGTTCCCGTCCTCTTGTCCGTATCCATATGCTGTTCGCGTTCGCTCATGGCTCCTTATTGTAGACAGGCACCGTGTACGGGCTGGAACCTATTCTTGAAACCATGCTGAACGTTTCAATTGTCATCCCCGCCTGGAATGAACAGGAGCGTATCAACGATTGCCTGCTCAACGCCACCCGGCAGACCGTGATGCCTCATGAGGTGATTGTCGTCGATAACCGTTCCACTGATTCGACCGTTGCCGTGGTGGAGCAGTTCATGAAGGACCATCCGGAAGCGCCGGTGAAGCTGCTGCATCAGGATGATGAGCAGGGTCTGATTCCAACGCGTGATTATGGTTTGAATCATGCCACCGGCGATATTCTTGGCCGTTTCGATGCCGACTGCATGATCCGCCCGGACTGGGTGGAGGTGGTGTCCGGCATTTTCACCGAGGATCCGGATGCGATGGGCGCCACCGGTCCGGTGATGTATTACGATTTGCCGAGCCGTCATTTCGGGCTTCGCGGGGACAATTCCACCCGCAAACGTATTTATAGGGCCGATGATGGGCAACCTCTGCTGTTCGGTTCCAACATGGCCCTGCGCGCCACCGCCTGGCGCGAAATCGCCGACGAGGTCTGCCAAGACAAGGCGGATGTGATGCATGAGGACATCGACATCTCGCTGCATCTGTTGGGCAAGGATCTCAAGACCGTGTATTGTCCGCGGATGATCGCGGGCATCAGCGCACGTCGTATGGACACGTCTCCGGCATCGTTCCTCAACTATATGCGCCGTTTCAAGAACACGTTCAACGCGCATCCGCAGCATTACCGCAAGCACAAGCCGGAAATCCTCATCACCGCGTTATATCCTGTGATGCATCTGCTGTATCCGGTGTGGCAGAAGGTGTTGAACACCGCTGATATCAATCCGGCCGAGGCCGCGTGGATCAACGAGCAGATGGAATTGGCCGAACAGGAAGGCCATGAGCTGTATGACGACACTCCCACTGATGAGGAGTGGAGCGAGAAGCACGAGGAATAGCGATTAGGTATAGCGATTATTCGCGGCGTATTTTCCGCGGATAGCGAACGGACGGCACCGACCATGCGATCGATGCCGTCCGTTTTGTTTTTACGATTGCGGTTTTGCGATTGCGCCTACCGCAGTCGGACCTACATCAGGCTCTTGTAGATGGCGAGGATGTCTTCCTGGGTGGCCTGGCGCGGGTTGCCCGGCGTGCACACGTCGTGGAAGGCGTCATGGGCCAGCGGCTCCAGGTCGGCTTCGGTGGCGCCAACTTCGGAGATCTTGGTCGGGTTCTTCAGATCCACGGTGAGCTTGTGCACCGCCTGGACGGCCTCTTCACGCACGGTTTCGATGTCGCCGGTGTAGGCGTCGGCGATACCGAAGGCGTCGGCGATGTCACGGTACTTCTCGCCGGTGTAGTCCTTGTTGTATTCCATGACCGGGGCCAGCAGGATGCCGTTGGCCACACCGTGCGCCACGCCGAGGCGGCCGCCCAGCGGGTGGGCCATGCCGTGCACCAGACCGAGGCCGACGTTGGAGTAGGCCATGCCGGTGATGTAGGAGGCGTAGGCCATCTGTTCGCCGGCCGGAATGTCTCCATCGGCGCTCTTGGCGAGGTTCTTGGCGATCATGCGGATGGTCTGCATGGACAGGCAGTCGGACAGGCTCCACGCGCCCGGTGTGATATAGCCTTCGATGGCGTGGGTCAGGGCGTCGAGTCCGGTGGCCACCTTGAGGCCGCGCGGCATGGAGTCGGTCAGGTCCGGATCCACGAAGGCGACGATTGGGATGTCGTGCGGGTCGACGGCCACGAACTTACGCTTGTTGGCCGTGTCGGTGATCACATAGTTGATGGTCGTTTCGGATGCGGTGCCAGCGGTGGTCGGCACACCGAAAATCGGCACGGACGGGTTCTTGGTGTCGGCCACGCCTTCAAGGGACAGCACGTCGGCGAATTCCGGATTGGCAGTCACGATGCCGATGCCCTTGCAGGTGTCCTGCGGGGAACCACCTCCCAGGCCGATCAGGAAGTCGGCTCCGGAGGCTGCGAACTTGGCGACGCCATCCTGGATGCATTCGACCGGCGGATTCGGCTTGACGTTGTCGAACACCTCATACGGCATGCCCGCCTCGTCAAGAACGTCGGTGACCTTCTTGACGGTGCCGGTCTCCAGCAGCACCGGATCGGTGACGATGAACGCCTTGGTGAAGCCATGGGACCTGGCGACGCCCGGAATCTCCTTGATGGCTCCGCGGCCGAAATACGCGGTCTGGTTGAAAATCATGCGATAGACCATAGTGCTCTCCTTTAAGCGACTGTGTGTTCAAGCGAAGACCACGGCATCCATTGCCGCGGCCAACGGTTTCATCATAAGCCCTTTTCCATGCGAGGAAGCACCCACGACACACAATTTTTTCGTCAATATCCCACAACACCGGCAAAACCGGACAGCATGCCGTCCGATGCCCGAAATCCTATTCTTCGGACGACGTGTCTTCTTTGGCGAACACCCACATGACCTCGTCCACGGAATGGGTGTCGGGGAAAATCGTAATCAGGAACCGTTCGCCGTCGTTTCTGACATAGGCGTACCGTATAGCGCCTTCCCTGCATATCCGGTCGCGGACGTAATCATAGTCGAACAGCATGCGGAAGCCGTCCCGGTAGGCCGGCGCCACCAATTTGTCGCAATAGTCGAGCAGCATCTCGTGGAAGGAACCGCCATGTTTGTCAAGCATTTTTTGCACATAGCCGGGAACCACGACCGGCCGTTGCGTATCGGCACGCAGATTGACCACATAAGCGATCGAATACCGTGTATTCAAATGCTGCAGCAACGATTCCATGTCTTTGTTGCGTACCAGGATGTCCTCAAGCTGCTTGTTCAACGTGCGCAACTGCCTTTTGCCGCTGCCGCTGGCGTAGTAGCGCTTCTTGTCTTTGCGCATCTCGTTTTCCGCCTGGTTGACCAGATCCGGAATATCCTCGCCGTCATCGGATTCGGCCATGCCCACGGACAGCTCGCAACCGTGATCAAGCAGCTCCTGACGCATATATTCCATCTGTCGGGCGCTCTGCGCCATCGAATGGGCGAAACTGATGATCACGAACTCGTCGCCGCCGATGCGGTAGATATTATCGTCGCCGAAATAGGCGCGCGCCGCATCCGCAAGCTCGCACAGCACCACGTCGCCTCTGGCATGACCCAAATGATTATTGATCTCATGCAGGCCAATCAGATCTATGTACATCACCGTCAACGGCTTGTCATGGGTGGCTTGGATGAATTCCACATCATCGTCGAAAGCGTTGCGGTTGAGCAGCCCCGTCAATGAATCCCGTCGGTACTCCTCGCCGTTCAACCGGACAAAGGACTCTATCGGCAGGTTCCGGCCAACCATCACCACGGCCCATGGATCGCTTTCGGAGCATTCACGTGAGGGAATCACCGCGAAGGAGATTATGCCGGTTCTGGCCAGCACCTCACTGCGGTACACTCCGAACGCGGATTTCTGCGAGAACAGCAGCGAACGGAGCGAAGCCAGATCCATATCAGCACGGAACCTGTCGGCATCGTCCGGATGCACCACGCGTTCGGCGATCAGCGTCTGCACGTAGGTTTCGAAATCATCGGTTTCCGGCGTCGGCAGTATGCCATCGCGTTTGACCGCGCGGTACTCGCCCGTCTTCACATTCAGTCGGGAGAGTTCCGCCACGCCATTGGCCAGAATCTCGAAGGTGCTGGCGGCGAGCGCGGACGTCTCAAGCATGGTACGGCCGTTGACGGGCACATAGCTGCCATGCATGAAATCGTTTGACATATCCCAGAAATGCCGGTCGTCGGGACGTTCGGCCAACAGCTTCTCCATCCGTCCCACCGGAAGCGGTTCGTGGAAGTAATACCCTTGGATGTACCGGCATCCCACGGACAGCAGCTGGTCGACCTGCTGTTTGGTCTGTGCGCCTTCGGCGATGACCAGCAGTCGCAGCTTTCTGGCCATGTTGACCACCGATTCGACGATTTTCAGCCCTTTGCTGGCATTGTCCTCATCGAGGTCGATGAATTTCATGTCAAGTTTGATCACATCGACGTTGATGTCCTTGAGCATGTTCAGCGACGAATACGCCGATCCGAAATCATCCATCAGCACCGCGATGTTGTCCGCATGCAGCTTGCGGATGGTGCTTTCCACTTTGGACAGGTTCCTGGCCACGGCGCTTTCGGTGATTTCCGCTTGGAGCAGCCGAGCGTCGACATCGTATTCGTTCAGCAGTCCGGTGAGCGTGTCCGCCACATCCATCTGGTCGATGTCCACCATGGAGACGTTCACGGAAATCGGCACCAGATTGCGGCCCTCACGTTCCCAACGTGCCAGCATCCGGACCACGGAACGCCATACGAACACGTCCAGTCGGGAGATTTGTCCGGCCTGTTCCAGCATGGGAACGAACCTGCCCGGAGATACCACACCATATTTGGGGTGGTTCCAACGCACCAGCGCCTCGGCACCGACGATGGCACCCGTAGCCGCATTGCATTTGGGCTGCAGGTAGAAGCAGAACTCGTTGTTGTCGAACGCACGGTCGATCTCGTCGAACGTCAGCTCCGGCACAAGCTCGTCGGTGGACGGCGTCCTGCCCATTTCCGGTGTGTCAGCCAAACAGATTCCTTCCTGTCACCACGTCCTATCCGTGATATTCACCGTTGTACTGTATCAGGGTGACGTCCTCAACACCCTCGATGGCACGAATCCGCTCGGCGAACGTCATGTCCTTGTCGTCGCAGAACACTTCCACGGCCATCTCCACATGGTCGCCACGCATGGTTTTGGATTTGACGAAGAACTTCGTGCGGCCGAACGCGCGCGTGATGTCGTCCCCGACCGCGTCGGAAGCGTAATGGATCACCGCGATGTACACGCGGCCCTTGTCCTGATGCGAATAGAACAGGGCGAGCATGCCGATCATCACCGCGCCGGCGACCACCACCAGCAGATACATGCCCGCGCCGGCCGCGATGCCGGACGTGATGGCCCAGAACAGGTACAGCAGGTCCATCGGATCCTTCACGGCGGTACGGTAACGCACGATGGACAACGCGCCCACCATACCAAGCGAGATCACGATGTTCGTGCTGATGGCCAATGTGACCATGCAGGTGAGCACGCACATGCCCACCAGCGTCACCGCGAAGCTGCGCGAATACACGACGCCCGTGTAGAACCGCCGGTATACGCAGTAGATGACGATGCCCACCAGCAGCGCCACCAGCAGGGCCAGCGCCATTTTGGGCACGTTGTATTGGCTGAAGGAGTTCAGCACCGATTTCTTGATCATGTCGTTTACGCTCATGGTTTCGTTTTCTCTTTTGCGATTGTTCGGTTATTACGTTTTCTACGATTGCCGATGTTTTCGGCTGCGCGTTTTCGTCCGTCTGTTTTCGGTCTTCCGCGATACGTCCGACCGGTGCGCTCAAGTCACACGCTCGGCACGTTCCAGCCTTCCTGCCAGTAGTCGAAACCCCGCAGATACGAGGCTTTGTCATAGCACAGCACGTATTTCGAGGCGGCCGTTATCTCCTGCGCCTTGCCTGGCAGAATGTCACGCACGATCTGCGGCAGGAATTCGGTGAATTTGACCTCCATCACCAGCTTGCCCGGCTCAAGCACGGGCAGGGTGGGCAGGGTGCGGTCGAAGATGTCGAATCCGTCGACCGCGGCGCGCACGTCCATGTCGAACGTGACGCGCACCGTGCCGGCGTCGAGGATCCATGGTTCGCGTTCGTAGTCGACGATCACCCGAGGCCGCAGCACATTGCTCACGTATTCCACGTAGAATTCCCGGCACAGCTGATGTTCGCTGTGTTCCATGAATCCGACGTCGCCGGCCAGTATCCGGTCGAACTGCTCGTGCGTGAGCGGCGCGTCCTCCTTGTAAATCCAACTGTCGCTTTTGCGCTTGCGTTCCAGCTTGATCACCCGGTCGCTGTAGTCGTAGATGCGGATGCGGTATTTTTTACGTGTCAGCACGCCGTCCACTTTTTCTTGGTAGGCGGTGTTCCAGTAATCGTCGAAATACAGGCTGCGGATTGTATAGCTGCCGTCACGGGCATGGCTGTCATGGTCGAGCAATGGTGCCATGCGCACGTTCAGGTCGGCCTTCTGACCGTACGAAATCAGATATTTGAGCTCGTGACGGTAACGTTCCTCGCAGCGGCGTGGCGGCATGGCAAGCTCCTCGCCGATACGCCGCCCGACGCGCCGCCCGATTCGCCGCAGCAGCGACGTCGAGGTCTCATCACTGCCCATTGTCGTCCTCCACGACCTGGCCGGACTTGATGTAGAAGCATTTCGTGCCGTACGTCTTGCCATGTTCCGTGACGTAATAGTTGAAGGCGTCCTGCATCTTGCCGGAGGTGTTGCGCGCACGCACCCGAACGAAATACTGTCCATCGGACGGCAGGTCCATCACGATTTGGGGCAATGCCAGATTGGTCTTGCTAAAGACGACGTCCTTGCATAGATAGTCCTTGGCCACGGTGATGTCGTAGCTCAGATCCTCGCCTCGGAAGTCGAACGAGGTGTCCCAGTTGATTTTGAGCTTGCCATTGTCGGCTTGCGGCGCGCCGATGAAGAACGGCATGGGCTTGTCGTAGCTTTCCCGGTAGGTTTTGTAGTTCTGCTCGATCTCATCGTGCAGTTGCCCGGCCACCACGTCATACTGCGCGCGGGTCAACGGCTCGTATGTGGAATCCGGCGTTTTCCACAGGTACTGGTTGGTGATGGATTCGTAGTGGCTCACCATGCCGTTGATTCGATTGGCGTTCATGTAGTTGTATTCCCGTTTCACCGCCGTGTCGAGTTCGTCGCGGAACGACTTGGTTTGCAGGCAGCGGCGGAACAGCACGTTGCCCCAGTAGTTGCTGACGCCCTGTTCCCAGCTGGAACCTTCGGACGTGTTACGCAGCTGGTTCTCCTTGCGCATGAGCATGCCGTCATTGTCCCAGTCCAGCACATAGAAGGTGTCGGAATTCGTAGGGCTGTACAGGTACATGTTGCGGCTCTGCGTGTCGGTGTTGCCGGTCAGCAGCTGGAACGCCATCCAGTATGCGAGATTTTCCGTATCGAAATATTTGCCGAGGATGCTGCTCATCGGCACCGAATAATCGTTGAGCTGGTTGAGCATGGCGATGAGTTTGGTATGGTCGCTGTTGCCTTTGACCTCCAGCTTCTCCTCGAATTTCGACAGATTGTATTTGGGATCGTCGGCGAGTCTGATCACGTCCGCGTCGCGTTGGAATTCGAAGTAGTTGACCTTGTACAGCTGGCCGTTCTTGTCGAGGCCGTGCGCTTGGAGCGCGCTTTTGTTGAGCTGCTCCACCTGCGTGTACAGGCCATAGTCGTCGAAGGAGTTGGAACCGGAGGTTTCGTCCTTGACGTACAGGTGCACGAATTGCGTGCGCAGTCCCATCATCTGGTCGATGCCGCGGATCAGGTCGTATGCCATCTTGTTGCGGAATCGCAGCCCTTCGCCCATATGCTTGTTCAATGCGATGGTGCGCTGCCCGCGCCATTTGCCTTTGCCGCTTTTCAGCTCGATTTTGTAGTTCTTCTGCTTATTGAGACTGGACGACTGGCCGCGCACCTGCACGGTGGCGTTCGGCGCTTTTTCACCGTAGCCGAGTTCGCCGGATACAGGCCCCTGTTCGTCGCCGACCTGCAGCAGACCGTTGACTTGGTACCGGTTGGTGCGCATGGCCGCGTAATCATCCACGGAATACTGGTTGATTTCGCTCCAACTGTGGTCGGTGCCTTCCGACTTGTTGCCGCGCGAGACCGTCAGATACATGGTTTCCACACCGCTGTCGTCATACACCTTGTACAGCGAGTCGTTGTCACGCAGATGCGCGCCGTCAAGCCCCTGCGTGGCGCTTTTCTTGACTTTCTCATGCTTTCCTTGCGATTGCGCCGCCGATTTGTCTGCCGTGGAACCACTGTCCGCAGCGTTTCCGCAGGCGACGCAGGAGAACGTCGTCACGACCGTGGCGATGATCGCCACGCATTTGAATATGGCATTGCGGCCGCACGGCCGATTACCCATCGTCATTCGTCCGTTCCTTTCCATGCTTTCCACGCTTTCCCTCATGATTCCTTCCGTCCGAAAGTTCCATGCAGCCGTTCGCCGAATTCGTCCAACGCTTCGCCCAGTTTCGTAAACCATCCGCGCTTTTCGGTCGCCACAATCGGCTGCGCGCCGAGCACACGATACGGCAGATTGTCGGTGAACACCGCCAATCGCACGACCGCGGCCAGCAGGAACGCCGACGCGCCCAGCAGGAAGCCGAATCCCATCAGCGTGACCGGAACGAACTGCGAAATAACAGTCAAGACCGTGGCCGACCCGGCGAATATCGCGGCGCAGCACACCGCGCCGAAGTAATCAGTGAAATACAGCAGAATCATCAGCATGGTGTTGCCGACCGCGTACAGGGCGTATCCGACGCACAGCACACGGAAATAACCATGCATGCCATCGTTGAAACCGAGCGGCAGCACGCCCAACACCATCTTTTCCAACGAGATGACCGCCGCGGTGACGAACAGCTGCTTCAACGCGGTGTAGTACAGCTCACGGTTGAGCACGGCGAGCATCTCGCGTTCGGCCACCACGATGTCCTTCACGGTGCCGCCGTCGTTGAGCAGCGCGTAGTAGGCACGGTATTTCGGATAGAAATTGACTTCCACCGACACCACGAAATTCACGGTGGTGATCAGAATCGTCAGGAACGCCAGTAACGCGGGCACATCATAGTAGGGGGCACCGTAGAACAGTCCCTTCACATGCACGCCAAGCGGACCACACCAGGTGATCACCAAGTGGGAGAACAAGCCGAGGGTGGTCAGCAGTCCCGTCAGGGCGAGCGGCAGGAACCGGTCCAGCCATGCGAGGAACGTCCACGGGCTTTCCGAGCTTTGCGGGAAATACCGGTGCAGCAGCACCACGTCCCAGACCATCATCACGCCGTAGCCGAACGCCACTGCGGCCAGCAGGCTTTCCACCTGCGGCAGGCCCAGCGCCATCATCGCGCATGCGGACAGGAACGCCACGACCACCGCCGCGACGAACGACCACATGATGCCTTGGTAATCCTTGATGGCCGTCAGATAGCTCATCGCATTCCAATTGACGATCATTTCCAGGAACAGCCATAGGCAGAGTAACCCCTGCATGAGGGTCGCGCCGGAAAACAGCAGGAACACCGCGTACAGCACCGCACCCACCGCCAGCATGAGGGTCGTGGATCCCCAGAACGATGGAAGAATGGTCTCCTCATGATGTTCGAACAGCATGTCCGCAAGGAAACGCGTCACCGGCATGGACAGGAAGCTGGTCAACACCAATGAGGCGAGCAGCGTGTACGTGATCATGCAGACCAGCAGATTCTGGTCCGCGCGGGGCACGTGCCACCAACCGCTGACCGCCAGCACGCCGAACTGCAGCAGGATGCCCAGCAGCATCGGTCCGGTGCAGATCACACCGGCATAACCGTAGGCGCGCACCATGGCGACCAGGCCCTTGCGGTGGAACAGTTTCTTGAGTTCGAATCCGATTCCCGCCATATCAGTGCTCCAACCCGTAATGGTCGGCGGTATCGAGATACAGCGCACGGTATTCGTCAAGCATGCGCTCATGCCGATAGTAGGTTTTCACGCGTTCGCGTCCCACTTGGCCCATGGCTTCGCGCAGCTTGCGGCTCGCGCACATGCGTTCCATGGCGCGGGCAAGGCCCTCGCGGTACATCGGAGGCACATAGAAGCCGGCCACGCCGAGGTCGTCGCCTTCCTCGCCTTCCAGCAGTTCACGGCAGCAGCCCACGTCGGTGGTCACGCAAGGGCGGGCCGCCGCGAACGATTCCAACACCGACAGAGGCTGGCCTTCGGAGATGCTGGTCAGCACCGTGAAATCCAGTTTGCGCATGTATTCGACCACATTCACGCGTCCGGTGAATTCAAGGTTCTTCACTTCAAGCTGTTTCACCAGCTCATAGCATTCGTCGGCATAGTCCTGGTCGTCCACACCACCGAGGATGTGCAGCCTGACATTGTCCACGCGGTTCGACAGTTCGCTGAACGCGTGGATGAGGGTTTTCACGTCCTTGATGGGAGCCAGACGTACCACGGCGCCGATATCCACCCAACCGTCCTCAGGCTTGAGTGGAATGTCGCAGAACCGTTCGTATTGGATGCCGTTGGGAATGACCAGGCATTTGCTTGCCGGAGCGCCCATGTCGATCTGGGTCTGGCGAGCGCGGCCGAACAGGCTGGTCACACGCCATGCCCTACGGTAGATCTCCTGCGACAGCATGGCGAAGAAACGGATCCACCGTTGCCGGAACGCGGGCGCAACCCATTCGGCGGAAAGAATCTCCTCCTCGCGTTCGCGCGTGTAGATGCCATGTTCGGTTAGTAATACGGGTGCGTGGTTGATACTGCCGCCCAAGCATGCCAGCAGGCCGCCGTAACCGGTGGAGATGGCATGGTAGATCTGCGCTTTCGGCACTTCTCCCGTCATCAGGTACAGCACCGGCAGCAGCATGGATCGCACGGTGTGGAACGCATCCGCGTAGGCAACGTACGGGTATTCCTCCATGCAGATCTTCGTAAACAGGTCGATGAATTCGTTGCTTTGCAGGAACGACAGCGGATGCACGCCTTTGTTGTGGAACAGGTTGAACAGTACGTCCCAGTCGGGATCGCTCAGATTCACCAGCTCACGCAGTGCCTTGACTTCCTCGTCGGTGAAGATCACTTTCGCATGTTCACCGCTCAGACGCAACGCGTCGTCGAGGAACACCTCATGCACTTCCACCACGTTGGATGGAAGGTCGTACACGAATTTGCCACGGTCCTTGGCTTTCGCGCCGATCACCCACAGCACGAACTCGTGTTCCTTCATGGCGGTGATGTAGCTGTGCATCCATGTGGACACGCCTCCATGCACGTACGGGTAGCAACCTTCCAATACCAGGCAGATTCTCATGCCGCGCCTCCAGCCTTGCGTTCGACGTGCACTGTGGAGTCCGTGGCCTTGATGAGGTACAGATTCCCCGTCATCCGGATCATGCTTCCGCCTTGGATTCTGCCGGGCGTGCCATGGTTCGCGCGGAGCAGCAGCCAAGCCTGGTCCTTGAAATTGCCCAAGTCGAATTCCCACTCATTGGCGGATTCCCTCATCTTGACAGTCAGTCCAGAAAAGCGTTGCACCGCGGACGCGCATTCCGTGCCTGTCTGCATGCGGATGGACGGTGCGGACACTTCAAGCCAGTCGAGATAGTTCTCAAGGCCTTTTCTGTAGACCGCCCAGCCTTCTTTCGCGCCACGGTCAGGGTCGAGCATGTCGTCCGGATGCATGAAGTGGGTGCTGACGAAATGCATGTTCAGTTCGGATTCTGCGGCGAGCCGCATGTAATCGTTTCCCACCATGCCGCCGGAGACGATGCGCGGCGCCTCGACGATGCCGTCATCGGCCACACCGAATTCCTGCACGTAAGGAAGTTTGCTGTCGCTTGGCAGGTAGGTGCTGGCGATGGTGCGGATTTCGGGCACGTCTCGTCCGATTGTCTGCCGTCCTTCCTTGGACAGGATGTTGGACGGCGGCACATATACCGACGCTGTGGCCGCCGGCAGCACGGACTTTTGGAATGCGATCAGCTCGCGCAGCGAGGCGACGACAGCTTTGCGATTCGGCCACTGATGGTACGCGTATTCGTCGCCATAATCGGTGTTCGGCAGTACGAGCGGCTGATGGTTGTAGCCATGGTAGCCGATTTCGCCGTTCTGTTTGAGCAGCAGTCCGCCGAAATAGATGAAATGCGATTCGTCCTTCTGCCGTACGGGAGCGTCTTTCGTATCGTCCCCGTAATTCTCGATCATCACGCCGGTGAACCGAATACCGTAGCGTTCCGCAAGTTTGGTCAGGTCCGGCCACCAGACCTTCGAATAGAAGTTGGTGATGCTCATGCCGTAGTCGCGTTTGATGTAGGTGGCGTCTCCGCTGGGGACCGGGGATGGAAAATCGTCCAGATAGAACGCGGCGCTGTTGATGACCGGGTATGCCGTGGCGGAACCCAGCAGGCTGAACGCGGAGGCATAGAAGCCGCGCACCACCTTGCCATAGATGCCGATATTGCAGGTCACGGTTCGTCCGGAACGCACATCGGCACTCCAGATCAGTGGCGTATGGCCGTTGGCACTGACCGCTTCGACGGCGGCCTTCTCATTGAGGTTCAGACTCAACGACGATTTGAACGGGCCACTGAACATGTAGGTGTGCCCGCCACCCAGCATAAAGTCCCTGGCAGGCTTGATGCCTTTGGTCATCACGTAGTCGTATGCGGAGGATTCGATGCCGATTTGAGGCCCGATCGCGTCCAGATAGCCTGTTTTTTCAGGCGTCATGGCAAGCATCATGTTGCCGCCGCCTTCAACCCATCTCATGATGGACACCAGCTCATCCCCCAGCGAATCAAGTTCCGGCATGACGATCAGCACGGTGCGGTACCGATTCAATGAGGGGATGTCGTCGGGATCGGTTTTGGCCAGATCCACGGTGGCGGTCGGCACTTTCATGTCGAGCAGCACCTGTTTCATCATGGTTTCGGCCTCGTCCACACCATCCTGGGAACTATCCACGAGCATCAGGTTCGTGGCGCGCTGCCCCATGATGGCGTTCTGGGCCGGAATGGCCTCGTTACGAGCCATGTATTTCAAAGTGAATTTCGTCGCGCCGTAGTGGATGCCCAAGGTTTGCGCCAACAGCACCAAGGCGATGGCCATGAATACGGCCCACACGCGGACCAGGTTTTTCCAACGGAAGCGCTTCCATATGCGCCATGCGGAACGTATCATGCGCGCCCAGCCTCCTTGTCGCCGAGCCAGAATCGCAGGATGTCGTGGCCTCGGCCGCCAAGGTAGATGTGGTCGTCCTTGATGTGCCGGACGGTGCGTTGCACCGCCTCGCCATCGTGACGTGCGGCTTCCAATCGCAGTTTCATCAGCCAGACGTCACCTTGACGCGGCCATGCGGACAGCGCCGCTTCGATGGTGCGAGACGCGGCATCGAACGAACCGAGATCCATCTGCGTCTTCGCCAACGAGCATACGGTGCGGTAGTCGTTATGCCGTTTGAGCCGTTCGGCGAGCAGGTCGGTGTATCGGCGCATCTGCAACGTTCTGGCATACCCCTGTTCCATGGAGGATTCCAAGTAGTGTTCGAGCGCCTCACGGTACCGGTCGAGCGCCTCGTCCGAATCGCGGTTCCGCTCGTATTCCTCCATGCGTTGCTGCAACGCGATGTCTTCCTTCGCGCTGATCTGCGCCATGGCCGTGGCCGCGTAATGCACGACTTCCACGTCCTCGTTCAGACGGGCTTGGGAGAGCAGATTGGCGTATTGGCCGGGATTCTCGTTAAGAATGGACAGCATCAGATTACGACGCTGCCGTGGATTGTCCACGATCAGCGCCTCTTCCAACGGCACGGTGTTGGCGTAATCCGTACGGTCGTCCACAAGAATGTTGCGTTGTTCCTGATCCTCGACCTTCAGTTCCTGCAGACCGGCGGGAATCCGTCGTCCCCCACGAAGCACGGCACGCGAATGCATGAGCGCCACGCTCAACGGCCCCCATAGGGGAATCAACGCCATGAACGGGAGCAGCAGTCCATCGACTTTCAGCACTCCGACGTGGTGCAGCAGACACAGCGTCATGCAGACCAGCAGATGCACGGCGATGATGATCAACGCGGCGATAGTCGTCGACCCCATCAGCTTTCACCCCCATCGTCGGCTTGCGCGATATGCGATCGGGCTTCGGAAAGCAGGGCATCCTCTTGGGTCTGCGGAACGTAGGAGCAGTGCAAGCCGGAACGGGTCAGACGTTTGAGGATGATCGGCAGTTCCTTCTCCCCCGCCTGGTTCATCAGCAGATACACGCCGTCATCCGTCAGCATGCCGGCCTCATCGGTCTGGCGGATGCTTTGCATCAGCAGGGAGTCCACGTCCTCAAGGTTTCCCTCGCATTCGACTTTGAGCAGCAGATGGTCGCCCATATGGTCGTGTTTGAGGTCGTTGGCAGCCAGCACCTTCGGCAGGAACGCTTCTGGCTTCAGCAGGTTCGTTCCCGGCACCAGCATGGACCGGCGCGCCACGTCCTCGTATTCGAAGGCCCTGATCATGGCCGATTCGACCAGACCGCACATGATGCTGAACAGATTCTGGAAGTACAGGTTCATCTGGTCCGGTTTGGCCTCTCCCATGGTGATGATCACGGCCAGTTCGCCACGGTCACGCACGCCGACGGCGTACATCGGGAATTTGTCCTTTAACGTTCGGTTCACCCATATGCCGTTGTGTTCCAGCGCGGTGATGATTTCACCGTAATCCGAGACGCGTACGGAGCGGAAGCTGCCGACGTCGAACCGTGGGCTCGCCGCCACAAGACGGGCGAACTGTCCGCCGTTGTCCACTCGGAAGATGGCGAGGCTGTCGCTATCGAGGCTTTCCTGCATGATGCGGATCGCCGTATGGTACAGCTTCTGCGGTTGCACTTCGTCCAATTCTCGGGTCACGGCGTACAGTTTGCCGAAACTGTCGCGTCTGCCGATGATCTGGTCGCGCAACTGTCTGCGGTCGTCGAGCATATCCTGATACAGCCCGCGCAGGAAGTCCAGACGATTGCGCAACAACCCGTTCTCGTCGCGCACGAACCTCACGCTCTCCTGGTTGCGCGACTGCACATAGCCGCATACCGATCCGGCCACGAAATAAATGACGAAGGCAAGCCAGTTCGATGTGTCGTAGAACAACGGGGCGAAGGACGCGCCCTGCGACGCGTAGGACATGGCCACGCCGGCGCAGGCCAGTACGGCTGCGAACACGCCGGCATGCAGCCCGTAGATGGTGCCGACGATCACCACGAACAGCAATCGCAGGTCCACGGTTTCCAGCTGGCTGTTGCCTTGTGTAAAAGTGCGGAGCCATTCCGTCAGCAGGAACGCGCCGATGATTTCCAGCACGGTCCACCATTTGTTGTGGCTGCGTAGGAAATCCCATACCGGATGCTTGTCGGTTTTGTTCTCGCGGAGCTTCAACCAGCCTTCGATGACGTGCGGAAAATCCTCGCGAAGCGAGTATCGTGGCGAAAAGCCGTACCGCAATCGCAATTCGTGGTCGTCGGCGGGGTATGCCTGCGGACGGTCCTCGCCGTATACGACCTTCGTTCCCGGAAAATATCCCGCGATCAGCGTTCCCAAATCGCCGTAAGTGAAGTCGAACACGTTCGGAACGTGGAACAGCTCGCTGTCGGCGGTCCAGTCGTCGAATATGCGGTAGATAAGTTCGGCCAGATCGTCGGCGCATAGGAAGCAGGTGCGTTGTTCGGCGCGTTCATGGAAGCGCAGTTCTCCCGCTTGTGCCTGTTCGAACAAGCCGTTGAAATATGCGGTGACGCCATTGCGTTGCGGCGCGTACAGATAGGGGCAGCGCACGATCTTCACTTCCAGATCGTAGGTGCGCGCATAGTACAGGCCGAGCTCTTCGCCGGCACGCGACATCAGGCTTTTGCTGGTCTCGTGCACGTCCGTTTCCTGCGGATAGGTGAATTCCGATTCCGGCCCGCTCACCATCAGCATCTGGACCTTGCGATTGCGGACGGTGTGCAGCAGTCGGCGCAGGTAGCCCAGGTCGCCGTCACGTTCGCTGCGAGGCGTCAGATCTTCGGAGAAGTAGACGATTCGATCGAATTCGTAGTTGGAGAACACTTCCGACATGGCGTCACGGTCGGGCATGTCGATGATTTTGAGATCCTCGCCGCTGGATTCGGTCCCTTTGCGGAGGGCCACCACCACCTTGTCGTGGGGGAACGCGTGCTCGATCCACTGCTTCGTCACGAAGTCGGTGTTGCCGATTAACAGTATCTCCACTCGCCTCACCCCAGGGATACACCCGTTTAGAGGTCAACATCATGGAACAGTACAGCCGTCAACCCCTTGTCTACCTGCACCATAGTTTAGCGACAGAGGGGACAGAACATCCCTCTTCGTTGGGGGTAATGGGCGTATGTCTTTCGCCGATATGGTTCGGATGGCGCTTGTGCTGGGAAACGAGCGGAAATCGCGCAGGTAAATCGGAAAAGATATGCGAGAAAAACAAAACCCCAGATTGCTCCGGGGTGTATCTGGTGGCTCCGAGCGGCATCGATCCGCTGACCTAACGATTTTCAGTCGTTCGCTCTACCAACTGAGCTACAGAGCCATGAACAACTTGCGCTGTTCCAGCGACCACGGCCGGACTTGAACCGGTGACCTCCGCCGTGACAGGGCGGCGCTCTAACCAACTGAGCTACGCGGCCATTGCCACCTTGTTTCCAAGGTACGTACCCCCTGAGAGAGTCGAACTCTCGTTGTCAGATTGAAAGTCTGGTGTCCTAACCGTTAGACGAAGGGGGCGCTTTCAGCGTTTCCGCTTGACAACTTGCCCTACTATACGCGAATCTGGCCGACATGCAAACCTCGGCGTGTCGCGCCGGTGTCACACACCGCCACAATAAGACAGGAATCCTCGTAAAACACTGAAATTCCAAGCCTTATCGCATTACACGCGACGATAGGTGAAATCGTGAATCACGCGCCCGGCGGCAAGTCCCTTCTTCTCGAAATTGGTCAAAACACGGCCATCGAATCGCTCGGATTCAGCGAAATCGGCGTGTCGCAATGCGGCCGCCTCATCCGCGTTGCCTTTGCCGACGTGCTCGACGGGCAGGCTCACGGTCAATGCGCCGTCGTTATGGAAGCCGTCCAGCTCGTCCATCACCTCGTGAACGTGCAGCGCGTAATCCTCGATGTCGGTGGCGATGCGCCACACGCCTTCGTCCGTCAACGCGCGGTGGATGTCCGCAGCGAGCTCGGGCTGTACGATGCGGCGCTTGTGATGGCGCATCTTCGGCCACGGGTCGGGGAAGAACGTCCACACTTCGGCGATCGAGCCGTCGACGGCCGCCTTGAACAGTTCTGGCGCGTTGATCTGGGCGATCCGCAGGTTCTTCAGGTTCTGCTTGCCGGCGAGCAGCAGCGTGTGCGCCACGCCCGGATCGTAGACTTCCAACGCAAGGAAGTTGACGTCCGGCCGGGCGGCTGCGGCGGCAACGACGTTCTCGCCTTGTCCGGAGCCGATTTCCACGATCAGAGGATTGGTATTGCCCCACGTTTCGCGGATATAGGCTTGGTCGAACACGAAACCCTCACGCACGCCGAGGGACCCTTCGCCCGCGTTGATGTTCAGCAGATACGTATCGGCGTAGGTGTCCCAGGCCCGCTGCAGTCGCGCGTCGAGCCGGGCGGACCGCCGCACGAAGGACAGCACCTTGCGACCGTAGAGGGCCGGCCTGCCGTCAGCAGCGGCCGACTGCACATGTTGTATATTCTGTGCGTTTTCTTCTGTTTTGCGACCATCGGTCGGCGTGTTTTCGTCATGTTGCATACCCTAATTTATAGAGGAAACGCAGGAACGAGCCGTTAGTGTGCGTTCGTGTTCACGTGTTATACTCAAATTGTTCAAAAGGTAACAAACCTGAGCAAAAGTGAACAATGGTTGACATTTTCACCAACTGTTGCATTTCACTGCTCATTCGAAGGAAAGGCCAGAACATGACAGTTCTCGTCACTGGTGGGTGCGGATACATCGGCGCCCACGTCGTTCACGCACTTCATCAGGCCGGCGAAAAGGTTGTCGTCGTCGACGATCTGAGCTACGGCAAGCCCACCCGCATCGAAGGCTCCCGCCTGTACGGCATGGACATCGCCGCTCCGGGCGCCGGCGAGCGCCTCGCGGAGATCATGAAGGCCGAAGGCGTCGATTCCGTGATTCATTTCGCGGCCCGCAAGCAGGTCGGCGAATCCGTCGAGAAGCCGCTGTGGTACTACCAGCAGAACCTCAACGGCATGCTCAACGTGCTGATCGGCATGCGCGATTCCGGCGCCAAGAAGCTCGTCTTCTCCTCCTCCGCCGCCACCTACGGCGTGCCGCCGGTCGATGTGGTGCCGGAAGACGTCGTGCCGATGCTGCCGATCAACCCGTACGGCCAGACCAAGCTGTTCGGCGAGTGGATGGCCCGCGCCTGCGAGGAACCGTATGGCATCCGCTTCTGCGGCCTGCGTTACTTCAACGTGGCCGGCTGCGGCCCGGTGGAACTTGAGGATCCGGCTATCCTGAACCTCATCCCGATGCTGTTCGACCGTCTGAAGAAGGGCAAGGCCCCGGCGATCTTCGGCGACGACTACCCGACTCCGGACGGCACCTGCGTGCGCGACTACATCCACGTGTCCGATCTGGCCGACGCGCATATCGCCGCGCTGAAGTATCTGGACCGCGACGAGCGAAAGTATGACGCGTTCAACGTCGGCACCGGCGAGGGCACCTCCGTGCGCCAGATCGTCGATGAGGTCAAGAAGGTCACCGGTCTGCCGTTCAAGGAGACCGTCATGGGCCGCCGCGCCGGTGATCCGCCGCACCTGATCGGCTCCCCGAAGCGCATCAACGAGGAGATGGGCTGGCACGCCAAGTACAATGTCGAGGACATTGTGAAGTCCGCTTGGGACGCATGGCAGGCCAACCCGGAGCACCACATCGACGTCGACACCTGGAAGCAGACCGACTGAGATTCGTCTCCTTTCCCGCGAAACCGCGGCGCGCCACGCCCAACACACCGTGACACGCCGCAGTTTTGCATAATTGCGATTTTGTCGTAGTATTTCTATCTGTTGTCAGTCGCAAGACTGAAACAACGGCCGCGTAGCTCAGTTGGTTAGAGCGCCGCCCTGTCACGGCGGAGGTCACCGGTTCAAGTCCGGCCGTGGTCGCCACCAAACCCCAGCCCAATCCGCCGGGGTTTTTCTTTTACCCTCACTCTCCCCTCCCACGCCAATCCACGCTTCCCAACCGTCAAGACATAACTTGCCCACAAAAACGAGGCGCCCCACAAAAATCAAAAAACGCAACTTACCCACAGAACGAAGCAACATCGCAACCTGCCAATAAAAACGAGGTGGAGGCCGGCATATGCGTTGCAAGGCCGTAAGCTCGGCCGAACGGCCTTGAGTGTGCCTTGCAACGCATATGCCGGCCTCCACCGGACACCCCGCAATCGCAACATCGCAAAAACGCCGTATATTCAATCCCACCAAACACCGCAACATCAGAAAAATCGCAACTTCACAACACAGCCAGCCCCCCCCCAAAAAAAAATCGCAATAAATCGCAAAAAACAAAAGCGGCACGCTTGAAACCATCAAGCATGCCGCAATCGCAATAAAAAATCAGTTCTGCAACTGCTGTTCGACCCAATCGACGATATATGGCGCCACCTCTTCGATTTGGTCGATCGCCACTTCGAATTCGCGCGGACCACCGTACCACGGATCCACCAGATCGATGCTGTCCTCACGTCCCGCGGCCGGCTTCGGCAGATTCGGGTCGAAGCTGCGGTACATGTGCACTTCGCTGCGCTTGGCTTGCGGCAGCTGACGGAGCAGCGCGCGCATGTGCGAGGCGGTCATCGGCAGGAACAGGTCGGTGCGTTCGATTTCGTCGCGCGTGATGCGATGCGCGAAATGGTGCGATGGCAGCTCGTAGCCGCGTTCCTTAAGTACCTTGACGGCACGGCGGTCGATCGGATTGCCGTATTCCTCGTCGCTGACGCCGCTGGATTCGACGTTGACCTTGTCAGCCAAGCCGCGGCGCTCGAATTCGGCGCGCAGAATGATTTCAGCCATGGGTGAACGGCAGATGTTGCCCGTGCACACGGTCATCACGGTATACATGAAAAGTTACTCCTCGTGGTTTCTTTCGTACGTCACGAAACGGAAGCCTTCGACTTGGTCGTTTCCTTTCCGCGCCTTCTGCCACGTGCCTTCCTCGGCCACGCGCCATGCTCCGGATTCCACCAATGCGTGGATATCGGGCGCGTAGGTGTCGGCGTTCACGTGCATGCTGATCTGCGTCACATACGCCTTGTCGGCGAATGGCATCGCTTCCTCGAATACTTTGGCTCCGCCGATGACCCAGATTTCACTGCGGTCCAAGCCGTCATCCGGAATGGCCTCCTGACGGGCCAGATCCAACGCGTCATCCAGCGAATCCACCACGGTGGCGCCCGGCGCGAAATAGGACGGGTCATGCGAGATGACGATGTTGTCGCGGTTGGGCAGCGGACGGAACTTCGGGCTTAGCGACTCCCACGTCTTGCGGCCCATGATGACCGGATGGGAGACGGTCAGCTCCGTGAAATGCCTCATATCCTCAGGCAGATGCCATGGCATGCCGCCTTCGAATCCAATGGCACCGTCGTGACCTTCCTTGTCACAGGCCTGCGCCCAAATCAGATTCACAGAGAAGGTTTTGGGGAAATCGTCGCCCCAATCCTCCTCGTCTTCACGCCCGGCAAGTCCGGGCTCGGGTTCGTGATAGCCACTGCGGCTACTATCGTGCTCCATTTCACTCACTCCTTGAAGTCGGAACTAGGGTCAGTAGTCTACCGTCTGGCGCAGACGCGCCAGACGGCGGCAACAACCTCAGACCGCCACCGGTGCCTTGATGGTCGGATGATGCTGGTAATTCACGATTTCGAAATCGCTGTAATCGTAGTCGAACAGCGAATCGGCCTTCCTGATGCGGATCTGCGGATACGGGTACGGCGTACGGCTCAGCTGTTCCAACACCTGGTCGATGTGGTTGTCGTAGACGTGGCAGTCGCCGCCGGTCCAAACGAATTCGCCGGGCTCGAGTCCCGTCTGCTGGGCCATCATGAGGGTGAGCAGCGAATAGGAGGCGATGTTGAACGGCACGCCGAGGAATATGTCGCAGGAACGCTGGTACAGCTGGCAGCTCAGGCGGCCGTCGGCCACGTAGAACTGGAATAGGGCGTGGCATGGCGGCAATGCCATATTCTCCACTTCCGCCGGATTCCATGCGGAAACCACCATGCGGCGCGAATCGGGGTGGTTACGGATCAGGTCGAGCACATTGGAGATCTGGTCGATCGTGCGGTTCGGATCGTCCGGCGTCGGCGCCGGCCAGCTACGCCACTGCGCGCCGTAGACCGGCCCCAAATCGCCGTTCTCGTCGGCCCATTCGTCCCAAATGTGCACGTTGTGCTCCTGCAGCCAACGTACGTTCGTGGAGCCTTTGAGGAACCACAGCAGCTCGTAGGCCAGGCCTTTGAAGAACACCGTCTTCGTGGTGAGCAGTGGGAAGCTGTCTTTGAGATTGAAACGCATCTGCTGGCCGAACAGGGAAATAGTGCCCGTGCCCGTGCGGTCGGATTTCAGTGTGCCTTCCGTAAGGATTTTGCGTACCAGATCCTCGTAAGGCATGGGAATGTCCGTTTCCGGACGTGCGGGAATATGAGTACGAATGTCTGCGAGTTGTTCGGAAGTCAAAGCCATAATAGGCAAGTTTAGCCGGTGGCGTGGAGGCGGACGGCCGGGATGCGCGTTGTAAGGCCGTAAGCTTGGCCGAACGGCCTTGAGTGTGCCGCCAACGCGCATCCCGGCCGTCCGCCGGCCTCCAGCGCAATCGCAACGAATCACAAAACCGTATCGCTTCATCTTGCGGAACGCACTCCCCCACGTCCGTTTCGATGCGCTAGATTGGTATCACGGATTGGCGCGAACGGCGCGCCACAGGACATGAGGAGTTTCCATGGGCAAGAGGCTGTGGGTAGAGCGCAACAAGGACGGTTCCTGGGACGCGTTCAGCGAGGATGGCGCGCACATCAAGTTCGGCAAGGGCCGTGGCCAGTTCACGCCGGGCGATCTGATGAAGGTCGCGCTGGCCGGTTGCGCCGCGCTGTCCAGCCAGTTCGCCGTCGAGCATACGCTGGGCGATGGCAAGGGCGCGAAGATCGTGGTGGACGGTACGTATGATGCCGATACCGACGCCTACATCGGTTTCGACGAGCAGGTGGTCATCGACGCCACCGACGCCGGTTTGAGCGACGAGGACGCCGAAAAGCTCGCCGATCGCGTCAGCCGTCATATCGAGAAGGGCTGCACGGTCAAGCATACGTACGTCGAGCCGACGCCGGTGCGTATGAACGTCACCGTCAAGCACTGAGGCACGTACCGCACATAGTTAGAGGGTGGCTGCGATTCGTTGGAATCGCAGCCACCCTCTTCTATGCGGTTTTTATATCGATTTCAGTCGATTTGCCGTACCGTCACTGACGGTCCGGATCGATCTTCGTTTCGATGGCTTCGACCACTTCCGGCTTGGCCTTGTCGACCGGCACTTCCTCGACGCCCTTGATGTCGTCGATCGCCTTCGGCGTGACGTCGGCAGGCGAGCTCGGCACGGTGTCGAGACGGGTCTCCGCGGCTTCCACATACTTGCGCGGCACCACGTAGACCGGTCCGACCGCATGCTGCAGCAGCCCCTGGCTGGTGGAGCCGAGCAGCAGGCCGGTGAAACCGCCACGTCCGCGGGAGCCGACCACGACGACGTCATGGTCGTAGCTGGCCTTGGTCAGCGCGCCGGCTGCGGGGCCGGGCACGATCTGCTTGTTGATCTTGAGGCTCGGGTATGCCGCTTCAAGCGGCTTGATGCGCACATCCAGATCCTCCTGGAAGGACGCCATGACGCCTTCGTCCTCAGAGCCCTTCATGTTCGGCACGGCGGAGATGACGTCCAGTTCGGCGCCCCACGAATCGGCGAACGCGGCCGCGATCTCCAACGCCTTCAGACCCCACTTGGATTCGTCGGAGCCGACTGCCACCTTGGTGATGGTGTTGTTCAAGTGCATCAGGTTGCCTTCGTCGTCGGTGTACGGCACCACGACGATCGGGCAGTACGCGTATGCCGGCAGGCTGGAGCTGGTGGTGCCGAGCAGTCGTTCGGCCAGACCACCCTTGCCGCGGTTGCCAATGACGATGAGGTTGTAGTTGCGCGACAGTTCGACGAACACGGATGCGGGATCTCCGGTGACGATCAACGTCGATGCCTCGACGCCCTGCTCGTCGGCGATGGCCTTGGCCTTCGACAGAATCTCCTGCGCATCGTTGTGCGCGGCATTGTCATCGCCCATGGCCGTATACGTGGCATCGAACGACACTGCCGCATAGCTTGGCAGCGAATATGCGCAGACGATCTGCAGGGTCAGTCCCGCATGCTTCGCGTAATTCGCTGCCCACCATGTCGCCTTGTAGCTGGCGTGGGATCCATCGACACCTACGAGGATTGCCTTGTCATTGATCATGAGCGACCTCCCTTGAATCAGGTTGCGGCAACGCGACTATGCGTTGCACCTGACTTCCACCATACCGCGCGACATGCGGTTTTCAAGTAACGACGCGGAAAATAACAAAGCAAAAGGGCGTATTCCTCACGGAAATACGCCCTTAGCTCAATGTCAAAGCTTCAGAAGATTCGACGAATGCTGTAGCTGCTGGGGAACACCCATGCGATGGGATCGTAGCGGGTGCCGTTCAGCTGGGAGTTGATGACCATGCCGTTGCCGACATAGATCGCGGCATGCTGCGCATTGGCGATGATGTCTCCCGGCTGCGCGTCGGCGAGGCTGCCAACCGCGCGACCCACAGTCGCCTGAGCACCGGAGTAATGCGGCAGGGAAACGCCCATCTGGCCGTAGACATACTGCACGAAACCGGAGCAATCCCAACCGGACGGGGTATTGCCGCCGGACACATACGGAACCTTGCCGACGAACTGGTTCGCGAACGTCAGCAGGCTGGACACGCTGGCCCCATCAGGCGGCGTCACGGTGAAGGAACCGCTGCTGCTGAGGTCGCTTCGAGCGGCGGAACGAGAAGCGGCTTGGGCCTGTGCTTGAGCCTGGGCCTGCTGCTGACGCTGCTGTTCCGCTGCCGCTGCGGCGGCTTCGGCGTCTTTTTCGGCTTGAGATTTGGTTTGGGGAACGTTCAGGCTTTCCACACCGCCCCAGTCGGAATCGGATTCGACCTGGGTGGACGATGCCTCCGCGAGGATGTTCTTCTTCACGGCGTTGGTCTTCGGGAACGAACGGGTAGCAACGACAGCATCTTGCGTGGCGCCATCATTGGCTGCCAGCGCGGCAGGTGCCACCCCGGCGAAAGTAAGAGCGGCCGCGGCGAGCGCAGCAATCACGGAACAATGCTTAATATGCTTCATCGAATCCTTAGCTTACAGCATCCCTCTTACAAGAAAAGGGGCACGGTCGTCGGTAGGGAAACTCAGTAGTGAATATACTGGAAATCGCCCACGTTCGTGAGCGTGCGGGAATACGTGCCGCCATTGAGGGAGGCGCCGGATTCAGAGGTCACGATCGAGCCGTCGTCGTTGATTTTCTCAACGATGGCGACGTGGCCGTAATACGAGTCGGAACCTTCCTGGCCTGCGGCGAACACGATGATGTCGCCGACATGGCGCGGCGTGTTATCAACCCAATAGCCCAAGGCGCGGGCCGAATCGGCCCACTGGCAGCCGTTGCCCATGTGGGAGCCTGCAGGCAGACCGAGCTGATGGCGGCGCACATACACCCACCACGTGCACTGGCTGAACTCGTAGGCGTTGCCGACGTCTCCGGTGGCATGGTTCGGATTGAAGTTAGCCGGTAAGGCGCTGCTGTCTTGGTCCATCAGGACGGCGACGTTCGGATTGTCGGCGATGGACTTGGACATCAGGCTGGCGTCCATGGAGGCGCTGGTGTCTCCCAGCTGCCAACCGCCGTTGTTGCTGGTGGAAGCCAGTTCCTTAAGGGCGGTACGTCCTTCGGAACGGGATGCCGCTCCATCGGACACACGTTTGATCTGGGACGTTTCGGTACCGTCGTCCGCAAGCACCAGTCGGGATGCGTTCTGCTGGCTGAACGCCAACGCGGTCGCCGCGGTGCCGACAAGCGCCGCCAACGAAGCGGAGGTCACCAACGCGGATTTGCGGGAAGCGGCTTTGGCGGCCTCACGCATGGTACGGCGGCTCATTGGAGCCACTTCATTCAGCTTATCCACGACTTCCGGAGCGAGTCCGACTACGGCGCCGCCTTCCGCCAGCTGTGCCATTCGCACGGCCTTAGCGGTATGGGAGCCCCGGTTCGCCGTGAACAACGCCTTGGATAGGCTGAATTGCGCGTGCGAAACCTTGGCAGCTTTATGCGCCGCATGCCTCATATATTAATCACTCCTTGCGGATTGCGAAACCGTCGCAGCTTATGACCGCGCACGGTTACAGAACCGTCACAAGGGTAAGGGTACACCGACATAGGGATTATCATCAAGACCCCGTCCTTGCGCAAATAATTCGCCACGGGTGGAGGAACGTCCGGAAAACGGCCATATCAACGCGCAATCCGACCTTCTGACTACCCTTGGATGACATGACGAACACTGTGAACATTCCTACCAACATGCTTCCGGAGGATGGACGTTTCGGCTCGGGGCCGAGCAAAATCCGTCCGGAGCAAGTCCAGGCGCTCGACGCGGGCGCGCGCAATCTTCTGGGCACCTCGCACCGCCAGACCCCGGTCAAGCAGGTGGTCGGCTCCATCCGCGAAGGCCTGTCGAATTTCTTCCAGATTCCCGACGGCTATGAGGTCGTGCTGGGCAACGGCGGCGCCAGCGCGTTCTGGGACATCGCCTGCGCGTCACTTATCACCCGCAAGGCGGCGTTCGGCACGTACGGCTCCTTCAGCGCGAAATTCGCCAAGTCCGCGCAATCCGCGCCGTTCCTTGAGGATCCGGAGATCTTCGCGGGCAAACCGGGCACGTATCGCCTGCCGGAGCTCACCGAATATGTGGACGCTTACTGCTGGGCGCACAACGAAACGTCCACTGGCGTGGCGGCCCCGGTCAAGCGTGTCGAAGGTTCCAAGGAGCAGGGCGCGCTGACTCTGATCGATGCCACGAGCGGCGCCGGCGCGCTGAACGTGGATATCAGCCAGACCGACGCCTACTACTTCTCCCCGCAGAAGGCGTTCGGCTCTGACGGCGGCCTGTGGATCGCCGTGCTTTCCCCGGCTGCGATCGACCGCGCCTACGGCATCGCTAAAAGCGTCAGCCTGCCGGGCGCGCGACGCTGGATTCCTCCGTTCCTGTCCCTGACCTCCGCCATCGAGAACTCCCGTAAGGACCAGACGCTGAACACGCCCGCCGTGGCCACGCTGGTCATGCTGGAGAACCAGGTGCGCTGGCTTAACGACAATGGCGGCCTCGCCTGGGCCACGGCGCGTTGCGCACGTTCCGCGTCGCTGCTGTACCAGTGGGCGGAGAAGTCCGATTACGCGCAGCCGTTCGTTTCCGACGAAAACGCACGTTCCAACGCCGTGGTCACCATCGACCTTGACGAGAGCATCAACGCTTCCCAAGTGGTCGCCGCGTTGCGCGAGAACGGCATTGTGGACACCAACGGCTACCGCAAGCTCGGCCGCAACCAGCTGCGCATCGGCGTGTTTCCGTCCGTGGAGCCGAGCGACGTCGAGGCGCTTACGAAGTGCGTCGATTACGTGGCCGAGCACCTGTGACGCGCGCACCGAGGTAAGGTAACGGTATGAAATTTGCTCCGATTATCGACCCAAGCGTGCGCAAACCCTCCCCCAAACCGGTGCGCGTCGACCTGCGGAAGGTGTTCACGTTCGGCACCGCATTATGGGCCATCGCCTTGGTGATCTGCATGATTCTGCTGGCCTTCGGCATCAATGTCGAACGATTGCAGACCATGTGCGCCGCCGGCACGGTGATCGGCGTGCTCATGCTGGTTTGGGAGCATTTCGACCGGTGGGACTACCGCCGTCTTGGCGAATAACCCGACCGGCGGTTCAGCCAATCGCGAAATAACCGGTAACAACATTGGGTCGCTTCCGCACCAACCTGCGGAAGCGGCCCTTTGCCGTATATGGCGTGTCCCAACGCTCTGCAATCGCCGCTAATTTCTGGCGACCGGCAGCCCCAACGTAAACGTGCTGCCCTGTCCCGGAGCGCTCCACACCGAAGCGGAGCCATGGTGGGTCAACGCCACATGCTTGACGATGGCAAGACCCAAACCGATGCCTTCCTCGGAATGCCCATTCTGGTTGCCGCCACGGTAGAACCGTTCGAAAATACGGCTTTGCTCCTTCTGCGCAATGCCGCAACCACGGTCAAGCACGCTGAGCAGCACTTTGGTGCCGTCCTCGTTCGGCTTGACGGATACGGTTATGCCCTTGCCGTCCGGTGAATAGGCGATGGCGTTTTCGAGCAGCTTTGCGACCGCGGCCTGAATCTGCTCGCCTTCCCCGTTGATGTCCAGTGATTCGTCGCCATCGATTTCAATGTCGATGCCGCGCCGTTGCGCCATGTCGCGATGCGCGTCGACGACGGTTTTCACCTGTTCCATGACGTTGATACGGTTGCTCGCCGTCGGCAGAATCGGTTCCTGCGCCTTGATAAGCAGCAGCAGGTCGGACACCATATGTTCCATGCGAGCGCAGGATTGGCGCAGTTTTACGGTGTTCCCCTCAATCGCGGCCTTATTGTCCGAGTCATGTTCCAACGCGTCCGCAAGCTCCTCCAGCGACTGCGTCGGCTTGAGGAGCTGCTCCGAAACGTTGGTGATGAAGGAATCACGGATCTGGGAGAAACGGACGGTTTCGCTCACGTCGGAAACCAGCACCACCACAAAGCGTTCGTTGAGCCTGCCTACGATCACCTTCAGCCAGTTCGGGCGGGACACCGTGGTCACCGGCTTGTCCGGCGATTGGCCGATCAACGCCTGTTTGGCAACCTCCCGCATGGTTGGCTTCCCTGCTTTCGGAGCCTTCTTCGGCTCATGCAACGTGGTCGTGGTCAGGCTGAACTGCTTCTTGCCGCCGTGGGCACGGACCTCGTGCACCGCGCTTGCCACGGTGTCATCGGCGATGGCGTCGTCCCGCACCACGCCAAGGGCGTAGGCGTCCGGATGCGCGCGTATCACCTCGTCATGCTCGTCGACCACGATGGAGGCCAGCGGCAGTATGGACAGCAACGTGTTCGTCGCGTCGTCCAAAGTATCATCATTGTTGCGATCGTCACCATGGCGATGTGTCAGATTGCGCCACCACGTGCCTACGGATTCAAACATGTCTTCATTCTCGCACACCCTGACGTTCCCCGATGAATGGTCGTGGCGCGATTTTCGTGAACGCAGGGTGAACGTGCCGGTGAACATTGGCGGAACAACACGTCCGTCACGTGCGAATCCGCCACTTCCCTAATACACTTGAGAGAGGTTATATCCGAACCCGATATTGACATACGTGAAGCATTTGAAAGGCAAGCATATGCGCGTTATCTTCAATGAAGAGCTCAAGGCAGTCGCCGATGACCTCGACCGCATGGCGCAAGACGTTCGCAAGGCAATCAATGGTGCCGGCGACGCGTTGCTGAACCAGAATCTTGAAGCCGCCCAGGCCGTCATCGACGGCGACATCGAAATCGATGCCCTCGAATCCAGCGTCATCGACCAGTGCGTGAAGCTGCTGGCCAAGCAGAACCCGGTGGCCACCGATCTGCGCGTGGTCGTCTCCACCCTGCGTCTGGCCGCAACGTTCGAGCGCATGGGCGATCTGGCCCGTCACATCGCCGAAGCGGCCCGCCGCACCTATCCTGCTTCCCCGCTGCCGGCCGATGCCCAGCCGCTGTTCGCCGAAATGCAGGCGTTCCTTGACAATGTGGCCGACCAGGTGGTTTCCATGCTTACCGACCGCGACACCAAGACCGCCGAGCAGATCATTCTCAACGACGACAAGCTCGACGCTCTGCACAAGAAGACCTTCGAACTGGCCCAGTCCGAGGATTGGAAGGGCACCAACCAGCAGCTCATCGACGTGGTCCTGATCGGCCGCTTCATGGAGCGTCTCGGCGATCACGCCGTTTCCGCGGCCCGCCGCGTGATGTTCATCGTCTCCGGTTTCGACCCGTCCAAGGAGCCGACCCGCGACGAAGGCACCGACATCGACTGAGGGTTCCTCACCTCTTCTTGCATTTTCCTTGACGAGATGGGTGGTTTCCGTTTGGAAGCCACCCATCTCGCTTATATGTGGCAGATGACCTCGGCCAAAAACATCATAAGGGGGTAAAAATCCCGCCACCGAACATCCTTTTCCAAAAGAAATCTGCCACATATAGGCAAAATCACTTTCGCATGCAGGCGCAATCCGCCACCTATAAGCGAAATTCCTCCGATAGTCGTAAAAACTAGACATCGCGTCCAGTTCATGCCCGTATACTTGTGTCCCACGACGCGGCACAATAGTGCCCAGCGGCATCCAAAGGAGGAAGTCATGTACTATTCCAACGGCAATTACGAAGCGTTCGCCCGGCCAAGGAAGCCCGAGGGAATCGACGATAAGAACGCCTACATCATCGGCACGGGTCTTGCAGCGCTGTCCGCCGCCTGCTATCTGGTGCGTGACGCGCAGATGCCCGGCGACCACATCCACGTATTCGAGAAGGACCCGGTTCCGGGCGGTGCCTGCGATGGCGCGAACATTCCTGGCGTCGGCTATGTGATGCGTGGCGGCCGCGAGATGGACAACCATTTCGAGGTGATGTGGGACCTGTTCCGTTCCATCCCGTCCATCGAAACGGATGGCGTGTCCGTGTTGGACGAATACTACTGGCTCAACAAGGACGATCCGAACTATTCGCTGTGCCGTTCCACCAAGGCGCGCGGCGTGGACGGCGGCACGAACGGCAAGTTCGCGCTGTCCGACAAGGCGTCGATGGAGATCATGGAGCTGTTCTTCACACCGAACGAGGAACTATACGGCAAGAAGATCTCCGACTTCTTCGACGATGAGGTGTTCGATACGAACTTCTGGATGTACTGGCGCACCATGTTCGCCTTCGAGAACTGGCATAGCGCGTTGGAGATGAAGCTGTACATCCGCCGCTACATCCACCATATCGGCGGACTGCCGGACTTCAGCGCGTTGCGGTTCACCCGCTACAACCAGTACGAGTCGATGATTCTGCCGATGATCAAGTATCTGGAAGGCTTCGGCGTGCAGTTCCACTACAACGTGAAGGTGGAGAACGTCGATTTCGCGATTGGCGGCGGCATGGGTCCCGTACGCCAGCGCACCGGCACCGGGCAGGACACGATTTTGAGGAAGCAGGCCGAATACGGCGCGTATCCGCGCAATCCGTTCAGCTCGCCGACCAAGAAGATGGCCACGCGCATCGACCTGACCAAGGCGGATGGCACGACCCGCAGCATCGATTTGGGCGAGAACGATCTGGTGTTCATCACCAATGGCGGCTGCGTGGAGAACTCCTCGATGGGTTCGCAGACCGAGCCGGCCGCGTGGGCTCCGGAGATCAAGCCCGGCGGCGGTTGGGATATGTGGCGTCGCATCGCGGCGCAGGATCCGAGCTTCGGACATCCGGACGTGTTCTGCTCCGACCCGGAGCATTCGAAGTGGATGAGCGCCACCGTCACCACGTTGGACGGCGAGATTCCGCCATACATCCAGAAGATCTGCAAGCGCGATCCGTTCTCCGGACGTGTGGTGACCGGCGGCATCGTCACCGTTGAGGATTCCAATTGGCTGATGAGCTGGACGCTGAATCGCCAGCAGCAGTTCCGAGACCAGCCGAAGGACCAGCTGTGCGTATGGGTGTATGGTCTGTTCCCCGACAAGCCCGGCAACTATGTGAAGAAGCCGATGCAGGATTGCACCGGCGAGGAGATCTGCGAGGAATGGCTGTACCACATGGGCGTGCCGACCGACAAAATCGCCGACTTGGCGAAGAACCACGCCAACACGGTTCCGGTGATGATGCCGTACATCGATGCCTTCTTCATGCCGCGTTCCGCCGGCGACCGCCCCGATGTGGTGCCGGATGGCGCGGTGAATTTCGCATTCCTCGGCCAATTCGCGGAGACGCCGCGCGACACGATCTTCACCACCGAATATTCGATGCGCACCGGCATGGAGGCCGTGTACACGCTGTGCGACGTGGACCGCGGCGTGCCGGAGGTGTGGGGTTCGGTCTACGACGTGCGCAACCTGCTCAACGCCACGGTGATGCTGCGAGACGGCAAACCGATCACCGATATGAAGCTCAACCCCATCGAAAGGGGCGTGTTGAAACAGATCGTGAAGAAGCTGGATTCCACTGATATTCCGACATTGCTCAAGGAATACGGCGTGATCTGACGTTCTTGCGATTCCGTTTTGTCCGCCTTGCCTGCGCCGCACGGCACCCGCCGAGCCGCGCAGGCAAGGCGACATCAGCAAAACGCAGATACAACGTGAAAAAGACTTACCGACAAAGGCGCCGGCAATAACGAAAGATGGGAACCTACGGTATACAGGTTCCCACCTTTTCGTATGTGTTTCATGCGATCAGCCGCGACTATTCACGCGCCCAATCGCAACAAACTCACTTCTGGCCCTGAGCGGCGACGGCGGCAGCACCGGCAGCGGCGGCTTCCGGATCCAGGTACTCGCCACGCGGCTTGATCGGCTTGAAGTTCTCGTCCAGCTCGTACAGCAGCGGCATTGCGGTCGGGATGTTGACCTTGGCGATCTCCTCTTCGGAGAGGTTGTCCAGCATCTTCACGATGGCGCGCAGGGAGTTGCCGTGAGCGGCGATCAGAACGGTCTTGCCAGCCTTCAGCTCCGGCTCGATGTCGGACTTGAAGTACGGCTCAACGCGCTTGACCACGTCGGCCAGGCACTCGGCTTCCGGAACCGGATCGCCGGTGTAGCGCGGATCGTTGTTCTGCGCGTACTCGTCGTTCGGATCGATCTCCGGCGGCGGTGTGGCGTAGGAACGACGCCACAGCATGAACTTCTCGTCACCGTACTCCTGACGGATCTCGGTCTTGTTCTTGCCCTGCAGGGCGCCGTAGTGACGCTCGTTCAGACGCCAGCTGCGCTTGACCGGAATCCACAGGCGATCGGCCTCGTCCAGCGCGACGTTGGCGGTGTTGATGGCGCGACGCAGCATCGAGGTGAAGACGATGTCAGGCAGGACGTTCTTCTCCTTGAGCAGGCGGCCGCCGTTCTTGGCTTCCTCGACACCCTGCTCGGTCAGCGGGACGTCGACCCAGCCGGTGAACTGATTGGTTTTATTCCATGCGCTCTGTCCGTGACGGAGCAGTACTAGTTTGTAAGTCATGCTTGCAAGTCTACCGCTTGGCACACCCAAAACAAGCCGTTTCCGACGATTGACGCCCCACGTTTTGCAACAATTTTCATTTCGTTGCACTGTCGTTGCAGCGCTAGGCAAACACCACGCAACACACGTACGTTACGGCGAGCGCCAGTGAGGAGAACGTGCACAGCGGCAGCGCCTCGCCGTATTTTTTTCTTGCGATCGCGACGGCGGCGGCAGCGCACATCGCGCACGTGACCGCCAGTATTGCGATTGTCGGCATCGCAGGCGTCGACAGCAGCAGTATATAAGCGGCGAGCAACAGCACGGCGACGGACAGCAGCGCAATCGCAAAAACCGTGCCGTTGCGCCGGCCCAAAGCGGTCATCCATGTGTGCTTGCCGTGCGTGCGGTCGGTTTCGACGTCGCGTAGGTTGTTGACGCACAGGACCGCGACGGCGATGAGGCCGACGTTGGCGCCGCCGAGCATGCCTTCGGTCGAGATTGTGCCGGCCAGGGCGAACATCGTGCCGCAGGCGGCGACGAGCCCGAAAAAGATGAAAACGAATATCTCACCCAAATAGTGGTAGCCATAGGGGTGTTTGCCGCCGACGTAGCACCAGCCGGCCACGAGACAGGCGATACCGACCAGGATGAACCACCAGTAGCCGGTCAATGTAACGACAGCCAGACCGCACAGGCAGGCGATCAGCGCGTTGATTCCGGCCACGGCAAGTACTTTCTTTGGACTCACGCCGGACGCGACGAGACGGGCGGGGCCATGCTGGGGCTGCGATGCCGGAAGCATTTCCGGAGTCGAAGTCGATTCCGCGGATGGTGTTTTTGCAAATGACCGTGCGGAATCGACGGCACGCCCCTCGTCAGTGCCACGTATGCCGTCGGAATAGTCGTTCGCGAAATTCGCGGCGACCTGCAGGAACAACGCCACGCAACCGCACAGTACCGCCACCAAGATGAACCAGCCTGCGGAACGCTGGCATTCGCCGACCAGCGAGCCGAATTTCAATTCGCTCAAGTCATGCTGCCCGCCGAAGAACGGACACGGCTCATGCCATATATCGCCACCCTGCGAGTAAAGAAACACGCCCCGCCACGACAGCGTGGCCCCGATAACCACTGGGGCGATCGCCAGCGGCAGGGTTTTCAGGCGAGCGCCGCGAATCCAAGTCGATATTTCCATGAATCTCATGTTAGATGTTGGGTGTGCGAGGGTATGCAAAAGGGCGCTCCCGTATTGGGAACGCCCTTTAGTAATTGCTCTTTTATTTTTTAAGGATGGCTCCGGCGGCACGGAAGCCCACAGGGCTTCCTCTTCGACCGCCTCGCGTGAAGCCGAATATTGAACTGAGGCTCCGCCTCAGTTCAGCGGCTTCACAAGCGGGAAGGTGATGGTCTCGCGGATGGTGGCGCCGGTCAGTGCGATGAGCAGTCGGTCGATGCCCATACCCATGCCGCCTGCCGGAGGCATGCCCACGCCGAGGGCCTCCAGGAAGTCCTCGTCGATGTCGCAGGCTTCCTCATCGCCGGCGAGCGCATCCTTGGCCTGGGCCACGAAACGTTCACGCTGCACGACCGGGTCGTTGAGCTCGGAGTAGCCGGTGGCCAGCTCGAAGCCGCGCACGTACAGATCCCACTTCTCGACCACGCCGGCCTTGGAGCGGTGGCCCTTGACCAGCGGGGAGGTCTCGACTGGGAAGTCGCGCACGAAGGTCGGCTCGTACAGCTTGTCCTCGTAGAAGTGCTCCCACAGGTGTTCGACGAGCTTGCCGTGGTTCTCCACGTCGTCGCGTTCCACGCCGAGTTTGTCGGCGATCTCGCCCAGGTGCTCCACGGAGGTGCCGGGGTTGTCCGGGCCGCCGTTCGGCACGATTTCCTCGCCCAGGGCCTCGGAGAGGGAGTCGTACATGCTGATGGTCTTCCATTCGCCGCCGAAGTCGTATTCGGTGCCGTCCAGCAGGGTCACCTTGTGGCTGCCGAACACGTCCATGGCGGTGTCCTGCACGAGCTGCTTGACGAGCGCGCCGATGGTGTCGTAGTTGCCGTAGGCCTGGTAGGCCTCGACCATGGTGAATTCCGGCGCGTGGGTGGCGTCGACGCCCTCGTTGCGGAAGTCGCGGTTGATTTCGAACACGCGGTCGATGCCGCCGACGAGGCAACGCTTGAGGAACAGTTCCGGCGCGATGCGCAGGTAGAGGTCAAGGTCGAAGGCGTTCATGTGCGTGGTGAACGGACGAGCCGCGGCACCGCCGTGCACGGTCTGCAGCATCGGGGTTTCGACCTCGAGGAAGTCATGGTCGGCGAAGGTCTTGCGCAGGGAGGCGACGGCCTTGGAACGGTTGCGCACCATGTTGCGGATCTTCTCGTCCGCGATCATGCCGATGTACGGCTTGCGGGTGCGGGTGTCCTCGTTGAGCTCCTTGTGCAGGGCCGGCAGCGGCTGCAATGCCTTGGCGGCGATGGCCCATTCGGTGGCGAATACGGACAGTTCGCCGGTCTTGGAGGCGATCACGCGGCCCTTGATGAACAGGTGGTCGCCCAAATCGACCAGCTGCTTGAACTGCTTCAGGGAGTCGGCACCGATCTCCTTCTTGGAGATCATGCCCTGGATTTTGGTGCCATCGCCGGCGGACAGCTGCACGAAGCATAGGCCGCCCGCGTTGCGCAGGAACAGCACACGGCCGGCGATGCCGACCACGTCCCCGGTCTCGTCGCCCGCTTCGAGCTTGCCGTCATACTTGGCGCGGACCTCTTCGATGGTGGCGGTGACGTCAAGGGTCACCGGGTACGGCTGGATGCCTTCCTTAAGCATCATGGCGCGCTTGGCCACACGCATCTGCACCTGTTCCGGGTGGGCCAGCGGGCCGAATTCCTTATTGGACGGGTCCACGGCCTCGTCCAGCGCGGCGCCGCCGTTGATCTTGGCGCGAATCGCAGCATCCTGCTGCAGCAGCATTTCGGCGCGTTCCACCGTGGTCATGGTGGGAACTGCGGCCTCTTCTTCGTTCTGATTCTCTTGGGATTCGTTGGTCTCAGTCATAAGCCCCAAGTGTACCGAGAAGCCACTACACAACACGCGACACGCCGACCTTGCATACAGCGCCCAATCGTGTAATATATCCAACTGTTGCCAAACGGGCTGTAGCGCAGCTTGGTAGCGCGCTTCGTTCGGGACGAAGAGGCCGCGGGTTCAAATCCCGCCAGCCCGACAACTAAGGCGGAACTTCGGTTCCGCCTTTTTCTTTGCCTTTCCATCAAACCGACGCTTGGCACCGTCTCACCGTCGGTTTCGCGGGAATCGCAATATCGAACCGACGCTTGGCACCATCCAAGTGCTGGTTCGGCGGACAATCCAAAATAAGGAATCCCCATGAAGAGAAGCATTCTGGCGCTGGCCTCCGGCGCCTTCATCCTCGGCGCCGCCGAATTCGTGATGATGGGCATCCTGCCCCAGACGGCCACCGCCATGCATGTCAGCATTCCCGCGGCCGGCCATTACATCTCCGCATACGCCATCGGCGTGTGTGTCGGCACACTGATCCTGGTGTTCGGCCGCAAGGTGCCGCCGAAGCATCTCATCATCCTGTTCATGGCCATCGCGTTGGTCGGCAACACGCTCAGCGCCGTCTCCTTCTGCTCGCCGATGCTGCTGGTGGCGCGTTTCATTTCCGGCCTGCCGCATGGCGCGTTCTTCGGCACGGCCACGCTGATCGCCAAAACGCTTGCCGACAAGGGCAAGGAGGCGCAATCCGTGTCCATGATGGTGATGGGCCAGACGGTGGCCAACATGCTGGGCGTGCCCGCGGGAACGTTGCTCGCCGAGGCGATGTCCTGGCGGCTGGCGTTTGCGATTCTGGCCGCCTGGGCGCTTATGACGATCGTCGTGGTGATTTCGTGGGTGCCGTCCATCGATCCGATCAAGGACGCCGGCATCAAGGGGCAGTTCCGCTTCCTCACCCATCCCGGCCCGTGGCTGATTCTGCTGGCCGTGTTCTTCGGCAATTCGGGCATCTTCTGCTGGTGGAGCTACGTGTCGCCGTGGTTGCAGAAAACCGGCGGATGGTCGGCGACGATGGTGCCGATGCTGATGGTGCTCGCCGGCCTCGGCATGGTGGTCGGCGGCATCGTGGGCGGCAGGCTGACCGACCTGTGGAAGGCGGGCGCGACCGCGGCGCTATCGCACGGCATCGCCTTGTGCGGACTGTTGCTGGTCTTCCTGTTGCCTGGTAATCATGCGACCACCGCGTTGCTGACGTTCATCATCGGTTTCGCGCTGTTCTTCAATTCATCGCCACAGCAACTGCTGATGGTGCAGGCGGGCGAAGGCGGCGGCGAGCTGATTGCCGGTGCCGCCGTACAAATCGCCTTCAATTTCGGCAATGCGATCGGTTCCATCGTCGGCGGAGCGGCACTGACCGCGACGGCGATGAATTACCATTTCACCGGCATCGCAGGCGCGCCGATCAGCCTGCTCGCCGTCATCCTGCTGGTGCTCTACACCCGTCGCTACGAAGCCCGCGCCTAGCCCCATCCCAACCTTCCCATCCTTCTCCCCCAAATCCCATCTCAGCGTCGATCCCATCGCCCCCAATCCGCGAGACCGACGCTGAGGAGGGCCTAAGCGTCGGTTTGGCGGAAATCGCAATATCAAACCGACGGCTGGAGGACGCTCAGCGTCGGTTTGGCGGAAAGGTGCGGCGAAACCGACGGGTTTCCACATATCCACAGGTGGATTGTGGAGGGGATTATTGCGATTTTCCCCTGATTTCGTATTGTTTTACGGCACGGGAGCATTGACTCGCGGCGCAGGAATTGCGATCGTTCCGCGGATTCCCCATGATTCCGTGTTTTCCGCGCCACGTACGCCGAATACGACTAGAGTGGCGTACCGTGCGAAGCATTGTGAAACGAATTCTCGTCACCTGCGCGGCGACTACCGCGCTGGCGCTTCTTCTGACCATGGTCCTATGCGCGCTCGGCAATGCGATGGCGCCGAAATGGCAGGTCGAGCCGTTCACGGACCATATCACGCTCACCACGACCAATACCGCTATCCAAGCCGTTGACCAGGCCACAGGTGCCGTGCTCAAAACCCCGCAGGAGGGCGCGTACCGCACCAAGGAAACGCATATCACGGTCGCGTTGGACGGCAGCAAAACCGTGAATGCCATCGTTCGCGAGCCGCTCGACGCGCCGGCAGATCATCCCGCATGCCTGTTCCTGCACGGTTCGGGCACCGGCAAATCGTCGGAGGCGTTCGGCGACGTGGCGAACGCGATGGCGTCGGCCGGCATCACCACTCTCGTGCCGGACAAGCGGCTCGACAACTACACCATGCTGCACCGCGACTACGTGTCCAGCGCGCACGACTATGCGAAATCGCTGGAAATCCTGAGAAAATGGCCGGGCGTGAGCAGATCGGAAACCGGCATCTACGCCGAATCGGAAGGCACATGGATCGCCACCGTGCTGACGCAACAGCATCCGGATCTTGCCTTCGCCATCCTCACCTCTCCCCCGGTCGTTTCGGGCCGTCAGCAGATGACGCTCGCAGCCACCAATTATCTGACCGCCGCGGGCGCACCCGATGCCGTCAAGCAGCTTATTCCGCGCATCACCAGCCTTGGCACACAACGCATGGGACTCGCCTATGCGGATTTCGACGCGGCCAAATACCGCACATCGCTTACCATGCCGCTGCTTATCAACTATGGCGTCAAGGACACAGCCATGCCGGTCGAACAGGGCGCGCGGCTGCTGATCAAAGCCGCAAACCAGGCTGGCAATACGAATGTGACGCTGCGGTATTATGACGCGAACCATCAGCTTCGAACCGGTTCGAATCAGACGGTTCCGGGACTGCCGTTGGAACCGCATTACACGCACGATCTGGAGGATTGGATCAACGCGGTGACGAGCGGCACGGGTGCGAACGGCTGGGCAACGCCGATGATCGCCGGAACGCAGCCGAATCAGACGGTCGCGGCACCGCTGAAGACCCCGCCCGCGCTGGTGAAGTCGATGGGTGTGATTGTCGGCGCAATCGCGGTTTGCCTGCTCTGCGCGCTGCTGGCGATGTGCGGCGCGCCAATTCTGCTCATCGCCGGCTGGGTGCGCGAGCGCCGTGCGTCACGGCGGGTATCGCACGATTCGGCTTCGACGGAACCGGCGGAGCCAACGGATTCGACTTCAATGTTTTCAACGGATGCGACCACACCGACAGGTCCATCCACACAACCGAATGCGGCACGTCCAATCGCAATAACCGACCATCGATTCCCGGTCGGCATGCGCGTCGCACTGGCGCTCAACACCCTCCTTGCCGTCGGCACGACCGGCGTGTTCCTGGCGTATCTGGTCACCGTCATCATTGATGCGATCTCGTTGACCGACAATTCGGCGGCGCTTGCCAAGAACTGGCATGCCATCGTCATGCTCACATGGCTGAGCCTTGTCGCGTTCGCCTGGCTGTTGGCGGAAATCATCGTGGACGCGTGCCGTCGTCATGCTAGGAATCGCGCGATTGCAAGCATAGATGACGATGCGGATATGAATAATGGCCACGATGCCGCAGCCGGAAGCCGATGCGATATAGGAAAAGATGGAAAAGCATGCATCGGATCCGGCCATGTCATCGTGGCCACGTGTGTGGTGGTGTCGGCGGCGCTATCGTTGGCGCTGCTGGCTTTCTGGGGACTGTTCTGCTGACTGGCGTTCCCGTCGGCGCAGACGCACCGCGGCGACGACGGCCCAGACCACGGAAATGATGAGCAGCAGCGCGCCGAGACCGCCGACCACGTAGAAGAACAGCGTCGAGGGATTCGGCATCCACCGCCATGCGCCGATGGGCAGCAGGCACAGCATGGACATCAGGCCGATCAGGCAGAAGAACACGCCCAGCACGATGGTTCCGGTGCTTGGTCCGGACGGGCGGATTACCAGCTCGCCGTCCGTTTTGCCGATGCGCACTTGCTTGGAGGGGTCGACCGGCTCGGCTGATTTGGCTGGATCAGCCGATTTGACGGAACCGGTCGGACGTGCCGAACGGCCCGCAAAGCTTCCGCGCATGTCTTGTCCGGAGGTTTCCAGCGATTCGGCCTCGTCCTGCGATTCGAACTTCCTCTGCGCTTCCGGACCGCCGTCGAACGGCTTCTGGAACGATTCGGTCTTCGCCTCGCCCGGATCGTCGACGGCCGGCAGGGTTTCCGTGGGCTCGTCCGAGACCTCCGCGATTCCCATGACGTCGGTCAACGGCACTTCACGGGTTTTCTCGTCACTCATTTCGTTTCCTTTCCGCTGGCGCTTTTCCCGACGTTCTTTCCATCGACGCTGCCATGCGATTGGCCGCCCGTCGTTCCCACTGGCAGCTTGCTGTCGGACGTGTACTGCATGGTGACACTGCCGCCGACCGTTCCATCGACGTTGACATACAGATCCGGTTCCTCCGGAGCCTTGTCCGAATCGATCGACGGCCAATACCACTTGTTCTCGTAGATCGTTTTGAATGCCTTGTCGAGATCCGTGCCGGCGTATACCGAATCCTGCGAATCGTTCTCCGTATCCGAACCGGCATCGCCCGCATCATCATCGCCGGAATCGTCGAAATCGGTGGTGCCGTTGAGCGCCGGAACGCCCTTGTTCACGCCATGATGGCCGAGTCCCGAATCATCGTTCTCGTCGAGGGACAGGCCCATGAAGCCCGTGCCGTTGAAGAACGTAATCCCGTCCGGCCCTCCTATGTAATCCGTGACGTTGGTGTAGCCGTCGTCCGGATCGCTGACCGACCACTGGCATCCGTCCGGCAGCGTGACCACCACCTGGGCGTTCACCACCACCAGATTCAGCTTCCCTGTCGGACATGAGCTTTCGCCGTACGTGCCGTCGTTGAGCTTGACCTTGTGCTTGCCATGCGCTGCCGGATATCCGCTCAAATCGATGTCGAGCACATCGTTGGCGTAGTTCTTGCCGACCACCACCAGTCCCTGTTCGTATCGTTTCATCTGGGCGTCGCTGGTGTCGCTCCATGTCACGATGCCGGAGACCGTCGTGCGGTGGTAGTCATTCGACATCATCCAATCGCGGCTTTCCCATGCCACCGCACTCGTGCAGAACGTCATCACCACGGCCATGAACGCCGCGCACCATGCCAGCGGATGCAGGCCGCCGGTGCGACGGCCCATGCAACCAAGCACGACGATCACCACGCCGATTCCCAGGCAGATGCCGCCGCAGCACAGTGTGGCGAGACGCAGCACGCGCAAGGCGTAATCCCAATCAACCGGCATCGTAATGGCGTACCAGCCAGATCCGGCGATCGCCAGCAATGCCAAGCCAAGCGTCACCAGTACCAGCAGCGGTCCGGCTGGCTTGCGGCGGGCGCGTTTCGACTGCGGCGCCGCCACCGTCGGCGGAACGGTGAAGGTCGGCGGCACATTGGCCGTGGCAAACGCTGCAGGCGGGTTCACCGGCTGCTGAAACGTCTGGTATAGCGATTGGACGGGACGCGCGTACTGCTGGTAGCCGGAAGGCGCGGGACACGTCGGCTGCGGCATCGGCTGGCCTGGCGTGCCGGGCATGTTTGCAGTGGTGGCCGTGTTCGTGGACATCGGCTGCGGCATATATTGCGATTGCGCAGGCCGCACCGGCCGTCCCGGCTGAACGGGCTGAGCAGGCTGCCCAGGCCACGATCCGCCCTGCTGCGGCGGCTGCCAGCTCGCCGCATACGACTGGCGGTTCACCAGCAGCCAGAACACCAGCACGGCCACGCCGAACGCCAGCCATCCGGCGCCGGGCAGGCACAGCGCCACCGCGGCGCATACCAGCGCGCCCGCGCAGTTCCAATCCCAATGGCCGTTGACCAGCTCCTCGCACAGGATCCGGCCATCCGTCTCGTCCGGTAGCAGGAACCAAGCCAATGCGTAGAACGCCGCTCCGGCGCCGAACAGTAGCGAGGTGAGAATCACCAGCGCGCGGACCAGGGTGGCGTTCCATCCCAAGCGGCGCGCCACGCCGTCGCACACGCCTGCGATCCACCGGTTGCGGCCGCGCGTGATCCGGCTGGAGCGGATCCATGCGAAGAATCGATTGCCGCGATTCGGCTGCGGCTGATACATCGGCGGCCGTGGCTGCGATTGCGGTTCGGCAGAACCAGCGGCACTGCCGCCTTGCGGATTGTTGTTTGCGTTGCTCATATCTCCATTACAGCAATCCGCAGCCGTCATACGTATCGGGGAACACCCTGAATCTGCCCTGAACACCAGCTGAAAGCCCTGAATCGGCATCCCCGACAGGGCACAATGGAAGCATGAAGTCCTTAGCCAAACCGCGGTACACGCAGGAACAGTACGACCAGGCCAGCGCGGTCTACATGCGCTGGTGCTACGAACAGGCCCTGCGCGAAGGCCGTCCCGTGCCGTCCAAGCCGGCGCGACTGCCATTGCTGCGCCCGACGTACGGCCGCGAGGTCGCTGGCGTGGCCAAGGCCATCAGCATACATCTGGGCGTGTCCGTTCATCTCATCCGTTTCATTTTCGTGGTCACCACGTTTTTCTTCGGTGCGGGCGCGATCGCCTATATTTTTCTGTGGATCACCGTACCCGTCGGAGACCCGGTCCAGCAGGCGTACGTCATCGCCGGCAGCCAGCCCGTCGAGAACGCGCCGCTGTCCCACGGCAACGTGAGGAACGTAAGAAACCTAAGGAACGTCGGAAACGGCGGCGCGCAATCGCAAGACAGCGACGGCAACGCGGACGGCATGCAATCCGGCAGCGGAGCACAATCGTCCGAAAGCCTGGAACAGATGTTCGCCAACGCGCCGAGACCCGCGCTGCTGGCCATGGCGGGACTGCTTATGCTGGGCCTATGCGTGGCGATGGCGGCGAAAGGCATTGAAGGCACGCTGATTGTGCCGTTGCTGCTCGGCGTGGTCGGCGTCGGCGTCTCCTGGCTGCGGTTCAACGCGAAGGACGGCCAATTATGGACGATGCTCGGCGGCATCGCGGTCATTTTCGTCGCGTACGCGATCTACATCGCCACCCACGTGCGCATTATGCAGTCCGCACGGCACGCCACGTTCACCATGCTCGTCGCCGGTTTGGCGCTGCTTGTCGGCGTGTTGCTGGCGATTGTGCCGTGGATTATGACGCTGGTGCGTGATTTGGGCACGGAGCGCGCGCTGAAGGAGCGCGAGGAGGAGCGCGCCGACATGACCGCCCACCTGCACGACGGCGTGCTGCAGACGCTGGCGCTGATCCAGTTGCATGCCGATGACCAGCAGACCGTGTTTTCACTGGCGAGGCAGCAGGAACGCGAGTTGCGCGAATGGCTATATCAGGAGCGCACCACGTCGGATCGTTCCGTCAACGCCGGTTTGAAGCAGATCGCGGCGCATGTGGAGGACACGCATGGCAAGCCGATCGAGGTGGTGACGGTGGGCGACGCGCGGCCGAGCGCGCAGACCGACGCGTTGTTGGATGCCACGCAGCAGGCGCTCGTCAACGCCGTGACGCATGGCGGCGAACCGGTGTCCGTCTACTGCGAGGCCGGCGACAAGCTGGTGGAGGTGTTCGTACGCGACCATGGCGACGGCTTCGACGTCGACGCCATTCCAGCGAATCGCCTGGGCATCCGCGAGTCCATCATCGGACGTATCAAGCGCCGCGGCGGTACAGTGGAGATTGTGTCGAGGCCCGGCTGGGGCACGGAGGTGCGCATGCACATGCCGATTTCAGGAGCGGCGGAGGATGCGGACAGCGCTACGACCACCACAGCGGACGGCGATACGGGCGTGCAATCGGCGCAATGAACACGGCACATGCAGCAGGTGCGGCAATGAATCAATCGAACCAAGGAGCAGGAATGAGCGAGTGGGAACAGCGCATCAGAATCGCCGTCGTGGACGACCACGAAATGTTCCGTGCGGGCGTGATCGCCACGTTGCAGCCGCATTTCGACGTGGTCGGACAGGCCGCGGATGTGGAAGGATCGGTGGCGATGATCGCGCAGACCAAACCGGACGTGGTGCTGCTGGACGTGCATGTGCCGGGCGGCGAGGGCGGCGGCGGCACCGAAATCCTTACGAAATCACGGCCTTACTCCCCCAATACCGTGTTTCTTGCGCTGTCTGTTTCCGATTCGCCGCAGGACGTCGGTTCGGTGATTCGCGCCGGTGCGCAGGGATATGTGACGAAGACTATTTCCGGCGACGACCTGGTGTCCTCCATCAAGCAGGTGCATGAGGGCTACGCCGTGTTCTCGCCGAAATTGGCGGGATTCGTGCTGTCCGCCTTCCAGAACGGCCCGAGCGCGAACGGCGCGTTCGGCGGCCCGATCCACGATGACGAGCTGGACCGGCTGTCCAACCGCGAGCAGGAGGTCATGCGGCTGATCGCGCGCGGCTACACGTACAAGGAGGTGGCTTCGGAACTGTTCATCTCCATCAAGACCGTGGAGACCCATATGAGCTCGGTGCTGCGCAAACTGCAGCTGTCGAACCGTTCCGAGCTCACCCGTTGGGCCGCGGATCGACGGATTGTGTGACGTTGCCGCCACGACAACGACAATCGCCATAAACGGCATGGAAAAGGGCTTACCGAAAAATCCTTCGGTAAGCCCTTGATTGGTGCGGGCAGAGCGAGATTCGAACTCGCGGAGGCTTGCACCTCAACGGTTTTCAAGACCGTCTCTTTAGACCGCTCAGACATCTACCCTTTGCGCCTAACATCGCTGCTACGCACGAAACGCCAATATACCACAGTGCGCGGAAGTGCGACACCTGGCACAGCCTCCATCCCCGTCGCTTCCAACAGAAAACCGCACACGCATCTGCCCAGAACGACACAAACGGCACTGGGACCGTCCAACATACGAAAAGCGGCGCCGGCACAAATGCCAACGCCGCTTTCACGGATTCATATCAGACGCGAACGTCTTGGAAAATCAGGCTTCCCACTTGGTCGGCTCGATGACTTCCTTGCCGCCCATGTACGGACGCATGGCCTTCGGAATTTCGATGGAGCCGTCCTTCTGCTGGTGGTTCTCGAGAATGGCGACCAGCCAACGGGTGGTGGCCAGCGTGCCGTTCAGCGTGGAGACGGCGCGGGTGTTGCCATCCTCCATACGTTCGCGGATGTTCAGACGACGGGCCTGATACTCGGTGCAGTTGGAGGTGGAGGTCAGCTCACGGTAACGGCCCTGGGTCGGCACCCAAGCCTCGCAGTCGAACTTACGTGCCGCGGAGGAGCCCAGATCGCCGGCGGCGGTATCGATGATGCGGTACGGCACCTCGACCTTGCCGAGCATTTCCTGCTCCATGGCCAACAGGTGCTCATGCTCCTTGTAGGAGTCCTCCTGCTTGGCGTAGACGAACATCTCCACCTTGTCGAACTGGTGCACGCGGATGATGCCGGAGGTGTCCTTGCCTGCTGCGCCGGCTTCACGGCGGTAGCAGGAGCTCCAGCCGCAGTAGCGCAGCGGGCCGTTCTCAAGGTTCAGGATCTCGTTCTCGTGCATGCCGGCGAGCGCCACTTCGGAGGTGCCGACCAAATACTGGTCGTCCGGCTCGCGCAGGCGGTAGATTTCGTCGGCGTGGGAGTTGAGGAAGCCGGTGCCGCGCATTACTTCCGGACGCACCAGCGTCGGGGTGATGGCCAGGGTGAAGCCGTGTTCCTCGGCCTGGTCGACGGCCATGGTGAGCATGGCGATCTGCATGCGGGCCACCTGGCCGCGCAGGAAGTAGAAGCGGGAGCCGCCGACCTTCACGCCGCGCTCCATATCGATACCGGCCACGCCGCGGCCGAGCGTCAGGTGGTCCTTCGGCTCGAAGCCTTCGGCTGCGAAATCACGGATCTGGCCGACCTTCTTGACCACGACGTAGTCGTCCTCGCCACCTTCCGGAGCTTCCGGCTCGACGATGTTGGACAGCTTCCACATGGCGGTGGTGTATTCCTCGGCTGCGGCGTCGGCTGCGGCCTTGTATTCGGAGACCTTCTGGGAGAGTTCCTTGGTTGCGGCGATCAGCTTGGCCTTTTCGTCGGCGGGGGCGGCGGCGACCTTCTTGCCGATCTCCTTCTGCTGCGCGCGGGCAGCTTCGAATTCCTTCAGAGAGGAACGGCGAACCTCGTCGGAGCGCAGCACCTCGTCGACCAGTTCGACCGATTCGCCACGCTTACGCTGGGATTCCTTGACAACGTCAGCATGTTCACGAATGAATTGAATATCAAGCATGCTTCCCAGCCTAGTGCCGAAAGCAGACACTGACGCCATCGTTCTCATTTTTGGATATAACGTGAGGGAACGCCGAATTTTTCATGTCGAATTCGTCTTTTTGCGCAATCGCATAGACAATAGAGGCATGCCTATGCCAGTTATCGTCCTGCTCGTCATCATCGCCGTGGTCGCCGTATGCGCGGCCGCCTTCTTCGGATACCGCGCGTACAAGCACCGTACGCTCGCGGAGAAGCTTGACAAGCGTGACGATGACCAAGTGCATTACGCGTTCATAGTCAATCCTTCAAAGCCCCAGGCGGAACAGCGCAAGCAGCATATCAAGGAGTTCTGCGAGGCGAAGCATCTCACCCAGATCGAATTCATCGAAACGCAGCTCGACAAGGACGGTCGCGCCTGCGCGTTCGAAGCGTTGGACCATGGTGCCGATGTGGTGGTGGCTGTCGGCGGCGATGGCACGGTGCGTACCGTCGCGAGCGCGCTGTCGGGTACCGGGCATGCGCTGGGCATCGTGCCGATCGGCACCGGCAATCTGTTCGCCCGCAATATGGGCATTCCCGTGGACGATATCGATGCGGCGCTCACCGTGGCCACGTCGCACGGCTCCCGTCTGGTGGATGTGGGCCGTCTGACCCTTCTGGATGATGAGACCACCGACCACGGGCATGCGTTCCTCATCATCGCCGGCATCGGTTTCGACGCACTGATGATCGACGACACCGATCCGGAATTGAAGAAGAACATCAGCTGGCTGGCTTATTTCGTGTCGGGCGTGAAGAATCTGTTCGCCCCGAAGTACAAGGGCAATGTGACCATCACCAGCGCCGACGGCAGCACGCATTCCACGCGTGGTCTCACGTTCCGCACGTTCATGGCGGGCAATTGCGGCCAGATCCCCATGTTTTCGCTGATGCCCGAAGCTTCCTATGACGATGGCATCCTCGACTACGAGATCATCGACACGTCCGGCGGCCTGATCGGTTGGGCGAATCTGTTCGGCGACGTGCTGCACCAGACCATCACCGGCAAAGCTCAGCAGAGTCCGCTGTCCACGAACTCCACCGTCGACCAGGTACAGGGCGTCAGCGCGGAAATCACTTTGGAGAGGCCTGTTTTGGCGCAGGTGGATGGCGATATGCTGCCTGAAACGAAGCACATCCGTTTCAGCGTGGAACGTCAGGCCCTATGCGTGCGCGTGCCGGAGGCCGCTTCCGAAGATACCGGCATACTGGCGTTGAACGCGAATATGTCGGCTACGCCAACGAAACCGCAGCCGACCGAACAGGCAAGCGGGCAGCCGGCCGAACAGTCGAACGATTAGGAACCGTCAGGAATGCGCGGAACGGGCTGCTGAATATCGGAAGATACCGGAAACTCAGTCGACCTGCCGATTCACTCCGTTGGTCACGCGCGCCACATGCAGGGCAAGATAGGCGATTTCGGCTTCCGTAAGGTCGGAACCAAGACGCATCTTCACCACCACGGCAAGCTGCCTTGCGCACTGGCAAGCCTTCGGATATGAGGTTTTGATTGATTCGATGATTGGTTGCGGCTCATCGTCGAGCTGCTCATGCTGGTGGATGCGTACGAACAGGTAACGCAGATGCGTGATGAATCGCGCCACATTGACGCTGTCCTGCGCAAGCGTGATGCCGTACGCGCCTTCGATGACGGCGATCATCTGCTGGATGATGCCGGTCATGGTGTAGGTGGCGGACAGGTCGCCGCCGGAGAATCCGGCATTCACCAAATGCAAGGCGAGCGCCACCGCCTCACTGCGGGGCAACGCGCCACCCAAATACGTGTTCATCGCGTCGACCATCGCCACGCCTTTGGCGTATTCGTCGGCGTATAGGGAACGTACTTCCGCTTCGAGCGGATATTCGATGTTCTGTTTTCTTTGCGCGCGTTGTATCGCGCCGCAGATGTGGTCGGCGAGCGCCATGACCAGGGTTGGCTGCTTGTCTGCCTGTTCTTTCAGCCCCGTACGGTTCATGGCGTCCGTGACGAGTCTGATGATTTCGGGCGGGATCCCGGCCACTTGTTGCGCCATGTGGTCGGGATCCTTGCCATCGACGGGGATGAACCGACGGACGATCTTCGCGTCATCCACATGTTGTCCCGGCTTGGCTTGGAAGCCTATTCCACGGCCTGTGAGAATCACCTCACGATCACCGTCTCTAGCCAATACGACATTGTTGTTGAATACGCGAAGAACGTCCACGTCGACCCCTTTTTCGCCTCTGTGTGACAGGTTAGCGCTGGATGTCGATCACCTCGTCCCCTGCCTTGACGTCGATGCCGGTCTTCGGCGTGACGGAGGTGAGGGCGGCGGTGTTGAGCACCGTCATCAGCGTGGTGGTGCTGTATCCAGCGTCCTTCACTTTAGCAAAGTCGACGGAAACCAGCGGATCGCCGGCATTCACGCGCTCATCGGCCTTGACCTTGACGACAAAGCCCTCGCCGTTCATCTTCACGGTGTCGATGCCGACGTGCACGAGCACTTCCACACCGTCATCGGTTTTGATGCCGAAGGCGTGGCCGGTTTCGGCGACGGTCTGCAGCACGCCGGAGACCGGGGCCACGACCTCGCTGTCGGTCGGCTGGATGCCGACGCCTTCGCCGAGCGCGCGGGAGGCGAACACCGGATCGCCGGTTTCGTCCAGGGCGATCACGTGGCCGGCGACCGGAGCGTTCACCACGGTGGTCGCGGCGGCGGCAGCGGCCGGAGCTTCGGTCTTGGTGGCGGTAGCAGTCGCGGTGGCGGTGGTGGCAGCCGGAGCGGCTTCCTTGGCTTCGACCGCCGGAGCGGCGGCCTTCTGATCGGCGGCGGCGCGGGCCAGCACTTCAGCCTTCTGTTCCGGGGTGCGGTAGTCGAAGGTGATGATCAGGAAGAAGGAGGTCAGGAAGGAGACCGCGATGGACACCGCGTACACCCACATCTGGTCGAAGACCGGAATGGTCAGCAGCGAGGTGAAGGCGAAGGCGGTGGTGGTCACACCATGCACGGTCTGGCCGGCGGCGGTGACGGACGGGAAGAGCCAGCCGAGGACGGCAATGACGACGCCACCAAGGCCGCAGCCCACGAGCATGCGCTTGTAGACCAGCTTGTACCGCAGGTGGATGCCGTACAGGGACGGTTCGGAAACACCACCAAGCAGGCCGGCTGCGAGCGCGCCGAGAGCGGTCTGGCGCATGTCCTTGTCCTTGTCACGCACGGCGATGAAGAGCACGCCGGCGGTGGCACCGAAGCAGGCGAAGTTCCACACGCCCATCGGGCCCTGGATGAAGTCGTAGCCGAGCGTCTGGATGTTCGTGAGCATCAGGGCGTTGAGCGGCCAGTGCAGGCCGAGCGGCACGAGGAACGGGTACAGCAGCGGGATGATGATGGCGAAGATGAACGGTGCATGGGTGTTCATCCAAGCCAGGCCGACGCCGAGGCCGTTGCCGACCCACACGCCGATCGGGCCGATGATGAAGGCGGTCAGCGCGCCGACGATGATCATGCAGAAGAACGGCACGAACACCAGCTGGACGCTTTCGGGAATGATCTTCTTCAATCCGTGGTAGACGAGGGCGAGCACGGCAGCCATGAGCAGCGGCACGAACACGTTGCCGCTGTAGTCGCTCAACGCCATCGGAATGCCGAAGATGTTGGCGGTGCAGGACTTGGTGCCCAGAGCCGCGTTCTCCACGCACGTGGTGGTCTTGGCGTCTATCAGGCTGGTGAACTGCGGGGTCATGAGGATGGCCATGATGGCGCCGCCCAGCCACGGATCGACCTTGAGCTTCTTGGAGGCGTTGTAGGCGACCATGATCGGCAGGAAGTAGAACACGCCCTTCCAGATGGCCTTGACGAACACCCAGCCGGCGGAGGCCTCGTCATTCGGAATGACGTTCAGTGAGATGAGCAGGTTGACCAGGGCGATGATGATGGAGGCGCCGAGCAGCACGCCCAGGATCGGGCGGAAGGAGTCGGCGAGATACTCGAAGAAGGAGTCCAGCCATGCCACCTTGCCGCGTGCCTTGGAACGGGCCTCGGCCTTGACGTCGGCGTTGCTCTTCTGGCCTTCGCCGGATGCGGAGGCGGCACCGGCGTTCGCCATTTCGGGCAGATGCATGATGTTTTCGTATACGGTGGCCACGCCGCCGCCGATGACGACCTGGAAACGGTCACCGCTTTGCGGGACCGCGCCAAGCACGCCCTTCATATGTTCGAGGGCGTTCTGGTCCACCTTGGACGCGTCCGCCAGCTCGAAGCGCAGTCGGGTGGCGCAATGCGTCAGACTGCGAACGTTTTCAGGTCCGCCGATCGCAGTGATGATCTGCGATGCGAGAGAGTCAGCCATCCTGATTCCTTTCTATTTCCTTCCGATGGGATTCGATGACGCAGCGCGGCTTTTTTGCAACAAAAAAAGACCCGGAACATGGCAAACCAATGCCACATTCCAGGTCTTGCGTCTAAAAATGTTGACTTGCAACCCTGCATGAGTCGAATTCGTTAGAAACGATACACTATCGGCGTGCGATGCGCAAATCGTCGGGCATCGGGACACTGAAACCCCAATTCCATACTGGAGACACGCCGAGACGTCAAAAAGAAAACGTATTCATCGCACATTGTGGGATGGCTTTCCGCGTTCCGCGCAAACTCGTGGCACAATGAAGGTATGGTTGCAAAAAATGCGGGAATGCCCGCCACCCCAGCAGATCTGATCAATGTCGACGAGGTCATTGGAAAGTACTATGACGTCGTCCCCGACCCGAACGTTCCGGAGCAGCGCGTCTCCTTCGGCACTTCCGGACACCGTGGTTCGTCCCTGAAGACCTCATTCAACGAGGCCCACATCGTGGCCATCACGCAGGCCATCGCCGAATACCGCAAGAAGGCCGGCGTCACCGGCCCGCTGTACATCGGCCGCGACACCCACGCCCTGTCCGAACCGGCTTGGAAGACCGCCATCGAAGTGCTCGTCGCCAACGGCGTGACCGTGCGCATCGACTCCCGTGACGACTTCACCCCGACCCCGGTCGTATCCCAGGCCATCCTGACCCACAACCGCGCCGCCGACGGCACCCAGCGCTTCACCGGCGAAGGCCTGGCCGACGGCATCGTCGTGACCCCGTCCCACAACCCGCCGACCGATGGCGGCTTCAAGTACGATCCGGTCACCGGCGGCCCGGCTCCGGCGGACGTCACCAACGCCATCGCCGACCGCGCCAACGAGCTGCTCGGCGATTTCAGGAACGTCAAGCGCGTGCCGTTCGAGCAGGCCGTCAAGTCCGATCTGGTCGAGCGTTTCGACTTCCGTGAGCACTATGTGGCCGATCTGGAGAACGTCATCGACTTCGACGTGATCCGCTCCTCCGGCGTACGCCTGGGCATCGACCCGCTCGGCGGCGCTTCGGTCAACTACTGGCCGCTGATGAACGAGAAGTTCAACCTGACCATCGACGTGGTGCGTCCGCAGGTCGACCCGACCTGGAGCTTCATGACCATCGACCATGATGGCAAGATCCGCATGGATCCGAGCTCCCCGTACGCGATGAAGGGTCTGGTCGATTCCCTCAACAACGGCGCTTGGGACAAGTACGATCTGGTCGGCGGCACCGATCCGGATGCCGACCGCCATGGCATCGTCTGCCCGAACTGGGGCGTCATGAACCCGAACCACTACATCGCCGTGTGCGTGGAGTATCTGTTCGGCGGCAATCGTCCGGGCTGGCCGGAAGGCGCCGGCATCGGCAAGACGCTGGTCTCCTCCTCCCTGATCGACCGCGTGGCCGCTTCCATCGACGCCAAGCTCGTTGAGGTTCCGGTCGGCTTCAAGTGGTTCGTGGACCCGCTGTTCAAGGGCGAGGTCGCGTTCGGCGGCGAGGAAAGCTCCGGCATGTCCTTCCTGCGTAAGGACGGCCGCGTGTGGACCACCGACAAGGACGGCCTGATTCCGGACCTGCTGGCCGCTGAGATCACCGCGAAGACCGGCAAGAACCCGGCCCAGCTGCACCAGGAGCAGGTGGAGCGTTTCGGCGAAAGCTGGTACAAGCGCGTCGATACCCCGACCACCCTCGAGCAGAAGCAGAAGTTCGCCAAGCTCACCGGCGACGACGTCGAGGCCACCCAGCTGGCCGGCGAGGACATCACCGCCAAGCTCACCGAGGCTCCGGGCAACCACGCCAAGATCGGCGGTCTGAAGGTCACCACCAAGGACAACTGGTTCGCCGCCCGTCCGTCCGGCACCGAGAACATCTACAAGGTGTACGCCGAGAGCTTCGAATCCCCTGAGGCTCTGGACAAGGTGCTCGCCGAGGCCACCGAGGTCGTGGACAAGGCTCTGGCCGAGTGATACGGCGTTCCGCCAAGTAATCAAGGCGTAGCGCGAAAAGACCCGTTCCGTATGGAGCGGGTCTTTTTCGTTGTCGATATCCGCCGTATGGCACGAAACGTGCTTTTCTGGCATGAAACGCAAGCTCCGCGGCACCCCGTATTTCCCTCTCCCGGTACGCTTGGAAGCAGAGCCGGAACGTCATCCGCGCAATCACGGCACAGCAAGGAGGGAACGTGCGCATCGCCATCGTCGAGGATCACCCTGCCGAACGCGAACTGATCGCCACCATGTGCGCGGAATACTTCAACGGCCGGAACGTCGGCGCAACCGCCGGCAGGAATGCCATGCAAACGGTCTGTGACGTTTTCCCCGACGCGAAATCGTTCATCGAAAGCTGGAAGAACAGCCGTTACGACCTGCTGCTGCTCGACTGTTATCTCAGCGACGAGAATCTGCCGCATGCCACCACCGGATTGGACATAGCGCGGCTGCTGCGCAATCAGAACGACGACTGCGCGATCGTCTTCATCACGTCCAGCACCGATTTCGCGGTGCTCGGCTACGAGGTGCAGGCGAGCGGTTATCTGCTCAAGCCCGTCAATCGCAAAACCTTCGAAGCCACCATGGAACGCGTCGAGGAGCAGCTGAAGGCAAAACCGCCGGTCACCCATCTGGCAAAGGCGCAGTCGCCCGGCACGGTGGATTCCAGCTGGCATGTGGCGTTCGGCAATCCGGCCGTGACCATGGACCGGCGGCTCATCGCATACGCCCTGTCCAACGCGCACTACGTGGAATTTACGTTCGCGGACGGCACCCAGACCAAAATCCGCACCAATTTCTCCGATGTGGACCGACGGCTCACCGTGTTCGACAACTTCTACCGCACCGCGCGAGGCGTGCTCGTCAACTTCGACTACGTGTCCGGCATCACCAACGCGCAGTTCGTCATGAAAGGCGGCAAACGCATTCCCATCACGAAAACGGCGGTGACCACCACCTGCCGCGCATACGCGGAATACACGTTCACCCGCATGCGTACGGAGGACTGACATGTTCGCACCACTCGGCGAAATCATCCGGAACGGCATCGCCCAAACCACCCCGTCAGGTCTGTTCTTCGCCATCGGAGAGCAGCTCAACGCGTTGTCCGGCCTGGCATTGTGCCTCATCATGGCATGGAGTCACATGGACAATCCACGCCGTAACGGCACACTGTTCATGTCCATCGGACTGGTCTGGTTCCTGCTATGCGGCGTGCTGTGCGGCACTCTGGGCATCCCATCACTGTGGACGGTCATTCCGACCGCGCCGCTTGTGCTGCTGGTCCTGCGATGGCTGACCGAACTGCCATGGCGGCAACTGTTGCTGATTGTGGCCACGGCTTCCTACATGGTGGCGATCGTCTACTATCTGTCGCTCGTCATCGATGTGGCCGTTCTTGGCGCGGATTCAACCAATCTCCGCGTCGGCTGGCCGGGACTGGTCAATCTGCTGCTGCTTGACGTCATCGCACTGGTCTCGCTTTGGCATCCGCTGCATGATTCGATTCCAGCCACATTCGATTCCCCATCCATCAGCAAAGGCTTCTGGCAGCTTATCTGGCTGTTTCCGTTCGTTTCGTCCGCGATTGTGGTGTGGTGCATGCCGGCGGACAATTCCACGCTGCTGGACTCGCATATGCTGGAAATCGCGTTCACCGTGGCGGTGGTCTATTCCTGTTTCATGGTGTTGGCGTATTTCCTCATCTGGTACATGATTCAGCAGTCGGACCGTCTGCTCGCGGCCCGCAGGCGACAGCATTATGAGGCTTTGCAGACGTTGCAGCTGCAACACATGAACGAGCGGATCCGTGAGGCGCGTCAGATCAAGCACAACGTGCGTCACCACATCCACTCACTGCAGGCGTTGGCCGCGGCTGAAGACATGGATGGCATCCGCTCATATCTGGATGAGATGTCCAAACACCGGCTGCTGCAACCGGCACCAATGCAGTATTGCGAGCATGCGTCGCTGAACGCGGTGCTTGTCTACTATTGCGATTGGGTCCGGCATTTGGGTGCGGATGTGGACGTCAAAGCGGCGGTGCCGCAATACATCAACATCAACAACGCGGAATTATGCTCCATGGTCGGCAATCTGCTGGAGAACGCCACGGAGGCCATCACCCAGCAAACGCAGGGCGAGAGGCGGCTCAAAGTGCGCATCCGGTATCGTTCCGGCCCTCCGGCGGCCCTGTTCATCACGGTGGACAACACGTACGGCGAAGCCGATACCAGCATCGAACAGATCGACGGCGATCTCGTCTCGACCAAACATGGTGGCACGGGGCTGGGCACCGCCACCGTACGAGAGACGGCCGAACGGCACCATGGCACGGCCTCCTTCGAGCACAGCGACGGCATGTTCCGCGCCTCCGTCATGCTGTGTCTCGGCGACTAATCGCATATGCCGTTGCCATGCGGTATCGATAGGCGATACCGCATGGCGGACGATGCGGTATGACGGGCAAACGGCGAGTCGCGCGGCTTTCGTAGGGTAGAAGCATGACGATTACGGTTTCAACAGACGGTTCCGCGCTTGGCAATCCGAATGGTCCGATGGGTTGGGCCTGGGCCGACCACGAGCCCGCGGCAGGCGGCAAGCCGGGGCACGAGCATGCCGGCGATTGCGATGCCGGCGGCGCGACGAACGGCACCAACCAGATCGGCGAATTATGCGCCGTGCTGGAGGCGTTGCGAGCGCATCCCGGTTCCGAAGACCTGGTGATCGAGACCGACTCGCAGTATGCGATCAACTGCTCCACCAAGTGGGTGCAGGGTTGGAAGCGCAACGGCTGGAAGAATTCGCAGAAGAAACCGGTGAAGAACGCCGATTTGATCCGCGCCATCGACAATGAGATCGCGCATAGGGCGGGGTCGGTGCGATTCGTGTGGGTCAAGGGTCATGCCGGCAACGCGGGCAACGAGAAAGTGGACGAGCTGGCACGCACGTATGCGGGCGATTGCCGTTCGCATGTGCGCGAAGGCTATCTGCCGTTGGAAGGATGGCAGTCGCTGCTGGCTTCCGAGTATTCGCGTGGCACCGATGTTCCCGAGGATGCGAGGATGCTGATGGATGGTGCGATCAGCGCCGCCGAATACCACATGGGACGCGGACAAGGCGATTCCGCCACGACCGGCACCGGCGATTCCGGTGCCGATACCGCCAATTCCAGCAACAGCACGAAGCCGCGTTCGATCGCCAGCATGCTGGCGGAGCCGGAAGGCGTTTCCCACGACCTTGCGGATTTCGGACAGACAACCGATGACGACGCAGATGATGCGGTGGAAACGACCGTGCTCGAGACCGAACCGGCGGAAACCACCACAATGCTTGAGACCGAAGCGACGAAGGTCATACCCGAATCCAGCTTCCCGGACGCGGGCGGTCCAGCCGAACCGGACGAATCCGGGAAAACGGACGAATCCGGTGAACCGCATCAATCCTATGCGCAGATGCTGGTCAAACCCGACTATTTTCCCCGTGAAGGCGACGAGAACGACAAGCCGGTGACTGGCAACGCGGACGGCACGGACACGGACAGCACGGCCGTACCGCAGAATGCGAACGAATCGCGCAGCGAATCGCAAGACGACGAAGAATCGGCACCGGAACAGGCAGCTTCATCGCAATCGCAGGATCTGCCGAAACTGCCGCATCGTCCAAGCCCATCGGGCCTGTCGGTGTCGGGTACGGTGCGGTTCACTCCCCCACCGGAATCCAGCCCGACCTTCGACGGCAATCCACGTCTCATCCGTGGGTATATCGCCGTGGAAGGCTATGTGATGGGTGACGGCACGCTGGTATTGGACGAGGCGCCGTTCGCGGTCAAACATAGCTGAGCGAGACATGTGGGGAGCCGCTTTACGCAAGCCGCTCCCCACATGTCATTTCATGCGCGTCTTTTTTTGCACGCCACCTCACGCAGGACCGTGAAACATTCCGTGAAAACTTTTCCGCAGTCCAAAACAGACACCTGCTCCCGCAACCAACCATTCGCGCCTTGAAAATCAACGCATCCGATAGTATGGAGACGGTCTTAACCCCATATCGAAGGAGGATCATGGACAAGGCACAGCAGGACGCGCTGAAGAAGGCGGCCGGCATCGAGGCTGCAAAGCTGATTCAGAACGGCATGATCGCAGGTCTGGGCACCGGCTCGACCGTGCGTTTCCTGGTCGACGAGCTCGGTCGTCGCGTCAAGGAGGAAGGCCTCGAGTTCACGGGCGTCACCACCTCCCGCCGCACCCAGGAGCAGGCCGAAGGCTACGGCATCAAGATCGTCAACATCGATGACGTCGACCATATCGACGTGACCATCGACGGCGCCGACGAGGTGGACAAGAACTTCAACGGCATCAAGGGCGGCGGTGCGGCTCTCCTGTGGGAGAAGATCGTGGCCACCAACTCCAACAAGATCGTGTGGATCGTGGACGAGTCCAAGGTCGTGGACACCATCGGCAAGTTCCCGCTGCCGGTCGAGGTGATTCCGTTCGGCGCAGGCCAGGTCGTCAAGAAGTTCGAGGCCAAGGGCTACAAGCCGGTGCTGCGTCTCGACGCGAACGGCGAGCCGGTGCGCACCGATGAGAACAACTATGTGGTGGATCTGCACCTCGAGCGCATCGACCACCCGCAGGAGCTCGCGCAGGACCTCATCACCACGGTCGGCGTGGTCGAGCACGGCCTGTTCCTGAACATGGTGGACCAGGTCATCGTCGGCGATCCGAACGGCCCGCGCGTGATGGACAACCCCAACAAGTGAGATCCTGACAGGCAGGCGTGTCGGCTGGTGTGGAATATACCGGCCGACACCGCCGCGCAGATAGCAAAAATCCCGCGACTCCGAAAGGAATCGCGGGATTTTGTTTGAGCGGACGCTTCACACGCGCCTGAAGACTACTTGCGCTGGTGGCGAGTCTTACGAAGCAGTTTACGATGCTTCTTCTTGCTCATGCGCTTGCGGCGCTTCTTGATGACCGAGCCCATCTCAGCCTCCGTTCCTTAAACTCAAAGGGTAAAAGTTTGCAACTTGCCCAATACTACACTGCTTCGGGGACGAATACGCGCGCAGACATTCATATGGTGGAAAATCACGTTTCGTTTTCCGCGTGATATTCCATCAGCCGGCCGCGATTCGCCATCGAGACGATTCCGTCGACGTTACAGGGGGAACTGCTGGTAGAAACGCTGGATGTCGTTCTTCGCGCCGGTGGCATAGAAAACCACCGTATCGTTGCGCCACACGGCAACGGCCTTGGTATCGTCGTCCGGATCGGCTTTGGCGCTGTAGGCGCCGGTCGTCTTGCCGGAAACCTTCACGTTGCCGCTTCCCAGCTCCTTGCCGGTCATGGCTTCAGCCAGCGTGTCGTACTGGGATTTCGCCTTGTCGCCGTCGTTCCACTGGCCCACTTCCAGCGTGACGTCCTGTCCTTTCTTGCCGGTGGAATACGTCAACGCGTATTCCTCGACGGGAGAGGTGCTGGACCACGTCGTGCTGGCGTCAGCCTTGGTACGCGCGTAATTCAATACGGAATCCGGCATGGCCTTGAGCAGCTCGCTGGCCCCGTCGGGCAATGCCACGGCATCGATCGACGGTTTGGCGGGCTCCGTCTTGTCGCCGTCCGTACCGTTCGAAGTGGAAGCCTGCTGGCTCGTCTGACCGGCCTGACCGGCCTGTCCGTTCTTGTTCAAGGCCCAACCAGGCCACACAAATGCGGAAATCAAAGCAAGCACAACCACAAGCGCGGCTGCTACGACGGCGGCAATCAATTTGCCATGCGAAGAGGAATTCTGCGTATCAGACATGCTTGTCATTCTTTCACAGCCATAAGACGCGCAACCATCCCCTCGAAGTCATGGAATCCAGTTCCCGAAACGGTTTTCAGCGCAATGTCTGTGCAACGAGTACGCCACCCGCGAACGTCTTGTCCCAAAACCTCCGTATTGTCGGCGATATGGCAAAGACGTCCTCGCAATTCCTCTGTTCCGAATGCGGCTGGAGCGGCCCGAAGTGGCTCGGCCGCTGCCCCGAATGCGGTCAATGGGGCACCATTGAGGAATTCCATGAAGCCCGTCCCGCGGCAGGCTCGCGTACCGCGGCTCCGGGACGGACCTCGCGCACGCAATCGCATCCGGTCGCATCGTCCGCGGCGAGGCCGATCACCGACATAGGCACGGAGAACATCTCCAGAATCGCCACAGGATTTTCGGAATTCGACCGCGTGCTCGGCGGTGGCATCGTGCCGGGATCGGTCACGCTGATCGCAGGAGAGCCGGGCATCGGCAAATCGACATTGCTGCTGGAAACCGCCGGCAATGTGGCGAGGCTGACGGCGTTCGCCACCGAGCGCAATACCGTACTGTATATTTCCGGCGAGGAATCGCAGGCGCAGGTCCGCATGCGCGCGTCGCGCATCGGCGCCATGGAGCCGAATCTACTGCTCGCCTCCACCACGGATCTGTCCACGGTGTTGGGGCTTATCGAACAGTTCAAGCCGGCGTTGGCCATCGTCGATTCGGCGCAGACCATCGTCTCGCAGGACGTCGATGGCATCTCCGGCGGATCCACGCAGGTGCGCGAAGTGGCGAGCGCGCTGATTGACACCGCCAAAACCCTTGATATTCCAGTGCTTTTGGTGGGTCATGTCACCAAGGATGGTTCGATCGCAGGTCCACGTACGTTGGAGCATCTGGTGGATGTGGTCTGTCAGTTCGAAGGCGATGCCGAAACCGCGTTGCGTATGCTGCGTGCAGTGAAGAACCGTTTCGGACCGACCGATGAGGTCGGCTGTTTCGATATGAGCGGCGAGGGCATTGAGGAGGTGACCGATCCGTCCGGCCTGTTCCTATCAACCGGCAATGGTTCTGCGGCGACGCAGGTGGATGGCACGTGCGTGACGTTCACGTTGGATGGGCATCGCAGTCTGCCGATTGAAGTGCAGGCGCTGGTCACCAAGTCGGTGCTGCCGACGCCACGTCGTGCGGCGAACGGTGTGGACTCCAACCGTATCGCCATGCTGGTGGCGGTGTTATATCGTCACGGTGGCATCAATCTGCTGGCCAACGACCTGTACATTTCCACAATCGCCGGCGGTCAGGCGCGTGAGCCGGGTTGCGATCTGGCGATTGTGGCCGCGTTGGCGAGCGCTGCGAAATCGAAACCGATTCCCCGCACGACGTGCGCGATCGGCGAGATTTCGTTGACCGGGCAGGTGCGCCCGGTGCCGAGACTGGAATATCGGCTTCGTGAGGCGGCGCGTCTTGGTTTCACCACCGCCGTTGTGCCGACGCTGCGCAAGAACGTCGCCGTGCCGGGAATGGGCGTGGTGCAGGCGGATACGTTGCAGGACGCGTTGGCCGCGATTCTGCGATAGGTCGCCGATGCCCAAACGGCATCGCCATCCGCTTTTTGCAACCCGGGAAAGCCCGTTTGGGTAACAAAACACGGATGGCGTCAATGATTCGCGTCAATCGAACCAATCAAATCAATCGAACCGATCCGTCTCAAGCGGTGAGGCGCTTCGTCTCCTCGACGTTGCGTTTCAGCTCGACCACCAGATCGTCGGCCGAATCGAATTTGATCTGCGGGCGCAGGAATCCAGCGAATTCCACGCGCGCCTGATGGCCGTACAGGTCCAACCAGTCATCGGTGATGGCGTAGGCTTCCACCACGCGTTCGGCGTCACCGTCCTCGTTGAACGTCGGCTTGGTGCCGATGGAGATGGCCGCCGGCCAGCGGTGTGGCGACTGCATGTCCACGCGCGCGTTGACGGACGAAGCATCATACTGCTGCGATACGCCGTCGGCCGGCTTCTCCCCGGCTTCTTCGCCACCGTCAGCGGACTTCTCCCCCAAATCGACCAGCCAGCCGGCGTACACGCCGTCCACCGGCAGGTATCCGGCGACGTTCTCGCTCAGATTGGCGGTCGGGAATCCGATGGTGCGGCCGCGTTCCTCGCCATGCACCACGGTGCCTTCCACGGCATGCGCGTGGCCGAGTATCGCGTCTGCGTCCTTGATACGGCCTTGGCTCAGCAGATAGCGCACATTGGTGGAGCTCCACGTGCGCACCTCCTTGGCCTGATGCTTCTTGCTCCATGCGCGTCGTTCGGCCTTGGAAGCCCCCTCCAGAGGGTCGGAAGGCTCGCCGGGTTCGGACGGCATCACCGGCTTCGCATTGACCGGCACTCGGGTCAGCCCCGGACCGAAATCGTCCACGACCTCCAGCTGGAACACGCCGGTGGCGAGCGCCAGATTCTCAATGGCCTTCACGTTTCCGGCGCGGTTCGCGCCCATGGCGGCGTCGGAGCCGAGCACCAGCGTGCGCATGCCGAGTTTGCCGACCATCTGGCCAAGGAAGAAGCGATATGATTTCGCGGCGAATGCCATGGTGTAGCGCACGATGAGCGTGTAGTCCACGCCGATGGCGTCGATGGCGCGCAGCCGTTCGTTCACACTGGTCAGCGCCTGCGTGTCAGGCGTGCCTGCGGGCGGTTCCTGACCGTCATGTTTGGCGGCGTAAGCGTGCACCAGCGCGGGACGCGGGTCGAACAGCACCACCACGGAGAACGCCTGCTCCTGTTCGGCGAGTTCGGCCACACGGCGGATGACCGCCTGATGTCCCTGATGCATGCCGTCGAATGAGCCGATGGTCACCACGGACTTCTTGTCGTTGCTCAGGGTCGGCCAATCCACCATGCCGCTGGCATCGGGGGTAAGCGTGATCGTCTTCATGTGTCCTTCTTTGCGTATTGTCCGTGTGTTTGTCGTGTTCGTATTGCGTGCCGGCCGGTCTTGATTGTTTCAGTTGAAGACCGCGACCGGCTTGGTCTCGCCACGTTTGGCGCGTTCCACGATCGCCACCAGATCGTTGGTTTCGGGAACGTACGCGGCCATGGTCGTATGGATGTCGTGGGCGATTCTACGGCCGAACCGCAGGTCCGTCGCCTCCTGTTCGGTGACGGGAAGCATGTCCATGGAAGCGGCCGCGCTGGCGACCAGGTCGAGTGCGTGGTCAACGGCATGCTCGGCATCGTCAAGCACCGCACGGTTGCGTGTCACTTCGATGCCTTCGCGGTTGGTGAAGGTTTTGGCTTCCGTATGGGCGGTCATGACGTTTGGCATGTTCACCGAGAAACGCCCGACGCGGATGCGGCGCAGCATGGTCAGATGGCCGCCGAGGCCGAGTTCGGCGCCCAGATCGCGGCCGAGTGCGCGGATGTAGGTGCCGGCCGAGCAGGTCACGGTCACGTCGAGTTCCATGACTGGCTGCATGTTCGGTTCGTTTTGCCCGTCGGTTTCGGCATGCCAGGATTCCTCCGGGGCGATTTCGATGGCATCGGCAAGCGGTGATCCCGCGCATGTGGTCGAAGCATAGCCGTATCGCACTGCCGAAACGCTGAATTCCGAGATGGTCACCGGACGAGCCTTGAGGTCCACATCCTTGCCTTCTCGGGCCAGATCATAGGCGCGCTGGCCGTTGATTTTGATGGCTGAATAGGAGTTCGGCACCTGCTCGATGCGCCCGGTGAAATGATGGGCGATGACGTCTTCAACGGTCTGTCGTGAAGGGAATTCGGCGATAGTTCCCTCCCCCGGCAGCAGTTCGCCGTCGGCGTCGTCCGTGGTGGTGCGCTGGCCGAGTCTGATGGTGGCCAGGTAGGTTTTGTCGTGGTCGACGATGTAGTTGAGCAGACGTGTGGCGTTGCCGAAGCCGACCACCAGCACGCCGGTGGCCATCGGGTCGAGCGTGCCGGCATGGCCGACGCGTTTCATGTGCAGGGCGCCACGCACCGCCGCGACCACATCGTGGCTGGTGACGCCCTGCGGCTTGTCGATGACCAGCAGACCGGAGTTGTCAGGCTTCGTCGTCATCGTCCCAATCCTCGACCTCGACATCGTCATCATCGTCGAAGTCGTCATCATCGGGCTCGTCGTGCTTGTACGGATCGGCGTCGCCGGCGTATTGCGCGTTGGCGCGGGACTTGGCGAGTTCTTCGTCGCGCTTGTGTGCGAGCGCGAGGATGTCCTCGATCTCATGGGCCTCGCCCGGCACTTCGTCGAAGATGAATTCCAGTTGCGGGGTGAGTCGCAGTCCGGCCTTGGTGCCTACCAGGGAACGCAGGCGTCCTTTGGCCTGGTTCAGGGCCTGCTGCGCGCGGCGGCGTTCGCCCTGCTCGTGTCCTTCGTGGCCGAGCTGGGTCCAGTAGACTTTCGCGATCTGCAGATCGTTGGTGACGCGCACTTCGGTGATGGTCACGTTGGCCAGTCGCTTGTCGTGCAGCTGCGCCTCCATGGACGATGCGATCACACGCTGAATCAACGCCGCGATGCGCGCGGCGCGGGGATTGGTTCCTGCCATTGCTGTCCTTTTGGTGAAAAGTTCTTGTTGTATCACGGAACGCCCGCAGTCGTGAACCGGCTGTGGGCGTTCCTTACCTAGTTATCGATGCGAAGCTCGAAGCACTCGGCTACTTACGCTCGATTTCCTGCATTTCGAAGGTCTCGATGATATCGCCGATCTCGATGTCGTTGAAGGTGCCGAGGTTGATGCCAGCCTCGTAGCCTTCCTTGACGGAGGTGACGTCGTCCTTGAAACGACGCAGCGAGGAGATCTCGAGGTCGTTGACGGTGGCGATGCCGTTGCGCAGGATACGGCACTTCGTACCACGCTTGACCTCGCCGTCCTGAACCATGACGCCGGCGATGTTGCCGAACTTGGAGGAGCGGAAGATCTCGCGGATCTCGGAGTGGGAGGTGACGACCTCTTCGTATTCCGGCTTGAGCATGCCCTTGAGGGATGCTTCGATGTCCTCGATGGCCTTGTAGATGATCGAGTAGTACTTGATCTCCACACCTTCGCGTTCGGCCAGATCCGCCACCTGGCGGTTCGGACGGACGTTGAAGCCGATGATGACGGCCTTGTCGACGGTGGCCAGGTTGACGTCGTTCTGGGTGATGGCGCCGACGCCGCGGTGGATCACCTGGATGCCGACCTCGTCGGACACCTCGATCTTCATCAAGGAATCTTCCAGAGCCTCGACGGAACCGGAGGAATCGCCCTTGATGACGATGTTGAGCATATCCACCTCGGACTTGGCGAACTGCTCCTTGAGGCTTTCGAGGGAAACGACCTTGCGGCGCTTGGCCAGCTGGGCCGCACGCTCGGTGGCCTGACGCTTCTCGGCGATCTGACGTGCGGTACGGTCGTCGGAGGCCACCAGGAACAGGTCGCCTGCGGTCGGCACGGAGGTCAGACCCAGCACCTGCACCGGGGTGGACGGACCGGCTTCCTGCATGTGGTTGCCGTTCTCGTCGAGCATGGCGCGGACACGACCGTAGGAGGTGCCGGCAACGATGGCATCGCCGATGTGGAGGGTACCGGACTGCACCAGCACGGTAGCCACGGCGCCACGGCCCTTGTCAAGTCGGGCTTCGACGGTGGCGCCACGGGCGTCCATATCCGGGTTGGCGCGCAGGTCGAGCTCGGCGTCGGCGGTGAGCAGCACCGCTTCGAGCAGCTTGTCGACGTTGGTGCCCTGCTTCGCGGAGATGTCGACGAACATGGTGTTGCCGCCGTATTCTTCCGGAACCAGACCGTATTCGGTGAGCTGGCCGCGGACCTTGTCCGGGTTGGCGCCCGGCTTATCGATCTTGTTGACGGCCACCACGATCGGCACATGCGCGGCCTGGGCGTGGTTGATGGCTTCCACGGTCTGCGGCATGACGCCGTCGTCGGCGGCGACCACGAGGATCGCGACGTCGGTGAGTTCGGCGCCACGGGCACGCATTGCGGTGAAGGCTTCGTGGCCCGGGGTATCGAGGAACGTGATCTTGCGCGGCTCGCCCTCAAGGTTGACGGTCACCTGGTATGCGCCGATGCGCTGGGTGATGCCGCCGGCTTCGCCTTCGATGACGTTGGTGCGGCGGATGGTGTCGAGCAGTCGGGTCTTACCGTGGTCGACATGGCCCATGACGGTGACGACCGGCGGACGCGGCTTCAGATCCCCGTCCTCCTGCAGTTCCTCTTCGTCCAGGTTGATGTCGAACTGCTGCAGCAGCTCCTTGTCTTCCTCTTCGGCGGACACGATCTTGATGTTCCAGCCGATTTCCTCGCCGAGGATCTGGAACGTGGCCTCATCCAGGGACTGGGTGGCCGTGGCCATTTCACCAAGGTGGAACAGCACGGTGACCAGCGCCGCCGGATTGACGTTGATCTTCTCGGCCAGATCGGCGAGGGACGCGCCCTGACGCAGACGGACTTCCTGCCCGTTGCCGGTCGGAATGCGCACGCCGCCGATGACCGGAGCCTTCATCTCCTGGAATTCCTGACGCTTCGCCAGACGGTTCTTACGCGCCTTCGAGGACTTGCCTCCCTGACGTCCGAACGCGCCTGCAGCGCCGCCGCGGCCGCGGCCACCACGTGCCGGACCATTGCTCGGAGCGCTGTTGCCGCCCTGGAAACCGCCGCCATTGCCGCCGAAACGATTGCCGCCGCCGGCGGGACGCTGGCCGCCGCCCTGACCCGGACGATGCTGGCCCCACTGGCCCGGCTTCGCGCCGCCCTGACCCGGACGACCACGGAAGCCGCCACGCTGGCCGCCGCCCTGACCCGGACGGCCGCCACGACGTCCTTCGCCATTGTTGACGCTCGGACGGTTCATCGGATGCGGACGCGGAATATCACCCGGAGTCGGGGTGTGCATGCCCTGCTTGCGGCTGAACGGATTGTTGCCCGGGCGCGGTCCCGGGGTGTGCGGCTTCGCGCCGTTGGCGTTGTTGCCGCCCTGCGGGGCGTTGCCATGCTGGGGGCGAGCTCCCGGAACGGCCGTCGGGCGACCGGACTGGCGGCGGTCTCCACCCTGCGGACGCGGGGCGTTGCCGTTAGGACGATTGCCATGCTGGCGGGATTCGCCTGGACGCGGCGCGCGATGACCCGGCTTCGGGGCATCGGACTTGGAAGCGGCATGACGCGGCTTCGGCGCTGCGGGGGCAGCCGGCTTCGGTGCTGACGGAGCGGCCGGCTTTGGCATGGAATGAGATGCCGGTTCGGCAGGCTTCTTGGCCGTATGGCCCGGCTTCTTGGAATCAGATGCGTTGCCCTGTCCGCTGGACGCGAATGCGTTCCTCAGCTTGCGTGCAACGGGAGGTTCAACGGTAGACGATGCGGACTTCACGAATTCGCCCATCGCCTCAAGTTTGCTTAAAACGGTTTTGCTGTCAACGCCAAGTTCCTTGGCAAGTTCATATACGCGTGCTTTCGGCACTCAATTCTCCTATCTTGGGCCGCGCGCATACGGGCGCGACCGCTACTGATTCACGGCGAGCTTGTTCCTTCTCATCGTGCAACCATGTTCGTGATACCTCGTCTTTTCCCTGGGCATGACAGCATGGCCGTCACGCTTTGGATTGTCGAGTCCAGCATACTCAAGCCCGTGGATTGTACGTCCACGGGCTTGTTGTCTACCGGAAGTGTTGTTTATTCCTCGGTTTCCCCATCGGAATGGTCCGCCGATTCGGCCATCTTCTTGGCATGCGCCTCAGCGGATTCGATGCCGATCTTCCAGCCGGTCAGCTTGGCCGCAAGACGTGCGTTCTGGCCTTCCTTGCCGATAGCCAGGGACAGCTGGTCATCGTGGATGAAGGCGATGGCCGTCTTGTTCTTCTCGCTGATCACCTGCACACCGGTGGCGACGGCCGGAGACAGCGCCGCGGCGACGAATTTCGCCGGATCCGCGGACCAGTCGACGATATCGATTTTCTCAGGACCGAGGTTCTCCATGACGGCGCGCACTCGGGCTCCGCCGGGGCCGATCAGCGCGCCCTTCGGGTTGACGCCTTCGGTGTTGGCACGGACGGCGATCTTGGTGCGGGCGCCCGCCTCGCGGGCGATGGCCATAATCGACACGGCTCCCGAAACCAGTTCCGGAACCTCACGTTCGAACAGGCGGCGGACCAGCTCCGGATGGGAACGGGACACCACGATTTCCGGGCCCTTCAGACCACGGGCCACGTTCACCACGTACACGCGGATACGTTCGCCGTGACGGTAGCGTTCGCCGGGCACCTGCTCGCGGCGCGGCAGCAGGGCTTCGACGTCGCCGACGGCCACGTGCACGTTGGATGTGTCCTTGACGTCCTGCTGCACGATGCCGGTGATGAGCTTGCCCTTCTGACCGGAGAACGCGCCGAACACCTTGTCATCCTCGGCCTTGCGGAACAGCTGGCTGATCACCTGACGAGCGGTCGCAGCGGCCAGTCGGCCGAAATCGTGCGGAGTGTCGTCGTATTCCTCGCCCAGAGTCGGCGCGGGATGGGGATCGTCTTCAGTCGGCTCGCCAGGAATCTCGTCCTGGGCCCATACGGTGAAGCTTCCCGCACGCGGATCAAGCTCGACGCGAGCGTGCTTCGCAGCGTGAGGGGTTTTCAGATATGCCAGTCGCAATGCTTCCGAGAGTGCGGCATCCAGCGTCTCGGGATCAATTCCCTGCCCAGCGGCGAGCTGGTGCATTCCTGCCAGGTCCAGTTCCATATTTCCAAGACCTCCTATATGAAGTTATTCCGAGCGCATGGCCCAATGGTCACAGTCAGATATTAGTCTAATGATTCATGCAGACACGTACCCCTTCTTTCCGCTCGGTTTCTTTTATCGCGAAACGCGTCTGCGCATTGCTTTGCACCGCTATCCTCATGCCGGCGCTGACGGCATGCTCCATGCCCAGGATCGCAGGCAGGGCTGAAGCCGAACAACGGCAAAGCCCGTGCGAGAAGGCCTATTTCGATGCCACCGCCGATAACAAGATCGCACACGACCAGCATCAGCACATCATCCGCCGCTATTTCTCGGCGCAGCAGGCGGTCTCCGCATGGACGAACACCGCGGCGCAATGTCCGGCGCGTTTTGCCGAAGGCACGTTGCGCAGCGCGCAGGCACGTCATATGGCTCGCGCACTGGGCGATCAACTGTCGGTGGCCGTCGCGCCGATCACGCTGTCGCGTTTTGACGATGTCGAATCGCTTGACGTCGATTCCAAGTCCCTTGCCACCGCCGCGCAGGACGAAGACCGTGCCGGATTCGCCATGGAAGTGCTGGCGGCCCGCAACAGCGGCCATGCGACGCTGGATATCAGCGATCGTCATAAGACCACATCGCAACGGTTCGCATCCTTCTCGGGCGCCATTGACGATCGTAGGAAAACGTACGAGGCCACCGCCTTGCTCGCCCACCCCGACACGATGCTCGATTCCGCCACCGGCCTTACGGCACCGACCGACGCCACCATCGAAATGAACTGCGCGCGAAGCGAGATAACGGCAATCGCCGGAAGCTCCAATGCCGCGAACGATCATTCCCAGTCACGCGTCACCAATGCAAAACAGTCGACGGATTCGCGAGCGCAATCCCTGGGCGTGCTTGCCGGTCTGATTGCGGACCGTGTCGAATTGGCGCTTGATTGGGGCTATCCTTCCTTCGACGAAGCGCTGTTCGCCTAAGGACGCACAGTCGGGCGCAAATCAAGACACGCCGGAAATCACACCGTTGCAGCCAGTCCGATTTGACAATCGCCACCACTGTGGCACAATTATCAAGTTGCTTGTTTTCAGGTGACGAATGGATAAGTGTCCGAGCGGTCTAAGGAGCACGCCTCGAAAGCGTGTGAGGGCGAACCCCTCCGCGAGTTCGAATCTCGCCTTATCCGCATGCAATGAAGGTTGAAACAATGGCGTTTCGGCCTTTTTGTTTATCTGCTTTGCATCTGCCGAAATACGGAATCCGGCATCGAGAAAACGTCGGGGAATCAGTATCCCTGCTCGTGCACGGAAGCGTTGACCCACTGGTCCTGCTTGACGTCGCAGCCGGAGAAGATGCCGATGTCGAGCATGCAGTCGCGGTAATCGCGGCCATGGGCGATGGTGATGTAGTTGTCGTCGACCATACGGTTGTGTGTGGGGTCCAAACCGACCCAACGTCCATCATGGTAGATTTCGACCCATGCGTGCGTGGCGCCCTCGCCGCCGAGCAATCCCGCGATGTATCGGGCAGTGAGTCCGACGTGCCGGCACACGGACAGCATGACGTGCGCGTAATCCTGGCATACGCCCTTGCGTTGAGCGAACGCTTCCTCGGCGGTGGTGCGGATGGTGGTGGAGGCCGGCGTGTAGACGAACGTTTTGAACACCTCGTCCATCACCTCACGGGCTTGGTCGATCGGCGTGCAGTCGGCAGGCAGGGACACGATGCGTTCATGGCAGATGCCGATCAACGCTTCGATGGCCGGCCCCGGCACTGTCAACGCCGAATTGAAGCGGTACAGCGGCTTGTAGATTTCGGATTTGATATGCGCGTTGTCCACGAAGGCGATGCCGGTCACCGAGTAGTTGAACATGGTGTGCGGTTCGGGAATGAATCCGGTCATCACCACGGAATCGAAGGAATCGATGGCGGTTTCGAGTTCCACATCCGGTTCGATTTTGACTGCCACGTCGATCACCTGCTGGCGTGGGCCGGTGGCTGGAATGCAGCGCAGTTGGAAGCGATGGTCGGTCACGGGCGAGCTGAATGAGAGCTTCATCTCATAGTCAAACACCAGTTTCTTCACATCGTCTCCTCAGCGATTATTGTCGTTCCTTCGGCGTTTTCCACGCCGTGGGCCTTGTTCTAGCCGTTATACACGCACCGTGCGATGGCTGTGGCACGTATTCTTCACAGTCGCGCGGCGTCCATGTCCATCGTGTTGAGCATGCCCAGATCCTTCAGATCCTTCGTGGAGATGCGCCCATCGAAATCTTTCAGCAGCATCCCCAGTTTTTCCGCAAGCTCCGCATATCCCCGCTGCGGCAGCTGGCCGACCAGCCAGCGCAATCCTTCGGCGAAGCATTGCGGTACCGGCAGACCGTTCAACGGCAGGATGTAGCTGCCCAGTTTGGCGAGCGGCGCCTTGAGCTCTTCCACGGAATATCCGAATCGTGTGTACAGATCCAGACGTTCCAGATATTTGCCCACGAAAATGAACGATTTCAGAGTCGGTTCGACGGGGGAATTCTCCACACCTCCCCAGAAGGCGAGCATGTTGTCCGCGATGTCGCGGTGTTTGAAGATATCCGCGTCCGTGCCGCCGTATTCGGATGCCTCCACTATGGAGCTCATGGCCAACTCCACCTGCTGCAACGAGCGAGAACCAAGTTCGGGGCGCAGAATCACCGCGTTGTTGAACGCGTAGACGATGGCGCTGCGTACGGAATCCGGATTCTTCTCGTCGTACAGGAAGCTGTGGATGAACGCGTCGAAATCCTCGAAATCCTCCGGCAGGTCGAGCGCGCGGGCGAACGGTCGGAACGCGTCCACATCCGTGTCCATCACACGGTCGTAGAAGGGGAAGAATTGGCTCAGCGTGGTGAATACGCGTTCCGTGTAGCGGCCGAGCCAGAACAGGTTGTCGGCCTTCGACGCGGTGACGAGTGCCAGCGAGTGCTTGCGGGACTGTTCCAGCACGCGCACGACCTCCGAGCCGGGTGCGTAATCATGCTCCACGCCGGTCTCTTTGGCCAGTACCCAGGTGTCCTTGAAACCGCCGCCCTGTGATGAGTTGACGATCATCTGGCCCGGTATGGACGAGTAGCGTGTCAGTCCCGAATACCATGCGTGCGTGTTCTTGCCGGTCACCACGAAGGCGCGCAGGTCGCATTTACGTGAGCTCATCTGTCCGGTTTCGGGGTCCACCACGTCGATGTCCTTGAATTGGATGACCTCCTGCGCGATGAACCGGCGCGGTTCGGCCTTGATGCGTTCGGCCAGTTCCTCTCGTTGCGACCGGTCGAGCGATGAGCCGAACACGACGCCGTAGCCGCCCGCTTCCGCCACATCCTTGATGACCAGTTCGCCGAGCCGGTCGAGTACCTCCTTGCGGTCCTTGTCGAACATCGGCATGTAGGTCGGCGCATTGTGCAGAATCGGCTCTTCGCCGAGATAATAGCGGATCATGTTCGGCACGAAATAGTAGATGGCCTTGTCGTCGGCCGCGCCGTTGCCCGGAGCGTTGACGATCGCCACATTGCCCGACCTGTAGGCGGACAGGATTCCCGGCACGCCGATCACGGAATCCGGGTTGAACGCGAACGGGTCGAGATATTCGTCGGACAGACGGCGGTAGACCACGCCGACGCGGTGTTTCCTGCCGGCATAGTCGAGGAAGTACACTTTGTTGTCCACGACTTCGAGGTCTTCGGGGAACGCGAGCGCCGCGCCGGTTTTCTCGGCCAGGTATGCATGTTCGAAGAACGCGGAATTGTACCTGCCGGGGGTGAGCACCACTGCTATGCCGTCGGTGGAGACGAAATCCATGGATTGGCGCAGCAGTCGTGGATAATCGCGATTGTCGCGCACACGTACGTTGCGGAACAGGCTGGGCGTGATTCTGCGTTCGATATCGCGGGCGAACAGCAGATAGCTGGCACCGGATGGAATGCGCAGATTGTCTTCCAGCACCCACCATTGCCCGTCCTGCCCCTGCACCAGGTCCTCGCCGGCGATGTGCGCGAACACGCCGCCCGGAGGTGTCACGCCGTTGACTTGCGGAAAGTATCCCGCGGACGTGTACACGTATTCTTCCGGCACGATGCCGTCTTTGATGGCCTGCTTGTCGGAGTAGATGTCGCGCAGGTAGGCGTTCAACGCGTTGACGCGCTGTTTCAGTCCGGCTTCCATTCTGTCGAATTCGTCCGATTCGATGATGCGCGGAATCGGATCGTACGGAAACAGCCGGTCATGGTACTCGCCGTTCTTGTAGATGCCGAACCGTACGCCATTACGGCTCAGCTCCCGGTTGATCGACTCCCGACGATCGACCAGTTCCGAAGCCAACCTTCGTGCGGCGGATTCAATCATCGTTCCGCGCTCCCTTCCACCCCATGCGAACGCATGCCAATCTGAGGCATCGTGCCTTGATGGAAGAAAAACCTAACGAACCAGCGTTTCCGGAAAACGAAACGGTCTGTTACGACAATGTCTCGGCAATGGACATGACAAGCGCCCGTAACCTGGCTGTGACAATCGCAATAAAGCTACAGTGTGCGCTTGGCGCGAATGGCTTCGGCGCGGACCGCCAGCTGGTCGTCGGCCGGATATTCGATATGCTCCAGCGTCAGTCCTTGCGGCGCGATCGGTCCTGTGGAGCCTTCGCGCAGCGGAGCCGCCATTTTTCCTGCAAACCAGTCGAGGGAACGTTTGCCGATACCGACCTGCACGCAGCCGTTGACGAGGGAGCGCACCATATTGCGTGCAAACGCGTCGGCGACGATCACGAAGCAGACGAGGCCCGATTCCACGGTCGGCGTACGGTACCGCTCCCCCATCGTCATGCCGTCGTCGATAAGCGTCCGCTGCGGCACGCGACGCCAATACGCGGTCTTCACCTCGCGTATGGTGGTGCCGCCCGGATTTGGGGTGGCGAACGAGCCGAAATCGTGCAGGCCGATCGTCATCGCAGCGGCTTCGTTCATGGATTTGAGGTCAAGTTCATCGTCGATATGCAATACGAAGTTTCTGGTACGGGGGTCCACCTCGCTTGACCTATCGGCGATTCGGTACACGTAGGTACGTTCCAACGCGGAGAAACGCGCGTCGAAACCGTCCGGAGCGGGTGCGATGCCGCGGATTGCGATATCGGCCGGCAGCATGCGCTGAAGTCTGCGGGTAAGCGCGATGACGGGCGGCACGTCCATGTGGCCGACGCAGCGTTTGAGCACGTCCTCGTTGACGTCCAGATGGCATACCTGATGCGAGGCGTGCACGCCGGTGTCGGTTCGTCCGGCCACGGTAAGGCGCAGCGGTTCGGTCGGGTCTCCTTCCGGTACGCGAAGAATGGTATGCAGCACGCGTTCGATTTCGCCCTGTACCGTACGTATTTCGGGCTGTTTCGCCCATCCGTAGAAGCCGGTACCGTCATATGCCAAATCGATGCGTAGTCTCACGGCATTGAGCATAGCAAATGGCTGGCATAGTGAGGCATGTGGCGCGACAGTCTTGGCAGCAGATATGGCAAAGGCCGGGAACCTTGCGATTCCCGGCCTTCAATCAGCTAAGAGCGATTCACTCGGCGTTCTCAGCAGTAGCCTCTTCAGCGGCGGCTTCCGGAGCCTCGGCAGCGGCAACCTTGGTTGCGGCTTCGGCTTCCTTCACCACGGCCTGCTTCGGGCTCACCGGCTCGGTGACGAGCTCGATGATGGCTGCCGGAGCGGCATCGCCGCGACGCGGAGCAATCTTGACGATGCGGGTGTAGCCGCCTTCGCGCTGCTCCATCTGCTCGGCGATCTCGGTGAACAGCTTGTGTACGACGGACTTGTTGCGGATGACGCGCATCACGCGACGACGGTTGTGCAGATCACCACGCTTGGCGAGCGTGATCAGGCGCTCGGCCAGCGGACGAAGACGCTTGGCCTTCGGCAGGGTGGTGGTGATGCGGCCGTTCTGGAACAGGCTGGTGGCCATGTTCGCGAGCATAAGACGCTCATGAGCCGGGCTGGAGGCCAGACGCGGACCCTTCTTTGGTGTAGGCATTGTTTCTCCTTGAAAGCCCCGTTGGATTCAGGTGGGCAGTTGCCCGAACGTCCGAATCCAACGAAGCGGTTAGGTCAAAAGTGGCGGATCACTCGTCTTCCGGCGAGAAGAAGGTGCCACCTTCGAGATTATTGGCATCGAAGTTACCCAGCGGGGAAGCCTTGAGGGCGAGTCCCAGAGACTGGAGCTTCTCCTTGACTTCATCGATGGACTTCATACCGAAATTGCGGATATCGAGCAGATCCTGCTCGGTGTGGGCGACCAGCTCGCCGATCGTGTGGATGCCCTCGCGCTTCAGGCAGTTGTAGCTGCGCTGGGTGAGGTTCAGGTCCTCGATCGGGATGTTCATCTCCGGGTTGGTTTCCTCTGCCACAGGAGCAGGGCCAACCTCGACGCCCTCAGCCTGGGTGTTGAGCTCACGGCACAGACCGAAGAGTTCCACCAGGGTGGAGCCTGCGGATGCGACTGCATCGCGCGGGGAGATAGCCGGCTTGGTCTCCACGTCCAGGATGAGCTTGTCGAAGTCAGTGCGCTGTTCAACGCGGGTGGCTTCCACACGATAGCTCACCTTGAGCACCGGGGAGTAGATCGAGTCGACCGGAATGCGGCCGATCTCGGCGTTATCCTGCTTGTTCATCTGGGCGGGCACATAGCCGCGGCCACGCTCGACGGTGAACTCGATCTCGAGTTCGCCATCCTCGGCGAGGGTAGCGATATGCATGTCCGGGTTGGCGATGGTGACGCCGGCCGGCGGGGTGATGTCGCCCGCGGTGGCCTCGCCCTTGCCGCTCTTGCGCAGATACATGACAACCGGCTCATCGTATTCGCTGGTGAGCACGATGCCCTTGATGTTCAGCAGGATTTCGGTAACGTCCTCTTCAACACCCGGCAGAGTGGTGAACTCGTGCGGGACGCCGGAGATACGCACCGAAGTCACAGCCGCTCCCGGAATGGAGCTCAGGAGGGTACGGCGCAGCGAGTTGCCAAGCGTGTAGCCGAAACCAGGCTCAAGAGGCTCGATGGTGAAGCGGGAACGCTGAGGGTTGAGAGATTCCTCGGTAAGTGTCGGACGCTGTGCGATAAGCACTGTGGTTATCCTTTCAGCTTCAGGCCGGTGGTGCACTCACCGGCCATAAGCGGCGTTGGATTGATGATTTCTTCTAGTGCTCAGACGCGACGGCGCTTCGGAGGACGAACGCCGTTGTGTGCCTGCGGGGTGACGTCGGTGATGGAACCGACTTCGAGTCCGGCGGACTGCAGGGAACGGATGGCGGTTTCACGACCGGAACCCGGGCCCTTCACGAACACGTCGACCTTCTTGAGACCGTGCTCCATAGCCTTGCGGGCTGCGGATTCGGCGGCCATGCCAGCGGCGTACGGCGTGGACTTACGGGAGCCCTTGAAGCCGACATCGCCACCGGACGCCCAGGACACAACTGCGCCGGACGGGTCGGTGATCGAAATGATGGTGTTGTTGAAAGTGGACTTGATGTGCGCCTGCCCAACCGGGACCGACTTGCGGTCGCGGCGACGCGGCTTGCGCGCGGCTTGCTTTTGAGCTGCCATTGACCCTCGTTTCCTAATAACGAATTTGCTTTGATGTTCAAACGATGAGGCTTACGCCTCGTGGCTTGAACTGTCAGCCACCGATTACTTGGTGGCCTTCTTCTTTCCGGCGACCGTGCGCTTCGGGCCCTTGCGGGTACGAGCATTGGTCTTGGTGCGCTGACCGCGCACAGGAAGTCCCTTACGGTGACGCTGGCCTTGGTAGCAGTTGATCTGGATCTTACGGCGGATGTCCGCATCGATTTCACGACGCAGATCACCCTCGATCTTGTAGTTACCCTCAAGGTAATCACGCAGCGTAATCAGCTGCTCATCCGTCAGATCCTTGACGCGAATGTCCGGATTGATACCGGTCGCGGCAAGCGTTTCCTTGGCACGAGTACGACCAACACCAAAGATGTAGGTGAGGGCGATCTCGATGCGCTTCTCATTGGGGATGTCGACTCCGGCAAGACGTGCCATTGCGATTCCTTCTGTTTTCCGCAGGTCTTGCACCGAGTCGTCCGGTTTCCCGGCCCGGGCCTGCGTACCCGGGGTTCATCCCGCTTTCACGGGCTGTGACTCAGCGCCTGTACTGTTTATGCCGCTGGATCTGCTCTCAGCCCTGACGCTGCTTATGGCGCGGGTTGACGCAGATCACCATGACGCGGCCGTGACGACGGATCACGCGGCAGTTCTCGCAGATCCTCTTCACACTAGGGCTGACCTTCATGGTTTTCCTTTGCTTGTGTACCTTTACTTGTAACGGTACGTAATACGGCCGCGGTTCAGGTCGTAGGGGCTCATCTCCAGCACAACACGATCCTGCGGCAGGATGCGGATGTAGTTCTTCCTCATCTTGCCCGAAATGGTTGCGAGCACGATATGCTTGTTTTCGAGTTCAACACGAAACATCGCGTTCGGCAGTGCTTCCACTACCTGTCCTTCGACTTCAATCACACCGTCTTTAGCCATGAGCCTCGTTCCGTTCCTTGGCGATTACTATGCGTGCCCGAAGACACACCAACTTGCAAGAATACACGAAAGCGGGAATCAAGACACGTTCGGCGTGTCGCGATTCCCGCTTTCGTTGGAAATATGTTATTCTGCTTGGTTTTTCCTTCAGCCAAGCTCCGCCACGATGGTGGCCTGGATCTCGTCGACGGCGCCGACGCCATTGAACGTCTTGAGCAGGCCGCGCTTCTGGTAGATGTCCAGCAGCGGCGCGGTCTCCTTGGCGTACACGTCAAGACGCTTGGCGATGGCTTCAGGGGTGTCGTCGGAGCGGCCTTCGATTTCGGCGCGCTTCTTCATACGCTCCATGAGCACGTCGTGATCTGCATCCAGTGCGACGACCGCGTCAAGCGGGGTGTCCAGTTCGCCCAGGATGGCGTCGAGAGCCTCGACCTGGGAGGCGTTGCGCGGATAGCCATCGAGAATCCAGCCGTTCTTGGCGTCGTCCATGGCCAGACGGTCCTTGACGATCTTGTTGGTCAGCTCGTCCGGCACAAGCTCGCCCTTGTCGATGTACTTGAGCGCTTCGACGCCAAGCTCGGTCTTGTTCTTGATGTTGTAGCGGAAGATATCGCCGGTGGAGATCGCCGGGATTCCGTAGTGCTCGCTCAGCAGAGCGGCCTGGGTGCCCTTGCCTACGCCCTGCGGGCCCATGATCAGCAGTCGCATGTGTTGTTCTCCGTTTCGTTCATTCCCCTCAACGGGGATTTTCGGATGATGGATTACTTAACATAAAAATCGTGATACCGCTCCCGATCAACGGAAACGACATCACGATTCAAGTGGTTACTTACCTTCCTTGTGGTCGGTGTCCTCGAACAGGAAGCCAGCGTACTGGAACTGTTCGGTCTGGGCCTTGGCCTGGCGCAGGGTGTCGAGGCCGACGCCTGCGATGATCAGGATGGTGGTTCCGCCGAACGGCAGCTTGGTGTTCAGGTTCAGCGCCATGATGAGCACCGTCGGGATAAGCGCCACGAACAGCAGGTAGACGGCGCCGACCGTGTTCAGACGGTTCATCACGTAGCTCAGGTAGTTGCTGGTGGCGCTTCCCGCGCGGATGCCCGGAATGAAGCCGCCGTACTGCTTCATGTTGTCGGCGGTCTCGTCCGGGTTGAAGGTGATCTCCGTGTAGAAGAAGCAGAAGAACACGATCATCAGCGCGTACAGTGCGATGTACCACACGGATGTGGTGTTGGCCAGGTTGGAGTTGATCCACTTGACCCAGGACTGGTCGGAATTGCCGAACTGCGCGATCAGCGTCGGCACGGCCAGGATGGAGGATGCGAAGATCGGCGGGATGACGCCGCTCATGTTGATCTTCAGCGGCAGGTAGGTGGAGGAGCCACCGTACATCTTGCGGCCGATCATACGGCGGGTGTACTGCACCGGAATACGACGCTGGGCAAGCTCGACGTAGATGACAAGGATCATGATGACCAGCAGGGTGCCGACGACCGCGGCGAACTTGCCCCAATTGCCATCGGTGCCGTTGGTGCCCCAGCCGATCTCCCACAGCTGCGGCAGGAAGCCGGAGCAGATGGACATGAAGATAAGGATGGACATACCCTGGCCGAGGCCCTTATCGGTAACCAATTCGGCCATCCACATGATGAGGCCGGTGCCGCCGGTCATGATGAGCACCATGACCACAAGGTTCCACACGGAACCGTCCGGAACAACCTGAGAGCACTGGTAGTTGAACAGCGCGCCGGAACGTGCGGTCACCAGAATGGTGGTGGACTGCAGCACGGCAAGGCCGATGGTCAGATAACGGGTGTACTGGGTCAGCTTGGCTTCGCCGGACTGGCCTTCCTTGTGCAGTGCCTCGAAACGAGGGATGACCACACGCAGCAGCTGGATGACGATCGATGCGGTGATGTACGGCATGACGCCCAATGCGAAAATCGACAGCTGCAGCATGGCGCCGCCGGAGAAGAGGTTCACCAGACCGATAAAGTTCTCAGAAGCGTTGTTCATCTTGCCGACGCACTGCTGGACGACGGTGTAATCGACGCCAGGGGTCGGGATGAATGAACCGATACGATAAATGATGATGATACCAAGGGTGAAGAGGATTTTATTCCTCAATTCCTTGGTCTTCAAGGCCTGGATTAACGTCCTCACCTGGGGTTCCTTCCATCGTCGTGCGCACCTGCGCACACGTGCAAAAACAGACTCTAACGCTCGAGTCTAGCGTACGGCGTCTACCGATATGGCGTTTTCGTCATTATTCGTCTGTTTTTTGTTTTTCCATGCATGATTGCATTTTGACTGCAAACGAATGAGGCTTCCCCCGCTCTAAAGCGGGGGAAGCCTCATGTCTGAGCTTCAGTCAGCTACATTCCGTTGGAATCAATCCTCGGAAATGGAGCCGCCAGCAGCCTCGATCTTGGACTTGGCGGAAGCGGAAGCCTTGACACCCTTGAGAGTGTAGGCAGCCGAAACCTCGCCGTCGCCCAGGACCTTGACCGGGAAGCCGTTGCGGACGGCACCCTTGGCAACCAAATCAGCCACGGTGATCTCGCCGCCCTGCGGGAACAGTTCCGCAAGAACAGCCACGTTGACGACCTGGTATTCCTTCTTGAACGGGTTCTTGAAGCCACGCAGCTTCGGAAGGCGCATGTACAGCGGCAGCTGGCCACCTTCGAAGCCCGGACGAACCTGATAGCGCTTCTTGGTGCCCTTGTCGCCACGGCCCGAGGTCTTACCCTTGGAGCCTTCACCACGGCCAACGCGGATACGATCCTTGTTGGCACCCGGAGCCGGCTTCAGGTCATGCATCTGCAGAATGTCTGCCATAATCAGTCAGCCTCCTCGACGGTGATCAGGTGACGGAGGACCTGCAGCTGGCCACGAAGGGCCGGAGTATCCTCACGAGTCACGGTCTTGCCGATCTTGTTCAGGCCCAGAGTCTGAGCCGCAGCACGCTGCTTCGGAGTGGAGTTCACCAGACCGTGGTGCAGCTTGATGTTCAGGTTAGTCATCACTCACCGTCCTTCTGAGCAGCCTTGGCCTGAGCCTCTTCACGAGCCTTGCGGGCCTCGGCGATGCCTTCGGCGCGAGCACGCAGCAGCGCGTCCGGAGCCACCTCTTCGAGAGACATGCCACGACGTGCGGCAATCTCTTCCGGCTCTTCGAGCTTCTTGAGGGCGTCGACGGTTGCGCGCACCACGTTGACGGCGGTGGCGGAGCCCATCGACTTGGTCAGGACGTCGGTGATGCCAGCGCATTCCATGACGGCGCGGACTGCACCGCCGGCGATAACGCCGGTACCCGGAGCAGCCGGGCGCAGCAGCACGGTGCCAGCGGCATCGTGGCCGATCACCGGGTGGGTGACGGTGCCCTTGATGCGCGGCACGGTGAACATGTGCTTCTTGGCATCCAGCTGGCCCTTGGCGATTGCAGCCGGGACCTCACGGGACTTGCCGTAGCCAACACCAACGGTGCCCTTGCCGTCGCCAACCACCACGAGGGCGGCGAAGCTGAACGTACGACCACCCTTGTGGGTCTTGGACACACGGTTGATGGTCACCACGCGATCGAGCATCTCGTTCTCGTGAGATTCCTCACGACGGTTGCGACGCTCGCCACGACGACCCTCACCGCGCTGGCCACGACGGGACTTGCGGTCCTCGTTGTTGGACTCAGCGGCAGCCTGAGTGTTCTGAGTTTCTTCAGCCACTTGGGTTTCCTTTTCGTTGTCGCTCACAGTGCCAGACCTCCCTCGCGGGCGCCTTCAGCGACAGCTGCGACGCGGCCATGATACTTGTTGCCGCCACGATCGAACACGACCGCGGTAATGCCAGCGTCCTGAGCCTTCTTGGCGATCAGTTCGCCGACCTTCTTGGCGGCTTCGGTCTTGGTGCCCTCGAAACCGGCGAAATCGCTGGTCAGAGTGGATTCGCTCACCAGGGTGACACCCTTGGTGTCATCGATGATCTGGGCAACCATGTGACGGTTGGAACGGGTAACCACCAGACGCGGAAGCTCCGGGGTACCGCTGATGTGCTTGCGCAGACGAGCGTGACGGCGCTTAAGCGCGACCTTCTTGCCCTTACCGAGAATCTGGACGCTCATTACTTACCAGCCTTTCCAGCCTTGCGCAGAATGTGCTCATCCGCGTACTTGATGCCCTTGCCCTTGTAGGGTTCCGGAGCACGAAGCTTACGAATGTTAGCGGCGCACTGGCCAACAGCCTGCTTGTCGATGCCCTTGACGATCACCTGGTTCGGGTTCGGCAGTTCGAATTCGATACCTGCCGGCGGCTCGACGGTGATGGTGTGGGAATAGCCGAGGGAGAACTCAATGCCCTTACCCTTCATCTGGGCGCGGTAACCGGTACCGACGATCTCCAGAGTCTTGGCATAACCCTCGTGCACGCCCTTGACCATGCCCGCCACGATGGAGCGAGCCAGGCCGTGCTTTGCACGGGTCGGACGCAGGTCATCAGCCGGGGTGAGGACAACTTCGTTGCCTTCGACCACTGCGGTGATGCCTTCAGGAATCTCGTAGGAGTCAGTGCCCTTAGCGCCCTTGGCGGTAAAGGACTGACCGTCGATCTTGACTTCCACGCCAGCCGGAATGGTGACGGGGAGCTTACCAATATGCGATGCCATGTTTCAGCTCTCCTTTCTCACCAAACGAAAGCGACGATCTCGCCGCCGATGCCTCGGTCGAGGCATTCCTTCTGGGTCAGCAGTCCCGAGCTAGTCGAGATGATTGCGATGCCAAGGCCACCGAGCGGCATCGGCAGAGCATCGGACTTTGCGTAACGACGCAGGCCCGGCTTGGAGATGCGCTTGATGCCCTGGATGGAACGCTCGCCGTTCGGACCGTACTTGAGGGTGACCTCAAGAGTCTGGCCAACCTTGGCTTCCTTGGCGGTGAAGTCCTTGATGTAGCCTTCACGCTTCAGAATCTCAGCGATGTTCGCCTTGAACTTGGAGTACGGCATATCCACGGTCTCGTGCTTTGCCGCGCTCGCATTACGCAGACGCGTAAGCATGTCTGCGATCGGATCTGTCATTGTCATTTGGGCTAACGCCCTTTCTCGCCATGGTTTCCGCCGCCCTCACGCCTTAGAGGCGATCGGGCCGCGGACCTTCAGCGTCGATATTTACCAACTGGACTTCGTAACGCCGGGCAGCTCGCCGCGGTGGGCCTTCTCACGAAGGCAGATGCGGCAGAGGCCGAACTTGCGGTAGACGGAGTGAGGACGACCGCAGACCTGGCAACGCGTATAGGCGCGCACCTTGAACTTCGGCTTAGCGGCCGCCTTGTTCTTAAGAGCGGTTTTTGCCATATCAGTTCTCCTTGAAGGGGAAGCCGAGGTGCTTCAGGAGCACGCGAGCTTCCTTGTCGTCCTTGGTGCTGGTCACCACGGTGATGTCCATACCACGCTGGTGATCGATCGAATCCGGATCGATCTCGTGGAACATGGACTGCTCGGTGAGGCCAAAGTTGTAGTTGCCCTGACCATCGAACTGGTCGCCGTTGATGCCGCGGAAATCGCGGATACGCGGCAGAGCCATGGTCAGAAGGCGATCCAGGAACTCCCACATGCGCTCGCCACGCAGGGTGACGTAGGCGCCGATGGCCTGGCCCTCACGCAGGTGGAACTGCGCGACAGACTTCTTAGCCTTGGTGATCTTCGGCTTCTGGCCGGTGATCAGAGTGAGGTCCTTGACAGCGCCTTCGATGAGCTTGGAGTCGCGAGCCGCGGCACCAACGCCCATGGAGACGACGACCTTCTGGACGCGAGCGACCTGCATCGGGTTGGAGTAGTGGAATTCCTTCTCCAGCTCCGGCACGATCTGCTCGTTGTACTTCTGCTTCAAGCGCGGAGTTGCCGGCGCTTCGACAGTGGTATCGGTCATGCCAGCTCCTTTCCGGACTTCTTGGCGACACGTACGCGCACGGTCTTCACCTTGCCGTCACGAGCCTCTTCCTTTTCGACGATGCGCACGCGGGTGGGCTGCTTGGTCTCCGGATCGATGACCATCACGTTGGAGCGATGAATCGGAGCCTCGACAGCCACGATGCCAGCCTGCTGGCCCTGCTGCGTGGCGCGGACGTGCTTCTTGACGATCTGCACGCCCTCGACGATCAGACGATCGTCCTTGAGCACCTGCTTGACGGTGCCTTCCTTGCCGCGATCCTTGCCGCGGATGACCTTGACCAGGTCGCCGCTCTTAATCTTGGCTGCCATGTCAGATCACCTCCGGGGCGAGGGACACGATCTTCATGAAGCGCTTGTCGCGCAGTTCACGACCGACCGGTCCGAAGATACGAGTGCCCTTCGGTTCACGGCCAGAGCCGAGAATGACGGCGGCGTTCTCGTCGAACTTGATGTAGGAGCCGTCGACACGACGGTGTTCCTTGACAGTGCGGACGACGACAGCCTTGACGACGTCGCCCTTCTTGACCGACCCGCCAGGGATGGCGTCCTTGACGGAGGCGACGATCACGTCA
>NZ_CP109653.1:1957951-2366282 GCF_025908335.1 Bifidobacterium sp. KRGSERBCFTRI
TGTTATACAGGAGGTGGGTGTGCGCGTATGAGCAGGAACACTGATGACCGGCGTGCTCTTGCAGCGATCGAGAGCGAACGCATGGAAGACCAGATCGCTTATTACCGTAAGCCCTTCATGGTGCTGTGGGCGGCTGTTCAGGAGGCTTCGTCGGAATTGGAAGAGGATTATGGACTCTCTTCCGACGTCTCGCAACTCTGGGTGGCTGAACGGCTGCGGCAGGTGTCGGATTCATTGGTGGACAGATTGGCCGAGAAAGCCGTGCAACATGGCACCAGCAAATCGAACGTGGCACGTGCCGCCGATTCGGATCCAACGAATGCCATGCGCAGATTTCCTCGTCTTCGACCGGGAGCTGTTCGCACCCGACTGCTTATTGACGAGGTGCTCGATTCGCTGGAATGACGTCTTCGGATTCGCCATCGACCTTTCCCATCCTTCTCGGCAATGAGTGCATGCCATTGACGGCAATGGGGTGATGGCATAACCCGTTCTCCGACCACAATGACCTGCCAGACTGGACACGTGGATGCTAACCAGTCATAGTGGAATCCAGATCACTACGTGGCTGGAGGAGATATGGCACATCATGGGACTTCCTGGGATGGGTGGCGTCGATGGCGGGCTCGCAGACTCAGGATGGTGAGATTGTGGATGCTGCGGTTGCTGCGGATGCAGCATGAACTGCTGATTCTGGCGCTATGCCTGGTTTGCGGTGCCGTTGCCCCGCTCGCTGTCTCGTCGAGTGAGATTCATGGCATGGAGCTCGTTGCTGGTTGTACGGCAATCGCAGGGGAAATGTGCCATGCTCGCATGCTGTCGCCCGTGCCCGATGGATTGATTGTCAGGGGGTTCGACCGGCCGGAATGGCAATGGAGCCCTGGCCATAGGGGAGTGGATATCTCGTTGAATGGTATGCATGAGTTGCTGGCACCCAGCGATGGGGCCATCAGTTTCAGCGGGATGGTGGCGGGGAAATCGGTGGTGAGTATCGACACAGGTCCGTACACGCTCACATTCGAACCGGCGCACACTCAACTGGCGGTGGGCGACAAAGTGCATCGCGGAAAGCGATTCGCCTCGGTCGGAGGCCAGAGCGACCACTGTGGGGAAAGTTGCGTGCATTGGGGTGTCAAGCGCACTGGGCGCAGGGACTATCTCGATCCGGCGTCATTCCTGCGTCCAATGCAGATTCGGCTGGTTCCCTATTCCGAATAGCGTCCCACCGGCACATCACATCACATGTCGGCGTCGGCCAATGAGATGTATCCCGGATCGATCAATGCGGCCTTCAGATTTGCGGCACTCACGGCCAGCAGGGTCATATGCAGTGTGGGGATCTCCGAACCGTAGTCGTCGCTGGTTTTGAGCTCGGCAATGTTGGAGAGCTTCTCCTTGCGGTTGAGCTGCAGTGCGATTTGTGCAATGGTGCCGGTGTTGGCATGGACGTCCACCAGACCGGTCATCCACTGCAATCCATTCACAATGTTCGGGATATCGGATATATAGGCACCAAAACCGGTGATAATGGGCCATTGCTTGGAGTCCGTCTTCGTTGTCTGGGATGGTTGCGCGGACTCATCACCTGACTGTGCCGGATCAGGCACACGTTGTCTGTTCAGTGGCTTCCTTCCTGCAATGTTGCCCACCACATCGAAAATGGTGATGGAGGGGTTGACATCCATGGAGGATCCTGAATAGCCCATCGTTTTCAGTGCCTTGATCGATGCGGCCGCGGTGAAATCGTTCATCGCCAGGATACCGTCGATGCGTACGGCAGCATCGCGTCCTTTCGTCTCGAGGCGTGACTTGAGCTCATCCTCTATCTGGGAGTCCTTCGTCGCCTTGAACATCACATCCTTGTAATCGCTTTTCGTGGTGAAGAACGAGAGGCGTTGTGAGGGGCTATATGCCTTGCGCTGCCGGAAATACGGCCCCAGAACCTCCCAGATGCCTTCAAACGCCTGCGCTTGGAACGAATTGTTTTTGCCGGACGGGTCGGTGTTCGGCAGGAGCACCTCTATGGCTTTGGGATTCGACTCGCTCACCGCATCGAGATCGAGTTTGGATACGATCTGCTGTGCCTGCATACGGCCGATATCAGCGGCAGTCACCAATGGGACGTAGACGTTCGGAACGAAGCCGTCGATCGGGTTGCCCAGCACCACCACATGCATCCCCGCGTTCTTCGCCTTGTTCAGCGAATCGGCTATCTGGCGCATGGAAGAGGATTCATCTGAGTCAGTGTCAGATGCATCCTGGTCGGAGGGCTCCTGGTTCGGAGTGGTGATGAAATGGCTGTATTCGCCGTAGTTCCTGTCAAGCCTGACGGCCGGGGCGATGACAATCGTCGTTGCCCCCTGCTCGGTTTGCGGGTCGCCGTATTGCTCCTTGGAATCCGCATTGAGCCGTTCCTGCACATACCGCTTCAAGGCATCGCTCTGGCTTGCCAACGAACCGCTGGTCTCACGGTTCATGGACTTGCCGGAGAATCCGCCAGTGGACAGCGCGTTCTCGAGCGAATCATTGAGGGTGTTCCAGTTGTTCAGGGGAACGTTCTGCGAAAGATTAGGGGAGTTCGATGGAAGGAAGAGCGCCACGTGCCCTGTCGAAGCTGCGGTGGTGGCCGAGGGGCTGGTGGTGGCGGTACCGGTCAATGGATCGGTGGAGCATCCGGCCGTTGCACACATCAGTGAGCCAGCCATCGCCAACGAGACGAATGCGCGAATGATGTGAGAGGTGCCTTTGCCCATAACCGCCCTTGCCCTTTGCCTAGATCGCAGCGTATGCCGTTACATTGTACCCGACCTGCAACACTTCGGGGCCTGTGCATACGCACAGGCCCCGAATGTCGTGAGGATGTCAGATTCAACGCTGCTCGGCAAGGTTCCTTTGCAGGTTCTCATCCAGGGCGTTCATGAACTGCTCTGTGTCGAGCCATTCATGGCTTGGATCGATGAGTATGGCCAGATCCTTGGTCATCTGGCCGCCCTCAACGGTCGAGATGATGGTCTGTTCCAGTGTTTCCGCGAAATTGGCGACCTGTGGGGTGCCATCGAGTTTTGCGCGGTGCTTGAGGCCACCGGTCCAGGCATAGATCGAGGCGATCGGGTTCGTGGAGGTCTTCTCGCCTTTCTGCCAGAGACGGTAATGGCGTGTGACCGTTCCATGGGCGGCCTCGGCTTCGACGGTTTGGCCATCGGGAGTCATGAGAACCGACGTCATGAGTCCCAGCGACCCGAATCCCTGTGCCACAGTGTCGGACTGCACATCACCGTCATAGTTCTTGCAGGCCCACACGTAACCGCCATGCCACTTGAGCGAGCTGGCCACCATATCGTCGATCAACCGGTGCTCGTAGGTGAGTCCCTCCTGCTCATAACGTTGCTTGTATTCTGTTTCGAACACCTCGGCGAAAATGTCTTTGAACTCGCCGTCGTAGGCCTTGAGAATCGTGTTCTTCGTGGAGAGGTACACGGGGTAGTGCCGCAGGAGTCCATAGTTGAAGCATGCGCGTGCGAAGCCGCGAATCGATTCATCGAGATTGTACTGCACCTGCGCCACGCCGCTCCCAGGATAATCGAACACCACATGTTCGATCGGCCCGGAGCCGTCATTCGGGGTGAAAGTCACGGTGAGAGTGCCAGAAGTCGGCACCTTGAAGTCGGTGGCCTTGTACTGGTCGCCGAACGCGTGACGAGCCACCACAATCGGCTTTGTCCAACCAGGCACCAGACGAGGAATGTTGTCTATGACAATCGGCTCGCGGAAGATCGTACCACCGAGAATGTTGCGAATGGTGCCGTTCGGCGACTTCCACATTTTCTTGAGGCCGAACTCCTCCACACGCGCCTCGTCGGGGGTTATCGTGGCGCATTTGACACCCACATGTTCGCGCTTGATCGCTTCTGCCGCGTCGATGGTCACTTGGTCATCCGTGGCGTCGCGGTTCTCGATTCCCAGGTCGTAATAGTCGAGATCGATGTCGAGATACGGCAGTATGAGACGATCCTTGATGTCCTTCCAGATGACGCGTGTCATCTCGTCGCCGTCGAGCTCAACCACCTTGCCTTCGACCTTGATTTTGGCCATGCTGTGTCCTCCAGTCGTTGCGGGTAACAAACCCATGTGTAATGCAAAAGTGTTACCAACATGAATATTTGTCCATTCTGCAAACGGTGCGGGTGACGTGTCACATGGCACGGATAGCCTAAAGGCATGGCTCAGGAAACAGAAATCGGCCTTGGCAAGAAGGCCCGCATCGCTTATGGCTTGGACGACATATCCATCGTCCCCTCCCGTCGCACCCGCGATCCGCAGGACGTGTCTACCTCGTGGCAGGTGGATGCTTATGAATTCGACATCCCGGTGATCGGGGCCCCGATGGATTCGGTGACGAGCCCACAGACGGCCATAGCCATGGGCAAACTTGGAACTGTTGGCGTACTCGATTTGGAAGGTCTGTGGACCCGATACGAGAATCCCGAACCGATTCTGGAGAAGATCGCCTCGTTGGATCCCGACGATGCCACGGCGTATCTGCAACAAGCCTATGCGGAGCCAATCAAGCCCGAACTCATTGTTGAACGACTCCACGAGATCCGCGATGCGGGGGTAACCGTGGCAGGTGCCCTTTCCCCGCAGCGCACGCAGCAGTACTATTCGACTGTGCTCAATGCCGGTGTGGACCTGTTCGTGATCCGCGGCACTTCCGTGTCGGCGGAGCATGTTTCGAAGGATCATGAGCCTTTGAACCTCAAGCAGTTCATCTACGACCTCGACGTGCCGGTGATAGTCGGCGGTGCGGCAAACTACCGGGCTGCATTGCATCTGATGCGTGCTGGGGCTGCCGGTGTGCTGGTTGGGTTCGGTGGCGTCGCGACATCCGCCAACCGCCAGACCATCGGGGTGTCCATCCCGATGGCGACCGCCATCTCAGATGTGGCCGAGGCGCGACGTGACTACATGGATGAGTCGGGGGGCCGATACGTCCAGGTGATTGCGGATGGCAGCATGGGCGAATCAGGCAGCTTCGTCACTGCCCTCGCCATGGGAGCCGATGCGGCCATGCTCGGTGCGCCGCTGGCCCGCGCCCAAGAGGCGCCGGGGCATGGAACGCATTGGGGTTCCGAGGCTCGCCACGCCACATTGCCGCGTGGCCTGCGCTCTGAGGTCGGTACGGTTGGCACCCTGCAAGAGATTTTGTATGGTCCGAGCCACAAGGCGGACGGCACCACGAACTTCATAGGTGCATTGCGCCGTGCCATGGCATCGTGTGGCTATGTGGACATCAAGAGCTTCCAACGATGCCCCGTGGTGGTCACCGCCAACCGATCCTGAATGGGAACATCAAAGCGCCGAGTCTGCCATCTCATCAGGCTCGGCGCTTTGGCATTATCGGGGGGAAGGGCGCCGCGGCGAGGATGCGGGAGGAATGTGAATAAATCATCCACAAATCCACAATTCCCCGTGTCAGGGTTGCGGGATAATCGTGGCTTCGATACATTCGATACCGAATACGGCAAAGGGGACCGTATCGGACTCAAGGGGGAAACATGCATACACCATCCAACCCATCGAATACGAAACCACATGCGGGCAATGCGCGTCAACCCATAGACATTCCTCCGCTGAAGGAAGAGCTGGAGACATGCCCTCCCGATGTGGACATGCACATAGAACGCACACCGTTGCCGGTGCACAGCGGCATGCTCTCACGTAATCACAGCCTATGCCCGGTGCGGTTCCGCATACGCAGCTGCGTCAATGTGGAACTGCTGCCCATCACGGCATATGGCATAAGCGAACGTGCTTTCAAGATCTGCTGCATAGCGTTTGAGGTTGTGCGAGGCAGGGTGGGGGTGCAGGCGCTGAGAGGCATGGTCACCACCACCTGCTGCGAGAGGTTAGAACTCATGCGGGATCTTATGAAGTCCGCCACCAGCAGCCGTGTCGATTTGCATTCCAAGCGTTTCTATGGGCAACCCATGCCTGTTCTCATCGACGGCACCGCGGTGTCTCCGATGAGATTCGAAATCACCATCGAGGTGAGGGTGGGTTCCCTCCAATATTGGGTGAACATGGTGCTCGACCTTCGCGGCAGTGCTTGGATATGCACCTATCTGGATATGGGATGAACTTGACACCATCCGATGAAATGGCAGACGATTGGATATAGTTGAACCATGCTCAGGGAATATGGACTCGATAACAAATACGTGACCACGGATGACGACACCGTATATCAGCTGCTGTCGAAACGTGCTTTGGAACGCCCCGATGAACTGATTGCCCAGTTCAAAGACCCTCAGACGAACCAATGGGTCGATGTCATGGCCGGTGAGATGCTGGCCCAGGTGCGCAGCGTTGCGAAAGGCCTGATGGCCATAGGGGCGCGTCCGGGTACCATGGTGGCAATCTATTCCGCCACCAGCTACGAGTGGGGGGTCATGGATTTCGCATGTGCCAGCATTGGTGCGGTGAGTGTTCCGATCTATGAGACCGATTCGCAGAAGCAGGCCGACTCGATCATCACGGAGGTGCAGCCTGCCATCGCATTCGGCGGTGACGAGAACCATACCCATACTTTGGAACGCATCGCCGAGCAGGTCAAATGCCTCCGCCACGTATTCAACTTCGAGAACGGTGCATTGGAAGCGCTCATCGATTACGGCGAATCGGTGAGCGAGGACGAGCTTGATGCGGCCATTGGCCGGGTGCGTGCCGATGACCTGCTCACCATCGTGTTCACGTCCGGTTCCACAGGTAAGCCGAAAGGCGCCATGCTTTCGCATCGCAACTTCACCCACATTGTGAAGAACGGCTACGAGATCCTGCCCGAGATGCTGTACGATGCCCCGAACCGTCTGCTGCTGTTTCTGCCGCTCGCCCATTGCTTCGCGCGTTACATCCAGTATGTGGCCATCGGAGGTTATGGGGTGGTGGGCTATGTGCCCGACGCCAAGCATCTGTTGGCCGATCTGCGTGGCTTCAAGCCGACGTACTTGCTCGGTGTGCCCCGCGTATTCGAGAAGGTTTACAACGCAGCTTCCCAGAAGGCCGGCGCCGGCATTCGCGGGCATATCTTCGCCAATGCCGTCGACCATTTCGTCTCCTGGTCGAAGATGATGTCGGAACACAAACACCCGGGACCGATGATGCGAATCAAGCATTCGTTCTATATGAGCACCGTGGCCTCGTCCTTCCGATCGGCCCTTGGCCCGAACCTGCGGTATCTCGCGTGTGGCGGAGCGCCGATCAATCCGGACCTCGTGCATTTCTTCAATGGCATCGATGACATCACCTTCATTCAGGGGTACGGCATGACGGAGACGGCCGCTCCGATGATCGTCAATTGGCAGAAAGCCAACCGCGTTGGATCCGTCGGACGTCCCGGACCGGGAATGGCCGTGCGTACGGCGGACGACGGGGAGATCGAGGTCAAAGGCCCCAACGTGTTCCTTGGATACTACAAGAACCCGGAGCTGACCGATGAAGTGCTGGAGCCAAGCGGTTGGCTGCACACCGGCGATCTCGGGTATATCGACGACGACGGATTCCTGTACATCACCGGTCGCAAGAAGGATCTCATCATCACCGCGGGTGGAAAGAACGTGAGCCCGGCCCCGCTGGAAAGCGCAATCAGTGAATGCCCGATCGTGTCCCATGTGGTGGTCGTCGGTGACAACAAGCCGTTCATTGGCGCAGTGGTGACCCTCGATGAGGAGATGACCCGCAGCTGGCTCGATAATCAGGGCATGCCCACGAATCTTTCGATGGACGATCTGGCCCACAGCGACGGTGTCCACGCATTCATCCAGCAGTACGTGGACAAAGCGAACGCCAATGTATCCCGTGCAGAGTCGGTGCGCAAGTTCATCGTGCTTCCCTCCGATTTCAGCATTGAGGAAGGCACGCTCACGCCAAGCCAGAAAGTTGTGCGTCCCAAGGTGCTCTCGACATACAGCGAGCTCATCGATGCGGAGCTCTATGCTCCGAAGAATGCGGCGCGTCCGGTTCCGGTGAGCATGCAGATCATCGAAAGCACCTCGGAAACCGTGAAGAAAGCCTCCCAAGCCGTGCAGCACACCGCCGAGACGGTCACTCCGAAGGTCCGTCAGGCATTCGACAATGTACAGGAACGCTTTGAGGAGCTTCAGCAGCATGGTCGGTCCGATGAAGCCTCCTCGGCCAAGCCTGAGCATGGTGCCTCAACCACAACGAATTCGGATTCCTCCGAACAGAACACAAAGGAGCAGTGACAAGAGTGGCAATTCGTGAAATTCGGGTCGTTCCCGATCCGGTACTGCGCACGCCATGCGATCCAATCACCGAGATCACGCCGGCCGTACGCAATCTCGTGCAGGATCTGCTCGATACTGTGGATGACCCAGGCCGAGCGGGCGTCTCCGCCAACCAGATCGGCGTCAGCCTCCGAGCCTTCTCGTACAACATCGATGGCAAGATCGGCTATGTGCTCAACCCGGTGCTCGAGGAGACCCGGGGCGAACAATACGGCGATGAGGGATGCCTGAGCCTGCCGAAACTATGGTACAAGACCAAGCGGGCGGATTACGCGCGCGTGCGCGGCATGGATCTGGACGGCAATGAGATTGTGCTCGAGGGGGACGGCATCATGGGCCGTATGCTCCAGCACGAGACCGACCATCTCGACGGCCATCTCTATATAGACCGGCTGGAGAAGGACGAGCGGCGTGCGGCGATGCGCCGCATGCGCAGTCTTGAATAGCGCTGACTAGCCATACCGAACGCAGCGGGAACGTCTGGTGTGAATGTCCACAGGGGGTCGCAATTGAAATGCGACCCCCTGTGGTATTATCGAGCATTGTGCGCCAACCGGTGAAGAAGGCAGTCGCAGCTTTCCGAGCCAACCGAATATCGTCTACCGGTGCACATGAATTCGCGTCATGCCCGCGACGGCCTGTGTCGGTCGGCAGCCCTGTAGGGGCAGCTGCACGCAGGATCGCATGGCCAGGCAATAACCGACTAGGAAGGTAGTAATACCATGGCTCAGATCACTATGAGCGAAATGCTGAAGGCCGGTCTCCAATTCGGTCACCAGACCCGCCGTTGGAACCCGAAGATGAAGCAGTACATCCTTACCGAGCGTAACGGAATCTACATCATCAACCTGTTCAAGACGCTGGATCTGATCGATGTCGCCTACGACTTCATCAAGACCACCGTCGCCCACAATGGCACCGTGCTGTTCGTCGGCACCAAGAAGCAGGCTCAGGAAGCGATCAAGAACGCTGCCACCCGCGTGAACATGCCCTATGTCTCCGAACGCTGGCTCGGCGGCATGCTCACCAACTTCCAGACCGTTTCCAAGCGCGTCAACCGTCTCAAGGAACTCGAGACGATGGACTTCGACGACGTGCACGGCTCCGGTCTCACCAAGAAGGAGCTCCTCCTGCTCAAGCGCGAGAAGGACAAGCTGGAACGTCAGCTTGGCGGCATCCGCAACATGACCCGCACTCCTTCCGCGATGTTCGTCGTCGACATCAACAAGGAAGCCCTGGCCGTTGAGGAAGCACACAAGCTGGGTATCCCGGTGGTCGCCATTGTTGACACCAACGCCGATCCGGAAGCCGTCGAGTATCCGATTCCGGCCAACGATGACGCCATCCGAGGCATCGAACTGCTCACCAACCTGTTCGCGGACGCGGTCGCCGAGGGCCTGCTGGAGCGCTCCGGCAACGCCTCCAAGAGCGAGAGCAACTCCGAGCAGCCGATGGCCGCTTGGGAGAAGGAACTCCTCGAGAAGAACGAGAAGGCCACCCTGCGTGAAAACGCCGTGGTCACCGAAAATGAGGTGAAGAAGACCGACGAGGAGGAGGGAGCCTCCTCCGAAGCCGCACGTGCCGACGCCCAGAACGAAGAGGCTGTGGCCAAGCCAGGCGAAGAGGTCGAATGATCTCTACGGCGTCGGGAAGCTTTTGCCTTCCGCCGCTGTTGCATTGGTGGGCGTAAGCCGCAAGGTTGCGCCCACCACCCATGCTTTTCACACAAACAAGGAGAAATCAATGGCAGCAATCACTGCAGCTTTGATCAAGCAGGTTCGCGAGGAGACCGGCGCCGGCATGATGGACGTCAAGAAGGCCCTCACCGAGGCCGACGGCGACGTCGCACGCGCCAAGGAAATCATTCGCGCCAAGGGCATTCAGGCCGCCGGCAAGCGTGAAGGCCGTAAGGCCCAGGAAGGTACCATCGCCTCCACAGTTATCGATTCCGCGGCGGGCCAGACCGGCTATGCCGTCGAGCTCAACTCGGAGACCGACTTCGTGGCCAAGACCCCGAAGTTCATCGACTTCGCAGACACCGTGCTCGCGGACGCCGTCAAGGCCGGTGCCGATGACATCGATGCCGTTCTCGCCGCCCCGTCACAGGACGGCACTGTGAAGGAAGCCGTTGAAGAAGCTTCCGCGCTCTTCGGCGAACATGTCAAGGTCGGTCAGTTCGCCAAGATCGAAGGCCCGAAGGTCGAGATCTACGCGCACAAGAAGTCCGTTGAGATGCCCCCGAGCATCGTCGCGATGATCGCCACGGATGAGGCCGGTGCCGCCGTGGCCCATGAGGCCGCCCTGCAGATCTCTGCCATGGGCGCCCAGTGGCTCACCCGCGACGATGTTCCCGAGGACGTCGTCGAGACCGAGCGGCGCGTCGCCACCGAGAAGTCCCTTGCCGAAGGCAAGCCGGAGAAGATCGTCCCGAAGATCGTCGAGGGTCGTCTCAATGCCTTCTTCAAGGAGAATGTGCTGCTTGAGCAGGCCTATGTGAAGGATCCGTCCAAGACGATCGGTGATCTGTTCAAGGAAGTCGGCGGTCAGGCTCTCGCTTTCGCTCGTCTCGAGGTTGGCAAGGCTCCTGAGGCCGATGCCTGATCTTGACTGATTTCGCATACATATGAAAACGGGGGACGTGGAATTCCACGTCCCCCGTTTTCATATGCCTACGGTGTCTGCGTGCATGGATACCCTGTAGACAATAGTGACTGCGCGAAGGCGCAGCAAACGGAAGGCAGAATATGGCATTGGAAAACGACTTGGCACAGCCGCGCCGAGTATTGCTCAAACTCTCCGGTGAGGCATTCGGCAATGGCAAAGTCGGCGTGGACACTGCGACCATCCGTCGCATCGCCGGTGAAATCGTTCCCGCAGTGGAGCAGGGAGTTCAGGTGGCCATCGTCACTGGCGGCGGCAATTTCTTCCGCGGCGCCGAACTTCAGGAGGCGGGCATAGACCGTTCCCGCGGCGATTACATGGGGATGCTCGGTACGGTGATGAACTGCCTGGCGCTGCAGGATTTCCTCGAGCAGGCCGGACAGGCGACACGCGTGCAGACCGCCATCACCATGGGCCAGGTCGCTGAACCGTACATTCCGCTCAAGGCCATTCGCCATTTGGAGAAAGGTCGTGTGGTCATCTTTGGTGCCGGCGCGGGCATGCCGTATTTCTCCACCGACACCGTGTCGATTCAACGTTCGCTGGAGATCCATTGCGATGAGGTCCTCATGGGCAAGAACGGCGTGGACGGTGTGTACACCGCCGATCCTCGCAAGGATCCAAGTGCCCAGCGTTTCGAAACGTTGAGCTATAAGCGCGCGCTCATTGACAATCTGGCCGTCATGGATGCCTCGGCAATGGCCATGGCCCGTGACAACAACCAGACCATTCGCGTCTTCGGCTTGGAAGGTGAAGGTAATGTGACCCGCGCGCTGATGGGCGATTCCATCGGTACACTGGTGTCCAATGGAGATTCCTCGCTGGCGTAGTCGCCAGCGGTGACGAACACACGTAGCAGCAAAAACTAGAGGAGCATGCATATGGCAAACGTTGTAGATCAATCCAAGGAACAAATGAAGAAGTCGGTGGAGTCCACCAAGGAGAACTTTGCAGGCATCCGCACAGGCCGAGCCAATCCCGCTCTGCTCAACGGCATCGTGGTGGAATACTATGGCGCTCCCACCCCCCTCAAGCATGTGGCCACCATTGGTGTCCCAGAGCCTCGCACACTTTCCGTCACACCATTTGACCCCTCGCAGGCTAATGCAGTGGAGAAGGCCCTGCGCGACTCAGATCTGGGGGCAAGCCCACGTCGCAACGGATCCGCCATTCTGCTGACGATGCCGGAACTGACGGAGGACCGCCGCAAGGAATACGTCAAACTCGCCAAGTCGAAGGCCGAGGATGGCAAGGTCGCCGTGCGTAACATTCGCCGCAAGTCCAAGGAAGCCATCGACAAGGCCGTCAAGGATGGCGAGATGGGCGAGGACGAAGGCGATCGCCTGCTCAAGGAACTCGACAAGGTGACGAAGGCCACCACCGATGAGCTCGATGCATTGCTGGAGGCAAAGCAGAAGGAGATCATGGAGGTCTGATCTCCAGATGGTCCAAAAGGCAATGGTGTGCATATCCAGCATGCCATTGCCTTTCATCTTGAGTGGTCACGTCATGAGTAAGGCGTAGGGAAATGGATTCACAAATGCAGCGCGACAGGGAAGCCAAGGCCGACGAGGCAATCAACGCGATCAATAGAAAAGCCGGCCGCAATATGCCACAGGCAGTGGGTACGGCGATCGCGCTCATCGCCATCATTCTGCTATGCCTATGGGCAAGTCCCATACTGTTCGTGGTGCTGGTGGTGCTGTTCATGATCGCGGGGCTATGGGAATTGCGCGTGGACTTCGCGACGATTAACCTGCACATTCCGCTTGTCACACTATGGATCTGTTCCACGGTCACATTGCTGGCGGTGTACTTCTACCCACGCCACGTCGTGGCCATGGCGGTCTGTGTTGCCGTCTCGCTCATAGCCGTCGCATTCAGCGCCACTCTGCAGGTCTGGCATGGGCGTCGTGTGGAGAAGGAGCTCGATAACAAGGCCCTGACCACGCCAGATGCGCCCGATCGTCGCACCGAGCAACACAGCCACCTGACTCAGGTGGCTGTCGCGATGTTCACCGTGTTGTACATCCCACTGCTGGCCTCCTGCATCGTGATGCCCCTGACGTTCAACGAGCATTATTTCGCCCACGCGATGTTGATTGTGTTCATGCCGGCGTTGAGCGACACCGGTGGCTTGTTTGCAGGCATGCTGTTCGGTAGGCACAAGCTGAGTCCGCGCATCTCTCCGAAGAAATCCGTGGAGGGGCTGTGCGGATCCATGCTCTTCGCGGTGGCCGGAGCCTATGCCGTATTCGCCTGCACCTATGAGCCGGCGTTGTGGGCCACGCGTTGGTGGGCGCCGTTGTTGACCGGCGTGATCATAGGCATTGTGGGCACCTATGGTGATCTGTGTGCGTCGATGCTCAAGCGTGATATGGGCATAAAAGACATGGGGCATATGTTGAAAGGCCATGGAGGGGTGCTCGATCGTGTGGATTCGATCCTCATGTGCGCGCCATTCATATGCGTATTGCTGTGGGCAACTGGACTGTAGACGAATAAGGATTATGAGCGATTTCAGAGTGACTGACGACAATCAGGTTTCCGAGACCGTCGAGACCGGCATCACTGAAGGTGGCCGCAGTGGCGCATTCCGTGACGTACTCAGCAAGAACCACGCGCGCCGCGGCAAACCGCCGGTTCATTTCGCCGATCTGACGGACGATGAGCGCATCGCCAAGGCGAAGGAGCTCGGATTGCCCAAATTCCGGGTCCGGCAGCTCGCCAACCACTACTATGGGCACTTTGACGCCGATGCTGGGTATTTCACAGATTTCCCCGCGGGCAAACGCGATGAGGTGGCGCGTGAATTCTTCCCGACGTTGATTCGCGAAGTGACCCGGCAGGTCGCTGATGACGGGCAGACGATCAAGACTCTGTGGGAGCTGTTCGATGGTTCGAAGATTGAGTCGGTGCTCATGCGTTACCCGAACCGCACCACGTTGTGCATCTCGTCGCAGGTGGGTTGCGGCATGGGATGCCCCTTCTGCGCCACCGGCCAATTGGGGTTGACGCGAAACATGTCCACCGGCGAGATTCTCGAACAGGTGCGCATCGCCGCCGCAATGATGGAACGGGGTGAAGTGGCCGGAGGTCCCGGCCGATTGAGCAATGTCGTGTTCATGGGCATGGGGGAGCCGATGGGCAACTATCGGGCGATTGTTTCCGCAGTCCGACAGATCAGCGCGATGCCTCCGGAAGGCTTCGGGATCTCTGCACGCAACATCACCGTATCGACTGTGGGCGTGGTTCCTGGCATTCGCAGACTCGCACAGGAAGGCATGCCGGTGCGGTTGGCGGTCTCGTTGCACGCCCCCAACAACGCGCTCCGTGATGAGTTGGTGCCGATGAACCGTCGCTTCAATGTGGATGAAGTGCTCGATGCCGCACATGACTATTATCTGGCGAGCAAACGCCGCGTGAGCATCGAATACGCATTGATGCGGGGCATCAACGATCAGGAGATCCATGCGCGTCAACTGGCGAACCGGCTCAACCATTACGGTGACAACTGGGCCCACGTCAACCCGATTCCTCTCAATCCCATTGAAGGATCGAAGTGGACGGCATCGAAGCCCGAGGACGAGCGCCGGTTCCTCGAGATTCTGCACAATGCCGGCATCACCGCCACATTGCGTGACACCCGTGGGCAGGACATCGATGGTGCGTGCGGCCAGCTTGCGGCCAAAACCAACAACGCATAATGGGCATATTCTCGGTTCAGGCGGCACCAATTCGGTGTCGCTTTTTCATGCCCAACTTGACATAAGCAGTCTGCTCTTGTAAGGTAACATATGTTACTTAATAGATCGAGGAGATTGCATTGCCGCGTCCACCACGATTCACGCAGGAGGAGGTCGCCGTAGCCGCGTTTGACATTGTTCGCGGTGGGGGCGAGGAATCCCTCACTGCCCGTTCCCTCGCCGAGAAGCTTGGATGCTCGGTCAAGCCGATCTTCGGCCTGTTCGACACCATGGACGAGGTGCGGCAGGCCGTTTGGGAACAGGCGAATGCGTGGTACATCGAGAGGCTTGATGCGGCGATGAGTGCCGGTGATCGACCGCCATATCTGGCCAGCGGTCTCGCATACATCGAGTTCGCGCGCACGGAGCCAAATCTGTTCACGTTGCTGTTCATGCATCGGCGCACACCTGAGCAGATGGAACAATCCAGCATCCAACTGCGTCCGGTGATCGAAATCATCGCCAGGCAATTGGGTGTGGGGTATGACGAAGCCTATGCCTTCCATATGCGAATGTGGGTGTATGTGCATGGCATCGCCTCAATGATCGTCACCGGTTATCTCGACTGGGACGAGGCATTCGCGGAACATTCCCTTTCCGACATGTTCCATGCGCTGAGCGAGTACACGGAAACGAAACAGGGGGAGTGAGATGGACGCCATATGAACCGTCGACCTGACCAAGACCTTCGGCAGCCTCACCGCAGTCGACAAGCTCAATCTCACCGTGGCGCAGGGGGAGACCTTCGCATTGCTCGGCGTGAACGGCGCGGGCAAGACGACGACGATCTCAATGCTATGCGGATTGACCAAACCGACGAGCGGCAACGCATACTTGCTGGGAGAATCGGTACTGACCGATGCGAAGCGCATCAAGCCGCAGATCAATCTCTCGCCCCAGGAAACGGCCGTGGCGCCGAATCTGAGCGTCACCGAGAATCTCAGGCTCATCGCCGGAATCTATGGGCAGTCAGCGCAGCAGGCCAAGGCGAGCACACAGCAGGCACTTGATGAATTCGGACTCAATGCGGTGGCCTCCCAGAAAGCACACACGCTCTCCGGTGGCATGCAACGCCGGCTCAGCATCGCAATGGGCCTCATCACCAATCCGAAGATTCTGTTCCTCGACGAGCCGACGGTGGGACTGGATATATTCGCCCGTCGTGAGCTGTGGAATGTGATCAAAGGGCTTAAGGGGCGGGTGACGATACTGCTTACCACGCATTACCTGGAAGAGGTGGAGGCGCTGGCCGACCGTATCGCCATCATGGTCGCCGGCAGGACCATCGCCATCGGCACCGTGGCCGAGCTCAAGAAGCAAACCGGTGAAAACAATCTGGAAGACGCATTCGTGAAACTGGTGGGAGGGAACAATGAGCTGGCATAGGACGTGGTTGTTCGCGCGCCGCACCATGAAGGAAATCATGCGCGATCCGGTGAATCTGTTCTTCGGTCTCGCGTTTCCGGTGCTCCTGCTGTGGGCATTGTCGTTGATATACAAGCAGGTGGGCCAGATTCCAGGTGCTGCGACAATCTCCGGCGATGAGCTGGCCGCGGCCATCTCCGCCTATGCGCCGGTGTTCGTCTCGTTGTTCTCCGGCATGCTGATCGCCAAGGATCGCACGTCGTCATTTCTTACACGCCTGTTCGCCTCGCCGATGACCGCCGCGGATTTCACTCTCGGGTATTCGCTGCCAATGCTCGTGGTGGCGCTGGCGCAGTCGCTTGTCACGTTCCTGTTCGCCGGGCTATTCGGCCATCCGATCGGCGTGCGTATGTTGCTTGGGGCGATTGTGGTTTTGCCGACGGCGCTCATGTACACGGCGATAGGCTTGCTGTGCGGCACGCTGATGAGCGACAAGGCCGTGGGTGGTGTGTGCGGCGCGATGCTCACGACAATCGCGTTCATTCTCGCCGGAGTCACGGTGCCGATTCAGATCATGGGACCGACATTCCAGGATATTGCGAAGGCATTGCCGTTCTACAATGCCGCGCAGTCCGCTGTAGCGGCTGTGGGCGGCGACTACGGGAGAATCTGGCCGCATGTATGGATTGTGACTGCGTATGCCGTGGGGTTCTGGCTTGCCGCGGTCATCGTATTCGGTCTGCGCAAACGCAATGTGAACCGGTAGTTGCCGGTATTCCTGAGGAATATATGCAGGGTCGCGATATCACAATATGGGCGCCCCATAGCAAGCACATGGCGATGTAACAGGGAATCGGTACTCTAGAGCACGGTATGCAAGTCCCAAGATGAAACGGAGAGCATGAGCATGTCGTTGGCGGTACGTGTGATTCCCTGCCTGGATGTCGATGACGGACGTGTGGTCAAGGGCGTTCATTTCGAAAACCTCAGGGATGCCGGGGATCCGGTGGAGCTCGCAGCGGAGTATTACCGTCAGGGGGCCGATGAGCTCACGTTCCTCGATGTGACCGCCTCGAGCTCGCATCGTCAGACTATGGTTAACGTCGTCACGCGCACCGCGGAACAGATTTTCATTCCGCTCACGGTCGGAGGGGGCGTGCGCACGCCCGAAGATGTAGATTCGTTGCTGCGCTGCGGTGCGGACAAGGTGAGCGTGAACACCGCGGCCATTAACGATCCGACGCTGATCAGCCGCGTTGCCGAGCGTTTCGGCAATCAGGTGCTGGTGCTGTCGGTGGATGCCCGGCGTGAGCGTGGGGAGCAGCATACGCAATCCGGATTCGAGGTCACAACGATGGGTGGCCGTAAATCCACCGGCATCGACGCCCTGTGGTGGGCGAGGCGTGCCGAGGAGCTGGGTGCCGGCGAGGTGCTGCTCAATTCGATGGATGCGGATGGCACGCAGCAGGGCTTCGATCTGGAGATGATCCGTGCAATGCGCGAGGTGGTGTCTATTCCGATCATCGCCTCCGGAGGCGCAGGAAAGGCACAGGATTTCCCGCCTGCCATCGCCGCCGGCGCGGACGCCGTACTTGCCGCATCAATCTTCCACTACGGCAAGGTTACAATCGGCGAGGTCAAGGACGAGTTGCGCCGTGCTGGCTATGCCGTGCGCTAGAGAGGCCGAAGGGATGCCCTGGATGCTCCCCGGCCACCAATTGAATGAACGCCTACAGCATTGGAGCAGGCATGAGTTATGAATCTGAAATCGTATACGACAACACCAAGACGCTGGATCCGCGTATCAAGGACCGTCTCAAATACGACGACAAGGGGCTGGTCTGCGCCGTCATCCAGCAATACGATACCCATGAGGTGCTCATGGTGGGGTACATGGACGATGAGGCATTGCGTCGAACCCTTACCACTGGTCGAGTCACGTTCTGGTCGCGATCGCGGCAGGAATACTGGTGCAAAGGAGACACGTCCGGTCATGTGCAGTATGTGAAGGGTCTCAGCCTGGATTGCGACGGCGACGCCATTCTCGTGGAAGTTGATCAGGTGGGTGCTGCATGCCACACCGGCAAGCGCAGCTGCTTCGACGAGGGTGGGCCGTTGCCGGTGGTCATGGGCGAGCGCGAACCTCGGGAGGAGACAGAGTGAGCATGCAGGACTCCAGTAGTGTGAAGAATCTGGGTTGGGGGGAAACCTGGCCGTCGCGCGAGCGGTTCCATGAACTTGCCGGTGAAGGGTACCGCATCATCCCCATCGTACGCAGGATCCTTGCCGATTCGTTGACCCCCGTGGGGTTATATGAACGTCTTGCAGGGCACCGGTCGGGGACCTTCATTCTCGAATCCGCCGAGACTAATGGCACCTGGAGTCAGTACAGCTTCATCGGCGTCAATTCCATGGCCCAGTTACGTTCGAATCAAGGCGAGGCCGATTGGCTGGGAAAGGTTCCTGTCGGTGTTCCTCTCACCGGAGACGTCATCGATGTGGCGCGTGCGACACTCGATGTGCTTAGATCGCCGAAAGTGGAGGGCCTGCCGAATCTGACCAGTGGGCTGGTGGGCAATGTCGGATGGGATGCCATTCGGCATTGGGAACCGACGTTGCCTGCGAATGCGCCCGATGAGACCGAGCAGCCCGAGCTCACGTTGGCTTTGGCCACCGACATTGCCGTGGTGGACCACAAGACGGGATCCGTGTGGCTCATCGCAAACGCCGTGAACGTGGACGACAAGCCGACCCGTGCCGATGCCGCTTACAACGAAGCGGTTGCGCGCGTCGGGCAGATGGAGATCCAGGCCGCGACTCCGGCGCAGGACGAATTCCGCGTCAACGTCGTAGACACATCCATTCCCCAACCGCAGCTGCGCTTCCGGACGGCGAAGGAAGATTTCATCGCGATGGTCGAACGATCACGCCGGCACATCATCGACGGAGACGTGTTCCAGGTGGTGGGGTCGCAGCGTCTCGACATCGATTCGCCGGCCGATCCCTTCGACGTCTACCGTGTGCTGCGCACGCTGAACCCGAGTCCATACATGTACTTCATGACGCTCACCGATGCGAAGGGCCGCGTTTTCAACGTGATCGGATCTTCTCCGGAGACACTCATCAAAGTCGACAACGGATTGGCGATGAGTTTCCCGATTGCGGGGTCACGCCCGCGAGGCAAGACCCCGGAGGAGGACGAACGTCTCCATGACGAGTTGCTTGCGGATCCGAAGGAGCGCAGTGAGCACATCATGCTCGTCGATCTTGCCCGCAACGATCTGAGTCGTGTCTGCGAGCCGGACTCGGTGGAGGTGGTTTCCCTGATGGATGTGTTGCGCTACAGCCACATCATGCACATCTGTTCCACCGTCACCGGACGTGTGCTGCCGGGACTTTCCGTGATGGACGTGTTCACATCGGCATTCCCGGCAGGTACGTTGTCGGGCGCGCCGAAGCCCAAGGCCATCGAACTCATCGATCAGATGGAACCAGCGGATCGCGGCATATACGGGGGTACTGTCGGTTATTTCGATTTCTCCGGCAATATGGACATGGCCATTGCAATCCGCACTGCGTTCATTCGCGATCACAAGGCGAGTGTGCAGGCGGGAGCCGGTCTGGTGCTCGACTCCATTCCGGAGAACGAATGGATGGAGACGCGCAACAAAGCGAGTGCGAGCGTCGAGGCGATCAAAATCGCGGCACAACTCAAACAGGTGTGAGCGCCCGCATATCGAAGTCCCCCGTATTCGTCGTCACAACGAATACGGGGGACTTACGTCATTAGAATCGAGTGATTTCTCACTTGCCAAGGATGGCGTGCACATGCTCGCGCAGTGCCGGCACCACCGTCTCATCGAACCACGGATGCTCGGTGCGCCAGATGTCGGTCCGGCCCGACGGATGCACGATGGGGAAGTACTTGGGCAGGTATTCCTGGAAGTGCTTCACCGTGTCCTCAAGACGCGCCTTCGACCATTGATTGAGGTAGTACTTCACGGCATTCGATCCGGCCAGAATCGTCAACTTGACATCCGGCAGCAGCTTCATGATCTCTGGGTGGTAGGTTGGGGCGACCCACTCGCGCGGCTCCTCCATGCCCTTGTCTCCAGGCACGTCGCCAAGATAGTAGAAGTCCATTGGCACGAGTGCGAATTTTCCGGAATCGTAGAACGTCTCTTTGTCCACATCGAGCCATTTGCGCAGGGTGTCACCGCTGCGGTCGTTCCAGCACAAGCCGCGCGTCTGCGCGTCCAGACTCGGTGATTGCCCGACTATCGTGATGAGCGCGGTGGACGGCGCCGAGAAAACCGGCTTCTCACCGCGCTTCGTGAACTCCGCGTCACGCGGGTCGTCCATGATCTGCTTGGTTATCGATTCAATCGTATCCATATACACTCCTTAGCATGTCTCCACCAGACCGGCTTAGCACGTTCTGGGCAAACCGGCGCGGAAACGTGGCCCGCTTCTGCCAACGGCGTCATGCGGAACGCTCTGCGGTTCAAAAGGAAAAGGCGTGAACCTGAGGTTCACGCCTTTCATTGGATTCGAAGCGGTCTGGTGACGCGATGTCACTTGGACTGGTCCTCGTGATCCTTCTTGAGTTCGTCGAGCTTGGCCTCGGCCTTGCCCTTGAGCTCGCCGGCCTTCATCTTGACCTCGTCTGCCTTGACTTCGGCCTTGCCCTTGAGTTCACCTATCTTTTGAGCCATATCACTCATGATTGGCTCCTTTCGTTTGTGTGTGCCTGTATGGCACTCCATCCATTACAGCATGTTCGGCAAATTACCAAACGGATTGTTCGTCGAGAGCAATGGGGGATTCGTGCACGGTGTGGGCCCCGGACATACCTGCTATGGGGGTCCAGTGGAGTATGAAAAAGGGACATGCATGCACGTCCCTTTCAGCCGGAAAATGTGGAGCGGAATCAGCCGAGCTGGGTTCCGAAGCGCTCGTTGAGCTCCACCTGATCCTCGGTGGCCTTGGCTTCCTTGGCGGCTGCCTTGCCTTCGGCCTTGTCCTTCTTGTCATCGGCCTTGTCGGTGATCTTCTCGAGCTTGGCATCCGGGTCGTCAGCGGCCTTGACGATCTTCTCGTCCTCCTTGGCAATCACCTTGGCAGCATGGTCCTCGGCACGCTCGGCGCGCTTTTCGTCACGCTCCGCCTTGTGCTCCTCGTGCTTCTCCTCCATGCGATCCTTGAATTCCTCGAAATGTTCCTTGATGTCTGCCATAATCGGTTCCTTTCATCAGTGATGTAGGCTATGTCTAATTAGACCACCATTTGCGAATGCATAGATGGCATTCCGCTTTTGAGCGTAATTCCCTCGCCGTGTGTGATTCGGTGTTATGCGTCGAGCCGTATGTCGCCGGCGAGAAGGAACAGACCACGATTCAGACGTCGACATGCGTTCGTCACCTGCATTCCGTTACAGTGACTATGACGGGAAGGGCCCGTTGAGCCATCGCATCCCAAGGAGGAGCATGTCGGTTTTGGATGAACTGGTAGCGGGGGCACTCGAAGACAAGTGCGACCGTGAACGCGTAACGTCGTTGGAAGAGCTCAAGGCCCGGGCTGCCTCGGCTCCGGCTCCCCTCGACGCGAAACGATGGCTTAGGCGTCACGACGGCATTCCGGTGATTGCCGAAATAAAGCGTGCCTCGCCGTCGAAAGGGCATCTCATCGATATAGAAGACCCTGCCGCTTTGGGCCGACAATACGAACAAGGCGGTGCGAGCGCAATCTCGGTGCTCACTGAAGGCCGCAGGTTCCTCGGGTCTCTTGACGATGTCGATGCCGTACGTGCCGCTGTGCACATCCCGGTGCTTCGGAAGGATTTCATCACCACGGATTACCAGATCTGGGAGGCGCGTGCGCATGGGGCGGACATCGTGCTGCTCATCGTCGCGGCGCTTGACGACACCCAGCTGGCGCATCTGCTGAAGCTCACGCATGAACTCGGTATGACCGCCTTGGTCGAAACGCATACCCGTGAGGAAATCGAGCGGGCCATCGCGGCCGGCGCGCGTGTGATCGGCATCAATGCGCGCAATCTGAAGGATTTGCGCGTCGATGTGGGCAAATACACCGAGTTGGCGAGCAATCTGCCCGAAGATGTGATCAAGGTGGCCGAGTCCGGTGTATTCGGTGCCGTTGAAGTTGAGGATTATGCCCGCGCCGGAGCCGACGCTGTTCTGGTGGGAGAGGGCGTGGCCACCGCCGATGACCCGCGGCTGGCCGTGGAACGATTAGTGAAGGCAGGAGAACGAGTGAAAGCTTCTGAAACCACTCCGTTGAGCGAACATCATGGCCCGTATTGGGGGCAGTTCGGCGGTCGCTATGTGCCGGAGGCGCTTATCACCGCCCTCGATGAATTGCAGCGTGTGTACGACGACGCGAAAGATGATCCCGAATTCCACAAGGAGCTCGCCACGCTCAATAAGCGCTATGTGGGACGTCCTTCACCGCTCACCGAGGCGCCGCGATTCGCCGAACGCATCAAGGAACGCACCGGACTCGACGCCAGAGTGTTCCTCAAGCGTGAGGACCTCAACCATACCGGTGCCCATAAGATCAATAATGCGATCGGGCAGGCACTGCTCGTCAAGCGCATGGGCAAGACCCGCGTGATCGCGGAGACCGGAGCAGGACAGCACGGCGTTGCCACGGCCACCGTGTGTGCGATGCTCGGTCTCAAGTGCCGCATCTACATGGGACAGATCGACGCACGGCGACAGGCGCTCAACGTGGCCCGCATGCGCATGCTGGGCGCCGAGGTGGTCGAAGTGACACTTGGTGACCGTATTCTCAAGGACGCCATCAACGAGGCGCTGCGTGATTGGGTCACCAACGTCAAAGACACCCACTATCTGCTTGGTACCGTCGCAGGTCCCCATCCGTTCCCGGAGATGGTGCGTGACTTTCAGAAGATCATAGGTGAGGAGGCGAAGGAGCAGCTGGCACAGTGGTACGGCATCGATCATCCCGATGCGATCTGCGCCTGCGTGGGCGGCGGTTCCAATGCCATCGGCATCATGAACGCCTTCCTCGACGATCCGCGCGTCAACCTCTATGGTTTCGAGGCTGGCGGCCACGGTCCGGACTCCGGCCAGCATGCCATCCGTTTCGCACCGGGAACCGGTGAACTCGGCATGTTCCAGGGGGCCAAAAGCTATCTGCTTGGGAACTCTGAGGGACAGACCCTTGACACCTACTCGATTTCCGCAGGCCTTGATTATGCGTCCGTTGGCCCAGAACACGCATGGCTCAAGGAAATCGGACGTGTGAACTATTCATGGGCGACCGATGAGGAAGCGATGAACGCGTTCAAGGATCTGTGCGAGACCGAGGGCATCATTCCAGCCATCGAGAGCTCCCATGCCGTCGCCGGCGCCTATAAAGCGGCACGGGATCTCAAGGAGAAGGGCTATGAGCATCCGGTGATGATTGTGAACATCTCGGGACGCGGCGACAAGGACATGAACACCGCCGGCAAGTGGTTCGGATATCTCACCGATGAGCAGGCAGCCGCACTCGAGGCGAACGGTGCGACCGGCAACAACGCGTGAACGAGTAAGTGGAATAGGAGCAGATATGACCGAATACAACACCACGCCAAGCGGTCAGCCGCTTGGAATCAGCCATCGTCCCAGCCCATGCCGCGAGCTGTTCACACGGTTCAAAGCGCAGGACAAGCCTGCATTCATTGGGTACCTGCCATTCGGATTCCCCACGATGGAACAGTCACTCGAGGCCTTCGCCACGATGGTCGAGAACGGTGCTGACATTGTCGAGATAGGACTGCCGTATTCCGATCCGGTGATGGATGGCCCGGTGATCCAGGCCGCCAGCCAGATCGCCCTGAACAATGGCGAGCGCATAGCCGATGTGTTCAAGGCCGTGGAGACGGTGGCCAATGCCGGTGGAGTGCCGCTCATCATGAGCTACTGGAACCTCATCTACCATTATGGGGTTGAACGCTTCGCCGCTGATTTCGCGAATGCAGGAGGCGCAGGCCTTATCACTCCCGATCTCATTCCCGACGAGGCAGGGGAGTGGATCGAGGCGTCGGACCGCCATGGGCTCGATCGCATCTTCCTTGTTTCCCCCGACTCCACCGATGAGCGTCTGCGGGTGGTGTGTGAAAACGCCCGGGGATTCGTCTATGCGGCATCGCGCATGGGCGTGACTGGCGAACGGTCGAGTCTAGGGACTTCCCCGGAGGATCTTGTGGCCCGGACCCGTAAGGCCGGGGCCGAGAATGTGTGTGTGGGCATCGGCGTCTCCACCGCTGCTCAAGGCAAGGCCGTCGGGCAGTATGCAGACGGGGTCATCGTTGGATCCGCCTTGGTCCACACCCTGCTCACCGAGGATGGCGATGCGCGCGAGCTCACCTCAGGTCTGGCTGCGTTGGCGGCCAAGACCGCAGAACTCGCCGAGGGCATCCACAACGCACGCCTGTAGCGGCACGCTATTGGTTGGCGGCCGGGACAATGAATCCGGCTGCCAACCAATACCGGTCCTATGCCGATATCGGTTCTCCACGCTATATTCGAGCGTATGACGACTCTTGCCTACATTCCCTCGCCATCCATCTCCCAATTCCATGTGGGATCGCTGACGATTCACATCTATGCGTTGACGATGCTGCTGGGCATCATTGCCGCGGTATGGATCACCGGCGAACGTTGGAAGAGATTGGGAGGCACTTTCGACCAGATCTTCGACACCACCCTGGTGGCGGTGCCATGTGGCATCGTCGGTGCACGCCTCTACCACATCATCACCACTCCGGAACGTTTCTTCGGCCCGAATGGCGACTGGGTCGAGATGTTCCGCATATGGAACGGCGGTCTCGGCATCTGGGGCGCCATCCTATGCGGCGCACTGGGTGCATGGGCATGGTGTCGCCATAAGCATTATCCGATGGCATTGCTGGCGGATTCCATTGCGCCTGCGCTGCTTGTCGCCCAGGCGATCGGTCGCCTTGGCAACTGGTTCAACCAGGAGCTGTACGGCAAGCCCACCACGCTGCCATGGGGGCTCAAGCTCAACATGAACGGCAGTGCCATAGGCAACAGTGAGACCTGCTATGACGGTGCGAGCTGCCCGACCGGCACGCTGTTCCATCCGACCTTCCTGTACGAGATGATATGGAATCTCATCGGAGCCGCCCTGATCATCTGGATCGGCCACCGACTTGCGAACAGGCTCAAGGCCGGATCCCTGTTCGCGCTGTATGTGATGTGGTACACCCTTGGGCGCACCTGGATCGAGATGCTGCGCATCGACTTCTCCCACGAGATTCTCGGACTGCGCGTCAACGTATGGGTGTCGATCATTGTGTTCATGCTCGGAGCCGTCGCCTTCATCGTCATCCAGCGAGTGGGAAGTCCCACCCAGCTTCTCAGCGACAAGCTGCATGCCCAGACCGAATTGGAAGCCAGACGGGAGCAGTCGCCGCAGGATGCAGGTGGCTCCGGCCGCAATGCGGGCTGAATATGGCCGCTCAGACGTCTCACCTGGTCGATTACTGTATTTAGAATGGCAACCATGGATATTAAAATCGCACCAAGCATTCTGTCCGCGGATTTCTGCAATCTCGAACGCGACCTCGAGCGCATTTCGAATGCGGACATGGTTCATGTCGATGTGATGGACCACCACTTTGTCCCGAATCTGACCATTGGCGAACCGGTTGTCAAGCGCATCTGCGAGGTCACCGATCTGCCGGTCGATGTGCATCTCATGATTGACGATCCGGACCGCTGGGCTCCCGGCTATGCGGAGCGTGGCGCCCATTCGGTCACCTTCCACATGGGGGCCACCCATGCGCCGGTGCGTCTGGCACGCCAACTGCACGACATGGGATGCGAGGCATGGTTCGCCGTACGTCCCGCCGAGCCGGTCGAACCGATCTTCGACATTCTCGAGGAATTCGACACCATTCTCATCATGACGGTGGAACCGGGATTCGGTGGCCAGAAGTTCCTCGCCAACCAGATGGGCAAGGTGCGCCGCCTGCGTGACGAAATCACACGTCGTGGCCTTGACACGAACATTCAGGTCGATGGTGGCGTGAGTCCGAAGACGGCGGCAACCGTGGCCCAGGCCGGCGCGAATATTCTCGTCGCTGGATCCGCGGTCTATGGCGCCGCTGATCCAGCCAAGGCGATCAACGAGATTCGCGACACGGCCGCCGCCGCCTACCGCGACTGATTCGCAACTTGCCGCACGTCGAAACGGCGTGCGGCACATTCATGCCCATACCACGTGCCACACTGGGTAGCACGTGTACGTTCGATTAAGGAAACCATGAAGACATTCGAGTCGCTGTTCGCCGAACTCAGCGAAAAGGCCGCCAACCAGACCCCAGGTTCACTCACCGTGGACGAACTTGGCAAAGGCACCCATTTCATTGGCAAGAAGATCATCGAAGAGGCGGGCGAGACCTGGATCGCCGCCGAATACGAGGGTGCCGAGCGCACCGCCGAGGAGATGAGCCAGCTCATCTACCATCTGCAGGTCATGATGATCGACCGTGGCATCACTCTCGACGACATCTACAAGAACCTGTAAGCAAATACCCGCCGGGGCGCCGGTCGCATGCGGCGCAAGCGTGGGGAGGAAGTTGGAGGAATCATGCTGAGAATCGCAGTGCCAAACAAGGGCATGCTTTCCGAGCCGGCATGGGCCATGCTGTCTGAGGCCGGATACACGTTGCGGAGCAACCCACGCCAACTGGTGGTGGAGGACCCCGACAACGACGTCGAACTGTTCTACCTTCGTCCACTGGACATCGCAGTGTACGTGGGCATGGGCACCATCGATGTGGGTATCACCGGCCATGATCTGCTGCTCAACTCGGGAACTGATGCGCAGGAGGAGATGAACCTCGGTTTCGGAGGATCCACGTTCCGTTTCGCCGCTCCGCAGGACAGCCCGATCACCACGCTCGACGACGTCGAAGGCAAGCGGGTGGGTACCTCCTTCGACAAGCTTGTGCATGACTATCTGACCGAACACGGCATCAATGCGACGCCCATACATTTGGATGGCGCGGTGGAATCCTCGGTGCAGCTTGGTGTGGCTGATTTGATTGCAGATGTCGTTTCCACAGGTACCACCCTGCGCAACGCCGGTCTGCGCATTTTCGGGGAACCGATTCTGCACTCGGAAGCGGTGCTCATTCGCTCGCCGCGGTTGGACCCCCAGGACGAGCGCTTGGAACGGCTCGAACGCCGCCTGCATGGTGTGCTCACGGCCAAGCGCTATGTGCTCATGGACTTCGATATTCCCGTGGAGAAGATCTCTGCGGCCGTACAGATCACGCCCGGCTTCGAAAGCCCCACCATCTCGCCGCTTCATGACAAGCAGTGGGCAGCGGTGCGCGTCATGGTGCCGAAAGCCAAGGTGAATCAGCTCATGGATCAGTTGTATGAAGTCGGCGCACGCGGCATCATCGTCACCGCCATCCAGGCGACGCGAATGTGAGTCGCTTGGATGTGACGCCCATGGATCTCAAAGAGAAGTTCAGCCGGAAGAAGTACAGTCCGGAACCGCGTGACGTGGTGTTCACCATACCAAACATCATCAGTCTGTTGCGCATCATCTCCATTCCGATCATCGCATGGCTCATCACCGAGCACAGCATGGTATGGGCTCTGGTCGTGCTGGCGTTGTCGTTCGCCTCTGATGGGCTCGATGGTCTCATTGCGCGTAAATTCAATCAGGTGAGCAAGATCGGCCAGTTGCTCGATCCAATCGCCGACCGATTGCTCATCCTGTGCTCCATTCTGGCACTCGGCATCTGCCATGTGGTGCCTTGGTGGATGCTCATTCTCGTGGCTTTGCGCGATGTGACAATGGCCGTGCTCACCGTGGTTCTCGCGCAACATAACTATGGGCCGCTCCCAGTGCACTTCGTAGGCAAGACAGGCACCGCAGTGCTCATGATCTCGATCGTCGGCCTCATGGTGGCCGATATAGAACGTCAGATGCCCGTGTTCGAAATGCTGCACTATGCGGCTATCTCCTGTGCGATTTGGGGCATAGGACTGTACTGGATGGCCGGAATCCTGTATATGCGTCAGGGTATCGGGCTCCTACAGGCGGATGGACGTCAAAAAGCAGTCAGGTAGGTAAATCAGAGAGAGGACGCGCAGTTGACCCGCGAAAACGGCATGCCTGAAGTGTTCCCGGTGAGCGTTGAAGATCCGCCGGTTCGCAGGCGTGCCGTTTTTTCGTCCGCATACGCCCGTCTCGACTCACATCACACCGAGATATCACGTGGTGGGGTGATGCCGCCTCGGCGCCGGGGCAAACACTACGATGCCTCGCTTCGGCTCATCGACGATCTAGTGAACCGTCCGATGGACGCCCTCTACAACGATTCGAGACTGGTTACCAAACCGGATTCGAAACTCACATTCTGGGGCACGCGCATTATCGTGCTCATCATATGCGTGGCCGTCGGATTCGCGGGATGCCTGTTCGTGCGCCTGCTCAACACCGATCCCCGCAAACAGGTGCGTCAACAGTTGGCGTCACAGCTTGAGGCGCAGAATACTCATATCGACGAACTGGAGAAGCAGATTGCGGATATGCGCGCAGATGTGGACCGCCAATCGCAATCCGCATTGCCCTCCCAAGTGGAGCAGGAGGTGCGGCGCAACGAAGCGGCTGCCGGCGCCACCGCTGTCGAAGGCGAGGGCATTGTGCTCACCGTTGCCGACCCGATGGTGACGAACAGCAATGCGCAGGAAGGATCGTTACCTCGAGAGAAATCGACGAACCGATTGCGCGTGGTCACCGACACCGATCTGCAATTGCTCGTCTCGCTTATGTGGAAGGCAGGCGCCGAGGCGATCTCCATCAACGACAACAGGCTTGGGGTGCAGACGTCCATACGAACCGCAGGCAACTCCATACTCATTGGCACCACACCGGTTTCAAGTCCATACCGCATTCAAGCCATAGGCAATAAGAACGAGCTTGCGAATAGAATGGGGCAAAAGGAGCTCTCGACACTGTACCAGGAGTTCAAGGACGCCGGTATGACGTTGCAGACCAGCAAGGAGAATATGATTCGACTCAAGGCGGCAACACCCGGTCAGGTTTCAAATGCGAAGGAGATACGGTAATGGCAGCAGTGCTCGGTCTGATCATCGGCGTTGTAGTCGGTCTGTTCGTGAAACCAGACATTCCGATTTGGCTCCAACCGTATCTTCCGATCATGGTGGTGGCGGCACTTGATGCGTTGCTTGGCGCGGCACGTGCCTACTTCGAGCGCAGCTTCTCCGACAAGGTGTTCGTGATCTCGTTCTTCTCCAATGTCGTCACCGCAACACTCCTGGTGCTCCTGGGCAACCAACTTGGTGTGGGGTCGCAACTCTCCACCGCTGTCATCGTCGTGCTTGGCATCCGCATCTTCTCCAACGTCTCGGCAATCCGCCGTTTCATCTTCCAGGGGTGAGTATGGGCGAAGCGAATGGGCACGAGAACAAACCGATTCAGTCAGCCGGGACGCCTCCTGAACCACCCAGCGGCATCCATGTGAAGAAAATCCTCTCTCAGCAGAAAAAAGACCGGCAGAATGACAAACTGCCAACCGGTGCATTTCCGGCGGTCAGGAAAGCGAAACCGAAGAAGCAGATTTCCGGACGCGCACAATCCATTCGCGCGCGGCTGCTGGCCAGTGTACTTGTAGCGGCATTGTGCGCACTGCTGTCGTTCGGGTACGTGATCCAGGTGAACAATACGGATATGACGTATGAGACGATGACCGAGTCTGAACTCACCCGTATGCTCGGCGAGACGAACACGCAGGTGCAGCGCCTTGAAGAGCGACGCACCGAGCTCAGCCGGCAGCTCACTTCACTGCAACAGGCAGCCGATAAGGAGGCCGAGGCGAACCGCATCGCCAAGGAGAACGAGGAGTCCAGCGGCATTCTCTCAGGTCGGCTTCCCGCGGAGGGTCCCGGTATCATCGTGCATATCTCCGCCGGCACCAAGGCGCCGATCGATGCGGCGACCATGTTCAACCTCATCGAGGAGCTGCGCAACGGAGGTGCAGAGGTCATTGCCATCAACGATGTGCGGGTGGTCACCTCCACCTACATCAGCGAAGGTGCGAATGGCCTCATATGTGACGGCAAGGCACTCAACGCGCCATACATCGTCAAGGCCATAGGGGAGCAGAACAACCTTGCGAATGCGGTGAACATGGCCGGTGGCGTCGGCTCGAGGCTTACGGTGAAATTCGGGGCGAGTGTGAACGTCGAGACGTCCGATGACGTGAAAATCACCCAAACGCAGCCGGTGACCAACTATAAGTACGCAAAGATTGTAGAATGAGGAGTTATGACTGATCCAATTCCAAGTGCAGGCGAAACCACCATCATCGGCATGCCTGCCATCCAGATTCCAGTGACCACCAGCGGTGAGCGTCCGTTGACGCAGGAGGATCTGCAGACCATCTCCAGACTGGCGGACGACACGGCTCTGCTTATCGCAACACGTGGCGCTCTTTCCGGTTCGCGTTACCTGCTCGATGAAGACGAGGTGACCGTAGGCAGGGACCCGCGCGCCGACATTCTGCTCGACGATTCCACGGTCTCGCGCCAGCATGCCGTGTTCCGCCGCGAAAACGGCGCTTACACGGTGATTGATGCCGGCAGCCTCAACGGCACCTATGTGAACCGGCAGAGGGTCGACAAGGCGACGCTCAAGAATGGCGATGAGATCATGATTGGCAAGTTCCGCCTGATCTATTTCACGAACAGCGCGGTGCGTAACATCTGAGCATTGAGCCGCACGCCCTGCAATGGAGTCGAATCGGGAGACACAAGCACAGCGGGAAGGTCGGAATGACGGCCTCCCGCTTTTCGTGGATGTCCCATTGCTCGATGTCGACGATTCCATGGTGCAAGGGGAGTTGTTTCCGGACTCCCTGCTGGAAACCGAGCAGGTTCGCATGGGGTATCGCGGATCTGCGGCGTCACGGGCGGCCGGCATCACATACCGGCAACTCGACTACTGGGCGCATAAGCATATCGTGGAGCCATCGGTCACCGCATCGCACGGTTCGGGGTCGCGACGCCTGTATTCCTTCAACGACGTACTCATGCTCGCCGCATGCAAGAAATTGCTCGACCTTGGCGTGAACTTGCAGAACATATCGCAAACATTGCAGTTCCTGCGGGCCTACCGCTCCACGCAGCTCTCCCACATGGTCATCGTCTGCGACGGGGAGCATGTGCGCGCCTGTGAGGGTGAGACCATGTTCGCCGATGTCCTGCAGCATGAATCCGCCGTGTTCATCATTGCCGTCGGGGCGTTGTTCCGTCAGGTGGAGTCCAGTCTGGCGGCCGCCGAATCCGTTGCTGTCACCTCCGATGTCGCCTTGCGGCACCTGAGCGTCGATTCCGATGGACCGTTGGCTCGTCTGCCGATTGTCGCGAAAGGCACCAGACTGCATCACCGGGACGCGCACGTCGAGCCTCCGTATCGCGATGTGCCCTTGGACATCGATGGGCATTCGTACGCCGTGGCGTAATATATCAATGTGCATGAAGACGAGGGGAGTGATATGAACGCCTTACCTGCCATTCTATGGATTGCAGCAGCGCTCTGTGCAGTCATGGTGTGTGCGGTCACCGTGCACTGCAGCCATTTCGGGCGCGCGGATGTTGTGGTCAAACCAGTCAGTTGGGCCGTGATCATCGGCCAGCTCACCACCTTTGTCTTGTTCGCCATGCCGTATTTCCTGTTCCTGGCGAACAAGGACTCGATCGGCACCCACCCACGCTCGCTCTACGAACGGTTGGGATGGCCCTCCGCGGTGGTTGCCGTGGTGTTGGTGTTCGCGGAGTTGGCGCTCATGTATGTGCAGGCTCGGCGTGCCATGCGTTTCGAACCGGCGCACGTCGAACCATTGCCTGACGATGGTGACGCAGACGGTGATGAGACCCATGAGGGGATGTCAATCATATGATCTGGCCGAATCTAAGTGCGGTGGCTGTTGGCGCATTCGCCGGCGGCTGTTTGCGCTCATTGGCCTCAGGCTGGCTTAACCGCAAGGACTACGCAATCCCATGCGGCACCCTGTTGGTAAATCTGGCCGGTTCGTTGCTCGTGGGCATCATGCTGGGGGTAGTGGCCATGGGGTCTGTGGCCGAGCCATGGAAAGCTTTGCTGATCACGGGATTCTGCGGCGGTCTGACCACGTTCTCCACCTTTACGTCGGAAGTCGTGTCGCTGTTCGAAGAGCACAGTACGGTTCGCGCGTGGATCTATTGGATTGGCAGCGTCGTGGCAGGCATTTGTTGCGTGGCGTTTGGTTTTCTTGTCACCAGAGCGTTTGCGTAGGGGTGAGGATTATGGAACTCATTGCAGTGGGATTCGGATGCGCATTGGGAGCCGTCTGCCGGTATCTGCTGGAGAATGGCTTCAACAATTGGACGATGGATCCGATCTCGATTCTTGTCATCAATTGCGTGGGCTGTTTCCTCATGGGGCTATTCACCGCAATCATCGAACGACGCGAACCGAGCAAGGCCATGGCGAAATTCATGACCACGGGATTCTGCGGCGGTCTGACCACGTTCTCCACTTTTTCGGCCGATACCTACAAACTGCTGCAGACGAATGCCTGGCAGGCGATTGCGCTAGTGCTGGCGAGCCTGTTCCTCGGCATGCTGCTGTACGCTCTGGGTCACAGGCTTCCGCGGCGGAATGCACACGCCGATGTTGTTTGAGTTGCGGAGGAATCCAAGGCAATGCATGGAGGAGAAGGCGTTGCTGTTCCGGTAAACCTTGTTAAATGCCACGTTGGTTCGAATAATGAAGTAACAGGCACTTAAATCATCGAAGAAAACACAAAATTACTACACGTTTAAATATATCTATACATCGTGCTGTAGAAAATCCGTAAAAACAGATCTACAGATAAGTATATTGAAAAGTATCATGCAAGTGTTTTCAATAATAAGACTTGTTCGACGAGAATATTTTCCCGTGACCCATTGTTTTGTCGTGGCGTGATTGGTCGTATTCGTTGATCTTATCGTGATGAATGTCGCGGTATCGGTGCCGCCGCTGGTGCGGAGGGTGTGGCCGCGTATTCATCAATCTGACTGAGCCTGGCGAACGAGCTAGATATGACATACCGCATATATATCACTGGGGAGTGTGACGGATATCTAATCTGACATAACGTACATTATCGGATAATGGTATACCGATATAGTGAAGGGGCGTATACGTATTGCATGCGCCCCTTCTGATGAGATTATTGGATTGTCAATCGGTCACTGGCGTTCCGTGAAGTAATCGTTCACCGCATCGGCAAGCTCGCTGACGAACGGAACCACACGGTATGCGCCATGCTCGCGCAATTCGTTCGGCTCGGCATAGCCCCAGCCGCAACCCAGGCAGTCGAGCCCATTGAGCTTGGCGCCGTCCACATCGGTCCAACGATCTCCCACCATGAGCGCTCTGTCTCCGGCGTTCCTGTCCACACCGATTCTGTCGAGCGCATAGGTGATCACCGCTTCCTTGGTGATGCGCGAATTGTCTTTGCTTGCCCCGTAGATGCCGTCGACAAGATCGGTCAGATGGAAATGCTCGCAAATCGGAATGGCCTGATACTCGGGCTTTGCCGTGCATACCGCGAGATAGTAGCCCATCTCGCGCATTTTGCGCAGCTGTTCGGGAATGCCTTCGTACATCGAGTTGACAAGACGGCCGGGCACTTTCCGCCCGGGTTCGTTCGGATCGTTGAACACATTCGCATCACCATAGAAATGCCGATAGACGCGTACCGCCTCATCGAGTTTCTGCGGCGGAATGCCGTTGAGCTTCATCGAATCGATGATGGCAGGTCCAATGAAACGCTGCAATGCCTCGTCGTTTGGCACGGGAACATCCACGGCCTCGAAGGCCTTGATCACGCATTTGATGATGCCGGGGCCCGATTCCGTCAACGTGCCGTCGAGATCGAGCAACACCACTCGCCTGGGTTCTGTCATGTATTTCCTCTTTCCGTCCTATATGGGCACACGCTGTTTTGCAAATGAAAAACCTGACATAACATGCTCTGTCATGTCAGGTTGTCGTCACTCGTAGTCCGGAATCCAGCCGTCGTGATGCATCTTCAGACGCTTTTCGAGCAATGCCGCCAGCTCGTCCTCGCTACGACGCTCCATGAGCATATCCCAATGCGTGCGGGTCGGCTTGGTGATTTCGTCCGGCTGCTCGTCCTCCTCGTTCTCACGGTGCGCGGTGGCGCCGCAACGGCACTCCCATTCGTTCGGAAGATCCGCGGACTCGGCGAACGGCAGGATGGTGCGGTGCCCCTTCGGACATACGTAGGCCACTTCGACGCGAGCCGCGAAATCGACGTTGTCGTCGGACTCCAAGGACTTTGCGCCGATGCTCATGCCGCGCAGACTGCGTTCCGCCATGCTGTTCCTCCTTGAGGTTTCAAAGTACTTCCAAGCTACAAAACAGCTGGGACTACCCCTTTATTCCTTGCATTCTCGGTGTCTGGCACCGGTTTTGGCGCCGATCAGTCCACGCCGGAGTAAGCCACGATGCCACGATTGACGCGCTCGTAGGCCTCATGCGCGAGGGCGGCGAGCTCGGCACCGCCCTCCCCCAGATATGGTTCGGCGACGGCGATCTGCTGCAATACGTCGGCAATGCGTTTCGCCGTACGTACGAAATCCCCACCGGTCATGTCGCTGTGCTCGAGCACTTCGGAGAGCGAGTCGCCATATGCCCAGTTGTACATGAGATCGACGATTCCAAAGTCCAGCGGTTGCAGATAGTTCTCCAGACCGTTCGCCTCGCACAATGCGATGATCTGCCCATCCATGTCCCTCAAGGCGTTCGCGGCCTGCATCACACGACCACGGGGGCCTCCCGGGTACCTTCTCGGTTCCCCACCCTCGCCTCGGCGAGGTTCGTACAGCAACGACGACATCACTGCAGCGAGTTCGGGGGCATTGAGATCGTCGAAGATGCCATGGGTGATCGCCTGCGCCAATACCAGATCACGTTCGGTGTAGAGTCGCCTGAGTAGCTGCCCGTATTCGGTGAGCCTGTAGTCGATGTGACCGTTCTCGTCGGCTGTCTCAAGGTAACCGAGCACTTCGAGGCTATGGCATATGCGGTCGAACTGACGAGCCACCGAACTGGTACGGGATTCATAGCGGTATTCCAGACGCTCGAGTTCCTTGGTCTCACGCACCCAGCGGTGCCCCCATTTCATCAGGGTCTTGAAATCCGCAGACCGTTTGGCGGGGTGGTTCGCCTCCTGCTCTTTGAGCTGGGCGATCTGTGCATCCAGCCGGCGGAATGCACGCGAACGCTCCTCATTCGACTTGAACACCTCGTGCTTGAGCCGCCGGCGTTCGTTCTTCTGCAGGTCGCTGAGCTTCATGCGAATGCGCAGCAGCTCCACCATGTCACCGGCATCATTGCCCATGGCCTCCTCATAGCCAGCTATGGCCTTGCGCAGTTTGTCAATGCGTGCCTCGAGATCCCATGCCGACTCATTGGCTTCCCATTGGGCGAACGAATGGTCGAGGGTGTCTCGTGCCGTCTCATAATCGCTGGAGTTGAGTAGATTGACGGCCATATTGAAGGTCGCCTTGAAGCTCGAATGCAGCGGGTAGACGCGCTTGCTGGACAATGCCACTGCCGTCTCGGGTTTGAAATCGCGGTGATCGACCACGATGGCATTGCCTATGGTGTCGATGCCCCGGCGTCCGGCACGGCCGGTGAGCTGGGTGTACTCCCCCGGGGTCAATGGAACGATGCCAGTGCCATTGTATTTCTCCAGCTTCTCCACCACGACGCTGCGTGCCGGCATGTTGATGCCGAGCGCCAGTGTCTCGGTGGCAAACACACACTTGATGAGCCCCTCTTCGAACAGGCGCTCGACAATCTGCTTGAACAGCGCGATCATACCGGCATGGTGCGCGGCAAAGCCCTCTTCCAAGGCATAGCGGAACTGTGAGAAGTGCAGGGTCTTCAGGTCCTCACGAGTGAGCTGTCCCTCAATCATCTCATCCACGATCTTGCGGATGTGCAGAGCCTCCTCGTCAGTGGTGAGCCGCAACCCGGCGTTGAGGCACTGTTCCACTGCCTCGTCACAGCCATTGCGTGAGAACACGAAATATATGGCGGGGAGCATGCCCAAGAAGTTCAGTTCATCGACGACCGCCCAACGGCGAGGCTGATATCGTTCCGGCTTGCGCACGAACTTGCGTTTGCCTCCGCGGTCTTGCCGCCGCTCCGACCTACCATGGGTGTCCGCACGCGCGCGCCGCGCCTCCATACGGTCGAGCTCGTCAAGCCGGTTCATCAGCCGTGCATTCATTTTGACGGTCTGTTCGCCCATGTCGTCCCTGCAATACAGGTCGAACAACTCCGGTTCGGTGCGTGGATCCTTTTGCAATAACACGTACTGGTCCAGCGGAACCGGCCGGTGTTCAGACACCACGAGCTTGGTGTCCCCGCGTACGGATTCAATCCAGTCTGCAAAGTCCTCGACATTCGACACAGTGGCGGAGAGTCCGATGATCCGAACGCTCTGAGGCAGGTGGATGATCACTTCCTCCCAAATCGGTCCTCTGAACCTGTCAGCGAGATAATGGACCTCGTCGAGAATCACATAGCCCAAGGCGTTGAGCGTTGTCGAATGCTCGTAGAGCATATTGCGCAGCACTTCGGTGGTCATCACCACGATGTCGGCCTCGGAATTTATCGAGGTGTCACCGGTGAGCAACCCCACCTTATCCGCACCGTACATGTCGACTAGATCATGGTATTTCTGGTTGCTCAGCGCCTTGATAGGCGTCGTGTAGAACGCCTTCACATTGCGTTGCTGAGCCAGATATATGGCGAAATCCGCCACCACGGTTTTCCCGGCGCCGGTCGGTGCCGCCACAAGCACATTGGAGCCGGCCTCAAGAGCCTCGTTGGCATCTTGCTGAAAGGCATCCAACTCGAATGGCATACGGTCCGCGAACCGTGCCGCTACAGACTGCATGCGCTTCCTCGACTCCTTGAAGGCCCGGTACCGTTCGGCCGGGCTGAGTTCACGCTCGTCTGTTGACTCGGAATGCCTGTTCCTTTTGTTTCGTCCTGCCATTTTCCCCATCCACGTCAGTCGTTGAATGAGGCCCACCTGCTCCAGATTCGTGCATAGCGTTCACGACGTGCCCGCTTGCGTTTGTCCACCTTCGTATGGGCCTGCGTGTATCGATTGGCGGCCACCTCGAGTGGCTCGGTGAAGATGGGACGCTCCTTGGGGTGTCGGGTGCCCTCGGTATCGGACATGAGGGCAATCCGTTCAGAGACCGCCTCACCGGTCCGTTGCACCGACTGGAGCGCATGGAGTCCGTGAATGATCACGTAGATGATGCCGGCAATCAGCACCGCCAGCATGGCAAGGGCCAGAATCAACCAGATCCACCACGGCATGCATTACCTCTTTCCTTGCGTCGTCCTGTCAATTCCACCGGGCGCGATGGCGTCCGTCCGTCATGTAATATACCTCTACACGCACCGCATCAGCGGGCATGATGTTCCTCGGCTGAATCGGCCTCGCCGTTCTCGTCGAGCATGCTCAGCTCACGCTTGGCGCGTGCGATAATCATCGTGCGCAAGGTCTCCGGTGCCACTGCCAGAATATGGCGGGCATGAGCAATGCAGAACGCCACGAACCACGAGTCAGACTGAATCTGCAGTCGAACCTTCTCCCCCTCACCGCACGGTTCCACCTCGGCATCGCCGAGTGTGCGTATGAACTCCAAATGCGGTTGATCGGTGATGAAGGCGGCGGATGTGGAGGTCTCGATGCTCCATTTGCGCAGGTCGCTCACAGAGACATCTGGAATCTGCATCGGCTTGGTCGGTTCCACCTCCTGGACCTCCTCTATGCGCGCGATGCGCAGGATCTGCCAGATTCGAGGTTCTCCGGTCTCCTTGTTAATCGTCATGTCCTTATGCACGATTTTGTGCAGCGCCGCCGGGGCGACGTCTTCGACATCGGTCCACAAGGCCACGTAATACACGCCTTCGTCCACGTAGATTTTGGATGGTGCCACCAGACGCTCGCGAATACGGCCAGAACCATCGGTGTACTTCATGTCCAGCAACGCATGCTCAGCGATTGCCTTCTTCACAATGCCGAAGGAACGCGGTTCCACCTCGTAGCCGGTCAGACTCAGCCAAGGGGTCTGACCCGGTTCCACATACTGGCGCAGGCGGTCATAGAGGTCAACCGCTTGGCTGCGTTCCTCGGCGGGCAGCAGCGGTGCATGGGCCAGATAGTTCACCGATGCGGTGAGCATGCTCATGTATTGCGGCGAGATTCCGGCAAGACGTTCGAGGCCGAGGGAGTTCGTGGCGCATACAATGCCCTCGGCCTCGAGCAACGACCAGTCGATGTCGAAGAACTGGCTGCCAGCCATCTCGCCATCGTCGGAGACGGTGGTCAGTGTGTTGATGTCCTTGTGAATTGTCTGTACGAACTTCTTGCGCTCGTCGTCATTCTTGGGGACGCCAATGAAGCGCACGGCGAGTTCGGAGAGCGAGTATTCCTCTCCCATGTGGGCGGAGAGGAACAGCATGAGGCGCAGACGGCGATCCACTTCGCTTCCCGTCTGGAACGAGCTCTTCTTATGGCCTTTGCCGTTCGCACCATCCTCGTCCTCCGCCTCGTCGCCGGCGTCAATGGCATGGGCTGCCACCTTGGCGCTGGACATGTTCGCAGAGTCATCGGCCAGCTGGAAGCCGATGGCGGCATTGAGGCGCCGCCGGAATGCGTCCACGGCCTCCGGCGGGTTCACAATGGAGGTGTTCGGGTGCTCAAGCACGAACATGACAAGATCGTCGGTGTCGGTGTAGGCGACGTTCAGACTTTCGCCGTTCACGGAAAGCGTGGCGGCGAATCGGCGGGAATCCACCTCCTTCACCAGATTCTCGGGAATGTGCTGGGTGCCCAGACCAGGTGCAATCGAATCAAGGCCGAGACCGGGAATCGGCGTCTGCGGCACGCGCGGTGCCGTGCGAGAGACGTGTTGCGGTTGAGGTTGTGGGGCGGACGACATGGACATCGATCGCGCTAGATAGTTGGCGGCCGCCAGCACCGGCATGTCTTCCGGCTGGAACTTCAGCCGAATACGGGGCTCGTCTCCGAGCTGAAGGCGGTACGAGGCGAAATCCTGACCTTCGGATTTCGAGGAATATTCGGGTTGCCGCGACTCTATGGCGATTCCCATGGCCGCCAGCTTAGCGCGGTCACGTTGGAATTGCTTCGCGAAAGCCGCTTTCGCGGCCTGATCAGCCAGTTCACCGTAGGAGTCAGCGTATGCCTTCACACGCTGGGCGATCTGGCGGGAAGTCAGCCATTGCGGAAAAGCGGACGACAACACTGCCAGCACATCAAGCTCATGCTTGCCCCACTTATCCGAGAAGCGGCGCCTGCCGTTACTACCCTCAGCCATTAGTCCTCACGTATCGTTATCGTTTTAAATCAAAGTGGGCGCACACAAACGCCCCTTGTATTATCATAAGGGCCTTTTCCTCAAATGGTGTACTGAAACACCGAAAAAGACCAAATTTTCTTTTCTGCGAACAATTCTACAGCCATTCGTCGGGCTCTATACCCTGCGGTCCTACGAATTCGCCGTTTGGGACATAACTCGGCCTACCCTCATCATGCAATGTCGCCTCACCATAGAAGTTCACATCACGGCCGAAGGTCCAATCCCCCTCCACCGTGACCGAGGCAGCCGCTGCAAGCGATGGCACGCCGTAGGGGAAGCGGTCGTCGAAATCATGGATGTTCTTGTAGAAGCGCGTGTCAAGCTGGACGTTCGGGAAGATGTAGTTGCCGTCCTCCATCTCGTACTGATCGGTCAGATGGAAGCGGTCGGAGCGCATGATGAACAGGTCGTCGGTGGTTTTCACCGGCAGGAAGCGCATGCGGTCCACCTCGACGCAGATCGCCCCATTGAACAGACTCACTGCAGCGCCCATCGCGGTCTCGAGCTGAATCACCTCGGTGGTGGAGGCATCCGTTGGGTCGACGGTCTTGTAATTGCGAATGACAGGCAACGGGAGCACGCCGTTGCTCTGTGCCAGCTTCTCGCGTAGGGAGTCGATGCGCACCCAGATGTTGTTCGTATTGAAATACGGATGCTTGTCGATGTTCTTGGCTTCCGCCGCGTCTTCAGGGGCCACCTGCGTCATCTCGCGCAACATGAGTCTACCGGTGACCTTGTCGCGAACGATGTGACCACCCTTGCGATCCGCTTCGGTGCGTTTCGACACTTCGATCATGAACGGAGCGTCGGTGTTTTCGAAGTGCTGGGCCAGAGTGCGTGACGGACGTGCCCCCAGATTGTCTGAGTTCGAGATGAACAGGTACTTGAATCCGTGGCTTTCGAGAATGTCGAGCAGACCCGATTCCCAGAGGGTCGAATACAGGTCGCCGTGCCCGGGTGGGCACCATTCGAGATCGGGATTGGAGGGGAATGACACCGGCTCCCCCGTCGAAAGATCGATCTTGGGCTCCACGTGCTGGATGATCTCCATCGGAATATCATCCTGATGGAACCGCTTGTCTCGGTTGAGCACCTTCATGGTGTCGGCCGATGTGCGGAACGAGTTCATGAACGTCAGCGGGAGCTCCACGCCCAGTCGGTTGCGTGCGGTTTCCACCTGTCCGAGAATGATGTCGATGAAGCGCATTTGCTTGGCTTTGTGCCTGCGAACCGGCAACAATGATTTTGCGCAGTCGAGCCCCATCGAGGTTCCCAGACCGCCGTTGAGCTTGAGGAACGCCGTCTTGGCGAATGCGTCGACCGCCTTGTCGTGGTTGATCGTCTCATAGATCTGCGCGAAATTGGGAATGTCCTGGACCGGCTCGATGTCCTCCTCGCGAATCCAAGTGGTGCCGTCCTCGTGCTGCCACACATCATAGAGATGCTCGAATTGGGCTATGGCCGTCTCGCTCAGGCCGTGGGCCTTCATCTTCTCGGCGGTTCGCTCGAATGCGTCGGTCATGTCAAACCTTTCTCATACGAAGAGGATCCCTGTATCGTTATGCCAACTGTGCCAAGTGTAGCCTTTTTTCCAAGGATTCGCATCTTTTGCATGACAATTCGAATTCATTTCCTAGTTTCAGTTGAAAATATGTAAACAACGAAGAGAAAAGAATTAGTATGTTAATTTTTTGAAAGTCTCGTCCGATCATCTCGAATTGATTCCTTGTAATACGGCAGATTGATCGACGACGGAAAATGAGGTGGGCAGAAATCCCATGAAGTCGGACCAGCGGGATTTGAACCCGCGACCCCTTGACCCCCAGTCAAGTGCGCTACCAAACTGCGCTATGGTCCGTATTGCTCAAAGGCAACGAATACACAATATAGCAGAGGGGGCGAATAATGGCCGACGCTGCGCGCGTCGGCCATTGGAATCGCTACTTACGGCGCTTCTTCTCGCGAATATTCACCGAGATCTGAATCGGTGATCCCTCAAATCCGAATTCCTCACGTAGCGAACGCTCCAGAAAGCGTCGGTACCCGTGCTCCAGGAAGCCGGTAGCGAAGATCACGAAGCGCGGCGGCCGACTTGACGCCTGGGTGGCGAACAGAATGCGAGGCTGTTTGCCACCACGCACCGGATGCGGGTGCGAGGCTTGGATCTTGCCGAGGAATGCGTTGAGCTTGCCCGTCGGAATACGCTTGTCCCAAGACTCGAGAGCCTGCGTCATCGCCTTGGCCAAACGGTTCGTGTGCCAACCGGTCTTCGCCGAGAGATTGACACGTTGCGCCCAAGTGACACGGTCGAATTCGGTCTTCCACAACCGCTCCATGCGCTGGCGGTCGAATTCATCCATGAGATCCCATTTGTTGAATACGAGCACCACCGCACGGCCTGCATCCACCGCCGTGCTCATGACCTTGAGATCCTGATCGGAGATCGGAATGGAGGCGTCGAACAGCACCAAGGCGAGCTCGGAGCGTTCGATGGCCGCTTGGGTGCGCAGCGAGGAGTAGTACTCCGCGCCCGACAGCTTGTGCTGGCGACGTTTGATGCCCGCCGTGTCGATGAACAGGTAATCCTCGCCGTCGATGGTCACGATCTCATCCACGGGATCACGCGTGGTGCCAGCAAGTTCGTTCACCACCGAGCGTTCCGAATGCGAGAGCTGGTTGAGCAGCGACGACTTACCCACATTCGGTCTGCCCACCAACGCCACACGGCGCAGATGGGATGGCGTGAGGAAACCGGAGGTCTTTTCGGCGCTTTTCATTTGCGCAACGGCCTCATCGAGCAGGTCCCCCACTCCCCTTCCATGCATGGCAGAGATCGGGTATGGCTCACCAAGGCCGAGCTTCCAGAATTCAGCGGCCATATACTCGCTGATCTGGTCGTCGATCTTGTTCACCGCGACGGTGACGGGTTTGCCAGCCTGACGCAGCAGCTTCACGATGCGCTCGTCGGTCTGTGTGAGCCCGGTGAGCGCATCTACCACGAAGATCACGGAGTCCGCGAGCTCAACGGCAATCTGAGCCTGGGACGCGATGGCGGAGTCGATGCCTTCGACGTCGGCTTCCCAGCCGCCGGTGTCCACCAGTTTGAAGTCAGTGCCCGCCCATTCGGCGTCATAGCTCACCCGATCGCGGGTGACACCCGGAGTGTCCTCCACAACCGCGGCGCGACGTCCGAGAATGCGGTTCACCAATGTCGACTTGCCCACGTTCGGACGACCCACCACTGCGATGACGCCCACCGCCTTGCGGCGGTCCGACTCTCCGTCTGCACTGAATGCGGAGCCGTCGAGCAGACCCTCATCGCCCTCATCAAGTTCGTAATCGTCGAGATTGGCGGCATATTGCCGGTATGCCTGCTCCTCGATCGCGTCGTCGACCAGACCAATCATCAGATCGAGCGTCTCCCCGAAATCGATGTCGGAGTTGTCGATCGTCGTCACACCATCCGAAGCCTCCGTGAAGTGGGTGACCTTCGAGTCGGCGGCGTCGCGTTTCGCTACATCATCGCTGCCCACTCCACCGGTCTGCTCCTGCCTGTTGCGGCGTGCCTGACGCACCTCCTCTCGGGCCGTGAGCAGGATGCGCACCTCCGCACCGGGTTCCACGACGTCGGTGATGTCACGCCCCTCGGCTACGACACCACGGCCGTGCGAGAACGAATCATCGGCGCTTTGAGCCGCGATGTAGGCACGTTGCGCCGCGATGAGCACGTTGCGCACCGGCATAATCGCCGCGAGTCTGGATACGTGGGATGAGACCTCCTGCGAGCGAATCTGCTCGCTGATGTCGACGTCGTCGGCGAAGACGCCGGGATGCTGGGGGTCGACGCTGATGTCGAAATGGCCGTCGGTGAAGAAGGCCGCCACAATCTCCGTCACCTGCTGCTCATCCACATGGTCCGCATCCAGGTCGACCCCGCGCTCCAGGCACCACCATGTGCATGCACGATACATGGCGCCCGTGTCGAGGTAAGCGAATCCAAAATAGTCTGCAAGGGCCTTCGACGAGGACGACTTGCCCACGCCGGCAGGGCCATCGATTGCCACACGAATCATAGACCGACCTCCTTCGAGAGTGCGCGAACCTCATCCTGCGACAGCACACGGTAGGACCCGGATTTGATGTCACCGAGCTTGATTGGGCCGATCTGCGTACGCACCAGCCGTTTGACCGGGAAGCCAATGGCACCGAAGATGCGGCGGACGATGCGGTTGCGCCCGGAATGGAGCACTACCTTCACGATGGTCTGGTCACGGTTCGAATCGATGATCGAGCAGTGGTCGAGCTTGATCCAGCCGTCGTCGAGCTGTACGCCGGTGCGTACGAGACGACGGCATACTGTGCCGCTCATATGACCTTCCAACGTGGCGATGTAGGTCTTCTCCACCTCGTATTTCGGATGCATGACGTGCTGGCTTAGTTCGCCGTCGTTCGTCATGAGAATAAGGCCCTCGGAATCGTAGTCCAAACGCCCCATGTGGAAGATGCGCTCATATTTGTCGCCGACGATGTCGCGCAGCGTGTAGCGCCCCTTCGGATCGTCCATCGTGCTCAGCACCTTGCGTGGCTTGTTCAAGGCCAAGGTGATGTGCCGCGGATTCAGTCGTATGCGTGAGCCATCGACACGTACTTGCTGGCGTTTCGGGTCGACTCGGGTGCCCAGTTCGGTGACGAGTTCGCCATCGACCTCGACACGGCCGTCGGTGATCATTTCCTCGCATTTGCGGCGGGACCCGAATCCCGCCTGCGCCAGAAGCTTCTGCAGGCGAATACCGTCGCCGTCGTTCTCATATTGTTTTCTGGCTTGACTGTAGATATGTGGCATCGTTCTCCCAACGTGGCCGAATAACATATAACTTTCTCAATATACTGTGCGGACGGTACTCCGTCAAGCCTTGACGAGCACTTGCACAGCTTGTTGAGTATGATGGGTTCCGGTCGCAAAACGCTTTGCGTCTGCCATTTGAATGAAGGAACAATATGACCGATACGACAACAACCGCTTCAGTCCAGCCAAAGAAAGGGCATGATCTGTGGGCGCGTGCACTCTCCGAGTTCGCTGGGTCCCTGCTCATCTGCTTCGCCATCTATCTCATGTGCACTTTCGGTTCGGCGTTCTATAACGTGAACCTTGCCTTCGTCACCGTCTGCGTCGGCGTGATCTACGCGGCCATGACCGCAATCTTCGCACGAATCTCCGGCGCACAGTTCAACCCGGCCGTCACCGTGGCCGCCATGCTCACCTCGAAGACGAAGGTGTGGGACGGCATCTGCTACATCGTCGCGCAGATTCTCGGCGCCATTGTCGCCGGCGGATTGCTCAGGCTTGTGCTGCCCACCTCCGAAAGCGTCGCCGCCAACCAGTGGTATGCCATGGCAGTGAACGGATACGACAAGGGTTCGTCGCTGTACACATCGCTCAATTCGCTGGGACTCACGTTCAGCATCACCGTCGCCATCATCGTCGAGCTGCTTGCCTCCATCATCGTCGTGGCGGCCGCCATGGTTTCGATGCGCAAGCATGGCAAGGTGAGGTCGGACTATGCGCTGGTTATGGGTGTTGCCTATGCTGCCGCGTCAGCCATGAGCTTCCCTGTGACGGGTGCCTCCATCAATCCTGCCCGTGCCACAGGCATCGCCGTGTTCGCCCAGGGGCAGGGTCTCACGCAGGAACCGCTTGCCCAACTCTGGGTGTTCTGGGTCACCGCCATTCTCGCCGCCGCCATTGTGGCGTTGGTGATCATCGTCTCCCAGCTGCTGGGCACTCCGAAGACCAGCGTCGACTCGGATGTAGCCGAGGCCGCCATGGCACAGGCCGGTGAGGTTCCGGCGGAAGATGAGGCCGAGGCGGTTCAGATCGCCGAAGCAGAGAACTACAATGTTCCACTGACCGGAGAACAGACCGACAACGACTATTCAGTGATTGAGGAAGAGGACGCTGAGGAAGAGACCGAACAGGATGACTCCCAGACTGATTCCGCAGATGGAGTCGAACGTCACTGAGCGAATCTTCCACGGGCTGCGTTCCCGCAACACAGTCCGTAGCACACTGGTTCCAATGGCCGTCACAGACAGTAGGGCTGTGGCGGCCATTGCTTTGCCACATGCAGCCAATACGGTGGAGACCACCACACAGAGCGCCACTCCCCATTCGAATGCGGGTTTGCCCTCATGGCTCTCAGAGACAAATGGATGATGGCTGCTCATGGTGCTCCTCCCAGTGATTGCTGCATACTTTACCCTATCCCCTGCATGTATGCCCGTAACATGATGGAAGGCCCGACAACCGTGCGGCTGTCGGGCCTTCCATGCGTCATCTGCCATACACCGGTTCGAACAGCCGGTTTCAAGGGCAAATGACTCAGTGGAGGAAGTGGCGTGTGCCGGTGACGTACATGGTCACATTGGCCTTGCGTGCCGCTTCGAACACCTCCTCGTCACGAATCGATCCGCCTGGCTGCACGATGGCGCGCACGCCGGCGTCAATGAGAATTTCGGCGCCATCGGCGAACGGGAAGAAGGCGTCGGAGGCGGCGACCGCGCCCTTCGTGCGGTTGCGCCCATCATCGAGCGTATTGGCGCGTTCCACGGCCAGATGCGCCGAATCCACGCGGTTCACCTGTCCCATGCCGATGCCTACCGTCGCCATATCGTCGGCAATCAGGATCGCATTGGATTTGACGCAACGAATGGCGCGCCATGCGAATTCGAGATTCTTGAGCGTACGCTCGTCCGCGGCCTCACCGGCAACAAGCTTCCAAGCATCCGGATGGTCTCCCGGGGCATCAATCAGATCGGTGGACTGTACAAGCAACCCTCCGTCGATCTGCTTGAACTGGTATTTGGCCTTGGGGGGTTCGGCAACCTTGAGGATGCGCAGGTTCTTCTTCTTGGCTTGGAGAAGTGCGAGGGCCTCGGGCTCATAATCGGGGGCCACAATGACCTCGGTGAAAATCGAACGGATGTATTCGGCCATCTCCAGCGTCACCGTGGCGTTGGAGGCAATCACACCGCCATAGGCGCTCATTGGATCGCAGGCATGTGCCTTGCGGTGTGCTTCGGCGACGGTGGTTCCCACGGCCAGTCCGCACGGGTTGTTGTGCTTGACCACGGCGACGGCGATCTGGGGGGCGAAATCCCATACCGCGCGCCACGCGGCATCGGCGTCCACATAGTTGTTATAGCTCATGGGTTTGCCGCCAAGCTGCTCGGCGTCGGCGAACCCGCGGACATTGAGCGGATCTACATACAGGGCGGCATCCTGATGGGGGTTCTCACCGTATCGCAGAATATGCGCGCGGTTCCAGGAGCGGGTGTATTGGGCTGGGAACTTGCCAAGCTTCACCTGCTCGGTCGGATCCTCGGTACCCGCGTCAGCGATGGTGTCAATGGTCTCGTCGATGCTCGCAGGTTTCGGCCAATGGGCACTGGTCCACTCGTTGATCGTGGCATCGTAGGCAGCTGTGTGGGCAAAGGCCTTCGCCGCCAGCCAACGGCGTTCCTCCAAGGAGAATCCCTCGCCGTTCTCGATGCGCGTGGCCACCAAGGCATAGTCCGTCGGATCGGTGACAATAGCGACCGTGGCGCTGTTTTTCGCAGCCCCGCGAACCATGGATGGTCCGCCAATGTCAATCTTTTCGATGACGTCGGACTCCCCAGCTCCCGACCGCACGGTATCGGCGAACGGATACAGGTTGACCACCACCAGGTCGAATGGCTTGATACCGAATTCCTCGAGCTGCCGGGCATGGTCTTCATTCGTCATATCAGCCAGAATCCCGGCATGGATATGCGGATCAAGCGTCTTGACACGTCCGTCGAGGCATTCCGGGAAACCGGTCACCTGCGACACTTCGATCACATTCACACCGAGCTCTGCCAGCTTATTCGCGGTTGAACCAGTGGACACCACCTCGGTTCCGGCATCAATGAATGCCTGGGCCAGCACCTCGATGCCCTCCTTGTGGAATACCGAGACCAACGCCCTGCGAATCGGTCGGTTAGTCGTCACCTTTCGTCTCCTTCTGCGTAAACGTGGAATTGACCACGCGTGGGGTATGGGGGGTTTTGTGTTCTTTGCGTTCGTCATCAGGGGAATCCGCGGATTCCAACGGCAACGAAGTGCGGTTTGCGGCCCGTCGTTTCAACATCATGAGCATGAGCGAGTGGATGGCAACGATCACGATCGCGCTGATCCAGGATATTCCCAGACCAATCGCACATGGCCTTGCCACCACATTTGTGGAGCGCATCACATCAACCCCGACATCACGGAGCCTGCCGACTCCCAGCGACCCATTGGCCAGCCAGAATGCCAAGCTGCTCATCAGGGAGACCAGTGTGGCCGTGATGCAGAATGCGCCAGCCGGGTATGCGAAGCGCAACAGCAAATCGCGTACGTCCACGGGCTCATTCGGATCAATGCCCCGCACATGGAAACCCCGGTGGAGCAGCAACATGAGCAAACCGAACACGAATCCCAGCATAACCGGAATCAGCATCAGACAGGTGCGAATGCCCGCATTGTCGACAGGATGGGGGAACAAAGCGAATATGGGAAGCGAAGGCAACTCGTGAATCTGCGCCGACCACAACGAATATGAGGCGGCCTGCCCAATGTGGAATCCGCCGCCGAATACCCATGACAATGCCCATAACGCCATATTGGGCAACCATGCCAAGGCCATGATGCACATGAGGATGCGCGATCCGGTGTTCATGTGCATTGTCTTGAACATGGTGACCATGCTGGAATGATCCAGACAAATCCAAACGAACACGGTAATCAAACCGATGGAAAGGAATATCACCAGCAATCGCAAGGCCAGACGCACACCGACATGAATGCTGGAACGCACTGGTTGGGAGATGTGCTCGCGGCAGTAGAGGCGCCCCCTGTCCATCAGTGCGGAGCCGGGCAACGCTCTCCACGCGAAGCCCAGGGAAAACACCACCGCACATTTGAGCGCGATGAGCCAAATGGAATCGGTGAGTTGGATGCGTGTTTCACCGCTGCACCATAGGCAGAGCACAATCCAAGTTGCCACGCCCGCAAGATAGGCTGGCAGATCCGTGCTCCAGTGGGAGTAGACGGCACGGATTAGCAGGATCATCGCTAGTGTCAGGAGCAAAGGCGTGATGGTCAGGGTAATCGCCCCGGCATGCATGCCGATACCCTGACTGAGTAACACAATGACTCTGGTGAGTGGGACAGCGAACGACGACATCGTCTCGCCGCCCTCTTCCATGGCGAAGACCAGCAGGGCCAGCGCCATGAACACACCGACCGGAATGGCGAAGATCACCATGACCAGAACCGGTGCGAGCACACCTTTCAACCAGGGCGTTATCTGCTTCATCATATCTGCGCGGAAAGCACCTCACGCATGATCTGCGCAGCCTCGGAGGGGGTTCTGCCCACTCGGATGCCGGCCGCCTCAAGTGCCGCCTGCTTATCCTGAGCAGTCCCCTTGCCTCCGGACACAATGGCCCCCGCATGCCCCATCTGCTTGCCTTCGGGGGCGGTGAATCCGGCGATGTAGGCAACAACCGGTTTGGTCATGTTCTTGGCGGCCCATTGTGCGGCATCCTGTTCGGCATTGCCTCCGATCTCGCCGATCATCATGACCGCCTTGGTGTTCGGATCGGCTTCAAAGGCTTCGAGCGCCTCGAGCAGCGTGGTTCCCACGATGGGATCACCGCCAGCGCCGAGACAGGCCGTGAAACCGATGTCGGAGAGTTCGCCCATGAGCTGATAAGTGAGTGTGCCGGATTTGGATACCAATCCCAACGGGCCACGCGAGACGATGCCGTCGGGAATGATGCCAAGGTTGACGCCATGTGTATCGGTGGATTCCGGCAAGGTGAGGAGGCCCGGACAGTTCGGCCCGACGATGCGCACGCCTTTGCTGAGAGCGAGTTCCACGAAATAGGCGGAGTCCGCCACGGGGATGCCCTCGGTGATCACGACAACCACCTCGAAGCCTGCTTCGACGGCTTCGACAACGGCGTCCTTGGCGAAACGAGGGGGAACGAACACAACCGATGCCTTGGCACCGGTGATGTCTTTTGCCTCCTGGCAAGTGGCGAACACCGGTACCCTGACGGGGACGCCGTTTCCATCTTCGAATTCGAGGGTGGTGCCGGCCTTGCGTGGGTTCACGCCACCGACGATATTCGTGTTGGCCTTGAGCATGCGTGCGGTGTGCGTCATGCCCTGATGACCGGTGATGCCCTGTACGATGACGGGTGCGTCATCTTCGATGAACACGTTCACTTAACGCTCCTCCTTGCCATGGGCGGCGAGACGAGCCGCCTCGGCGGCCGCCTGCCCCATGGTCTCGCATACATGGATGTTCGGGTTATCGGCCTCGGCGAGAATCCGAAGCCCCTCATCGGCCTTGTTCCCCTCGAACCGAACGACCATCGGCTTGGATGCGCCGAGCTGATCCGCCGCCTCGAGAATGCCGAGAGCTACCTGTTCACAGGAGGTGATGCCTCCATACACATTGATGAACACGGATTCCACCTGGGGGTCGGAGAGAATGATCTCAAGGCTTTCGCACATGACCTGCGAGGAGGCTCCCCCGCCGATGTCGAGGAAGTTCGCGGCCTTCACACCGGTGCCCTGTTCCTCGCCCGCGAATGCGACGGCGTCGAGGGAGCTCATCACCAAGCCCGCCCCGTTGCCGATGACACCGACCTCGCCGGTGAGATGCACGTAATGCAGATTGTGTTCACGGGCACGCTGTTCAAACGGATCCGGGACGATCGGGTCGGCAAAGCGCTTCCATCCATCGTGACGGAAGGCTGCGTTGTCGTCGAGTGAGATTTTCGCATCCAATGCGCACAACGACTTCGAAGATTCGTCGTCCGGGTCGCCGACTTTGGCCAATGGGTTGATCTCCACGAGGGTGGCATCGTTCTGCTTGAAGCAGCGCCACATGTTGAGCAGGATCTGCGCCGCCTGAGCTGAATCCGCGTGGTAGAAGCCGATGCTCTCGGCCATTTTTGTTGCTGCTTCGAGGTCGAAGTCCTCAAGAGCGCTTATATGCAGCCGTTTCACAGATTCCGGATGCTTGCGTGCGACTTCTTCGACTTCAGTGCCGCCGTTGGCCGTGGCCAGGACGTCGAAGTCGCGCGAGGAGCGATCAACCGAGATGGACACATAGTATTCGTGGAGGATGTTCTTGGCTTCGGTCACCAGGATGCCACTCACCTTATGACCATGGATGGTCATCGGAAGGATATCCTCGGAGATGAGTATCGCCTCGTCACGGTCATGTGCAATGCGCACACCGCCTGCCTGCCCGCGATGTCCGATCTTCACCTGTGCCTTGATCACGACCGGATATCCGATGATGTCGGCGGCTTCGGCCACCTCATGTGAATTCTGTGCGAACACCGCCTTCGGCACATCGATGTCCTGCTCTTCGAGCAGCTGACGTGCCTGATATTCGTAAAGATCCATATTCCTCTACTCCACTGTTTCCTAAGCGGGCATCTTCAACAACGAGCCGTATGGATAGTCGCCGAGCGCCGTCCGTCCGTCAAGGCCCTCCAATTCCATGACGAATTCGTAGCCTGCGACCTTGCCTCCAGCCGATTCGATGAGGTCCTTCGCCGCCGCAGCCGAACCGCCGGTGGCGATCAGGTCATCGACAATGAGTATACGTTCATTGTTTCGGACACTGGTGTCTTCGATCTCCAAGGTGGCTTTGCCGTATTCGAGTGCATAGCTGCATGCATGCACCGGTGGAGGCAGCTTCCCGGCCTTGCGAATGGCAATGAATCCCTTGCCGAGTTGTGCGGCAAGGGCAGGTCCGAACAGGAACCCACGTGCTTCAAGGCCTGCGACCGCATCGAATTCGTCTGTGTGCACCGGTAAAGCGGCGATGAGCGCGTCGAGGAGAATACGAAGCCCTCGGGAGTCGGCGAATACTGGCATGAAATCGCGGAACAGGATGCCTTCGCGGGGGAAATCCGGAACGGTGCGAATGAGTGAGATGAGGTAGCGGGCATCGTCTTGCGACATGCTGGCAGCATTGGCCACATGAATGTCGGTCTGTGACATGTTCACCTTCGTTGATCGGCGGGTTGGCGGTGGTATTGGCAGTTTACTTGGACTGTGTTTCGAACGGTGAGGAATCCGCGTCCTCCGGGGTCTCAACCACGGAGGTTTCCTCCACGACGGTCTCGGAACCGTCGGATTCCGGTTCGTTCGAGGTAATCTGCGCCGGTTCGTCCTTCGGCAGTGGATTACCGTTCTCGTCGACGTCGTCGTCGCTCACATAGGCCGGACGAACATAGGCCCGGCTGACCGACTGCAGGCTGAAGCGCAGCAGCGATCCTTCGGAGTCGAGCACGATTTCTTCGTACTGCTCGTCCACTTCCACGACCTTGCCGATCAGGCCTCCGATGGTGATGACCTCAGTGCCCGGAGCGAGGCTCGTGCGGAACGCCTGACGCTCCTGCTGCTGCTTCTTGGCCTTCCGGGAAGAGTAGAACATCATAACGCCCATGAGGACGATGAGAACGATGAGCATCATATATTCCATGAGTGGACTCCTTAAAAACATGAGAAGGGGCAATAGCCCACGAAATCCTAAGCTTAGAATAGCTTGCTGACATCATCGGGGGTACCGTCGTCGGGTTTGAGACCCAAATGCTCCCATGCCTTGGCGGTGGCGAGACGGCCTTTCGGGGTGCGAATCAGGAAGCCTTCACGTACCAGATACGGTTCGCATACAGTCTCCACTGTCTCGGCCTCCTCCCCCACCATGGCGGATAGGTTGTTGAGACCCACCGGGCCACCGTTGAACTGCCGGACAATTGCATTGAGCACGGCGATGTCCAGGCGGTCCAGTCCTTCGGAATCGATTTGGTAGAGAGCCAGTGCGTCTTTGACATCGTCCGCCCCCACGCTGTCGAGATCGTGCACGATAGCCCAGTCGCGCACTCGCCGAAGCAAACGGTTCGCAATACGTGGTGTGCCGCGTGAGCGCAGCGACAACTGTCGCGCAGCCTGATCCTCCAATGGGAGGCCAAGCACGGAGGCAGAGCGTTCGATGAGTTTTTCCAGTTCCTCGTGAGGGTAGAAATCCAGATGCGCGGTGAAGCCGAATCGGGCGCGCAGCGGTGAGGGGAGCATGCCTTCGCGAGTGGTGGCTCCGATGACGGTGAACCGAGGCAGCGTCAGTGGAATAGAAGAGGCACCAGGCCCCTTGCCCACCATCACATCCACGCGGAAATCCTCCATGGCTATATACAGCAGTTCCTCCGCGGCGCGTGGAAGTCGGTGAATCTCATCGATGAACAACACTTCGCCCACATCCAGCGAACTGAGAATCGAAGCCAGATCTCCAGCATGTTGAATCGCCGGTCCCGACGTGACCCGGATGGGCACCCCAAGCTCATTGGCCACAATCATGGCCAATGTGGTCTTGCCCAAGCCGGGAGGACCCGCCATGAGGATGTGATCAGGAGCCACATCACGTTTGCGGGCAGCATCAAGGAAAAGCTGCAGCTGGGCCTTCAGTCTGGGTTGCCCTATGAAGCCCTCCAACACATGAGGACGCAGCTCCTCGTCGCTCACCGGTTCATTGCCGACCGGCACGGCCGACACCATGCGCAACGATTCATCCCGGGCATCGAGGTTGTCGGCTCCGGAATACTCCATTGGCTCCATGTTCGCGATTGCCACGAATTACCTCCCTCTGTCCAGTGATGTCAATGCCAGTCTGAGCACAGTCGGCACATTGCCTTCCTCCAGTGGCAACGCGATGCCACTGGAGGAAATGACCGAATCCACAGCCTGCTGTGCATCCGCCTGCTTCCAGCCCAGCGACATGAGACCCTCAACCACCTGTTCGACCCCCTTGTCGGTTGGGATGCGTTGCGTGGAAGTTGGCTCCCCTGTTTCGATTTTGTCGACGTCAATCGAGCCCTTGAGCTCCAGGATGATTTTCTGGGCACCTTTCCGGCCCAGACCGGGGGCGCGTGACAAGGCCTTGTCGTCACCGTCGTGGATTGCCTGTGCAAGGTCGTCGGGGGCCAGCGTGCTCAGAAGCGAAAGCGCCACCTTCGGTCCGACGCCACTCACCTTCTGCAGCTGGAGGAACATGCGTTTCGATCTGGCGTCGAGGAATCCGAACAGCGTGATGGCGTCCTGCGAGACGCTCATGGATGTGTATATTTTGACGTCCTGGCCCATATGCATGGCGGTGAGATCGTTGGAAGGCATACGCAATTCGAATCCAACCCCATGGACGTCCACCACCGCATTGGAAGTGTCCACCGACTCGACCCGGCCCTTGAGCATTCCGATCATTAGTCCTCCTGCCGAATTCGAACATATGTTCGGTAGTTTACATGCCTCTGCGGACTCCCCTTCTACGGGTGGCATGCTGCGTGGCCTGTGCCCATTGGCGTTGCGCCGGGGTGAGATGTTGCTCGCGTTCGCCGCCTTCAAGTGCACCGGATGGGCGCAGTGCATGGCATATGGCGATGGCCAAGGCGTCTGCGGCATCCGCGGGTGTGGGCAATGCGTTGAGATTGAGAATCCGAGCCACCATGCGCTCCATCTGGATCTTCTCCGCCTTGCCGTTGCCGGTGATCGCCATTTTCGATTCGGTCGGCGTGTGAAGCGCCACCGGAATACCGCGCTGGGCGGCGGCCAGCATGGCCATGCCGGCCGCTTGCGCCGTACCGAGCACGGTGTTTCGGTTCTCTTGGGCGAACACACGCTCGATTGAAACGGTGTCGGGAATGAATTCGTCCATCTTCGCACACAGGCCGTCGTAGATCTTGAGCAATCTCAGATCCTGCGATTCGTGCGGATCACTTCGCACCACATCGACGTGAATAAACGAAAGCCGGCGGTATGCGCCGGCTTCGATCACGCCGACCCCGCAGCGTGTGAGCCCGGGGTCAACGCCGAGAACGATCACGGATGACTACTCCTCGTCCAGCTGGGCGAGCACGTCGTCAGACGCGGTCCAGTTGCTGTAGATGTTCTGCACGTCATCGAGATCGTCGAGGTTGTCGATGAGCTTCGACACCTTGCGCGCGTCGTCGAGGCCAAGCTCGATCTCGTTCTTCGGGCGCATGACCAGATCCGCGGAGTCGTAATCGACGCCGGCATCCTGCAGGGCCTGACGCACTGTGATCAGATCCGAAGGAGCGGTGACGACCGTGTAGGTGTCGCCATCGTCGATCACATCCTCAGCGCCTGCTTCTGCGGCCTTCTCGAACAGATCGTCGAAATCAAGCCCCTCGGACGGCACGACGATCTCACCCTTGCGCTCGAAGTTGAAGCTCACGGCACCATTGGTGGCCAGCGAGCCACCTCCCTTGCCGAGGGTGGAGCGGACGTCGGCCGCAGCGCGATTGCGATTGTCGGTCAGGCATTCGATGATCAGGCCGACGCCTGCCGGTGCATAGCCTTCGTAGATGATCTCCTCATAGTTGGCGCCGCCGGCTTCGGCACCCGATCCACGGGCGACTGCACGCTTGATGTTGTCAGCGGGCATGGAGGCCTTCTTGGCCTTGTAGATCGCGTCATAGAGCGCCGGGTTGCCATCGGGGTCGCCACCGCCCTGACGGGCAGCGATCTCGATGTTCTTGATGAGCTTGGCGAACAGCTTGCCGCGCTTGGCGTCGATGGCGGCCTTCTTGTGCTTGGTGGTCGCCCATTTGGAATGGCCTGACATATTGCTCCTACAAAGATTGCGGATTCTTAGAACGTGTTGATTTTACAGCGTTTCTATGACAACGCCTTCGCATACACCTCGAGTACCTCATCGACCACGGTATTCCAGTCGAAGCTCCTGGAGCGTATGGAACCGGCCTGTGACAGGGATTGGCGGCGCGCCGGATCCTCGATGAGCTCGGTCATGCGGCGTGCGCAATCATTCGCATCGCGATTGACGAACAATGCTGCACTGCTCCCCTCCTCGGTGACGGCCCTGAACGCATCGAGGTCGGAGGCGATGACGGGGCAGCCCGCGGCCATCGCCTCAGCCAACACGATGCCGAAGCTCTCGCCGCCGGTTTGCGGGGCCACGTACATGCTCAACGAGCGATAGAACCTGGCTTTGTCCGCATCGCTTACACGTCCCAGGAATTCGAAGCGTTCCCGCAGCCCCTTGTCGGCGCCAATGGCGTCGAGTGTTTTTCCGCCGTCCTCCTGTCCGTCGCCTGCGACAAGGAACCGTGCGCTCGGGAATGCCTCATGCACAATCTTCGCGGCCTGAGCGAACACCGTGAATCCTTTGCGCTCCTCACCCATACGGCCCAGGAATCCGATGGTCGGCGCCTCTGGACTGCCCTGCCATTGTGGGTTCGGCTCCGCGCGTCGGTAGAAATCGCATTCGATGCCATTGGGGATGGTCTGGACCCCCACTTGCTGTGGCAGATAGTGTTCGGCGGTCTTTTGTGCGGACTCGGAGACGAAGATCGCTTCCCTCAGCGGCGAAAGGTATTTGCGCAGGTAGCGGGTGAACAATCTGAGCGCGCGTGGATATGGTTCGATCGAGGCATGGAATGTGGCCACCATGGGCGGCGCATCATGCATGACGAGAGGCTTGTGGCTCAGTGAAGGGGTTTCGGGTTCATGCAGATGCAGAATGTCAAAACCGCCGTCACGCACCCATTTTCTGGTGGTATGGCCGGCGTTGAGGAAATAGCTCAGATGCGCCCACGATCCGTTGTACGGGATGGCGAACGAGGAGTTGTTCGTATGGACATATTGGGGCATGTCCGCGGTTCTCCTGCCTGGTGCGAACACTTGGACCTCGTGCCCGCGCCGACGCAGTTGGCGGGCGAAATCGCGAATATGGTTCTGCACACCGCCCGGCGTCTCGAACGAGTATGGGCAGATGATGCCTACACGTAGTGCGTTCTGTTGTCCTGCCGTTCCGCTCTTCGTATGCAAAGACGGCGTATTCCTGTCAAACGATGGCATATTGGCATCTTGCTCGACTCGCTGGACTTTCACCGTGACATCGTTGCTTGTGCTCGCAACTCCTCGGGGACGTCTTTGAGACGCTCCATATCCAGATCCTCCAGGAATATCGGTTGGAGCATGTGCCAATCCTCAGGGTGTGCGGCGATGCCTCTTGCCCAGATGTCCACCCAATCCTGGCAGATGCAGCGGATTGCCTCCTCACGAGGCATGGAACGGTATCGCTCCACATCGATCGGCCCACTCACTTCACATACGTATCCGTATGGTGTGCGCGCCAAGCGGCGTCGTTCCCCGCTGAGTTTTTCGCGGTAGGTGTTGACGACGAACAGTGGCGTTCCGGTGTCGAATGCTATTGCGGCCGGTCCCCTGGCCACTCGGATGAACGATCCGAATGCGTTCACGAATTCGCCATGGCGGCTCAGATCCCGGTCCGCGAGCAACGGAACGAGCGTATGCGGAGTCCGCAGTGCCTCCTCAAGACGTTCGGTGAGCTTCGGCGTGCCTGTCAGGAAGATGGTCATGCCCAGATGTTCGCGTATGGACACGAACGCGTCGAGCATCTCCCTGTTGGCCAGTTTCTCCGCCACCGTGGTCACCGGTGCCACATCGAATTGCGCCCAGAACCCGTCGTAGTCCCAATTGCCCTGATGTCCCATGGCGATCGGAGCGGAGCCTGTCCCCTCCGAACCCGCCTGATGTTTGATCGCCTCGAATCCGTCCCCTGAACCATGGATCCGCGCAAGCAATTGCTCCTTGGATCGCGCGCCAACGGTCATTGCCTCGGAGAAATAGGTGAAATACGAACGCATGCCCTTGCGAGAGAGTTTGCGCAACGTCCTTCTATCGGGATCCGTTCCGTCACGCCAGGAGAGCACATGGGCTAGATTGCGCTCCAGCTGCCTTACCGAACCGATGTGCAATGCCCACGTCACATCCGCGGCAGCAAGGAACCCCCCTCGAACCATACGCTCGGGCAGCGCGTTCGGGTGGCGTGCGAGCCATGCCATCAATCTGTCGAACATCACAATTCGCCTTTCACACTCTGCCTATGAGCCCGGTCGTACAGGCGACGGCTGCGTGCCGTCACTGCTTGGAGACGCCGGCGTCGCCGTTGGCTCGCATGCTCACATAGACCTCGCGGATGCGCTGGAACACGGTGATCGTGCCGAGCAATGCGAGCACGGCCATGTCGATCATGAGCCAGAGCGGATTGTTGGCCAGGCCGCATATGGCCATGCCGACCAGGATGATCGTCAGGCGGTCGGACCGTGTCGCTACGCCGTTTTTCGCCTCGTAGCCGACTGACTGTGCTCGTGCACGTGCATATGAGGTGACGAACGAGGTCATGACCGAATAGATTGCCAACGCCATGCCGCTCACGCAAATCCAGTCGTAGCGTTGCCCGGCGTGTGCTGCAGTGAAGGTGGAATTGCGCACAAAGAAATAGATGATGCAGCCGAGCAGCACGGCCCAGTCGGCTATACGGTCGAGTGTGGAGTCGAGGAATGCCCCGAATTTCGTGCCTCCTGTGGTGATTGCGGCCACAGAACCGTCAAGCGAATCGAACACCACCAGAATGGTGAGTACCAAAGCTCCCCAGAACATCCATCCGGTGATTCCGGATGCGATGCCGACAATGGTGGTGCCGACCGCCCCGATGACAGTCACCGCGTTCGCGGTGATGCCCATTCGCGTCAATGCGCGTGCGATCGGCGCGATGAGCCGCTTGAACCATGGTCGAAGCTTTTCCAGCATGTTGTGTCCTGGGGTCAATGAGTAGAAACACTATGAGAATAGACAACAGCGCAGATATTGCTTGCGAATGGCTTTGGAAAAACACCGGTGGGGCCGGCGCTGGAATGCGCCTGACCCCACCGGTGCTGAATGCCGTGATATTCGCAGTGCGTCCTGTTTTACTCGGCGTCGGTGTCTGCGACGCCGAACTCGACATTCTCCACAGGCTGCCCGGTGGCTGCCTTGAAGTCGTCGACGCTGTTGACCTGCACACGCTTGGTGATCGTCTCCAGAATCCACGCCTTGGCTTGGTCGACCGGCACGCCGTTGAGTTGGCTGCCGTCACGGAAGCGGAAGCTCACGGCGTTGTTGTTCATATCCTCCTCGCCGGCGATGATGATGTACGGCACTTTCGATTTGGAGGCGTTGCGGATCTTCTTGCCGAAACGATCATCGGAATTGTCGGTCTCGACGCGCACAAGGTCCTCTTCGAGCGAATTCATGAACTTGTCGAGATGCGGGGCGAATTCGTCCGCCACCGGCACACCGAGAGCCTGCACGGGAGCCAGCCACGCCGGGAAGGCGCCGGCATAGTGCTCGAGCAGAATCGCGAAGAAACGCTCGATGGAACCGAACAACGCACGATGGATCATTACGGGGCGCTGGTGCGATCCATCCGGAGCGATGTACTCCAACTGGAAACGCTCCGGCAGATTGAAGTCGAGCTGAATCGTGGAGACCTGCCAAGTGCGTCCGATTGCGTCGCGGGCCTGCACCGAGATCTTCGGACCATAGAATGCGGCGCCACCCGGATCCGCCACGAGTTCGAGACCGGATTCCTCGGCCACCTCGGCGAGGGTGTTGGTCGCCTCCTCCCAGATCTCGTCGGAGCCGACGAACTTGTGCTCGTCCTTCGTGGAAAGCTCCAAGTAGAAATCGTTGAGACCATAGTCCTTGAGCACTTTGAGCACGAAGTTGAGCAGGTTCTTGAGCTCGTCCTTCATCTGCTCACGGGTGCAGTAGATGTGGGAATCATCCTGAGTCAGACCGCGCACGCGGGTCAGTCCGTGAACCACGCCGGACTTCTCGTAGCGGTAGACGGTGCCGAACTCGAAGAGGCGCAACGGCAGTTCTCGGTAGGAACGCTGGCGTGACTTGAAGATGAGGTTGTGCATCGGGCAGTTCATCGGCTTGAGGTAATAGTCGAAGCCCTGCTTGACGATGTTGCCGTTCTCGTCCTTTTCCTCATCCAGATGCATCGGCGGATACATGCCGTCCTTGTACCACTGCAGGTGTCCGGACGTCTCATACAGGCCGCCCTTGGTGATGTGCGGAGTCTGCACGAAGCTGTAGTGATTCTTGCGGTGCATCTCGCGGGAGTAGTCCTCCATCGCGTTGATAATCGCGGCGCCCTTTGGATGGAACACGGCAAGACCCGGGCCGATCTCGTCAGGGAACGAGAACAGGTCCATTTCCTGACCGAGTTTGCGGTGGTCGCGTTTGGCGGCCTCCTCCATGCGGGTCTGGTAGGCCTTGAGCTCGTCCTTGGTGGGGAACGCCACGCCGTAGATGCGCTGGAGCATGGGGTTCGCCTCCGAACCCTTCCAATACGCGGCGGCGGCGCGCTCCAGCTTGAATGCCTTGATATAGCGGGTGTTCGGCAGGTGCGGTCCACGGCAGAGATCCGACCACACCACATTGCCCTCACGGTCGAGATTGTCGTACATACTCAGCTCCTTATGGCTGATGTCTACGGCCGCCTCGGTCTCGAGCGCATCTTCCTTGTCTTTGATGAGCTCGATCTTGTACGGCTCATCAGCCTCTTCGCGCAGGGCCTCCTCTTCGCTCACCACTCGGCGCTGGAAGCGCTGCGCCGACTTGATGATGCGTTGCATGTGCTTTTCGATGGTCTTCAGGTCATCCGGCGTGAATGGATCCTTCACGTCGAAGTCGTAGTAGAAACCGTTCTCGATCACCGGGCCAATGCCGAGCTTGGCATCCGGGCGTACCTCCTGCACGGCCTGTGCCATGACATGGGTGGCCGAATGGCGCATGATGCCTGTGCCATCCGGCGAGTCGAGGGTCACGGATTCGACGTTGTCGCCATCGTGCAGAGGCGTGTAGAGGTCTCGCAACTCGCCATTGAGACGCACTGCGATGATGTTCTTGTCGTCTGCGAACAGTTCGACGCCGGTCTGGCTTGCTTCCACCTCCTTCGCCTCGCCGTTGACTGTGATGGAGATGTGTGCTTCTGCCATGAGGTGTCCTTTGCTATCTGGGTCCGCGGTACAAGGTGCAGACCTGGACTATGTAGTGTTACGACATAAAACTTAGGGTTCAGTTCAGACAAAGTGGCTCCCCTGTCTCACACCTGACAGGCTTCGGCGAACCAATGTGAGCAGATGGCAGCGCGATTCGGACGTGCCGTCATCTGCTCGAGGCGGATTGCCTTCCCGGTCGGTATCCAGACCCATTCACTGTTTTCCGCAGACTTCGTCGAGGAACCAACGCTCGTGACTCACCACGATCCCGCGTGTATGCTCATCGACATGATTCGTGGGCTCGTCGAGTACCAGTACATCGGGACGGGAGTATAGCGCACAGGCGATCTGCAGACGTTTGCGCTCGCCGCCACTGAGGGGGTCATACCGGTAACCCCAATCGTCGCCGATGCCGAGTGCGTCGCGCAAGGCAATGGATTCGGCGAACCAGTCATCGCGGAACTCTGCGAGTCCCTCAGGTTCCGAAACGCATTCCTGTTTGCAGTACGCGCAGATGAGCGTCCGCGGACTCGGCTGTACTTCGCCCCGCGTAGGTGTGCGCCGTCCGCAGATCAGTTGCGCGAGCGTGGTCTTGCCGAGACCGTTGTCTGCGAGCAACGCGGTCCAACCGTGTGACAATGACGCGTTGAAATGATCGAACAGCGGTTCGCTGGAATCTGTGTATTGATATGAGATGTCGTGAAGCACCAGATTGCCTACCATGTCAGCTCCTTGCCGATATGGCGTACTGCATATGTGTGAAACAGCGAGTAAGACCTGAATGCGAATGGGAATCACTGTGCACAGTGGACACGGCAGCACGCGTAACGCGTCTGGTTTGCTGGGTTACTCACTGTGTCCAGATGCGCAAGTGCTTGCCGACCTCCGTTGAGCATTCTCTTGGCATGTGGGAGAATGTGCTTGAAAATAGAAGAGAGCGGACAACGGGACTCGAACCCGCGGTCTCGACCTTGGCAAGGTCGCGCTTTACCAACTAAGCTATGTCCGCATGTGCTTGAAGCACGAGTTATTAATTTACTATAATTTTCCGATTGCGCAACTTCGGCGTGTCGTGTATGTTCAGATAGCGCACGACACCGGTGGAAAGGAACTGAACATGAGTGAGATTTCCATTGCCGAAAACACGCAGCTGCAGACAATACGCGATCTGAGCATCGCCACCTTCAGGCAGACGTTCGCCGGTACCAATACCGAAGAGGATATGCGCGACTATATCGCCCATGGGCTCTCCCCCGAGGTGTTGGGCAAGGAGCTGGCAGACCCGCTGCAGACGTTTTTCGTCGCAACGGTGGATGGTGTGCCGGCAGGGTATATGAAGGTCAATCTCGGCACGGCGCAAACGGAGCGTATGCCGGACGACCATGCCGAAGTCCAGAGACTCTACGTGCTTGCGGATTTCAAACGTCACGGTTTGGGAACCAGGTTCATGCGTACGGCAGAGCAGTTCGCGTCGGCACATGGCAAGCAAACGCTGTGGCTCGGCGTATGGGAGCATAACGAACCGGCCAAGGCGTTCTATCGTAGAATGGGATTCGTCGAAACCGGTGCACATACTTTCGTGCTTGGATCGGATGCGCAGACCGACCTGATTATGAAACATGCATTGACCGCTTGCTGATCACATCTTTCGCCCTGTTCCCCGATGCCCGCTGGTGTGGCACGGTCATCGATAGAGGTATTTCCCTTCATCCATGTTGCGGGCAATGTCCTGCAATTCGGAGGCGAGACGCCTGTCTTCCTCCGATCCGTCGCGCAAGCGGTGCGCCTTGCGGTCTAGGCGGTACTCATTGGCGAAATACACGGATATCGCGAGGATGACGATTGCCGCGATGATCCAGACCATTATTTCCTTTCGATGGGCGTATTGTGTGCTTCGTATTCATGGTGCAATCAGGTATACGCCATGATCAGTATGAATGGGGTCGCATAGCAGAGCAGAATGAAAACCGCTCTGGAGAGCAGCCCTCTGAGGGTCACCGGACGCGGAACGAGCCTGTTCCTGCTTGTGAGGTACCCATACGTTTCGGAGACGACCGCGTATATGATCAGCATGAGGATCAGGAACACGGTATCGACCCACCTGCGCTCACCCCATACCAGGGCGCCTGCGGCAATCAGATAGATGAACGTCATGACGGCCGTGCACCAATGAAAACTGACGAAGTGCCGACCGAGTCGGTAAACCGGCCTCGAGGTGGCCTGCCATATCTTGCGAGCCAACGCGAAAGCTCTGTTTGCTTGCCGTTCATTCATGACTCTTCCCTTCGTCCCTCATATCAGGTGCGCCCTCTTTCGCCTGCCCATCTGGTTGCCGCCGTACATTATGCAGATGCCTGCACAGCACTATGACTGCGGTAATCACCGCAGTCCAAAAGGCCATTGCACTGATGAAAAGCGCTGTCATGCACATTCCCCCTGCCATGGTCTGCATACGAGGGCAAGCACCATCGCAATGGCATACGCTTCCTCATGCGTGATGGATATTGTTGCATCATTCCTCGGCTAGCGATACAACCGGGAATGAGAAGCACCCCTACCCAGCCACTTAATATACAGTTCGACCCGTGCCCGATACAATGAGCAGTGCCTGAATAGTGGTTTATAAGTCGTATTCTGTCTCTGGGCGTTTCATTCCCCTTCTCGGTATTGGGGACGGTCTAGTATTCTTGGACTCCGTCGTCGTTGTCTTGATTAAGCCATGAGACCCAATCCTTGCCAGGGCCGACCGATATTTATTCATGCGTCTCAGCTGCCGCCCCAGGCGCACAACACGCTTAGTTCTATACGCCCGGCATGTCGACCCTGATGCCAACGGACAAGCCGAAACAAAAAGCCTCGTGGACAACAGTCCACGAGGCCTCAGGTGGGTGATGTAGGAATCGAACCTACGACCCCTTCCGTGTGAAGGAAGTGCGCTAGCCGCTGCGCCAATCACCCGTATTCAGTTATTGTATCCGATGGCTCGGATCGTGGGCGATACAAGATTCGAACTTGTGACCCCTTCCGTGTCAGGGAAGTGCGCTACCTCTGCGCCAACCGCCCGGTTGGTCCCGGGCATCTTTCGATGCCGTCGAGGTGGGTACGAGAGTCGAACTCGTCTATACGGCTTTGCAGGCCGCTGCCTAACCGCTTGGCTAACCCACCGTAAGGTTCGTTAAACTCATCGGACCTTAGAGCGGACAACGGGACTCGAACCCGCGGTCTCGACCTTGGCAAGGTCGCGCTTTACCAACTAAGCTATGTCCGCATGTGTTTCTGGCGTTGTTTCCTCTGCCTGAGCACGAGTCACTACTATATCGAACTCCTGGAAGTTTGCAAGTTCGGCGTGTCGTAATCGTTGGATCATCTCTCCGTATAGGATTGCAGTAGAGAGATACACAACAGTGACCGCGCGTTTTGCTCACGGTTCCTCCACATTGCTTCACTGTGGGATTACCTTCACAAAATGCAGCTTTTCAAGGGATGCAGTGGTGTCCATGAATGAGCGAGGAACCAGAGTCAAATACGTCATGGTCGCGGCCTTCGATGGCTGGAATGACGCATGCCAGAGTGCCACCGATGTGATTCGGCATCTGGTCTCCCGTTATAGGTCTTTGGAGATTGGCCACATCAACAAAGACGGATACTACGATTACCAATCCGCCCGTCCAATGCAGTGCACCATTCAGGGTTCACGTTGCATCCTATGGCCGCAGACCGTTTTCTATGACATCGCAGTGAGCGACTCGCTTCATATTCTTGCGCAATTGGGGCCGGAGCCGAACTACCAGTGGCTTGAATACTGCCGCGGTAGCCTGCGTTTCGCCGAACAGTATGACGTCGAATGCATCGTCACGCTGGGATCCATGCTGGCGGAGTGCCCACACACGCGCCCGTTGCCCATAGATATCTCGAACAACGGCAAGCCGCTGGATCCTGATTATGAATACAATGGGCCCATCGGAATCACGCATGCGCTTGACATGATGGCCATCGAACAGGGATTCAACACCACATCCCTGTGGGTTTCCATCCCCCGCTATCTCGGGTCCGCTGATCCATGCCCACAGGCAACCCTGACACTGTTGCGGGAGCTCGGCGAGATCTTGGGGCTCGATCTTCCGGCGGGCACCATAGAGAACAAAGCGAAACAATGGCGTTCCCGGTGCGATGTCACCGTGCGTAACAACGTTGATTTCGAGCATTTCGTGAGTCAGCTGGAACGTGATTACGATCTGCATCAGCATGCCAAGGAACTTTCGTCGGCGGGGACGCCGATGGCTGAGCAGCTGGTGCAGGAGGCCGAGGCATTCCTACGGGATCAGGATTGAGAGCCAGTTCTCCCTAGCGCCATAGGCCTCCTGCCTTGGATATGAGAATACCTCCCGAATCGGGAGGTATTCTCATATCCAAGGCAGGACATATCAGGCATTACCGGAGACCGGAATGCCCTCCAGCGGCGAGAGCACGCCGCACAACAGCAAGATAGCCACGATGATGGCCAGGGCGATGCGATAGATGGCAAAGGCCTTGTAGGAATAGGTGGATACGAATTTGAGGAATCCGATGATCACGATGTAACCGACCACAAACGCCACGACGGTGGCGGCGATGGTGGCGCCCCATCCTGGGAACATCGCGTCGGCATTGACGTCTTTGATCGCCTTGACAGCTTCGAGAATGCCTGCGCCGAACACGGCGGGGATGGCCATGAGGAATGCGGCGCGCACTGCCGCCTCGCGTTTGTACCCCATTGCTCGTCCGAAGGTGATGGTGCCACCGGAGCGTGATACGCCCGGAATAAGCGCGAGCATCTGGCCGATGCCAAACCAGATCGCATCCTTCGTGTTCATGTCGTCGAGTGTCTTGACCTGGCGGGCGCGGTCGTCGACAATCCACAGGATCACGCCGAATATGAACAGCATGGCCACCGTGATCCATAGATTGCGCAGCGTCGTCTCAATGGCATGCTGGAACAGTACGCCCGCGATGAGAATCGGAATGGTGGCGATGATGATGTACCAGCCCAGACGAGCGTCCTTGTTATGCGCTCCGAAACGAGAGGCCCTGTCCTTCCCCTCCTTGCCGGCGAGGCATAGGCACCAGGACTTCAGGATGTTCCAGATGTCGCGGCGGAAATACAGCAGCACTGCCAATTCGGTTCCGATCTGGATGATGGCGGTGAACGCGGCACCTGGGTCTCCGCCGAGCATGAGATCGCCGACGATGCGGACATGGGCGCTGGAGGATACCGGCAGGTATTCGGTGAGTGCCTGCACCAGTCCGAGGAATATGGCCTGGAAGAAATTCATAAATCCTCTTTACGAATGATTTCATGGTTATTGCAGTTTCACTGTACCGTGTGCCCTTCCTCTTCCACCGAAGGAGGCGATAGTCGCACAGGTCATCGAGCGGCATTCCGTGCCGTTTCGCGACATCGAATTGCGTACAATGAACACCGGAATATACAGGCGAAAGGACTGAGATGGGTGCAGAATACCGTAAGAGTCGCAGGAATGCGCCACGGGGCTTCTTCGAATGCGAGGGCAAGGGTCTCGAGTGGCTTGGCGAGGCGCAGGCGCAGGGTGGCCCGCGTGTGGTGAAGGTGTATGGCTGGGGTGACGATTACCTTGACATCGAGCGGGTGACCCCCGCGATGCCGACTGGGAAAGCAGCCTTCGAATTCGGTGCCGCACTTGCGCATATGCATGATGCGGGCGCGCCGTATTTTGGATCGGCTCCGAAGGGATATGACGGCACCTGTTATTTCGGACCCCTGCAGGATCCTGTGCCAATGGACACCGGTGAGTGGCGTGATCCGGCAACATATTTGGCCGAAGGCCGTCTGCGTCCGATGGTTCAGATGGGAATCGAACGCGGGTCGTTGCGTGATGCCGACATGGATCTCACCAACGAGGTCATCGATGCGCTTCCGGAACTGCTCGGCAGGGCCGGCGAAGATAGACCCGCTCGTGTGCATGGCGACTTGTGGAGCGGCAATGTGATGTGGACGGCAGACACCGGCGAGACGCAGGCCGTGCTCATTGATCCGGCGGCCCATGGCGGACACCGGGAGGAGGATCTCGCCATGCTCCATCTGTTCGGCATGAGTTATCTGACGGAGATCACCGATGGCTACATGTCGGTGCATCCGCTGAAGGCGGGTTGGCAGGAGCGCATCACGATATGGCAGCTCTACCCCATTGCGGGCCACTGCGTGTTCTTCGGCGGCGGTTATGTGAGCGAGTATCGGCAGATGTGTCGTTCGCTGCTGCGGTGAATAGCTGTCGGCGGCAGTGAATGTGATCTATGCGAGGGGTCTGTGCGACATCCAGTTGGATGTCGCACCGACCCCTCGCATAGATCACATAAATCAGTTGCGTCGCCAGATGCTAAGTGATTTCAGCCTAAGGCGTCTTTGATCTTGCTGAAGAAGCCCCTCTTCTGCGGCGTTGCGGGCTGCGAGGACTGCCGCACCGGTTTTTCGTCCTTCTGCTGTTGGGCGAACTGCTCCATGAGACTGCGCTCGGAGTCGCTGAGCTTCGTGGGAATCTGCACGTTGATGTGCACAATCAGATTGCCACGTTGATCCTTATCGTTGAGCTTTGTCATGCCCAGGTTTTTGATCTCCACGGTCTGTTCCGGCTGCGTCCCCGCGGGGATGTCGAGTTGCTGCTTGCCGTCGAATGAATCGATCTCCATTGCATGCCCCAGCACGGCCCATGTCATGGGAACGCGAATCCAGCAGTGTAGGTCATCACCCTGCCGCGTAAACCTTTCGTCCTTGCGCACCGTGATGTCCACGTAGAGATCGCCGGGCTGCCCGTTGCATTCGCCAGCTTCTCCCTGACCCGGCACGCGAAGGCGGGAATCGTTCTGCACGCCACCCGGCACAGGGATCACTACGTCACGCTCGGTGCGCACACGACCGCTTCCCTGACATTGGGTGCAGGGGTGTTGGAAGATGTTGCCGTGACCTTGGCAGGTTTCGCAGGGCACCGAGGTCATCATCTGGCCGAGCAGTGTGCGCACCACCTTCTGTGTGTAGCCGGACCCATGGCATGTGGGGCATGTGATGGGAGGCTCCTCGTGCTCGGATCCGGTGCCTTCGCAGTTCTGGCAGGTGCCGTAGGTCGAAAACTTCAGGTGTTGTTCCGCGCCGAACACGGCGGTCCGCAAATCTATGGTGAGCTCTTCGAGCTGATCGCGGCCAGGCTGGCTACGTGGTATCGGACCGTTGCCGGTACCTCCACCGAAGGCGTCGAAGAACTGGCCGAACACGTCGCCCATGTCGAATCCGCCGAAGGGCTGGCCGCCACCGTATCCCGCTCCGCCTCGGGGATCGTTCGGATCGACGCCCATGTCGAACATACGCCGCTTCTCCGGGTCGGAAAGCACTTCGTACGCGGTGTTGACCTCCTTGAATTTCTCCTCGAACTGCGGACCCGCGAGATCGGGATGGTATTTACGGCTCATCTTGCGGTATGCGCGCTTGATCTCCTCTTCCGTCGCATCGCGCTCGACACCTAGGACACTGTAATAATCTGCCACGGCCACTCTTTCTGTTGTGCTGGGACGTATTCTTATGACTGTATATTGCTACTCGAAAGGTTCGGCTGTTATTCCTGCCATCCATTATGGCCAACGCGCAGGAACTCGGTCAGATACCGCGATACGGCATGGACGGCGGCCATGGTCACCGCATAGTTCATGTGGGTCGGGCCAATGGATCCGATTACGGCGATCGGCATGGTTGGCTTGGTGCCTGTGTCGTATTCCTCATGCTCGACATTTGCGCTCGGGGTGGAGCTCTGCCCATAGCCGCTGCTCACCACGGAGGCATGCAGCAGACCTGGCGTGTGTGTCTCCGAGCCGATGGCCACGCCGACACCCTCCTGGCCAGGCTGCCCCGTCAGATCGTACATCAGGCGCATCAACACCACCTGTTCCTCCAAAGCATCGAAGAGCGGTGCAAGGCTGGCAGCATCGATATGCTGATGTGTCAGGCTTGCGGCACCTGAGGTGAACAACTCGTTTGGACGCTCCTCATTCTCCATGTCGGAGAACACCGCCGCGATGGCATCGCGGAGCTGGGGGGTGAATCCCCCCTCGGAGTCGGTTGGCAGCGTGCGAATGCTCTGCGCGCATTGGCGGAACGTGAGCAGGCGGCAATGGGTATTGATCGTTTCGCATATGCACTGCGTCTGCTCGGTATTCGGCAACGTGTCCGTCGAGACCAACCTCTGCACCACGCGGCCCGTCTCGGTTATCGTCACCAGCAGGAGCGTATGCGCGGCGAGGGGCAGCAGTTCCACGTGCCTCATAAGGGACCGGGACAACGACGGCGCCGACACCATTGCATATTGACCGGTGATGGTGGAGAGAATGCGTGCGGCGCGCTGCAATGTGTCCTGCAGGCTCGCCGAACCGCTCAGGGCACTGCTGATTGATTCCCGTTGCTCTGCGGTGAGCGGTATCGGTGTGCTCAGCGAATTGACGAAGTACCGGTATCCTTTTTCGGTCGGGATGCGTCCCGCCGAGGTATGGGGCTGGGTGAGATAGCCTTCATCCTCCAGCGCGGCCATGTCGTTGCGGATTGTGGCAGGGCTCACTCCCAAATGGTGCTTGGCCGCCAGCGCACCGGATCCGATGGGTTCCTGCTGCCGTATATAGTCCTCTACAACGGCCCGCAGAATCTGCATGCGACGTGTCGAACTCATATATACCCCTTATTACGCTTTCGAGAAACATTGTATTAGCACTCTGCATACAGGAGTGCTAATTCCGGCTCACAGAGAAAGCGGATAACACGCCAAAGGCGCGGAATCTCGTCGGTTATTGCGGTTAGTATGTAAGTGCAATGTGAAGAGCGCCGGCGTTGTTGGACAAGCCGGCGGCCCCGGCGCTCGAAATATTGGAAGGAAAGTAGATCACTTATGACCGATAACACCTGGTCTGAATTGGATGAGCGCGCCATCAAGATGGCGAAGGCCCTCTCCGCCGATGCAGTGCAGAAGGCGGGCCACGGTCATCCGGGCTCCCCGATTTCGTTGGCTCCAATCGCCTACACGCTTTATCAGCGTTTCATCAAGCACGATCCGAACGACCCGAACTGGGCCGGTCGCGATCGTTTCATTCTTTCTGGCGGTCATGCATCGCTTACCCAGTATGTGCAGCTGTACTTCTCCGGTTATGGCCTGACGCTGGATGACCTCAAGTACTTCCGTGGCGGCGCGGATACCCGCACTCCGGGCCATCCTGAGTACGGCCTGACCCCCGGTATCGAAATGACCACCGGCCCACTGGGTCAGGGTGTCGCATCCGCCGTCGGTTTCGCATATGGCCAGCGTTACGAGCGCGGCCTGCTCGATCCGGATGCTCCGGAGGGCAAGTCCCCGTTCGACCACAAGGTGTGGGTCATCTGCGGTGAAGGCGACATCGAGGAAGGCGTCTCCGGCGAAGCCTCCTCGCTTGCCGGCAATGAGCAGCTCGGCAACCTGTTCGTCTTCTTCGACGCCAACCACATCCAGATCGAAGGCGAGACCAAGATCGCCCTCGACGAGAACGTGATCGAGCGTTACAAGGCCTACGGCTGGTACACCGATGAATTCAGCTTCATCCAGCCCGACGGTTCCTACAAGGAAGACATCGAAGGCCTGTCCAAGGTCATCGAGAAGGCCGAGCAGGTCACCGATCGTCCGCACTTCATCAAGGTCGACACGCTCATCGCATGGCCGACTCCGGGCAAGACCAACGATCCTTCGTCCCATGGCTCCGCTCTGGGCGACGAGGCCGTCGCGGGTCTCAAGAAGGCCCTCGGCCTCGATCCGACGAAGACCTTCGAGGTGGACGAAGAAGCACTGGCCCACGCCCGCAAGGTCGCAGAGCGCGGCCTTGAGGCACACAAGGAATGGGATGATGCCTTCGAGAAGTGGGCTGATGCCAACCCGGACAAGGCTGCTCTCTACAACCGCATCAAGAACGGTGAGCTGCCTGAGGAATTCGACAAGGCCATTGACGATCTCGAAGCCGGCTTCGAGGCCGGATCCAAGGTCGCAACCCGCAAGGCCTCCGGCGCTGTGATCAATGCCATCGCGCCGATCATGCCTGAGCTGTGGGGTGGCTCCGCCGATCTGGGTGGTTCCAACAACACCAACATCAAGGGCGCCGCGTCCTTCGCTCCGGCGGAAGATGCCACCACCCAGTGGCCGGATTGCTCCCCGTATGGCCGTCAGCTGCACTTCGGTGTGCGCGAATTCGCCATGGGCTGCATCACCAACGGCATCCTGTTGGGTTCCGACACCCGTCCGTTCTCCGGCACCTTCTTCCAGTTCGCAGATTACATGCGTGCCGCAGTCCGTCTGTCGGCTCTCATGGAGATCCCGAACCTGTACATTTGGAGCCATGATTCGGTGGCCCTCGGCGAGGATGGCCCGACCCACCAGCCGATCGAGCACCTGAGCTCCTTCCGCGACATCCCGCAGCTCGAAGTCGTTCGTCCTGCCGATGAGTGGGAGACCGCCGAAGCCTACCGTTACTTCTTCGAGAAGAAGAACACGCTGCCAACAGCCATGGTGCTGACCCGTCAGGGTGTCCCGACCCTCGTCGAGACCGCCGAGAAGGCCAAGGAAGGCGTGCGCAAGGGTGCTTACGTGCTCTACGGCGAGGAAGGCCAGCCGGACGTGATCATCATGGCCTCTGGCTCCGAGGTCCAGTGGGCCCTGGAAGGTGCCAAGAAGCTGGCGCAGGAGGGCATCAAGGCCCGCGTCATCTCCATGGTCTCGATGGAATGGTTCGAGGAGCAGGACGACGAGTACAAGGAGGAGATCCTCCCGAAGGGCATCAAGGCCCGCGTCTCCATCGAAGCCGGCTCCGCGATGTCCTGGTACAAGTACCTGGGCTCTTATGGCAAGGCCATCGCCATCGACCAGTTCGGCCTGCAGGGCGACGGTGCTCAGAACATGATCGATCTGGGCATCACCGCCGAGCATGTCGTCGAAGCAGCCAAGGCCTCCATCGAAGAGGCTCGCTGATTCATCTATGAGGGGATGCCATCCGGCATCCCCTCCCCTTTGCCTACACTGGTAGGCGTTGGATTTTTTCAACAACACAAATTAGGAGATACATAATGACTGCATCTACTCAGGCAATTTCCGATGCCGGCGTTTCCATCTGGCTGGATGACCTGTCCCGCACCCGCATTGAGTCGGGAAATCTCGAAGAGCTCATCAAGAACGATAACGTTGTTGGCGTCACCACCAACCCGTCCATCTTCCAGAAGGCTCTGAGCCAGGTCGGCCCGTACGACGCACAGCTCAAGGAACTCGGCAAGGTCGATGTCGAGACCGCCATCCGCGAGCTCACCACCACCGACGTGCGCAATGCCTGCGATATCTTCAAGCCGGTCGCCGAGGCCTCCGACTACGTCAATGGCCGTGTCTCCATCGAAGTCGATCCGCGCCTCGCACACGAGACCGCCGAGACCGAGAAGCAGGCTGAGGAACTCTGGGCCAAGGTCGACCGTCCGAATGCCATGATCAAGATCCCTGCGACCCTCGAGGGCCTGCCGGCGATCACCGCTACCCTGGCCAAGGGCATCTCCGTCAACGTCACGCTGATCTTCTCGCTCGAGCGCTACGAGCAGGTCATCGACGCCTTCATCGAAGGCATGGTTCAGGCCGACGCCAATGGCAAGGATCTGTCCAAGATGGCTTCCGTCGCATCCTTCTTCGTCTCCCGTGTCGATACCGCGGTCGACAAGAAGCTCGAGGAGATTGGCTCCCTCGAGGCCAAGGGTCTCGAAGGCAAGGCCGCTGTGGCCAACGCTCGCCTCGCATACGAGCTCTTCGAGAAGAAGTTCGCCGAGGATCCGCGCTGGGCTGCTCTGGAAGCCAAGGGCGCCAAGAAGCAGCGTCCGCTGTGGGCCTCCACCGGCACCAAGAACGCCGCTTACTCCGACGTCAAGTATGTCGATGAGCTCGTCGCCAAGGACGTCGTCAACACGATGCCTGAGAAGACCCTGCTCGCTGTGGCCGATCACGGCCAGGCCACGCTGGGCATCATCCCGGGCAACTATGACGAAGCCCACGACATCATGAACGACCTCGCCGAGGTTGGCATCAACTTCAAGGATGTCACCGACAAGCTCGAGGCCGATGGTGTCGCCGCCTTCATCAAGTCCTGGGATTCGGTGCTCACCGATGTCCAGTCCGGCATCGACCGTGTCAACGGCTGATTTCGACTGACTTGGTCTAGTCAAGACATAATCGGATGGGCCCAGCATTCGCTGGGCCCATTTTCTATATGCATCGAAGGCAATCGATCACTGTGTGCGGATGCCGATGCTTCGTGCGAACACCTCGGAAAGGTCGGCGATCTGCTCCAAAGACATGGTGGTCCCATGCAGTGAATCGACATTGCGAATCTCCCGTAGCCGCGCGCCACGCAAATCCACATCGGCACATATGGCATGCTGCAAGGAGAGCACGTCTATTCGTGTCCCAGCGAATGCGATGCGCGAGAACTTGGCATCGTTGCCGTCCAGCTCCCCTATCTCGCAATCGCGGAACATGATGTCACGGCATATGGCATCTCTGCAATTGAGATAGTCGATGCGGCATCCACGAATCTCCATGCCAATGATCTTCGCCGTGTTCGCCTGAACGGCACCGAAGGAGCAGTGGACCGCAATGCTGTTTTCCATGCCGATGCTGCGGATGCCGAGCAACGCAGTGCGGCAGGAATCCACAAGCACATGATTAACATGTGTGCGCTCGGCAATGATTGTGTCAATTGCGAGATTCCTGAACTCGCAATTGAGCAACGCAGCGGCGGTCATATCGATCGTGGAGGCCTGCTGGTCGAAGAAGCGGCGTGAATCCTGATCGTCCTCGGCAGTAAGCAACGAGAGCCGCGATTCAATGAGCCCTTCCCCGCCCATCGGGAATTTGGGAAGGCGGGGAGGCTGAGTGTCACGAATGGCTGCCATGGTGAGAGTCCACAGATTCACTCGGCAGATGCAATGATTCGAGGAACGCCTCGATACGTGAGCAGGCCTCTTTGATGTTCTCCATGCTCGTTGCATACGAAATGCGTACGAAGCCTTCCCCGGAATCGCCGAAGGCAGTGCCGGGGACGATGGCCACCTTGTGCTCCTCCAGCAGGCGCACGCAGAACTCGTCTGAGGTGAGGCCTGAGGATGTGATGTTCGTGAACACGTAGAACGTGCCTTTCGGTACATTCGTCGTCAGTCCCATACGGTTGAGCCTGGCACAGATGAGGTTGCGCCGCGATTCATATTCCCTGCGCATCGACTCGGTATCGGCAATGCCGTGTTCAAGCGCCTCAATCGCCGCATACTGTGCCGATGTGGGTGCGGACATGATGACGAACTGGTGCACTTTGGTGAGCTGTTGGCTCAGATCCGCGTTGCTCAGCAGGTAACCGAGGCGCCAACCGGTCATGGCGAAGGCCTTTGAAAAGCCGTTGATGACGAGCACCTGATCGCGAATCTGCTCGAAGTTGGCAGGTGAGCAGAATTCTCCCTCGAACAGCAGTTCGGAATAGATCTCGTCGGAGATGACGTAGATTCCGGATTCCTTGAGGATTGGAACCACACGCTCGTAGTCCTCGCGGGTCATCACGCCACCGGTCGGGTTCGACGGGAAGTTGAGAATGATTGCCTTGGTATGGTCGTTGATCGCGCGTTCGAGGTCCTCCGGCAGTAATTTGAAATCGTTGTCTTGCGTGAGCTCAATACGCACTGGCACCCCACCCGCCATCAGGATCGCCGGCTCATAAGCCACGTAGTTCGGGTCCAGCACAATCACCTCGTCGCCGGGACTGATCAACGTCCGGCAACATAGATCCACCGCTTCCGAACCACCGACAGTCACGAGAATCTCGGATTGCGGGTCGTAGTCGATGCCGTAGCGGCTGTGGTAATACCCTGCGATTTGCTTGCGCAGGGCGATGAGTCCCCGGTTCGCGGTGTAGTGCGTATGGCCGTCTTCGAAGGACTCCACTGCTTTCGCGCTGATATGCCACGGTGTGTCGAAGTCCGGCTCCCCCACACCGAGCGAGATCACACCCTCCATGGAGTTCGCCAGATCGAAGTATTTGCGAATGCCGCTCGGTTTGAGATGCGCGATGGTCTGGTTGATCGGCTTCATCAGTAGCTCACCACCAGACGGTCCTCGGCACGGTTCGGCCGACCGGCGCCGGTGAGTATGCCGGATTGTTTGTACTGCTTGAGCACGAACAACGTTTTCGTGCTCTGCACGTTCTCCATGACGGCGATGCGATCGGCCACAAATTGGCACACTTCGAACATCGTCTTGCCCTGCACCAGGCAGATGAAGTCGTTGTCGCCGGTGATCAGGTAGAGCGAATCAATCTCGGGGTATTTTGCGAGCAACGCCGCGGTATGGTCGTAGCCCTTGCCTTTCATCGGGCTGACTTCCACCTCAATGAACGCCATGATGCGTTCGTCACGCAGCACCTTGTTGTAGTTGATCACCGTATGGTAACCGCAGATGATCTTCTGCTCCTCCATGCGGCGGACGGCCTGCTGCACCTCTTGTGCCTCCTCGCCCAGAATGTCCGCCAGATCCCGTGCATCGAGCCGCGCATCGTTCTCGAGCAGTTCGAGTATCGCCTGATCGTTCGCGCTGATGTTCCCCTCGGCCATGTCTCCTGTCATCCTTTCCGCATTCCCTGTTGTTCGCCAAGCCATGCATGCGCCTATTGGCGATAGTGGCTGAAGAAGTGTGTCATTTTGTCGACGGCGCCTTTGAGCACCTCGACGCGCGGCAGGTAGACCACACGGAAATGGTCCGGGTCCTTCCAATTGAAACCGGTGCCCTGCACGATGAGCAGTTTCTCGTCGTGCAGCAGATCGAGCGCGAATTGCTCGTCGTTGCGAATGTTGAATTTCTTCGCATCGATTTTCGGGAAGATGTAGAAGGCCGCCTTCGGTTTGACCGCCGTGATGCCATCGATTGAGTTCAGCGCGTTGTAGATGTATTCACGCTGTTCGTATATACGGCCCCCCGGAACGAGGTAGTCGTTGACACTCTGATGGCCTCCCAATGCCGTCTGCACGATTGATTGGGCGGGTACATTCGAGCAGATGCGCATGTTCGTGAGCATGTCAAGGCCTTCGATGTAATCCTTCGCGATCGACTTGTTGCCTGACAGGATCATCCAGCCGATGCGGTACCCGGCGATCATATGAGACTTCGACAAACCGCTATAGGTCACGCAGAACAGGTCGGGGGCGAGGGAGGCGATTGACGTGTGGGTGAGCCCATCCATGACGAGGCGGTCATAGATCTCGTCGGAGAAGATCATAAGCTGGTGCTGCCGCGCCAGTTCGACGATCTGCTGCAGCACCTCGGTCGGATAGAGCGCGCCTGTCGGATTGTTCGGGTTGATGATGACGATTGCCTTGGTGCGATCGGTGATCTTGGCACGCATATCGTCGATGTCCGGATACCACTCCGACTGTTCGTCGCAGACGTAATGCACTGGTTTGCCGCCTGCCAGGGTGACGCATGCCGTCCACAACGGATAGTCGGGGGCCGGTAGCAGCACTTCGTCCCCGTCGTCCAACAACGCACTCATGCTGAGGTTGATGAGCTCGCTCACACCGTTGCCAGTGTAGATGTCTTCTACTCCCACATTCGGCAGGTTCTTGAGCTGAGCGTACTGCATGATCGCCTTACGGGCTGAGAAGAGCCCCTTTGACGCCGAATACCCTTCCGTATCGGTGAGCTGTTGTGCCATGTCATAGACGACTTCGTCCGGTGTACGGAATCCGAATGGGGCTGGATTGCCTATATTGAGTTTCATCACATGCATGCCGGCTGCTTCCATGCGCGCCGCCTCGTTGACCACCGGTCCGCGTACGTCATAGAGCACGTTGTCCAGTTTATGTGACTTGGTGAAGACCCGTCGGGAGCCGATGTTCATGGGTTCCGATGTGACACTTGATGGCACATCAGGGAACGAGGGGTCCTGCACATTATTGTTCGCTGCCGCTTCCATGTCTTGCTCCTGTTCAATTTCAGCGAGTTCATTGTTATGTTCAATATGTTCAGAATTCTGAATCGAACTATTCTGTTCAACTCTCTTGATATGTTCAAAATCGGCGTCTGGACTCACGTGTTCAATCTTTGCGAAGGTTTCAGGATCATCGTCGAACGGCACGCTCTCGCCTGCCAGCCAATCCGCGTTCACCCGCAACACAGCCGCGAGGAATCGCTCAATATCGCGGCGCGGTCTTGTTTTGCCGCTCACATATTGACTGATGTGGCTGCGCCCCAGCTTGACTCCATGGTCCTGCGCCGCTTTGACGAAGTCGATCTGCTTGATGTTGCGCAACTCCATCGCCTGATTGAGGCGCGTGGTGAAATCGGTCATGCCGTCCCTCCGTTGAACTTAGAACATAAGTGTTTCTTCGAAGCGTACCGTAACGGTTGAACATAGTTTTGACTTGAACATTTCAGTGTTCAAAATACAGAAGTTCAAGATCAATTTATGAATATGCGGTGTTCAATCCATTTCGCCACGCCGTCATCGTTATTCGAAGCACATATCTCATCGGCTATGTTCAATACTTTCGGATTCGAATTGGCGACGGCCACTCCGGTTCCCGCACGCTGCATCATGTCAATGTCGATGATGTCATCGCCAAATGCGACCACATTGTTCAAATCGATGTTCCAGCGGTCGCACAGCAGTTCCATGGTGTACTGTTTGTTCGCATGTGGATCCATGAGCATCCACAGACTTCCCTCGCTGATGTTGAGCGACAGTTCGTCAGGAAGCAATGTGCTGAGCAACGGAGTCTGCTCGTTGGTTGGGAAGATGATGATCTTGTCTGCGGTGCCCTCTGGGACGTCGGTGAAATCGGTGAATCGCCACGTCTGTGTCTTCCAGTACTTAGACACATCGAAATTCGTATATCGTACGTCATCCATGACGATGCCTATCTCGATGTCGGGAATCACATGCGCGATTGATCGGCACACCTCGCAGGCATAGTCTGAAGAGAAGCCTATTTTCAACAGTTGCCCGTTGGGAGTAGATTTGGTTCCGGTGAGCATCGCGTAATCAGAGGTCGCCGGATGGAAGTCGATGAGTGCGCCATTGAGATAGATGCATGCATCGGCATGCAATCGGCGTACCATGTCGAGACCTGTGCTGACTGGACGTGCGGTGGCCACGACAAACGGAACATGGTTGCGATGCAATGTGTCAACAGTGTGAATCGTGTAGTCCGACAATGCGCGTTGTTCGAAGGTCTTGCCGTCATGGAGCAATGTGCCGTCCAGATCGGCGACAATGAATGGTTCCGTCAAGTCCACTCCCCTGTTCGTGGATCATATGCTGTTGTATAACAAAAACGAAAGGACCCATGCCCTCCTAGGGAGGAGCATGGGTCCTTTCACAAACTCATATCAGGCGACACCGAACTTGGTGAACAGTCCGAGCGCAATGATGATGGCAACCCAGATGAGTGCGATGATCACAGTCCAACGGTTCAGGTTCTTCTCGGCAACGCCAGAGGAACCGGCGTTCTGCGTAAGGCCGCCGCCGAACATGTCGGACAGGCCGCCGCCCTTGCCTTTGTGCATGAGGATGAGCAGGGTAAGCAGCAGACTGAGCACAACCAGCACAATCTGCAGAATCAGCTTGACTACAGTCACGGGTGAACCTCCAAATTTCAATACCGTTGTCCAGTGTACCGCAAGTTCGCGAAAAAGCGTGCAAAATCAACTATTATCATGTGAAGATGTTGTCGCAATCGTCTTCCTGCAGATTGTGGTGAGCTCATCGACGTCGAGGGCGGCACCTCCGATGAGGAAGCCGTCGACGTCCGGCTCCTCAATCAGCTCCACACAGTTCTTCGAAGACACCGAGCCTCCATACAGTACACGCACGGTCTGCGCCACATGGTCGCCGAATGATTTCGCCAGATCCACGCGGAAGGCATGGGCGGCGTCCTGCGCTGTCTGCGGTGTAGCAACCATGCCCGTGCCAATCGCCCAGACGGGTTCATAGGCGATGATGAGTTTTGATGCCTCCCCATCGGAAAGGTCGCGTGTCACGTCATGCACCTGTCCGACGGCAAACTCAAGTTCAATGCCCTTTCGCCTCTCCTCCAGACTCTCGCCGACGCATAGGATTGGCTGCATGCCGGCGGCAAGCACCGCTCGTACCTGATCGACGATGTTCGCATCGTCCTCCGGATGGTATTTGCGCCGTTCCGAATGGCCTACAATCACATAGCTGCAACCCAGATGCGCGAGCATGTCCGCAGAGACGTCACCGGTGAACGCCCCCTGTGACGTGACCGAAACGGCCTGGGCCCCGTATCTGATGCGCAAGTGTTCGGATTCCACCATCACCTGAACGCTACGAATCGAGGTGAATGACGGGAAGAGCGCCACTTCGCAACGATTGAAGTCAAAATGGCATCGTTTGAGGTTCTTGGAGAATGCCCGGACGAACTCGGTCGCCTCAAGATGATCGAAGTTCATCTTCCAATTGCCCGCAACCATGGGGATGCGTCGTGTCGATGCCATATTGCCTTGCCTGTCCTCCATATGAGAACGTGGCGCCCAGTACCTATTGCCGGGCGCCACGTCACACCGTTATTGGGCTAGTGTTGTGAATCCCTACTCGAGGACCTTGAGGCCAGGAAGCTCCTTGCCCTCGAGGAATTCGAGAGAGGCGCCGCCGCCCGTGGAGATGTGCGAGAAGCCATCTTCGGGGAATCCGAGCTGACGCACGGCCGCAGCGGAATCACCACCGCCGACGATGGTGAAGGCACCATGTTCGGTGGCATCCACCAGAGCCTGGGCGACGGCCTTGGTGCCTGCCGCGAAGGCAGGAACCTCGAAGACGCCCATCGGGCCGTTCCATACGACCGTCTTGGAATCGACGATCTTGTCGTGGAACAGCTTGCATGACTCAGGTCCGATGTCGAGGCCCATCATGTCAGACGGAATCTGATCGGCGGGAACCACCTTCGGATCGACCGGAGTGTCACCAGCCGGGAAGCCCTTGTTCACGACGATGTCAACGGGAAGCACCAGTTCGACGCCGTTCTTGTCGGCGGTTTCGATGTAGCCCTTGACCTGGTCGATCATATCCTCTTCCAGCAGGGAGGTACCGACTTCGTAACCCTTGGCCTTGAGGAAGGTGAACACCATGCCGCCGCCAATGACGAGACGATCGGCCTTGTCGAGAAGGTTCTCGATCACTCCGAGCTTATCGGAGACCTTGGAGCCACCGAGCACAACGGTGAACGGACGTTCCGGATCCTCGGTCGCCTTGGAGAGGGCGTTGACTTCCTTCTCCACCAGCAAGCCAGCGGCGGCCGGCAGGTCGGCAGCGACATCGTAATCGGAACCCTGTGCGCGATGAACCACACCAAAGCCGTCGGAGACGAACACATCGCCGAGAGCCGCAAGCTTCTTGGCGTATGCGGCACGCTCGGCCTCGTCCTTGCTGGTCTCCTCAGGGTTGAAACGAACGTTTTCCAGCAGCACAACGTCGCCGTCCTTCATGGCGGCTACCTTAGCCTGGGCGTCCTCGCCATAGGTGTCGGAGGCGAGAACCACAGGAACACCGAGAAGTTCGCTCAAGCGTGCAGCCACGGGAGCCAAGGAAAGCTCCGGAACAACCTTGCCCTTCGGGCGGCCGAGATGGGCCATGAGAATGACCTTGGCGCCTTCCTTGCGCAGAGCCTCGATGGTAGGCAGCGCCGCCTTGATACGACCATCGTCGGTGATCGTAGTCCCATCCAGCGGAACGTTGAAATCTGCGCGAACCAGAACGCGCTTGCCCTTCAGATCTCCAAGATCCTTGAGTGTCTTCATTCGTTATCCTTTCTAACCGCAAGAATGCGGGTGTGGCTTATGCCATCCCTTGCATTCTAGCGTCAAATCCACGCGATATCGGTTCGATTATCCGTTACGCAACATCACGCCTTACACCAGCTTACGCCATTGCGGCGTCCTGCTCCGCTTTCTCCGCCCGTTGCAGCAGACGACGGATGCGACCTGCCACCGCGTCCTTGCTGATTTGCGGGCGTGCGGCTCGTCCGAGCTCCTCCAAGGAGAAATCGGGGTGATCGATGCGCAATTGCCCGGCGGCACGAAGATTCTGCGGAATATCGTCTCCGAGCACATCGAATGCATGCTGCACTTTCACCACGGCCTCGGCGGCGGCTTTCGCACTGCGTCGCATATTTGCGTCATCGAAGTTTGCCAGTCGGTTGGCGCGATGGTGTGATTCGGTGTCGGGTCTCTTGCCGGTCCAATCGCGTACGGTGCTTGAGGCTCCCATCATCGTGAGGAGCCGTTCGATGGCATCCGGGTCGGAGAGATGGACGCGTACGGAACTGCGCACCGTATGCTTTGCGGCTCGTATGCCGAGGCGCTGACCCATGGCGATGAGCGAATCCGCTGTCTCCTCGTTCGGACAGATAATCTCAAGCGCGCTGGGTTTGTCGGGATCCGAAAGCACACCAGCAGACATGAAGGCACCGCGCCACACACCCTTGATTTGGGCAATGTTGCCGTTGGACAGATCCGTTGGCAGTCCGCGGACGATACGGTTGAGCCGTGGGTCTATCATGCCGGTGCGCACCGCCAATGCGAAACCGGCGCGTGCGCCGACGTCCACGGCATATCGACGCATGGAGCCCTGAGGGGTCTTCACATCGACGGATTTGAGGGCGGCTGGGATTTTATACAGGCTCTCGATTGTTTCCTGGAGCCAGTGGGCGGCTTCCATGGAGTCGAATTGTGGTTGGACGATGATCTGCGTCGAGGATTCACGCTGCACCTTGCGGAATCCTCGGCCGAAGTACAGCATCGACGTCACCTGTGCCTTCTGCACCGCCGGGGATCCCCCATCGATGTTCGACAACTCGCTTTTGACCTCATCGAGAAGCGCCAAAAGATCCTCCTGTAAGTTGTGTGGTACCTATTACGGTTCGGCGTGTCTCATTGACTCCGCTGTTCTGTGATACCGAACGTCTTGGACATCTTTGTTGAGTTTTCCCACATGTTGAAGTTGCTTTCACGATATGGGAAACCACTTGCAATCATTGGGTTTTCCGATCCAACTCTCGGGCCGAGACGGAGACCGAGAGGCCATGCGACCGCAATCTTGATGCCAATGCCTCGCTCATCGCCACGGAACGATGCTGGCCGCCGGTGCAACCGATTGCGATCGTCACATAATGCTTGTCCTCCTGTGCATAGCCTTGGATCGCTATTTCGATGGCCTTCTCATAGGCATCGAGGAACTGTGTGGCCTTGTCATTCGACAGCACGTATTCGCTCACCGGTGCATCATGTCCGTTGAGCTCTCGTAGCTGTGGCACCCAGTAGGGATTGGGCAGGAACCGCACATCGGCCACGAAATCGGCATCGATCGGTATGCCGTACTTGAAACCGAAACTGAAGATGTGCACGGAAACGGTTGTGGGTCCGTTGCCTGTCAAAGCCTCGTAAAGCTTGGTGGAGAGCTGGTGGATGCTCAGTTTCGAGGTGTTGATCACGATGTCGGCACGTTCCTCGAGGTTCTCGAGCAGTCTCCGCTCTTCGTGGATGCCGTCGATAAGACGGTTACCCTGCTGCAAAGGGTGCGGCCGGCGGACGGATTCGAATCGCTTGACCAATACGTTGTCATCGGCATCTAGGAAGAGGATGCGCGTTTTGAGGCCCAGATCATCCAGATGCGAGAGCACCGAACTCAGGTCCATGAAATAGTCGCGGGAGCGCACGTCGATCACTGCTGCAAGCTTATGAAACCCGGATTTCGACGCAGTCATCATGTCCACCATGGGTTCGAGGAGTTTGGGTGGCATGTTGTCTACCACATACCACCCCATGTCCTCTATGCTATGGGCTGCGTGCGAACGACCGGCGCCGCTCATGCCGGTGATGAGCAGCACTTCAAAGCCTTCCGTAGGAGAGGCTGCATGCGGTGATTCTGGTCCCGTGCCTCTTTGTTCATTGCGTGCGGACTGCATCACAACTCCTTCTCCAACGCTTCCCACATGGCCTGTTCCAGTGTACCGGTTTGGGGTGGATTATTCAGGGCATCATCCACATCGGCACCCCCGATTATTCCCGTCATCAGCAACACTTGCGCCACGGCCTGATGTAGCAGCATCCGCTCTCCTCCTATGGTGAGGCCGCCACGATCGCGCCAGGCCACCATGAGTTCGGTCGGACGGGGATCGTATACGACATCGAGCAATGCCCCATGGATGGGTTGTGCATGCTCCGCGAAATGCCGGGCAACCACATCGGCGCCCGTTCCGGGAATCGTACTGATGGCGATGTTGCATTGTTCCAGTGCTGGAAGGCAATCCTCCAAGGAGATGCTACGAACCGTCACACCATGCGCGGCACCCAGCTCGATCAGTGCCGTGCTGCGATTCGGATGCCGTGCGGCGACAGTGATCTGGGAACAGCCCATCGTGATGCACGCCGCCAATGCCGAAGTCGCGGTGTTGCCGTTGCCGAGTATGACTGCGTGTGGTTGAGCTGGCAACGTCATGACATGGGTGCGAAAGGCATCATGGAAAGCACGCACAATACCATAGACATCAGTGTTGTAAAGTGCCATGGCCGGAAGATCCCGACCCGCTGAGGTCGAGGGGGAATCCCAATCGAACACGACGGTGTTGGCGACGCCAAGCTCCCGTGCCCATTGGTTCCGTGCGATACCGAAGGGGGCGATGGTGCGTTTGAGCGGCATCGTCAGGCTCAAGCCTCGCCAGGAGGGGTCCAGGGAGGCGAGGAATGAGGGAAGTTCGCTTTCAGCCACTTCCTGCTTCGTATACGACCATTGTCCAAGACCCAGCGCTCGATACGCAGCCTCATGCAACACCGGTGACAGCGAATGTGCGATTGGTTTGCCTAATACCGCACATCGTTGCATCTCATTCATATTCTCATCCCCTCATTTGTGCATGCCCGTTGCATGCCCTACAGCACTCTACAGCATAACTATGCTTTATTGCGGCATCGGCGCATGCCACAACACGACTCATAGCCATTGCAATAGCGCATATAAGTGGTCACGAAGCATTGTCATGCAGTGCTTCGTAGATGGCCCGTGCTTTGGCGTGGCCAACGCCTTTCACGGATTCCAGTTCTTCGAGGCTGGCTTGTCTCATGCGGCGCACTGACCCGAAGTGGTTTAGCAGCCGTTTTTGGAACGTTGGGCCGATTCCCGGAATCTCATCGAGTGCCGAACGGAGGGCACCCTTGCGTCTGGTCTGACGATGGTAGTTGATGGCGAACCGATGTGATTCATCGCGGACACGTTGAAGCAGGTACATGCCCTCCGATGAACGTTTGAGAATGACTGGATAGTCGTCGTCCGGCACCCACACCTCTTCCATGCGCTTGGCTAGGCCACACACGGCCACATCAGTCACACCGCAGTCCTCCAATGCTTTCGCGGCGGCCATCACCTGAGGCTTGCCGCCATCGACCACCACCAGATTCGGTTTGTAGGCGAAATGACGGCGATCGGTGTTCTGCTGGACTATTTCCTGTTGGACCTGCTCGGCGGATTCAAGCTCTCCCTCCTGCGAAGCCCGCTTCTCGTTGTCCATGCTTTCGCCGGTGTCTCCCGCAATGTTCCCATGCTTGAATCGTCTGGTCAGCGTCTCATACAGCGCATTGAGATCGTCCACCGCACCTTTTCCGTCGGCACCACGTATGGCAAAGCGTCGGTATTCGGATTTCCGGGCCATGCCGTCTTCGAACACCACCATGGATGCCACTTGGAACGCCCCGCCCACCGTATTCGAGATGTCATAGCATTCGATGCGCAACGGCGCCTGGCTGAGTCCAAGCGCATCGGCCACATCGTTCATGGCGGTCGTACGCGCACTTATGTCGGAGATGCGGCTCATTTTCGAACGTTGCAACGCCTGCTGTGCGTTCTGTTCGGCGCGTTCGAGCAGTTGCCTCTTGTTACCCCTTGCAGGCGTCCCAATCGAGACCGCGCCACCGCGAAGCCGTCGCAAGTATTGTTCCAGGTCATCGGCACGCGCAGGCATCACCGACACCAGCACCTGTCTGGGCACAGGGGCGATCGGTTCGAGCAGATCGGCACGACCAGTATGCTCGCGTCTTGCGTTACGTGCCTTGGTCGACTGTGCGCGGGATGACGCGTCGCCGGCCGACATGCGCTGTGTCGATCCCATGGCCGTGCGCTGTTCCTCGACTTTGATCTGTGCTTTTTCCATGCGAATGGGCGTGGGTTCCGCGCTCACGGCCGCGTCAAGCGTCGCTGCCTGGGCTATTGGCGGTTCCACGGTGGGTCTGGAGGATGGTGGTGCATCAGTCCTGCGGAATTCCCCCGCTTCACGCTCACTGTACAGTTCCGAATACACCTGCATGATCAGATCGCTGATCAGTTCAGCGTCATCGACATCTTCGATGCGTTCCACACTCCAGTTGCGTTCGCCTCGAATCGAGCCCGAGCGCACGAAGAATGCATGCACTGACGCCTCAAGTTCATCGGATGCAATGCCGAACACATCGGCATCCACATCCTGATCGAGAACAACCGCATTCTGCTCCACAACCGTGGAGAGCATCTGGATCTCATCTCTAAGGCGCGCGGCTTTTTCGAAATCGAGTTCGGCGCTTGCCTCCTTCATAGCCGCAGTGAGTTTCGCCACATACGATTTGCCTATGCCTCCGGTAAGCACGCCGACCAATTGCTCACACAGGCGCTTGTGGTCCTGTGGGGTTATGCGCCCCACGCAGGGGGCAGAGCATTTGCCTATCGACGCCAACAGGCATGGCCTATTGGTGAGTTGCGCCTTGCGGAAATTCGCATCGGTGCACGTGCGCACCGGGAAGGTGCGTAGAAGTCCGTCGAGACTTTTGCGCAGATCCCACACTTTCGCATATGGCCCATAGTAGCGGGTGTCACGGCGCTTGCGGCTGCGCGTGACCCAAATACGCGGGTACTCCTCGCCTATCGACAGCGCCAGATATGGGTAGGTCTTGTCGTCCCTGAACTGCACGTTGAACCGTGGATCAAACTCTTTGATCCAGGTGTACTCCAGTGTGAGCGCCTCCAATTCGGTGCCCACCACCGTCCATTCCAAGGATCGGGCTGTGAGCACCATGGTCTGGGTGCGCGGGTGCAGCTGCCGCAATGGCTGGAAATAGTTGGATAGACGGTTGCGCAGGTTCTTGGCCTTGCCCACATAGATCACCTGCCCGTCGCCATCGCGCCACTTATAGACGCCGGGCTGGGCAGGAATGTCACCCGTCTTGGGTCTGAAGAGATCACGGGAGTCGCCGAGCAGCGGTGCGCCGTTCGCATTCACGTCCTCTGGCGGCTGTGCATGACCGCCGGCACCGGTATTGCCGGTGACTTCCATGAGATCATCGGCAAGATGCCTCCAGGTTCCTGGCGCATGGCGCTCGAAAATAGGCATGTCTCCCCTTATCGCTTGTTGCCGTGAGTGATTGCCGACAGTGCGTGAGGTGTGGCAATGTGTTATTGGTGCATGTCGCTCGATGCCCGTTCGAGCATCGGTGCAAGGAATCTGCCTGTCCAAGACCTTTCGCATGTGACCAGATGCTCTGGCGTTCCCTCGGCGACGATCGTGCCGCCTCCATCGCCGCCCTCGGGACCAAGGTCGATGATCCAGTCGCAGGACTTCACCACATCGAGGTTGTGCTCGATGATGATCACCGTGTTACCTTTGTCGACGAGTCCCTGCAGCACCAGCAGCAACTTGTTTACGTCTTCGAAGTGCAGGCCAGTGGTTGGTTCGTCGAGAATGTAGACCGTCTTGCCGGTGGAACGTCGTTGCAGCTCGGTGGCCAGCTTCACGCGTTGGGATTCGCCACCCGACAACGTGGTGGCTGGCTGTCCGAGACGGATATACCCCAGTCCGACGTCCACCAGTGTGTCAAGGTAGCGTGAGATGGAGGGGTACGCCTTGAAGAACTTGGCGGCCTCGCTGATCGGCATGTCGAGGATGTCGCTGACGGTCTTGCCGTTGTACTTCACCTCGAGTGTTTCGCGATTATAGCGTTTGCCGTGGCATTCCTCGCATTCCACATAGACATCCGGAAGGAAGTTCATCTCGATCTTCAAGGTGCCGTCACCGTGACAGGCTTCGCAACGGCCGCCCTTGACGTTGAAGGAGAACCGTCCGGGACCGTAGCCACGAACCTGCGCCTCGGGAGTCTTGGCGAACAGGGCGCGGATTTTATCCCATACGCCGGTGTAGGTCGCCGGATTCGAACGGGGGGTGCGTCCGATCGGGTTCTGGTCTACATGAATCACCTTGTCGCACTGGTCCACACCCTCGACACGCGTATGCTTGCCGGGCACGATGCGGGCACCGTTGAGCTTGTCGGCCAGCACCGGGTAGAGAATCTGATTCACGAGCGTCGATTTGCCGGATCCGGAGACGCCGGTCACGCAGGTCATCACGCCGAGGGGAAACCTGACGTCGATGTTCTTCAGATTGTTCTCACGGGCGCCCACCACCTTCAGCATACGTGAACGATCTATCTTGCGCCGTGTCTTCGGCACTTCGATGCTGCGACGCCCCGCAATGTAGTCGCCGGTGATCGACCTCGGCGCGTCGACAAGGTGTTCGGCGGGGCCGGAATACACGACCTCCCCGCCTTGTTCGCCGGCCTTCGGGCCGATGTCCACCACCCAATCGGCGCTTGTGATCGTATCCTCATCATGTTCGACCACCACGAGTGTGTTGCCGAGGTCGCGAAGATGATGCAATGTGGAGATGAGCCGGGCGTTGTCTCGCTGATGCAGGCCGATTGACGGCTCGTCGAGTACGTACATGACGCCCACGAGTCCGGAGCCGATTTGGGTCGCCAGTCGAATGCGCTGGGCTTCGCCTCCAGACAGCGTTTTGGCGGCACGGGAAAGAGTGAGGTAGTTCAGGCCGACATCGTTGAGGAATCCGAGGCGTGCTCGAATCTCCTTGACCACCTCACCCGCAATTTTCGCCGCAGCTCCGGTCAGTGAGAGGTTGTTGATCCATTCGAGGCTGCGCTCGGCCGCCATGTCACACACATCGGCGATTGATTCCCCGTCGACGGTGATGGCCAGCACCTCCGGTCGAAGTCGCTTGCCATGGCAGGCGCTGCAGGGCACTTCGCGCATGTACGATTCATAGTATTGTTTGCGTTGTTCGGAATCGGTCTCCTCGTGCCGCCGCATGAGGGATCGTATCACACCTTCGAAGCCGGTGGTGTACTCGCGCATACGTCCCCACCGGTTACGATACGAGACCTCAACCTTGAAGTCGCGGCCGTATAGGATTGACTGGCGCACCTCCTCGGGGAGGTCCTTCCATGGGGTATCGAGACTGAACCCCATCTGATCGGCGAGTCCTTCAAGCAGGTGGCGGTAATAGTCGCCGCTGCTCTTCGTCATCATCCAAGGTTCTATAGCTCCCTCGTTCAACGTCTTGTCGGGGTCGGGAACAACGAGTTCGGGGTCGATCTCCAAGCTGAAACCGAGACCCGTGCATTCCGGACATGCACCATAGGGCGCATTGAACGAGAACGTGCGCGGCTCGATCTCGTCGAGATCGAGGGTATGGCCATTCGGGCAGGCCATATGCTCGGAGAACGGCACCTGCCTTTTCGGATCGTCCTGCGGCAGGTCGACGAATTCGGCGACCATCACCCCATGGGCCAATCGCAGCGCAGTCTCGACGGAATCCGTAAGACGCTGGCGAATGCCGTCACGAATCACCAAACGGTCGATGACAACCGAGATCGTATGCTTCTTCTGCTTAGTCAGCGTGATGTCGTCGGACAGCTGCCGCATCTCGCCGTCTATGATGGCCCTCGCGTACCCATCGCCACGCAGCAGTTCAAGCAGATCGGTGAATTCCCCTTTTCGCCCTCGCACAACTGGCGCCAGAATCTGGAAGCGGGTTCGCTCGGGGTATGCGAGCAGTGCATCCACCATCTGCTGGGGGGTCTGGGCCTGCACTGGTTCGCCGCACACCGGGCAGTGCGGTATGCCGGTTCTGGCGAACAGCAGACGCAGGTAATCGTAGATCTCGGTAATCGTTCCCACCGTGGAACGTGGGTTGCGGTTGGTCGTTTTCTGGTCGATGGAGACCGCCGGGCTCAGACCCTCGATGAAATCGACATCCGGTTTGTCCATCTGCCCGAGGAACTGGCGGGCATAGGCGGAAAGCGATTCGACATACCTGCGCTGGCCCTCCGCGAACAACGTGTCGAAAGCCATCGATGACTTGCCGGACCCCGACAGGCCTGTGAACACGACCATGCGGTTTCGGGGGAATTCCAGATCCACATCCTTGAGGTTGTGCTCGCGGGCACCCTGCACCATGATTTTGAGATCATTGGGCAAGTGGCCGATGTCGGCCACCAGATTGCCATCGTGTTCCTCGAGGGGCGCCTTGCCGAGCTCCCTGCTCAGGAACGAGTCGCTCGTCATCACCTTTTCCACGACCGTTTTCCTGCTCGCCCGTGCATCATGATTTGCCAAGGCATTCCTCCCGTCAGGCATCGCTCTTTCCACGCCGTCTGTATGCGATCGGCTTATGTGTATGCAGTATCGTACATCAATTCCACACAAAAGTCGAACACTTGTTCGATTGTGGGACGTGTGCCGCAGCCACCCAAATAACAACATATGCCGTCGCCCCATATTCCATCGTCGGGTTTTCCCGGTTGACTGAATTCGATGCTCATGCCGAACATGTGCGCCAGCTGGCGATATCGTAGAGTCATACACATGCATTCACTCGTATCTGGGAGAGCTGATGGGCGAGAAGAGACAGACAGAGCATACGCAGGCCAATGCGGTGACCGTGGAGCCGAAAAGCAGTTCGCAGCGTTCAAAACAGAAGGTGCGGCATGACATTGAGATGATCTGTGCGTGGGTGTCGTTCGCCGCATTGGTCGTGTGCAACGTGCTGGCACAGACCGGGGTGATGGGCCGTATGGTCAAGCCGCAGCATTCGGAGGCGTTCACTTGGTTCGTGCCGGCGCGATATACGGATCTCATCTGGGCGGTCATATTCGTATTCGCCGCCGTTTGGCTTGTGCGTCTCGGCAACGATAAGCACCGCGCGAGGAATCTGGGCAAGATCCCGGCCAGTCTCCTCGGAATCCTGTTCATTGCCGCCTGTGTACTGCAGATTGCGTGGCTGTTCTGCTTCCATGCCGTGAACTACCCGGCCACGATCACGTTGGTGTTTGCCTCGACCATAGTGATCTGGGTGCTATGGTTCTTCTCCCGGAGACATGACAGAACGCTATGGGGCTGGGTGCCGTTCTCGCTTTGGGGTTCATGGCTGGGAATCGAGACCATCACCGACATCGCCCGCGCAGTGAGCTACTACCTGTCCAAAGACGGTTCGCTTTCTGCGTTCGGACAGATGATTTCCACTATCATCCTGGCTTTGCTGTTGCTGGCCGTCGCCTGCGCCATGCGCTGGTACATGGGTGATTGGGTGTTCGGGCTGTGCGTGTTGTGGTCCGTGCTCGGAGTGGCGATTCGAATCATGGACACTTCGAAGATCACCGCGGTGATTGTCATCATCGCCGAGAGCATCGCCGCCGCACTCATGTATCTGCCATGGCGTCATCTGACCGGAAGGCTCAATTCCGTGGACGCGCTCTCCTCGGCACATGCGGGTGCGGTGGATGAGCAAGGACGGAAGAGCGTGGAATCCGACGGAGAACCGCAATCGACGGATTACCCAGGCGCCCAGGAGCATAGGTGAGGCTTTCATCACGCCGTCTGTGAGTCAGCGCAGCCGCGTACCGGAATTTCCCGGGTACGCGGCTGTTGTGTATGAGGTGAGCACTATGGAACGATTCATTCATGTGGAGCACGGTTTCGGACCCTGCTATGCGGCGGATTCTACCCGCTTGTTCCTTGGCACCATGGCGAGCCCGAAATCACGGGAAGCCGGCTTCTTCTACATGCATCCGCGCAACCGGTTCTGGCCGATCATGCAGGCGTTGTTCGCCGATCCGCAAGATGCCTCCGACGTGGTTGGCGACACTCCGGATTCGCGCCGGGCATTCGCGCTGCGTCACCGGTTCGCGTTGTGGGACACCGTGGAATCATGCGATATCGTCGGCGCCAGCGATTCGAGCATCCGCAACGTCGTGCCCAGCGACTTGAGCGAGATCATTCGCAATTCACAGATCTCGCATATCTACGCGTGCGGGCAGAAGGCGGACCAGCTGTTCCACAAATACAGCGAGCCGATGCTCGAGTGCAATGGCATCCATGTATCTGAAACGGCTCTTCCCTCCACTTCCCCCGCATATGCATCGAAGACACTCGACCAACTTGTCGACATATATCGAGAGCGCATTTTCGACTGATTCCGGTTCATCTGCCGGTTGACGACGTAGGAATAAGAAGACCCAAGGAGCCTGATATGCTCAACGCCCTTTGCCATGTCCACGACGATTCCTCGCCGCTGTTCCTCATGTTCCACGGGTACGGAAACGACGAGCATGAAATGATCCGCGTCATTGAGGCCGTTGGCAGGCACGACCCGATGAGCTACATCAGTTTCCGCGCCCCATTCGAGCGCGAATACATGGGCGGCTATTCGTGGTACCCGCATGGATGCGGCCCCGAGGCGCGCAGACGGTTGGCAGATGAAAGCATCGGGGGAATCAGGCGGTTGCTCGACTCCCCCATCTGCCGCAATCGTCCAACCGTCTGCATCGGGTTCTCCCAAGGTGGCTATATGAGTCTACGTATGGTGCTTGCGGAGCCCACGATGTTCGATGCCGCCATATTGATGAGCCCCTCCTTCGTCGGCGGATTATCCGATGACGAGCGAGAGCGGCTCATGCACAGCCGTACACGTTTCTTACTATGCTATGGCGAGGATGACACGACGATTCCGCGGGCCGACCAATGCAGGCTCCGCGAATGCCTGCAGCGGACCGGCAGGCTGACATACCGGGACTACCCGCAGACGGCGCATGCGATCGTCGCCCCGGAGATACAAGACATACGAGAGTTCATACAGGAGATGGTGACCCATGCCGATTGACGCGCAGGGACTTGAGATTCAGATCGGTGCCCGCACGCTGCTGCACCCGACGAACTTCCATGTGACGAAGGGTGACAAGATCGGCCTGGTGGGCCGAAACGGCGCAGGCAAGACCACACTCACCCGCGTCATCACCGGAGACATGCTCCCCACCGCGGGCACCGTTCGTGTCTCGGGCAAACTCGGCTACCTTCCGCAGGACACCCATGCCGCCGATCCGGAACAGACGGCGCTCGACCGTATGATGAGCGCACGTGACATCGCCTCGATCATCAAACGAATCCGCAAGGCCGAGAAGGAGATGACCAGCCCGGATCCCGACGTGATGACGAAGGCGATGAACCGGTACGACAAGGCGATGCAGGATTTCGAGAAAGCCGGCGGGTATGCGGCGCAATCGGAGGCGACCGCAATGGCCGCCAGCCTCGGCCTACCCCAGGAGGTCATGGGCCAACAACTCGGCACGCTCTCCGGCGGACAACGCCGGCGCATAGAACTGGCACGCATCCTCTTCTCCGATGCCGACACACTCATCCTGGACGAACCGACGAACCATCTGGATGCCGATTCCATACTGTGGTTGCGCGAATTCCTGAAGAAATACGAAGGCGGATTCCTCGTGATCTCCCACTCCAACGAACTGCTCGACGAGGTGGTGAACAAAGTATGGCACCTCGACGCCCAGCTCGGCCAGATCGACATGTACTCGCTCGGTTGGAAGGCATACCTACACCAGCGCGTCGTGGACGAGGAGCGCCGTCGCCGTGAGCGTGAAGTGGCTGAGAAGAAGGCCGAGCGCCTCATGCAGCAGGGCATTCGACTGCATGCCAAAGCCACAAAAGCCGTGGCAGCGCAGAACATGATGCGTCGGGCTGAACGTCTCCTCGCCGAAACCTCCGTGGCCCAGAAGAAGGAGAAGGTGGCCGACATACGCTTCCCGGAGCCGGCACCATGCGGCAAGACCCCCATCGAGGCGAAGGACATCTCGAAAGCCTATGGCTCGAACATCGTATTCGCGGGAGTCAATCTGGCCATCGACAAAGGCTCCCGGGTGGTCATCCTCGGGTACAACGGTGCGGGCAAGACCACCACACTGCGTTTGCTCGCCCATCTCGAGGAGCCGGACACCGGCGTGGTCGAATATGGCCATGGCGCGAAAATTGGCTATTTCGCCCAGGAGCACGACACCCTGGATCTAGGCATCACCGTGCTCGAGAATCTGCAGCGAGTGGCACCCGAACTCACCGACACCCAAGCGCGCTCCATACTCGGATCGTTCCTGTTCTCCGGTGACGATGCCTTCAAACCCACCCACGTGCTTTCGGGCGGCGAGAAGACCAGACTGGCGCTCGCCACGTTGGTGACCTCCCGTGCCAATGTGCTGCTGCTCGACGAACCCACGAACAATCTCGATCCCGCCTCGCGCAATGAGATTCTCAAGGCAATCTCGAAATACGAGGGAGCGATTGTGCTGGTCACCCACGATGAGGGCGCCGTCGAGGCGCTCCGACCAGAGCGCGTGCTGCTCATGCCGGATGGTGACGAGGATCTGTGGAACGATTCGTATCTAGAGCTTGTCGCCGAGGAGTGAAGGCGATGGGATGTGTTGCGGCGTTGTTTGCGTGCGCAATCAGGATTCGAATATCATAGTGGCCCGGACGAAAGTTCGGGCCACTATGATATTCGAGGAACGAGATTGCTATTCCATGAGATCAACCGGTTCGTCCGGCGTCCCTGCCTGCGTCTCTCGCATCATATCGGGTTCCACATAGATTTCCCAGTTATACCATGGCATCGCGGTACGCACCGCATCCTCGATCTTGTTCACCGTCGTCACATCGTAATCACGGTCGAACTTGGAGGTCTGCACTTTGAGGCAGAGCAGAATGTTGTCTTCCGACATATGCACGCTCTGCATGTTGAGGAGATCCTCCACGCCCTCGGTCCCCTCGACCGCTTTGATGATCCGCTCCTGCGTCAACGGGCTCACCGACTCCCCTATGAGCAGCGAACCGGTCTTGTAGGCGAGGAGCAGCGAACCGACAATCAACACGATGCCTACGAACATGCCGCCAAGCGCATCGTACAGTTCGTCACCGGTGCAGATCGCGAGTCCTATGCCGAGGAAGGCGAACACCAGACCGATCAATGCGAGCGTGTCTTCCATGATCACCGAGGCGAGGTCGGCGGATTTCGTCACTCTCCAGAACCGATAGATGCCCATATGCGGCATACCGGTATGCCGCATGCGTTCATTGGACTCTTTGACCGACTGGTGCAGACCATACCCCTCAAGGCAGGCGCTGATGACCACGACGATCAGCGCAACCACGAGCTCACCCCGGTTCGCCACTCGTGCCGACTGATCGGAGAGCACTTCGGTGATCTTCTTGACGGCCTCGCTTGTCGAGAAGAAGCCGCCCACGAAGAACAGCAAGGTTGCCACGACGAACGATGCCAAGTATTTGACGCGGAACCAACCAAAGGGGTGTTGCGGGTTCTTGCGTTTCTTGCGGGCCACTCTTCCGCCGGCCATCAATACGATCTCATTCGTGCAGTCCGCTATCGAATGCACCGATTCGGAGAGCATGGCCGAGGATTGCGTGAATGCCCAGGCCGCGAGTTTGGCGATGGCCACGCCGACATTCGCCGCCAACGCCGCCTTGACGGCTGCGCCCTCATGCTTTCTCTCTTCCTGGACGATTGGATTGTCCTGTTTGGGTGGAATATGCCGAGGTTGTGCCATATCGGTCTGCGTGGATGTACTCATTGCTCACTTCTTCACTGATTGCGAGGTGTGGGACCGCACGGGCGGTTCGGTCACACTGTCTGTTTGTCACTATGGGCCACTTCCGCAATGGTTTTCACGGCGTTCATCGCGCGCGGATACCCGATGTACGGCAGGCATTGCGAAGCCACTGCAATGAGGAAATGCGCGGTGTTGCCCACCCGGAGGTTCGCCATGATATGGCCGCGCAGCTCATTGGCGCAATCCGGTTGTGCCATGAGCAGGCAGAATGCGATCATCTCCCGTTCCTGCAAGCTCAGTCCGTTCCGCGTGAGGTAGGCACCGAGGTAATCGCCGCTGATCCAGGAATCGATGTGACCGGCGCCCATCTTGCGAAACTCCTCGTCACTGTCTGCAGATTCGCCGAAAAGTGTTCTGCGCAGTGAGGCACCTTCTTGTGTGCGGTTTTGCTTATCGATTGCGGATTGCGGCGCCAAGGGCAGTTCCACATTCTCCACATTGAGATAATCATTGATTCGTTTGAGATACGGCAGTGTATGCGCGAAGCCGATCAAAGGCGTGGCCTCATACACGATTTCCTTGAGTTCAACGGATGTGACGCCGGAGTGATATGAGATAGGCAGCATCATCTCGAAGGCATCCATGCCCTGTGCGCCGATGATGGCTGCGATGATCGCCATGCAACGGGCATGGTCGTCGAGCTTCTCATCATTGGCACCGGGCTCATTGACCACCGTGTCATATGCGAATTCGCTGAAGATCCCAATGAACTCGGGATCCGTCTCGTTCAGTGTGCGATCGGCATTCCAGAACCGGTTCATCTTCCTATGCAGTTCCTCGAACATGCCGTTCCTCTGTCCTTTCTCGGCATAGAAATCGGGACCCACGCATGCGCAGGTCCCGAATACGTGTTGTCCCAGTCTACGAGGCAATCGTTACCGAACGGAGTCCTCTGGCGTCCTCGCTCACTTGCTCTGCAACTGGTTCGAGGAGGCGTCGAAATCCTTGACGGCATAGGAATGCACGGCCATATCGTCGTACTTCTTCAAATACACGGTTTGCGTGGCCGTTGAATAGCAGTCAGAAAACAGCGTTTTCTCGAATTCGCCGTTCGCCGAGATTGCAGTCCCCTCGATCACTGCGGCGGTCGACAACGTCTTGAATAGGCGGTTCACGTTGGCATTCTCGCCGCTCTGCGTCGGATAATGCGTATTGTTGTATGCCGCGCGCACGAAGCGCGCCATGGAACCATAGCCACCCGGAAGCCCCTGCGAACTGTTGGAATCCTGATTGGTCTCAAGTTCCGAGCTTCCCCATTTCACCGACTTGCCGGTACGCGGGGAAACGTAGGCATAATTGTCGAGATGCTCGATCTGCTGTGGGAACGGTGGCTGATTGGTGAGCACATCGACATCGTCATCGTAGACGTGCATGCCGTCCTCGGTGCATTCGACGACGATGCTGCGGGTGTTGTCGGCGATGATCCAATGCAGTGTGGCCACCGGGAACCTGTCATTGATGGGCTTGCCGACGATCGTCACGTTCTTCAGAGCCTCCTGTACATCGTCCACACTGGTGAAGTTGCGGGTGACCCACAGGGGGAACTCGTATGCGGCCACGTTCGTGGTGAAGTTGACCGCCTCGGTGGCGTACTTGCAGTACTTGGCGAAGTTGAGACCCGCCACGGCGAGGCCGGCATCGTTCATGCAGTCGAAATACAGCGGCGTATCTTCCACGATGATGCCGATGCCGATCACCGGGTGGTTCTTGTCTTCGGCATTGAATGCCGGCGCGTAATGGTAATCATGCGGGGCGAATACGATTTTCTCCCCGTAATCCTCGCTCCAATCGAGATTGCGGCCGAAGTACATATTGTTCTGTCCATCGTCAAAACGAACGGCTGTGCACATTGCAGTTCCTTCCGATATGCCCGGCGGTGAAATCCGTATGGGCGTCATGCCCAATTCTATGGACGGGGAATTCGTCCATGTCGATTTTTCGTTGAGAGGTGAAGCAAACAGGTTACGCTATCGCCCAATCATGCATGCCGCCTTGCGCCGCGTACTAGAGTTGAGACTATTCGCCGTCCTGTTTTATGGACCATACGGAAGGGATGTCTTATGGCCTCACTGACCGCTCAACGCGAGCAGACCGCAGCGCTCGATGACGCACACATCGATTTACTGACCACCACCGCCTACAGTGTGGCCAATGTGCGTGCCATGGAGCAACCCCTGTTGGCGAAGGGCGTGCCTCTCATGCGCATGGCGGCACGCGCCACGGCGCACAAGATCCTGCAGATCATAGAAGACGCTCCCCTTGACCCGCATGACATACGGGTCAGCGTGCTTGTCGGCGCGGGAGACAACGGTGCAGATGGCCTGTTCACCGGTGCCATGCTTGCGGCACAGGGCGTGAACGTGACGGCCATTGCCGTCGGCAAGCAGCTGCATGAACAGGGGTTCGTCACTTTCGTGCAGTCCGGCGGCCACATTTGGACGCTTGATCCGGGTTCACGCATTCCCGGCGTACCCACCGGATTCTCCTCGGGAGAGGCCGGGCAACGACTTGAGACGGCCATTCGCTACGCCAAACGCTCCCATATCATCGTTGATGCAATGACCGGCATAGGCGTACGCGATGCCCTGCAGGGCATTCCCCGCGCACTCGCAGAGGTGCTTGGCGCCTTCAAGTCCGACGAGGGTAGCGAACACAAGCCGTTGGTGGTTGCGGTCGATACGCCCTCGGGCATAGGCGTGGATGATGGCACATTGCCGGGTGCCTACATTCCCGCGGACATCACGATGATGTTCGGTGCACTGAAGCCCTGCGCCATGCTCCCCCCTGCCGCATACGCCTGCGGTGAGATCAATCTGGTGGATTTCGGCTTCGACCTCGAATCCGCGGTGCCTGGCGTTGAGATGGTGGATGCCGATTTCGCCCGCATGTCGATTCATGAGCCGAAGGTGACCGACTCGAAATACACGCGTGGTGTGGTGGGGCTCATCACCGGATCGGTGCAATACCCCGGTGCCGCAGTGCTCTCCACCACCGCAGCTGCCCGCTCGAACATAGGCATGGTGCGCTACCTCGGCCCACAACATGCCCAGGATCTGGTGTTGCAGGCATTGCCCGAAGCCACAATGGGTAAGGGACGCGTTGAAGCCTGGGTGGTGGGCAGTGGTGTTCCGGGGGAAGACACGCAGGACATTCAACGGGAGGCCATTGAATCGTTGCTGGCACATTATGAACTCACCGATCCGGCACCGGCGGAATCGGTGAGCGACATTGATGGCGGTGATGTGGAATACAGCGATGCCCAGCAGAACGAGGAGGCCAGAAACATGCCTCCGATCGTGGTGGATGCCGGAGCCCTTGACTTGCTGCCCCGACATGTGCCATCACAGGTCGTGCTCACGCCCCATGCCAACGAGCTGTCCAGACTCCTGACGCGTATCGACGAACCGGTGAATGCAGCTGAGATAGAACAACGCCCCCTGTATTTCGCACGACGTGCGGCACGTCTCACCGGGGCCACAGTGCTGCTCAAGGGTGCGTTGACCATTGTGGTTGGACCCGATGATGACTCAATGGGTCGCGTGCTCGTGTCTGGCCGGGCGCCAGCCACCCTGGCCACTGCAGGGGCTGGTGACGTGCTCGCAGGCATGACCGGAGCATTGTTGGCCCAGCAAGGTGACGCCTATCTCGAAGATCCCGCCACCGTTCCCGAAACAGCTGCCGCAGCCGCATACCTTCATGGACTGGCGGCCTCGCTGGCCTCTCATGCAACCCAACATGCTTGGAACAAACCGAACATCGTGGGATTGGAAGAGACCGATGCCGACGAATCCCTCGGACGCCCCATCATCGCCTCCGACATCGTCCGCGCGGTTCCGGAGGCGTTCCGTCACTTGGGAAGCATGGAAGGTTGATCCGCATGTGAGGTACATCATATGTGACGTTCGCCGCATTCGCTCTGAGTAGACTCGCGTACAATCCACGCTGCATGTGGCCATACTCGAAGAAGGATCTTTTGGCAATCCATCGAAAGGAAGATCACCATGTCAATGTTGCAGCATAATCTCATCGATTTCTCCGTGGAGGCCTACCATGACGGGGCACTTGAGACCATAGGCAAGGAGGATCTACTCGGTCATTGGTCGGTGCTGTTCTTCTACCCTGCCGACTTTTCCTTCGTCTGCCCCACTGAGCTTGAGGACCTGCAGGATCATTACGCCGAGTTCAAGAAGGCCGGTTGTGAGATCTACTCGGTGTCGTGCGACACCCAGTGGGTGCACAAGGCTTGGCATGATGCCAATGAGAAGATCGGCAAGGTGCAGTACCCGATGCTCGCCGACACCACCGGCAAGCTCGCCCGTGATCTGGAGACCTATAACGAGGAGTCCGGCTTGGCCGAACGCGGCGATTTCATCATCGACCCCGAGGGCAAGGTGGTGGCCTATGAGGTCATCTCTTCGAACGTCGGGCGCAATGCAGAGGAGATCCTGCGCCGTGTGAAGGCGTCGCAGTTCGTGTACGAGCATGGCGATCAGGTATGCCCGGCCAAGTGGGAGCCCGGCGACGAAACGCTCGAGCCGAGCCTCGACCTCGTGGGCGAACTCTGATCGGAAGCGTATTGGAGCATGGACGATTCGAAACTCTATGACGCGATTGTGATCGGTGGGGGCCCTGCAGGCCTCACCGCCGGCATGTACCTCGCGCGTGCACGTTACCGCACCCTCGTCATTGAGAAAGAGGACTTCGGCGGTCAGATCACCATTACGGCGGAAGTGGTCAATTACCCTGGTGTACCGCGCACCAATGGCCATGCACTCACGAAGGCGATGCGCCAACAGGCGCAGGATTTCGGTGCCGAACTCACCGTTGGCGATGTCACCGGCATCGAGGAGGATCCAGACCGTTCCGGTTTGAAGATCGTGCATACGAAGCGAGGCGATTACCGGTGCTTCGCGGTCATTCTGGCCATGGGGGCCGCTCCGCGCAAAATCGGTTTCGACGGTGAACTCGAATATGCCGGTCGAGGAGTCGCCTATTGCGCCACTTGTGATGGCGAGTTCTTCACCGGCAAGGACGTCATTGTGGTCGGAGGCGGTTTCGCCGCAGCTGAGGAGTCGGTGTTCCTCACCCGCTTCGCACGCAAGGTGACGTTGCTGGTGCGTGAGGACGACTTCACCTGCGATGCCATGGTGGCACAGAAGGCCAAGGACAACCCGAACATCGAGATTCACTATGGCACCGAGCTCGTCGGGGTGCAGGCCGGTGAGCAAGGACTCGACAGGGCCGTGTGGCGTTCGGTCGCCACCGGTACGCAAACCGTCTGGCAGCCAGACGATGGAGGCACCTTCGGCGTGTTCGTATTCGCCGGATATGTGCCACAGACCGCTGTGGTGAAAGGAGTCGTCGACCTTGATCCGCAGGGATATGTGATTGCCGACGAACATATGCAGACCAGCCGGCCGGGCATATTCGCCGCAGGCGATCTTCGGGTGAAGGATCTGCGCCAGGTCGTCACGGCAACCGCCGATGGTGCCATCGCCGCGGTGAATGCGGAACGGTATGCTGCCGCGAAAAGTCTGGAGACAGGCATCGTGCCGAAACGTGTGGATCATAGTGTCTATGAGCAGGAGGAGCAGCAGGCTGCGCGGAACAAGCCTGCGGGCACCACCCCTGCCCCGGCTCCGGACCGCAGCCAGTCGGAAGATCCGCAGAACACGGTGTCCGCGGTGTTCAATGACGACGTGATCAAACAACTCAATGTGGTCTTCTCGCGCATGGCGCGGCCGCTGACATTGCAGCTGCAGCTCGACGAGACGAAGACCTCATCCGATCTCAAGGCGTTCATCACTGAACTGGTGCGCCTGAGCGACGGCAAGCTCGACATGATCGAAGACAAGGTGGGCAAGATCGCCCCCAACGGGCGTGGCGAATTCGATGTGAACGATTCACTGCCGTTTGCCGCCCCTCTGGTCAGCATCATGGTGCGTGACGATGCGGGGATGCTGGTGCCTACCGGCTTGACATTCCACGGCGTGCCGACCGGCCACGAGTTCCATTCGTTCGTGCTTGGCCTCTACAATGCGGCAGGCCCCGGCCAGCCACTCATCGGAGACGAGGCTGAACGAATCGATGCGATTCACGATCCCACCGAGATCATGATCCTGGTGAGTCTGACGTGCACGATGTGCCCGGAGACGGTTCGTGCCTCCCAGCGCATCGCAGCGGCGAACCCGAATGTCAGGGCCGAAGCCTACGACGTCGCCCACTTCCCAGAACTCAAGGAGAAGTATGACGTCATGAGCGTGCCGTGCATCGTACTCAATCGCGGAGGCAGACAAACCGTCGAGTTCGGCAAGAAGAACGTCAGTCAGATGCTCGATCTGATCGACGCACTGTGAGTGATCCGTAACCGAAAGCACGTCGCGGGCGCATATGTTTGCTCATATGCGCCCGCGACGTGCTTTCGGTGTGGGCGAAGTAGGCAGGTGTCAATCTGAAATGATTGTATACCCGTGGTTCGCAATGACTTCCTTGAGCTTGTCGAGATAGGTCTGTGCGGCCTTCGAGAGTTTCGCGCGTTCGTTCGTGATCCAGCCCAGCAGCATCGTCTCGTCGGTGTCGAGCGGAATCGTCATGATCTTCTCATTATTGAGGTCGCCATTATCGATTCCGGTGCACACCGTGTACCCGTTGAGCCCGATGATGAAGTTCAGAATGGTCGCACGGTCGGTCACATTGATCTGCTTGGGCGAATACTCCGGCCACACCGCCTCTTCGGCGAAGAAGAAGGAGCCCTCCTCCCCCTGCTCGTACTGGATGAACGGGAAGGGCTTGAGATCGTCCATCGTCACTTTCTTCTTCATCGACAGCGGGTTGTCTTTCGAGATGAACACGTGCAATGGCGCGCGGAAAAGCGGGTGGAACTCGAGGTGCTTCTCTCGCAGCATCTTGCCGATCACATGCGTGTTGTAGTCGGAAAGGTACAGAATGCCGATCTCGGAACGCATGTTCGCGACCTGATTGATGATGTCCTTCGTTCGTGTCTCGCGAATGGTGAACTCGTATTCATCCGATTTGAACGAGTTGATCATCTCGACGAAGGCCTCGACCGCGAACATGTAATGCTGTGTGGAGACGGAGCACAGCTGCTTGCGCGGTTTCGCGTTCTTGTACCGTTCCTCCAACAGATCCGCCTGGTCGAGCACCTGCCGCGCATAGGTGAGGAATTCCGCGCCGTCGACGGTCAGCGCAATGCCCTGCGAGGAGCGCGTGAAGATCTCTATGCCGAGCTCGTTCTCGAGTTCCTTGACCGACGAGCTCAACGCAGGTTGCGAAACATACAGTGCGTGCGACGCCTCGTTCATCGACCCGCATTCGACAATCTTGACGATGTACCGCAGCTGCAACAGTGTCATGTGATTCTCCCCGAGGTTGTTGTCAACGAGTAGTGTACCGCCCGGGAATCGCCCGTCCAAACGGTTGCTCAGTGTTCGAGCGAAAGCAGGTCACGTCTCGCCTGTGCTACGTCGCTGAATCTGAATGCATGCCAGCCCACGGATTTCGCGCCGTCCACGTTGCGCTGCGTGTCGTCGAAGAACACGGTGGTCTGCGGTTCCAGATTGAAGCGGGACTGTGCAAGCTCGTAGATGTCGGCGTTCGGCTTGCGCAGTTTCTCTATGCCAGACACCACGGTTCCACTCAGCAATCGTTGGAGCTGCGGGTACTTCTCGAACGCGAAATGGAATGTGTCCGCCGACCAGTTCGTCAGTCCCCAGACATGCACTCCTTGTTCGCACAGTTCGGTGAGCAGTTCCTCGGCGCCGTCGACCAATTGCGGCAACGCATCGCCATAATGCTCGATGTAATAACGGTACACTTCGGCGATCTCGTCACCCTGCTCCGCACGCACCAGTTCGAGCACATCCGCGAAATCCGCGCCACCGTCCATGAGATCCTCGTAATGGAAGAAACCATACGGATCGTTGTCCGCACAGATGTCCGCTACCAGCTGCTCGGGGTACACTCCGTCGAGCGCCGCATGGCATTGCCAGTCGATCAGCACGCCGCAGAAATCAAAGACGACGTCGCTCACCGCCCTGTTCGTCGTCTGGTTCTCGCCCATGTTCGCCTCTTCCTGCAATTACTGCAATCGGTTCCTGCGTCAGTATAATTCAAGCATTACCGATATGCCCGTAATTCCCATACCTCGATCAACCCTAGGGAGAGCTAGGCGACGACACACTGACGAGTGGAGTGGATTTACACGGATGCACCGGCCATATATGGTCGACGCATGGGGTATTCGGACGAGACGAGTGCCAGCGAGGCACGAGGGCTGCAACGAGAGCGACGCGACTTAGAGGTTCAACGCTGTGCAGCCGCCGAGGATGTGTGCGGGCGGCAGGTGGCATGCGTCTTCGCGCTCACGACGGCATTGGCGCTCATGGGGTTGGATTGGACTCCACTCACGACTGGGGTGACAAGACGGCGTTTGAGACCTGAATATCTACAGGTTGTGGTGGGTCCGTCGGATCTCAAGCCAGAAGACAGAATCGCCAGCAAACGGCATGGAAGGGTTTACGGTCGGTTCAGCGTCACCTACTTCAAAAGCGGAATTCCTCTGAAGACGATCGAAGTCGCCCCAGGTGTCACCTGCACCTCATGCGCATTCACCTGGCTGATGTTCGCCCAATGGCTGGATTTGGAGGAGTTGGTGAAGCTCGGCGATGCCATGATGCGTCGGTACACACTTCACGAGATGATGACCATACAGGATTTCGTCGATTTCCTCGATTGGGTAGATGAGTATGCCAGACGTAATCATAGGTATGCTCCACGAGGCATTATGAAATGCCGGAAGGCGTTGCCGCTGATGGCACAAGGTACCGATTCGGTTGCGGAAACTATGTTGCGTTTGATACTGATTCGCTATGGCCTGCCAATCCCTTGCGTCAATTACCAACTCGTCTTGCGCGATGGTTCACTGGTGTTTCTGGACCTTGCCTACCCTGAGGCGAAGATCGACATCGAATACGATGGGCGTCATCATCGCTACCAATGGGCACGGGATGCCCAGCGGACCATGAAGATCCGTGCCGAGGGATGGGAATATTTCCAGGTTACCTCTGAGATGCTCTCCGATGATGAGCAAATGTTTATGGTGGTCGTGCTCGTTGCCCGGTGCCTCAAGGAACGAACCGGCAAGGATTACCTGCTGCCGCAGCCATTGACTTTGGAGCAGGCGGCCGACCAACGCCGCGCGGTCTGGCATGGTTGATTTCGGATTTATCGGCCGTCATTCGTCTCTGTTTTGCGGAAAAGTGGAGGTCCCCTCCATAACATCTTGGTTTCAAGAGCGGCAAAACTCGACCACCTCCACGTAGCGGGATTCGGAATATCCGGTTTTCCGCTACCCTTGGGCACCGCTACTTGTGGGCTTGGCATTTTGCCGCTCTTGAAACCAAGATGTGCGCGGTCCGGCGATTGCCACCGCCTCTCTTCCGATAATTGTTCCGCGACCGTCACCAAATGCCGTGACTGGTTCGCACGGATTAGACGCTTCGCTCAGGTATATGCTTGATGTATTTGCTTATTCAACGTACGCTTCCGGTCGGTGGAAGCCCACATATCGTTCAAGGAATGCTGGCAATGGACGCATTCGACAAGATCGTGCAGAGGAGCTCATGAGTCAGATGGAGGATGGAATGACCGGCATATTCGGCGCGATCATAGGCGATATCGTCGGCTCGAAATACGAAGCCAATCCAATCAAAACCAAGCATTTCCCGCTGTTCTCCAATGGTTGCCGATTCACCGACGACACGGTGATGACCTGCGCGGTAGCCGAGGGCATCATGAATGGTGGTAGCGCAGATGATTTCATTGATGCGATGAAGAAATATGGGCGCATGTACCCGAACGCGGGTTATGGTCCCCGGTTCATGCGCTGGCTGTTCTCCGACAGTCGTGAGCCCATCGGCAGTTTCGGCAACGGATCGGCCATGCGCATATCGCCTTGTGCGTGGATGATGAGCTGCGGATTCACCGCACGGACCGGATTCATGCCCATCGGAGGTCGCGAACTCGCCGAGCGCTCGATCACGGTGACCCACGACGATCCCGAAGGTGTCAGAGGAGGGATGGCAGTGGCCGACTCAATCTTCCTCGCGCGATACTACTTCGGCGGCTGCCGCGGTGAGCATGAGAGGTCTCTGGCCGACGATCCTGCCGCATGCAGACAACGGATCGAAGACCACATCATCCACGAATACGGGTATAACATGAGCCGATCACTGGGCAAAATCCGTTCAGACTACCGGTTCGACGCCACATGCCAAGGTTCGGTGCCAGAGGCCATCACCTGTTTCCTGGAAAGCACCGGTTTCGAGGATGCCATACGCAATGCGGTCTCATTGGGAGGAGACAGCGATACGCAGGCAGCCATAGCTGCGAGCATTGCACAGGCCGCCTATGGCATTCCCGACAGCATAGCCGAACAGGCGCTCTCCTATCTGCCCATGCCCTTGCGTGACGTGCTGACCCGCTGGGATGCATTCTATAGAGACCTTGACGAGCCGCCGCTCTTTTTCGAACATCGCCCGTACAACGCATGAAAATCGAATGTGGACGTCACAAGAGAATGCTCCACTGCTCTCGTCGCAGGAAAGTATGAATTGTGTGGTGATGATTTGGAGGGTTTTAGGTTCAGTTGAATAGTAAGTTTTGAAACTTACTATTCGTAAGGTTGTTATATTCCGTTACTTTCATCTGTTACACTACCGCCATGGAAAAACTCGATATCTTCGCAAAGGACTGCCCCGCACGCTTCCCGCTGCAGGTGATCAGCGGCAAATGGGGACTGCTCGTCATCCTGGCCCTCGAGAAGAAACCGCTGCGTTTCAGTGAATTGGTGCATAACATCGGCGGCATCAGCGAGCGTATGGCTTCGCAGACGCTCAAGTACCTGGAGCAGATTGGCGTGGTTCGTCGTGAGGTGCTGCAGCGTTCGAAGCCGCCGCAGGTCTATTATGAGTTGACGTCGTTGGGTCGGCGGTTTCTCAAGCCGCTTGGCGAGCTGGTCGAGACGGTGAGTGCGCATGTGGATACGATGGCGTATCGCCGTGGCTGATTCCGTATGACTGTGCGTGCGAATCGGATCCCAAATCATGTCCGCGATGCCAATCATTGCATTTCATTTCATCGCATCTCATCGACGTGAAAAGGACATGCTGACGCTGGAGGTGTCTCCTCTTGCGTCTTGGAGAGAGCGTGCCAGTCAATTGGCGATGCTCGTACAATCATGGAGGTGGTATGACTGAGGAACCATTGAGTCTTGAGCTCGAAGATGCCGAATGGCCGTTCGAATATATTGATCATGATCGGCCAATCGCGCGGGCCATCGTCATCGATGCTCACGCGTACTTCTATTTTCTGCGGGTGCAGCGTACCGACGTCTTCGGCAATGCGGTGACGATCGAAACCTCCGGAGGCGGCATCGAACCAGGTGAGACTCCCACGGAGGCGGTGATGCGCGAGGTTAGGGAGGAGCTTGGAGCTGAGATTGAGATTCTCGGCGAGATTGGCTTGGTCAGCGATTGCTATAATCGGATTCACCGCCATAATATCAATCACTACTACCTGTGCCAGGCGCTTTCGTTCGGCGAGACGAATCTGACGGAGCTGGAGCGGACGAGATTCAATCTGTCGACATTGAAGCTCACCTATGCTCAGGCCATCGCCGAATACAGGAGATGCGAGGATTCCAAGCTCGGCAGACTGATTGCGGCGCGTGAGCTGCCAATGCTGGAGCGAGCATGGGGCATGCTCGGAAAGTTGGGATATTAGTGAGATTCAGGTGTCGATGCGCGTGAGTTCGGCGAGCGCCTTGTTGCGGTAGGTCAGGTCGTCGCGCGATGTGAATCCGAGCCGCTGCCAGAACGCGTTGCCATCCGCGTTGCGGGCGAAGACGACGAGCGCCACCTTGGCGATCCCCTCGTCGGTGAGCGCATGTAACGCCGCTTCGACGAGCGCGGTGCCGATGCCCTGGTGGCGGTGGTCGGGACTGACCGCGGTGTGGTAGATGTATCCGCGCCGTCCATCGTGCCCGGCGATGATGACGCCGGTGATGCGCCCGTCACGCTCGTCCACGAAGCATGTGGTCGGGTTGCGTGCCAGATATTTGGCGATGCCGTCGCGTGAGTCGTCGATGGTGTTGAGCCCCATGCCGGTGCATGACATACAGCATGCGCAGACGGCATCGTAGTCGTCGATCGTCATTGGTCGGATCATAGGCGTTCTTTCCGTATCTCTTCCGGTTTTGTTGTTCTGAAGCGAAGCATATGACCGAAGGAAACCCGTTCTATTTCTTCCTGATGAGTCTCAGTGTGAGGTTTTCTGTCACTGTCGCTGCGGCCGATATCACCATACTTCCTCCAATGATGGGCCGCAATATACTTCCAGTTTTTGGGCGTATCCCAGCTGCGGGTGCAGATTCGTGGACGGCCTATTGGATGTTAGGCGCGGATTGTCGCCGCCATACCCGCATCTAGGCATATGTGTGCCGATGGACTTCGATGATGCCACCGTGCATTGATCATCGACATTGTTCTTCCGAGAGGAACTGCGTCTTGGAATGCTTGCAAGGGAGCCTGTATTTCACCTGATAGGCTTATGCTTGTGCCAAGCGTAACCACCACACCTCCTTCCTCATGCAATGCATGAAAAGTGGGCAACGAGGAGACCTGTTGCCCACTGAAAATGATGACAGCCCACTCACGCCCCGTACTGCGTCAGATACTCCTCGGCGGCCTTGGCGATCTCGTCGGTGACGTAGGGCTGGCCGTGCTCGCCGATCAGCTGCCGTCCGGCGGCGAAGATCTCCTTGACGTTCGCAATGGCGAACACGGGGAACCCGAACTCGCGTTGCACGTCCTGCACGGCGGAGAGATCTGAGTCCTTCGTCTTCTCCATGCGGTCGACGGAGAGGACGAGGCCCACGATGTTGACGTCGGCCTGCGCCTTGAGCTTGGGGACGACCTCGCGCACTGCGGTGCCGGCGGTCATCACATCGTCGACGAGCAGCACGTTCATGCCGTCCTCGAGTGGCTTGCCCACCATCGTGCCACCGTCGCCGTGGTCTTTCTTCTCTTTGCGGTCGAAGGTGTAGCCGATGGAGGCGTTGAAGCGGTGCTGCATGGCGATCGTGGTGGCCACGGCCAGCGGGATGCCTTTGTATGCCGGTCCGAACACGGTGTCGATGCGGGCGGCCAGGTTGCTTGCGGCGATCTCCTGTTGGATCTTCTCGGCATAGAATTCACCGAGCGTGGCGATCTTCGCACCGTCATCGAAGGCGCCGGCGTTGATGAAATAGGGCGACTGGCGTCCCGACTTCAATGTGAACGAGCCGAACTTCAACGCCTGCGATTCGAGCAGAAACTGGGTGAAACGGGTATCCAATGCTTCGGTCATCTGTGGGTTCTCCCCTCTGGTAAACGGATGCGCGAATAATCTGCGTATTCGGGACATCTCCGGGTTCGATTTGTCCCGAATACGCCGATTGACGGTCATGAATGGAATCGGAACGGCGAACGGGCATCGCCGACGGGTCAGCGCCAGGTGTCGCCCTTGACGAGCTTGTGTGCCAATTGCGGGCGTGAGTCGAGCAGATCGTCGAGTTCACGCGCCACGCGGATCGGTGCGGTCGGGTCGTAGAGCGCGGCGCCGCCCACCTCGACGGCGTTGGCGCCTGCATACAGGTATTCGAGCGCCTTCTCGCCGGAGTCGATGCCGCCGATGCCGATGATCGGCACATCGGGCAGAGCGGTGCGCACACGCCACACGCAGGCCAGACCCACCGGGAACACGGCAGGTCCGGAGACACCGCCGGTACGGTTCGCGATGATCGGTTCGCCGGTTTTGATATTGATGCGCATGCCGACCAGCGTGTTGATCATGCTCAGCGCATCGGCACCGGATTCGACAGCCGCCTTGGCGATGGCCGTGATATCGGTGACATTCGGCGTGAGCTTGACGATCATCGGCTTGTCGGTCATCGGGCGCAAACGCTCCATGAGCCGGCTCAACGCCATCGGATCGGTGCCCACGCTCATGCCGCCGTGGGTCACGTTCGGGCAGCTCACGTTGATTTCGAGCATGTCGGCATCCGAGTCGGCGAGCTTGGCGACAACCTGGGCGTAGTCGTCGTCGCAATGACCGGCCACATTAGAGACGACCGTGGCGCCCATGTTCTTGAGTTTGGGCAGGTCATATTCGAGGTAATGGTCGACGCCCGGGTTCTGCAGGCCGACGGCGTTCACCGTGCCGGCCGGGCATTCCGCCGTGCGCACACCGGGATTGCCAAGCCATGGCACCGGCGAGACGCCTTTCGTGGTGACGGCGCCGAGCTGGCTCACATCGTAGAACTGGCCGCAGGCGTCCACCTGGAACGTGCCAGAGGCGGTGCCCACCGGGTTCCTCCATGGTATGCCTGCAACCACGGTGCCATGCTTCCACTCATGCGGTTCGTACACACTGCTTGTGGTCTCGTTCATCGTCTCGTTCTCCTTCGCCCGCTCGTCCATATCACGCATCGGCGTTCGCCTCGGCACCATCGGCGTCCCAACCCAATTGGTGCGCAGTGAAGACCGGACCAGCCTCACACACCTTCTCGCGGCCGGCACGTGTGTCGATTGTGCAGGCCACACAGGTGCCATACCCGCATCCCATGCGCTGCTCCATGCTCAGTTGGGCGTCCACGCCACGTTTGGAGGCCCAAGTGGCCACGGCTCTCATCATTGGCGTCGGACCGCAGGACAGAATGATCGTCTTGCGCCCGCTCTCCTCCAATGCCGGCCACAGACGTTCGAGCAACGTGAGCACATTGCCCTCCGACTCGTCGATGCTGTGCACTTCGTCCGCGTACTTGGCAGCATAGATGTCGGCGAAATGCTCGTCACGATAGCCGAACACGGCGATCGCCCGCGAATCCGCCTCATCACGCAGGCTCTGCGCGGCCTCGAGCAGCGGCGGAATGCCGAGACCCCCGCCGACGAGCACATAATCCGCAGCCTCATCGAGATTGAAGGGCGTGCCCAACGGGCCAAGCACATCGATGGTGTCCCCCGCTGTCAGCTTGCTGAACTCGTCGGTGCCGAAACCGACCACCGCGAAGATGAGGCTCACCTCGTCGCCATCCACCTCGCTGACTCCGAAAGGACGTGGCATGAGGTGCATGGGGTTCGACGAATACAGATTCACGAACTGCGCAGGTCGAACATGGTGGGCGATGTATTCGTCACGGAAGGTAAGACGGACGATGCCCGCAGTGAGTTGCTTCACGGCGACAATGCTGACGGTGCGCCTGGTCGGGGTGAAACCGGCCTCCTGGGCCTGTTCCACCGTGCGGGTGAATGCGGTTGGCATGAATCTCCTTGGTTGTTCGGTGTGCGAGAATCCGTACGGACGGCTATCGCATACAAATCTATATCGGTTATGCAAGGGCGACGCGCAGCTGGTCTCGCATATCGGCCGCCGCTGCGCGGGCGTTGACGGCTACGAGTTCCAGCGCGGATTCCGGTTCGAGTGAATCGCTGTATTGCTCGTCGTTACGCCAGGCGCCTATGATGCCGCGGGATGAGTTCACAATGGCGCCGGAACCGTTGTGGTCGAACATGCCGGCCACGCTTTGTGCCGTGCCGCCCTGTGCCCCGTACCCGGGCACGAGGAAGAACGTGTGGGGCATGCGCTCGCGCAATGCGGCACCCTCCTTGGGATGCGTCGCACCGACCACGGCTCCGGCCCGGGAATAGCCGAAACGGCCGATGGAATCCTTGCCCCAATCCTCCACCAGATCGGCCACATGCTCATACACCCGGCCGCCATCGGCCAATTCGAGCTCCTGAATCTGCGAGCTCGACGGATTCGAGGTGCGCACCAGAATGAACATGTCGCGATCGGCTTGCCCGGCGGCCTCCATGAACGGTTCGATGCCGTCGGAACCCAGGTACGGGTTCACCGTCACCGCGTCCTCAAACCACACGTCATCGCCTTGGAAACCGGTGAGATGATGCGCGTAGGCGGCGGCGGTCGAACCTATGTCACCGCGCTTGACATCGCCGATCACGTACAGGCCGCGGCTTTGCGCATATTCGCATGTCATCGTGTAACAGTCGATGCCTGCGGGCCCGAGCGCCTCATACATGGCGATCTGCGGCTTCACTGCAGGCACGATGTCGTACACCGCATCGATGATGGCGCGATTGAATTCGAAATACGCTGCTGCGGCAGCGGTGGCTGCCAGATTGTCGTCCGACTCCACCTGTTCCTCGGCTTCGACGGCATAGGCATCCATCACGGGGGCGGGAACGAGTTTGTCGGTGGGGTCAAGGCCCACGACACTGGGATTCTGTTTGTCTTCGATTGCTTCGATGAGCCGGTCCATAATCGCTACTCCCCTGTTTCCGTTTCGGTTGCCTCGTCAAATCCCAGTCGGTCGAACACCAGAGCGGATGCGATGATCGTCGCATACGGCTTGCCGCTCACATCCCAGCCGTTGAATGGCGTGTTACGTGCCTTCGACAGGAACCGGCCCGCGTCGATGCTCCACTGCTCCGTGGTGTTGAGAATGTTCAGGTCCACGAGCTCCGGGTGTTCCACTTCGGCCAGGTTCAGCGAGCGCTTCACCGCGCATTTCGACGAGGTGTTGAGCAATGCGGCGATGTCGGTGGAATGCCGTCCCATCAGTTGGGCCGGATTCAGCGACATGAGCTCGATGAGTCGCTGGTCGCTGATGTGGCCGCCGTCGACGAGTACCTTGTGGCATACCGCATAGGCGCATTCCAGTCCGATGATGCCGTTGGGTGCTTCGAGGAATCCGCGGGCCTTCTCTTCGAGTGTGTGCGGGGCATGGTCGGTGGCGATCATGTCCACGGTGCCGTCCTCGATCGCTTTGATCGTGGCCAAGCGATCCCGTTCGCCGCGCAGTGGTGGGTTCATCTTCGCGAGCGTGCCGTATTCGAGCAGCGCCTCGTCGTTCAATGCCAGATAATGCGGTGCGGTTTCGCAGGTGATGGGCAGCCCTTCGGCCTTCGCGTTGCGAATGGCGTCGAAGGAGATTGCGGTGGACACGTGCTGGAAGTGCACGTGCACGCCGGTTTCGCGCACGAGGTCGATGTCACGTTGCACGATCGCCAGTTCGGTGTCTTCGGGGATTCCCGGCACGTTCAGGGCATGGGATACGGGACCTTCGTTCACGGCGCCCACGTCATGGTGTTCGCAGTGCTCGATGAGGTATAGTCCGGTGCTCTTGACGTTGTCGAACACCTGGCGCAGCACTGGTTCTGGCACGGCTGAACCGTCGTCGCTCATTGCGGTGACGGGGTGGGCGATCTGTGCGGGGTCTTTCTCACTGTCATGGCCCGGCATGTACCATGCCCAGTCCTTCGGGTCGGTCGGTTCGAGCCCGGCCCGGCCTTTGGTGGCGCATACGCACAGTTCGTAGCGTACCGGCAGCGTGACGTGGTGGATCTGTTCATAGTGCTGCAGATAATCGATCACCGTGTGGTAGCCGGCATCGAGAATCTCCTGCGCGCCGGGTTCCCCCTCGTGTACTTGAAGGCCGTCCATCGCCGGCACGGTGTTCGGCATGATGAGCACGTTCGTGTAACCGCCCGATGCGGCGGCCATGCATCCGGAGACCATCGACTCCTTGTAGGTCTGCCCGGGATCGCGGAAGTGCACGTGCGGATCTTCGAAGCCCGGCGCCACGGTGAGCGCACTGGCGTCGATGGTGACGTCACGCGGGTCGGGGACGGTCAGGTCGATGTGTTCGCCCGTGTCCCACACCGTGATGTCGGTGAATGTGATGGCCATTTAGAATTTCGCCTCCTCGTCGCAGTATCGGCAGCGGTACACCTCGTCGTCGGTGTGGTCGAGGTAGAACACCTGGTCGATGCCGGGTTCGGTGGTCGTCACGCAGCGCGGGTTCACGCAGGTGATCACATTGACCACGCGTTCAGGCAGCGTCGGCGTCTGTTTGTTCACAATCTGGCCGCCGTGGATGATGTCGACGGTGGCTTGGCGGGCCACCAGTCCGAGCACGTCGAGGTCGACGTCCTGGGCGTCCTCGATCTTGATGATGTCTTTCGAACCGTACCGTCGGCTCGTTGTGTTCATGATCAGCGCGAGCTTCGTGGTGGCCGGGTCGATGCGCAGGTATTCGAGCACCTTGAGCGCGGTGCCGGCAGGCACATGATCGATGATGATCCCATCCTGGATGCTAGTGACTTCCATCAGGCTTCGACCTCCTGGTTCGCATACTGCTCGTAGCCGGGCAATTCGTCGCCGAGCACCGAGCTTTCCAATGCCATGCGCATGAGCATGCCGTTCTTCACCTGTTCGAAATAGGCGGCACGGGGGTCGACGTCCACCTCCGTGGCGATTTCGTTGACGCGCGGCAACGGGTGCAGCACCGCCATCGTGGGTTTGGCCTTCGCGAGTTTGCCCTCGTCAAGAATGTAGGTGTCACGCAGGCGCAGGTAATCGTCTTCGTTGAAGAAGCGTTCCTTCTGCACGCGCGTCATGTACAGGGCGTCCAGATCCCCTATGACCGTACTCAAGTCGGTGACCTCCTCGTACGAGCAGGTGGGCGTGGCGTTGATGCGGTTGAGCACGTATTGCGGGGTGCGCAGCTCCTTCGGTGAGATGAGCACGAAACGCACGTTGCCGAAGCGGCACAGCGTCTCGATGAGCGAGTGCACGGTGCGGCCGAAGGTCAGGTCGCCGCACAGGCCGATCGTCAGGCCGTTCACCCGTCCGAATCGCGACTGCAGTGTCGCGAGATCGGCGAGCGTCTGCGTCGGGTGCATGTGGCCGCCGTCGCCGGCGTTGATCACCGGCACCGAGGAGGCGTCCGCGGCCACCAGGGCGGCGCCTTCCTTCGGGTGACGGATCGCCACGACGTCGACGTAGTTCGACACGGTCTTCAACGTGTCCGAAATCGATTCGCCCTTCGTTGCGGAGCTCAGCTGCGATCCCGCAAAACCGATCACCTTGCCGCCCAACCGCAGCATTGCGGTCTCGAAGCTCAGTCGCGTGCGCGTGCTTGGCTCATAAAACAAAGTGGCCAACACCCGTCCGTCACAGGTGTGTGCCACTTCCTTGCGATGCGAATCGATGTACTGCGCTTTATGCAGCAACTCCTCGATTTGCGTGACTGTGAGATCGTCGAGGGTGATGACGCTGGTTCCCACTATGGACTGTCCGTCGGCGTGTTGCTGAACGCTAGACAATGGCTCACCTTTCATGCATGTGCTGTTCCAGGTGATCACCGAAGTGACCTCTCCAACTATACCCCACTGCCCCGCCGGCTCGACACGCCCTCATAATTCCGGCTGCACATACCGGGGAGCCTTGGCATGGGCCGCCTTCACGCGCCTGGCATCAGCCTGTGCAGAACGGGCGCCTGCAACTGCGTCCCGGGCCGGATGATTCGTCAGATCCCTGTCGATCCAAGCCATGACGAGATCGGCCAGTCTGTTCACCTCGGCATCGGTCAACGGCCGACCTTTGGCAATGCCATGCCATTTCTCGATGCATCCGCGGCAGCATGTCGCCGTCGCATGCTGGGCGGTGAACACCGGGTGCCCGCGCCAAGGCGTCTGCCTGCCGTCGTTGGACGGTTGCGCCTCGCCCACGCGTGCGCGCAGCATCTCATGCGCATGCCTGTCGATGACATGTCTGCCCTTGTCGCGCGCATACGACCGATCAGCCTCGCTCAACACGAACTTCGCACGGAACTGCGATTCGCCGAGCCGCACGAGGGTGTGCTCCACCCACGTGGATTCGTCATCATGCCCATTCATACCCGCCAGCGTATCTCACTCCTCAACACCGTAGAAGAGCCGTTCGCATACTTCACGACTCTTGCGCATTTGCGAGAGAATGTCGTTCTCGAACTGCTGACCGCGATCCGGATCGTAGCCAAGATACGTGGCAATGCCACTCAGGTCGAAATGCTGGTCGGGCAGGATGTCGGCGCGGTTCGCCCGCCCGTTCCACAGATAGTTGCCGTTGCGCGCCGCTGTGCACATCTGCCAGGCGTCACGCAGTATCTTCGCGTCCTCCATGACGATGAGCCCATGCTCCACCAAGACGTCAAGGGCCTGCATCGTCGAATTCACCTGCAACGCCTCAATGTCATGCGCATGCTGCAATTGCAGCAACTGCACGGTCCATTCGACATCCGACAGGCCTCCCCTGCCGAGTTTGAGATGCCGGTCGCGTCGCACACCACGTGGCAGACGCTCCGCCTCCATACGCGCCTTGAGTCTGCGTATCTCCTGCAACTGGTCGTCGGTGAGACGCTCGGCTGGGTATCGGAACGGGTTCGCGACATTCGCCAGAAAGTCCTCGGCCAGCTCCTTGTCGCCGGCTGCGAATCGGGCGCGCAACAGCGCCTGGCGCTCCCACACGCTTGCCCATGCACGGTAGTACTCCTCACACGAGGCGTACGAGCGCACGACGGGCCCGTTCTTGCCCTCAGGGCGCAGGTCCATGTCGAGTTCGATCTTCGGTTCTGTCGACACCGGACCCATGAGCATCATGCGCATCTGCTCCTGCACCTTGCGGGCGAACGAATTCGCGGCGGAATCGTCAGCGCCGTGCGCAGGACGGTAGATGATGATGACGTCGGCGTCGGAGCTGAAATTGACCTCACGGCCGCCATAACGCCCCATGCCGATGACGGCGAGATGCGCAGCCGGTCCATCCATGCCGTTCGCCCGCATCGTATCATGCACCGCCCATTGCAGCGAGGCCTGGATGATCGAGTCAACCACGTCGGTCATACCATTCAGGGCCTGCGCCGAATCGATCACATCGGTCATCCAGCCGATCCCGATGCGCTCGATCTCATGGCGGCGCAGTGCACGCAGCATGTTCGCCGCGTCGGCCAGTGAATCATCATATCGTGTGATGATCGCCTGACAGCCCACATCCAACGATTCACGTGTGCGCGCATGCAATTGGTCGTCATCGCCGAGCCAGCGGATCGACTCCTGCGACTTGTTGAGCGCGTCGCCGAGGAATCTGGAATTCGACAGCACGTGACACAACCGCTGTGCGGCCGACTGCGAGTCGCGCAGGAACCCCAGGTAGTCGCTGCCGGAACCGAACCGTTCCTCGAGGTTGCTCCAGCCCAGCAGTCCCATGTCGGGGTTCTGCCCTTCACCGAGCCAGCGCAGCACCGCGGGGAGCAGTATGCCATTGATCTTCGCGGCACGGGTGATGCCGGCGGTGAGCGCCTGCACATGCCGCAGCGCCGCCTGCGGGTCGGCGAAACCGATGGCGGCGTAACGATCCATCACCGCCTGCTCGCTCAGTTCCACGCGTTCGTCGCCCGAGACCGCGCTGATCGGCAGCATCGGCCGGTAGTAGATTTCGTTGTGGAGCCGACGGATCTGCCTGCGTGTCTCGTCGAAATTGTCCACCAGCTCCTCGTTGTGCCAGCCGAACACGCGGGCGAGCCTGTGCAGTTCGGCATTGCGCGAGAGCTCCTCCACATTGACCGTGCGCTTCTTCTCCAATCCGCCGGCGTTCGCATTGCCCATGTCGGGGAACAGATGGGTGCGTTTGAGCTGCCACATCTGCTGGCGGTGTTCAAGCACCCGTTCGAAACGGTAGTCGTGGGAGAGCACGCGGGCATGGCGGCGCGAGACATAGCCGCCATCGGAAAGCGCCTGCAACGCCTGCAACGTGGAGCGAACATGCAGGGTCTCATCGGCGCGGCCGTGCACCAGCTGCAGCATCTGCACGGTGAACTCCACGTCGCGAAGACCTCCGCGGCCCAGCTTGATCTCACGGTCGCGCAATGGCACTGGGATGAGGCTCTCCACACGTTCGCGCATGCGCTGGCAGTCGGAGACGAAGTTCTCGCGCCGCGAGGCCTGCCAGACGAATTCGGATGCCATCTGCATGTATGCCTCGCCAAGAGGCACGTCACCGGCCACAGCCCTTGCCTTGAGCAGTGCCTGGAACTCCCAGCTCTCCGCCCACTGCCGGTAGTAGGCCTTATGCGAGTCCAGACGGCGCACCAGCGGACCGTCCTTGCCTTCGGGTCTCAATGCCCCATCGATCTGCCACAGTGCGGGCTCCATCACATTGGGCATCACCGATTGGCAGATCTTCTGCATGAGCATGGCGATCTTCGAACCGACCTTGACCAGCTGCGGTTGCGACATGGTCTCGGCCATCGGCTCCACCACGTAGATGAGATCGACATCGGAGACGTAGTTGAGCTCCTGTGCGCCGAGCTTGCCCATGCCAATGATTGTGAAGCGCAGGAGTTCGGACTCCTCCGTGTTGCTCTGCGCAATGGCCAGCGCGCTTTCCAGGGCGGCGTCCGCCAGATCCGACAACGCGCGGGACACCGCCGGTTGAATCGCGATCGGGTCGTCGTGCGAAACATCGTAGGCCATGATCGCAGCCAGTTGTTCGTAATAGTTCCGTCGTAACCTATTGGTCGCCTCCGCCAACGGCACGTCGGTGATCAGGCGCCGGAACGAGGAGTCCGAAGAGTCCGCGGCGCCGAGCTGCTCTTCATGGGCATCGATCGCCGCCAACATGGTCGCACGTCTCGCCTCGCCGTCAAACCCCGCGCTGTGGAGGGAATCGACAGCCGCCGCCTCGACGAGTTCGGGTCGCGACCGCATGAGCACGCCAAGTTGCCGGCTGGCACCGAGCACCTGCAGCAATGTGCGCGGAGACCTACCGTGCAGCAGTCCGTGCAGTTTTCCGGGACGGTCGGCAAAGCTGATGATCAGTTCATGCAATGCGTCCAATGCCACGTCCGGATCCGCGCAATGCGCCAGTTCGCCGAGCAGTTCCCGCTGGGTGAGTTCGAGATCCCCCGCCGAGCACACCTCGCTGAGCAGTTCCTTCGCACGGCCGAGATTCTCGAATCCGGCATGAATGATGTCTCGTGTGCTTGGGGTGGTGTTCTCGTCGATCTCCATGCCTGTCAATCTAGCGTGTTTTTGTTGCGCTGGGAAATTGGGTCACGCTTTTTCGAACAGATTGCCCACGTTCTGCCATATTCTGCGCGAGACCGACGGATGGTTCATCGTGTACAGGTGCACGCCATCGACTCCCTGAGCCACGAGGTCGCTGATCTGCTCGCTCGCATAGATGATGCCCGCCTCGCGTAGCGTCCTGGGATCGTCTCCCCACTTTTCGAGCATGCGTTCGAGCTTGCGCGGGACCCGGGATGAGCACATGTTCGTCATGCGCCGCACCGATTTCGCATTGGTGACCGGCATGATGCCCGCCTCTATGGGCACATCGATGCCCGCGGCCCGTGCTTTGCCGAGGAATGCGATGAAATCGTCGTCGTCGTAGAACAGTTGGGAGATCAGATGCGAGGCGCCTGCATCCACCTTGGCTTTGAGATTCGCCACATCCTCGTCGAGCGTGGCCGCCTGCGGGTGCTTCTCCGGATAGCAGGCGCCATAGATCTTCAGATTCGGCCTACGTTCGCGAATGTAACACACCAGATCACTGGCATGGGTGAACACGCCGGCCGGTTCGCGCTCGCTGTTGCGGTCTCCGCGCAATGCGAGCACGCCGCTCACTTTCGCCTCATCGAACATGGCGAGCGCCTCGTCGACATCCCGGGCGGTGAGGTACTGTGCGGTCAGGTGGGCGACCGCGTCTATGCCGTATTCCGAGTGTATGGTGTGCGCGATGCGTGCGGTGGCCGTGCGGTCCGCTGATTTGCCGGTGCCGTAGGTGACCGAGATGAAGTCGGGTTTCATGTCGTTCAGCCCGTCGAGGGTGTCGTAGATCGTGCCGACCGGCGATGTGCGTTTGGGTGGGAATACTTCAAGGGAGAACATTGGCGTGTGCATTTGCTGGGTCTCGTGCTGTGTGATGCGTGCATTCTGATGGGATACGCAGTATGTATGCCACAGTGGGCGGATATGCCGCCATGGCATGCATACTGCGATTATGGTGTCCTGCGGACTGTTTGGAGGAGCCCGAATCAGTCGAGGTTGGCGCGCATGGCTTTCGCCGCCTGGACCATGTGCGTCAGACTCGGCCAGGTTTCGTCATTGCCTCGGGTCTTGAGGCCGCAATCGGGATTGATCCACACCTTGTTCACATCCATCTTCGCAAGAATCTCGCCGATGCGCTCCTCGGTCTCTTCGACCGAGGGGATGCGCGGGGAATGGATGTCGTACACACCCGGACCGGCCTCGGTTTCGAAGTGGGCGTCGTGGATGGCGTCGAGCACCACCAGATCGCCGCGGGAGGCTTCGAATGAGATGACATCGGCATCCATGGCGTCGATGTCCGAGATGATGTCGTTGAACTCCGAATAGCACATATGCGTGTGGATCTGCGTGCTTGGCTGCACGGCGGAATGCACGAGACGGAATGCGGGAATCGCCCAGTCGAGGTATTCACGATGCCAGTCGGATTCACGCAGCGGCAGTTTCTCACGCAAGGCGGCCTCGTCGATCTGGATGATCCTGATGCCGGCTTTCTCGAGGTCAAGGACCTCGTCCCGAATCGCCAGGGCCAACTGCTTGGTCTGCTCCTCATGGGTGATGTCCTCACGGGGCCACGACCAGTTGAGAATGGTGACAGGGCCGGTGAGCATGCCCTTCATCGGCTTGGCGGTGCGCGATTGGGCATAGGAGCTCCATGCCACGGTGATCGGCTGGGCACGGCTCACATCGCCCCAGATGATCGGAGGCTTGACGCAGCGGGTGCCGTAGGACTGCACCCAGGCGTTCTTCGTGAACAGGAAACCGTTGAGGTTCTGACCGAAGTATTCGACCATGTCGTTGCGCTCAAACTCCCCATGCACCAGCACGTCGAGTCCGATCTGCTCCTGCTTGGCCACCACATCGTCGATCTGACGTCGAATGAATTCGTCGTATTGCCCCTGGGAGATCTCACCCTTGCGAAGGCGGGCGCGTTCGGCACGCACCTGCTTGGTCTGCGGGAAAGAGCCTATCGTCGTAGTGGGCAGCAACGGCAGGCCAAGCGCCTCACGCTGGAGCCGCTGGCGTTCGCCACGCTCGGGTCGGCGCACATAGTCCGCATCGGCAAGGGCGGCGATGCGGGCGCGCACAACTTCGTCGGCGACCACACGGCTGCCATCGAACAGCGCCTGGTTGGCGGCGAGCGCAGTGGACTGACGCTTCGCATCGTCGTCGAGCTGCATGAGGTCTGCGATCTCGCGAACCTCCTCGAGTTTCTCCACAGCGAAGGCGAAATGGCGCAGCACCTTGTCGCCAAGCTGTTCCTCCCCCTTGGTGCTGAACGGCACATGGAGCAGCGAACAGGCCGAAGCGACTGCGACGTTGGCGGTCACCTGCTGGAGTGCCTCCACCAGTGCGATGCTTTCCGCATAGTTGTTGCGCCAGATGTTGCGGCCATTGACCACGCCTGCGAAGAGCGTGGTGCGTGCTGCTACACCATGGTGTTCGACGGCCTTGAGGTTCTCGTCACGCCCTTCGATGAGGTCGAGTCCCACCCCGTCGAATTCGAAGAGCTTCACTGTTTCGTAAATATCGGCTATGTTGCCGAAATACGTGTTGAGCAGCACCCTGACACCGCTGTCCCGCGCCGGCAGCAGACGCGAATAGAGCGATTTGAACAGCGAGACGTCACCCTCGTGCTTGTCGAGCACCAGATATGGTTCGTCGAGCTGCACCCATTGCGCGCCCAGCTTGGCGAAGCGCCGGAGAACCTCGGCGTACACGTCGGCCACGGCATCCACGAGCCCCTCGTCGATGGTGAGCTCCTGGGCCTCGGCATCGCGGGAGAGTTTGAGGAAGGTGTATGGGCCGATGAGCACCGGCTTCGTCTCTATGCCCAGCGACTTCGCCTCCAAGTACTCATCGAACGGTTTCGTGCCGTTGAGCCGCACCTCGGTGGAGGAGTCGAATTCGGGCACCAGGTAATGGTAGTTCGTGGTGAACCATTTCTTCATGGGCAATGCGGTCACATCGCCACGCTCACCCTGGTACCCGCGGGCCATGGCGAACAGTGTCTCCTCAGGGTTGTCAAAACCAAGACGACGGTATCGGGCCGGAATCACATTGAGCAGGACCGCGGTGTCGAGCATCTGGTCGTACAGTGAGAAATCGTTACTCGGGATCAGATCAATGCCTGCGTCCTTTTCCAACCTCCAATGCCGAACACGAAGCTCGCGGCCGGTCTCACGCACATCGTCGAGCGTGGCATTGCCTTTCCAATAGGCTTCGATGGCCTTCTTGAGTTCACGGTCGCGTCCGATGCGGGGGAAACCCGAGATGGATGTGGGAATGGTCATGGATCCTCCAGTCGTGTCGATGCAATGGAGACCACGTTAGCAAACTGGAACCGGTGCAAGCCCGAAATTCTTAAAAACGGCGCATAGGAGTTTTCTTTCAAAGGCTATAAGGCACACTTATAGCCTGCCGTCGACGCCTGCGCCTGCTACTTTTCGAACTCCTTCGGCGTGAGCACCGCAATGAGATTCGCCTCATGGGTCCCCCATTTTCTGAACGGCGCATTCGAACCGAATATCGCCACGCCGGCAGTCGACATGCCAAGGTTCAGCAGATCGAGCTGGCCCGGATCACTTTGTTCGCCTGCCAGCCACTGGCTCGCCAGCGAGACGGTGGGCTCATGGCCGAGCACCAGCAGCGCATGGCGTTTGTCCTTGCAGGCAGCGAGCATGTCGAACACCGCCTGCATACCTTTCGCATAGAGATCCTGGTAGTAGTCGACTTTCGGAGCGTCGCCGAACACCTTGAGCATGCGCTCGCATGTCTGCATCGCCCGGGTGGCGCTTGAACAGTCGATCTGATCCGGCACCAATCCCATGTCGCGCAGACCCTTCGCCACGCGCTTGGCCTGCTTGAGTCCTTTGTCGGTGAGCACACGCTCAAAATCGCCCTTCGCGTTGAAGGCCTCCGTCTTCGCATGGCGCATGATGATGAGCACGTGCTTGTATTCCTTGGCCCTCTTCGCCACTTTCTTCAGATTCACGCTTCCTCCATGCATCCCGCCGGGCCTGACCGACCCGCACCCTTCCCATTCTAATTCCAGCCATGCTGTAGTGCATCGTGTCGCGCCCGGCGATAATCGGTCATTGAGAATCCAAATGACTGCGTTGTTCGTCCAGATCCCTGAGCACCTTGCGCAGCTTGCGGTCGGAGATGTCACGAAGCTCAAGCTCCTCGAGCGATGCCTCGCGCTCCTCTACGGAGAGTGAGTCGATATCCGTCGTCGTGTCCTTCGTGGCACGGTCACGCTTGCGCAACGCATCGTATCCGGGAGCCATCGCCCGGGAGACGATGAGGAAACCGGTGTGGCCGATCATCTGATGGTCGGGACGCACTGCAAGACCCTGCGCTTTCCAATTGCGCTCCATGGTCTCCTGGATCTGCGGTGCGGTCCAATGCTCACTCTCCCGCAGCGCTTCGGCCATACGGCTCATCTGCGTGGTCGTCGTCACATAGGCGACGAGCACGCCACCTGGCGCGATCACCCGATACGCCTGTTCCAGTCGGTTCCAGGGATCGAGCATGTCGAGCATGATGCGGTCGAATCCTTGTTCCGGCAACGTGGAGGCCACCGAATCGAAATCGCCGACCAGAAGATTCCACCAATCCGGTCGGCGCCCGTAATACAATGTGGCGTTCGCCTCGGCGATCCTCGCGAAATCAGGGCGCATCTCGATCGTGGTCAGGCAGCCGCCCTCACCCACCGCGTCGAGCAGGTGCAGGCTCATCGCACCCGAACCGGCCCCGGATTCCAGCACGCGGGCGCCCGAACGTATGTCGCCGAGCTCAATCACCTGCGCGATGTCCTTCGGATACATGATCTGTGCGCCACGCGGCATCGACAGAACATAGTCGGCCATGCGCGGCCGCATCACCGCGAACTGCCAGCCGCCGATTGCGCGCGCAGCCTTCCATGGTTTCGCCGTATCGCGTTCCGGGTGCTCCCTGTTGAATTGGTCCTCACGCTTGGCGGTGACGGTGGTGACCACGCTGCCCTCGTTCCTGCCGATCACATCGTCATGCAGGATGATGCCATGTGAGGTCTGTGTGACGCCGCCCGCAACCAATTGGTCGGTGATCTTGTTCGACTTGCGGTCGGTGAACTGCACTTTCTCACCGGATTGCAACGGACCTCTGCGCATACGCTCTCGACTCCATGCTCTGCTTGCTCATTGGACGTAAATCCACTGTAGCCAAGCTCGTCTACACCATCCGTCGGCCTTCCCGTCGCCGACATGCTCATATTCGGGCGAAGGCGCTCCATCGGTCGTCGATGTGGTGCACGTCGAGCGGCATGCCGAACAGTCGGCTCAGCCGTTCGGCGGTCAACCCGTGTTCGAGGTCACCCGCATATTCGATCGTTCCCGGTGCTGGATCGGCAGGGTCGGGTTGCGACGTGACGGTTGACTGGCGTCCCATGATCGCAATATGGTCAAAACCCTGAGGGATCTCCTCGAGATGATGCGTGACGACGATAATCGTACGTGGGTCGTCATGCAGCGACGACAACGCGCGAATCGTGATCTCGCGCGCGCCGAGATCGAGTCCGGTTGTCGGCTCGTCGAGAATGAGCAGTTCGGATTGGGCCATGAGCGCACGACAGATCAGTGTGCGTGTCCGCTCCCCCTCGGAGAGTCGACCGAACTGCTTGCCGGCAAGGTATGCGATGCCGAAATCTTCCATGAGTCTGCGCGCGCGGGCGTATTCGTCGGATGTATAGGTGTCCTTCCAACGGCCGGTCGTCGCGCTGAGCGCGGTGACCACGACGTCAAGCGGGTCTTCGAACGGCGGAAACGCGCGCGACAGCTCCGCCGAGCTCAGTCCGATCAGGTGGCGGTACGAGAACACGTCGACCTTGCCAAGGCGCCGTCCGAGCACGTCGATGTCGCCGGATGTGGGGAACGCGCGTGTGCTCATCATCGAGATCAGGCTCGATTTGCCAATGCCGTTCGGCCCGAACAGAATCCATTTCTCGCCGCGTCCGATCTCCAGATTCACGTCATCCACGATCACACGGCCATACCGTCGCAGATGCACGTTGTGCATGGCCAACGCCCGTGTTTCGCAGTCCAGTCCTTCCATTGCACCCCCATATGAGAGCTGGATCCCGTTGCATGGGATCCAGCCCGCTTCCTCTTGCTTGCCGTGCCGCGAATTATTCGTGCTGCGCCGCACGCTCCTCGAGCACACTGCGGTACACGGCGACGGTCTGGTCCGCGATCGACTCCCAGCTGAACTTGTCGCGTGCGCGTTCGCGCCCACGTTCACCCATGTCCTTGGCCCGCTGCGGGTCGGCGAACATCTCATTGATCGCATCCGCCAGATCGTGCACGAACCGTTCGGGATTCGTCGGCGTGCCGGTGCCGTCGTGCTTCTGTTCGATGGGCACGAGATACCCGGTCACCCCGTCGACGACGACCTCAGGAATGCCACCCGTCGCGGTGGCGACCACCGGCAGACCGCAAGCCATCGCCTCGAGGTTCACAATGCCGAGCGGCTCGTAGATGCTCGGGCAGATGAACGCATCGCAGCCGTGTTCGAGCGCGTTGAGCTCGTGCTTCGGCAGCATCTCCTCGATCCAGATGATGTTGCCGCGCTCCTCATTGAGCCTAGCCACCGCCTCCTTGACCTCCTTGCCGATTTCCGGGGTGTCGGGCGCGCCCGCGCATAGCACCACCTGGATGTCCGGGTCGACGAAATGCAATGCCTGCAGCAGGTACGGCAGCCCCTTCTGCCGGGTGATGCGCCCGACGAACAGCAGGGTCGGCTTGTCGCGGTCGATGTGGTAGCGGTCGAACACCGCCCAGCCGGCATCATCGGGGGCCGGCGTCTCGAAATCGGCAAGCGTGATGCCGTTGTGCACCACGACCACCTTGTTCGGGTCCACATTCGGGTAGGCGGCGAGAATGTCCTCACGCATGCCGCCGGACACGGCGATGATGCGGTCGGCATGCTCATAGGCGTCACGTTCGGCCCAGGAGCTCAGATTGTAGCCGCCGCCGAGCTGCTCGCGCTTCCATGGGCGGAATGGTTCCAGCGAATGGGCCGTGATCACGAGCGGGATGTCATGCAGCAGCTGCGCCATGCGCCCGGCAAGGCATGTGTACCAGGTGTGGGCGTGGACGAGTTCACTGTCGACGTCGTTGGCCATCTGCAGATCCACACCGAAGGTTCGGATGGCCGCGTTGTCGCCATCCAGCTCCGTCGGCACATCATAGCCTATCACACGCAACGAGCCGCGTCCGTCGTGCTGCGCCGCCTCGGATTCGCGCGGTCCGTCGAATGCGCGCACCGTCACGTCGATGCGTTCGGCCAACACCTTCGCCAGCTCCTCCACATGTACGCCGGCGCCGCCATAGACATGCGGCGGGTATTCGCGGGTGAGAATGTCAACTTTCATAATCGCCTCTTCCATGAGTTCCATGCATACGACTGCATACACCACAATACGGCCTTCGGAGGCGAGAAACACAATGGATTGTGTATATTGGAACGATCCGTTCCGCCGGCGTCGCGAACCGCACACCGAAGCAGATGGTCAACACGTCGCTTTTTGCGTAATTGATTCATGGGCGTTCCCCCAACGCGCGAAAACTACTCTATTCGCGTATTTGCCTATACAGACACCGGGTTCGGGTCTAGGTTGGAGACATGAGTGAAAACAACATTGTACGCCTGAACAAAGGCGATAAGGCACCGAATTTCGAACTCGAATCGGACGAATACAAGCACTATGCGCTTGCGGACTTCAAGCACCAGAACGTCGTGCTCTACTTCTACCCGAAGGCGGGCACGTCGGTGTGCACGCGTGAGGCCAAGGACTTCCGCGACAACCTCGAGCGTTTCCAGGCCGAAGGATATGCCGTCATCGGCATCTCCCCCGACGATGTGAAGGCGCTGCAGGAGTTTCGCAAGAGCAACGACCTCAACTTCATCCTGCTCTCCGACCCGGAGTTCACCGTGCACAAGCTGTACGGCGCCGCCAAGGAGCACGAGAAGGACGGCAAGGAAACCTACGAGACCATTCGTTCCACTTTCGTGCTCGACGGAGACGACACGATTCGCTTCGCCGGCTACGACGTGAACGTCAACGGCCAGATCGACGAACTGCTCGAGCAGATCGAGAAGATCAAGTAAGGCATATTCGTTCCCGGAAGGGGTCGCGCTCATCGCCGCGGCCCCTTCCTTTTGCCCCAGCCATCGCCCCTGCATGCGTCTGATCAGACGGCGGTTCCATTCTGATCGAGGTTCGGGTTGTTCTTCGAATCACCGGCCGTGAAGAACAGGCTGATCACACCGCAGGCGAAGACTGCACACACCGTGATGATCACCCACATCGGCAGGTTAGGCACCCACATGACCACGAAGAACGAGATGGCGGACACCACGATGACGATCCAGCTGAACAGACGCGCCCATTGGCGCCCGGAATGTGGGGCACGAAGCACCTGTGGCGGGTCGTAGTTGTCTGGATCCGTGTCGAGCGCGATCTCCTCGTACTTCTCAAGTTCGCTGCTCGATGGCTTCCACGGGCCCTTCTTGCCCTCCTTCAGCCGACGGGAACGCTCCTGCAACTGCGACTCGTCGATCATGCCACTGCGACCACGACCCTGTGTCGAGTCATACTGCGAGGGCATTCCCCCGTTGTTTTTCGAACGACGTTGCGCACGATTGGCCATGTCTTCTCCTTCGTAAAAGTCCAACACCCATACTCTAGCGCACCGAGGGCATGAACCAGCGCCGTCCGTCGTGACTTAGCCCGTAGAAGCGAAGGCGGTCCCGACCCGGGACCGCCTTCGCTTCGGGGGCTTGCTCCTCTTGATCAGCGGCGAGGCAGCGCCATCGGGCGCTCCGAGGCGACAATGGGGGCCGGAAGCTCGGTGCATCCGGTCAGATACCTGTCGACGGCCGCAGCGCAGGAACGGCCCTCGGCGATCGCCCATACCACCAGGCTCTGGCCGCGTCCGGCATCACCGCACGAGAACACGCCATCCTGCGAGGTCTGGAATGCGTCGTCACGGGCGACGTTGCCACGACCATCGAGGTCGACCGGCAACTGCGCCTGCAGGGTTTCGGTATCTGGGTGCAGGAAGCCGACCGAGATGAGCACCAAGTCGGCGGGGATCACACGTTCGGTGCCCGGCTGGCGGGTGAACGGGCCATCCTTGCCGGGGGCCACCGACACGACCTTGAGGCCGGTGACATGACCGTTTCCATCGGAGATGAAGCCCTCGGTCTGTGTATTGTCGCTCACCGTGATCTTGGCGGCGTCCTCCTCGGAACCCACGAAGTTCACTGAATCGGTGCTGTAGACGTATTCGCCGCCCTCCTCCATGGAGGAGGTCTTCTGGTAGAGGCGGGCGAAGGTCGGCCAAGGCTGGTTGTCCGGGCGCTTCGTCGGTTCCTGCGGCATGATCTGCAACACCGTCACATCCTTGGCCCCCTGGCGAATCGAAGTGCCCAGGCAGTCGGAACCGGTATCGCCGCCGCCGATGATCACCACATGCTTGTCCTTGGCCGTGATGTCATGGATCGGCTGCTTGCCGAACACACGACGGGTCGCGTCGGGCAGGAACTCCATGGCGAAATGGATGCCATCGAGATCGCGGCCCGGAATGCTCATATCGCGCGGAACGGTTGATCCGATGGCCACCACTACGGCGTCGAACTGGCTGCGCAGATCGTCCCAGCCGAGGTCCTTGCCGATCTCGGTGTTCGTGCGGAAGCGGGTGCCTTCGGCCTCCATCTGTTTGACTCGACGGTCAAGGAGCCCCTTTTCGAGCTTGAAATTGGGGATGCCGTAGCGCATGAGGCCACCGACCTCGTCGTCGCGTTCGAACACGACGACGGTGTGCCCGGCACGGGTGAGCTGCTGTGCACAGGCGAGGCCGGCCGGCCCCGAGCCGACGACGGCGACGGTCTGGTCACTCAGACGTTCGGGCGGCAGCGGCTTGACGTATTCGAGATCCCACGCCTGGTCGATGATGGTGACCTCGTCGTTCTTGATCATCGTCGGCGGCTGGTGGATGCCGAGCACGCACGCCGATTCGCACAGCGCCGGGCATATGCGCCCGGTGACCTCCGGGAAGTTGTTCGTCATGGACAGGCGATGGTAGGCGTCCTCCCATTGTCCCTGCCGCACCAGATCGTTCCATTCGGGGATGATGTTGCCCAGCGGGCAGCCCGACATACAGAACGGGGTGCCGCAATCCATGCATCGGGCGGCCTGTTCCTGCGTCCAGTCCTGCAGACCGGATTCCGCATGAACATCAAGCCAATCCTTGATGCGTTCCTCAACGGGGCGTTCGGCCGGTTCCCTACGGGACCTCACCTTCAGGAATCCACGTGGATCACCCATGTCAGCGCGCTCCTTCCATCACGTGCTCGTAAGTTTCCTCCCACACACCGGGCTCGTTGAAATCGATGTGTTCCGCCTTGGCCTTGTCCATGGCGGCGGTCATGGCGACGAACTGCTTCGGCACGAGGTGCGTGAAGCGCTTCGCCGACTCACTCCAGTGCTCCAGCAGCTCCTTGGCGAACACGGAGCCGGTCTCGGCGGCATGGCGCTCGACCAATTCGCGAACAACAGCCGAGGCATGCTCATCAAGCGGTTCGATCTGCAGCGCGCCGGAGGCGGCCTGGGGGTTGAGCTTGTCCCTGTCAAGGTCAAGCACATACACATGGCCCCCGGAGAAGCCGGCGCCGAGATTGCGCCCAGTGGAACCGAGGATCACCACGGTGCCGCCGGTCATGTACTCGCAGCCATGGTCGCCGACCCCTTCCACCACGAAGGTGGCGCCACCGTTGCGCACGCCGAAGCGTTCGCCGGCACGGCCGGCCACGAACATCTCGCCCGAAGTGGCGCCGAATCCCAGCACATTACCTGCGATCACATTCGTATGCGGATCGAAGGTGATCGCGTCGGTCGGCCTGATCACCATGCGGCCGCCGGACAGGCCCTTGCCCGCATAGTCGTTCGTCTCCCCGACGATGCGAATCGTCTCGCCACGCGGAATGAACGCGCCGATGGATTGGCCGCCGGTGCCGTTGAGCGTCAGGTCGATTGTGTTGTCGGGCAGACCATCCTCGCCGTATCGCCGGGTGATCTCGTACCCGAGCATTGTGCCCACCGTACGGTTGACGTTGCGAATGTCGGCGGTGATACGCACTGGCGTGCCGTTCTCGAGGGCGTCGTGCGCCTGTTCGATGAGCACGTTGTCGAGGGCCGTGTCAAGCTCATGGTTCTGTTCGATCGTCTGGTGGAGCACCGTGCCGGGAACCGGACCGCTCTGCATGAGCACATGGCTCAAGTCGATGCCCGCGGACTTCCAGCGCTCTATGGCGTCGTTCTGGTCCAGGCACTCCACATGCCCCACCGCTTCCTCGAGCGTGCGGAAACCGAGCTGTGCGAGCAGTTCACGCACTTCCTCGGCAATGAACATCATGAAGTTCACCACATGTTCGGGTTTGCCGGTGAAGCGTGCCCTGAGCTCCGGATCCTGCGTGGCGATACCCTGTGGACAGGTGTTCTTCTGGCATGCGCGCATCATCACGCAGCCCTCCACCATAAGAGCGGTGGTGGCGAAGCCGAACTCCTCCGCTCCCAGCAGCGCCGCGATCACCACGTCACGGCCGGTCTTCAGTTCGCCGTCGCACTGGACGACGATGCGCGAGCGAAGACCATTGAGAATCAACGTCTGCTGGGTTTCCGACAGACCGATCTCCCATGGCGTGCCGGCATGGCGGATGGCATTGAGCGGGGCCGCACCAGTACCGCCGTCATAGCCGGAAATGAGCACCACGTCGGCATGGCACTTGGCCACACCGGCCGCAATGGTGCCCACACCGAATTCGGACACAAGCTTGACATGCACGCGAGCCTTCGGATTGGCCATCTTCGCATCGTTGATGAGCTGCTTGAGATCCTCGATGGAGTAGATGTCATGATGCGGAGGCGGCGAGATGAGCTCCACACCAGGTGTTGCATGGCGCACCTTGGCGATCCACGGCGGCACTTTGGCCCCCGGCAGATGGCCGCCCTCGCCGGGTTTGGCTCCCTGCGCCAGTTTGATTTGCAGATCGGTGGCATGCACCAGGTAATCGCTCGTCACACCGAAACGGGCGGAGGCGATCTGCTTGATCTTGCTGCACAGTTTCGGATCGTTGAGCCGTTCCGTTGATTCGCCACCCTCGCCGGAATTGGAGCGTGCGCCAATCGAATTCATTGCGATGGCGAGCGTCTCGTGGGCTTCCTTCGAGATGGAGCCATAGCTCATGGCACCCGTGGAGAATCGCTTGACGATCTCGGTGGCCGGCTCGACCTCACTGATGTCGATCGGTTTGCGCACCGCGTTGAACTTCATGAGTCCACGCAGTGTCATCAGACGGTTCGATGTGTCGTTGATATGCGCGGAATAGCGTTTGAACATGTCGTAGTCGCCGCGTTGGGTGGACTGCTGGAGCAGGAAGATCGCCTCGGGGTCGTTGAGATGCTCCTCACCGGTGCGGCGCCACTTGTATTCGCCGCCGGTGCGCAGCACACGGTGCGGTGTCGCCGTCCATTGGTTCGGATATGCCTCGCGGTGGCGGATCGCCACCTCCTCGGCCAGGTCGTCGAGCCCGCAGCCCTCGACACGGGATACCGTGCCGGTGAAGTACTTGTCGATCACGGCGCTGTCGAGGCCGACGGCTTCGAACAGCTGGGCACCACGGTAGCTCATGATCGTGGAGACGCCCATCTTGCTCATGATCTTGAGCACGCCGGTGGAAAGCGCATTGCGCAGATTCTCGATTGCGGTCTCGGGGTCGACCGTCACATAGCCGGTGCGGGAAAGCTCCTCCACTGACTCAAATGCCAGGTACGGATTCACTGCGGCCGCGCCGTAGGCGATGAGCAGCGCCACATGGTGAATCTCACGCACATCGCCGGCCTCCACCACCATGGAGATCTGGGTCCTCGTATGCTTGCGAAGCAGATGATGCTGTACAGCCGAAGTGAGCAGCAGCGACGGGATCGGAGCCATCATATGGTTGGAGTCGCGGTCGGAGAGCACGAGGAAATTGCTGCCGTCGGCGATGGCCTGGTCGATTTCGGCGAAGATCTCCTCCAGACGGGTCTCCAAGGCATTGCCACCGCCGGTGACCTGATACAGTCCCCTGATCACATACGGCTTGTAATAGCCTCCGAGCTGTGAGGCGCGATCCAAGCGCTTGAGCTGGGCCATCTCGTCGGAGGTGAGCACCGGCTGCGGGATGATCACCTTCTTGGCATGCAGTGCACAGTCTTCGAGCAGATTCGGTTCGGGCCCGATCGCCGAGGCGATCGAGGTGACGATCTTCTCGCGTTCCCAGTCAAGCGGCGGGTTCGTGACCTGTGCGAACTTCTGCATGAAGTAGTCGAACAGCATGCGGCTGCGGCTGGAGAGTACGGAAAGCGGAATGTCGTTGCCCATCGAACCGAGCGGCTCCTTGCCGGTATTGGCCATGGGAGTCAGCACCATCTTGAGCTCTTCCTGCGTGTAGCCGAAGGCACGCTGGCGCCGGTGTACGGAACGGCCGGAATAATTGATGTGCTGACGCTGCGGCAGCTCCTTCATCTCCACCGTGTTGTCTTCCACCCATTCCCTATAGGGATGCGCAGTTGCCAGTTCATGCTTGATCACGTCGTCTTCGATGACCTCGCCACGCGCGGTGTCGATGAGGAACATCTTGCCGGGCTCAAGACGTCCCTTGCGCACAATGTGCTCCTCACCCACCTGGGGCAGCACGCCGCTTTCCGAGGCAAGCACCACATAACCGTCATCGGTGATCTGCCAACGGCCCGGACGGAAGCCGTTGCGGTCAAGCAACGCCCCCACAAGCTCGCCGTCGGTGAAGACGATGTCGGCTGGGCCATCCCATGGTTCAATGAGCGTGTTGTTGTATTCGTAGAATGCACGGACGTCCGGATCGAGCTCCTTGTTGTTCTCCCACGCCGGGGGCACCATCATCAAGATGGCATGTGGCAGGGAACGACCTGCAAGGTGCAATAGTTCAAGCACCTCATCGAAGGTGCCCGAATCGGAATACCCCGGCGTGAGAATAGGCAGCAGTTCCTTCATGTCGCCGAGCAGCTTGGAGCTCAGGCGCCCCTCACGAGCTGAGAACCAGTTGCGGTTGCCCTGGATCGTGTTGATCTCACCATTATGGGCGATGAGGCGGAAGGGCTGTGCCAACGGCCAGCTCGGGAAGGTGTTCGTGGAGAAGCGCGAATGGACTATCGCAATCGTGGCCTTCATGCGCTCGTCGAACAAGTCCGGGAAGAATGGCTTCAGCTGCATCGTCGTGAGCATGCCCTTGTAGGTGATGGTCATCGACGAGAGCGATGCGAAATAGACGCCCACCTCGTGTTCGGCGCGCTTGCGCACACGGTAGACCTTGCGATCGAGATCCACGCCCGCCAAAGCCGATTGCGGATCCGCCAGGACCAGCATCTTGAACGATGGCATACTGGCCAGTGCCTGCAGTCCCAGACCATCAGGATTGGTGGGCACCACACGCCACGCCAGCACCTCAAGCCCCTCCTCGGTGGCGATCTTGGCAATGGCCTGCTCCTGCTGGCCGCTGGTGGCGATGTCACGGTCCAGGAACGCGATGCCAGCCGCATAGTGCTTCGGATCCGGCAGCGGCGCATCGATGACGGCACGCATGAACTCATCGGGCATGCTCATCAGAATGCCGGCACCATCACCGGTGTTCTCCTCCGCTCCGACGGCCCCACGATGGTTGAGGTTGATCAGCACCTCGATGGCATCGTCCACGATCTTGCGTTCCGGCCTCGTGTTGAGGGTGGTGACCATACCGACACCGCAGGCATCATGCTCGGCAGCGGGATCATACATCCCCTCCGGGCGATGAATCGTCAAATCTAGCGGGCTCGCAAAAGTCACCGCAATCACCTCTCCTTCATGGCAATCCATGGGCAGTTGTCCAACTTAGGTTAGCGGGCGTCGGCCCGTTGCCGCCACTTGAGTCCACATACCGAAGAACGCACTGGATGTCAATGGGCGAATTTCACGCTCCGGGAATCTAAGCTCCATGCATTCTATTTCCCGCATCATTACGGGAGTATGTCATGCCGTCACACGGCGAACATACGCCCGAATGATGAGATTCAGTGATGGAAGGCGGCATCCATGAGGCGCTCGATCACCAGATCGTTGAGCAGTCTGCCCCGCAATGTCGCAATCAGCGCGTCGTCCGAACGGGTGAGCAATCCCTCGTTCACCAATGTGTCGATTGCCGTGGAAGGAATCTTCATGCCGGTCCGTTCGGCGAAGGCGGAGACATTGAGACCTTCCCGCAGACGAACACCGAGCATGAGCAGCTCCTCGGCGTTCTCATCGCAGTCGATGAGTTCGAAGTCCTGCCATGGCACACGATTGTGCTGAAGAGCCACCGCCCAGACTCGCGGATGCGGTATGTCCCATGCGCGCATGGACGTCCACGTATCACGCGCCGGATAACCCTGCCCGTTGGCACCTACCGGTATGCCCGCCTTGGGATCATGGCCGATTCCCATATCCATGCGGCGTACCGCATTGTAGTGGCTATGCGCCCCCGGTCCGATCCCGGCCCAATCCACGTTGCGCCAGTACCCCAGGTTGTGCCGGCTCTCGTGCCCGGGGCGCGCCCAATTGGATATCTCATACCATTCAAGCCCCGCAGCGCTCAGCAGCTGGTCGGCAAGCTCATATTTGGTGGCCTCGTCATCATCATCCGGAGCCTCGATCTCACCGGCGGCGATGCGTCTGCCCATCTTCGTATGGGGTTCGACCGTCAATGCGTAAGCGGAGATATGGTGCACGCCCAGATCAATGGCCGATCGCACGCTGTCGCACCAGTCCTCGATACTCTCCCCCGGCGCTCCGTAGATCAGATCGACACTCGTCTCCAACCCGAGCCTGTGTGCAGCCTCGACATCCGCAGCCACATTCGACGGATTGTGGGTGCGATCCAACGTGCGCAGCACATGCGGCACACTCGACTGCATGCCGAATGAGATTCGGGTGAACCCACCGTCCCTCAGTAGGCGCAGATACCCGGGATCGACCGAGTCGGGATTCGCCTCGGTTGTGATCTCGGCATCCTCACGAATGCCCCATATCTCGCGCACGGCGTCCAGCATCGCCACCAGATCGCCGGCAGGTAGCAACGTCGGCGTGCCCCCGCCGAAGAAAACGGTGGATGCAGGCGGCTCCACCACACCATGTGCCAACTGCCATTCATGCACGACCCGCATCTCGCGAATGGCCAACGTCGCATAGTTTGCGCGCGAAGCGCCCTCCCCGAGGTCGAGTGCCGTGTAGGTGTTGAAATCACAGTAGCCGCAGCGGCGAATGCAGAACGGCACATGCACATACACCTCGAATGGCATGGAGGCCGAAGCTGGCGGATGCGCCGTGAGCGGCGCTGCTGCATCGCACATGGCCCGATCAGCCTTCGCTCTTCTGCGCGGCGCGGATCTTGTCTTTCGTATCGCGGTCGTTGCCGCCTTCGCCGGTCGACAACGCGGCGACGAAAGCCTCCTGCGGCACCTCGACATGACCAAGCATCTTCATGCGCTTCTTGCCCGCCTTCTGCTTTTCGAGCAGCTTGCGTTTACGGGTGATATCACCGCCATAGCATTTCGCCAGAACATCCTTGCGCAGCGCACGTATGTTCTCACGCGCGATGATGCGGGAGCCGATTGCGGCCTGGATGGGAATCTCGAACTGCTGGCGCGGAATGAGCTCCCGCAGTTTCTTCGTCATCATCACGCCATAGCTATAGGCCTTGTCGCGGTGCACGATTGCGGAGAAAGCATCGATCTTCTCCCCCTGGATCAGAATATCCACCTTCACCAGATCGGCCGCCTCCTCGCCATCGTCGTGGTAGTCGAGCGACGCATAGCCTTTCGTCCGGCTCTTCAACTGGTCGAAGAAATCGAACACGATCTCGGCGAGCGGTATGCGGTAATGCATCTCCACGCGGTCGGTGGAGATGTATTCCATGGTGCTCATCGTGCCACGATGTTCCTGGCACAGGTCCATCACCGCTCCAATGAACTCCTTGGGGGTGATGATGTCGGCGGCCACCATCGGTTCGACGATTCTTTTGATCTTGCCGTCCGGGAACTCGCTCGGATTGGTCACACGATGCACGGTGCCGTCTTCGGCGGTCACCTCGTACGGCACGTTCGGGGCCGTAGAGATGAGATCGAGACCGAATTCGCGGCTCAGCCGCTCGGAGACGATCTCCATGTGGAGCAGACCGAGGAAGCCGCAGCGGAAGCCGAATCCCAACGCCACCGATGTCTCCGGTTCGTAGATGAGGGCGGCATCGTTGAGCTTGAGCTTGTCAAGGGCCTCACGAAGCTCGGGGAACTGGGCGTTGTCGATCGGGAACAACCCCGCGTAGACCATTGGCTGCGGGTCACGGTAGCCGGGAAGCGGCTCGGTGGCGGGATGGGCTGTGGATGTGATCGTGTCGCCCACCTTTGACTGGCTCACATCCTTGGCGCCGGTGATCACGTAGCCCACCTCGCCGGCACCCAACGCGCGCGTCGGCATCATATCGGGACTGATCACACCGATCTCAATCGGGTCGTAGGTGGTGCCCACACCCATCATATGAAGTTTCTCACGTGATCTGAGCTCTCCGTCTACCATGCGGATATAGGTGACGATGCCGCGGTAGGAATCGTAGACGGAATCGAAGATGAGCGCACGGGCGTCCGCATCGGGATCACCGGTGGGTGCCGGCACGTCGACGACGATGCGGTCGAGCAGCTCGCGCACACCTTCCCCCGTCTTTCCGGAGACGCGCAGCACGTCGCTCGGCTCGCAGCCGATGAGACTGGCGATCTCCTCGGCGTGTTTGTCGGGTTCGGCGCTGGGCAGATCGATCTTGTTGAGCACGGGGATGATGGTGAGGTCGTGGTCGATGGCCATGTACAGATTGCTCAGTGTCTGCGCCTCGATTCCCTGCGTGGCGTCCACGAGCAGCACAGCCCCCTCGCATGCCGCCAAGGCTCGCGAGACCTCGTACGTGAAATCGACGTGTCCGGGGGTGTCGATCATGCCGAGGGTGTACTCCTGACCGTCATAGGACCATGGCACACGCACGGCCTGCGATTTGATCGTGATGCCCCTCTCCTGCTCGATGTCCATGCGGTCGAGGAACCGGTCGCGCATCTCGCGTTCGGGTACGATTCCCGAAAGCTGGAGGATGCGGTCTGCAACGGTTGATTTGCCATGATCAATATGCGCGATGATGCAGAAATTACGGATCAACGACTGATCGGTGAATCCCGGCTGGTTATGCTGCTCGCTCACGAACCCTCCTATACGTTGGTAACTGTATGATTCTACCCATACGCCACGGCAAGCCCACGGAATCCGACACCTTCCGTTTATCCCCGCATCATGGTATTCTTCTCATTTGTATGTCCTTATAGAAACACTTCGTTTGGAGAATAGATAGTGGCAAACATCAAGTCGCAGAAGAAGCGCGTTCGCACGAACGAGAAGGCGCATCAGCGCAACGTTGCGGTCAAGTCCGCTCTGAAGACCTACATCCGTCGCACCCGCGAAGCCATCGCTTCCGGCGACAAGGCCGCCGCTGAGGCCGCCTTCGCTATCGCTGGCCGCAAGCTCGACCAGGCTGCAGGCAAGGGCGTCATCGCCAAGAACCAGGCTGCGAACCGTAAATCCAGCCTCGCTCTGCAGATCAACGCCATGTGATTCGTTCGCATATGCAAAGGCCCCGGTCCAACCGCCGGGGTCTTTTCTTTTGCGTATGCGGATATCTGGAAGGAGCGAGCGTTCGTCCGATCAGCTTGACGCCGGATCACCGCGCCGGGGTCCCGGAGCATCCTTGGAATCCGGTGCGGCTTTCCGACGCTGCCCGTCGGTGTCCGTCTGCGCCCTCTCTCCCCTCAGCAGCGTGGCCGGCAGATGCACACGGTGTCGTTGCACCGCGCCCGGCAGTCGAATGTTGAATTTCACCGAGCAGATGCGCAGCACAATCACCACAAGCACAATCACCACATCGAGGAGCATCTCCGTATTGTCCCCGATCAGCCGGCCAGTATGAGCGCGCCATACCCATACGGTGAAGATGCTGCCAAGCACCGCCGGCACCACATAGAGATGGGGATCGCGCACCACCATCGGCACCTCATTGACGAGCATATCGCGAATCACCCCGCCGCCCATCGCCGTGAACGTACCCAGAAACACTGCGGTCATGCCCGAGGTGTTGTACAGGAGGGCCTTACTCGTGCCGTTCACCGCGAACAGGCCAAGTGCCAGCGCATCGATGGTGATCATGGACCATTTGAGTTTGTCGACCTCCGGATGCACCACGGCCGTAACCGCCCCGGCGGCGAACGCAGTAAGCACCGACCCCATGTCGGAGATTCCCACCGGTGGTAACGCCCCGAGCAGCACATCACGTATGATTCCGCCTCCAAGCGCGGTGATCCATGCGATGATGATGATCGATGAGACGTCATAGCGCTTGCGTACCGCCGTCAGTCCCCCGGCCATGCCGCAAGAGAAGATCGCAAGGTACTCGACCGCCTGGAAGAACGGTGTGCTCTGCAACGCTATTTCCATGAATCAGACTTCCTGTTCCGCCAGTGCGTATACTGCACATTCAAGACTACAACGGAAAAGGGCGATGCCGTGAAGCATCGTCCTTGCACACCGCATATGCGGTTGCCACTGGTGTCGGCTCAGCACACCTTCCACATCCAGTCGTGCGGATCGGCGATCTCACCGAGCTGGATGCCCAGCAACTGATTGCGAATCGCCATCGTGAGCTCGCCCGGTTCGCCGTCGCCGACGGTGACATCGAACTTCTCGGACTTGAAACGGCCGATCGGGGTGACGATCGCCGCGGTGCCGCAGGCGAAGACCTCGGTGACCTTGCCGGACTTGATGTCGTCGAGCAGCTGGTCCAAGGCGATCATCGTCTCGACGACGTCATGGCCATCGTCCTCAAGCAGCTGGATAATCGAACGACGGGTGACACCAGGGAGGATGTTGCCGGTTAGGCTCGGGGTCTCCACATGGCCATCCTTGTACACGACCATCATGTTCATGCCACCGAGTTCCTCAAGATAGGTCTTCGTCGCGGCATCGACGAAGCAGACCTGTTCGCAGCCCTCGGAGATGCCACGGTACTCGCCGAGCAACGATGCGGCATAATTGCCACCGCACTTGGCGAAACCGGTGCCACCGGGACCGGTGCGGAACCACTTGTCCTCCACCCAGATGCTCACCGGCTTCACACCACCCGGGAAATACGGACCGGACGGGGAAGCGATCACGCAATACTCGACCTCCTCGGGCGCACGCACACCGAGGAACGCCTCGGAGGCGAAAATGAACGGACGCAGGTAGAGCGTGTATTCACGGCGGCTCGGCACCCACTTCACATCCTGTTCGACAAGCGCGGCGCAGGAACCCAGGAAATCATCGATGGGCACTTCAGGCAGATACAGGCGCTTGGCGGAATTCTGCAGACGTTCCGCATTGCAGTCAGGGCGGAACAGCCAAGTGGAACCGTCGGCATGGCGATATGCCTTGAGCCCCTCGAAACACTCCTGCGCATAATGGAGCACCGAGGCGCCCGGATCCATCTTCAGCGGCGCATACGGCTCGATGCGGCGGTCGTTCCAGCCTTCGCCCTTGGTCCAGGTCATGTGGGCCATGCTGTCGGAGAACACCTGGCCGAATGCCGGCCTATCGATGAGCTCCTCTCGTTTCGCATCGGATGCCGGGTTCGGATTGGGCAGAACAGTCCAGTCCTCGGCGAGCTTGTCGAGGGCTTCTGGATTGTGATGAGAATCGTTGGTCATTTTCTCGCTTCTTTGAATCATTCTTGGAATATGTTGGCTTTTGCAGCGCTTGTGGCACCGATTTGTCTGTTACTGTAAACACACCCCGTTACGAATGCGCAAAGCCGGTTCATATTTTGAAATATCTCACCGTCAGCGAACGGACATCTTGATTCCATATGCGTAAAGGACCCGCCGAAGACGACGGGTCCTTTACACGGATTCGCGAACGGCTCAGGCCTCTGCGCCTGCGTCCTTCTCATCTTCCGCCGGAACGGCATCTGCCGGCTCAGCGGTCTCGAAATCGGCAGGATCCTCCTGCGGGATCTCGATGGTGACCACGGATTCCTCCGGATCGGCGATATCGAGCTCGACACCCTCCGGCAGCTCGAGATCCCTGGCGAAGATGTTGTCGCCATCCTGCAGGCCCTCGACGGAGACGACGATGCGCTCCGGGAGGTTGGAGACATCTGCGCGGACCTTGAGCTCCTGCGCATCAACCACTGCGATGGCGCCACCCTTCGGGGTGCCTTCGACGAAGACCGGAACCTCGACTTCGATCTTCTCGCCGGCCTTGACCTCATAGAAGTCGATGTGCTCGATGATGCGCTTGACCGGGTTGCGCTGCACATCCTTGACGACAGCGAGCTTGGAGTCGGCGCCGAACTTGATGGTGAACAGTGCGTTGGTGTGGCGCAGGGCCAGCGACGTCTCACGCATCGGCAGCTTCACATACACCGGCTGGTCGCCACCTGCGTAGATGGTCGCCGGGATCTCCTTGGCAACGCGCATGCGGCGGGCAGGGCCCTTGCCAAACTCGGTGCGCAGTTCGCCTTCGAGAACAATGCTATTGTTAGCCATGTTGCATTCCTCCTTGTTTCCACTTGACGCATCAACGAGCCAAAGCGGCCCCAAGGAGCCCACTTTTTGCCGAGTCGATGACGGAGGCCGACCGGCCTCCCTCGCCAAAGCAACTCCTCAACACTACCGGCAGGCCGCGACATGACGGAGAGCAATACCATATATATTCGTTATGCAGTACCATGCAATCAGAACGCCGCGGCTCCGGTATGACAACGGAACGACTTGCGGGTGTGGAGGCAGACATGACGAAACGAATATCGAGCGCATGGCCATATATGGGAGCCGCAGCCGGAACGATGCTGGCCTGTGGCATGATCCTCGCCGCCGGGGAGACGATCTTTTCCGTCACCTTCGATTCGCAATCCAACCGTTCGTTGTTCCGCAACAAGTCACGCAGCGCTTTCGCCCAGCACGACCCGGCGCATCGGGCAGCGGAGGATACGCAGGCGCAGCTGTGGTTCGAACAGACCAGACATGCCGAGCAGATACGCAGCTATGACGGGCTAAAACTGCATGCATGGCGTTTCGATGCGAACACGGCCGCGCCACTGCCCCATACCCATGCCATTTGCATGCATGGCTACACCGGAGGTCCCGAGGAGATGGCACCTTGGGCATACCATTACGCCAATCTCGGCATGAGGGTGCTGGTGCCGGCGCAACGTGCCCATGAACTGAGCGAGGGCCGCTTCGTCGGCATGGGCTGGCTGGAGCGTGAGGACCTGCTGCGCTGGGTCAACTCGATTGTGGCCCGTGACCCTGACGCCCGCATACTGCTGCATGGCAATTCGATGGGCGCCGCCACGATACTCGACGTCTGTGCCGACCCGCGTCTGGCTCGCAACGTGGTGTGCGCCGTCGTCGACAGTGGGTTCTCTAGCGAATACGACCAGATGCTCGATTCGGTCTCCGCAATGCTTCACCTGCCCAAATGGATGGCCAAGCCGATGGTGGATTGCGCCAGTCTGGTGAACAGGCTCAGTCTCGGCTTCGGATTCCGTCAGGCGAATGCGATCGAACAGCTGCATCGCACCACGTTGCCGATACTGTTCATTCAAGGGGACCAGGACGACATCGTCAGCCCGCATATGCTGGGCAGACTATATACCGCATGCGCCAGCCCCGTGAAGGCGAGATTGCAGGTGCATGGCGCAGGTCATATACTCGGCCTGACCACCGATAGGAATCTGTATTGGAGCACGGTGGACGCCTTCCTACGCCGCTGCCTGCACATGGCAGACTGATCGCCGATTCCATCCCCAATAGCGATGGATGGGGGCAGGGTCCCGCCACAGCGGGACCCTGCCCCCATCCATCTATTCAATACTTCAATCCATGGAAATGGCCGCGGACTCAGCCGAGCAGCTCCTTGACAGCCGCGATGACGGACTGCAGGCTCTGCTTGGCATCGCCGAACAGCATCTGCGTGTTGTCTTCGTAGTACAGCTCGTTCTCGATGCCGGCGTAGCCCTTGCCACGGCCACGCTTCATCACGACGACGTTCTGCGACTTGTCGACGTCGAGGATGGGCATGCCCGAGACCGGCGTACCGGGTCTGCGTGCGGCCGGGTTCGTCACATCGTTCGCGCCGACGACCAATGAGACATTGGCGGCCGGGAACTGCGGATTGATGTCGTCGAGATCGACGAGCTCGTCGTAGGGCACGTTCGCCTCTGCGAGGAGCACGTTCATATGACCGGGCATACGACCGGCCACTGGATGGATCGCATATTCGACCTCAACGCCATGCTCCTTGAGCAGTTCGCCCAGATCGGCGAGTTCACGCTGCGCCTGCGCCTGCGCCAGACCGAATCCAGGTACGAAGATGACCTTGTCGGCATAGACGAGCTGCACCGCGAGATCGTCTGCCGACGTTTCCTTCATCGTGCCTTCCGGCCCCTCGCCATCACCGGCGGATGCATTGGAACCGCCGAAGCCGCCGGCAAGCACCGACATGAGCGGACGGTTCATGGCCTTCGACATGAGCACGGAGAGCGTCACGCCGGCAGAACCGACGAGGGCGCCAGCGATGATGAGCGCCACATTGTCAATGGCCAAGCCGGACATTGCGACGGCAGTGCCGGTGCACGCATTGAGCACCGAGATGACCACCGGCATGTCGGCACCGCCGATCGGAATGACGAACACCAGGCCGTAGCACAAGGCGAACACGGTGGTGAGGATCGCCCACAGGAGGCGCTGCTGCGGGAACACGCACAACAGCACGAATGAGGCGACCATGAGCACGATGAACAGGATGTTCCAAAAGCTCTTGCCGGGCAGCGAGAGGTTCCTCACCCATTTGACGCCCTGCAGCTTGCCGGCGGCGATAAGCGAACCGGTGAAGGTTACCGAACCGATCATGACGCCCAGACCAGCGGTGATGAGCACGACGATGCTCGGAGTGCCCTCCCCGGCGAGGATGTCATTGAGCGCGACAAGGGCCGCCGCACCGCCGCCCACGGTGTTGAACACGGAGACGAGCTGCGGCATGTCGGTCATCTTGACCCTCTTCGCCGAGGCGACGCCGGCGACGGCACCTATGATGATGCCTGCGATCAGCAGCCAGATGGCGATTGCATTCTCGAATCCGGTGATGAACAGTTTGACGAAGGCCATGACCACGGCGACCACCATGCCGGCCGCCGAGATGAAGTTGCCCTTACGCGCCGTCTTCGGGGAATTCATGTAATGAAGACCCATGACGAACATCACGGCGGACAGCAGGTATGCGAACCATGCGATAATATCGATTGGCGTGGTGTTCATTACTTGTCGCCTCCCTTCCCCTTGGCGTCATCTTTGTTACTCTTGAACATCTCGAGCATGCGGTCGGTGACCACATAGCCACCCACGACGTTCATTGTTCCCAGCACCGCCGCGAGGAAGATGAACACATAGGAGAGCCAGTTGTTGGCCTCGGCGGCCACGATGACGACACCGACGATGACGATGCCGTGGATGGAGTTCGCACCTGACATCAATGGCGTGTGCAGCGTCGCCGGCACTTTTCCGATGACCTCTATGCCAATGATCAGTGCGAGGATGAACAGGGTGATCGATACGACCAGATCTGGCATCGTCACTCCCCTTTCTTCTTGTCGTCGTTGCTGTCGGCATGCGTGTGGGCGACCACCATCGCATCGTCGAGCTCTTCGCCCTGCCTCACTTCGAGTCTGCCGTTCACCAGGAAGTGGGCGAGGACATCCGCCACGTTGCGGCTGAGCAGATTGGAGGCGGTGGTGCTCACCTCGCTGGCCAGATACGGGGCGCCGATGACGGTCACACCGCCGTCAGTCACCTGCGTTCCTATTTGCGAGCCCTCCACGTTGCCGCCCAGCTCGCTGGCCGCGCAATCGACAATGACACTGCCGCGGTGCAGACCACCCACACCGGCCTTGGTGAGCAGCATGGGGGGTTTACGGCCGGGAACCTTGGCGGTGGTGATGATGATGTCGAATTCCGCGGCCTTTCGGTCCACGGCCGCCTGCTGCTGCGCCTGCTCCTCGGCACTCAACGCACGGGCGTAACCGCCCTCGCCCTGTCCACGGGACAGGTCGATACCGAGGTCGAGGAACTTGGCACCAAGCGATTCCACCTCGGACTTCGAGGCGGGACGAACATCGTACGCCGTCACCACGGCACCGAGTCTTCTGGCGGTGCCAATGGCCTGCAGGCCGGCGATTCCGGCGCCGAGAATGAGCATCTTAGCCGGACGGATGGTGCCTGCAGCCGTGGTCATCATCGGCAGGAAGGAACCGTAGGCGTTGGCGGCCACCAGCACCGCCTTGTAGCCCATCACCGAATTCTGCGAGGTCATCTCGTCCATCGACTGGGCTGAGCTGAGCTGGCGTGGCAGACGTTCGATGGCGACGGCGGTTATGCCGGCGCTTGCCAGCGCCGCCACATAGTCCTCGTCGGTGAATGAGCTCAGCATGCCTATGACCCAGGTGCCCGGCTTGATGCGACCGATCATCTGCTCGGATGGCCGATCGACGAAGCCGAGGGCATCGGCCTTGGCGAGTATATCGTCGGCAGTGCAAACGGTGGCGCCGACCTTGGCGTAATCCTCGTCGGTGTAGGCGGCTGCGTTCCCGGCGCCCTGCTCAATCATGCATGTGACCCCCGCCTTGCGCAGGCGGGTCACGGTATCCGGCGTCAACGCGACGCGGGATTCATGGTCTGACGTCTCATTGAAAACGCCGAAGACCACGTTGGCTTCTGGTGTTTGAGCCATATGAACCCTTTCTATGCATCCCCGGATGGGAATGGTGAACATACAGCGCCCAGTCTAACGAAACATGCATGTAACACCATGGAAAAGTCCATGTATCGAATACTTTTGCCGACCGCTCTACCACAGCAGGGCCACCGACTCCCCCTCATTCGTCCAAGGCGTGACTAATTACGCCAGAAGTCATCATTACGAAAGCGTAAGGTGACGGCGGACGATTTTACGGCTAGACTTCGCGTAGAAGGTTTTATCAAACGATGAGGAGTGCCATGTCCGTTTTCTCGAAGGTCAAGAAGTCTGCGTCCGATGCGACGCAGAAGCTGCTGCAATTGGGTGGTGATTTCTCGCACCCGATCAACGCCAATGGCGACACCCCGGACTATATCGATCCGCAGATCACTCCACAGCATCATAACTACGAGGACCTGCCACATGTCGACTTCTGGGGTCCGGACAGGCCGACCACCACGTTCATCGATGCCGACTCTGATTTCATCACGGCCAACACCGAAGGCAACAAGCCATTACCGGAGAACTTCAGCATCTACAACATCTATGAAAGCCGTGCCGAACGTATGCCTGACGAGGGTCTGTACACGTTCAAGCAGGGCGATGAATGGGTCACCAAGACTGCACGCGAGACCTTGGACGACATCCGTCAGGTGGCCAAGGGCCTCATGCATCAGGGGCTCAGGAGGGCGACGGGGTGGCGTTCATGTGCCACACCTCCTATGAATGGGATGTCTTCGATGGCGCGGTGCTCTCCATCGGCGGTGTGATCGCCACGATCTACGACACCGATTCCGCCGAGCAGATCCGCAACATCGTCGACAATTCCGACGCGAAGCTCCTTGTGGTCGAAACCAAGGACATGATGAAGAAGACGGATCTGGCGAAGGAGGACTGCCCGACGCTCAAGGACGTCATGTGCCTGGAGAACGGGGCGCTCGATGAGTTGAAGGCCTACGGCTCGTCCATCTCCGACGAGAAGCTCGACGAGCGCATTCGCAGCGTGAAGAAGACCGATCTGTGTTCCATCGTGTACACCTCGGGCTCCACGGCTGCGCCGAAGGGCGTCGAGATGACGCAGGCCCATTACTGCTCCACCGCCACGAACCTGCCGGATTATATGCCCGATTTGCTGCATAACAAGCGCAACCGCGTGCTCCTGTTCCTGCCGCAGGCACATTCGTTCGCCCGTGCCATCAACTACATCTGCGTCGCCAGTGACATCCATATCTATATCGCCCGTGGCATCAAGACCCTGACCGCCGACCTCAAAGTGGCACGTCCGCACATCATGATCGTGGTGCCGCGTGTGCTCGAGAAGGTCTACAACGCCGCCTCGCAGAAGGCCGGCAACGGCCCGAAGGGCCGCGTCTTTGCCGCCTCGGTGGTCGCCGCTCAGAAGTACATGCAGGAGGTGAGCGAGAAGGGCAAGGCGAGCCGCTTCGTCACCGCACGACGCAACATGTTCGACCCGATGGTCTACTCTTCGATTCGCGACGCCCTCGGCGGCTGCGCAAAATGGATTGTGACCGGCGGCGCACCGCTCGACCCCGATCTCATGGCGTTCTTCCGCGGCGCCGGCATTCCCGTGTACGAGGGATACGGACTTACCGAAACCACCGCCCCTTGCGCCTTCAACCCGCTGACTGTGCCATACCACCAAGGTTCGGTTGGCATCCCGTTCCCGGGCTTCCAGGTGCGCATCGGAGACGGCAACGAGATTCAGGTCAAGGGCGTCCCGGTGTTCAAGCGCTATCACAAGAACGAGGAGGAAACCGAGCTGAGCTTCACCGACGATGGCTGGTATCGCACCGGCGATCTTGGGCGGCTCGATGACGACGGCTTCCTGTTCATCATCGGACGCAAGAAGGACCTTATCATCACCGCCGGCGGCAAGAACGTCTCTCCGGGCCCCATGGAGGAAGTGATCAAGCGCTGCCCGTTCGTTTCCCAGGCGTTGGTGCTCGGTGATAAGCGTCCGTTCATCTCCGCGCTCATCACCTTGGATGAGGACTCGCTGCGCCCATGGCTTGCCAAGCAGGGCCTCGATTCGGGCATGACCATGGAGGACGCCGCACAGAACGCCGCCGTGCGCGCGGAAGTGCAGAAGTGGGTCGATCAGGCCAACGAAGGCGTCTCCCGGGCGGAATCGGTGCGCAAGTTCATCATTCTTCCCGAGGAATTCACGCAGGAGAACGGCCTGATGACCGCCTCCATGAAGATCATTCGCCCGAAGGTGCTCAAGCGCTACAACACGCTGCTCAACACGCAGATGTACACCAAGCGCAAGCCCGCTTCCGAGGATTCTCAACGAGGCTGATACCGCTGCATCCATTGATATGGGAAGGCTCCCGTCATATGTCATATGACGGGAGCCTTCCCATATCAATGGATTAGAAGCCCAATCTGTCGAGTTTCTTGGGGTCGGACTGCCAGTTCTTCGCCACCTTGACATGGAGGTCAAGATTCGCCTTGCGTCCCACAAGACGATTGACGGGGGTGCGCAATCGCTTCTTGATGCGCACAAGATGCTCGGCGTGCCTGCCGATGATGATCGGCTTCTGCGAATCGCGTTCCACGTAGATGGACACCATCACACGTGCTTTGCCATGCATGGCCTGCGCATCGTCCTCATCCATGTCTTCCGGCATGTCGATGGAATCGACCACGACGGCGAGGGAATGGGGCAATTCATCGTCGAGCTCCTCGAGCAGCACCCCGCGCACCAGCTCGGCGATGGCATCCTCCGGGCGTTCCTCGGTCACCTGATCCGTCGGGTACATCTGCGGCCCCTCCGGCAGATGCTCGATGAGCACCGTGCGCACCTCCTGCAGATTGTCGTCCCCGAGCGCACTCACCGGCACGATGTCGGCGAAATCCGCGAATTCATTGATCTCGATGAGCTTGTTGACGAGTTCGGTGCGGTTCAGACGGTCGATCTTCGTCACGATGGCGATAAGCGGCACCTTCCATTTGAAGGTACCGTCATCGTTCTTCGTGGCGAACTGGGAACGCAGTCTGCTCAGGATGCGCCGGTCACCGGGACCGATCTCCTGATCCGCCGGCAGCAGGAATGCGATTTCGTCGCTGTCCGCCAATGATTCGTCCACCACATCGTTGAGACGTTGGCCAAGCAGCGTGCGGGGCCTGTGTATGCCCGGCGTGTCGACGAGCACGATCTGGGCGTTGTCGGTGGTGAGCACGCCGCGAATCGCCTTGCGGGTCGTCTCCGGCCGTGATGACGCAATGGCGATCTGCATGCCGATGAGCGCGTTGATCAGCGTCGATTTGCCGACATTCGGGCGTCCCACGACGGCAACGAAGCCGGAACGGTAAGGAGTGACGCCGGAAACAGCGTCGACCCCCTTGGTATGTGTCTGGTCAGCCATATCAATCCTGTTCTTTCTTGGTGGAGTTCGAGTCCGGGGAATCAGCGTCGGATTCCAAGGTAGTCTGATCGACATCGGACTCCGGTTCGACAACAATGGTGGAGGCTTTCTTGCGGCGCCCCGCGGAATCCACTGCGGTGAGACGCAGACCGCGCGTGACGGCACTCGACCCCACGATCGGCACACGTCCCAGCAGTTTGGTGAGCAATCCGTACACGGTATCCACGTCATCTTCGTCGAGATCGATCTCGAAGATGTCTTCCAATTCGGCAATCGGAGTGCGCGCCGGCATGCTCCACTTATGTTCGCCTATCTGACGCGGCTCGCCATGCTGGGTGTGATCATGCTCGTCCTGCAGCTCCCCCACGATCTGCTCGAGCGCATCCTCTATGGTGACCATGCCCGCGATACCGCCGTACTCATCGACGACGACGGCAACATGGTGGCAGGTCTGCTGCATCTCATGGAACAGATCGTCGGCCGGCTTCAGCTCGGGCACGAGCATGGGCTTGCGCATAATCGATTCGATGGGCCGGCTCAACGCGGCATTGTTGAAGATCGTCGCACGCACGGCATCCTTCATGTATGCGATGCCGAGCAGGTCGTCTATGTCATTGCCAATCACCGGAATGCGCGAATAGCCGGAACGCGAGCACAGTTTGAGGAAGTCCTCCAGCGTGTCGTCCTTTTCAATGCAGATCATGTCGGTGCGAGGCACCATGATCTCGCGCGTGAGGGAATCGGATAGCGCCAGCACATTGTGCAGCATTTCGGAGACCTCTGGGTCGAACCGGTTCGTCTCCAGCACACGATTGATGGCGGCGCGCCCCTGCTCAAGATGAATCTCCTCGAGCTCCTCGTTCTCCGAGAGCTCGGTCTTGCGCGCGCTCTTCGACTTGCGCGGGTGCAGGAACGGCGCACAGGCATAGGCAAATGAGGCCAAATGGGAGTATGCCAGCAAAATCTCCAGCGGCTTGTCGGAACCCACGGAACGCGGTCTGGCCAACACCGACACGAACGCGACCACCAGAGCGGCAAGCACGCCATAGATGAGTTGCAGCCATACCGGACTGGCGAATATGGCCGCAATGCATACCACACAGGCCCCGATGAGCACATTGCTCAGAATACGCAGAAAAGCGCAGGCCGAAGACGTGGCATGCCGGTTTGCAACGAGATGCTGCACGCGATGGATCTTCGCGATCTTCTTCTGCCGGGTGAACTGGCTCAATTCGGAATCGGTCTGCGCCTCGATCATCAGGTTGTTCAGATTCGCCCTGGTCACCCGCACAATGGCGCTTTCAAGCGACGCCATGAGCAGTGATTGCCAGAACAGTACGATGGCCACGACAACCAGCGCCACCACCGTGACGATTCTCAGTTCGTCCACTTCAATGCCCCCTACGTTCAGTGTCCAAGCTCACGGTTCGTGCCGTATTTGCGTTCGTACACCTCGAGTTCGTTCACCGATCCGGAGGGAAGCGTCGCCGACCAGGCTGTGCCATGGTGCAATGCGAAGAACGTGAGCAGCAGCTGGCGCTGCAGCCCGAACATCTGCCGTTCCTGCTCCCGTGTGTGATGGTCATACCCCAGCAGGTGCAGCACACCATGAATGGTGAGCAGCATCATCTCCTCCATCGTGCTGTGACCGGCCGCCTGAGCCTGTTGCTGCGCCACCCACGGGCAGATCACGATGTCGCCGAGCATCCCCTCTGGTTCGTTCCGCTCGTCCCCCGGGCGCAGTTCATCCATCGGGAAGCTCATCACGTCGGTTGGCCCCTGAAGGTCCATCCAACGTTCATGCAGCTCTGCGATCGGTTCCGGGTCCACGAAGGTGATGGTGAGCTCGGACTGCGTGCTCACCCGCATCTGGTGCATGACCCACAGGCCGAGTTCCGAGAACACTTTGGGATCCAACTGCCATTCCGTCTCATTGGCGACTTCAACGCTCATCGTCCACCACCATCGCATTCCTGTCATCATCGTCACCGCGACCAGGTGCCGCCGTGTGCGTTATTCTCGCATCTTTGCCGCCTTTGCGCCTCCGTGCCGCGTCATCATGCGACTCGTATGCGGCCACAATCCTGCCCACCAACGCATGACGCACCACGTCCGAAGCCCCCAGATGCACGAACGCGATGTCGTCTATGCCCCCGAGAATCGATTCGATCGAGGCAAGCCCGGAACGCGGCACATCGAGGTCGACCTGTGTGATATCGCCGGTGATCACCATCTTCGTGTTGAACCCGAGTCTGGTGAGGAACATCTTCATCTGCTGACTCGTCGTGTTCTGCGCCTCGTCGAGAATCACGAACGCATCATTCAGCGTTCGGCCACGCATATACGCCAGCGGAGCCACCTCAATGGTCCCGTCGTCGAGATACCGCTTCATCCGTTCAGCACCGAGCATGTCGGAGAGCGCGTCGTACAGCGGCCGCAGATATGGATCCACCTTCTCGTTGAGCGTGCCCGGCAGGAAGCCGAGGTTCTCCCCCGCCTCGACGGCGGGACGGGTGAGGATGATGCGCCTGACACGCCCCTCCTCGAAGTCGCTTACGGCCTTGGCCACGGCCAGATATGTCTTGCCGGTACCAGCAGGGCCAATGCCGAATGTGATTGTATTCGACTCTATGGCGTTCACATAGGCGATCTGACCGGAGGTCTTCGGCCGCACCGGATACCCGGCGGCATAGGTGATGGTCCCTGGCACACTCGGCTTGCGATGAACGGACTCAATCTGTCGCGCCTGCGTGCGCTCATGCTCCTTGAACCTGCGCAGCTTCTGCACGGTCGGACCATGGCCGGGCACCTCGTCGCGTACATCGTTATGCAACACCTGCTGTTCCAGCATACGGCGAACCGTGGCTGCGTCGAGCGGACTGGTGTAAGCCGCATCGATGAGTGCGCGAATGAGCTCCTGCGCCTGCGACGCCTCGCGCTCGCCTTGCCGCGAGGTGGAGGTGATGGTGATGCGATTGCCGCGCACATGCACGGTAATCTCCTTGTATTCGCGTTCGATCTCGCGAATCACCTCATCGTACACTCCGAGTACTTTCACGGAATCCAGCTGTTCGGGAATATCGACCGTTCGTGTTGTAGTCGCCAACTGCTCCTCTTCTACATGTTCTATACGTCTGTGGTGTCTTGGAGAGATATCGTGTCATTCTTCCATGGGCTCGCCGGTGAGCACATGCGCATGCACGTGGAACACCGTCTGCCCGGCGTCCTCTCCGGTGTTGAAGATCAGGCGGTACGAGCCGTTATATGCGTCATCGGCAATGCCCTGGGCCACTTCGACCATATGCGCCAACAATGCCGGGTCGGCCTGCGCCAATGCGTCGACGTTGCGGTAATGGTCGCGAGGCACCACCAGCACATGCACCTTGGCCTTTGGATTGATGTCTTTGAACGCATACACCTGCGCATCTTCGAACACCTTCTCACTCGGCACCTCGCAGTCAATGATCTTGCAGAACAGGCAATCCGCGTCTTTCATACCGTCTCACTCCTTGGCGTGATGGATTTTTCCTCTGCCCATACTACCAATCCGCGCGCATATTCATTCCATGAAGGAACGCGTCGTCCGCTCAACAGTACCTGCCTATCGCACGGCTCAGCAGCCCAAGCGCCACGGGGCCTGCAGCCGAGGCGCGCAGGATGTTGCGCCCCAGCACGCAGACCAACGCGCCCGCCTCGGCGAAGACTTCGACCTCCTGATCGCTGATGCCGCCTTCAGGACCCACAACCACGCTGACCGTCCGTTCCTTGCCGTCATCCAGGCATTTCGCAGCAAGCTCCTCAACCTGGCGTTCGACGTCCGACCATGTGGCGTTCGCGTCCTGATGGAGCACGATGACCAGATTGCCATGCACCATGTCACGCCGAATCATGGCAAGAACCTGCTTGCTTGTTGCCATGCCGTGCAGTTCGGGAATGAATGCGCGCCGAGATTGCTCGGTGGCCGCACGCAGCGTCTGCATCCATTTGCGATCGGTGCGCCCCGCTTTGAATCTTGCGATGGAACGGTCCGCCTGCCAGGGTGTCACCTCGTCCACCCCAATCTGCGTGGCCATATCGATCGCCTGCTCATCGTGCCCATTCTTGGCCAGAGCCTGAATGAGGCCCAATCTGACCACAGGGCGTTCCTCCTTGGTGAATCCGAGCACCCTGACGATGCCCGACTTGGGATCGTCCACCACAGCCTGAATGCGCAACCCCGTGCCGTCGGAAAGCTGCAGCTCATCGCCTTCCTTCAGGCGCATGGAGCCGATGGCATGTCGCCTCACCTCCTCGGGCAATCGCAGGGTCCACCCTGTCTGCAGTTCATCACTGCTCAGCGGAGCATCGTCACTGGTCGTATCCACCACAAACATTGCGTCGGTCATAGTTGTACCCTAGCGCATATGGGTAACCGTTTTCCCTTGAATTCCAACCCCTTGGCGTCGGCCTCAAAACACGACACGCCGAATTTGCATTGATCCGTATATTCGCGTATATTTTCTTTCTGTTGCGCTGCAACGCACCTGTCCGGGTGGCGGAATGGTAGACGCGCTAGCTTGAGGTGCTAGTGCCTATTTTATACAGGCGTGCGGGTTCAAGTCCCGCTCCGGACACCAGCTACCGGCTCCTTTGGGAGCCGGTTTTTTATTTCCCCATTCGGAAAGGCAATCATGCAGCTGGTGCATCTCGAGTCCATCGATGACCCTCAGGTGGAGGCATACACGAATCTCACCGAACTTCAGCTACGCAATCGGCTTGAACCAAGCAAAGGCATATTCATAGCGGAATCACCCAAGGTGATCACGCGCGCATTGGCCGCAGGACGCCAACCGATTTCCTTGCTGGTGGAGGAACCATGGATCGAGGGCATGGCCGACATCTTCGCGTTCATCGATGAACACTGGGGCGACGACATTCCCGTCTACGTCGCCTCTCCCGAACAGCTCAGGCGCATCACCGGCTACCGGCTGCACCGCGGGGCGTTGGCTGCCATGCATCGTTGGGAGCTTCCCACTGTGGCGGAGGTATGTGCGAATGCCACGCGCATCGCCGTGCTGGAGAACATAGTGGACCACACCAACGTCGGAGCCATCATGCGTTCGGCAGCGGCGTTGGATGTCGATGCGGTGCTGGTCACGCCCTCATGCTCAGACCCCCTGTATCGCCGCGCCATCCGTGTGTCGATGGGCACTGTTTTCCAAGTGCCATGGACGCGCATAGGGGGCGATGACGTGCACTACTGGCCATGGCAGGGTCTGGAGGAACTGCATGGGCTCGGCTTCACCACCGCGGCGATGGCGCTATCCGATGACTCAATCTCGCTTGACGACCTCGTGTGGCGTCTCCACGCCAACGACAACACGCATATCGACAAGCTGGCACTGATCTTCGGCACGGAAGGCGACGGACTGTCACGACATACGATCGCGAATGCCGATCTCACCGTGAAGATTCCCATGAGCCATGACGTGGACTCCCTCAACGTCGCCGCATCGAGCGCCGTCGCATTTTATAGCACGCGCGATCTGAAGCATGCCCGCTGATTCGGAGCGTGGGACACATCCTCCGAAAACGGTTCCATATTATGAAACATTTTGAGCTTTCGGCATATAGGTCAAAATGTGTTGATTTAGACTTTTAGTCGGTGGTGTCTGGGTATCGGGTGGCGGTGTGGAATTCGTTCCAGTCGATGCCGGTGCCGAGGGTGGGTTGGCTCATGGGTTCGTCGTTGTTGTCGTGGTTGGTGCCGGTCTTAGTGTTCTGGTCGTGTTGTTTGAGGATGTGGGCGGGATCGGGTTTGGCGCTATGCATATAGCAGTGCCATTCGCAGGCGCGGCGCATGTGTGCCTCGGGCAGGCCGCGGTGGTTGACGAGCATGCGTTTGAGCGCGGCGTTGAGCCCTCCCTCGAGGCGGTCGCTGTCGCGTGGCACGGGGCTGTGTGCGCTCAGTGTGGGGTCGAAGAGACAGAAGAGCGTGCCGTCGTTGAAGAGGCGTTCAAGCCTGAAATAGGCGCGGCGTAACGGTAAATGGGTCCACCACCATCCGCTCCTGCTCGTGGCGGCCTTGGGATCGTCGGGATGGTCCTTGGCGTACGTGCGTTCGGCGAGCATGCCCTTCCAGCGCTCGTGCTCTCCCGGGCGCACCACTGCCGCGCGCCCCCTTGCCTCGGCAGAGGCGGTCGTCGTCGCCTTGCAGGCGTCGCACTGCCAACGCTGCCGGCCGTTTCGGTCGTGCCCGTTCTTGCGCATCGGCAGCCAGCAGATCGGATATCTGCGGGCCCGCTTCGATCGTGTTCTCATGACACAATCCAACGGCCCCGAACCGGCGCGAAACGCGGTTATTTACGGGAAAACCGAAAATGACACCCCGACACGCCTACTGCCACAACGGCAAACCCACAGCATAATCAACACATTTTGACCTATATGCCAGCTTTTCTTGCAAAAACGACGGCGTTTTGGGCGATTCGGTTTTACCTCACAGCGAATCTATGCAATTATTGAGGTGTCTTCAATGATGAATGCTGAACAGATTAGGTTCTGTGGATCCGTAGGAAGGAGCTGCTATGGCGAAGAAGAACCCCAAGATTCTTTCCATCGTCCTCGCAGGCGGCGAAGGAACACGTCTCATGCCGTTGACCAGGGATCGCGCGAAGCCCGCCGTCCCATTTGGTGGCGTATACCGACTCATCGATTTCCCGTTGAGCAATCTGGTGAATTCCGGGTATAGCCAGGTGATTGTGCTCACCCAGTACAAGTCGCACTCACTTGACCGCCATATCTCGCAGCTGTGGCGCTTCTCCACATTGCTGGGCAACTATGTCTCCCCCGTCCCCGCACAGCAGCGGCTCGGCAAGCACTGGTATCTGGGGTCAGCGGACGCCGTGTACCAGACGATCAACATCATCGAAGATGTCCAACCTGACATCGTGGTGATTGTCGGGGCTGATCACGTCTATCGCATGGACTTCGAGCAGATGGTGAACCAGCACATCGAATCGGGCGCCGAGTTCACTGTGGCCGGCATTCGCCAGCCGATCGAGCAGTCCAGCCAGTTCGGTGTGATCGAGGTGGATCCCGAGCACCCGAATATGATCAAAAGCTTCCAAGAGAAGCCGAAGGAGACGACGGGGCTGCCAGACAACCCGAATGAGATCCTCGCCTCCATGGGCAATTATGTTGCGAACACCGACGCGTTGTTCAACGCGCTCTCCATCGACAGCAAGGCCGAGAACACGAAACACGATATGGGTGGCGACATCGCCCCGTTCTTCGCCGAACGCAACGAGGCCGGCGTCTACGACTTCAGCAGGAACGAGATTCCAGGGGCCACCACCACGGATCATGCCTACTGGCGCGACGTGGGCACAATCAGGCAGTTCTACGATGCGCATATGGATCTCATCTCCTACATCCCCGAATTCAACCTTTACAATATGGAATGGCCGATTTATACGAGTTCGGGCAATCTTCCGCCGGCCAAGTTCGTGCATGCGGCCGGCGACCGCATCGGACACGCCACCGATTCCATCGTCTCCCCTGGCGTCATCGTATCGGGTGGCGAGATTCACCATTCAGTGATCTCACCGAATGTACGAGTGCATTCCTGGTCGCAGGTCAATGATTCGATCCTGTTCGACAATGTGGAGATCAACCGCAGGGCCCGTGTGAACCGTGCCATTCTCGACAAGAATGTGGTGCTCACCGAGAATTCGACTGTTGGTCTTGACGTCGAACACGACTTGGCACGTGGCTTCACCGTGACCTCCGACGGCATCACCGTGGTGCCGAAGGGAACGGTGGTCGACGACTAGCCGCCTGTGACGAGTTGTGGTATGTGGAAGGGGCCGCCTCCAATATATTGGAGGCGGCCCCTTCCACATACCACAACTCAGTATCGTGGCATATTGTCGAGGTTGAAGCCCAATGCCGCAAGCTGGTCACGGCCTTCCGGCGTGATCTTGTCGACGGTCCAACGAGGTGTCCAAGTCCAGTCGATGCGGAACTCCTCTACCAAGCCGGCCAAGGTGCTGGCGCATTCGTCTTCAATCAGGTCGGTCAATGGGCATGCAGGCGTCGTCAGCGTCATCGTGATGATCGCGCGGCCGAGCTCATCGATCTCAATGCCGTAGACCAAACCCAGATCGATCACATCGATGCCCAGTTCCGGATCGATCACCTGATGCAGGGCCTCCTTCACATCCGCCGCAGTGGCACGGCCGATCTCATCGACACCTTTAAGCTCGATGCCATCCGATCGGCATGCGCATTCATGGTCTTGCGACTGGACGCCATGGCCGCCACAGCACTCCGACTTGACGGCAGATGCGTCGTCGTTGCCCAGAATGTCCTTCGCCAACGATGGATTCGCAATGATCGCCTGGGCCTCATCCTCATTGCCGACGACGGCATTGACCGCATCGAAGATGGTGGATTGCGGTTCGGGAACCAGATTGTCGCTCATATCAGTCCTCCTTCATCTCGTCATGCTCGGTTGCCTCGGAGTGCTGGGATGCGAGGGCCTTCGCCAATGAGTCCCTGAGCCCCTCCCAGCCGAGCAATGCGCATTTGATGCGCATCGGGTATTTGGAAACCCCTTGGAATACGGCGGCATCACCCAACGCATCCTCTGCCTGTTCGTCATCGAGACCGGCGCCTCGCGATTCCATCAGCTTATGGAACTGGCCGAACAGCTCCATGGCCTCATCGACGGTCTTTCCTTCCACGAGATTGACCATGATCGACAGGCTTGCCTGTGAAATCGAGCATCCTTGACCATCCCAGACGACACTTTCGATGCGGTGGGGTTCACTATCGCTCACTTCGACATGCACAGTGACCTCATCGCCGCAGGTCGGATTGAATTGGTGCGACCGTGCTGCGGAGCAGGACTCATGCACAGCGGTGACTGTCGCCTCGCCTCCGATTGCCGCGGGATCGCCCTCCGATGTCAGTGTGCCCCTGCCATGTGGATGACGCGAGGCATCGAGAATCACTTCCTGGTACATCTGCTCGAGTTCCTGGCTTCCCAAATCTGCCATCCCGCTCCTTTCCTTCATTCCTACACAAGCAACATATATCGTTCGGGACTATTCCCCGCCGGTCAGATAGACGGAAGACACCTACGCCTTCACTGCAGGAAGAACCGGCGCACACCTTCCACCGCCTCAACCAACGCCTGTGCATCCTCGGGTGTGTTGTATATGCCTGAAGACGCGCGGTTCGAAGCGAATACACCGAAATGCCTGTGGATGGGCTGGGCGCAATGATGTCCTACACGTATCGCGATACCTTGGGCGTCGATGTACTGCCCCACATCGTGCGGATGCACCCCATCCACTTCAAAGGCCACCGTGCCGATGCGGTTCGTTCCGTCCTGGGGGCCCAGAATGCGAACTCCATCGACTTCGGCAAGCCGGAGCAGTTCTTCGGTGATGATGCGTTCATGGCCGGCAATCGTCTCTATGCCGATGCCCATCATCCATTCCGCCGCCACACCCGCTGCGACCACTTGGGCCACCGGCTGCGTCCCGGCCTCGAACCGTGCCGGAGGCGCCATGTACTGGGCAGGCCTGTCCACGAAGGCCAGCTCGACCATGGAACCGCCGAACTTGGCCGGAGGCAATGCCTCCAACAAATCGCGCTTGCCGTACAGGAAGCCCACGCCAGTGGGACCGTACATCTTGTGGGCACTGAACACCGCGAAATCCACGTCCAACGCATGGAAGTCGACCGGAATGTGTGGAACCGATTGGCACGCGTCCAGAATGAAGACGCCTCCGACCTCATGGGTTCGTTTGATAATCGGGGCAATATCGGTTATGGCACCGGTGACATTGCCCACATGGGTCACGGCCACCACCTTGGTCCGTTCCGTGATGACCTCGTCTGCGGTGTTGGAGAGGATGCGACCGTCGTCATCCAGATCGAACCATTTGAGGGTGGCGCCGGTGCGCGAGGCAAGTTCTTGGAATGGCAGCAGTACGGAATGGTGTTCCGCGCGGGAGACGACGATCTCGTCGCCCGGTTTCAAGGCGAAACGCTCAGCGACCTTGCCACCACGCCCCAATGAGGCGTTGCCGAACGCCGTGGCCAGCGTGTTGAGGCCGTCGGTGGCGCCCATGGTCACCACAAGCTCCTCGTTGCCTTCCTCAGCTGAGGCGCCCACGAGTGTGGCCACCTTGGCACGGGCCTGTTCGAAGGCGACGGTGGACAGACCGGCCAAGGTATGGGCTCCGCGATGCACGCCGGCGTTGACCGTCTCGTAGAAACGAGATTCGGCGTCAATGACACACTGCGGCTTCTGCGCTGTGGCGCCACTGTCGAGATACACCAGCGGATGGCCATTGATCTGCTGGTCGAGAATGGGGAATTGATCGCGAATCGCAGTGATATCCGTCATCACAACACCTTACGAATAGTCATGGGTCATTCATGCCAAAGCGGATTCGGAATCTGAACCTTCCGGCAGGTACATGTCGTAACCGGTCTCCTCCAGCTCGTCGGCCAACTCCGGGCCTCCCGTCTTCACGAAGTGACCCTGTGCGAACACATGCACGACGTCGGGCTTGATGTACTTGAGAATACGCGTGTAATGGGTGACCATGAGGATGCCGAAGTCGTTGCTCTCCTTGGCATGATTCACTCCTTCAGACACGACGCGCAGCGCATCGACGTCAAGTCCAGAATCCGTCTCGTCGAGAATAGCGAACTTCGGCTTGAGCATCTCGAGCTGCAATACCTCGGCCCGCTTCTTTTCACCCCCGGAGAACCCTTCGTTGACGGAGCGCGAAGCGAATTTCGGATCCATCTTGAGGTCCTTCATCGCGCTGGAAAGCTCCTTCGCCCACGTACGGATCGCCGGCGCCTTGCCGGTGACCTCGGTGACGGCGGTGCGCAGGAAGTTCGTCATGGAGACGCCGGGAACCTCGACCGGGTACTGCATCGCCAGGAACAGGCCCGCCTTGGCGCGCTCATCCGGCGTCATCTTGAGAATGTCCTCGCCGTCCAGCAGCACCTCACCCGAATCCACCTCGTATTTCGGGTGGCCTGCCAGAGTGTAGGCCAGCGTCGACTTTCCCGAACCGTTCGGTCCCATGATCGCATGGGTCTCGCCGGAGTTCACCGTGAGATTGACACCGCGCAGAATCTGCTTGCGGCCTTCCTTCGTCTCCACCGATGCGTAGAGATCCCTGATTTCCAACGTCGACATTACTTCTCCTCCAAAACGTTCGTCATTGCTTCGTTCTCACCGCGCACCAGGCGACGGTCGATGGCCTGCATGAGATGCGTGGCGATCTCATCGATGCCGATCTCCTCGACGAGCTCACCGAAGAAACCGCGCACCACGAGCTTTCGAGCCTCTTTCTCGGGGATGCCGCGCGATTCCAGGTAGAACAGTTCCTCGTCGTCGAAACGGCCGACCGAGCTGGCATGCCCCGCGCCCACTATGTTGCCGTTCTCGATCTCCAGATTCGGTTCGGAGTCGGCAACGGCTCCCGGCGTGAGCACCAGATTGCGGTTGAGTTCGTAGGAGTCGGTTCCCGGTGCGGTGGGCTGGATCAGTGCATTGCCTACCCATGTGGAATGGGCGCCCTTGCCGCTCAGCGCACCCTTGTAGACCACACGGGACTTGCATTCGGGTTCGTTGTGCACGACCATCGTACGATGTTCGATATGCTCGCCCGGATCGACGAAGTAAATGCCGAGCATGTTGAGCTCGCCATGCTCGCCGCCGAAATCCTGATCCATGCGGATGCGTACCACGTCGCCACCGAGCGTGACCTGCGAATGACGCAGCGATGCCTCCTTGCCCACATGGATGCGATGGTTGCCCACATGCTTGGAGCCACGATCCCATTCCTGAATGAAGGTCGTGCTGATGTGGGAGTCCTCGCCGGTGACGATCTCCACGCCTTCGGCGAGTCTGGCATTGCCATAGTGCTCGACGACGACATCGGCATGGACGCGAGCGTCGGCTGCGATGACCAGATGCAGGGCATCCAGAGCGTCATCGGTTCCGAACACCTTGACCAGCACGGGATGCTCGAGATCCTGCTTGAGTTCGATGATTGTGGATTCCCTGGCACTGTTCCATTCGACGCAGGAGACACGGTCATTCGGCATACTCACGGTTCCGCTCAGGTCTTCGCCCATGTTCACCGTGCGCACATCGACCTTGGACCCGTCCACTGCGGAGCCATCGATCATCGTCACGCTCACCTGCGTTCGGCCGCTGGGTTCGAACACATCGAAGAATTCACTGAGGCGGTCGACGGGTGTGAATCGCCAATCCTCCTGCTTGCGCGTGGGCACTGGGAACGTCTCCACCTCGAATGAGCGTGGCGCCGTGTCGGCACTCGACGGCATGGCGGCGGGAATCGCATACGGGTCATTTGGATCCGCCACCGGGATGTTGATTTCCTTTGGGTCTGCCATAGGTCAGCCCACCGATCCTTCCATCTGCAATTCAACCAAACGGTTGAGTTCGAGCGCGTATTCCATGGGCAGCTCGCGGCTGATTGGCTCGACGAATCCACGCACGATCATCGCCATGGCCTCCTTCTCCTCAATGCCGCGGCTCATCAGGTAGAAGAGCTGGTCCTCCGAGACCTTCGACACGGTGGCCTCATGGGCCATCGAAACGTCGTCCTCGCGCACATCCACATGGGGGTAGGTGTCGGAGCGTGAGAAGTCATCGACCAACAGCGCATCACACACCACATTGGAGCTCGACCCTTCGGCGCCGTCGACGATCTTGACAAGTCCTCGATAGGCGGAACGCCCACCTCCTCGCGATATGGACTTCGCGACGATGGTGGAAGAGGTATGGGGGGCCAAGTGAATCATCTTCGCACCGGTGTCCTGGTACTGCCCCTTGCCTGCGAAACCCAGCGACATCGTGGAGGCGCTGGCGTAGGGTTCGGCAAGGATGCAGGCGGGGTATTTCATGGTGGCCTTCGAGCCGATGTTGCCGTCGACCCATTCCATTGTGGCGCCCTCGCGCACATAGGCGCGTTGCGTGACGAGATTGTACACGTTGTTCGACCAGTTCTGCACGGTGGTGTACCGGACGCGGGCGTTCTTCTCCACGATGATCTCGACGATCGCGGCGTGCAGCGAGTCGGTCGAGTAGATCGGCGCCGTGCACCCCTCCACATAATGCACGTATGAACCTTCGTCGGCTATGATCAGCGTGCGTTCGAACTGTCCCATGTTCGGGGTGTTGATGCGGAAGTAGGCCTGCAACGGAATGTCCACATGCACGCCCTTGGGCACATACACGAACGAGCCGCCCGACCATGCCGCCGTGTTCAGGGCCCCGAATTTGTTGTCTTCAGGGGGGACGACCGTTCCGAAGTATTTCTGCACCAGCTCCGGGTACTCACGTACGGCTGTGTCGGTATCGACGAAGATGACGCCCTGCTTGGAAAGATCATCCTGAATGGAGTTGTAGATGACCTCGGATTCGTACTGGGCCGCAACACCGGAAACCAGGCGGCTCTTCTCGGCTTCGGGTATGCCCAGCCTGTCGTAGGTGGTTCGGATATCCTCAGGGAGATCCTCCCAGCTTGCAGCCTGCTTGCCGACGGGCTTGACATAGTACTTGAAATCCTGCGCGTGGAATCCCGAAAGATCCACACCCCATTTCGGCATCGGTTGCTCTATGAACGCCCGGTAACCGCGCAGACGCATGTCGAGCATCCACTCAGGTTCGTGCTTGTCCGCCGAGATCTCACGGACCACGTTCTCATCGATGCCTTTTTTCGCCGCTTCTCCTGCGGCGTCGGAATCATGCCATCCGTAGCCGTATTCGCCGAACTGCTCGATGATCTCGTCGTCCTGTCGCAGCTTGTCTTCATTGACGCGACCGCGATCGGCGATGTACTGATTCATCTCCACATCCCGTGCGGCATGGGGCGCCTGGTTATCTGCCACTTGCGCTGCCTCCTATCAAATTCGTTCCTGTCCTAACCTAACAGAAGGAATGACAAAAATCTAGGTTTTTCATCACTTTTCTCCCGTAATGTTCATCACGTCCGCAAGACTCGACGACGATGGCAGCCGCCCCATGTGGCACGCATTCGGATAACGAAGGCCCGGCGAGTTCTAGAACTCGCCGGGCCTTCTAGTTTTGTTGCCCCTTATTGCTGGACGTGCACGCTGGTGCCATCCACGCACCAGTTGTAGAACCATTCCGCCATGTCCCAGCCGATGCCGACGCAACCGTGGGAGGTGTTCTCACCCAGGGCCTGAATCTGCGCATCAGTGTATGGGGTCTGCGTGGCAATGCGATGGATGGCGCAGCCGCTCTTCGAGAAATAGTTGACGAAGCCGACGTTCTTGACGTCCCACGTCTCCTTCTTGCCGTCCGAAAGCGTCAATGTGCCCGACATGTTCTGAGACGGGTATTTGAGCCAGATCTCGAAATCACCTTCCGGCGTGCACATGTCGCCCGAGGCCTGGCATTTGCCGGTGGCATAGTCGTTGCCTTGGCCTGCGGACATATGCATCGTCTTCACCGCGTTGCCGTTCTCCAAAGCGGTCACGGTGTGATCCGAGAGATCGACCACAACGTGCCGTTTTGTCTCCTTCACCTTCATCGGGTCGAGTTTGCCGGAAACGGACACGGTCCCGTTCCCCTTGCCAAACGCATCGATCGCCTTGGTGCCGATGTTGGCGTCTGCACCATCGTCGAGTGTCACACCGTCATGGCCTTCCTTGATCACTTCGATCTCGGTGCCGTTGTTGTTGACGATGACCTCGCGATCTTCCTTGGTGGACTTGATGTTCGGCTTGATCTGCTCGTCATATGCCTTCTGCAGGGCAGTCGCATCGTAGACGACGTTGCCGTTGCGGATCTGGCCTTGCGGCAGCGTGCCGTTGCCGTTCGGGTCGATCGTCGTCGCGGCGAGGATCATAGACGGTGTGAATGCGGCGAACCGTTCCTTGCCAATGTACACGCCCGGCTTCTGTGCCATCAGTTTGTCCAACGTGGATTTGGCCTTGTTCGCCTCATCGGTGGTGATCGCCGGCGAGATGGTCTTGAGCTGCACCTCCACGGTCTTCGGTTCCTGCGCTCCCAGGGACTGCACGACACGCACCGCCTCGTTGGCGGTCTCGGTCGGATCGGCCCCGTGACCCTCAGTGCCTTCGATGACCGCGATGGTGCTGCCATCATCGCCCACCTGCAGCTTGGCGTCGACGGGTTTGACGCTGTTGGTGCCCAGCTGCTCATCGAGGGCTTCCGGATTCGCATCCTTGGCATCGATGGCCGGGTTCACGTCATGCTTCGCCCATGGTGCATATCGGGCGAATACGTTCTCATGGCGTTTCGCATCCACTGCCTCCTGGGCGATTTGCTGTGCATCGACCTTGACGCCGAGGTCCGCCAGCGTGACCGACCCGGTTTTGCCCTCGTAGCTGACCGGAATCTTGGTGCCATCCACCTCGTTGGAAATGGCCTGGGCAATCTGCTGCTGCGTCTTTCCGGACACGTCAACTCCCCAGAGCGTGGTGCCAGGCAGCGCGCGGGTATTGAAGAACGCCACAAGACCGGCACAGGCACCTGCCAGCACGACGACCAGCGCCAGCACGATCCATGGCCATACATGGTGCCTCTTTCCTGCGGCAGGCCCATTCATGCCTGCATTGGAATCGTGCTGCTGTGGGAGCTGTGGAGGCAGTGGCACATCCTGCATCGGCGTGAACACCTGCGTCGACTCGAAATCACGCATGTCGCTGGCATCCGATGGCACCTGATTGCTGGCTCCGTTCGAAGAGAACCCACCATTGCCGGATGGAAAAGTCATATTGCTCCTTGAAAACACTCCCCAAAGAAATCCCAAAAGGAATTGGGCCTGTCCATATTATGCAACATGGTCATGAACAGCAAGCGGTTCATGACCATGTTTCGTGCATTCTTCACAAAGCCGCCTCACCGACGGCACCTAAGCCCTATTCGGCAGTGGCCTTCTTGGTGTCACGCGCCTCCTGATGGTCCAACGCAGCCTTCACCAAACCGGCAAACAACGGGTGCGGCTTGGTCGGGCGCGATTTGAACTCCGGATGCGCCTGGGTGGCGACATAGAACGGATGCACATCCTGCGGCAGTTCCACGAATTCGGTGAGCTCCCCGTCGGGGCTCTGGCCGGAGATGACCAGACCGCCCTCGCGCAGACGATCCTTGTATGCCACGTTCACTTCGTAACGATGACGATGGCGTTCAGTCACATGGGTGGTCCCATAGAGCTTGGCGACCAGCGAATCTTCGAGCAGTTCCGCCGGATAGGAGCCCAGACGCATCGTATGGCCCATGTCGCCATTGCCGGCGACGATGTCCTTCTGCTCCTCCATCGTGGCAATGACGGGATTCGCGCACTCCGGGTCGAACTCCGAGGAATTCGCATCCTTGATGTCGAGCACGTCACGGGCATATTCGATCACCATCGACTGCAGCCCCAGGCACAGTCCAAGTGCCGGAAGCTTGTGCTCGCGTGCGAAGCGCAGGGCGCCGATCTTGCCGTCGATGCCACGAATGCCGAAGCCGCCCGGAATCACGATGCCGTCGACATTGTTGAGGGCCGCAGCCGCACCGGCCTCCGTCTCGCACAGATCAGCGGCGACCCATTTCACGTTGACCTTGGCCCAGTTGGCGAAACCGCCTGCCTTGATGGCCTCGGTGACCGAAAGATAGGCATCGGGAAGGTCGATGTACTTGCCGACGATGGCGATGTTCACCTCATGCTTGGGGTGGTGCACGCGTTCAAGAAGGTCCTCCCACTCGTCCCAATCTACGTCGTGGAACGGCAGGCCGAGCTCTCGGACCACATAGGCGTCGAGACCTTCGTCGAACAGCACCTTAGGCACATCGTAGATGCTGTTGGCGTCCACACAGTTCACCACGCCCTCGGAGTCGACGTCGCACATGAGCGAGATCTTGTCTTTGATGGACTGGTTGAGCGGACGGTCGCTGCGCAGTACGAGTGCATCCGGCGAGATGCCGAGCTGTCGCAGCATCATCACGGAATGCTGCGTCGGCTTCGTCTTGAGCTCATGGGCGGCGGCGATGTAGGGCACAAGCGATACATGGATGAACATGCAGTTCCCGGGACCGAGATCACGACGCACCTCACGTGCGGCCTCCATGAACGGCTGCGATTCGATGTCACCCACTGTGCCGCCGATCTCGGTGATGATCACGTCGACGTCATCGGAGGCCTGCGCACGCATACGGGATTTGATCTCGTTCGTGATATGCGGGATCACCTGCACGCACTGGCCGAGGTACTCACCAGCGCGTTCCTTGCGAAGGACCTCCTGATAGATCTGGCCGGTGGTGACGTTCGCCTTCTGTGAAAGGAAGACGTCCAGGAAACGCTCGTAGTGGCCGATGTCGAGATCGGTTTCCGCGCCATCCTCGGTCACATAGACCTCGCCATGCTGGAACGGGTTCATGGTGCCGGGATCGACATTGATGTACGGGTCGAGTTTCTGCTGCAGCACACGCAGTCCCCGGCTGCGCAGCAGACGTCCGAGAGAGGAAGCGGTAAGACCCTTGCCAAGGGAGGAAACAACGCCGCCAGTGACGAAAATATGCTTGGTGACGTGTTCTTGAGCATTGCCATGTTGTCTTCTAACCATGGGTCTTCATGGTATCGCTCCGGCATGACATGCACAAAGGGACTTTGCTCGACACTGCGTTGCATCATCCTCGCTCCATCAACAAGAGGGCGCACCTTGTGAACACGCCCTCTTGTATTTCGCCTATTCAGGCACTTGTCTCTTGCCGGTTCAATGTTCGCTCATGGGGAGAGTGAATCCTGAGTAACATGCCGGAGCCGGCGATGAGCAGCACAATGACCATCGCAATGATGACTGCAATCGACGAGCCAGTGGACGCCGTACCGCCATGTGAGGCTGACGCGTTGTTCGCACCATTGGCCGCATTGTTGGCGCCATTATGTGCGTTGTCGCCACTTGGCTTGTCAGGCTGATCCGAATTATCTGGGTTATCCGGATTATTCGGGTTATCCGGATTGTCCGGCTCACTCATCACCGCGGTTGGGCCGAGCAGCAGGGCGCTCCTGGCAGGAACCGCGATGGCATCGCCGCCCGCGATTTGCACAGTGCTGCCTGCCTTCGAGACATCCTTGCCGGTATCCGCTGGTGCGGCAACAGCTGCAGCTGCCGTCGTATCGGAGACTGCTGGATGCAGATAGGTCTTGCCATTGGAGACCAGCACGCCGTATTTGCCTGCGGTGACACCATTGAGATCAGTTGGCTGATCATTGTGGTTGAGCACAACCACGTAGTTCACGCCGTTGTCATCCTTGACCTCGTATGCGACGAGGCCCTCGGCGGACTACACCACCTTCGCGTTCTTGTTGATCGTGCCATAGGCGCCGACACGGAGCACAGCGTTGCGCTTACGAATCTTGATCAGACCGCGCATGTACTGCGCGTTGTCCGCGTACTCGGCGTCGTTGGGGCGATCCCAGTCGAGCTTGTTGGTGTCATCGCCAGCATTGTAGCTGTTCTCGTCGCCGCCCTTCGTGCGCAGCATCTCCTGGCCCACCTGGAATTCGGAGACGCCATGAGCAAGGAAGACCGCTGAATCATCAAGCTTCGAAACCGTGATCTTCTCGGTCTTCTGCGCTGCGTCAAGCTCATCGTCGGTCTTCTTGCCGAATAGCGAGACATTGAGCTTGTCGTTGAGCGTCAGATTGTCATGGATCTCAACATAGTTGACGATCTGCCCTGCATTGCCGTATTTCACGTTCGCGTTGCCGTTCGTGCAGAATGAGCCTTTCGAGATGCCTTCCGGATTCTGGCAGCCGAGCATGTTGTTCAGGATCAGACCCTCGGTGTTCGGCTTGCTGCTTGCGAAACCGGTGTCTTCCGTTGAGAACACGAAACCCTTCAGACCGTCGCGAATCGAATCGTTGAAGAACGCGACCGTGGAGTTGTGGATGTCGAGCTCGTAAGCATTCGGCTGGATCTGCACATGCGTGACGCCGAGTTCCTTCAGGTAGTCGACGCCAGTCGCTTTGCCTTTGGAGTTCTTCGTCCCGTGCTTAATCATGCCGAAATACTTGCCGCGGTGCGCTTCGAAAATGCCGGCGTCGGTGTTTTTCGTGAATGGGGCCATTCGCCTGAAATCCTTGACGGTCGTCACTGCGTTGGACAGAATGACGGAACGGCGTCCATTGACTACGGATGCGCGTGCATACGGGTCTGCGGAATCGTTCGTCGTGCCGTCCGCGAAAGACACACGGTAGATGTAGGCGGCGCTGGAAGGAACCTTTTCGGTAGCGTTCCACACGCCCTTCTCACCAAGTCTCATTTCCACGACAGCGGCCTCTTCAGCGTCCGCGGAATCAGCGGACCTGAAAGTGACGAGCTCAACCTTCTGTGCCGTCGGAGCCCACAGTTTGAAGGCGGTGCCATTCTCTTCGTATGTCGCGCCAAGGTCGTTTATAGTCGGAGAGCAGACGCGGCGTGCCGTAGTCGTAGGCGAGCATGAACGCGTTCGCGAGCGCGTACATCGAACCGTTCTTGTACGTGATCGCGCCGTCGTTGCGGGCGGTGTCCCAGTTCGGCACGAAGACGTTCGCATCCTTGGATTCAACCGCGTTCGGGTTTTGCGATAGGTCGCCGATGCGCATGGAAAGGTCTTTGAGTCCGGCGATCTTGCCTTTGAATTTGGCGTTGAGGTCCGACTTGTAGTCGAACTGTGTGACGGTGCCTGTTCCAAGATAGTTGCGCGGCTGGATGCCGGGCGCCTCGTTCGCGTTGCCGATGACCTCCTGAATCCAGTAGATGTCGTCGGCACTCTTGCCGATCTTCCTGGCCATCTAGTCCTTGATGGCCTTCATATCCTCGTTGTTGACGTGCTTGACCTCATCCATGCGGAAGCCCTGTACGCCCATGTTGTAGAGTTTGGTCAGGTAATCCGACTGGATCTGCCGCACCTTCTCGCTCGACGTGTCGAAGTCCCACATCGAGCTCAAACGGCCTTCCTGCACCTCCTGCTGGTTCTTGTAGTCGGAGATGTTCGCACCGTTGTCGTAGTCGTGGAAGTCGGCGGCGGTCACGCCGTCGGGGTACCGGTTGCTCTCGCCGGTGAATCCTGGGTAGTCGCCGGTCGTACCGTTGTATCTGGTGCCCACGACGCCTGTTTGCTCACCTGCGGCGACGTCCGACCCGGTCGTCTGGTTGAGCACGACGTCGGCGATGATGCCGACGCCTGCCGCATTGCACTGTTCCACCATGGCCTTGAACTCGGCTTCGGTGCCGAGTTTCGAATCGAGCCGATAGCTGACCGGCTGGTAGGAGGTCCGCCACTGGGTGCCTCGGATCGATTCCTGGGGAGGAGACACCTCCACATACCGAATCCCCTAGGGCCCATAGGTGCGCCCGCATTCTTCCGCGATGGTATTTCATGTTTGCTGGAATGCGATCATCTGTATGCCCGTGGCCTTCGGCAGCCGGGACTGCCGGTGTCGGCTGGCGCCGCATTCGCCGCATTCGGTGCCGCGATCACCACATCGGCGCACAGCGTGGCCAATGCCACGCCGATGCCTGCGGTCCGGCGAAACGCGGTGTGCATGTGCTGAATAACCATGTCGTTCCTGTCCTTCTAATCCAGTGGCGACGCAATGCAACTGCGCATATGCAATCGCCTCTTTCCTGACGTATGCATCTTGCGCGCGGCCATGCGCGGATTCCACAGGTCTTCGACAATGAGCGCATGCATACGTTTGCATGGAATCTCCATCAGTGTATGACGTTTTCCGATTGCGTGCATCCTCCGACGCATTTTCGTCGCTTTGCCCTGCGTGTTTGAAGTCCCCCCGCCGCGCATTGCACGCATGACACATGGTTTGCCGTACCGGAGTCCGCAACCGATTGCATTCGGATGTCGCGTCATTGCAGGCATCCGGAAACCATATGATCGATGCCATCAGGCATCATGCGCACGTTTGCACGAAAAATCCCCGCCGCGGATGCGACGGGGATGCTGGTTGCCAACCGAATTAATTATCTGGTTAGCTCTTCACCAACCATGTTCATTGACAAACGCTTCAAACAGTTTATTTTGCCGCTCAAGATCAAGCTCCTGCGCATGCGAGGATTCCGTGTCACCGCGCAATGTCGCGACTTGGCCAACCACAGACTGATATTCCCGTGCGGCATCATCAGCTTGTCGGCCCAGCTGCTCCAAGGCAGCGCGCTCGTTCTGCTCGAGCCGCCTGTTGAGGGCGTAGTTCTTGGTACATGGCTCCACTTCCTGTTCCGTTGCCGCCTGTCCGGTGAACAGCGCTCGCACGGTATCGGCATCATTCTGGGATTGTCCCGCCCTATCGGGATCATCGCCGACCCGTGAACGTGCAAGTACAGCCGCTTTTGACAATTCAATCACAGCACGGTTTACTACAGCACCGCGCAAGAGCAACAGCACGGCACTGATGAGCGCGAAACCGCAGACGACCACGCCGACGCATGCGATTGCATACATCCACATGGCATAGACTCGTCCGACGATGACAGCCACCGTCAGCAGAGATAGACCCGCAATCGTCAACGTCGCGAAATCGATTGTCTGGCGGCGTCGTTCTTCAAGGTATGCAAGCTCCGGAGCACGTCGACGCTGCATATTGGCTACTGCATTGGCTTTTCGCTGCCTGTCCATTAACTGCTCGGCCCGTGCTCGCGTCAGCTGTAATTCATGTACCCTCACGTCCATTGTTCGTTCCCTCGTTTCTAGTTGTGCCCGAGCTTTTCCAATATGGTGTCCGGCTCCAATCCACGCCTCTGAATGGCAAGCCGCAACTCGTCATTGCGTTGACGCACCGACTGTGTGCGGGCTTCCTGCGCGTCGAACTCATTCCAGGCGTCCGACAGATCCGTCTGCCTGATGGTCTCGGCATCTTGTTCATATCGGGCTCGCAGATCGGACTGTTCTCCTTGCCGCGTGTGCAACTGTTCCATCTTGTACTGATGCAGCAGCGCATCCCATTGCGTCGTAGCTTGCGCGAAATCGGGAGTCGCAGGACTCGTAAGCAGCTCGATGATGGCGCCAATCTGAGTCCCATCGCGGTATTCCTGCGGAATCATTCTCAAAATCGGCTCGATCTTCAGCTCCTGGGCATACGTGAAATTCTCCTGCACGCCTTGCGCCGCCAACGCTGCCAGCAATGTTGAGCGGCTTTTCCTCGCCAACCTGCCTTCCCGTATGGCCGAGGTGATCAGAACGCCGAAAACAATGGCCATGAGCAGTGTGATGATCCCACGAAGGCGCCCAGCCGTCTCCACGTCGGCTCGACATGCCGCTATCGCAAAATACGCACCTGGGATGATCGCCACACACCACACCGCCCATACAAGTCGCTTGCGCAATACAGCACAGGCGTTTTCAAAGGCCTGCCGTGCGGTTGCGACTTCATCGGCCGCTTTTTCACGCGCCCCGTCAGTGAATTCAAGCGTCTTCTGTGCTCTGGCAAGCAGATCAAGGCGACGCCGCGGCGGATAATCATCCAAACGCCACGCATCCGCAGACAGCACCTGATCAAGAGGCTCGTTTGATATGAAGTCGGAAATCAGCTTGGATGACGCATCATCAGACTCCGTACCGTCACCGCAGTCAACACCGATGTCCCGGAACGCCTGAACCATGTCCACGCCATAGAATGTCGACGGCAGGAGGCATCCGTTGACGCCGACGATCGATATATGCTCAGGGTCGTCATTGAGCCAGATGAAACCCACCGCCGGTTCGACCTTGTCTTCGACCATCGTCAGCCCAGCAACATATTGGAGCCTGAAGGCGGGTACGCCGGGGCCGCCTATCCCCTGTGTGATCTTCGGATCCTCGGATCGATCCGTCACGATCGCAATCGCGTTGAGATCCGAGTAATCAACGATGACGACATCGTGTTCCCTCATTGTGCGCCGTGCCATGATCATCCTTTCCTTAACGTAAGCGTTCCAGTAGCGTCCACTAGTATGACCTCCAATAGAACACCGTGTCGTCAGATACCGAATCAGCGGCCCGTCCCCCATAAGGCTCAACAACAAGGTACACTGCTCGCGTAGGCGGGTTCGAGTCATCCAAGCCTTCGATAGGTGAATCACTTGTTGAAATCACTCGTGTTACTGAAAGTGGTCTCTGTACGAATTTAATACCTGACCGAGGTACGTCTGGCAATGACATGTCTACCGTGTGCACCGCCTCACCGTCGCACGCCACATTGTTGTAATACTGCGCCCAAACCTCGCAATCGATGCGATAAGTATACTGTGTGATCAATTGCTGCGCGCCAGAGGAAGTATTGGGATTATCTTGATGGACATACCCCAATGGGATTGTCGTCTGGCCGTTCGGCAGTGGGTTGAGGTCCCCCATCCGCGACGTATCCAACACGAGAGGAGAGGTATTGCCTTCGGTCTGCGGCGTGATCTTGACGCAGGTCACGCCATCGCTTCTGCACCATGTGCCCCTGATGTTGTCGGGATCGAATCCCGAATTCCCCGCAGTGGCGCCACTATCGTCCGCACTGTCCGCGGTATTCGTATCCGACTGTGCGGACCCTTCATTCGAATCTTCCTGTGTCCAGCCGGAACTTTCATCGTAATAGTACGGATTATCAGCACCAGAGCCCGGGATCCCAGCATCCCCACCATCGATTGACGACTCTGCGGAAACGGACTGCTGCATCGGAAGCCGCGTCTGTTCTCGGTTGCGCACGAACACCAACGACAACACGATGCTGAGCACGCAGACGACAGACACCGCGGCCAGACGTACCATCGGCATCCGCATCGACGCGTCGTGCGGCGCAGGCAAGCCGATGAACTCGTTGTCGCCCTTACAGAGCCTTGCGACATTCCTGCCCATGAAACGCTTTGGCATGGTATAACCCTGCACTCCGTCGATGCGAATGCGCTTCGGATCATCATTCAACCATGACTCACCGCGCGCACCCATCGTGGTGCCGTGCTGCAGATTCTTGCCAAGCACCCATCGGATCAGATATGCTGTTCTTCCAGCCGCTCCCACACCACCCGTCTTTTCTGGGTCATCGGAGGATGCGACGACGAATCCTATCCCTTTGCACCCATTATCATTGACGGCCACGGCATCGCCGACTTCCATGTCCCTGCGCCCCATCGCCACTCCTATCTTTATATCTTTTATAAAAGATATGGTTTCAAACCAGCCTAATTTGTCCACAGCGCCCTGTCAAACCGACATGCAAAGCTCGCAACGGTCACGACATGCCCGAATGTTGCTCCATCTTGGTACAAAGATAACGAAGTACTTTGCACGGAAGGGCGATGATGGCCGAAATCGTCACCATGAAAATCGGACCGCGGAAAATCCTGGACTACGACGAGAAAGATCCTGACAACAACACAATCGCCGCCATCGGCTGGCACGACGGGCTCAGCCAGAAAGAGGTCTGGAGCTGCAGCGCCGGATGGTGGAAGCTGGAACCAGGCCGTGCCGTGCGATGCGACATCGGCATTGTCCTCAATCCGGACAACGTCGTCGTCTGCGTCGCCAAGATCAAAGGCATCGTCAAGCGCGAGGACATGCGTATGTGGTTCCTCGGAGACCTCGCCGGAGAGCGTTATGAACCTTGGATTGGCAAGACATTCGAGCGCAATGACTCAAAGAACCCGATCGCCTACTTCGACGAGCACGCAATCATCCCGCCTGAATCTGTCACCAACAAGATGACAATCCTCAACAGCCGGTAGACAGGCCGAAACACGCAAAGGAGCGTGTCTGCCATCATTTTATCTTTTATATAAGTTATCATGATGCAAAGTTACTGTCCGCGCATCGAAGAAGGCACCTATGACCACGCTTGGGTTCCGTTATCGCATTCGCCAGAACACCGGTGTTCCACGCCCACTACGTGCAAAATAACTTGAACAGGCAGTCACAGGTTGGCTGTCCACGCTCGCGTGGTCGGATTGGACGGTCACTTCGCCATCGGACGACAGAGCCGAAACCGTACCGATTCCGTTCACATCCATCGCACGCCTGCAATGCGTGGGCATGCCAGACGGCGAATTCCGCGAACTGAACATCATGGCGTTCGACGACAAACCGTTCTATCGAGAGCTCATCGACGACGAACATGGCACAAACATCTATGACGAGGCCATAGACCGACTATGGCAGACGGTGCAGCTGCTCGAAATCACCATAACCGCCGCGAACACACATATTGCCTTCATCGACCTTGACAGCGAACTCATTGCCTTTGATGAAGAGGACCCGAAAACACTCCCCTCACTGTGCCTTGGCCAGATTCCGCGATTGACGGGTTCCCTGTCCGTTTTCCGACGACACCCGCAGGCCGCGGAACCGGCTGATCTTGTGTTATTCGAAACAGCGAGCTTCACCATTGGCGAGGAATGGTTCGACATGATGATCCATGGGGCGAATGCGCTGGATGTGGCCTATCGACATGCGCGTCGCCGATTGCGAACGTCTCGTGATGTGTAGCGGAAACAGCAAACCATACGATACAGAAAAGGAACATATCATGGAAAACAACAATCCACCAATTAGGTTCTTTGAAATGCTCGGCCTCAGCGAAGAGGAGCTTTCGGAGTATGCAATCAGATTGAACCAAAGTAGCGGCGCGTGGTTCGATGCAATGACGATGTATTACGAGCATCACGACGAGCTCATGGATTGGGTGTTCACACGCCGCTGGAACGGCAGCAAGGCCGGAGGAAACATACGGCAGCCCAAGGTGCTGCAATTCATCCAGCTCGATGGACGGGAGAAACCCGCGATCCATTGGTTGTTCATCGGAGGCTATGAGGTCGGCGAAACGGTGATGCAGGGGAATGACGAAGTCTACCAGCGCAAGCCAATCGAACGTTTCCTCCCATTCGAGGCGCGCACCGTCGTCGTGTACCGTAAGAGGCGCGGCGCGACGCAGATGGTGAACGGCATGGCCGATGCCGGATTGCGTTCTCGCTTCTTCGATACGATGCTCGTCGAGAAGATTGCGCAGTCGCCGGTCTCGGCAATGCCATTCCCTGGCTACGACAACGTGCGGCTATCGTTCTCCGAGCTTGTAGCCGCTGTGCATAACGACGAATGGCGTGGCGCGCTAGGAGCCGTCAACGCCGTGTATCTGCAGACCGACACGCGTACCGGTTGGCACTACGTCGGATCAGCATACAGCCGCCATGGCGGAGCACAAGGTCTGCTCTCCCGATGGGAGGAATACGCGAACGGAGACCACACTGGCGGCAATGCGCTGCTCAAGGACCTTGTCGCAAAACACGGCGTGGAATACATCGAGCAGTATTTCCAGTACTCCATCCTCGACATCTTTGACCCACGCGTGCCCGACCGCACAGTCATCGAACGTGAGCACTGGTGGATGGATGCCCTCAGCTCTGTACGTGACGACAGAGCGTCATCACCGCATGGGTACAATTCCAAACTCCAATGGAATCGTACCAGCGAAGGAAGGGAAGCCGGACTGAGCTGATTGATCTGAGGATCTGGTGATGAATGGCACGGGGACGGCAGAGTGTACTCTGCCGTCCCCGTGCCATTCATCACCTTGAGGTGTCACACGGATAGCGGAAGCTTCCCGCGCCGCGTTCATCTCAGCTCTTGGTCAGTTCTGCGACGGCCTCGAGTGCGAGCTTGTATCCCAGGTAACCCAGTCCCGTGATCGTGCCGGTGGCCACCGGGCTGATCACCGAACGCTTGCGGAACTCATCGCGTGCGGCTGGATTCGAGATGTGCACCTCCATGAGCGGCAGGTCCGCGTCGAGCACCATGTGCGCGGCGTCGGCCAACGCATAGGAGTAATGGGTGAAGGCGGCGGGGTTCATCACCACGGCGATGCGCCGGTCCGCGGCCTCGTGCATCCAATGCACCATCTGCGCTTCGTCATCGGTTTGGCGCACATCGACGTCAAGGCCGTATTCGACCCCCCACCGGGTGCAGAGTCGACGCAGCTCCTCGAGATCCTGCGAACCGTACACATCCGGCTGACGCACTCCGAGCCGCCCCAGATTCGGCCCATTGACCACCATGACCTTGATCGGCTGTGACTTCGTTGCCATTGTCCCTCCAATTCGTTGCCGTTGGCTGCTCTCCACTATAGCGAGGCCGGAGCGTGTATGGGTGGTCGGCTCCCACTTTGCATTCTGGGCGTATATTCACCTCGCACCTGCCGGACCGATTCCATTCACGGGTTCTGCACACGGTGGAAGGCCTCCTCTACGGCCTCCGAATCGGGGTCGTTCAGATGGAACGGCTCCCCCACCTGTTCAAGGCCCACGAACCGCAGCGTGTTGCCACGGGCTTTCTTGTCACGATGCATCAATGCGAGGACCTCATCGAAGCCGGCGCCGTTCCACGATGTCGGCAGACCGAGGCTGGTGAGCAGAGACCTTGTGTAGTCCACCGTGTCACGGTCAAGGTGCCCGGTCAGGCTCGACAGCTCGGCGGCATAGACCATGCCAACGGCCACGGCGTTGCCGTGACGCCAGCGGAAATGCTCGAGCTGTTCGATTGCATGACCGAAGGTGTGGCCGTAGTTGAGGAATTCACGCAATCCGGCCTCCCGGAGATCTGCGCTCACATGATGGGCCTTCACACGGACGGTGCGCTCGATGAGCTCACTGACCACATCCTCCAGAGGCGTGCCCAGGAATGTCTCGCCACTGAACGCGCGCAGTTCGGCGGCATGGTCCTCGAGGATGCGCAGGATCTGCGGATCCATGATGAACCCGGATTTCGCCACCTCGCCCAGCCCTTCGATGAAGATGTCGTTGGGCAGCGTGGTCAACGTGCGGAGGTCCGCCAGCACGCCGGCCGGCGTGTAGAACGAACCGACCAGGTTCTTGCCTTGAGGGGTGTTGATGCCGGTCTTGCCACCGGTGGAGGCGTCCACCATGGCGAGCAGCGACGTAGGGCAGTTCACGTAGCGGATGCCGCGCATCCACGTGGCTGCCACGAATCCTGCCAAATCCGTGCAGGCCCCACCGCCGATGCCCACAATGGCATCCGAACGGGTGAAGCCCTCCGTGCCCAGCCGTTGCCAGATCCCATTGGCCACCTCGATGGTCTTGCCGGCCTCGGCGTCAGGAATCACAATGTCCGATACCTCATAACCTGCCTGACGCAGCAGTCCGCGAGCACGGTCGCTATGGCGCTGCACGGACTGCGTGTGAATGAGCGCCACGCGCACGGGCTGCTTGCCCAGCACTTCAGGCAGGTGGCTCAACGCTCCTTCCCCAATGCGCACATCGTAGGGTTCGATTCCCCTGCCATCAACATGTACAGTGTGCTCTGCAACCATTTCTATCATCCTTTTCGCCGCGGCTTTGGGCGTCATACCCCGCGTTGGCACGACCAGATTCGCCACCTGACGGTATACGGGGTCGCGTTGTCTGAACAGCGACATCCAGCGTTTCTCGGCATCGCCTGTGAGCATGGGGCGACCGCCTCCCCGGTTGGCACGTTCCATGGCTTCATGTGGGTCGGCCTTCAAATACACCACCTTGCCGCCCCGGGCCACATACTGTGCCAGGCGCCGACGTATGGCCTTCGTCATCGGCGCTCCGCCTCCCAGGGAAAAGATGCCGCCGAAGGAATCCAGGATATCGCACACCACATCACGCTCCACCTCGCGAAATGCCGGTTCCCCATATTGTGCGAAATAGTCCGGTATGCTCATGCCGATCTCGCGTTCGATCTCCACGTCGGCGTCGAGAAATGGCAGACCGCGCATCTGCGCCATCTCCTTGCCGAGTCGAGTCTTTCCCGCACCCATCATGCCGATGATCACGGCCTGCGGTTGCCTGCGGGGTTTGCCCGCGTGCCTGTGGTTATGTGCCATGCCCTGCAACCGCCTAACGCATGTGCTCCGGCCACGAGGCCAGATAGCCTTCGATGTTGCGGCGCGTCTCTTCGATGCTGTCGCCTCCGAATTTCTCCAGCAGGTGCTGGGCCAGTGTCAGACGCACCATGGCCTCCGCCACCACGGCGGCAGCCGGGACTGCGGTGCTGTCAGAGCGCTGATTGATGGCCTGGGCGGCCTCTCCGGTGGTGATGTCCACGGTGCGCAGGGCGCGCGGTATGGAGGGAATCGGTTTCATGGCCGCGCGCACCCGAATCGGCTGCCCGTTGGACATACCGCCCTCGATGCCGCCGGCACGATTCGACAAGCGTGCAATGCAGCCATCATCGCCTGGCACCATCTCATCATGTGCCATGGAACCGGGGCGGCCAGCCTCCAGGAATCCATCGCCGATCTCCACACCCTTGATTGCCTGGATGCCCATGACCGCGGCGGCCAGGGCGGCGTCCAGCCGACGATCCGATTCCACGTACGTGCCGATGCCTGCCGGCACACCGTATGCGATGACTTCAATCACACCACCCAACGTGTCGGCCTTCGCCTTGGCCTCATCGATGCGGGCCACCATGCGCTCCTCAGCGTCCTTGTCCAGTGTGCGCACCGGAGAGGCATCGAGGGCCGCCACGTCATCAGGGCCCGGCAGCGGCGTGTTGTCACTCTCCACACCGGCACCGCCAATCGAGATCACATGGCTCACGGTTCGAATGCCCGCCACCTGCTCCAGGAACAGCGCGGCCACTTCGCCGAGCGCCACGCGCGATGCCGTCTCGCGGGCGCTGGACCGTTCGAGCACCGGACGAGCATCGTCGAAACCGTATTTGCGCATGCCGGTCAGATCGGCATGCCCCGGTCGCGGACGGCTCAACGGCGCATTGCGTCCCTCGCGCGCAAGTTCATGGTCAAGTGGGTCTGCGCTCATCACCTCGGTCCATTTCGGCCATTCGGTGTTGCCTATCTCGATGGCGATCGGAGACCCCAACGTGCTGCCGAATCGCACACCGGTCAGCAGGCGCACCTGATCCTGCTCGAACTTCATCCGAGCCCCACGGCCATACCCCAGACGGCGTCGCGCCAATGCATCGCGAATGTCCTGCGATGTCACGCGCACACCTGAGGGCATCCCCTCGATCATCGCCACCAACGCCTCGCCATGGGACTCGCCTGCGGTCTGCCAACGCAACATGCCTACTCCTTTTGTTCTACGTCAATCCCGACTATCTTAACCATATGTATTGGCTAATCACTATACCGAGCTTGGTCTGTGGACTCGCGATCTCGGTCACCGACCTGAGGCGCCGCATTGTGCCGCGCCCATGGGTCATGGCAGGTGTGGCCGTGCAATGCGTGGTCTTCTTGACAGCGGGGATTCGCTCGCACGACCTGTGGCCCTTCGTCTGCGCCTGCTTCGGGCTGGTGGGTGCAGTCGGGGTGCAGCTTTCGCTCGCCATGGCGATCCCCCGCCATGCGCTTGGTCTTGGTGATGTCACTGCCAGTGGCATGGCGGGATTTGCCACGGGGTATTTCGGACTCGAATGCTATCTGTGGTTCTGGCTGTGCATGGGCGTGCTCGGTGTAGGTTGGGTGCCCGCCTATTCCGTGTATTCCCGGGTACGTTCGCGTGGACGCACCGGTGATGGGGTGGGACGTCTGCGGGTGCCGTTCGTCCCGGTGATAGCAACGGCGGCTGCACTTGCCGTCATGTGTTGTGCATGACGGGGCGCAGCCGCCGTGGACAGCTGAAATTCAGGTTCCGCATCCGCTCGTCAGTTCGCGTCGGGGTTGTTCCTCCGGTACTCCTGCACAAGCTGTTGGAACTGTTCGTCGGTGTCGGCGAATTTTGTCTCGCCGGTCTTCAGATCGGTGGTCACGAAGTACAGCCAATTGCCGTCGGCAGGATGCATGGCCGCTTCGATGGCGTCATCACCCGGATTGCTGATCGGTGTCGGCGGCAGACCGCGATTCACACGGGTGTTGTAGGGATTCGAGGTGTCTTGCAACTGGTCGTTGGTCAGTTGCATGCCGTTGATGCTGGCACCATAGGCCACGGTGCTGTCCATGCCGAGCGTCATGTCTTTGTCGAGACGATTGTAGATCACTCGGCTCACCTTGCTGTAGTAGTCCGATGAGTTCACCTCCGCCTCCACAATGGAAGCGATGATGAGCATGCGCTCGCGTTCCGCGCCTTGGGGAACGCCCATCTCGTCGAGTTTGCGAATGCGCGCGTCCACCATCTCTTTGAGCAGCCGCTCGGGAGCGGTCGCGACATCACCCACAGTATAGGTGCCAGGCTCCAGCCAGCCTTCGAAGTTGCCGTTCGCCTCTGCGGGAAGGATCTTCGACGCCTCGTCCCTGTTGTTGACAATCGCTTCGAACCGTGTCTTGTCGATGTCGTTATCTGCGCAGATCCGTTCGATCACGGTGGACACTCGTTCGCCCTGCCGCACCTCCGCGAAGCCTTTCGCGTTGCCTTGGTCGGAGAGTATGTCCGCCGCCTGTGACGCCTTCATATGCGTCTTCAATGCATAGGTCCCCGGGTACAATGTCTTGTCGTTCGAGGAAACATAGGTGGCGAAGGTGTCTGCCGACTTGACGATCTGCTGTTGCACCAGATTGGCACCCACCTCCATGATGCCCTCGCCCTGCTTGACGGTGAAGGCGACATCGGTGTCTCCCGGTCCCGGATAATCCTCGACGAGGGATTCATGGGCCATGTTCGTACGACGCCAGTTCCGTGCGGCCCGGTATGCGAACACCCCGCCGACCGAGATGAGGGCGAGGGCGATGACGACGATGATGCAGATGATGAGATTCCTGCGTTTCCTCATCGCGCGTTGGCGTCGCATCTCGCGCCTGCTATGGGGAGGGGCGGGTGGCATGGCCGCCGGTTCGGCGCCATCGTCCCAGGATTCGTCGGCATTGAAGAAATCATGCAGGTCGTCGGACACTTCAAAACTCCTCTGTGTTATCGCGTGCACGATCAAGAGCCGTCTGGAGGATCTCAACCGCCGACTGCTGGTCGACGACGGCTCGGTGTTGCTTGCTGCTGACATTCGCGTCGAACAGACGACGGTGTGCGTCGACGGTTGTCAATCGTTCATCGATGAATATGATATCCGGCATCACGCCGATGTGAGAGTCCTGGTCTTCCATTTCGGACTCGAGTCTTCTGCGCAACGATTTCGCCCACCGCTGCGCCTTTTTGGCGCTGCTTCCCGCGGAACCGTCCATCTGCAGCGGCAATCCTATGGCGATGGCCGTCACGGGTGTGCCTTCTTCGGCCTTGTCTTCTATAAGGTCCAGTACATCGTCGAAAACCTGGAAATAGTCGCCGTATACGCGAATGTTGCCCTCGGGGTATGCGAAGGAACGCTCGGGGTTGGAGGCAGCAACCCCCACCCGAGCGTTCCCGAGATCAAGTCCCAGCCAGATTCCCGGCATCAGGCGCGCATCGCCTCTTGCGTCAGGGCTTCCAGCGCGGCATCGATCTTCGAGGCATCGGCACCGCCGCCTTGGGCGAAATCGGGCTTGCCGCCGCCACCGCCGCCAAGCATCTTGGAAGCGCCGCGAACCAGGTCGCCGGCCTTCACCCCCGCCTTGCGGGCTGCTTCATTGGTGGCCACGGCAATCACAGGCTTGTCGTCCTCATTCACGCCGGCGAGGGCGACAATCACCGGTTTGTCGTCACCCAACCGTCCGCGAATGTCCATGACGGTCTTGCGCAGCACATCGAACGATCCGAAGTGGCCGACGTTCTTCGAGACCACCACCACCGGGGCGGTCGAATTGGCGGCGGCCTCAACGAGTTCCGGCACCGACGACGCCAGCTGAGCCTCGTACATCGAGGCAAGGCGGCGATCGGAGTCTTTGAGCTTGGCTAGCAATGTGTTGATGCGATCGGCCAGCTCATCGGGACGTGCGTTCAACGTGTCGGAGAGCTGGGAAACCAGTGCATGCTCGCGGGCGTTGAAATCATAGGCGCTCTGCCCCACCAGTGCATCGACGCGTCGCACACCGGAGCCTACGGATGCCTCGGAGAGAATGTTCACCTGACCGATCTTGCCTGCAAAGTCCACATGCGTGCCGCCACACAGCTCACGGCTCCAGCCATCGTCGCCAATGGTGACCACACGCACCACATCGCCGTACTTCTCACCGAACAGATGCATGGCGCCGAGCGCAATGGCGTCGTCGAATTTCATCTCCTCGGTGCTCACATGCAGGTTGTCGCGCAAGCGGTCGTTCACGCGGGCCTCGACAGCGCTCATGAGCTCCTTGGTGGGTGCCGTCGACCATTGGAAGTCGAATCGCAAGCGGTTGGGGGCATCCTCCGAGCCACGCTGGGTGGCCTGAGGTCCAAGCTCCTCGCGCAGGGCCTTGTGCACGATATGTGTGGCGGTATGCGAACGGGCGATGGCACCACGACGTTCGACGTCGATGGTTGCCGTGGCTTCGGCTCCCACCACGAGCGTGCCTTCGATCAAACGGCACTGCTGCACAATGAGGTCCTTGATTGGCTTCTGCACATCGTCCACCTCAAGCACGGCGCCATCATCGGAGATGATCTCACCCTGATCGGCAAGCTGTCCGCCGGCCTCGGCATAGAACGGCGTGCGGTCGAGAATGACCTCCACGGTTGCCGGCGCACTCACAGCCGGCACCGAACCGACACCCTCAAGCATGATGCCAAGCACGCGGCTGCGGGTGGAGACCTCCGTGTATCCGAGGAACTCGATTGGCTGATGCAGCTTGTTCTTGAAGTCGTCGTATTCGCTCAAATCGACATTGTGACGCTTCTTCAGGGCATCCTGACGGGCTCGGGACTTCTGCTCGTTCATGAGCTCGCGGAACTTCGCTTCGTCGACCTTGACCCCCTGCTCCTGCGCCATCTCCAGCGTCAGTTCGATCGGGAAGCCATAGGTGTCGTGCAGGGTGAACGCGGCATCGCCGGAAACAACCGGGGTGGTCTCCCCCTTGGCTTCCTCGGCCGTGCTCTTCGCCTTCGCGACGGCCATGTCGAAGATCTCCAGACCGTTGGTAAGTGTGCGCCGGAACGCGTCTTCCTCGCCGTATGCCGCCTCCGACACATCGTGGAAGGTGTTGGCGAGCTCCGGATAGTTCGGTTCCATGGCCTGTTCCGACACTGGCAGAAGCTGGGGCATGACCGGATCGGTCACACCGAGCACACGCATGGCTTCGATGGTGCGGCGGATCAGGCGGCGCAGCACATAGCCGCGTCCCGCATTGCTCGGACGCACGCCGTCGCTCATGATCATGAGCGCGGAACGAACATGGTCGGCCACGACGCGCATTCTGACGTCGGCCTCCTTGTTCTCGCCGTACTTGATGCCGGTGATCTTCTCGGCCGCCTCGATGACGGGGTACACCTCATCGGTCTCGTAGATGTTGTTCTTGCCCTGCAGCAGGTATGCCAGACGCTCCAGACCGGCACCGGTGTCGATGTTCTTGTGCTTGAGCTCACCGGCGATGTGCAGGTCTGTTTTCGACTTGACGTTGTCCACCATGTAGTTCTCGAACACGAGGTCCCAGATCTCGATATACCGGCTTTCGTCGGCGATGGGGCCGCCTTCCTTGCCGTATTCGGGTCCACGGTCCACGTAGATTTCCGAGCAGGGGCCGCCGGGGCCGGGGCCGCCGGTCGTCCAGAAGTTGTCTTCCATGCCGAGGATCTGGATGTGTTCCGGATCCACCCCTTCGTTGCGCCACATGGCACGGGCCTCATCATCGTCCGTGTAGGTGGTCATCCATAGCTTCTCTGGGTCGAATCCGAAGCCGCCGTCTTCGCGCGGCGAGGTCAGCAGGTCGTATGCGTAATGGATGGCCTCCTCTTTGAAGTAATCGCCGAAGGAGAAGTTTCCGAGCATCTGGAAGAAGGTGCCATGACGCGTGGTCTTTCCCACCTCCTCGATGTCGAGGGTGCGCACGCACTTCTGGTTGCTGGCCATGCGGCGGCTTGGCGGGGTCTGCTCCCCCATGAGATACGGGATGAACGGGACCATGCCGGCAATGGTGAACAACGTGGTCGGATTGGGCGAGATCAGCGATGCGGACGGCACCACCAGATGATCCTGCTTTTTGAAGTAATTGAGATAACGCTGTGCGATTTCAGCGGTGCGCATGTGATGCGTCTCCTTGTATTGGTGTTCTACTGACGATATTGGCTTCGCGTGTTTTTCAACTCAGCTTTGCGGTGTATTGCCGGTTGAGCTCCTCTTCACGTGCCTGCTGGGCCTGCCTGAACTGATCGATGAGGCCCTGCAGTGTACGCATCCCCACATTCTCCTGATCCGGCCCCAGGAGGAACTGCCTGGCTTTGTCCGGGGTGTTGGCCCTGACGTATGCGGTGGCCTTGGAAACGGCGAGTACGCCTAGCACCACACCGGCGGCGACCCAAAACACTCGTTTGAACATCACTCGCCCTTGCCTTTCTGCTCCGCCGATGCGGGCTGGTTTTTCTTCCCTTTGTTCATGAACGACGCCGCTGTCACCTTGACCGCGTAGAAGGTGGATGCCAGCTTGATGATCGGCTTGCCCAGGAAGGAACCGTATAGATTCATCAGGGCGCCGAGGTTGTTCATCGTACTCGAGGCCGCCCCGGAGATCTCATTGACGTCACCCAGTGACTTGTTGACCTGCTTGACGGTGGTCACACCCTCGTCCAATGCGGGGAGAGCATGGTCGCCGGTCTGTTTCACCGTTTCGGCGATCTGATCGAACATCTTGCCCAAGCGGATCAGCGGGTAGATCAGAAAACCGGCAAGAATCGCAAATGCAATCGCCGCAATCAGTCCCGCAATTTCTCCAGCACCCATGGCGCCCTCTTTCCTAGCAGTTTGCGTCTACACTTATACGCGTTTAGCCTATCCAATCACCCAGACCTAAACGGCTAGCGTCGATTATACGATATGACCTCAATGGCATCGTCCAGTGACTTGACGGTATCGAAGTCAATCATGGTCACGGAGCCGTTGGCCGGTCGTTCGCTCAGGTCGTACCCCGCAGGAGCGAAGCGCTGCATCAACGACAACAGCGTATTGCCGTGCGAGATCATGAGCACATCGTCGCCGTCCCTAAGGTCCGCGTTAGCTGCAATGAGGGCGAAGGCGCCATCGACTCTCCGCCAGTACTCCTCGTCGGACTCGGCGTCGTGGAACGGGTCCGCCTCCTTGAGGAAGTCCCGGGTGGCACCCAGTCCGAACTGCTCGACTATGGCATGGTAGGTGGGAGCACCGTGCGGGCCCCCGGCTGCGAGCCAGGCCGCTCCCATGTCCTGCCCTTCGAAATAGCCGTAGAACTGCTCACGGAAGTGCATGTCGGCATGAATCACCGGCACGTCATGCCCATTGGCTGCATTGATATCGAGAATCGTCTGTGCCGTCACCTGTGCTCTGGTGGTGTCCGAGCAATACGCTGCGGCGAAGGTGATGTCTTTCAATGCATTGCCCGCATGGATGGCATCGTCGAGTCCGGCTTGCGTCAATGGTGAGTTCGACCAGCCTTGGAGACGGTTGTAGCGGTTGAAGAATGTCTGTCCGTGACGGACGAGATGAACATGCACGATCATGCTTCGATTATGGCACGGCGTGACGCCCGGACGTCGTATTTCGCCTGTGGACGTCTTCGGGCATAATGGGGTGATGGGCAATTTTCTCATTCGATGGTTCATTCTCACCATAGCGGCGGCCGTGATGGTGGTGCTGCTTCCAGGAATGCACGTGGTGGGTCATCCCCCTATTCTCGGCATTGCCGCCTTCTCACTATTCATGGCTCTGTTCAACGCCTCGCTCAAACCCGTGGTGCAGATGCTGGCGCTGCCGTTCAGCGTGCTCACCTTCGGCCTGCTGGCTTTGGTGATCAATTGGCTGTTCATGGAGCTGGCCTCCTGGCTTGCCATCAATCTGTTCGACGTAGGCGTGACGATTGGCGGATTCTGGTGGGCGGTGCTCGGCTCGCTCATCATGTCGCTGGTCAGCGGAATCGTGAGCGCCGCAGTCGGCCAATGAGACGCCGGCTTGCGAATACGAAGAGGCCCGCGGGCAAATGCCGCGGGCCTCTTCGTGTATGTATGTCCTTATACCGTATGTTCCTACAGTATGTTGATCCAGATCAGCGGGCGTAGAATTCGACCACGTACTGGATGTTCACCTGAACCGGAATCTCCTCCGGCTCCGGCTTGCGGGTCAGCGTCGCCTTGAGGGAGGCGAGGTTCACATCGAGATAGCCCGGCACCGGCGGCAGGACGTCGCGGTGGGTGCCTTCGGCTGCAATCTGGAACGGAACCATCGTCTGGCTCTTCGGCTTGACCTGGATGGTCTGGCCGGGCTTGACGCGGTAGGACGGGCGATCGACGATGTTGCCGTCGACGAGGATGTGACGGTGCACCACGAACTGGCGGGCCTGTGCGGTGGTGCGGGCGATGCCGGCACGCAGCACGAGGGCATCGAGGCGGGTCTCCAGATCGGTGAGCATTGCGTTGCCGGTCTGGCCTGCGGTGTGGGTGCCCTTTTCATAGGCGGCGCGGAGCTGCTTCTCCGAGATGCCATACTGAGCGCGCAGACGCTGCTTCTCGCGCAGGCGGACCGCGTAATCGGACTCGGCGCGGCGGCGGGTACGGCCATGCTCACCCGGAGCATACGGACGTTTTTCGAAGATGCGCTGTGCCTTCGGGGTCAGCGCGATGCCGAGGGCGCGGGAAAGACGCACCTGACGGCGGGAACGATTCGACATGATGTTTCCTTCGTTGTTCTGTCGTTGTCTGAACGGAATCCGGCAACCATATGGCGTCGGACTGAGCCAGCCTCTCCAGTGCTTCCTCGTGCCAAGCACGAACAGTCTTGCGACTGCCGACCCACTGATGGGCTAAGACTCCCAGACAGTGCCCCATTGCATAAGGCACCAAATGGGCATTATACCGTGAAGGTGTAGACTTCGGCGCTCCGATGCCAGATCATCAGGGCTACAGCTTCTCGATGGGTGCCAGACGAAGCATAAGTCGCTTGACACCTGTGGAGCCGAAATCTACAGTGATCACCGAGTTCTTGCCCTTGTCCTGCGTCTGAACCACCTTGCCCAATCCGAAACGGTCATGGGTGATCCTGTCTCCCACATGGAAATCCGCGATATTAAGATCATTGTCGGCGGCAATCTGCGAAATGGGCATTCCCTGTGATTGAGGTGTCTTTGCAGTGGTGTGCCTGGTATGCACGGCACCCGAACGGGAAGCCGAGGAACGGGATGATGAGGAACCTCCATGCGACCGGTGGGCTCCATATGCACCCGTAGAGGATCCGGAGCCTCGCGAGCGGCCCGAGGAATACGATCCCGAACCATATGCAGTCTGGCCCGAACTCGATTTGAACGTCGCGGCGCTCCCCCACCCGGTGCCTGCAGCGGCATTCGACGCCGTACCCGAGGAACCGTAGGCGTGGGAACCGAAAGCCGACCCCGAGGAAGTGCGGGAGCGGCCCGAGGACCCATAGCTCGAGCGCCCATAGGAGCCTGCACCATAATCAGAATCCCCGTCATCCCATCCGCCGAATTCGTCGGAGAAGCCGTCGTCGAAACCATCGTTGCGCCAGCCGGAACGCATACGCTCCATACCGGCTTCGCGACGCTTCCAGTCGATGAGGGAATCCGGGATCTCGTCGAGGAACTGGCTCGGCATCATTTCGCTCTGACGCCCCCACTGCGCGCGCACGGCTGCGCGTGTCAGGTACAGCCTGCGCTTTGCACGCGTGATGCCAACGTAGGCGAGCCTGCGTTCCTCGGAGAGCTCATCCATGTTCTCCATGGCGCGCGAATGTGGGAAGGTGCCCTGCTCCATGCCCGTGAGGAACACAATCGGGTATTCCAGGCCCTTGGCTGTATGCAGTGTCATCAGCGTCACCTTGCCGCTGTCATGGCCCTCCCCCGGCAACTGGTCCGAATCAGCGACCAGCGCGGTGGTCTCAAGGAAGCCTGCAAGGGTGGTATCCGGCGTGTTCTGCTCGAACTCCGCGGCCACCGACTGCAGCTGGGAAAGGTTCTCCACACGCGATTCATCCTGCGGATCCTCGGATTTGCGCAGCAGCTCCAGCATATGCGACTGCTCGAGCACCTGCGCCACAATCTCGCTGGGCTTGGAGTCATGCTCTCCGGCGAATGTCCGCAGCGACGTCATGAGTTCACGGAAGGCGCGCACCGCATTCGCCGTACGGGCACTCATGCCCTCGATGTCCTCAAGCTGCTCGATCGCCCACCAGAACGTTTGGTTGTGCTCGTTCGCGAACAGCGTGAGTTGTGATTCCGCACGCGTGCCAAGGCCTCGCTTGGGCACGTTGAGGATGCGGCGCATGTTGATGTCATCCGCCGGGTTCACGATTGCCTGCAGGTAGGCAATGGCGTCCTTGACCTCACGACGCTCATAGAACTTCGTGCCTCCGATGAGCTGGTACGGAATATGCGCCTGAATGAGCCCCTCCTCAAGGGAACGGGACTGGGCATTCGCTCGATACATGATTGCCATGTCGCTGTAAGGCAATCCCTTCTCCTCATGCAGGTGGAGAATCTGTTGGGCTATCCAATGCGCCTCGAGTTGTGCGGTGTCGGCCGCGTACCCGATGATCTTGTCGCCTTCGCCGAGTGCGGTCCACAGTTTTTTCGGCTTGCGCGCACTGTTGTGGGCGATCACGGCATTCGCGGCATCGAGAATCGTCTGCGTGGAACGGTAGTTCTGTTCGAGCATGATCGTGCGCGCATCCGGGAAGTCCTTCTCGAAATCCTGGATGTTGCGTATGTCTGCTCCGCGGAATGCGTAGATCGACTGGTCGGAATCACCCACCACAGTGACCCACGCCGGCCCGCTCTTTCCGGCCTCTGTGGCCATGGGATCACTTGGTTCATGGGCATCCACACCCGCAAGCTCACGCACGAGCACATATTGGGCATGGTTCGTGTCCTGGTATTCGTCGACGAGAATATAGCGGAATTTATGGCGGTAGTATTCGGCGACATGCGGCTGGGTTCGCAGCAGCTCCACCGTGCGCACGATCAGATCGTCGAAATCCACGGCGTTCGCCAGGGCGAGACGATACTGGTATTCGGCATAGACCACTGCATACACCGGCTCCGGATCGCCTATCTGGCCGAAGGAATAGTGACGCATGCCGGGTTTGAAATCGGGAGCATACTGAGCCAAGGCCGTGCTCGCATCGGTGAGCTGGTTCTTGTAGTCGCTGATTCTGGCGAGGATGGATCGCGGGGTGAAGCGTTTGATGTCGATATTGAAGTCAGCGCAGACGAGCTTGATGAGACGCTCGCAATCCGCGGTGTCGTAGATGGTGAAGCCAGATTTGAGACCGATCTGCTCACCGTCCCGACGCAGGATGCGCACGCACGCAGAGTGGAACGTGGAGACCCACATGCGATCGGCCACGCCGCCGATCAATGCGCCAAGACGTTCGCGCATTTCGGCTGCCGCCTTGTTCGTGAAGGTGATGGCCAGCACTTGGCTTGGCCATGCCCCGAATTGGGTGAGGATCCACGCGATGCGTCTCGTGAGTACGCGCGTCTTTCCCGATCCCGCGCCGGCGCCGATCAGCAGAGCGGGCCCACGGTACTGCACCGCCTGGGCCTGCTGCTCGTTCAGATCGCCGATGAGCTCTTGGGGTGGACGGGCGATGAAATCAACGTCCTGTGGCAACGCATGTCCTTTCTCCACATCACGAATTCGGCTTTCAGTTGTACCACAGTCCATGTTCAACACAACGCCATGGCCCACCCGTATGCGCATGGTCATTTGGGCGGCGTATGCTATGCGCCATACGGACGCCATGTCATGGCGTGTTTCACGGTCAGAACAGCAGAGCAAAGGGTCGACATGCAGGAACTTGAAGAACGTATTCGAGAACAGGGCGTAGTGAAACCGGGCAATGTGCTCAAGGTGGACGCCTTCCTCAACCATCAGTGCGATGTGCGGCTGTTCGACCATATGGGTGCCGCCTGGGCCGAGCATTTCAACAACAAGCACATCACGAAGATCCTCACCATTGAGGCATCGGGAATCGGCATCGCCTGCGTCGCCGCCACCCATTTCGACGACGTCCCGGTCGTGTTCGCCAAGAAGGCGCAGTCCATCAATCTCGACGGCGAACAGTATGTGACCCACGTCTACTCCTTCACCAAGCAGAAGGAGTTCCCGGTGATCGTCTCGAAGAAGTACCTCAATGCAGGCGACCGCGTTCTACTCATCGACGATTTCCTCGCCAATGGCAAGGCCCTCAACGGGCTCATCGAACTGTGCGAATCGGCGGGCGCGATCGTGGAGGGTATTGGCATCGCCATCGAGAAAGGATTCCAAGGTGGTGGCGACGCCCTGCGTGAGGCCGGCTATGATCTGGATTCACTGGCCATCGTGGAATCGATGGATGCCGAGACCGGGGCGATCGAATTCCGCCACTGACAGAACGCAACATACCGGCTGTAGCCTGTTACCTGTTCCGCAACGAATACACGCATATCGACGTCGATCACGCTGGTATGCGTGTATTCGTTTTGGTATCGAAGAACACAGAGAGCAATAGAAGAAAAGAGAAACGGCAGAGGAATGAGCAACAACGCCAACCCCACCGCATCCGACGCCAACATGCGCTCGGATGAAGATCAGGAACGCACATTCGTCACCCCCGAGCTGAAGCGCGACGAGCGTGAATCCAAGGCGGAAGTCGCCGAGGAAAAGAGGAAGGGGTCCATCTCCTTCGAAGCGCTGTCCAGTCTCGACGCGCCCGTCTCGTTCTGGAAGGGCATCCCGTTCGGCCTGCAGCATGTGCTTGCCATGTTCGTGGCGAATCTGGCACCGATCTTCCTGGTCGCAGCCGCCGGGCATATGAGCCCGCAGGACTCCGCCAAGATCATTCAGGCCGGCCTGCTCGTCGCAGGTCTGGGCACATGCCTGCAGCTATACGGCATCTGGCTGTTCGGCTCCAGATTGCCAATGGTCACCGGCATCTCCTTCACCTACGTCGCCGCCGCCATCTCCATTGTGAGCCACAAGGGCTACGGTGCCGTGGTCGGCGCCGTCATGGTCGGCGGTCTGCTCGAGGTGGTGCTCGGTCTGACCGCCAGGTACTGGCAGCGTTTTGTGCCACCCATCGTCTCGGCTATCGTGGTCACTTCGATCGGATTCTCATTGTTGTCGGTGGGAGCCGAGAGCTTCGGCGGCGGAGCGGGTGCCGAGGATTTCGGCAGCTGGCAGAATCTCACTCTCGGCCTCATCTCACTGGTGGCATGTCTGGCGTTCCAACTGTTCATGAAGGGAACCGCCAAGCAGCTTTCGGTGCTGTTCGGACTGGTGGTCGGCTATATCGTGGCCATCTTCTTCGGCAAGGTCGACTTCTCCGGCTTCTCGCACCTGCAGGCGGTCAACGTACCCACATTCATGCCGTTCAGGCCTGAGTTCGACTGGGGCTCCATCATCTCGATCGGGTTGCTGTACATCGTTTCCTCAGTGGAGGTGCTCGGAGACACGGCAGCCCTGACCAAGGTCGGGCTCGACCGCAAGCCGACTGCAAAGGAGACATCCGGCGCGATTGCGGGCGATGGCCTCATCTCGTCCGTCTCCGGTCTCTTCGGCTGCCTGCCGCTCACCTCCTTCGCACAGAACATCGGTCTCGTGGCAATGACGAAAGTGGTCAACCGCAAGGTGATTCTTTCCGGCGGCCTGCTCCTCGTACTCGCCAGCTTCGTGCCAGCCATATCCGAGGTGTTCAATTCCATGCCGCAGGCGGTGCTCGGCGGGTGCACGATCATGATGTTCGGCAACATCATTCTCTCCGGCTTCCAAATGATCTCCGATGCCGGATACACCCAGCGCAACATCACGATCGCCGCGCTCTCCCTCACCATAGGCATCGGTTTCACGCAGGTCTCCAGCATCTTCGTGCATTTCCCGCCGCTGTTCCAGTCGATCTTCGCGCAGAACTGCATCGCCGTGGCATTTGTGGTGGCTGTGGTGCTCAATCTCGTCCTCCCGAGCGAGGACCGTTTCCTGGCTACTCCTGCGACCAACCGGAAGTGAACGGAATCGGGAAGAATCCGGATGAATGCGAGGGGCCGACGGTGTAATGCCGTCGGCCCCTCGCATTTCACACGGCGGAAGATTGCATATGCCATTCCCCACACGCATGCCGATGATGCCAACTTCGAATGAGGCGACGACGAAATCGAGGAATCCGCAAGTGCCGCACGCGTATTGTATGAGATACACGAGTCTGAAAAGATGCTATGCAAGCGATTACGCAACAGCTGCTCAGTGGTGAACGCGCACTGTTCCAAGGTCGTGATCTTCAGATCACGGATTGCGTGTTCGAGGACGGCGAGTCGCCGCTCAAGGAATCACGCAACATCGTGGTCAGGGATTCGGTGTTCCGCTGGAAGTATCCGCTGTGGTACAGCGAGGGCGTCGAGGTGGAGCACAGTCTGTTCGAATTCAATGCCCACGCGGCGTTCTGGTACTCGAAGAACATGACGTTCCACGACTGCACCATCCAGGCACCCAAGGAATTCCGTCGCAATGAGCATGTGACCGTGGAGCGCACCGCATTCACTGATGCCGCGGAGACCTTCTGGGAATGCAGGAAGGTCACATTGCGCGAAGTGAGCGCCGCCGGCGACTACTTTGCCATGAACAGTGAGAATCTGGACATACGCGATTTTCAGCTCACCGGCAATTACTGTTTCGACGGCGCACGGAACGTGACGGTGGATCATGCCCGTCTGATTTCGAAGGATGCCTTCTGGAACTGCGAGAATGTCACGGTGCGCAACTCGTTCATCAGCGGGGAGTATTTGGCATGGAACACGAAGAACATCACATTCGAGAACTGCACCATCGAATCGCTGCAGGGACTGTGCTACATTGACGGGCTGACGATGCGAGACTGCCGTCTGATCAACACGACGCGCTCGTTCGAATACTGTTCCGACATCGACGCCGACGTCACCACACGCATCGACAGCGTGGTCAACCCGATTTCCGGCGTGATTCGCGCTGCCGCATTCGGCGACGTCCTGCAGAACGACCCCGCGATAGACACGACGAAGATCCAGCTCATCAGCACAGACCTATGATTCACGGAGCAGCGAGGCACAACATGGACATTGACGAGCGCATTGCACAATTCGACTCCCCTGTCGACCGCACGGGCATCTTCTCGATGAAATGGGACGTGGCCGATGGGGAGTTGCCGATGTGGGTGGCGGACATGGATTTCCGCACGGCTCCGGCGATCAGCGAGGCATTGGCTGAACGCGTGGGCAACGGCACCTTCGGCGGATGTTCCCCGGGAATGGACCGAAGCGGTCGCGGATTGGTCGCTACGCCAGTATGGCGTGACGGTGGATTCTGAGCATGTGGTGTTCACCACCGGTGTGATTCCGGCGATCTCCTCGCTGGTGCGCTCGCTGACGAATGTGGCTGAGAAGGTCGTGCTCCAACCGCCGGTCTATAACATCTTCACGAATTCGCTAGTGAACAACGTACGTCGTGTACTGAACAATCCGCTGCGATACGAGCATGGTGTGTGCTCGATGGATTTCGAAGATCTCGGACGCAAGCTCGCCGATCCGCTCACCCGTCTGATGATTCTGCGCAATCCGCAGAATCCGAGTGGCAACGTGTGGAGCGACAGCGATCTGGCGCGCGTAGGGGAACTGTGTGCAAAGCACCATGTGACGGTTGTTCCCGATGAGGTGCATGGCGACATCGTGCGCCCGGGCGTCACCCATATGCCATTCGCCGCGGTCAACGAGCTGAACCGTTCAATCTGCGTGACCTGCTCGTCGCCATCGAAGGCCTTCAATGTGGCCGGACTGCAGTCCGCATATTTCATCTGCGACGATGACGGTCTCCGGGCACGTGCCGTGCGCGGCGTGAACACCGACGAGGTGGCCGGGCCGAACGATTTCGCCGTGTTCTCCACAATCGCCGCCTATGCAGATGGAGGCGCATGGCTCGACGATCTGTGCCGTGTCCTGCAGCGCAACAAGGACTACGTGTCGACGCAACTTGACGAGCATGCACATGACATGCTGCATATGGTGGCCTCGGATTCCACGTATCTGGCATGGATCGACTGCTCGGGCCTTCTTGATCGTGTGGGTGACGCCAATGCTGAGCGCTTCTGCGGTTTTCTGCGCTCACATACCGGTCTTGTGCTCTCGTATGGCGGCATCTATGGCGAAAACGGATCCCGGTTCGTACGCATGAATCTCGGCACCCGCGCCGATCTGGTCATCGGCGGCACGGCGCGCCTGCTCGCCGGCGCCGCGGCGTATATGGGAAACTAATCGAAATCAGGTTCGTACCGCCGCCGCGCATAGCGGATCACGAACCACCGCATGCACAAAGCGATGCCGATCATCACAACGAGTGGAAGCCAGAAGTACTGTGAACGGAAGGTGGGCAGGAAGTAAAGCCCCAGCGCTCCGAGCACACCGATGGCCACGGTGAAGTTGGTGAGCGACGACGATAAGTCGCATAGCCTCTTCTCTCCGAGTCTCATCTCACGGCGCGCATCGCTTTCGCTTTTCCCCAGCTCGTAGACGTTGACTTGGCGCAACGCACGGAAATTATAGAGGAACAGATCGGTGCGCGTTGCGTACAGACCCCCATACACATAACACCACACCCCCGCCGCGATGCTGGTCTGCGCAATGCCGGCGGCGATGCCGTCACCCATGCCATGACCGTAAGCCAGCAGCAGGCCATGGGTGACGAGAATCACCACGGTGCCCAGAACCACCAGAACCCCGCAGCGAATCCACCCCCGGCGCCTCTGCGACACTGTGTAGAACTGCTCGATCCGATTGAATGCGGCGTCGTATTCCCGGCTGTCCTCATGCGCATGCTTGAGAATCGTGTAACCGATCAGGATTCCAACGATTTCCGCAATGAACGATTCCGGATGCCGCTGGATATGCGGCAGCTCCACCAATTCCTTGGTCATGAGGCCAATCAGCCGATCGAGCCCTTTGACCACCTCCTGCACGTCGGCGGTGTTGCGTTCCGGCAATGCCTGCAGGAAGCTTCCAAGGGCGAATCCGAGAATGATGACGGTCACACCATTTGCGATGCTCAGGGCCCGGTTGGTCGCATGCCTGTCATAGCCGAAGCGGTCATCCTCCTCGGCTATCGCCTGCATCCGGTGGACTTGTGCGCGTATTGCCGCATTGTGGGCGTGTGCTGCCAAACCATCCTGTGCCCTGGTTCCGCTTCCTGGATTCTGCGTATCGGGAGACACTGGTGAATCTGCACCGCCCTTGTGTTGCTTCGTCATTGTCTCCCTCTCCTCCCCGGTGTCAACCTCTACAGACATTAGCGCATAGCTGGCCGGTTATTCTTAGTCTAGAGGCATAGACTCCGCTTGTGGCGCACCTATGCTCTCAGGCGCATACAGTCCCAGCTGCGGGCGTGCCGGACAACGCTTCCAACATCACCCCATAATCGTCCGCATCAATATAGATGGCGCATGACCGCGGAGGGCATCGCATCATGCCCTGCCCCTGCGTGTCAGTCGTCGCCGGGGCATCAGGATGGCATACGTCGATAAGCGTGTGCGAGGCGAGCGCCGCATTGCGAACCTGTCGATGGACCTCGCTGCTCCCGGTGTTGAGCACCACGCACACCGGGTGATTTCCTTCCACCACCCAGCACAGCGAATGGGCGGTATCGCCTGGCTGCGCCTCCACCTGATCCCCCAGCAGATGCGCGCGGATCCACACCATGTGCGGCAGGAACCTCATTGGCGGGATGAGATCGTGGGGTACGCCGTAGTAATCGCCGAAGAACACGCAAGGCAACACGTTGTCGCGTAGCAGAATGCATGCGTACGCCAACGGTTTGAACCATGGTTGCACCCAGGATTCGAGCGCCTGACCGGGTTGTGTGTCATGGTTGTCCACGAAGGTGCATGCATACGTCGGTTCACGCTCATACAGCGTGTCTGCGGCAAGTCCCCGCAGATCGAATCCCTCTGGGTTCTTTGAGGCCTGTTCGAAGCGGAAATGGAGCGCGACATCGAACAGCATCATGCAATGGTTGCAATCATGCAGGTACGAGGTCAGCTCGCTCGCGTCACCCGACCAGTACTCACCCACGGCAATGCCGGGATGATTGCCGTATCGTTGCATCGTGCGCAACCATGGCGCGAAGAATCCGGCGTCGATGCTTTTCACCGCATCGAGCCGGAAGCCGTCCACTCCTGTGGTCGTCGTATACCATATGCCCCAATCCGTAAGCTCTCTGGCGACCTCAGGTTCGTTGACATCGACGTCATCTCCCATGATGTAATCGAAGTTGCCGCGTTCATGGCTCACATTGTCGCTCCACTGCTTGCCGTCGAAACGCATGATGCCCGTCGTGCCATCATCGGTCGTGTAATCGGTGCCGGTGAAATCGCTCCAGTTCCATTTGAATGTCGAATACACGCCGCCGCGTTCGGGGAAATCGTATACGGTGTTCAAGGTGCGTTCGACCACGGTGGAGTCGCTTCTCGTGCGGTCGTCCACATTCACTTCATGTGTGCGCACGGGTTCCGTTCCATCGGCACCCATGCGGTGGTTGAACACGATGTCCGCGAATACACGAACACCATTGCCCTGCATCGCGCGAATCGCCTGAAGGTACTCCATGCGGGAGCCGTATTTGGTGGGAACAGAGCCTTTGGCATCGAACTCTCCAAGATCGTACATGTCATAGACGCCATATCCCACGTCTGAATCGCCGGCCTGCCCCTTGTACGCAGGTGGAAGCCAAGCTGTGGTGAATCCGGCATGGGCCACGCTCGGCGCCTGCGATGAGAGCCATCTCCATAGGTTGTGGCTTTCGGGCAGGTACCATTCGAAGCATTGCAACATGGTCTCATGGTTTGGTTTGTCTATCGCCATATCCGTTCGCGTCCGTAGGTGTCGTCAGTTGCCGTGTCCTGTTGCCTCCATGCTAACGACATTTACATCCAATACGCCCGTAGCTTGTGGCATATTGGATTGGCCCGCGCACTGCCACATTCAATCTCGGAGTGTGCAGGCGTTCACGAAGGAGCGGAATATGCACCTGTTTGGTTCGTCTACTTTATATAGATGTTCAGGATGCCATTGCACAGCACGATAGAATGCACTTCGAGGCCTGTAGATCGCTTCCACGAGACCATCCTCGCTGATCGCCATCGGATCCAACCCCTCGCCCAGCTTGCAGATGGCCTGATGATGCCGGCTGTTGACCGCAAGGTCGGTGTCGTGTAAATCTTCTCGCAGGGGCGTCCTGCTTAGAATGTGCACATGGTGGGCCGGCCGACCATAGGGTGGGTGCTGATGATGATCGACGTCGCTGGGATGTTCGCTCGGCAGATCCTGATACAGCGTCCCTCCGCAGAAGATGTTCATGATCTGCAGACCACGGCATATGCCGAGCACCGGTTTGTCGCTTGCAACGGCACGTTCAAGCAACGCGAGTTCCATCTCATCCCGCGCATCGCAGCAGTGCAGATTGCCGTATCGGTCCGATTCACCGTAGCATGCCGGATTCACGTCATGCCCACCAGTCATCACAAGGCCGTCGCACATGCCGAAGATCTGCCCGATCTCCTGTCGATCGGTCGTCAATGCAGGCATGAACGGCACTGCACCGGCCTCACGCAATGCATTCATGTACCCGGGAAGCATCCATAGGCTCTCCCGTTCGTCATCCACCAACGGCATCACCGCGACTACTGGCCTCATATGCCCTCCGTTCCCTCATCGTCATGCAGACATGGACATGAGCACGATAGCCAAGAGAGGAACATTCTCTGTGACATGACGATTACGAATCCATTTCAGCATCGAGGTGCGTGGATGCCAACCCGGTCGTAATCCGCATACCTGGCAGCTCCGAAGAATTGCGCGGCTTAGATGAACCTGTAACCGTGGCCCGTGTGCCCAATGAACCTGAGCAGATCCCCGTATTCGGGACTCATCGCCTTCGTGTTCGTATTCGGATGCATGAGCAGACGCTGTCCTGCGAGCGCAGTATCGACCAGCACCTCGACCTGTTGGTCGGCATCGTTGATGAGTGCGAGCGGAGTCACCGATCCGGGTTCGAGGTTCAATACGCGCCGCAGATCGTCGGCATTCGCAAATGAGAGCCGGCCCGTACCGATGATCTGTGCGAGAGCCTTGAGATCCGCTCGCCGATCCTCGCTCATCAGCACGAGATAGTAGTTTCCTTTTCGATTGGTGAGGAATAGATTCTTGATCGGGGTGCCGTCGATGAGCGTTCTGACGAATTGTGCGGCCTCCATTGTCGTAACCGCGGGGTGTGTGACTTCGGTGTAGTCGATGCCGAGTTCGTCGAGAGTATTGTAGAGCGTCACAGTGGTGCCGAGCATACCCAAGCCGCCTCCCAGGCATGCCCCATGCCATGATAAGCCCCTCATGCCCCTGTGTGCATGATGGTGTCTGCATCACAACCACAGTCTCCGACAATCACCATTCGGCTCTGCTGAGTAGGCGATGGGATATCGACCCTGATGCGGCCGTGCACACCAAGCAGACAACACCGCCAATCAGCATCAGCAGGCCGTCCGGAATGGAGGTCAGGGCGACAAGGATGTCCTGATTGTTTGTGACGGAAACGACGAGTACGCATATCGTAAAGATGACGGCCATCGCCACGATGCGCATCACCGCGGCACGGTCACGGAAGGCGAGAATGATAGGGATTTCAACCGCCACCGTCACCGACACCGTCGCCAGGACCATCACCAAGGCAACAGGCACCTGATTCCATGCCATCTGCGGGCTCAATGTGCCAAGGGCCATGAGCACAAGCGACAGGAGCATCGGAGGGATGATGGCGCCACAGTATTTCTCGATGAGATAATCACGGGTATTAAATGGCATCGTGAAGAACATGCGCCGACATGCCCGTGACACGTCGTTCTGCACTGTCCTGCATACCAGCATTGCCAGCATGAGCGGCAGGAATGCCACACCGAATGCATGGAGGTCGGAGAATAGGTAGAACACGGTCAACGCCAGCATGCACACCAGCAGCATGCGTTGCTTGCCAAGCCAGATTGCGTCTCTGACGAACAGACCTTTCATTGCATTGTCCTTTCCTGCATCGTTGTGGTTCGCGGGTCGGCACTCATCAGCGTGATGATCTCATCGATGCTCGCCCCACAGATCCCCACTCCGGGCAAGTTCTCCTCATAGAATCCGCGTTCGTCGGTAATGGCTTTCCAGCCGCCGGCCGTGCGCTGTTTGACGAGTATGTACCGTGGGTCTGCAGCTGACATCTGATCGTCGGTGAGCGTGAGCACCGCATATTCATCGTGCAATGCATCGATGGTCTCGTGCATGCGGATTCGGCCGCGGTCAATGAGGTAGAGGTCGTCGCACAGATTCTCCAGGTCGGTGGCGACGTGCGAGCTGATGAGCATTGAACGGCCTGGGATCTCCATGTATTCGCGGAGCAGGTCGAGCACTTCGTTACGGGCGATGACGTCCAGACCGGCCGTCGGCTCATCGAGGATCAGTGGTTCGGGGTGATGTGCCATTGCCATGATCGTTTTGCATTCGGCAAGCATGCCCGCGGAGAATTCCTGAATCTGCTGGTTCAGCGGAAGCGTGAACCTCTGCAGCTGTGCCCTGCACCATTGTTCGTCGAATGTCGTATAGAAGCGTTTGCGTTCGGCGATCTCATCGTTCAGCGTGAAGGTCGGCACGAACGTGCTGTCGCCGAAGGTGACGCCGGTGCGCGATTTCGCGTTCACCCACACCCGGCGGATGGGATCACCGAGAATGATCCCCTCCCCTCCAGCCGGCCTCGCAAGTCCGAGCATGAGCCTGAATGTGGTGGTCTTGCCGGAGCCGTTGGTACCGATGAGAGCGGTGATGGTGTCGTCCGGCACCTCCATCGTCACGTCGAGGTCGAAATCCGGGTAGTGCTTCGTCACATGGTCAAGTGCAATCTTCATGATGCTCCTTCAGTCCCTTCGGGGGCGTCGCCCGAATCCGCGGAGGTGTCTTCAAGCAGCATGACGACAAGCTCGAGGATCTCCTCGCGGGTCAGCCCAAGCCGCCGGGCTTTGGCGATAGCCTGCGCGAATTGCTCCTCGACCTGGCGGTTGAGCTCCTCGGCGACGATGTTCGGCGAGATCTGCGCGACAAAGCTGCCCTTGCCCTGAACGGTGACGACGAGTCCCTCCCGTTCAAGCACGTCGTACGCTTTCTTCACCGTCAGTGCGGAGATTCTGCAGGTACGAGCGAGGGAGCGAACCGAATCCAGCGGCTCCCCTGCCTTGAGTCTCCCCTCTTTGATGAGTGCACGAATCTGATCGACAATCTGTTCATAGATTGGCGTCATCGACGTGGTACTGATCAGAAGCTGCATCTCCCCTCCTTTCGAACGCGAGAATACAATGTGTCCAAGCTCGATATATAACAGTATATAACAGATAGAACAGTGCATATCTCTGTCGTGTTGGCTCACAGGCATGTTCACAGACATATTGCGCGACATTCCATATGACGAGATGTGGACACGATGATGAAAGACGTGAACAATCATTGGAATTCCAGCAATGCAACCGCAAGTTGACATCAGATCGCCGGTTGTCGGAGCAAATGCAACCGCAAGTTGGTGGCGCGCTTTCCGCATTTCGGGCATAGTAGGGGCATCGGCACCCGCGACGGTTGCCGAAACGAGTAGGCGCGAAGGAAAAGGACAGGACCATGGGCTTCAAAGACAATCTGCAGTATCTGCGTGGATCGCACAATATGACGCAGGAGCAGCTGGCAATGCTGATTGGCGTGTCACGACAATCCGTGAGCAAGTGGGAAAGCGAGAAGGCGTACCCCGAAATGGACAAGCTGCTCATGCTATGCGATATGTTCGGCGTGAGTCTCGATGATCTGGTCATGGGTGACGTGCGCAATGGAATTGCCATGTCGGCGAATCATGTCGAGGATGGGCTCCCAAAAGCACCGATGCCTGAGATGGAAGGGTCGGCGTTGCCTCAGGACATCACCGGCTACGAGGAGCACATGCGCAAATTCGACCTGATGATTCCCACGGGAGTGTCAGCCATCATCTTCGGCGTCAGCATCGGCAACCTGTTCGATTCGGACAATTCGATTCTGGGCAACAGCGATGCGAATGAGGTGGCGATGTTCCTGTGCATCGCCATAGGCACGCTCGTCGGTCTCGCCCTGCTCATTCCCGCCGGTCTGGCACACAGCGCGTTCAAACGTCAGCATCCCTATGTTGAGGACTTCTATACCGAGTCGGACCGTGCCGCCGCCCGCAAGGTGCTCGCGATCGCACTGATCGCAGGCATCGCGCTCATCATGGCCGGCATCGCCGTCAACGTATGGGCCGATGAGACGCTCCACGTAGACGAGGGCTGGCCCAGTACGGCGCTCCTCATGTTCGTCGCGGTCGGCGTGTGGTGCATCGTATTCGGCGGCATGCAGTATGGGCGGCTCGACATCGCCGACTACAACAAGGAATCGGAGGAGCAACACGTGCAGGAGAATGGGACGGAGTCAATCTACGACAAGGGGAACGGAGCGGTATGCGGCATCATCATGATCACGGCCCCCATAGTCGGCCTCACGTTGCTGTTCTGCTTTGACGGTGGACCGCACGGCATGTTCTGGATGTCCTGGGTGATCGGCGGTTTCCTCTGCGCAATCGCCTCGATTGTCACAGGACTCATCAAATCCACCAAATCCGTCTGAACGGCGCCCCGGCACAACATGGAGTGGGTAGAATATTGGAAACCGATATCGCAATGGAACGAGGAACATGGTGGACGGGAAAATCAGGCAGGCACTGGAGACGATGCCGAAAAGCGAACTGCATCTGCATATCGAGGGAACGCTCGAACCGGAGCTTGCACTGACGCTGGCGGACCGCAATGGAGTGACATTGCCGTGGACGGATATCGACGGCCTGCGAGCGCAGTATGAATTCGAGAATCTGCAGTCGTTCCTCGAGCTCTACTATGCGCTGATGAAGACGCTGAAGACCAAGGACGATTTTAAGGATCTCATGCTCGCCTATCTCACACGGGCGAATGCGAACGGGGTAAGGCATGCGGAGATCTTCTTCGATCCGCAAGTGCATGTGTGCACGAACGGATTGGATTTCGACATGGTGCTCGACGGCCTTCTTGAGGGATTGGAAATCGGACGGGAGCGCTTCGACATCAGCGGCGGTCTGATTCTGAGCATCGTACGCGACATGGATATCGATTCGGCGAACCGGATCCTCGACATGGCGGCGCCGCGAAAAACCGAGATTCTCGGCATCGGGCTCGATTCGGCGGAAGTCGGCTACCCACCGGCCGAATTCATCGATCAGTTCGCGCGGGCAAGGGACTTTGGCTGGCATTGCGTGGCGCACGCCGGCGAGGAGGGCCCGGCGGCGTATATCCGCGATGCGCTCAATCTGCTGCACGCCGAGCGCATCGACCACGGCATCCACATTCAAGACGACCGCGAGCTGCTCGAGCGCGTCGCACGCGACGGCGTTCCGCTCACCTGCTGCCCGTTGTCCAACCTCAGGCTGCAGGTCGTACACGACATGCGCGAGCATCCGATTCCCAGATTCCTGCATGAAGGGGTCGTATGCACGATCAACTCGGATGACCCCGCATATTTCGGAGGCTATGCCGCGGCGAACTATGCCGCGCTCGCCGACATCGGTATGTCGATGGAGGAATTGGCATCGCTCGCCAAGAACTCCATCGACGCATCGTTCGCCTCGGATGACCGCAAGACACAGCTCCATGCGCAGCTTGCCACATGGCGGACACAACATGGGCTCTAATCATTCCGCTACATCCACATCAATGAACAATCGCATGTGATGCATCAATGAATCAGTGATGATTCCGCGCAGCGCATCGCCATATTGTCTGCTGAGATTCAACACCAGATCCTGCTGTACGTCGTTCCAAGCATCGTAAGGCAGCTTGACGCCACTGCCGGTGATGAAATCACAGTAATAATATCCGTGTTCATCGAATCCCGCATGCACGGTCACCACGCCGCCCATGTAGACGTCCACGTCATCATATTCAACCGGTCGTGGAGGATGGCTCTCATTGCACAGTTCCTCTGCCCTGTCATACACGGACAATGGGAACAGTTCGATCTCCCCGACCACCGTGATTTTCCTGTCGTGATTCGTCAAAGAAGGAAGGCCCTTGCGCAGATAATCCCCGTGACTGCCACATGTGGGCATATCAGTGGCAGCCTCAAGACGTTGCCTATATTCCTTGCCAAACCAATGCATATACAGTTTGCTCAGCACCATCATGCATACCGGGTATTGTTCATTGCCCACAATCACTGCATCGACGCCACAATACGGGCACAACGCAGTGTCCTCGCCGTCGTCCTCCTGCAGCCATTGTGCAACTTCGTTCCCTGCGAATATGCCACCGCAGTGGAAACAACCGCAGCGCGCGGAATACTCGACCATGGCTCGGTTATGCGCGGTCTGGCTGTTCAGCTCGTTTTCATCGTCGGATTCCATGGGAGGAATGCACAACGACGGATCATCAGGAAGAATGCTTGGACTAGTCATGATTCAGCACCATAGTATGGGTTGCCGGTTTCCAAGGATGCGCGCAGTAACCGCCGCAAGGAGCATGCCATACCGCGCGCACATTCATCGCGTGTGAGCCGAATGAACTGTTCCCCAGAGCATCGAAGCGTCTCTGCTTGTGCTCGTTGCATAAGGTTATGGTATCGAATAGCAATCCATATCGGCATGTTTTGTTGTATCTTCCGTAATCCCCACTTATAAGAGGAGACCGCCGTGCAGTGCAACAGTCTGGACGAAGTGCGTTCGCACATCGACGCCATCGATGACCAGACCATCGCATTGATCGGTGGACGAGGCCAATATGCCGTGCAAGCATCGGCATTCAAGAAAGATGAGGAAGGCGTACGTGACACCAACCGTATGGAGCGGGTCATCGCGAAGGTGCGAGGTAAGGCCGAGCGTTGCGGCGCGAATCCGGATGTGGTTGAGGCGATCTATCGCGAGATAATCAGCAGATTCATCAATATGGAGATGCGGGAGTTCCATGACCATCCATCACCGACACCCGCTGAGGCGTAAGAAGCGGCATACGGCATATCATTCACCGGCCTCATATGTTCGACGCGCACCAGCACATGCGCTTGAGCGCATCGACCATCCATGGACTCAAAACAACGATTCCTCCAGATCTATCATGAATTCATAAAAGACGACAACATGCTCCCGAGCGAGTTGTATATCGTTTCATTTCGATATATCACTATATATCACCTTATATTCGGTTATATCACCCTATATACATGGACATCTGCACATCCCACATATCCTTCGCCGTACCATGACATCATGAGCACATATGAGATGCGAACCCGTCTGATCATCGTCGAAGGGCTGCCAGATAGCGGGAAAAGCACGACGGCTGCGATGGTTGCCGCCGAATTGGAAGCGCGCGGAAGGAACGTCGTCTGCGTCGAAGAAGGAGCCGCAGACCATCCCGCCGATGTCGGCGACCACGACTTCCCTGATTTCGCAAGTGAACGCGCCACGATACTCGATACTTGGCGCGCGTTCGCAGCCCACGCCGAACCTGATACGACCTATGTATTCAATTGCGTCCTGCTGCAGAATCCGATGTGCGAGACGATGATGCGGTTCGGCATGAGCGAGGACGAGTCACGACGGTACATCAGCGATATTGCGGCGATCATCGCGCCACTGCATCCCGTCGTCATCTACATTGACGAACCGGGCGCGAAATCGGCGATTGACGGTGTCCTCGACGAACGCGGTGATGGTTGGCTCAATGCCGTCATCGACTACCACACAGCACAAGGGTACGGTGAAGCGCATGGGTTGCGCGGATATGAGGGGTATATCGCGTGCCTTGAAGAGCGCAGAGAGCGGGAGCTGCGCATCCTACGTTCACTTCCGGTTGACAGCCACATCATCCCGCCGTCGAGCGATGCCAAACGGATATCGACGGTGGTGGATGCGATACCGTGACACGGACGCGCCCTACAGCCACTGGATGAACGCGGTCTTGTCGGTGCTGCTGTAGCCGGCGTGGCGGTAGAAATCGAGTGTCTTCGGATCATGGGAGCCGGTGAGCAGCATCATCTTGTAGCAGCCGGCCTGCTGCGCGAGCGCCTTCGCATGGTTCAGACATGCGGTAGCATAACCATGCCCACGCGCATCGGCGCGCGTCACGACGTTCTCGACGAACGCGTATGGCCGCACACCCCGCGTCAGATTCGGGATGATGACGCATACACATGAGGAGACGATGGTGCCCTCGCGCTCGCATACGATGAGACGACGGAGGATGGAGCTGACGGGAATCCACTTTTGTAAGTTCCTCCCCCACCAAGCAGTTCGTTCACCGTGATGCCCAGTATGTCGCATAACGGTACATGATGAACGTCAGACATGCTCTGGCCCGCCCCACTTCAAGACCACTCAAAACATCAGCGAGCGCTTGCACCAGCTCTGCCTTGGATGTGGTATGGACACGCACACCGCGGCGCGCGGCGGCGTCTTCAAGCGCGTCAACCATCTGCGGACGCCGCTCAGCGGGAAAGTCGATGATGTACTGACGGAACTCCTCATCGAATTCGTGTTCGACCCACGGCATGTCTTCGCGCTTCATACCGCTACATCCCTCGACGCCCTCAAGACATACGTCGGTCGGGAAGTCGAGGAAGAACACGGTGTCGCAATATTCCAGTCGTTTCGGCAGCGTCCGCGCGAAATTGCCGTCGAGGATCCAGGCATCCTCCTCGAGGATCCTTTGCAACCGCTCATCGAATTCGGCCCGTGTGACAGTCGTCCGGTCCGGATTGTGCCACAGCATGTCCAGATAATGCAGCGGCAGTCCGGCCGCATCCCGCAACCTGCGCGCGAACGTGCTTTTGCCTGCACCCGGACATCCGATGACAAGCACACGGCGCATACCACTGTATCCCGTAACCGCATCCATGGTTGTCGATCATCACACCCCATTCACTCGCTTCCTGCAACCGTATACCCCATATCCTCTATATCCACTTACCGGCTGCACTTTCTTACGGGATGCACCCTCAAACAGATCCGTCAGTTATACCCGACAAACCATCTTGAAATCCGAGAAATGTCAGTTATACCTGACACCTTCAGCGGTTTGTGACACATCGCAAGTTCCACGCCGAAGACCCCGGACTATGCAACATCGCAAATGGTTTCTCCTCACAAAACTACGGATTCCAATTGGAGAACGTCGTCGCGAACGAGCTGCGCAGACGCGGGTACAACGTGCATGTCGGCAGTCTGCGTGGAGGTGAAATCGATTTCGTCGCTCAACGATTCGACAGGAGAATCTACATTCAGGTCACCGGGACGATGCTCGAAGAATCCACCCGCGCGAGGGAACTCGCGCCTTTGCAATCGTTATCGGATGCATTCCCGAAAATCGTGCTCACACTCGACAGATTCCGTCTCGGCACGACCTCTGACGGCATTGAGATACGCAATATCGTCGACTGGCTGCTCGGCTGATACCATATCGAGCCCATTGCCGACAATCGGATTATGTCACTTTCCGGTGCCGGTCACATGTTCATGATTTGCCCTATCGACTGCGGGCGCGCTTCTAGCGGATACGGATCGCATTCCCCCCTCCCCTTGGGAGGCGTCCCGGTTCGGGTCTTCGGATGGATTCGACGTCATGGCGTCCCACCTTGAAGCCCGCATCCAAATCGATGTCCACGTCGTAATCGTCGTCCGGGGCACCTTCCATGAGAAGAAACTGGATACTGGATAGCAGAACGACGACAGGTGGCGCCCGCCGAAGATAGGCTTCGGCGGGCGCCACCTGCAAAGAAAGACGCTATGGGAGCGATGGTCGCATGATCGGCGGGGTCACTCCCATTCGCAAAATGAAACTTAATTCTAAACGCTTTTGTTTGGGAGATTTGATATCATTTGATTTTTCCTGATACCTATTATCCTTATCCTATGGGCTTGCCGAACTTTTGCTATCATTTGGCTATCAAGGAAATGGCTATCAACGGTAAAATTAGATTGGTTTCTCTGGTGGTTTACAACTACATTTTACCACGAAAGACAGGGAAATGCAATAACCTTCCTCGCTGTGGTGTATCAAGTGATCTTACTGAACATATGGCGCACCTTGTCCAGGCGGCTGTTTGGACGGCGGGGCTGGATGACTGGCTTGCCGACAGCGGCCTGATACCCTTTCAGTTCTGTAAGGCATACGCTCTGCCCGTTGGTGTAAAAGGCCAGATCAGTACGGTATGCCTGTATACAGCGGGCGGGAATCTCGCCAGTAAAGACAACTTCATCCTTTTTTACCTGGACCGTTTCGATGGTGGCACAGTATTTCGGTGCATCATGATAAGCCCTGGAAAGATATTCCCGGGGCGCATAGAGGGTGAAGGAGAGATAAGGTTCCAGCAGTTGCGTCCCTGATTCCTTCAATGCCTGTTCCAATACAATCGGGGCCAATGAGCGGAAGTCCGCCGGCGTGCTGACCGGACTGTAATAAAGCCCGTATTCAAAGCAAATCTTACAGTCCGTTACGTTCCAGCCGAACAAGCCCTGCTCCAGCCCGTAACGGATACCATCCCTGACAGCGTTTTGAAAACTCTGGTTCAAGTATCCCAGCGAAACCCGGCTCTTGTATTGTACACCGGAGCCAAGCGGGAGTGGTGTAACAGACAGTCCGATGGATGCCCAAAACGGGTTGGGCGGCACCTCGATATGGATGGTGTGGCTGGCTGCTTTGAGCGGCCGCTCCATATAAATGACGGTGGGTTCCTTTACCACTGTTTCAAGCTTGTATTTTTCCGACAGCAAAGCGGAAACAACCTCCAACTGCACCCGGCCCAAAAAAGAAAGAATGATCTCATGGGTGATGGAATCCACCTCGCAGCGCAAAAGCGGGTCAGTATCCGCAAGTTGCGTAAGAGCGTCCAGCAGCCGTTCTCTTTGCGCTGCCGTTTTCGGCGCAATCGACGTCCGCAGCATGGGGAGGGGGTCCTCACGCCACCTTTTACGAGGGAGCCGGGTTGGGTCCCCTAATACATCGTTTAACCTCACGCTGTCGCTGGGAAGGATAACAATTTCACCCGGATAAGCGGTGTCTGTCCGAACAATTTCCCCTTTGGATGGAATACGCATCTCTGTGATTTTCAGCTTTTCTCTCCCGGCCAGGGCCACCGTATCCCGCAGGCGCAGCGTTCCGCTGTATAGCCGTAGATAGACACGCCGCTGGCCGCAATCTGTATACTCCACCTTGAAAACGCTGCCGCATAGGGCGGCGCTCCCCTGTTCCCCAATCGGTTGGAACAGCCCTGTCACCGCATCCATCAACGGTTGAATGCCAAGGCCCTTTTTGGCGCTGCCATAATAGACCGGGAACAGGGAGGCGTCTTGAACCCGCCGCTGTTCCTCCCGCACAAGTTTTTCCCGGCTGATTGGTTCTCCTGCGATATACTTTTCCAATAATTTATCGTTATTTTCGATGACCGCATCCCATGCTTCTATGTCGGTATTTTCCTCCAGGACTATTTCCGGGGACAGCGACACCGTCTGCTTGATGATAATATCGGCGGAGAGCTTATCCCGAACAGACTGAACCACGCTCTGCAAATCAACGCCAGCCTGGTCGATCTTGTTGATAAAGATAACGGTGGGAATGTTCATTTTCCGCAGGGCATGGAACAGAATACGGGTCTGGGCCTGCACGCCATCTTTAGCGGAGATCACCAAGATGGCCCCATCTAAAACAGCCAAAGAGCGGTACACCTCCGCCAAAAAATCCATGTGGCCGGGCGTATCCACAATGTTGACTTTACATCTGTGCCACTGGAAGGAAGTGACTGCCGCTTGAATGGTAATCCCACGCTGCCGCTCCAAAAGCATGGTGTCCGTCCTCGTTGTCCCTTTTTCGACGCTCCCCGGTTCTGAAATGGCTCCGCTGGCATATAGCAGGCTCTCCGTCAAGGTCGTCTTTCCAGCGTCTACATGGGCAAGAATTCCAATATTGATTATTTTCATGTGATTGTCCTCCCTTTACTGCCCCGAAGGGCATAAAAATCCCCAGCAGTAAAATACTTTTACCACTGGGGATGATAATTTGCGGACATACACATATACAGCATACACCTGTTTGTGAGTGCTGTTTTTGGGGATATGTCAAAATTGATAAGGCAAAAGTATTCTTAAATTGGGTACAAAAAACTAAGCCCCTACAAAAGGGACTATCATAATCCTTTGTTCCCACTATTTGATTATAGTTTTATTTAAGGCAACACCGCACAAATGCCACAATCCGCATTATACAGCAGGTGCCGAATAAAAACTGTGGATAACCTCCGAATTTTTTGTCCGCAAAGGCGCACTGACTCAAGCTGCCAGACAGGGTCTGTCAGCCAGAATCAGATTTGCCAACGCAAACATGATATTGAATTTGGCTTGTTGCTTTTCAAGCCCTCGGTATCGCGTTTTTCGGAAGCGCAGCTGCTTCTTAACGACACCGAATACATGCTCTACTTTTGCTCGCACTGAGGATTTCGCCCGTTCCGCTTTCTTTGCTGCGTACTGCCCGCTTTTGCTCAGTTTCTTCATCTGCGATGGACGACGATTGATCTTGTACTTGATTTTCCGGCCAGCTTTGTTTCGGACTACGGCATCTTCGCGCTTACCTGCGCCGAGATAACCGCTGTCTCCATAGACTGTTTCTTCCTCTCCCGTCAATAATTTCGGCACTTCCGCAACGTCGTGGACATTTGCCGGTGTAGCTTCCACTGTGTGAACCAGTCCGCTGTCCTTGTCCACGCCGATATGCGCTTTGTACCCAAAGTGCCAGGTGTTGCCCTTCTTGACTTGGTGGGCATCCGGATCCCGTTTCTTTTCCTTATTCTTGGTAGAAGAGGGGGCGGAAATGATGGTGGAATCTACAATGGTGCCCTTTTTCAGAATGAGGCCACGTTCCATGAGCGCTGCTACCACCTGAGCGAACAGCTTCTCCTGCAGTCCGTTCTTGATCAGCAAGTTCCGGAACCGGCCAAGAGTATCCCCGTTCGGAACCTGGTTGCTGGAATCGACGCCGCAGAACTCCGAAAATGCGCGGCTGTCGATGGCTTCTGCCACCGTGGCCTCGTCACTCAGGTCATAGAGGTTTTGCAGCAGATACAGTCGGAGCATGATCTCCAGCGGATAGGGTTTGTTGCCGCGCTCTCCTTTGTAATAGCACGGCTGAATCATGGCAAGCCATTCCTTCCACGGGACGATCCGTTCAATCTGGTCGAGAAATGCTTTTTTCTTCGTCCGCACCTGTGCCAGTTCGTCGCTGAATGCGGAAATCGTCATCTGTTTATCCATAAGTTTGTTATATCACACTTGGCGATATATGGCACTTTTTTTCTGTGCGGTATTGCCTTAGATGTATCGCCCCAGGCGTTGAGCGTCCCGGACATAGACAACTACATAGGTTTGGCCCATACGCTGTTCGCCTTGGAGGATGTTTACAGTCTGAAAGTGGTAGAGGCGGATGGACGTGCCTGCCTGCAAGCAGATATTTTTCAGGGAGGCCGTCAAGCCAGTGAGCTGAACAAAATCTTGATTGCGTGGCGGGAACAGGCGGCGAAGTTGGAGGCCGGGGAGATCACCAAGGAGGACTATGACCGCTGGCGCTACAACTACCCGAAGTACGACACCACCCAGCGGTGGGCCAAAGTCCCCTCGAAGGAATTAAGCGATGCTCTGATAAAAGGATTGAAGAAACAGAGAAAAGACAAATAACAAAAAAGGTCTTGCCGACTGGTGAAAGTCAGCAAGACCTTTTTCTTAGGATATGGAGGATTTACCCGCAAGCCACCCGTTATACGGGAGTGAACAAAGTAAATCCGGTTTTGGTATCTGCTATCAATTTGCTATCAAATGCCCCGTTTCCGCTTTAAGACCCCAGTGTTTTCAAGGCTTTGCGGGTTTTGTCAGTTATTCCCACTCGATTGTCGCCGGTGGCTTCGACGTGCAGTCGAGCACAACGCGGTTGATCTGACGGCATTCGTTCGTGATGCGAGTCGAGATGGTGGCGAGCACGTCGTACGGCACACGCGACCAGTCGGCAGTCATCGCGTCCTCAGAGCTGACCGGCCGCAGCACGATCGGCGAACCGTAGGTGCGTTCGTCGCCCTGCACGCCGACGGAGTGCACGTCGGCGAGCAGCACGACCGGGCACTGCCAGATGTCGCGGTCGAGACCGGCCTTCGAGAGCTCCTCGCGGGCAATCGCATCGGCATCACGCAGCAAGTCGAGACGTTCCTTCGTGATCTCACCGATGATGCGGATGCCCAGACCCGGCCCGGGGAACGGTTGACGCCAGACAATCTCGTCCGGCAAGCCGAGTTCGGTGCCGATGGCGCGCACCTCGTCTTTGAACAGCGAACGGAGCGGCTCAATCAGTTCGAACTTGATGTCGTCAGGCAAACCACCGACGTTATGATGCGACTTGATGTTCGAGGCGCCGTCGCCGCCACCGGATTCGACGACGTCCGGGTAAAGCGTGCCCTGCACGAGGAACTTGACCTCCTTGCCCTGGGCACCGGCCTCCTCTATCACCTGGCGCTGCGCCTTCTCGAAAGTGCGGATGAATTTTTCGCCGATGATCTTGCGCTTCGTCTCAGGATCGGAGACGCCCTTGAGTGCATCGAGGAAATCCTTGGAGGCATCGACGGCGATGAGCTTGATGCCGGTCGCCGCGACGAAATCATGTTTGACCTGCTCGGCCTCGCCCTTGCGTAGCAGACCGTGATCCACGAACACGCAGGTGAGCTGGTCACCGATCGCGCGGTGCACGAGCGCTGCAGCCACGGCCGAATCGACTCCACCAGACAGACCACAGATGACCCGTGCGTCACCGACCTTCTCACGAATCGCAGCGACCTGCTCGTCGATGATGTTCCTTGCGTTCCAATCGGCTTCGATGCCGGCGCAATCATGCAGGAAATTCTCGATCAGATCCTGTCCCAACGGCGTGTGCTTGACCTCAGGATGCCACTGCACGCCGTAGAGTTTGCGTGAGGGATCCTCCATCGCAGCCACCGGCGCCCCTTCGGTATGCGCGGTGACTTCGAATCCGGCGGGTGCCTTGTTCACGGCGACACCATGGCTCATCCAAGTGGTCTGCAGGGATGGCGAACTGTCGAGAATGCCCGTGGCATCGTCCACCACCGCCTCCGTCTTGCCGTACTCGCCGAGCGCCGCCTTGTCGACGTCGCCGCCGAGCTCATGGGCCATCACCTGGAAGCCATAGCAGATGCCAAGCACCGGCACTCCGGCCGTGAAGATGCTCTTGTCAATGGTGGGAGCACCGGGTTCGTACACCGACGCCGGGCCGCCTGACAGTATGATCGCGGACGGCTTCTTGGCCAGCATCTCCTCGACCGGCATCGAATGAGGCACCAATTCGGAATACACGTTCGCCTCGCGCACGCGGCGCGCGATGAGCTGCGCGTACTGCGCTCCGAAATCAACGACAAGGACAGGACCTGCTGCCATTACGCTCCCCTTATATATAGGTTCATTACTCGGGCATTACAACACATCTATTGTGCGCAGGCAAGTAGACATTGAAATTCGCACATGCCACGGGTCGCATCGGTGTCGTCTTAAGCGCTCAAGCACTGCAATCACAAGGATTTTCCAGATTGTTCGCTTGTTTTCAACACGCCGCGCAATATCCTCACAAACCGCACGCGACAACGACGGCGAAAACGCTTGCATTCGTTGGTATTTCAACGTTTCTCGCCTTTATTCACTGATTTTCCATTTTCACAAATCGCCCGAGCAATCTCCCAAATTCGCAAATTATGCGCACAGATTCGCTCACACTGTTTCAAAAACTGCAAAAAGGTCAGCGTATTCGCGTAACATAATCAGCGATCGGGCACGGAGACCGGCCTGCAGGACAGCGCCGAAGCCCGTGCCCAACGGAATAAACAAATCGCACATTTATGTGCAGGAGTACAGGAGCACACATGACTAATCCTGTTATTGGTACCCCATGGCAGAAGCTGGATCGTCCGGTTTCCGAAGAGGCCATCGAAGGCATGGACAAGTACTGGCGCGTCGCCAACTACATGTCTATCGGCCAGATCTACCTGCGTAGCAACCCGCTGATGAAGGAGCCCTTCACCCGCGATGACGTGAAGCACCGTCTGGTCGGCCACTGGGGCACCACCCCGGGCCTGAACTTCCTTCTCGCCCACATCAACCGCCTGATCGCCGATCACCAGCAGAACACCGTGTTCATCATGGGTCCTGGCCACGGCGGCCCTGCAGGTACCGCTCAGTCCTACATCGACGGCACCTACACCGAGTACTACCCGAACATCACCAAGGACGAAGCTGGCCTGCAGAAGTTCTTCCGCCAGTTCTCCTACCCGGGTGGCATTCCTTCCCACTTCGCTCCGGAGACGCCGGGCTCCATCCACGAAGGCGGCGAGCTGGGCTACGCCCTGTCGCACGCCTACGGCGCGATCATGGACAACCCGAGCCTCTTCGTCCCGTGCATCATCGGTGACGGCGAAGCCGAGACCGGCCCTCTGGCCACCGGCTGGCAGTCCAACAAGCTCGTCAACCCGCGCACCGACGGCATCGTCCTGCCGATCCTGCACCTCAACGGCTACAAGATCGCCAACCCGACGATCCTCGCCCGCATCTCCGACGAGGAGCTGCACGACTTCTTCCGCGGCATGGGTTACCACCCGTACGAGTTCGTCGCCGGCTTCGACAACGAGGATCACCTGTCGATCCACCGTCGCTTCGCCGAGCTCTTCGAGACCATCTTCGACGAGATCTGCGATATCAAGGCTGCGGCTCAGACCGACGACATGACCCGTCCGTTCTACCCGATGCTCATCTTCCGCACCCCGAAGGGCTGGACCTGCCCGAAGTTCATCGACGGCAAGAAGACCGAAGGCTCCTGGCGTGCACACCAGGTCCCGCTGGCTTCCGCCCGCGACACCGAGGCCCACTTCGAAGTCCTCAAGGGCTGGATGGAATCCTACAAGCCGGAGGAGCTCTTCAACGCCGACGGCTCCATCAAGGAGGACGTCACCGCATTCATGCCTAAGGGCGAACTGCGCATCGGCGCCAACCCGAATGCCAACGGCGGCCGCATCCGCGAGGATCTGAAGCTCCCTGAGCTCGATCAGTACGAGATCACCGGCGTCAAGGAATACGGCCACGGTTGGGGCCAGGTCGAGGCTCCGCGTTCCCTCGGCGCGTACTGCCGCGACATCATCAAGAACAACCCGGATTCGTTCCGCGTCTTCGGACCTGACGAGACCGCGTCCAACCGTCTGAACGCGACCTACGAGGTCACCAAGAAGCAGTGGGACAACGGATACCTCTCGGCTCTCGTCGACGAGAACATGGCCGTCACCGGCCAGGTTGTCGAGCAGCTCTCCGAGCATCAGTGCGAAGGCTTCCTCGAGGCCTACCTGCTCACCGGCCGTCACGGCATCTGGAGCTCCTACGAGTCCTTCGTGCACGTGATCGACTCCATGCTGAACCAGCATGCGAAGTGGCTCGAGGCCACCGTCCGCGAGATCCCGTGGCGTAAGCCGATCTCCTCGGTGAACCTCCTGGTCTCCTCGCACGTGTGGCGTCAGGATCACAACGGCTTCTCGCACCAGGATCCGGGTGTGACCTCCGTCCTGCTGAACAAGACGTTCAACAACGACCACGTGACGAACATCTACTTCGCGACCGATGCCAACATGCTGCTGGCCATCGCCGAGAAGTGCTTCAAGTCCACCAACAAGATCAACGCAATCTTCGCCGGCAAGCAGCCGGCCGCGACGTGGATCACCCTCGACGAGGTACGCGCCGAGCTCGAGGCTGGTGCCGCCGAGTGGAAGTGGGCTTCCAACGCCAAGAGCAACGACGAGGTCCAGGTTGTCCTCGCCGCCGCCGGCGACGTCCCGACCCAGGAGATCATGGCCGCTTCCGATGCCCTCAACAAGATGGGCATCAAGTTCAAGGTCGTCAACGTCGTGGACCTCATCAAGCTGCAGTCCTCGAAGGAGAACGACGAGGCCATGTCTGACGAGGACTTCGCCGACCTGTTCACCGCGGACAAGCCGGTCCTCTTCGCCTACCACTCCTATGCCCAGGACGTTCGTGGCCTCATCTACGACCGCCCGAACCACGACAACTTCACCGTTGTCGGATACAAGGAGCAGGGCTCCACGACGACGCCGTTCGACATGGTGCGTGTCAACGACATGGATCGCTACGCCCTTCAGGCCAAGGCCCTCGAGCTCATCGACGCCGACAAGTATGCCGACAAGATCAACGAGCTCAACGAGTTCCGCAAGACCGCGTTCCAGTTCGCCGTCGACAATGGCTATGACATTCCTGAGTTCACCGATTGGGTGTACCCGGATGTCAAGGTCGACGAGACCTCCATGCTCTCCGCCACCGCCGCGACCGCCGGCGACAACGAGTGAGCATAGTCTCATCGCTTAGCCGATGAAAGGCCCGGGTGTCAGCACCCGGGCCTTTTGCTATCCATTTGCTATCCATCACACAACGCCGAATATCCCATACCCATACAGAATGTGACCTGCGTCACATTCTCGTGGCAATTGCAAAATAACCGGTCTGCCACGCCCCCTTCCCAGTTACAATGGTCTGCGTGCACAACGCAGTCGCACGTCAGGCAGATCATCGATTTCAAAGGAGTCATCGTGAGCCTCAAAAACGTGAGCATCATCAGTCCCGAACCTGGAGACGGCCGGAACGTGGTGGCATTGGGTGTGGTGGATATGCTCGCCCACACCGCGAAGACCAGCATATTCCGACCGGCGGTGCAGGCAGACGAAAATCTCACCGATGCACTCCTCTCGGTGGTGAGCGTGCTGCAGACGCGCGAACAGGCCGTCGGCGTCACACTGCATGACGCACGTCTTGACAAAGACAATGCCCGCCAGCAGATCGTCTCCAAATTCATCGACACGAATGCCGAGATCAATCCGCAGATCCGAGTGATCGTCGGATCAGACCGCACCAATGTGGGCGATCCCGAACGGTTCACCTTCAATGCGGACGTCTCCGCCGACCTGCAGTCTCCGGTGCTGCTCTCAGTGAGCTCGATGGGACGCACGCCGGACGAGATTCGTGAGACGATAGACGCATGCCGCGAGGTGGTCGCCAACGCAGGCACCCAAGTGATCGGCGTGTTCATCACCGACTGCACGAATTCGGCGCTGCCCACACTCACCGACGAATTCGTGAGCTACGACCTGCCGACGTGGCCGCTTCCCCTCGTGGAACTCGGTTCCGCTGACACGAATGTCAAGGCCGCGCTCGATGCCTTCGACGAGCATGTCGACAAGGAATCACTCCTCAACGTGCTTGACACACCTTTCGTACCGCCGACCACACCATTCGCGTTCCAGTACGATCTGCTCGCACGTGCGAAGAAAGACAAGAAGACGATTGTGCTACCGGAAGGAGAGGACGACCGCATCATCACCGCCGCGAACTACCTGCTGCAGTCGAATGTGGTCGATCTGGTCATCATCGGCGACCGCAACGAGATTCTTGCCCGGGGTGAAAAACTCGGCCTCAAGGCGCTTGATCAGGCGAAGTTCGTCTCCATCGACGACAAGCATCTGCTCGACACCATGGTGCCCAAACTGTGCGAATTGCGCGCCAAGAAGGGCATGACCCCCGATGTGGCTCTGAAGACACTCAGGGACACGAACTACTTCGGCACCATGCTCATCGTGCTCGGCATGGCCGATGGTCTGGTCTCAGGTGCCATCAGCTCCACCGCCAACACCGTGCGCCCCGCGCTCCAGCTCATCAAGACGAAACCCGGTGTCTCCTCCGTATCGGGTGCCTTCCTCATGTGTCTCAAGGACCATGTGTCGGTATTTGCCGATTGTGCCATCAACCTCGATCCCGATCCGCAGCAGCTGGCCGACATCGCCATCCAGTCGGCCGAGACCGCCAAGGCATTCTCCATCGATCCCAAAATCGGTTTGCTCTCCTACTCCACCTTGGGTTCCGGTAAGGGACCGGATGTCGATCTGGTAGTCGAGGCCACTTCGATCGCCCAGAACAAACGACCGGACCTACCCATCGTCGGTCCCATCCAGTTCGATGCCGCTTGGTCGAAGACGGTTGCCAGGGTCAAGGCCTTCGGCAACCCGATTGCCGGCAATGTCACCGTGTTCGTGTTCCCGGACCTCGATGCGGGGAACATCTGCTACAAGGCAGTGCAGCGCACCTCCGGCGCCGTGGCGATCGGACCGGTGCTTCAGGGGCTCAACCGGCCTGTCAACGACCTGAGCCGAGGCGCCTTGGTGCAGGACATCATCAATACCATCGCCTTGACCGCCATCGAAGCGCAAAGTAACGAATAGTCCACACCATCTCGCGAATTCATGACGTGGATGGGTGCTTTTTCGAAATATAGAACGAGAGGGCACCCATTCACCGTTTTGTAGCAAACATTGAGTAATCTTGTGTGTTGGAAAGCCGCATAGCGGCAGAGCAATCACCAATGGAGGATGCCACAATGGCGAAAACCGTCCTTGTTATCAATTCGGGTTCTAGCTCGATCAAGTACCAGCTGGTAGATCTCGAGTCCGGCGAAGGAATCGCATCGGGTATCGTCGAGAAGATCGGCGAACCGATTGACGGCCACTACAAGTACGAATACAACGGCGAAAAGCACGAGCTCGACGAGAAGGTCGAAAACCATGAGCAGGGCCTCAAGCGCGTGCTCGGGTTCTTCGAGGAATACGGCCCGAGCCTTGAAGAGACCGGCATCATCGCCGTCGGGCACCGAGTTGTCCAGGGCGGCGACACCTTCCCGAACCCTGCCTTGGTGACCCCCGACACCACTGCCAAGGTCGAGGAGCTGGCTGTGCTCGCTCCGCTGCACAACGGCCCGGAGGCCAAGGGGGCGCGAGTCATGCGCGAGCTGCTCCCTGAGATTCCGCAGGTTTATGTCTTCGACTCCTCCTTCTTCCAGCAGCTGCCGAAGGCATCGAGCACCTATGCGTTGAACAAGGAAGTCGCCGACAAGTACAAGATCAAGCGTTACGGCGCACACGGCACCTCGCACTGGTTCGTCTCCTCCCAGATTCCAGAGTTCCTCGGCATTGACGCCGAGGCCGCCAAGGGCCTCAAGCAGATCGTGCTGCACATCGGCAACGGCGCCTCCGCCTCCGCGGAACTCGGCGGCCGCCCCATCGAGACCTCCATGGGCCTCACCCCGCTCGAAGGCCTCGTCATGGGCTCCCGAACGGGCGACATCGATCCAGCCGCCGTGTTCCACCTGATGCGCAATGCCGATATGAATGTCGATGAGCTCGACGACCTGTTCAACAAGAAGTCCGGCATGATGGGCATGACCGGCTTCGGCGACATGCGCGAAGTGCACCGCCTCGTTGCGGAAGGCGACGAGAACGCCAAGCTCGCCCTCGACATCTACGTGCACCGCATCGTCAGCTACATCGGCGCCTACACCGCACAGCTCGGCGGCCTCGATGTGCTCACCTTCACCGCCGGTGTCGGCGAGAACGACGAAATCGTTCGCCGCATGGTGTGTGAGAAGCTGGCACCGTTCGGTGTCAAGCTCGACAACGACAAGAACGACACCCGTTCGAAGGAACCGCGCATTATCTCCACGCCGGATTCCACTGTCACCGTCGTCGTCTACCCCACCAATGAGGAGCTCGCCATCGCACAGCGCGCCAACGAGATCGTCACCGCCGGGGAAGACACCTACGGCAACAAGATCTGATTCTCCACAAAAAATGTGAGGGGCTGCAAGACCGTTCGTCTTGCAGCCCCTCACATTTTTCCGGGCGCCTACTGTCACTTGCCGCGCAACATGCCATTCCACATACCCACGAAATCCGGAATCGTCTTGCGCGTGGTCTCCACATTCGTTACTTCAATGCCATCAATCGCCAATCCGAGCATCGCGGCGAAGGTGGCCATACGGTGGTCGGCATAGGTCTCCATCACTGCACCGTGCATCAGGTCCCGTGCAACCGGTGCTATGGAGAGGCCCTCCGCCTCCTCCTGAGCGTCGGATCCCACACGATTGATCTCGGTAGCCAACGCCTCCAGACGATTCGTCTCATGACCTCTCAGGTGACCGATGCCCACCAGCACACTCGGTGCGTTCGCGAATACGGCTATGGCGGCAATACTCGGCGTTATTTCACCGATTGCCGAAAGGTCGCACTCCCCCAAACCTTCGATTACACCATCGCTGCTCACTTCCAAAATGCCGTTGTAATCATCGGGGAAGCATTCGCAATCGTTCACCTCATTGAACGGTTCACCCCCCAAAGTGATGGAGGCACCGAACCGATGCAGAATGTGCGGCAGGAAACCACCTGGCTGCGTGGTGTGTGCCGGCCAGTTCGGAATACGCACCGAGCCGGATGCGATCAATGCCGCACCCAGGAATGGTGCTGCATTCGATAGGTCCGGCTCCACCACCACATGAGCCGCCATCTGCAATTCGGCATGGTCCACAATCCATCTGCCCCGTTGTGGCATTTCGATATGGCCTCCGGCTGCATCCACGTCTTCCATCGTCATACGAATATGGGGCATGCTTGGCAATTGCACACCGGTATGCTCAAGAATCAAGCCATCAGGCAGCCGCGATCCAATGAGCAGGAGTCCCGAAATGAACTGAGAGGAAGCCGATGAATCGATACGCACCTTCTGTGGCTTGCCTTTGAGATTGCCCAGTTGCACAGGCGGCGTCACCGTAAATGGTAGATGCCCCTCCTCACCTTCGAACTCTATGCGAGCGCCCAGCTGCCGCATACCCTCAAGCACCGGGCCCATGGGGCGTGCGTAGGCCTGCTCGTCACCATCGAAACGCACCGGTCCCTTGGCGAATAATGTCAACGGCGGCACGAATCGCATCACGGTGCCCGCAAGGCCGCAAAACACCTCGGTATTGCCAGTGAACCCTTCGGCGGGGGGTATCACCGTAACAGTGGTGGGTTCCGTCGCGTCTTCCTGGAAGGCCACGCCCAAGGCCTTCAATGCCCCCATCATCAGTTCAGTGTCACGCGATCGGAGCAGACCCTCGATGCGCACTGGCTTGCGAGATAGTGCCGCCAGAATGAGGAATCGGTTCGACAGCGACTTGGATCCGGGAATGGTCACCGTGGCGTCGATAGGCGCGGTCGCCACAGGTGCCTTCCATATGGTTGTGTTCTGTTCACTCATACTCATATCGTATCGTTACCAGTGAAATACCGTGTGAAAATGCTCCTAAGAGGGGGACATATGGAAAACTCACGGCGACTGCAGGAGTTCTAGGTCGGGCTGACAGGATTTGAACCTGCGACATTCTGCTCCCAAAGCAGACGCGCTACCAAGCTGCGCCACAGCCCGAATGTGCCTTCTCGGGGCGTAGAAGCCCGTCAAGCACAGGAAATAACTATAACACAGGGTCTGACATTGTGCATACAATGGGGTGTCGGAAGATCGAGGTGATATGGGACGTCATCAACGGGCAGAGGCCTCGGGCCTCATCTCATTCGTGATTTGCGCCATCATAGGCGGATTCGGCATGTATTGGTACATGCAGGCAGCTTCAGCCTTCTGGCAGATCTCACAGCGCCGGTTCATGGTCTGCGCCGGAATCGTGGCGGCATGCGGTGTGGCCTCGTTCATCGCCGGATACCTGCGGCGCAGGAGTTACAACACGTTCCGTGGCATTTGGATGTTCCATCTGCGCCGCATATTCGAGGTGCTCGCCCTTTCCATCGTCTACGCCTCCACGCTCTTCCTCACCTCGTACATGCTGTTCAACGTGATGAACGGTGCCATGGGCAAAACCGTATTCAGCACCTATATTCCGGCCATATGTGCGGCTTTCGCCGGGGTATCCGGTTACCTCACCTTTGTGCAGGCGGAATTGATGGATGCCAAGACACTGGCGTCACTGCTGCCCTTCTTCATTATTTCAGGCGTCTGCACTGCAAGTTTCACCACCAACGACCCCTATTGGTTCAATAACAATTTCTCGCAACTGGGTGACCGTACCACTTTTGCTGCCCGTATGTTCAACTCGACGCTCATTCTGGGCGGTATCTGCATCATCATCATCAGTTACTTCGCGGTTTCCGAGCTCATCGCCACCTACCGAGTGAGGGGTCCTCATGGCACCGTGCACATGCGCAATCCGCATTTCTCATACCATGTGCCGAAGTTCAGGGCGCGCATCATCGCCTTGTCCATACTGCTGGTGCTGTGTGGCGTGTGCTTCATCGGCATCGGCTGCTTCCGCTATACCCCTCATCCGATTCTGCATAATGTGTTCGCCCGTGGCATGCCGTGCGTGATGTTCGTCATGCTCATAGGACTGCCTTGGCTGGCGCCGCAGCTGTCGAGATCGTTCTTCGTCATTTCCGATCTCGCCTTGGTGGTCTGCGCCGTGGAGGGTGTCATGTGGCTCAAAGGTCACAATACGCTGACGAATGTGGAGGCGCTGGCCGCCATGCTGTTCCTTGGCTGGTTCATCGTCTTCTCCCGGCAGATCGCCTCCATTGAGGCCGACCGCATCCAGCAGCAGTTGCTGCTCAGGCAGACCGTCTCGCTCGATGAGCTCGATGCGAATGAGGTTTTGGATGACGCCGCGGAGACGGAATTCCAGACCGTGCTTGACGAGGATCCCGGCATTGTGGGCAACGATTCGAAGGGTGTACCGGCCCAACGGTCATAATGACCTTATATCGACGCGTGTTGCGTATGCGAATGGTTTTTCGCTCGCATACGCAACATATCTCAACGCTGGTTATGATCCGCTTTACGGTCGCTCATGAGCATGAGGAACGATCTTGACTGGGCCGTGATGGCGAATCCCGCCTCGTAATTGAGCTCGGGTCCCTTTGGATTGTGTGTGTCGACGATGAGCCGCCATTTGCGCCCATACTGCTCGCTTGGCAACGTGAACATGATCGGCTCGTAATGGGCATTGAAAATCAGAATGAAATCATTGTCCACCATGCGGTTGCCGTACCAATCCGTCTCCGGCATTCCGCCGCCGTTGAGGAACACCATGATGGACGAGGCATGCGTATTCGACCAAGCCTCGGCATCCATTATCTTGCCATTATGCTCGAACCATTCCACCTGAGGCACTGCATCCTGCGGCATATCGCTGCTGCGCCCGGTGAAGAAGCGCCGGCGATGCAGCACAGGATGCTCGAGTCGTATATGGATGAGCTTCGTGACGAAGTCCAGCATGTCCTGCTGGTAGTCTTTGAGGTCCCAATGGGTCCAAGACAATTCGTTGTCCTGGCAGTACGCATTGTTGTTGCCCAACTGCGTGCGGCACACCTCGTCGCCGCCGCAGATCATGGGTATGCCTTGCGAAAGCAGCAACGTGGCGAACATGTTGCGCATCTGGCGATGCCTCAATTCGTTCACGTCGCGAATGGTGGTGGGTCCTTCCACACCACAGTTCCAGGAACGGTTGTTGTTCTCGCCGTCACGATTGCCCTCATCGTTGGCTTCGTTGTGCTTCTCGTTATAGCTGACGAGATCGTTCATGGTGAAACCATCGTGCGCCGTGACGAAGTTGATCGAGGCGACGGGCTTTCGGCCGTTCTTCTGATAAAGATCGGAGGAACCCATGAGACGACTGGCGAGCTCGGGCAGCGTGGATGGCTGCGAGCGCCAGAAATCGCGCACACAGTCACGGAAATGACCGTTCCATTCCGACCAATTCGGGGGGAATCCACCCACCTGATATCCACCGGAACCCAGATCCCATGGTTCCGCGATGAGTTTGACCCGTGAGATCACCGGATCCTGCTGTACGATGTCGAAGAATGCGGAGAGCTTGTCGACCTCCTGGAACTGGCGTGCGAGGGTCGCAGCCAAATCGAAGCGGAAGCCGTCGACATGCATCTCCTCCACCCAGTAGCGCAAGGAATCGGTGATGACCTGCAAAGCGTGAGGCGAGCGCATCAGCAGCGAGTTGCCAGTGCCGGTGGTGTCGAAGTAGTGCAACGGGTCGTTGTCGACCAAACGGTAATACGCCTGATTGTCAATGCCCTTGAAGCTGAGCGTTGGCCCCATGTGGTTGCCCTCCGCAGTGTGGTTGTACACCACATCGAGGATTACCTCGATGCCGTTGCGGTGAAACTCCTTGACCATGGCGCGGAATTCGTTCACCTGTTCGCCGCGCTGGCCTTGGCTTGCGTAGGCATTATGCGGCGCGAAGAATCCTATGGTGTTGTATCCCCAGTAGTTGTTCAGGCCTTTCTCCTGAAGGAACGGGTCATTGACGAACTGGTGTATCGGCATGAGCTCTATCGCGTTCACCCTGAGTTTTTTCAGGTATTCGATGACGTTTGGGTGTGCGAGGCCTGCATAGGTGCCTCGGATCTCCGGAGGCACCTGTTTGTTCAGATTGGTCATGCCACGCACATGGGCTTCGTAGATCACGCAATCCGAATATGGGATGTACGGGTGCTGGTCACTGCCCCAATCGAAGAACGGGTTGATCACGGCGGCCTTCATCATATGCGCCGCGGAATCGAGATCGTTCATGTTGTCGGGGTTGTTCGGGTCGTTGAACCAATATGAGAACAGACTTTCGTCACCGTCGATGTTGCCTTCTATGGCCTTCGCGTACGGGTCGAGCAACAGCTTGTTCGGGTTGCACCACTGCCCCTGCTCCGGATTGTACGGCCCGTGGATGCGATAGCCATAGCGTTGCCCTGGCTGGATTCCGGGCAGATACGTATGCCAGACATACGAATTCTGTTCGGTGAGTTCGATGCGGCTTTCGTTGTCCTGATCATCGAACAGGCAGAGTTCCACCCGTTCGGCCACTTGGGAGAAGAGCGCGAAGTTGACGCCGGCGCCATCGTAGCTGGCTCCTAACGGATACATTGAACCTGGTCGTGCTTGCATGTATCCCAGTATGGCACATTCCACGGTGGCACGTGCGATTTTGCTTCTCGGCTATTTAACCTGCAATTCACGTAATCGGCGTATCCGTTCATGCTGAATCGCGATGATCGAGTTCGATGCGGTAACCGGCAACGTGAGCAGATCGTCCCAACCGACCCACGTCGACTCAACATGCTCGTCACCATCGAACTCGGTGTGTGTGGCATGCCAGGCATGCAGATGGAGCACGAAGATATGCGCAAGCTCATCGGTCATGCCCTCCGAGGAGTAGTAATCGCCGACGATATCGAAATGCACGTCACCGTCGGTGTCCGCAACCACACCCGTCTCCTCGCGTAGCTCACGCAACGCGGCGGTATGCGGGTCCTCGTCATGGTCGATCAGCCCAGCGGGGAGCCCGTAGGTGAACCGTCCAATCCCCGCACGGTACTCTCGTTCAATCAGGTAGGTGTCGCGCACGCAATCATGCACGAGCATGACCACACAGGGCGCATGCACCAGCACCTGCCGGCGGATGACAATCTGGTCGCCGTTGTTCCGCGTCAATGCGATTCTACGATCATCGACATGGAATATAGCACCCCTGTACTTGGTCTCACTGTCCAGTACTCGCGCGGGGATGTCCATGTTCACGCCATCTGAACTGCGGTCGAGCATGGCATCGATGATCTCAGATTCCACATTCCGCTCACTGTCGCAGCCCATGGGTCACCTACCGGCTTCTGGCGATGGATCGGGATGGCCGCAGACGCCCGGAAGGACCAGATCCCATGGGTCGGTGCTCGTCGTGTTCCAACGCACGTCGATAATGTCTCCCGTAACTTCCTGCACCATCCGCGGAACGTCTTCGAGCGCATAGTTGAACCACATGCTCTCTATGGCGCTGTGCGGGGTGTTGATGAGTGCGGGGCGCATGTGGGGGCAATCGGACGGCCCTCCCAATCCGATCCCCTCCCTGCGCATGGAGGCTTCGTAGTACGATTCCTGAAGCTCATCGGTGGCAGGGTGGTGGCGTAGGTCGCTGGTCACATACACATCGGCGTGCAATGCATGCACATTCGCGAACATGGAATCGCCGGAACCAGGAAGCACCGCCACCGTGCGAATCGGCATGTCGAGCGGACCAGCCACCTGTATGCCGTATTTCGTGAATGGCAACACCTGAGCCACAAGGGTGGCGAAACGCTCCAATGTCGTCGGCGTACCGAGCCTGCCGAAACGGCCAATGCCCACCGTATGGGAGGAAGTCGGATCGTCAATCGGCACTATCGGCGCCTGATTCTCAAGCCCGAACGCATCAGCGGCTGCTTGCGCAACGCCACGGTAGGCGGCATCGGCATTCGTGTGTCCTACCCACAGCGCGCAGTCGTGCTTGGCAAGCAGGTTGACTATGCGCCCGCGGAATGTGCGGCCTGAAACCTCGTGCACGGCGCGGAAGAACAGCGGGTGGTGCGTCACCAGCATGTCGGCTCCACTCGCGATGGCGTCTTCGACCACTTCCATGGTCGGATCAGCCGCGAACACGATGTTGTTCACCGTATTGCGCAGATCACCCACAATGAGTCCAGGATGGTCCCAATCCTCCGCATATCGCAATGGGTACAGCGTTTCCAGCGCACCCATCACATCGTATACCGTGGCCATATTCACTCCTTATCCCACGCCGCCCAGAACTTGCTCAGTGGGCGGCCTGCTGCCAATCGGACCCCACACCGGTGGACACATCAAGCGGCACGGCGATGTTGACCGCATGCTCCATCGCATCACGCACCAACTCGGTCACACGCTTCTCCTCGCCGGGAGCCAGTTCCACCACGAGTTCATCGTGGATCTGCAGCACGATGCGGCTGTTCAGGTTGCCGTCCCGCAAAGCGCGATCCACGCGGATCATCGCGATCTTCATGATGTCTGCGGCAGTGCCCTGAATCGGGGCGTTCAGTGCACCCCGTTCCGCGGCATCTCGTGCCACCCGGTTGGCCGATGTCAAGGCGGGGAAATAACGCCGTCGACCAAACATCGTTTGCGTATAGCCGGTATTGCGGGCATTGGATACCAGCGACTCCAGATAATCATGCACTTTGCCGAAGGTCTGGAAATACCGCGATCGCAGTGCAGCCGCCTCCTTCGACGGGATGCCCAGCTGCTGCGAGAGCCCATAGGTGCTCAACCCGTAGGCCAGCCCATAGCTCATTGCCTTCACGTGGTTGCGTTGGTCGGGCGTCACCTCGTCGACCGGGATGCCGTACACCATACTGGCCACATACCGGTGGAAGTCCGCCCCTGACTTGAATGCCTTGATGAGCGCCTCGTCGCCCGACAGATCCGCCATGATGCGCAGCTCCACCTGCGAATAGTCGGCGCTGAGCAGGTCTGCGAACCCCTCACCAGGTACGAAGGCTGAGCGGATGTCACGGCCGGTGGCATTGCGGTTCGGAATGTTCTGCAGATTCGGATCCACGGAACTCAGACGTCCCGTTGCGGCGACCGTCTGCGTGAACGTCGTATGAATACGCCCATCGCGCGGATTGATGGCGTCGATGAGCGTCTGCACGATCTGACGCAGCTTGTTCACCTCACGATGCCGCAGCAATGCTCCGAGGAACTCGTTGGGGCGGCTCCCCTCCTCGGAGGTCGCGTACAAGGTGGTGAGCGCCTTGGCATTGGTTGAGTATGAGCCTCTTTTCGTCTTCTTGGTGGGATTGAGCCCCATCTCTTCGAACAGCACCACACCGAGTTGCTTGGGACTTTGCAGATTCACCTCATGGCCGGCAGCCTCATAACAGATCTGTTCCATGCGGTTGGATTCGTCGGTGAACATCTCCAGCAATTCATCGAGACGGGCACGGTCCACGCTGGCTCCGGTGTGCTCCATATGGAACAACGCCACCGAGGTGGGCAATTCGATATCACGCAACAGGCTGTACTGGCAGCGTTGTTCAAGCTGCCGAGCCAACGTTCGGGCCAGCAGGCTCACAATGGCAGCATTACGCACCACCTTTCGGTCACGTTCGGCGCGTTCGTCATCCATTCCGATATCGAGGGTGCCCTGTTCCGTCTCCGTCACCTCCTCGGCGTGCCGATGCAGGAAGTGATCGGCACAATCCTGCAGCGATCCCCCTTGGAAATCCGGGTCTATGAGATATCCGGCAAGATTGGTGTCGAACAGCACCATCGGCAATCGCAGATTCACGGCACCAAGCATGTGCAGATGCTCCTTGTACCCATGGACGCTCAGTGTGGCGGCATAGGTGTCAAGAATACGCTGCAGAGCCATATGGTACTGCTCGTCATGCGGGTCGACCACCACCGCATGACCGTCGGCCATCAACGCCAGTCCCGAGATCGAGGATCGTCCCGGCTTGGGGCTTCCCGATGCGAACAGACTCCAGGAACCTTCCACGGCTTCGACGCATTGCTGGCTTTGCGCGTCATATTCGCCCACCACATCCAATGTGGTTGACGAGATGCTCTTGCCCGAGGCGATGGGACAGTGTTGCTGGGCCCATGCCTCAAGCGACGCGGGGGCGTCGATTTCATCCACCACAGGTTCCTGCACCCTCACTGATTCGGGGGTGTCGAACGACCCATCGTCAAACTCCCCTTCGAACTCGAACCGTTCAGCGTCAGAGGCCTTTTTCGCGACCGGCTGGCCCGGGTCCCCCGCATTGAATGTTTTGAGGAGTTTGCTTCGAATGCGTGCGCCGAAGTTGAGCTGGTTGAACAGCTCCTCCGCCTTGGCGGGATCCACTTTGCCGAAGGTGAGGTCGGCGATGTCAACACCTAGATCCAGATCACGCACCAAGGCGTTCACCTTGCGATTGAGCCTGATCTGTTCAATGCTCTCACGCAGTGCGTCGCCTTTCTTGCCCTTGATCTCGTCGGCATGCTCGATCACACCGTCCAAACCACCGTATTGGTTGATCCACTTGGCGGCGAAACCGTCACCCACACCCGGCACACCCGGTATGTTATCGGCGGTCTCACCGCGCAATGCGGCCAGATCGGGGTATTGGCGCGGGGTGACATGGTATTTGTCCTCCACGGCCTGCGGGGTCATGGCCTTGAGTTCCTTGAAATGATAGCCCGGGTACAGCACCGTGATGTCGTCATCGATGAGCTGGAATGCATCACGATCTCCGGACAGCACATAGGTGCGGTAATCCGCATGCTCCCCCATCGTGGCCAGTGTGGCGATCACATCGTCGCCCTCGTATCCCTGCTTGGTCACATAGGTCACACCGAACGCCTCAAGCATGTCCTGGATGAGCGGAATCTGCGAGATGAGTTCTTCGGGGGCTGCTTCACGTGTGCCTTTGTACTGGGTGAGCATCTTGTTGCGGAAGGTGCCCCCCTTCACGTCGAAGGCCACGCCGAGCAGATCGGGCTTCTGCGATGCGATGACCTGCGAAAGCATCGTGAAGAAGCCGTAGACCGCATTGGTGGCCTGACCGTCTTTGGCCGAGAAATTCTCCGCTGGCAGTGCGTAGAACGCACGGAATGCCAGCGAATGGCCATCAATCACCAGCAACGTTCCCCTGGTGCCCTGTTCATTCGTTTCCATTACCCACCCGTTCCGTTGATTTGTCACCATATGAAAACGTGACGTGCAATGCCTTGCACGTCACGTTGAGCGCCATAGGTCACTCCCCATCGTTCGGCTTGTCGCTGTATTTCTCGATGATGGCCTGTGCAAGGCGTTTCTTCGGAATGCGCTGGTCCATCGAGGTCTTCTGGATCCAACGGAACGCCCCGGATTCCGAGAAGTTCGCTTTATCCATGAGCAACCCCTTGGCACGGTCTATGAGCTTACGTTCCTCGAGCGTCTCCTTGGTCTTGCGCAGTTCCTCCTCGGCGTCCCTCAACTGCTCCTGGGTGGTGCGCAATTCGCTTTCGTTGCGTTCCACGCTGTCAAGCAGATCGTTGATCTCGGCGAAACGGCCCATGGCCACCGCCAAGGCAGGCAGCAGCTTGGATTCCTCATAGGGCTTGGTCACATAGGCCATGGCTCCGGCACCAATGGCCTCCTTCACCAGATCGGCCTGAGAGAATGCCGTGAGCATGACCACAGGGGCCAGATTCTCATCGCAGATCACGCCCGCCGCGGTGATTCCATCCATATGCGGCATCTTGACATCCATGCACACGACATCTGGCCTCTTCTCGCGCGTGAGTTCGATGGCCTCCTCACCATTGGCAGCCTCACCCACCACCTCATATCCGTTGTCTTCGAGCATGGCCACCAGATCCATGCGGTTCACCGACTCGTCTTCGGCCACGACCACGGTGGGATTGCGCTTGGCCTCCTTCTTGGCGACCTGTGCGTCAGCCACCTCGATCGCATCGGCGGCGTTGTCAACCGTTGGTTCCTCGGTGATGCTCTCTTGCTCTTCGTTGGACATACAAGCTCTCCATTCATTATTTCATGCCCGCGCTCCATATACGCATACACATGCGGGCTATGACATATTCCTGTCGGACGTATTCAGTGCTCCAACAGCACAGTGTAGCGCACTTATGCGCTAACATGCGTGTCAGTCTCGTGCCGGAGCCCCATCGTACGGGGAAACACCGATCATATGGTTCGGCGCCATGTACAGGCGCTGGATGGCGATGATGGACTTGGCATCGAGAATCGTGCCGTTGAGCACCAGCTCATAGCACTCCTGCGGGGTGAGGAAGCGAACCTGGGCACGTGCCTCGTTGGCGTACTGTTCCCGTTCGTCGATCGGTTCGAGATCATATGCGAAGTAGAGGGCGGTGTGCTGCGTGGAGTAGCTCGGCGTATTGATGAAGCGGCAGAACTGCGTCATCACCCCCGCCTTGTACCCGACTTCCTCCGCAAGCTTGCGATGCGCCACGTCGATCGGCCTTTCGCCCTTGTCGACCGCATGCCCTGCGGGAATCTCCAATGTCCAACGGTGCACTGGTATGCGGTACTGTTCGATGAGCGGGACCCTGCCGTCTTTCGTCAGTCCTATCACGCCAACTGAATCGCCGTTGTTCTTGTGCAGGATGAGACGTTCGAAATGCCCCACCGTCGGGGAGGTTAACGATACGCGGTCGATGTTGAAGTAGTGGCCGCCGACTATGGTTTCGCGCGCCTCCTCTTGGATGGGGGTACTGCGCCATGGATCGAAGCGACGATAGGTTTGCTTGCTCATGCCAGTCCTTTCTGGTTGTCTGCGGCTCATCTGTCTGTTTCCCATTGTATACAGCACGAACCGCGATGTTCCGTTAACAGCGGATAACATGCGATGAAAAAGGCTCGCCATGAATGTTCACGGCGAGCCTGTCGGTGCCCCCGGTGGGACTCGAACCCACACTGTACAGATTTTGAGGCTGTCTCCTCTACCAATTGGGATACAGGGGCGAAAGCAACCTATGTGAATATAGCACATACCTCGGCTTTTGCCAATTCAGACACTCCGAGATGACAACATGGGGTGTGCATCCGCGGATGCACACCCCATGAGCGTCCTGCCCGTCATGCGCTTAGGACGCTGACGGGTATATGCGATCAGTCGCAGGCACCCACGGTGTGAACGTAGATCGAATCGGTGCGGCCGGGCAGATGCTCACCCTGGGCGGAGCTCAGCACAACGATCTTGTCGCCATTGGCGACCTTGCCGTTCTTGCGCAGCACCTCGTCGGTGAAGGTCATCAGATCCTTGCGGGACATGTCGTGGTAATCCTCATCGAGCTTGATGCCCTCGGTGCCCCAGCTCAGCGCGAGCCAGTGGTAGGTGTGCTCGTTGGTCGTCAGGCCGTAGATCGGGGTGGCCGGGCGCTCACGGGAGACGCGGTGCACGGTGGAACCGGTCTGCGTGTAGGCGACGATGGCCTTGGCATTGAGCTTCTCTGCCAGATCAGCGGCTGCGGACGACACTGCGCCGGTGCTCGACATGTCGAGATCCTTGAGGTGAGGGATGCGATCGAAGCCGTGCTCGGTGGCATAGCCGGAGATGCGGGCCATCGTCTTGACGGTCTCGACCGGATACTCGCCGACGGCGGTCTCGTTGGAGGTCATCGTCGCATCGGCGCCGTCAAGCACGGCATTGGCGCAATCGGAGGCCTCTGCACGCGACGGAACCGGCGAATGCACCATGGAGCCGAGAACCTCGGTCGCCACGATGACCGGCTTGGCGTACTGGCGGGACAGCTCGATGCAGCGCTTGGTGACCAGCGGCACCTCTTCGAACGGCATTTCCACAGCCATGTCACCACGGGCGACCATGATGCCGTCGAACACTTTGACGATATCCTCGAGGTTCTCCACGGCCTGCGGCTTTTCGATCTTGGCCACGATCGGGATGCGGCGCCCTTCTTCGTCCATGATCTCATGGGCGCGGTCGATGTCGGTCGCGAAACGCACGAACGACATGGCGATGATGTCAGCGCCGGTCTGGATGGCCCAACGCAGGTCGTTCTCATCCTTCTCGGTCAGCGCAGGCAGCGACACCGCGACACCCGGGAGGTTGATGCCCTTGTGGCTCGAGACCGGGCCGGCGACAACGACCTTGGTGTGCACGTTGTTTCCTTCGACCTTGGTCACCTCGAGACGGACCTTGCCATCGTCGATGAGGATCGGGTCCCCCGGATGGCAATCGCCCGGCAGGCCCTTGAACGTCGTGGAGGTGATGTGTTCATCGCCTTCGACGTCATCGGTCGTGATGATGAACTCCTGGCCTTCCTTGAGCTGCACCTTGTCTTCGCCTTCGGCGTTCTTCTTGAACCAGCCGCAGCGGATCTTGGGACCCTGCAGATCGACGAGGACCGCCACGTTGCGGCCGGTGGTCTTGGATGCTTCGCGCACGTTGTTGTACACGCGCAGATGGTCTTCCGGAGTGCCGTGCGAGCGGTTGAGACGGGCCACGTCCATCCCCGCTTCGACGAGCGCGGTGAGGTTTTCGAGAGATTCAGTAGCTGGACCGATGGTATCTACGATCTTTGCTTTACGCATGAATGCCTACCTATTCTTTGACGGTTGTGCTCCTTGGAGAGCACATTCAACATTGCTCTAGCTTACTCCTTTTTCGCTTTAGCCTGTCGCAAATAGCGAAGAAGTCTGTGAGCGCTCACAACCATTGTGCCGCAAGTACACACCATATGGCTCTCCGGCATGTCGCCTCAGGGGCGCTCCTGCGAATCCGAAGGTGCCGCGGCCTGCTTCGCGTCGATCGACTTCATCTTGATGACACTGGCTAATGCCGAACCGCCAATGCAGACGATGATGACAACCAGCGAAAGCCACGTGGGCACTTCCGGCACCATGCCCAACGGTTGGCCATGGTTGATGAACGGAAGCGTGTTGCCGTGCAACGCCTCGAGAATGAGTTTGACACCAATGAACCCGAGGACAAGCGACAGGCCGACCGGCAGATACACGAGCTTGTCGAGCAGGCGGCCCAGCAGGAAGTACAGCTGCTGAAGGCCGAGCAATGCGAACACATTGGAGGTGAACACGATGAACGGATCCTTGGTGAGACCGAATATCGCCGGAATCGAGTCGAAAGCGAACATGACGTCGGTGGTGCCGATCGTGATGAACACGATGAGCATGGGGGTCCAATACTTCCTGCCGTCGATGGTGGTGCGCAGCCTCTCGCCGTCGTATTCATTCGTGATATGGGAGAATCGCCGCATGAGGCGAATCAGTCCGTTCTCATGGAACTCCTCATCGTCGTCCTCCCCTATCGCCACTTTGACGGCCGTATAGATGAGGAAGGCGCCGAAAATGAAGAACACCCAGGTGAAACGCGAGACCAGAGCGGCACCGATGAGAATAAACAGCCCGCGAAGCACCAATGCAATCGTTATGCCAACCGAGAGAACGAACTTCTGCAGTTTCTTCGGCACCGCGAAGTTCGACATGATGATGACGAACACGAAGAGGTTGTCGATGCTGAGTGAATACTCGGTGAGCCAGCCCGAATAGAACTCAACGGCCGGCTTGGCCCCGGCCACCCACCATATCAATCCGCCGAAGACGAGCGCCATGGCGACGAAGAACGCAATGTGCTGCACGCATTCCTTGGTCGACGGTACATGAGGCCTGCGCCCCAGGACGAAGAGATCCACGACGAAGAAGACGACCAGCACGACATAGGTGCCGATCATGAACGAGATAGGTGTTTCTGCCATACAGGCCAGCTTAACGCAAGCCGTCCGAAATGGGCTGTCTACTGCTGCGCCTGTGTCATGGCCCGCAGCTCCTTCTTGAGGTCGCGAATCTCGTCACGCAAGCGCGCCGCCAGTTCGAATTGCAGCTGTTCGGCCGCGGTATGCATCTGATCGGAAAGCTGGCGAATAAGGTCTGCGAGATCCTGTGCGGGAAGGCCGGCCTTGAGAATCTCCTCATGGCGCCTGTCGGCTTCCTCGGGCGTCGTGTTCGGCAATCCAAGATGCGAGTTACCTGCCTTGCCGGAGTTGCGGTAGCCGCCCTCGAGCAGTTCCTGCGTGTCCACGTCCTCCTTGGCGAGCATGTCGTTGACGTCGCTGATCTTCTTGATGAGCGGCTTGGGGTCGATGTGATGCTCCTCGTTGTATGCCATCTGGATCTCACGACGACGATTGGTCTCCTCGATCGCCTTGCTCATCGAATCCGTCATCTCATCGGCATACATGATCACCGTACCGCTCACATTGCGTGCAGCACGTCCAATGGTCTGGATGAGCGATCGGTACGAGCGCAGGAAGCCTTCCTTGTCGGCGTCGAGGATCGCCACGAGCGACACCTCCGGCAGATCCAGGCCTTCACGCAGCAGATTGATGCCCACGATGACGTCGATCTTGCCCTCACGCAGTTCGCGCAGCAGTTCAACGCGTCGCAGCGTGTCGACGTCGGAGTGTAGGTATTCCACCTTGATGCCGCGTTCCAGCAGGTAATCGGTGAGATCCTCGGCCATCTTCTTCGTCATCGTCGTGACGAGCGTGCGCTCCCCCGCGGCCACACGATCTTTGATTTCGGCGAGCAGATCGTCGATCTGTCCCTCCACCGGGCGCACTTCGATCTTGGGATCGAGCAAGCCTGTGGGTCGTATGATCTGTTCGACCACGCCATCCGAAAGCCCCAGCTCGTAATCTCCCGGTGTTGCCGACAGATAGACGGTCTGGCCCACCCGATCGAGGAATTCCGGCCATTTGAGCGGACGGTTGTCCATTGCCGAGGGAAGTCGGAACCCATGCTCCACCAGCGTGCGTTTGCGGCTGGCGTCGCCCTCGTACATAGCGCCGATCTGGGGGACGGTCACGTGTGATTCGTCGATGACCAGCAGGAAATCGTCGGGGAAGAAGTCGAGCAATGTGTGCGGTGGCGTGCCGGCCGCACGCCCATCGAAGTGACGTGAATAGTTCTCCACACCTGAGCACACCCCCACTTGCGAGAGCATCTCCAGATCGTACGTCGTACGCATGCTCAGACGTTGCGCCTCAAGCTCCTTGCCCTGCTTGCGCAGCTCGGCCACACGCTCGTCGAGTTCCCGCTGGATCGAATCCAACGCCTTCGCCATGCGTTCGGGACCGGCAACGTAGTGCGAAGCCGGGAAGATGTGCACGTCACTGACCTGCTCGATCACGTCGCCGGTGAGCGGGTGCAGTGTGGAGATGCGGTCGATCTCGTCGCCGAAGAACTCGATGCGTATGGCCAGCTCCTCATACACCGGGATGATCTCCACCGTGTCGCCCCGCACGCGGAAGGTGCCGCGCGTGAATGCGATGTCGTTGCGCTTGTACTGCATGTCGACGAAGGTGCGCAGCAGATCGTCGCGATCAATCTGGTCTCCCTCGTGTAGAAAGAGCATGCGACCGGCGTATTCCTCAGGCGTGCCCAAACCGTATATGCAGGAGACGGTGGCCACAACCACGCAGTCGCGACGTGTGAGCAGATTCGCGGTCGCGGCATGGCGCAGGCGCTCCACGTCGTCGTTGATGTTCGAATCCTTCTCGATGTATGTGTCGGTCTGCGGGATGTAGGCCTCGGGCTGGTAGTAGTCATAGTACGAGACGAAGTAGCTCACCGCGTTGTCCGGCATCAGCTCGCGGAATTCGGCGCACAGTTGGGCGGCGAGCGTCTTGTTCGGTTCGATGATGAGCGTGGGCCGCTGCAGCCGTTCGATGAGCCACGCGGTGGTGGCGGTCTTGCCGGTGCCGGTGGCGCCCATCAATACTACGTCGTTCTCGCCGTTCTCGATGCGAGTGGCCAGTTCCTCTATGGCCTTCGGCTGGTCTCCGGAGGGCTGGTACGGCGACTTGACAACAAACGGCTTGTTCGTGCGCTCGATGTTGAATCCCATGGCGATCCTTACTCCTCGGCGAACCATTGTCCGACAAGGCTATCAACATATTCGAACGTCTGTTCTATCGGCTGTGTCGCGTCGATGACAACGTCGGCATACCGCAGCCGGGAGGCCTCGTCTCCCTGTACATACACGCGGATGTGCGCCTGCTCCTCGGTCATGCCCCGCGTCTCGACAAGCCTGCGGACACGCAGATCCTCCGGTGCCATGACGCACGCTATGGCGTCGAACACGAATGGAATCGTGTCCATGACCTCGCCGAGTAACGGGATATCGTGGACGATGACATGCTTGCGGCCGTCGCCGACCAAACTTCGCTCCCTATTGCGAGCGAGCTCGTACACCAGTGGATGCATGATGCCGTTGAGTGTTTCGGTGGCGTTATCCGGGGCCCCTTCTCCGAACACATGCCGGGACAGGATCCGTCGGTCGACGCCTCCGCGCCCGTTCAGAATGCCAGGGCCGAATGCCTTGACCAGAGGATCGATCGCCGGGGAACATGGCTCCTGCAGGATGTGCGCAAGATGGTCATAGTCGATCACATCGGCGCCGTCTTCGGCCATTCTGGTGGCCACAGTGCTTTTGCCCGCTGCTATGCCACCGGTCAGCGCGATGCGCATGCATCGCCACCCGTTGACGGTCTGCATGATGCCTCCTTTTCACATGCATGGGATATGTACCGGGCATATACGGAGGGAGGCGCCATGCGCGTGTGCACATGACGCCTCCCGAATCGAAGCGGAACAGCTTCAGCGGCTCACTTCTTCTCGCTCAGCAGCTGCTCGCGAAGAGCGGCCAGCTGGTCGGAATCGGCGAGGGTGCCGTTGGATTCGGACTCGGAGGAGTAGTTCGAAGTCTCTTCGACCTTCTCTTCCTTGGCAGGAGCCTGACCGTCCTCCTGAGCGGAGGCCTCGGCGTTCTCGAGCTCCTTGCGCACGAATTCCTTGTGCAGCTCCCACAGACCGTGAGCAGAGGCGTACTGGGCCTCCCATTCCTCACGCTGCTTCTCGTAGCCCGGAATCCACTCGTTGGTGTTCGGGTCGAAGCCCTCCGGGTACTTGTAGTTGCCATCCTCGTCGTACTCGGCCGGCATGCCGTAGAGCGCCGGATCGAAATCCTCGGAGTTCGGGTCGACAGAGTCGTTGGCCTGCTTGAGCGACAGGGAGATGCGACGACGGTCCAGATCGACGTCGATCACCTTGACGAAGACCTCTTCGCCCGGCTTGACAACGGTCTCCGGATTTTCGACGTGACGGTTGGCGAGCTCGGAGATGTGCACCAGGCCCTCGATGCCGTCCTCGACGGAGATGAACACACCGAACTGGACAATCTTCGTGACCTTGCCACGCACGATCTGACCCGGAACGTGGGTGCGTGCGAAGCGCTGCCACGGATCCTCCTGAGTTGCCTTGAGCGACAGCGAGATGCGCTCGCGGTCCAGATCGACGTCGAGCACCTCGACGGTGACCTTGTCGCCGACCTTGACGACCTCGGACGGGTGGTCAATGTGCTTCCAGGAGAGCTCGGAGACGTGGATGAGGCCGTCGACGCCGCCAAGATCGACGAATGCGCCGAAGTTGACGATGGACGAGACGACGCCTTCGCGAATCTGGCCCTTCTTGAGCTGCGAGAGGAAGGTCTCGCGAACCTCGGACTGGGTCTCCTCGAGGTACTGACGACGGGACAGAACCACATTGTTGCGGTTCTTGTCGAGCTCGAGCACCTTGGCCTTGATCTTCTGGCCGATGTACGGCGAGAGATCGCGCACGCGGCGCATCTCGACAAGGGAGGCCGGAAGGAAGCCGCGCAGGCCGATGTCGACGATCAGGCCGCCCTTGACGGCCTCGATGACGGTGCCCTCGACGACGCCGTCGTTTTCCTTGATCTTCTCGATGTCGCCCCAGGCGCGCTCGTACTGGGCGCGCTTCTTGGACAGGATGAGACGCCCTTCCTTGTCTTCCTTCGTGACGACAAGGGCTTCGATGGTGTCGCCGACCTTGACGACATCATCCGGATCGACGTCCTTCTTGATGGAAAGTTCGCGGGAAGGAATTACACCTTCGGTCTTGTAGCCGATGTCCAGGAGAACCTCGTCGTGATCGACCTTGACGACGGTGCCCTCTACCAGATCACCATCGTCGAAGTTCTTGATGGTGGAATCGACTGCCTTGATGAAGTCGTCAACGGTGCCGATGTCGTTGATGGCGACCTTTTCGACTTCTGCTTTGTTTTCTGCCATTAATGTGGTTTCTTCGAATAGTTGGGTGGATAATATCGATATTCAGTTATTCAGGCATATGCTCGACGGCTGGATACACCAAGCCCCAAACACATGCAGACTCAATTATAGGCGAAGCACTAGCCAAAACGCGCTTTTCCGCCGGCGTGTCGCGTTCCCCGAGCGAATGGCTCACGAATCTTCACGAATACCGGCCATGCGCTCAGCCTGTTCCACAACGTTGGCGAGCAGCATGGCACGCGTCATGGGCCCCACCCCTCCCGGATTCGGGGAATACGCGCCGGCAACGGCATGAGCCTCGGAATCGACGTCTCCGACTATGCGCATTCTGCCGGCCTGTTCATCGAATACCCGCGATACACCGACATCGATGAGCACCGCCCCCGGCTTGACGTGCTCCACCTGGACGAACCCTGCGACACCAACCGCGGCAATGACAACGTCCGCGCGGCGAATGTGCTCCTCGATGTTGCGGGTGCCCGTGTGACAGAGCGTCACCGTGGCATTGACACCGCTCCTCGTGAGCATCAGGCCAATGGTGCGACCGATGGTTATGCCGCGCCCGAGCACGCATACGTTCCTGCCCGCCAGTTCTATGCCGTAGGCGTCGAGGAGGGCGAGCACCCCGCGGGGGGTGCAGGGCAACGGCGTGGTGATGTCACCTCGAACATGAAGCACCAGTTCCCCGAGATTGTAGGGGTGCATACCATCGGCGTCCTTGGTCGGATCGATGGCGCCGATGATGGCGTTCGAATCGATGTGGGCAGGCAAAGGCAGCTGGATGATGTAACCGGTGCATGCCGGATCCTCATTGAGATCGCGCACGACGGCAAGCACGTCTTCCGTCGTCGCGGTCGCCGGAAGCTGCCTGCGTATCGAGGCGATTCCCACCTCCTCGCAATCCCTGTGCTTGCCCTCCACATACTTCATGGAACCCGGATCGTCACCGACCAGCACAGTGCCCAGACCAGGCACCATACCCATCCTCGCCAACCCGGCCACACGCGAGGCGAGGTCGGCTTTGATCTGGCCGGCCACCTTCTTTCCGTCTAATACGATTGCCATATGAATGTCCCTTTCGCATTCGGTGGAGTCTTTCCTCGGCCATGTCCCGACCTATTATTGCAGAAGAAACGAGGAATCGACATCAAGCACCCATATTAAGGAACGTCATGCGTACACTCGGCAACGGACTCCACGCCATCGCCGCCATCTTGGCTGGCATCGCACTGATTCTGGGCACCAGCGCCTGCAGCTGGTTCGGTTCCCGGCAGACGAACGAGCCAACGCCAAACGGCTCCACTACCCCCGCCTCGAAAATCACCGTCGTCGCCACACTGAACCAATGGGGGTCATTGGCGAAGCAGATTGGCGGCAATCAGGTGGAAGTCTCGTCGATCCTCCCCCCCGACACCACCAACGCACATTCTTTCGAGCCGAATGCCAAACAGGTTACCCAGATGCGCAAGGCCCAAGTGCTGCTGACCAACGGCGCAGGATACGACACTTGGGCCGACCGTTCACTTCCCCGGAACGTGACACGGGTGTCCGTGGCCGACACAGTGGGTGCATTGGATGGCGACAACCCACACCTGTGGTTCTCACGTGACGCCCGACAGGCCGTGGCCAGGGAATTGACAGAGGTGTTCAGCAGGCTCCTCCCTGAGCACAAGGCATACTTCGAAAGCAATCTGAAAACATGGCAGAGCGACGAGGACGAGCTTGAATCACAGATGAGGGAACGCAGCAAGTCGCTCAAAGATCCCACCTATGCCGCCACGGAAGATGTCGCGTATTATCTGATGAGCGACTTGGGATTCAGGGACGTCACGCCGAAGGGCTATGCCAAGGCCATGCTCGACGGCACCGAGCCCGACGAGAAGGATATCAAGGCGTTCAGCGACTTGCTGCAAGGCAGGCAAACCAATCTGCTGATTAACAACCCACAGCAAAGTGCGCAAACCGACGCCACGCTCACCCAGGCCGCGCACAAGGCGAGCATCCCGGTGATCGACATCACCGAGCAGATGCCCAAGGATTGCAAAGACCTCACCTCTTGGATCGACACTCTGAGCGAATCGATCATCTCCAAAGTCTCTCAGGAACAGGAACACGAGGCCGCATCATCACCCTCTCCGAGCGTCGGCACACAGCAGGAGACTCCTGCCACGAAGTAGGCAATACCATGCACCTGTCTCCATCAATCAGCTGCCCTCTTATTGAGAATGATTGTCAATACTGATTGGAACACTGAATTCGTCGGATATGCGCACGCCGTTGGCAGTCGCATACGAATCCAAGAAGAAGAGGTGAGCGAATGGCCGATCGGATGACACCGATGCAGCCCTGCATCGTATGCCACGACATCGCGATCTCACGCGGAGGGCGAACAATTTGGAGCGAAGGCACCTTCACCATTCCACGCGGCAGCGCGACCGCCATAGTCGGCACGAATGGTGCGGGCAAAACCACACTGATGAAAGCGGAGCTCGGGCTCATACCGCTTTCCCACGGCACGATGACCGTGCTGGGCAAACCGGCTGGTGAGATGAATGCGCACATCGGTTATGTACCACAAAGCTACGCCTCCGACATCGACTCATCGCTGACCGCCGAGCAATCGGTGTTGCTCGGTCTGACAGGCACCCGTTTCGGCTTCCACATCATTTCGAAAAAGGAGCGGGACAAGGCACGTGAGGCGATGGAATTCGTAGGCGTGCTCGACAAGGCCCCATACCGTCTCTCCCAGCTTTCAGGCGGCCTGCGCCAACGCGTCGCCATAGCCCAGGCCTTGGTGTCGGACCCAGAGCTGCTCATGCTCGACGAGCCATTGGCCAATCTCGATCTGGCCAGCCAACGCTCCACCGTGCACATTCTGGCCAAGCTCAACAGGGAACTCGGCATGACCATCCAGGTGGTGGCGCACGACCTCAATATGCTGCTGCCGATTCTCACCGGCGCCGTATACCTGCTCGACGGGCACCCCCACTTCGCCAAGCTGAACGAGGTGCTCGACTCCAAGTTGCTCACACACCTCTACGGCACCCAAGTGCAGGTGGTCACCACCCCGCAGGGAGACATGTTCGTCACCCCGAACGCAGACAACATCGGATGCAACGATCACCCAGACATGCACTCCTCGTCTGACGTCGCACAATTCCATCACCATGAGGATGTGCGCATGGACGACGACCACGCGCACATCGACAGGAAAGGCAATGGACAATGAGCTCGTTCTTCTCCTATGACCCGCTATGGACGCAGACGCTTACGATGCCCTTCATGCGCAATGCCTTCCTCGCAGGTCTGTGCATCGCGCTGAGTGCCGGCATCATCGGCTACTTCACCATTGCGCGCAACTCCACCTTCGCCTCGCATGCGCTTGCGCACATCGCATTGCCCGGAGCAACCGGCGCGGCGCTGCTGGGCGTTCCCATCGCCCTCGGTCTGGGCGTGTTTGCCGTGGGGGGCGCATGGGTGATTGCGGCTTTGGGCAAACGGGCCGGGGAACGCGAGATCGCCACGGGTACCGTGCTCGCGTTCGCCACCGGCCTCGGCCTGTACTTCGCCAGAATGTCAAGCTCTGCATCCCAGCAGCTGCAGGCCATTCTGTTCGGGTCAATCCTCACGATCACACCGGACCAGATTATCGGTTTCGCCATTTTCGACGCCGTGCTGATCATCCTCATGTGCATCGTCTATCGGCCGTTGCTGTTCAGCTCGCTCGATGAGCAGGTGGCGCAGGCGAAAGGTGTTCGGGTTGGCATCATGAATGCACTGTTCATGACCATCCTGGCCGGGGTGATCACCATCGCGGTGCCGGCGGTGGGAACGCTGCTCATCTTCGCGCTCGTGGTCACACCGGCAGCCACGTCCATGATCATTACCGACTCGCCGTTCAAAGCCATTGTGATGGCCATGGTGCTGTGTCTGGTGAGCATCTGGGGTGGGCTGGTGATCTCCACGATGTTCCCCGCCCCTCCGAGTTTCGTGATCGTCACGTTGTCCACACTGTTCTGGGGCATTGCGAAGGGCGTCGAAAGTGTCAGGAACCACCGGAATGGCGACTGACGAGATTGGGGCGACGACCCAGATTCGGCTGACGCATTGAGTGCGCCGTGACAATCCTCATAGATTGTCACGGCGCACTCGCACATATGCCTCTGATGGACGGGGACTGCTCACGCAGACGCGACCGTTTTCCTCACCAGTACGCTGGCGATGGCGGCCAACCCCTCGCCTCTGCCGGTGAAGCCCATGCCATCGGTGGTGGTCGCCGTGATGCCGACCGGGCAACCGCAGATCTGTGACATGCGTTGCTGTGCCTCATCACGGCGGCAACCGATCTTGGGTTGATTGCCGATGATGCTGATCGACATGCTCACCGGCTCGAACCCATGGGCATGCACTAACCTGAGGGTTTCACGGAGCATCGCTTCACCGCGCATCCCGGCTCCTCGGGAATCCGCACCCACACCGAACAGCGTGCCTATATCGCCCAATCCGGTGGCCGACGACAATGCATCGATGAGGGCATGCACGGCGACATCGCCATCCGAATCACCCTCGACACCATTGCCTTCCCACTCCAAACAGGCAAGAAAAAACGGTCTGGGATTGCGGGCATCGGCGAACCGATGCGCGTCGAATCCCAGACCATTGCGCAGATCAGACGAATCGCTCACTTCTTCTTCGACTTCTTGCTCTCGGACTCGAGACGGGCCAGCGTGTCTTGTGCCGGCTCCTCGGGGACCTCCGTGTGATGCTCGGCATCGCCTTCCTGCGGCTCGGCATAACCGAGGTTCACATCGAGCAGGCGCTGCGTCTCCTCCTCGCTGAGTTCCTCCGACAGGGCGATCTCTGAGGTGAGTATGCTACGCGCCTTTGTGAGCATGCGCTTCTCGCCTGCGGAGAGCCCGTGCTCATCCACGTCGCGCTGAGAAAGGTCGCGCACCACTTCGGCAATGTTGTTCACGTCGCCCGTGGCGATCTTCTCCACGTTGAGCTTGTACCGGCGTGACCAGTTCATCTCCTTCTCGACGATCGGCGTACGCAGAATCTCGAACACGCGGCTCACCTCGTCGCCGTCCACGATGTCGCGCACACCCACCTTCTTCAGGTTGTCGACCGGCACGAAGATCTCAAGATCATCGGATGAGAGCACCGAGAGCTTCAGGTACTCCCGGGTGACGCCCTTGACGGTCCGCTGCAAAATCTCTTCGACCCTAGCCGCACCGTGACGCGGATATACGACCATATCGCCGACCTTGTATCCCATGAATCCTCCGTAAGAGCAATGCAAAAACCCGTATAAGTATGCCCTATCGCTTGGACTTGCAAGGGTTTTGGGCAAAAAAGACGCTTTTTTACGCAGAATGGCTCCCGAACCCCGTGTTGCATGCTTATCCTCTATGTATGAGTAACAATCATTTCAATAAAGATGCCATCGTTGCAGTGGATCATGCCCAACTCGGCACCGTGAGCGAGGGTCGTTTCTACAACCCTCACGAGATTCTCGGCGCCCACCTCGGTAGCGGTGAATACAGCGACACCGCCACCGTCCGCGTACTTCGCCCTGACGCCAAGGAAGTCGTCATCGTCACCCCCGACAGCGAGACCAAGGCCGAACCGGAACTCAACGGCGTCTATGTCGCCGTGGTTCCCGCCGTGAAAACCGACAGGGGGTATTCGGTTCCCGACTACCGCCTGCGCATCACCAAGGAGGACGGCTCCACGGTGGTGGAGAACGACCCGTATCGATACCTGCCGACCGTGGGTGAGATGGATCTCTACCTGTTCGGCGAAGGACGCCATGAACGCCTATGGGAGGCCATGGGCGCCAACGTCAAGCGATATGAGGACTCCATGGGTGGCAATGATGGCACCCATGGCGAACCTGTGGTCGGCACTGCATTCACCGTCTGGGCGCCGAATGCACATTCGGTGCGAGTGGTGGGCGATTTCAACGGATGGAACGGCATCTGCCATTCGATGCGCGAACTCGGCTCCTCCGGCGTCTGGGAAATCTTTATCCCGGGTGTGACGGCCGGCGAGAAATACAAATATCAGATTCTCAACGTATTCAACACTTGGGAGATGAAGGCCGACCCAATGGAACGCTCGCACGAGGTGCCACCGAAGACGGCCTCGATTGTGGTGGAGTCCGAATACCATTGGAACGATTCCGACTGGATGGCCAAGCGCGCGAAAACCGACCCGCACCAGGGTCCCGTGGCGATCTACGAGGTAAATGCGAACAGTTGGCGTGACGACGTACACAGCTACCGCGAGCTTGCCGACAAGCTCGTGCCGTACGTCGCGAAGCTGGGCTTCACCCACGTGGAATTCATGCCGTTGGAGGAATACCCGTACCTCGGCAGCTGGGGCTATCAGGTGACCGGCTATTATGGCGTGGACTCCCGCCTGGGCTCCCCCGACGACTTCAAGTATCTCGTCGACAAGCTTCACGAGGCGGGTATCGGTGTAATCATGGATTGGGTCCCGGCGCACTTCCCGAAGGACGCCTTCGCATTGGGCCGTTTCGATGGAACGCCATTGTATGAGGACCCGGATCCGACCCGCGGCGAGCATCCGGATTGGGGGACGTACATCTTCAACTTCGGCCGCCGCGAGGTGCGCAACTTCCTGGTGGCCGACGCCTGCTTCTGGCTTGATGAGTACCATATGGACGGCCTGCGCGTCGACGCGGTCTCCTCGATGCTCTACCTCGACTACAGCCGTCAACCCGGTCAATGGCATCCGAACAAGTTCGGAGGACGCGAGAACCTCGAGGCCATCGACTTCATCAAGGAGGCCAACGCCACGGCCTACAAGAACAATCCGGGCATCATGATGATCGCCGAGGAATCCACTGCCTACCCGGGCGTCACCGCCCCGACCGACCAGGGCGGTCTGGGTTATGGACTCAAATGGAACATGGGCTGGATGCACGATACGCTTGAATACCTGCACGAGCAGCCGATCAACCGCAAGTGGCACCACAACGAGATCACGTTCTCCATGGTCTACGCCTATTCGGAGCATTATGTGCTGCCGATCAGCCATGACGAGGTGGTGTACGGCAAAGGATCGCTGTTCGGCAAGATGCCGGGCGACGATTGGCAGCGCTACGCCGGCGTGCGTTCCCTGTTCGCCTATCAATGGGCACATCCGGGCAAGAACCTCACCTTCATGGGCAATGAACTCGCACAGTACGGTGAGTGGGACTACAACAGCCAGCTTGACTGGGACTGCCTGAACTGGCCTGATCACCGTGGCGTGCAGCAACTGGTGGCCGACCTCAACGCTCTGTACAAGAAGTCTCCAGCCCTGTGGAGCCAGGACTTCACCCCCGACGGTTTCCAGTGGCTCACCAGTGACGATTCGGACCACAATACGTTGAGCTTCGTGCGAATCGGCAAAAACGGCGAGCAGATGGTCGTCGTGGTCAACTTCTCCGGAACGGCATGGCAGGACTACCAGGTGGCGCTCCCACAAGGCGGCCGTTGGCGGGAGGTACTCACCACTGACGACAGGAAGTACGGCGGGTCCGACATCCACAACACCAATATCGAAGCCAACGCCGGCCCCTACCATTCGCGCGATTATTCTACGAAGATAACCGTGCCGGCCCTCGGTGTCGTATTCTTGGAACCGGATAACAACTGACACAAGTTGAAGGAAGGGAGCAATAGCATGTCTGCTCCTTCGAATGACAACGAAGTACGACGCACCATACTCGTGGTCGAGGATGAGCCCACACTGGCTACAGCCATCGCCCAGAGACTGACCAATGAAGGCTGGACGGCCCGTGTCGCCGGAGACGGCGCCACGGCGGTGAAAGCCGCCGACAAGTTGCATCCGGATCTCATCATCATGGATCTCATGCTGCCCGTCATGGACGGCATCGAGGCAACGAAACGCATCGAGGCACAACATCCCATTCCGGTGCTCATGCTCACTGCGCGCGACGATGAGGCAGATGTGGTGATCGGACTGGGTGTCGGGGCCGACGACTATATGAGCAAACCGTTCTCGATGCGTGAGCTTGTCGCACGTGTGCGCGCATTGCTGCGCCGCGTGGACCGGGCCAAGGTGATTGCGCACAAGAGCGAGAATGATTGCATCCTTGATTTCGGCACGTTGGTCATCGATCCGGCCAAGCGCCAGGTGACACTCGATGGCAAGGAAGTGCATCTGACTCCCACCGAGTTCGATCTGCTGACCACGCTCGCCAAACAGCCGCATTCCGTGCTCACACGCGAGCAGCTGCTCGAAGAGGTGTGGGATTGGGTTGACGCCTCCAGCACCCGCACCGTCGATTCCCATGTGAAAGCGCTGCGTCATAAACTCGGCGCCTCCACGATCCGCACCGTGCATGGTGTGGGGTACGCCTTCGAACCGCCAGAAGCGTAAGGCTCATGACGGACGAGGCATACAACCGCCGAATGAGGCGCTCGCAGCATCGTAGGGATGCCAAGCGGCGCCTCGTTCGCTACTGTTCCACGCTCAAGGTGGAGATCACGATGCTCATTGTGGTCGCCACCGTGGGAGCCTTCCTGCTGGCATGGGTGTTTTCGAAGACCAAAATCAACGATTGGCTGGCGCTGCCCGTCACGCTCATCGTCATTCTGGTGTTCACCTACGCGACGTCGCGGCATCTGACCGATCCTTTGGGCCAGATGCGCGATGCCGCCGAACGTCTCTCCGACGGAGACTACACGGCGCGTGTTCCCGACTTCTCGAATAAGTACGATGAAGTGGGACAGCTTGCCCGCGCCTTCAACGACATGGCCGAGGAACTGCAGCATGAGGACCAGTTGCGGCGCGACATGATCGCGAATGTGGCGCACGAGCTGCGCACACCCGTCTCCGCACTGCAGGCGATGGTGGAGAATATGGCAGACGGTGTGGTGGAGCCGAACGAGAAGAATATGGAGAGCATTCTCGCCCAGACACACCGACTCACCGACCTGATCTCCTTCCTGCTTGATTTATCGCGCATCGAGGCCGGTTCCTCGAGCCTCAACATCGAGGAGTTCAACTTCGCGGATTTCATCGACGAGACAATCGCCCCCTTGAAGCTCCTTGACAGCAGCCGCGGGCATGACATCGAGACACACATTCCCTCGAACATCGTGATGGAGGGCGATGTGGACCGCCTACGTCAGCTGTACACGAACATCATCGCCAACGCGCTCAAGCATTCCCTCGACGACGCCAGTGTGCTCGTCGAGGCGCATGTGGACGATTCGCGCGGTACGGTGGTGACAAACATCGTCAACTTCGGTTCCCAGATTCCAGAAGATGTGCGCCACAAGATCTTCCAGCGCTTCGTCATGGGCATCACCACACGCGGTAGTGAATCCGGCGGCACCGGACTCGGACTGTCGATTGCGAAATGGGCTGCCACGTTGCATGGTGGCTCCATCCATGTGGTGGACGATTCGAGGGGCGTCGATTTCGAGATCGTACTGCCGCTGCATCCCGACGTGGAGGGTACAGGGCCTCGCAAGCAGTAGGTTCCGCACCCCCCTTCGATGGCTTCCCGCTCACGAGGCGAGAAGCCATATTCATATGAGTATCAGGCAACCATGTATCCGTGTTTCGATGGCGTGTAGGCCAGTGCGAGTGCGGTGAACACCGTATACCCATGTTCGGCGAGTACGGTGGCACATCGATTGATTGTCGCGCCGGTGGTCACGATGTCATCGATCAGGATCACCGTGCGGCATGCATCCATCTCCTTGTCGTGGGTGGCACGTTCATTAATGCAGATCGTCCGTCGCGCACGCTGCGCGCGTTGATCGGCACCGTTGGTCTCGACTGATTTGCTATGGGCGCGTACGATGAGCAATGGTGCCACCGTTGTCTGCATACCCCGTGCGTTGGCATGTGAGCATAGCGCCTTTGCCAGCGGTGCTAGTTGGCTGCGGCCTCGTCTACGCAATGAGGAGGCGGAGGATGGTGCGGGAACGATCAATATGTCGTTGGGAACAGCTGCCTGGGGGAATTGCTCGCCCGATTGTCTGCAGAATGCGAGCAGATCGTCGAACAGCCGGTTCAATGCCGTGACGAACGCCCCATCGCATTCCTCATCGCCGTGGTCCTTCCAATTGAGAATCGCCTCGCGTGCCACGCCACGGTAGAGTGCACAGGCAAATCCCAAATGCAACGTACCGGGATGCAGTCGGAACGGTATGCAATGGTGGAATTTCGACTCGCATCGACTGCAAAGCACTTCATCGGGAGCATCACATCCCGCACACCCGCGTGGAAACAGCAGATACCCCAGTTCCCTGAGCAATCCTGCGGCCGCCGCACACCATTCCCGAACGAACGATGTACCCATACCGCACTCCTCGCGTCTGCAGACTATCGTGAATTCCTGTTATACCAGTCGATGATGCGGTTGCAAAGCTGCAGGGTGTCTTCCGGACCGGTGACCCGGATGGCGATTGTTCCAGCCAAAGCCGCCGGATAGTCATTACCATCGGGGTCCATGCGATCACCCACAAAGGCAATCTGTCCCACCGTCACGCCAAGCATGTCTGCGAGCTTGCGTACGGCATACGCCTTGTCGACCCCTCTGTTCGAAATGTCGACGCTGGTGGAACCTCCCGAACGCACCGCGAGATGGGGAACATCCTTCTGCACGGCTTCGGCGAGCCGGTTCTTCTTCTCATTGGTGGGGTCCCATTCCTCCTTGGCCTCCACTGGAGCCTGTTGTCCGAGTGCGGAGAACGTGATCTGGCTACCGCGATCTTCGATGCGCGGCCCCCATGTGCGCGCCTGCCATATGCCGAGTTCACGGGCGTGACGTTCCAACGATTCGATGACCAGCCTGCGGTCCTCTTCGCTCAGGTTGTGTTCGTACGCCTCCTGCCAATCGTCGTCCTCGGGATTCCAACGGTAGTAGCGTGCACCTGATGTGGGCATCAGGTGCATATGTGAACGGTCGGCTTCATCGGAAAGCATATCGGTGACCTGCGAGCGCACGAGGTCGATGGTGCCACCGGAGATGATGGCCACGGGCAGCAGGCGCGTCAGCTGCGACAATGCATCAGCCATGGGCTTGTGCATTGGTTTCTTCGAACGGGCGAGTGTGCCGTCGAGGTCGAAAGCCATCACCTTCATCGTGGCACAGAGCCGTTCGATGTCGACCTCGTTCGCCAAGGCCATTGAGACTGATTGTGACATGTTCGCCTTACTCCTCGCGTTCTGTTCCACTAGAGTAATATACCAAAGACGGTGCGATGCCCTACAGTGGAACCATGATTCGTGCACCATGGGAAGAGAAGACGTACCGGAATCGTCACGGCAGAGGGGTCCGCACTCCCCCATTCGGGCGCCGCCTACCGCGCTATCGCACACGCAGTGGCATGTTCGACGACATGGCGATCGCCCAGATTCGCCGTCTCAACGATGCGTGGCCACAATTGCTAGAACCGTTGCAGTTCGCTGTGGAGGACGTTCCTCCCTCCTCCCCCGCCCCTTGGGAGACGAATCCGAGGCTCAATTCCCAAGCGTTTCCCGCTTCGCATGGCATACCGGCCCGTGTAGTGCTCTACCGCATGCCATTGCAGAGTCATGCGCGATCGCGGATGGACCTTCAGCTCGCCATTCGAGATGAACTGGTGCTGCGTATAGCTGAGCTCTATGGCCGCAGACCAGAGGAGATTGACCCGCAATGGGGCATGTGAGAGAACCTAGCGCATGATGGTGGCATCATGCATGGCGCGCACCGTCTGTTTGGCCACTTCGAGCCGCTCGGCGCCGACATAGGCCAAACCTTCGTGATCTGATGAGCTGACCTTGTCATTGGTGAGGAACGCTCCCCACACCAGGTCGCTCCCCTGATAATCCGTGGAGAGTGCAACGGCATTCTTCGAGATGTCCGTCGGACTGAGCATCACTGCGGAGTCTCCCTCCAAATGGATATCTCGGGTTCCGGCCGGCTCGCCATGTTCATCGTATGCCGTGAGCGACAACTCGATCGATTTAGACGAGGCGTTGACCATGCTCACATGCGCCTGTACCTCCGCGGGCAGCGCCAATGCAGATTGGGCATAGGGGCTGGCCGCATTCACGAAGGCGAAATCACGCGATCCGTCATCGGATGCGTCAATGCCGGCTGCGGCCTGAAAGTCGACATCACTTTCGACGAGCAGGGCCAATGCATCATCGGGAATGTCCTTCAATTCGACGACGTTCACCTCATTCGCCTTCATGGCTCGCTTCCCTGCGCTTTTGACACCGGATTGCGTGATCCACGACAGGTTGAGGGAAGCCGCTTGGGACACATATGCTCGCAGTGTCATCGCATTGCGGGAATCCCCCATATTGACAATCTGTGTGGTGGAGGCAGGATTCAAGGGCAACGTGAAATCATTGCCATCAGGATCAAGGCCCTTCATCGAGACCGTTCGTATTACCGACGCCACCGGCGACCCCTGCGATACCAGATTCACTCGGAGGGCATCCTGATTAGGTGCCGCGGCTGCCAGATCCACGGTCCTCTGTTCGCCGGCGCCAACCACGACACTGCTTTGCGTGGCCATCACAATCTGCCCGGGTTCCGTCCCCGTCATGGAAAGCTGCACAGTCGTCGACTTGTCTGTAGGATTCGCGATGAGCAGTTGCTGGGTGGTGCCCTCCTTCGTCCCTGAAATGAGGAAGCTCTGGTTCAATTGCGTGTTGATGCATGTAGAGGCGGCCACACCGGCGATATCGCCATTGCTCGCCCAAGAGGCCATGGATCCACTCGCCCCTGTTCCTGCACTCGCTCCCAGCAGTCTCGTCTCGAACACCTGCGGGGCTTCGGCGGAATCGGATGACGCCACCACGACCGAATCCGCAGTGGAATCCGCATCATCCGACTGTGGTCCCTGCAACACCGTGGATTTCGAATCGTCGCCCAATGGGGAAACCTGTGCGTGGAAAATCGAACCGAAGGCCGCATACCGTGCACTTGAAGCCAGATCCCCCACGCTAGCTTGGAATTCCCTGTCTCCGTAAGTACCCGTATCCGCCAGCCCCATCTGCGCCGGACAATACTGGTCCATGACCTTCGGACTCACTTCCTGCACCACCGAGGCATTAGCCGGATTGGCGTTGCCGAAACTCAGCTGCCGCCCGGGGATGAAGGCCATGACCAGTAGTGCGCCAGCCACCACGCATGCGGAAACCGTGGTGGCAGCGACTTTCGTCACCTTTGAATGCTTGGATGAACCGGACTCGAAGTGCTTGCTCATGCTTCCTCCTCGTTGCTCGCATGGGTGCGTGGAATGGCGACGATGCAATACAGGAACACGATGATTCCGAGACACCACAACCATGCGATCCTCCATGGGTTGTGGCTCTGCTCCACAATACCGGCATCATCAATGTGCTGTTCAGCGGGTGGATTCAAGGTGAACCGGTAATAGGTTCCTTTTGCATTGCTCACCACGGACTGCACTCCAGAGCAGGAGGTGATGTTCGCCAGCAACTGCGCACTGGCTCGTCCGCTGGCATCATGACCATCGGTGACCACATAGATACCTCCAAACCCCAAATCCGAGAGCTGAACGATCGCATCATCGTCGTTCTGTGCCAGCAATTGGGCTCCTGCACGGGCTATCTTGGTTTGATCCGCACCATCAGCGAAACCTTCGACGGCTTCGCGGGCACGCTGCGCAGGCGATGAGTCGATGAGATCACCGCTACCTGTGCGCATCACCGCATACTCGATCGTGTCAGCGCCTGTGGCCTCCAACGCCAGAATGCGCCGGTTTGCATCTGCACGCAAATACTCCTGTGCGACCTGCGGCAGCGCATAGTCGCTTTGGCCTATGCCGTCACGGTAGGCAATCTGGTAGCCATAAAATATTCCGGCGAAGGATGTCAAGGCCAATACGAACGCCACTGCCACACGACCTGCGATGCGAGCCGGACCATTTGAAACATGCTCCACAGCAAGACGAGTGAATTGCTTTGTGCCCGCCCCTGCCAACACAGCAACATTGGCGATGATGCCACACAACGCCATCGCAACACCTGGCAGCACAGAGCCGGCTGCCGGACCATATGGCTCTGCGGCAATCACCACTGCCGCAGAAACCATTGCCAGCAGCAGACCGCATAGAGAGACTGTCCACAGGATTCTACTTGCGCGGAACACCGAAGGACGTAGCAATGCGATCACGGCAAGCATAGTGATAAGGCATGCGGCAATGAACAGCGCCGCGTCACGGGCGCCATTCAGCGTGAACCATGTGCCCCATTGCGTGGGAGGAGCAATGCCGAAAGCCCGCCATGTCAACTCGCTCAGGTTCATGAGACGGGGAGCACCATTGACCTGCTCGACAGGGACCATGACATCGCCGAACAATTGGCGCATCATGCCATTGCCCGCATAGCGCACCGTATTCACCAAAGTGGGGGCGATGGCGAATGCAGACGGGAAGGGGATGAGCACCAGCATCATACGGTGCTGACGCACGAACACCAGAAAAGCCACGAACACGACGATGAGAGCGAGCAGCAATTGCGGCTCCGCCGCCACCGCCGGAATGAACATGAGCGCGGCGGCAGCGGCAGCCTGCACAGAAGCGCGGGGATTGACCGGCTGTTCGGTGCGGTACATGCCCACAGCTTTGAAACATAGGGCGAAAGCACCCGGCAGGAACACCATGACGGTCAGCATCGGAAGGTTCGCGCTGGAATACAGGCCCAGCGACAACGCCGTGGCGAACCACAGCAGGCCGCAGAACACACGAATCTCATCGGAACGCGTCACCACGCCCGCCAGTGCCCAGAAACTCAAGACGCATGCAGGAGCGGAGAGGAAGAAGATCGACGTCACCGCCGCAGCCACATGACCGCCGGTGAACACTGACGCCACCATGAGCACCAGAAGCCAGGGGGCGGGAGGCGCAGCCACACCGGTACCGGCACCGAAATTCCATGTGGTGGTGGCTGCCTCCACCAGCTGCCGGAATGTGGCATCAGTGGCCGGCAACTGATTGGAATACAGTGACCCGCCGGCGAATGCCGGACCGAACAATGGCCAATACATCACCATGAGACAGAGGAATGCCACTACGGAGGCAAGAAGGGCGTACGTCCAGCGACGTATGAGTCGGCGATGGAGATGGGACTGCGCCAATGGATCAAGCACCACGCCATCCTGTTCATCAGCAAACGCTTTGCTGCGCGCATTCCAGATCTTCAGTTGGGCCCTGTCTGCCACCAGATTCGACAGCTGGCTTCGGGATATGGCCTGAACCAGTTTGAGCCTATGACGTGCCACCAATGCAGGCGGCACATTCAACAATGCCAGCACCGGCATACACAGCATGCACCACGCACGGTAAGGCTGTTTGCGAAACAGGAGTCTGAGCGCTTGGAATAGGCATGCAAACACACTGCCGACCCAAAGCAGAGGCCACCAGCCGGCTGTGACATCGGTGTACAGGTATTTCTGCTCGCCACTCAACTGTGGCATCGATGTGTCGATGATCCTGCCGTCTGAGGTGGGCTGACCGTCATGGGTGCGAATGCCTTCGAACCTTGCACGTCGATGCGCGATACGGGCCGATGGAACGACTACCACGCGTTTGCCTGCTCGACATAGGCGCCGGCAGAAATCCGCCGATTCGTCGTAAGTGGTGAACCATGCATTAATGCCATGCATACTGCGCCATGTGTTCACCGGAATCAGGGCGCCGGCGAGGGAGACCGCGAACATGTCACTGCGGGAGTCGTACTGTTCCTGATCGGGCTCACCGTCCACGACCAACGACACCACCTCATGGTGTGATGCATATTTGCCTACATCGTGCAGACGCACGGCATCCCAATCCAATTGTTTGCAGCCGATCAACGCGGCAGTCGGCGTATTCGTCCACGTGTCGAGCAGCTGTTCCAGGCAGATCGGGTCAGCGGGCCGTGAATCGTCGTGCAGCAGCCATAAGGTCTTCGCCGCCGTATCAATCTGCGCATTGCGCAGTACCTTCGCCACCGCATCGCCGAAGGAACGCGCCTGCGCCACCTTGAGCACCTGCACATGCACTGTATGCTCCTGAGGAACACCATGCAGCGCATCAGCCTGCGTGGGGATCACTTTGAAACTCGTCTGCACCGATTGCAGGGTCTGCCCTGAGCAATCCGCAATCACAATGGTCGACGGCAGTACGCTCTGTCTCAGCACGGCGGCAAGGGTGTCCGGGAAGAATCGCATGTCGCTCTCCACCGTAATCACCGCCACCACATCGTCACGCACCGTTTGGTCGTGGGAATAGGGCCGTTGCGCCAAGGTGTCGCTGATCAGCTGCTGAATCTCGCTGTCGCCGGAAAGTCTCATATACGCCAGTGTACGCAACAGGGTCTATTCAAGGCATCTTGGGGTGAAAAGCGTGCAGATGCGCCCATTCCCATCTTTTTCTCAAGCGAGTACCTTATAATCATGAAACTGAATCGACATGTACGTGTGCACGCAGCGCGCGGGCGGCGCCGGCACTCCCCGGCGGAGACGACGAACAGAAAGGTATGAGCTTTGGCTTCACATACCGACGACAGCAAGCGTATCGTGAACATCGGCGGTCCTGTTGACGAGCATCCGCGGCACAGCACCGTGCAGGTCAGGCACGTGCGATACCGGATCCTCAAGATCATCGCGATGGTGCTGGTCGCTGTGCTCGTGTTCGCGGGCTCTGTGGCCGCGGCCACCTGGCTCAACATCAACAATGCGGTGCAGAGCGGCAAAATCAGAAGTCTCATCGAGGGTGAGTCAGACGAAGACGCCTATCTCGATCCCAATTCAGGCAAGCCAATCAACTTCGTGCTCATCGGCCAGGACACTCGCGATGGCGACGGCAACGGTGACGTCTCCGGTGACGGGGCCACTGAGGGAGGGCTACACAACGCCGACACCACAATGGTGGTGCAGATCGGGGCCGACAGAAACTATGTGAATCTCGTCTCCATTCCGCGAGACTCCCTTGTCGACGTGCCGGCATGCCATACCTCCAAGGAGACGATTCCGGCCCAATACGGCGTGCAGTTCAACTCGATCTTCGCGAATGCCTATTCGGTGGGAGGTGACCTCTCCTCCGCCGCCAGCTGCACGGTCAACGCCGTGAATGCGCTGACCGGACTTCATATCAGCAACTTCATCGTCGTCGATTTCAACGGTCTGAGCAAGATGATTGATTCAATCGACGGCGTCGACCTGTGCTTCCCCTCCGACGTGGACGACCCGAACACGAACATGCATCTGAAGAAGGGCATGCACCATCTCAATGGCGTGGAGGCGACCAATTATGCACGCCGTCGCCACGGCAACGACACCGACGGCTCCGACATCATGCGCACGACACGTCAGCAATACCTCATCAAATCCGTGTTGCAGAAGGCCATCTCTCGGAACCTGTTCACGCAGACCAGCCAGCTGTACCAGCTGGTCATGAATGCAATCCGTTCACTCAACTTCAGCTCGGGCATGGCCGATACCAATGCATTGATGGGTCTGGCCTTGAGTCTGCGCAATCTCAAGGTCGACCACCTGTATTCCCAGACTGTTCCGATCATGTCGGCCCCTCAGGACCCCAACCGCGTGGTTTGGACCGAGGATGCCAAGGCGGTGTGGGCCAAGTTCAAGGAAGCCAAGCCGTTATTCGGTTCAGATGACTCCGCGGGCGCAGACAAGCAGGAGGAGGAGCAATCCCAAGTTTCCGTTTCCGAGGAGCCGACGGAGCCCGCGCAGACCGAAGACCCCTCACCACAGCCGTCCGATGACTCGGGTTCGTCGAGTCAGGAGGAGAAGCCCAGGCTTGATGAGAAAACCGGGCTGCTGGTGCATCCCGATGGCATCTTGACCGACCCTGAGACCGGTGGCGTGGTGGACCCGGACGACGGATCGATCAAGGATCCGAACACGAACCAATACGTCGGCATCTCCTATCGTTACCTCAACAACACTATCTGCAAAGTGCCGGAGCACAGCGACGACTGAAACGGCGAAGGGGTCGGCCCGATGGCCGGCCCCTTCGCATTCCGCCGGATCTCGTTGGTCCATAATATCGGTATATCTTGGCAATATAGGCTTCTCAAGGAAAATCAGCAGGCGAGGGCATATGACGAACAACAATGCTACAGGCAATGATCTCCCACCGAGCTTTGCCCCTTCCCATTCCAAGAAGGGCTCCGCGCAGCCTCCAGTCACATCGGCGCCCAACGCTTCCTCGCCAACGCCCCCCAGCTTCACCCCAGGCCACATCTCATCACCCCATAATGGCAGAACCTCCTCGGCCGTGCCCGCATCATTCAAGCCGAAGCACAACCGAAATCCGCGCAGCTCATCATCGTCATCCTCGGTGGTTGGTTCCGATTCCCCCCGACAGCCTTCCCCCACAACCGCGCCATCCTATGCCCCACGCCGCTCACCAAGTCGGCACCAACACTCGCATCAGATGCCTACGAACTCTCGAAATGGACGATTCCCCGCACCGGCCGCCATGCGTAATACGGCGACCGCAGCAACCAGGAAACCACACCGCGTGCGCAACATGGTACTTGGTGTGCTGCTTGTCATCGTCATCGTGCTCGGCATAGGCGGCATCGGCACCTACGACTGGGTCAATTCCAATCTGCGCAAGGAAGCGTGGCTTACCACAGGCTCCGACACTCCCGGTACCTCCTGGCTCATTCTGGGTTCCGATGAACGTGACGGCACCACCGGTGCCGATGACACCCCAGGTGAGCGTACCGACACGATTCTCATACTGACCAAGCCGAAGCACGGACCCTGCTCACTCATCTCAGTGCCCCGCGATTCCCTCGTGCAGGTCGGCGACCAAATGCTCAAGATCAATGCCGTCATGCAGGTGTTCGGCAAGAAGGAACTCGTGACGCAGGTGGAATCGATCACTGGTCAGCACATCGACCATGTAGCCAAGCTCACCTTCGGCGGCCTCACCAAGGTGGTGGACGCCCTGGGCGGCGTCGAATTGTGCTACGACCAGGATGTGGATGACGAGAAATCCGAGTTGCATTGGAAATCCGGTTGCCATGTGGTGGACGGTAGAACGGCCTTGGCGTTCTCCCGTATGAGATACTCGGATCCACGCTCCGACTTCGGCCGTTCCGACCGCCAGCGCCAGGTGATCGGCGCCATCGCACAGAAGGCCACAGCGAAAAGTACATTGCTCAACATCGGGAAACTGAAGAAAGTGGGCGAGGCCGCACTTGGCTCCCTCACGGTGGATGACAAATCCACTCCATGGACGATGCTGCAGATGCTGCTCGCCTTCCGCGACGCCTCAGGATCCAACGGCATCACCGGAAGTCTGTACTGGACAGATCCCGGGTATTATGTGGACGGCGTGGGTTCCAGCGTCTTGCTGGACAACCAGAAGAACCTCGAGCTTTTCAAGCAGCTGCATGACGGCGACCATGCCCCGGGTCAGGTGGGCTCAACCTCCGAACAACAATAGTTATCCACATACCCGGGTCGCGCTTGATTCACCCCGATAACCGGCGCATAGTGGACGCATGGGCATTGAAACACCATATCGGGCGGTGCGCACCGCAGTCGGCCGGAAACGGTGGAGGCACAAGGGACACCTCCTGCGTGCAGCCATGCCTGCTCTCGCCCAGATCATCGTGCTGACGGCGTTGCTGTTGCAACGTCAATGGCTATTCGCCCTGATGGTCTCTTCAGGCATATTCGGCATGCTGGCGTCATTTACCCTGACATACACCCCCGATTCTCCGCATCACTCTCCCCCGATCGGATCATACGAATCGGATGGCGCATGCGAGCCTCATCACCACAACATGAATCGTATTGCCCGCATGCCCACACCGCGTGATCGGGACTTCATGACGATCTTCGGATTCGGCGATGACGAGGCTCCCATGCGCACAATCTGTCATCGATGGTGCGTCGCATCTCATACCTCGGGGCTGCGGGCGACTCTTGGCGTAGATGCCAGCGGGAGGCCGCTCAGCGTGGATATCGACAGCGAAGGGCCGCATGCCATTGTGGCAGGCACCACGGGTTCCGGCAAATCGGTGCTGCTGCAATGCTGGTGCCTGGCGCTCGCCGTCACCTACCCACCCGACAGACTCGGATTCGTGTTCCTTGACTTCAAGGGCGGTTCCGCTCTGGATCGGCTGGCCGCACTTCCCCATGTCCGTGGATGCGTCAACGACCTCGACCTGTCATATGCCTCCAGGGCATTGCGTGCCTTGGAAGATGAGCTGTCATGCCGCGAGCATCTCGCCGCCCGCCATCATGTGAGCGATATACGTCAGCTACCGGATGCACCGGCACGACTCATGATTGTCGTCGACGAATTCCATATGCTCAATGAACAGTTGCCCGGCTATATGGACAGACTGCTTCGCGTGGCCTCGCTCGGTCGTTCGCTTGGCATGCATCTGGTGGTGTGCACGCAGAATCCGATGGTGGAGATCAACGCCTCGATGAAGGCCAATATGAGTCTGCGCATATGTCTTCGAGTCCAGGATGCCATGCAATCCCATGAGATGATCGGATCGGCACTGGCTTCGACCATTCCCGTGGATTGTCCCGGAACGGCAGTGCTGAACCATGAGGGTGAGTGCGTGATATTGCAGTGTTTGCAGCCTTCGAATATCGGGGCATTGACCGTGCAGATACACCAATCCGCCCGTTTTTTCGGTCAGACGAACCGTGCGATGCTGTTCACTCCTCCGTTGCCATCGGACATCGATGAGGATGAACTGTCCTGCATGCACATCGACGCATGCAGCGATGCCTCACGTATACTCATTGGCGTCGCAGACACTGGCGTCTCGTTCGAACCGGCCTTCATCGACCTTTGTGCCGGTTCCGTCGCCATCATCGCACCGCCACACCGCGGTGCGCATACACTGCTTGAACGCATCCGGCGGGAGGCCATGCGTCACGGCACACCGGTGGACTGTTTCCCCGATGCGGATGAGGCCTTGGAACCGATGAAGTATATGAGCGGTGACAATGCCCTGCGGCTCAGCATAGCAGACACTTCCACGCTCACCGTGTTCAGCCTGCGCACCTCACGCCCACTGCGCATTCCCGACCATGCGTCCGTACGCATCGTGTTCGCCTGCGGAGACAGGAATGCCGATCTTGCGGATGGCATCCCCGCCGACATGCTTGCGGACCATGCGCCTTCCGAGTTCATGAGGCCCGGTCGCGCCGTGCTGCTGGAACAAGGGTGTGCCCGACTTATTCAGTGCATACGAGACAGGTCGGGAACATGATATTTTCCGCCTTTTGATCGAAACCCTTGAAAAATCCATGACGGTTGCATAGTATAGCGATTTAGCGTTACCACTCGAGCGTGAGGATTGACATGAGCAGTGCTTTCGATTGGCGTGCCAAAGCTGCATGCCGTGATAAGGATCCGGAGCTTTTCTTCCCTGTAGGCAACACCGGCGCGGCCTACCAGCAGATCGAAGAGGCCAAAGCAGTGTGCCGCACCTGCAAGGTGATTGACGCCTGCCTCAAATGCGCCCTTGACACAAATCAGGATTACGGCGTATGGGGCGGTCTGAGTGAGGACGAACGACGCGCCTTGAAGCGACGCGCCATGCGCGCGCGTCGCTCCCAGTCGCTCCAGATGCAGATCTGAGCTTCTGCGTTCGCATCCCCTATGCGCAAGGTGCCCGGCATCCAATTGGATGCCGGGCACCTTGCGCATAGGGGATGCGTCATCTCAGGCCGCACGCAATGTCATGTCTAGAATCACTCTGGTGCCACCATCACGCCCATGTTCCCAGCGCACATTGCCACCGAAGTCGTTGGTGACGAAAGTGTTAATGATCTGCGTGCCAAGGCCTGATCCTGAGGCCTTGGCCATGCCGTTGCTCTCCTCCTGGTCCATGCCGTTGCCATCGTCTTCCACCACGACATTAAGACATTTGCCCTCACGCCCCACCGATACGGTGATGTGCCCCTCCTTGCGCCCATCGTAACCATGTTCCACGGCATTCGTAATGAGTTCGGTGAGCACCAACGACAACGGGGTGGCGTCCTGCGCGGGCATCTTGCCGAATTTGCCCACGAAGTCGATGGTGATGTGTTGGTCCCGCATCGAGGCCAGGTCGACGCTCATGCGCAGCAGATTGGAAATCACCTTGTCGAAATCCACGTTCTCGTCGGCGGTCTGGCTGAGCCCCTCATGCACCATGGCGATTGTCTGCACGCGACGCATGGCCTCTTGCAGCTCCTTCTTCACCTCTTGGGACTTCGTCTTACGCGCCTGCAGTCTCAACAACGCAGACACTGCCTGCAGGTTGTTCTTCACTCGATGGTGAATTTCAGAAATCGTGGCATCCTTCGTCTGCAACTCCACTTCCCGGCGGCGCAGTTCGGTGATGTCACGGCACAATACAATGGCGCCCGTGCGCCCATGGCCGTCCATCAACGGCATAGAACGGATGGAGACCACTGAGTGATTCGCATTGAGTTCGGAATCCACCGGCGCCTTGCCCAACAGCACCAACGGCAAAGATTCCGGCACCGGATCGTTCTGGTGAATGAGACCTGCACCCACCTCACCGAGGTTCTTACCCTGCATCATGTCGACCATACCCAGACGCCTGAAACAGCTGATGGCGTTCGGCGATGCATACGTGACGTCGCCATCCACCGTCAGGCGCATGAAGCCGTCGGACACACGTGCATTATGCCGTTGGTTCATCACGGCATCGCGGTATGGGAACTGCTCGCGGGTGATCATGGCGAACAGCTGGCGCCCCACCTCCAGACTCTCCCATTCATACCGGCCATTGGATTCCCGGTTCTCCAGATTCGTCTCGCGGAGCACCAATCCCAAGGTCTTACCGTTGTGACGGATGGGCGCATAGGTGTTGCAGATGTTCATCCCATCGATATGCTGCAGATTCTGCGACCTGTAGACGCCATCATGCTGCATGGCGGCCTCACATTCGTTCCTCATCCATGCATCGACCTGCTGGCCCACCACATCGTCCACCCGCATGCTCACCACCGTGGATGGCCTGCACTGCTCGGCGAAGATATAGCTTCCATCGCCTTTCTGCAGGATGAGCAGAAGATCGGCGAAGCTCAGGTCGGCGATGACCTGCCAATCCGCCACCAAATGGTGAAGCCATTCCCGATCGCTGTCGTCGAAATCCGGTCGCGTCGCGAGTATCTGTGAAAAATCAGCCATGGCTTCATCATAGCCAGCAACGCGCACAAGAACAGCTACGCATATACGCAGTGTAAGGACGTGCCACCTGTCATTATGCTACGGTATCGTAACTTACGGTAGCGTAGGATTGGAGGTAGGAAGGAGACGGCATATGACACCGGAGCAAGTCGAACGCAAGCGCGCAGCCGTGATCGAGGCCCGTGAACAGGCATTGGAGGCGAAGGCGAATCTGGTGCGTACGAAAGCGCATGCCAAGGCCGAGAAGATTCGTCGCAAGGCCGACAACAAGGCGAAGAGAACGATAGCCAAGGGTGAGGAGCAGGCCGCCAAGCTCGAGGGAATCGCACCTCGGGAAATCGAGCGCAAGATCCGCCTCGATGTGCATGGGCGAGAGAAGCCCGCCATGCGCGGTTGGATTCACGCAGGCGCCGCCCCGTTGGCCATCGCGGCTGGCATTGTGCTCATCTGTCTGGCCCATGGGGCGGCACTCAAATGGGCTTGCGCCGTGTTCATGGCATCCTCTGCATTCCTGTTCACGAACTCCGCACTATACCATCTCGGCGACTGGTCGCCCAGGGTCACCGACGTGCTGCGCCGCATCGACCATGTCAACATCTTCCTGCTCATCGCCGGCACCTATACGCCTGTCTCCTTCGCCCTCGACGATTTCTGGCGCAAGGCGATCATCATCGGCATGTGGTCCTGCACACTCATCGCCCTGATCATTCATGTGGTGTGGATCAATGCACCGCGTTGGCTCTATGTGCCGGTCTACATCATCTTCGGCGTCTCCGGCGTGGCGTTCATGGGCTTGTTCTGGACGTCACCGGTGGCCGGTCCTGCTGTGGTATGGCTGCTACTTGCCGGCGGCGTATGCTATATCGCCGGCGCCGTCGTCTATGCCAAACGGTGGCCCGACCCATGGCCGAAAGTGTTCGGCTTCCATGAGATATTCCACATCGGCACCGTGTTCGGGTATGCCTGCCATGTGGTGGCCATCTACTTGGTCGTATGCCATCTGGCCGCCCTCGCCTGACGGGCCTCTCTACCAGCCGGGAATATGGGAGGGCCCGCGAACACATGCATGTGTTCGCGGGCCCTGCCATATTCCCGGTATCAATTCAATGGCTCGGATTCCTTGATCGTGACCGAGATCTCACGACCGTTCGGCGCCTTGTATGTGACCACATCCCCCACCTTGTGGCCGATGATTGCACCGCCAATCGGCGACTCAGGGCTAATCACATCGTAATCGGTGGCCACCGTGATGTCACGCGAACCAATCACGTACTGCATCTCATTGCCACCCAACTCGATGGTGACCAACGAACCATTGCCCACCTCGCCGGCCTTGGGCGCCTCTATGATCTTAGCATTGCGCAGCTTGACGATGAGTTCGTTGATACGCCCCTCATTCTTGCTCTGTTCCTCGCGCGCGGCCTGATATCCGCCGTTCTCCGAGAGGTCGCCCTCTGCGCGGGCCGCGGCGATGCGTTCGGTGATCTCGTCGCGGTATTCACCCTCGCGATGAGCGAGCTCCTCCTTCATCTTGTCGTACGCCTCCTGCGTGAGCAGCACGACCTTTTCTTCCTGTTCCATATGACCCTCCATATGACGCGGCTTATGCCGCCATTGTACAGCAAGGGCACCGGCATTCCACCGGTGCCCTTGAAAACCCGTTCGCTCAGCGCGTGGAGATGATGTCCACCACGAACACAAGCGTGTCATCGCCGCCGATGCCGGCCTGAGGCGCACCGTTGGCCCCATAGCCGTATTGCGGCGGAATCGAAATGAGCAGACGCGAACCAACGTTGTGCCCCGGCACGGTCTGGTCCCAACCCTTGATCACCTGTCCGACGCCAATGCCGAAACTCGCCGGATGGTGCCTTTCGAAGCTTGAATCGAACGCCTTGTCGTTGCCCCACACCTGACCATGGTAGTTCACGGTCACCGTGTCGCCACGACGTACAATCGGCCCGTTGCCCTCTTCGAGCTCCACGACCTTGAGCCCCTGCGGGGCCTGCTCACTCGGGAATTCGATTTGCGGCGTATCGCCGAATGCTCCCTTGACCACAGGCATATCTGTTGCCATATCAGTCTCCTTTGCTCGGAATACCACAGCCTAGCATACCCCCGTCCTAGCATATGCGCGCATTTCATTCACCGCCGCACGCAGGCGCTAGCATTCCACCACATTCAAGGCGAGGCCTCCGGTGGCGGTCTCCTTGTATTTTGCCATCATGTCTTCACCGGTGTCTTTCATCGTCTTGATCACCTGATCGAGGGTGACGATATGCGTACCATCGCCGAGCATGGCCATACGCACTGCGGATATCGCGGTGTTCGCCGCTATGGCGTTGCGTTCGATGCATGGAATCTGCACCAATCCGGCGATGGGGTCGCATGTGAGTCCCAGATGGTGCTCCATGCCAATCTCCGCGGCGTTCTCCACCTGCCGAGGATTTCCCCCGACCACAGCGCACAGGCCAGCCGCGGCCATGGAGCATGCGGATCCCACCTCCCCCTGGCACCCGACCTCGGCTCCTGAAATCGAGGCATTGCGCTTGATGAGGTATCCGATTGCCGATGCGGTGAGCAGGAACTTCTTCACCCCCGCCATATTCGCATTCGCGATGAAATGCCAATAGTACATGAGCACTGCGGGAATCACTCCCGCCGAACCGTTCGTCGGCGCGGTGACGATGCGTCCTCCCGCCGCGTTCTGCTCATTGACTGCCAGGGCGAACAAATCAACCCAGGCCTCGTTCGACGACTCGAGCTCCCGCACGCTGTCGGCCGCCGGCTGATTGAGCAGGTCTCCGCTGCCCGCAAGCCGGTCATACATGGCGGGTGCGCGTCGCGGCACATTGAGCCCACCCGGCAGCACCGCTTGCCGGCTGGTGCATCCTTCATGGATGCAGTCGCGCATCGTGCGGAACACCGTTTCGATATGCCGGTCGATCTGTTCGGCAGGTCGTATGGCAGTCTCATTCGCCCAGACGACCTCGTCTATGCCCAAACCGGTACGTACGTATATGTCGATGAGCTCGGACGCCGTGGAGAATGGGTAGGGCAGCCCAGCCATGCTGTCACCTTCCACCGACAACGCGGTCTGCTCGCTCATCTGCTCCTCGGAATCACGCTGCACGGCTGGGGGGACTTCCGCGTGAATCGGCACAAGCGGATCCGTGGCCAAACCACGTTGGATGAATCCACCGCCGATCGAATACCACACCTGTTCGAGCAGTTGCTCACCGTGCTCGCCATATGCCGTGAACCGCATGCCATTCGGATGCGCGGCGAAACGTCGCCAGTGGTCGAACTCGATATCGCGTCCATATTCGAATGCGATCTCGTGTTCGCCGTTCAGATTCAACGTGCCACGCTCATCACAGATCTCATGGATGCGCGCGAGATAATCCGTATCCACCGTCTTCGGCTCGTTGTTTTCCAACCCGACCACGGCGGCACGGTCAGTGCCATGCCCGAGTCCGGTCAATGCCAACGACCCATAGAGCGTGACATGCACACGGGTCACACGGGCAAGCAGATGCCCGTCTGCGAGCGCCTTCGAGAAACGCTGTGCGGCGAGCATGGGGCCCACGGTATGCGATGAGCTTGGGCCCACACCAACGGAGAACATATCGAGCACACTGAACACACACGGCATTGTACACGCGTCTGCGAGCGACAAGCCGGTTCAGAGGGGATCAGGCATGCACGGACTGGTACATCGCCGCGAATAGGAAGCCTCCAGCGATGGCGAGCAATACGGTGATCACACCGATGGCGATCATCACCTTCGTGTATTTGGCGAGGCGCTCACCCAGCGTGGATGCGAAGAAGAACGAGGCAAACCCGAGCATCGCGCCATTGACACCGGCGACTATGGTGTCATGGTGCGACACGGTTTGGCCGAGCACCGGCCCCGCGATCATGTTCATGAATCCGAGCACGACCCAAATGGTCCACACGGCGAAGCCGACGGCACCGATAAGCGAATAGACGACCGGCTGCAGTTTGCGCTTCATGCGGTAGGCGAACGATTCAGCGCACCACAGCAGCGCGAAGCCCACGACATATGCGAACGCGACGGCGAGCAACATGGCCACAAGCACCCATGAACCAATCGGGAACAGACCGGGTGTGAATGAAAGGTAGATCGGTGAGCATACGAGTTCGCACACACATAGCGTGGCCGCGATGATGATGGCCTGCACGAGCATGACCGGCATGCCACTCTCCCCGTGCACTTGGACGGAGCTACCCGCAGGAGTGACTGTGGACTCGTGCGTATTCGATGCCTTGACTGCGGTTCCCTTGGATGCCATGTTCCTCCCATGCCCTGGAGCGTGATCTGTCATATGAGTGTAGGGAACAGATGTATCAGGCAGTTTTCGAACATGCGAAGAACCACAAGGTTCTCACAGTACGGACATATGGCCGTACTGCATGCCGTGTCTGGTGAGGAGGTGCCCCTGGCGGGACTCGAACCCGCAAGCCGAAGCGACCGATTTTAAGTCGGCTGCGTATACCATTTCGCCACAGGGGCTTCGGGGCGCACGCGTCCCGAGACAGACATTATGTCACACTCACCTGATTTACGTCGATCACGGGAGTGCGCCATATCGGTGTTCAGTGTTCTGTAGGGCGCTCGTTGCAGGTCTCAAGCGTCCTGCGACCCAGATCGATGATGAGCCCGTCAAGCAAGCCGTGCTCGCTGGCCACGTAGGAATCGATGTGCTGGCCGTGGTCGAGCAATGCAGCCTCGGCCACGCGGGCAAGCACACGGTTCCACACCAGCGCGCCGCCGCCGACAACGTCGATACGTCCAGGATGGATGGTCTTATGAGTGGCACGTTCCGCACGGGTCATATTGAGGAACCGATCATCGACGGCGAACGCGGTTTCGAAGTCCATGCGCACACCGTCCACAGCCACATGATTGTATTCGGTCAGTCCCATGGCGAGTGCCGTCATCGTGGTCACGGTGCCGGAGACACCGACTATCGTATGCGTCCTGCCGGCAGGCACATGTCGGAATGCCTCGGTGATATGCCTGTCGATGTCATGAACTGCTTCGTCGATCTCCTGCTCGGTCGGCGGATCGTGATGAAGATGGCGTTCGGTCATACGCACCGAGCCAATGTTCATCGAGAACGCCGCCTGCACCTTCGTAGCTGGAAGCGTATCGCCATCGCCACCAAGCACCAGCTCACATGAACCACCACCCAGATCGACCACCAGATATGGGGCCTCGACGTCAGGCAGCGATGAAATGGCACTGCTGGCTGCCAGGAAACTCAGGTCCGCTTCCTCGGTGCCCGAGATCACCTCGGGGCGGACTCCCAGAATGGATTCCACCGTGTTCTCGAATTCCTCGCGATTGTCGGCATCGCGTGTGGCGGAAGTGGCCACGAAGCGAATGGCGTCCACCGCATGCTCATCAAGAACGTCCTTGAATTCGCGAACGGCGGCATAGGTGCGTTCCAAAGCCTCATCGGAGAAGCGGTGAGTCTCGTCGACACCCTGCCCCAAGCGCACCACGCGCAGCATTCGCGGCACGACGTCAGTGACCCCATGCTCGTCGACCCGCGCGATTTTGAGTCTAATCGAATTGGTTCCGCAATCGATTCCGGCCACTGTCACTGCAGTCATCTCTACCTCCCTCTCGAGTCACGCATACGGCCGATGCCGTCAGCGTGTCTCTTGTCCGTCGGATTGCGCCCGCACACATCGGCATACCGTCGGATCGAACTCATTGCGCATGCGTTCCAATGCCATATCGCCGATCGGGTTGACGCCGGGGCCCATGACCAGCGACTGTGCCACCAAGGCGTGCAAACACTTCACACGCACCGGCATGCCACCGGCGCTTATACCTTCGATGTGCTCCTCACTCTCATTCAGCCGTTCGGCAAGACCGTGGCGGAATGCCAGGTACGCGGCATGCGCCCTCTCGTATTGAGCACGCAGATTGGTATCGTCGGCAAGCATTTCGTTGTATTGTCTCATGAGTCCATCGGCTTCCAGATGCGATACGGCCTTCACCGCCTCCGGACTGGTCAGGTACATGGTCGTGGGGAATGGAATGCCACCGGGCAATACAGGCCCTGTGATCACCACCAGCGGGGTGCCGTCCCCGACGCAACGTGCTCCGACAGCCACCATGCCACGCGGATACCTGCCAAGCTGGGTCTCGACGGTGGCGATGTCATTCTGCGTCGCCGGGTGCTCCATGACCCGCTGCAATGTCTCTGCGGCCAATGTCTCTATGCCGTTGGCGTTCCGGCCTTCTTTGCTCATGCTTCCTTCCGATCTTGGTCAGGGAATCGAACGGGCCATCGCCCGCATGGTGTGTGGGTATGTCGAATGCGCTACTGCCCTGCCGAACCGCCATCCTGCGGGGCATCGGTGCCCGCGGTGGCATCAGGGTCATTCTGTTGCCGCGATTCGGCGGTGTTGCCATTATTGGTGGCATCGGGTTTTCTGGCATCCGATTCCTTGAACGAATAGGCGAGCTCACTGTACCAGGGCAGGTTCGATTGGCCCGTTTCCGTGTTCGCATTGGCATCGGACTTCGGCTGTTCGCCGCTCACCGCCTCGGGATGCTCCACCTTGATCGCCTGCTCCCCTGGGAACACATACCCGAGCCGTTCCCTGGCCTGGGCGGTTACGTATGCAGGGTCGTCCCAGCGGGCGATGTCGTTTTCGAGATCCTTCTTCTGCGCCGCGAGCACGGCTTCCTGCTTCTTGAGCGAGTTCAGCTCGCTCAGATTGATCGCATACGTGTGGAATGCGGAGATGATCTGGATGGAGCCCACCGCGATGACGAACAGTGCGATGAAGAATGCGATGGGGCCGGTGTTCGCTCCCTTCGTGTGCGTCCGCTCCTTCTTGGACGAGGAGGGCGCAGACTGTGGTTTCGAAACATGTGGCCGCTTGCTCATAGGAACGAAAATACCCGCCGCATTCGACGTGCGGCGGGTATTAGCGAATAAGGTCCCTAAGGACGGGTCACCCGGTCAAACCAGAATGCGTTTCGAATCACATGTACTTCCGGCATGCCTTGAATGCGCTGTAGCCAGCGTATTCGGCGGTCGAACCGAGCTCTTCCTCAATCTCGAGCAGGCGGTTGTACTTGGCGATGCGCTCGCCACGTGCCGGGGCGCCGGTCTTGATCTGGCCGGTGTTCTTGGCGACGGCGAGATCGGAGATCGTGGTGTCCGGCGTCTCGCCCGAACGATGGGAGACCATGGAGGTGAAGCCGTTCTTCGTGGCCAGCTCGATGGCGTCGAGGGTCTCGGAAACGGTGCCAATCTGGTTGAGCTTGACCAGCAGGGAGTTGCCGGCGCCCATATCGATGCCCTTCTTCAGACGCACCGGGTTGGTGACGAACAGATCGTCGCCGACGAACTGCAGGCGGTCGCCAAGGGCCTTGGTGATCTTGGCCCAGTCTTCCCAGCCTTCCTCCTGGAACGGATCCTCGATGGAGACGATCGGGAACTGGTCGACGAGCTTCTCGTAGAAGTCGAGCATGTACTCGGAATCACGGTCCTCACCATCGAAGTGGTACTTGCCGGTCTCCTTGTTGTAGAACTCGGAGGAGGCGACATCGAGGGCGATGCCGATCTGCTTGCCCGGCTCATAGCCGGCGGCGGAGATGGCGTCCATGATGTACTTGAGGGAATCCTCGTTGGTCTTCATCTTCGGAGCGAAGCCGCCCTCATCGCCGAGACCGGTGGCCAGACCCTGCTTCTTCAGCACGTTCTTGAGGGTGTGGTACACCTCGACGCCGGCCTGCAGAGCCTCGGAGTAGGTCTGGAAGCCGTACGGGGAGATCATGTACTCCTGGATGTCGGTGGCGAAGTCAGCGTGTGCGCCGCCGTTCATGATGTTCATGTTCGGAACCGGGAGAACATGGCCGTTGGTGCCGCCGATATAGCGGTACAGCGGCAGTTCGGCGCTCTCGGCGGCCGCATAAAGGGCGGCGAGGGAGACACCGAGGATGGCGTTGGCGCCCAGACGGCCCTTGTTCGGGGTGCCGTCGAGCTCGATCATCAGGTCATCGAGTGCGCGCTGGTCGGTGGCGTCCATGCCGATGACCTTCGGGGCGATCTCCTCGTTCACCGCCTTGACGGCACCGAGGACACCCTTGCCCTGATAGACGGACTTGTCGCCATCGCGACGCTCCCAAGCCTCGGCTTCGCCGGTGGAGGCGCCGGAGGGAACGAGACCCAGGCCGCGAGCACCGTCATCGGTGTCGAGCACGACCTCAACGGTCGGGTTGCCGCGGGAATCAAGAATCTGGCGTGCGTACACGCTTTCAATTGCTGCCACAACTTCTCCTTAATGTGCATAGGTTGTGATGACAGTTTCCAGCGTAATGAGATTGTTGGACGATTGGCGGGAGCGGATCAGAAAAAATGTGAGCGCTCCCACGACTCTTTTCGACTGCGACACGCGTATTGTCCGAGCCTTCCGACAACGTGAACAGCGACACGGGGTGCCCGGGCCATGACCTTCAAACATGCTGGAAGCGACGCCAAAGCGGGTCGGCTGGGCTGAGATCACACTCGTTGAACCTGACATAGACAATGCTATCGAAGGGAATGTCATGACCCAGTCTGCAACGAACGAGTCCGGGAACCCTTACCGGGATGCCAGTTCGATGGGCACGACCGGTGCACCGGCACGCTCCGCCGCATACGCCGTGCCCGCAGCCGAACATACCAAGACTGCGAGCCGGATCGGCACGCGATTCATTCCGTGGCATCATGGCCGCGCACCCCGCTTCTGCGCGCTGTGGGCTTCCACGGTGCTCATCGTGCTCGCGTGGGCCTTGGCCACCGGAGGACCGGCGCACAACCGTTCACTGCCCTCCCCCGGCGAAGTGTGGCAGGCGCTCCTTGCGTTGCACAGCGAGGGGCTGTTGCTGCCATCCATAGGCGTAAGCCTCTACAGAGTGTCTCTCGGCGTGGCCCTGGGTGTCGTGACGGCGGTGCCAGCCGGCATCATCGCAGGGTCAAGCACCATTGGCCATGCAATCATGGACAAGCCCATACACATGCTCAGGGCCGTGCCGTTCCCGGCGCTCTCCCCACTGCTCATCGTGCTGTTGGGCATTGGGGAGACGATGAAGGTGGCATTGATCGCCATCGGCGCGTTTGCGCTGATCTATGTGAATGTGCGCGACGGCGTGCGCGGCATCGATCCGAAACTGCTCGAATTGGCGCAGGCATACCACCTGCCCAAACGCACCGTGTTCGCGAAGATCCTGCTGCGGGGCACGCTCCCGCGCTTCATGACGGGGCTGAGGTTCGCACTCACCGTGTCTTGGATCGCGTTGGTGACCTGCGAGACGGTGAATTCCTCGGCAGGCATCGGCTACATTCTCTCGCGTTCCCAGCAGTTCTACCGGACCGACCAGATGGTGCTGTGCATTGTGCTCTATGCATTCCTGGGGCTGTTCAGCGAATGGCTGGTGGGTGCATTGGAACGGCTCGTCGTTCCATGCGCACACTGATACTCCATATAGCGGCAATCAGGTTCACCCTTACAATGACCAATCCCATGAGACATATGGGTACACCCATATGCACCCAAACAAGGAGAATCATGTCACGATCCACCATGCTCAGATTCACGTCCGCCGCATGCGCAGCGTTGCTCTCACTGTCATGCTCGGCCTGCGGCGAACCGAATGCCGCGGATTCCTCCACGACCATGCGCGTGGCCTATCTGTCGACCGCGAATTACCTGACCACCGTACGCGGCGAAGACTTTCTTGACGAGACGATGCAGCACACCAACGTCAAATTCACCGGCCCATACAACCCGACGGATGCATACTCAGCAGTGCTGTCGGGCAATGCCGATGCCACGAGCACCGGCACCGGCTCGTACATCAACTTCGTGGCGCAAGGCCAACCGTGGGTGGCCTTCGCGATCGAGTATTACACCGGTGATTCGCAAGGAATCGTGGCCTCGCCGAAATCTGGGGTGAACTCACTTGAAGACCTCTACGGCAGGAACGTTGCGATCATAAAACGCGGCGGCACCGGCGATTACGTGCTGCACAAGGCATTCGAGCATGACGGACTCGATGTAGGCAGGGTGAACATCGTCGAGATGAGCCCCTCCAATTTCCAGGCGGCTTTCACTTCGGGACAGATCGACGCATTGAGTTCCTTCGACCAGAATCTGGCCGCCGCAATGGCGACCCCGGGCGCGAAACTGCTCGTGAACGCAACGGAATACGGGAATAAGAACGTCTCGATTCATATGGTGTCGAAGGATTTCGCCACCAAGCACCCCGAAGCGGTGAAAGCGATGTATCGGGCGCTCGTCAGGGAATCCGACGTGGCGCAGGCCACGCCGTCGATCATCACCGACGCATACCGGGAATTCGGCGCATCCGATGACGTGACCGAACAGATCGCAAGGTTCAATGTGCCGGTGATCAAGCCGATTGATGCAGAGGGATTGAAGATGCTGGAATCCCAGGCGCAGGAGTATGTCGATTTCGGATTCATTGACGCAATGCCGGACTTGCAGGCGGCGTCAATGGATTGCTCGGCCTGATTGCCTCATCGGAGGTTGTGGGGGAGCCGGCCGGGAAGCCTTGCTTCGTCGAGGTGTCTGCATGGCGCGGCTCCGCTGCGTCGGCAGCACGCTCCTCAGCAATGCTTCCCGGCCGGCTCCCCCACAGCCTCCGGCATATGCAGGTTGTTCGAATTGGAAAGGGAGTGTTTCCATGGCACCAGTTGTGAACATGGACTCGGCGTCCAAGATGTTCGACGGGCGCCCCGTGCTTCGCAATGTGACCCTCACGATTCGCCAAGGCGAATTCGTGTCGCTCATCGGACGCTCGGGATGCGGCAAATCAACGTTGTTGCGCATGATCGCCGGGCTGGTTCCGCCGGATTCGGGGCGCATCGATGTTTCCGGCGAGTACGCCTTCGGCTTTCAGGATGCCCGTCTCGTGCCCTGGCTCAAGGTATGGGACAACATCACATTGGGGATTGACACCAGGCGCAAGTTCCGCAAGGAGGCGGCCCTGCTCGCGTTGCGGCACGTGCAGTTGCCGGACATGGCTGATGTGCTGCCCCACACGCTTTCCGGCGGTCAGATGCAACGGGTCTCGCTCGCCCGCGCATTAGTTCGTCAGCCGAACCTGCTGCTGCTCGATGAGCCATTCGGGGCTTTGGATGCCCTCACCCGTTGGGACATGCAGGATTTGTTGCTCAGATTGCGGAACGAACACGGGTTCGCCACCATCATGGTCACACATGACATCGGCGAGGCCCTGCGTCTGTCGGATCGTGTGCTCGTGCTGCGAAACGGCACAATCCGCGAGGAACTCCGTATCGATCGCACCGAAGTGGACACAGACAACCGGCCTTCTGATTTCGCCGCATTAGAACGTCGACTGCACGACGCGCTTCACGAATAACACCGTCTGTGCGTGCGCGTGTCTGCGGAGAGATTCGATGGGTTTGGATGGGTGGGGCCTGAGCGAGGCGCCGTTGAGGAGCGTGCTGCCGGCGTAGCGAAGCCCCGCCATGCAGACACCTCGACGAAACGACGCCCCGCTCAGGCCCCACCCATCCAAACCCTTCCGCCGCTACTTCACAGGCTTTGCAGACCACGCTAGATCGTCGAGGAGCTGCTCGGTCCAACGCAGCACCTCATCCGATTCCATCGGACCGGAACCCATCGAACCTTCGAACGGCGTGGGTATGGTGTACGCGTTCAACATGGGCCGGTATTGGGCACCTGGGTAGATGCGCGAGATGCGCAGCTGCACCGATTCGGCAGGGTCGATCTTCGAGATGCGCAGCTTCCTGCCCTGGCCGATGATCTCGCTGATGCCAAGCGCGCGTGCCTTTTCACGAAGACGCGCCACGTCGAACAATGATTCGAACACCTTTGGCGGCTTGCCGTAGCGGTCGGTCAGTTCGTCGCGCAACTCGTTCAGATCCTTCTCGCTGCGGGCACCGGCCAGTTTGCGGTAGACCTCCAGCCGCAGCTTGTCGGAACCGATGTAGTCCACGGGTATCGATGCCTCGATCGGCAGGTCGATGGTGACCGCAACCGGTTCCGTGCGTTCCGGATCCTTGTAATCCTCGATCGCCTCGCTCACCATACGCACATAGAGGTCGAAGCCCACGCCTTCGATGTGTCCGCTCTGCTCATCGCCCAGCAGGTTGCCGGTGCCGCGCAACTCGAGATCCTTCATGGCCACGTCGAAGCCGGACCCCAATGCGGTGTTCTGCGCAATGGTGACCAGGCGTTCGTGGGACTGCTCGGTCATCGGCTTGCTCGGATCGTACAGGAAATAGGCATAGGCACGATCACGGCCTCGGCCGACACGTCCACGGAGCTGGTGCAATTGGGAGAGGCCGAATCGGTCGGCACGATCCACAATCAGCGTGTTCGCATTCGAGATATCCAGACCCGTCTCGACAATCGTCGTGCACAGCAGCACATCGATGTCACGATGCCAGAAATCGCGGATGATCTGGTCGAGCTGCTTACGTCCCATCTTGCCATGGGCAATGCCTATCCGGGCTTCGGGAACGAGGTCCTGCAGACGCTTGGCCTTCTCCTCTATGCCCTCGACACGGTTGTGGATGTAGAACACCTGACCGCCGCGCAACAGTTCACGTCGAATCGCCGCGGTGACCTGCGCGTCCTCATAGGCGCCCACATAGGTGAGCACGGGCAGGCGGTCCTCGGGCGGAGTCGCCAGCGTGGACATCTCGCGAATGCCCGTGACAGCCATCTCCAACGTGCGTGGAATCGGCGTGGCCGACAGGCTCAGTACATCGACATTCGTACGTACGGCCTTGAGCGTCTCCTTCGCCTCAACACCAAAACGCTGCTCCTCGTCGATGATCACAAGGCCCAGGTCCTTGAACTTGATCTTCGGATTCAGCAGCTTATGGGTGCCTATCACCACATCGACGGTGCCGTCGGCAAGACCCTTGATCGTCTCATTGATCTCCTTCGTGCTTTGGAATCGGCTCATGGCGCGTACATTCACCGGGAAGCCCTCAAAACGTTCGGTGAAGGTCTGCAGATGCTGCTGCACGAGCAGGGTCGTCGGCACGAGCACAGCCACCTGCTTGGAATCCTGCACCGCCTTGAACGCGGCGCGGATCGCGATCTCGGTCTTGCCGAAGCCTACGTCTCCGCAGATGAGACGGTCCATGGGAATCGGTTTCTCCATATCGGCCTTGACGTCGTCGATCGTGGTGAGCTGGTCCGCCGTCTCCTGGTATGGGAAGGCGTCCTCGAGCTCCTTCTGCCACGGGGTGTCCTTGCTGAACGCGAATCCCTTGGCACGTTGACGCGCGGAATACAGGCGAATGAGGTTCTGCGCGATCTCATGCACATGCTTCTTCGCCTTCGCCTTGGTCTGCGCCCAATCCGACCCGCCGAGCTTGTTGAGCTTGGGAATCTCAGCACCGATGTACTTGCTCACCTGATCGAGCTGGTCGGTGGGTATGAACAGCTTGTCCGGCGGCGCATTGCGCTTGCTCGGCGCGTATTCGATGACCAAGTACTCGCGGGTGGCCTGGTTCTTGCCCGAGCCGGTTGTGCGTTGGCGCATCTCGATGAACCGACCGATGCCGTGCTGTTCGTGCACCACGAAATCGCCCGGTTTCAATTCCATAAGATCAATGGATTTGCGTCGTTTCCGTGCCGTCTTGACCCCTGCGGCGACACTGGTGCGGCCGGTGAGGTCGCGCTCGGTGAGCAACGCGGTCTTCGACGCGTGGTCGATAAAACCGTCTTGCGCCTGCGAACGAATCGTGTCGAAATGCACGACGCCGATCTCATTGAGCATGCGCTTGAGGCGGCTCAGCGTGCCCTGTGCCGCGGCTGTGATAACGACCGCGTAATCCTTGCGAATGAGCTCGCCGAGATGGTCTTCGGCCTTCTCGCCACTGCCGTGGAGATCCTGTGGCGCCACCGCATCGATCTGCACGTGCCCCGGTAGTGACTGGTCCACAGTGAACCCGCTCACCTTCCATAGCTCATGGTTAGAGTAGGTGAGCTGGCCCACCACCTCATCAAGATCAAGGAAGTTCGCGGCTTCGAAGGAGATCGGCGCACCCGCGCCATGTCCCGATGCGGCCACATGCCAGCTGGTGGCGAGGAACTCGTTCGCCGTCTTCATCAGGTCATCCACTGCACGACGCAGCCGTTCCGGGTCGAACAGCATTACGATGCAATCCCTCGGCAGCATGCTCGAAACTGGTTCGAGGTCGTCCACCAATGCCGGGATGAGAGACTCCATGCCCTCCTGCGGGATTGCGTTGGCTATCGATTCCAGAAGATCGTCGGCATTCGGAATCTGCCCGATCAACGATTGCGCACGCTCTCGTATGCCCTCGGTCAGTTGCAGCTCACGGCATGGTGTGGCCCACACCGACCTGATCGGTTCACCATAGGTGCGCTGGTCGGAGGAATGGAAGCGGCGGATCGTGTCGATCTCGTCACCGAAGAACTCGATGCGCACCGGATGCGGTTCGGTGGGAACAAACACGTCGATGATGCCGCCACGCACCGCGAACTCGCCACGGTCCATCACCAGATCGACGCGCGTATAGGAATTGCGGACGAGGCCCTGCACGGCATCTTCAAGGGTGATTTCCTCACCTTGCGCGAAAACGAGCGGCTTCACGTCACCTATGCCAGCCACCACCGGCTGGATGAGCGAACGCACCGGCATGACCAGAATGCGTATCGGGCCGAACATCTCGCTGTCGGACTGCGGGTGGCACAACCGGTAGAACGTCTCCATGCGGTTCGCCACCGTGTCGGCGCGTGGGCTAAGCCTCTCGTGGGGCAGCGTCTCCCATGCCATCAGCTGTGCCACCTCATTCGGATCGCCGTCATACCACGATCGCAGATCGCCGACGAGATCCTCCGCCTCGCGACCGGAGGGGACGACGATGACCACTGGCTTACGGTCCGCACTGGCGGCGGCCAGTGCTGGACGAATGCCGTTGGGAGCTCCGACGAGGATGCTCGGGTCGGCGTCCTCGCCCGCATCCACATGGCCTTCCACCAAACCGGCGAATGCCTGATCCTCCAAAAGACGCTGCCTGAGGGAGAGGAGCGAACCGTTCATCAGCTCGTTGTAGGTCTCCTCCGCCGATCGGTTCGCATTGCTGTGCCTTGCCTTGTCATCGGGCATTGAATTTATCCTGAGCTTTCGTGAGGCCTTCGAATACGATCGTCTCCGCGGCATCTGCACCGTCGGCAAGGAACTCGGGAAGTTGCTTGCGCTGTGCGGCATTGAATTCGCCGAGCACCCAGTTGATCGTGTTGTCGTGGGCGTCGCCGGATCGGCTGGCATGCCCAACACCCATGCGCACACGCGCATAATCAGGGGAATGCAGGCAACGGTCGATTGACTTGATGCCATTGTGGCCCCCGGCCGAGCCACCGGACTTCAATTTGATACGGCCGAATTCGAGGTCCATGTCGTCGTGAATCACCACGATGTGGTCGAGATTGATGTGGTAGTACTCACGGATTGACTGCACGGCCTGCCCGGAATCGTTCATATAGGTCAATGGCTTGCACAGGAACACTTTCGCCGTCTGGCCGTTGAGACTCATCGTGCCTTTGCCCAGATCGGCAAGTCCCTTGTGGTTGGCGAAATGGATGCTCCAGCGCTTCGCCAACTCGTTGACCGTCATGAATCCCATGTTGTGCCGGGTGTTGCGGTATTTCGCCCCCGGGTTGCCCAATCCCACAATCAGCCAGAATTCGCTTGCCATGTGCTCTCCTATCCTCCGGTATCCTCTTGAGTCCTCGTTGCCGTCACCGCCGCGCGATGCCCTCTACTGCGCCCTTGGCGTCCAACGGGGTCAGATCGAGGCACCAATAGCTCATGTCGTGCAGCACTCCTCTGGAATCATACGCAGCTTCGGGCATTTCACCGAATGGCTCAAAGCCGAAGGACTCCACGAGCGCGTTCGACGCAGTATTGTCGGAGAAGATGATGGCGCAGGCCTTGCGCATCGCACGCGCGCGACATTCGTTCAGCAGCGTGCGCAGTGCGAATCTGCCGACTCCCCTGCGCTGCCATCGTGCGGTCACATAATATGCCAGATCGCATACGCCGTCGTAACCCGGACGGTCGTAGAACACCGATATGGCGCCGAATCCCACCTCCTCGGCCTCACCGTCGCCGGCAATCGTCTCGAACACGAACACCGCATATGGATCGACGTGGGACTCAATCCATCGCCGACGCGCCTCATACGTGACCGGCACCGTATCGGCCGTGGACCCTCCGGCCATCACCGCTTCGTTATAGATGTCGGTGATGACCGCAACGTCATCCACCGTGGCAAGGCGATATCTGAATTGCTGCATGGTTCCAGCATATCGGCACAGCAGACCGCGCACATCCTGCCCATGCGTGAGGGGCGCGGCCACAGGACCGCGCCCCTCACGCATGGGCATGGGATTGGCATCATGTCACTTGTCGAGTGCCATCGCCTTGTCGAGTGCCTCTTCGAGACGCTTCTGCGCCTCTCCATAGCCACTCCAGTCACCCTTCTTCATTGCGGAGTCGGCGTCTTTCATGGCCTTTCCGGCATCCTGCAGAGCCTGCGAAAGCTCAGGATTCCGATTTGTATTCGCTGTGGAGCCCGACCCGTCCGCATTGTCGCCGGCCGCACCGGAATCGGACGGATTCCCGCCACTCCCCTGATTCCCGCCATCGCCGGCCTGAGCACCCGAATTGCCATCGAACACCTGGTTCAACGCCTCGTTGAGCGTATTGGCGAAACCGACCTGGTCTCCGAAGGCGACGAGCACTTTCTTGAGCAACGGGTAGCTGGTTGCGCCGGAGGACTTCACGTACACCGGCTCCACGTAGACCAGGCCACCGCCCAGCGGCAACGTGAGCAGATTGCCGCGTTCCACTTGCGTCGAGCCGGATTCGAGCAGGTTGAGCTCCTTCGACACATCGGCGTTCGCATTGAAGTTGTTCTGCGCCTGCCCAGGTCCAGGCACATTGGAATCCTTCGGCAGCTCCTGCAGGCGTATCGTGCCATAATCGGGCCCTCTGACGCCCTTGGTGCGGCCGGCGTCCGAGTCCACCGACAGGAACCCGGTGAGAATCTCACGGGTGCTCGAACCCGCCGGAATATAGGTGGAGGTGAGCGAGAACACCGGTTCGTCAGAACCACCGGTCTGCAAAGTGAGGTAATACGGCGGCTGCAGCACATCGCGGGACTGCTCGCTCTTCGATTCGGTCGGATCGACCGGGGTCTGCCAGAAGTCCTCGCCCGAGAAGAACTGCGAGGCCGAGGTCACATGGTATTTGGCCAGCAGCTGACGCTGCACCTTGAACATGCCCTCCGGATAGCGCATATGCGCCATGAGGTCGCCGGAGATCTCACTCATCGGGTGGTATTGGCCCGGGAAGATGCTCTGCCACGCCTTGAGCACCGGATCGGAGTCATCCCAGGTGTAGAGGTCCACCGAACCGTCGTAGGCGTCGACGGTGGCCTTCACCGAATTGCGCATGTAGTTGACTTCCTTGTCCGTCAGGCCCTGCACCGTCTGGGAGGAGATGGTGGTGGAGTCCTGCGTCGCCTCGGCAAGGTCCGTCTTCTGCGAATACGGGTAGTTGCTCGAGGTGGTATAGCCATCCACAATCCATTTGACCCGGCCGTCCACCACCGCCGGATACACTCGTCCGTCAAGGGTGAGGTACGGCGCGACCTTGGCGACACGTTCCTTGGGGGAACGATCGTAGAGAATCTGGGAATCCGCGTTCACACGGTCGGAGAACAGGATCTGGTCGGAACCGAACTTGATCGAATAGATGAGCCTGGAGAAGATGTTGCCGATGCGCGGGCCACCATTGCCATTGAAGGTGGTGGTGGCTCCCTCGGAACCCGTCGGATAGTCGAATTCCCAGGACTTCGTGCCCTGTGGCGCGCCGACGATCGAATACTCGGGTGCTTCCGGCGAGAAGTAGATGCGCGGTTCGTAGTGCTGGGTGTCGGTGAGATACCCCTGTGTCGGAATGCCGTATTCGAAGAACTGCGGCTGCCCGTCGCTGGTCACTTTGTTGCCGTAGGCGGCCACGATGCCATAGCCATGCGTGTACACGGTGTGGTCGTTCACCCAATTGCGGTTGTCGTTGCCCTCGAGGTTGATCTCCCGGGCCGCGATCACCGTGTCCTGATTGACGCCATCGATGTCATATTTGTCGACCGCCAGCGTGTCGGCGAACGTATAGTACTGCTTCATCTGCTGAAGCTGCTTGAATGTAGGCGAGACGATCTGCGGGTCGAGCAGTCGGATCTGCGCCGTGGTCTCCGCGTCCTTCTGCAGGGCACCCGCCTGCGCCTTCGTGGTGGCCTTGTACTCGTCGGTCTTCACTGCATCCAGCCCATAGGCAGCACGGGTCGCATCGATGTTGCGCTGAATGTATGCCGATTCCATCTCCTGTGCATTCGGATTCACGCGGAACCGCTGGAGCAGCATCGGCCATAGCGTGGACAGCAGTATGCCAACGACGAGCGTGGACGCCACGGCGATGGTGGGCACGCGCCATTCACGCCATGCGGCGGCTGCATTCGCCGTGGGACGCGATACGGCGTCGTCGAATACATGGGTGGTCATGAGCCACACACACAGCACCACGCCGAGGACGGCCGTGAGCACCGCCATGATGACGGTGACGGGGATGCCCGCATTCACCGCCGTGTAATTGGCGCCGGTGAATCGATCGCCCTGTGCGGTGAGCGATGAAAAGACCGAGAGCCCTTGGCTCACTGCCCAGGACAGCATCCACAGCACCAGCCAGATGCCGATCTGGCGACGGGCACGCTTCGTGATGGCGAACAAACCGTGGCCATGCACCGGCATCGTGAAGCGGATGCCGCCCATGGCGACATGCGTGGCCACGCTGAACACCAGCGCCACGAACATGAGCAGTGTGAACGCGGAGACGAGCATGCGCAGTCCCGGCAGCACGAATACGTAGAAACCGTTGTCCAAGCCGAACTGAGGATCGACAGAGCCGAAGCTCTGGTTGTGGAACATGAGCAGAATCTCGGTCCAGTTCGCATTGACCTTGGAACCGAAAATGATGCCCGCGATCAGCGAGATGACCACCGCCACGCGGCGAGCAGTGCGCGAGCTCACGCTCTTGCCGATCTCGATGGTGTCACCGTTGATGCGGATTGTGGAGCCATCGGCGAAATCGGGACGTGCACGAATGGCCAGAGTGGCGGCAATGTAACTGACGAGCACCATGAGGGCCGCATAGAACACCCATAGGCCCACACGGGTGCCGAGCAACGTCCAGACAACGCTCTGGAAGCCGAGCTGCGAATACCACATGACGTCTGCTGCGAATGACGAGACCGCGAAGAACAACGCCACTATGACGGCAATGGCCACGACGACGGCAATGGCCACCCGGCGCCCGTGGTTGCCATGGGGTTTCGCCGGCTTGCGAGTGATGCGCGGAGAGCGGGGCGTGCCGTTGCCGCCTGCAGCATTCGAATGCGGGGGCTCGCCGTCGGTCTCGATGTTGATGACGATCGGATCGTCGTCATTCGATTGCGATTGTGATCGCCGGGTGCCATGCCCGGCACCGAAGAATGGATCGAAGAAAGACATTCGGCCATTCTACCAATGAACCTCTCCCCGACCAAGGGCGTTGGAGGAAGTGCTTGGTTTCTCTTCTGTACCTACACGTTTGCCTATGTATTTCCAGATCCTTCCCCCTGACAGGCGTAGGCTCTCCGGGTGCCGCCGGTGGGGCGCCGGATGCCACGCTTCGTCAAGGTGTCTGCGCGCTTCGCGCGTAGCACGCTCCTCAGCGTGGCATCCGGCGCCCCACCGGCGGCAATCTGTGCCCGCGAACTGTACAATGACAGCAGCCATCGCAGAAACCGAGGACCCATGATCCAGCACAACGACAAGCCACAGCCGAACCGGAACAGGCGCATGGTCCGGATTGTCACGACCGTCATCGTGACATTGGCAATCGTCGCCATTGCGATTGGGGCATTCGCACCGGTTCGCCATGCTACCGATTCCGACACGACGAATGGCAAAGCCGCCCCGACATCGGTTCCCAGCCGCACATCATCGCCAGCCCCCAGCACGACCATTTCCATGCCGCAGACAGCGTCGCCTTCGCCCACCCCCAAGACGGATGGCACCTCGGATCGGGCCAAACGCATTGTAGAGGCGATGAGCCTCGACGAACGCGCCGGGCAATTGGTGATGGCCGCATTGCAATACGGCAATGACCCTGCCACCTTGCAAGCGATGATTCAGGAGCAGCATGTGGGGAACGTGATCCTGATGGGCAACTGGGTGAGCGGCGTCGAGAACGTGGCGCGTGCCACACAGGCACTGCAGAGGTTGAACGCCTCCACCGGATTGCCAGGATTGCTCATCGCCACCGATCAGGAGGGCGGCACGGTCCAGCATCTTTCGGGACCGGGATTCGATGCCATGCCCAGCGCCACGGCTCAGGGTCAGATGCCACTCGACCGGCTGCGCGCAGCCGCGCGGGATTGGGCCCTCCCCCTCAAACGGTCCGGTCTCGCCATGAATCTGGCTCCTTCGGTGGACACGGTGACGATCGAACGTGCCGTCAATGAACCGATCGGCGCGCTCTACCGTGATTTCGGACTCGATGCCCAGCGCAATGGCGAGCATGCTGCAGCTTTCATCGAAGGCATGCGCGCCGGCGGTGTGGGCAGTGCCATCAAGCATTACCCGGGATTGGGATCGGTGAGGGGCAACACCGATTTCACGGCAAACGGCATTGTCGACGACACGACAACCGAGAACGGCACGGAGGTGAATGCATTCACCTCTGCGATCCGGCAGGGCAAACCCGCCATGGTGATGGTGTCGCTGGCCACCTACAAACTCATCGACCCCGACAATCCTGCAGCCTTCTCCCCCGCCATCGTCACCGACATGCTGCGCAGAGGTACCCCGTTCGACGGCGTGGTGATCTCGGATTCCCTCTCGGCCGGTGCCGTGAGCTCGATTGCTCCACAGGATCTGGGCGTGCGGTTCATTGATGCGGGAGGGGACATCTGCTGCATGAACGCCGCAAGCTATACGCAGCCAATTCTGGACGGCATACGCAGCCGCGCTGCCGCGGACAAGGGTTTTGCCGCCAAGGTCACTGCGAGTGCCGAACGCGTGGTGAGACTGAAAATAGAGCTCGGCTTGGTGCAGTGAAACCGTGAACAGGAAGCGGGTGTGCCCTATGGGGCGCACCCGCTCGGATATTGGTCGTTTCAGCAGCAGCAGCCGGTGGGATGCAGGCGCTCATACTCGTCACGTGCATCGTTGAACTCACGCACGCTCATCGGCGCGCGACCTGGATGCTCGGCGCGCAGATGCTCGACATAACGGCCGTATCTCGCCTCGCCGCTCACCTCCCGCAGATACCAGACGATCGCACGCCATACGCGGCGCGTCAGATCTGCCATCCTGGCCATCCTGCGGAACCATCGGGATATATGCATTGCCATATGCACCTCATGCCAGCTGTGGTTGGAGGCCGAGCGCGACCTCGTCATCGGAGTCATCGGGCTCCACAGACCTCTTAGACGGCAACGCACCCGTGCGCACCGCATATTCGCGGGCCACACGTTTTTCCAGATTCGTGGCGAGCAGCCCGGAGGGGGCGAACCATGCGGATTGCACGAACGGTTCCTCGGTGGACATGTCGGTACCATACTCCTTGGCCCGCACCGTATTCACGATCACGACGACGCCGACGACCAGGAACGTGGCCATCATGAGGAAGAAGAACACGGAAAGCGCTCCATCGAGGTAGGCGTTCGACAGCGACGCACGCGCGTTCGCCAATGCCTCACCCTCGAGGGTCCCCGAGGCGATCTGTTCGCGGTATTTTGCGGCGGCGGCAAAATAGCCGAGCTTGGAATCGAAAATCTTCTGGAAGTCTGCGGTGAATGTCACTGCGACATCCCACACCAACGGCACGATCGGGATCCAGGCATACCGATGCAGCCCCTTCTTGAACACGCATACGGTCACCAACATCAGGCAGCCGGCTGCGAGCAGCTGGTTCGAAATGCCGAAGATCGGGACCATCGCGTTGATGCCGCCATTCGCGTCGGAGACGCCCATGTACAGCATGGATCCCCAAGCCGCTGTGGCGATGAACGTGGTGATGAGGTTGCCGGGCTTCCACGTGGGGTCGGAGAACTTCCGCAGCTTGCGTACATTGCCCAGCAGGTCGCCGATCTGGTATCGGGCCACACGTGTGCCGTTGTCGACGGTGGTGAGAATGAACAGGGCCTCGAACATGATGGCGAAGTGGTACCAGAACGCCATCGAATCCTCACCGCCCATGTATGACTTGAGGAAGTTGGCCATGCCAATGGCGAAGGTGGTGGCACCGCCGGTACGCGAGACGATGCTCTCCTCGCCCACATCATGCGCGGCCTGGGTCAATGCCTCCGCGCCCTCGTACGTGGTGCCGTGGGACTGCCACGTCACCTTCATCTGGTTGCCTTCGATGTCCTTGACGTTCATGTTGCCAACGGCAGCCACCGCGTTCTGTTCGGGGGAAGCGGAAGCGGAGTATGCCGAACCAGCGGTCGCCTCGATCTGGGGCGCGCTCATGTTCAGCGAGAAATAGACGCCTTGGCTGATTGTGATGGCAGCAATGAGCGCGATGATGGCGGTGAACGACTCGACGAGCATGGAGCCGTAGCCGATCATGCGAAGCTGGCTCTCCTTCTCCACGGCCTTCGGCGTGAGACCCGAGGAAACCGCGCCATGGAAGCCCGAGAGCGCCCCACAGGCGATGGTGATGAACAGGAACGGGAAGAGGTTGCCGGAGAAGGTCGGGCCGTTCGATTGGCTGGCCAGCATGCTGATCCCCGGCATGCTGACCTGCGGATTCGAAACGGCGATGCCGACGACGAGCAGCGCCAATGTGCCGATCTTCATCAATGTGGACAGGTAGTCGCGCGGGGTCACCAGCAGCCAGTGCTGCAACGCTGCGGCCGCGAACGAGTAGACAATGAGCGCGACGACGAGCTGCTTGGCGTTGAGCGTGAAGATGGGTGCGAGCGTCGGGTTCGAAACGACCCAGCCACCGCCGACAATGGCGAGCACCAGCAGCACAAAACCGAGGATGGTGGTCTCGATGACCTTGCCCGGCCGCAAGAAGCGCTCATAGCAGCCCATGACCAGCGCGATTGGGATCGTCATGCCCAGGGAGAACACGGCCCACGGCGAGCTTGCCATGGCCTTGATGGCGACGAGCGCGAGGAACGCCATCGCAATGGCGGTGACCACGACGAGGAACAGCGAGATGATGATGCCACCGAACTTGCCCATCTCATCAGTGGCCATCTGGCCGAAGGAACGGCCCTGTCGTTTCGCCGAGATCCACAGCATGAGCATGTCTTGCACGGCGCCGGCGAAGATCACGCCGAGGATGATCCACAGGACGCTTGGCAGGTAGCCCATCTGCGCCGCCAGAATCGGTCCGACAAGAGGTCCAGCTCCGGAGATCGCCGCAAAATGCTGTCCGAAGAGCACACGACGGTCCGCCCGCTCGAAGTTCGCACCGTCATGCACGCGCTCCGCAGGTGTGGCGTTCGCGTCGTCGGTGCGCATGATCTTGATCTGGATGCAATACGCATAGAAACGGTAGGCGATGGCATACGAGCACAGCGCCACGACGATGAACCAGATGGCGCTGATCTGTTCGCCGCGCGCCACCGCCAGAACCGTCCAGCCGACCGCGCAGACAATGGCGACAAGCGCCCACGCCACCGCCTTCTTCCACGTCCATACCATCTTCGGCCGAATGCCGGCAGGCAATCCGTTCCCGTCACGAATGATTCGCGCCTCCTCGGCGTCGTTGTATGCCACGCCCGGCGCCGGTTCCGATGCCGCTGATGTCGCAGAGACCATCTCCGTCCGACGTTTCGGGCAACGCGAGCATCACGCGAACTGCGAATTGCACAGATTCGCATATGCCCCGTCTTTCGCGAGCAACTGCTCGTGGGTGCCATGTTCAAGAATGTCGCCATGCTTCATGTACAGAATGAGGTCGGCGTCTCGGATTGCGGACAGTCGGTGAGCGATGACGAAACTCGTCCGGTTCGCCATCAGCGCGTCCATCGCCTTTGCAATCGCCTGCTCCGTGCGGGTGTCCACCGAGCTTGTCGCCTCATCGAAAATGAGCACGCCGGGTCTGCGAGGAATACACGCGCAATCGTGAGCAGCTGCCGCTGCCCCACCGACAGATTGTTCGCTTCGTTGTCGAGCACCGTGTCGAGACTGAACGCGAACGTAAGCGCAACGACGAAGATGAACGGCACCGGCAGCATCATCATGATGACGTCCGTGATGGCCACCTGAATGTTCACGACATCGCTCATCGTGCGCGTGACCATCGATGCGGTACCGAGCTGGCGGAAGTCGAAGACGGACATATCGAGCGACGCGGCGATCATCTGCAGCGCGGTGACGGTCATCGCGTGGAATGACATCGCGGCGGTGCCTTTGTCGAGCAGCCGCGCTGCCAGGGTCGGCACCAGCAAAGCGCCGACGACATCGGCGGCCATCAGCACGTGGGTCAGCGCCAACAGCCAGCCGTGCGGTTACATGAAACGCAGTATGAGTCTCATAATTCCTCAGAATAGGTAGAAAACGGCGTCATTCGACGAGGTCTGAAATATTGTCCCATATTGAGACATTTAATAGACTATCCCCTATCGTCCCCGAGTGGACAATCGACATATTCTCTTCACAAGGCGCCCACACCCGGCTGCGAAGATCAGCCGAGGAACCACGGCACGACAGGTTACCGGCAGCGATGTCACCGTTCCTCATCCGTAAACAGATGACGCAAGAGCACATCCCTATGATTGATGAACGATGCGGTGATGCGGTAGGCATCGGTGTCCTCGTAGTCACACGGACGAACGCCATCGTCATCGAATTGAAGGATCTGCGCCCCTGGCAGTCCGAGCAGTATCGGCGAATGGGTGGCGACGATGAACTGCGCGCCCTGTTCCGCCAACCGATGCATATGCGCCAGAAGTGCCAGCTGCCGGCCGGCGGACAATGCGGACTCGGGCTCATCCATGAGATAGAGGCCGGGCGCATTGCGTGACAGCATGATCTCGAGGAAGCCTTCGCCATGCGACATCTCGTGCAATGCAGACATCGCGCTGCGACCTCGATCGTAATCACGCGCCTGCGTGGCCATCGTGAAGAAGCTCTCGGCGCGCAGGAAGAAACTGGATGGCGGAATCGCTCGTTTGCGGTAGAGAATAAGCGCATCGGCCAGATCCGAACAGTCATCATAAGTGCTGAAACGATAGTTGCGCGAACCACCCTCCGCGCTGAAGCCGCATACCACCGCGATCGCCTCCAGCAGCGTCGATTTGTCGCTCCCGTTCTCTCAGGTCAGCAGCACGACGGGTGAACCGAACTCCAGTTCGTCGAGCGAGCGCAATGCGGGAATCCGATTCACATATGAGGCACCAAGCTGTCTGTAATCGACACGGAATCCGGAGATAGTCAAATCATCCATCGGCACCCGTCCAATCGCGAGCTCCGGCACAATAAACGGAATATATGGCAACAGACGCATAAACCACCTTTTCGTGGACGCACGCCTCCCGCACACCACACTCTACCGGCGTGGACGAAACAGAACACTGGGCACCACAATGCTTCATGTCAGGCGTCAATGCCGTCGATTTGCTGTTCCAATGCGTTCATGAACCTGTCGACATAGGTGATCATTGCACGACGTTCTGCGGGTTCGAGTGTAGGCATCGCACGCACTTCAGCCTGACGCAACGGTGCAATCATGCGCTCCCGGTAACGCTCCCCCTCTTCGGTGAGGTGGATTCGCTTGATGCGCTTGTCGTGTTTGCTGCCCTGCAATCGGAGTAATCCTTGTGCGACAAGCGAATTGAACACATTGTTCACGGTCTGGCGGGGCAACAACGTATAGGCGCAAATCTCCCGCTGTGACGTACCGTCGTTCTCACGGATGTAGTCGAAAATGAGATACACGCTGAACAAGAGTCCGGAACGACGCCCATACGCGCCGTAGATCAAGTCGACACGGCGGAACTCCTCGAAGAATGCGATGAGCTGTGTATCGAGATCGCTATGGGCCGCCTGCGCGTGCTCGATCACATCGGCGCGGGGTGACTCGAATTCTGATGTATGCTCAGTGGACATTGGACATGGAAGGGGCCGGCCACAGACCGGCCCCTTCGACCCTCAGTGCTGGTCGAGGTCCAGCGGCTTGACACGGCCCGAATCGAGCAGGCTCTCGAGATCGGCAGGGCCATCGAGCACGGCCGTGGCGGCCTGATCCACCATCAGACTGATGCGACCGTTCGGCAGAATCCCCTCGCAATAGGCGTACACCGGCTTACCAAGCGCATACCCGTAGGCGAGCGCGAAGACGGCACCTGCATCGTTGTCGTCCATATTCGCGATCACGGCCCGGGAATTGGCGATTGCGGCGATGCGATTGGCGAAGACCGCCTGTGGGCCCGAGACGTTGACGTCCATGGCGAAACGCGGACGGTACACGCTCATGCCGCGGTCGTTGAGCACCTTCTCAAGGCGCTCCATGCTCTCCACCTGTTCCGCCGTCTCATATGGCCCCGCCACATAGAAGTCGTAGACGGGCTTCGAGGACGTGAACTGAATGGTTTCATTGGAATCGAAATTGCTCATAGCCCTATTGAACCTCTCTTCCACCGTGATTCCGGCAAGTTGGCTGTAAGCAATACTACTCTGGGCCAGTCCGGCGGACCGCTCCTACAATGGTTGCGTCAGCCCGGAGCATGGAATGCCTCCGGGAATGCGGGACCGCAGACCGCCGGGCTTGCGGAAAGGAAAAGGCAGACAGCATGGATTCGACCAGACAGGCTGCAGAAACGCGGTTGGAGCACGACGTCATAGGCACAATGGAGATTCCCGCCGATGTGTACTGGGGCATCCACACCCAACGAGCCATGGGCAACTTCACGGTCACCGGCATCGCCGACGGCTCCCACACTGCGCTCATCCGAGCCTACGCCACCGTCAAACGTGCCTGCGCCATAGCAAACTACCAATTGGGCATGCTCGATGCTCGCAAGGCCCATCACATAGAGCAGGCCTGTCTGGAGATCGAGAACGGCGCGCTTGCCGACCAGTTTCCCGTTGACGTGCTGCAGGGCGGAGCGGGCACCAGCCTGAACATGAACATGAACGAGGTGATTGCCAACCGCGCGCTTGAGCTGGCCGGAAAGCCCCGTGGCGACTACGGGTACATTCATCCCAACGACGATGTGAACCGCAGTCAATCCACCAACGACACCTATCCGGCGGCCTGCAGGCTCGCCATCCTCCAAGGTCTCAAGCCCCTGCGCGAGGCCACGCAGCGTCTTCGTGAAGCATTCCACATGCAGGCAGACCGCCATAGCAACGATATCAAGATCGGCCGCACACAACTGCAGGATGCGGTGCCCATGACCTACGGTCAGGAGATACACGCTTGGGCGAGCTTCCTGGCGACCGACTTGGAGGCCATGAATACGTTGGCGAAACGGCTGTGCGTATTCAATTTGGGGGCCACGGCAATCGGCACTGGCATCTGTGCCGATCTTCGCTTCCGCCACACCGCCACCACCGTGCTCGCCGAAATCACCGACCTGCCCATCACCGCCGCCTCGGATCCCGTGGCCGCCGTCACCGACACCAGCTCCTACATCGAAGCCAGTGCCGTGCTCAAGAATCTTGCGGTGCACCTGAAGAAGGCAGCCGACGACCTCCGTCTGCTCAATTCCGGCCCGCGTTGCGGATTCGGAGATCTCACGGTTCCTCCGCGGCAGGCAGGCTCCTCGATCATGCCCGGCAAGATCAATCCGGTGATTCCCGAGTGTGTGGACCAATGCTGCTTCACGATCTTCGGCATGGATGTGACCGTCAACTGGGCATGCGCGGAAGGCCAGCTCCAACTCAACGCCTTCGACCCGCTCATCATTCACGAGATACTCACCGCGATGACGATTGCCATCAACGCCATGGACATGTTCCGCACGAAATGCGTCGACGGACTGAGAATCAACGTCGAACAGGGACGGAGAGACGCGGAGATGTCGCCATCGATCTGTGCCGCGCTGAATGGGAAGATCGGGTATGAGCAGGCGATGAGCATAGCCAAGGAAGCCGTCGCCACCGGCAAATCGGTGCGCGAAGTGGCCGGGGAACGCACCGACGCCGATCGCACCGAACTCGATTCACTGCTCGACATCGCCGCCATGTCGCGAAAACTCGGACAGACCTGCCGTGACGTGGATGCCGACGGCAACGTCATCTCACCGACAACGGACTGAAGAGCGGCCTCATACGAGGTGGGGCGAGCCGCGCGAAAGCACGCCCCACCTCTTTTCACACCGAATACTGAGCAGTCCATGACCAATATCTGAGATTATTGCCTGGTTTTTGCATAAAAACTCTTGACTCGCGAACCATTCCGCGCTTTCCTGAAACCATGAGTTCAACATCGCCATCCCACTCCCTCACGTTGGAGACCTGCCCCCTCAACACCGACGTGGTGATCCGAGCCATCGCGCTCGATGAGCGCCATCGGTTCCGCATGCTCGAGCTGGGCTTGCGCGACGGCGTGACTGTACGCGTGGTGCAGAAGTCGAATTTCGGAGGGCGAGTGGTGGCCAAGGGCACCGAACGCATTGCACTCGACGAGTCCACGGCACGCAGCATCCATGTCACCACAACCACCGCGCAGACCGCGCATTGAGTACCATTCCATCTGCGAAATTCCACGATTCCCAAGGTTTGGACCGATATGAGCAACGAATCACATTCCCAGCACTCACGCGGCTTCGCCGCCATACTGCCCCGCAAACACGACGGGCATCGCAGCCGCCATACCAAGCCATGCTGCGACACCGGCGGTCACCGCATCTCAGCGAATGGCTCGCACCGACGCATCGTGTTCATTGGCAATCCGAACGTCGGCAAATCCTCGCTGTTCAACGCGATTCTCGGCACAAAAAGCCGTGTGATGAACGCCCCGGGCACTACGGTGCTGCTCGAGGAAGGCGAATATGCACATGATGGCAACACATGGGATCTCATCGACACACCGGGCACCTATTCCCTTCTTCCGCTCTCCCCCGATGAGAAGGTGGCGGCCGACACCGTGATGGGGTTGGATGGGGAGAAGAATCCCGACCTTATTGTCACCGTGCTCGACGCCACGAACCTCTCGCGCTCGCTGTATTTCCTCGCCATGGTTCTCGAACTCGGCAAGCCCACCGTGGTCGCATTGACCATGAACGACCTCGCACGCAAACAGGGAGCGGGCATAGACCCGAAGGAGCTCTCACACACACTGGGAGGCGTCCCGGTGATTGAAGTGAACGGCCGTTCCGGTGAAGGCAAGCGTGAGCTCATGGATATGGTCGGCACTCACTTCTCCGGCACGCCGCTGCCGGCGGGACTCACCGCCGTCGACCCTCATGACATCGACGTGCCACAATGGGTGGAGGGCAATGCCGACGCACGATTCGACTGGGCCGCACACGTGCTTTCACAGCTCAATATGCAGGCACGCGACCGCGTGACAGTCTCCGATCGCATCGATCGCGTGCTGCTCAACCCGTTCCTGGGCGTCATCGTGTTCCTCGCCCTCATGTATGCGATGTTCCAAGCCACCACGGTATTGGCCGGCCCTGCCCAGGATTGGGTGGACGGCACTGTGCGCGAATGGCTCACCGCAGGCGTGGACTGGGTGTTCAATCTATTCGGGCCGCATACCGTAGACGGCTGGTTCCACTCACTCGTCGTCGACGGGCTCATCGACGGCATCGTCACGATCGGCACATTCATTCCACCAATGGGCATCATGTTCATCTGCCTGTCGTTGCTCGAAGATTCCGGATACCTCGCCCGCGCGGCCTTCGTGATGGACAGGGCGATGCGCTGCATGCATCTCGACGGGCGCGCCTTCTTGCCGATCGTCATCGGATTCGGCTGCAATCTGCCGGCGCTCGCCGCGACCCGTACGCTACCCGATTCGCGCCAACGCGTGATGGTGGGCATGCTTGTGCCGTTCTCAAGCTGCACCGCGAGACTGTCGGTGTACATGGTGCTCGCCTATGCATTCTTCCGCGAGCAGGCGGGTCTTGTGGTGTTCCTCATGTATGTGATCTCCATTGTGCTCATTCTGCTGGTGGGCATCCTGCTGCGCAAGGTGAAGTTCACGAGCCTGACCTCCGAGCCTTTCGCAATGAGTCTGCCGCCATACCAGTGGCCGCGTCTCGTCGTGCTCATTCGCTCGGTGCTCATGCGCCTGTGGGGATTCGTACGTGGCGCGAGCTCGATCATCATCACCATGCTCATCGCCATGTGGCTGCTGCAGAGCATTCCGGCGACCGCGACGGCCGGCTCGTTCGCTGCGGTGGATGACGTGCATGATTCGGTGTATGGCGTTGTGGCCGACACCGTGGCCCCTGTGTTCAAGCCCGCGGGTTTCGACGACTGGCATGCATCGGCCGCCTTGATGACAGGCTTCGTGGCCAAGGAGGTCGTTGTCGCGTCCATGGCGCAATCGTACAGCATCGACACCGGCGATGAGGACGAGCAGCACCAGGGCGAAGGCTCGCTTGGCGCCCGTCTGCGCTCGTCGTTCGACGAATCATCCGGAGGGCACGGCAAGGCCGCGGCCATTGCGTTCCTGGTGTTCACGCTCGCGTACACACCATGTCTGGCCACGGTGGCGGAGATGAGACGGCAGTTCAATATGAAGATAGCGATGCAATCCGTGGGCATGAGTCTGATCATCGCCTATGTGCTCGCCGTGCTCGCATTCCAGTTGCTGAGGTTCATCTGGTGAGCACCGGTTTCCGTCGGACGGCCGCACACCCAGCTACCGACAGCGGGCGAGCGGACGGTGTGGTAGAACGCACCATCCGCTCGCTTGAATCGGGTATGTCAGTGGGCGAGGTTGCGCGCGCGAGCAATCTGCCACGCGATTTCATCGAACAGATCGCGGTGTTCGCACGCGAGCGCGGGCGGCTTGACTTCGTGTCGCTCTCGGCAGACTCGGGATGCGGAACCGGTTCATGCACGCCCGATCCCGATTCGATCATCTGTGCAAGCTGCCCGCTCGCGCCACCTGCCGCGAAGCGAGGCCATACGCCTCTGGCCCATATCGCGTCAACTGTACGCAATGCAATCGGCCGCAATAAGCGTTCCTAGGAATGCGGTTAACAAACGCCAGCCATCGTGAACCGCATGCATATTCGCCATGCGTTTGCATAGCGCAGGCACATGCGTATAGCGATGGGCTGAACAGGCGAGACCCCGCTCCCCCGCCCAGGTATTACTATGAACACTATGACTGAACACACAACGCACACTCCCGGGGACTCGCCCTGGGTCAATCCGTTGCGCGACCCACGAGATCTGAGGCTTCCCCGCATCGCCGGGCCATGTTCGATCGTGATCTTCGGCGTCACGGGCGATCTGGCTCGCAAGAAACTGTTGCCGGCGATCTACGATCTCGCGAACCGGGGCTTGCTGCCACCGAGCTTCGGTCTCACCGGTTTCGCACGGCGTGATTGGACGGAGGATCATTTCCGTCAATTTGTCAAGGAAAATGTGCAGCAGCATTGCCGCACGCATTTCAACGAGGTCACCTGGAACCAGCTTGCAGAGGGCATACGTTTCGTGCATGGCACCTTCGAGGATGCCGATGCATTCGAGCGCCTGAGCAATACGGTGGCCGAACTCGACAAGGACCGTGGCACACGCGGCAACCATGCCTTCTACATGTCGATTCCGCCCCGTGACTTCCCGCTCGTGGCGCAGCAGCTCGCCAACTGCGGTCTGGCCAAATCGAACGGCGACGCCTGGAGGCGCGTGATCATCGAAAAGCCGTTCGGGCACGATCTGGCCAGCGCCAAGGAGCTCGACCGCGTGATCTCCGAGGTGTTCGACCCGAACTCGGTATTCCGCATCGACCACTACCTGGGCAAGGAGACCGTGCAGAATCTGCTGGCGTTGCGCTTCGCCAACTCCATGTACGAGCCGATATGGAATTCGAACTATGTGGACCATGTGCAGATCACGATGGCCGAAGACATTGGCGTGGCGGGGCGAGCCGGTTACTACGACGGCATTGGTGCGGCACGCGATGTGATCCAGAACCATCTGCTGCAGTTGCTCGCATTGACGGCCATGGAGGAACCGGTTTCGTTCAATGCGCGTGATCTGACCGATGAGAAGACGAAGATTCTCTCGGCCGTACGCCTGCCGAAAGACCTTGCCGCGCATACCGCTCGCGGACAGTATTCAGCAGGCTGGCAGGGCTCCCGTCCGGTTGTGGGGTATCTGGAGGAGAAGGGCATCAACCCGGATTCCACCACTGAAACCTATGCGGCCGTCAGACTCGATATCGACACGCGTCGCTGGGCTGGCGTCCCGTTCTACCTGCGTACCGGCAAGCGCCTTGGCCGCCGCGTGACCGAAATTGCGCTGGTGTTCAAGCGCGCCCCGCATCTGCCCTTTGACAGCACCGCGACACAGGAACTCGGCAAGAACGCCATCGTCATTCGCATCCAGCCCTATGAGGGCGTCACCATTCGTTTCGGATCCAAGGTCCCCGGAGGCACCACCATGGAGGTGCGCGACGTCTCGATGGACTTCAGCTACGGCCGTTCGTTCACCGAATCGTCACCCGAGGCTTACGAGCGCCTCATCCTCGACGTGCTGCTGGGAGATCCGCCGTTGTTCCCGACCACACAGGAAGTGGACCTGTCGTGGAAGATCCTCGACCCCATCGAGGATTTCTGGTCCACGCTCGGCCAACCACAACCATATCGTGCCGGCACATGGGGGCCCCAGGAGGCGGTGGAGATGCTTGCCCGTGATGGACACCGTTGGAGGATGCCATGATCCTGACATTGACCGATACCCAGACCGATGAAATCTCGGCAAAGATCGACGAGCTCCACGAGGAGCGCGGCGAGGCCGCACTCGGCCGTGTGCTCACGCTTGTGGTCGCAACCGACGAGAAAAACCTCGAAAGTTCACTGTGCATTGCCAACGAGGCAAGCCGCGATCACCCATGCCGTGTCATCGCCATCTGCCCAAGCCATAGGGAGATGACCGAACCCGAGTCCGAACGCACCTATCTCGATGCGGAACTGCGTGTGGGCGCGGATGCCGGCGCCGGCGAAATCATCATTCTGCGCCCGCGTGGCGGCCTCACCCATCACCTCGACACGTTGGTGATCCCATTGCTGCTGCCTGACACCCCGATGGTGGTGTGGTGGCCGACCGAAGCGCCGGCGAACCCGTCACACGACCTGCTCGGACAGATGGCACACACGCGCATCACCGACGCATATCGTTCATCGAACCCGCAACGCACCATTGAGGATCTACGCCGCAACTGGTCGTCGAAGAACGTCGACCTGTCGTGGACACGGCTGACGCTGTGGCGTGCCGTGCTCGCCTCAATGGTGGATCAGCCGCCGCATCTGCCGATCCAGTCGGTGCGCATCACCGGCGAGCAGGACTACCCGCCAATGGATCTGTTGGCCGCATGGCTGACCCTGCGACTCAATGTGCCGGTCACCATGGAAATCGAGCCAAATGCGCAGGCGATCACCGGCGTCTACCTCACCCGCAAGGACGGCGAGCTGAGTCTGGAACGGCGTCCGAGTGAAGAGGGCATTGCGCGCATTAGCGTACCCGGCCAGTCACCACAGGCCATGCCGCTGCCGATCCGTTCGATGATCGATTGCATGAGCGAGGAACTCGGCAGACTCTACCCCGATGAAATCTATGCCGAAGTGCTCACCAAGGGCTGGCAGAAGATTCACCCGAGCATCCGCTAACACATTCCCTGCCCCGCATGCTGCCCGCTTGTTTGAGCGGGCAGCATCTTGTTTACCACCCTTTCGAAGACGAGGACTCATGAACCGCGAACACATCTCCTACTCCACCCCCCAACTTCTCGCCGATGCCGTGGCGGCACGCACATTGCTGCTGGCCAATGACATTCTGTGCCGTCCCGACCGCGAACGCGTCGACATCGCATTGACAGGTGGCACCGATGGCACCGCCATCCTCCGCGCCCTCGCAGGCAGTCCGCTGCTTGACGTTCCCGATTGGAGCAAGGTGCATCTGTGGTGGGGGGACGAGCGCTTCGTGGCTGCGAACAGCGCCGAGCGCAATGCCGTGGGAGCATCTGACGCGCTGCTCGACATGCTGTTGGAAACGAAACGCATCGCCCGCAACCAGATTCACGAAATGCCTGCAGACCGCCGTTCGCAGGAGGAGCTCGCAGCCGCCACCGATCAGGACAACGCCGTGGCGTTGGCGGCTGCGGCGGCCGATTATCAGGACGAGCTCGAAAAGGAACTCGGTGAGAATGGCCATTTGGACATCGCGATGTTCGGCCTGGGACCCGACGGTCACTTCGCTTCCCTGTTTCCGAATATGCCCCAAGTCGGCATCAACGACCCTGATGTGCTGGTGACGGGTGTGACGAATTCGCCGAAGATGCCTCCATTGCGCCTGTCATTGACGGTGCCGATGATCGTGAGGACGGATTACGTATGGGTGTGCGGCTCCCGTGAGGGCAAGGCCGAGGCGATGGGATTGACGTTCCACGCCCAGAACAATCCTGCCCTTCCCGCCTCCTATGCGGATGCTGTGCAGCAGGTGCTTTGGATCACTGACGAGGCGGCCGGCCGGGACTGCTGATATCCGCACGGCTTGTGGTATGGGAACGGGGCGGATGCATGTTCATGCATCCGCCCCGTTCCCATACCACAAGCGAAATCAGTCGGAGATCTTGACTTCATTCTGCTCAGGCGTAGCCCACAGGATGTGGTAGGCACCCGGCATATCGACACGGCCATAGGTGTGTGCACCGAACAGATCACGCTGGCCTTGCGTGAGCGCGGCTGGAAGCCTCTTGGCACGCAGGCCGTCGAAATACGCGAGCGATGACGAGAACACCGGCGCCGGCAGGCCGGACTTGGCTGAGGTGGCCACAACGCTGCGCCAATCCGCCTCGCTGTGCTCTATGCCGCTCTTGAAATACGGGGCGAACAACAGCGAGACATCGGCCTGCCCGGATTCGAAGGCCTCGGAGATGCGATCAAGGAACTGCGCACGAATAATGCAGCCGGCGCGCCAGATGCGTGCCAGATGCGCCATGTCAATGTTCCATCCATAGGTCCGTGCCGCGACGCTGATCTCATTGAAGCCCTGCGCATAGGCAATGATCTTCGAAGCATAGAGTGCGTTACGGATCTGCCCGATGAACTCCTCGCGGCTCAGATCGCCGAGATCGATATGGCCGTCGGGACCTGCAAACGGATTCTGCTGTGCCATCTCGCGCAGTACGTTCTGGTCGGAGAGCCCGCGTGCGAACACGGCCTCGGCGATGCCGGTGACCGGAACACCGAGTTCAAGGGCGGTCTGCACCGTCCAGGTTCCGGTGCCTTTCATGCCTGCATGGTCGACGATCACATCGACCAACGGCTTTCCGGTGCGCGGATCCTTCTTGTGCAGCACCTCGGCGGTGATCTCGATGAGGTAGGAGTCGAGGTCGGTCTTGTTCCAGCTTTCGAACACGCCGCCGATCTCATCGGGCGTCATGTTCAGGCCACGGCGCATGATGTCGTAGCTTTCGGCGATGAGCTGCATGTCGGCGTATTCGATGCCGTTGTGCACCATCTTGACGAAATGGCCGGCCCCGTTTTCCCCCACATGCATGACACACGGCTCGCCATCCGTTGCCTTGGCCGCAATCGATTCGAGAATCGGCTTGAGACGCTCCCACGACTCATCGCTGCCACCCGGCATCATCGATGGTCCAAGCAATGCGCCTTCCTCGCCGCCGGAGACACCCATGCCCACGAAATGAAGACCCTTGGCGCGCAGTTCCCTCTCACGGCGAATGGTGTCTTTGAAATAGGCATTGCCACCGTCGACGATGATGTCGCCAGGCTCCATATATTCGGCAAGCTCGTTGATCACCGCATCGGTGGCCGATCCTGCCTTGACCATGATGATGGCGGTGCGGGGACGTTCGAGCAGATCGACGAACTCCTTGACGGTCTTCGCCGGGTAGAACGCGCCCTCGTCGCCATACTCCTCCATGAGCTTCTCGGTACGGGAATAATGCCGGTTGTAGATGGCCACGGCATTGCCATGACGGGCCAGATTACGAGCCAGGCTCGCCCCCATGGCAGCAAGTCCCACGACACCCACATTTGCCGGTGCACTCATAAATGTATGCCTCCTGTATTCGATTGTGTTCCGTCACCAAGTCTAGCCCACATTCTGCCTAATGCACATGCATCTTCCCTGCACTGTGCATGCATTCACGGCATGCATTGCGTAGTCGGCGAAATTGCTCGACCAAAGGCATCGAGGCAATTCGAGCCACATGACCTCGAACGACCAATGCCTGACCATTGAACAGCGGGACATAGTCCTGCTGCCCGGCATGCATGGCGACGATCCGACGTGCGCTGGAGCCCATCGACACCGAGCCGACGTGCGGAATGACATGGAAGCGCGTGAGGGCGAGCCCCCGCATACGCGTATGCCCCCTGTTCTCATCCATCGGCGCGATGTACGAGATGTCGTCAGACGCCACCACCGCCCCAGCCGACTCCCCCACATACGGCACCCCTTCGCGCACCAGCTTGCGAATGACGTCATCCGCATCGGCCGCATGCAGATGGTGCATCAAATGGAATGTGTTGCCGCCACCCACATAGATGATGTCGCTGGACTGCAATCGCGCACATACTTGAGCGGCGGGCATACGTTCGGGATCCACCATCTGCACCCGCAATCCAGCGAGCGCGAACCGTATGCGCATGAGCCTGACAAGCACCCCATACGACTCCACCGTGCTCGCCGTCGGTATGAATGCCATGCGGACGCCACGCAACGGGCCGAGCTCACGTCTCAGCACAGGCATGAGCCCTGTGCTCGACGAGGCCAGAACCAGCGTGGGACCGCATACGTGCGTGTTCACATTCATATGGCGTCTCCTCGATGTCGCTCAAGCGCCACACTAGAACCGAACATACGGCACAGGCACGTTTTCCTCTGACAGCGTGCACAAATCTGTCGCATAGGCAGGCACAATAGGAAAGGACACACACGGCACACACGGCACACAGGAGCAGACATGGGCAAACTGAATCCTCATTCGCATAAGCGACTCGACACACGCCAACGCATCATCGTGGGCATCACGTTCTTCTCGATGTTCTTCGGTGCCGGCAATCTCATCTTTCCCCCCTATCTCGGGGCTCTCGCCGGCAATCGCACACTCGTGGGCATGGTCGGTTTCGTCGTCTCCGCAGTGGGACTGCCGATCCTCGGCGTGATCGTCGTGGCGCAGGCGGGCGGATTCGGCAATCTGAGCGCCAGGGTGTCCAAACGTTTCGCTCTGGTGCTGGGCGTGGCCATCATGCTCACGATCGGCCCGCTGTTCGCCATTCCGCGCACCGCTTCCACCTCGTTCGAAATGGCGGTCGTTCCCTTCGCCGGCCAACAGAACCTGTGGCTGGTGCGTCTGCTGTATTCATTGGTGTTCTTCGGCTTGGCGTTCCTCGTGGCCCAGCATCCCGACAAGCTGTCGCAGGTGCTCGGCAAGGTGATGGGCCCACTGCTGCTCGTCATGATCGTCGTGCTGTTCGCCGCCTGCCTGTTCGCCAAACATCCCGGATTCGCGAATCCGCAGGGCTCCTATGCGCACCATCAGCTGATGCAGGGCTTCATCGACGGCTACCAGACGATGGACCTGCTCGCCGGCCTCTATTTCGGCATTGTCATCTCCGCGAACATCTCCTCGATGGGCGTCGAAGACGAGCATGACAATCGCGCGGAGACCGGCATCGGAGGCATCTTCACCGGCATCATGCTCGCCATAATATATGCGATGCTGGGTTTTGTGGGGGCGGTCTCCGGTTCGTACCAGGCAATCGATGGCGCCACCGATACAGGCGCCACCGTGCTGACCAATCTCACCGACCGTCTGTTCGGCCATGTGGGCACCATGTTTGTGGGACTCATTTTCATTGTGGCCTGCTTCAATGTGTGCTCCGGACTCCTCTCCACCTGTTCGTCCTACTTCCATAAGCAGTTCGGCACCGTGCTTGGCTACCGGGGTTGGACCATCGTTTTCACACTCATCGCACTGGTCATTGCAAACATTGGGCTGAGCGCCATCATCAAACTCTCCGTACCGGTGTTGGAGGCCCTGTACCCCATAGCCATCGTGCTCGTACTGCTCTCGCTCCTGCATGGCGTGTTCACGCGGCATTTCCCTGCTGTCTATTTCTGGACGGTGCTGTTCACCGCCATCGACAGCGTGGCCAATGGCATCGCCAATCTCGTCGCCGCATTCGGCGGACGGCTGGTATGGCTCGAGACTGCGTGCAATTGGCTTCCACTCAACTCGGTGGCTCTTGGTTGGGTCGTTCCAGCGCTCGCCGGGTTTGTCGTGGGGATTATCGTGAGCATTGCCGAACGCATGCACACGCACTGAACCGGAACGGGATTCCTCACTCGCCGGCAGAAGCGCTCAGCCGCGCGTCGAGCTCTCCTACCAAATCCCCATAGCCTTCCTCGGCCATCCGATCTCGCGGTACGAATCGAAGTGACGCCGAATTCATGCAGTACCGCATGCCGCCACGTTCGCGGGGGCCGTCTGCGAACACATGGCCCAGATGACTGTCGGATTGCACGGCCCGCACCTCGAGGCGCGGGTGCAGCGGCAAGCTGTAATCCTTGACCATGCGTACCGACCCCTGATCGATCGGCGTGCTGAACGACGGCCAGCCACAGCCGGAATCGAATTTGTCGGTCGAGAAGAACAACGGTTCGCCGCTGACTCGATCCACATAGATGCCGGGGTCGAACAGACGATCATATTCGTTATGGAACGGCGGTTCGGTGGCAGACTGCTGCGTGACCGCATACTGTTCCGGGCTCAGGCTCCAGATGCGTTCGATATGACGCTGACGTTCGCGCATGTGGTCGATCACGCTCAGTGGAATATGACAGTAGCCTGTTGGATTGGCGAGCAGGTAATCCTGATGTTCGGGCTCCGCAATCGTGAAATTGCGCAAATCCTCGATCTCAACGGCCGGAGTCGATCCGGAGCGTTGCGCGAGTTCGTCCAACGCCTGCTCATACACCGCGCGCTGCTCGGCGGCATGCGCACCGGCCGGATACAGTCCGGAACGGTATTGCGACCCGACGTCGTTGCCCTGACGGTCGACGCTGAATGGATCGATGATGCTCAGGAACAGCAAGGTCAGTGTTCGCAGACTCACCCGCGTCGGATTGTAATCGATGCGCACCGTTTCCACGGCGTGGGTCGTTCCCGAACACACCATGCGATAGGTGGGATCCGGCGTAATGGATTGCGCGTATCCCACCGTGGTGTCAAGGACGCCATCGACATTCTGCATGGCTCGTTCGAGTCCCCAGAAGCATCCGCCGGCCATATAGGCCACATGCGTCTCGGGGGCGGCCGCCTCCGTCCGTTGCATTGTCATCTCACTGCCCGACTTCGTATTTCGCCGGATCCTCGTCGAAGACACCTGCGCAATGCTTGCTGCAGAAGTAGATTGTCCGCCCGTCATAGACGCGGGTGTCGGCGGCGTCCTTCGGATCGACGACCATGCCGCAGATTGGGTCGATGTGTTCCTGATGTGCCATGGTATGCTCCTTATGTTCATGTTCCGTGATGGATTCATGCCGGCAGTCGGTGTGCGTGCCGCAGGACTGGAGAGTCTGCGACGGCAACGCGAAACGAAGATTCAACGGCGTGCGCGCACCTCTGCGTACAGGCTTAGCATGGTTCGGCACGAAGGCGTGCAGTCTGTTTGCGTTGAGCACAACGGACAACGAGGAGAATGCCATTGCGGCACCTGCGATCATCGGACTGAGCAGCACATGCCACAGTGGGTAGAGCACACCGGCGGCGACCGGGATGCCCAGTCCGTTGTAGCCAAGCGCAAAACCCAGGTTCTGGTGGATGTTGCGCATCGTGCGATCCGACAGATCGATGGCGGTGACCACCGACTCGAGCGACGAATTCATCAACGTCACATCCGCGGATTCCACCGCCACATCGGTGCCCGAACCCATCGCCATGCCGACATCGGCCCTGGCCAGCGCTGGCGCGTCATTGATGCCGTCGCCCACCATGGCCACCACGCGGTGCTGGTTCTGCAGTTCGCGTACAACGGCCTCCTTATCGGCAGGCGTGACCTGTGCGACGGCATGGGTGATGCCGAGCTCCCGGGCGATTGCCTGTGCCGTGGCCTCATGGTCGCCGGTGAGCATCACGACGTCGATGCCCCGCATCTGCAATGCTTCGATTGCCTGGGCCGAGGTCTCCTTGAGCGCATCGGCGACGGCGACGACCGCGATCACGACGCCATCCACGGCAGCGACGACCGGCGTGCGTGCTTTCTCGGCCATCTGTTCGACGGCGTCATGCACCCGCTTCGAAACAGCTGCATCTTCATCAACATGCGCCTGCACGAAGCGTTCATTGCCTACGACCACGCGGTGGCCTTCGACATGGCCGCTCACACCGCCACCGGGCTCGTTATGAAAATCGCGCACCTGTGGCAACGCCCCATGCGGGGCTTGCACCTCGGAGCGATATGCCTGCACAATCGCCTCGGCAAGCGGATGCTCGGATTTCGCCTCTACTGCGGCGACATACGAGAATCCCGGTATCTTAGCCATATGGGAGACGTCGATCGGACCGCCGTCATCATCGGCCAGGCCCACCACGTCGACGACCTGCGGCTTGCCCACGGTGATCGTACCGGTCTTGTCGAGCACCACGGTGTCGATGCGATGCGTGTTCTCGAGCGCCTGCGCCGAACGGAACAACACACCATATTGTGCACCCTTCCCCGTGGCGATGGTGATGCTCAATGGGGTCGCCAGTCCAAGCGCGCACGGGCAGGCGATGACGAGCACACTGATCGCACAGACAATGCCGTAGAGCACATGCAATGGCATCGGAGCCATCTGCCAGAAGACGAAGGTCCAGACGGCGATGATCATGACGACCGGCACGAACACGCCGGCCACCCGGTCCGCAATGCGCTGGATGGGCGCCTTCGAGGTCTGCGCGTTACGCACGAGCCGAATGATCTGTGCGAGCACGGTCTGGGATCCCACACGGGTGGCACGGTAGCGGATCGTGCCATTGCCGTTGACCGTCGAACCGACCACGCTGGCTCCTTCCCCCACCGCCACCGGCATCGACTCGCCTGTCACCATCGACTCGTCGATGCTTGTGTGGCCGCTCACAACAATGCCGTCGATCGGCAGGCTCTCGCCGGGGCGCACCTCGATGATGTCGCCCACCGCAACGTCGGCAGTGGGGATATCCCGCATACCATGCTCCGTGACGACATGCGCCGTGTTCACCCGAAGTCCTACCAACGCCTTGATCGCCGCACCGGTGCCGGCCTGCGCCTTCGCTTCGAACAGCTGTCCGAGGATCATCAGCGTGATGATCGTCGCCACCGCCTCGTAATAGGGTTCGCGTGACCCCACGGGCAGCGCGTCTGGCCAGATCGTGACGAACAGTGAGTACAGGAAGGCCACGCAGGTGCCCGTGGTGACCAGTGAGTTCATCTCCGGTGCGCGGTGGGCAATGGCGAGCCAACCGGTACGATGGACGGGCCAACCGCAATAGAACATCACCGGTGCCGTGAGTATGAGCTGCAGCCACGGGCTCATCACCCATGCGGGCAACGTATGCGCCATCCATGCCCCCACAGCGGGGATCATGGGCAGCATGGCGATGAGCAGTTCAGGCACCGTGAACGCGATACCGACGATCAGTCTTCTCTTGAGCTCGCCGATCTCATGCTCCCGCTCGGCGTCGTCCGCCGACTGCAGCTGTTCGAGCTGCTCCGCATCGGAGAGTCCCGTGGCCTCCGACACGCCATTGGATTCGGCTGCTGCGGTTTCCCCGTTGCCTTTACCGGTCACCCGCAGCATCCCATGGAGCATGTTCATGCCACAGGCGAACGGGTATTCCCCGGGTGCGAGGGCGGGCAGCCTCACCTCCGTATGGGCGAACGCCTGCAGGGTGCGGTCTATGCCGAGCTCCGGGAACACGACGTGGGAGGAGCATTCCCCGCTCTCTTTCCTATCGAAGTCGAGTACGATCGGCGTCCCGGCCTTGACCTCAATGAGCGACGGCTCGTAGCCTCCGCGGACGACGACATGCGCGGTCTGCATACCCTGTGAGACCTGCGCCTTGTGGGCTTTCCTAGGGGCGAAGAAGAACCATACGATGAACGCGGTGAGTGCCACGGCAACTAGAATCGACCAAACCAACGTCATGTTGCACCTCCCACTGGATGAATGCCTGCGTTACGACAACGTGGGCGCGTCCACACATATTCCCGCCGCGCTCCACGCGTGGCGGAAATGCATGCCATGGGCAACCCGCGTGATTAGTGTGGGGCATATCGATGCGCATGTCAATACCCACGCATCAGAACATTGCATGAATCGAGGCATTATGACCACTTTGATCACCGGTGCGACAGGCGGCTTGGGGCGCGAACTGGCGCTGCTGTTCGCCAACGACGATCACGATCTCCTGCTCACTGCTCGGCATGCGGACCAGCTTGCCGAGCTGCAGGCGAAGTTGATCAAGCAGTTCCATGTGCACGTCACGTCGGTGGTGCTCGATCTTTCCGACACCGAGGCCGCCGAGAAACTGTTCCGCTATGCCCAGGAGAAAGGCATCGTGATCGATACGCTCGTCAATTGCGCAGGCTTCGGGGATTGGGCGGACTTCATGCATGAGGACAGGCGGAAACTCAATGCGATGATGCAGGTGAACATGGTTACGCTGGCCAAGCTCATGCGTCTGTTCGGCGAGGACATGGTGGGCCGTCACGGCGGGCGGATTCTCAACATCGCCTCGGTCGCGGCGACGATTCCGGGGCCGTATATGGCCGCATATTACGCCTCGAAGGCCTTCGTGCGCTCACTGAGTGTGGCCGTGGCCCGCGAGGTGCGCGGCACCGGCGTCACCGTCACATGCATCTGCCCCGGATCCATCAGCACCGGATTCGAAAAGGCCGCTGCCATGCAGGGGCACAATTTCTTCACGATGGTCAGGCCCTCCACGCCAAAGGCCATTGCCCAGTTCGCGTACCGCAAGATGCAACTCGGCCGTGCGCTGGGCTATGCGGGAGCCTTTGCAAAGGGCGTCGCCTTCGCCACCCGCCTCGCCCCCGAATACCTCAATGCGCTCTGCGCAGGCTTCATGAACGGCGGAGATCCCTCGGCTACAACTTCATCCGAGAACCCCCAGAAATAATTCTTACAATCAATCAGGTGAGGTGTTTGGGGTGGGGCTGGCAGGCACATTTCGTCACTGTCGCAAGCTCCCTTACGTTCCTCGATGTGCCTGCCAGCCCCACCCCAAACACCGGCAATACAGCCTGAACATGCGAGATGGCACTCCCTTTGGCCGTGAGGGTGGGCATAGGCTGAGGAACGTAAGGGAGCTTGCGACAGTGACGATGCCTATGCCCACCCTCACGGCCAAAGGGCGAACCCGTACACACGTTCAGCGACGGCCACGGCCCCCGCGGAACGGATTGTTGTTGCGGCGCTTGCCCTTGTTCTTGAACTGCCCATGCTTGCCTGATTTCTGGGCGCGCTTGGGGGTGGTTCGACTCTGCTCGCGGGCCTCGAGCCTGCGTTCATGGCGCTTGACCGATTCATCGCGGGCATCGAACAGACGGCCGTTGTCGTGGTGGTGGATGCGTTTGCCACCCCGACGCTCTTCACGCTCCTCCTCGCGACGGGCACGACGCCGTTCGATGCGTTTCTTGCCGTTGTTGCGGTTCTGGCGTGATTTCTTGTAATCGCGGTCGTCACCGGCCTCGCCGAACTGCTCGGCGCGACGTTCCTGCCGGTTGCACGGCCGTTCGTCGCGCCGATGATTGCGCTCATGGCGGCTCGCCTGTTCCGACTCCGCAGGCTCGGAGTAACGTGGGTTGTCCGAACTCACATCGCCGAGGAACAATGCGGCGAATTCCTGCTGCTCCTTGGCAATCCGGCGTTCGCGTTCGGTGGGCCTATGCTCGCCCTTGCCGGTACGGCGTCCACCACGGGCCGAGCGGTTGCCCCGTTCCTCATCACGGTTCGTGCGACCCCGGTCACGACGCGACTTGCCGCCATTGCCTTTACGAGGTCTGCGCTCAAGCTCGGGAAGCTCCCAGCCATGCACCGGATCGGCTTTCTGCCCCACGAGTTCCTGCACCTGTGGGGATTCGGGGGTGACTTCGACTGGTTTGAGCTTGATGTCGACCTCTTTGAACAGGTGACGAATCTTGCGCTTCTGATCCGGCGTCATGAGTGTGACTACATCGCCGGACTGGCCGGCACGTGCGGTTCTGCCGGAACGATGGGTGAACGACTTGGGATCCTCCGGCGGCTCGACCTGCACCACCAGACCAACGTTGCTCACATCGATGCCGCGGGCAGCCACATCGGTGGCCACGAGCACGTTCACCTGACCGGATTCGAAGACCTGCAGGTTCCGATCGCGTTGGTGCTGACTCAGGTTCCCATGGAGTTCGGCTGCCGGGATTCCGCTCTGCGTCAGTGTATGGGCGAGCTTCTTCGCCTGGAACTTCGTACGCGTGAACAGGATGCGGCGCCCACGTCCACTGGCGAGCTCCCTCACGACGGCAGCCTTGTCGTTGCGGGAGACGAGGAACAGATGATGGGTCATCGAATCGACGTTCGACGTCACCTCGTCGACGCTATGCACCTTCGGATCATGCAGGAATTCACTGACCACCTCGTCCACGCCATGATCGAGCGTGGCCGAGAACAGCATATGCTGCGCATCCTGTCGAATCTGCTTGAGAATGCGTTTGATCGGCGGAAGAAAACCCATGTCGGCCATCTCATCGGCCTCGTCGAGCACCACGATGCGCACATCGGCGAGTGTCAGCGCCTGCTGCTCGATCAGGTCCTCCAGACGTCCCGGGCAGGCAACGACGATGTCGGCGCCTGCGTCGAGAGCACGGAACTGGCGTTCATACTTGACACCGCCATACACCGTAGTGACAGCCATGCCATAGGCATCTGCGAGAGGAGTGAGCACGTCACTGATCTGGTTGGCGAGCTCACGGGTCGGCGCCAGCACCAGGCCGCGCGGATGCGGCATGTACTTCGAGACACCGCGCTTGAAACGCAGCGATTTTCGCAACGTCTGCGAATCCATGTCGCGGGGGAAATCCTGATCGTCGGCGCGATCCATGCTGGAGAGTCTGGAGACAAGTGGCAGGCCGAAAGCCAGGGTCTTGCCGGAACCGGTCTGTCCTCGGCCGAGCACATCACGCCCGGCAAGCGAATCCGGAAGCGTGTCCTGCTGAATGGGGAACGCGGTCTTTTTGCCGTCGGCGGCCAGCAGGCGAACAAGTAGCCCGGGCACGCCGAGTTCACCGAACGACTGCGCGGGCTCCTCATATACAGAGTCTGCATCATTCATAGTGGTATCTAAATCATTCAACGATGGTGTAAGTGGCACGATGGCCTTTCAGGTCGTAATACGATGCGCGAGTGCGCAAACTCACCCAGTTTAGCGGACGGCCACAACCAAATGGGCCCACCGGACACGCCACGGGAGCTGAATGGCCGGCGTTTCAGTATGACTTCCACGGCAATTGCTCAAATAAATGAAATACTCGTCTCATGCATGGAGCAACTGTATTATGAAAACCATGAAAGAATTCTGTAGAAAATGGGCCAAACGCATTGCCACGAAACAGATGGCGCTGATTGCCATCATCACATTGACGGCCACACTCATCGGCATGTGGGCCGCGCGGTTCGAGGGTCTCAAGATCCTCGGCGCGCTCATTATCGCCCTGCTCATCGGCATGGTGGTTCAGTTCCCGATTCGTGCCTGGTACACCAAGGATGATCCGCAACGTGCGGCAGGGGTGAAGGACGCAGCTGGTCTCATCGCCAACAAGTTCCTCCGTTTCGGCATCATCCTGCTTGGGTTCAAGCTCAATCTCGAACTGCTTTTCACCACCGGCGCGAAGTGTCTGCCCCTTGCCGCGCTCGTCGTGACCGTCACCGTGTTCGTCACCTACTGGATCTGCCGTTGGATGGGCGTCGACCCGCTCATGGCCATACTGGTCTCCTGCGGCACCGGCATCTGCGGAGCTGCGGCGGTCATGGGCGTCTCCGGCTCCATCAAGGTCTCCCCGAAACGTGAGAGCGAGAAGGAGAACGACGAAGTCACCGCAATCGCAATCGTCGCCATTATGGGCACCATCTTCGCATTGCTCGAAATCGCCATTCTGCCGCTGCTCAACCTCACCCAGCCCCAGGAGGGCTTCATTGCAGGTGGCTCACTCCACGAAATCGCCCATGCCGTCGCAGCCGGCGAAGGCCTCAACCGTCCGGTTCCCGCCGGTCAGGTCGATGCGGCCACCATGGCGAACATCATGAAGCTTTCCCGCGTGCTCATGCTCGTGTTCGTCTCGATCATCGTGGCCATCTGGTGGGATAAGCGCCATAGCGAGGTCACCGAGGTGGGTGGCAAGCGCAAGGTCGCATTCCCCTGGTTCATGCTCGGATTCATCGCCACGGCAGCCATCGGCACGCTGTTCCTGCAGACGGTTCCCGCCAGCGCCGGTTTCATCAACGCACTCGGCGGCAATGTGGCGAAGATCTTCCTCGGCATGGCCATGGCCTCCCTCGGCATCAACGTGAACTTCAAGGCGATTGCGAAGACCGGCGTCAAGCCACTCATCGCCAGCTTCATCGCCTCGATCATCCTGGTGCTCATCTGCTGGGGTCTGGCGGTGCTGTTCTTCTGACACCACCGGTATTTCGAAACCTATGTGTACCCATGTGAAAAGGGCCTTGGGACTATCCTAAGGCCCTTTTCACATGCCGTCACCTGCTGCTTCACACATGTCACACAGTGGTTTCCCGCTGCCGCTACAATGTATTCGGCCGGTGGCATAACGCCTATGGCCGCATTTTCCAAAGCTCAAGTGACCTCAGAGAGAAACGGCGAGGAAATCGTGACATCATTGAAGCAAATGTTCACATGGACGCTCCATGGAAACGGAAAAACACTCAAGCCCGGCGAGATCGTCGAACCGAAGGAGCGCCTCACCTGGCCTCGCACCATCGGCATCGGCGCACAGCACGTGGTGGCCATGTTCGGAGCCACATTCCTGGTCCCAATCCTCACGGGCTTCGACCCGTCGACCACACTGTTCTTCACGGCGTTCTCCACGGCGCTTTTCCTGCTCATCAACAAGAACCTGCTGCCGTCGTATCTGGGTTCCAGCTTCGGCTTCATCGCCCCGATCGCAGCCGTGGCAAGTTCCGGCAAAGGCATTGCCGTCGCGTCCTTCGGCATTCTGTGCACGGGCCTGCTGCTCGCGATCATAGGCTTCGTCGTCCAGTGGGCGGGCGCCATCTGGATCGACCGAATCATGCCCCCTGTGGTCAATGGTGCCATCGTGGCCATCATCGGCTTCAATCTGGCCCCGAATGTCTGGACCAATTTCAAGGCCGCCCCTGACACCGCATTGGTCACCCTTGCAGCCGTGCTGCTCATCGCCGTGCTATTCAAGGGGCTCATCGGCCGACTCAACATCCTCCTCGGCGTGCTCGTAGGCTACGCCTACGCATGCATTCGCGGACAGGTCGATTTCCAGGCCATCGAACAGGCCGCCTGGGTCGGCTTCCCGAAGTTCCACCTGCCTCAGGCCGACTTCACGATCCTGCCGATGTTCCTGCCTGTCGTGCTCGTGCTCATCGCCGAGAACGTCGGCCATGTGAAGTCCGTTGCCCAGATGACCGGCCATAACTATGACGACCAGATCGGCACCGCCCTCATCGCCGATGGCCTGGGTACGACAGTCGCGGGCATCGGTGGCGGTTCGGGCACCACCACTTACGGCGAGAACATCGGCGTCATGGCCGCCACCAAGGTGTACTCCACGGCCGCCTACTGGTGCGCCGCGGGATTTGCCTTCCTGCTTTCGCTGTGCCCGAAGTTCGGTCAGGTGGTCAATTCGATCCCGGTAGGCGTACTCGGCGGCGTCACCTGCCTGCTCTACGGCATGATCGGCATGATCGGCGTGCAGATCTGGGTGGACAACAAGGTCGACTTCGCCAAACCGATCAACATCATGACGGCCTCGGTCGTCATGATCGTCGGCATCGCGAACTTCGAGTTCAATGTGAACGGCATCCAGTTCAACGGCATCGCCATCGGCTCCATCATCGTGCTCGTGCTCTACCATGGCATGAAGGCCATCGGCCGCGCCACCGGCACCATCGTCAAGGAGGCGCCGGAGCCCACACCACAGGAACGCAAGTTCGAGAACCTCGACGAACCAATAGATCCGACGCGCTAACACGCTGATTCATCGATTGACAACAAGCCGGGTGAGCCTGTACGCCACCCGGCTTTCCCATATCCGGCCCCATCCATCTCCCGCAACGATATAGACAAGACATCGTCATACTGTTGTTCCAAACAGTATGGAGGCTTTATGGAGCTGTACAGGAACAATGAGATCCCACCCATCGAATACACGCCAGGCACCAGCGAATTTCGCGACGCAGTGATCGGTCTGGCCCGTTACTGGACGGCGATTGCGGAGGATCTGCATGCCGACGAACCGGGCGTACAGGAGCGCACGGCAGCCGCCTGCCTCAGATTCCGCAAGGAATGCGCGATGTTCGACTATGCACGCGCATTGCAATGGCACGATCCGCAAGGTGTGTATGTGCACACCGACATCCCCTACCTGCCGGACGGCGGCTACCGGGACGGCGAAGTGCGCGGCCATCTGCTCGACGTCTACATCCCACGCGATGCCATAGTTCGCGGCGGCAACACATTGCCGGTGTACATAGACATCCACGGCGGCGGGTTCACCTATGGGTACAAGGAGCTCAACCGCAATTTCAACACGCATCTCGCCGATCTCGGGTTCGGCGTGTTCTCGCTGAACTACAGACCGGCTCCGCAGACCGATCTCGTCGGCCAATTGCACGACATCCAGGCGGCGCTGTGCTGGATCGGCGAGCATATCACACAGTTCCCCGTCAGTCCGGACAACATCTTCATCACCGGCGATTCGGCCGGTGCATGCCTGAGTCTGCTCACCTTGCTCATCGAGCACAACGACGATGCCGCCCACGCATTCGGCATCGAACGGGCGTCGGGAATCCACCTGCGCGGAGCTTCGCTCATCTCGGGAGTCTATGACATCACGCCGAGTTCGCCAATGCGCGCGCGACTTGCCGAAACAGTGGGAAACGAGTTCTTCGCAGGACTTGACGATGCCACCGTGTTCCTGGATCCCGCGGATTGGCTCACACAGGGCATCGGCATCCCACCCCTGTTCCTGGTGACGAGCAGCGACGACTTTGTGCAGTCGGAGACGCTGGCCTTGGCGACGTCCCTCGCCCGCAATGGCCGTGATTTCGAACTCCATGATTTCAAGGTGCCATGCACGCAGACACTCGGCCATGTGTTCCCCGTCGGCATGACCTGGCTTCCGGAAAGCGAACGTGTGCTACACGGCATACGGGAATTCTCCTACCCTTTGACACGATAGATTGTTCACCCTAAAAGATACGAAATTAACCCTGTTTTTTTTGTAGAAAGTAGCCTTCTCTGTACGTTGCCTGCATGAATTGTCATGGAATGGGCAGCATGCATGCATACGGCTTGCATAAATGATTTCTATGATGAGAGCAACAGCAAAAGAAAGGTCAACACCATGACTACCACAACGAACAATATGGATTCGAACAACATGAACAACGGCACGGCTAACGGAGGTTCCACGCCGGGCGCCTCCAGCGACGGCGACCTCGACTTCCAGGGCAAGGCCGACGCAGCCGAGAAGGGCGAGAAGGGATGCGGCTGCAACTGCAGCGCGAAGCAGACCGAGAGCCGCGAACAGCCGAAATCGAACGAGGTTCGCCAGCCTGCAGAGCCGAGCAATCCGTTCCCGCAGTCCGAAGCCCCCAGCGGTGACGGCACGGGTATCAAGGCCGGCGGCGGGCAGGCCGAGTGATTCCGCTCCCCTATCGCAACATCTTGCGATTCTGGATGCAAATTCAAGCTCCGCTCCGATACGCGGGGCTTTTTTATGCCCTCAGCGGCGGTCGATGCACAATTCGGCGCGCCTTGGCTAGGCTATACGTTCAGGATGTTTGGTAACCAAGGAGGTCATATGCAAATGGACGAACCGGGGATGCAGATGCTCGACGGCGTGGCGGATATGGTGAGCATCCAGCCCGAGGCGACGGTCTCGCGCACCGCGATGAGAACCGAAGGCGGCAACGTCGTGCTATTCGCCTTCGATTCGGGGCAGGAACTGAGCGAACACACGGCCGCCATGCCGGCGTTCATACAGGTGCTCCGTGGACGCCTGCTCGTCAACGGCGGCGACGACGAACGCGAGGTGGCCCCCGGCGACCTCGTCTATTTGCCGACCCGACTGCCGCACGCGGTGAAGGCACTTGAGCCTTCGGTGATGATGCTCACGATGATCACTGCTGCACGCGCAGCCGATGCCATCGACGGATGAGCCGAGGGTGAAGGAGCACAATGCCGCATGGCCCTCCCGGGTCATGCGGCATTGACGTCTTCGGCCAAGGCCCTCGGCCATATGCCGATCATTTACTCACATTGAACTTGAACTCGACGATGTCGCCGTCCTGCATCACATAGTCCTTGCCTTCGAGGCGCAGTTTGCCCTCTTCCTTGATTTTCGCCATCGAACCGTAGGCCTCTACGAAATCGTCGTATGAGACCACCTCGGCCTTGATGAATCCCTTCTCGAAATCGGTGTGGATGACGCCGGCCGCCTGTGGAGCGGTCCAACCCTTGTGGATCTGCCAGGCGCGCACCTCCTTCTCCCCTGCGGTGAGGAAGGTCTGCAGGCCGAGAATGTCGAAGCCCACGCGAGCGAGCTGGTCGAGCCCGGACTCGTCCAGTCCCGCATCCTCGAGCATCTCGCGAGCATCCGCCTCATCGAGTTCGGTGAGTTCGGATTCGAACTGCGCATTGAGGAAGATCGCCGGGGCGGGTGCCACCGACTTCGCCAGACGCTGCTTGAGTTCCTCGTTCTGCAGCTCCGAATCGTCCACATTGAACACGTAGATGAACGGTTTGGCGGTGAGCAGGTGCAGGTCGTACACCTCTTCCTTCTTGATCTCGCCGGCCTGCGCAGCCTGATCGATGGTGCGACCGGATTCGAGGATCTCCTTTGCCTTGAGCACGGCATCCATGTAGCTTTTCTCGATCTTCTTGCCGCGCAGGTCCTTCTCGAGCTTCGGCAGCGCGTTGTCGATCGTCTGCAGATCGGCGAGAATGAGCTCTGTGTTGATCGTGTCGATGTCATCGTCGGGATCGACATGGCCGTTCACATGGATGATGTCGTCGTCTTCGAACGCTCGCACGACCTCGCAGATTGCATCCGCCTCGCGAATGTTCGCGAGGAACTTGTTGCCCAGTCCCTCGCCTTCGCTCGCGCCCTTGACGATGCCGGCGATGTCGACGAAGGTGACGGTTGCCGGCACGATCTTGTCGGTGTGCACAAGCTCGGCCAGTACCGGCAGCCGTTTGTCGGGCAGTGGCACGATGCCGGTGTTCGGTTCGATCGTGGCGAATGGGTAATTCTCCGCAAGCACGTTGTTGCGGGTGAGCGCGTTGAACATGGTGGACTTGCCCACATTGGGCAGGCCGACAATTCCGATAGTAAGAGACATAGTGCCTACACTAGCGGTCTGCCAAGTCATTTCACCGGTTTTGCACATCTACGCGAAACGCCGGTGCGGCAGCGTGGACCACGCTCCCTCACCGGCGTCACGGCATTCGTTCGGAATACAGACGAGAACGATTCAGCCCTGCTCGATGGCATCGACCGCACTGATAACCGCACCACGGAACGCACGGTTCTCGAGTTCGGCGACACCCTTGATGGTGGTGCCGCCAGGCGAACACACCGCATCTTTCATGGCACCCGGGTGAACTCCCGAGTCGAGGCACAGGGCACCGACACCTTCAATCATCTTCGCGGCCAAACGATATGCGGTCGCACGCTGCAGACCGTACTTGACGCCGGCGTCGCCGAGCGCCTCCAAGTACATGTCGGTGAACGCCGGGGCACAACCGGCGATGCACATCGCAATCCCCATATGCGCGGTATCGACCTCCTCGATGAGCGATATACGGGAGAACAGGTCGACGAATCCCTGGCATTGGCTCGGGGTGAGGGTGTTCACGTTCTCACAGATCAGCACCCCCTGGGCCACGGCCATCGGAGTGTTCGGAATCGTGCACTGGATGTGGATGCCGGTGGCCGCCCCACCGAACAGGGTCTGGTATCTCGCCAGATCCCAGCCTGCGGCAAGCGATACGAGCATCTTCGAATCGTCGGCGAGTGCTCCGGCCATTGGAGCAAGTACATCCTCGACCTGATATGGTTTGATTGCCACGACCACCATGTCGGCGGCCGCGACGACCTCCTGCGGGGTGTGCATGGCAGTGCCGCCCACTGCCGCGATGTTGCGTTCCAACTTGTCGAAATGCGCGGCGCATGCCACAATGTCGTTCCCGTCGACCGCATGCGCACGGGTCAATCCCTGTGCGATTGCCTGTGCCATGTTGCCGTAGCCAATGAAACCAACCTTCATACCACTCTCCTGACAGTGTCCGATATGCCAATACTGTATACGACCTGCGGAAAAACCCGATGCTAGAACAGTTCGTGCAGGTCGCCGCGGTCGCGTGCCTCGTCGAAGAGATGACGGAAGACGATGCCACCGTGCACGCCATCGTGTTCGAACTCGTTCGTCACCCAATAATGCGAGTTTCCTATGCGCGAAAGTGTGTCGAGCTGCAGACCGCTGTCGACATACAGGTCGTCGAAATACACCGCACTGTTGAGCGGCACTGTGTTCGCGGCGAGTTGGTTCACGTTGTAGATCACCCCGAAATGCGTGTCCTGCATCAGCACGTCCATTGCGGCGCGGAAGGGTCTGAGCGCGCGCTCCTGCTCGAACATCCACGGGAAAATCGCCTCGCCGGTGAACAGCAACGGGCGCGCGTCAGTGCTGAACTGCGGCAGACTCCCATACACGTGGTCCGCCGCCCAATCAATGGGGGCGTCGAGGTCGCCGTCCGCGTAGATGAACTCCTGGAGCGGCCAATACAGCGGATTGGAATAGGTCGCGGTCATCGCATCGAACAGGAACTCGTCGGCGAGCGGGGAATCCGAGTTTGCCGAACCGTCGCCGTCGAGAAATGCCTCGTCGAAGAGCCAATGTACCCGTTCGAATGCCGGTTTCATCCCGAAACTCGAGCCGAGGGTCTGCAGACGCTCCACTGTGAACGGGTCGCCGTTGGGCAGCGTCACATCGGTGCTGCGCAGAATGTCGGCCACGCAGCCCACGCGTTTCGTGTCGAGCGGGTAGCGTGCGTAGAACTGTTCGGTCTTCGTCTGCATGCGTGGGAAGGTGTGCTCGTACACCTCCCTCGCGCTCGCCGGCACATGGGGTATGCCACCGGTGGTGAAACTGGCGATGAGGCTTTGGGGGAACAGCGAAAGGTATGTCAGCGTCAGGAATCCGCCGTAGCTCTGCCCGAGCGTCACCCAGCGCTCCCCATCGAACTCGGTGCGCCGCAGGTGCTCGAAGTCGCGCACAATGGGGCCGGCGAGGAATTTCTTCAGATACTCCGCAGCCTGCCGTCCGTCCATATTCGCCACGGTGTGTGAGTCGATATGCGAGGAACGCCCGGTGCCGCGTTGATCGGGCAGCACCACACGGAAATGCTTGATGGCCTCGGCAACCCAGCCATCGGAGTCGGGCGAGAGCGGGCGGGGAGCCGCGCCGCCGGGACCCCCTTGCAGGAACACCAGCAACGGCAACCGGTCGTTCACATGCTCCGGGGCACAGACCACGCGGTAGAACAGGCGAATCGTCTCTCCATCGAATCCCATGCCTGGCTCATGGCCATCCCAGTCGAGTGGCACGTCGATCGCATACTCAGACACATGGAGTCCCGGAACATAGTATTCATTGAGCAGTGCCATCATACTCCCTCACGGCATTTGAACGATGCAATGCCTTCAATCTCACCCACATGCACCGACAAGGAGGCACAATCATCCCACAGACCCATGTGCAGGTGGTCTGTGGCCTATATGCTGAAGATATGGGAGAACGCTTGAAAGCCTTCTTGGCGACACACCGCATGCTGGTCATCGACACCATGGCCACCATGCTGATCTGCCTGCTGTGGGCCATCACCACGATCCCGCCATTTCTGGAGGATGGCCTGCTGTTGCGCTGGGATGCCGACGGGTGGACGCGCATCTGGTCGATTCTGCTCACGTTGCCCTTCGCATTGCGCCGCACGAAGCCGCATGCCGCCGCCATCTGGTTCGTCGTCACGGTGGCGGTGCAGCTGGTGTTCGGGCCGGCATTCCTCTTTGCGGATGCCATGGCGTTGCCCATGTTCTATTCGGCGGTGGTCTATGATTGCCGGAACCGGACCCGCGAATACGCCATCATGGCGTTGGCCTTCGATGTCGCCACCGTCGCCGTGATCGTATTCGCGAACACCCATGGCACAATCTTCGGGCGCAATCACATGGCGATCCTGTCAGGGGTCTATGCCTGTGCGCCCGAGGGGGCCGGATTCTCGATGCAGTCATGTGCAGCCGCCAGCATGGAATCGAGCCTCCTCTACTTCATCATGTTCACGCTGGTACTGGCCACCACGCTCGTGGCCGCACTATGGCAACGGGCGCGCCAACACACGATCCGCATGTTGGGCGAGCGGAATGCGGCCATAGCCGCCCGGGAGCAGGAGGAGAAACTCATCGCCGCCTCGGCCGAACGTGCGCGCATCGCCCGTGACATGCACGACATCGTGGCCCATACCCTTTCGATCATCATCATCCAATCCGACGGTGGGCGGTATGCCGCCACCCATGATGTGCAACTGGCACGGTCGACGATGGACACCATTCGGCACGAGGCCGAACATGCGATGCACGATATGAAGCAGCTGCTCGGTGTATTCGGGGGCTCGTCGCATGCCGACTACCACGATATCAATGCCTTGATCGAGCAGGCGGCCAAGGTCTCCCCCGACATCCACGTGCGACGTGAGCTCGTGGGTGAGCCCTCACCGCAGCTATTGAGCGAGTCGGCGAGTGTGGCCATGTACCACGTGGTGCAGGAGGCATTGACGAACGTACGCAAATACGCGGGGCTCAATGTGAACGTCGAAGTGCGTGAGGAGTGGAACAGCGGAACCCTTTCCTTCACCATCAGCGACGACGGACGTGGTGCCTCGGCGGCCATGGATGGGCATAAGGCCGGCTACGGTCTGCTTGGCATGAACGAACGCATCGAAGCCGTCGGCGGCATGGTGGAGGCAGGCCCCCGTCTCAACGGCGGTTTCGCAGTGCATGCTGAGGTCCCATTGGCCACCTCCGTGCAGCAGGCCGGCATCGGCTCGGAATCGCTCCTGCAGGCAAGTGCGATGCACACAGCAATGCACGGCGGCTCCTCCGCCGTGGAAGTCTCGGAGGAAAGCTGGGACGGTGATGCGGCCAACAGTACCGGAGCAGACGTGGATGACAGGGATGCTCAGCAGGGCAACGACAAGGGCGACCACGAGATTTGGCCCAATTTCATGCAACTGGGCGAGTCGTTGCGTTCCAAACCCATCGCGCAGATACACGAGGACGGACACGAGAACTGGATTACCAGACTGTCACATTGGGCCGAGCACCATTATGTGCTCACCGACACGATTCTCGTCGCTGTGACGACCGCCATCATCGTGACGGTTCCTGGCGGCATGGAGCTGCAGGTCGCCGGCTACCACTTCTCCTCGGCATCCGGCGCCTTTGGGGTGATGATGACCGTACTGCTTATGCTGCCACTGTGCTGGCGCAGGCGTTTCCCTCGTGCGGTCGCATTGGCGTTCGCCATTCTCGTGTTCCTGCAACTGGTTTTCGTGAGACCATTGTTCACCGCCGATTTGGCGGCGCCATTCATCGCCTATGCCGCCATGCTCTACAGCAGCAAACGGGGCACCTGGAAATGGCTCAGCGCACTGATTGCACTCGATGGGCTGCTGTTTGCGTTCAAGACGATGCTGCTTGTCGAGGGCCACACCTCGGTCGTCGAGTGGATGCTTCATGCCACGCCTGCATTGCGACCCGAAGATGGCACCGTCAGCATCGAGTTCGCCAGTCAAGTGTTCATCGAATTCGCCGTATTGTCCATCATGGTGTGCCTGCTGGCGATGGCGCTCGGCGCATGGGTCAAGATCAGCGGATCGAATCCGCAGGTGCTGGAAGCCCGGGCCGAGGCGCTGCGCGAAGAGCAGCGCAAACAACGTATCTCCGCCGCCAACCGTGAACGCGACCGCATCAGCGCGAGCATCCAATCCGAGGTGAGTGAAACGCTCAACAGCGTGATTGTCGAGACAACGCAGGAAATATCGATCATCGACCATCAGCTTGCGCAGGGAGAGGAGCCGTCTGCAGAATGGATCAGTCAGGCGTTCGCGGCCATCGGCAGTCAGGGACGCACCGCTTTGAAGCGCATGCGCGAACTGCTTGGTGTGCTGAGGGAAACCGGTGCCAGCGATGAGACGAATCCTTCGCAGAATCAGCTCAATCTGACGCCCGCGAAATCGCTTGACGAGCAGATCTCCGCCGCGCAGAGCCGTGGTGTGGGCAATGCCTAGAATTCACCGCGTTCCCGCAGTCCACAGCAGGTATGCATATGTTCCACACATGTCTGGAATCTGCATGAAGGCATGCGTTTCGCTAGAGTGGAAGCATGGCAGACGCAAGCAGGATTCGTATGGTCATCGCAGATGATCAGGAACTCGTCCGTGCCGGGTTCACCATGGTGATCAACTCGCAGCCCGACATGCAAGTCGTCGGGCAGGCCTCCGACGGCACGCAGGCGGTGCAGCTCGTCGAACGGCTCCACCCCGACATTGTGCTCATGGACGTGCGTATGCCGAGTATGGACGGATTGGCGGCCACTGCGCAGATCACGTCACATGCCGATGGCGAGCAGCACACCCGTGTGATCATTCTCACCACCTTTGATCTCGACGAGTACGTCATGTCGGCAATCAACGCAGGTGCTTCCGGCTTCCTGCTCAAAGACACCGAACCCGAGACGCTGCTCAACTCGATCCGCACCGTGCACCAAGGCAATGCCATCATCGCACCGACCGCCACAAAACGGCTCATCGAAAAGATGATGGAGACGGGCGTCACCCAGGAAGGGCCCGGCAGACAGCAGTCAGAAGTCGCCGCCGAATACACGGATCCGGAGCTTGCCACCCTCACCGAACGCGAACGCGAGGTGCTCATTGAGATCGCCCATGGACTGTCGAACCAGGAGATCGCCGACAAGCTGTTCATCTCACTGCCCACCGTGAAAACGCATGTGGCGCATATTCTGCAGAAGATCAACGCCCGCGACCGCGTGCAGGCGGTGGTCTTCGCCTATGAGAACCACCTGGTGTAGTCCGTACCGTTCAGGCATATGCGAAAGCCGGCCAGTTGGAGACTACTGGCCGGCTTTGCCGTGATGTCAGGTATAAACTCCATACCCGACATCAGGTATTTGATATCCTTCCAAATCAGGCTTCGGCGAGCGCCTCCACCGGCGGCGTCTTCACTGCACGGCGTGCGGGGAACACGCTGGCGATGAGCGAGCAGACGATGGCGATGGCCAGGATGATCGCGTAGGTTCCCCAGTCGATCACGTAGACGACGTCGGCAATCGAACTCATCACGATGTAGATGCCGAGCCAGCCGAACAGCGTGCCGACGACCATGCCCACCACGCTCGTGACCAGCGAGATCAGCAGGGCCTCGATTGCAAGGGAGGCGCGGAGCTGGCCGCGTGTCATGCCGATGGCGCGCAGCGTGGCCGATTCCCTGGTGCGTTCGATCACCGACAGGCTCAGCGTGTTCGCCACGCCGATGACGGCGATGACCACGGCCACTGCGAGCAATGCGACGAGCAGCATGAGCATCATGTTGACCATGCTCTCCCACTGGTTGCGTTCCGCCACCGGGCCTCCGACTGAAACGTTCGGGTAGACTTCAAGGTCTTGCTCGATGGTCTCGAACACATCCGAGAGCGACATGTCAGACGGCACATTGAGCTTGATGAGCATAGCATTGCCGTCCGCCTTGAACGTGCCGTCGTCGAACAGCGCCGTGTTCACGAAGGCGACCGCCTCGTTGTTCTGTGCGCTGCGCTTGTAGTCGCGCTGTTCCACATGCAGATCGACCGGGTGCTGCGACGGATTGCCTTCGGCATCGGTTTGGCTCAGACGCACCGTGTTGTTGGCGAAGGTGAACGATGCTCCGGTTGCGTTGTTGACGAGCGGCATGATCGCATCACCGGCCCCGAATGCAGGCGCGGGATTGTCGATCGAGATGTTGAGCACCGACTGCAATGCCGCGATGTCGGGCACGCCAATGACCGTCGTGGGCACCGCATGCCCCTGCTCGTCGGTGAATTCCGCGCTCGCGGTCTTCGCATACAGCAGTGAGCCGACTCCCCGTTCGCTTCTCACCTTGTTCGCGGCGTGCTGCGGGATATTCGGGCCATAGGCCACGACGTCGACACTGTAGCGGGTGTCGAGTGCCTGATTCATCGTCGCTTTCGCGGCGGCGGCACCGGTGGCCAACGTGGAGATGAGCGTGACGCCTATGAGCAGTGCCGTTCCCGTGGCGGCAATGCGTCGCGGGTTCTTCTGGATGTTGGCATTGGCGAGCTTGGCGGCCGGCCCGAACATCGAGACGAACGCTCCCACGCCCTTCATGAGCCAAGGCAACCAGAACAGCGCCGTCATGGCCAGTCCGATGAATGTGAGCATGCAGCCGCCGACACCGGCGAGCAATGCGCTGGCGGAGATATCGCCATCCTTGCTGTGGTTCATCGGGATGGCGATCAAGGCGAGCGCGACGCCGAGGGCCAGGAACAGGCAGCCGAAGACGGCGCGACCCACACGGGCCCGATGCTGGTTGGAGATCTCAAGCGGTCTCATGGCTTCCAACGGGGTCACGCTGGTGGCGGTGCGTGCGGCGCTCACAGATGCGAGTACCGTCATTGCAACACCGAAGAGCACGGGCAATGCGATGACCTGCCAGCTCATATTCAGCGTCAGTCGCATGCCGCCGAGAGACTGGTCCCGTGTGGCAATGGAGGCCAATGCCATGAGGCCGGTTCCCACGCCCACGCCGAGTATCGAGGACACGAGTCCGAGCATACCCGCCTCCTCAAGCACCGACACGTAGAGCTGGCGCTTGGTGGCACCGATGGTGCGCAGCAATGCCAGCGTACGGCGGCGCTGCGCCACGAGCACCTGGAACGTGTTCGCGATGACAAGCGCGGCGACCACCAGAGCGAGCACACCGAAGGCGAGCAGGAACTGCTTGGTCACGTCACCACCGTTGGAGCTGAGGGATTTGATGGCCTGCTCTTCCATATGCGCGCGATCCTGCAGCGTCAGCCCCGGCGAAAGCGCGGCCTTCACCTGCGCGACCACGGTGGATTCATGTGCCGGCTCGATGTGCAGGTACGCAGCGGTCGCTGGTATCGCATCGAAGGAGGCGACATCCGAATAGGCGACCATGAGGTCGTTCGAGGCGACGGAGGCACCGTTGTAATAGCCATACACGTTGTTCGGATCGGTGGTGAGACCCGTGATCGTCGCCTGCACGTCCTGCGCATCGTCGCCATGTTGCGCATGCGACGAGATGGTGTCTCCCACCTTGAGGTTCCACTGCTCGGCAAGCTTCCTCGGTATTGCAATCTGCCGGGCACCATCCGGTTCGGGGGCGTTGCCCTCTACGATCGAAACCGGGAGCAGCTTGGGGTCGGCACTCGTCGACAACGCCACCCCGCTGCCGTGCTGGGAGCCGGTATTCAGTATGACACTGCGCGTGACATCGGCACGGACGCCTTCCACTCCCCCGATGCCCGCTATGGTATTGAGCTTAAGACCACCAACCGTTGAGTCGTGTGCATCGTCGCCGGATTGCGCATCCGCCGTGACCGCATAGTTCGAGCCGCCGAACTGGCCGGTGGTCTGTTCGCGCAATGAGGCGTCGAAGGCGTTCGTGAACAGCAGCGTCGCGGCAATGAACGCCGTGCCGATGAGAATGGCGATACCCGCGGGAATCAGCATTCTCAGGTTCTTCTTCATCATCTTCATCGTGATTGACAACATGGTATTCCTTCGGATTCAGGATCGTCTGTGCTCTTGGCCTGCATTAGCGACGCTGCTGCGGCGGCTTCGGAGCCTGCATGAGGGTTCCCTGTGCCGGCTGGCCGCCGATGTCCGCCGGATTGTTCCGGGGCTGCCGCGCAATGGGTGGATTCTGGTTTGCCGGCATCGTCTGAACTGCGGAGCGCCCGGCGGTCTTCGTGGAACGTTCGCGCTCCTTCATGAGCAGATCACTCATCTGCGCCGGTTGCGGGTCGGAGACGTCGGCGATGATGTGTCCGTCGGAGAATACGATGGCACGGTCTGCATAGGAGGCGGCCACCGGATCATGCGTGACCATGATGATCGTCTGCCCCAATTCCCGTACCGAGGCCTTGAGGAAGCCAAGCACCTCGGCGCTTGAAGCGGAGTCGAGGGCACCGGTGGGTTCGTCTGCGAACACGAGCGACGGCCTGGTGATGAGGGCGCGTGCGATGGCCACACGCTGCTGCTGACCTCCAGACAATTCGTTCGGACGGTGGCCCAGACGTTCACGCAGTCCAAGTGTGTCCACCAGACGGTCGAACCATGCACGGTCCACCTTCTTGCCCGCCAAAGTCAGGGGCATCACGATGTTCTGCTCGGCCGTGAACATCGGCAGCAGATTGAAGCTTTGGAAGATGAAACCGATGTAGTTGCGGCGCAGCAGCGTGAGCTGCTTGTCGTTGAGCTTCGTCAGGTCGCGCCCCTGGAACACGACGCTGCCGCTGGTGGCCGAGTCCAGACCGCTCATCACATGCATCAGCGTCGATTTTCCGGATCCGGACGGTCCCATAATCGCCGTGAACCGGCCCTGCTCGAACTGCACGTTGACATCTTTCAACGCATGCACCAGGCTTTCACCCGTGCCATAGTCCTTCACCAGATCGATGGCCTCGATCGCCACCGGCGTATGGGTCGGCTGGTGAATCTGGTCAACCATGTTCTGCAACGCGGAATTCGACATGTTCTCTCCTTCTTGGGGCCTTCGCCACTTCAATCACGTGCTCTGACGTGCATATCTGCGAATATATGCCCTACAACCATGCCGACCCATCACCCGCAAGGGTGAAAAACATTCGGGGCTCATCCTTGAGGATGAGCCCCGAACACAACATCGTGGTGAATTCACCACCCGAATACGACCATCATCACAATTACGGCGGCGATGTACACCAGCACCAGTATCAGCAGCATCCAATCGGTCAGACGCATATGCGCCGGATGCAGATATGTGCGTTTGGCACCCATGCGGTCTATATGCGCACCGTGAGCCAAAGCTGTGATGCTGCGGGCGCGGTTCAGGTGGCTCAAATGGGCTGGTGCCGCAATGATCGCACGAGCATGAGCGCTGCACCATGCAGCAGTGCGGGTGAGGGGATTGTGCTTGCCAATGCGCGCATACCGTCCACGGATGTGTTGGGTGAGCACCAGGTCATGCACGGTGGCCGCATAGGTCGGCAGCCACTGGATCGCATCCGTCACGGCGGCCCCTGCCGTGTATGGCAATCCCAGTCCCGCCAGACCACTGATCCAGGCGGCACGCGAAGTGGTGAACAACACGGTGAACACGGCGAACACGATATCTGCGATACGGAGCGCCACCACCGCGCATAGATCCATGGTGCCGGAGGTGACCAGCCAGCTTCCCCATCGCCACAAGGTCCAGCCGGGCAGATGCACGGTGAGGAGCATGATGCAGAACACAATGACGATCACCGGCAGGAAGAATGACCACACCTTGAGCGTCTTGCGTGCAGGTATGCGGGTGGACAGCAGGAACAGGTGCTCCGCGAGGAGCATGGCCGTCAGGAATACCCAGTTTCCCCAAATCGAACACATGACGATAACGGCGATCATGGTGAACAGCTTCACACGTACATCCACTCGGTTGAGCCAACCATCAACCGGGACATAGAACTGCGAACGCATCAGACTCTCCCCTCCTGATCATGGTCCAATGAGCGCAACTGCGCGGAATGCAGAGGGCCAAAGTCCACTATGCGCCCTTCCTCCATACGCAGGGCATGGGTGCAGTAGCGTTCCACGAGATCATCGTCATTGCTTGCCATGATCACGGTGATGCCTTGCTTGTTGAGGTCTCGCACTAAGGTCATGAACTTCGTTTTGAGCCGGTAATCCAACCCGGACACCGGTTCATCAAGCACAAGTATGGGTGCCTGCGTGGCCAATGTGGAGGCCAGTGCCACGAGTCTGGTTTGCCCGGTGCTCAGCCGAATGGGATCGGCATCTTCAATGTCGAACAGGTCAAATGCCCGGATGAGCGCATTGACACGCTTGTTCACCTCTTGGGCTGGCACGCCCAGGGCACGCGGGGCGAATTCGATTTCCTTGCGCACGTTGCGCGTCAGCATCATATGCAACGGGTCCTGATCGAGATAGGCCACTTCACGGGCCATGCGGCGCACCCGGCACTCGGCGGTGTCGTTCTCGTCCACAATCACATGGCCACGCGAGGGCAGAATCTGAGAATTCATCATCGACAGCAAGGTCGTCTTGCCGGATCCGTTCGGGCCCACGACGCCCACGAATGAGCCGCGGGGGATGCGCAGGTTCACGTCGCGCAATTGGGGGGCATCGCTGTTCTCGCTGTGCGGGTGGAGGTAGTACACATGATCGAAGATGATGATCGGATCGGTCACGTCCTGCGGCTCAAGACGGGCGATTGTCAACGGCGTGTGGTCGTCGCGAGATCTGCTCACGCCCACCGATTCCAGCAACGACGCCTCGCGGAGGAACACTTCGCGTGTGGTACGGCGGATCACCTCACCGCCCACCATCACCAACACCGAATCGGCATGCTCCCGCAGCCAACGAGTGTCGAGGTCGATCATCACCACCGACGTGTGGTTGCGCTTCATGAGGTCGTCCAGAATGGCATAGAGATCCTGTGCGCCGTCTTCGTCGAGCACCGCCAGCACCTCATCGAGAATGAGCACCTCGGGCTCTGCTGCGATGGCCGAGCCTATGGCGACGCGCATCATCTCGCCTTCGGAGAGCATACGCGGATCGCGGTGCCGGAGTCCCTCTATATGCAGTCGGTCAAGCACCTCATCGACACGGGAGCGTATTTCGTCCGGCGCCACACCCCTATTCTCCAAGGGGAATGCGATTTCGTTCTCCACCTCGTTGGTGACGAACAAATCCACCGGGTTCTGGGGCACATACCCCACCTTGGCGGAGATATTAGAGACGCTCGTGCTTTTCACGTTCATGCCAGCCACCCTGATGAAACCGGTAAGCGTGCCATCGAGAATATGAGGGATGATACCGGTGAGGGCCTGCGCCAATGTGGACTTGCCCGAACCGGTCGGCCCTACTATCCCGGCCAGGGTTCCCTCCGCCACATAACAACTCACATCATGCAGTGCCCCTCTTGGCGTGCCGTGCGCCGAGGAGGGCGCATACTGCCAACCCAGGTTCATCACGGTGATTACATCGGTCACAATCGGCTCCATCAATCTCACAACAAGTGCGCTTGGCTGGGTGAACTTCTACCCTACGTTCACACGTAACCGTAAGCATACTATGTCATCTCGTTGATATCCTGCATCATTCGAGCTGACCCGTCCATGGGCGAACGATTCGCGCCCATGGACGGCGGCACCGACAAACGGGAGATCCCGCATGCCCACGCATGCGGGATCTCCCCAGAAAAGCTGTTGACCATATGCATGGCATACGTCATACATGCTCAATCGGCGAAGCCGGAGGCGCGCACCGCCTCGAATCCGCCTTTCAGATCGTCGATGATGTCGTCGATGTACTCGGTGCCGATCGACAGACGGATTGTTCCCTGATGTATGCCCTGATCCTCCAACTCAGTCTCGGACTCCTGAGAATGCGTCGTGGAAGCCGGGTGAATCACCAAGCTCTTCGCATCGGCCACATTGGCCAGCAGCGAGAACAGATGCAAATTGTCAATGAATACCCGGGCTGCATCCTTGCCGCCCCGAATGTCGAAAGTGAAGATGGATCCGGCACCATTCGGGAAGTATTTCTCGTACAGGTCGTGGTCAGGGCGTCCCTCGATCGATGGATGCGAGATCGACTCGACTTCGGGCACGGTTTTGAGGTAATCGATCACTTTGAGCGCATTCTCCACATGGCGCTCGACGCGCAGTGACAGCGTCTCGGTGCCCTGCAGCAGCAGGAAGGCCGAGAACGGCGAGAGCGTGGCACCCGTGTCGCGCAGCAGGACCGCGCGGATGCGGGTCACGAATGAAACCGGCCCGAGCGCCTCATAGAAGTTGAGGCCATGATACGAGGGATCCGGTTCGGTGAGCGTCGGGAATTTGCCTGGCACCGCATCCCACTTGAAATCGCCTCCCTCGACGATCACGCCCCCGAGCGTGGTGCCGTGGCCACCTATGAATTTCGTGGCGGATTCCACTACGATGTCCGCACCATGTTCGAGTGGGCGGAACAGATATGGCGTGGCGAAGGTGTTGTCTACAATCACCGGCAAGTGGTGCCGGTGTGCGATCTCGGTGATTGCGTCAAAATCGGGCAGGTCGGCGTTCGGATTGCCGAAGGTCTCGAAATAGACGAGTTTCGTGTTGTCTGCGATCGCCTCCTCGAATGCGTGGGGATCGTTGGCGTCGACGAAGGTGGTGGTGATGCCGTCGCGTGGCAAGGTGTGGCGCAGCAGATTGAACGTGCCCCCGTATATGTTCTTGGCGGCCACGATATGGTCACCGGCCTGCGTGATGTTACGCACGGCGTACTCCACGGCCGCAGCACCCGAGGCGACCGCCAATCCCGCGGTGCCCCCTTCGAGCGCTGCGATGCGGTCTTCGAACACCCCTTGTGTCGTATTGGTCAATCGCCCGTAGATGTTGCCCGGGTCGGCCAGACCGAATCGGGCCTCGGCGTGGTCGAAGTCGTGGAATACATAGCTGGTCGTCTGGTAGATCGGCACTGCACGGGCGTCGCTGGCCGGGTCTGCGCTCTCCTGGCCGACATGCAGCTGCAGTGTCTCGAAATGGTATGGTGTGTGGGTTTCCTGTGCGCTCATGGTGTTCCTTACGCTCATGCACGTTGCCGTGCGTCGTTTTCGTCTGGCGACCCTCGGGTCTGGGCAGCAGATTAGGGAACTCGCACAGCACAATGCAAGCCAGACGTTATCGCGATTGGTTATACCCGTTTATCAATCGGCGCCTGCGCACCTGAACATGGGATCCGTCAGTCCCCACGAGACGGAGGCGACACGCCGAGACCCTGTGGTGGACCATCTCATCCATGCAACACGGCAGGAATGCGCTTGGCATATCGTTCACCTATTGTATGAGGCATATATGGTCGATGACTGCAAGGAGCAATATGCCAGAAGTGCTTTACGAACGCAATCGCGAATATATTCCACGCATCGCAGCGGTGCATGACATGTGCGGGTACGGCAAATGCTCGCTCACCGCCGCCATCCCGATCCTCTCGGCTGCCGGATGCGATGTCTGCCCGGTGCCGACCGCTCTGTTCTCGGCGCATACTCGCTACAAGGTGTTCACCATGGAAGACACCACCGACATGCTGGGCGGATACCTCGACGCCTGGCAGCAGGAGGGCGTTGAGCTCGATGGCGTCTACTCCGGATTCCTCGGCTCCCCCGATCAGGTGGCGATCATACAGCGACTGTATCGCGAGTACCCCAAGTCGCTGCGTTTTGTCGACCCGGTAATGGGCGATGCCGGTGAGATGTATGCCACGTACACGGCACAGCTTTGCGAGGCGATGGGCGCGCTCGTCGATGGCGCGGACCTGCTCATGCCGAACCTGACCGAATCCTCCATTCTCACCGGCACTGAGTACCCCGGACAGGACATCACGAACGAGCAGGTCAGGCAGATCATTGGCAATCTGTTCGATATGGGCGCCAAGAACGTCGTGCTCAAGGGCATCGACCACAATGACGGCCGAATTCGCAACTTCGTGGCCAATGCCAAGGAGGGCGTGGACCGGATGACCGAATGCGTGCACGAGAAACTGCCCTACATGTGCCATGGCACCGGCGACGCGTTCGCCTCCGCCATGATCGGGGGCGTGATGGCCGGACTCGACCTTGCAGCGGCCTCCAGACTTGCCGGCGAATTCGTGCACAACGCGATGGTCCAGACGAAGTTCCAGCCCGACTATCAGGATCGTGGCGTGAGTTTCGAACTGAGCCTGGGAGATTTGACCAGCCTCGTGGATTGAGCAGGTCGTGGATCTGACGCATTCGCCCCGCATGAAAATGCGGGGCGAATGCGTATTCCAATGCCGACACGCACAGTGGACATCCCGAATGTGAATAACCGCTTGGGTGTCCACATTCGACACCAATGCAAGCCGGGTTATCCACAAATCTTCAAAGCCGGTTGCATGCGTGCCGCGATGTTGCTGGACTTGGAGCATGGACATTACATCACAGCACAACAGCACATCGCCGACACTGGCGACCATACCCACGCAGACAGTCGTGGACGCGGATACCTTCGAGCAATGCAAGGCCATGCTCTTGGCCCCGGACCTCACCGCCAAGCAGATCGGCTCCCTGGGAGAGCGGCTTTGCCGGGCATGGCTGATCGAACATCATTGGCACGTGTTGGCCTGCAACTGGCACTGCCGGTTCGGCGAGATCGACATCATCGCGCTTACCTCGCACAGCACCATCGTATTCGTCGAGGTCAAGACGCGTAGATCCACATCATGCGGCATCCCCGAGGAGGCAGTGCATGCTGCCAAACAGATGCGTGTTCGTCGGGCCGCAATATGCTGGCTCGGTGAGCATGGATCGACCATACGCCACATCGGAGTGCGTTTCGATGTCATCGCCGTCACCGTCACACCCACCGACGTCTTCATTCATCATGTGCCGGAGGCGTTCTGATGGCTCTGGGAACAGCATTGTCAGTCGGGCTGGTGGGGCTCAAGGCCTTCATGATTCAGTTGCAGGCATTCATCTCTCCTGGCCTGCCGTTCTTCTCCATCATCGGGCTGCCCGACGCGTCGCTGAGCGAGGCCAGAGAGCGCGTGAAATCGGCATGCACCGCAAGCGGCTTCAAATGGCCCCAGACCCGGGTGACCGTCAACATGTCGCCGGCCTCGATGCCCAAACGAGGTTCTTCACACGATCTTGCCATCGCCGCCAGTGTGCTCAGCGCCTCGGAATTCATAGAGCCCGACGCGTTGGACAACACTGTGCTACTCGGCGAGCTCAACCTCGATGGCACGGTGCTGCCCATCAACGGCCTGCTGCCAATCATGCTGCATATGAAGGAGCATGGCATGAACCGCGTCGTGGTTCCCCGTGCCAACCGCGATGAGGCTGAACTGATTGACGGCTTGGATGTCATGTACGTCTCGCATCTGGGTGAACTCATCGAATTGTTCGGAGGTCGTGCCAACTACACGGTCCATGAGATTCATGTGGACACCCGAAGACGCGACCTGCCGGAGGGCAATCTGCTGCCTGTCGGCGACATGAACGAAGTGGTGGGCCAGCACGACGCGAAGGAGGCGCTGAAGATCGCAGCAGCCGGAGGACACCATGTGCTCATGACCGGGCCACCCGGCATGGGCAAAACCATGCTCGCCTCACGCTTCCCCGGCATACTCGCCCCGCTGAACCAACAACAGCAATTCGAAGTGGCATCCATTCGTTCGCTCTGCGGCCAGCTGGGCACCCACGGCATCGACAGCATGCCGCCATTCGAGGCTCCGCACCACACCGCCTCCGTCGCCTCATTGGTGGGAGGAGGCACCGGCCTGGGAGAACCGGGATCGGTGACACGCGCCCACCATGGGGTTCTGTTCCTCGACGAGGCGCCTGAATTCGCACCACGCGTGCTGCAATCGCTCAGGGAACCATTGGAGGCTGGGTATGTCGCCGTGTCACGGTCCAGGGGAACCACAATCTTCCCCGCACAATTCCAACTCATCATGGCGGCGAACCCATGCCCCTGCGGCTATGGGTATGGCACCGGCGAACGCTGCACCTGCAGGGAACGCGACCGCATACGGTATTTCAGCCGACTCTCCGGCCCCATTCTCGACCGCGTCGACATGCAGCTGCAGGTATGCCCCGTTTCCCACATAGGGTCCCGGCAGTTGCCGGAAGGCGACAGCAGCGAGCGCATCCGCCAGCAGGTCATCGCTGCACGGTCCATGGCGGTGGAGCGATTCCGATCATTCGGCTGGACAAGCAATGCCCAAGCTGCAGGGTCGTGGTTACGTGAGCACACTCCCCACCGTGTGCTCGCCGTGGTGAACCAGGCGCTCTCCTCCTATCAGATCAGTCTGCGAGGGGCCTACCGCGTGATGAAGCTCTCATGGACCATCTGCGATCTCGATGGACGTACAAGTCCGAACCTTGACGATGTCGACCGCGCGCTCTCGTTGCGCACCACTGAAGTCAACTGAACCTACCCGGCCCCACCTTGAAACGGAGAAGACATGACCGCCCTCACCCATCAGACCACGTCACAATCACACACGGCACCCGCACAACCCACGTTGAGCGCCAAGGCGCTGCTGCAGTCTGACGACGAAGCGCTCGCCCGCATGTTGCTGACCCACTGCAGCGAATGCGCCAATGCGCTCATGACCTCGTTGCTGAAGGGATGCGACAGCGAACATCCAGGTGTGGAGGCACTGCGCGCGCTGCTCATGGTTGCATGCGCCACCACCGAACAGGAGCAACGACGCGCACGCAACACCTTGGAATGCATGTTCATTCTGGGCACGGCACGCTGGGGCCGCAAGGCGCGCAGCGAAGGCGTGGCATCCTTCCAGCTGGCCTCACAACGGTGGATCGGCCGCCTGCTGCAGCTGCCGACCTTCGACCCGGATGCGCTATGCGCACTGTTCACCGGACAAGGCGCCTATACCGTTGTCATTCCCGGTTCGCCCTACTGGCCAGAGTCGTTGGAGGACCTCGACGTGCGCTCTGATTGGGCGCCTCCACTTGCCTTGTGGGTGCAGGGCGACGCAACGGCCCTCACATCATGTGATCGCCCGGTGTCCATAGTGGGTTCGCGTGGCGTGAATGAATATGGGCGTCACGTTGCGAGGAACCTGGCCTGCCAGACGGCCTTGAATGGCCATCTCGTCGTTTCCGGCGGTGCCATGGGCATCGATGCCGCGGCGCATTGGGGAGCGCTCGAGGCCATGAATCAGCTCGGAGCCAAAGTAGCCGGAAGAACCGTGGCGATATTCGCCGGCGGACTCGACCATTGTGGCCCCACCACGAATATGCGGCTCTTCGAGCAGATCTGCGCCCAGCATGGAGCCTTGGTGTCGGAATGCACCCCGAGCACGATACCGGAGCCACGTCGGTTCCTGCTGCGCAATCGGCTGATCGCGGCACTGGCCTATTCGGTCGTGGTCGCACAGGCCCGGCTGCGCTCCGGAGCGCTCAATACGGCAGGCTGGGCGAACGAGATGAACCGCAGGCTCTTCGCAGTGCCGGGCGAGATCACGACACCCGCGCATGCCGGGTGCAACAGGCTCATCGCCGACCAGCAGGCGTCGTTGCTCTCCAGCACCTCGGACATCGAGCAACTGTGCCATGAGACCCATGCACCGAGCATCAGACCATAAACGTCAGGCCCTATGGCAGAATCGAGGTATGAGTCCAACCAAGGTTGAAGACATGTATGATGCGGTGATCGTGGGTGCGGGCGGGGCCGGTCTGTCCGCAGCGCTGGGATTCTACCGCAGCCAGGAGGTCGCTGATCTCAGGGATCGGGGCATCGAGCCCAAGGTGTTGGTGATTTCCAAGTTGCAACCCCTGCGATCGCATACCGGATCCGCCGAAGGCGGCATAGCCGCCAGCCTCGGCGACATGGAACCCGACGAATGGCAATGGCATTACTACGACACCGTGAAAGGCGGCGATTGGCTCGTCGATCAGGATGCCGCCAAGTTGTTGGCCAAGGAGGCCGCCCACACCGTACGTGACCTGGAGCATGACGGAGTCGCCTTCTCCCGTACCGAGGATGGAAGAATCGCCCAACGGCGTTTCGGAGGCCATACCAGCGACTTCGGCAAAGCCCCGGTCAAACGTGCCGCCTATGCCGCCGACCGGGTGGGCCACCAGATTCTGTTCGCCCTCTGGCAGCAATGCGTGGCACAGGGCGTTGCATTCGCTGAGGAATGGTACGTGACCGATCTTGTACTCAACGCCGATCATACGGCCAGCGAAGGTGTGGTCGCCTACGACGTCGCCACCGGCACGACCCATGCCATCGCCGCGCGCAACGTGCTCATGGCGACCGGCGGTGCCGGACGCCTGTTCCATACGACGTCGAATTCCCACGATCTCACTGGCGATGGCATGGCATTGGCCTTGCAGGCGGGTCTTGATCTCGAAGACACCGAGTTCCTGCAGTTCCATCCCACTGGTCTGGCGCACACCGGAATCCTTCTCTCGGAGGCCTCGAGGGCCGAAGGTGGCGTATTGCGCAATGCCACGGGAGAGGCATTCATGGAACACTATGCGCCCGAGCACAAGGACCTGGCCGCGCGTGATGTGGTTTCAAGGGCCATTCGCAGCGAGGTTATGGCCGGGCGGGGCGTCGCCGACCCGAAGGATCCGGAAGGGCCCAAGGACTGTGTATGGCTCGATATGACCGGCATCGACGCCACCCGAATGCATGAGGTGCTGCCACAGGTGGTCGAAACGATCCGGGATTATGCCGGGCTCGATCCCGCCACGGACCTCGTGCCGGTCAAACCGACCGCGCATTACACGATGGGCGGCATTCCAATCACCGTCGATGGCGAAGTCTACATTCCCACAGCCGACGGGCGTCAGATTATAACGGGAATGTATGCGGCGGGCGAATGCTCGTGCGTCAGCGTGCATGGAGCCAATCGCCTTGGAGGAAACTCCCTGCTCGACGCATGTCTGTTCGGCACTCGCGCCGGACGCTCCATCGCCACCCGAGTGGCATCCGATCCGGTTGCCGCATCGGATGTGGAAGGTGACACGCACGCCCTTGCGCAGGAACTCGTCGATGCGTCGAATCGACGCAAAGGCATCATCGACACACTGCTCGAATCCGCTGACTCTGCAGAGGGAACGTCCCAGAGCGACAACGCCTATGCGCTCATCGCCGATCTCGGCACCTTCATGGAGGCGCATGCAGCCGTGGTCACCGACGCCACTTTGCTCGACAAGGCAATGGCCGCATTACGAAACGACCTCATTCCACGTTCTGAGCTACTGCATGCCCATAGCGATTCCAAAGTGTTCAACCAGGAGATCACCGCGATTCTCGAGGCGCATCATCTCTGCGAACTCGCGCTGGCCATGCTCACGGCCACACGCGCCCGTGAGGAGTCCCGCGGCTCGCTCTATCGCAGCGATTTCCCCGAGCGTAACGATGCCGAATATCTCAGGCATTCATTCGTGAACCTCAACGGCGACGTCAGCTGGGCGCCGGTGAACATCGTAGACATCGAACCAGGCTCGCGCTCGTACTGATTCCAGCCGTGACCGGCGCAACCGTGTGAATGTTGCACCGGTCACGGCTTTTGCATGCGCGCGCATATACAATATGAGACAGTATTCGACACTGTGGAAAGGCATTGCATGAGCTCCCCATCCTCCGTCATCCAAGCGACGGTGACATTGCGTGTGCACCGCTTCACCCCGCGTCCCGAACGGGAGCGCCGACATTCGTCAAGTCCGTTCGGCAGGCGCGGCGGCTCGCCGTTCGCGGATTCCGCACGCGCCGGCAGGCCACGCGGCAAATCCTGGGTGCAGGAATACGAGTTGCTCGTGCGTCCTGAAGACACGTTGCTTGACTGTCTGCTCACCATCAAACGCGATATCGACCCGACACTGGCATTCCGCTATTCCTGCGGCCATGGCATGTGCGGTTCGGATGCCGTCGCCGTCAACGGCACACCCACGTTGCTGTGCACGGCACAAGTGCAGGATTGGGTGCAGCGGCTACCCAACATCTCCTACCCCGACGACGAGGGATTCCGCCGTACCGGCGATGTCGACGACGCAGACAACGCCAACGTATTCGAGGAGGATCTCGCACATCAGATCGACGAGGGGGATCATCTGGGTGTCATCGAACTCGCCGCACTTCCCGGTTTCCCGGTCAAGCGCGATCTTGTCGCCGACATCGATTCGATGCTCGAACAGATTCGCCGTCTCAAACCCTACCTCATTCACCACAATGCCATCAAGACCCGTGAGGACGGCAAGGTGGATGTGCTGGAGTATCTGCAGAATCCACAGGAACTGGCCAAGTATGAATTGCTCAGCAACTGCATCGCCTGCGGCGTGTGCGAGGGGGCGTGCCCGGTCTATGCCGGCGGCGAGGCGTTCATCGGCCCGGCGGCGCTCATCAATCAGGCGCGATTCATCAACGATTCGCGTGACACTGCAACCGAGGAACGCCTTGAGGCCCTTGACACCGCCGATGGCGTGCAGGCCTGCCAGTCGGTGCGGGCATGCTCTAGGCAGTGCCCCCGCGGCATTGACGTGGGCGAGGAGATCTGGCAACTCATTGCGCAGGTGAAAGAGCGGTAAGGAAGAATGAATATGGACAGAACGTCATTCGAAAACCATGCGCGGGCATGGGATTGGATTGAAACCCGCGAATTCGCGCTTGAACCCGACCTTGTGCATGAGGCGCGCACGCTGATGCAGGAAGACAACGACCCGTCGGTCTCCGCATGCGAAGGCGCCATGCTCAGCATGTTCAAGACGATGTCCGGCGCATCGTCGGTCATTGTGATCGGCACCGGATCATTGGTACAGACGGCTCGAATCGCTTGTTCACTCAATGACGACGACAAACTCACTGCCGTCGACTCCACACCTCAAGGTCATAGCCAGATCAAGAGACTATTCCGCACCGCCGCCACGATGACCCGGGCCACGCTGCGCACCGTCAACGCAGATCCAACCCAATTCTTGTCGCGTCTCAACGGCGACGACTACGATCTCATCGTTGTATGCGGCGATGCCTCGAACTACCCTGCCGCCTACGAGCAGGCACCGCGATTGCTGCGCAGACATGGCGTGATCATTTTCACCGATGTGTTGGCCATGGAATCGCCGGATTCCAAAGGCGGTCTCACCAACCCGGCGGATCGCGGCGACAAGGCCGTGGCCATGCGCGAACTCATCGACGCCGTGACCGATGACGACCGCTTCATCTCCGCACTCTCCCAGACCGGCTGGGGTATGCTCATCGCCACATTGCAATAATTCGGCATGGTGGAGCGGATCGGAATTGGATTCCCGTGATTCGCACCACCATGCCATACGGATCAGTGCGCACCGGTCTGCCTGGGAACCATGCTGGTGGCGACATCGACGGCCTCGTCGATGTCGTCGGTGATCGTCACCAGATCGGGATCGATGTTCGAGATCATGCCCCGTTCACGCACCGGCCCGTCAATCCAATCGAACAGCCCTCGCCAGTATGCGGAATCGAAGAGCACAATCGGCATTTTCGCCACCTTCTGCGTCTGTACCAACGTGAGCGCCTCGAAGGTCTCGTCCAACGTGCCGAAGCCGCCGGGGCAAACAATCACGCCAGACGAGTACTTCATGAACATCGTCTTGCGCACGAAGAAGTAGCGGAACGTCATGCCGAGGTTGATCCACTTGTTGAGCCCCTGTTCATGCGGCAATTCGATTCCCAGACCCACCGATTTGCCCCCGGCCTTGGCAGCACCCTTGTTCGCCGCTTCCATGATGCCCGGGCCGCCTCCCGTGATGACGGCAATGTCTCGCTCGGCGATCTTCGCGCCCATTGCGACGGCGGCCTTGTAGTCCTTCGTATTGGGCTCGACACGTGCGGAACCGAAGATGCTCACGGCAGGACCGAGCTCGGCCAGCGATCCGAAGCCATCCACGAATTCGGCCTGAATGCGCAGTACACGCCATGGGTCGCGATGCAGCCAATCCGTGTCGGAATCATTGCGCAGGAAGCGTTCCGAAGTGCTTTCACTTGGAATCATCTTGCCGCGCAACAACACCGGTCCCTGCGAATAGGTCCGTCCGAGCGGCTCCTCCGCATGATTCATCGTCTGCCCGCCATTCGCATTCTCCTCATTGTTGGATTGCATGCCACTCCTTCGATTCTGTGGTGTATTTCCAACTGCGAGTGTAGCGAGTGCAGACCCCGGCCATGTAACATGGCCACCTCAGCTGCGGGAGTCTTCTTCCTTGAGTTGCGCCAGATCCTGCTCGGCATCCCTACCCATGGTCTGGGAGACCACAACGGTGCCATCCCGGAGCGTGCGCGTGGCCTCGAGGGGGCGTTCCATCGCGGCCAAACGCTCCTCGACGGAGTCCATGCGGGCGAATCTGGCCGACTGCCGGCTCAGCAGCACCGCCGACACCGCAGCCGCCACCAGCGACCCCAGAAGCACGCCGAATCTGGCCTCCGCGGAAAGCTCAGCGTTCGCATACGCCAGCGATGCGATGAGGAAGGAGACGGTGAAGCCAATGCCGCAGGCGATTGAAGCCGGGAACATGTCGCGCACGCGCAGTCCCTTGGGCATCGCAAACGGGCCGATGTGGGTGGACAGCCATGCGGTGGCCATGATGCCGAGCGGCTTGCCCACGAACAGCGCCACGATGATGGCGATGACCACCGGAGAGACCAGCAACATTGGGGTGATCGAATCGAAGTGCACACCAGTGGCGAAGAAGGCGAAGATGGGCAATGCCAGCAACGCCGAGAACGGCTGCAGCTTGTCGGCATACCGTTCGGCACGCGGCGAACGTTCGCCGTACATGGCACGTGCAGGCGTGAGCAATCCCACGAGCACGCCGGCCAATGTCGGGTGCACGCCGGCCTCGTACATCATCACCCAAGCCAGAATGCCTATGACGGCCACGCCGAACCATGGCACCTTCTTCATGCGCACCAGGAAGTACCAGGCAACCGCGCAGATCGCAATGCCCACAAACCAGTACCAGGCGTTGAGCGACGAGAAGAACACGGCGATCAGAATGATCGCCAACAGATCGTCCACCGTGGCGAGCGTCATCAGGAAGGCACGGATCGAGCCAGGCAACGCCTTGGCGAACAGCGCGAGCACCGCCAGCGAGAATGCGATGTCCGTGGCCGTGGGAATCGCCCATCCGTGTGCCGTCTCGGCAAAACTGAACATCGAACCGTTCGCGATGATGAGGCTGCCCGGATCTCCGGCACCGAAGTTCGAGAACAGTGAGATGACGGCAACGAACAGCACCGGCGGCACCAACATGCCGCCCACCGCACAGAGCATCGGCACCGCGGCCGCGCGTACATTCGACAACGAGCCGGTGGTGAGTTCCTGACGCAGCTCGAGCCCGACGACCAGGAAGAAGATCGTCAGCAGGCCGTCCTGAGCCCAATGGCCCAACCCCATGTCAATGTTGGTTCCCGGAATGCCCAGATGGAAATGCGAAAGCTCTTCGAACCAGTGGTAGGTCGCCGGCAGATTCGCCAGCACCAGACCGAGCAACGCGAATCCGAGCATGATGAGACCTGATATGCGGTCGGATGCCGCCACTTTCCGAATCGATGCCCACACTCCACGCTGCCTGTTGCTCATGCCGCCCTCGCTGTACTCCTATGCCAATATCCAGCTATCCATTATGCCGCATTCACCCGCCATACGCCCAATGGGACGCCCCCGCTCATACACAATCCGCAAAATCCGCGGCCACGGGTCCCACTCCCAGCTTGCAAAGCGCTGCGTCTAGCTGCCTGCACATCCGCTCGATCACGCGCACAGGGCAAGCGAGGTTGATGCGTTCGAAACCACTGCCCTCCTGGCCGAACAGATATCCTTCGTCGAAATAGAGCCTCGCCTGTTCGTGCATGAACGTCTCCAGCTCATCATTCGAAAGGCCCAGCCCGCGGCAATCCAGCCATGCCAGATAGGTTCCCTCCGGCTCGATGAGCCGTATGCCGTCGTGGGTGTCGGCGAAGGCACGTACGGTGTCGAGATTACGCCGCACCACCGCGAGCATCTCCTCGAACCAGTCCTCGCAGCGGGCATAGGCGGCCATGCATGCCACCATGCCCAGATGATTCACCGTGCTGCCGCCGGTTTTCGCCGCGGCGATGTCGAACTCCTGCTTCACCTTGGCATTGTGGAAGATCGCGTTCGAGCACAGCAGACCCGCCAGGTTGAATGATTTCGACGGTGCGGTGAACTCGATGAGATGGTCTGCATACCGCTCCCCCAACGTGCCGAACATCGTCACGGCGTGCCCGGGGTGTTCAAGATCGCCATGGATCTCATCGCATAGAATCATCACATCGTTGGCCACGCAGATGTCGCCGAGCATACGCAGCTCCTCGGCCGTCCACACACGGCCCACCGGGTTGTGCGGATTGCACAGCATGATCGCCTTGCAGCGCGGGTCGGAGGCCTTGCGTTCCAGATCCTCGAAATCCATCGAATACCGACCGGTCTCCCCATCAAACAGCAGGGCGTTGTTGAGGATCTCCAGACCATTGTTCATGGCCGCGTTCGTGAACGGGTAGTACACAGGTCGCTGGATGATCACCGCATCGCCCGGATGGGTGAACGCACGCAACGCCGTGTTCACCGCCGGCATCACGCCCGCCGAAAGCGAGATGAGCTTCGGATCGGCCTCAAGACCATGGCGGCGGCGCATCCAGTCGCACACGGCGGCCAAGTACTCGTCGGTGGCATAGTCATACCCGAATACATCATTGCGAGCAGCATCCACAAGCGCCTCGACGACGGCCGGCGGCGTGACGAACTCCATATCCGCCACCGACAACGCCAGCACATCCTCATGACCGACACCCAGCTCGGTCTCGATCATCTTCCATTTCACCGAAGTTGTGTCGTGCCGCTCTGGCCAGGTTTCGAAATCGTACATATTCCCTTTCCCTCCGTCGCTGCGGTCTGTTCTCTCATACGGTGGGTCAGCTTAACGTCGCCATGTTACGGCGGCAACACCACAGTTCACGAATGGGTTACGGCCAACATCGCGCCGCATGCAATTGGAAAAGCCCTTGAGCGTATGCACGTTCAAGGGCTTGTTGTGCGCGAGACAGGATTCGAACCTGCGACCTGCTGATCCGTAGTCAGCTGCTCTAATCCGCTGGGCTACTCGCGCATGCTACCTGAATCGCATGCATTTGCACACAGTTCACATAGCCAAGTGCGCGAGACAGGATTCGAACCTGCGACCTGCTGATCCGTAGTCAGCTGCTCTAATCCGCTGGGCTACTCGCGCAATTGCTTGCTTCAGGCAACTCGACTAACATACAACGTTTCATGGTCAATCACAACTTCGGCGTGTCGAAATCGTGAAGATGACGGCATTCACAGGGCATGGATCACACGTCGCCGCTCGGGCCGGACCATCTGCGGAGGCACGCCCTCCGTCACGCAATCGGCATTCACCACCACTTCGGTCACATCGTCCATGTTCGGCAATTCGAACATCGTCTCCTCGAGAATCGATTCGATGATCGAACGAAGCCCTCGGGCACCCACTCCCCGCTCCAGTGCGGTGCTGGCGATGGCTTCGACGGCGGCGTCGGTGAACGTGAGCGTGACCCCATCGACTGAGAACAGTTTCTGGTATTGCTTGAGCAGCGCGTTCGTGGGTTTGGTGAGTACGTCCTTCAGATCGTCCACCGTGAGTTCTCCCAGCGTGCACACCACCGGCAGGCGCCCTATGAATTCGGGAAGCAGGCCGAACTCCGCCAAATCGTCGGCATTCACCTGTCTGTATATCTCGTGTTCGTCGATCGGATTCACGCGCCACGACGCCCCGAAACCGCTTTCATGCCGACCCAGCCTGCGCGAGACGATCTCGTCGAGCCCCACGAAGGCGCCTCCGCATATGAACAGGATGTCGCTGGTGTCGAGTTCCACCGTCTCGCCGTCCTTGTGCCTATGTGCGCCGTCGACCGGCACATGTACGAGCGTTCCTTCGAGAATCTTGAGCAGTGCCTGCTGCACGCCCTCGCCGGAGACGTCGCGGGTCATCGACGTGTTGTCGCCGCTCTTGCGCGCGATCTTGTCTACCTCGTCGATGTAGACGATACCGTGTCGCGCACGGTCCACGTCGCCGTCAGCCGCCTGCAGCAGACGTGACAGCACCATCTCGACGTCATCGCCCACATAGCCCGCCTCGGTGATGGAGGTGGCGTCGACGATGATGAAGGGCACCTGCATCGCCTTCGCCAATGTCTGCGCCAGGTAGGTCTTGCCCACGCCGGTCGGTCCAAGCAATAGTATGTTCGACTTCGCCACACTCACCTCGTCGAGCGGATCGAGAATCGAACGTGTCGAATCCGCAAGCCTGGACTGCTCGAACTGGCGGTGTGCATTGGCATCGTGGCGTTCAATCTGCGCGCGTTTGAAATGGTTGTAGACCGCCACGCTGAGTGTGCGCTTGGCGTCGTTCTGCCCGATCACGTATTGGTCGAGCACATCGCGAATCTGCGAGGGCTTCGGCAGTTTCAACACCTCAAGACGCGAGTCCTTGGCGTTCTCCTCGCTCAGGATCTGCACGCAGAGGCCAATACATTCGTCGCAGATCGCCACGCCGGCACCGGCCACCAGACGGTGTACCTCATGCTCGCTTTTGCCGCAGAACGTGCAGCGCTGCACGCCGTCGTTATAGCTGACCACACGTCCCATATTCACCCTCATTCCGCATGCATACAAAAACGGGCACGTGCACTGGGCACGCACCCGTCATTCTAGAACAGATCGCAGATTACCGCATTCGTCAGGCTGCGTCAGGAGCGGTGCTCGAGCACCTCGTCGACGATGCCGTATTCCTTCGCCTCCGAAGCGGTGAGGAACGTGTCGACCTCGATGTCGCGGGAGATGCGTTCACGGCTCTGGCCGGTATGCTTGGCAAGCGTGTTCTCGAGCCATTCGCGCATACGCATCATCTCCTTGGCCTGGATCTCGATGTCGGTGGCCTTGCCGAAGCCCTGGTCGATTGCAGGCTGGTGGATGAGCACGCGGGCGTTCGGCAGCATGAGACGCTTGCCCTTCGTACCCGCCGCCAGAATGATCGCCGCCGCGGATGCCGCCTGGCCGAGGCACACGGTCTGCACATCGGGTTTGATGTACTGCATCGTGTCATAGATGGCAGTCATGGCCGTCATCGAACCGCCCGGCGAATTGATGTACATCATCACGTCGCGATTCGGATCCATGCTCTCCAGCACGAGGAGTTGGGCCATGATGTCGTCGGCGGACGTGTCGTCCACCTGCACGCCCAGGAAGATGATGCGGTCGTCGAATAGACGGGTGTAGGGGTTCTGTGTCTTCATGCCGTAAGGCGTGCGCTCAGTGAACTCCGGCACCACGTACCGGTTCTGCGCGGCCAGGGCTCGGTCACGCGCGGCCGCGGGCTGGAAACCGGCAATGCCTGCAGGGCCTGCGAGACGCTCGGCCCTGGCGACGAACTGTGCTTCTTCGGATGCCATGCTTACTCCTTATCGCTGTTCATCGTCTCGTGCGTGGAGACGAGCTTGTCCACGAAGCCGTACTCCAACGCCTCCTCGGCGGTGAACCAGTGGTCGTATTCGTTGTCGCGGTAGATCTCCTCGATCGTGTGGCCGGTCTGTTCCGCGGTCAGCTCGCCGAGGGTCTTCTTCATGTCCATGATGAGTTCGGCGTTGATGCGCACGTCGGTGGTCGTGCCGCCGATGCCGCCGGACGGCTGGTGCATGAGCACGCGGGCGTGCGAGGTGAGGAAACGCTTGCCCTTCGTGCCCGAACTCAGCAGGAACTGGCCCATCGAAGCGCACATGCCGATGCCCACCGTGGCCACATCCGGTTCGATGAGCTGCATCGTGTCGTAGATGGCCATGCCCGCGGTGATCGAGCCACCCGGCGAGTTGATGTACAGCCAGATGTCGCTCTTTGGATCTTCGGCGGCGAGCATGAGCATCTGTGCGCAGATGCGGTTCGCCATATCGTCCTTGACCTCCTCACCCAGCCAGATGATGCGGTCCTTGAGCAGTCGATTGAAAATCGGATCGGCCGGACCCGCCGGCATGTCTTCACCAGCCATGCGAGGGGACGTGATCAAATCACTCACGTTGTCTCCTTAATCTTTGCAGATTTTCCTATGTGTACAAACCAGCTCTCCCGGCAATCTATTCCCCGTCTGCCGAATACGGCGAACAGATTCGCGCGTCAGCCGAGCACAGTCACCGACCGGCGTTCCACCACACTCAGCGTCGCGTGCGAGGCGAGCAAAGAGATCATGGAAATAAACACCACCGGCACGAACAGGTTCATCGGCGCCTCGGTGAGCTCCATCACCAGGCACATCGCCATGAGCGGGGCGTTCTGCGAGGCGGAGAGCAGGGCGCAGGCGCCGAGCAGCGCGTAGACGCCGATTGAGTTCGTGCCGGTCATCTGCATCCACAGGATCCCGAGGATGCATCCCATCGATGCGCCGAGTGCGATGCCCGGCGTGAGCACGCCGCCGGAGGCGCCCGCGCGAATCGTGAACAGTGTGATGAGCGCCTTGGCGGCGAATGACAGCAACAACAATGGGATCAGCGACATCGTCGGCGTGCCCGAGAATGCCAGCTGGGCGGTGGCGCGGCCGTTGCCCATCACCTGCGGAATCCGAATCGCCACGATGCCGGTCACTGCACCGGCGAGCGGCAGCATCCATAGAATCGCATTGCCGGCCGCCTTGTTCCTCTCGGCCCACTGCGACCCTTTGCGGAACAACGCGCCGCAAACGCCCAGAATCACCCCGGCGGGTATGGCGAAAACCATGAGATCCCACGAGAAGTGCGCATCCACATGCCCGATCACGTAGAACGTGTGCGTGCCTTTGACGAGGGTGGCCACCCAGGCCGCCAGCGTGGAGCAGAGGAAGGAGAGGATCACGGTGCCACCGCTGACATCGACGAGCAGAATCTCCACGGCGAAGAACGCACCCGCAAGCGGGGCGTTGTAGACACCGGCAAGACCGGCCCCGGCGGTCACGGCGACGATTGTGCGCATGTCGGTCGGATTCAGCCGCAGCATGCGTGCGCATCGCTGCGCGAGCATGGCACCGAGTTCGCGCGGCGCCACCTCTCGGCCCACCGACAGACCGGTGCCGACGATGAAGATCTGCAGCAGCACATGGGCAACGGTCTGCCAGATAGGCATGAGTCTGCCTGCCACCGCCTGTTTGACCGACGGGACCGCCTTCGATTTCGTGCGCAGGGCCCACCATGCGATGGCGGCGACCGATGCGCCGCCGAACACCGATGCCGCACGCCTCCATGCCGGCGTCAGAAAGGGGCCGGGCAGTTCCGGATGCTCCACGAAGCCCAGGCACAGGTGTTCGATGGCATAGAGCAGCAATGTGAGCAGCCCCGCGCAGATGCCTATGAGTGCACCGAGCACCAGTGTGGAGACGAGCAACGAGAAAGCGCGGGAGACCACCGGCGGTCGGCCTTCACCGGTGGCATCGGCACGTGTGTTCGCCATCGTCGCGAAATCGTTGTCGAAATGTCCCCCGCTTTCCGCGCATGGGGGCTGGGCGAAGGAGGAAAGAGGCGAATCTTGTTCACTCGGAGTGGACATATCGGGGGCGCTCCAAAGACGTTCGGATATGGGAAGACCCCCGCCGAGGGCAGGGGTCTTGAAGGAAAATGAGATCACTCGGCGTCGGTGCCGTCGTCCGAGGTGAGGTTGTCGGCGACGGCGGCCGCTGCAGCCGCTGCGGCAACTGACTCATCCTCTTCGGCCTGTGCCTCGGCCTCTTCGGAACCGAGGAAGCCACTCAGATCAAGCGGTTCGCCGTCAACGGTGAACTTCACCTGACGCATGCCGGCGAGCATGCCCTTGGAACGGGCCACCTCCTCGACGGCGGAGCCGATCTGGCCGTTACGCATGAGGGCCTGGATGAACATGTTCGGATCCATGCCGTACTGCTGGGCAATCGAGCCGAGGAAGTTGAACACATCGGACTGGGAGACCTGCACGTCGAGCTTCTCGGCAAGGGCATCGAGCACCATCTGGTCCTTGAGCATCTTGTCGACGGCCTCCTCGGCCTCCTTCTTCTGATCGGAGGTCGCCTTGCCGGCCTCGACGCCCATCGACTTGAGCTGCTGCTCGACCATGTTGTTGCGCACACCCTTCGGCAGCGGAATGTCAAGGCCTTCCTCAAGGGTCTCGATGAACGCATCACGTGCGATCGTGGCCTGACGGCCCTCCGCATCGGCCTCGATGTTCTTGCGAATCTCGGCCTTGAGCTCGTCGAGCGTGTCGAACTCGGAGGCCTCCTGGGCGAAGTCGTCGTCAAGCTCGGGAAGCTCCTCGGCCTTGACGGAGTTGACCTTGACCTTCACCTGGGCCTTCTCGCCCTCATGGTCGCCGCCTTCCAGCGTGCTTTCGAAGGTGGTCTCCTCACCGGCCGACAGGCCTTCGAGCGCCTCGTCGAGTCCGTCGAGCATGGTGCCCGAACCGATCTCGTAGCTCACGCCCTCCTGGGAGTCCACGGTCTCGCCGTCGGTCTGTGCGGTCAGGTCGATGTTGGCGAAGTCACCCTTCTGTGCCGGACGGTCGACACCCACGAGGGTGGCGAAACGCTGGCGGAGGGTCCCGAGGCGGTTGTTCACATCGTCATCGCTCACCTCGGCCTTGTCCACTGCGATCTCGAGGCCCTCGAGATTCGGCAGCTCGAACTCCGGACGACGCTCGACCGTGGCGGTGAACTTGAGCTTGGTGTCGTCTGCGGCGCTCTGCGGCATCTCCACGACCTCGATCTGCGGCTGGTCCATCGGACGGATGTCCTTCTCGTCCAGGGCCTTGGCATACATATCCGGCAATGCCTTGTTCACGGCCTCACCCGCAACGGCACCGAAGCCGACGCGCTGGTCGACGAGCTTGCCTGGCACATGGCCTTTGCGGAAGCCCGGAACGGTAATCTGCTCGGCGATTTCCTTGCGAGCATCTTCGAGGTACGGATCGAACTCATCCTGGTCGACGGTGATGGTGAGCTTAGCCTTGGTCGGCTCAAGATTCCTTACGCTGATTTTCACGCTTGCGCTCCTGAAAGTTCTGTTCTATTGGTATATCAACTGCCCCTTGGGCAACCGTTACATGATAGCGCGGGACAGCGACTCGCTGAGCAAGTCGACCTGCCATGGTCTGGCGCCTTGTTGCGCAAGGAATTGGGCCACATCACGACGATGTGGATGGTCCGTCCAGCATAGGTTGCGCAGGATCTGCGGCTTGAGCAGCACGTCGGTAGGGGTGCAGGTGTCCTGCGAGATCTGGTTCAGCACGGCCTTGCACCTCTGGAGCTGCCGGTACCGTTTGGGCTCATGGGTCTGCCAGAATTTCGCAGACCGTGGCGCATTCACCACGTCCTCACCGTGACCAGCCGCTTTGCCGGGAAGCTCGGGAAGCTCGTCGGAAGGCAGGTCCAGCGCCTCCTGGATTGTCCGTTTCCATAGCGACGGCTTGACTTTGCGCTGGATGGGCGCATAGCGTTCGAACATCTTGTCCTGCTCGTTGCCCAGATGCATGCGCACCCGTTCGTTGAGCGAGCGCACTGCACGGAACTGACTGGCATTGTGCGGCTTCCTCTGTGCCGCTTCGATGATCGCGGAATCCGCCAACAGCAACGATGGCGAGATGTCATATTCGCGGGCGAGTCGGTCCCGTTCGGTCCATAGCGCCTTGGCCACGGCGAGTCCTCGACGGTCGCGTTGCAGCACATTGATATGCGATATGCGCATCCACGGCACCGGATGCGGTTTGGGAGGCTGCAATCCCTCGTGCAGGGCATAATCGAACTCCTCCTGCGCCCATTCCCACTTGCCCTGCCGTTTCAGCTCATGCGTCATTGCCCGCTCGAGATCGGAGAGCAATTCGACGTCGAGTGCGGCATAGTTGCGCCAATCGCGAGGCAACGGGCGGTATGACCAATCGGCTGCCGAATGCTCCTTGGCCAGCGTGATGCCAAGGAAATGCGCCGTCACATAGGCGAGGCCGACCCGATGCAGCCCCAATAGCTTGGCGGCGATCTCGGTATCGAACAGCCGGCGCGGCTTCAGGCCAATCTGGGCGAATCCGGGGAGGTCCTGACGTGAATCGTGCAGAATCCATTCCGCGTCGCCCACAGCCTCATTGAACGCATTCCAATCCACACCCTGTTCATCGAGGGCGATCGGATCGAGCAGCGCTATCGGTGCACCGTCGCGTTTGAATTGGATGAGCCAGTCCTCGTGGCCGTACCGGTACCCACTGGCCCTTTCGGCATCGGTGGCCAGTGGGGTGTTCACCGCTGCGTATTGTTCGCAGATGAGTTCGAAGCCAGCCAAGGTGTCGGTGACTTCGGGAACCCCTTCCTTCGGCTCGGTCTGCAACACCGGTTCCTTGTTCACCGAATCCAACGCAGGTCCCTCCTGATGCACGGTTTGCCTTCAACCGTCAAATATAACGAATGCGCTGACACCGGTGTCAGGGATCATGTGTCGGCGCATTCGCCGTCGCTTAGACGTAGACCGTGAATCCGTGGCTCTCGAACTGCTGGCGCACGCGGTCGCGCAACGCCTGGGAAGGTCCCTTCTGGTCCTCCAACGGGTAAGGGATTCGCAGCTCATGCCACTTCGGACGCCCGAGCTGGTGGAACGGCAGCACGTCTATATGCTCCACCGCGTCGCCGAAGCTCTCACAGATGCGGGCCACATTCTCCACGTTCTCCTCCGACGAGGTGAGCCCGGGAACCAGCACGAAGCGCACCCAGATCTTCTTGCCCCTCCTGTTCAACCGCTGTCCGAAATCGATGGTGGGCTGGAGCACTCCCCCGGTTACCCGCTTGTAGGTCTCCTCGTCTCCGGACTTCACATCGAGCAGGCACAGATCGATGTCGTCGATCATTTCATCCGAATAGTTGGCGTTGAGGAAGCCCGAAGTATCAAGGCAGGTGTGCACACCCATCTCCTTGGCCGCCCGGAACACCCGCGACACGAATGCCGGCTGCATCATGGACTCGCCGCCCGAGAAGGTGATGCCGCCTTTCGTGGCTTCGAACAGGTCCTTGTACCGTTCGATCTTGACCACCATGGCATCGAGGTACACCGGCTTGCCGTCGCGCATCTTCCAGGTGTCGGGGTTCTGGCAGTACTGGCAGCGCAGTGGGCAGCCGCTCAGGAATACCGTCATGCGGGTGCCCGGGCCGTCCACCGACGTATTGATGTCCCAGGAATGCACAAAACCTATGTCGCCGGTTTTCAACGCATTGATGCGGTCACGCCGATCGAGTCCGATGGGCGATTCGAATCCTGACAGACCGCCCATGAGCGTCTTGCGCTGGTACTCCTTCGACGACTTGAGCATGTGCCGCGTCGTGGTGCGGAATGCGGATGCACCGTGATTCGACTCTGAATTCGACATGGCTACCTCCAGTATCACTATAGCCGAATGCAAAGGGGCGGGGCCGAAAAGCCCCGCCCCTACCGGCGATAAAATCGCCTCTCGCGTGCCTTAGTCCTCGACCGCGCCCTGATGGAAGGTGCGGGAAATGACGTCAAGCTGCTGTTCCTTCGTAAGCTTGACGAAGTTCACGGCGTAACCGGAGACGCGCACGGTCAGGTGCGGGTACTTCTCCGGGTGCTCCACGGCGTCTTCGAGCTGTTCCTTGCGCAGCACGTTGATGTTCGCATGGTACAGTCCATGGCCGTTGCCTGCGTCGAGGATGCCGACGAGGTTGCTGATGCGTTCGTCCTCATCGCGGCCCAGGCCGTCGGGTGTGATCGTGTTCGTCAGCGAGATGCCGTCAAGGGCGTCGTTGTAATCGATCTTGCCCACCGAGAACATCGAGGGGAGCATGCCATGGGAGTCCATGCCGTTCTCCGGGTTCGCGCCCGGGGCGTACGGCGTTCCCTTGGCGTGGCCCGACGGGAAGGATCCGGTGTTCTTGCCATACTCGACGTTCGAGGTGATCGTGAGGATCGACTGCGTGGGGACGGCACCACGATACACCGGCAGGCGCTTGACCTGGCCCATGACGGTGGACACGACCCACTTGGCAATGTCATCGGCACGATCGTCGTCGTTGCCGTAAAGCGGGAACTCGCCCTCGGTGCGGTAGCCGACCACCAGATCGTCGTCCGCGCCTTCGACATATTCGTACTCGTGACCCGGCATGTCCTTGGCGTCCTTGTTGTAGATTGGGTACACCTTGGCGTACTTGCATGCGGAAAGCGAATCGGCGGCGATCGACAGGCCGGACATGCCGCAGCCCAGGGTGCGGTAGACCTCGCGGTCGTGCAGCGCCATCTCGATGGACTCATACGCATACTTGTCATGCATGTAATGAATGATGTTCAGCGCTTCGACGTAGGTCTCCGAAAGCCATTCGAGGGCCTTCTCATAGTTGGCCTTCACCTTCTCGTAATCGAGCGTGCCGTCAGCCTCGGGCTGGATCGGCTCGATGATGCCCTTGTCGATCACCTGCATGCCGGTCATCTCGTCACGGCCGCCGTTGATCGCGTAGAGCAGCGCCTTGGCGGAGTTCACGCGAGCCGCGAAGAACTGCATTTGCTTGCCCACACGCATCGGGGAGACGCAGCATGCAATGGCCGCATCGTCACCCCAATGGTTGCGGATCTCCTTGTCGGATTCATACTGGATGGCCGAGGTATCAATGGAGATCTGGGCGCAGAAACGCTTGTAGCCTTCCGGCAGCTTCGGATCCCAGAAAATCGTGATGTTCGGTTCGGGTCCCGGTCCCAAATGCTCGAGCGTGAGCGTGTTGAGCAGACGGAACGACGTCTTGGTGACCATGGTGCGGCCATCGTCGCCGAAGCCTGCATCCGACCATGTCGCCCAGTAGGGGTCGCCCGAGAAGATCGAATCGTAGTCCTTGGTGCGCAGGAATCGCACGATGCGCAGCTTCATCACCAGATTGTCGATGATCTCCTGGGCGTCGGTCTCGGTGATCTTGCCTTCCTTGAGATCGCGCTCGAAGTAGATGTCGAAGAACGCTGACACGCGGCCGAAGCTCATCGCGGCGCCGTCCTGGCTCTTGATGGAGGCGAGGTAGCCCATGTAGGTCCACTGCACGGCCTCACGCGCGTTCATGGCGGGGCGCGCCAAATCGAGTCCGTATTCCTTGCCTAGGTTGATGAGCTTCTTCAGAGCCTTAATCTGCTCGTCGTGCTCCTCGCGGTAACGGATCCAGTGCTCGATCTCGGTCTCCGAGAAGTCGTTGCGGTACGGGATGGCGTCCTTGTCACGCTGCTTGAACTTAATCAGCGCATCCACGCCATACAGGGCCACACGACGGTAGTCGCCGATGATGCGGCCGCGGCCGTAGGCATCCGGCAGGCCGGTGAGAATCTTGTTGTGGCGTGCCACTTTGATGTTCTTCGTATAGACGCCGAACACACCGTCGTTATGCGTCTTGCGGTACTTGGTGAAGATCTTCTTGATCGCCGGGTCCGGCTCCTTGCCGGCCTCCTTGATGGCCTGCTCCACCATGCGCCAACCGCCATTCGGCATCATGGCTCGCTTGCATGGCTCATCGGTCTGCAGGCCGACGATCACATTGTCGATCTCCGGGGAATCGATATAGCCAGCCGGGAAGGCGTCGATATCCGCCGGCGTGTGGGTGTCCACATCATAGACACGCTGCTTGCGCTCCACCGCCAGATAGTTGTCGTCGAGGTACTTCCACAGGTACTTCGTCTTGTCGGTCGCATCCGCGAGGAACGATTCATCACCCTCGTAAGGCGTGTAGTTCTTCTGAATGAAGTCACGAACGTCGATGTCCTTCTCCCAGTTGCCGGGAACGAACCCCTCCCAAGCCTGTTCCTTGATGGCTTCCGGGGACACCTCGGCCACGTTTTCAATTGCTGACATTGCCACTCCTTCTGGGTGTAGCTTGTATACGACGCCACTTTGTGCCGCATCTCTAACAAAATCCATAGTACTTCAAATCGCTGTGCCGCGACCAGCGGCAAACGCGTGAGCTTGGTCACATTTCCACTTGTGCATCGCCCACATTCTGCACAACACAAGGCGGGCGCCCTCCATTCCGGATGGCCGCCCGCCAAAGTGGGTATGCACATAATATACACATTCAGACTACTTCTTGTCCGTTCCCCAATTATTCCAGTCCCTGTCCTGGTCCTCCCATTTCTTGTTGCGCTTCTTGGCGATCTCGAGCGCCTTCTCGGCGTCCTCACGCGTCGCATACGGTCCGAGACGGTTCTGCATCGGGGACTGTGGGCCGAGCTCCACTTCACCGGTCACCGTATTGTAGTACCACTCCTGCGGTTCTGTCATGTCATTCTCCTTGTCTCACATCATGGGGTATAGCTACGCGGTTATTCGCGGAATGCGTCGGTGACCGGCAGACGGCGGTCGCGGCCAAATGCGAGCGCGCTCACCTTCGGCCCCAACGGATACTGGCGACGCTTCCATTCGGCACGGTCGACGAGACGCATGACGGTGTCGACCGTCTGCTCGTCGAAATCCGCATGGGCGAGCAGATCGGCCCGCCCTTCCGAATGTTCTATATAGGCGGTGAGCACCTTGTCGAGAATATAGTATTCAGGCAGCGAATCGGAGTCCTTCTGCTCGGGCCGCAGTTCGGCGCTCGGTGCCTTCACGATGGAATTGTTCGGGATGAGCTCGCCGCTGGCGGGCACGACGCCCTCCGCATTCGGGTCGTAGCCGACCACGGGCAATGCCCCGAGCCCCAGACCTTCCTTGAGCGCTTTGTTGCGCCAACGCGACAGCTGCCATACCTTTGTCTTGAACACGTCCTTGATTGGAGCGTATCCGCCGACGGCATCGCCATATATGGTGGAATACCCGCAGGCGAGCTCAGACTTATTGCCCGTCGCCAGGGCCAGCAGCCCCTTGGAATTCGAATACGCCATGACGATGACGCCGCGGATGCGGGCTTGCAGATTCTCGGCGGCCACGCCCTCGAGATCCAACTGCTTCTGGAATGCATCGAATTCCGGTTTAATCGGCTGCACATCGTACGAGGCGCCCAGATTCTCGGCGAGTTGGGCCGCATCGTCCTTCGACCCCTCCGACGAGTACATGCTCGGCATGGATATGCCCTGCACATGCTCACCGCCAACGGCATCGGCTGCCATGGTGGCCACCAGAGCGGAGTCGATGCCGCCCGACAGTCCCAGGCACACTCCGTTGAAACCGTTCTTCACCATGTAGTCCTTGAGACCGAGCACGCAGGCCGTGTACACTTCGCCGTCAGGATCCATCTCGGGTGCGATGTCGGCCGGCTTCTGGGTGGCCGCAGCGGAATCGATGTCGATGTAGCTCAGGTCCTCCACGAACATCGGCGAGCGTTCAAGCAACGTGCCATCCGCATCCACAACGAAAGTGCCTCCGTCGAATACGAGGTCGTCCTGGCCTCCCACCTGGTTGACGTAGATCACCGGTGCCCCGACCTCGGCGGCACGGCGACGGCACAGCTGCAGTCTGGTATCGGTTTTGCCCTCCTCGTACGGCGAACCATTGATCGTCACGAGCACATCGATATTCCGCTCGGCAAAATCGGCGACAGGACCGCCCTCCTGCCAGATGTCCTCGCAGATCGCAAAACCCAGCCTGACGCCGTCGATGTCCATCGTCACCGAACGGTCGCCCGACGCGAAGATTCGGAATTCGTCGAATACACCATAGTTCGGCAGGAAATGCTTGTCATAGCCCGCCCATACGACGCCGTCGTGCAGTACGACAAGCCGGTTGTATGGCTTCTGTGTGCTGTGCTCCGTGCCCACGGTGCCTACGACCACATAGAGCGAACCGAGTCCGTCGTCGGCCAGACGCTGCGCCAAGTCATTGGCGGTGTCCCAGGCGGCCTGACGGAAGGTGCGCCGCAATGCGAGATCCTCAATGGGATAGCCCGTGAGTGTCATCTCGGGGAACACCACCACCTGTGCGTTGTTCGAGGCGGCGCGTGATGCGTATTCCAGAACCTTGTCGGCATTGCCCTTGAGGGCGCCGACACAGGTGTCGATCTGTGCGAGTGCAAAACGAAGCTTGGTCATAGCTTCCTAGTCTAGGCCCGTCACCGTTACAACCGCACCGTTCAGCGCATCGCGTGTCGGAAGGAGCACGATGCATCAGTGGCATCAGTGATTGGTGGCGGGCAAACGCGCAGGCGGCGCCCGGCAAGGTTGAGGAACGTAAAGGGCGCTTGCGATCCAGTGACGAAGCCTTTCCGGGAACGCTCCGACACTCCCTCGGCGATCGCCCCCTCATGGCACTCAGCTCAGATGCTCGAGCACTTCCAACGCCGAGTTCGCATAGAATTCGGCACCGGTTTTCACCGCGTCATCAAGCGCAACGAACTTCGGTGAGTGGAGGTCGGCACAACCTCCGGAGCCATTCGATCCTATGAAGGCGAACAACAAGCGCGTGTGGCCCTCGTATTCCGCGAAATCCTCCCCTGCCATCGATGGGTGAATCGGCTCGAGCTGCGCGTATTCCGGCACATGGCTCATGGCCAGCGTCGCCAGATCCGGGTCGCTCACCAGCGGACGCTGGAAATCGTCCCACACATAGTCCACGGCAATATCGTAGGCGGCAGCCGTACTTTCGATGACCTGCCTGAATCGGCGTTCCGCCAGATCGCCGTCCTCACGGTGGAAGTAGCGTGCTGTTCCTTGGAATCCGGCCTCGGCTGGCACCACGTTCCACACGTCGCCGCCATGCACCTCGGTCACCGAGATGACGAGTGGATGGAATGGCGAGGCATTGCGGCTCACAATGGTCTGCAGTGAAAGGACCATCGCCGCCATCGCCTCAAGCGGCCCGGTACCCCGGTGCGGATACCCGGCATGAGTGCCCTGTGCATGCAGGTTCACCCGGAATTTCACACATCCCGCCATCATGGGATCCACGCCGACGGCAATCTGACCGGGCTTATAATCGGGGTTGTTATGTGTGCCGATCATCGCGTCGAGGCCGTCGACCAATCCGGCATCGGCCACCGCACGCGCCCCCTGCCCGAGTTCTTCGGCCGGCTGGAACACCAATCGAATGGTCCCGTGGATCAGCTCCCGATGAGCCGCCAGCCAGAATGCCGCCCCCAGCAGTGATGTCATATGGATGTCGTGGCCGCAGGCATGCATGACCCCTTCGTTCTCGGACGCGAAGACGAGTCCGGAGTCCTCGTGCACGGGCAACGCGTCGATATCGGCACGCAAACCGATCTGCGGTCCATCATGCTCTCCCTTGATCTCACCGATCACACCGGTGTCAAGCGGGTTGTCCAGCACCGTGATGCCGTGTGATTCGAGCAGATTGCGCAGCCTCATGCTCGTTTCGAACTCCTTGAATGAGCGTTCCGGATGCCGGTGGAGCCGGCGGCGAATGCCTAGCAGCTCGTCGGTCAGCGCAATCTCGACATGCTCAGTATGGTCGGTCATATGCCCTCCTTCGAAGTCGGCAACGAGGTCACGGAGTCCAATCCGTGTTGCCCATACAGCATGGGCGCAATGCAAAAGGGGCGCCGATCCGGGCGCCCCATCGTTCAGTTGTTCTGTGTGCGACGCAGCAGGTGCTTGGCGATCGCATTGGCAATCGACTGCACCACCTGTACGAGCAGGATCATGATGATCACAGCGGTCCAGGTGACGGTCTGGTCGAACTTCTGGTAACCATAGGCGATTGCGAAGTTACCCAGGCCGCCGCCGCCGATGTAGCCGGCCATCGCCGACATGTCGAGCACGCCGATGAACAGGAAGGCATAGGCGAGGATGAGCGGTGCCAAGGCTTCTGGGATCAGCACCGTGCGAATGATCGTGAATTTCGAGGCACCCATCGAACGCGCAGCCTCGATCACTCCTGGATCGACGGGCACGAGGTTCTGCTCGACCAGACGGGAGGTTGCGAAAGTGCACATCACGCACATCGGGAAAATCGCCGCCGCGGTGCCGATCGACGTGCCGATCACCTTGATGGTGAGCGGCTGCATGGCGGCGAGGAAGATGATGAATGGGATCGGGCGGATGATGTTCACCAGAATGTCGAGAATGCGGTACACATACCGGTTCTCGAACAGGTTGCCCGGACGTGTGCCGTAGAGTATGACACCGAGAATGAGACCGAGGAAGCCTCCGACGACGATTGTGATGAGCACCATCTGCAGCGTCTGCACCACGGATTGTCCAAGCAGGGGTCTCAAGACGCTCCAGTCACTGCGTGAGGCGAGGGTCGTCTGGTCGAATGCGAGAATATGCATCACTTCGTCTCCTTTCGCGCACCGTTCGCGTCATCAGACGCGACACGGGTGTCGGCTTGCGCTCCCGGGGTGTCCTGCCCGTTGATTCGGCTGACGGTGACCACATCGTCCACCTGCTCGAAATCAAGCGCGTTCGTATTCGCATGGTCATCAGCGGCGCGATTCTCGGGGGCGGCAATTCCCGCTCGCTCCACCGCCTGCGCATAGTCGACCGGTTCCGCGGCGGTGCCGAAATCGACGATGTCGCTGTTTTCGGCGAGTTCGGCAAGGAACGGCTCCACTTCGGCCTCCGGCCCGTCGAAGGTGTAGGTGATTGCGCCGATTGCGACGCCCTGCACGGTGTCGATGCCGCCATAGATGAGGTTGCTTGCCACGCCGTGCTTCGAGATGAGCTCGGAGATGTTCTGTCCTGAGGACGGTATGCGCGTGTTTGCATTCTCGTCGTCGATGTCGTGCTGTCGCACGATCACGGTGACGAGGCGGCCGCTCCAATCCCGATGCATCTATTCGACGCGTGTCTCGTCTGGCAATCCCGACATGGCGGTGGCGATGAACCGCTTCGTCACCTCCTCCTGCGGTGCGGCGAACACCCGGTACACGGTGCCTTTCTCGACGAGGCGCCCGCCGCTCATCACCGCGACATGGTGGGCAATCTGCTGCACGACGTTCATCTGGTGCGTGATGAGCACAATCGTCACGCCGAGCTGCTCATTGATCTTCCTGAGCAATTCAAGCACCTCGGTGGTCGTCTCGGGGTCGAGGGCGCTCGTCGCCTCGTCTGCGAGCAGGATCTTAGGGTTCGTGGCGAGCGCGCGTGCGATGCCCACACGTTGTTTCTGGCCGCCGGAAAGCTGTGCCGGATACCTGTTCGCATGCTCGGAGAGGCCCACGAACTCGAGCAGCTCTTTGACTCGCTTGTCCTGATAGTCTTTGCGCCAGTGGTCGAGCTGCAGCGGATAGGCCACGTTCTGCGCAACGGTCTTCGTGGAGAACAGGTTGAACTGCTGGAAGATCATGCCGATCTTCTGTCGTACCGCACGCAGTTTCGACTCGCTCATGCCCGAGACCTGCTGGCCCATCACCGTCACCGTGCCGCTTGTCGGATTCTCGAGGGCGTTGATCATGCGCACCAGCGTGGATTTGCCGGCTCCCGAATAGCCGATGATGCCGTAGATGTCGCCCTCGTCAATGGACAGTGTGACATCGTCGACCGCTTTCGTCTGCTTCTTGCCACGCCCGGCATACACCTTGCTCACGTGGTCGAATTCGATGATGGCGTTCTTCTCTTGCGTCATTTCCCTCTAACTTCTCCGTTTACGTCGAGGTTCCGTCCGGTGCCTGCACTGCGGCCGGATACTCGCATATGGTAGCGCGACCCAATGGCGAGTGTGTGAACGTCGTGTATATGGGAGCAGGTTGGGGAATAGCTCTCCCCAACCTGCTCATTGTGTTCAGCGATCTGCAGCCATGCTATGAACGGCTCACTTGTTCTTGATATCCGTCTCGATCTGCTTCAGATAGCTCGCCAGCTCCTGCTGCGAGAACTTGTCGGCAAACACCGCGGTGCCGCCGGACTCCTCCTGCAGGGCGTCGAGGACCGGCTTCGTCTGGTAGATCTCCACGCACTTCTTGTACACCTCGTTGTTCACATCGTCGGCGCGCACGGCGAAGATGTTGATGTATGGGCGCGCCTCCTCGGATTCGGCGTTGTCCTGGTAGATCGCATCGGTGGGCTTGAGCCCCGCGTCCGCCACATAGTCGTTGTTGATGACGCCCGCGGACAGATCGTCGCCGCCTGCCTTGAGCGTGTTGGCAATCTGCTCGGCCTTCATCGGCACGACCTTGACCTTCGACTTCGCCTCATCGATGTCCTGCGGGATCGTGAACGCCGTCCAGTCGCCTTTCAGCGTGACGACGCCGGCGGCCTTGAGCACGCCGATTGCACGAGCCTGGTTCGTCTCGTCGTTCGGAATGGCGACGGTGGAGCCAGCCGGCAGGTCCTTGATGTCGGTGTACCTCGGCTTGCCGTCCTTGTCGAACGCGGAGTAGACGCCGAGCGGGTAGATGGCGACGCCTCCGAGCGGCTGCAGGTTTTGCTTGTTCTGCACGTTGTAGTTGGCCAAATAGAGCAGATGCTGGAACTCGTTCATGTCGAGGTCGCCCTGCGCCAGTGCCGGATTCTCGCTCGTGTAGTCCTGGAAGTCCTTGATCTGCACGTACACGCCCTGCTGCTCGGCCTGCTTGGTGAACTCCATCCACTGCGGATCGGTGGCGCCGACCACGCCGATCACCACCGGGTTGTTCTTGGAGCCCTTCGGTGAATCGTCGTTCTTGTTCACCGCGCGCATGCCGAAGACGATGGCGAGCACAATCGCCACCACGACCACCACGGCGATGACGATGTTGCGTGTGGTGTGGTTGACGCGTACCGGTTCCTCCGGTGTGTTCGGAGCGGTTGGCTGCGTGTTGTTCGAAGTCATTGCCTTGTCCTCTGTTGTTCCTCTGTTGCTGTTCTCTGTGTGATCTGCCGGAAGATTCCCTCTCCCGAACACCGTGTTCAACCATACGGCATGGGTGTCATGAACGCACGCGCGTTGTTATCGAATCTGCTTATAGTGCGCGCAAACCGAACCGGCCTAAGCGCTCACGGAAAACCTGACACCCGTTAGTCGCCCTGTGCTACGGTGAGAGGCTATGAGCACTATTATCATGCACACCTCCGAAGGTGATATCAAGATCAATCTGTTCGACGAGCAGACACCGAAGACCGTGGAGAACTTCCTCGGCCTGGCCAGCGGCAAGAAGGAGTGGACCGATCCGTTCACCGGCAAGCCAAGCCATGAGGCCTTCTACGATGGCCTCACCTTCCACCGCATCATCAAGGATTTCATGATCCAGGGCGGTTGCCCGCTGGGCACCGGCACCGGCGGCCCGGGCTATGACTTCGACGACGAGATCGACCCGTCGCTCAAGTTCGACAAGCCGTATCTGCTGGCCATGGCCAACGCCGGCCTGCGCCGCGGCGCCGACGGCAAGATCCACGGCACCAATGGCTCGCAGTTCTTCATTACCACCGTGCCGACCCCGTGGCTCAACGGCCACCATACGATCTTCGGCGAGGTCGCCGATGAGGCCTCCCGCGCTGTGGTCGCCACCATTGACGGTGTGGCCACGGATGCGCAGGATCGCCCGCTCGAGCCGGTCATGATCGAGGGCATCGAGATCGTCGACTGATTCGACCCACCTGCATCCCAATGGGGGCGGCCTTCCACGTGGAAGGCCGCCCCCATTGTCGTTTCATCTCATATGGTGCATGCCGTGGGACTAGTCACGGTAATGGTCCGCGCATCCGGCGCATGCGCGGCTCGCTGGAGTCCTTTGCACCGGTGATGCGGTACACGTCGAAGACGCCGTCGATCTTGCGCACCGCCGACAGCAGCGTGTTCAGGTGCCCCGGGTCGGCCATCTCGAAGCTGAACTGGCTCGTTGCCACACGATCGGAACCAGTGGCGATTGTGCCGGAGAGAATGTTGACGCCATGGTCGGAAAGCACGCGGGTCACATCGCTCAGCAGATGAGGCCGATCGAGCGCCTCCACCTGAATCTTCACCATGAACAGACCCTTGTTGCTCGTCCAGGAGACGTCAACGACACGTTCCGGCTCGCGTTTCCTCAGGTTGATCATGTTCAGGCAATCTACGCGATGTACTGAGACACCCTCGTTGCGGGTGATGAAGCCGATGATGTTGTCGCCCGGCACCGGCATGCAGCAATGGGCGAGCTTGACCCACACGTCGGTGACGCCCTTGACGGCGATTCCCGGGGTGTTGCCCTTCGATTTCGAAGCCTGCGTGGGCCGCAGCGGCAAGAGTTCCTGCTCGGCCTCCTCGGCTACTTCGTTCGTTCCCGCGTCCTTGACCAGATGGGTGATCACATTCTGCGTGGACACCTGCCCCTCGCCTATCGCCGCGAGCACGGCGTCGGCATTCAGCAGGTTGAGATCGTCGGCCACTCCCACAAGCACCTCCGGCGTGAGCAATGCGGAAACCGGTAGGTTGCGCTTGCGCATCGCACGTGTGAGTTCGTCGCGCCCCTCCTCGATCGACTCGGAGCGACGTTCCTTACTGAACCATTGGCGAATCTTGTTGCGCGCCTTCGGGCTTTTGACGAAGCTCAACCAATCGCGGGACGGGCCGGCGGTGTCGGATTTCGACGTGAGCACCTCGACGGTGTCGCCATTCTCCAGCTTGGTGTCGAGGGGGACCAAGCGCCCGTTCACACGCGCGCCCATCGTGCGGTGACCGACCTCGGTGTGCACGTTGTATGCGAAGTCGACCGGTGTGGCATCGGCAGGCAGCGAGACGATCTTGCCCTTGGGGGTGAATACGTACACCTCGGCGGAACCGAGGTCGTCTTTGAGGGAGCCGAGGAACTCGCTGGAATCCGGGGTCTCGCTCGTCCAGTCGGCGAGCTGCTGGATCCATTGCAGATTGTCCTTCTCCTCGAGGTTCCTGTCCCCGCGCTTGAGATCGGACTTATCGGGGGCGCTCAACGCACGGCCCGCCTGACCGTTCGCCTTGTATTTCCAATGGGCGGCGATGCCGAATTCGGCGCGCCGGTGCATGTCCCACGTGCGAATCTGAATCTCCACCGGCTTGCCGCCGGGTCCCATCACCGTCGTGTGCAGGCTCTGGTACATGTTGAGCTTCGGCATCGCGATGTAGTCCTTGAACCGGCCGGGAACCGGGCTCCAGCGTGCATGCACGGCGCCGAGCACGGCATAGCAGTCGCGAATCGAATCGACGATGATGCGCACGCCCACCAAATCGTAGATGTCGGAGAAATCATGGCCGCGCACAATCATCTTCTGGTAGATCGAGAAGTAGTCCTTCGGGCGGCCGGTCACATAGGCGTCGATGTGCGCGTCGTCGAGATCCTCGTGGATCTCCTCGATGATCTGCTTCAGGTACACGTCGCGCTGACCGGCACGGCGTTCGACGAGCACGACGATCTCGTTGTAGATCTTCGGATAGAGCACCTTGAAGCTCAGTTCCTCGAGCTCAGTCTTGATGGCGTTCATACCGAGGCGATTGGCGAGCGGTGCATAGACGTCAAGTGTTTCGCGGGCCTTCTTCTGCGCGCTGGAGGGCTTGACGTAGCGCCAGGTGCGGGCATTGTGCACACGGTCGGCGAGCTTGACGACGAGCACCCGTACATCGCGGCTCATCGCGACGACCATCTTGCGGATCGTCTCGGCCTGCGCCGAATCGCCATAATCCATCTTCGTCAGCTTGGTCACGCCGTCGACCAGACCGGCCACTGTGTCGCCGAACTCGGCGCGGCACTCATCGAGGGTATAGTCGGTGTCTTCCACGGTATCGTGGAGCAATCCCGCGGCGACGACACTAGGACCCATGCCGAGGTCGGCCAGAATCTGCGCCACTGCCAACGGGTGAATGATGTACGGCTCGCCGGAACGACGGCGTTGCTCGGCATGCTGGATCACCGCGCGGGTGTAAGCGCGTGACAGAATCTCCATGTCCTCATCGGGATGGTGCTGTCGGCACATCGCCTCGATCGGTGCCAGTGGGTCAAGTGGATTCGGGCTGATCTCACAGCCCAGCATGTTGGCGGGGCGCAGATCCTCTTCATGCTCGCTCATCGCTCTCAACCCTCCTTGCTCTCCTCCGATATGGATTTGAGATTAGTCGTTTTGCCTCCGAAATGCACATCGCACATCCATGCGTGAACAGGCATGGATGCGCGCGTCACACTCCGCTCGAGCCGAACCCACGCTCCGCTCGGTCGGAACCCGGCAATACGGACGCCTCGATGAATTCGGCCTGCACATAGCGCTGAATCACCAGCTGCGCAATACGGTCGCCCGGTTCGAACACCGCGGTGTGTTCCGGATCGAGATTGATCAACGGCACCTTGATCTCACCGCGATATCCGGCATCTATGGTCCCCGGCGCATTGAGCACCGTCACCCCCTGCTTCACGGCCAATCCCGATCGCGGGTGCACCAGGCCGACATAGCCGGCGGGCAAGGCGATGCGTACACCGGTTGGGACCAGTGCACGCTGGAAGGGTCCCAATTCCACATGTGCAGTCGTCACGAGATCCGCACCGGCGTCCCCCGCATGCATGTAATGCAACTCCACCGGCTGTGCCGGATTGACCGGTGCGACCAATACCTCGGTGCGTTCCGGCTCCACATATGCCTCGTCGAACATCAGGCGGCGCATTCCTTGCATACCGGCTGGCCATCAGGCGTGGTGTACGCCAACTGGCTGCGATGCTTCACCAGGAAACATTCCGAGCAGATGAACTCATCACCCTGCATGGGGATCACGGTGACCGAAGCGTCCTCATTGCTCAGATCCGCACCCGGCAGCTCGTAATCCTCGGCGATGGCGTTCTCGTCGTCATCCATGTCGTTCGAGGCATTCTGCGAGCTCTTGCCGAGCGCCTGGAGCGACTCCTCGTCCTCGTCCTTGCTACGCGGGGAATCATAGTCCTGTGCCATGAGAGGATTCCTTTCGTTACGTGTTTTTACGTACCCGTATTAACGTGTAATACTACGCAAGTATTCCCCGCATAGGATACACGATTTGGCAACACCGTAAAATCCGACACGAGGGGCACAATGTAAATGTTCACATTTTTCGATGACGACGAAGGCGTGAAAATGGGTACTGGCTCCTTCCCCGCAGCACAATTCGACCATGTGACACCGGACGGTGACCTGGTGTTCACGGCCGACGGCATGCCGTTCCTGGTGCGTGTCGACGATACATTCGAACGGGCCATGTTGGAGGCCAAGCAAATCCGTTCAGAGAAACGGATCACCACCGCGGTGCACCAGCAGCGCACGCTGCCCATTTCGCAGATCCAATCGCTGATCCGCGCCGGCGCCGACCCGGAGCACATCGCTCGGCAGTATGAGCTGAGCGAGGTGATTGTGCGCAGATTCGCCACCTCGATCGAAGCGGAGAAGAAGTACGCCATCGAACAGTTCCTGCGTGTGCGCGCACCCAAGGAAAGCAAGGTGCGCACGCTCTCCGAGCTCATTGACCGCACCTTGGCGGCCGCACGGGTGCGCCCCGAATCGGTGCAATGGAAGGCGACGCGGCGGGGTCTGGAACCGTGGCGCATCAGCGCCACCTTCATCTCGGCGGGGCATCGGATCCACGCCGAATGGTCGTGGAACATGCACGACAACACCGTGGTGTGCATCAACAACGCCGCGAGCAAGCTGATCGGCGAGATGGGATCTGTCACAGGCGCCTCGTTCGACGATGCGGGAACTCAGACCGCCCTCGACGAGGCCCTCCCCTCATCCGTCGACCTGCCAGGTGATTCGGCGCGTTCGGCGCGCATCGAACAGACCATGCGAGCATGGAATGGGTCGGGAAACGAGGAACCTTCCAACGAACAGGAGACGCTGACGACCAATGAGACCGAGGCCCGCACCGCAACCGATACCGCACGGGCCGCGGACGCATACGCCCATGCCACCATGGACGCCATGCCGGAAGACGCCGGCACGACACCTGCCGAGGAAGCCTCGCAGTCTGAATCTGCACCATCCGCGGTCGAAGAGCCGGTGCAGAAGGGCACCGACACCTCCAGCCAGTCTGACTCCCCACATTCCGACGATGCACCTGAGCCCGCTCCATCCCAAGAACACAGACCCGACGAACCGTCACAGCTGCGCAAACGTGTGCCGATCAGCGCACTGTACCCCAAGCAGAAGGCTCCAGCGCAATTCACTCCGAAGAACACCGGGGCCCAGCGTCCTGCCATCAAGCCGGATGCCGTGCAAAGCCAGCCGGAGCAGCATGGCGACGACGACACCCCCACCCAGCAACAGCCACAGGCCCACAGGAACACCTCGGAGCAGCATTCGCCGCACCGATCGAACCGGGCATCGATGCCAAGCTGGGACGAGATCATGTTCGGCAAGGATCCGCATAAACACGACTGAATATGTCGGATTCAGTCGACGAGATCGATGAGGCAGGGCACATCCATCTCCATCATCGTCTGCGATCCATGCACGCCGGGCATGCGGGTGGCTCCTTCGGTTTGCGAGCGCGTGTCCACGATCGTGTTCTCTCTGGCGGCATAGACGAACACATCGCCGAGCATCTCAGGAACGTCGGGCCGCATTGGTCCGAGCAAACCGCAATCAATCACCTGCTGTTTCGTGCGGATCCACGCACGGTCCCCCAGTCGCGCACGCCAACGTTCGGCTATGCTCTCGGCATCCACGCCATCCTGGGCATACAGCATCGTGGCGCGGGGTTCGCCTCCCACCAGTCTCACGCCCTGCTGGAGCACCGGATCCAAGGCCATGTCTATACGCGCCTCGTCGCCTTGGTCCGCGGTCGCCATGCCATGGTCGGCGATGACCACAATGAGCGTGCCCTTCGGGACTTGCCTGTGCAACTGCCCCAATCGCATGTCGACCCGCTCGAGGGCCACCTGCCATTCGTCGCTGTGCCAACCGTATGCGTGGCCAGCCTTGTCTATCTCGCGCATGTACAGGTAGGTGAGCCCGGGTTCCTTGGCGGTGTCGGCGGCGATGCGCACGCGTTTGTTCGCATCGTCATGGCCAATGTAATCGGAGCCGCACAACGCCGCACGGGTCAGCGGGGACGCCATGAATCTGGTCAGCCCCACGCTGGTGGCGCGGTTGCCGGCATCGCTGATGAGCGAGAACACAGTGGGTTCCGTCTGCAGTTCTTCGGGATGTATGGCACCACGGAACTGGATGAGTTGACTCAACGCGCCGGTGCGGGGATTGAGCTGCGTGTAGCCGGCCATGCCTGTCAATCCTGGGCAGGTGCCGGTGCCGAAGGTGGCCATGGCCGCCGTGGTGGTGCTTGGCGAGCATGTGCTGATCGGACGTTGGTTGAGCGGTTCGTTCATGAGTGAGCGCATATAGGGCGCGTAACCGAGCTTCATGTTGAGATTCCAGTACCCCAGTCCATCCACGAGCACCACAATTGCTGATTTGGCGCGCGGCATGCCGAGCCGTTGGCGCAAGCCCTCGGCGTCGACGTGCACATCGGTGCGCACCGGTGTGCCGATGGCCGCACTGAGTGCCGGCAGCACCGCGGAGATGTGCAGCGCGCCTCCACGGGCTCCCTGCTGTGCATTCCCGAGACCAGCCGGCACATCGCTCGGCCGGTCGGCGTCAATCTCATCGCCGTACTGTGCTGTGGGAACAAAGCCGAGGAGTGTGCCGGAATCTGGAATATCTACGCTCATACTGCTATTCAAGCGCGGTTGATGGACTCGTGGGCACGCGTGGCGGAACTCATTTCACCACATGGGTCTTTCGGCGCGGACGGGGTAGAATGGGACGGTTCATTGGATAAGGGAGAGCAAATATGACGCGTCGCAGGCAGGCAGCGGCCGGGTACGACCCCCGGCAGGTCGAGGAGCACATCGTGGAGACCCCGCTCGCCGAGGAGATGAGCAAATCGTTCCTGGAATATGCCTACTCGGTGATCTACGCGCGCGCGTTGCCGGATGCACGCGACGGCATGAAGCCGGTGCAACGCCGCATCGTGTACCAGATGGGTCAGATGAACCTGCTGCCCACGCGCCCGTACATGAAGTCCGCCCGCGTGGTGGGCGAGGTGATGGGCAAATTGCACCCCCATGGAGATTCGGCGATCTACGAAGCCATGGTGCGTCTCGCGCAGCCATTCGCGATGCGGCTGCCGTTGGTCGACGGCCACGGTAATTTCGGTTCGTTGGACGACGGTCCTGCGGCATCGCGATACACCGAGGCACGCCTTGCACCCGCCGCGCTCGGCATGAACGCCGACATCGACGAGGACACGGTCGATTTCGTGCCGAATTACGACAACAAGCTCAAGGAACCGACCGTGCTGCCGTCGGCGATTCCTAACCTGCTCGTCAACGGCGCCTCGGGCATTGCCGTCGGCATGGCCACGAATATGGCCACGCATAACCTCGGCGAAGTTGTCGCCGCAGCCAAATACGTGATGAAGCATCCCGATGCCACACTCGACGACCTCATGCAATACGTGCCCGGACCTGATTGGCCGGGCGGAGGGATCATCATAGGGCGACAAGGCATCCGAGATGCCTATGAGACTGGCCGAGGCGTGGTCACCACCCGTTCCGCCACACATGTGGAGAATCTCACCGCACGCAAGAAGGCCATCGTAGTGACGCAGCTGCCATACATGGTGGGTCCCGAGCGTGTGCTCGAACGCATCTCCGAGGGTGTGAAGAACCATAAGCTCGACGGCATCTCCGGTGCCATCGACCTGACGGACCGTCACAATGGCACCCGCATCGTGATCGAGCTCAAGACGGGATTCGACCCGGCAGCCGTGTTGGCACAGCTCTTCAAACACACCCCGTTGCAAGAGAACTTCGCCATCAACAATGTCGCCTTGGTGAATGGGCGCCCCCACACACTCGGACTGCGTTCCCTGCTCGATGTATGGATCGAACACCGGCGTGGTGTCATCCGGCGCCGCAGTGAGTTCCGCCGTCAGAAGGCGTTGGACCGGCTGCATCTGGTCGAGGGTCTATTGCTCGCCTTGGTGGACATCGACGAGGTGATCCGCGTGATCCGCTCAAGCGACGATGCGGAGGCGGCCAAGAACGGACTCATGAGCCGATTCAGCCTTGACGATATTCAGGCGCAATACATTCTCGACCTGCGCCTGCGCAGACTCACCAAGATGAGCCGCATCGAACTCGAATCCGAACGCGACGAACTTCAGTCGTCGATCACCGAATTGGAGCGCATCCTCGGCTCGGCCGCATTACTGGATGGCGTGGTGATCGACGAGATGGACAAGGCGGTGGCAACCTACGGCACGCCACGACGGACGGTGCTGCTCGATGAGGGCGACGACGGCCGGCTCGTGCCAGTCGTGGCCCACGGCGATGACATGCCTTCCGACGCCGCACTCGATGCCGCACGCCATGCGGAGAACGTACTCGACGCCGCCGATGCGGTGGCGGCAGCCCGTAAGGCCGGCGAAACCGCCGAGGCGCTGCGGATAGAAGACGAACCATGCGTGATCGCATTGAGCGCCTCAGGGCTCATAGCCCGCATGAGCATCGATGCCCTGACCATTTGGGCCAAACGAGGCGCTCACACCGAAAAGCGTGAACCCGACGATGTGATCGTCTCGCTGATGCCGGCACGCACCCGTGCCGACTATGCGTTGGTCACCTCCGCGGGCCGCATGGTGCTCGCCCATGTGGTGGAGCTGCCGAATCTGGAGGTCACCGGCCACCTGAGCCTCACAGGAGGCATTGAAGCCACCGAGCTGCTCACCTCCACCGAAAGCACCGATCCGGTGCCCGGCGAACGGGTGATCGCCACGCTCGCGCTACGCGACACCGTCGGGCAGGACGATACGGCGGCACAGCTGCCGCCGGTCGGGTTAGGCACACGCAACGGCATTGTGAAGCGCTGGAACCGTGAATCCCCCACCACGATGGATTCCTGGAGCATCATCGATTTGAAGGACGGGGACGAGCTGCTTGTGGCGGCCGATGCGCATGACGACGACCGCTTCGTGTTCGTTTCCTCCGATTCCTCGCTGCTCACGTATGAGGCCAGGAATGTACGTCCCCAGGGCCGCACTGCGGCAGGCATGGCCGGCATACATCTCGCCGATGGATGTACGGTGCTCTCCTGCGCCGTGGTTGCGCACGCCGATGTCGAATGGCATGATGCCGAGCACGATGACGCAGGCAATCTGCTCTCTCCCGCCAGTGGAGCCGTGGTGCTCACTGTCGCCGGCGATGTGGATGCGCTGCCGGGCACCGAGAACGGTGCGGCGAAGGTCACGCCATTGGAGCTCTACCCCACCAAGGGAAGAGCGACCGGTGGTGTGCGCTCGCAGCGCTTCCTCAAGGGGCAGAACACGTTGATCAGGGCGTGCGTGGGTTCCTACCCGCTGCTGGCCGCAACGTCGGGGGGCCATCCCGTCGAGCTGCCGGCGCCGGATATGCGTCGTGATGGTTCGGGAACCGAGCTGCCTGCACCGATCGCCTACGCGGCCTAAGTGAGATCGCAGAGTCGGTATACGACAGGCCTCGGTCAGAGTAGCTCTGACCGAGGCCTGTCGTATACCGACTTCATACCTATCATGTGGTGGTGTACATCGCCATAAGCACCGCACCTGCCACGATGAGCAATGTGCCGAAGAGTATGCAGATCATCTGATGTCTTGTCTTGTGTTCCTTGAGGATCACGATGCCACCGAAGGTGGAGACGAGCACTCCCAGTTGGGAGAAGGTCGTGGCGATGGCCTGACCGACATTCGGGTTGGCTGCCGAGATGAAGATGAGGCAGTTGCCTATGGCCCAGGAGAGGCCAGTGAAGATGTTCAGCGCGGTCTTGCGGGTGAAGATGAGCGACTGGTTGTGCTCGCCAAGCACAATGATGGCGACTGCAGCGAGCACCTGCCCAACCGACTGCGGCAGGATCATTGCGGTCATATAATACAGGCCGTTACCGTCCGGCGCATTGTAGATAGCGTTGTCGATATACCCGGTCTTGTGCAGAAGGTTCGGGAACACGAAGTACATCATGAACCCGATGGTGGAGATGAGCAGGGCGATCATGCCGAATTTCATGTTCTTCGCACTGATATGCACGGCATCGGTGACGGAATCTCTGGCCGAACACAGTATGGCGCCGGAGGTGACGAGAATGATGGCGATGATCCCGATCACCCAGACTCGCAATGAGCGCCACTCCCCCAAAACGATGGCGGCCATGAGCGCATTGCCCACCACCTGACCGGCCGTGGAGATCGGCATCGCCAAAGAGACGCCGAGCGGTTTCAAGGCCGAGAACTGGCCGATGGATCCTATCGTCCAGAATATGCCGGAGCATAGGCCCACCACCCAGATGCGGGGATTGAACGCGAACGATGCCCCTGCATGGGGAATCGTGTAGCACACGGCCATCAGCACCGCGAAGAGGAATGCGCCGAAGGTGGTGCCCAGCGTCCCCTGACTTGGCTTGCCGTCGATCTTCGCCGTCATCACACTGTTCGAGCCGAGGAACAATGCCGGCAACAACGCAATGAGCATGCCCATGTGAAGTCCTTTCCCTGTACAATGCCAAATCGTTGTACGCAGAACGCAAAACACAAGCATTCTAGGACCTCCACCGCTACGTTCGGACCGCTCTTCCGCTCATAGCGAGGAGGCTGCCCGCCATACCCGCCTCATCGATACAGTCGGAGCCCCTGCGGCGACGGGGTGAATCCGGCATGCCGAAGGGCGTCGGACATCGCGTTGCCGCCCTGCAATGGCACGCCGTTGCAATCACGGAAAGTGATGCTGGCCCCATGCAATCGCGAACATGTCTGTTCCAAAGCCGTCGCCGCCGTTTTAAGCACGCTCGGCGAAGGCTCGAACGCCACGATACGACCCGACCACAGTGCCGCATACAGCACCGCGCGCCCCTGACGCAGCACCACCAATGAGCCCGGGCGTCGTATTGGTTTCACGGCAGCGCGCCGTTTGGAGTCCGTGCGGGCATTGGATTCAAGTATGGCCGGCGCCGGCCATTCCAATGACGAACCATAGAGATTCGCCGGATCGCATACATCCATGGTGACGGTCATGACAGGCTCGGAATCGATATGGTGACGCAGCAGGTCCACCGTCTCCCGCTCGGCGAATTGAGCGGCACCGAACCCCTTGACGAATACACCTCGCAATAGCGTGCCTTTCTCCTCCATGCGTTTGAGCACCGGATAAATGGCACTGAATCCGCCGGCGACACCGGCATCTGACACCGTATTGGGCGCAATGATGCCGTAGCGGTCGAGCAGAATACCTATCAGGTCGATCATCGCCTCCTCATGGCTCGCATCGCCTTGGGTGCGCACCAGTGACCACAGACCGCCGCCGAACATACCGCGTGTGGGTATTCGGGCACGCAAGCGGAGACGATGCGACCGCACCGTGGCCTTACTTCCACCCGTATGCGTTGACACCGACCGGACTGGTTGCAGGGAGGTGTTGGTAATGAATCCATGCCAGACCAATGACCATAGGGTCTGCTCGAATCGCGAATGGGACCATGATGTGGCCATCACCTCGCCGGTCGTCTCATTCACCTCCGGCTCCGGATTCGCCTGCCACAGGGATTGCGCACGCTCCTCCAATGAGTGCGCCGTGTAAGCGCCACCGTCGTGCAGGGCAAGCAGTATCGCATCGCGCACCGTCAGCGGCATGTCGGATTCCGGCGCAGCCGCTCGACCTAGGGAGGATTCCAATGCCTCAGCATGCACCTGCAACTGTGGGGAGTCCGCCGGGAAGAACATGACGCGTCCCGCCTCGTCACCCCCTTCGCCGCTGCCCGTGGGATCACCCACCCATACCACATCGCCGGAGCCAACCAGCTCGTCGAGCAATGTCGGCGTGTAATCTCGCACACGGGCCGGGAACACGTGGCGCTCCCACACGGGCATCGGCAATGCGACACCCTCCAGCTGTTCAATGGCACGCAAGAGTCCATCCAGACCTTGCAACCGTTCGCCGCCCACCGAGCCGACACCCTGCCGATGAACGAGAAACGCCTCGTACCGCTCGGGTTCCACAGGTTTGATTGCCGCCCGGGCCTTGGCCAACGACTGCGAGCGAATGCGTTTGAGCACGTCGGCATGCACCCATTGCGTCACCCCCGGAGCGAGTCGTTCGTCGAAACGACCGTTGATGAGCTCGCCGGCATCGCGCAGTTCACCAAGCAGTTCGACGGCCGTCTGCGCGTCGATCTCAAGTTCGGAGAGCAGGCGATCGGCAGTGAACGGTCCATGCGTCTTGGCGTAGCGATTCACGCGTCCCCGCAGATCGTGCTTGTCGAGTTCGTTCCAGAAGGTCTTCGAAGCCAGCTGGCCGGCCACTGAATCGATCACCTGTGTATCGAGCACCTGGGCCAGGTTGTCCGTCCCCAACAACCGTTCCAGCACCAGCGGATCCATCGAGAGCAGTTGCGCATTGCGTTCGGCCTGCGGCACATCGTACTGGTACATCACCGACCCCACGAAACCGAACAGAAGATGCTCGGCCATAGGCGATGGCACTTGCGTCTCGCATGCATGCACGTCGATGGCTCCCCCACGTATGCGGGTGAGCACTTCGCGGAGGGCAGGAACGTCGTAGACGTCCTGCAGACATTCGCGGGCGGTCTCGAGCAGCAGCGGGAAGTTCTTCCTCGTGCGCGCCGCGGCCAGCAGCTGGGTGGCCCTCAGCCTCTGCTGCCATAGAGGCACTCGTTTGCCCGGGTCGTTCCTCGGCATGAACAGCGCACGCGCCGCGACCTCACGGAATCGGGCGGCGAACAGCACACTGCCGGAGACCTGGTTCTCCACGATGCGCTGAATGTCATCGGGGTCGAAGTCGATGAGCGCGCCGACGTCGATGCCTCCTTCCCCATCGGGCAGACGCAGCACGATGCCATCGTCGGCGGCGAAGATCTGCCCGTCGAAACCATAACGCTGCGTCAACCTCATGTTGATTGCGAGCGCCCATGGCTCATGCACACGACGCCCGAACGGCGTATGAATGATCACGAGCCAATCGCCCTCCTCCTCGCGGCAGCGTTCGACCACAACCGCACGACCGCTCGGGATCACACCGGTGCTCGCCCGCTGCTCGGAGAGGAAGGCCGCCAGATTCTCCATAGCGTTGGCGTCCAGACCATCGGCTCGCAGGCGTTTGAGAACCACGTCGCTGAATCGGGATTCCGGCGCGTTCCCGACATTGCCGTGCGCCGGTTGCAATCCCGCGGCGATGTCATGCACCCATTCCCCAAGCGACATGCCGAAGGAATAATCGCGCCCGTTGCCCTCCCCATGCCAGAACGGCAGGCGTGCCCTTCGTCCGGGCGCCGGCACCACGACCACGCGGGAGTTCGTGATTTCCTGCACCTGCCAATTCGTGGTGCCGAGTGTGATGATGTCACCCACCCGTGTCTCATACACCATCTCCTCGTCGAGCTCACCAACCCGTCTCGGACCTGTTCCCGCCTCGGCCTCGGGCAGCACTACAGTGTAGAGACCGCGGTCGGGAATCGTGCCGCCGCTGGTCACCGCGAGGCGCTGTGCACCCGGACGCGCCGAGATCATGGCCGAATCCTCGTCGAACATGAGCGGTGGTCGAAATGCCGAGAAGTCCTCGGAATTATAGGCGCCGGTGAGCATGCCCACCACGGCGTCGAACATCGCCCGGTCCAACGAGGCGAAGGGGGCGGCGCGTCTCACCGTCGCATACCAATCATCGGCGGCGATGGGCTCCAGACTGGCGGCCGCCACGGTCTGCTGCGCGAGCACGTCCAAAGGATTCATTGGCATATGCAATGGTTCAATCGCCCCGTTGAGCATGCCTTCCACACTGGCACCTATGCCGATGATCTGTTCGCGTGTCACCGGGTACATGACGGCGTGCGAGACTCCCCCCACCCTATGGTCGGCTCGGCCCACGCGCTGCAGGCCAGAGGAGACCGACAACGGCGGCGTCACCTGAATCACCAGATCCACCGACCCCATGTCAATGCCGAGCTCCAGACTGCTCGTCGCCACCACACAACGCAGACGTCCGGATTTGAGTCTCTCCTCTATTTGCTTGCGGCGGTCTTTCGACACCGACCCGTGATGCGCCATGGCAATCTGCTCGTCAGGGCCGTGCGCCCCCACTTTCATTGTGGTGGACCCATACGTGGAATGATAGTGGGCTGGCTCGTCCGTCTCGCTGGTCGGCAGTTCCACCGGATTGCGTTTGCCGAGCCGTTGTGCGTGCAGATCGTTGATCTGCGCGGTCAGGCGTTCGCATAGGCCGCGCGAATTCACAAACACCAATGTGGTGCGGTGCGAGAGTATCTCGTCGAGAATATGGCGTTGGATCGCCGGCCACGCGGATTTCACCCCCGACGGATTGTGCGCGCCTTCGCTCACCGGCGTACCCGGCGGCAGCGAATCCCCCCATCGCTTGGTTGTCTCGCCGGTGGTTGCAGATTGCGGATCGCCTTGGCCATCCCGTTCCCTCGCCTTGCGCTCCGCCAAGCGTTGCATCGCGGGCGTCACGCCGGTCATTGGCGCAGAAGTGCTGCCGACCTCCCCAGCACCCCCCTTGCGCCTGCCATTGGCCACGGGCCCGTCACCAAGGGTCTTCGCCGGTTCGACCACAGTGATGTCGAGTGCAGGCTTTCCCCCGGTGGCGATGACCGTCACCGGCAATGCTCCTGCGAGGAACTTCGCGGCACGCTCAGGCGGGTTCACCGTCGCCGAAAGCCCTATGCGCTGTGCCGGCCGTTCCAGAAGGTCATCGAGACGCTCAAGGCTCAGCGCCAGATGCGCCCCCCGTTTCGTGCCGGCGACCGCATGCACCTCATCCACGATCACGGTATCCACCGTTTTCAGGATGCCGCGCGCTTTCGAAGTGAGCATGAGATACAGCGACTCCGGGGTCGTGACCAGAATGTCCGGCGGATGCGACATGATCGCACGTCGCTCCTTCGGGGTCGTATCTCCACTTCTGGTGGCGACGGTGACCTGCGGCGCATGCGAGCCAAGGGCATCGATCTGTTCGCGAATACCGGCCAAAGGGACATCAAGGTTCTTCGCCACGTCGACGCCAAGCGCCTTCAACGGTGAGATATACAACACGCGCACGCCTTTGCGTGCATGGTCGGCGGCACTGCGGGACAGAAGCGAGTCGATGGCGAACAGGAACGCGGAGAGGGTCTTTCCCGAACCGGTCGGCGCGATGACCAGCACATTCTCGCGTCGCCCGATCGCCGGCCATGCCAATCGCTGCGCCTCGGTGGGTTCTCCGAACACACGTGAGAACCACACGCGTGTGGGTTCGCTGAACATTGCCATACATTCGCACATATGTTCGATTATTTCCTACCTCGCTCGCGATTGCAAATGTGACACGCTCATGAGAATGACGGCGGCCAGTATGCCAAGCGACGTGAAACACGCCAAGTACCACGGCAGGGCCGCCATGCCCACCGTGGCAGAGAACACGGCGAACAATACGGGACTCACCAGTGTGGCCACGGCGATGACGGCGGTCTCCCAGCCGATCATGGTCATCGTATGAACAGCGCCGAACAGCCGTGGTGTCATATGCACGACGGCCGGATTAATCGGGGCACACCCAAACCCGAGCATGACCGGCGCGACGAGGGCGCGCCATGACCCCATGGGCACAATCATCACCACAAGCGCCGCAACAAGTACGCCCAAGCCGCCGCCGAGCAACGCGCCGTCGGACAATCGCAGCGCCAAGCATCCTGCGATCACGGAACCCAGCGTCAATCCAATGAAGAATAGGTTCGCGTAGATACCGGCATAATGGATGCTCATGTGGCCGGCATGCACCATGTAGCTGCTCGCCCACAGCATGGTGCTCTGCTCCACCGAAGCGTAGGCGAACAGAAGCAACAGTGTCGGGAACGCGCCGCGCAATCTCAGGGCTCGCACCCAGACGGCCATGCGTATGCGCGTCGACATGCCAATCACGCTCGCCATATGCCTGCATGCCGAATGTGGCGCGCTGGATGGGGGTCAGTTCGTCGCGCCACAGCTTCGTGGCACTCACCAACACGATGGCCAGCGCAAGTTGCACAAGGCCTATGCAGCGGTATGCCCACCTCCAGTCGGCATCGTTCGCAATGATCCAACCGAGCATCGTATGACCTGCCATGGCACCTGCGGCCGTCGTGGCGTGCATCCAAATAATATGCGCACTCGGCAAGCGCAATGCTATGTATGCGTTGAGCGCGAGCGCAAGCAGGCCGGAGCCCACGCCATATGGCACGGCGAAGAACAGCAGCAGCCAATATGACGGCGTGAACGAGAAGCCAAGCAATGCCACCACGGTGCATGCCACACCAACATCCACACTGCGCCCCGAGCCCCAGCGACGCAGCCAAGGCTCACCGGCCAGCGCAGCCCACATGGCCCCTGCGGCGATAACGACGGGGATCCCGATGACGGCGGCAAGTGACGCATGCAGTCCCGACCCCATAGCCGGCCACGAGGCACCGAGCGGGGCCTCCGGCAACCCCATGGCAGCGAAGCCAACGTATACCAACGCCACCAACGCCATCGGCATGCCATCGCCCCCTCATTCAGACGTCGTCGGCTCGGATTACATGCTGCATATATTTGCCTATACAGTGCATACACGGTCATCGTAAGGCGCATCGACGGCGCATATGGCACGGCATCGCCTGTTACGAACATGTCAGACGGCCATGTCGTCGCGTCGCAATGCGCGCAGCCACTCGTGCATCGCCGCCATGAACGCGACGAACACCAGCAGACACCATGGCAGCACGGCAATCGTCGTGGCCTGCGCGATCACGCCGAACAATGGTGGCATGAGCATGGTGCCCACATACGCGAACGCCATCTGCACACCGACGATCGCCTGCGATTTATCGGCCCCGAAGTATGTGGGCGTGGAGTGGATGATGCACGGATAGACCGGAGCGCATCCAAGGCCGACGAGTATGAACGCCACGGCGGAGAGGGCGGGGTTGTGCACGGGAACGAGCAACAGGAGCGCCCCGAGGCCGATCGTCATGGTGCCGATGCGAATCATGGCGGGATCGGAGAAGCGCATGGTGAGGAAGCCGTTGGCGAATCGGCCAACGGTGATGCCGATGAGGAAGATGCTCGTGAACGTCGCAGCCACGTCTTCGGCCATGCCATCCATGCCGACCATGTAGGAGCTGGCCCATAGCATGGCGGTCTGTTCGATGGCGCAGTAGCAAAAGAACATGATGAGAATCTGCGTGGCGCCACTGATGCGCAATACACCGAGCAGGCCGATTGGCTTTCGGTCCGTGGCCTGCGTGCCTGCGTCCGCGGCAGCGGGGCGCCTCTTCCACAACGGCAGGCTGAAGATGAGCACGGCGGTGAGCACGAGCTGGATAACACCAACCGAACGGTAGCCCCACTGCCAACCATGCCGGCTTGCCATGGCGTAACTCATCATGTACGGTCCGATGAGCGCGCCGAGCCCCCACATGCAGTGCAGCCAGCTCATATGCCGGCTCGTGTAGTGGATGGCCACGTAGTTGTTGAGCGCCGCATCCACGCCACCCGCGCCGAGCCCGTAGGGAATGGCGCACACGATAAGAACCCAGTAGTTCGGTGCGAAGGAGAATCCCATGAGGGCGGCCGCAGTGAGCGCCACGGAGAACGCCGTCACACGCCCTGCACCAAATCTCAGCGTGAGCCGGTCGCTCAGCAGTGCGGAGATGATGGTTCCGGCACTGATCGTCATCGAGATGCCACCGGCCCTCGACAGTGGAGCATGCAGGTCACCGCTCATGGTGGGCCATGCCGAACCGAGCAGTCCGTCTGGCAGCCCCAGCGAGATGAAGGCCAAGTAGATTACGGCGAGCAGCAGATTCGTCATTGCACCTCCAAATAGTGTGCGCCAGTTTCTGCATCGACAGCCCATAATTATCTTCTTACGTAAAGAAAATATCCGGTTCTTCGAAATCTGTTCGATGATTAGACTGGTGCCCATGAGCTTGAGAATCGGATTCGTGTTCGACGACACCCTGGACGTGCTCGACGGCGTGCAGCAGCATATCGTGACCTTGGGCCAGGAGCTGGCGCGACGGGGGCATGAGGTGCATTATCTGGTCGGCGAGACGCATGACTCCCCCGTGCCGAACACGCATCCGATGTCACGCAACGTCATGGTCCGGTTCAACGGAAACCGCATGCGCATCCCGCTTCCGGCCAACACACGGCATATCCGCGAGGTGCTCGACGAATACGATTTCGACATTCTGCACGTTCAGGCGCCCTACAGCCCGTTCATGGCAGCCAGGGTGCTCGACCATGCGCACCAGCGCACTGGCGTCGTCGCCACCTACCACATCGCATCGGCCGACCTTGCCTCCCGGATCGGCGGCCGTGCGCTCGGGCTGGTCAATATGCACTCCCACCGCCGCGTCGACGAGGTGATCGCAGTCTCCCAGATCGCCGCGCAGTATGCCGAGCAGACCGCGCATGTTCGCGGTGTCGTCATTCCGAATCCCGTCGATGTCGATCGGTTCGCAGGCGCCTCCCCCACCCATGCCATTGTGCAGGGCGACACGGCCAGTGCGCACTCGTCCGAGGGACCCCTCGCGGTGTTCCTTGGTAGATTCGTTCCGAGAAAAGGCGCGGAATTGCTTCTGGATGCCGTCGAATACGGCGAGGAGCATGATCTGTTCCCGCGGGGCTTCCATGTGCGGTTCGCCGGCAAGGGCCCGCTGCTCGACGAATGCCGGGAACGTGCCTCGCATCTGCGCACGCCGATCGAGTTCCTCGGCTTCGTGGAGGAAGAGGAGAAGCCGAAGCTGCTGGCGAGCGCCGATGTGGCCATCTTCCCCGCAACCGGAGGCGAATCCTTCGGCATCGTGCTGCTCGAGGCCATCGCCTCGAATGCCGGTGTCACGCTGGCCGGTGACAATCCCGGCTACCGGTCGACCATGCTCGATGACGAGGACTCGCTCTTCCCGGTGAGTGGAACAGACCGTGCCCGCATTCTTGCCGAACGCATTGCCCGCGCACTCACCGACGAACCTTGGGCGGCCGACCTGCATGCCCGCGAAGCGGGGCTACTCGATCGGTATAACGTTCGCACCGTGACCGATCAGGTGGAACAGGTCTACGGCCAGGCGATGGCGGCTCGCCACGCCGACTGACCCATATCGTGCGAGACCGATGCCCACAGGGGCCCGGAACCCGCGCTTCGTCAAAGTGTCTGCGCGCTTTGCGCGTAGAGCACGCTCCTCAGCGCGGGTTCCGGGCCCCTGTGGGCATCGGTTGCACGAAAGCGTCAGGTGTCAATCTTCGAACGGTCGAAATCCTCGGCGTTGTCGACAATGAACTGGCGGCGCGGAGGCACTTCGTCGCCCATGAGCAGGCTGAAGATGTCGTTCGCCTGCTCGGCGTCCTCCATGCGGATGCGACGCAGCAGACGCGTGCGCGGATCCATCGTCGTGTCGGCAAGCTGGTTCGCGTCCATCTCACCTAAGCCCTTGTAGCGCTGGATGTCGTCGGCATACGGAATATGCTCAGCGTCGAGCTGCGCGAGCCTGCCCGCCAACTCGTCATCTGAATACGTGTAGATGTACTCGCCCTTGCGTGCCCCCGCCAAAGCGATGCGGTGCAGCGGCGGCACGGCCGCATACACGTGCCCCGCCTCGACGAGCGGTCTCATGTACCGGTAGAACAGCGTGAGCAGCAATGTGCGAATATGCGCGCCATCCACATCGGCATCGGTCATCATGACGATTTTGTTGTACCGCGCCGACTCGATGTCGAAGCTGGCCCCCGAACCCGCACCGATCACCTGGATGATCGACGCGCATTCCTTGTTCGAAAGCATCTGCGACAACGACGCCTTCTGCACGTTGAGAATCTTGCCGCGGATCGGCAGCAGCGCCTGGAACGCCGAATTGCGGGCGGCCTTCGCCGTGCCGAGTGCGGAATCACCCTCGACGATGAACAGTTCGGCGATGTCGTCGTTGCCCGGCTGGCAATCCGACAGTTTACTCGGCATAGAAGCAGATTCGAGTGCGTTCTTGCGACGTGTGACCTCCTTGGTCTTGCGTGCCTGAATGCGCGCGTGCATCTCGCCCACGATCTTCTCGAGCACGCGCGCCGACTGCTCCTTGTACCCGCGTTTCGCGCCGGTGATGAGCTCGGCGAACTGCTTGTCGGTGATGCGTGTGACAAGCGGCTTGACCGGCGCGGTGCCGAGCACGTCCTTCGTCTGCCCCTGGAACTGCGGCTCGGCGATGCGCACGGTGACCACGGCCACCAATCCGGCGAGAATGTCGTCACGCTCGATCTTCATCTTCGGGTCTTTGAGATTGACCTTGAGCTTGCGCGCGTTGTCTTCCACCGTCTTGCGAATCTGCTTAGTGATACCCTGCAGGAAGCCGTCCACATGCATGCCGCCGCCCGGCGTGGCGACGACGTTCACGAAGCTCTTCAACACCGTGTCGTAGCCGTTCGTCCAACGCATCGCGATATCGACATCGCAGGTTCGCACGATCTTCTGCGCATGCAGGTCGCCGTTCGCGTCCACTGCCTGCGTCTCCTCATGGTACGTGCCCTGCCCGCTTATTCGCCACACGGTGGAAACGGCCTCGCCGTGGGAGAGGAAGTCCACGAAATCGACAATGCCACCGGTATGGCAGAATTCCTCCACACGCCGGTGTCCCGGCACTGAGGCGCCCGAATCCGCAGATTGCACGACCGGTATGGCTGCGACTGCCTGCTGCGGGTCCTGTGCCTGTTCCTGCGCGTCCTCCGCATTCGCCCGCTCAAGGCCGATCTTCGCAGGATTCTCGCTTGCCTCGGTCTCCGCCTCGATCCGCTCGACCGGGTCGGATTGCGCCTGTTTGACGTCGGTCTCCTCGAACACGTCGGTGTCGACGTCGCCTGTCTCACGGATGCGTTCGTCGATCACCGTGATCTTCAGACCCGGCACCAGGAAGCTCGTCTGGCGCACACGGTCAATCAGTTGTTCGTAGTCGAATTTCGCGGTGTCATTGAAGATTTCCGGATCCGCCCAATAGCGGATGCGCGTGCCCGTGCGCTTCGGGGGCACCTTGCCGATGATCTCGAGCTCTGTGGGGCGGTTCTTGCGCGTTTTCTTGAACGGTGAGTCGGGGGAAGGACGCTGTGGGTCCTCGTCGGTATACACACCTGGATGCCCTTGGTGGAACGCCATATGGTAGGTGTGGCCGTTGCGGTCGACTTCGACGTCCATGCGCGAGCTCAATGCATTGACCACCGACGAGCCCACGCCATGCAGACCTCCGGCAGCGTTGTACGACGAATTGCCAAACTTGGCACCCGCATGCAGCTTGGTGAGCACCACCTCGACACCGGTGAGCTTCGTCTTCGGCTCCACATCCACCGGTATGCCTCGGCCGTTGTCGGCGACTTCGATCGAACCGTCTTCGTGCAGGGTGACGACAATATGCGTGCATGCCCCGGCGAGCGCCTCGTCCACCGAATTGTCGATGATCTCCCACAGGCAGTGCATGAGACCCTGGCTGTCGGTGGTGCCGATGTACATGCCCGGACGCTTGCGCACCGCGTCCAGCCCTTCCAGCACCGTCAATGAGCCGGCGCCGTAGCTGCCGGGTTCCTTCTTCGCCATAACCCTCCTCCGTATCTCCTCTTCGATGCAAAAGAGAGCGGAGCCACTCGGCTCACGCTCTCCCTGGCACTGTCATGTCGTCTGGCGTCGGCACGCACCCATCGGGGTGCGCCGGCAATGGACGCCGTTCAGCGTCACTGATCGAGGAAGTCGCGCAGCGTCTGCGAACGGGACGGATGACGCAACTTCGACATGGTCTTCGACTCAATCTGGCGAATGCGCTCGCGGGTCACGCCATATACGCGGCCGATGTCGTCGAGCGTCTTCGGCTGGCCGTCCTCGAGACCATAGCGCATCTTGATCACGCCCGCCTCACGCGGCGAGAGCGTTTCAAGCACCTGACGGAATTGCTCCTGTAGCAGTGAGAATGCGACCGCCTCCGATGGCGCGATGGCATCGGTGTCTTCGATCAGATCGCCGAATTCGGAATCGCCGTCCTCACCCAGCGGCGTATGCAACGAAATCGGCTCGCGGCCGTACTTCTGCACTTCCTGCACCTTCTCCACCGGCATGTCGAGCTCGCGGGCAAGCTCGTCGGGCGTGGGCTCACGGCCCAGATCCTGCAGCATCTGGCGCTGGACGCGCGAGAGTTTGTTGATCACCTCGACCATATGCACCGGCACACGAATCGTGCGGGCCTGGTCGGCCATGGCGCGGGTGATCGCCTGACGGATCCACCAGGTGGCATAGGTGGAGAACTTGAAGCCTTTCTTCCAATCGAATTTCTCGACGGCGCGAATGAGACCCAGATTGCCTTCCTGGATAAGGTCGAGGAATAGCATGCCGCGGCCGGTGTAACGCTTGGCAAGCGAGACGACGAGTCGCAGATTGGCCTCGAGCAGGTGGTCCTTCGCCTTCTTGCCGTCGGCGGCTGCCCACTTGAGTTCGCGTTTGCGTCTGAACTCCATCGTGTCGCCCTCGGTGTCGAGCAGATGCTGGGCGTACAGGCCGGCCTCGATACGCTCGGAGAGGTCGACCTCCTGTTCGGCATTGAGAAGGCTCACACGACCGATCTGCTTGAGATAATCCTTCACCGGGTCGGCGGTCGCGCCCGTGGTTACCACGCGGCGCTTCGGATTCACGCCCGGATTCGCCAGAAGGGCTTCGTCGTCCTCATCGTTGTCGCTGACGACGAACGCACCCTTCTCCTTGGGCTCCTTCGGGGCCTGCGGCTCTTCGTCGTCGTCTTCCTCCGGCTCGGGTTCGTCCTCCGACTCCTCGTCCTCGAGGTCGTCATCGTTCTCGTCGGCGTCAAGATCCTCATCGAGGTCAAGATCCTCCTCGTCGATCACATCCTCACCGATCATGTCCTCGTCGTCGATCTCCTCGGACTTGGAAATGGCCTTCTTCGCGCCGGTCTTCGAAGCCGCACGAGTCTTCCTTGCCGGCGTTGACTCGCTCTCGGCGGCATCCTTCTTCTTCCGGGCCGTGGCACGCTTGGTGGTCTTGCCGGCGGAGCCCTTCTTCGCCGACGAAGCCTTCGAGGAGGCCCTCCTACGGGTGGTCTTGCCCTTCTCTTCGACGGCGGCTTCGTCGTGGGCGCTTTCGGAGGCCTTCTTCTTCGCGGCTTTCTCGGTGCTCGTCGTTTCCTTGGCGACCAAACTGTACCTCCCTGGGTCTTGTGGAACGCGGCCGACCGTCGTATGCTTGCTTTTGGGCATAGCTACGGCAAGGTCAAGTCGCTGACTATGTGAGTTAACCATGTCTTCGGGACGATTATTCCCATAGACCCTCAGGTGCCTGCAATCGGTGCGTCCTCCGTCTCGGCGCGGCCTGCATGTGCCGGGTAGACGTGTCGGGTGACCGCAGCCGCGACGATAGCCGCCAATGTGACCCGTTCATCCTCCTCGAGCACCCCGAGCGCATCGTGCAGCGCGGACTCGTCGCCACGCCACCATTTAAGATAGGCCCTCACCGCCCGCAATTGCCTGGTGCATTCGGCGGGAAGACGCCCCGACATCGTGTGAAGCAGTTCGACGACCCGCACGCACCGCCGTTCGTCCGATTCGGGTTCCTCGAAGGCCGCGGTAAGCATGGCGGACATAGATTGTGCCACATCTTTGTCATGGGGATGCGCGGCGAACCGTGAGATGACGCCTTCGTCCCACTGCGACTCGTCCGCCACCACTGTCATGATGATCGCATCGCGCACCGCCAACGAGATGTTGAAACCGGTGACCAACATCAACTGCACCTCATCATCGAGATCCTGCGGCTTCATTTCAGGCTCCCGCAGCCACGTCAGCCATGGAGGCAGCAGATCGGCGATCCACCGGGCCGCCGCCGATGCCGTACCGATGTCGGTCATCCGCTCGAAATACTCGCGGCGCATACCCCCGAGCCGCGCCACCGGCAATGGGTGCATGCCCAGACCCGCGATACCGCCGTCTTCCCGGTTCATCTCCGCTTCCTCGTTGTGTTCATTGTTCGACACCATATCTACTCCTTGTCCGTCTTGCATTGCGACCCAAACGGGCCTTGCATCCACTGTGGCGGCAGAATGGAAAGGATTCCATCCCAACGGGCATTTGTGGTCGGAGAACGTGTTATCCACATTGCAGGTCGGGCATATTGTGCATGACCTGCAATGTCGGAATGCTGTGAATACACTGGAACCATGAGCGATTCCAGCAGTATCGGCGCCATTGAAACCCGCATTCGAGAACTTGTGCACGACTACGTGGGGGTGAACGGCACAGATGCACCCATCACCCCGGCTCTGCGCCCGATGTTCCATACAGTGGTGGATCAGGCGCTCGCCTCAAGCGAAGGGGGCAAACGCCTGCGCGCGCTACTCACACTGGATGCCTACGATGTGCTGGCCGGCGCCCCGGATTCCACACAATCGCGAAGCGTGCGCACCAAGGTGCTTGACTTCGCCTGTGCCATTGAGGTGTTCCAGACCGCCGCACTGGTGCACGACGACCTCATTGACGACTCGGATCTACGCCGCGGCAAGCCCTCCGCGCACTGCGCGCTCACCTCGTTCGCCGGCGCACGCAGCATTGGCCGCGGGCTGGGCCTCATGCTGGGCGACATGCTCGCCACGGCATGCACGCTCATCATGGAGGACGCCAGCACCGGTATGGTCGAACATCGACGCTTGGTGGAGGCCTTTCTTTCGATGCAACATGACGTGGAGGTGGGCCAGGTGCTCGACCTTGCCATTGAGCGCATGCCACTCGACGATCCGCAAGCGCTTGCCGAAGCGTCGCTCGACGTGTTTCGCTGGAAAACCGCCAGCTATACCACCATTGCCCCGTTGATGCTGGCATTCCTGGCATCCGGTATGACCAGCGAGGCAGCCAACCTCCACTGCCATGCCATAGGGCTGCCATTGGGGCAGGCATTCCAGCTGGCCGATGATCTGCTTGACGTCACTGGCTCCTCCCGCAGCACGGGAAAACCTGTCGGAGGTGATATTCGTGAGGGGAAACGCACGGTGTTGCTCGCCGACGCCATGATGTTGGGCACCGCCGCACAACGCGTACAGCTGCAGCAGCTGTACGAGCAGCCGTTCCGCTCCGACGCGCAGGTGCATGAGACCATTGCGCTGTTCCATGACACCGGGGCCATCGAGCATTCGCACGAACGTATCGCGAAGCTGTGGTCGCAAACCCAGGAAAGTATCGAAGCAATGGGTCTCACCGCCGCACAATCGCAAAGCCTTCGTAAAGCCTGTGAGCGCTTTCTGCCGGATTTCACAGCCGAACGGTAAAATATCCTCCGAAGGCACACTCGCAATCGGGGCATCACAGCAGAAGGAACACAACCAGCATGGTGGATACCACGGCACACGGCACGGACCACTACAATCTCATTGACGGCCGCTACCGCATTGTGCGCAAGATCGCGGATGGCGGCATGGCCACGGTGTACCAGACCGTCGACGAAAGGCTCGGGCGCAATGTGGCGGTCAAAATCATGCACATGCAGCTGGCCCAGGGCCCCCACCGCGAGCAGTTCATCGAGCGCTTCCGACGGGAGGCCAAATCCGCGGCAGCAATAGCCAATCCGCATGTGGTGCAGGTGTACGACACCGGTGAGACGAATGGCTCGTACTATCTGGTCATGGAGTATGTGCACGGCGTGAATCTGCGTAGTCAGATGCAGACGCACACCACGTTCTCGGTGCGCGACACCCTGCGCATCGTCGGCGAGACATTGAACGGACTTGCCGCCGCCCACGAGATCGGCGTCGTACACCGCGACATCAAGCCGGAGAACATTCTGATCAACGACCGCGGTCATGTGGAGATCACCGATTTCGGCCTAGCCAAGGCCGCCTCGCAGGCCACGCTCTCCTCCACCGGGATGCTGCTTGGCACAGCGGCCTATCTCGCCCCGGAGATGATCGAAAACAACCAGGCCACTCCTCAGGGCGACTGCTATTCCGTGGGCATCATGGCATGGGAGCTGCTGGCGGGGAGGGTGCCGTTCCAGTCAGACAATCCGGTGACGATGGTGTTCAGGCACGTCAACGAGAACATCCCCTCCATAGGAACGGTGTGCTACGGCATCGACCCCCGGGTTTCGGCCTTCATCTCGTACCTGACCGCACGTGACGTCAATGCCCGTCCGAAAAGCGCACAGAAGGCGTTGGATCGCCTCCGTGAGCTCATGCCCACGCTGAGCCGCCAGGCATTGGACTATCGCTTCCGCCCCCAGGAACCACCCATCAACAGCACTCGGGTGTTCCCAATGGGTGCGAATGAGCAGGATTCCGACCGTCCCTCCGTTTCGAGCAAATCGGATTCGCCGGAAGAATCCACTCCACCACCTACCTCTGCCGCCGCGCTTTTCACTGCATTGGCCTCCCCCGATCTCACTGAAGAGGAGGCGGAACAGGCAAGAACGGTAGCTCTCGCCACACCGCCGGACGACTCCTCGACGCCAGGCTCTGGGGTTCCGGCCTCCGGTGGAACCACCGTTCCACCATATGGAGGCTCTACCGGAAGTTATGGGCGTAATTCCGGCCGTCCCGGCGAGCCAGGTGCGCCATTGCCCAGCAATGCCCAGACGCAAGTGCAGCCTCGCAAGAAGCATAGAACGGCGATGATCGTTTCGATCATCGCCGCCATACTCGCATTGGGTGCCGGTGGCGGATTCGCATTGTGGTACTTCGTGGGGCCTGGCAGCTACTGGACACTGCCCAAACCCGAGGGGCTCAGTTGTGCCGAAAATGCGCCATGCAAGATCACAGGTGTGAAATGGGATGCCTATGAGCGTCTGCTCAAAGTCTCGCAGATTCCGTACAAAAGCACACAGCAGTATAGCGACACAGTGCCTGCCGGCGAGATCATCTCCACCGACCCGCAATTTGTGGATGCCCATGTGAGCAAGCGGGCCAGCGGCGAGGTGCATGTGACGGTGTCGCAAGGTGTGCAGCAGGCCACCGTTCCCGAAGGCATCATGAGCAGCTCGTCCCCTCTGGACGACCTGCGGAAGGCGGGCTTCACCAACATCACGCACAGCGAAGACAACGACGAGTATTCCGAAAGCGTTCCGGAAGGCGAGGTCATCGACATCACGCCCAGCGCCGGCACCACACAGAACCATAACGACGACGTCGTGGTGACGCTCTCCAAAGGGCCCATGCCGGTGGCAATGCCGAATGTGGTGGGCATGACGCGCGGTCAGGCGCAGAAGTCGTTTGATGACGCCAAGCTCAAGGCGACCTACACCGAAGAGTACAGCGATACGATTCCACGGGACCAGGTGATTTCAGTGGATCCCGAGGCGGGAACCCAATTGCACTGGGGCGATGCGGTCACAGTCACCGTCTCGAAGGGCCCTGAAATGGTGACCGTTCCCGACATCACGGGCAAGAAGACGGAGGAGGCCAGGAAGATCCTTGAAGACCTCGGCTTTGAGGTGAAGGTCTCATCACCGTTGGGCGACCTCCTGCACACCGTGCGATTCCAAGATCCCAAAGGCGGCCAGCAGGTGCGTCTGCGTGGCGAAGACGGCAAGAAAACGGTGATCACACTCACGGTGATCTGAGCGGCGTATGCGCGTATACATTGTGTCCCAGAGCCAGACTCAGGTCAGCCTATTCATGTTCACGCTCGAGATCAGCTGCTGCCTCTGCGCCAGCGGAATCGAGCACGTCCTGCTCCTCCTTCATCTGCTGCTTGACCACCTGGGCGTATTCGGGAACGTATTCCTGCCCGCTCATCGCCTGGATCCTGCGCGTGATTTCGTCGGTGAGCTCACGCAGCCGTTCATGCGTCACCTCGTCAGATGGAGTCTTCTCCACTTCGATGGGTTCACCATAGATCACCTTGGAGTGCCCCTTGCCCGGAATCACCTGCCCCGGCTTCTGCAGTTCGCGTGAACCGATGATGGCGGCAGGAATGATCGGGCAACCGGTTTCCAAGGCGAGACGCGCGGCACCGGTGTGCCCCTTGTATAGACGGCCGTCCGGGCTGCGGGTGCCTTCGATGTGGATGCCGAACAGGTGGCCTTCCTCGATGATCTCACGTGCATGCTCAAGCGCACCGAGCGACTTTGAGCCGCCCGAACGATCCACGGGGAACACGCCCACCGAGGTGAACCACCACTTCTTGAACTTGCCTTTGATGCCCTTGCCTTCGAAATACTCCGCCTTGCCCATGAAATGAATCATGCGCGGACAGGTGAGCGGTAGCAACGCATCGTCGATCACAGCCAGATGATTGGCTGCAATGATGCCCCCGCCGGTGCGTGGAATGTTCTGGAGCCCTTCTGCCACGGGCTTGAAACGATGCCGCGCCACCGGACCGAGCGTTCTCATGAAGAACCAATACAACATGCTGCCTCCTCCTACATGTCTCATAGCATCCGCTTGCTACAGTGAACCTATGACTGACCTCAACAATAGCAACGACGGCGAAGAAACGAAGCCACACGATTCCGGGCGCAACGGGGGTGATTCGAGCGAGATCTCCGAGGAGGCCGCCTGGAATCGCTTCCTCGACGAGTATTCCGACGATCTGGGCGAGGTGGAGCGATCACGCACCGCGAGGAAATTCGACAGGCACGCCACGCGTCAGGACAAACGCGAGGAGAAGAGGGCGATTCTTTCGGTGAACGACCTCAAACAGGGCAGTTTCGTCGATTCGTCAGGCCCGCGTGATTTCACGCAATCGAGTTGGCTCGACACCGACGATGTGATGGATCGCAGCAGCGTGTTCACTCCCCCCAATCCCGATCTGGGTCAGATTCGCTGGTCGCGTCTCATCTGCGGCATTCTGCTCGTCGTCGGCGTCGCCGGCATCATCGCCACGGCGTTTCTGCCAGCCTGGGCGACCGTGCTCGGCATCGTCTTCGGCATCTCGATACTCGTCGGCGCCGGTGGCCTGTTCGTCACACACCGCGGTCATGACGAAACGAAGCGAGACGAGGAAGACGACGGCGCTCGCGTATAGGATTCCCGAAAGAACAAGGTGCCATTCGGCCGTGCATAGCCGAATGGCACCTCTGGTTATAGGGACCAGGTAATCCCCGTACTCCTACAACTCAGTCGACATGTTTGCTTGCGACGGCGATCCACTCGTCGAGCAGGGCGGCGGCACGACCGGAATCGACTGCCTGTTCGGCGATGGCATGGGCTTGGCGGAACCGTTCGCCCAGAGGAGCGGAGGCATCGATAAGCGAGCCATCCGCCACGATTGCGGAGGCGGCATTGAGCAATGCCGTCGTACGGAACGGCACATCCTTTCCGGCGAAGAGATCGCGGGCGGCCTGGGCATTGTAGTCCGGCTCGCCACCACGCAGATCCTCAATCGTGACCTTGGCGAGCCCAAGCTCCTCGATCGGGTCGAATTCCGTTTCGCAGACCTTGCCGTCCTTGAATTCCCAGACGGAGATCGGACCGGTCGGCGCCATCTCGTCGAGTCCCTCGTTCGAGGTGTACACCATGCCGCTCTGGCCGTTCGCCGCGTAGACCGCGGCCATGATCGGGCTCATCGCACGGTTGGCGCAACCGATTGCCATATGCTTCGGGGTCGCCGGATTCGTCAGCGGGCCAAGCACGTTGAACACGCACGGGACGCCGAGCGCGGCGCGCACCGGTCCCACGAATCGCATCGCCGGGTGGAAGGTTTTGGCGAAGGCGAAGGTGATGCCCACCTCATCGGCCACCTCGGCCACGGCCTGCGGTTTGAGATCGAGCGGCAGCCCGAGCGCCTCCAGACAGTCGGCCGCCCCGCACTTGGAGCTCGCGGCGCGGTTGCCGTGCTTGACGATCGTCACGCCCGCAGCGGCTGCGATCACCGCCCCCATCGTCGATAGGTTGACGGTATGCGCGCCATCGCCACCCGTGCCGACGATGTCGGTGCATTCACGGTTCACTTCCAACGGCACGGCATGCGACACCATCGCCTTTGCGGCACCAGCGATCTCATCGGCCGTCAATCCGAGCTGCTGTTGTGTCGCGAGCACGGCACCGACGGCTGCCGGGTTGGCGTTGCCCTTCATGAGGTCATCGACGAACCACTCGGATTCCTCGGCAGTCAGGTGATTGCCCTGCACGAGCTTGGTGAGAATCGATTTCCATGTGATGTCGGCCATGACCACTCCTCGTTTCGTAGCTGCTACGCACAGTCTAGGGAACACAAGCAACGAACACATGTCGAGTCCCGCATCATGGTCAACACAAAAGGGGCGCCGCATGCGGCGCCCCTCGATATCGGGTTGAATATGCTCACTGCTCGTTCTGGCCGTGGCACATCTTGTACTTACGTCCGGAGCCGCACGGGCATGGTGCGTTCTTCGGCGTGCCCGGGAATGTGCGACCGTCGGACCATGGGGTCTTGAGCTCCTCGCTCTTCGGACGCTTGCGCGCCGGCACCTTGCCCTCGGCATGGCTCATCGGCTCCGGGCCGAGCAGACCGGATTCCGGAATCCGCTCGCCTTCCTCCGCCGCTTCCTTGACCGCAGCGATGTTCTCGGCGGTCTCCAGCTCGTCGGCATGATTGTCGATGCGCGCGGCCTCTTCGGGCTCGTGCTCCGACAGATTGCCCTTGTTCAGCTCGTCGTCCTCGCTCACATCGTCGCCCATCTTGATTTCGGCGGAATCGACCGCCGCGTCGTCGATGGAGTCAGTGCCGTCGTCGTTCGTCTGGGCGATGCTGTCGAGGTCGATGTGGAAGAGCAACTGCACCGTCTCCTCCTTGATGGCCTCGATCATCTGGTTGTACATCTGGTAGCCTTCACGCTGGTATTCGACCAGCGGATCACGCTGGCCCATGCCACGCAGGCCAATGCCGTCCTTGAGGTAGTCCATCTCGTACAGATGTTCGCGCCACTTGCGGTCGAGCACGGCGAGCACGACGCGACGCTCCAGCGTACGCAGGCCATCGGCGCCGAGCTTGGTCTCGAAGGCCTCATACTGCGCCTCGGCGTCGTCGACGAACAGCTTGACCACGGCGTCCACGGCCTTGTCGCCCTTGAGCCCTTCCGCCGCCTCCTTGGCCTCGTCAATGGTCACCTTGGTCGGGTACAGGTCGTTCACAGCCTTGAACAGGCCGTTCCAATCCCAATCGGCTGGCTTGTCGGATCCATTCTTCGCGCCTCGCACATAGCTGGTGAGCGTGTCGGAGATGAAGGCCTCAATGTCCTCGTGAATGTCCTCGCCCTTCAACACGGCCTGACGTTCCGAGTAGATCACGGTGCGCTGCTTGTTCATCACATCGTCGTACTTGAGCACGTTCTTACGAATCTCGAAGTTACGCGATTCCACGGCCTTCTGCGCATTGCGCACGCCCTTGGACACGCTCTTCGACTCGATCGGCTCACCCTCGGGCATGCCCTTCGCCATCACACGGGCGACGAGCTGCGTGTTGAACAGGCGCATGAGGTCGTCTTCGAGGCTCAGGTAGAACCGGGACTCACCCGGATCGCCCTGACGTCCGGAGCGGCCGCGCAGCTGGTTGTCGATTCGGCGTGATTCGTGGCGTTCGGTACCGAGCACATACAGGCCACCGAGCTTCTTGACCTCTTCGTGCTCGTCCTTGACCTGCTCCTTGATCTTCTTCAGGGTCTCAGGCCACAGCTTTTCATATTCCTCCGGGGTGTCGTCCGGCGAGTAGCCCTTCGCCTTGAGTTCGGCGTCGGCGAGGAACTCGACGTTGCCGCCGAGCATGATGTCGGTGCCTCGACCGGCCATGTTCGTGGCGACGGTGACGGCGCCCTTGCGACCCGCCACAGCCACGACCGCCGCCTCCTTCTCATGCTGCTTCGCGTTGAGTACCTTGTGCGGGATCTCAACCACGTCAAGCAGCGAGGAGACGACTTCGGAGGACTCCACCGAGGCGGTGCCGAGCAGCACCGGCTGGCCTTTGCGATGACGCGCAGCCACATCCTTGACGATCGCGGCGAGCTTCTCCTTCTTCGTACGGAAGATGAGGTCGTCCTGATCGATGCGGATCATCGGCTTGTTCGGCGGAATCGGCAGCACGCCGAGTTTGTAGGTGCCCATGAACTCCGCGGCCTCGGTCTCGGCCGTACCGGTCATACCCGCAAGCTTGTCGTACATGCGGAAGTAGTTCTGCAGCGTGATCGTGGCAAAGGTCTGGTTCTCGGCCTTGACCTCCACGTTCTCCTTCGCCTCGATGGCCTGGTGCAGACCCTCGTTGTAACGGCGGCCGGGCAGAATACGTCCGGTGTGCTCGTCGACGATGAGCACCTCGCCGCCGGTGACCACGTAGTCGCGGTCGCGCAGGAACAGCTCCTTGGCCTTGATCGCATTGTTGAGGTAGCCGATCAGCGCGGTGTTGCTCGGCTCATACAGGTTGTCGATGCCCAGGTAGTCCTCGATCTTCGTGATGCCTGGGTCGAGAATGCCCACGGTCTTCTTCTTCTCGTCGACCTCGTAGTCCTCGTCACGGTTGAGCTTGAGCACCAGCTTGGCGAACTGACGGTACCAACGGGTCACATCACCCTCGGCAGGTCCGGAAATGATGAGCGGCGTACGGGCTTCGTCGATGAGGATCGAGTCGACCTCGTCGACGATGGCGTAATGGTGGCCACGCTGCACGAGCTCGTTCTTCTCCCACGCCATGTTGTCGCGCAGGTAATCGAAACCGAATTCGTTGTTCGTGCCGTAGGTGATGTCGGCATTGTACTGCTTGCGACGTTCGGCCGGCTTCTGGCCGGTGACGATGCACCCGACGCTCATGCCGAGGAAACGGTAGATGCGGCCCATCAGCTCGCTCTGGTAGCTGGCGAGATAGTCGTTGACGGTGATGACGTGCACGCCCTTGCCTTCGAGCGCGTTGAGGTAGCTCGGCAACGTCGCCACGAGGGTCTTGCCTTCACCGGTCTTCATCTCGGCGATGTTGCCCCAGTGCAGTGCCGCGCCACCCATAAGCTGCACGTCGAAGTGACGCTGACCCAGCGTGCGCTTGGACACCTCTCGCACCGTCGCGAAAGCCTCCGGCATCAGGTCGTCGAGCGTCTCGCCGTTGGCCAGGCGTTCCTTGAACTTGGCGGTCTGCCCTTTGAGCTCGTCATCGCTCATGACCACCATCTGATCTTCGAGCTTGTTCACGGCTTCGGCGACGTGTTCGAGCTTCTTGATCTGGCGACCTTCACCCATACGCAGGGCTTTGTCTACGATATCAACCACATTTACTCCCTAACGGTGTTTGCAACAACACTCCTACAATAAGCGGCTCGAGCCCCCTATTCCACTTTTTTCGGCTATTCTACGAAGATTTGCGCATTTTTGGCATTCCTTCGCATTCCGCACACAAATGTGTGAATGCCGCCCCTTTTCCGACAAAGCAAAAGCGGCCCGCAACGCGAGCCGCTTTCCATTGAGGACGAAACCTGTTCAGGCCTTGCGCTCCTCTTCGAGCTTCTTGATGTTCTCGGGGGTGTCGATCTCGAAGACGCCGTAGCTCCAGCCGTGACGGTGGTAGACGACCGACGGACGGCCGGTGTCCTTGTTCACGAACAGGAAGAAGTCGTGGCCGATGAGCTCCATCTCATACAGCGCCTCATCGATGCTCATGGGTTCTGCGACATGCAGCTTGCGACGGATGACAATCGGGGTGTCGCCGACGTGAACCTCGACGGACTCGCCCGGACCGAGATCTCCGGCGACTGCGGAGGCGGGGCTGTTGTCGACGTCCTCGTCACCCATGATGTCTTCGCGCTCCTCGCTCGGCGGCACGAACTTGCCCGCATCGACCGGCACCGGCGTGTAGTTCTTGCGGTGATCCTTGCGGCGATCGCGCGCACGGCGCAGACGCAGCGTGAGCTTGTCGAGCGCCAGATCGAGGGCACTCACCTCATCGAGGCTGGACGCCTCGGCGCGAACCACGGTCGAACCAGCCACAACGGTCAGTTCCACGCGGACGGCGGTGTCATGCAGACGTGGATTGCCTTCATGCGACAGCACGACCTGTACGCGCTGCGCGTCCGGCGCAATTGTGGTCACACGATTCATCTTGCTTTCGACGACGTCACGGAACTTCTGCTTGATCTGAATGTGACGGCCTGTCAGAACGATATCCATGTGGACCTCCCTAGACTCAAGCGGCTTTCACACCGCTATATACGGACCGAACGGCTACTGCCATTCGGATATGACTCATATTGTAATCGAGTTCGGGCAAGAATTGGCAAGACACGCCCCCGCTCTCCCCTATTTGTTGAAAAAACGGCGTCTTTTCCCACGAGTCGGAACGGATTGCTCGCGTCGCAGATGCATATGCCGCACCAAAGCACCAGTTTCGTCACAAGGCGCCTCCTCCAGCCACCACTGCAGGCAGTCACACCCCTTGCTACAATCGGACGCGAGACCTCTTGATGGCCGCGGCCACTTTGTGGCTGAGGAACTTCCGGGCTCCACAGAGCACGATGGCGGATAACGTCCGCCCAGGGTGACCTGAGAGATAGCGCAGCAGAGAACAGACCGCCTGCCTTCGGGCCGGTAAGGGTGAAACGGCGGTGCAAGAGACCACCGGGCAACTGGTAACAGGAGCCGCATGGCAAGCCTCATCGGGAGCAAGGCCAAGCAGAAGGCTATAGAGTTGCTCGCTCTGCCTTCGGGTAGGCTGCTAGAGCCTGACGGCGACGTCAGGTCGAGATGGATGGCCATCCATGCCTTCACGGCATGACAGAACCCGGGGTATAAGAGGTCTCACTCCTTATCTTTCGGTCTTTTCGGCATGATTGATTTGACCGTCATTCGTAGATCCGACGTCGAAACAACTCGTCGCTTACGGCGCGCAGATCCTCCGGCGCATGGCCCTTACGGCCTCCGGCGGACCAGAAGCGCCGTTTGCAGACCTCGACATCTTTACCGGCGTTCTTTTTCGCCACAGTCCTGCCGAGTTCCCACGCGCAGTCTTCGAATACCCCGGCCTGTGCGGTCTCCCGTACCATGCGTTCGGCCAGAGGGCGAGGAACCCCCTTGCGCACCAGCTCCCGTATGACACCACGCGCACCCATCATGCGGGCGGTGCAGGAACGAATCACATTGCGGGCGTATTCCTCATCGTCAATGAGTCCAAGCTCCTCGAGACGCGCGACGACGCGGTCGATCACCTCGGCATCGTATTCCCGTTCGACGAGCTTGTCCCGCAGGGATCCGCTGGACCGCGCGGCCGCGTCGAGCAGACGCAATGCGCTTTCCTTGCACTCATCTTCGTCGTGCGAATCCGCCGCCACCGAATAGGCGAAGCCACCAGACAGCTTTCGACGCCGTTCCTTCGTCGGGTGCTTCCCCGGAACGTCTCGATTTGAGCTGTTGGGCGCCGACGGCTCACGCACCATCTGCTCATGGGAGCTCAGAAACTCCTCTGCACTGATCATTGCAACTCCATTCTCCGCATTCCTTCGGTACGGCATGCAATACGCCGGTGCCCCCTGGATCGAGCGTCGGCCGGCCGACACCCGATCCACGGGGCACCCAAAGAAGCACTCAGGCTTCAGCACTCGTCTGAGCCTCCGCATTCGACTCACTGGTGGTTATAGACTCACCGTTCTCCTCCTCGGTGCCGTCGACGCCGAACTGGTCGTCGGTGGAGATGAGCCCGGTCTTGACCTTCACCTGAGTGGAGATCTCCTCGGCGAGCTTCGGATTGTCGATGAGGAACTTACGCACGTTCTCACGGCCCTGCCCCAGCTGTTCACCGTTGTAGGTGAACCAAGAACCGGACTTCCTCACCACGTCGGTCTCCAACGCCATGTCGAGAATCGACCCTTCCTGCGAGATGCCCTGCCCATAGAGCATGTCGAACTCGGCGGTCTTGAATGGAGGTGCCATCTTGTTCTTGACCACCTTGACACGAGTGCGGTTGCCAATCGGCTCGTCCTTGTCTTTCAGCGTCTGGATGCGGCGGATGTCCATGCGGACGGATGCATAGAACTTCAACGCCTTGCCGCCGGTGGTCGTCTCCGGGCTTCCGAAGAATACGCCGATCTTCTCTCGCAACTGGTTGATGAAGATGGCCGTCGTGTTCGCCTGTGCCAGCGCACCGGTCATCTTGCGCAGCGCCTGGCTCATGAGCCTTGCCTGCAGACCGACGTGGCTGTCACCCATATCGCCTTCGATCTCGGCCTTCGGCACCAACGCCGCCACCGAATCGATGACGATGACGTCAAGAGCCCCGGAACGAATGAGCATGTCGGCGATTTCCAGCGCCTGCTCCCCGTTGTCCGGCTGCGAAACGATGAGCGAATCGGTATCGACGCCCAGGTGGCGCGCATACACGGGATCAAGGGCGTGCTCGGCGTCGATGAACGCGGCCACGCCACCGTTCTTCTGCGCGTTGGCGACCACATGCAACGCCAGCGTGGTCTTGCCCGACGACTCCGGGCCATAGATCTCCACAATGCGTCCACGGGGCAGACCGCCGATGCCCAAAGCAGTGTCGAGGGCCAACGAACCGGTGGGAATCACCTCGATGTCCTGTTCCGGCCTATCTCCCAAACGCATGGCAGAGCCCTTGCCGAACTGCTTCTCCACTTGGGCCAACGCCGAATTGAGCGCATCCTCGCGCTTCTTGTCGACGCCAGGCGCCTCGGTCTTCTCCGTCTCCTTGACGGAGGACTTGCTTCGTGCAGCCATCTGTACTCCTCACTTCAACAGTCAAACGCGCCATGATCGGCGAACACCCCAACCCTACCGGCACAGTGTCGGGCGGCACAAGCGCGCCGGGGCCTTGTGGTCGGAGGACACCGATATCCACACATCATATGCAGCATACGCATGCAATCGACGCCGTGGCTTTTGCGATATGCTCAGTATACCCTCTCATGCGAACATTTGTTCGAATACGCCCATCTGCCGACTGGTTCTCCACATTCTCAACACGCCCCGCCAGACCACCCAAGCACCCCTAGTGAAAATCGACGGGCAGCGGCGGTGCATTGTGATCCCGGCCCCAACGCTTCGCATCGGGCACATCCATCTGGCCGCACAACACATTCCACACCACACGAGGCTCTTCGCCGGCGGCCAGCGCCTCCACCACCGTCATGCCATGCAACTTGGTGAGCCCCTGGTCATGGGCCAACGCCCTGCCATAGGAGCGACCGAACACTTCTTCGAGCAACTGCCAGAATTCCCGTTCACGCATGGCCCCAAGCATAACCGCGTCGGCACAGCGCCGCAAGAGGAGCCGACCAACCCAGCTTCGATATATCAGATGCGGCGCATAGACACGAAAAAGGCCCGCCACCAAAGCAGCGGGCCGACATTCATAGGCGAACGCCCGAATTCACGCCTCGACGGAATCGAGGTAATCCGCGACCATGCGCAGCATCTGCGATGTGCTCAGACCCAGCGATTCCGAGATGGACGCCAGCAGCTCGGAGCTGGCCTCCTTCTGGCCACGCTCGACTTCGGAGAGGTAGCCGAGGGACACGCCCGCCTTCTCGCTCACCTCACGCAACGTCTTGTGATCGCGTGTACGAAGGTCGCGCAGTACATGCCCGATCGCCTTGCGCAGGGACACTTCCTTCACCTCGCCCACGGTCTCACGACGGTGCACCATCGCGCGCGGACGCGCGGTCTCGGCGTCTTCCTCCTGCCACATGCGTGCGAGGGCGGCCTGATGCTCGTCCTTGGCCTTCTTTGCGGCACGGGCACGAAGAACCTGCTGCTGGGCGAACATCACCGCACGACGCTGGGCCGGAGTGAGTTCGCGCATGCGTGCACTGCCTGAGCGCACCTGCTCCGGAGTCTCAACCGATGACTTCAACTTGCTCGTTAACCATTGTCATCTGTTCCATCACGAACACCTTTCCTTTCCTACTACCCCTCATGAGTTTCCCTTGTCTCCATTATCGGAATTTTTTCCTGTGAAGAACCTGTGAATTCTCTCATTTTTCCCAGAACACAGGCCACGGTGAGATGTCTAACCAGTTCTCGCGAGCCGCGTAACGCTAATCTGAGCGCAAAATCACGTTCCTGTATTACGCTATGAGAAAAACACGGCACATCGAAGCCGATATACACGGTTCCTGCCGGTTTTCCCTCGTCGGGTCCGGGCCCTGCGACACCAGTGGTAGACAACCCCACGACTCCATGCGCATATTGCTCTTGGTAAAACAGATGGGCGGCCCCGCGGGCCATCTGCCGCGCGACTTCCGGGTCGACCGCGCCATGGGTCCGTAAGAGTTCCGCATCGACGCCCAACACCATCGCCTTGGCGTGAATGTCATACGTCACCGCAGAACCGAGGAACACGCTCGACGCCCCCGGAATCCGCACAAAGGAATCCGCGAGCAGACCAGCGGTGAGGGACTCTGCGCATGCAATCTTGAGTCCCCGGACGTCGCAGTGAGCAAGAATATGGCGCGCCTGTTCGTCGCAATACCGCTGTACATCGGCCACGTCGGTCACACCGGCGAGTTCGGCGACCTCGAAAAGTTCTGCCACACCTGCTCCCTCCACGTCGTCATCTGCATGCCGTTCACTCTCAGTGTGAAAAATTGTGCAGACATTGTGAATAACGGCGTGTTGTCTGCATGTTTTGCATATGCAACGGCAAAGCAACGGGCCCGCACACCGAAGTACGCGGGCCCGTATGCGATCGTTGCGACCGTTGGTCAGATATTCGCCTATTTGCGCGTCACCGCAGGTTTCGCGAACACGCCTCGCAGATACTCGTAACCGGAATACAGGCACAGAATGAGCGAGAAGTAGATGAGCGCATACGCGACAATGAAGTACACGGTCAACCACGCCGGCTGCGACACGGCATGCGTGAAGCTCCACACCGGGATCAGCAGCAATCCGAGACCCAGGCAGAGCGTGAATGTCTTGTATTTGCCCGCCTGCGACGCCGCGATCACCTTGCCGCCGTGGTCGATGACGAAGAACCGCATGATCGTGATGCCGATCTCACGCACCACGTAGAGTCCGGTGACGATCCAGCCAATCCACATGTTGCCAAATTCGTTGAAACAGGCGGCCACGACGAGCGCACCAAGCGTGAGCAGCTTGTCGGCGATCGGATCAAGGAGCTTGCCCAGTTCCGTCACCTGATTGTATTTGCGTGCCATCCAACCATCGATCTTATCGGTCGACGCGGCGATGATGAACACGATGGCGGCGCCCCACCGCATGCCGATGTTGCGGGCACCCCATGCACCACCGCCGATGTAGAGTCCCAGGAACACGACAACGAGTACGATTCGGGCGAGCGTCACCAGGTTCGGCGGTGAACTCCACTGGCTCCACATCGATTGCTTGGTTGATTTCTCAGTCTCCATAGTGGCTAGCGTACTCGCTTACATGTCCATAGCGTTGCCGTGTCGGACAACCTGCACCATATCCCGAGAAACATTCACACCGGCATGCCGCCGGGCACGCCCAGCACCAAGTACATCAGTACTCGGCAGTGCCGGAGGCGCCAGAGGTCGGTTCAGCCGGGGCTCTGGCACCGGTCAGGCTGCCGCTCTCCCCCTTGATGAACGCAAGCACCTGCGGCAGATCCTGAGGCTGCACCAGCACCTCACGGGCCTTCGAACCTTCGGACGGCCCCACCACCCCACGCGATTCAAGCAGATCCATGAGTCGACCGGCCTTTGCGAAGCCGACGCGCAGTTTGCGCTGCAGCATGGAGGTGGAACCGAACTGCGAACTGACCACGAGTTCGGCGGCCTGCAGCAGTTCGTCCATATCACCGCCAATGTCCTCGGTGGGATCGACCTTCTTCTGGTCCGCTTCCTTGGCCATCTGCTCGATGTCCTCGCGGTAGTGCGGCTTACGTTGCGTGCGCACGAACTCGACGGCCTTGCGGATCTCAGACTCGTTCACCCAGGCGCCCTGCACACGAATCGGCTTGGCCGAGCCCATGGGCAGAAAAAGCGCGTCGCCCTGACCGATGAGCGTCTCGGCGCCGGTGGTGTCGAGAATGACCCTCGAATCGGTGGCCGAGGAAGTCGCAAAAGCCAGACGTGACGGAATGTTCGCCTTGATCAGGCCGGTGATCACATCGACGGAAGGGCGTTGGGTGGCGAGCACCAGATGCACGCCCGCCGCACGCGCCAGCTGTGTGATGCGTTGGATCGAGCTCTCCACGTCGTTCTTGGCCACCATCATGAGGTCGGCCATCTCGTCGACGACCACGAGCAGCGACGGATAAGGGGCCACCTTGCGGTTCGACCCCGCCGGCGCATGGACCTTGCCGGCACGCACCGCCTTGTTGAAATCCTTCACGTCACGGAAGCCGAAGAACTCCAGATCGCTGTATCGGGCGTCCATCTCCTTGACCACCCATTCCAATGCCTGGGCCGCCTTCTTCGGATCAGTGATGATCGGTGTGATCAAGTGGGGAATACCCGCATATGCGGAGAGTTCCACGCGCTTCGGATCGACCATGATCATACGCACCTGATCGGGCGTGGCGCGCATGATGATCGACGTGAGCATCGAGTTGATGAAGCTCGACTTGCCGGAACCCGTCGCACCTGCCACCAGCAAATGCGGCATCTTCGTGAGGTCGGCAGTCACGAAATGCCCCTCGACGTCCTTGCCCACACCGGTGAGCATAGGATTGGGGTCGTTCATCGCCTTGTCGGAGCGCAACACATCACCCAGATGCACGATCTCACGGTCGGCGTTCGGAATCTCGATGCCGATCGCGCTCTTGCCTGGAATTGGCGAGAGGATGCGCACATCCGAACTGGCCACAGCGTAGGCGATGTTCTTGTCGAGGTTCGTCACCTTCTCCACCTTGACTCCCGGTGCCACCTCCACCTCATACTGCGTGACCGAGGGGCCTCGCAGGAATCCCACCACCTTCGCATCCACCTTGAACTGGCGGAACGTCTCATTCAGCGCATGGATCACCGTGTCGTTCGCCTGAGTGTGCGCGGCATGCGGTTTGCCCTTGACGAGCAGGTTCAGATCCGGCAGATGGTATGGCGCATCAGGCTGTTGCGGAATGTCAGGCATGCCTTCATGGTCTTCAGGCGTCGCGGGGGATGGCATGGCCGGCGGTATCCTGGAGCCGGTTGGCGGCATGGGCGACGAGGCCGGCGACCGGTCGAGGATCTCGCCGGTCTGGGTGGAGACCACCATCGTCTCGCCCTCCGCATCGAGATGCGCCCAGGGATCGGTGCCGGTGGCCGTCGCTGCGGGCATGGAGCCGGATGGCAGCGGAATGGTGCCTGAAGGCTGGGCGTTCCATGTGCCCGAGTCGATGCTTCGCGTGGCGTCGTCATTGAAGGCACCGCCACTGCTCACCCTGCGCGGGCCCTCGTGCAGATCCGTTTCGTTGGCATCCCCATGGCGGCTCGCGGCGTTGAGGAACGCCTCGTCACCTGCATAGCGATCGAGTTTCGTGTCGGTGCCGGGGCCCTTCCCGCGTCGATGGAACAGCCTGGCGAGGAAGCCGACCTTGCTGTCCGGTTCCGGCACGTCAGTGCCGTCATGCGCAGGCACGCCATCCGCGAACGCCAATGTATCGTCGCCCACGCGCACCTCGTTCAGGAACTGCCCGACCTCGGGATCCGACTGCTGCGCATCCGCGGAATCAGCAGATCCCCGCCGGGAGAATCTACTCAGCTTCTGCGGAATCTCGGTCACATGGGTGCGCGTCATCAACAGCACGGAGAACACCGCAGCCACGACGAACACGATGATTGCGAACGTCTGGGAGAGCCCCCATGCCAGAGGTGATCCGACGACGAAACCGACCAGACCGCCGGCCTGCTGAATGTTCTGCCAGGAGAACTCCTTCGTGTCCGCAGCCATGATCACGTCGATGATCGAGCAGATCGACCACAGCAACATCACTCCACCGGCAATCACCTGCGTGTTGTGGGATTGCTTGCCGGAGTTGCGCATGAGGCGAATCGCCAACACGATGAGCAGCACCGGCACCACCACGCTCATCACACCGAAGATCGCGGAGGCGAACGAGTGCAGCCCGCGTCCGAGCGCTCCGTCGACGCGGAACCATTCGGACCCGCAGAAGAACACGGCGAGGATGATCATGACGAAGCACAATCCATCCCGACGATACGCCGGGTCGTACTCCCCCACGCTCACCTTACGCACGGCAGAGCCGAACGCCCGTGGCACACATAGCAATGCCTTGTGCCAGAACGGTTCCGCTCCTTGGTTCCGCGCACCACCCTGTGAACTCTGCGCGGAACCTGCACGTGACCCCGTCCCGCCGCCGGAGGAGGAACGGGCGGTCCTGCCCTTCGATGATTTGGAAGATGATTGTGCCATAACGGTTGAATTCTACCTCAGACCGGTCCCGCACCAGACGGCCGGCGAATATCGCCCAGATGATGCTGCACATATTCCTGTGCATGCATGTCGATGGCATCGTAGTCGCCGGCGTCGGCGTGGTCGATGACCGCCATCGCATTGTCGACCAGAGCCGGGTTCAATGCCGAGAGCCAGTGGATGCGTGGGTCTCGGCCGAACCATCCCATTTGCTTGCGGGCGAGGCGCTTGGTCTTCTGCGCGATGTCTGCCATGGTGTCGTCCAAATCGACCAGACCATCGAGATGGTCGATCACCTGCTGGTAGCCGAGCGCACGGGCTGCGGTTGGCCCCAGATGGGAACGCAGACGCGCCACCTCATCCACGAAGCCCCCGTCGAACATCTGCCTCGTGCGCACGTCAATGCGCTTGTCCAGATCGGCACGGTCAAGGTCGAGCCCCAATTGCACCGACGGAATCACATAACGGTACCGGGGCAACGTGGCCGAATACGGTTTGCCGGTCACCTCGATCACTTCGAGTGCGCGAATGATGCGACGGGGATTGCGCGGATCCATATGCTCGGCCGCCTGCGGATCCTTGACCGCCAACTCGCGGAACAATGCCGTGGCTCCCTCGGTTCGCTCACGCTCCTCCAGATGCTCCCGAATCTGCGGGTCGGTGCCCGGGAAGGAGATGTCGTCGATGGCCGCACGGGCGTACAGGCCGGAGCCACCGACCAGAATCGGCCGTATGCCACGCGACTTGAGATCGGCGATGGTTTCACGCGCCATCTGTTGGAACCTCGCGACAGACATCGTCTCGCTCGGCTCAATCACGTCGAGCAGATGATGCCTGACCGCCGCACGTTCCTCGTCGCTCGCCTTCGCGGTGCCGATATCCATGCCGCGGTACATCTGGTAGGCGTCGGCATTCACTATCTCGGCACGTTCACCACGATCGGCGAGTCTCCGGGCGATCGCGATGCCCAGGCCAGTTTTCCCAGAGGCGGTGGGGCCGACGATCGAGATCACACGCGCGCCGTCATGGCGCTCAACTCCTGCGGATGGCATAGGTCTGTCCTTTGGCGAGATCGGGGTCTGCAATCAGGTTATGACGGCCAGCATGGGTGACGGTGGCAGTGACGAAATCACCGATCTGCGGTGCATCATGCCCTTCGGGCACCCCCACATGCACCAGCACGCCGGTTTTCTCGCGACCGGTGTAGCGGTGCGTCTCGGCATCCTTCTTCCCGGTCACACCGGTGATCATCACCTCGACGTCACGGCCCACGAACTTCTCGAGAATCTCCTCGGTAATGCGCTCCTGCACGGCGAGCAGACGTTCGAGCCTGTCGAGGGCCACGTCATAGGGCACCTGTTCCATTGCGGCTGCGGGCGTGCCGGGCCGCGGCGAATAGATGAACGTGAAGGCCGACGAGAATCTGGCTTCCTCAACCACGCGCAGGGTCTGCTGGAAATCCTCCTCCGTCTCGCCCGGGAAGCCGACGATGATGTCGGTGGAGATCTGTGCATCCGGCATCGCCTCACGAATCTTCGCGAGAATGCCCAGGAACCTCTCGGAACGGTATGAGCGGCGCATGGCGCGCAAGATGCGGTCGGATCCGGATTGCAGCGGGAAATGCAGCTGATGCATCACATTGGGGGTCTCGGCCATCGCGGCGATCACGTCGTCGGTGAATGCCGCCGGGTGGGGCGAGGTGAACCGCACGCGCTCCAGTCCCTCGATCTCGCCACAGGCGCGCAGCAGCTTGGAGAACGCATAGCGGTCGCCTATGCCATAGCCATACGAGTTCACATTCTGCCCCAGCAGCGTGATCTCCTTCGCCCCGTTCGTCACCGTCTCGCGGATCTCGGCGAGTACGTCGCCCGGTCTGCGGTCGCGCTCCTTGCCACGGGTGGTGGGCACGATGCAGAAGGTGCACGTGTTGTTGCACCCCATCGAGATGGCCACCCATGCGGAATGGGCGGAGGCGCGGTGTGCGGGCAGCTGGCTCGGGAAGAGCGTGAGATCCTCGTTCACCTTCACCTGTGTGTGTTGCGCTGCACGGGCCTGATCGAGCAATGCGGGAAGGTCCTCTATGTTCTTCGTGCCGAACACGGCATCCACCCATGGCGTACGTTTGGCGATGCGTTCGCGGTCGAGTTGCGCCATGCAGCCGCCGATGGCGATCTGGGCATGCGGGTTCCTGTATTTGAAACGCTTCCATTTGCCGATGGTGCCATACATGCGTTCTGTGGCATTCTCTCGCACCGCGCACGTGTTCATGATCACGACGTCGACATCGTGCGCCAGGAACTGCTCCTCGCTCGCCGGGCGGTAGCCGTTCTCCTCCATCACGCCCGCGATGCGCTCGGAATCGTGCACGTTCATCTGGCAGCCAAGCGTGTGCACATAATACAGACCGCGACCACGGCCGGATGCTCCCCCGTACTGCGGGGCGCCGGGCTCGACCTGCGTCGTATGCTGTGCTTGCGATATGTTCGTGCGGCGTTCCTCAGGCGTCATCATGTCTTCGTTCATAGAGGCCATGCTAACCGAAGCTCGGCACAGTGGGTCGCCCGGACGTGGATTCCGCACGCGTTGTTCGCTCTCGTTTTCTACAATGGCAATGTGATACTCGACAGACAGAAACGGATGAACACCGCGGAGATCCGCGCCCGCCTGACGGCGGCCGGGCATTCGCTCGGATTGGACGGCACCGAGGAGGGGGAACGGGGCGTCGACCTGATTACCGATTTCATCAACCAGATGCAGATCTACGAAGGTGCGATGTACGAGATCAGCACGAAACTCGAGATTCTCGACTCCGAATTTCAGGTGCAGTTCTCTCATAATCCAATCCACCACCTCGAACGCAGATTGAAATCAACCGAATCTATTCTGGGCAAACTCGACCGACGTGGCCTTCCCTATACGGTGGAGGCGATTCGTGACAACCTGTTCGACGTCGCTGGCATACGCGTGATCTGCAATTACCGGGACGACGTGTATTCGGTGGCGAATTACCTCTCGGCGCAATCGGACATTCAGGTGCTGCGCGTGAAGGATTACATACGCAACCCCAAGCAGAACGGCTACCGCTCGCTGCATGTGATCTATGCGGTGCCGGTGTTCCTGTCGAGCGGCGCGCATTACACGCCGGTCGAAGTGCAGTTCCGCACGATCGCGATGGACTACTGGGCGAGTCTGGAGCATGCGCTGCGCTACAAGACCGATCTGCCCGACGACAAGCACGCCGAGCATTCACAGACGCTGCTGGACTGCGCGCGTGCATTGCAGAACGTGGAGACGCAGATGCAGACGATTCATCGCGACATCAACGGCGCACCGCAGGGTGGCGAGGCACCGACCGCGAATGAGGACTCCCCGATTCGCAATGCGACGCTCAAGGGGCAGTGAGCTTCCGCAGCGGAAAACAGATGGGGCGACCGTGTTTCCACGGTCGCCCCATCTGTTGGGAGTGCCCGGACGGAACCTGTCGGTTCTAATCGCGGCTCAATCCAAGCGCCTGCAGAATGTACAGGAACAGGTTGATGAAGTCGAGGTACAGGTTCAGCGCGCACAGGATGGAGATCTTCTTGATTGCCTCCGGTCCCTGCGAGGCATAGACGGCGAACGCCTTCTTCGTGAACTGCGCGTCATAGATCGTCAGTCCTGCGAACAGCAGGATGCCGATTGCGGTGACCACCTTGAGCATCGTGTTGCTCGGCGCCACGAACATCATGATCACCTCGGCGATGATGAGCACGACCAGTGCGATCATGAGGATCGGACCCGCCTTGAGCATGTTGCCCTTCGTGGTCAGACCGAACATGGTGAGTGCGAAGTAGAAGCCGGCGCTCACCAGGAATGCGATGCCGATGGTGCCCAGATCGTAGGCCAGGAAGATGGTGCTCAGCGTGACGCCCATCAGCGCCGCATACACGTAGAAGCACACGCGGGCGGCCGTGGTGGACATCTTCATCACGCGCATGCCCAGATATATGGCCAGACCGATCTCGACGATGGCGAGGATCCACATGCCCATGCCGCCCGTAGCCTGCAGGAAGCGCATGTAGAAGCCGCTCATCTGCGTGAAGATCGCCATGGCGGCGGTGACGAGCAGGCCCAGGCACATCTCGCCGTATGCGCGCGTCACCGAGACATGCTCGGCGCGCTCGTATGACTGCGAGGCCTGAACATTGATCGTGTTGGCATAGTTCATCGGTTGCTGCCCATATGGTTGCTGGCCATATGGCGAGCCGTTCATAGGCTGCTGCCCATAAGTCATGTTCGTTCCTTCTGTCGTATGTGCTAACAGTATAGGCTGTTCGTGCAGGGAATACCCCCAGAGGAGGCTGAAAGCCGGCTGGGAGCATATGCATCTTCACTCATTGTAGGCAACAGCCATGGAACGCAGGTATTCCGCAGACGGCCTGCCGATTATGGAGGTTCCGCGAAGCCGGACGCCGGCGGGGTTTCGTCCGCTATAGTGGGAGGCACGGCCCGCACACGCAACGAGGCGTGATGGCCGTCAAGCAAAGGAGTGGTTATGGAACCTATTCGCGCAATCCAATTCGGCTGCGGCAAGATGGCCAAGTACACCGTCAGGTACATGCATGACAAAGGCATGCAGATTGTGGGTGCCATCGATGTGAACCCCGACGTGGTGGGCATGGATGTCGGCGAGTTCGCCGGAATCGGACCGCTCAACGTGACGATCAGCGATGACGCCGACGCCGTGCTCGACTCATGCGATGCGGACATTGCGGTCGTCACGCTGTTCAGCTTCATGGACGACATCGAACCGATGTGCGAGGCATGTCTCTCCCGCGGCATCAGCGTGATCACCACCTGCGAGGAGGCGATCTACCCGTGGACGACGAATCCGGCCGTGACCAACCGCCTCGACCGCATCGCCAAGGAGAACGGCGCCACCATGGTCGGCTCGGGGATGCAGGACATCTTCTGGATCAACATGGTGGCCCAGGTGGCAGGCGGGTGCAATTCGATGACGAAGATCAGCGGCGCCACCAGCTACAATGTCGAGGATTACGGCCTGGCGCTTGCCAAAGCGCACGGCGTGGGTCTTACGGCCGAGCAGTTCGAGGAGCAGCTGGCGCATCCCGACGAGGTGGTGCCGTCATACGTGTGGAACTCCAATGAATCGCTGGTGCAGAGGCTCGGACTGACGATCAAGTCGCAGACGCAGCGTGCGGTGCCTTACTTCAGCGATGTCGATGTGTATTCGGAGACGATGGGCGAGACGATTCCGGCGGGGGTGTGCATCGGCATGTCGGCGGTCGTCACGACCGAGACGATGCAGGGACTCACCATCGAGACCTCATGCATCGGCAAGGTGTATGGGCCGGACGACGGCGATATGTGCGATTGGAGAATCGAAGGCGAACCCGACACCGAATTCCATGTGGTCAAACCAGCGACTGTGGAGCACACCTGCGCCACGATGGTCAACCGCATCCCCAATGTGCTCAATGCGCCGGCAGGCTATGTGACGGTCGACCAACTGCCTGAGATCAACCATCTCTCCTACCCTGCGGCGATGTACGTCGCCTGACACGCTCCGGTTCAGGCGAGGGCATATCTGAGGGGCAGCGGCGCTGAGGAGCGTGCTACGCGCGTAGCGCGCAGACACCTTGACGAAGCGCCTCTGCCCCTCAGATATGCCCTCGCCTGTTTCGCTAGACCTCGGCCAATTGGGTCGAGGCCGGAGCCGCAAGATTCGGGCGCAGACGGCGCATCTGCGACAAGGCGAGTCCCAATGCGATGAACGCCACGCCGAACAGAAGCACCAACGCAATACCCGGGAACCAGTTGGATACGCTCACGGTGCCTTCGGAATTCATCGCGGCGCTGATCGACCGGCAGAACCACCAACCCGGGGTGCATTTGCCTATGACGATCATCACCTTGGGCATCAGATCCACCGGGAACGCCATGCCCGAGGTGAACATGATGACCAGACCATACACATTGGCGATCGCGTTGATTGCCGCACTGTTGACGGCGATCATGCTCACCATGAAGCCACTGGCCGCGGCCGTGAGACTATAGGCGACCATCGTCAATGCGCACAGTAGGAATCCCCTCGGGTCGACGCCGGTGATCGGCAAGCCGGCCGCCACCGGAAGAGCCAGGGCGAGCGCCAGATAGAACAGGCTCACGAGCACACCGAACAAGCCACAACAGGCGAACTGCTGGAACAGCATCGAACCGGTGCGTTGCGGTGAGGCATACATGCGTCTGCGTACCCTTGCCCCCGAGAACGATCCCATCGTCATTGCGGTGATCGTGAACATTGCCGCGACCATCGGATAGGCTCCCATGTCCATCATCGTCTGGAACGCGTACCGTCCGTTCGCCTCCCGGTCGTCGGTCCCTGCCGGGTCCTCGGCGATGGCGATCTGCGGGTAGGCGTCGGCATTGCCGGTAAGATCCGCGATCACCGAACCGGCCGCCGCATTCAATGAGGCGACGCTAACGGAGGAACCCGACGACGCTGCATCTGCAAGCGCAGTCATCCGGGTGAGGTTCAGGAAATCCTCCACCTGCAGTTTGGCGAGGGAGCCGTAGGCTCCGGTGAAGCTGGTGACCATCTGCAGCTCGGGGACGGCGGAATCCGAGGTGAATGCCGCAGCCAGGTCATCGACATAGTGTTCGGGAATGATGACGATGAGGTCGGCATAGTTTGAGGCCGCAGCGGTCTGCAGGTCCTGGGAGGTGGTGCCCACATCGACGAGGTCGCAGTCCTTGGACAGGAATTTCCTCAGCGAATCCGAGAACCCTGAGCCGACGCCCCCATTCCGGTCGACCACCGCCACTTCGGGTCGCAGCGTCTCATAGGTGGTGGAGTTGTCGGTGTTCGAAAGGTTCTGGATGATGCTCCAGGACAGCCCGAACATCATGAGGCTCAGGTAGACGATGTAGACGAGGATCATGGTTCGTTGGGCGAACAGGACTCGCCAGCATGTTCTAAAGGTGCTCATAGCGTTGCCTCCTGAGGAAGATCGTGGACAGTGTCAGAGCGAGCACGGTCATTGCGAGGAGAATGCCCGACGTGCGTAGGGACGGGGCGTAGGAATCGTAGTGGAGCAAGTCGTAGAACAGGTTCGTGATCTGCTGGGTGGGATTGACGATGGCGAATCCGGGGGCGTTGCGTTGGGTCCAGTCGCTCAGGTTCATTGCGCCGGTGCCGTAGAGTCCACTGAATATCGAGAGCACGCACGACAGCGCGGTGGTGATGCCTATTTTCACGCCGGAAGTGAGCTTCGGCAACGATCCTATGAGCGTGCCGAGCGCATTGGCGGTAAGGGACGCGAGCAGCAGCGCCAGGACGAGCACGGGCCAACGGCCGCCGAAATCGACCTTGCACACGAAATGGACGTAGAGCGTCGCAACCACCATCGACACCGATGCGCATAGCCAGCTGGCGAGGAAACCTCCCATGAGCTGGTTGAACTTGGAGAGCGGGGCCAGCGACCGTCTCATACCAAGCGCCGAAAGATTCGCCTGCGTGGCGCACACGGTCGTGGTGGCGAAGGTCATCGACATGAGTGCGGTCATGGCGAGCAGCGCATAGTAGAATCGGACGGATTCGGTCGGCTTGAAATGGGTGGGGCTCACAACTTTCGTGAACGTCGGGGTATCGCCCATCTCCTTGGTGAACGTGGCATCACGGAACACGCCCGAATCGGTGTTGAGCAGCTCGGTCACGGTGATGGCTCGCCTATTGAACATGCCTACGGCACCATGCAGAATGTTGAGGGATGCACTGAAGCCGGAATTTCCGGTGTCATCGTTGACGGATGCGACGCTGGCACGACTGATCGTCAGGTTCAGCAGCCCGTCTTCCGTGGCGTTGATGTAGCCACGCACCCCGTGGTCGGCGTTGATGAGGCCCTTGGCCTCCTTGACGTTTGACACGGCCTGCAATTCCAACAGGTTCCTGAGCTCGGAACCCACCTGCCCGGACGCCGTATCGGGCGCAGCGCCTTCCATGGCGTTCCCGCAGCCCTCGTTCCGCAGTGGATTCCGCTGCATCGCATGCAGCATCTGACGCGCGTTGGTCGCCCTGCAGAAGTTCGCGTCCGCGACCACTGCGAACCTCATCGTATGTATTTCATAGACCTCGCCGATGTTGCCGAACATGCCCATGAACATCGTCGACAGAATGATCGGGAAGCAGAAGAGCCAGAACACCGAACTCTTCTCACGCAGATTCACGCGCATGGTGTTGAGGAATGTACTCCACATGTATTCACCTCCTTCGTCGTATGTGCCGCACGCTCAATCGCGCAGGTCGGTCCCGGTGAGGGCGAGGAACACGTCGTTCAACGTCGGCGCACGGGAGCTCACATGCCCCATGGGGATGTCGAGCGAGCGCAGCACCTGCAGCACATCGATGAGATTGTGCTCGCCCTGCGAACAGACCACCACGAGCTCGTCGTTCTCGAACGTCACCTCGTGCACAGCCTCCAAGTCACCCAACATCGAGACGGCCCGTTGGCACAGGGCCTCATTCGCGCTCAACGCCGGCGCTTCGACGGTGATTCGCTCGCCGGCCTCGATCATGCGCTTGAGCTCGTCGGCCGTGCCGATGGCGATCTGACGGCCGTGATCTATGATCTGGATGCGGTCGCAGATCTGCTCGACCTCCTCCATGTAATGGCTCGTGTACACGACGGTCGCGCCACGCTCGTTGAGCCGTTTGATGCCTTCGAGAATCGAGTTGCGGCTTTGCGGATCCACCGCCACCGTCGGCTCGTCGAAGAAGATGGGTTCGGGTTGGTGCACTATGCCGCATGCAATGTTCAATCGGCGCGGCAGACCTCCTGAGAGCTTGCGCGGGCGGAATCTGCGGTAATCCTCGAGTCCCACGAATTCGATTGCTTCGTCCACCAGCCGCGCACGTCTCATCTTGTCAGCGACGTACAGCGAGCAGAAGTACTCGATGTTCTCCTGCACGGTGAGCTCGTTGAATACAGCCACGTCCTGAGGCACCACGCCGATCCTGCGCTTCAGGTCGTAGGCGGTGGGGCCCATCTTGCCGCCGAATGCACGGATTTGGCCCGAATCATAGGTGAGCAACCCGAGAATGCAGTTGATCGCGGTGGTCTTGCCGGAACCGTTCGGCCCCAGCAATCCGTAAATCTCCCCAGTGCGCACGTTCATGTTCAAATAGTCGAGCGCGAGCTTGTCGGCATATCGTTTCACCAGTTCGCGCACCTCGATCGCTGGTGCGGCATCGCGCTGTACGTTGTTCTCTGCTGTGTTCATGCCTCCATATTGCCGAACAGGCAACGGCCGACACGGTGCCAGGAATCACCGTTTTTGTACGAATGGTGACATTTGTCACCATTCGGCATGACATTCGCCCTGTTGTCATGAACAATGGAACAGAATAGGAGGGGAGAGACAACGGCATGATCATCTCCGTGGGAGCTCATGCGCTGATGTTCGTCGTCAGCGTGCTGTTCTCGGTGATGCTGAGCGGCGACACCGATACCACCTTCGTCATTGGTCTGCTGTTCTGCGTGATCCTCTGCTCGTTGATCCGTCTGGCTCCCCTCAGATGCTGGATCGCACTCGCCATGATGTTCTGCATGGTCTGCCTGTTTGTTCCGCAATGGATCGCGCTGATGCCGATCGTGGGCTTCGATCTGGGATTGCGGGTGCAGTCGTTGGGCAGGTCTTTCCAAATGCTGGTCTGCGTCCCCCCACTGGTCTGCGGAATCGTGGCCGGTCAGCACAGTCCGGCATTGCACGATCTGTCAGCCGCAGCCACCTCGCCGCTCGTGATGGCCCTTTGGATTCTATGTGCGCTCACCTCCCTCGCAGTTCTCGGCGGCTGGGTATTCGCACTCGCGCAACGAAGACAACGGTGCTTCCAATCGTTGGCAGACGACCAACGGGAACGTATCCGCCGTTCGCGCGCTCGTCTCGCCGATGTCGAATCCGCCAGGTCGGCGGACCTGCAGCATGCGCGGCTCACCGAACGCACACGCATCGCACGCGAGATCCACGACAATGTGGGACATCTGCTCACTCGTGCGATCATGCTGACGAATGCGGACCAAGTGATTGCCACCAGCACCGGTGACACGCTGCATGCCGATCAATTCGGGCAGCTTGGTCATACCCTCGACGAGGCGATGACGATGATTCGCAAATCCGTGCATGGTCTCAAAGACGAAGGCACTGATTTTCGGGCGATGGTCGAGGATGCCATGGCCACCGCCAAGCAATCTGATGTCGAGATTCGCCTCTCCAATGCCATCGATGCCGTGCCTTCCCATGTGGCACATGCATTCACGGCCGTGATTCGCGGAGCGTTGACGAACACAATCCGGCATAGCGCAGCTTCTGAGGCCCACGTGCATCTGATTGATTTGCCGGGGTTGTGGCAGCTGATCGTGCAGGGCAACGGCGGCGTACCGGAACGCGGCCGCGTGGCGAGCATGGGCATTGGAATCGCCGACATCGAGGAACGGGCGCGCGCATTGGATGGCACAGCCACCTGCGGCTACCATAACGGCGGCTGGCGCGTGTTCATGTCCGTCCCGAAAACAGCGGAAAGGAATATGCGATGAAGGTCGCGATTGTTGACGATGACCCTATTGTCTGCTCGTCCATCGGCACGATCCTCACGACCACCGGCACCGCCGAGGTCGTGTGGACTGCGCATGACGGGGCCGCCGCCGTGGTGGCCTATGCACGTCAGAAACCGGATGTGTTGCTCATCGACGTGCAGATGCCGGGCACCGACGGCCTTGAAGCCAGCGAGCGCATTCTCGTGCTCACCACTTTCGCCGACCCGGAGTACATTCGCCGTGCCATCGAATTGGGCACGAAAGGCTATCTCATCAAACAGGACGTGGCTTCGGTGATTCCAGCAGTGCAGGCGGTCATGGCCGGGCAGGTGGTGTTGGGCGCGGACGTGCTGCGCAACCTGCCGATGCACGATGCGTCCGGGAATGTGGAGGAACCAAAGGCGTCCCCATTACCGGATGATCCCAGATTCGCGCATCTCACCGACCGGGAGCATGACATCGTCGAGCTGGTCGCCGAGGAGCTCGACAATCGTGAGATTGCGGCGAAGCTGTTCCTGAGCGAGGGCACCGTGCGCAACCGCATCAGCGGCATTCTGGCGAAGACGCACATCTCGAACCGCACGAAGCTCGCCATCGAATGGCTGACGTCGCATGACCGTCACATCCATGACCATCACATCGAGGTGCGATAGGTCTTCCAGATATCGCTCAATGCACGGCCGTCGGATTCCCGCTTCCATACGTTCAGGCTCGCCGAGGAACCTCCGATGGCGCGGGCGGCGGACGTCGGCGTCGCATATTCGGTGCCGTCCTCGCCCCGGAACCCAGACTCGGTGACGGTGATACGCCAGATCTCGTGCTTGCGTGGGCGGTTCCATACGAATCGGTCCCCCACCGTGAGCAGACCGGCGCGCACCACTTCGCCCACCGTCACACGCTTCGACGTGCGTCGACTGCGATGCGCGGATGTGCCTGTGCGATCGGACTGCCCCTGCGGCTCTGCCAAGGATCCCAGCTCCCCCGGATTGATGTTCCACGCCTGTGCGATCAGCTCGACGATCTGGTGCTGCCGCAATTGCAGGAACTGCGGCGTCAGCTTCTCAAGTTCGCCGATCACGCGCGTCAACGGGAACTGGCGTGAGCTTGGGCTGCGCAGAATGCGGGCTCGTCGCGTCTGGAAGTCGTCGAGTCCCTCCATCGATTTGCGGGTGGATTGGGTGAGCACATAGTTGCCTATGCGCTCCGCCCAGTAATCGCACTGACCGGCAGGCCAATCCGCAAAATCCGACCCCGACTGTATACGTACGGGAATGAGCGGCACCGCATTGAGACTACGCGGTCGGGTGATACGGCCCCCTGCCAGCTGCTCGTTCGCACGAATCAGCAGCAGGCGTTTCATATTGCTGTCGATCGACAGTTCGCCGCGCAGATGCAGCATGGCGAGTCGTTGCTCGTCGCCGTCGACGTGGAAGCCTGCGATGCGCTGCAATGGGATGCCTTTGTT
>NZ_CP109653.1:2366382-2531784 GCF_025908335.1 Bifidobacterium sp. KRGSERBCFTRI
CCTTTGTTCAGATCGCGCACGATTGTGGACGCGCGTGTGCGCCGTTCGAGCTCGCTCTTGCCGTTCAGGCAATCGGTGCCGGTGACGCGGTCGAGCGAGGCGAGCACGTCACGCAGACGTTGGGCGTCATGCACCTTCACCTGGTGTTCGCGCCCATGATCCGCCGTCTGCCGTTCGAAGACGACGGTGTCAGGGTCGTCGAGTCCTTTGAGCGAATGCACGAGCACCCACATGGCGACTGGATGCCAGTCCTTGGAGGGGTAGTCATTGAGTCCTATGAGCAGATCGACCACATCGTCCGGCAACAGGCTTTCTCCGGGTCGGTGAATGATCTCATTGGCGATCGCGTATGGCCGCAGCACCTCGTCGATGTATTCGATGCCCTCGCCCTTGCGCATATAGCGCTCGAGCACATGGTCCATGAAATCGGCGATGAGTGATTCACACAGCGGTGTCTTGGTGGCGATGAGGTCGAGATCCTTGAAGAAGCGTTCGATGCGTTCGGTGTCGTCGCCCATCGGCTCCATGATTTCGTCCCAATACCTGGCGTAGGCGTCGCGTGCCGCCGGTGAGATGGACGAAACCACCTTCGCCTTGAACACGTCGGAGGGGGTCAACGGCATGCCACGCATGTTCATCACGTCGAAGATGCGGTAGGCGCCGGAGATGTCGTCTGTGGTCACGATGACGAACATGACATCGTTGACCAGGTATTGCGCGAACTGGCGGCGTTCGTCGTCCTGCATACGCGCCAGGATGTCGTACGCGCATCTCGTGTTGCCCTGAATATTGCGCTGGGCCTGCGTGTGGATATCGGTCTCGCGCAGGTCGAACAGCGCCTCGAGGTCGCCCTGCTGCACGTATTCGCGGAAGAACCCCTCATCCTGCTCACGCAAGGTGAGTCTCGGCTCCGCGTTGATGCCACGCAGCTTGTCGCCGGCCTCCATAAGCAGTCCTTCCAGACTGGAGGTCAGCTGCGGGTCCTCCTCCAACGCAAGCAGGATCGAAAACAGGATCGACAGTGAGACCAGACGTTGCTGCCCGTCGATCACCTGGTGCATGCCGCGTTCGTCATGCACGAGAATCAGCGACCCAAGGAAGTACGGTCCGTCGTGCAACGCGCAGGCGTCCATGACGTCGTTGACGAGCTGCCGCATCTGCGCATCATGCCAACTGTATGATCGCTGGAACGAGGGTATGGTGAACCGGTAGTCGGAGGTGAACACCTTCGACAGCGGCTTCTCACTGGCACTAATCGACATCACGTCCCCCTTCCGGCATACGCCGATCGTGGCAGGGATGCGTGGTGCGCCCGCACGACGCCTGCCGGTCGCCCGCAATGATCGACACTGTTCTTTGCCTCACGCTGTCATTGTAACAAGGGTGACGCGCCGGGGTTCGTGCCGGCCTTAGATTCCCTCTTTCCATGCACGATATTCACGTGCCTTGCGCTGCCACTGTTCGTGGTCGGCATCGGTGATGGCACGGATCGGGCGGCACGGGTTGCCCACGGCAATGCAATGTGAGGGGATGTCCTTGACCACAACGGAGCCGGCGCCGATCACCACGTCGTCGCCGATCGTGACGCCCGGGCACACGGTGACGTTGCCACCGAACCATACGTCGTTGCCGATGGAGATTGGCTTGCCGCCCTCCAGCTGTTCGTTGCGCACCTGCGCATCGATCGGGTGATAGGGTGTGAGCAGGCTGACCCGCGGGCCGCAGAACACGTTGTCGCCGATGTCGATGCGTGCCACGTCGAGGAAGATGCAGTCGGTGTTCGCATAGAAATTCCTGCCGATGTAGGTGTTGCACCCGTAATCGGCGCGGAACGGCGGCTCGATGTACGAGCCTTCGCCGAAACTGCCGAACAGTTCACGGAACAGGGCTTCACGCTTGTCGAACTCGTCGTAGTCCGAACGGTTGATCTCCTGCACGAGCCTGCGACGCTTGAGGCTGTGTTCCTTGAGGTACGGGTCGTCTGCGATGTACAGCTCGCCGCTCAGCATGCGTTCGTACTCGCGGGTGTCGGCACTGGTTCCGTTGGTCATGGCGTTCGTCGTTCCTTGGGTTCGGGATTCATTCTCTGGCTCAAGGATATCCGAGGACGCACGGATTGCAATCCACGGCATCCCAGAACATTCCAATCTGCGCAGATTGGTGTATTCTGTTCTATGAAAGCGTTTGCAATACCAAACGAACGCTCTTTCAAAGGAGAAAGATATGACATTGCTGTGGAGCAGTCTGTTCACGATCATCGTCGTGGGGCTGGCACTGTGGGTCCTGTATTACATCATCCGCGCCGCTGTGAGCGCCGGCATCAAAGACGCCTATGCCCAGATGGGGTTCATTCGCGAGCCCGACACCAAGGAAGACCAGCTGCAGCGTAGGCGTGAGGAACTGCAGGAAGAGCGCGTGCAGACCATCGTGAATTCCGAGGCGGATCGAATGTCGGGGAAGAACGGCAAGCACTGAACAAGCGTTGAAATAACGTCTTATATGGGAAGGGGCGCACCTCGTTGGAGGTGCGCCCCTTCCCATATAAGACGGACCAATGCTCACTTCATGAGATTGCGCAGCACGTACTGCAGAATGCCGCCATTGCGGTAATAGTCGGCCTCACCCGGTGTGTCGATGCGCACAACCGCCTCGAATTCAGTCTTCGAGCCGTCTTTGTGTGTGGCCTCGACATGCACGCTTTTTGGCGTGACGCCGTTGTTCAGCTCGGTGATGCCGGTGATGCTGTAGGTCTCGGTGCCGTCAAGCCCCAGCGATTCGGCGGACTCACCCTCGGGGAACTGCAATGGCAGCACGCCCATGCCAATGAGATTCGAACGGTGGATGCGCTCGAAGCTTTCGACGATGACGGCCTTGACCCCGAGCATCGCAGTGCCCTTGGCGGCCCAATCGCGCGAGGAACCGGTGCCGTATTCCTTGCCGCCGAGCACGACGAGCGGCACGCCGTTGTCGATGTAGTCGCGGGACGCCTCGTAGATGGTCGTCGGCTTCATCGCCAGGAAATCGTAGGTGTAACCGCCGGGCCTGACCTCCTCTCCCACCGAGGCGAGGAGCATGTTGCGCAGACGGATATTGCCGAAGGTGCCGCGCACCATGACCTCATGGTTGCCACGACGCGATCCGTATGAGTTGAAGTTCTTCGGCTCGACGCCATGTTCGACGAGATACTTGCCCGCCGGGCTCGAGGCCTTGAACGCACCCGCAGGAGAGATGTGGTCCGTCGTGACCGAATCGCCCAGCAGCGCGAGCACGCGTGCGTCGCGAATGTCCTCGACCGGAGCCGGCGTGGCGCTCATGCCGTCGAAGAAGGTCTGCTTGCGCACGTACGTGGACTCCGGGTTCCAGGCGAACAGCTCGCCCTCGGGAACATCGAGCCCCTTCCAACGCGAATCGCCCTCGAACACGCTGGCATAGTCGTTGAGGAACATCTCACGGCTCACATTGCCGCTGACCACCTGCTCCACCTCGGCATTCGTGGGCCAGATGTCTTTCAGATAGACGTCGTTGCCCTCAGGATCCTTGCCAAGCGCCTCATGCTCGAAGTCGAAGTCCATCGTGCCGGCCAAAGCGTAGGCGATGACAAGCGGCGGCGATGCCAAGTAGTTCATCTTGACATCCGGGCTGATGCGCCCTTCGAAGTTGCGGTTGCCCGAGAGCACGGCGGTGACGGTGAGGTCGTTCGCATTGATCGCCTCGGAGATCTCGGGCAGCAGCGGGCCCGAATTGCCTATGCAGGTGGCGCAGCCGAATCCCACCAGTTCGTAGCCGAGACGATCGAGGTCGTCTTGCAGCCCGGCCTGTTTCAGGTAGTCGGCCACCACCTGGGAACCGGGGGCCAGCGAGGTCTTCACCCATGGCTTGGGCTTGAGGCCTTTGGCGACCGCATTACGGGCGATGAGGCCGGCGGCGATCATGACCGAGGGATTCGATGTGTTCGTGCACGAGGTGATTGAGGCGATGGCCACATCGCCGTTCGTCAATTCGAAATCACCCCGGAAATCGGTGGAGACGGGAACAGGGTTGCCGTTCGTCTTCTCGGTGATGTATCCGGGAAGCGTCTGCTCGAAGGTGGTCTTCGCATGGCTGAGTTCAATGCGGTCCTGCGGGCGCTTCGGTCCGGCGATTGACGGGACCACGGTGGACAGGTCGAGCTCCAGGTACTCGGAATAGCTCGGTTCCACGAAATTCGGATCGTTGACGTCATGCCACAGCTTGTTCGCCTTGGCATAGGCCTCGACAAGGGCCACCTGCTCCTCGGAGCGACCGGTGAGACGCAGATAGTCGAGGGTCACCTCGTCGATTGGGAAGATGCCGCAGGTGGAGCCGAATTCGGGGCTCATATTGCCGATCGTGGCACGGTTCGCCAGCGGCACCGAGGCGATGCCCTCGCCATAGAACTCGACGAACTTGCCTACGACGCCATGACGACGCAGCAGATCGGTGATCGTGAGCACCACATCGGTTGCGGTGACGCCCTCGGGAATCGATCCGGTGAGCTTGAAGCCGACCACGCGCGGCACCAGCATCGAGATCGGCTGGCCGAGCATGGCCGCCTCGGCCTCGATGCCGCCGACGCCCCAGCCGAGCACGCCCAGACCGTTGACCGTCGTCGTATGCGAGTCGGTGCCCACACAGGAATCGAGATAGGCCAGCGTGGTGCCCTTCGAGAGCTCCTTGCGCATGACCACCTGCGCCAGATATTCGATGTTGACCTGGTGGATGATGCCGGTTCCCGGCGGCACCACGCGGAAGTTCTCGAAGGCCTGCTGCCCCCAGCGCAGGAACCGGTAGCGTTCCCCGTTGCGCTGGTATTCGATGTCCATGTTGATCTCGACGGCGTTCTCTACGCCGTAGGCGTCGATCTGCACCGAATGGTCGATGATCATGTCGGACTGCACCTGGGGGTTGATCACCTCGGGATCGCCGCCAAGCGACTTGACGGCATCGCGCATCGTGGCCAGGTCGACCACGCAGGGCACACCGGTGAAGTCCTGCATCACCACACGCGAGGGGATGAACTGGATCTCATGGCTCGGATCGGCCGCAGGATCCCATGCGAGCAATTCCCGAACCTGCTCATCGGTGATGTTGGCGCCGTCGATGTTGCGCACCAGGTTCTCGACCAGCACCTTCAGCGAGTACGGCAGGTGATCGACGCCTTCAAGATCGGCGATGCGGTAGTAGTCATACGACTTGTCGCCCACCTTGAGGACATCCAGCTGTTCGTCGCGCAGAGACATAGTTCCTCCGAAATCTCATGGATGTTGCGTGCCACTAACACTACAGGGCGTTTGTGTCAACCCTTTTTCAGCCGTTTGTATTGTGAGATGCGCCATTAATCCCGGTCTCGCGGCCCGCCTCCCGCATCCACTTGGGCAGGAAGCGCGAGAACACCCAGATGCTGATGACGAACAGCACGGTGGCGACGGCCATCTGCAGCAACAGGATCCACACCGCGCGCCCCGCGGGCAGCCCGAATGCGAAGAAGCGCGCAATGAACGGGATGCACGCGCCGATCACGCCGGCGGCGGCGAAGGCGAGCACCAGCCAGCCACGCCATGAATTGAGCGGCTTCGACACCCTGGACAGCACGTAGATGCCCATGAGGAACAGCACGGTGGCACACATCGAACGCAACCAGAACAGCTGCTGCTCCGAGGTGAACACATTCCAGTGCATGAATCTGGGAATGAACCAGGCGCTCAGCAGCACCGAAAGTCCCGTGGCGATGCCGCAGGGCACCGAGAACGCGACCACCCTGCGTAGGAAGCCGGGAATGTAGCGGCGCGTGTTCGGGGCGAGAGCCAGGAAGAACGCCGGTGCGCCAATCGTCAGCGCACCGATGTAACTGATGTGGCGGGGCAGATACGGGAAGGGAATGCCCATGAGCACCACGCCGAGGGAAATCAGCGCGGAATAGGCGGTCTTCGTCACGAACAGGCTCGCCACACGCTCCATGTTCGCCATCACCTGCCGACCGCGCGCCACCACGTCGGGCAGATGCGAGAACTTCGAATCGACGAGCACCACCTCGGCCACGGCCTTCGTGGCCGGTGCCGCATTGCCCATGGCGATGCCGAGATCCGCCTCCTTGATCGCCAGCGCGTCGTTGACGCCATCGCCGGTCATCGCCACCACATGGTCCTGCGTGTGCAACGCCTGCACAATCGCCTTCTTCTGTTCGGGCAGCACACGGCCGAGCACGTCCACTCCCTCGAGCACCCGGGCCAGCTCATCGACGTTCTTCGGCAGCTCACGTGCGTCCATCGCCACAGGCTTGCGCTCGCCGGTCAACTGCACCTTCGCGGCGATGGCGCCCACGGTCACCGGGTTGTCGCCCGAGATCACACGGCAACGCACGCCCTGTTCACGGAACCAGCGAAGCGTCGGCTCGGCATCGGAACGAATGTGCTCCGAGCACAGCACGATCGCGACGGGCACCGCCGTACGCTCGAGTTGCGGGTTCGTTTCGAAATCGGCAGGCACATCGCCGCCGGGAACATGGGCGATGAGCAGCACGCGGTTGCCATTGTTGGCGTATTCGTTCACCTGCGCGAGAATCTGCTGGTATTCGCCGTCGAAACCGCTCAGCAGCACCTCGGGGGCACCCATGTACCACACGCCATTCTGGCCTTCGTCGGGAAGGCCGTGGAACGCGACCGCGCTCCATTTGCGCGCACTTGAGAACGGCACGCGCACCAAACCTGCGGAACCGGAGAAGCCTTGCTTGCCGAGCCCCTCCAACACCGCGCGTCCGGTGCCGTTGGGGCTCTCCTCGTTGGCGAGGTCGTATAGCGCCTGCATCGCATGTTGTTTGTTCCGGCAACCCGGCAGCGCTATGAAATCGTCGTACACGATGCCGCCGTCGGTGATCGTGCCCGTCTTGTCGAGATTGAGCGCATCCACGCGTGCGAGGGTCTCCACCGAGTCGAGGTCCTGCACCAGCGTGTTCTTGCGGGCAAGGCGAATGGCGGCGAGCGCGAAATTGAGTGACGTGAGCAGCACGAGCCCCTCGGGCACCATGCCCACGACGCCGGCCACGGAGGAGACGACAGCTTGGCGCCATTCTCCGGTCGCGATGGCGTTGTGCCAGCCGCCGACCGTGCGCATCTGCGTGACAATGAGCAGCATGCACAGCGGCACCACGAGGAACGTCATGAACTTGAGGATCGTGTTGATGCCCTTGTTCAGGTCGGAGACGTTCTTCTTGTACACCTTCGCCTGAGCGGTCAACGTGGCGGCATAACTGTGGGCGCCGACCGCGGTCACCTTGACGAGCGCCATGCCGGAGACGGCCGTGGAACCCGAATACACGGTCTCGCCCTCCTGTTTGCGCACGGTGCGTGACTCGCCGGTGATCATGGACTCGTCGAGCTCCAATCCCCAGGTATGCAGAATCTCGGCGTCGCACGGGATCTGCTCGCCGGAGCGGATCCACAGGCAGTCGCCGAGCACGATGCCGTTATGCGGGACGTCCACATCCTTGCCATCGCGGCGCACGAGGTAATCGGAGGCGATCAGAATGGAGAGCTTGTCGAGCGTGCGCTTGGCCCGCAACTCGGTGACGATGCCGATGCCGGTGTTGATCAGGATGACGAGGCCAAACACCGCGTCTTTCCACGAACCAGTGATGAGCACCATGACCATGGCGGTGAAGATGATGCCGTTGAACAACGTGAACACATTGGCGCGCACGATATCCGCCAGGGAACGCGACGTCGACGACTTCACCTCGTTCGTCTGGCCGCGCTCCACACGGTCGCGCACCTCGGCTGCGGTGAGCCCCTTCTCGGTGACGTCGGGCATATGTGCATGGTCGTCGCCACCTTGCGCACCGGTCATCGATACGCTCTGCTGTGCATTCGCGGAATCGCTCATGTTCGCCAGTCTACTCAACCGTACGCACGCAGGGGAATACGCCGGTGGTCAGGAACGCGTGCTGACGACGATCTCGCGCTCATGGGGATGGTCGAAGATCACCGAACGCAACGCCTCCCCCATGGGCTGCGCGTCCATCATGCGATCGTTGACGACGAAGGTGGCGGCGAACAGCTTGGTGTCGCCGGGCACATCGGCCGGATTGAGCAGCACGACCGGTATGCCCGCATTGCGCGCGTTGGCGAGCGCCGTATTCCACTGCGACTCGTCGTCATGGAAGGTGAGCCCGCTGATGACGATGACCTTGGGATGACGGCTCACCGCATCGCTCACCGCCTTCCGTGCGAAATCGGCGGCGCGTTGCGGGTCCGCCGAGTACTGCTGCACACCGGTGTAACTCGCCTTGAACTCCTTGGTGGCGAGCGAGCGCATCACCAGCTCATCCGCGCCACCGTGCGGCGAGCCAATCACCGCGACGTCCAGCCGCGCACCGGTGTTCTCATTGTGGTTGTGCTCATAGGTCTCGTTGTTTTGCGTGTCCCCCACCGCCGCACCTTTCGGCGTGCAGCCGGCCATCAGCGCCAGCGCCGCCACAGCGCATGCAATGGCCGCCAGCCGTTTCGTTCTCCGTGCCATGTTCCTCCCGCCTGCCGCGCTTCCCGTGCCCATCTCACCCAGTCGTAGCTCGGGTGCCGTGATGCATATAGCGTAGCGTGATTTCGTCATATCTGCGCAAATCTGCGACAGAACAACGCATATCGGCGTCCTATTTCGCCAAATCAACGCAGATTGGCGCAAGTACGACGACAATACGGGCATCTTTTCGTCCGTGTACCGCCAAAGTGCAGCGATATGACGAAAACAGCAGGTCTCAGCGAATGCAAGCACAGATTCGTGCCTGTGACCGCGACGAGCCATGGATACAAGCCCGCACCGGCACGGCACCGCCGGCAGATACGCGCTCTCTCCTCTCATTTCACGAAGACTGCGACGGTCTCCACATGGTGGGTCTGCGGGTAGATGTCGAAGGCCGCGATGGAGTGGATCCGGTACCCATGTTCGGTGAGCGTCGCCGTGTCACGTGCAAGCGAGGCCGGATCGCATGCGATGTAGACGACGATCGGCGCACCGCTGTTCGCGATCTTATGGCACACTTTGGCCTTCGCGCCGGCACGAGGCGGGTCGAGCACGACGATGTCGGGATGCGCGCGTTGAGGATCGATGTCCTTGTCAAGCGTGTGCAGCACGTCGCCGCACAATGCCTGCACGGTGTGGATTCCCGCGTTCCTCAGGTTCCGGCGCGCGTTGGCCACGGCGTCCTTCGCCCCCTCGATGCTCACGAGCTTGGCACGGTCGTCGAGCAGTGTGGCGAGGGGCAGCGTGAACAGGCCGGACCCCGAATAGAGATCCCAGATGACCAGATTGCGCCCATTGCGCGGTGCACGGTCGCCGGGCGTCTCACGAATCTGATCGATCACATACTGCGGAAGCACCATCGGCGCCTCGCGGTGCATCTGCCAGAATCCGCCGGCATCCACCGTGTATTCGAACGGTTTGCCGTCCACCATGATGGTTTCCTTGAGTGCGCGGCTGCCGTGACGCACTTTGCCGTCCACCATGATCGCATAGTTCCTGCCGATTGCCTTGCGCAACGCTTCGGGATCCGCAATCTGCTCGGCATCCACGCGCGGTTCGGGCACGGCGATGCGAATCTGCGCGTTCTCCGGCAGATTCCCGTCCCACACGCCGTTCATTTCGGCGACCTCGAGCACGGCACGCGTCGCCAGTGGCATCGTGTCGATCGGCACCCGCACATGGGTGCCCCGGCGGCGCATCGACGGGCGCCCCTCGTCGTCGGTGACCATCTCGATGCGGGTGCGCCAGTGAAGACCATGCGCCTGCTCATCCCCCGGCATCGCATATACAGGCACATCATCAAGGTCGACATGGCCTAGACGCTTCATCACATCCTTGAGGGTGGCTTCCTTCCAGCGTTCCTGGCCTTCCAAGGACACGTGGATGAGATCGGCGCCACCTGCTCCCCCTCCCATCGCAAGTGGTGCCGCCAACGGCCATAGCGGCTCCACGCGATCGGGGCTGGGTTCGAGCACCTCCACCACCTCGCCTGTCCAGAACCGGTCGTTGCGGTTCGTGGGTTCGTCGAGTTCGATGCGCACACGTTCGCCGGGCAACGCGAACCGCACGAAGACCACTCGGCCGTCAATGTGCGCCACGCACCTACCCTGATCCGCATATCGCTCGATGTCCACCGTGGCTTCCATATTCCGCCTTTCCGCTCAATACCAAACGAACTTAAGAGTACCGCATGCCATACATACGCGAGGGAGCCCGGTATTGCCGGACTCCCCCATGGCCCACTGTCGATGTGCCGCTGCTATTGGGCAGTCGGATGTGCGTCGCCGCCCTCAGTACTTGTGGATTCCCGCTCCTTCTCGAGCATGCGGTGACGGTGCAACGGGTCGGCGACGATGAGGTAGGAGATCCAGATCGCCAGCGCCCAGAACGGAATGCCCATGACCAGCCTCGTGGTGCCGAGCCACCCCACCTGATTCGTCATGTACAGTGGCACCTGCACGATGAGGCGCAACGCGAACAGGCCTATCCACAGCCATGTGATCCGGGCATACGCCTTGTAGAGCGCCCTGTCACTGCGCCAGCCGCTGAGCCAAGCCTTGAAATGCTCGGTGGGCAGCGATCGTATGAACTCCACGAGGAACCCGAGCCCCGGCACCCGTACCGCCATCGAGACGAGCAGCAGCACAATGTAGGCGGCGTTCGTAATGAACCCATACATGTAGTAGTTGCGGGCCTCGCCGCTCTTCCACGCCCAGAACAGGCATATGCCGACGGCGACGAGACCACCCAACGCGCCCATGACCGACTGGCGTTGAATGAGGCGTACGACCACCTGCACCACGGCAAGTGCGGCGGAGGCGATGACCGTCATACGCAGATCCGACGTGCAGATGAACAGCACGACGAACAGGAGTCCCGGAAGCATCGATTCCACGACGCCACGTACACCACCTATGGCGGCGATCACCGAGAACTCGTCGTTCTCCCCCGCATTCGCCAGTGCCGCCATGCCGCTTCGTGCGCGTGCCGGCCGGGTGTTGGAAGCGTGTCGCTCGTTCTGGTTGCTCATGACCTCGTTCGTGGGTGTTGGTCCGTAAATGTCGGATAGATGAGATGAGTAGGCGTTGCTAGGTGCCCTCAGCGCACTTCGGAGAACATCGGGCCTCGGCGCAACGTGGTCTGCTGCTCCACTTGCTGATCAGTGGACAACGGGCCATCCGGACGGCCGGGGATCTTCGAGTGGTCATCGCCTGCGAGATCGCCATCCTCCTCCTGGGCGGCGAGCGCACGGCGTTCATTCGGCGTCAGCGGACGGGCCATCGGAATGGGGTCGCGCGGCGACAACGGCTCATCGCCGCGCTCCACCACAATCTGTGCGAAGGCATCGTTGAGGATCTTCGTCTCGGTGCCGTCGGGGTCGGAGGCGGCCTTGCCGGAGAAGATACCCCTCAGCATCCACCGTGGGCCGTCCACACCGACGATGCGAGTGTGGGCCGTCTTGCCATTCGGCAGCTTGACCGGCAGCTTCACCTCGGTGCCGAAAATGCCGTCCACGGCCTCGGCCTCCGGATTCGATGCCAGCAGGTCCTCGCGCACGTCGTCCCACAGTCCCATCGTCTTCGGGGCGGCGAAGGCCTCGACCTCCAGGCTCGAATTGCCAATCGTCATCGTGGCCCCCACAATCTCATGGGTGGCGTTGTTCGCCTTGATGCGCAATTGGATGCCCTGCACGAATGGCAGATAGTAGGCGCCAAGTGAGAGGTACTCGTCGTAATCGGGGGCGTTCGCGTCATCCACATCCCACGGGCCGACCGTCTCGCCACGGCCCTCATAGTCGACACCGACCTCGGTGCGGGCGCCCTCAAGTACCTCAGTCTGCTCGTCGTCCTCGCTGTCTTCGACGGCGACGTCCTCGGTCCGCGAGTCCACCGCCTCGGCCAGACGCTCGTCATCCTGCTGCTTTTTCTTCTTTCTGCCGAATCCAAACAAGCCCATCATGCCTCCATGCAAGACGTATACCAATCGGTGAATAAGCTGTGTCCAACACTAGCACGCGCACTGGCAATGCACGTCAAATCAGGCCATCCCACGCCCAATCCACACACATCGACCCTGCACGCTGCGCCTCTCATACGTCGTAGCTGATCGTCAGCGGCGCGTGGTCGGACCACCGGCTGTCGTACGACGATGCGCGGTCCACCACAAAGCCGCGCGCCTGCTGGGCCAATTCGGGAGTGGCGAATTGGTAGTCCAAGCGCCATCCGGAATCGTTGTCGAAGGCACGCCCGCGCTGCGACCACCAGGTGTAGGGGCCTTGGATGTCGCCGGCGAGATCACGCATCACATCCACGTAGTCCATCTGGTCGATCCACTTGTCCATATAGGCGCGCTCGCGGGGGAAATACCCGTTGTTGTTCTCATTGGACTTCGGGTTCTTCAGATCGATCGGGTTATGCGCAATGTTGAAGTCCCCGCACACCACGGCCTGCCTGCCACCGCTTGCCGCCTCATCCTGCAACTGCTGCATGCGCTCGGTCATCGTGTCGAGGAAACGGTACTTCTGCGCCTCCTTCGGGTCGTCCACCAAGCCACCCGCATGCACGTACACGCACACGACGGTGATCACATACCCCTGTTCGGTGCGAACATCCGCCTCGATCCAGCGCCCCGAATCCACGTCTTCCTCGAGTCCGGGCAATCCCACGCGTGTTTCGAGCACCGGCATGTCGCTGATCATGCCCACGCCGGCGCGCCCCTTGATTCTGCAGACGTCCACCAGCGTATGCAGTTCCTCCGGCGACGCGATCTTGCCGGCATGCACATAGTCCGCCGCGAGCTCGCCGTAGATGTCGGCGATGATCTCCTGAGGCGCGCGCGTCTCCTGCATGCACCAGACATTCGGCGTATGCGCCTTCGCCCAGTGGTCGAATCCTTTGCGTTTGGCCGCACGGATGCCGTTCAGATTCGAGGTTGTGATTGTCAAAGCCATGCTTAAAGCCTACCAGCGCGCGCAACATATGGTTCTGGCGAACAGGTTTCATGCGGTGTTTCACATAAGCTGACATATGAAAGTCCCCTCGTCCCGCTCCCAACGAACTACTGTGTGAGCTGGGCGATGCCCACACCCGCCATCGCCGTGCTGTTCGATTACTGGGAGTGGATATGACCAAACCAACCGATTCCCCTGCCGCCAAGCTGCCCATGCCGCGTGGATTCAAGCTCTTCATTGCGCTCGCCGTGCTCATGGTGGTCGGCGCCGCCATCTCGCTGTTCGACAAAAGCGAGTTCTATGCGGACGTGTTCATCGAGATCTCAGTATTCTGCGTGTTCCTCGCCGGCTTCTTCACGAATACACGCACACTGCAGTTCGCCTATCTCGTCGGGGCGAACATCTATGTGATCGTCTGTCTGGGCGCATTCTCCACCGTGTTCTTCACGAAGATGAATCAGGGTGTGGGCGTGCTGCTGATCATCCAGATCATATTCTCATGCCTGAATCTTGTGCCGATCATCATCTACCACCTGACCGACCGCGAATTCTTCTATACCTACCAACGCCAGCTCATCTACCCCACGCTGTTCTTCGTGTTCGTGCTATTGGGGCATCTGCCAGGCGGCGATGTACTCACCAGCGAGGTCTCGCACGAGATCTTCTCCCTGATCATCTTCGCGCAGGCATTCGAGATCATGGACGCGATTCACAAGGTGGGCAAGGCGCACCATATGGCCGCCTATGCGATCAATACACAGCCGCTCGGCACGAAGCTGGTTCCCGATACCGATGATGCAGATGATTCCGAGGGCTCCCTCGACGAACCCGAGGATGTCGAGGAATAGACTTGCGTAAAAGGAGACAGATTAAGCAAGAATCTGTCCCTTTTACGCATGATTATCTCGTGTGTGAACACCTTGTGTGCAAGTGCCCCTCAGCGTAATCAGCGTAAAAAGAGACAGTTCCGGTAAGGAAATTGTCTCCGATTACGCAACTAACCGTATGCACTCCCGTTTGCGTAAAAAGAGACAGAGGCCCATAGAGCAACGACCCGCGGCACGCAGATTATGCGGGCAGCGGGTCGTTGTGTATGTTCAGGATTGCTCAGGCCTTGTCTTCAAGATTGAGACCGAGCTCGAGCTTGCCGCCCGGGATGGCGTCAAGCAGGTCCTTGGTGTACTGCTGCTGCGGATGCAGGAACACCTCGTCGGTGGTGTCGTGCTCTACAAGCTTGCCATGCTGCATCACGACCACGTCGTCGGCGATTTGACGCACCACGGCGAGATCGTGCGTGATGAACAGGTAGGTGAGCCCCTGCTTGGCCTGCAGGTCGTTGAGCAGATGCAGCACCTGATCCTGCACGAGCACATCCAGGGCGGAGACGGCCTCATCGCAGACAATGACGTCGGGGTTGAGCGCCATGGCTCGTGCGATGGCGATGCGTTGGCGCTGACCGCCTGAAAGCTCGTTCGGGTACCGTGCCATCACCGACTCCGGCAACTCCACCATGTCGAGCAGTTCCTTGACGCGGTTGAGGCGGCTCTTCTTGTCGCCGATCTTATGGATGCGCAACGGCTCCTCGATGGAACGGTAAATCGAATACATCGGGTCGAGCGAGCCATAGGGGTTCTGGAATACCGGCTGCACATGACGGCGGAAATCCAACAGGCTCTTGCCCTTGAACTCCTGAATGTCCTGACCGTTGTAGAGCACCTTGCCCGAGGTCGGCTCGAGCAGCCTCAACACCATGTTCGCCACGGTGGACTTGCCGGAACCGGACTCGCCCACAATGGCCAGCGTGGTGCCACGACGAATCTTGAAGCTTACGTCGTCGACGGCCTTGAACATCTCACGGCGTCGCGGCAGCTTGAATTCCTTGGTGAGATGGTCGACGTCGATGATCACGTCGCTATGCTCGAGCTTGTCTTCGTCCACCTTGTGATCCATGAGCGAGGTGGCGTCCTCACCCTTCTCCTCCACGGAGATGATGCGCTGCGAGGCCAACGATGGGGCCGCGGCCACCAAACGCTTCGTGTAGGGGTGCTGCGGGTTCTGAAGCACTTCGAGCGAGGGGCCGGATTCCACCACCTGCCCCTTGTACATCACGACGATATGCTGGGCGCGTTCGGCGGCCAGGCCGAGATCGTGCGTAATGAACAGCACGGCGGTGCCGAGCGAGTTCGTGAGCTCCTGCAGGTGGTCGAGAATGCGCTTCTGCACGGTCACGTCAAGGGCGGAGGTCGGCTCGTCGGCAATGAGCAGCTCAGGACGGCATGCCAAGCCGATGGCGATAAGCGCACGCTGTCGCATGCCGCCGGAGAACTCATGCGGGTACTGGCGTGCACGCGTGGCGGCATCGGGCAGACCTGCTTCATCGAGCAGGCCCGCGATGCGGTCGGTCATCGTGGAACCGGTGACGTATTTCTTGGCGATGTACCAAGCGTCGTCATCCTTCACACCGCTTTTGATGAGGTCGTCGGCAACACGCCAGCGGGTTTCGGAACCCGGCACCCACTCCTCGCGGAAATACGCCATGCGCTTCTCGTACTTGCCGCCTTCCACACCGGCCTTGACCAGGGCCTGCCCGGCCGCTTCGAGCAGCTCAGGCAGCTCCTTGGAACCGAGGAAGGTCTCATCGCCCTCGCTTTTGATCGTGATGTCGGCCTGGGCCAATGCCTTCGACAGGTTCGAACGCTTCTCGTGGGCGACGTCCATATGGTTGGCCGTCAACGCCTCCTTGACCTGGGTGCCGATGCGGTACACCGGGTTCAGATTGCTCATTGGGTCCTGCGGCACCAAACCCATCTTCGAACCACGGATCGAAGCGAACTGCTTGGGCGAGTATTGGCTGATCTCTTGCCCTTCGAGCTTGATCGAACCGCCCACCACATGGCCGGTACCCGGCAGCAGGCCCAGGCATGCCATGGCGGAGGTGGACTTTCCGGAGCCGGATTCGCCCACAATGGCCACCCACTGGCCCGGGTACACGCTGAACGAGCTGTTGCGCACGGCGTGGATCGGCTTGCCCTCATCGGTGGTGAAGTCCACCTGGAGGTCTTTGACCTCAAGCAGCGGGCCCACCTCATGCTGCATGTCCTCGATCTTCTCTTCGATCGTCTCCTGATTGGACTGTGTCTCGTTTGTCATCGATGTCTCCTGTGCGCTCATGCGGTACGGCTCTTCGGATCAAGGGCATCCTTGACGGCATCGCCCATCATGATGAACGCGAGCACAGTGATGGCCAACGCCAGCGACGGGTAGAACAGCACCATCGGGTCGGTGCGCAGCACGGTCTGCGCCTTCGAGATGTCACCGCCCCAGCTCACCACGCTCGGCGGCAGACCGATGCCGAGGAAGCTCAGCGTGGCCTCCGAGACGATGTAGGAGCCCAGCGACGTGGTGCCGATGACGATGATCGGTGCCACCGAGTTCGGCAGAATATGGCGGAACAGATTGCGCATCGGCGTGGAGCCGAGCGCCGTGGAGGCGGTGTTGAACTCGAGGTTCTTCGAGCTCAACACGGCGCCGCGGGCGATACGTGCCGTCGAGACCCATCCGAACAATGCCAGCACGAGCACGACCTTCCAGATTGACGAGCTCGTACGGAACATCTGCAGCACGACGATGGCGCCGAGCAGCATCGGGATGGCCAGGAAGATGTCGACCAGACGGCTCAGCACCGCATCGACCCATCCTCCGAAGAAGCCGGCGATGGCACCGATGAGCGTGCCGACAGCCACGACGATGATCGTGGTGAGCACGCCGACGCTGATCGAGGTGCGTGCACCATAGACCACACGGGCGTAGACGTCGCAGCCCTGCAGGTCGAAGCCGAAGGGGTGGCCCGGCTGGGAGCCGTCGAGGGAATTCTCGAGATTGCAGTAGTTCGGGTTCGTCCTGGTGAACACCCCCGGGAAGATCGCAACGAACAGGATGAACAGGATCACGATTCCCGAGATGATGAACATCGGGTTCTTGCGCAACGTACGCCACGCATCGGCCCACATGCTCGTGGCCGGTGCGGATTCATCCACATTGTCCACCGAAAGCAGCGGGGTCTCATCCAGGGGGGCGACAAAGCGCTCCTGCCCAGGCAACGGTTTGTTGGTGATGTCAGTCATGTCCCTCCCTCCTTCACACGTAGCGGATGCGCGGGTCAAGCGCCGCGTAGAGCATATCGACAATGAGATTGCAGATCACGAACACGAGCGTGAGCAATGTGACCACCGACACCACGAGATTCGCCTCGCCTTTGAGGATGCTCTGATAGGTGAGATAGCCGATACCATGAATGTTGAAGATCTGCTCGGTGATCATGGCACCGCCCATCAGTGCGCCGAGATCCTGACCCAGGTAGGTGACCACCGGGATCATTGAATTGCGCAGGATGTGACGGAACGTGACCGCGGTGTTGCTCATGCCCTTGGCACGGGCGGTGCGCACGTAGTCCTGTGCGATGTTCGACGAGATTTCGGAACGGGCCAGGCGAATGATGTACGCCATGGAAACCGACCCGAGCACCATGGCCGGCAGCAGCAGGTCGAAGAAGCCAGGGTCCGCGCCCGCCGTCACCGGGAAGATGTGTCCCTTGACGCCGAGGAAGTACTGGCCGACGAAGCCGGTGACGAAGGTCGGCACCGAGATGAGCAGCAGCGAGACGATCAGGATGACCGAATCGTACCACTTGCCTTTCTTGAGGCCGGAGATTGCGCCGAACACGCAGCCGAAGATCGCCTCGAAGCAGAACGCCATGAGGGCGAGCTTCAAGGTGACCGGGAACGCCCGGCTTATCTCGTCGATCACTGGCTGGCCGGCGAATGTGTTGCCGAAGTTCAGCGACAATGCGTTCTTCAGGAACAACAGATACTGGACAATAAAAGGCTTGTCCAAATTGTATTCACTGCGGATCTGGGCTGCGACGGCCTCATTGACTGGCTTGTCGCCGAACATCGCCTTGACTGGATCGCCTGGCAGCGCGAATACGAGCGCGTATACCAGCAATGTTGTACCAAGAACCACGGGGATCATCTGCAGAATACGTCGCAGAAGATACTTGCCCATCGGTTTCTCCTTGCAAATTCAATGCCGGTGCAACGCGGCGAACTCGACACGCCAGCGGTTGCATCGGTTATTCAGTTCGTGCCTAGTTTACCGCATGCGTTGACTTACGTCGAGAAGAAGATGCCCCATATGGGCTATGGGAGGTGTGGCCCGCCACGTAAATCACAGTGGCCTTCTGCCTGCAACCGAAATACAAGAAGAGGGCGAAACCAATGGTTTCGCCCTCTTCCCATGGATGGTGGCTCATGTGCTCACACAATTGTGAACAAATTGAGCATCACTTGGACATCACCTGGACATCACTTGGACATCTCTTCATAGATGGGCTGGTTCTGCCAATCCATCTGGAAGTTCTTGACGCCCTTGGCTGCCACGCCGTCCGCATTGGAATAGTACAGCGGGAACGCCGGAAGCTGTTCGAGCAGGATCTCCTCGGCATCGTGGTAGTACTTGATGGCCGTTTCCTGATCGGTCGCCGAAGCTGCCTGATCGAGGAGCTTGTCGACGTCCTTGTTCGAGTAGTCGCCGTCGTTGGAGCCGTGACCATTGGCCGCAGCGGTGTCGTAGAGCTGGTACAGGTAGTTCTCGGCCGACGGGTAGTCAGGCTGCCAAGCGGTGCGGAAGGCACCCTTGATCGTGCGGTTCGAAATGGCGTCGCGGAACTCCTGGAAGGTCGGCATCGGGTTGATCGAGGCCTGGATGCCGAGGGTGTTGTTCACCTGGTTCACCACGGCCTCGTAGATCGGCTGAGCGCCGCCATCGGCGTTGAACGAGAACGTGAGCTTGCCGTCGTACTTCGAGATCGCGTCGGCCTTCGCCCACAGCTCCTTCGCCTTGGTCGGGTTGTACTTGAGGTTGTCGGAGCCCTTGAGATCCTTCGAATAGCCCGGGATCACCGGTGCGGTGAAGTCGGTGGCCACGGTGCCGATGCCATTGAGCACCTTCTCGACGATCTGCTCACGGTTGATGGCCATCGAGAGGGCCTGACGACGCAGCTGGCCTTCCTCGGTGCCGGTCTTCCAGTGGTCGAGGTCAGCCGGGATGGTGAAGGTCTGAATCACGGAGCCGGCCTTGTTGTAAGGCTCAACATCCGGATCGCTCTGGAAGGTCTTCGTGTTAGAGGCCGGGACGGTGTCCATCACATCGAGGTTGCCCGCCTGCACATCGGCGTACGCCGAGTCCGGGGAAGTGTAGATCTTGAAGGTGACGCCGTTGTTGGCGACCTTCTGCGAGCCCTTGTAGTCGGCGTTCTTGGAGAGCACGATCTGCTTGCCGTGATCCCAGCTGTCGAGCTTGTACATGCCGTTGCCCACCGGCTTCTCGCCGAAGGCCTTCGGGTCCTTGTAGAACGATTCCGGCAGCGGAGCGAAGGCCAGGTAGCCGATCTTGACTGGGAACACCGAATCAGGCGCGTTGAGGTCGACGGTGAAGGTCTTGTCGTCCTTGACCTTCAGGCCTTCGAGCTGCTCGTCACCCTTGAGGGAGTTGGCGTCCTGCAGCTTGTCGTAGCCCTTGATCGAGCTGAAGAAGGAGGAGCACTTCTGGGCGTTCTTCGCATTGGCCACATAGCTCCAGGCCTTGGTGAACGACTCGGCGGTGACCGGCGTGCCGTCGGTGAACTTCCAGCCGTCCTTGAGCGTGATCGTGTACTGGGTAGAGTCGGCGTTCGGCTTGATCGAGTCGGCGACCTCGTTCTCCGCCTCGCCCTTGGCATTGAAGGCGATGAGGTTGGCAAACAGCAGCTGGCCCACCTTGCCGCCGCCGGTCTCATTGGTGTCGCCTGGGATCAGCGCGTTCTGCGGCTCGGAGTTGTATGCGGTGATGATGTTGTCGCCGGAGCCCTTGGCCGAGCTGCCGCCGTTGGAACCACAGGCGCTCAGGCTCAGCATCATGCCCAGTGAGCAGATGCCGGCGATGAGGCCGAGTGTCTTCTTCTTCATGGTATCTCCTATTCATATGCAGACGAATACTCGCCTAATAGCAGCGGGGCTGAAGGTGGGACCCTCAACCCCGTTGCTGATTACCCATCATTATTGCCACACCTCCCGTCAAATCAAAATCCGCAGCAGATTCATTCCATCGATACATCTCATTTGCGCATGCGTTGCAATACGCGCATTTGCCGCGAATCCCCGTCAATTCACGTGGGAGGCGTACGCCGCTACATTGTTACCGATGTGTTAACAAGTGACGCCGACGGTCCGGGGCAATGCGCCCTATGCTCGGGGAAAGGCCTGCCTATAGCGGTCCTTGAGCTGTTCGATCGAGACATGCGCATATCGTTGCGTGGTCTGCAACGAGGAATGGCCGAGCATCTCCTGCACCTCGCGCAGATCCGCACCCCCGTCGAGCATATGGGTGGCGGCGGAATGGCGCAACGCATGCGGCGAGATGTCAGGCACCCCCGCCTGCTCGGCCTGCTCATGCACCACCTGACGCACCACACGCTGGTCGATGCGGCACCCACGTACACCAATGAACACCGCGTTGCCGCTGTTCCCATTCGCGAATACCGGCCTTCCCCCGTGCAGCCAGTGCTCAACTGCCTGTTGTGCCGGAGCCCCGAACGGGATGACTCGCGTCTTGTTCCCCTTGCCGAGTACACGCACTGTGCGGTTCGACCAGTCGAACGAGCCCATGTCCAATCCCACGAGTTCGCCCACACGCATACCCGTGGCATACAGCAATTCCAGCATCGCACAGTCACGGAGCGCCTTTGCATGAGCGTTCAAGGCGTCGTCCTTCGACTTGCCCGCGTTCTTCTCCCCTGCTTCGGCATCCACGGTGTCCATCAGTCGTTCGGCCTGGTCCTCGTTCAACACGGCCGGCAGGTTCCTGTCGATTTTCGGCGTGCGCAATGCATGCGCCGGGTTGTGGGCGAGCATCCCATGCTCATAGGCCCAGGTGAAGAAACTACGGACGGCTATCGTTTTGCGGGCGAGCGACGTCTTGCCCACGGTATGCGCCATGCGCCCCATCCACATGCGCAGGTCGTCAAGCGTGACATCGTCGGGATTCCCACGGCCGAAGGCATCGAGCGCTTCCAGGCACTGCAGAATATCGCCGCGGTACGCCATGCAGGTGTGCTCGCTGAGTCCCCGGTTGGAGCGCAGATATTCGATGAATCGCTCCATCAGCACTTGCGCATCCATGGCACCTTCCATCTCGTGAGATTGTGCGATCCAGCATACCCTGCTTCCGGTACTGTGGTCTGTGCAAACGACCCTCATCCATGACCATATTCGACTCATATGGAGCGGTCGTGCAGTGAAGATGAAGGGGCCTGCGCCGTTTTGCGGGGCAGATATCGCGCCGTGCCATGCACATATGCAGATTGGCGCATCCCACCCATCGGATACCGGGCGACGCAAGCCCGGTGGAAAGGTTTCCATGAGCAAACAAGCCCGCACAGTCACAAATCCTGACGACCCGGTCGTCGCCCGCGCAGTCGATCTGGTCAAGACCTACGGCGATACGGACAGCCAAGTGACGGCGCTCAACCATGTCAGCGTCGAATTCCAGCGCGGCGAGCTCACCGCAATCATGGGGCCGTCCGGATCCGGCAAGTCGACACTCATGCACTGCATGGCCGGATTGGACGTGCCGACGAGCGGACAGGTGTTCGTCGAAGACCTCGAGGTCTCGTCAATGAAGCAGAAGCAGCTCACCCAACTGCGGCGCAAAGAGATCGGCTTCATCTTCCAGTCCTTCAACCTCGTGCCAACGTTGACGGCCGAGGAGAACATTCTGCTGCCGCTGCAGATCGCGCACCGCCCGGTCGACCGCGACTGGTTCAGGAAAGTCGTCGGCGTCGTAGGGCTCGAAAACCGCCTCGACCACCGCCCCAGCCAGCTCTCCGGCGGCCAGCAGCAGCGCGTCGCATGCGCCCGCGCGATGATGGAACGTCCGAGCGTCATCTTCGCCGATGAACCCACCGGCAACCTCGACTCCCGTTCGAGCCGCGAGGTGCTCGGCTTCCTGCGCCAATGCGTGCAGGACTATGGCCAGTCGATCGTCATGGTGACACACGACCCGCGTGCCGCGAGCTTCGCCGACCGCGTGCTCGTGCTTTCGGACGGTTCGATCACGCAGGATATGGACCACCCGACCTACGACGACATCCTCGCCGTCTTCGCCGAGCACGACGACCCGGACAACGGCCCGGTCGACGTCGAGCCCGCAGCCAGGGAGGCCTGAGCCAACGATGTTCCGTATCGGATTAAGGGATACCAAGGCGCATTTCCGTCGCTTCATCATGTCGATCATCGCGATCGCGCTCGGCGTCGCGTTCGTCGTCGGCTCGTTCTGCTTCCGCGAGATGCTCAACGACCAAGTCTCGCAGATGATGGGATCGAATTCGGACGCCGACGTCTATGTGCGCGGCGCGACCGAGGAGAAGCAGGAGCCGGGTGGCAGTGTCACCAGCTACAACAGCACATACAACGAAATCAGCACAAGCATCATCCCCGACATTGAGAATGTCGACGGCGTCGCGAGCGCCGATGCGACGATGCAGCTGGGCAACGCCGTGCTGCTCGACCACAACGGCGACGCGCTGACGACGGTCGGTGCACCGACGCTCGTCATCGGCGTCGATCAGGACGCCCCATGGCGTTCGGCGCATTTCGTCTCGGGCGAATACCCGCAGACGGACGATGAGGTCGCGCTGCTTGAAGACACGGCCGACAAAGCCGGGCTCAAGACCGGCGACACGGCGAAACTCATCGTTGACGGCGAGGCACGTGAGATGACCGTCTCCGGTGTCTTCACTTCGCCGTCGACACAGCTCGGCGCAATCCTCATTCTCGCCCGCCCGAGTTTCGTCCAGCATGTGCTGCAGGAGGAGGGAGAGGACACCTCGAGCATCCAGTTCATCGGCGTGTACGGCAGCAAGACGACGCCGCTCGACGAGGAGGCCCAGCAGCAACTCGCCGACCGCATCAACAAAGCACTGCCGAAGAGTGCGGACGCGCACGCCGTGACCGGCGACTCGGTGCGTGACGACGCGACGAAGAGCATCCAGGACCAGCTCGGCTTCATCCAGCCGCTCATCCTGATCTTCGCGGCGATCGCGTTGTTCGTCGGCGCGTTCATCATCGCGAACACGTTCACGATGATCGTGCGCGAATCGATGCGCGGTTATGCACTGCTGCGTTCGGTCGGCGCCTCGCCGTTGCAGGTGTTCGCAAGCGTGCTCATCCAGGCTGTCATCCTCGGCCTGGTCGGCTCCGGCATCGGTGTGCTGCTCGGCTGGGGTCTGCTCGAATTGATCGCGAAGGGCATGACGCAAAGCGGCATGCCGCTGTCCGGCTCGCCCACCCCTTCGGCGACCGATGTCATCGTCGGCGTCATCGTCGGCGTCATCGTGACGATCATCGGCGCGACATTGCCAGCGAAGACCGCGGCGACCGCTCCCCCGATCCAGGCGATGAACGAGACGGTCAATCCGGAGAAGCCGGTCAGGGCACGTGGATGGATTGGCATCGCGATGGTCGCCGTCGGCGCAGCCTTCTGGGTGCTGTGCTATCTCGATGCGGACAAACGCGTTGATTGGCAGTGGCTCAAGGACCTCGGTTCCGGCTGGACGCTCGGCCTTGGCGCGGCATTCGTCGTCATCGGCGCAATCGTGTGCGCGCCGGCGTTCGTCGCGCCCGCTGCGAAAGTGCTCGGCTGGATCCCGTCGAAGGCGTTCCCGGTCACCGGCAAGCTCGCGACGCGCAACATCGGCCGCGCGAAGCGCCGCACCGCGAACACGGCGGCCGCGCTGTTCATCGGCGTCGCGATCGTCAGCTGTCTCGGCGTCGTCGCATCCTCGATGAAGACCTCGGTGAGCGACCTCGTCGACAACAACGTGAACGCGGACTACGTGGTCATGGCGGCGAGCATGACGCAACCGATCTCCACGAAGGCCGTCGACGCGGTCGAGGACACGGAAGGCGTGGGTGCCTCGTCGGCCGTCTCCATGCTGCCCACGGTGAAGGTGACGAACGCCACGAAGACCATCATGCCGACCACGAGCAAGGTCGATCTGTTCACGAAGATCGCACCGGTCGAACGACAGGATGGCGATGCCGCGAAGGCGATCGAGAACGGTGAGGCCGTGATCGGCCGTACCGTCGCCAATGATGAGCACTGGAAAATCGGTGACACGATTGATCTCAAGTCCGAAAACACATCGGTCGACGAACAGGCCACGAAGCAGGCGTACGAAGCCTACCAGAAGAAGATCGAATCCCAAGTGACGGCACTGCAGCAGGAAGCGCAGCGGCTTGCCTCCTCGGGCGACGTCTCCGGCGCTCAGAGCAAAGCGAAGGAGGCGGAGAGCATCGTCAAGCAGGCGCAGAATACCGACCCGAAGCAGTTCGTCAAGATGAAGACCGAGACGAAGAAGGAGCAGGTCAAAATCGGCGCAATCGTCGATGACGCTCTGTACTCCGACGGCATCATGATCTCGCTGCCGACTGCGGAGAGGCTCACGAGCAAAGACATGATGATGGTCACGCAGATGTACGTGCAGGCGAAGCCCGGCGCGAACATCGAGCGACTCGGCAAGAACCTGGAGAAGGCCGTGAAGCCGTTCTACACGATCTCGGTGCTCACACGCGACGAGTTCAAGTCGTCGATGAGCTCGATGATCAACTCGATGCTCGCGATCATCTACGCGCTGCTCGCATTGTCGATCATCATCGCGATCTTCGGCATCGTCAACACGTTGGCGCTCAACGTGTCGGAACGTACAAAGGAGATCGGCCTGCTGCGCGCGATCGGCACGTCGAACGGCCAGGTGCGTGGCATGCTCGCGATCGAGGCGGTCATCCTCTCGGTGTTCGGCACACTGGTCGGCATCGTCGTGGGTGTCGCGGCCGGCGTCGTGATTCGCATAGCCTACGAGTCGCAGGGCATGACGACGTTGACGATCCCGTGGGACCAGCTCGTGCTGTTCCTCATCGTCGCGATCCTCGTCGGCCTCATCGCCAGCATCTCGCCGGCAAGGCGCGCGCTGAAGCACCCCGTGCTCAACGCAGTCGCCAGCGAGTGACGGAAACCCGGTCAGCAGTGGCTGGGCCCGGTCAATCGCACGATTGGCCGGGCCCAGCCGTTATATGCACTCCCCGAAGGCCATGGCACGATGTCTGCGCAGCGTTGCATGTTGGGAGGGCATCGTTTTCGGGAAGGAGCGCGAATGAGATTGCCGGAACGAATCCCGGTGGGAGCGCGCGTGGTCGTGCGCATCACCGATGGCGTCGACGAGTACACTGGTCGACACCAGTACCGTGACTATGTGGGCCATGTGCGTGCGTGGGATGGCAGAACACTGCAGCTGACGCGCGATGCCGCGGCGAACGGCAGCAGACCCGCACAGGACGTGGATATATCGGCGACCGACATCGCCATTCTCAAACCGGTGCCAGAGCGCCCGGCTGCCCGTAGATGAGCAGCCAGCAACACGTCAGGAGCGAATGCTCGGATGCTGCTCGGCGATCAGGCGGTGCCCGGAGGTGAAGCGCACAATGTACTCACCCCGTTGGGCGGATTTGAGCAGCTGTTCGCGCCAATGCTCAGGGTCGATGCGCAGCGACTGGAAGATGGTCTCGGTGCTGTCGCTCACCTTCCCCGCATTGATCTGCGCCTTGTAGTCGCGATATGGCTGCCCCTCGGCGAAGAAATGGCGAATCTCGGTCTCGTCTTCCTCATGCAGGGCATTGGCGAACTCGCTCAGCCAATCGATCATGCGATGCAGCAGTTCCTCCACATTATGCGCGTTCTCGACCACCATGGCACGCGTGCGATCCGGGTCGGTCAATGCCACGCGGGTCATGTCGCGCCAAGAGCCGGCAGAAAGTGCCGAGGCGATGGCGTTGTTCGCATCGCTCGTCATCTCGTTGATGAGCGCCGTGGACAGCACATGCGGCATATGCGAGATGAGCGACGCCTCGCGGTCATGGGTCACATCGTCAATCACGATCATCGTGTTGCGCACGCCGCGTGTGATCATGCCGGCGATCTGCACAACGCGCCGGTACTGCGTGTGCAGACCGAATGTGACCGCCCACAGCGCGTCATCGAACAGTGTGGGGTCTGCGGCCACCCAGCCAGAATGCTCGTTGCCGGCCATCGGATGCGCTCCCACGTAGCAGTCAAGCAGACCGACTTCGCTTACCTGTGTGCGCACGGGCCCCTTCACCGAACCGACGTCGGACAGCGTGGTCTTCTGTGGATTGATGATCGGTTTGATCGTCTGCAGCACCTGCGGCATCGCCACGAGCGGATTGCACAGCATGAGCACATCCGGCTCCTCCGCCACCAGCTCCTCAAGCGTGTCCTTGCAATCGATGCCGGCCGCACGAGCGTTCGCATATGGGTGATCGCGATGATTCCACGCACTCACATGGCAGCCGGACTCACGCAGACGGCGTGCCAGCGAACCTCCGATGAGCCCGAGGCCCACTATGGCGACATGCTTGGGGCATTCGATGCCCTCCGGTGCGATTTGGGGTTCGCCGGCGTTGTCGCGATCCCACTGCTTGATCGTCTCCTCGTGCATATCCCGCTCTACCACAGCAATTCCTTTCGCACATCTGCGCTCTCACGCCAATTCGCCATGTGGGGTTCACCTTCAAATCGTACTCCACCTGCAGGAAGCATCCATTCCGAGACCGTTGGGTAGTTACGCTCGTCTCGCGGGTAGACCGCCAGCGTGCGCACCCAGTCGCCGTGCTCACATATCTCCACCAGTGCGTTCACGAACCGTTCATCCCACGGTGCCGCGTCGAGCGTCGCCAGGAAGCTGTAAGTGCCGTCGCGTCCCTTAACCGGCCGCGAGATCAGGCTCACCATGTTCAGTTGCGCGTCGCGCAGCACGTCGAGCAGATTCGCGAGCACACCGGGCCCCGTCACCAGCGGAATGAACGCGATGACCGATTCAAATTCAGTCTTCGGATCGCTACGTGGGATTCGCAACCGCTCCACCACCTGACTGCGCGGGGCGATCGTGAGGAACTCGGTGCGAGCGCCGTCGAAATCTCCCACATTGGCCGCCACGCGGTGCAGACCGTAGATGTTGGCACAGATCGAGGGGCCCAATGCAATCTGGAAGTCCTGAAGATCGCGACAGGCGGCGGCATTCGATGCTGCGGGAACCGGTTTCAGTCCATGCTCGCGCGCGAATCGCCGGCATTGTGCGAGTCCGTGCGAATGCGCGCAGACCGCGGTGCAATCGCGAATCGCAAGCTCGTCAATCGTGGGCGGCGTTGAGGCGGCACCATAGGCATTCGCATTGTCGCGGGCGGGAATCTGCGCATCGTCGACGGCGATCTCACTGGCATATTGTTCGCACGCATGCCGGTAGGTGCGCTCGGTGACGAATGCGTCGAATCGCACATTCACGCCCACGCGCAGGAAACCGGCGGCATCGGCGGCGTCCATCATGAGGTCGAGATTGGGAACCACGAATCCCTCGACATTGTTCTCCCAGGCGATGGTGCCCCATCCCTGCCCGAGCTCCACTGCATGCAGGATCTGAGGAACCGTGTCGCAGGCGACGAATTCGAAATCCGCGACGTCCATATGCAGCCTACGTGATGCCTCGGCGGCAGACTCAATGGCCGCCTGATGCGTGAACGAACCCTGCGGGCCGAGATAATGGATGCGTGTGGATTGCCGCGTCATGGATTCCCTCACCTACCTGCCGTCAGTCGTCTGTGCCGGAGTCATTCTCGGATTTGCGTCTGCCCACACGTCGCGTCGGCATGCTGAAGAATCTCCTCGGGAACACGAGCAGTAGCAACTGCACGACAACGACGCCGAACAGCCAGCTGTAGCCCGCATGCTGCGACCAGAATGGCAGCGAATCCGAGGCGAATCCGGCAGCGATGAGTACGTCGCCCGAACGCAGTGCCAGGAAATACAACACCGTGGTGCTGGCGATGAAATACAATGCGAAGCCGGCCACGCCATCCCTGCTGCGCGCACTCCATGCACCGAGTGCCACGAGCAGCAACGCCAGCACCAAGCCGTATGGGATGTTCTGCGCGGCACCCATGCGGTGCGCAAATGTTCCCACAATGCCGAGCGCCGCGCCACTGACCACATCGATGAGGTAACGCAGCCACGGCCGCTGCCTGTAACTCCATGGCAGCGCGGACTCCTGCGCATCATCGCCCGCCGTGACGTATTCGGTGACGTTCGTGTTCTGGCTCATGGCTCCATCGTAGGCGTCCCGCGGGATTTCAGGGCACGCACATATATGCATATGCGATGGAGGGCGGCTTGCACCGCCCTCCATTCCGATCACATGCGCATCGCCGGCATCACTTGTTGTTCTGCTGCGCGTTGGCGCGACGCTGCTTGGCGCGCCACTTGTACCAATCCTCACGGCCAAGGATGATCTTGCGTACACGGATCGATTCGGGCGTGACCTCCACGCACTCATCCTCGTTTGCGAAGTCAAGCGACTCCTCCAGGCTCATCTTGATCGGCGGGGTGAGCGTCTCGAGCACATCGGCGGTGGAGGAACGCATGTTCGTCATGTGCTTGGCGAGCGTGATGTTCACGTCGAGCTCGTCCGGCTTGTTGTTGATGCCGACGACCTGCCCCTCATACACCGGCGACTGCGGTTCCACGAAGAAGTTGCCGCGGGCCTGCAGACGCTGCATGGCGTATGGCGTGGCCACACCCTGGCGGTCGGAGACCATGGAGCCGTTCTGGCGGGTCACGATCTCGCCAGCCCATGGCGCATAGCCGGCCGCGATGGAAGACGAGATGCCGGTGCCGCGGGTGGATGACAGCAGTGCGGTGCGGAAGCCGATGAGGCCACGCGACGGCACGGTGAACTGCAGACGCACCCAGCCGGAACCGTGGTTCGACATCGAGTCCATGCGGCCTTTGCGGGCGGCCATGAGCTGCGTGACGGTGCCCATGTACTCCTCCGGCACGTCGATCGTCGTGTTCTCCATTGGCTCGCACAGCTGGCCGTCGATGGTCTTGGTGACCACCTGCGGGCGCCCGACGGTGAGCTCGAAGCCTTCGCGGCGCATCTGCTCGGCGAGCACGGCCAGTGCCAGTTCGCCGCGGCCCTGCACCTCCCAGGCGTCCGGGCGGTCGGTGGGCAGCACCTTGATCGACACGTTGCCAATGAGCTCGCGGTCGAGACGGTCCTTGATCATGCGGGCGGTGAGCTTGTGGTCCTTGCCCTCGGTGCCGGCCAACGGGGAGTCGTTGGTGCCGAAGGTCATCGAGATGGCCGGGTCGTCGACGTGGATCAGCGGCAGCGGGCGCGGGTCGTTCGGATCGACGATCGTCTCGCCAATCATGATGTCGTTGACGCCCGCGACAGCCACGATGTCGCCGGGACCGGCGGACTCGACCGGCAGACGGTCGAGACCCTGAGTACGCAGCAACTCGGAGACGCGGAAGTTCTCGATGGAGCCGTCCACGCGCGACAGGCCGTAGGTCTTGCCCTTCTCGAGCGTGCCGTTGTAGATGCGCACGAGACCGAGACGGCCGAGGAAGTCGGAGGAGTCAATGTTCGCCACATGGGCCTGCAGCGGTGCGCCCGGCTCGTATTCGGGGGCCGGGATGTTCTTGATGATCGCGTCGAACAACGGTTCCAGATTGTCGTTGTCGGGCAGCTGGCCATCGGCCGGCTGGTTCTCGGAGGCATAGCCCACCTTGGCGGCGCAGTAGATCACCGGCAGGTCGAGCAGTGAGTCGAGGTCGAGGTCCACACCCTCCTCGATCACATCCTGCGCCAAGCCAAGCAGCAGATCGGAGGCCTCGCCCACGACCTCCTCGATGCGAGCGTCGGGACGATCCACCTTGTTCACGCACAGGATGACCGGCAGCTTGGCCTCGAGCGCCTTGCGCAGCACGAAACGGGTCTGTGGCAGCGGGCCCTCCGAGGCATCGACGAGTAGCACGACGCCGTCGACCATCGAGATGCCGCGCTCCACCTCGCCGCCGAAATCGGCGTGGCCGGGCGTGTCGATGACGTTGATCGTGATGCCCTCCGGGTGACCGTATTTCTCGGCAAGCGGTCCGGTGTACTCGACGGCCGTGTTCTTTGCGAGGATGGTGATGCCCTTCTCGCGCTCCAGGTCGTTGGAGTCCATGACGCGGTCCGGCACTTCCTCGCGCTCGTTGAACACATGGGACTGCTGAAGCATGGCGTTGACCAGCGTGGTCTTGCCATGGTCGACGTGAGCTACGATTGCAACATTTCGAATATCGCCGCGAACAGCCATTCAAAGCCTCTCTTGATTATTCCTATGATGTGATTCACACTCAGGCATACGTATAGGTGTTGCGTTGACTCGCAAACCATCGCAATCGTACTCTCGCAGTGTGACAGCGTTGTATAATTATTCGTCCTATTTCGCCTGAGGAGTGGCTCGGCATATCTTTCACCAGTCTGTCTGCACGTCGACGACCGAGCTTGGCATATATGGTCGTTGAGCGGGCAATCTGTCCATAGAACGACCATAGTAGAGACAAAAAAGGTCGTTTACCCACATTGTTGTCAGGTAAACGACCAAAGTTGGCATGAACTATGGTCGTTCAGTGGACACAGTCTGCAAGGAACGACCAAGTCTGCAGATTAATCCTCCAGGGATTCACCGGTACGCTCGGGCAGGAACAGCGCGGCGACGCAGGCGAGCACGAAGGCGACAGCGAAGACGATGAAGGCGACGGACTTGTTGCCGCCGGACATCGTGAGGAACCACGGCACGAGAAGCGGCGCCACGATGGCGGCGATACGGCCCACGGCGGCGGCTGCACCGGCTGCGGTGGAACGCATGCGGGTCGGGTAGATCTCCGGCGTCACCGCGTACATCACACCCCACGCACCCAGGTTGGAGGCGGAGAGCAGCATGCCGAAGCACAGCACCTGCGCCACCGTTGCGGATTGCGAGAACAGGAACGCGGCGAGCGCGGAGACGGCGAGGAACACGCTCAGCGTCTTGCGCCGGCCCCAACGTTCCACGAGGAATGCGGCAAGGAAGTAGCCGGGCAGCTGCGCGATCGAGATGGCGAGCGTGTAGCCGAACGACTTCGTGAGCGAGCCGAACTGGTCTGCAAGCAGCGACGGCATCCAGGTGAACGCACCGTAGTACGAGAAGTTGACGAAGAACCAGGTGGCCCAGATCGCCAGCGTGATGCCGAGGTATTTACGGCCGACGAGTTCGCGCATGCGAATCCTACCCAGTTTCCTGGCGGGTTTCGATGGCACGGCGGCGACACCCGAGGCTTGTTCGAAGTAGCGGACGGAGGCCTCTGCGCGTTCGTTGTCGCCACGGGCCTCGAGGAAGCGCACGGACTCGGGCAGGTGGCGGCGCGCGACAATCGCATAGAGCAGCGGGATGGCGCCGATGAGCAGCGCCCAACGCCAACCCCAGTCGCCGGTGTTTGGAATCACGAAATAGCCGATCATCGCGGCGAGAATCCAGCCTACCGCCCAGAACGATTCGAGCAGCACCGTGATGCGGCCGCGCTGCTTGGCCGGCGAGAATTCGGAGACGAGCGTGGAGGCGACCGGCAGTTCGGCGCCCAGACCGAGGCCGATCACGAAGCGTGCCGCCAAGAGCGCGAGCAGCGTCCACGAGAATGCCATGGCACCGTTGGCGAGTCCGAACACGATCATTGTGGCGGTGAACACCGTCTTGCGGCCGAGCTTGTCGGCGAGGAAACCGCCCAGCGCGGCGCCGATGGCCATGCCAATGAAGCCGATCGACAGCACCCATGACTTCTGCGTGGCGTCAAGGTTGAAATGCGGGTCGGCGGCGATGGCGGTGACGACGAACGACACCAATCCCACATCCATGGCGTCGAAGGCCCAACCGATGCCCGACGCCATGAGCAGTTTGCGATGCGCCTTGTTGAACGGCAGGCGGTCGAGTCGTTCGTTGCGTGTGAGCGTGGTCGCTTCGGCATTGGCGAGCGGCTCGCGCTCCGGTGAGGGGCCGTCGATCGGCGTTGCGGCGCCGAGGCCCAGTTCCGCGGTGGTCATAGCACTCCTCGGTTTCTTCTCTCTGTGTTCTCGTTGCTCTGTCCTGTGTTGGATGCGATGCCTATGCATGCGGCATGAGGGCGGAAAGCGCGTCGTCAGGCGTATTCACCTGCAAAGCTTCGCAAGCACCATGCGGGTTCCCGGCTACATGCTCGGCGAAGAAGGCGAAGCCCTCCTCCTCGGCATGGTCGGCGAAGTGATACAGCGCGGCAGGCCGTCTGCGGCCCTCCCGTGCCACCTCGCCGGTGTCTTCCAACGTGTGCGAGGCGAGCATCTTGCGGCGGAAATTCGCCAGATCGATCTCCTCACCCAGCACCGCCTCCACCACATCGTGCAACTGGCCAAGCGTGAACGGCTCGGCAATCAGCTGCCGTACCACATTCGGCGCATCCATGCGGTGGCGCAGACGCCACAGCGCATACTCCACGATTGTGGTGTGGTCGAAGGCCAGTTCGGGCAGATCGTCCACCGGGAACCAACGCACGTTGTGCGCATTGCCCGCCGTGCCAGGCTCTGTGCCGAGATCGGCATGGTCGAGCAGCGCCCAGTAGCACACCGACACCATGGGAATGCCGTTGCTCGAGCGCATTGGGTCCCCGAATGTGTACAGCTGCTCCAAGTAGGTCGGGTGCAGGTCGGTGGTGGAGGCCAGCGTGGCGAACGCGGATTCCTCAAGCGAACGGTTCGCCTGCAACCGCCCTCCCGGCAGCGCCCACATTCCCTTGAAGGGTTCGCGGGTGCGCTGGACGAGCGGGAGCCAGAGTCGGCGGCGCGCATGCCCGTGCGTCTCCGATTCCAACGCCAGAATCACCGAGGTGACGCCAATCTGCGGCGGGGCGAATCTCCGTTCGCTCACATTGCCGTACCCCATACCTCTCCTATCGGACTCGTCTGCCTCGCATGCATCCCTATGGCATGGCAGCATGCCCGGTTGCATCCACCCCAAGCATATCATTAATAGTCACTATGACTATTAATATGTGTCCACATGGTGGAACACTGTTTGCCCATACAATCCCGCGGACAATGAAAAAAGAGAAGAAGGAAAAGTGGAGGGGAAGGAAAGTGGAATCAGGCGACGATGTCGCGGTAGATCATCTCGCGGGCGACCTCGCGGTACTCCTTCGCCGTCTTGTGGTTGTGCGCGAAGAACGTGATCGGCGCTGCGGCCACATTGGCGTCGGGAAGCTTGATCGAACGCGAGATCACCGAGTGGAACACCTTGTCGCCGAACGCCTCGTAAATGCGCTGCAGCACCTCGTCGCTGTGCAACGTACGCGTGAACATCGTGACGAGCACGCCGTAGATCTCCAACGACGGATTGATGCGCGACTGCACCTTCTCAATGGACTGCATGAGCAGCGCCACACCACGCAATGCGAAGAACTCGGCGGCGACGGGAATGATCACGCCGTCGGCTGCCGTCAGCGCGTTCACGGTGAGCAGGCCGAGCGAAGGCTGGCAATCGATGATGATCGCGTCGTATTCGTTGATGATCGGCCGGAGCACCGAAGCGAGGATCTGCTCGCGCCCCACCTCAGTGACCAGCTGCACCTCGGCCGCGGAAAGGTCTATGTTCGCCGGAATGATGTCGAGCCCATCGAATTTGGTGTGCTGAATCACCTCATGCACATCCATACGCGGATTGAACAACGCCGTGTAAATCGTGTTCTCAAGCGCGTTCGCATTGATGCCCAGACCCACCGTGGCCGCCCCCTGCGGGTCGAAGTCCACGATGAGCACGCGCCTGCCGTACTGGGCGAGCGCGCCGGCTATGTTGATCGAACTCGTGGTCTTGCCTACGCCGCCCTTCTGATTGCACATGGCAATGACCCGTGCGGGACCATGCTGCCGCAATGGTTCCGGCACCGGGAAGGTCTCGTATTCACGTCCAAGCAGATCGGTAGGCATATCGTTCACTTTACCAGTTCAATAACACAAGAGCGCCCGCATTTGCCCCATGCAAACGCCGCGTTCACTCACTGCATATCAGTGTAATGCGCCGAGTAGATTGCGCGCTGCACTACTTCGCACGGGGATGCGAGGTGATGTACGTCTCGATCAGCGTGTCCTGGCTGACATGCGTGTACATTTGCGTCGTCTTCACCGAGGCGTGCCCGAGCAGCTCCTGCACGGTGCGCACATCGGCGCCTCCCTGCAGCATATGTGTGGCGAAGGAATGCCTCAGCGTGTGCGGATGCAGGGGTTTGCTCACATGTGCCAACGCACCGGCATGCTTGATGATCTCCCACACCGACTGCCGGGTGAGCCGCTTGCCGCGTTTGTTCAGGAAGATCGCGCTGCGCTCGCGCTCGCCTTTCGCCTTGTTCTCGAGTTCCGGTCTGGCATGCTCCACATACGCGCGCAATGCATTCGCCGCATACGTGCCAAAGGGCACGAGCCGCTGCTTGGCGCCTTTGCCGGTAAGTCGCACCACTTGCGCATCCATGTCGACGTCGGTGAAGTCGAGTCCCACCGCCTCGCTCACCCGGCAGCCCGTGGCATACATCAGCTCGAGCAACGCCGAATCACGCATCGACACCGCCTCGCTGGCGTCGTCATGCCGCGCCGCATCGAGCAGACGCTGCACCTCGTCCACGGTGAGCACTTCGGGCAATGTCTCCGCAGATTTCGGCGGACGCACGCTCTGTGAGACGTCGTCGGCCACCACACGCTCGGATTGCATGAACCGGTGGAACATATGGATGCTTGCAAGCCTACGCGCCAATGAGACCGCGCTTGTTCCCGACTTGGACTGCGCGGCGACGAAATCCTCCACATCGTTCGACGTGATGGACGCGGCCTTGGCGATCCCCTGTTCGCCGAGCCAACGCACATACTGGTCGATGTCGTTCTCGTATGCCTGCACCGTCGCCGCAGACAGGCCACGTTCCACATCGATATGCGCGAGGAACCTCGCCTCGAGCATCGGCAGCTCGCCGTTCATCGCCACGCCTCCTTCTGCTCCCTAATCAATGTATCTGTATATCAGCATCTTCGGATTGTCATTGCGCGCCAGTTTTTCCCTGCGCCCCTTCTGCGTAGAAAGAGACAGATTGAGGGCATCGGATGTCCCCGATTACGCAAAGGGGAGCCGCTTACGCAAAAAGGGGAACCATCCTACGCCACAGGCCCTCCCCTGCGTAAAAAGAGACAGATAGGGGGGCATCAGATGTCCCTAATTACGCAGAGGCGGAGAGATTACACAGCGGCGGGGAGATTACGCATAGCCGGAGAGACGGCAGAAGACGCTGATTGCGGCATGTGAAAGACCCCGCCACATTGGACGGGGTCTTTCACATGGAGAACGCTATGGCGTCACTGTTGCGGCCTGAAGCTCAGGCGTTGACCGGAGCGTTGACATCCTCAGGCAGAGCGGCCTTGGCCTGCTCGACAATGGTCTTGAAGGTGTCCGGATCGTTCACGGCGAGCTCGGCGAGGGCGCGACGATCGAGTTCGATGCCGGCCAGACGCAGGCCCTGGATGAAGCGGTTGTACGTGATGCCTTCGTTGCGCACGGCAATGTTGATGCGCTGGATCCACAGCTTGCGGAAGTCACCCTTGCGAGCCTTGCGGTCGCGGTAGTTGTAGTTGAAGGAGTGGAGCAGCTGTTCCTTGGCCTTGCGGTACAGGCGGGAACGCTGGCCGCGGTAGCCCTTGGCCCTCTCGAGAACTGTACGACGCTTCTTGTGTGCGTTTACTGCGCGCTTGACACGTGCCATGTGATTCCTCTTTCCAGTAAAGCTTTATTCGTTGTTGTCGATGCCGGTTTCAGCCGAGCAGGCCCTTCATCTTCTTGGCCTGTGCCGTCTGCAGCACGTCGTCACGCTTGAGTGCACGGCGCTTGCGAGCGGACTTGTGCTCGAGGTTGTGGCGCATGCCGCTGCCAGCGTGCATGACCTTACCGGTTGCGGTGAGGCGAACGCGCTTTGCTGCTGCGGTCTTTGTCTTCATCTTCGGCATTGCTGCCCTCCTTGTTGTTCTTCGTGTTTGAAGATTGCTATTGCTACTCGTTGTCGATAGCGGCCTGGGCTTCCTTGGCCTCCTCGGCCTTCGCCTCCTGCTTGGCGGCGAGACGAGCTGCCTGGCGTGCCTGGCGTTCCGCGCGGGATTCTGCGCCACGCCTGCGCTGCTCGGACTGCGTGTGCACCTTCTTGCCCTTCGGGGCCAACGTCATGATGATGTTGCGTCCCTCCTGCTTCGGTGCGTGTTCCACAGTGCCCAGGTCGGAGACCTCCTCGGCGAGACGCTGCAGCATCTCCACACCGCCGATCGGGCGGGACTGCTCACGTCCGCGAAGCATGATGGTGACCTTGACCTTGTCGCCTGCGTTGAGGAAACGCTCAACGTGGCCCTTCTTGACTTCGAAGTCGTGGTCGTCGATCTTGAGGCGGAAACGAATCTCCTTGATTTCCGCGGTGCTCTGGTTGCGTCGCGCTTCGCGCTGCTTGATCTTCTCGTTGTACTTGAACTTGCCGTAATCGATCAGCTTGGCAACCGGAGGCTTCGCATTGGGCGCCACCTCGACGAGATCGAGGTTCGCTTCCTTTGCCAGGTTCAGTGCGACGGAAGTCGCGATGACCCCCACCTGTTCGCCGTTCGGTCCGATAAGGCGTACCTGGGAGACGCGAATCTCGTCGTTAATGCGTGGTTCGTCGCTAATGATGACTCCATTCCTCATATTGTGCCGGGGACCTCTGGATGTCATACTCGCGCCATGGCAGCAGCAAAACGGCCTTCGAAGACCTCATACATGCGGTAGACATGCAATTCCAAACGCCGTTTCCGCATGCCCATGCAGATCGGACGTCGCACCTGCCGTGCCGTGACCCGAAACCATGACAGGTTTCCAGGTGGGTTTCCCACTTTCTTGATTTCTCAAGCCTGTTAGATAATACCACACCCCTGGACCAAGGCGATTCCATTGCCACGCCCGCACGCAGCCGGCAGACTCACCAGATTCGCATGCGCTTGAAAATCTACCACGGCAGGGGCTTTCATTCAGACATGCGCCGCGGTTTTACACAGGCGCGCAAAACCGCGGCATTCTACAATGGGGAGTGAGTATTCGGGTGCGCGGACGATGGCGTTCGTGCACCCCCATACCCGGTTCAGCCCTCCCCCGCATTACCATGGGTGCAGGAATCATATGCGTAGCACGGCAGCGCAAGTCGCCGGCAAGCCAAGCGGAGGGGGTCACCACGAACACCGCATCCCGAATCTGCGTCGTTTTCGGCGCCGGCGAGTATTACACGCGCCCATATTCTCTGCCAGAGCATGCGTTCGTCGTGGCGGCGGACGGCGGCTATGCCCATGCGCGCGAACTCGGCGTGCATGTCGACGTGGTCGTCGGCGACTTCGATTCCACCGAGGATCTCGCGACGGAATCCACCAGCGATCCCGGTATGCGCACACTCAGGCTCCCTCCCGAGAAGGACGACCCCGACATGCTTTCCGCACTCAAAGTGGGCTGGCGGCATGGGTCGCGTGAATTCCATATCTACGGCGGTCTCGGCGGCCGCGTGGACCACACGATCTCCGACATTCAGCAGACCGCCATCGTCGCCTCGCACGGCGGCATCGCCTATCTGCACGGCGACGGCCGCATCGTCACGGCGATCTCGGACGCCGCACTGCACTTTGCCGCGCACGAGGTCGCCGACACCCAGTACGTGTCGGTGTTCGCGCATTCCGACTCCGTGCGCGACGTGACCGAGCGCGGTCTCAAATACCGACTCGACCATGCGACGCTGAGCAATCTGCAAGTCAACGGACTGAGCAACGAGTTCATCGACGGCGATGCCGCGCAGATTGCCGTAGGCGGCGGGATTGCGATCATCGTGTTCGACGATCGCGCACCGTTGCCCGAACTCGTCGGCGCGACTCCTCACGGCACACTCGGGGAACCGAGCACACACGTCACCGACGCGCTCGCATAGCGCGATATCTCGCGAACAGACATCACGGGTTCGGTTCCGCGTAGCATATCGAGCGTTCAAACCGAGCATTGGGCGCCTCAATGTGAGACATAATCGTTCGCCAACAATTCCAACGGCTTTCGGCGCGCAAGCGGGGGCTTGAAGTCAAGCAACGCCGGTAGAATGGGCAATGTTGGTTAACCAAGCCAGCAGGTGCTATGCATCCGCCGGCATCCCCAAGGGAGAACTACATGACAGTAAAGATTGGTATCAACGGCTTTGGTCGCATCGGTCGCCTCGCCTTCCGCCGCATCTTCGAGCTGCAGGAGAAGGGTGGCGAAGCCGCCGACATCGAGGTCACCGCAATCAACGACCTGACCTCGCCTGCCGCACTGGCATACCTGCTCAAGTACGACAGCACCCACGGTGTGTTCAAGCACGTTGACGGCACCCCGGTCGACGTCAAGTCCACCGACACCGCGATCGTGGTCGACGGCAAGGAATACCCGGTCTACGCAGAGCGTGACGCCCGCGACCTCAAGTGGGTTGCCAACGATGGCGTTGAGTTCGTGCTCGAGTGCACCGGCTTCTACACCTCCGCCGAGAAGAGCCAGGCCCACCTGGACGCCGGCGCCAAGAAGGTGCTCATCTCCGCTCCTGCCAAGGACGAGACCACCCCGACCGTCGTCTTCGGTGTCAACCACGACATTCTGAAGAAGGACGACAACATCGTGTCCGCCGGCTCCTGCACCACCAACTCGATGGCTGCAATGGTCAAGCTGCTCAACGACAAGTGGGGCATCAAGGCCGGCTTCATGACCACGATCCACGCCTACACCGGCACCCAGATGATTCTGGACGGCCCGCGTGGCAACAAGAGCGGCCGTGCACTGCGTGCCGCCGCGATCAACACGATCCCGCATTCGACCGGTGCCGCCAAGGCCATTGGCAAGGTCGTCCCGGAGGTCAACGGCAAGCTCCAGGGCCACGCACAGCGCGTGCAGGTTCCGGACGGCTCCATCACCGAGCTCTTCACCGTGCTCGAGAAGGATGCCACCGTTGACGAGATCAACGCCGCATTCAAGGATGCCTTCGCCGATTGCGCCTACTACGGCTACAACGACGATGAGATCGTCTCCGGCGACATCGTCGGCGACACCCACGGTGGCGTCTTCGATCCGACGCAGACCGATGTCAACACCGTTGACGGCGTGACCATGGCCCGCACCGTTGCCTTCTACGACAACGAGTACGGCTTCACCTCCAACATGGTGCGCACGCTCGAGTACTTCGCCGAGATCTCCGAGTGAGCTTCTAGCCAAGCATCACGAGCATGAGGGCCCCGCTTCCACGCGGGGCCCTTTCGTATGCCGCTTGAATGCCGAACCAAATACTGCCACCTATTGATCCCGCTATTATCGCGATATTTCAATATTTCAATATTTCAATATCCCAATACCTCAATCTTGAATCTTGCGTAAAAAGAGACAGATGGAATCCGCAATTGTCTCTTTTTACGCAGGGTTGTGCCTATGCGCCTTGGTACGTCTCTGCGTAATCGGGGACAGCCGTGGGCTCCATCTGCCCCCTTTTACGTCGGATTGCTGCTTGGATGCGTTGGATTTCTGCGTAAACAGAGACAGATGGAGCCCGCAGCTGTCCCCGATTACGCAGAATGGACGCCGTAACCAGTCTCTCTCCCCCTGCCCAGCTGTGGTCCTAGACTGATAGCATGGGTAAGAAGAAGCGGAGGGCAGCCGCGACGCCGGCCATCAAACAGCTTGAAGACACCAAGGTCACGTTCACAACGCACGAATACGAACACAGCAACGACGATGCTGACGGATACGGGCTCGAAGCCGCACGCAAACTCGGCTACGACGAACGGCAGGTGTTCAAGACGCTCATGGCCGACACCGGCGATGAGCGTGTGATCGGCGTCGTGCCGGTCAACGGCCATATGAGCCTCAAGGAGCTCGCCCATGCCGTCGGCGCGAAGAAGGCGGAGATGGCGGACCCGAAGGTGGCCATGCGTGAAAGCGGCTATGTGGTGGGAGGCATCTCCCCGCTCGGACAGAAAACGCAACATAGGACGGTGCTTGACGAATCCGCGCTCGAATTCGATGAGATACTCGTCTCCGGAGGCAAACGCGGACTGAGTCTGGGTGTCAACCCGCACGATCTGCTCGCCGTGCTCGACGCCACCACCGCACCAATCGCCACACAGAAGAAATCGTACTAATATCCTCGTTCCCTGGCAGTGGGGCAACCGGTGACCTTTCGTCACTAGATCGCAAGCGCCCTTTACGTTCCTCAATGTCACCGGCTGCCCCACCTCAGGGAACGTGCGAAAGCGGCGGTGCGGGGGATGGCCGGCGACGTTGAGGAACGTAAGGGAGCTTGCGACAGTGACGAAATGTCGCCGGCCATCCCCCGCACCGCCAGAGGCAGACCAGCGTGGTCGGATGTTCAGCCTCGTTTACGCAATGCCGCGGGGAGCACGAAATGCATGTTCTCCTCAATCGTCTCCACCGTGTCGACCTCGGTGAAGCCAAGCCGCTGCAGTGCGTCGATCACACCCTGCACCAGCTCGTCCGGCACCGACGCCCCTGACGACACGCCGACCGCAGAGACACCTTCGAACCATGCGGAATCGAGCTCGTCGGCGTCATCGACACGGTGGGCGGTGCCACGTCCGCCAAGCGCCTCGTTCGCCACCTCCATGAGCCGCACCGAATTCGACGAGTTCGCCGAACCCACGATCACCATGGCATCGGCCTGTTCGGCCACCAGTTTCACCGCGGCCTGCCGGTTCGACGTGGCGTAGCAGATGTCCGAGCTCGGCGGCAGTTCAATCCACGGGAATCTGCGCTGCAATGCGGCGATCGTGCCCGTGGTCTCGTCGACGCTCAACGTGGTCTGCGAAAGCAACACGAGCTTTTGGTCGGGCGAGAAATCAAGATCGTCCACATCGCGCTCATGCTCGATCAGATGCACATGCTCGGGCGACTCTCCGATCACGCCCACGGCCTCGTCATGACCGCGATGGCCAATATAAACGATCTCATAGCCTTCCCGCACGAAACGCAACACCTCGCGGTGCACTTTGCTCACCAGCGGGCAGCTCGCATCGACGACGCTCATGCCGAGTTCGTTGGCTTCGCGCACCACCTGCGGCGACACGCCGTGCGCGGAGAACACGACCGGTATGCCGGCCTGCGCCGCCGCCTGGGGAATCTCGGAAAGCTCGTCGACGAACACGGCGCCCTGCTCGGCGAGTTCGTCGACGACATGCCTGTTGTGCACGATCTGCCGGCGCACATACACCGGGGGCAGATCGTCTTCACGCGGCGCGGCAGTGTTCAAAATGGTCTGCACGGACTGTATCGCGCGATCGACACCCGCGCAGAACCCGCGCGGATTCGCCAGAATGATTCGTTTCGTCATGCCTGCCTTTCGTCGCATCAATCATAACCGAATGAATGAACACTACACTTGGTTGAATCGCTGAATAAATAGGGGCCACGCGCGCTACAATGGGCACACGTCTCAACAACGAGGCAATCAACGACGACTGGAGTCCCATGAGCGCACTTCCCCCTCGCACAGGTCAGCAATTCTCCATTTCACACGGCGATTACACCGCGGTGATCGCGCAGCTTGGCGCCACATTGCGCGTGTTCCGATACCAAGGCGACGACGTGACCGTGTCCACCGGTCCCGACGATGTGGTCACCTGCTGCGTCGGCCGCGTGCTCGTGCCGTTCCCGAACCGTCTCGAGCACGGCTCCTATGATTTCGACGGCGCCCACTACCAACTGCCGATCAACGAACCCGAGCGCGACAACGCGATCCACGGCTTCGGCATGAACTACTACTGGCAGCTCGAACGACTCACCGAAGATTCCGTTACGCTCAGCTGGCGCGTGCCGCTCACTGAAGGATACCCGTTCTCGCTGCAGGTGTTCATCACATACACGCTTTCCAATTCCGGCATGCGCATCGACTGCGACGCGGTGAACAACGGCGACGGCCCGGCACCGTGGGCGATGGCCGTGCATCCGTGGTTCTCGAACGGCGAGGACGCCCATGGCAACGCGATCGACGCCGTCACCTCGCGTTGCAGTGTGCAGATTCCCGCGAACACGCATGTGCTCACCAATGGGAACCTGATCCCGACCGGAACCGAGCCGGTGGACGGCACGAAATTCGATTTCCGCACGGCCGCGTTGCTCGACCGGCAGCCGTACGACGACGCGCTGACCGACCTGACCCATGCCGCCGACGGCACCGTGACCGCGGTGTTCACGCGGCCGGACGGCCGGCAGGTGGCGATCATCGGCGACGAGAGCATCACCTCGTTCCAGGTGTGCACCGGCACCGGCTTCCCCGAGGCGATCCATCCGACCGGCGTCGCCGTGGAACCGCAGACCGCGTACGCGAACACGTTCCGCACAGGCATCGACCTCATCGAGATCGCTCCGGGAGACACCGCGCATACGACGATTCGCTATCAGGTGCTTCAGTGACATACAAGCCGTCCGTCAACACGGCTACACTATGACCATTGTGCCCTGTGCAAAGTGTATGCACCCTGCAACGTCTGGGCGGCATGCGACAATGCATAAGGCATATGACGGCTTTAGAAAAGGAGTCCACTATGGGTATGCGCGGACGTAAGCGTAAGGCTCGCCGTAAAAAGGCAGCAAATCACGGCAAAAGGCCAAATGCCTGAGCAGCTGTGACCCGTCTTGAACGGAAATGGGAGAGGCCCGTGGAATTCCACGGGCCTCTCCCATTTTTCGCATATATGAAACCAATGCGCAACCATAACCAAAAAGCCGGCATCCGGGAAACCTGGATACCGGCGATGCCACTCACAGTCCCTGACGGTGCGTGTGATGGATGATCGTATGCGAGGTGACCACGGTGTGCTCGGTGATCACTTCGCCACAGCATTTGTCCAGCGTCATCTTCAATCGTTCATACAGGCATTCCGGCGCCTGCTGGGGTCTCAAATACGCTTTCATAGCGGCGATCATCACCTGTTCACGCGCGTCGCAGCATGATGACGGATCGAAGCACTCCCCCTCCACCTGCGGCGCGGATGCATCATTCGAATTATGCAGATCGTCCAGCGACACAGGCTCATCATGCTCATCCAAAGGCTGCGATATGCCCTTGCTCATTGCCTCGCCTTTCCGTGAGCTCCAACTAGTTCCTTCTCGCGAGCGTCATCTCGCGTTTCATTGCTATTTGTCTCAACGGAATTCGCCTCCGTTTTATTTCCACGCTTCGCTTTGGCCGTCGAAGTGCCACGGGAGGTCTTCGTGGATTTGCCGTAACCGCGGGCGGCGGCGTATTCGGCGAGCTCCTTGCGCAGTTGCGTGCGTGCACGGTTAAGGCGGCTCATCACCGTGCCGATCTTGATACCCTGTTCATCGGCCACCTGCTGGTACGACTTGCCATCGATGGCGGCATCGATGAACACCTGACGGCGCTCCGGGGGGAGCCTGTCGAGCGCAGCCATGATCTCCTCCGGCGCGAACGCCTCCAAATACTGCTGTTCGGCGGACTGTAGACCTTGCGAAGTATGCTCGGAGGCCGCGAAGATATCCCAGTCGTCGTATTCGCCGGTGGAATCGTTCGCACGCTGCGGGCGACGCTTCGCCTTCGCATACTGGTTGAAGAAGGCGTTGCGTTCAATCGTCGTCATCCAGGCTTCGAAATTGGAACCCGGCTTGAAGGTGTCGAAGGCCTTGAAGCCGCGCTCGAACGTGTCTTGCACCAGATCCTGGGCATCCTCCGGATTGTTCGTGAACTTCATCGCCTGACGGTAGAGCGCATTGACGGCGGGCATGGCAAGCTTCTCGAAGCGCGCCCGCTTCTCCTGCATCGTTTCGTGTTCATTCTCGCTTGTTTCGCTCACGCCCTCCATTGTACGGTACGAGGTGAAGGAAATCTGAAAGCCAGCTGGGGGCGCAAACACCGCGAGTGTCCGTCTGGTATTCGCCGCTCGCGCACATGCACGGCGCACGGTAGAATTCAAGCGGAATAAAGGAGAACCATGTCTTTGTCGTTGCAATCCGCAGCACGCGAGCTCTTCGCGGAGAATCTGCTGCATGAGATCATCACCCCGCACATGTGGACCATGAACGCGGCCTCCGTAGAGAACAACGAGGTGCCGTTCACGGCAATCACCTACGACACGCGCACGGTGACGCCAGGCAGTCTGCTCGTATGCAAAGGGAACTTCAATCCGAAATACCTCGAGCAGGCGAACAAGCTCGGCATGGCGGCGTACGTGGCGACGAACGATTATTCGGCGTACACGGACGCGCCCGGGCTCATCGTCTCCGACGACAAGAAAGCACTCAGCATTCTCGCCCAGGCATACTACGACCACCCGGAGCGTCAGCTCACACTGATCGGCATCACCGGCACCAAGGGCAAGACCACCACCGCGTACTACACGCACGCCATCATCAACGCGCTGAGTGGAAACACGACGGCATTGTTCTCGTCGGTGGACAATTGCGTGGACGGCATGCACTACGTGGAATCCGACCTCACGACGCCCGAATCGCTCGACGCGGTGCGCATGATGCGCGAGGCGGTGAACAACGGCATGAAATACCTGGTGATGGAGGTCTCCTCACAGGCATACAAAGTCAACCGCGTCTACGATTTCCATTTCGACGTCGCCGCGTTCCTCAACATCTCCCCCGATCACATCAGCCCCATCGAGCACCCCAGTTTCGAGAACTACCTGTGGTGCAAGCGGCAGATCATACGCAATGCCGACATGCTCGTGCTCGGCGAGCGCAGCGACCACGAGCAACTGCTGCTCGAGGATGCCGAACTGAACCGCGTACCCGTCTCCACGTTCGCATTGGCCGATTCGCCGGCGCAGTCCGACATCGCGGACGTCACCTGCGCACCGACCAATATGGAGCACACGGCATTCGACTACTTCGTGGACGGCGAGCGTCTCGGCAGCCTCACGCTCGCAATGGAGGGCGACTTCAACTATGCGAACGCGGCCGCCGCTCTGGCAATCGCGCATGACATCGGCATGGATGTGAGCGACCCGCGTGCGCTCGCCTCACTCGCCGACGTACGCATCTCGGGACGCATGGAGGAGATGCACGACAGCAGGTCGAACACGCTCGCCATTGTCGACTACGCGCACAATTTCGCCTCGGTGAACGCGTTGCTCGATTTCGTGGAGCAGCGGTACGGCGCCGAGCATCCGCATATCACGCTGATCACCGGTTCGGCCGGCAACAAGGCATACGACCGTCGCGAGGGAATCGTCAAAGCCGCACAGGACCGCGTGCAGAAGCTCATTCTCACTGCGGAGGACACCGACACCGAGCCCATCGAGCAAATCTGCAGCGAGATGGCCAACAACGTGACGAACGAGGATCTCGATGTGCAGACGATCCTCGACCGTGCCGAAGCCGTGAAGCATGCCGTCGACGAGGCGCGTGCGGCGGACGGCGGACTGAGCATCCTGCTGCTCATAGGCAAGGGCGACGAGCAGTGGATCAAGGACCGCAACATCCACACGCCATACGAGGGCGACTCGCAGATCATCCGACGTCTGTTCGCTTGATTCGCATGCGACGCGCCTACAATGGGAACAGACGCCTTGGAAAGGAACACATGATCATCATCGAACGCGTCACTCCGGCCACCATGGAGGAGGAAGCGAGCAAGCACAACATTGAACTGCCAATCGAGCAGACGTCGGTTTGGGCGGATTTCCAAGCGGACATCAACGGCCGTAGACCATGGGGATGTCTGCTCATACGCCGTGACACCGAGCTCGTCGCCGTGATCTCGCTCATCGACATGGAGACGCATGGATACCATTACCTGCGTTCCGTGCACGGACCGGTGTGGGCGAGCAAGCCGAACGAAGAGCTTGAGGAGCAGATGATCGCCGCGCTCGCCGACTATGTGAAGCGCAACGACAAGCGCGTGGCGTTCCTGCGCATCGACACATGGACCAGCAAGGGCACGTTCCCCGTGCTCTCCACCGTGCCGTACAACGAAACCGTCGTGCTCGACATCACCGGCGACGACGAGGAGATTCTCGCGCGCATGAAGAAACGCGGCCGACGCGACGTGCGCAAGGCATTGCGTGAATCGCCGGCCGTGATCGCCGACGAGACCGAGTTGGCGACCCGTGATTTCTCGGATTACTACGCGGTGATGGTGGAGACCGCGCATCGCGACGGCTTCAATCCCGCGCCGATGAGCGACTACACCGACATGATCAAGGCGCTCGGCCCTGAGCATTGCCGTGTATTCGCGGGACGCATCGACGGCAAGGTCGTGGCATGGTCCATCGTGACCGTGCACGGCAAGACTGGCGTGTATTACTACGCCTCCATGCTCACTTCGGTGCGTCGCGAGCATGTGCCTGACAAACTGCTGTATTTCGTGGCCTGCGCGCTCGGCAAGCAGGGATGCACGAAGCTCGATCTGATGGGCATAGGCAACGATTTCGCCCCGTCACTCAAGTCGCTCAACGAATTCAAGACGAAGTTCGCCCCCGAGACCACGCAGATCGCCGCCGGGCGCGACATTCCGATCAAGAAGGCCTTCTATCGCATGCTGCGCATGATGCAAAGCGTGCGCAAGGCGTTGAAACCGAAGCCGCACGGCAATGCGGAGAAGGTGCGGGCCAAGGAATCGGCCGCAAAGTGATGCAATTGTAATACGGTATTTCGGCACTTTGGTCGTTTATTTCGCACAGTGTGAGGTAAACGACCAAAATGGGAGGAACTTTGGTCGTTTACCTCGCACTGCGTGATATGAACCGCCAAAGTGGGACGAACTATGGTCGTTTGGTGAACAGATTACCCAGTGAGTGATCATAGTTGCCCGCAGTTTGACCCTTTACCGTGCGCCGTGTGAAGAAAACGACCAAACCACGGCGATATCACTCGGATTCGATATCCCCGGATTCGCCGTCTTCCGCAAGCTTCTTCAGACCAAGCACGTCATCGACGTCGAAATCCGGGTTCGCATCGGTTTCGTAATCGATTTCCGCAGCGTCCGCTTCCTGCGCCTTCTGCCGATATTCCGGATCCACGGCGACCTGATGCACGCGCTCGGCCTTCGGCTTCGTCAAATCCGGGTGTACGCTCTCCTTGAGCAGCATGCGTGCGTCGCCCGCGGTGACGAAACTGCCGCAGATGAGCACGCCATGCCCGTAGCCCACGCCGAGCTCATCGTCTGCATCCACGCGGTTCACCGCCTCCTGAATCGCATCCGGCAGCGACGGAATGCAGGTGACGCGCTCCGGCCCGAACACGCCGCGCGCGATCTCGGCGAGCTTGTCGGCAGGCATCACGCGGTCCGTCCACGAATTCTCGGTGACGATGAGCTCGCTGACAATCGGTTCGAGCACGCCGAGATATTCCTCCACCTGCTTGTCTTCCATCATCGCGACGACGGCGACGAGCTGCGTGAAATCGTAGTTCTCTTCGATCGCCGCGCGCAACGCCTCGGCGGCGTTCACATTATGACCGCCGTCGATGATGATCGTCGGTGACGAGCGCACCTGTTCGATACGTCCCGGAATCTTCACCGAACTCAGCGCTTCGGCCACCAGATCGCCGTCGAGCGCGCCGCTGACCGGAATCACCACCTCGCACGCGCACAATGCTGCAAGCGCGTTGTGCGCCTGATGCTCGCCGAACTTGTCGACCGGCACGTCGGCATAGGTGCCGTTCGGCATACGCAGCGTGACCATCTGACCTCCCACTGCGGGCATGCGCGAGACGACCTCCGCCTCATAGCCGTCGCGGATGATCGTCGCATGGTTTTCGGCCGCCGCCTGCTCGATGATCGGCATGACCTCGCTCTCGTGCGGCTGCCGCCCGATGATCGCCGTGCAGCCCGGCTTGATGATGCCCACCTTCTCCTGCGCGATCTGCTCGACCGTGTCGCCGAGCCAGGCCATGTGATCCATGTCGATCGGCCCGATCACCGCCGCATCCGCGTCGAGCACATTCGTCGCGTCCCATCGACCGCCCATGCCGACCTCGACAATCGCGACGTCGACCGGCGCGTCCGCGAACTTCCAGATTGCCATCGCCGTGAGCACCTCGAAGAAGCTCATGCGCGGCGCGCCCTCCTCGTCCATTTTCTTGTCGACGAGCGCAACGAAGTCCTTCACCTGATTCCACAGTTCCACGAAGTCGTCGTCGGACAGGCGCTGCCCGTCGATGACGATGCGCTCGCTCACATGCTCGAGATGCGGCGACGTGTACAGGCCGGTCCGCATGCCGTATGCCCTGCAGATCGCTTCGGCCATGCGTGCCGTGGATCCCTTGCCGTTCGTGCCGGTGATGTGGATGATGCGGAACGAGTCCTGCGGATTGCCGAGCAGGTCGAGGATCATCCTCATTCGCTTGAGATCCAGGTTCGTCGTGTTCCGCTCGCTCGGACGGTTCATGATGTCTCGCTCGACGTCCCGCACACTCATCTGATTGTCGCTCATAAGCACTCTTCCCGCGTATGTATACAAACCTCGTCCATTCTATGCATTTGCCCGACCTTCCACCGCCAGCGCACGCTATAGTGTTTCCCACATGGTTGAGCGCGGGACTTGGGGGCCGTATTGATGACGATGCAGGCATGACGACGAAGACATCGGAGGCGACGGATCGGCACGGCCGATATACGCTCGGCATTGTGGACAACGACCCGCTGGTCGCCGAGGCGCCACGCTCCTCATTCGAACGCTTCCACGCCCCGCTCGAGGTGATCTGGGCGCTCACCGACCCCGAAGACGCTCTCGTCCACTGTCTGCATGCGAAGGGCCGCCCCGACGTCCTCCTCACCGACATCGACATGCCCCGCCTCTCCGGCCTCGGCCTCTTCCACGAACTCCAAACCCGCAAACTCCCCATTACCGTCATCGGCATCTCCGCGTTCCCGAACATCGCCGAAGAACCCGGTTTGGTCATCCTGCCCAAGGAATCCGCCGTCGAGGAGATCGTCCAACTCGCCGGCATGCTCCGCCGTGACGACGACCTGACCCGCTGGTTCCCGACCCCAACAAAACCAAACCCACTCTCCCCCAGTGAACTCCATGCCCTCACCCACTACTCCGAAGGTCTTACAACCACCGCGATAGCCCACACCATGCACGTGAGCGAGTCAAGCATGAAGACCTTCGCCAAGCGCGCGTATGAGAAACTCGACGCCCATTCCCGCACCGAAGCCATCGCCATCTGCGTAAGAAACGGGTGGATCTGACATGACCGAAATACTATCTGCAGACTCCCCAACCAAACCGAAACCGCTCACCAAACTCGTCGCCCACCTGCGCGCGCACCCATTCATCATCGCGGGCACATTGTTCTGCGTAGCAGTGCTCGTGTTTGAATGGCTCACATATTGGCCGGATCTCAACGGCTTCGAGACTGCCCTGAGCACACTGATTCCCGTGCTCACGCTTGGTGTCGCCATCATGCCGGTTCCGTTCAGTCTGTCGATCATCGTCGTCGAAGTACTGCGTGGGATCTTCTACATCTTCCCAGTCGTCCACTCCGGTCCGACCGTCTATTACAGCGTCTGGCTTGCGCTCATCGTAATCGGTTACGAAATGCCCGCGAAATACGCGATTCCGATCACCGTGATTGCCGCGCTCGACACGATGGTCGACAACGCGATCTTCCAGGTGCCGTTCGATGCGAACGACATCGGTTTCGCCGCCACGTTCCTGCTCGATGGGTTCGCCGGCCTCGCAATCCGCCGCAACAAGGAGTTCGCGCGACTCAGATACGAACAGCGTGAACAAGCCAAGCAGATTCATCTCGTCCGCACGCTGCACGACGACATCGGCGGCTCGCTCTCCTACGCACTGCTGCTATGCCGGAACGCTCAGGCCGAGACCGATCCGGACACGCTGCGCACGTCGCTGGAGACAATCACGCAAACCGTGGAATCCACGCTTGCAGATCTGCGCACCAATATCATCACGCCACTTTCCGCATCCACACCGGCATCCACGGCGATATCCCGTAACGTGGATGAGTCGACGACCACCGGCAGCTGCGCTCGCCTATGCCAGAACGTGCTCAGGCAGCCGGCACTGCTGGAACAAGCGGGATTCAACGGCACGATTCATGTGTCTGGCGAGGCGACAGACGAATCCGCGAACCTCGTGAACATATGCCTTACGGAGATCTGCAACAACATCCTCAAGCACGGCACCCATTCGTATGTGGTGCGCATCAGGTTCGGCGAGCGCACCACACTTGTCGCCTCGAACGAGATTGCAGCGGGTGAGGCACAGCCTGATTCGGCTCATCATGGTCTGGAGATGCTCGAATCCAGACTCCACGACCTCGGCGCGGCGATGACCGTCAGCGAGGAGGATGGAATCTGGACTCTGGCAATCGAACGATGAGGAATCAGAAGTTCAATTGGCATCCGGAGCCTTCCAGTGCATGCGTGGGTTGGGTGCGAAGTCAGTCGACAGGTAATCGGTTGTTCCGCTCAGCATCTCGTTGAGTCTGCCGTCGGTGTCGATGGCATATACGGAATCAAGGTTCTGAATGTCCGATTCGTAGAGCTTGTATACGAGGATCTTGCAGCGATTGCGCCCATCCTCCGGCACTGCAATCACCGTGGCGAAGCCGCCGGTCCCTTTGGTCAGAAGGGTCCTCGAGAGTGGGTAGCTGTCATTGCCCAGTGAATCGGGAAGATGGAAGTGCTGGTGGTCGATGTGGCTCGTGGTTGTGTTCACTGTCTCGATGGCTCCGGATTCGAGGAACACCGTCAGTTGGTCGCCTACGGTGAGCCCTGCGTCGTTCGCAACCGATACCAACGCCCATTGTGTTCCGAACGCCTCTTGCCGGTCCTTGACATATCCCTTGCAGTGTTCATTCGAAATCAGGTAGTCACGCTTCTGGTCCTGGAAGAACACGCCGGTGCCGTTCCACACGATGTGCTGTTGGAGCATACCTTCCGTCTGGATGTATTCCGCGCGGCCATTGCTGTGTACGAGTGCCACATAGCCCTTGTCGACGGTCTCGAACTTCTTGCTCGACGGGTTGAGCGCAATCGCCGCAATCACATCATCAAGTTCTGCAGACTCCGGCGAGACGATCCTCATTCCGAACGCCCCGGCCATGCCGTCACGCACGCTGCATCCGCCCACGACCATGCATACGCATATCACGGCTGCGATCTTGGCGAATATCCTACGCATCGCGCTCACCTCCTGAATGATTGATGTACTTCCATTCCAGCATCAGCGAGCGCGACACTCAATCTATCGCTGTCCCCAAAACGGTCAATCTGCGAACAGAGTTGACCGCACACTGTGTTCGGTAGCCGACACTGGCGGCCTGCTGTGCACGACGAACAGATTCGCGCCCGCGACTACCATGTTGGGCAACGGATATCTCATGCCCAAACAGTGGAGAAAAGAGCAGCAATGAGCGAAGTAATCACCGAGCAGGACAAGGAATACGAGGCGCGTGAGCAGGCGGCGGCACCCGGCGACGATCAGCCAATGAACGACCGTGTGAACAACCGTTCGCTGCGCCCGCGTTCCGATGCGTTCGTGGACTTCATGAGCAGCGGTTGGGACAACAACGAGCCCGAGATCGAACGCCTTGAATCCGCCTCCTACATTCCGGCACGACTCCAGGTGCTGAGCGAGGCGTTCCCCGGCGAACGTCTGGTGATTCCGGCAGGCCAGCCGAAGGTGCGCAACAATGACTGCGACTACGCGTTCCGCCCGGATTCCGCGTTCTCCTATTACACCGGTCTCGGCCAGGACTACGAGGCGGGCGCGGTGCTCGTGCTCGACCCGAACGAGGACGGCACGCATACGCCGATGCTGTTCGTGGCCCCGCGTGCAGACCACTACACACAGGACTTCTTCAAGGACCCACACTACGGCGAGTACTGGGTCGGCCCGCGCGCTGGATTGAAGGAGCTCGAGGCGATGACCGGCATTGAAACACACGACATCGCCCAGCTGGACGACATGCTCGGCAAGGACGTCGGCACTGAGAACGGCGCCGTGCAGCTGCGCGTGATTCGCGAGACGGATCCGCAGATCACGGCCATCGTGAACGAGCTGCGCGAGGGGCATGGTTTCCCGGATGAGGCAGACAATACGGTGCGCGACGACAAGCTGCACGAATTCGCCTCCGAAGCGCGCATGGAGAAGGATGACTTCGAGGTGCGCGAGATTCGCCGTGCCGTCGACGCCACCAAGCACGGCTTCGACAACATTCTCAAGAAGCTGCCGAGCGCACTGGGCAAGCCACGCTCCGAACGCATTCTCGAAGGCGCATTCAATGCGGTTTCGCGCGAGGAAGGCAACGAGGTCGGCTATGACACAATCATCGCCTCGGGTGCCCATGCGCCGATTCTGCATTGGATCCGCAACACGGGCACCGTGAACGATGGCGAGCTGCTGCTCATCGACGCCGGCGTGGAAGTCGATTCGCTGTACACCGCCGACATCACGCGCACGTTCCCGACGAACGGCAAGTTCACCGATTTCCAGAAGAAGCTGTACCAGGCTGTGCTCGACTCGCAGCAGGCCGGGTTCGAAGCCGCGAAGCCGGGCGCGACCTACTCCGACATCCACCATGCCTGCATGCGCGTGATCGCCGAACGGCTGCATGACTGGGGCATTCTTCCGGTGGACGTCGAGGAGAGCCTTTCGCCCGAGGGACAGCAGCACCGCCGTTGGCTCGCATGCGGCGTCGCGCATCATCTCGGCCTTGACGTACACGACTGCGCGCAGGCCCGCTATGAGTCGTACCAAGGTGCGAAGATCACGCCGGGCATGGTGTTCACGATCGAACCGGGCCTCTACTTCCGCGAGGACGATCTGATGATTCCGCCGGAGTACCGCGGCATCGGCATTCGCATTGAAGACGACGTGCTGATGACCGAGGATGGCCCCGAATGGATCTCCGCCGGCATCCCGAAGCAGATCGACGACGTCGAGGCCTGGATGGCGCAGATGGCGGACACCAACAACTGAGCCAGTCGCTCGAAAGGAGCATCATGCCGACCCCGGATTTCATTCTCGAATTGCGCGAGCGCATCGGCCACATGCCACTGTGGCTCATCGGCGTCACCGGCTATGTGCGCCGCGACGACGGGCTTGTCTTGCTCGAACAGCGCACCGACAACGGCAAATGGACGCTCGTCACCGGCATCAACGAGCCGGGTGAGGAGCCTGCGGACACCGTCGCACGCGAGGCGAAGGAGGAGACGGGCGTCGATGTGATCGTCACCGATCTGGTGAGCGTGAAATCCGACCGGCGCATGATCACCTACGCCAACGGCGACCAGGCGCAGTACATGGATCACCTGTTCCTGTGCGAAGTCGCGCCGGGCGGCAACGGCGAACCGGTCGTCGGCGATGACGAAAGCATGCGCGTCGGGTGGTTCGCGCTCGACGATCTGCCCGAACCGCTCAGCGACAGCACACGCGAACGCATCGCATACGTGCAGCGGTATCTCAGGCACCGTGCGGAAGGAAGCGCACGGGCACAGTTCGCGTTCGACGGGGTCATCGAGCATCTGTAGGCCGCATACAGCGGCATATGAATCAATGGATGCTGCCGAACTCCACCGGGCACCTGTCCGAGTAATGGTTTGGCAGAAAATAGCACACGGCACCCGAATCGGGATTGGCATCGCGCATGTCACTCAATTCGGGTGCCGTGTTTTTGGGCGTGTCGCATGTATTAACTGCGTTAATATATAAACATCGTTAACACATGAGTTCGCGGCTGCCCAGCGGCCGTACACAACGAAGTGAACGCCGAAGGAGGTGCCATGAACTCGCGGACCACCACCGAACAGCAGACCCTGAGCGAATACAATCGGGCCCGCACACTGCAGTATCTGCACCACCATGGCATCGCCTCACGCGCACAGATCGCCAAGGCACTGCACCTCACACCGGCGGCACTGAGCAAGATCAGCAACCATCTGCTCGCCAGCGGCGCAATCGTGGAGACCGGTGCCCTCGAAGGCAAAGGCAACCGCAGGTCAATCGGACTGGCGGTCAATGCCCGGGCGTTCCAGGTGCTCGGCGTCAAATTCGCGCGCAGTCTCATCGAGATCGGTCTGTTCGACCTCGCCGGCAAGCCATCGTTCATACGAGAACTACCCACCGTGGAGAACACGACGATTCCGCAGGCCATCGAAAGCCTGCATGCCGAAATCAGACGCCTGCTCGCCGAGCACCCGCACATCCTGGCCATCGGCATGGCCGTGCCGGGCCCCTACCTGCGCGATCGCGGGCACACTGCGGTCGTCTCATCCATGGGACAATGGCGACAGGTCAACTTCCGCGCCGAATTCGAACATGCCTTCGACGTGCCGGTGATCATAGAACAGGACGCCCGCGCCGGCGCACTCGCCCAGTATCTCTTCGACCCGAATCCGGCGAATGAGAATCTGGCATACTATCTGCTCGGCGAAGGCATAGGCCTGGGCGTCATCGACCACGGCACCGTGATCAACGGCTCGCTCGGCGCGGCCACGGAGATCGGCCATGTGAGCATAGACGTGAACGGCAAGGCATGCGATTGCGGCAATGTCGGCTGTCTCGAACGCTACTGCTCGGCGGTCGCCATACACGAGGCGATGCTCGGCAACGGCATGCTCGCCACAGATTCCCGGCTCACCCATCGCGAGGCATGCGCCGAGCTGTTCGCACGGGCGCAATCCGGCGACGGGCAGGCACGTGAGCTGGTCGAGCGGATCGGCACGTTCGTCGGCTATGGCTGCGTGACCATCTGCAACGCGTTCAATCCATCTCGCATCGTGATCGGCGACATCGTGGCGCAAGCCGGCGAACCGCTGCTCCAGCGCGTGCGCGAGGTGGTCGGCGAGCGCGTGATCCCCGAAATTACGCAGTCCACGCAGATCGAGCTTTCGGCACTGCCCACCGATGCGGCGGTGACCGGCGCCGCAGCTGTGGCGATTACGTACATTCTCGACCATCCATCGCAATTCTTTGCCAGCGGTACGTAGAATTGAATTAATCCGTTCACAAGCAACACAACCAAACAACAACACACAAGAAAGGTGACATCATGTCAAAGCCAATCGTGGTCTCCCTCGGCGAACTCCTGTGGGACATGCTCCCCACCGGCAAGCGTGCCGGCGGCGCCCCGGTGAACTTCGCCTACCACGCCACGAACAACGGCTGCGAAGCCTATGCGGTCAGCGCCGTCGGCGAGGATGAGCTCGGCGATGAACTCGCCATCGCCGCGGAGAAGGCCGGCATCCATGCCGTGCTGCAGCGCAACGCATGGCCCACCGGCACCGTCGAGGTGGCCCTGAAGAACGGCATCCCGGAGTACACGATCGTCGAGAACGTCGCCTGGGATCACATCTCCTACACCCGCCAGCTCATCGACATCGTCGAGCAGGCCGACGCCGTGTGCTTCGGCACGCTGGCACAGCGCTCCCCCGAGTCGCACGACACGATCATCGAGCTGCTCAAGCACACCAAGGACGGCGCGCTCAAGTTCTTCGACATCAACCTGCGTGGCGACATGTATTCGAAGGAGCTCATCGAGGAGATGCTCAGCTATGCGAACGTCTTCAAGATCAACGACGAGGAACTGCTGCTGATGCGCGGCATGTTCGGCATCGAGAACACCTCCGACGAAGAGGCCTGCAAGTGGTTCATCGAGCAGTTCGACCTGCGCTACCTCATTCTCACCGGCGGCGCCACCTTCTCCACGATCATGTCGAACGACGGCGAGGTCTCCACGCTGGCAACCCCGCACGTCACCGTGGCCGACACCGTTGGCGCCGGCGACTCGTTCTCCGGCACCTTCACCGGCCGCATTCTCAACGGCGACTCCCTCGGCCTCGCACACCGCGCAGCCGTGAACACCGCCGCATTCGTGTGCACGCAGGAAGGCGCATGGCCGACCTACCCGGCCGAGATCACCGACTACCTCGCCGAGATCGGCAAGTGAGCGTGACGCTTTTCCGACAATGAACCGGAGTCTGCAGACTGCTGCGACTCCGGTTTTCTTACGCCCCGCCGCGCTATAGTGCCGGTATGAGAATCGTATTGCAGAAAGTGAGCCACGCCGGCGTGACCGTGACCGACGAGGCAATCGGCGAACTCGACACGACATTCACCGAACAGACCATCGCAGCCGGCTATGTGCTGCTCGTCGGCGTGAGCGATGCCGACGGCACCAGGCAGATCGACTGGCTCGCCCACAAAATCTCGAATCTGCGCGTGTTCGAAGACGAACAGGGCAAGATGAATCTGTCTATCCACGACGTCGGCGGCTCGATTCTGTCTATCTCGCAGTTCACATTGTTCGCGGACACCAGAAAAGGCAATCGTCCGAGCTTCGTGCGCGCCGGCAAACCCGAGCATGCCGAACGGGTCTGGCTCGAATTCAACGAGGCGTTGCGCGCGCAGGGACTTCAGGTGAAGGAGGGCAGATTCGGCGCACATATGAATGTGTCGCTGGTCAATGATGGCCCGGTGACGATCCTGTTCGACACGGAGGAGCTTGGCATATAACGCCACAATCAATGATGGCGAGAGCATAAGCCCTCGCCATCATTCCCGTACTTCACCCGGAACGTTGTTCCAAGTCGCGGATACCCATAGTCTACACCGCGCCGCGGTACATAGCCGGTCACATACGAAAAACCCACTATTTCCAGTGGGTTTTATGCTATTTGTGGAGCCGCGGGGGATTGAACCCCAACATATCATCCTAGAAAACGTTGAAATAACGCCATTCTCAAGCATCACATCTGTGTTTTGGACACGTTTTGGACGCATTTAGCCTAGGCGGCCGGGAAGATGCTGTCCATCTCCACGCGCACCACGTCCAAGTCGGCGTCGAACAGGTCGGCGTAAGTATCCAACGTCATGGCGGCGCTTTCATGCCCCAACTGCCTTTGCACGACCTTGACGTTCGCGCCCGCGCTCACGAGCAGGGACGCGGCCGTGTGCCGCAGGTCATGCACGGTCATCTTCCTCGCCAACACATCACCCAGCGCACGTTTCTTCGCCCAATAGAACCACGAGCTTGGAGAGTTCGGCCCATGAGTGCGCCTGAGCATCTTCCCTTGCTGATCGACAAACAGGGGTTCGTCGCCGTCACGTCCTTGCGCCATCTCGACGAGCATCGGCTCCAATATGGCCGGGTAGGTGATCGTCCGTTTCTCGTATGTTTTCGGCGTGCCTATCACAACCTCCCCTTTGACCTCGACGGCGTTGCGTTCGATCCTGAGCCGGTGTCCTTTGGCATCGAGGTCACGCACCCGCAAGCCGACGAGTTCACCCCAGCGCATTCCAGTCGTGCCCAAGGCGAGCACGGCCGGCCGACGCCACCCGGCCTCGTCGGCCAAAGCCATGAGCTGCTCGGCCGTGAGGTATACATGGTCTTTCCTCTTCTTGCGGGGCACTGTGATGTCGTCGGCGGGGTTCGACGCGATCAGCCGGTTCTTCACCGCGGCCTTCAACAGACCCTTGAGCATATCGCGTGCGCGTATCACCACGGACGCGCTGTATTCCCCAGCCAACTTGTTCACCCATTCCTGCACTTCGTCGTGGCGTATCGACCCGACCTTGCGCGCACCCCATTGCGGCCCCACATGCTTATTCCACGCGCCCCCCAATGATTCCATGTAGCTTGGTTTGCATCGTGTGCGCTTCGTCTCTATCCACGACTGCCACAGTTCCGCCACTGGAGTGTTCCCCGCGCTTTGCGTGATGAACGTGCCCTTGGCCTTGGCGATCTCCACGTTCTCAGCGGCCCATGCTTCCGCGTCCATCTTGCGCAGGAACCCGCGTTTGCGCGTCGTCCGTCCGCCCGGTGTCCGGTAGCGCACCTCCCACTTGACACACTTTTTCGTCTCGTACTTCCCCACTGTGTAGCTCATGCTTTCATCTCAACCCCACCATGAGACAGTGCGCGCATAGGGAAAGCGGCGCATGGTAAGGAGGCAGACCATGCGCCGCTTCACATATGGGTGAGCCCCGATCATTGGGCGCATGACCGGGGCTTCCCTGTTGGCGGCGCGGGCCGTTGGCGTCCATTGATTATGAGGTTCGCGTCGCCTGTTGCCGGTGTCAACCCCCCACCGGCAAGTCTCTACTCGTTGTCCGGGATCGGCTCGTTCAACGCCTTGATTTCCGCAGCACGCAGCCTGTCCTTTTCGGCCGGAGTGTACGCGGTGTACAGGCCCTCTGCACGGGCCTTTGCGGCCCATTTCGCCACAGCGGGTTTCGACACGCCGAACCCCCCGGCAAGCACTTCACGCGGGTTCTTCATGATCTTCGTTGCGACGGAATAGAGCCGCGCGAATGCTTTCAGATCAAGGGAACCGGACTCTTCCCTAGCCTGTGCCACATAGTGCAGATCGTTCCAGAAATTGTAGGGCATGTAATCGAAGTCACTGATTGGAGTGCCCGGCCTGTACCTCAGAAGAACAAGGCTCACCGCGTAGTTCTTGCAATCTTCGATACGCAATGCCCGCAGGAGATTTGCGTTGATGATCCAAGTTCGGGCGGGGTCTGTGCTGTACAGGCGCATTCCAATCACGTCGTATTCGTCCCGTGGGAAGCCTGAGTAGTTGATATCAAGGGCCAGCATGAGGCCTTCTTTGCCTTCCACCGGAATATCAGTGACGGAAAAACGCGCTGGAGCGTCAACGTCCTCTGCGATATCCACAACAGTACTCATGTTCAGGGAGCGGTCATAGATCTTCACTCGGCGGTCTAAGAGCGGTGCAATTTCACGTGTTTCCATATGCACAGCGTATCACCGACACGCCCGATAGGTTCTTATAGGACTTATAGGAATACAATGAATGGAAAACGTGTAGTCCTATACGACGCACAAGGATACATAAGGACAGGATATGGCCACAGACACACCGAAAACGACCACAAGGGAACTGCTCGACATCAAGCAGGTAGCCGAACGAATCGGCATGAGCGCCACAACCATCTACCACAAGCGCCGCACCCACAAGGACGAAGTGCCGCCCGCGATCCGCATCGGCCGCAAACTCTTCTGGCGACCCAAAGACGTCGACCAGTGGATCGACAACCGCCCGACCGTGTGAAACAAGGAGCCACCATGCAACGCACACCACTGCTCACACCGGACGAAGCCGCCACCTACCTCCATGTCAGCCGCCTCACCCTAGCCCAATGGCGCGCCGAAAGAACCGGGCCGCGATACATAAAACTCGGCACGCTACGACCCGGCAGCGTCAAGGACACACGCGCCGTACGCTACCGGCAATCCGACCTCGACGCATACACCGAACAAAACACGTACAACAACTGAAAGAAGCACCCCATGACCGAACAGCAGATCACCGACAACCGGCACGCGCTCGTGGAAAGCCTGCCACCACAATTCACCCGCGAACAACTCGCCGCCGCCACCAACACCACCACAACCCTATGGGCCCTCAAAGAGGATCGCCACGCCGGCCCCAAATGCACCCACACCGTCAACGGCCAGACATGGTACGCACGCGACGACTTCGCCGCATGGCTCTACCGGCAGCCCGCCACACCGGACGGCAGGTGACGGCATGAACACCACACAGGAAGCGCTCAAAGAACTGCACAGGGACATCGCACGCATGTTCGACACACTGATCGCGCACGTAGGCGACGACACCGCCGCATGGCACCAAGCCGCCCTGCTCAGCATGATCGACGGCCGCATCGTGGCCATACTCGCCACCACCACCAGCAAGGAGGAAAACCGATGGGATCGATGATCTCCGACTCGTTGGCACGCTCACCGCTCGTGCGGTTCACACCCGACGAACTCGCCTACGTGGGCGACGGGATCCCACGCACCGCAGGCGGCAAACCCCTGCCTTGGGTATGGGACTTCCTCACCGACACACAACGCGCACAACTCGAAGAAGAACAGAAAGCACACAAATGGGAGTAGAGGTAGCGGCAAACCCGCAACAACAAGCCATCGCGGACGCCCTATGGGACAACGTAGAGAAACAGGCGCGCGCACAGCATGACGGCCGTAGGATCGCGCTCACACGCGCCTGCGACGTGAAAGTGGAACGCCCAGTGTTCCTGCACAACCCGCTCGTACCCACGAAAGTACTCACGCTGATCGCCGGACGTGCGGGCGTATCGAAGAGCACGCTGAGCATCGACATAGCCGCCAAGGCCACACTTGGCAAGCTCACGGGCGACTGGCAACACCAGCCCGTCACCGTCGCGTTCGCCGCCATCGAGGACGACATGGGAATGCAGAAAGCACGCCTACAGGCCGCAGGCGCCGACATGAACCGCGTCTTGTTCCTCACCGTGGACGACACAAGGGACGGCAACACGGTAAGCACCGGCCTGCAACTGCCCGACGACACCGCCACCTTGCGTGACACACTCCGCGAACACGACGTGAAGCTCTTGGTCATCGACCCGATCACCTCGTGCATCGACGGCAACACCGACAAGCGCGACGACGTGCGCCGCAGCCTCGACCCGTTGGCCGCAACCGCCCAAGAACTCGGTATCGCCATCATCGGCATACTGCACTTCAACAAGGGCGGCGGCTACGCCTCCGACAAGGTGAGCGGCTCGCACGCCTTCCGTGACACCGTGCGCTCGCTGATCCTCGTGGCCAAGGACGACGAGACGGGCGAATGTGTGGTGACGCTCGATAAAAGCTCGTACACGCCGCAACAGGGCGCGTCCTACAAGTACACGCTCGCCCCGCGCTTCATCACCGACGACGACGGGGAACGCATGGAAGTACCCATCATCGCCGGGTTCACGCCGACCGACACGAACGTGAACGAGGTCATCAACCGCAATGTCACCGGAGGCGACACCACAGGCCGCGCAGCAGACAACGAAGTGGCCGACTGGCTCACAGCCTACCTAGCCGAGAACGGGCCGACGAACTGCAAGCAGATCGCCGCAGACGCGAAGGACGCCGAAGGATACACCTTCAAACAGCTCCAGCACGCCCGCGAACGCCTGACCTCCCCGCGCGTCATCGCACGCAAAGACCCCACATACACCGGACGTGGACGCCGCTCGCTATGGGAACTCGAACAACCCGAATGCACAAGCACGTATTACGCCCCATCAACACATGGGGTGAAATATGGGGCCTAATCCTAAAGCCTTATATTGCAAGGGTTTATTAATACGCCCCATTACACCCCATCTAGAACACGAGACATGGGGCGTAATGATTACACCCCATCACACCGTGTCTGAGATGGGGCGTAATGGGGCGTAATCAAAACCGTTGGAAACACTAGCGTTTGAATACACCCCATATTACGCCCCATCACCCATATGGGGCGTAAAAACAGCCACCCACACCAACCACCACACAAGGAGCGACACATGAACCAACAACCACACGCCGACATCGACTACGATCCGAACGCCGACACGATCCTCAGCGCCCACGACTGGGCAATCAACACCGACATGACCGTAACCGAATACGCCACCAACATCCAAGCATTCAGAAACGAAACACTACAGGACTGGGAAGCAACCACACCAGACGAACTACGCCACATGGCAGACCACATACGCCACGACTACGCCGACACCCTCGACGCCATAGCCAACCAATGGGAACAACACAACCAAGGAGACACCACACCATGAACGACATCTACCAGCTACCCGCGCTCAACCGCACCATAGACGCCCTGCACCTAGACGACGACCGGCACGCCGCGCAGATCACAGCCGCACGCCTCATAGCCGAACAACTCGACTACAGCGACAAGCCCACGGCCACCCTATGCGCCGCCTACGTGCGACTACTCCACGACCTCACCACACAATGACCGCCACCACAAGGAGCACCCCATGGGCAAACCTCAAGAGCAACCCGACATGATCCACACCGGCGACACCCACTACGAACAGGCACGCGCACACCGGATCGCACACGACCTGCTCACCGCAGCCGCCCAAGCACTCATGCACGGCACACCACCACACTACCCACGGCTCAACCGCGCCGACCCATACTCGGACGCAGTCACCGCAACCATACTCCACCAACTCGCAACCACAACAACAATCACCAAGGAGGAACAATGAACCCCATCATCTACGCCGACATGCACGAACACCGGCTCGGCCTCTCATTCATCGCCGCCCAGTACGACGACACCGGCATCGAAGCCATGCTCGACCAAAGCAACACCATCGACTTCACCTCACCCGACGAACTCGACGCTCTGGCCGACTACGCACGCCACGAACTCGCGGACTGGCTCGAAGAATGCGCACGCCAATACCGCAACGCCACCCAACCAACCGACAACACCGACACGGAGGATACGACCATGCACCGCAACCCAACACACCCATACACCGGCACACCACAACCTAACCGAACCACCATGGGGTAACGAATCGTTACCCCATCATCAGCAAGGGCATCGTGAAACGCGACCACCTTGCCGACAAGGGTAGGGGGAGTCCAAAAAATAAAACAATAGACGCGAAACACCCGCCGCCGAAACTCTTTTTTTCGCGTCTCAAAAAGATCGGGCCTTTTCGGACGTGACGGCGCGTGCCACACGGTAACGCGCCGTCATCTCCCACCGTTGTCCCGCTTGCCACGTGCTTGTTCGGCGGGTAGGCTTGGCATTGTTCGGTGAAGCCGATCCGGGCCGCTGTACAGTCGCCGCGGGTTCGCAAGAGACCGGACTGTTTGCCAGCCGAGGCCGCTGCACGCAGTCGCCACAGGCACGCGGATAGAGATAACCACATATTGATTGTTACCACGCTTTCCGGTGTGGCTTAGCAAAGGTGTATCCGCATATGTATTACAAAACCAATGATTCACACATCTATGTGAAGTCCGATTCCTTGGGTGATGGGCTTGAGGAGGGGGATTTCAAGGCTTACGTGAGCACTTGGACGCGCACGCCCGACTGTTACGGCGACGTGGTTGCCAAGGGCGCGTTCTCGCAGACGTTGCGCAAGTGGGATATGTCGGGGTCGTGCATTCCAGTGCTGTACGGGCATAACGAGACTGACCCGGACTACAACATCGGCTATGTGAAGTCGGCCATCGAGGACGACCACGGGCTGCTTGTTACGGGCCACTTGGACATCGACACGAACGCGAAGGCCGCTCAGGTGTACCGGCTGCTCAAAGGCCATAGGCTCAGCCAAATGAGTTTCGGGTACACGATCGAACGCAAGGCGCAGGCTCAGAGCGCCAAGGGCATGGCCAACGAATTGCAGGCCGTGAACCTGCTGGAAGTGTCCATCGTGCCCCACGGCGCGAACAAGGACACCAGCATCGAGGCCGTGAAATCGGAGTCCGCCTACCCCTCCAACTTGGAGCCATTATTCAAGACCATCGACACCACCATCAAATACGCAAAGAATGGATATGAGAACATGAGCACGAAACAGGATCTTTTGGACGCCAAGGGCAAGCTCTCGCAGATTGCCAACAACTCTGTTGGACGCATGTTGTCCGACGCTGAGCTTGAGGAGGTGACCCACCTTAAGGGGGTCGTGGCCGATTGCGTCGAAAAGCTCAGGCGTGACGGGGACATCACCGGAGATGTTGACCAGTGGCTTCACGACATCACAAGCCCGAAGCGCGTCTCCCCGTATAGCACCAAGAGCTACCTCGACCTCTCCAAGCTCACCAAGAGCATTCCCGAAACCATGCGCAAGGACATCAACGAACGCCATGTCAAGGGCATCGACATGGCGTCGATCACCGGGGCCATGTTCACGCCCACGCCGATCGTCAACTCCATTCCGATCCACGATCAGGGCGGCGAGATGCCCATCGGCATCGTCAACTACATTCCTGCCGGAGTGGTGCATACAGACGAATATGACTATCTCATGGAAACCACGCAGGAGGACGCGGGAACCGCAGCGGTCGTGGAGAAGGGCGAGACGAAGCCAACGTTCAAGCTCGGCCTCAAGAAGGTACGCAACCAGCTCAAGGTGATCGCCGTCGTGTCCGACCCTGTGGACAAGTACACATGGCAGTCGTCTCAGGGCGTCGTGGATTATGTGGGCGAACGCCTCACCCGTGAGATCATGCGCACGTTCGAGAACGAGATCATCAACGGCGACGGCACTGCGGGCCACCTGCTCGGCCTGAACCATGTCGAGGGCATCAAGTCGCAGGCGTTCAGCTCGGACGCCGTGACCACCGCCATCAACGCGGCCGCGCAGATCGAACAGTACGGCATCACCTGCGCCATGTTCGTGCTTCCCGCAGTGGACTGGGTGGAGATCGCCACCACCAAGGACACGCTCGGCCATTACATCAACGATCCGATCGTGGACGTGCAGAACAAGCAATTGTGGGGTGTGCCGGTGGTTGCCGACGCCTATCTTGAGTCCGGCACCGGGTATGCGATCGGCACGAACACCGTGCAGATCATGACGGACGGCAACCTTGAGACGGCGACGAACACGAGCGAGGGTTTCCGGACGAACACCGTCATCTCCCGTGTCGAGGGCCGTTTCAGCTTCGATGTGCTCAAGCCGCACGGTATCGTGAAGTTCGCCACCAAGGCCGCAGCGAAGTCCACGCCGACGAAGTGAGGGGGCACGCCATGAGCGACAGGGAGCCACGGTACAGGAACACGCAGGTGCTTGAGGGCAATGCGGGGGCGGATTACACGCAACCCGCCTATGCGCGGTACGCTACCCGCGTGAAACCCGATGCAGGCCCTTATGATCCGGTGAACAGGGACGACCCGGAGCGTACGATCATAATCCGGGATCGTGTGCTACTGACCGGCGACTACCTGAACCCAATCGTGGACAACCTGTAGCGGTGTGCAGGGCATGTGGGGCGGTTGTGGGCTTGAGCGCCTGCACCGCCCCTGTGCTTTTTGGCCTCATTTTGGACACGTTTCATATTGGAATGCGTCCATTTTAACCCATTTACACCTATATCCACGGGGCCCGAAAACCCTTGGAAATAAACGAAAACCCGCCATTTCTGGCGGGTTCTGAAAAAGTGGAGCCGCGGGGGATTGAACCCCGGTCCGGTGACCGTACCCTCGTCCTTCTACATGCTTAGTCTGCTGACTCGAACGAGCGTATTTTCGGCCCCCGCCAATGCCGCAGACAACTGGCGGCGAGCCTAGCCACAGCAAAATGTCCTTGCGAGACCCTGCAGTTCAATCTCACAAGTCAGTCTCCTAACGACACCTGACCTCTCCCCGAAGACGCGGGAGAGCAGATGGAGTGCTAACTCGCTGGATTAAATCTGATTACGTTTAAAATCAGGCAGCGAGAGCGAACTCAGTGCGATTAGATTTAGCACTTATTTTTATTGCAGAGAACATCACGAGTGGACCCTGCATTCTCGGCATGCTTCTCCAAGGCGAACAGATCACCGTCGAAACCAATCGGCCCCTTTTGAATTATCAAACTCACCGGCGTAGCTCTCGCCTAGCCGGACTTTCCAATATAGCACAACACGAACGCACTCGCAATATTCCGATGTATGCGTATGGGGCGCCCGCTCCCACACATGCGAAGCGGGCGCCCCATTATTTGCAGATTCCCTAGGCCTCCTCGGCGAGCAGCTTGCGCAGCTCCTCGCGATGTGCGGCCTGCTCGCGGGGATCCGGAACAGGCAGCGACGCCAGCAGCTTACGCGTATACGGATCGCTCGGGTGTTGCATGATCTGCGAGGCGTCGCCGTGCTCGACAATACGGCCCTTGTGCATCACCATGATGCGGTCGGCAAGCATGTCCACCACGGCAAGATCGTGCGTGATGAACAGGCACGCGAAGCCGATCTCCGCCTGCAGCGTCTTGAACAGCTCGAGCACCTTCGCCTGCACCGACACATCGAGCGCCGAAGTCGGCTCGTCGGCAATGAGCAGACTCGGTTTGAGCGCAAGCGCACGGGCCAGCGACGCACGCTGGCGCTGGCCGCCGGAGAGCTCGTGCGGGAAGCGGTTCATATATGCACGCGGCAGCTGCACCATCTCGAGCAGCTCCCCCACATACTGTTTCGCCTGCGAGACCGTCTTGTACCGGCCGTGCACAATGAGCGGCTCGGCCACATTCTCGAGAATCGTCATGAGCGGGTCAAAGGAGCTGCCCGGGTCCTGGAACACGAAGCCGATCTGCTCGCGTAGCGGCTTGAACTTGCGTTCCTTGAAATCACGCATCTCCATGCCCAGCACATTGAGCGAACCAGCGGAAATGCGCTGCAAGCCGGCGATGGCGCGGCCTGTGGTCGATTTGCCCGAACCGGACTCGCCCACCAATCCCAGCACCTCGGATTTGTGAATTTCGAAGCTCACATCGTCCACTGCCTTGAAATCCGGCTGCATCTGCCCCGGATAGGTGATGTCCATATGCTCGGCCTTGACCACCACCGGTTCCTCACGCCAATCGACACTGCGCTCGATCACATGCCCGGCGGCATCGCGCACCATGAGCTGCTGTCCGATGCGTGGCACGGCTGCCAGCAGGCGCTTCGTGTAATCGGCCTGCGGATTGTAGAAGATCTGTTCCACGCTCCCATGCTCGACCACATGGCCGCGATACATGACGACCACCTGATCGGCGAGGTCGGCCACGACGCCCATGTTGTGCGTGATGATGAGCACCGAGGCACCGAATTCGTCGCGGGCGAGACGCAGCAGATCGAGGATCTCGGCCTGCACCGTCACGTCGAGTGCCGTCGTCGGCTCATCGGCGAGAATGAGTCCGGGATTGAGCACGAGGGCCATCGCGATGACGATGCGCTGCTTCTGGCCGCCCGAGAACTGATGCGGATAGTAGTCGATGCGCGTGGCGGCGTCCGGAATGCCAACCTTCTCGAGAATCTCGATTGATTTCGCCCGCAATTGCTTCTTGTCGGTCAAACCGTGCGCGCGCAGACCCTCCTCGATCTGCCGGCCGATCGTATAGACCGGGTTGAGCACCGAGTTCGGCTCCTGGAGCACCATGGCCGCAGCGCCACCGCGCACCTGCTGCAGGTCCTTGCCGCTCATGGTGAGCACATCGAAGCCCTCGGCCCCATCCTGTGCGGTGCGAATGTAGATCGCACCGCCAGTGGTGGCCGTCTCGGGCAGCAGCTTGATGATCGAGCGGGCGGTCACCGATTTGCCGGAGCCGGATTCGCCGACCACGCCCACCACGGTCTTGCGGGGAATGGTGAAATCGACACCGTCGATTGCCTTGATCGGGCCCGCGTCCGTCACGAACGAGACGCTCAGACCCTTGATGTCGACCAGATTGTCTCCCATCGACCCAGTGCGTTCCAACTCATCGCTCATTGTCGATCACTCCCTCGCTCTCATCCGGCACGTCTTTGTTCACCACGGCCGTCTCCGGATCCTGCGTCACGAGGTATTCGTTCACGTCCTCACCCAGATCGGCAGGCTTCTCGGTGGCATCTTTGATGGCCGCGTACTCCTGTTCCACAACGGCCTGTGAGATAGGCCCAGAGTCAGGCGAATCCACCGAGGTGTCTTCGATTGAACCGACCACTTCGCCGGCGGACTTGCGCGCACGCAGTCGCGGATCTGCCAAGTCGTTGAGCGACTCGCCGATCAGCGTGATGCCGAGCACAATGAGCACGATGGCCAGACCGGGGAACACGGCGGTCCACCAAATGCCGGAGGTCACATCGGCAACGGAACGGTTGAGGTCGTAGCCCCATTCCGCGGCTGCCGTCGGTTCGATGCCGAAGCCAAGAAAGCCCAGGCCGGCAAGCGTGAGAATCGCCTCCGACGAGTTGAGGGTGAGGATCACCGGCAACGTACGCGTGGAGTTCTTGAGCAGGTGCTTGCTCATGATGCGCCAGGTGGAGGCGCCCACGACCTTGGCGGATTCAATGTACGCGGAATCCTTGATGCGAATCACCTCGGCACGGATCGTGCGGAAGTACTGCGGAATGTACACGACGGTGATCGAGATGCCGGATGCGAGAATGCCGCCCCACAGACTCGACTGACCGCCCGAGATCATAATGGCCATGAGAATCGCCAGCAGCAGCGACGGGAACGAGTAGACGGCGTCGGCGATCACAACGAACACGCGATCCACCCATCCGCCGAAATACCCGGAGACAAGCCCCAGGAACACGCCCGCGAAAATGGAGAGCAGCACAGCCACCACAATGGCGATGACGGCGGTGCGCGCGCCCCATACCGTGCGGCTGAACACGTCGAATCCACCCACCGTGGTGCCCCAGATATGCTCGCGTGACGGCGCGGCCTGCGTCGGGAACGCAACACCGTCGTCACCCTTGATCTGCGCATATCCATATGGCGCGATCCACGGCGCGAACACCGCCACGAGCAGGAAGAACCCCGTCAGCACCAGACCGGTGACAAGCATGCCCTTCTGCCAACCGACGGCAATTTTCAGATCGCGCACCACAGGCAGTTTCGCGAACCATGACTGCGGCTTCTCTATGTTGGGATTCTCCAGACGCGCGTCACCCGGCACGCCGACTCTGGTTTCCGTGCTTTCACTCATTTCAGTACCGCACTCGCGGATCGATCAACGCGCTGATCACGTCGACGATGAAGTTGACCACGGAGACGATGATCGCAATCAGGATCACAATGCCCTGCACCGCCACGAAATCACGTGCCTTCAAATAATTGGAGAGCATGAATCCCAAGCCCTTCCATTCGAACGTGGTCTCGGTGAGCACCGCGCCCGCGAGCAGCAATGCGATCTGCATGCCCATCACCGTGATGATCGGGATCAGCGCCGGGCGCCAGGCGTGCTTCGACATCAGGCGCTTCTCGGAAACGCCGCGGGAACGGGCGGCCTCGATGTAGCCGGCATTGTAGGTGGAGATCACATTCGTGCGCACCAGTCGAATGAACACGCCCGCCGTGAGCAATCCCAAGGCCAGCGCCGGCAGAATCGCATGCATGAGCACGTCGCCGAGCACCTTCATGTCGCCGGGTTGCAATGCGTCGACAATATACAGCCCGGTGGGTGAGACCAATCTGGAGAACTGCATCTCCGATTGCAGCGAGGAGCGTCCGGAGCTCGGAAGAACACCGAGTCCCACCGAGAAGATGAGTTTGAGCACCAAACCGAGGAAGAACACCGGCGTCGCATAGCACAGAATGGCGAACATGCGAATGCCGGCATCCTGCGCACGATCGCGGTGCTTGGCGGCGATGCGTCCGAAGCCGATGCCGACGAGCAATGCCACGACGAGCGAGAGCAACGCCAGTTCGAGCGTGGCGGCGCCATACCGTGTGAGCACCGAGATCACCGGCTGGTTGTCGGTGAGGGTACGGCCGAGGTCGCCATGCAGCAAGCCGCCCAGGTAATCAAAGTACTGCACGATGAGCGGGCGGTCATAGCCGGCCCCGTGAATGCGGCGCTGCAGTTCCTCGGGTGTGAGTCTGCCGCCCATCGGGGCCGAGATCGGATCGCCGGTGGCACGCATCACGAAGAACACGATCGTGACGAGAATGAACACGGTGGGGATAATGAGCAGGAAGCGACCGAGAATGAAGCGGAAGAATCCTGCGGAAAGTCTGTTTTTATGCGCGGTTGGTTTCGATGGTGCGGAATCCGCCGGCGATGCTATTGCTTGAGACACCGGATCTCCTTGGAATAATGCGGGAATGAACTGGACAACGGGCCGGGAACAGTCAATGCCTGGTGCGTCCCGGAAAGAACGCACCAGGCTGACCTATGCGAAGGACCTCAGTTCTTCACCACGGAGGCGTAGCGGAAACGGAACGAGGGGTCGAGCACGACACCGGAGACGTTGCTGCCGGTGACCGCCACCTGGTTGCCCTGCAGCATGGGGAGCGTGGAGAGGTCGTCGGTCTCGGTCTTCTGAATGTCCTTGAGCATGCCCTCGCGCTTGGCTTCGTCCTTCTCGCCGGCCTGCGCCACAATGGCGTCGTTGACCTTCTTGTTGGAGTAGCCGTTGTTCACGAAGTTGCCGTCGCGGAAGAACGGGGAAAGGTAATTGTCGGGGTCGGAGTAGTCCGGGAACCAGCCGAGCTGGTACACCGGGTAGCTACCGTCGGAGTCGTCGGTGACCACACGCTCCTTGTTGTACTGCGTCCATTCGGTCTGCTGCAGGTCGACCTTGAACAGGCCGTCGGCCTCGAGCTGGCTCTTGATGGCGGCGTATTCGTCGGCCGAGCTGGAACCGTAATGGTCGCCGTTGTACTGGAGCTTGAGATCCACCGGGGTGGCCACGCCGGCGTCCGAGAGCGTCTTCTTGGCCTTGGCGGCGTCCGGCTTGCCGTTGTCCGTGTAGGCCTTGAGCGTGTTCATGGCCGGTCAGACCATCGGGAATGAAGGAATAGAGCGGGGTGTAGGTGCCCTTGTACACCTTCTGCGAGAGCTCGTCGCGGTCGATGAGGCTGGCGACGGCCTGGCGCACGGCCTTGGCCTTGGCGGCGTCGGCGTCCTTCTGCGATTCGCCGTACGGCTGGAGCTTGAAGTTGAAGGCGAGCATGCGCACCTCACCGCCCGGGCCCTTGACGACCTTCACCTTGCTGTTCTTGCCAAGGTCCTCGATGTGGGTGGGCGAAAGCGAGCGGTAGGCCACATCGACCTGCCCCTGCTCCACGGCCATCTTCAGATTGGAGGCATCGGCGAAGTACTTCACCTGCACACCGGAGTTCTTCACCGGCGTCAGCCCCTGGTAGTTGCCGTTCTTCGAATAGCTCACGGCCTCGTTGAGCTTGAACGAGTCGATCTGATAGGGGCCGGCGAATGCCTTGCCGCTCACGATCGTGTCGGCATCGGTGATTTTGTCTGCCGAGAACACCTCGTCGTCGACGATGGGGCCTGCCGGCGAGCTCATGACCTGCTTGAGCGTGACGTCGAACGGCACCTTCGAATTGAACACGACGGTGTTGGCGTCCGGGGTTTCAATCGAATCGATGTTGGCGAGCAGCGAGCTCGGTCCGTTCGGGTCGTTGATCGTGTCGATGCGGTCATACGAGAACTTCACGTCCTTCGAGTCGAGCGTGTGACCGTTCGCGAACTTGAGGCCGTCCTTGATCTTGACGGTGAACTGCTTGCCGTCCTTGCTCCACGTGCCGTCGTCGGCTGCGATGTCCGGCGAAAGCTCGGAGGTGTTGTAATCCTGTGCGTACAGGAAGGGGAACACCTGAATCTGCACGGCATAGGAACCGTTGTCGTACGAACCGGCCGGGTCGAGCGATGTCACCTTGTCGGTGGTGCCGACAAGCACACTGTTCTCACCCGCGGCATTGGCGGCGTCGTCCTTCACGCCGCCGCAGGCGCTCACCGAGGGCGAGCGCGGCCACCGATGCAATGGCGGCGATGATCTTCTTTGCGTTCACACCGAACCCTCTCTCTTCTGGAATTGCTCCACTCTCTCACGGAACAATTACCAAGCAGATTGTCAGCTTCACGCATTACCTGCACGTTTCGCCTCAGCATACGTATGCGCATGAATAGGTATGCTGGAGGCAAAAGCATTGCAATACAGCGCTTTTTTGATTTCCGGGGTGTTTCCGGGCAGTTTCGTATGCTGAGATTTGCCCGGGGCCACACTTTCCCCCGGCTTCGTTATTTGATGATCGGCCTTCCCGGCGCGGAGACGTTGATCTGTTTCTTGTCGCCGATCACATTCGGGTCGTTCATGATCTTGTCGACAATCGCCATCTTGAGTTTCAGTTCCGCGCTGTCGCCCCACACGATGGTGATGCCGTTGTCGAGTGTGGTCGTCACCGAGTCCTGCGTGTTCGCGCTCACCGCGGTCACTCGGGTGCGCCAGGATTCCGGCATCGCGTCGAGAATCGTCACGGCGGCGCGCACCGATCGCTGGCCGAGTGCGTCGTCGATGTTCTTCACCTCGATCACCGGAATGCCCTTGACTGCCTGATTGGTCACGGAATTGAGCACACGCGTCTGGTTATCGACCGCCGTCAGACCGTCCTTGCCTGCAACTTTGAGCATTGCCGCCGGTCGTTGCGCGGTCACCTCCACCTCGAGTCCGTTCGGGAATTTCTTCGTGGCGCGGGACGAGGAGACGCCCGGGATGTCATCGAGCTGTTGTTCCACCGACTTGTCGGAGACGATGAGCAGCGATTTGCCGGCCTGCTGTTTGGCTATGTCGAGGATCTGCGTGCGGTTCACCCACTCATTCGCGCCCATCACCGTGATCCTGTCTTGCCGCAATCTCAGCGCCGGCGAGAAGAACAGCAGCCAGATCAACGCGATGACCAGCGCGAAGACGACCGCGCCAATGCCTATACGCATGGCGAGCACGCGCAGATTCGCGGTTTTACGTTCTCGTTGGCGCTCCTTGAAATCCACGACTTTTGGCCGGGTGGCGACGCCGATCGTACCGGCGGACTCATCGAGCGTGCGCGCGACCAGATCCTCGCTTTCCAGCGCCCGTGCATCGACGAACGAACCGGGCGCGGAGACGGCCTTTGACTGCGAGGACTGTGCGGTGCGCGCCGTGCGTTCCGATTCGCGCCTGCGTTTGCGCACGAGTTTGCGGAAGCGGTACCGTGGGCGTTTGGCCGAATCATTCGGACCAGATGACACCTGCGTGGATTCCCCGCTGGCAGATTGCCGTTCGGCATCGTGGGTTCCGGACGTGGCTGTACGGGGCTCAACGGTTCGTGACTGGCCGCCACGCACACGTCTTTCCTTGCCGGCGCGCACCGATCGCGCGGCTTTTGCCGAACGGCCGGAACGTGCCTGCCTGCCTCGCATCGCCTTCGGGTACTCTTCGAACGACTGCGATTGGGTGGGCGGCTGCTCATCGTCCCGCACGGCTGCGGTATTGTCTCGGGTGGGCGATTCCGGCATATCACGGCGCGAGCGGACGGCTCGGTTCCCCGACCCAGCGGACCTGACCGACCGGCCGCGCGGCCACTGCGGTTCCTGCCGCTGCGAGTCCGGGGAATGACCGGAGGAGCTCACCGTACGTCTTGCCATATCGCCTTCCTATGCCGTGTTCTTCAGCCGCTCAGTCCTGCTGGGCGTTACCGTAATGCGCTTCGAGCACATGCAGGATCACCGGCCCCATCCTCGTGATGTCACCGGCGCCCACTGTGAAGATCACATCTCCCGGCTGCGCGCGCATAGCGAGCATCTGGGCGGCGAGACTCATATCGTCCACCGCCTCGATCTCATACGAACCGTCACCATGCGCATTGTCCACAATCGTGTTCGGAGTCACCTGCGGGAAATCAGACTGCTTCTCACGCGCCGGGAATATGCCGGTCACAATCACATCGTCCGCCAGTGAGAGCGCATCGGCGAACTCCTGTGCGAAGAACTGTGTGCGTGAGAAGAGATGCGGTTGGAACAGCACGTGCAGCTGCGAATCGGGGTAGCGTCTGCGCGCGGCCTTGAGCAGCGCCGTGATCTCGGTCGGATGGTGTGCGTAATCGTCCACCACGGTGATGTCGCTCACCGTGCCGCGAATCTGGAATCGGCGGTTCGCACCGAGGAAGGTGCCAGCCGCGACCGCCGCGCGTTCGGCATCCATACCCAGCAGAACGGCGGCAAGAATGGCTGCCGTGGCGTTGCGGGCGTTGTGCAGGCCGGGGATCCTCAAGCTCACCGGCAATGCGACGTCGGCACCGACAAGCGCGGCGGGAATGTCGATCACGAAGTTCTCGGTGCCGCTGTTCGCGGACTCGTGTTCGGAGGCGATGTGCACGAAGGTGGCGCCGTTGAGGTCGCCGAGCTCGTCGGCGGTGTGGGTGGAATAGGCGATCACCTTGCGTGCGTCCTCTGGGGCGAGCGAGCGGAGCACGGCAAGCGCCCCGGCATCGTCGACGCACATGATCACCGCGCGGCGGGCATGCGTAACGTGGTCGGCGAATGCCGCGTGATAGTTCTCCTCCGTGTGGTAGTGGTCGAGATGGTCGGCCTCGGCATTCGTGATAATCTCGATGTCGGGGTGGTATTTGGCAAAGCTGCCGTCAGATTCATCGGCTTCGGCGACGAGCACCGTCCCCTTGCCGGCATGTCCCCCATCGAGCGTGGTTCCGTCGGGTCCCTGAATGGAGCCGCCGATCGCATAGCTCGGGTCGGCGAGTTCGCCGGTGCCGGCATGCATGAGTATGTGGGCGAGCAGCGAGCTCGTGGTCGTCTTGCCATGGGCGCCGGCGACGGTCACAGCGTGCTTGCCGTTCATGAGCAGGGCGAGAATGTCACTGCGATGCACCAATTGGGCGCCATTGGCCACGGCTGCGACGATCTCAGGATTGTCCGGCTTGATCGCGCTGGAATACACCACCACCTGCGCATCCTGCACGTTCTCGGCGCGTTGGGTGAATTGCACCGGTATGCCGAGTGATTCCAACCGCTCGGTTTTCGCGCCCGGTTCGCGGTCCGAACCGTCGACCGGCACTCCCTGCTCATGCAGCATCTCGGCGAGCACGCTCATACCGGCACCACCTATGCCAATGAAATGCGTGTTGCCCAGATCTGCGGCACGCAGGTCTTCGCCGAACTGTGCCACGGTCGGATCAAGCACAATGGATTCCTTCACCTTCAAGCTCCTTGCTCTGTGTTCCGCTGTCCCATGCAGCATGGCTTCAGACTCGCGCATCGGCGATGGAAAGGATCTCACGGGCCATACGGTCCGCCGCATCACGAATGCCATACTGCCACGCATGCTCACCATATGAGCGCAAGCGGGCCGGATTCGCCAGCAATCCGGGCACTTGCGCGGACACCCACTGCGAGGTGAACGATCTGTCGTCCACAATGATGCCGCCACCTGCGTCGCTCACCGGAAGCGCATTGAACCGTTGCTCGCCGTTGCCAATGGGAAGCGGCACATACACCGCCGGCAACCCGAGCGCCGTCAGCTCGCTCACCGTACCGGCACCGGACCTGCAGATCACCAGGTCGGCACAGGCGAACGCCTTGTCTATGCGCTCCAAGTACTGCGCGACGTGGTAGTTGCGCCCGGGCCGGCTTTCCTCACCCAGACCGGTGAGCACATCGGCTCCGGCGTTCTGCACCACCAGATCACGCACCTCGTCGATCTTGCCTTTTCCTGTCAGATGCACGATTTGCGCCACTTCGGTGAGCTGCCTGGCACTGCCGGCAACGGCGCGGTTGATGCTCTGCGCGCCCAGCGAACCGCCGGTGACCACGATAATCGGCCGATTCGGGTCAAGACCGAGTTCGGCGGCATTGCGGGTTCGGGCGCCTTCCCTGTCGCGTTCCAGTTCCTCGGCGAGATTCGCTATGGCAGGTCGCAATGGCAGTCCCACACGCTCGATTCCGCCATCCTTTGCGGGCTTGAGCCCGGTTGCGTCGTAGGCGGTGCCAATGAACTGCGCCCAACGGGCGCCGAGCTTGTTGGCCATGCCTGCACGGGCATTCTGCTCATGGATCACGACCGGAATCCCGAGCCTGTGTGCGGCGGAATAGGCCGGCGCAGAGGCATAGCCACCGAAGCCGACGACCACCTGGGTGCCCTGGTGCTCAAGGTACTGCATCACCTTGGCCTTCTCAGCCTTCCATTTGCGGGGGAATTCCAACGCCGCACGGTTGGGTCTGCGGGGGAACGGCACCTTCTCTATCGTCTCCAGTTGGTACCCGGCCTGTGGCACCAGATCGGCCTCCAGCCCCACGGCCGTTCCCAACGCGATGATGTCGGCGTCGGGGTCGAGGCACCGAATCGCGTCGGCCACGGCGAGCAACGGATTGACGTGGCCTGCGGTGCCACCACCCGCAAGCATGATGCGGTGCTGTGTGTTCGAACTCATATCTCCACTGTACTTGATTGTGCTCTCATATGACGGATTGCGAAACGGCGAATGCTATGCGCGCGAATGCGCCGCCCCGATCTGCGGCTGGGCGCGCATCAACGAGACGCATGCCCCTGCGGCCATCAGACAGAAGATCATCGACGAACCGCCGGCCGAGACGAACGGCAACGGAACACCCATCACGGGAAGAATCTCCACGACGACGGCAATGTTGATGAGCGCCTGACCGACGATCCACATCATGAAGCACAGCAATGCGACGCTGGCATACCTATTGTGCATCTGCATGGCCACCGCCACCAGACACCAGGCGATGACCACGAAGAGCAGCACCACCAGTGCGGCACCCACAAAACCCGTCTCCTCGCCAATGATGGCGAAGATGAAGTCGTTATGCGCGGCAGGCAGGTAGTTCCACTTCTCGCGGGAATTGCCGAGCCCCACACCCAGCAGACCGCCGGAGGCCAACGCGTAGTTCGAGTGGGTGGCTTGGTAGCATACGTCGATGTTATCGGCGGTGCAGCCCGTATAGGTCGCCATGATGCGTGACATGCGGTTGGAGCTGAACACCGTAAGGATCGCCACGCCCACCACGGCCGCAATACCCACCAGACCCACGTACTTCATGGGGAATCCGCTGGCCACAATGGCCATGAGTCCTATGAGGATAATTACCAATGCGGTACCGAGGTCCTTGCCCAAAAGCACCGACCCCAAACCAAGCACATATAGGCCAAAGGTTCGCCCCCAGTCACCGAGGTCCCACGCCTTCCACGACTGCCGTATCCCCGGTTTCAGACGCATCATCGAAATCATGACTAGTGGGAACCACAGGCAGATCGTGAACTTCATGAACTCGGCGGGTTGGAACTGGATGCCTGCGATACGCAGCCAGCCGCGGTTGCCGCCAACGTCGATGCCGAAGAAGAACGTGAACACCTGAACTGCCACACTGACCAAGTACATCGGCAGGGCCAGCCACTTCAGCGTACGCCCCTTGCAGTGTGCTGCAACCAACGCGAGCACCAGGCCCACCACGCTGAAGCCCACCTGGTTGAGGGCCTTCGCCCACGGCGAGGAACCTGCGGCAACCATGTCGACCGACGAGCTCGAGAACACCATGATGATGCCGAACACCGTGAGAATGCCCACTGCGACGATGAATCCATAGTAGCAGCCCAATGGGTTGAGCAGCACACGCCACCCTTTGTATTCGCCGGCAAAGTCAATCATGCCGAACTGTGGTGACGGACGTTTGGAGGCGATTCGTGCTGCTGTGGCAGGGTCGTCGTGGGTGACGGTCCATGGTTGGGGCGCACCGCTCCGACGGCTTCGGCGCACCAGCGGCTTCACCGAGGGAATGGCGCCGCTCGATTTGCCGTCCTGCGCCGAACGCATCGAACGAGGTTGACGTTCAGGCTTCGGCATGTCCATTCACCCACCGTTTCGCCTGGGCGGCGAACTGGTCACCGCGATCGGCATAGGATTTGAATTGATCCATCGAGGCGCAGGCCGGTGCCAGCAGCACCACATCGCCCGGCTCGGCGAAGTCCGCCGCGGCATCGATGGCACGTTCCATCACCGTGGCGTTGTCGGCTGGGTCAATCACCGTCAACGGCAGCTCCGGCGCTTTGGCTTTCAATGCCTCGAGCATCGGTTTCTGGTCGATGCCAATCACCACGACCGCCTTGAGACGATTCCGCTCCTGCTCCACCAGCTCTTCGAAGGTGGCACCTTTGGAGAGGCCGCCGGCAATCCACACCACCGAACCGGGCGCGAAGCTGTTCAGCGAGGCACGGGCCGCATGCGCATTCGTGGCCTTCGAATCGTCGACGAAGCGAATGGTCCCTTCCGGCGAAGCGAGTTCAGCCACCGTCTGAATGCGATGGCCTCCCGGTGCGAATCGCTTGAGCGCGTTGAGCGCAGTGGCGACGTCTGCGCCGAGACCCACCACCAGAATCAACGCGGTCAGGGCGTCGGCGAGCAGATGCGGGTAGATTGTACCATCGGGTTCGGCGAGATGCGTGAAGTCCGCAATCGGCGCCAGCGCATATGCCTCGCCGGTCTGGCCACCACATAGGCCGCTCATGTCGACGATCCAGCCGTCCTTGATGCCAATCTGCCCCGAAACCGGCTCCCCCAACGTGAAGCCGATGTGTTCGCAGCCCTCGGCGGTCTGCGCGGTACGTGCCAGCTCGCTCACCCGGGCATCCTGCGCGTTATAGGCGATGACCCGTTTCGCGCCATCGAACACCTTGGATTTGTCGGTGGCATAGTTCGCCATACCGCCATGCCAGTCCAAGTGGTCCGCGGCGATGTTCGTGATCGCCGCGCAATCGAGCTCTAGCGAATAGGTGAAGTGCAGCTGGAAGGAGCTCAGCTCCACACAGAGCACGTCATTGACCGGGTCGAGTGCGGCGGCGGAGAGCGCGTTGCCTATGTTACCCACGGCAGGTGCCGTATACCCGCACGCCTTGAGCATCTCCGACGTCATTTCGGTGGTCGAGGTCTTGCCGTTCGTGCCGGTGATGCCAATCCACGGAGCGGGCGAACCGGTGCGTTCGCTGGGCACTCGCATGCGCCAGGCGAGCTCCACCTCGGAGATCACCTCAATGCCGCGGCTTTGCGCCTCCACAATGAACGGCGTGCGCGGGTTGAACACCGGCGACGTACATACCAGATCGACCTCATCCCAGTCAATGTCGTCGAAGGAATGCAGGTCGGCCGCCTCCAGCTTCTCATCGACCCCGATCACCGTGGCGCCGGCATCACGCAGAATCTTCGCCATGCTGCGTCCGGAGATGCCCAGACCTGCCACCACCACGCATTTGCCCGCCGCGTTGAATTCCTGATTACTCATTTCCCACCTCGCATGTCTTGCTGGAATGCCTCATGTATGTCCCTCTACCTATACCGCCGCGGTGTTTCGGCCACATCGCCCGCTACGCCGCAAGCTTGCGATCAGTGATGCCAGAGCCCCGACAGCCCCACCCAGTTGCCGTAGAAGATGATGAGCCCGGTAATGACGAACATGAGCTCGACGATCCAGAAGCGCACGACCACCTTGCTCTCGCTCCAGCCGCACAATTCGAAATGATGGTGGATCGGCGCCATTTTGAATACTCGCTTGTGCGTCGCCTTGAAATAGCCCACCTGAATGACGTCGCTCAGAGTCTCCACCACGAACAGACCGCCGATGATCATGGCGAGGAACTCCGTGTGGGTGATGATCGAGAGTGCGGCGAACAAGCCGCCCAATGCCAGGGAGCCGGTGTCGCCCATGAAAATGGAGGCCGGATTGCAGTTGTACCACAGGAAGCCCAGGCAGGCCACGGCCGCGCAGCATGCGATGATGCCCAAGTCGAGCGGGTCGGAGACGGCATAGGTGAAGCCGGAATGGGCCTGCCCCTTGAGATGGTACATCTGCCACATGGCGATGATCGCATACCCCACGAAGGCGATCATGGAGGAACCGGCGCACAGGCCGTCGAGGCCGTCGCTGAGGTTCACCGCATTGGTCCAGGCGGCCATGAGGAAGTTCACCCAGATCACGAACAGAATGATCGCCACAATCCTACCAGCGAACTCGAAGCTCAGGAATGGCTTCTCTATGAAGCTCATGCCTGCCTGTGCCACTGGGAATCCCGACCGGGTGGGAACAATGAGCGCAAGCACCGCGAATATGGTGGCGAAGACGACCTGACCGAAGAACTTGCCTCCCACCGTCAGGCCCTCGTTTTGCTTCTTGCGTACCTTGGCGAAATCGTCGATGAAGCCGAGGACACCCATCGAAACCATGGCGAACAGTGCGAGAATGGCCGCCCAAGTGGGCCGTGCCCCCGTCGTGCAGAAACGGTACAGGGCAGAGGCACACCAGCCGAGCACCACGGCCAGCACGATGACCACGCCGCCGAGCGTTGGCGTGCCGCGTTTGACCTGATGCGACTTGGGGCCGTCCTGGCGGATGTACTGACCGTAATTGAGCTTGTGCACAATGCGGATCAGCAAAGGGGTACCGACGAGCGTGATGATCAGCGACGTCAGAATTCCTATGATGAGGGCGATCACGAGGTTACTCCATTCGTGGGTGTTGTTGCCTTGTAGTTGTTGGGTTCCGTGTTATTCGGCCTCGGCGGCCCACTGTGTCGCCAACGCGCTCAGACCTGAGGCGTGGGACCCTTTGAGCAGCACCAGCATGTCGGGGTGTTCGGCGTTGAGTGCGCGAATCAGATCATCGGCCTGCTGAGTGGTCTTCACCGCCCGAACCGGTCGCATGTCGTCTGCATCCTTCGCCTCGGTGCCGCCATCCGCAATGTCCTGCGCCAACGCGTTGAGTGAGGCGTCATCGCCGCCACCCACGCAGATCAGCGCATCCACACCGCCATCGAGCGCGTAGGCGCCAATCGTCCTGTGCAGGTTATGCTCATCGGAGCCGAGCTCAAGCATCGAGCCGAGCACGGCCACACGGTAAGGCTGCTGATCCTCCTGGCTACGCCATGCCATGAGGCCATCGATTCCCGCGCGCATGGAGTCCGGATTCGCGTTGAAGGAATCGTCGATGAGTGTGAATCGTGCACCATCCCGCTCCACCTCACTCACCGCCATGCGATGCGGGCTGATCCTGCGGGTATCCGCCAACACCTGGGCAATGCGTTCGAGCGGCATGCCCAGCAGCTTGGCCACGCTCGCCGCGGCCAACGCATTCATCACGTTGTGGCGGCCGCCGATGCCGAGCGACACACGCTGCTCCACTCCCTGCGAGGACACGAGTTCGAACACGGGATGCCCCAGATCGTCCAATGCAATGTCGTCGGCAGCCATATAGCCGTCGATATCATGTGCCTGCGCCTTGTCGATGCCGAACCAGAACACATCGCCCTTGGCAATCCCGCTCATCGCCGCCACACGCTCATCGTCTGCATTGAGCACCGTGATCGCATTCGGCGCCTCCCCACGTACGATCTCGCTCTTTGCCTGGGCGATGCGTTCCACCGAACCGAATTCACCCAAATGGGCGACGCCCACCTTGAGCACTACAGCGATGTCAGGCGGTGCGATCTTCGTGAGCCTGGCGATCTCACCGATGTGGTTGGCCCCCATCTCAGCCACCAGGTATCGCGTGCGTTCCCCCACCTTCAGTGCCGTCAAAGGCAGCCCGATCTCATTGTTGAACGATCCCTTCGGTGCCACGGTCTCGCCTTGCGTGCTCAGCAACGCATGGAGCAGGTCCTTCGTGGTAGTCTTGCCCACCGAACCGGTGATGCCGATGATCGTGAAGGGCTCATCGATGGCCTTGCGCGCCTCGAGATTGGCTTTGGCCAACGCCCCCAACGCCGCCACCGTATCGGGAACCACAATCTGCGCGATGGGAGCCGACTTGATCTCACGCTCCACCAGCGCCGCCGCGGCGCCTTGCCGTGCCGCCGCATCCACGAAATCATGGCCATCCACATGCTCGCCGGCAATCGCCACGAACAGCGCCCCGTCTACGACCTGCCGTGAATCGGTCACCACGCTCGTGGCGGTCACCGTCTCCAGGTCATCGCAGTCGCAATGCTCCGCAGAGCCATGCACGGCTTGCACCATCTGCGCCAACGTCATTCGCATCATGTCTGTTCCTCACCGTTCCTTTCGAAAAATCCTGCGCTCAGTGCAGTTCCCTCGACACCCGCAGAGCGCTGCGAATGTTCGCTTTCTTCACGCCTGCAGCCATCACCATGGCAATCGCCAGCGACAGCGACCTCACCTTGTCGAGCCCGAAATCCGCTTGCACGGCCATCTGATCGGTCTCATCGGTGCGGAAGGCGATATGCGTGCCTTCATCAATGCCGCAGCCATACCGTTCGCAGGCCTGTTCCACTAAGTCCTGCCCTGCCATGGGGTTGGCCACACCGTCATAGCCGATCACATCGGCCCCCACCGATTGCAGGGCGTCGGGCTGCAACGTGTTGTCGTCCAAGGCGAGAATCACCGCGGCGGCGCCATCCTCGGCGCATACCGAGAGCACCCGCTGCATGGAGAGAATATCCATCGGGTACCTCAAATCGAGGAATCGGTCCAACGACTGCGAGTCGCCGGCGCAGATTGTGCCCACTGGATTGCCGAGCATGTGCAGGAACTGGGAGAGCATCTCCACATTGGCATGGATCTGGTCATCGTTGATCCCGGCGATGGCGAACACCGCCAAAGTTCCCGCCGGATTCCCGGTCATATTCGATGCGATCTGGCCTATCTCGCGTGGGGTCGGGTCGGCGTACACCAAAGGGATGTCGGCTTCCAGATCGCTCGATCTCATCGACTTCGGGAGCATCACCGCATAGGCGCCTTTCCGTGAGGCGGCGGCCACCCTGGCGGCATCGATGCGTTTGCCCGGCATAAACAACGATCCGGCGGTCACCGAATCGATGTCGCTGGCCAGTGACGTGACGGTGACCGCGCGGGAGAACTTCGGCGAGAGCTCGTACCCGTACCGGTCTGCAAGCATGCCCAATGTGGTGCGGTGCGTGGCCGCTTCGCTCAGTGAACTCATATGAACTCCTTGCCTCACCATTCCACCGGGATGGCGTCCTTGCGCGGCGTGGATGCCGGCACTTCATACTTCTGCATGAGGAACTGGCCTATCTCCGCGGTGACCGGGCCGGCGGTCAGACCGCCATAGTTGCCTTCCGGGTCTCGAAGCACCACGGTGACCACATAGCGTGGGTTGTCGGCTGGGATGATGGCCGTGTAGTCGCTGATCAGCGATGACAGCTTGCCGTCATCGCCGACGATCTCGGCGGTTCCGGACTTCGAGGCGACACGGTAGCCGCTCACGCCGGCGAACTTCTGGTAGTGCTCCGCCACCGATTCCATGGCGTTGAGCAGCTCATTCGCCACGCTTTCATCGACGACGCGTTTGGATTCGCCGGGGTTGACCTTCTCCTCGCGCCCGTTGGAGGCCGTGACCGATTTGATGATGCTCTGGGGCTTCATCACGCCCTTGTTCGCCACGACGGCTATGGCGTTGGTCAGCTGCAGCGCGTTCGTGGAGTAGCCCTGACCGAACAGCACGGTATTGCGGGTACGGCCGTCCCATGCGTTCGCCGGCGTGAGCACGCCCTGCGATTCACCGGGAAGGTGCAGGGAGGAGGGTTGGCCTATGCCGAATTTCGACAGATACTCGTAGCGCTTGTCGTCGGGGAAATTGTCGGAGGCCTGGATGGTGCCCACATTCGAGGATTGCTCGAGCACACCGGCCAGCGTCCAACGCTCGGCGCCATGGTTGAACGAATCCTTGTAGGTCTGACCCTCCAGCGTGATGCTGTCAGGCACGGTGAAACGGTCACCCATATGGTGCAGCTTCTCCTGCAACAGACCGCCCATGGTGAACACCTTGCCAATGGAGCCGGGCTCGAACACCTGATTGACGCTTCGCGCCACCTGCACCTTGGCATCGCCGGATCCGGCCTCGATCTTGTCGGTGTCGGCCAGGGCAATGATCTCCCCGGTGCGAACGTCCTCCACCACGCCAATGCCCCAGCGCGCCTTGTACTTCTCCTGTGCATCGGCGAGAATCTTCTCCACACGCCATTGCACGTCACGATCGATGGTCAGCGTCACATTCGAGCCATCCACCGCCTCCTTCGAGTCGGTCATCGTGCCGGGGATCTCCTCACCGCCGTTACCTTGCTGGTACACCTGATAGCCGTCGGTGCCGGTGAGTGTCTTGTTCTGCAGCTGTTCGATGCCGGCGACCCCCTCGCCCTCGGCATTGACGCCCCCAAGCAACGCTCCCATGAGCGTGCCGTTCGAGTACAGGCGTTCATTGCTCAGCTCCGAATAGACAATGCCTCCCAAGTACAGCTGCGAAATCTTGCGTTTGACCTCGGGCGTCACGTCTTTCTTCAGTACGGCGTACTGGCCTGTGCCCGACAGCTTGCCGCCTATCTCCGAGGCGCTCATGCCAAGCAGCGGGGCGAGCAGCTGGGAGACCGCGGCCACACCTGTGGTGGTCAGCGGCTTGCCGTCGAGCTGCTGGCAATACGGCTTGGTCGCTGCCGTACATGCCGTCGGTTCGAAGGTCTGCGCCGCATCCGGATTGCCTATGATCGTGTAGCGCTCCACGCTTTGGGCCAGCACCACGCCGTTCGTGTCCATGATCTTGCCACGCTTGGCCTGCAACGTCACCTTGAGCGTACGGCTCTGCTGGGCGGCCATGGCCAATTGCGGGCCTTCGATGAGCTGAATGTACACCAGCTTGCCAAGGCAGCACACGGCCAGCACCGCCATCACCACCGTGATGACGATGGTGCGGCGCATCAACTGCGAGGCGCCATTCCATTTGGCTTTCAGGCCTTTCATTCGGTGGCACCTCCCTGACTGGTGTCATGCTGGTTTGACGTCGCCTGCTGCTCGGCTGATTCCCCTGTTGTCGCCTTCTCATCCTTTGGCGGCTGGTAGCCATTGAGATCTATCGTGAGGGATCCCGAGGCAGGCACCATATTGAGTTTCTGCGCACGATCCGGCAACGTGGCCTCCAGGTTCGAGAGCTTCGCCTGATTATCTTCCACATCCTGCCGAAGCATCGTGATGTTCTGCTCCACTTGCGACGATTCGAAGGAGTTCTCCACCATCTGGGTGCGCAGCATCAACGTGCCGATCCAGCACAGCACCAGAAACAGAATCGCAATGGTGGTGTGCAGCCATGGGCGCGGGCGGCTACGCGTCCACGCGATGACGGTGCTGGCCACATGAGCGCCATGCCCCGTCTCCTTGGCATGGTGCTCTCCGGACTCCACCACGTGCAGATGCGGGCGCTTGAGTGCCGGATCTGACTGCCTGCCCGCAGGTGACACATTCGAACGTGTCGATCGCATTGGAACCGCCATGTTATCCCCTCCTCGCCTGGGTACGGCGCCGGTGGCCATGTGCTCCGCGGACACCGTCCTCCGACCCTTGAGATTCCAGTTCGAAGGCATGGACCCAACGCTGCGGCAGCGGACGCGTAAGCTCGACCGCGCGCAATCTTACGGACGCGCTGCGCGGATTGTACGCGATCTCGCCGGCATCGGCTTTCACCGCTCCCTTGGTGAGCGCCTTGAAGAAAGGCTGCATGTCCGGCGGAATCACCGGCATATCTGCCGGGGCGTCAACCCGCAACCCCTGCGCCATGAAATTCTTCACCGTGCGATCTTCCAGCGAATGGTACGACTCCACAACCAAGCGACCGCCGACAGCAAGATGGAGCCCAATCTGAGGCAGTGTTCGCCGAAGCTTGTCGAGTTCTCCATTCACTTCGATGCGCAGTGCCTGGAACACACGTTTGGCCGGATTGCCGCTACCACGCCTGGCGGCCGGAATCACTGCATCGACCAAGGCGGTGAGCTGGCTCGAGGTCTCGAGGGGACTGCTCTGGCGCTGCTGTACGATGCGCTTGGCTATCGGCTTGCTGAAGCGCTCCTCGCCATACTCCTTGAATATATGCGCAAGCCGGTCCGCGTCGTAGGTCGCGAGAATCTCGCGGGCCGTCAACGCCTGAGAGGTGTCCATGCGCATGTCGAGCGGCGCATCATGCGCATACGAGAACCCACGTTCGCGTTCATCAATCTGCAGACTCGACAATCCCAGGTCCATGAACACGGCCTGCACCCGGCTCACCCCCTGTGCACGCAACACCTCGTCAAACTGGTCGAAAGCGGCGTGCACCGGAACGAATCGTGCGGACAACCCCTCCTGGGCAATGCGTGCGGTGGCCTTGTCCAATGCCTCCTCGTCACGGTCTATGCCGATCACCGTGGCGTTCGGGGCGGCCTTGAGGAACGCAATCGTATGCCCGGCCAGCCCGAGCGTGCAGTCCACGGCGACGGAATCCGAGGCATGCAAAGCGGGAGTGACGAGATCAACGCACTCCTGAAGAAGCACCGGCTTGTGAATCTGCGAGAAATCGGTCATCAGAACTCCAAGTCCGGCAGCACATCGTCGGCAATGTCCGAATATTCCGGCTCGTTGTCACTCAAATACTGCTCCCACGCCTTCCTGTTCCATATCTCGGCGCGCGTACCCACGCCGATCACCACAATGTCGTCACCGAGATCCGCATACTCGCGCAGCATCTGCGGCACCACCACACGCCCCTGCTTGTCGGTGTCCTGATCAACCGCGCCGCTGAGAAACACGCGCAGATACTGACGTGCCGCCTTGTTGCCCACCGAGACGCGCTGAATCTGTGCGGCGATGCGGCGGAACTCAGACTGCGGCAGCAGATATACGCAGCGTTCCTGCCCGCGCGCCATGACCATGCCCTCACCGAGCTGCGCACGCATCTTCGCCGGGATGGCCATGCGCCCTTTGGCGTCGATCTTCGGGTTGTACGTGCCGAGTAACAGCGGAGGAACCACCGGTGCGGAGGAGTCCGGCTCGACTGGTTCGTCGGTCATGGCTCCTCCTATCAACACGCATGCGAACTCTTCGTCTCTCCACTCTACCCCACCACTCACCTAAATTCCCCACCACACACCCAAAACCGACGAAACACGCGTTTCTTCACAAAAAACTCCGCTTCCGACACCACTCATGGCGCACTGACAGCGGCGTCCACCGCCTCAGGCACTCGAAAAGAACCGCATAGAATACCTGAAAATTCATTTTTTCCACTCAAATTGCAATCCGGAAAGATTGATTTCGCCCATTGCGATGCCATACGGATTGTTCTTCCGGGCATACGCCCCCACGGTAGCCGCCGATTGGTAAGATAGTGTGGCTTCAGTCAGACTAGGGAATGTACGGGAACATGTCACAGTACTCTTCGCAGATTCAGGAAGAACAACAGGTAGTGGACCGCGCCTACGGCAGGCTCGACGACCTTCGCACACAGGCGCGCGAACGCCTGAGCGACGTGCGCGCGGCCGGATCCCACGGCTCGCCCACGCAACGCACCGAACGTGACTCCTTCGCCACCATGTACGAGGATCGGCTCACCCAGCTGCGCGCCGTCGAGGACCGTCTGGTGTTCGGGCGCCTTGACGACGAGTCGGGGAACCGACGCTACATAGGTCGCATCGGCCTTTCCGACGAGAACCATGAGCCAATGCTCACGGATTGGCGCGCCGAGGCTGCACGGCCGTTCTACGAGGCGACTCCGTCGCATCATGGCGACATCGTGATGCGTCGCCATATCACGTTGCACTTCCGCGAGGTCGTGGGCATTGAAGATGAGGTGCTCGACGTGCATTCACCCCACGTCAACACCGCGTCCGAGCAGGGAACGCTCACGGGCGAGGGCGCCCTTCTGGCCTCCCTCGGGTCACGACGCACCGGCAAGATGACCGACATCGTGGCCACCATCCAAGGCGAGCAGGACCGCATCATCCGCGCGGCACTGCGCGGGGCCGTCATTGTTCAGGGAGGACCGGGCACCGGCAAGACCGCAGTGGCCCTGCATCGCGCCGCCTACCTGCTCTACACGCATCGCCGTATGCTCGACCGTTCCGGAGTGCTCGTGGTCGGCCCCAGCGAGGAGTTCCTGCACTATATCGATCAGGTGCTGCCGTCGTTGGGAGAGACGGGCGTGGTGAGCCGCACGATCGGTGAACTGATTCCGGGCATGGTGGCCGAGCGTCACGACGAACCGCATGTGGCACAGCTCAAAGGCGAACGCCGCATGGCCAATGCAATCGCCAACGCGGTGGCGGCGCGCGAACGGGTGCCGGCCAATCTGCCCACCGTGTATTTCAACGGCATTCCAGTCACCATGAGGGCAGCCGACGTCACCGAAGCCATCGCTGCGGCACGACGCACCCGTCAGCCGCACAACAAAGCGCGTGAGACCTTCGTGAACGAGATGCTCGAACGCATGCGCTCCCAGTACATCGAACAGCTCGACTACACCCCGGAGGCGGCTGAGGTCTCCGACTTCATGAGCCAGCTGCGCCTTTCCGATCCCATCCGCATCGCGCTCAACCTGGCATGGCTTCCCATGGACGCCAAATGGATGCTCGACCAGATGCTCTCGAAACCCGCGCAACTCAAGCGCTACGCCCCTTGGCTCACCGAGGCGCAGGTACGCATGCTCACGCGTGAACGCGGCGCCGCATTTACACGTTCCGACATCCCGCTGCTCGACGAGGCCATGGAACTGCTCGGCCCCGACCCTCGCGATGCTGCACGTGCCGCGGCGCGCAACGCCAAGCGGGAGGAGGAGGAACGCTTCGCCGCCGACACCTTGGCGCAGAATGGCATCGGCTCGGGCATCGTCAACTCGAAGATGCTGGTGGATCATATGAACGGCGGCGATGCCGAACTGGTGGCGCAACGTGCTGCCGCCGATCGCGAATGGACCTATGGCCACATTGTGGTGGATGAGGCGCAGGAACTCACTGCCATGGACTGGCGCATGCTCATACGCCGTTGCCCCTCACGCTCATTCACCATTGTGGGCGATGTCGCCCAGACTTCGGCCCTCGGCGGCACGCGCGACTGGAAGAAGACGATGACACCACTCTTCGGCGAGCATAACTGGAGCCTCAATGAACTGACGATCAACTACCGCAACCCGCAGGAGGTCTCAAACCTCGCCTCGTCTTTCGCCGAGCGCGAAGGACTCTATATTTCCACAGTCAAGGCGATTCGCTCGATTCCCGACTCGGTGCAGCGTCTGGTGGTGGACGACGACACGACGATGTACGACGAACTGAGCTTCCACGCGGCATCGCTCGCCAAGGAATTCATTGACAGCGACGGCAATGGCCGTGTGGCCGTCATTGTGCCCCAGGAAATCAAAGACGCCGCCCGCAGTGCCATCTCACGGAGGTTCAAGCGCATCGCCGACACCAGTCAGATGCACATCGAGGATTCCCAGTTGCTGGTCTGCGACGCCCAGTCGGTGAAAGGCCTGGAATACGATGCGGTGATTGTGGCCCAGCCGGGACTGATTGCACAGGAGGCCCCAAGTCGTCTGGCTGCGGCGGCTGATCTGTATGTGGCGTTGACACGCCCGACCCAGCGTCTGCTTATAGTACGGACAAGAGAAGATGAAAACCTACTGACCCTTTAAGGTGGGAAGCATGCCTAAAGCTCTACTGTTGGAAAACATTCATCCACTCGCCGCGGAGAGCCTTCGCGCCCACGGATTCGAAGTGGAGACCCGCAAGGGTGCGCTCTCGGAACGGGAACTCATCGACGCGCTCGAGGGTGTCGACGTGCTTGGCGTACGTTCCAAGACCACGGTGACCCGAGCGGTCATCGATGCACGCCCCACATTGACCGCCATCGGCTGCTTCTGCATCGGCACGAACCAAGTGGACCTGAACCATGCCGCCAAGAACGGCATCGCTGTATTCAATGCACCATATTCGAACACGCGTTCCGTGGTGGAACTGGTGATCTGCGACATCATATGCCTGATGCGACGCATCCCCGCCCACACACACCACATGAAGCATGGTGTATGGGACAAGTCTGCTTCCGGCTCCCATGAGGTTCGCGGCAAGACCCTCGGCATCATCGGCTACGGCAACATCGGTTCGCAGCTCTCGGTACTCGCCGAGGCGCTCGGCATGAGTGTCATCTTCTACGACCTCGAGGAGAAACTCGCGCTCGGTAATGCACGTCGATGCGAAACGCTCCACGAGCTGCTCAACGAGGCAGACGCCGTGACCATCCACGTGGACGGCCGCAAGTCGAACACCGGCTTCTTCGGCGAGAAGCAATTCTCGCAGATGAAGCAGAACGCCATCTTCATCAACGCCTCCCGAGGCTTCGTCGTCGACCTCGATGCACTGAAGGAGCACCTAGATTCAGGGCATCTTTCAGGGGCCGCCATTGACGTGTTCCAGAACGAACCGAAGAAGACCGGCGACCCGTTCTCCACACCGCTGGCCGATGAGGACAACATGATCCTCACCCCGCACATCGGCGGTTCGACGCTGGAGGCGCAGGAGAACATCGCGCAGTTCGTCTCCCAAAGGCTTGAGGATTATTGGTTCAAGGCATCAACCATGCTCTCCGTGAACCTGCCGCAAATCACCACCGGTCCCTGTAAGGGAGCGGCACGCATCGCCCATCTGCACGCCAACCTGCCGGGCGTGCTGGCCAAGGTGAACCAGGTGCTTGGTGAGCAGGACATCAACATCAGCGCACAAGCGCTCGGAACCGAAGGCGAGATCGGCTATGTGGTGACCGATGTGACCAAGTGTCCCGACGAGGTCACCATCGACGCGCTGGACGCCATCACCGGCACGATCCGCACCCGGGTCATCGAAAGCTGATACCCACAGCTGATGCTGGTTTCCGCTTGCCCGGCTGGACAAGCGGAAACCAGCATTTATTCCGAATCCCTCAGTGCATCGATGGCGTGCTGGAAATCCTCGAGATCTTCGAAGTTCTGGTACACACTGGCAAACCGCAAGTAGGCGACCTCGTCGAGATCTTTCAGCGGTCTCAGAATCGCCTTGCCCACCTCGTCGGACGGAACCTGCGCCACGCCACGGGCACGGAGATCCTCCTCCACCTGCTGACCGAGTCGTTTCAGATCATCCTCGTGAATGGGCCTGCCCTGACATGCTTTGCGAACACCGGCAATGACCTTGTTCCTGTCGAACTGTTCGACGTTGCCGGACCGTTTCTTCACCAACAGCATCGTGGTTTCAAGCGTACTGAAGCGCGCACCGCAATTGGGGCATTCACGACGCCGGCGAATCGAGTGGCCGTCGTCGCTGATTCGGGTATCGATCACCTTGGTATCGGGATTCTGGCAGAAAGGACAATGCATACTCCAAGAATACCGCGCCCACGGCCCATGTTCGCATTGCCCCGAATATATTAGCGCATGACGTGTCATGATATGACACCTGATGACATAGCACTCACAACGGAATCACCAGGTGCTGACCCGCCCGAAGGCTGCCCCCACGCAGATTGTTCACCTGTTTGAGCCGTTCCACCCGCTGGTAGGCACTGGACGAATCACCGGGGAATCTCGAAGCGATGCTCCACAACGAATCTCCAGGTTGCACCGTATAGTGCACGACTTCCGAGGAAGCCGCCTCCACAACAGCATCGCTTTCACGCGCGCCAGCAGTCACACAACACAGCGCGAAACAGGCCGATATAGTCACCACCACGGCAAGAACACGGTGATGTGCGCGAAGGAAGGAATTCCGATATCGCTCGCTCACCGTCTTCGCCTGCACCTGCACAATCGACTTCGAACGCATGACCACTCCTTCGAACAAATGTTCTAACAGCTGCAGTCCATATTCGCACATCTGTTCGACGATGTCAATCCGTTCGAACATCTGTTTGATTTTTCAGGCGTTTCGCGGTAGGGTATGCACATAGGAAAGGACACGACATGAGCAACCTCGACGCACCCACGCCGGCCGGAAGCCGACCGAGCCTGGAATCACTCACGAAACGGCAGCTACAGGTACTCGATGCCATCCGCAAGCTCTTGGAGGAACAGGGGTTCGCGCCGTCGTTGCGGGAAATCGGCAAAGCCGCCAACCTCAAGAGCACATCATCGGTGCAGCATCAGCTCCATGCATTGGAAAGCAAAGGATTCATCCGCCGCGACCCCAATAAAGGCCGGGCCATCGAGCTTGTTGAGACACAGGACGGCACATCCGGCGGCAATCCCATCGTTCCCTTCGACGGCATGGATTTGGAACCATCCGACTTCCTCGACGTCCCCCTGGTCGGCGCCATCGCCGCGGGGCAGCCGATCACCGCCGAGCAGCATGTGGAGGATGTCATGCGTCTGCCAGTGCGTCTCACCGGAACCGGCAATCTGTTCATGCTCGAGGTCAAAGGCGACTCGATGATCGACGCGGCCATATGCGACGGGGACTTCGTGGTCGTGCGCGAACAGCACAATGCAGAGAACGGCGACATTGTGGCCGCGCTGCTTGACGACGAGGCCACCGTGAAAACATTCCGGCAGGAGCACGGTCATACTTGGCTCATCCCCCACAATCCGAACTACGCACCCATCGACGGCACCCATGCACAGATCATGGGCAAGGTCGTCACCGTACTACGCAAAATCTGACGGATCAACATTGTCGGAAGGAACCGGCGACTACAGACTTACCCCTGTGTTGACCTAAATGGGACCCCAAAGCATTTTGCCGTAGGGTCCCATTCATATCTCTTACCCTCTTACCCTCTTCCCCATCCTCGCATCGCCATCCATCCCACATCTGGGAGCACTCCATCCCCGGCTGCCCCGATAGGGTCACAGCATCTCGTGGAATATGGTCCGTAGGCAAACGCGACCAATACAAAACGACCATAGTCGGGCCAACTATGGTCGTTCAGCGAACGCATCCATCACTCAACGACCATAATTCATCAAAGTATGGTCGTTTATGCAACAAGTCCGTCACGAAACGCCCATGGCAACCGCTCCGCCAATCTGCATACGGCGGCGATCATTCATGGATCTGCCCCACGTCGACGTTCGAATACCCCTCCGGCTCCAGCTGGAATGTGGTATGCGCGATCGACACCGGGAAATGCTGTCGCGTGCAATCCTGCAGCTGTCTGAGCACCTCGCCTGCCTGGGCCACGGTCAGATCCGGCTCAACAATGACGTGCGCGGTGAGAATGGGCATGCCGGTGGAGACGACGCTCGCATGCAGATCATGCACGGCCAGAACGTGCGGCACGCCCAGCAAGTGCTCGCGCACCGTGTCGAGATCGAGACCATCCGGCGTCTCCTCGAGCAACACACGCATCGCATGGTGGAGCAGCCCGTAGGCCCGCGGGATCATCAGCAATGCAATCAGCGCGCCGGCGATGGCGTCGAATCCGCTCCAACCCGTGCACATGAGCACAATGCTCGAGATGATCACCGCAACCGAGCCGAGCGCATCATTGCACACCTCGAGGAACGCGGCGCGCATGTTCATGTTGTCATTCGACTGTGCTCGCAGCACGAACATGGATCCGATATTCGAAGCCAAGCCGAGAATGCCGAAGAACAACAGCAGCCGAACATCGTGCACGGACTCGGATTCCACACCGGTGAGCCTGAGCACCGCCTCGATGAGCGCATACAGGCCCACGAACATGAGCACCAGTCCTCCACCGGCGGCGGTGATGATCTCCAGACGGGCCCAGCCCCACGTCTTCGACTTGTCGGGCTTGCGACGCATGAGCGCGGCCGTGACGGTCGATGCGGTGAGCACGGCGACATCGGTGGTCATATGCCCCGCATCAACCAACAACGCCAAGGAACCGGTGAGCGCAGCACCCACGACCTCGGCCACCAGGATCGTGGCCGTCAGCGCCAAGGTGACGATGAGTCGTTTGAAGTGCCCTTCGGTGCCGTTCACCGGTGCGTGGGAATGCTCGTGCGCCATCTCTCCCCCCATATTCTCGTGTCAAGTGGTGTATCCAGTATGCGCCGGGCATCCGTGACACGCCAGAAAAAGAAATGCCGCCGAATAATCGGCGGCACTCATATCATCGCGAATCAGAAGCCGAACTGGGCGGCCGTCTCACGCAGCGTCTCGGCGGAGCGCTTGAGGGCTGCAAGCTCGCGGTCGGAAACCGGCGTATTGATGCGGGAGTTTACGCCGTTGCGGTTGAGCAACGTAGGAACCGACATGCACACGTCGGAAATGCCATGGAAGTCGCTCAGCAGCGACGAAACCGGCAGAATGCGGTTGGAGTCCTTGAGAATGGCCTCGATGATGTCGACGCCGGACATGGCGATGGCGTAGTTCGTCGCGCCCTTGCCGTTGATGATCTTGTAGGCCGCGTTCTTCACTTCCTGGTGGATGCGCTCGCGAGCCTCAGCATCGAGCGGCTCATGGCCCGGCAGTGCCTGCCAATCGCACATCGGAACGCCGCCGATGGTGGCGGAGGCCCACAGCGGGACCTCGGAATCGCCGTGCTCACCGGCGATGTATGCGTGCACGTTCTTGACGTTCACACCGGTCTGCTGGGCGATGAGGAAGCGCAGACGAGCAGAGTCGAGGTTGGTGCCGGAGCCGAACATACGTGATGCCGGCAGACCGGAGAGCTTCATGGCGACATGGGTGACGATGTCCACCGGGTTGGTGATGAGCATGTAGATCGCGTTCGGGGCGACCTTGAGCATGTTCGGGATGATCGACTTCATGATGTTGATCGTGGCACCGGCCAGATCGAGGCGGGACTGACCCGGCTTCTGGCGTGCGCCGGCGGTGATGACGACCATGTCGGCGTCACGGCAGACCTCAGGGTCGTCGGAGCCCTCGATGGAAACGGTCGGGAAGAAGCTGGAACCGTGCTGCATGTCGAGCACCTCTGCCTCGACACGCTCCTTGGCGATGTCCTGCAATGCGATCTCACGGGCGATGCCACGCTCCGCAGCCGCGAACGCAAGAGTGGAACCGACTGCACCGGCTCCGACGATGGCAAGCTTGGTTGGCTTAATTGGCGAATTCACCATACTGACGACCTCTCATACTACCCGCTTATGGCGGGATTCACATATCTTTCACCTGTACTTTAGCAGAATCGCGCCACAGCGGTGCCTCTCGCGATTCTTTTTATAGTTCAATGCGAACACAATACGAGCATGTTTCAACGAGCCGTATACACCACAGCATCGGTGTGATCTGCATCACTCCCCGCCCTCCCCGTGTTCCGGGGCATCCGTCTCGTGCAGGGCCACGTCCATGATTCGCGCCGCCAGTCTTTCGTCCACAAAAGCCTGCAGCATAATGCCGTCATCGCGGTATTCCAGCGACTCCAGGCGCCCATACTCGCGGACCTTCGCCAGCAACGATCCCTCGGTGTATGGCAGCAACGCCTCGACATGCACATCCGGATCGACGAGCATCGACTCGACGTCGGCCCGCAATGCGTCCACGCCCTCGCCGGTGGCAGACGAAACGATATGCGCATCGGGTGCGAGCGCATGCAGACGCTCGCGTTTGGCATCGTCAATGAGGTCGGCCTTGTTGAACACGGTGATCACCGGCAGTCGCTCCACACCGTCTATGGTCTGCAGCACCTCGTTCACCGCGTCGATCTGAGAGAACGGATCGGGGTGCGAGGCATCGACCACGTGCACGATGAGGTCGGCGTCTGCAATCTCCTCAAGCGTCGATTTGAACGCCTCCACCAAATTAGTGGGCAGCCGGCGTACGAAACCGACGGTGTCCACATAGGCATAGAGTCGGCCGTCGCGCGTCTGCGTGCGGCGCACCGCCGTGTCGAGGGTGGCGAACAGCGCGTTCTCCACCAGTTCGGTCGAACCGGTCAGCCGGTTGGTCAGCGACGATTTGCCGGCATTCGTGTAACCGACGACGGCGATGGTAGGCAATCCGTAACGTCGGCGTGATCCGCGCTTGACCTCGCGCGTGCCCGACATCTCCTTGATCTGCTTGCGCAGTCTCGCGATGCGGGTGCGGATCACACGACGGTCCATCTCGATCTTCGTCTCACCCGGGCCGCGGGAGCCGATGCCGGCGTCGGCACCGGCGGCCCGGCCGCCCGCCTGCCGTGACAATGCGGCGCCCCAACCGCGCAGACGCGGCAGCATGTACTGCAACTGCGCGAGCTCCACCTGGGCCTTGCCTTCACGAGAGGTGGCATGCTGTGCGAAGATGTCGAGGATCACCGCGGTGCGGTCCACCACCTTGACGTGGGTCAGATCCTCCAAGGCACGCCGTTGGCTCGGCGGCAGGTCGGCGTCCACGATGATCGTGTCCGCGTCGTTCGCGGCGACGATGTCCGCTATCTCACGCGCCTTGCCGGAACCCACATATGACGTCCCATCAGGCCGTGACCGCTGCTGCAGCACGCCGTCGCACACCTCGGCGCCCGCCGTCTCGGCGAGCGCGGCGAGCTCGCGCAACGACTCCTCGGCCTGCGCGAACGTCGACTCCCGGGAAGACCACACCCCCACCAATACGACCTTCTCCAGCCGAACCTTGCGGTATTCGACCTCGGTGACGTCTTCGAGCTCTCCCAGACCGGCCACATGCTTGAGCTCGTTGCGCCCTTCACGCTCGCGCCAGGTCTCGTCCTCACCCCGCCAGCCGGCGTGGTCGTCGTCGAGCAGCACCTGCGACTGCCCGTCGAGCACGTTCTGCGAATCTGTGGTCTGCGAATCCTCGGTATATCTCGGGTTGCCCATGCGGCCCCCGTTCTCGAATATGGTCAAAAGCGCCTTTCTTTTGAACTGCAAGCGTTCTTATATCATGGTACGTATAGTGAACAAGACAGGTACGGCAAATATTTCAGTATTTCATGGAAACGGGGATGTCATGGGCAAGTCGAATGGCACGGCGAACGAACAGTACTTCAGCTCCGCGCCACAGTCCGCCGATGTACGCAAGACACTCGAGGTGACATTGCGCGACCATCCGGTCACCGTCGAGACATCCAATGGCGTCTTCTCGGCACACCGCGTGGATCTTGGCACCTCCGTGCTGCTCCGGCATGCGCCCATGCCCCCGCTTGAGGGCACGTTCCTCGATCTCGGTTGCGGCTGGGGTGCCATCGCGCTCGCGCTCGCATTGGAATCGCCGGAGGCCACCGTATACGCGGTCGATGTCAACGAACGCGCGATCGAACTGGCACGCAGCAACGCCGAGGCGAACGGCTGCGGGAATATTCACGCCGGCACTGCGGCTGTTGTACCTGGTGACGTGCGCTTCGACGTGATCTGGTCGAACCCTCCGATCCGCATCGGCAAGGAAGCGCTCCACGAACTGCTCATGGAGTGGCTTCCGCGCCTCGTCTCCGACGGCCATGCCTATTTGGTGGTGCAGCGCAATCTGGGCTCCGATTCGCTCATCCCCTGGCTTGCCGAGCATCTCGGCGACGGCTACGAAGTGGGCAAATACGCCAGTTCGAAGGGCTACCGGGTGATTGACGTGCATAAGCTCGCCTAGCACAGCGCAATACCTGAACACCGATTATCTTCAGAAAGACGTTATGAAATTCGAATACCCCGATCAGCTGCCTGTCTCGGCCGCACGCGAAGCCATCGCCAACGCGGTGCGTTCCAGTCAGGTGGTGATCATCTCCGGGCAAACCGGTTCCGGCAAGACCACGCAGCTGCCGAAGATCCTGCTCGAACTCGGTCGCGGCTCGCATGGCAAGCAGATTGTGCACACGCAGCCACGCCGTCTCGCCGCGCGCACCGTGGCCGAACGCCTCGCCGACGAGATGGGCGTGCGCCTGGGCGACGAAATTGGCTACCAGGTGCGGTTCACCGACGAAAGCTCGCCGAAGACACGCCTGCGCGTGGTCACCGACGGCATTCTGCTCGCGCAGATCCAACGCGATCCGAAACTGACACGCTATGACACGATCATCATCGACGAGGCGCACGAACGCAGTCTCAACATAGACTTCCTGCTCGGCTATCTCACCGCCCTGCTGCCGTTGCGTCGCGACCTGAAGCTCATCATCACCTCCGCGACAATCGATTCGGCGAAGTTCCAGAAGCATTTCGAAGACGCACTGCGCACCGAGGTACCGGTAATCGAGGTCTCCGGCCGCACGTACCCGGTCACGATCTGCTATGAGCCGCTGGGAGGCACTCCCGCGCTGATGAGGCATGTTCCCGGGTTTGCGGACGGAACGGCCGGCGACGACATCACGAACCCGGACGCCGAGGCAATGGACATGCCCACCGCGGTCGCTCGCGCATGCACCGAATTGGCGATTCTCTCCACGCATGACCAAGGACCACGTGACATTCTCGTGTTCGCCTCCGGCGAGCGCGACATCCGCGACTTCGAGCAGGCGCTCCGCCATCATTTCGGCCCGCGTGCCGCCGACATGCGCAGGCCGGACGCCATCGAGATCGTGCCGTTGTTCGCACGTCTGAGCGCCAAGGAACAGCATCGCGTGTTCGAACCGCATACGCACCAGCGCATCGTCATCGCCACGAACGTGGCCGAGACATCGCTCACGGTGCCGGGCATACGCTATGTGGTGGATCCGGGTACCGCGCGTATCTCGCGCTATTCGAAGCAGGCGAAAGTGCAGCGGCTGCCCATCGAGCCGATCTCGCAGGCGAGTGCCGACCAGCGTTCGGGTCGCTGCGGCCGTATCGCCGACGGCATTGCGATCCGCCTGTATTCGAGTGAGGATTACGAGTCACGCCCGCGTTTCACCGAGCCGGAGATTCTACGCACGTCGCTCGGCGCGGTCGTGCTGCACATGCTCTCGGTGGGCGTGGCGAGGACGGCGGAGGACATCACCGATTTCGGATTCATCGACCCGCCTGACATCAAGGCGGTCTCCGACGGCATCAACGAACTCACCGAATTGCGTGCGATTTCTCGCAAACGCGGCGTCATGCAACTGACGCACACCGGGCGCCAGCTTGCGCGCATACCGATTGACGTGCGTCTGGGCCGCATGGTGATCGAGGCCGCCCGCTCCACCACGCCGAACACCTTGGCCGCAGTGCTCGTCGTCGTGGCGTTCCTGAGCCTGCAGGATCCGCGTGAACGCCCCGAGGAGAAGCGCGAGGAGGCGGATTGCATCCACAACCGCTACGCCGACGAGACCAGTGATTTTCTCACCGCACTGAACATATGGGACCGCGCATATGGGGCGGATGGCGAGATGAGCAGCCATGCACTGCGCAGGCTGTGCAAGACTGAATACCTGCATTTCCTGCGTATGCGCCAGTGGAGGGATCTCGTCTCGCAGCTGCGCGAACTGTGCCGCGAACTCAAGTTCAATGTGGGCGAACCGATTCCGGTGTCGCGACCGCCGCGTGAGATCCGGGAACTGCCGATCAGCCAGCAGGCTGCGCATTCGCTCGCCTGTTCATGGGACAGCCAAGGCATTCACACCTCCATGTTGGCCGGTCTCCTCTCGATGATGGGCATGCAGGTCGTGCATGAGCCGAAGGCATCTGATTTCACCGGTCTCAAGGGTGCCGCCCGAGCGCGGGCGATGAAACGTGCACAGAAGATGGCGAAGAACGATTACTTGGGTGCGCGAGGCACGCATTTCGCGATTTTCCCGGCGTCGGCACTCTCGAAATCCACGCCGAGCTGGGTGATGAGCACCGAACTCGTGCAGACGAGCCGGTTGTGGGCGCGCTACTGCGCTGCAATCGACCCTGCGTGGGCGGAGCCGCTCGCCGGCAATCTGACCCGCACCACGTATGCGAACCCGCACTGGTCCGCCTCACGTGGCTCCGCAGTGGCGGAATCGAATGTGCTGCTGTATGGGCTGCCCATCGTGCAGGGGCGCACCGTGCAGTGGGGGCGCATCAACCCGCTCGAGGCTCGTGATTTCCTGATTCGTCAGGGACTTGTGGAAGGTGAGATTCAGCAGCGGTTCGCGCACGACGAGTTCATCGACGCCAACCGGTCGGTTATCGAGGAGGCCCAGGAGGAGTCGAATCGCACACGTCAGGTGGCGCAGACGGTGAGCGACGAGGATCTGTACGATTTCTACAACGAGGTGATTCCGAACACGGTGACCTGCGTGGCTGACCTGGCGAAATGGTGGAAGGGCGAGTTTGAGGCTCACCCGCATCTGCTTGATTTCGATCCGTCCAAGGTGGAGCGGCTCCTCGATCAGGAATCGGTGAGCATGGAGGACTTCCCCGACCACTGGGTCGCCGTCGGTTCCGACGAGCGTGTGATTGAGCTGCGGCTGAGCTACGTTTACGACACGCACGATCCTGCGGACGGCGTCACCGTGCACATTCCGCTCGGCGTGCTCTCACGCATCTCGGCACCGCAGTTCAGCTGGAATGTGCCCGGGCTGCGTCATGAGCTCATTGTGGCGATGATCAAGGCATTGCCGAAGGCGCTGCGCGTGCAGTTCGTGCCGGCGCCAGACACCGCGACGAAGATCGAGGACTGGATCGACTCCCATTTCCAAACCGACCCGGGTTCCGGCACACTGGATTCCCCTGCACAGGTTGACGGGGGCGTGTGGCCGGATTTCGCGCACGTGTTCACACAGGCCGCCATCGAGGTGGTCGGGGCGCAGATTCACCCGGAGGTGCTCGATGGCCTCGCCGACAAGCTGCCGCCATACCTGCGCATGAATTTCGTGATCGAGCAGCCGAAGCCCCGGCCGAAGCGTGCCCACCGCCGCCGTTCGTACGACGATGGCGTGGTGGTGCTCGGCACAGGCAAGTCGCTGGTCGAGCTACAGCGCCAGTTTGCCGAACAGGCGCAGGAATCCGCACGCAAAATCGTGCACCGGCAGGCCCAGAAGGCCGCCGAGCAGGGTCAGGTGGTGGCCGAGGCGGATCTGCTGCGCAAAGCCGGTGCCACCACGGAGGCGCGCGAGGAGATGCTCTGGCGAGGGGCGCTCGATCGGCTGCGCCTGCCTGCCGAACGCATCTCGTCACGCTGGCTCGGTGCCGAGGCCCTCATGCTCGCATCGGCTCCGTATTCGACCACGAAGGCGCTCGCCGACAACCTGCAGTTGCAGACGGTGAAGCGATTGCTGCCAGACATTGCGAAACTGAGCTCCGACGAGGCGTTGAGTGAGGCCGTGGATGGCGTCAAAGAAGTGTTCGAGGACGCCGTGTATGAGGTGGCCAAGGACGCGATCGAGGTGCTGCGGGCCTATGCGCAGGTAGACAAGGCGGTCAGCGGCAAGGCCGACCTGCCCATGCTCTCGGTGCTGCAGTCGGTGCGCGAACATATCGCCACACTCGTGCATCCCGGTTTCATCGGCGCCACGCCGCCCGATTCATTCCGCAGACTGCCGGTCTACCTGCAGGCCGACATGATCAGACTCTCCAAGGCGAAAACCGACAAGAACCGCGATGTGCGCTGGGCGTGGCAGGCCGACGAAGCCAAACAAATCGTCGACAAAGCGCTCGAAAAGGCACGCAAGGAGCCGGCCGGGGCCAAGCACGACGAGCTCATGGCCAAGGCGCTCAAGGCACGCTGGATGCTCGAGGAGTTCTACGTGTCGCTCTGGGCGCAAGAGCTCGGCACTCCTTACCCGGTAAGTGTGCAGCGCATCCAGAAGGCACTGCGTTAGTTTCCCCATGTGCATGCATATCCAAGCGGCGGGGTGTTCCGAATCACATTCGGAACACCCCGCCGCTTTTCTCGTCACATTCACATTGACAGCTCAGAGCTTGGCCAGGTACTTCTTGAGTTCGAAGGGCGTCACCTGACTGCGGTACTCCTCCCATTCCTTGCGCTTGTTGCGCAGGAAGAACTCGAAGAGATGCTCGCCGAGCACATCGGCCACGAAATCGGATTTCTCCATGATCTTCAGGGCCTCGTCCAGCGACTCGGGCAGCGGCTGAATGCCCATCGCCTGACGCTCGGCGTCGGTGAGCTCCCACACGTCATCACTCGTAGGCTCGCCCAAGGTCATCTTCTTTTCGATGCCATCGAGGCCTGCCGCCAGCAGCACCGAATAGGCGAGGTACGGGTTCGCGCCCGGATCGAGCGCGCGGAACTCGATGCGCGCGGAGTTGCCCTTGCCTGGCTTGTACTGTGGAATGCGAAGCAGAGCCGAACGGTTGTTGTGCCCCCAGCAGATGTAGCTCGGGGCCTCGTTGCCTCCCCACAGACGCTTGTAGGAGTTCACGTACTGGTCAGTGACGGCGCAGATCTCGGCAGCATGGTGCAGAATACCCGCAGCGAACTGCCGGGCCGTCAGCGACATGTTGAACTCCTGACCGGCCTCGTAGAACGCGTTCGCATCCCCTTCGAACAGGCTCAGGTGCGTGTGCATGCCCGAACCTGGCGCGTCCGCGAGCGGCTTGGGCATGAAACTCGCATGGATGCCGCGTTCGAGAGAGATCTCCTTGACCACCGTACGGAAGGTCATGATGTTGTCGGCGATCGTCAACGCATCGGCATACCGCAGGTCGATCTCATTCTGGCCGGGGCCCGCCTCGTGATGCGAGTATTCGACCGAGATGCCCATCTGCTCGAGCATGTTGACGGTGGCGCGGCGGAAATCCATGCCTGGACTGCGTGGCACATGGTCGAAATAGCCGCCCTGATCGATCGGCACGGGGCTCTTGGACCAGTCGTCCTGCTTCTCGAACAGGTAGAACTCGATCTCCGGGTGCACGTAGAACGTGAAGCCCTTCTCCTTGGCCTTCGACAGCGAACGCTTGAGCACATGGCGTGGGTCGGAGAGCGAGGGCTCGCCCTCCGGAGTGAGCACGTCGCAGAACATACGCGCCGTGCCTTGGGGACCTCCGCGCCACGGCAGAATCTGGAAGGTGCTCGGGTCGGGCTTGACGATCATGTCGTCTTCAGACACACGCGTCATGCCTTCGATCGCGGAGCCATCGAAACCAATGCCCTCCTCGAATGCGGCCTCCAGCTCTGCAGGCGCGATGGCCACCGATTTCAATGTTCCCAATACATCCGTGAACCACAGGCGAATGAAGCGAACATCGCGTTCCTCAACGGTTCGGAGCGCAAATTCTTGTTGTTTGTCCATAGCACCCCATCGTTTCAAACCGATGTTACGGCACGCGTTAACAGACGGTATGTGGACACCGCATCGATATACGGACGGAATCCGCACGGAACGCCGTATAAACACGAATTGTGCCTGCCCGCACGGTATTGTGCAAGTATGAGCGATGGAAATCTTGTAGAGTCAAGCGAAGCGCATCCGATGTTCGACATGAGCGCATGGACGGAGTTCAAGAACCCCGAGGATCGCACGAACGCCGGTCTCAAACTCCGCGAACGCTTCCCTCTCTCCTCGCATGCCGTATGGCGCGTGCAAACGAAGCGGCGTGACGTGATCGGTCTGCTCGAGGAGCAGAACAAGATGCGCGTTCCCGACCTGGTGCCGCTGCGGTTCAAGCGCATGAGCGCAAACGCCTTCACCTTCTACCGAGGGGGCGCGGCGATCATGGCGAACGATCTCGCCCGCACCCCTACCACCTGCATTCCGGTGCAGTGCATAGGAGATGCGCACATAGGCAACTTCGGCATCTTCTATTCGCCGTCCAAACGTCTCGTGTTCGACATCAACGACTTCGACGAGACGGCCACGGGCCCATGGGAATGGGATATCAAGCGACTTGCCGTTTCGGTGGAGATTGCGGGGCGCAACATAGGGCTCAAGGAGAAGGAGCGTCATGATGCCGTCTATCGTTGCGTGAAACAGTACCGTGAAACATTACGGGAATTCTCGCAGATGGGCTTCCTCAACACGTGGTACACCCATTTCGATGTAGAAGACAGCCTCGCCCATCTGGAGAAGGCGATGAAAGCGAAGCCGTCGAAAACGTTGCACGGCGCCATAGCCAAGGCGCGTTCGAAGGACTCCAAGAAGGCAGCCAACAAGCTCACCTATCTCGACGGCAATCGACTCCGGTTCAAGACCGAGCCACCCGAGCTCGTGCAGATCAACGACATTCGCGGCTACGAGGACATCGATGCGCTGCGCGGCCGCCTGCGACAGCTGTTCGACACCTACCGTGATTCGCTGTATGAGGACCGCCGCCATGTGCTCGAACAGTACCATTATCAGGACACAGCGCGCAAGGTGGTCGGCGTCGGTTCCGTTGGCACCCGCTGCTGGATCAGCGCGTTCATAGGCCGTGACATAGACGACCCGCTCATTCTGCAAATGAAGGAGGCGGTGGCCAGCGTGCTGGCCAAATACGTGGGCCACTCACCCTACAGCACGCACGGTGAGCGCGTGATCCAAGGTCAGAAGCTCGTGCAGTCCACCGCCGACATTCTGCTCGGGTGGTCGCGGTTCGTGGCCAACGATGGTCTGCCGCGCGACTATTACGTGCGACAGCTGTGGAATGGCAAGGGTTCCATTGATCTTGACACGCTGCATGCGGATTCGTTGAGCAATCTGGGCTCGCTGTGTGCGTGGTGTCTCGCCCATGCGCATGCGCGCAGCGGCGACAGCGTGGCGATCAGCGGGTATTTGGGCGACAGCGACGAATTCGAGACGGCGATGATGAGCTTCTGCGATTCATACGCCGACCAGAACGAAGACGATTTCGAGCTGTTCACCCAACTCATCGCATCCGGTGAGCTCCCTTGCGCATAGCCCGTTATTCGGTGACGCAAACAACTCGAATGCATGCATATGATCATATGGTGCGTCAATGGGGATCCGGCAGAAAATGTCCCCATTGACGCACCATTCAATTGACGCACTGTGCAATATCACGCATTGGCTACAGCAAGTGCCTCTTCGAGCGTGAAGGCGCCCGCGTAGAGGCTCTTGCCCAGAATCGCGGAATCGACGCCAAGCGGCAGCAGCTCCTTGATGGCACGCAGATCGTCGAGCTTCGAGATGCCACCGGAGGCGGTCACTCTGGCATCGGTGCGCTCGGCCACTTCACGCAGCAGATCGATGTTCGGCCCGCTCATCATGCCATCGCGGGTCACGTCGGTGACCACGTAGCGTGAGCAGCCCGCGTCGTCGAGGAACCGCATCGTCTCGAACAGGCCACCGCCCTCCTTCACCCAACCGCGGGCGGCAAGCGTATGTCCACGCACATCGAGGCCAACGGCCACCTTGTCACCATATTTGTCAATCACACGGGCCGTCCACTCCGGATTCTCCAGTGCGGCGGTGCCGATGTTCACACGTGCGGCGCCGGCGTCGAGCGCGGCATCCAGGGAGGCATCGTCACGCACGCCGCCCGACATCTCGATGTTCACCTTGTCTCCGAGCTGCCTGACGATCTCACGCAATTGGGCGCGGTTGTCCCCCGTGCCGAAGGCGGCGTCGAGATCGACCAAGTGGATCCACTGCGCCCCGGCGTCCACCCACGTGCGTGCGGCGTCGAGCGGCGAGCCATAGTCCGTCTCCGAACCGGACTCACCTTGACGTAAACGGACGGCCTTGCCGTCACGGACGTCAACGGCCGGCAACAAAGTCAGTGACATGTTCTACTCCAATCTGGAATCTTAAAATACGGCAAATAACAACATAACTAGAGTACGGCGGCCCAGTTCGCGAGCAGTCTGGCACCTGCCTGCGCGGACTTCTCCGGGTGGAACTGCGTGGCGAACAGAGGCCCGCGCTCATAGCTGGCCACGAAATGGCTGCGGCTGTAATCGCAGAACGCCACTTTCTGCTCGGCGTCGCCGAGGTCGATGTCGAACTGCGTCAAATCCGCGGGCGCCGCGGTGAAAGCGGCGTAGGAGTGCACGAAATAGAACCGTTCGCCCTCCACGCCATTGAGCAGCACGGAGCCTTCGGGGGCATCGACGGTATCCCAGCCTATGTGGGGCACCACGTCGGCATCGAGTCTGCTCACCTCGCCGTCAATGAGCTGCAGCCCAGGCGTGTCAAGGTCATGCTCGGTGCCACGGGTGAACATGATCTGCTCACCCACGCACACGCCGAGCACAGGGCGCCCCGCACGCAGACGGTCGTAGATCACGTTGTCGCCATTCACCTTGCGCAGTCCCTGCATGCAGGCACCGAATGCGCCCACGCCCGGTACGACGAGACCGTCGGCCTCCAGGGCCTTGCGGTAATCGGAGGTGAGCGTGACGTCAAGGTCCTGATTGGCGAGTGCGCGCATCATGGAGCGCACATTGCCGAACCCATAATCAAATACGACTACAGATTTCATAATCTCACTTTCTTCCTGTGCCCCGTGCATTCAGTCGATCGACGAGCCGTCACGCCCGAAGTTCGTATGCTCGGCGATGATTTTCAATGCATGGTCGTGATCCAGATCCGCGGAATCGACAATCCTCACACCCTGCTGCGCGAGCGCATCGACCGTGGTGAGTCCGAGCATGAGATCCTCCACGAAATGCGCGAGCGTCTCCAGCACGAACGGCGGCGGCAGTTCCGCATCCTCGGCGGTGCCGTTCGCATAGGGAACGGCGGTCATCTTGTCGGCGCGATCCACGAGCAACAGCACGCTCAGCCCCGCCACCACTTCGGTGAGGTCCTTCGCGGCCGCCTCGGGACCGTCCCCGTTGAGATTGCGCAGCACTGCCACCGCACCCTCACGCGAATCGATGCATTGCGCGGTGATGTCGGCGAGCGAGCAGAAGGCGGCGAGCAAATCGGCCGAGGTGAGGCGCGTGACTAGAATCGCACGCTTCGCCTTGTTGCCGAGAATCCCCTCGAGTTCGTCGTCGAAGCCTATCTCGGCGTTCGCGTTCATGATCTGCGAGAACTCGTCGGACACGTCTTCGGGAGCATTGCCGTCTTCCGATTCCCCGGTCGCGGATTCCCCGGCATCGTCGGTGCTCGCATTCTGCTCGAGATTCGCAAGCTCCTGGTTGAGGCTCTCCATCTCACGTGCGAGATCCGGATCGCTTTCGAAGGCCCAGAACGCGTCGTTTTCGTCGCCGGGGTTATCGGGATTGTTGGGATTTCGCTTGTCGTCGTCTGACATCACAACGCGCCCTTCGTGCTCGGGATCAGCCCCTGAATACGGGGATCGGGTTCTATGGCGAAGCGCAATGCGCGGGCGAGCGCCTTGAACTCCGCCTCCGCAATGTGGTGTGGGTCACGGCCGGCAATGAGATGCATGTGCAGGCAGATCTGCGCGTGGAAGGCGATCGATTCCATCACATGGCGTACAAGCGAGCCGGTGAAGTGGCCGCCGATCATTGCGTACTGGAAGCCTTCGGGTTCGCCCGAGCACACGCAGTATGGGCGGCCGGAGACGTCGACGACGGCTTTGGCGAGCGCCTCGTCGAGCGGAACGGTGGCATCGGCGAAGCGGCGGATGCCGCGCTTGTCGCCGAGGGCCTGGCGCAATGCCTCCCCGAATACGATCGCCGTGTCCTCCACGGTATGGTGGGCATCGATATCGGTGTCGCCGCTCGCCACGATGTTGAGATCGATGAGCGAATGCTTGCCCAGTGCAGTCATCATGTGATTGTAGAACGGCACAGTCGTTTCGATGTTCGTCTTGCCGGTGCCGTCAAGGTTGAGTTCGAGGTCGATGCTGGATTCGCTGGTCTGGCGAACAATGTGCGCGGTGCGTGCCATGTGTCTCCATGTCTCCTTTGCAGGTATACGTATGTCTGCGGCCTAGGCGTTCTCGACGGCGCGCATCGATTCGACGAGCGCCTCGCGGAATCGGCGCATCTCCTCGTCAGTGCCCATACACACACGCAGCCAGCCTTCCGGCCCCACCACGCGAATGAGCACGCCACGCTGGAGCATTTGGTCGAAGATGGCTCCGCGATCATCGAAATGGCCGCCGAACAGCAGGAAATTCGACTGCGAGGGGGCGACTTCGAGTGGCTGGCCCTTATAGGTCTGTTCCTTGAGCCAAGCGGCGGTCTGCTCGCGAATCTCGCGCAGGTGGTCCACCTGGCTCAGCTGTTCCTTCCTATGGTCGAAGGCCGCCAGCGCCACCGCCTGCGTCACGGCGGACAGATGGTATGGCATGCGCACGATGCGCAGGCAGTCCACAATACCCTCGCTGGCCGCCAGATAGCCCACTCGGGCTCCCGCAAACGCGAATGCCTTGCTCATGGTGCGGCTCACGGCCAGATTGTCGTAGTCGTTGATGAGCGTCGTGGCCGACGGCGTGCCCGGGTTGCGGAATTCAATGTAGGCCTCATCCACAACCACGATCGGGTGCACCCCATCGTGTGCACCAGCGACCTGAGCACTCTGGCAATGTTCGAGAATGCGCTTGAGATCGGTCATAGGCAGTTCGGTGCCGGTCGGATTGTTCGGGCTGGTGAGCACCACCATGGCCGGCTGGATCGCATCGATGTCATCGATGGTATGGTCCACATCAAGGGTGAAGTCCGGCTTGCGGTGCGTGGTGTACCAACTCGTGAACGTGTCGCGTGCATACTCGGGGTACATCGAATAGGCCGGGTCACAGCCCAGTGCGGCACGGCCAGGGCCTCCGAAAGCCTGGAACAGCTGGAGCATGATCTCGTTGGAGCCGTTGGCGCCCCACACCTGTTCCACGGTGAGCTGCGCCCCCGATTCCTCCTTGAGGTACCTGACGAAGGCCTCGCGCAGTTCGATGTGCTCGCGGTCCGGATAGCGGTTGAGGGTAGGCGCCACCTGCTTGACGTGCTCCACTATGCTGCGAACCACGGCGTGATCCGGCGGATACGGGTTCTCATTGACGTTCAGGCACACCGGAACGTCGAGCTGCGGGGCGCCGTAGGGCACCTCGCCAATGAGGTCGTTACGCAGTGGCAGATCCGCCGGAATCATCGCTTCGCTCATCGTAATCCTGCTTCTTCTTCCTGTTCGGTAATGGTTTCCTTGTTGTACGGATCGTCAATGAAGCGCGTCAGCACGCTCTCGCCGTGCGCCGGGAGGTCTTCCGAGACGGCGAGGGCATTCACCCTGGCGGCGAGCTCCTTCAGTCCCTGCTCGTCGTATTCGATGACCTCCACCGGCTTCATGAACGTGTGCACACCGAGACCGGCGGCGAATCGTGCGGTGCCCGAGGTGGGCAGCACATGGTTCGAGCCCGACATGTAGTCGCCCAGCGGCACCGGGGAATAGTTGCCGCGGAAGATGGCCCCCGCGTTGCGGATCTTCGCGATCACGGCATCCGGGTCTGCGGTCTGCACTTCAAGATGTTCGGCGGCGTAGGCGTTCGCCGCGTCGATCGACTGCTCGATGCCGTCGGTGAGAATGATGCCGGACTGCTTGCCGGAGAGGCTGGTGGCCACACGTTCGGAGTGCTCGGTGCGCGGTACGCGCTTGTTGAGCTCGGCCTGCACCGCCTCGGCCAACTGATCGTCGTCGGTGATGAGCACCGATCCGGCGAGTTCATCGTGCTCGGCCTGACCAATGAGGTCGGCGGCGACATATGCCGGGTTCGAGGTCTTGTCGGCGATGATGGCGATCTCGGTGGGGCCGGCGACCGCGTCGATGCCCACAATGCCCGAAACGAGACGCTTGGCCGTGGCCACGAAGATGTTGCCCGGACCAGTGATCTTGTCCACCGGCTCGCACAGCACCGGGGAGACCGGATTGTCGAGGTCGGTGGCGCCATAGGCGAACATCGCGATGGCCTGTGCACCACCGACGGCGTAGACCTCGTCCACACCGAGAATGGCACAGGTGGCCAGAATCGTCTTGTTCGGCCAACCCTGCGCATTGTCACGGCTTGGCGGCGTGGCGATGGCGAGGCTTTCGACACCGGCGGCCTGTGCCGGCACCACGTTCATGATCACGGAACTCGGGTACACGGCCTTGCCGCCGGGCACGTACAGACCCACACGCTGGATCGGGATCCAGCGCTCACTGACGCGCGCACCCTCAGCCAAATCGGTATGGAAGTCCTCTGGGACCTGCGATTTCGCGACTGCGCGGGCACGGCGCACGGATTCCTCAATCGCTGCGCGCACTTCCGGGTCGAGGCACGCCACGGCGGCATCCATGACGTCGGTGGGTACACGGAACGACTTGGGGACGATGTGGTCGAATTTCTCGGCATATTCACGCAACGCTGCGGCGCCGTTCTCCCTCACGTTGTCGAGAATCGGCTGCACGATCTCGCTCGCTTCGTCGGTTCCCATCTCAGCTCGTGGCATCGCGTCAAGCATCTCGGCGCGTGTCAGTTCCTTGCCGCGCAAATCAATGATGCGCATATAGTTATCTTGGCTCATAAGCCACTATGGTACCAAGCGCCTGTCACGAGAAGGAAAACGAGGGCATCGGGTCTTTTGCATCGTGAGATTGCCCGCTGGCGCGCCCCGACGAGTTCCGTAGGTTCGCGTTAATTCAGCAAATCCACGTAATCGGGGACGCATCCCGTGTGAAATTAGTTCCAGATTACGCAAAACAATGACAAAGATCAGACGCGGAAATGAGAGATGGCAGGCATCCGGTTTGTGCGAACGGAGACGGCATGCCATCGCATGCCGTCTCCGTTCGCACAAACCGCCGTTCAGATCATAGGCAGTGCGTTGGCGCCAAAAAGAACCTTGATGTCGGCGAACAGGCCGGTCTCACGACGCACACGGAAGCGATCGCCGAGGGTCATGAGGGTCACGCCGCCATTGTCGTCGACGATGGCAAGCCTGACCTCGCAGGCACCGGGATGATTGGAGAGGATCTGCGAGAACTGTTCGAGCCGTTGCATATCGAGGGCGTGCGCAGGCAGCTGGACGAAAACAGGACGGTCCTCACCGGCTTCGATGACGGGCACCATGAGGTCGGTGGCGCGCAACGAAATCGTCTCGTCACGTGCCTCGACCATGCCACGCACCTGCACGATCGTGTCGATGGCGAGTTCCGCCGCGTGCGCCTCGTACACCTTGCCGAACAGCAGGCATTGGATGGAGCTCTCCATGTCTTCAATCGTCACGATCGCCCATCGGTTGCCTTTCTTGGAGACGCGTGAGTCGACGTTGGTGATGAGCCCGGCGACCATGACCTGACTGCGCTCGGGCATCGTGGGAGCACGGTCGATCAGTTGCGCGATGGACATGTCACGCAGGCTGGCGAGCACGGACTGCATGCCTGAAAGCGGGTGGTCGGACACATACAGGCCCAGCATTTCGCGTTCGAAGTTGAGCTTGGTCTTCTTGTCCCACTCCTCCACGTCAGGTACGCTGATCGACACGTCGCCAAGCGCTTCGGCCTCGCCATCGTCGGCACCGGCGTCGAGGTCGGCGAAGAGGTCGAACTGCCCAGTGGCCTGCTTGCGTTTGAGGTCGGTGACCGAGTCGATCGCGGCCTCGTGAATCTGGTAGAGGGCACGCCGGTTGGGGTCGATCGAGTCGAAGGCACCCGCCTTGATCAACGATTCGACCAACCGCCTATTGAGTGCGGTCAGAGGCACACGGCGAATGAAGTCCATGAAGTTGACGTACCTGCCGTGGCTGCCCTGACGCTCGGCAATGATGTCGGCGACTGCCTTTTCACCCACGTTCCTGATGGCACCGAGTCCGAAACGCACCACATCACCGACGGCGGAGTAGGCGTACACGGATTCGTTGACATCCGGCGAGAGTACCTTGATGCCCATGCGGCGCGCCTCGCCTAGGTACAGGGCGGTCTTGTCCTTGTTCGTGGAGGCGCCTTGCAACAGGGCGGCCATGAACTCGGCCGGATAGTGCGTCTTCAAATAGGCGGTCCAATACGAGATGAGCCCGTAGGCGGCGGAATGCGCCTTGTTGAACGCATAGCCCGAGAACGGCACGAGCACGTCCCACACCGCCTGCGCCGCCTCGCGGGAATAGCCGTGCTCCTTCATGCCTTCGAAGAACGGCACCTGTTCCTTGGCCAGCACCTCGGGCTTCTTCTTGCCCATCGCGCGCCTGAGCACGTCGGCCTTGCCCAGCGAATAGCCGGCCAGAATACGGGCGGCGGATTGCACCTGTTCTTGGTAGATGATCAGGCCGTAGGTCTCGTCGAGCACCTCCTTGAGCGGCTCGGCAAGCTCCGGATGGATCGGCTCGATCTTCTGCAACCCGTTCTTGCGTTTCGCGTAGTTCGTATGCGAGTCCATGCTCATCGGGCCCGGACGGTAGAGGGCGATCAATGCCGAGATGTCGTTGAAGTTATCTGGCTTCAGCTGCTTGAGCAGCGCACGCATGCCGTCGGAATCGAGCTGGAACACACCCAGCGTGTCGCCGCGCGACAGCAGTTCGTATGTCTCCTTGTCGTCGAGCGGAATCTTCGTATGGTCAATCGGTTCCTTGCCGTTGGCCTCGATGTTCCTGAGCGTGTCACCGATCACCGTCAAGTTGGACAGACCCAGGAAGTCCATCTTCACCAGACCCAATGTCTCACACGTGTGGTATTCGAATGTCGTCGTCACCGTGCCATCCGTGCGCTCCAGCAGCGGCGACGTGTCAGTGATCGGCTCCGAGCCCATGATCGTGGCGCATGCGTGCACACCCGTCTGGCGAATCAGGCCCTCGATGCCCATCGCCTCGTCGGTGATTCGCTTGGCATCGGGATTCGACTCATACAATTCGCGGTATTCACGCGCCTCCGCATAGCGTTTCGCACCTGGATCGAAAATGTCGTGCAGCGGCACGTCCTTGCCACCCGTTGCCGCCGGCGGCAACGCCTTGGTAACCAACTCGCCCATCGAGAACTCGTAGCCCATGATGCGCGCTGAATCCTTGAGCGCCTGCTTCGTCTTGATCGTGCCGTAGATCACGCATTGCGCCACCTTGTCGTGCCCGTATTTGTCGCCGCAGTACTCGATCACCTTCAGACGGCCCTCCGGGTCGAAGTCCACGTCGATATCCGGCAGCGACACGCGCTCCGGGTTCAGGAACCGTTCGAAGATCAGACCATGCTCCAGGGGATCGAGCTCGGTGATGCCCATTGCATAGGCGACCATCGATCCTGCCGCGGAGCCACGGCCCGGCCCCACCATGATCCCATGGTCTTTGGCCCATTGGATGTAATCAGCCACCACCAGGAAGTAGCCTGGGAATTGCATCTGGCAGATCACACCGCACTCGTAATCCGCCTGCGCCAGCACATGCGCCGGCACATTGCCCTCGTACCGCCGTTCGAGGCCCTCCTCCACTTTCTTCAGGAACAGCGAGGTCTCGTCCCAACCCTCCGGGCATGGGAACTTGGGCATGAACGCGCCGTCCTCGTGGTCGTCGAACATCACATTGCAACGTTCCGCCACCTCGATCGTATTGTCGCACGCCTCGGGCAGGTCGCGGAACAGCTCGCGCATCTGCTGCGCGGAACGCATGTAATACCCTTCTCCATCGAACTTGAACCGGTCCGGATCATCCAGGTGCGAGCCTGAATTGATGCACAGCATCGCGTCCTGCGCGCCAGCATCCTCCTCGTGGACGTAATGCGAATCGTTCGTGGCCAGCAGCGGCGCACCGAGCTTCTTCGCGATCTCAAGCAGGTCCTTCGTCACCTTGCGCTCGATCTCGAGATTATGGTCCATCAGCTCAATGAAGAAATTGTCTTTGCCATAGATGTCCTGCAACTCACCCGCCGCACGCAAGGCCTCATCGAACTGACCGAGGCGCAAACGGGTCTGCACAATGCCTGACGGGCATCCCGAACCGCAGATCACGCCTTTGCTGTAGGTGGAGAGCACCTCCTTGTCCATACGCGGATAGCGCATCACACGTCCTTCGAGATTCGCCACCGAAGAGGCCCTGATCAGGTTCCTCAATCCTTCGTCGTCCTCGGCCCACAGCGTCAAATGCGTGATCAGGCCTCCACCGGACACATCATCACGCCGTTGCGCCTCCGTGCCCCAATGCACGCGCGATTTGTCTTGCCTCGCCGTCTCCGGCGTCACATAAGCCTCGATGCCGATGATCGGCTTGACATCCTGCTTCACCGCCTCGGTGTACATCTCATACGCGCCATGCATGTTGCCATGGTCCGTGATGCCCACGGCACCCATTCCCAATTCCTTCGTGTACTTCACCAGATCGGGAATCTTCGATGCACCATCAAGCAACGAATAATGCGTATGGTTGTGCAACTGCACGAAATCAGCGGAATTGGTCATAGTGTTCTAATGTACCTTGAAATCCGCTTGCTGTACAGAGCGCGAACCGGGGTGCCCCGCAACCCTTCGAACACGCCATGTCCGTTTCGACACGCGGCATTTCCAGCGCATCAATCGCTTCATATGGAAACAGCGTCGCCTCGTCGCTAGAGTGTTGGCAACATTGCCGAGTAAGTCGACGCGAGGGAAGGAAGGCTGCCTATGACGGCATCGAAGCCGGCCCGCGGCAGGCGCATCGCCGTATATGTGGCGCTCATTCCACTCTGCGCCCTGCTTGCCCTTCCCGGAGCCATCGGCATGGTGCAGGCCATTCGCATTCTGCTTGGCTGCGATCATGCGGCCGGCTATTCCACCGGGGTGCGCGAGCTGGAGGCGTGGACCAGTCTGTTGTTCACCACGCCGTTGGCCGTTATGCCGACCTGCGCGATGATCATATTCGTGGTATTGGCGATTACGGAAGCCAGTCGCGGGAAATCACCGCCATCGTCACCCTCGCGACGACTCTAAACGCTGGTGCTCCCGTTGGGCGAAGCGCTCACGCTCCGTCTCCAGCGCATGCTGCAGATCGGTGGGGTACCGCGAGGTGACCACGGTGTTGATGTGCGTGCGCGGATGCCGGAACTCCAGCTCCATGGCGTGCAGCCATTGACGTTCGAGCCCCAGTGCCTGAGACAGACGGGGATTGGCCCCGTACATCGGGTCTCCTACAAGAGGGTGCCCGATGGACGAGAAATGCACGCGGATCTGGTGGGTGCGTCCGGTCTCGAGATTGATTGACGCGAGTGTGGCCTCGCCGAAGCGTTCCATCACGTCCCAATGGGTGACGGCCTCCTTGCCCGCGGGCGTGACCGTGAAGCGGAAATCGGAGACCTTTGCCCGCCCGATCGGAGCTTCGATGGTGGCCTTGTCTTCCTTGAGATTGCCTTGCACGAGCGCATGGTAGGTCTTCTTCACCTCATGCTCGGAGAATTGCCTGCGCATCTCCTTGTAGGCGAGGTCGGATTTGCATACGAGCATGAGCCCTGAGGTGCCCACATCAAGCCGCGAGACAATGCCCTGCCGTCCCGCAGCCCCCATCGAGGTGATGTGCACACCGCGCTGGATCAACGAACCCAGCACTGTTGGCCCGGTCCAGCCGACCGAGGCATGCGCCGCCACACCGACCGGTTTATCCACTACCACGATGTCGTCGTCCTCATAGGCAATCGTCATTTCGTTCGAAACGGGTTCGGGTTCCCGTCTCTCTTCTCGCACATCAATCTCAACGGTGTCGCCTGCTTGCAATGTGGCGGATTTATGGATATCACGCCCGATCACACGTGCCTGCCCGGTTTCGATGAGTTCAGTGGCCTTGGCCCGTGAGATGCCCATCATCTTGGCCACAGCCACATCGAACCGCTTCCCGATCAGTGCATCGGGCGCCGGAATGATCGTGCTCATTGAGCTCCTTCCATATGCCTAGTTATCGGAATGTCCGGCAGCCGCTGTATCAGCCGGCTGTCGCTCGTCGCTCCCCCTATAGGGCACTCCACACAGAATGAGCACGATGATGCCTATTCCCGCGATCATGAGGAAGATGTCGGCCACATTGCCCACTGACCAACCGTAATTGAGGAAATCGACGACCTTGCCATTGAGGAATCCTTGGGCATATGCCACGCGATCGATCAGGTTCCCCAACGCCCCGGCGAAGGCGAGTGCCAGGAACACGGTCCAGGCCATCGATGTGGTGCGCCAGGCCATCCAGACAAGCACACAGCATGCGACAATGGCGAAGAGGCTGATCACCCAGGTCGAGTTGGCCCCCATGCCCAGCGAGGCCCCGGGATTATGGACCAACGTCAGGTGCAGGAACCGTGGGATCACCTGAATGTAATCGGTCTCGGTCAGGTAGGTCTGCGCCAGGTATTTGCTAAGCTGGTCTGCCCCAAGGGCGACGATGGCGATACATGCAAAGACGGCCACGCGTACACGCGGCCGTCTTGGTTTCGAATTCAACATTGGCTAATGGTATCAGTTGGCCTTGTCGATGTCCTTGTAGTTGTTCGTGTCGGAGACCTGTGCCTGCAGCTGGCCGAGGAACTCGGTGAGGCGTGCACGGTATTCGGTCTCGAAGGTCTTGAGGCCCTGAATGTTGCCTTCGATCACCTTCGACTGGGTCTCGAGGTTCTCACGCACCTGCTGGGCGTAGTCGTCGGCAGCGGTGCGGGTCTTCGCCGAGTAGTCGTCGGCACGCTTCTTGGCTTCGGCCTCGAATGCGTTGATCTCGTCGTGGCGTTCGACCACGTACTGGTCGGCCTCGCTCTTCTTCTGCTGGGCGTAGGTGTTGCCCTCGTCCTGCTTCTTCTGAGCGTATTCGTCTGCCTCATGGGCCTTCGAGTCGGCATAGGTGTCGGCCTCGTTGGTCTTGGCGGCGGCGTAGTTGTTCGCCTCTGCGATCTTCTGATCCGCGTAGGTGTTCGCCTCATTGGTCTTGTCGACCACGTACTGATCCGCCTCGGCGTGCTTGTTCTTCATGTATGTGTCGGCATCTTCATGCGTCTTGGCGCTGTACGAATCGGCATCGTCACGAGTCTTCGCACTGTAGGCATCGGCAGCCTCGCGGGTGCGGGCATTGTAATCGTCGGCCTCGGAACGAGTGCGGTTCGAATAGTCGTTGGCCTTGGAGATGAGCTCCTCATACTTGCGCTGGGCCTGCTCGGTGATCTCCTTGGCGGTCGCCTTGCCCTTGTCGACGTACTGGTCGTGCAGCTGCATCGCGAGGGTGAGCATCGCGGTGGCGCGCTCCGGCTCGCTGTTGGCGGCCGCAGCAGCGCTCTTGATCTTCTGCAGGCTGCCCGTCTCAGTGTTCGGTTCGACCTTGGCCACCTGATCGCGCAGCTGTTCCTCACGCTGCTTCGATTCCTCGAGTTGCTTGGTGAGGTCCTTGACCTGGGCTTCGGCCTGCTGGGCGCGCATCGTCTGCTCGTGGGCAGCGGAGAGCTCATGACGCAGATTCTCGCTGTCGGCGCGGAACTGATCGCGCTGGCGGGTAATCTCCTGCAGCTCCTTGGCGAGATCCGGCTGATCGGAGTTCTGCGCCGCCTGTGCGGTGAGCTGATCGACCTGCGCGGAAAGGCGTTCAATCTGGTTCTTCAGCTGTTCATTCTGAGTGGAAAGCGCCTGATTGTTCGACTCGGCTTCCTTGAGCTGCGCCTGTGCAGCCTGTGCGGCCTGATTCGCCTGGGCGATCTGCGCCGTCGCCTGTTCGCCTGCACCTTGCGCGGCGGCGGCCTTGAGCGACTGGTTCTCCTGCTGCAGGGACTGCACCTGTGCAGTCAAATCGGAAATCTTCGTGTTCAGCGCGGAGACATCAGGGCCGAGTGCCTGCGTGGACTGACCACCTGCAACAGCCTGCTTGCCCAAAGCCTCCACGGTTTCGGTTACCTGATCGAGGAAGTCATCGACCTCGTCGACATCGTACCCTTCCTTGAAGCGCACCGTTTGGAAGGTGTGCTCCCGAATATCCTTTGGCGTCAAAAGAGCCATTATCTTACCACCTCGCTTTGGGATAGACCCAGCTTAGTTGACCTTATTTTTTGATGCTATCACGACACCTGCGCAAGCACACCGCATGGGCGGCTTTTTTCACATGACCATCGGACTTTTTCCATCGGTCAGATCAGTATGCGCAAGATCACCAATACGAAATACAACACCAGAAAACTCACATCGAAGTAAACGCGCCCCAGGGGAATCGGCTTGATGTATCGTCTCAGGAAGCGCAGTGGTGGCTCGGTGAGCTGGTAGATGATGCGCAGCAGGGTCGCCACAAAACCGGTCGGCCGCCATCGCGGAGCCAGCACCAGCACCCAATCGAAGATCATGCGGGCGAACAGCACCGCGATGTAGGCCTCGATGAGCAGGTCGACAATATGGAAGAAGAAGCCGAATAACGTCGAAAGCATGCTCCCAGCCTATCGAATGACTAGGAACATGCTTCCTCGAACAGCAAATGACGTGAATGTGGGGGCCGCTGCCCCGCCTCATCAGTTCTCGAACAGGTTGTCTGACATACCCGATTCAGTGTCCTCCGCGACAATGTCCACACGAGCGGGACTCAGCAGGAACACACGCTCGGTCACGCGTTCGATGGAGCCGGAGATGCCGAACACCACGCCGGACGAGAAATCGATGATGCGGTAAGCCTGTGACTGCGAGACATCGGTGAGATTGAGCACCACCGGAATGCCGTCTCGCAGTGCGCGACCGACCAGTTGCGCATCTTCGTAGCTCTGCGGGTGAATGGTCGTGATCCGATTGATGTTCGCATGGAACGGGGCCACCGACTTACGCTGGCTCGTGGAAGGCTGCGTGGACGCGGCCGGGATGGGCGTGACGGAACGATCGGTGTCGAATGACGACTCCGGCTCCTCGTCAATGACCTCGTCATCTTCGTCTTCCGGCACGACGTCGGACATTCCCAGATAAGACATGGTCCTCTTCATGAATCCGGCCATTCGCGTTTCCTTCTTTGCTGTCCTGTTTCAGGTTGACTCTTTGGGTTCTACAGGTATTGTAATTCAGACCGTGCCGTAAGCGGATCGACTACTGCAGGAACTCCGGAATGTCGAGGTCACCCAGATCACCAAGCGCCGTATACGGATAGCTGCTGGTGTCGGACGAGGCATCGTATTCGGAGCGTTGCTTCGGCGTCGGCTGCTGGGCCACGATCTTCTCATCCGTCTTCTTCTCCTCTTCGAACACCGGACCGGTGGAGGGAATGGGAGACGTGAGGATGGTGGGCTGCCCGGAAGCCGTGGCGGTCTTGGTCACCGGTTTGACGGTGCGCTGAGGCGCCGAGGCGGCGGCCTGGGCGTCCTCATTGGCCTGAGCGAGCTTCTTCTTGTCGTTGAAGCCGGCGGCAATCACGGTGACGCGCATCTCATCGCCATAGGCATCGTCGAGTGCGAGACCAAAGATAATCTGCGCCTCCGGATGTGCGGCCTCGCGAACGAAACCGACGGCCTGATTCACCTCGGCGAGCTTCAGGTCGTTCGAAGCCGCGATGTTAATGAGCACGCCGCTGGCGCCGTCGATGCTCTCCTCGAGCAATGGCGAGCTGATGGCGATCTCTGCGGCCTGCGCTGCACGATCCTCGCCCCGTGCGGCGCCGATGCCGAAGAGTGCAGTGCCGGAGTTCTGCAGGATCGACGTGATATCGGAGAAATCGACGTGAATGTACGGATTGATCGTGAGCAGGTCCGTGATGCCCTGAACACCAGCGAGCAGAGCGGTGTCGGCCGTGCGGAACGCATCCACGATGCCGATGGAGCTGTCGTCGAGTTCAAGAAGTCGGTCGTTCGGAATGACGATGAGCGCGTCGACCTCTTCGCGCAGATTGTCGATGCCCAGCGCTGCCGAGGCGGCACGCTGCGGGCCTTCGAAGGAGAACGGACGAGTGACGACTGCAATGGTGAGCGCGCCCTGCTGGCGTGCTGCGCGGGCGACCAGTGGGCTTGCACCGGTGCCGGTGCCACCGCCCTCACCGCAGGTGACGAACACCATGTCGGCGCCCTTGACGGCCTCTTCGATCTCGGACTGGTGATCCTGGGCGGCCTTCGCGCCCTTCTCCGGATCCGCCCCCGCGCCGAGCCCTCGGCTCGAGGCGTCGCTCAGCGAGATCTTGACATCGGCGTCGGAACGCAGCAAATCTTTCGCATCCGTGTTGATTGCCACGAATTCCACATTCTGCAGACCCTCGGCAATCATTCGGTTGACTGCATTGCCACCTGCGCCACCGACACCAACGACCTTGATGATCGTGGTGTCGTTGAAATTGTCGGTCTGGGCGATCTCGCTCACGTTAGTCTCCTGTCACTCACGGTTGTACACAACTGTACCGCAGATGGGTGAGAAAACAGGCCTCCCTCCACTGGCCAAGGCCAATCCGCTCACCCTCCTCTTTACATTCCTCGTAGACACCGTAGACCCGATTTCCGAAAGTTTTCTTAAAACGTGTCGCTCAGTAGCTCGCATCCATCGGGTCGTCGCCGAACAGTCGCTCGCGCTCCTCGTGGGTCGTGGTCCGCGAATCGAGCCAACCATATGGCAAATGCACCTTCTTCGCAAAGCGAACACGACCCCTCGGCTGGTCCACCACCCGTTCAGGATACTCGATGTTCGGGTCAAGCGCGTCCACCTGCTCACGAACATCCTTCAAACTCTCGCATTCCATGAACGCGCGCCTGGTGGAGCCCCCCACCGGGAACCCTTTCAGGTACCATGCGACATGCTTACGCAGGTCGTGCACAGCCATCCGCTCGTCACCATCGTAGAACTCGGTGAGCAGCTCGGCATGGCGCATGATGATGCGCCCCACCTCGCCGAGGGTGGGGTTGATACGCACGTCGCTGCCGGCGAAGGCGTTGCCTATATTGCCGAAGAGCCATGGCCGCCCTTGGCACCCGCGACCGATCGCCACTCCGGCACACCCGGTTTCGTTCACCATCGCGATGGCGTCCTCGGCACCCCAGATGTCGCCGTTGCCGAACACCGGTATGTCGAGCGTGCTCACGAGCTCACCGATCCGGCACCAATCCGAATGACCGCCATAGTATTCGGCAGTGGTGCGGGCATGCAGGGTCACTGCGCTGCACCCCTCCTCCTGAGCTATGCGCCCGGCTTCGAGGAAGGTCTCATGCTCATGGTCCAGCCCCACGCGGATCTTCGCGGTCACCGGAATGTTCGCCGGCTCGCACACCGCAACTACGCGCTGGACAATCTCGGTGAACAGATCCGTTTTCCATGGCAAGGCCGATCCTCCACCACGCCGGGTGACTTTGGGAACCGGGCACCCGAAATTGAGATCGAGATGATCCATCATGCCGTTGTCCACCAGGAACCGCGCCGCTTGTTCCATAATCGACGGGTTCACGCCATACAGCTGCAGCGATCTGATGCGCTCGCTCGGTGCGAACCTGCACAACCTGAGCGCCTTCGGATTGCGCTCGACCAGCGCGCGTGCAGTGACCATCTCGGCCACGTAAAGGCCGTCGGGCCCATATTCCTCGCACAGCACACGGAACGGCCAGTTCGTCACACCTGCCATCGGGGAGAGCATGACCGGAGTGTTCACCATGACATCGCCGAGCCTGATCGGTGCCAACGGACCGGCCAAAACCGGTTCAAGCCGTGCACCGGCATCTGCGCAATCCTTGGCATCTGGGCTTGCCTCGCGTTGCCGGGATGTGTTCAGTATCGTCTCCTGCTCGCTCATATCCCCTCGTTCATGTGTCCGAATTGTACAGAGTATCGTATGAATTATTCGCACGCTCGCCTCGTACGCAAAATCGCCTGCGTCCCGCAATCTCAGGCATACGGGGCGCAGGCGATTGATGCATGGCAGATCAGTACAAACCGCCGGCCTCGGCGATATGCACGGTCTCGGGCCATTCGGCGCCACCCATCGACACCGGTTTGAGCGGCACACGTGTACGTTTGTCGTTGATGCGCTTGGCCACGTAGTCGGCAACCTGGGTGAGCGCCACGCGCTCCTGCTGCATCGTGTCACGCTCGCGAATCGTCACGGCCTGGTCATCAAGAGTGTCGAAGTCGACGGTGATGCACAGCGGGGTGCCGATCTCGTCCTGTCGACGATAGCGGCGGCCGATCGCACCGGATTCGTCGTAGTCGATCATCCAGTCATTGAGACGCAGATCCTGCGCGAGGTCCTGGGCCACCGACTGCAGTTCCGGCTTCTTGCTCAACGGTAGCACCGCGGCCTTGACGGGAGCGAGACGCGGGTCGAGACGCAGCACCGTGCGCTTGTCTACGCCGCCCTTGGTGTTCGGGGCCTCGTCAACGTCGTAGGCATCCACAAGGAAGGCCATGAGCGAACGCGACAGACCGGCTGCAGGCTCGATGACGTACGGAATGTACTTCTCGCCGGTGGCCTGGTTGAAGTAGCTCAGGTCCTCGCCGGAATGCTTGGCATGGGCGCCGAGATCGAAATCGGTACGGTTGGCCACGCCCTCGAGCTCACCCCAATCGGAGCCCTGGAAGCCGAAGCGGTATTCGATGTCGACGGTGCGCTTCGAATAGTGTGCGAGCTTTTCCTTCGGATGCTCGTAATGGCGCAGATTCTCGGGGTTCACACCGAGGTCGATGTACCACTGTGTGCGGGCGTTGATCCAGTACTGATGCCAGTCCTCATCGGTGCCCGGCTCAACGAAGAACTCCATCTCCATCTGCTCGAACTCGCGGGTACGGAAGATGAAGTTGCCTGGCGTGATCTCGTTGCGGAAGCTCTTGCCGGTGTTGGCGATGCCGAACGGCGGCTTGGAGCGCGACGAGGTCATCACGTTCTTGAAGTCCACGAAGATGCCCTGTGCCGTCTCCGGTCGCAGATAATGGAGGCTGTTCTCATCTTCCACAGGACCGAGGTGCGTACGCAGCATCATGTTGAAGTCACGGGGTTCGGTCCAATTGCCGCGGGTGCCGCAGTCCGGGCACACGATGTCCTTGAGGCCATTCGGGGGCAGCTGGTCGTTGTGCTTCTCGGCATACGACTCCTCGAGCTTGTCGGCGCGATGACGCTTGTGGCAGGTGAGGCATTCGATAAGTGGATCGTTGAACACCGACACGTGGCCGGAGGCGACCCACACCTCGGACGGCAGGATGATCGACGTGTCGACGCCCACGACATCTGGTCGGGTGACGACCATCGAGCGCCACCATTCGCGCTTGATGTTGTCTTTGAGCGCCACGCCGAGCGGCCCGTAGTCCCACGCAGAGCGGGTGCCACCGTAGATCTCGCCGGCCGGGAACACGAAGCCGCGACGCTTGGCGAGGGAGACAACTTCATCGATTTTGGAATTAGCCACAATGCACCTTCTGGTTTGAACGGTTTGGGGTCTTATACAAGGCTTCACCCTACCGTTGGCGGCTGACACGCAGGGAGCCCGTTCCGGTGCCCATGTGGGGTGATGACACGCATGAGCACAGCAGGCGTCGAGAGTGTTCAATACGTTTGGAATACACATGTCAGGGGAGCTGATAGAGCTGAGAGTGGCTTCGCGCCTAACCCTTCGAACCTGTTGGCTAGCACCAGAGTAGGGAGTACAGATGACCACAGCGTCGACCACGCCGAATTCCGACACATCCAATCTACACGAGGTCGCACCAGACGACCCCATTCGTGAGCGTATACGCCAGGCGGCGCAGAATGTTCGCGAGCAGACCCCGCTTGCGCAGTCATTCACCAATTTCGTCACCATTAATCTGGTGGCCAATGCGCAGCTCGCCGCGGGGGGCACCGCCGCCATGAGCTTCCTTCCCAACGATGTGACCTCGTTGGCCTCTTCGTGCGGTGCCACATACATCAACGTGGGCACGCTGCTGCCGTTCTACCGCGATGCACTGCAGGAGATCTCGGAGCATCTGAGCCGCCATGGCTGCAAGTGGGTGCTCGACCCGGTGGCAGCCGGCGTTGGCGTCGCGCGCACCGAGATCCTCAAGGGGTTCAAGGATTACCCTCCCACCGTCATCCGCGCCAACGCATCGGAGGCACTGGTGTTGCACGACATGTGGCAACTGGGCGATGCAGCCGGAACGGATGAGCACAATGGGCCCGCAGGCGTGGAGGCCGCCGACAGTGTGGATGCCGCCATCACCGCGGCCACCGATCTGGCGGCGTATCTGGCGCTCCACTCCCCCACCCACACGGGGGCCGTCGCGGTCTCCGGCGAGGTCGATCTCGTCACCGACGGACGACTCGTCTACCGACTTCCCGGTGGAAGCGCGATGATGACGAAGATCACCGGTGCCGGGTGCTCGCTTGGGGGTGTCACGGCCACCTATCTTGCAGTGGCCGATCCACTGGTGGCATCACTGGCCGCCTCGATGCTCTACAACGTATCTTCCGGAGCCGCCGAACGAGCATCGCATGGGCCGGGATCGTTCCAAACCGCGTTCCTCGACGCTCTGTGGAACGTTACGCCGGAGGAAATCGCCTCCGCACCGCTCTATTTGGCCTAGAATCTGCCATGGCACGGCATGCCGGCACACAACAAACGAATCAGGTGACACAATGAACTCGTTCCCATACCCATCCATGCGCGACCGTTTCGACCTGCGCTTCTATTTCGTGGTCGGCCCCGACGATTGCGGCAACCGGCCGATTCTCGACGTCGTGGCCAAGGCCCTCGACGGAGGCGCCAGTTTCATCCAGCTGCGCGCCAAAACCCAGGATGTCGCCGAGATCGTCTCCCTGGCGAACGACATCGCCGAAGAGATCGCAGGCCATCACGTGGAGCACTCGGTGGCCTTTGTGGTCGACGACCGGGTCGATGCCGCGCTCGAGGCCCGTGCCAAGGGCATCAAGGTCGACGGGGTGCACATAGGTCAGGACGACCTCGATCCAGTGGTGGCACGAAAGCTGCTTGGACCTGACGCGATCATTGGACTGTCGGCGAAAACCGTCGACGAAGTGCGCGAAGCCAACCATCTGCCCGAAGGCACCATCGACTACATAGGAGCCGGCCCACTGCACATGACGGCCACGAAGCCCGAGAGCATGATCGTCGACGAAAATGGCGATATCACCACGCTGAACGTCTCCTCCATCGACGAAATGCGCACGATGAGCAAGTATCCGCTCATCGTGGGCGGTGGCGTGAAAGCCGACGACATTCCCATGCTCGCCAAGACGAAGGCCGACGGCTGGTTCGTCGTATCCGCCATTGCCGGCGCCACCGACCCGGAGCAGGCCACTCGCCGTCTGGTCGATGACTGGACCGCCATTCGCGGCGACGAGAAGCCCCGGTACACCGGACGCAAGCCTGCTGCAACCAAGCTGCCGGCCGTGCTCACGATCGCCACAACCGACTCCTCCGGCGGTGCCGGCATTCCCGCCGACCTCAAGACGATGCTCGCCAATGATGTATTCGGCGAATGCGTGGTGGCGGGCATCACGGCGCAGAACACGACCGGCGTGCAGGCCATCGCCGCCGTGGACCCCAGCATCGTGGGCGCCCAGATCGATTCGGTTTTCGACGATATTCGACCCACCGCCGTGAAGATCGGCGTCATCGTGGGCGTTGAATCTGTGAAAACCGTCGCCCGCAAACTCAGGGACCACCAGGCCACGAACATCGTGGTCGACCCGGTCATGGTGGCCACAAGTGGGTCGAGTCTTGCCGCGGACGACACAATCGCCGAGGAAATCAGCAGTCTCTTCCCGATTGCCACGGTGATCACCCCGAATATTCCTGAGGCACAGGTGCTGGCCCAGATGCCGATCGGCAACCAGGCCGACATGGAGACCGCGGCCGTCCAACTCGCCAAGGACTATGGCACCTGCGTGCTGGTCAAAGGCGGCCATGGCGTGAAGGACGCCGACGACGTGCTCGCATTCCCGACCGGTGCCGTCACGTGGTTCGAGGGGGAACGCATCGCCAACGACAACACGCACGGCACCGGCTGCACGCTGTCGTCCGCAATTGCCTCGTATCTCGCCCAAGGCGAGGACCTCGAAGACGCCGTACGCGACGCCAAGGCATACCTGAGCGGAGCTCTGCGCGCGAATCTTAACCTCGGCAAAGGTCACGGTCCGATGGACCATGCCTGGGCGATGCACTGAGCAGAAGGCAATCTGAAATTCCATAGCTGTGTGGCTGAGCGATGAACAGACATGCCCGGTCGCACGCCTGCGACAAAGGAGAAGACACATGAACAGCCCTGATCGCAATGCGGTGCGGCAGGAAGTGCCCGTGGACGAGCACGGCAAACCGATCATCAACACGGTGGCGGCAGTGGCGATCGCCCCCAGCGGTGTCGGCGCCGAGCTGAGCGAATACGTGGCGGAAGCGGTGGAGGTGATCCGCGAATCCGGATTGCCGAACGAGACGAACGCCATGTTCACGAACATCGAGGGAAACCTTGACGATGTGCTCAAAGCGGTGCGCGACGCCACGGTGAAACTCGCCGAACAGGGATACCGCACCGGCGTGACGCTCAAGCTCGACATTCGCCCGGGCTTCTCAGGGCAGATCAGCGAAAAGCAGCAGCTCGTGGACGAGATACTCACCAAGCGGTAAGCGGCACGGAATATGTGGGTGTGCCGTCGGTATGTCATGTGCATATTCGGCATAGGACGTATAAGGTGGAATCATGACGACGATGAAGGAAATCGCACAAGCGGCCGGAGTCTCCGTCTCCTCGGTCTCGCTCGTGCTCAATGGGCGTGATTCGGGGCGCATCAATCCGCAGCTTGCGAACCGCATACGCGAAACCGCAGAGCGAATGGGGTACCAGCCCAATGTGCTGGCCCGCTCCCTACGCACCAACCGGACGTATATGATCGGGTTCATCAGCGTCGAAGTGGCCACCACGCCATATGCGGGCGGTATGATCCAAGGTGCACAGGACGCCTTGAGCTCGCTTGGCTACATGCTCCTCACCGTGAACGGAGACACCGAACAGGCCCTGGAAAGCGAGATCCGCGCTCTGAAACGCTACGGTGTGGATGGCTTCCTGTATTCCGCGATGTCGAACCGCGTGATGACGGTGCCCAAATCACTCGCCAAGTTCCCTCTGGTGCTCGTCGACGCCGCAGAGGAGACCAATCGCTTCCCGTCCATCGAACCGGACGAGTTCCGCATCGGCTATGACGCCACCACCAGACTCATCGAAGCCGGATGCTCCCGCATAGCGTATGTGGGATGCGCCGAACCCATGGTGGCACAGACCGGCAGGCTCGCCGGTTACCGACAGGCCCTGATGGACCACGGCAGGGGCTTCGACGAACGACTGCAATGCGACGTGCTCAACAACGGGCCGGCACTACGTGCCGTGGAAGCGTTATTCGACACCGAGCAGCCCAACGGATTCTTCTGCTTCAACGACGCACGCGCCTGGTATGTATACGAGACGGCGGCACGACATGGACTGGCCGTCGGACGCGACATCTCGGTGGTCGGCGTGGACAACCATCGCGTATTTGCCGAGACACTCGAGCCGCAACTCACCACCATCGAACTGCCCCACTACGAGATGGGCTACTGGGCCGCGAACAAGCTCGTGTCGATGATCGAGAACCGCCCGCTCAATGAAGGCGATTGGCCCCATACGACCGCGGTGATGCCTCTGCTTGACACGCCATCGCCGGTGAAGGTGCACTGCACGCTGATCGAGAAGGGATCGGTGCGCGACACGCCGACGACCGCGTGACGCATGGTCACTGCGGCAGCAAAGAATTCGTCAAACGATTGACATTAAGGCTTCAGGAAATATGGTGGTTTTATGGAGAAGAAGTCAATCGTTTGATGTCAATCGATTTACACTCTATTCTGAGAACATATGGAACACCACAACTGACACAGACGACGCGAATGGTGCTCCCCTAGCAGACCCATCGAGGCCTGCCCCCTCCTGCGCACAACACGGACACACGGTGCACAGACCGGAGCAATGCGCGGGAGCCGTCATATACAACGCAGCTTAGGCTCAGACAACGAGGTTCACATCATGGCAACAACCACGAAGGTGTGGAGGAACCCCTCCTACCTGCAAAGCTCAACCGGCATCTTCCTGTTCTTCTGCTCCTGGGGCATCTGGTGGTCGTTCTTCCAGCGCTGGCTCAACTCGATGGGACTCAACGGCGCGGAAGTGGGCACGATCTATTCGATCAACTCGCTGGCCACGCTCATCCTCATGTTCGGGTACGGCCTCATCCAGGACAATCTCGGACTCAAGCGCCGTCTTGTGCTCGTCATCTCGGCGATCGCCGCACTCGTCGGACCCTTCGTGCAGTTCGTGTACGCGCCGCTGATGAGGACGAACATGATGGCCGCCGCACTCGTGGGCTCCGTCGTTCTCTCCGCGGGCTTCATGGCAGGCTGCTCGCTCATCGAGGCCGTGACCGAACGGTACAGCCGCCGTTTCAACTTCGAGTACGGCCAATCCCGCGCATGGGGTTCCTTCGGCTATGCCATTGTGGCGCTTGTCGCCGGCTTCGTGTTCAACATCAACCCGATGATCAACTTCTGGCTCGGCTCCGCATTCGGCGTGGGCATGCTCATCGTGTACCTCACCTGGTATCCGGCCGAGCAGCGCGAAGCGCTCAAGGAAGCCGCCGATCCGAATGCCGCGCCAACTAACCCGACCATCAAAGACATGCTCGGCGTGCTCAAGATGCCCACGCTGTGGGTGCTCATCGTGTTCATGCTGCTCACCAACACGTTCTACACCGTATTCGACCAGCAGATGTTCCCCACCTACTACGCCTCGCTCTTCCCGAATGAGGCCACCGGCAACGCCGTCTACGGCACGCTCAACTCGGTGCAGGTGTTCTGCGAATCCGCGATGATGGGCGTCGTGCCGATCATCATGCGCAAGGTAGGTGTGCGCAACGCGTTGCTGCTCGGATCCACGGTGATGTTCCTTCGCATCGGGCTGTGCGGCATCTTCCACGATCCGGTGTCCATCTCGATCGTCAAAATGTTCCACGCCATTGAAGTTCCGCTGTTCTGCCTGCCGGCGTTCCGCTACTTCACGCTCCACTTCAATCCGAAGCTCTCCGCGACGCTCTACATGGTCGGCTTCCAGATTGCCTCACAGATCGGCCAGGTCGTCTTCTCCACCCCGCTCGGCATGCTGCATGACCGCATGGGCGACCGCACGACGTTCCTGACGATCTCCGCCATCGTGCTTGCTGCCACCGTCTACGGATTCTTCGTGATCAAGCGCGACGACGAGCAGGTGGATGGCGATCCGTTCATCCGCGATTCGAAGAAGCTGCCGTCGCTCGCCACCGACGAGGCGATCCTCTCCGCGGATTCCGAGGATATGTAAAGCCCCATCCGCACCTCTCCCCCCCGTCAATCTCTCTCATATCCCTGCGTCTCCTCTCCCTCCCCTCATTTGCGTAAATAGGGACAAATGGCAGCCTCCAACTGTCCCTATTTACGCAATACAACCTCAATCCCGGATTCCGAACCCGTATACATCCTGCAATCCTGAGTACAAGGAGACAGATGTCGACTGAAAACGTCTCCGATTACGCAAACGAAATCAGACAGCCGAATCCGAAAGGACAACGACGATGGCAACCCTTCCCACCAATATTCCCGCCAACGGCATTCTGACCCCCGACCCGGCGCTCGACCCTGTGCTCACGCCGATCTCGGACCATGCCGAGCAGCTGTCACTCGCCGAAGCAGGCGTGTCGGCACTGGAAACCACCCGCAACGACCGCTGGTACCCGAAGTTCCACATTGCCTCCAATGGCGGGTGGATCAACGACCCGAACGGCCTGTGCCGCTACAACGGACGCTGGCACGTGTTCTACCAGCTGCATCCCCACGGCACACAGTGGGGCCCGATGCATTGGGGCCACGTCTCCTCCGACAACATGGTCGACTGGCACCGCGAACCCATCGCCTTCGCGCCAAGCCTCGAACAGGAACGCCACGGTGTGTTCTCCGGTTCCGCCGTGATTGGCGACGACGGCAAGCCGTGGATTTTCTACACCGGCCACCGCTGGGCCAACGGCAAGGACAACACCGGAGGCGACTGGCAGGTGCAGATGCTCGCCAAGCCGAACGACGACGAACTGAAGACCTTCACGAAGGAGGGCATGATCATCGACTGCCCCACCGACGAGGTGGACCACCACTTCCGCGACCCGAAGGTGTGGAAGACCGGTGACACCTGGTATATGACCTTCGGTGTCTCGTCGAAGGAGCATCGTGGCCAGATGTGGCTGTACACGTCGAGCGACATGGTGCACTGGAGCTTCGATCGGGTGCTGTTCGAGCATCCGGATCCGAACGTGTTCATGCTTGAATGCCCCGATTTCTTCCCGATCCGCGATGCGCGGGGCAACGAGAAATGGGTCATCGGCTTCTCCGCGATGGGTGCCAAGCCAAATGGCTTCATGAACCGCAACGTGAACAATGCCGGCTACATGGTGGGCACATGGAAGCCAGGCGAGAGCTTCAAGCCGGAGACCGAGTTCCGCCTGTGGGACGAAGGCCATAACTTCTATGCACCACAGTCGTTCAACACCGAAGGGCGCCAGATCATGTACGGCTGGATGAGCCCGTTCGTCGCCCCCATCCCGATGGAGGAGGACGGCTGGTGCGGCAACCTCACCCTCCCCCGCGAGATCACGCTGGGCGATGACGGTGACCTGGTCACCGCCCCCACCATCGAAATGGAGGGGCTGCGCGAGAATACCATAGGCTTCGACTCGCTCGACCTTGGTACGAACCAGACCTCCACGATCCTCGACGATGACGGCGGCGCCCTGGAAATCGAGATGAGACTCGATCTGAACAAAACCACCGCCGAACGCGCCGGACTGCATGTGCATGCCACAAGCGACGGCCACTACACGGCAATCGTATTCGACGCGCAGATCGGCGGCGTCGTCATCGACCGGCAGAACGTGGCGAACGGAGACAAAGGCTACCGGGTGGCCAAGCTCAGCGACACCGAGCTCGCAGCCGATACGCTTGACTTGCGCGTGTTCATCGACCGCGGATGCGTCGAGGTCTACGTCGACGGCGGCAAGCATGCGATGAGCTCGTACTCGTTCCCTGGCGATGGCGCACGCGCCGTCGAACTCGTGAGCGAATCCGGCACCACGCACATCGACACCCTCACCATGCACTCGCTCAAGTCCATCGGACTCGAGTGAACAAACGCAGCACCGTACCAGCGGCGGGGCACAGGCATCGGCTTGTGCCCCGCCGCTGTTCTTCGTGAGCGCATGCCCACAGGGTGGCCTATACTGTTGCAGTCGCCATGCACACGCATGGCAGAGTTAACTTTTCTGGTCGTTCGGCGGTAGACTCCTCACCTTGCTGCCTGAAGCCGGCGGCCTCACAGCGCGACATGCGCAGAAAGTAAGGTGCCATGGCTTTTCACAGCTCATTGCGCAATCACACGGACCGCCCGCGCCGGCAAGCGTGGAGGCATTGGCCCACCGTCGTCACCGTCGTGGCACTGCTGCTCATCTGGCAGGTCTGGGTTGATGCGGCCCATCCGCCCGTCACGATGGTCTCCTCCCCCACGCAGATCGTCCGCTCGGCTATCATCTCGTGGCCCACCCTCTGGCCAGCCACCTGCATGACGTTCATCGAGGGCGTGTGCGGATTCGCCATAGCCTGCGTGCTCGGCGTGCTCCTCGGCATAGGCATACACTGCTCCCGTACCGCATATGCGGCACTGTTCCCGCTGCTCACCGCGGCCCAGACGCTGCCGCTCATCTCAATAGCCCCGCTGTTTCTCATCTGGTTCGGATTCGAACCGGTGGGCAAGATCGTCATTGTCGCCGTGTTCGCCATCTTCCCCATTGTCGTGCAGACCATGCGAGGACTGGCTGCCGTCCCCGCCTTCTATGACGACGTGGCGATGACCTGTGGCGCCTCGCGCGCATGGACACTGTTCCATGTGGATCTGCGGGTGGCCGCGCGCCAGATCTTCGGCGGCGTACGCGTGAGCGCCGCCTATGTGTTCGCCACTGCCGCCACCGCCGAGTACCTCGGCGCACGCAGCGGTCTGGGAATCTGGCTGCAGGCCGCCTACAATTCCTTCCAGACCCCGCGCATCTTCGCCGCGACCTTCGTGATCATCATCATGACCGGCTTGCTGCTGCTCGCCGTGCACGCCGTCGAGCGACTCACCATCGGCGCGCCGGCCGACGACGACGACCCGGACGCCCAGTGAATCCACAAATCTGCAAATCCGAGCACCAATTCGAAAGTGACCATATGAAATCCCCCCGCCATATTCACCGACATCTCACTCGCATCATCGCCATGCTCGCCGCCCTGCCCACCATATTCGCAGTCACGGCGTGCGGTTCCACAAGCAGCGCGAACGGCGGCGATGACGGCCTCACGAAGGTCACATTCATGCTGTCGTGGGCGCCCGACACCAACCACATCGGCGTCTATGTGGCGAAGAACAAAGGGTACTACCGGCAGGCAGGGCTCGACGTGAACATCGTCGCCGTCGCACAATCCGGCGCCGAGCAGGCGGTGAACAACGGCGTCGCGGATTTCGCGCTCTCCAATCTCACCAACGTGAGCACCTACTCCACCAAAGGAACAGAACTCCGGCAGGTGATGCAGATTCAGCAGAAGACGAGCGCGATCTGGTGCGCGCTGGCCTCGAATGCATCCATCACACGACCACGCGACCTCGACGGCAAGACGTTCGCCACCTTCGGATCAAGCGAGTCCGACGCCGTGGTGCGCCGCATGATCCAGCACGACGGGGGCAAAGGCAACTTCGACAAGGTGACGGTGGGCACCTCCACGTTCCAGACACTCGAATCCGGCCGCGCCGACTTCGGCGGCTTCTACTCCACCTGGGAAGGCGTGCAGGCCAAGCTCAACGGACCGAAACTCAACTGCTTCACCGAACCGGAATACGGCGTGCCCGGCAACGCGGATTCAATCGGCATCATCACCAGCGACAGACTCATCGCGCAGAATCCCGACCTCGTGAAACGCTTCGTGCAGGCGACGCAACGCGGCTACGAGTATGCGTATGACCATGGCGACGAAGCTGCCGACATTCTCGTCAAGGAGGCACCCGAGGCGAATCTCGACCCTGAATTCGTGCGCGAGTCAATGAAGACAATCATCGACGGGCAGTACTGGGGCGATCGCGAACAGATCATCTCCGGCAAGCAGACGTTCGGATTGGCGGATTACCAAGGCACACAGGCGTACTTCGACTTCCTCGCGCAATCCGACGCGTACACGGACGCGGACGGACGTGTGGTGCACGCAGCGCCGCAGTCGAAGGACCTCGCCACCGACGAATTCCTGAAACAGGCGAACTAGCGGCACGACGGCAACGCGCAGCAACCGCACACAGCAACAAGGCACACAGACATGGGCATGACGAATCCACAGACCGACATACACCACATCGTGGCGAGCATGGACACCGGCATCGACGACGCGCTCGCATTGGCGTTGCTTCTCGCACAGCCGAACGTCCGACTGCATGGCGTGAGCGCCAGCTACGGCAACGTGCTCGAGCAACCGGCGGCGCGCAACACCCGCGCTGTGCTGAGTCTGCTCGGGCGCTCGGATATACCGGTGTTCGACGGCGCAAGGCATCCCTCATGGGCACCGTATTTCATCGCCGACGCCGGTTGCGCGCAATTCCACGGCAGCGATGGTCTGGGAGATGTCAGCACCGGCGACGGCGACAATGCCGACTTCACGCCGACTACGCCCGGCGAGACGCTCGCCAGTGACGCGAATGGACTCGTCACACTCACCGCACCACAGATTCGCAACCTCACCGAGTGCGGCACTGCGATCTCGGTAGGAGGTTACCAAGTGGGCGAGAAGCACGCCGATCTGCCCACGATGCCAGAACTCACGATTCCCAGCGGGTCTGCGCACACCCCCACTCCCGAGAAACTCGAATTCCCGCAGGAGAGCTGCTCGCAGGCCACCGCCGGTGCGCGCATGATCGTTGACGCCGCCCGCGCATTCGGCCCCGACCTCACGATCCTCGTCACCGGGCCGCTCACCGACATCGACACCGCGCTCACACTCGACCCGGAGGCGGTGCGGCAGGCGCGCATCGTGTTCATGGGCGGCACCCTCACGCAGGAAGGGAATTGCTACGACCTCGTCTGCGAAACGAACATGATCCAGGATCCGGAAGCCGCAGATCGCGTGCTGCGCAGTGGCGCGGACGTGACGATGGTCGGGCTCGACGTCACCCACCGCTGCCTGCTGGGTTCCTCCGACATCACCCCTTGGAACGCGGCGCATACCGAGGCCTCACGGTTCCTCACTGCGATTGCGGAGTTCTCCATTCGCGCGAACGCGGCCAGCGAGCCGATCTTCGCCGCCGGCATGCCGTTGCACGATCCGTTGGCCGCTGCGGTGGCGCTCGATGCGACGCTCGTCGGCACGCTCGACCTGCCCATGTGTGTGGAGACGAGAAGCGGCGACGGCACCGGCGTGCGCGGCCGCACCATCGGCAATCCGCAGGGATTCATCGATGCTTCCTTATGCCCCACGCATGTGGCCGTGGGCGTCGACCGCGAACGTTTCCTCGCGCGGTTCACGGGCGACATTGCGAATCTGCTCACCTCGCTACGGTGACATTCCTAAAGCTTGCGCAATGGCACTCCGGCTTCGAGCAGCTTGCGAATGAACCGTGCGCAATCATAGGTCTCGCGAACACGGAAGCGGACGATCCGGTCGACCCCGCTGCGCAACAGCAGCCGTTCGCGCTCGCGTTCGGCGTCGACAATCTGCTCCACCGAGTCCCCGCCGGTCATCTGAACATTCACATATTTCTCGTTGCCCACCGTGTGAGCGAATAAACCAAATAACAGCCGCTTGCTTTGTCCCGGGCATGCACTCCCAGCGAGACAAATCAAGTAACGGCCACTTGCTTTATCTCACTGGCAGATCCAAATTGAAACAGAGCAAGTGGCCGAATAGCAGTCCCGATTCGCTTGCAAGGGCATGCGAAAGCCGCGTTCTATTTCTTGACGCCGCCGAAACGACGGTCGCGGTGAATATAGCGGTCGATGGAACCCCACAGCACTACGCGGCCACAATCCGGGAACAGCTCGGGCACGAAGTCGAGTTCGGCATAGGCGGCCTCCCACGGCAGGAAGTTGCTTGTGCGCTGCTCGCCGGAGGTGCGGATCACCAGGTCGCAGTCCGGAATATCGGGATTGTACAGATGTTCGGAGATCATCTTCTCGGTGACGCGGTCGCCTTTGATCCTGCCATCGCGCACCTCGCGTGCGATTGCTGCGGCGGCGTCGGCGATTTCGGCACGGCCGCCGTAGTTGATGCAGAACACGACATCGATCACCTTGTTGCGCTTGGTGCGCTCCATGGCCACCTCGAGCTCGTCGATGACGGATTTCCACAGCTTCGGCCTGCGCCCCGACCAGCGTACACGAACGCCCCATTCGTCCATCTGCGCCACGCGGCGGTGGATGATGTCACGCGAGAACCCCATGAGGAAGCGCACCTCCTGCGGCGAGCGCTTCCAATTCTCGGTGGAGAACGTGTACAGGCTCAAGTAGCGCACGCCGGCCTCGATTGCGCCGGCGATTGTGTCGAACACCACCGGTTCGGCGGCCTGATGGCCGTCCGTGCGAATGAGACCGCGTTGCTGCGCCCAGCGTCCGTTGCCATCCATGATCACGCCGACATGACGGGGAACCTTGTTCTTCGGGAAATCCGGGATAATCGTGGGGTCGGAGAACGGCGCGGCCGGCACGCTCAAGGATTTGTAGTCCACTGCATCAAAAGCCATGGTTCTAATCTAGCAAGCGCAGAGAACGAATCGGCCGCTCAAGGTAGTATTGCGCCCATTCGCGAACGATGTTCTCGCACCGCGGGTCGGGCGTCTGCAGCATGTCGAGCTGCGGCCAATCCCCCTGTTCGAGCGCCCGCAACTGGTCGAACACATGCACCGGCACGCGCACGGCATCTGGCGTGTGGTCATTCGGGCACATTGCGCCGCCTGCCGAAGCCGAGAAGAACTCCACGTCCTGACTGCCGCACACCACGCACGAGTCGAGGCGAATGGTCCAGCCGGCCAATGACATTGCGCGCAGAATATACGACAGTGCAATGGCCTGAGGGTCATGCAGATGCCTGCTCAATGCGCCCAATGCGGCGATGAGCAGGCGGTATTGCGCTGCCGCGGGCTCGTGCTCGGCGGGGAGCAGATCGGCCGCGGTCTCGCACATCGCACTGGCCGCAGTGTAGGTGGCATAATCTCCCGTGATGCCGCCGGCATACGCACTTATGGATTCCGCCTGCCGCACGCTGTCGAAGGTGCGCCCCTCACCCAGCAGCAGATCGACGCGCATGAACGGCTCCAAGCGCGCCCCGAATCTCGATTTCGTGCGACGCACGCCTTTCGCCACCGCACGCACCTTGCCGTGGTCGCGGGTAAGCAATGTGATGATGCGATCGGCCTCGCCGAGCTTGGCGGTGCGCAGCACCACGGCCTCGTCCCTGTACAATGCCATGCAGCCGGCTCCCTAGAACCTGAACAATCCCCAGAAGGAGAAGCACAGCAGCATCGAGATCAGCGTGATGGTGAGGATCCAGAAGAACACGCGGCCGAATCTGCTGGTCGCGATGATCGGATCGTCGTTGTGCACGAGCGCACGCCACGCGTCGCGATTCATAGGCCATTGCAACAGTCCCCGCTGCGACCAGATCTCAATGATTCGCTCTATCATCGACGCCCATGCCCACAGCACGAGAACGCAGGCGAACTGGGTGACGGGCCAGCTCCAGTACATCATGCCGGCACTAGAATCGGGAGCCTTGCCCCACGCCAATTGCACGACGGCGATCACCACTTCCGCGAAACCGCCCAGGAAGAGCAGACCGGCAGCCGCCGTCATTATCGCGGTGAATCTCAGCGCGCGTGCAAACGGTTTGCGCATGCCCATGCCATGTGACTGGTGGCGCACTCGACGCATGATCGCGCGTATGAGGGTGACCACGAGCAGAACGGCCGATACGAGCATCATGATGAGGTTCAGCCCCATCACCACAATGCCATACCACGTCATCGCAGGACGTGAATGCAGTTCCAGCGGCACTGCGATCGACTGGTAGAGCGGTGTTCCTGCAACGGGCTCGCTTGTCTGTGTGAGGCCCCGCGAGGTGCCGGCCACCCACGACACCGTGTCGCGCATGTAATCGTCGGCGAACGGCGTGTTCTCCATCGCCTCGTCTCCCAAACGCAGCACATGGTTCGCAATCGGGTAGCTGCGCAGCGTCACATTGTAATTGCCGGCTTTGTGTGCCTGTTCGAGAATGTCTTTGAAGCCCTGTACCTGTGCGGTCATCACGTCCTTCGCCCCATAGGCCACGAGGGTGGGAATGCGGTAGGCGGCCGGCACCGATGTGTTGAGGTCGGCGTTCGTCAATCCCAGGGCCGGCAGGTCGAGCGAGAACACGCGGCGCACTATCGACTGGTACCCCTCGTTCGCGCCGACAAGGGCGAAGTCCTGCACGGCGAGGAATGCGAGTGCGTGCCGGGCGGAGAACACCATGGGCGAAAGCAGCACCTGGAAGGCGACCTGCTCGTCCCGTTGCACTACGTATGACGCAATCCACGCGCCTTCGGACGTCGCATAGAGTCCCACGCCCTTCGGATTCACGTTCCTGAATCCGCGCATCATGTTGATGACCTGCTCGTAGATCACCGCGGAGCCCTCATAGTCACGGGTCGTGTCGTTCGTGTTCCACACCGGCTTGTCTATGACCGCTGTGACGAAGCCGGCGGATGACATTGCCGTGGCGATGTCGCCGAACGAATTGTCACATGTGCCGTAGCCCGCGCCGTGGAAGAACATCACCGCCGGCAGATTGTCTCCGGCACCTTCGGGCTCCCGGAAGTTGATGTTGATGCGCTGCACGTCGCCGGTGCTCGGCTGTTTCGCATCGATTGCCTGATGCCATTCATGCACCTTGTAAGCACCTTGTTTGGGCAGTTGCTCACGTGTATCGAAGGTGACCTCGGTGTTCGGCGACAGCGTGGCGAACGTCTGTCCGGTGGGCGTGTTGTCTGCCGGCAGTCGCGTGTAGTTCGACGCCATGACGAGCACGCCGAGCAGAATGATAAAGATCGGCAGTGTGATCATGAGCCGACGTGTGCGGCTGAAGCCCTGCCGCTCCGGTATTTCGTGAGCTTTGGACACGCTGAATCCTATCGATTTGTCGGTTTCCTGTTCCCCGCGCATCGGCGGGCACAGCTTCTACGCGGTTGGCTTCCGGTGCAGATTCTCGCCGGTCAGCGGCATGACGACGGGGCCGGTGCCCATGCCATCCTCATTCTCGCCCATGGTGGCTGCAATCTCATGGGCGTATTTGAGCAGCGTCTCCACGATTCTGTCTTCCGGCACGGTCTCGACCACCTCTCCCTTGATGAAGATGCGTCCCTTGCCATTGCCGGACGCCACGCCGAGATCAGCCTCCCGCGCTTCGCCCGGACCGTTGACTATGCAGCCCATCACGGCTACGCGAATCGGCGCGGTGATGCCTTTGAGCCCCTCCGTGACGGCGTTCGCGAGCTGGATCACATCCACCTGCGCACGCCCGCAGCTCGGGCAGCTGATGATGTCGAACTTGCGCGGTCGCAGACCGAGGTATTCCAGGATCTTGCAGCCCACTTTCACCTCCTCGACAGGAGGCGCGGAGAGCGAGACGCGAATCGTGTCGCCGATGCCTTCGGCGAGCAGCGCACCGAATGCCACGCAAGACTTGATGGTGCCCTGCCAGGCCGGCCCTGCCTCGGTGACTCCCAGGTGCAGCGGCCAGTCTCCTTTGGAGGCGAGCAGTCGGTAGGTCTCCACCATGGTGACCGGGTCGTGGTGCTTGACCGAGATCTTGAAGTCGTGGAAACCCACATCTTCGAACATGCGCGCTTCCTTGAGGGCGGACGCCACGAGCGCCTCAGGCGTGGGGCCGCCGTACTTGGCGTAGAGCTCCTTGTCGAGCGAACCGGCGTTGACCCCGATGCGCAGCGAGATGCCGGCGTCTGTGGCCGCCTTGCAGATCTGCGGACCCACCTCGTCGAATTTGCGAATGTTGCCCGGGTTCACGCGCACTGCCGCGCAACCTGCGTCGATCGCCTCGAACACGTACTTGCTCTGGAAGTGGATGTCGGCGATCACCGGAATCGGCGATTTCGCCACGATCTTCGGCAACGCATCGGCATCCTCCTGATTCGGCACCGCCACGCGCACAATATCGCAGCCCGCCGCTGTGAGTTCGGCGATCTGCTGGAGTGTGGCACCGACATCGGAGGTCTTCGTGTTGGTCATGGACTGCACGGAGATCGGCGCTCCCCCGCCGACCGGCACCGGCCCCACCATGATGCGGCGTGACTTGCGGCGCGCATGCAGCGGGCTCTCGCTCACCGCCGCCTCACCTGTCTTACGGAACGTTGGCTCACTCATACCTGTTTGGAACTCTTTCTGCGGTACTGCACGGCATGCCCGCGCCAGATCCCGCGTGTTCTGTGTCTGGTGTGTTGTGTCTTGTGTATGCAGACTATCGCCTGCTCGGATGTCGAAAGACTATCCTTTGGCGGCGATGATCTCGTTGGCGCGCACGCGTGCCTCCCTCTCGAGCTCCTCGACTTCGGCCACCGATTCGAACAGCGGATTCGCGCTCAGCTGCGCATCCATCTGTTCGATCGTCTCAGCCACGCTCGGCACAATGTCGAGATAGGCCAGCCTGCCGTCAAGGAAGGCGTGCACCGCCTGCTCGTTGGCCGCATTCAACACCGTAGTGTGTTTCTCGGAGGCTTTCAAGCATTGCCGGGCAAGATTCACCGCCGGGAACGCATCGTTGTCGAGAGGCTCGAACGTCCATTCCGAGGCTTTCGTCCAGTCGCATCCGCGTGCCACGTCATCGAGACGCACCGGGGCGGAGAGTCCCAAGGCGATAGGCAGCCGCATGTCGGGCGGCGATGCCTGGCTGATCGTGGCGCCATCGCAGAATTCGACCATCGAGTGGACGATGGATTGCGGGTGCACGGTGACTTCGATGTTGTCGGCGGCCACGTCGAACAGTCTGCTCGCCTCGATCACTTCGAGGCCTTTGTTCATGAGCGTCGAGGAGTTGATGGTGACCACCGGCCCCATGTTCCACGTCGGGTGGTTCAGCGCCTGCTGCGGGGTGACGGATTCCATCTGCTCTCGTGTCCAACCACGGAACGGGCCGCCCGAGGCAGTGACGATGAGTTTGGAGACCTCGGCGTGCGTACCTGCGCGCAGGCTCTGCCAAATGGCCGAATGCTCCGAATCCACCGGATTGATCTGGTGTTCACGTGTCTGCGCATCGAACAGGAGGTGGCCGCCGGCCACCACCGATTCCTTGTTGGCCAGGGCGAGCTGGGAATCGGCCTGCAACGCGGCAATCGACGGTTCGAGCCCTATGGATCCGGTGATGCCATTGAGCACCACGGAAGCCCCGGCACCGGCCAGTGCCACCACCTCGTCCTGCCCACTGCGAATCTGGGTGGCGTGGGCGCCCTTGGCGTCCAATGCCTGCCGAAGCGGCTCCTCGGCCTGCGGGTTCGACACCACCACAAGCGGTACATGGAACGAGGCGGCCTGTTCGGCCAGCAGCTCCACATGTGAGCCTCCGGCAGCCAGACCGGCCACCTCGAACCGATCTCTATGGCGGTTGATCACGTCAAGTGCCTGGGTGCCTATTGAACCGGTGGATCCCAGAATGATGACTCGTTGATGCTCTGCTTCCATTGAGCGTTCTACCCTCAGATTTCAATCCTTGTGTGAATATGTGCCCGCTGATTCACTGCCTCGGGGCCGAGTCACGTCCCGACGGCGCATCGGGGAACGCAAGATCGGGGATGTCGATGTTCATCTGGCTCTCACGAATATAGCGTCGCACGGCGTCGTCGTTCGTTTCCACCGAATTCTGCGACTGATCAGTGGATTCCGTTGAGGTGTGGGCCGATGACGGCATTGGCAGGTCGGGAATCGATACGCTGGTGAGCTTCGGCACCGACAGCGTGTCGAAGATTGACTTGGCCTCGTCCAAGGAGCTTGAGCTCTGCGGAATGCTCGAGGTCTCATGCACCATCGATGCCAACGACGACAACGTTTCGGAGGTCTGTGGCTGCTCGGCGACGAACGGTTTCATCTGTGTCGGTGCAACCGTCTCGGCATTGTCGGCTTTGTCATCCGATGCATTCGAATCGCTCGGGGTCTGGGTGGCGGGAGTGGATGGCGTCTGTGCGGCCACCGCCCTTTCATACGACGGAATGGTCCGCGGTGCCGGTGTGATCGGCTGTATGGACGAAAGGGAGGCATGCGAGGCACTATGCGTTCCCGGACCCAATGTGCTTGCGGATGGCGTGTCGTGATCCTCCACCACCGGGGCAATCGTCTCGGTTGGCGCGGAGTCCTCGGAGAACGGCAAGGCAGCTGCCGCGACCGGCGCGGCAGGCATCTGGCTGATGGTGGCCGGCGGAATCACCGGCGATGGGGCAGCGGTGCCTGCGTTGAAAATCGCCTCCTCCTGAGCATGGAGTTCGTCGAAACTGCCTTGCGTGGAATCCGCCTGCCCCATGGTTGCCTGAACCGGCGCATTGGAGCCGTCGGCTGCGATGCTTGGGGATGTCGCCGGATTCTCCGGCTCATCTCCCTGCGTCTGCGGCACATTGGCGAACAATGGCTTGACTCCGTTCACCGGTGCCGCCGATGCCGGGCGTTCCACCGTGCCGGATGCCGGGATGCTGCCGTTCTCATTGAGGCGCTGGTAGGATTCCAGCCGGCCGAGCAGATCCGCACAGGTTGCCAGATAATAGTCCACCTGTCGCTGGTCATAGCCGCGCGGCCCTTTCACCACGGTGAATGCCGCATTCTCTATGGCCTTTGCATTGAGATTCGGGTAGGGGTCGTTGCCCACCGCCGGATGTGTTCCGTCGGTTGTCACCTCGGACAGCTCATAGGCCGCCTTGTCCATGATGTCATCGATGAGTTGGTCGACCTGTTTGCGCTTGTATGAGAGCATCTTGTGCTGACCGGAGGCGAATCGGGCACCGTGGTCACGGTCTGCATGGCGCTGCAATTCGCGCAGCGACTCCTCCATCTGCGCTTTCCAGGCCACCCGCCCGAGCTCGCTGATCTCGGCAAGCGTCTGCTTGTCACACAACGCGCTTTTCAGACGGTCGAGCATGGCATCCACATTCGCCGGCACATACCCGCCCTTCACCATGGCGAACGAGGCATTCTGAATGCCGGCCAAGGTGAGCGAGGGATCGCCTTCGTCATAGAGTCGATGGGCCTGGGCCACGAAGGCATCCACCTGACGTGGATCATACCCCCTGGAATGCTTTCCAACGCGGGGAATGCTGGTGGATGTGCTGCTCGATTCCTGTTCCTGCGCCATCGACGTTCCTTCCATACTGTGTGCCGTGGGCTGTCTGGGCATGCCATGCAGCCCGACGAACTACAAACCTAGCTCAAGAATACGTTCGCTCACAGACCCATTACGCTCGCGGTTGCGTATGCCGCCATCGCGACCGCCTGTCTTTGACGATTCTAGTCGGTTGGCGTACATGCCGCATCCGAGTCGTCGCATCTGCCACGACTCTTCCACCCCTCCTGTATAGTGGTCTGTTGCGGGCGATTAGCTCAGTTGGTTAGAGCGCCACCTTTACACGGTGGATGTCAGGGGTTCGAGTCCCTTATCGCCCACGTTTCTTCTCCGTAAGCCATATCGCCTCCGGCGCTTCTCTAGATTCCTATACTCGGCAGTATGACCAGTATTTTCGAAAGCGTTTCCAACCAACTCTCCTCACTGCCGCATCTGATCCCCTCCTTTGTGCGCAAACCGAACGAGAACGATGAGCGGATTGACGACCTGGAGAATCAGATCGCGCGTCTCGACCGCGAATCCAAATGGTGCGATGTCGAACTCGACCGCCGAATCAAAGAGCTCACTGCCGAGGTCGACTCATTGAAGCGCACGCAGCATCATGACCGTTCGCTGCGCACGGCGGACCGTGTGCTCGCAATCGTGTTCATGTCGCTTGCCGCGCTGATTCTCGTGCCGATGTTCCTCACCCTGTTCCATGTGATCGACCCATCCGGCGAGACGATCCGCTGGGTGGTCTTCGCGCTCTTCGCCGTCGCAGGTGGCATGGGTGTGGCGATCACCATTGCACATGGCAAGCTGCCGCGCACACGCGACTCGCTCATTGTATTCGTCTGTGCGGCATTGCTGTTGCTGGTTGCCTGCCTGCTCTAGCGTCGTCCACCTTGTGACTGAATCCCGTCGTCGCATACGCAAAGGCCCGGCACATGCCGGGCCTTTGATGACTGTGCATGGATACTCCATGGAATTCGGATTCATTCCAAGGAGTCAGCCGTTCATCTGCCTTTGCCGAACGCACGCAGCAGAATACCGTTCCAATCATCGCTCACGGTGAGCGGAGTCGCCGCATTCATACCTGCGGTTTTCGCCGCGTTCTGCACCGTACTCGGTGATGGAGCCCCTTCACGGCCCGGTTTGGGGGTGAGCACCCACAGTGGGCCGTCGTCGCCCAGCACTGCGTAAGCATCTACGATTGTGTCCGACAGTTCATCTTCGTCGTCGCCATCGCGCCACCAAATAATCGCCCCGTCGACCGCGGAATCATATTCCTCGTCGACCAGATCCTCATTGGTGAGTTTTTCGATTTTTTCTCGGATCGAGTCATCCACGTCATCGTCCCAGAGCCATTCCTGGACCAGGTCCCCTTGGCGGAAGCCGAACTCCTCAGCGTTGTCTGATGCTGTTTGATTCACGCTCGTAAATATACCAAAGCCATGGAACAGGCCTGTTTACAAGCCATGCGCGAATGAATCGTGACTGTTCGGACACTTGCCGGGCATCCCTCTCCACTCAGCCGATCATTCTCCGGCCATATTATGGTCCGCGGCCCGTCTCACCGTGCAATGCGGCAGCGAATCCGCGTCGCCCTTGCCTATTTTGACGAGTGCGGTATAGGCCTCTTCAAGCGTCGACACCTTCACATCGCGCAAGCCGTTCGGCACATGCCCCACCACCTCATCACAATTCTCCTCGGGGGCAAGGAACCATGTCGCGCCATCCTGCAGGGCACCGATCATTTTCAGATCGATGCCGCCAATAGCCCCCACCTTGCCGGTCTTGTCGATGGTGCCGGTGCCGGCCACGGTGACGCCATTCGTCTCATTCTCCGGCGTGAGTTTGTCCACCAGACCGAGCGCGTACATCATGCCGGCGGAGGGACCTCCAATGTCTTCGATGTGCATTGAGACGTCGGCATCGGACACCTTGGCTCCCAGCCTCTTCGCATAGGCCAGACCGGCAGCTGTGGCCGCCTCCATTGACGAGTCCATATCCGCCTTGGCTTCCTGATCATACTCCTCGCTGCTCTGCCCCACCGGGAACACCGCCTCACTCGGCAGCACGTTCATATGAGGGTCAAGCCAACCGATCAGAGCCCAGATGTTCGAGATCGGGTAGCCGGGCACGCCGCTTGCATTCACCGTGGTGAGCAACAGTTCGCCCCTATCGGGGTAAGTGGTCGCATTGCTCACGGAGATCACCTCCTTGCCATCGGCCTTGCCGAGCACGTTCTCGGTGGGGCCGGGGCTCTCCACCACGTACGGGCTCGGCGCAAGCATGAGGCACAACGCGAGCAGGAAGGTGAACAGGCCTATGAAATAGCGTTTGGGCCGATTGTGCCAGCGCGCGCGAAGACGACGGAACACGCCATGACCACGGCCGGGCGTTCCGGGGACATCGGAATCGACTTGCGAGATTGACTCGGGTGGGTTCAACGAAGACATGCCTCCATAGTATGGGCAGGTCTTGGCCGCCATGCTCCACTACGATCCACAGCCATGATGCATTCGGAATATTTAGCCCGTATTGTGAGTAGAAATGCTAGATACGGACTTTATGGACATACAGGGGAGGATCTGCCATGAGTGAAGACGCGATCCGTCAATGGCTTATCGAATGCTTTGGACCGGTACAGGGCGAACAGGCATTCCAGCAGCTGTCGATGCTGCCCGATGCGCTGCGCGAGCAGCTGATGAGCCAGGATTCCTCATCTCTTCCGAGTCCGGAACAGATGAAGCAGATGATGCAGATGTTCATGGGTGGCAACACTCCGATGGGCTCCATGTTCGGTATGGGTGAACCGGGCAATGCGGCGGGAACCAATCCGGCCGGCTTCCATAGCGCCAATGCGGGCGCCCCCACTGACGCCGCCCAGAGCACAGCACAATCTCCGACGGCCGACGAGAACGCGGCCATCGACGTGAACATTGCGAAAACGATTGCCGGGCAATATGTCAACGGCGAAGACAGCGAGCAGGTGGTCACGGCAGGCGAAGGCGAGACGATGCGCCGCGCGATGAGCGAGGCGAATCTATGGCTCGACACCGCCACCGAATTCAACCCGGTGGACGGCGAGGCGAGTGTGCTCACCCGTTCCAGCTGGCTCAACGGCACCATCGAGCAGTGGGCCAAGTTCGCCTCTCCGGTCGCCTCGTCAATGGCCGACGCCATGAACGCCGTGATCAACGAGCGTCTTGGCGACCAGTTCGGAGGCGAGATCACCGGCATGTTCGCCGGGCCCATCCCGATTCCGATTCCGGAGAGCATGCGCGACCCAAAGAAGCTGATGAAGCAGTTGGCGAAGGCGACGTTCAGCATGCAGCTGGGCAATGCAGCCGGTGCGCTCTCCCATGAGGTGCGTGGTTCCTTCGACCAGGGTCTTGCCTTGCTGAAGAACAAGGCTGGTGGCCTCATCATGCAGAACGTGGAGGAATACGCGAAGTCGTTGGAGATCGGTGTCGATGAGGTGACCACGTTCCTGGCACTCCACGAGGAGGCCTATGCACGTCTCTTCGCCACCGTGCCGTGGCTCATGCCAAGGTTCGAGGCGCTGTTGGGCAAGTATGCCCGCGGCATCGCCATCGATCTGGATGCGATGGAGGACGAGTTGCGCGACGTCGAGGGGCTCGACCCCGATTCGCTGTCGAGTGCGCTCAATCTCACGAATGTGGGCATGGGTGAAGACACTCCCGAGCAGAAAGACGCGATGCGCTCGCTTGAGACGCTGCTCGCGCTCGTGGAGGGATGGGTCGACTGTGTGCTGTGGCGCGCCGGCATGGCGCATCTGCCCCACATCGAGCAGTTGCGCGAGATGATGCGCCGCGAGCGTGCCGTCGGCGGCCCTGCGGAACGGACGTTCGAGAATCTCATCGGCCTGCAGCTACGCCCCAAGCGCATGCGCGAGGCGGCCCAGCTGTGGGAGCGCATCACCGCCGAGCAGGGCATCGAGGCGCGTGACGCAATGTGGTCGCATCCCGACCTGCTGCCGGCACTCGAGCCGGAAGGCAATGCAGACGGTATGGATGCGGATTCCGAGGCAGATGCGACGGAAGCCAAACACGGCGACGACATCGATTGGGACGCCGAGCTGAGCAAACTGCTCGACGAATCCGAGAACGGCACCGGTGAGGGCGAATCCACAGAAGATGCCGATGACGGCGACTCTGGGGACCAGCACGGATCCGGAGATTCCGGTGACAGTGCCAGTGAAGACCCTGATAGCGGTACACTTGAGCAATAACCCAAAATCCAACCTCATACATGAACGGGGCCTTCCATTTGAAGTGGATGGCCCCGTTCGCATTGGTGTTGCCGAATTCACGCACTTACTGCAGGAATCGGCTCAGCCGTCGCACATAGGTGGTCTGCGAATCCGATCGTTTGGCGAACGACAGGTGGAGGGTGTCCTCCGCACGGGTCAGCGCCACGTACAGCACACGCCGTTCCTCCTCCACATCGCCGTCATCGCTTTGCGGCTTGTAGGGCAATAGCCCCTCCGACAGGCCTATCACGAACACATGCTTGTATTCGAGGCCCTTGGCCGCATGGATCGTCGAGATTGTCACGCGCCCCTTCTCCACGCCAAGCTGCTCCACCCCGGCATTCGATGTCTCCGCGGTCTCCTGCCGTGCCGTGCCGGCGAGCGCGGACGACTGCCAGTTCATGTTCCTGCGCAGCCGGTAGGGTATGTTCGCCTGTTTCAACGCCTGCGCGACAAGGGTCTGCTGGCCGCCCACGCGCGTGAGCACCGCGCAGTCGCTCGCGTTGCCTCCCTGCGCGAGAATGCGCGAGATCTGCCGTGCGACCGCCTGGGCCTCGGCTGCGTCGGTCTCGTAGATGCGGCTCATCACGCGCGAGCCGGTTCCGCGCCCAGATTCGAGCCTGATGTAGTCCTGTCGTTGCGCGGAGCCGCCAAGCACCCGGTTCGCGTAGCCGACAATGGGTGAAACGGATCGGTAGTCGCGGTTCAACGCGATATCAGCGGTGAGCGGAGCGAACTCCTTGCCGAAATGCTCGAGATAGTAGCTGGTGGCGCCCGCGAATGAATAGATGGTCTGCGCAGGATCGCCGACTACGCAGATGTTGCGGTTGCTTCCCAGCCAGCGCGTCATGAGCAGGTGTTGCAACGGCGAGACGTCTTGGTATTCGTCGACGGTGAGCCAACCGATCTGCCTGCGGATTCGCTTGGCGACGTCGGGGAAGGCGTCGAGCACGTGGCATGCCAACAGCAGGATGTCGTTGAAATCGATCTCGAACCGACTGTTCTTCTCCGCCTCGTACTGCTCGTAGACGGTGGCGAACTGGCCCGGTTCGAGACCGGCCGGCGGTGTGCGGTGCGTCGCAGCGCACACGCGCGCATAGTTCTTCGCGGTGATCAGCGAGACCTTGCACCAATCGATTTCGGCACCCACCTCGTACACGCTCTGTTTCGGCTGCTCCTTCGGCCTGATTCCGTTGAAGCGATACAGTGCCTGGGCCACAAGCGCGCTTTTGTCTTCGGTGACGTCGGGGAAAGGCCCTTCGCAGATGTCGGGCCACACCTCGCGCATCTGACGCAATGCGGCCGAATGGAACGTGGATGCGCGCACTCCACGCGGCACCTGCAATGCGTCCAGACGCTCGCGCATCTCATTGGCCGCCTTCACCGAGAACGTCACTGCGAGCACCCGGGTGGGATCCCATACCCCGCTCGCGCATGCGTACGCGATACGCCGCGTGATTGTTCGCGTCTTGCCGGCGCCGGCGACCGCGATGATGCGCACCGGGCCGTCCACTGCCAGCGCGGCCGAGCGTTGGGCGTCATCGAGCGTGGCGAGTATGCGCTCAGGTGAGGTCGTGCCCATTTCGACTTCGCTGTGTGCGATGGTCGGGGCCCCGTTGTCTGTGCCCGCATTCGGCTGTGCTGTTTCGCTCATGCCGCCATTGTGCCACGGGAGCGGCGAAAGTTGTAGCAGGTGCGTGGAGGAACGACGATGCCCACGGTTCACGGCCCGTTCACAACGAACGTAAAGCGTTGCAATCATTGGATTTTGTACCGTGTGCATGCCATGATTGCACTGTGAGTGAGCGAAGCAATCTGAAGTTGGCGGCATTGGCTTCTGCCACGATGCCGAACGTGTCCGTGGCGGGGGTTCGCGATAGCGAGCAGGATAACGACACCGACCGTGCGGTCGGCATTGAGCAGGCCGTGGTGCAGGATATGCGCGGGCGTCTGTTCAATGTGTACGCGGCATACGACCCGCGTGGCAAGAAGCGGCTCCATGCCCGTGGGCGCGCCGCTGCCGTGGTCGACCGTTCTCGTGAATTCGCCGGGCTCGGCTTCGGTACCGAGCATGTACTCGCATTCCATGCAGGCAAGGAGGGCCCGGAGGACGCATCTGTGCTCATCACGACGCATCCGGACGGCGTCGCGCGCTCCCTTGAGTTGCTGACCATAGACGACTGCTCGAGTTTCGGCACCGCGCTTGGTGCGATTCATCGCCTGCGCCAGAATTTCATCACAGACGCACACTACCCGGTGTTCACCACCGGCCAGATTCATGCGCAGCTCACCGCGTGGATCAAACGGTTGCGCCAGGCAGGCCATGTTCCCCAGGAAATCACGAGCCGCTGGGGTGGCATCATGGAGACCGAGGGACTGTGGTCGTTCTCCACACGCCCGGTGCACGGCGGTTTCTCCGACGGCGATCTGATCTATTCAGGCTCCTCGATTACCGCGATCACGAACTGGCAGGATATGCAGATCAACGATCCGGCCCGCGATCTGGCATGGGTGTTCGCCAAACTCGACGAGACGCACCGCAACGCCGTGATCACCGCGTATGGCCGGGTGTTGGGCAATCGACTCGACGACCTGATCATGCTGCGTGCGAATCTGTGGGTGCAGATGGAGCAGGTGGGCGATTTCATCAAGGCTCTCAATGCCGGCGACAACGACCGCATCATGGAGTTCAAGGCACAGGTGGACAGGCTCGCCCACAAACTCGGCGTCTCCGCCCGCGCCGCGCATACCGCCCGCCCGGCCTCCGATGCCGCCGCGACCTCAGGCAACGCACCGAGCACCGTCACCGTGAACACGCTGTTGCGTGAGGATTCCCGCACGGCCGCTCCGGCGAGTTCTGCCGGCTTCCCGGATGACTCCACGAACGAGACCGATGTCACCGGTTCGCGCTCCTATTCGCAGGTCATGGATGACCGCACGAACTCGCATCCGGTGGCTGCCGTGGACGATTCGACGAACGATTCGCCTGTGCTTTCCAGCGAAACCGTGATCATAGGCATCAACGACAGCTCCTCGCGCGGCACGCAGATCGTACGCGAAGAGGACTTCCACTATGCCGATGACGATACAATCGGCGACCGCACCGATTCCACCGCCTCCGCCGTGGCCGCAAGCCGCTCCGATGCCGAGACGACGGTGATTCCGTTGCTCGAGCGTGAGGAACGCGCGATGCGCGACGCACGCGCCGGTCTGGAGGGCACGCAGGGGCCGGATTCGGGGGCGGGTACGCAGGCCGTCTCGACCGACGGGTCGTCCGACGACCTCGACCGTACGAACGGCTGAGGGCAACCCATTCGCGTTCGGCCGCTGGGAATCTGAAATAACTGGCGAGCAATGCGATTGTATATAACGTAGCTGTTTGCAGCGGAAGGCAACCGCAGCATATCGAAAGGACTCGAAATGGACATTGAAATCGGCATTCAGAACGTCGCCCGCACCGTCACCTTCACCACCGACGAGGCCGCGGAGACCGTCACCGCCACCATCGACCGTGCATTGGAGGAACACAAGCCGATCGTGCTCACCGACAACAAGGATCGCCGCATCATCGTGCCGGCGGACTCACTCGGATACGTGATCGTCGGCTCCGAACAGCGTCACGCCGTCGGTTTCGGCAACCTCGGCTGATTCGCGGGCTTCGGCATGAACAATGTGTGGGCCGGACGGTTCCTCCCGAACCGTCCGGCCCACACATTTCAAGCCAAGAGGAGGCGGTGCTCAACGACACAGCGGAATCGCACCGCGCCGTACGATCTCTGCCACGGTGGCGTCATCGGTGAGATTCTCGCCAAGCGCGTTCGGCTTGCCCGCCCCATGCCAGTCCGAGCCTCCGGTGACGAGCAGGTGATACCGCTGTGCCAATGCAAGCAGGCGCGCACGCTGGTCCTCGGGATTACCGCGATGCCATACCTCAAGACCGTCAAGCCCCTCATCGGCGAGGCGCGCAATCTGTTCGTTGGAAAGCAGCACGCGATTGCGGCTCGGATCAGCCGCATGTGCGATCACCGAGACACCGCCGGCACCCTCCACCGCACGCACCACCTCGCTTGTGGATGGCGACGGCGTGGGTATGTAGTATTTGCTGTGCGTGCTCACCGCATCGGCGAACGCCTCGTTGCGGTTCGCGTACACGCCGGCGGCCACGAGCGCGTCGGCGATGTGCGGGCGTCCGATTGTCGTGCGCGAGCCCTCCTTGGTCTGTTCGAGCACGCTCTGCCAGGAAATCGGATAATCCTTGGCAAGCAGTGCGACCATCTTCTTCGTGCGCTCCACACGCGAGCGCCGTGTCTTCTCGAACAGGTCGCATATATGCCTGTTGCGTGGATCGTACAGGTACGCGAGCATGTGCACGGAGACATTGCCATCCTGCGCGGTGATTTCCGTACCGCGCATCAGCGGCAGATGGAGGTCGTGTGACGCCTGCCCGGCCTCCTCCCATCCGGCGGTCGTATCGTGGTCGGCGATTGCCACACCATGCAAGCCGAGTGACTTCGCCTCCTGAACCATTTCACGCGGCGTGCGCGTGCCATCCGAGAACACGGTATGGCAATGCAGATCCCAGCCCTCCTGCGGCGGTCTCGTTGGCATGACATATTCACTCATGGTTCCATCGTAAACGAATGTAACCGCCACATGTGCAGATTTTGAGATTCTGCCCGGTATTTTCTCCCAGAATGCGCACTTGTGCCCCGCCGTTCAGGTTGCATACGGTATCGTGAACGCCAGAACGTATTCGCCCGGCGGCATGAACGAACGCCCGCGCAGACCGGAGGATCATATGGAACGCCACCCGGAACAGCCATCACCACCACAGTCATCGACGACTTTCACCGACCTTAAACCGCATGGTTGGCGCAACGGGGCCACATGGACCTATCTGGTCATGCTGCTCGCCTCGGGCGTGGCTTTGCTGGTCTCCTTCGTGCTGTCGGCGGAGACGCTGCAGATGGCCAGGCACCCGGGTCAGTCGCTTGGATGTGACGTGAACGCCGTGCTCTCCTGTTCCACCGTGGCACAGGCTTGGCAATCGGAGATCGTCAAATTCGGCGAGCTGAGCTTCCCGAACGCGTTCTTCGGCATCGCCGCGGAGTCGGTGTTCGTCACCATCGCCGTGATCGGCATGGCCCGCATGACCATGCCGAAATGGTTCGCAACCTGCACCTGGCTCGGCTCGTTGGCCGCACTGGCATACTCGTACTGGCTCACCTCGCAGTCGTTGTTCGTCATCAACGCACTGTGCCCATGGTGCCTGGTGCTCATGTTCGCCACGACCATCCAGTTCATGGCGGTCTCGCACGCCACCGTGACCGTGCAGCATCTGCCGCCGCATGCGTCCTCACTGCGCACCTACTACCGCCTCAACATCGATCTCATGGTCGATGCGGTGTGGATCGTGGCGCTCATCACGCTGATCCTCGTCAAAGACGGCGCGATGCTGTTCCGCTGAGATGGTGGGTGTCGTGCGCCGGCCTACTGCAGGAGCCTGAACTCGGCGGTGAGCGCGGCGGCGCCGGTGAGCATCACCGAGTCATCGGTCACATCGACGCGCACGATGCCGCCGGGAATGCGAATGCGCCAGTGGTCAATCTGCGTCTTCGCACGCAACACGATTGCCGTTGCACACAAGCCGGTACCGCATGCCATCGTCTCGCCGCAGCCGCGTTCGTATACGCGCATTGAGGCGTCGCCCAGGTCACGCTCGGTGTCGAGGTTGTCGATGCGCGCGAACTCCACATTCTGCCCGTTCGGCAGTTCCGGACTCACCTGGGGGGCACGGGTCAGATCGAGTTCGCCCAATACCGGCAGCGTCGAATAGGCGTCCTCCACCACGGTCACCACATGCGGGTTGCCCATGTCGACGAACGTTCCCTTGCCCGAACCGGTGTCACCCGGAATCGTGACGGTGTATTCGTCCTCCGCCCCCATCGACCACGAGCCCATGTCCACGCGCCATAATTGCCGCCCCAATTCGGGGTTGTCCGGCATGCGCGTGATGCGCTTGACTCCGGCGCGCGTGCCGAGCTTGAACGCGTCGCCCTCCTCGAGCTCCAGCATTCCCTGCTGCACGAGGAACTGCGCGGTGGCACGCGTGCCGTTGCCGCACATCTCGGCAAGCGTGCCGTCGGCGTTGCGGTAGTCCATGAACCACTCCACGCCCTCCTTGCGCATCTTCTGGGCGTCGTGTCCGTCCAGATCGGCCACATGCCCCGGGCGGGTGATGCGGATCAGGCCGTCGGCGCCGATGCCGAAATGACGGTCGCACAATTGGATGATGTCCTGCTTCTGTGGCGCGTGTTCCCCACTGCGGTCGGCATACATCACGAAATCGTTGCCGGTGCCCTGCGCCTTGATCATATGTTCTGGCAAACTCATACCGCCCACTCTACCGCAACCGAAGCTGAGATGTGCATATACGTGTAGCGAAGCGGGGAATACGCGCAGGTCTGTAGACTGGAGACTTGCAATATCACCCGCATGCAGGAAAGAGACTCCCATGACCTCCAGCGCACCGGTAGGCGTGTTCGATTCCGGACTCGGCGGCATCTCCGTGGTCAGGCAGATTCGAACGGATCTGCCTCATGAGCGAATCCTCTATTTCGGCGACTCGGCGAACGCCCCATACGGCACGAAGACTCCCGAGCAGGTGCGCGACCTCTCGTTCCGCATTGTCGAGGATTTCGTCGAACAGGGTGCCAAGGCGGTCGTCATCGCCTGCAACACAGCCACGTCGAGCGCCGTGCAGGAACTGCGGGAGCACTATGACATTCCGATCATCGGCATGGAACCGGCGCTCAAGGTGGCCTGCGACCGCGGGCATGGCGAACGCCAGAGCGTCATCGTCGCCGCCACCCCGCTCACATTGCGCGAGCGGAAGTTCGCGGCGCTCATGCATCGTTTCGAGGATGCACACACCATTCATAAGCAGCCGTGCCCGCGTCTCGTCGAAATCGTGGAGCGTGGAGAGCTCGACGACCACGACCTCGTCATGCGCACGCTGCACGACTATTTCGACCAGTACGACCTCGCCCACACCGACTCGGTGGTGCTCGGTTGCACGCATTTCGTGTTCTACCGGGACTATTTCCGCGAGTTGCTGCCGAACAACGTCGCGATCGTCGATGGCAACGAGGGCACTGCACGCCATCTGGAGGTCGTGCTCGAATCCCTCGGCAAACTCGCCCCCGAGGAACAGGACGGCGGCGTTATCTTGCGCAATTCCGACCCGGGCGAGCGTATAGCCGAACTCGCGCAGCAACTGCTGGAGAGGTAGTCTGCAGCCATTCCCGTAAGACCCAAGCAGATCAGATGAGGAGACCCGTATGACCCACACCGCACACACCACCGGAATCATTGACGTCGGCGGCGGTTTCCGCGCCATCTTCGGGGCCGGCGTCGAAGACCGCTGCCTCGAGGAGGACGTCGGTTTCGACCACTGCTACGGCATCTCGGCGGGGTCTGCGAATCTGGCATCATATCTGGCGCGGCAGCAGGGCCGCGCGCACACGTTCTACACGCAGTACGCGTTCCGCAAGGAATATGCGAGCATGGAGAACTACATCACGAAACGCAACTTCTGCGATCTCGACTACGTGTATGGCACGCTGAGTAACAGCGACGGCGAGAACCCGTTGGATTACGCCGCGTTCAGCGACAATCCGGCGACCTTCACCGTCGTGGCGGCAAACGGCGAGGACGGCTCGTCGCGCTACTTCGACAAATCGGACATGCGTCAGGACGACTACACGATACTCAAGGCGAGTTCCGCGGTACCGGTGGCATGCCAGCCGGTGGTGATCGACGACGTCCCGTACTTCGACGGTGGCATCGCGGACCCGATTCCGGTGCAGCGGGCCATTGACGACGGTTGCGACCGCATCGTCGTCGTGCTCACACGCCCGGTGGACGTGGCCCGCGAACAGCAGAGGGACGTCGCGCCGGCACGCATTCTCAAACGGCATCATCCCGCCGCAGCCGAACGTCTGCTCAACCGCTACCGCACGTACAACGACGAGGTCGCGCTCGCCAGGCGGTACGAGCAGGAGGGCAAGGTGCTCATCCTCTCCCCGGAAAGCCTCTACGGGCTCTCGACCATGTCGAAGACCTTCGAAGGCCTTGAGCGCATGTACCGCGCAGGCTACGCCCAGGCAGCGCGGATTCGCGAGTTTCTCGACTCCTGATATCGTCCGGACCACACATGCGCAAATGCCGGGGCCGTGGAAGTTTCCACGGCCCCGGCATTTGCGCGTATGAGATCAGTTCTGTGGACTGGATTCCTGCGTGGTGAGCATCGCCTGCGTCATCTGGTCGAACAGCTCCGAATAGCCGCCTGGCGTGGCCGCCGGCATCACCAGCGTCTTCGCGTTCTTCGATTCCGAGAGCGAGCGCAGCACATCGAGATACTGGTTGAACAGCACCACGTTGTTCACCGCGCCAATGTCCATGCCGACTTCCTGCAGGCTCTTGATCTGGTCCACAATGCCATCGGCGATCTCGCGGCGGTAATTCGCCTGGCCCTCGCCCTGCAGGCGCACCTTCTCTGCTTCAGCGGCCGCCTGGGTCTCGATCTGGATGCGCATGGCCTCGGCATGCTGGCGAGTCGCCTCCTTTTCGCGCTGGGCCGCGTTGATCGAGTCCATGGCCGATTTCACCGCGGGGCTCGGGTCGATGGCCGTGATCAGCGTCTTCACCACGGTGAAGCCGAAGCGCGCCATTTCGGAACCCACCGTCTGCTGCACGTCGGCCGCCACGGAATCCTTCCTGGCGAAGGCGTCGTCGAGCGTGAGCATCGGAATGGCCGAACGCAGTGCGTCTTCCATATAGGAACGCAGCTGACCTTGCGGATCACGGAGCTCATAGTAGGCCTTCGCCACGTTGTCCGGATTCACGCGGTACTGCGTGCTCGCCACGATCGTGACGAACACGTTGTCGAGCGTCTTCGTCTCCAGTTTCACATTGAGCTGCGAGACGCGCATATTCGTCTTCATCGCGATGCGGTCGACGAACGGAATCAGCAGATGGATGCCTGCGAATCTCACGGAGCGGAATTTGCCGAATCGTTCGATAATGTACGCCTGCTGTTGCGGCACCACATAGATCGCCATGCACAGCAGCACGATCACCACCAATGCAATGACGCCGATTCCGATAAGCGATGGGCTCATGTTCTCCCTCTTTCTGTGTCCCGTACCCGGTATTCATTCGGGCACCTCCTCTCACCGTATCGAACCGCGGATTCCCCTCCCATTGCGTTTTCGGGAGATGGAATTTTTACGACATGTTTGGTCCACGAGCTGAGATGAACGGTCCGCATACAAAACGGGCGCCTCCTGTACGGAAGGCGCCCGCCCTGTTCACCCGCGATCACACGATGTGATCGCGAGTCGAATACCGACTCATTTCTCGATCACGCCGGATTCCACCACGATGTCGTCCGGATTGACCTCATCGCCGTACACCGGCTTGAGCGTCTTCTCGAAGTCCTTGTGGAAGAAGTTCTCCTTGCCGAGCTTCACGATCTCGTCGTTGATGTAGTCGAGCAGCTCCTTGTTGCCCTTCTGCACCGCGGCGGCGATCACGTCGACGTCGCCGATCTCGGTCACGTCGACACGGTAGCCCTTATTGGCCTTGGCCCATGCGAGCACCTCGGTGTTGTCGGTGCTCATCGCGTCGCCGCGGCCGTCGAGCAGCGCGTTGTAGGCGTCGGCGTACTGGTCGTACTTCTGCAGCTTGATTTCGGGGTGATTCTTCTCGAAGTAGGTTTCGGCGGTCGTGCCCTTGGCCACGATCAGCGTCTTGCCGTTGAGGTCCTTCACGTCCTTGATCGGCGCCGCATCCGGTGCCACAATGCCGAGCGCGACCTTCATGTACGGCTTCGAGAAGTCGACCTTCTCGGCGCGTTCCGGGGTCTCGGTGAAGTTCGCGAGCGTGACGTCCACCTTGTTCGACGCGAGCACGTCCACACGCGCCGCCGGATCGACCGACGTGTACACGGGCTTCACTCCGAGGCCGTCGGCGAGCGCCTGGGCGAACTCGATGTCGTAGCCGGCGTACTTGCCATCTTTGTCCACATAGCCGAACGGTGCCTTGTCGGAGAACACCGCCACACGCAGCTCGCCCGACTTCTTGATCTCGTCGAGCGTGCGCGCCTTGGCGTTCGTGCTGTTCTGCGTATTGCCGGAGGCGGATCCCGCCTCGCTCGGCGTCGAAGCGGACGGACCGCAGGCCGCCACAGCGGTGATCATCATCACTGCGGCTCCCGCCGCCGCGACTGCCTTACCCAACTGTTTGAAAAGTGAGCTCATATTTCCCTTTCGTGCCCGGTTTTTCCTTGTCTCTTTCCTTATGGAAATCTAATTGTGTGCAGACTGGCCGTCTCCCGTGCCATCCTCGTCGAACGCTTCAAGGCGCTCATGGGCCTGTGCGCTGCGATGGCGTTCGAAGTCGAAGGAATGCAGGAATTCCTTGGCGCGCTCGGTCTGCGGATCGGTGAAGAACTGCTCGGCATTCGTGGAGCGGTCTGCGATCTGCCCGTCGGCGAGCAGAATCACCCGGTCGGCGATGGCACGCGCGAACTGCATCTCATGCGTGACGATGAGCATCGTCTGCCCGGCATCGGCCAGTTCGACGACCACCTCGAGCACTTCATGCACCATCTCGGGGTCGAGTGCGGCGGTGATCTCGTCGAGCAGCAGAATCTCGGGGTGCAGAATCAACGCGCGGCAGATCGCCACACGCTGGCGCTGGCCACCGGAAAGCTCATGCGGCTTGGCCTGCGCGCGGTCGGCGAGATGCACGCGATCGAGCAGTTCCATCGCCTCCCGCTCTACTTCAGCCTTCTTTCGCTTCTGCACGAGCATCGGCGCCATGGTGATGTTGCCGAGCACGTCCTTGTTCGGGAACAGCTCGTAGCTTTGGAACACCATGCCGAACTTCGTGCGCAGCGACTCGGGCCGCTTCGCACGGCCGGATTTCTCGTTCCCGGGCTTGCCCGTTTCGATCACCTGGCCGTCCAGTGCGATTGTGCCGCCCTGAATCGGCTCCAGACCGGCGATGGCACGCAGCAGCGTGGATTTGCCGGAGCCCGACGGTCCCACAATCACCAGCACCTTGCCCTTCGGCACCGAGAACGAGATGCCGTCGAACACGTTCCGATCGGCGTCCGCGTAGTGCTTGAGCAGGTCGGTCACCTGCAGTGCCGGCACGTCGGCCGGTGCCGTGGCAACGGAATCTGTACGCTCAGTCATTTGCCCACCTCTTTTCGAGTGCGTGCGCCACCAACGACAACGGCCAGCACACTATGAAGTACATCAGGAAGATCACGCCGTACACCCACAGTGTTCCGGTCGGGTACTGGAATCGGTTCGCGTCAATGATCTGCTGGCCCACCTTGATCACCTCGACCACGCCGAGCAGCACGGCAAGCGACGTCGTCTTCACAATGCGGGTCGAAAGATTCACCGCACCAGGCAGGAGGCGACGAACCGCCTGCGGCAGAATCACATGGACGAATGCCTGCCAGTTACTCAATCCCAGCATGTAGGAGGTCTCGTATTGAATCTGCGGAATCGATTGCAGCGCCCCACGTACGAGATCGCCGAGCTCGGCACCGCCCCACAGCACGAACACGAACACGCATGATGCCGTGGCATCCATATTCCAGTTCGACATTCTCGCAATGCCGTAGAACGCGATGAACAGCAACGCCAACTGAGGCATGATGCGAATGAAGTCGAGATACACACGCATGACGAAGCGGATGACCGGGTTGCGCAGCGTCATCAGCCAGCCGCACAACAATCCCAACGGAATGCTCAACCCGACGGAGACCGCGGCAATCCAGATCGTCACCCACAGGCCCTGCAGCAGGCGGGGGAACACGCCCGGTTCGAGCAGGATGTTAGCGCCTTGCATAGTCGAACCTCCTCTCAAGCCAAGTGCCGAGAATGGAGATCGGCAGCAGAATGATCAGATAGGTCACGATGAGCATGAACAGCGCCTCGTAAGTGTTGTAATACATGCCCATGAGGTCCTTCGCCATGTACATGACGTCGGCGAGTGCGATGGCCGAGACCACCGACGATTCCTTGATGAGGAAGATCACATTCGCCACAATGCCCGGTGTGGATATGCTCACCGCCTGCGGCACGATCACCCGCGTGAGCGTCTGCCAGGTGTTGAAGCCGAGCATGTACGCATTCTCGCGCTGGATCTGCGGCACGGATTGCAGTCCGGCGCGCATCGATTCCGCCATGTAGGAGCCACCGAGGAACCCCAGTCCCACGATCGCGCAGAGCTCCGCGGACCAGACGAAGCCCATCTTCGGCAAACCGAAGTAGAGGAAGTACAGCTGCACCAGCAATGGCGTGTTGCGGCTGACCTCGATGTAGACGGTGGTGATCTGCCTGAGCACCGGGATTCGCGCGGTCTCTATGGCCGCGCAGATGATGCCGGTGAGTATCGCGAGCGCAATGCCAAACACGGAGATGAACAGGGTCATCCACGCGCCGTTCACGAAGAACGGGGCATATTTGGCCACGAATGCCCAATCGAACATGTATGGGCCTCCCTTTGCTGCTGTCTGTGCTGTATTCGTTGGCTGTGGCTGCGCCGTGCGCCACGCCAAGCGTGTATGAGTCACGTTACGCGTGCGCCACGCCACTCACATACTGAGATTGCATGATGAGATTGACGAATGCCATACGGCATTCGAATTGGAATGCGACAATCAACAACAACAGGTGCCGATGCGCTTGACCGCCTCGGCCAGGCGCTCATCGGGCTGCAGCAGGCTCAGGCGCACATACTGTGCGCCCACGTTGCCGAAGCAGGTGCCGGGTAGCACCGCCACGCCCGCCTTGTCGAGCAGGTCGTCGGCGACCTCCTCGCCGCTCCTGCCGGCAGGGGCATGCATCCACACATACAGTCCGCCCTGCGAATCGAACAGATCGTACCCGAGTTCGCGCAGGCCATCGGCCACGATGGCGCGGCGACCCGCATAATGCGCGGCCTGCCTTCCGACGCAGGTCTGGTCGCTGTTCAACGCGGCCACACCGGCATCCTGCACGAACGAAGTAATCATAGAACCCATTTGATAGTGGAAATTCTTCGCCACGTCAAGAATGCGTTCGCTACCGGCGATGAATCCGGCATGCCATCCCGCCATCGCATACATCTTCGAGAGCGAGCAGATCTCCACCGTGCACTCCCGCTCCGGCGACCCGGCCGGCGTATGGGCCACGACCTCGAGCAGACTGTGCTGCTGCTCCTCCACCCCCAAGCCGGCGTAGGCGAAATCGTGCACGACCACGAAGTCATGTTCCACGGCGAGTTTCACGGCCTGTTCGAAGAACGCCAACGGCGCCTGCGCGCCGGTGGGATTGTTCGGGTAATTGAGCACGAGCAGCCTCACGCCATCCCACACCGAAGCAGGCACCGCATCGAGGTCCGGCAGCCAACCCAACTCGGCCTTCGCGGGAAGCAGCACCTCATGCGCGCCCCGCATATTGGCCATGCAATGGTAGGAGGGGTAGTACGGGTCGGCGAACGCCACCGCGTCGCCCTCGTCGAGCAGTATGCTGAACAGGTCGGCCAGGCCATCCACGGCACCTTCCACCGCGAACAGCCCGCGGTTCGCATCAAGCTCGACGCCATGCACATTGCGATACCAGTTCGCGGCCGCCTCGAGGAACGCCGGCTTGCCGTCGAACGGCGTGTAGCGTGCATTGAGCGGATCGTCCACGGCGGCACGGGTCACCTCGCGAATGAACTCCTCGGGGAAACCGTCGGGATTGCCTTTCGACAGATCGATCACATCGACGCCCCGACCCCGTGCGGCGAGCACCTTCCGGTCCATGCGCTCGAACACGTTCGGCGGAATCTGCGATGCCACCTTGGCGAAATGAATGGCCATGCCTTCTCTCCTCGTTCTCGTTCCTTGTTCCGCGCGTTTTCCCTTGCGTCCAGAGCCATCAGGCACATCTGCCCATACCGCGCATGGCATGGACGGAAGGTGACGGACAGTGCGAGCGTAACCCAGCAGTGTTGCGTGCGGATTGTGAATGCGTTGCACAGCAAGCGACTTCTCCATAAGCACATTAAGCGCGCACTCGACTTTCGCGGATGCGCGCCATGGACGTACGGACTCAGTGGGTGACCCTGACGGCGATGCGGTCGCCCACCCACTGGATCACCTGTACGAGCACGATGAGCAGCAGCACAATGGCGACGAGCACGCCGGTCTCATAACGGTTGTAGCCGTATTGAATGGCCAGATCGCCAATGCCGCCGGCACCGATGGTGCCCACCATGGCCGAATAGCCGAGCAGCGAGATGATCGTGAGCACAATGCCGCGAATATAGCTGGGCAACGCCTGCGGGAAAATCGCGCCGAAGATGATCTGCCGCAACGGGGCGCCGGTGGAGATCGCCGCCTCGAGCAATCCTTCATCCACCTCCTGGAATGCGCTTTCTGCCACGCGAGCGAAGAACGGCACAGCGGCAATCGACAATGCGATCGCGCCACCGGTGGGCGTGTACGGATCACCGATGAGCAGTTGGATGAGCGGAATCAACACGACGAGCAGAATGAGGAACGGCATCGAGCGGATCGCGTTCACCACGAACCCGACCATCTCATTGACCGCATGGTTCGGCGTGAACAGTCTGTGCTGCGTGAGGTAGAGCAACACGGCGAGGGCGGTGCCGAGCACCACGCCGACCAATGTGGCCACACCCACCATGAAGAACGTGTCCCACAGCGCTTTGCCGAGATTGTCTTGCAGAATCTCCAACGTCTCGCTCATGCGAGCACCTCCTCGTTGTCTGTCCGAACATCGTTTACGTCGCCGTATGTGCCGATCAACCGATCGGCCGCCGCTTCGCCAGCGAATGCCTCATCCACCGAATGCCCCAGATCGTCGTTCAGGTCTTCGCTCAGCTCACGCCATGAATGGACGTGCTCGGCGAGCTCGTCGATGGCATCCTGCACGATCTGCGCCCCCTGCTGGCCGCCCTGTCGCGCACTGACCAGCACGATGAGCGTGCCCACGGCCTGCGTGCCGAAGTAGCCTACATTGCCGTGCAGCACGTTGATCGACACGTCGTGGTGTTGAGCGACCTCGCTGATGAGCGGCCGGAACGCACCACCGTCCCTGTAACGCAGCTCGATCAGTCGCCCAGGCGGCAGTTGCGGCACCAGCTGCTCAGGAATCGCAATGCCCAGATAACGCTCCACCAGCGCCTGCGTGGTCGGGTGATGCGGTGACGAGAACACGTCGAAGGTGGTGCCCTGCTCCACAATCACACCTTGTTCCATTACCGCCACGTCATCGAAGATGGCCTTCGCCACATCGAACTGGTGGGTGATGAACACGATCGTGATGCCCAGTTCGGTGTTAATGCGCTTGAGCAGTGTGAGAATCTCCTCAGTGGTCTCCAGATCCAGTGCGCTCGTGGCCTCGTCGCACAACAGTATGCGCGGCGAGTTGGCAAGGGCGCGCGCTATGGAGACACGCTGTTTCTGGCCACCCGACAGACTGGATGGATAGCTGTCCGCCTTTTCGGCCAATCCCACGATGTCCAGCAGCTCCTCCACACGGGCGCGACGCCCCTTCTTCGGCCAGCCGCCCGCTTTGAGCGCGAATTCGACGTTCCTGCCCACCGTCACATTGTCGATGAGATTGAATCCCTGGAATATGAACCCGATCTTCTTACGAAGCTCACGCAGTGCTCCGCCCTTGAGATCGGTCACGTCATGTCCGTCTATGATCACCTGGCCCTCGGTAGGCCGCTCGAGCAGGTTGATCGTGCGCACCAGCGTCGACTTGCCCGCGCCGGAGAAGCCCACGATGCCGAAGATCTCGCCTTCGCGCACATGCATGGTGACGTCCTTGACGGCTTCGACCGTGCGGCCGCCCTCACGGAAGGTGACGGAGATGTGGTTCAGTTCGATGATCGTGCTGGAATCCGTGTTCTGTACACCCATGTTCCCTCGCTGTTCATGCCTGCGGTGCATTGTCTCGGTCACTTAAGCCGCTCACTCGGCCCACGATGCCGGCTTGCCGAAGTCCTTGAACTTGCTGGCGGCGATGGCCTGCCTGAATTCGTCACTACCGAGCAAATCGCGCACCGTCTTGGCGAAATGCGTGTCTTTGTTCTGGCCGGCAATGGCGAACACCTCGATCACCCCGTCGTCCTGCTGCTCCAGGGCAAGCGCGTTCTTCGGGTCGAGACCGGCGGCCCAGGAGTAGTTGCCGGGGACGAGCGAGACGTCCACGGTGTCGAGCGAACGAGCCAGCTGGGCAGCGTCGATCGGCTTGATGTTCAGGTGCTTCGGATTGCTGGTGATGTCGTTCACCGAGGCCTTCGTGGCATCCACACCGTCTTTGATCGTCACGAGCTTGTTCTGCTGGAGCACGCCGAGGCTGCGGGCGAGATTCGAACCGTCGTTCGCAATGGCCACGGTGGCACCGTCCGCAATCTCATCGATCGAGTGGTACTTGTTCGAATAGATGCCTAGACCAAGCGTCGGCGTCTGGCCCAGCGAAATGAGATCCAGATCGTTGTCGGCGCTGAACTTCTTCAGGTAGTTGCCGTGCTGCATCAGGTTCGCATCGATCTTGCCGGAGGCCAATGCCTTGTCGGGCTGCACGTAGTCATTGAACACCTTCGTGCTCACCTCGTACCCCTTCTCCTTGAGCAGCGGCGCGAACACCTCCTCGACCATGTCGCCATACGGTCCCGCGCATACGCCGATCGTCACCTTCGTCGTCTTGCCATCCACAGGTTCGGCAATGCCTTCGGCGCTGGCGTTCTGCGCGGTGCCGCAGGCGGCAGTGCCAAGCAGTGTCGCCGCGGCAAGCACAGCGGCGAAGGCGCGCGTGAGTGTCCTACGCTTCGATTTCAGGGTGGTGAATGCGGTTGCGATGGTCATGGGTCTTCTCTTTCTCTCGTGACTGCGGATTCCGGGCAGCGTCGGCAATGCAGCGTCAGGCAATCCGTGAATATGAAATCTGTGAGTATTGAATATGGCGGTGGGGAGGCCGTGTCAGTCTGCGAGTTCCACGGACTGTGAGGCAGCCTTGGCGGCGATGTCGGGATGATGGATGGCGAACGCGTGCTCGGCGAGATGCACCTCCTGCGTCACGAACTCATGCAGCGGGCAGGCATAGCCGTGTTCGCGCCCCAGGCGTGCGATGTAGCCGTTGATGTAGTCCACTTCGGTCGGCCGGCATCTCGTCAGATCCTGGTACATCGACGGATAATGCAACGGATGCGCAATCGAAGCCGTGTGCATTATCGTCTCCACCTCGCTTTCCCGCGTGCCGAGCAATTGCACGCCGGCGGCCTCGGCGGCCCCATATGCCTCGTCGACCAGTCGTTCGGTGAGAATCGGAGCCGCGGGGTGCGAGGCGAACTCGCCGAAGCGAATCTGATACATTGTGCACAACGTGTTGAGCACCGAGTTGAACACGATCTTCGCCAGGCACATGCCGAGGAAATGCCGCACGATGGTCGGATTCAGCGTGGCCGCCTGGAAATCGGCGAACAGCTGCCGCTCGATTGGATCCTCCTCCACATCATGCTCGTCGTACGCGCACAGGTTCATCGCCTTCGCATGTGCGCCTCCGGTGAAGTTGAAATCACCGGGACCGTACACATACGCGCCGATCAGCGCCGTTCCGCCATAAATGCGATGCTTCGGGAAGTACTCGGCGAGCTTTTCGAAATGCCCGTAGCCGTTCATCGCCGAGAACACCACCTGATGCTCGCGGAAATGCGGCGCGGTGCGCTCAAGAAATTCGGGAAGCTGATGCTGTTTGACGAACACGATCCATACGTCCGGGTCTCCGGCATACTCCTCCGGGTAGTACACGTTGATCGGCACCAGGTGGCGTCCCTCACCGTCCTGCGACACATAGGCACCACCCTGTTCGCGAATCTTCTCGACGTTCTCGGTCCAGGTGTCCACGAAATCCACCTGCTGATGTGCGAATTCCTGCAACAGCACGCCATACTGAATGCCCATGCCGCCTGCTCCGAGAATCGCGTATTTCACTGAGATCCCTTCCTTTCGTTGCTCTCTGCCCGTTCGGCAATGCATCCCGTTCTCAAGGAGCTTTACTCGAACCGACAGTTGACACTGTACGAAGCGGCGGCGGGCGATTCACCGGCGTGGCTATAGCCAAAACTGATATGCGGCTCAATACTGGTGAAATCACAGGCATCTGCCTAGGTATAAGCAAATTCGAATACGTGTTATATCCATACCGCCCGGTTGGGAGGTCCATGGCAACCTCACGGCATCGCTGCCGCACCATTCATGCCTCGGACGCCGCCATTTCAGCTCGCGGGCGCGAAAACACCGCTTCGCCCGCAATTGGGTATGCCCTGAGAGAGTATGTTCCTTATGCTTGTTCGACATGCGACGCTTGACGACCTCGACGCGCTGGCAGCAGTGGAGGCCGCGTGCTTCCCTCCGCAGGAGGCGGCCGACATCGACCAACTGGCCAACAGAGTGGAGAGCTATCCAAACCACTTCTGGCTTCTGGTGAATCCCGCCGAGCCGGACAACGACTGCTTCCCAGCCCAGGTCGACGACGGCATGCTCGTCAGCTTCATCGACGGGCCATGCGTGGGCTCACCCGACCTCACCGACGATATGTACGCCTCCACGGCCCTGCATGCGGACGATGCCCCTTGGCAGATGATACTCGGCGTCAACACCGCACCCATGTACCAGCATCGTGGCTGTGCCTCGTTCCTTATGCGCCACGTGATTCTCGACAGCGCGCTTTCGCACAGGCACGGCATCGTGCTCGCCTGCAAGGAGAAAATGTTGCCATTCTACAGCTCGTTCGGGTTCATTGACGAGGGCCGCAGCCAATCCGTGCACGGCAATGCGGTGTGGCACCAGATGCGTCTGCCATTCACCACCTCTGCAGACGCCCGCGACGACGCTCCCGGTGCAGACATTCGCCAGGCGACAATCACCATGGCCATGCATGAGACAACCGCATACATGGATCACGAGCGCACAATCACATCACAGTTCCCGCAGCTGGTTTAAGCGCCATCTTTATAATCTATACACATATTTTTTACTGCACGCGCACAGTGACCCCACGTTTATAGTGGAATCGTGAATGATTGCGTATGAATTGCGACGATAATACTTTGCCGCGTATGTTCATGGTGTGTTCCGATAGACTGGTAAACAAGAAAAACGAATATTTTATTGCGTACTACAATGGAAGTAGTAATTTATTCGGCAAGAAGAAGGGTGCAGGGAACTGCAGGCAGACGGTAGAAACGAGGTGGCCATGAAGCCAGCATCGCGAATCCCCATGAATTACATCTCACTCGATCTGGAGACGACCGGCTTCAGCGCACAGAATGACCGTATCACCGAGATTGGCGCCGTCAAAGTGCGCGACGGCAAGATAGTGGATCGGTTCACGCAGCTCGTCAATCCCGGCAGGCGCGTCTCCGCACGCATAACGGAGCTCACGGGCATTTCCAACGAGATGCTCGAAGACCAGCCCGTCATAGAAGACATACTCGGGGATTTCATACACTGGACCGAGAATGACCGTTTGGTGGGACATAACACCAAATTCGATCTCTCATTCCTCATTGCCAATGCGGAACGTGTGTTCAGCGACTCCACACGCTTTTCCGTGCGTCCCATTGACACCATGCATATAGACCGACTGCTGTTCCCCTCTGAACGGCATCGTCTTGTCGATCTGATCCAGCGTTACGGCATTGGCGATGTTGAGGAGCACCGCGCGCTTTCTGACGCCACGCAGACGTACCAATGCTTGGAATGGCAGCGGCGTTATATTGACACCCGCTCGGCAGACATCTCCATGCGTACGTGCGTGTGATCTTTTGCACAAGATTTCATATGCAATTCGCCCATCGCTCATGCGGTGGGCTTTTGCTTTGCTGAATAGGCATGCTATTGCCGATATGCTGGCAAGGTATGAAATGACCCCAGGAGAGGCATGTAGGTGGGGAGAAAATAGTCGGGAGTTGTTGTTCTTCCGGTTTGGAGGGGTGTTCATGGGATGAAGATCGCGCGGTGTGATATGCT
>NZ_CP109653.1:2531884-2778789 GCF_025908335.1 Bifidobacterium sp. KRGSERBCFTRI
TGTCGGTCGCGCCTCCCCGGCTCGACCGGCTCGTTCCGCCCGGGCGTGCGGTTGTCCGCGGCCCGGGTGGAGCCGCTGTCGCGGATGCCTTGGACCCAGCGCCGCGGGGTCGATCGCGCGATGTCGTGCCTGGCCCTGATCTCCCGGGATGGCTTGCCGCTCTCGCACGACTGCGCGATCTGCCGTTTGAACGCCTCGTCGTGGTGGCGGGGATGCTTCGGGTCGGCCATCGTCGGCCTCCAATCCCATGTCATTCGTCCCTCATCGGACTGTCTAATACATTGTAGCCAATCCAATGATGCCCTCGACCTGGTGTTCGAACATGAACGAGAAGGTTCTGCGCTCCACGTCTTTTCTGCCGTCGGTATCCACCACCAGCAGAATTTTCCCATTACGCCAGGCTTCATCCTGCGCGCCTTGGATCACCTGGCCGGCGAAGGGCGATGTGGCCACTCCGTCGCTGATGAAGCCGATGATGTCGGAGCGGCCTCGGGCCAATCCGCGGGCGAGCGCGTTGTGATGGTAGCCGAGTTCGTCAGCGGCCCTGCGCACCTTGCGGCGTGTGGATTCCGTGATCCGCACGTCCCGGTTGTCGTTCACCGCCCATGAGGCGGTTGCGATGGAGATCGGCCACGTCCCGCAATGTCACTTTCGCCATGCCCGCGTATCAGCCCCGTCCGACGCCTAGCGCATCAGGTTGCGCAGGACGTACTGGAGAATACCTCCGTTGCGGTAGTAGTCCGCTTCGCCTGGCGTATCGATGCGAACGACGGTATCGAATTCGGTCGTGGAACCGTCCGCGTGGGTGGCGGTGACGTGGACCGTCTTCGGGGTGACGCCCTTGTTGAGTTCCTCGACACCGGAGATGTCGTAGGTTTCGGTGCCGTTCAGGCCGAGGCTCTCATACGATTCGCCTTCGGGGAACTGCAATGGCAGCACGCCCATGCCGATGAGGTTGGAACGGTGGATGCGTTCGAAGCTTTCGGTGATGACGGCTTTGACGCCCAGCATGACGGTGCCCTTGGCGGCCCAGTCACGGGAGGAGCCGGTACCGTATTCCTTGCCTGCGAGCACGACGAGCGGCACATCATGGTCGATATAGTCGCGAGACGCTTCGAAGATTGTGGTCGGCTTCTTGTCGAGGAAGTCGTAGGTGTAGCCACCAGGGGTGATTTCCTCGCCGACGGAGGCGAGCAACTGGTTGCGCAGGCGGATGTTGCCAAACGTGCCACGGACCATGACCTCATGGTTGCCTCGACGGGAACCGTAGGAGTTGAAGTTCTTCGGTTCGACGCCACGGTCGGTCAGGTATTTGCCTGCCGGGCTGGAGGCCTTGAACGCGCCTGCCGGGGAGATGTGGTCGGTGGTCACGGAGTCGCCGAGCAGTGCGAGCACGCGGGCGCCGTGGATGTCCTTGACCGGATCCGGGGTGGCCTTCATGCCGTCGAAGAAGGTCTGCTTGCGCACGTAGGTGGAGTTCTCATCCCATGCGAACAGTTCGCCTTCCGGCACGTCAAGGCCCTTCCAACGGCGGTCGCCTTCGAACACGGAGGCGTAATCCTTGAGGAACATCTCGCGGCTGACGGTGCCATCCACCACTGCGGCGACTTCCTCATTGGTAGGCCAGATGTCCTTCAGGTACACGTCGTTGCCGTCCTGGTCCTTGCCGAGCGGCTGGGTTTCGAAATCGAAATCCATAGTGCCGGCGAGCGCGTAGGCGATGACAAGCGGCGGGGACGCGAGGTAGTTCATCTTGACGTCCGGGCTGATGCGGCCTTCGAAGTTACGGTTGCCGGACAGCACGGAGGTGACGGTCAGGTCGTTGGCGTTGATGGCCTCGGAGATTTCCGGCAGCAGCGGGCCGGAGTTGCCGATGCAGGTGGCGCAGCCGAAGCCGACCAGCTGGTAGCCGAGCGCGTCGAGATCATCCTGCAGACCGGCGGCCTTCAGATAGTCGGCGACGACCTGGGAGCCCGGAGCAAGTGACGTCTTGACCCACGGCTTGGGCTTCAGTCCCTTGGCATGCGCGTTGCGGGCGATCAGGCCGGCGGCGATCATGACGGACGGGTTGGAGGTGTTGGTGCACGACGTGATGGACGCGATCGCCACGTCGCCGTTCTTGATATCGAAGTCGCCGCGGAAGTCAGTGGATACCGCGATCGGCTTCTGCACGGTTTTGTCGGTTTCGTATGCCGGTAGCGTGGCTTCGAACTTCTCTTTCGATTCGGACAGCCTGATGCGGTCCTGAGGACGCTTCGGGCCTGCGATGGACGGCACAACGGTTCCGAGGTCGAGTTCCAGGTATTCGGAGTACTGCGGTTCTACGTAGTCCGGATCGGTGGCGTCGCCCCAGAGCTTGTTGGCTTTCGCGTAGGCTTCGACGAGAGCGATCTGCTCTTCGGAACGGCCGGTCAGACGCAGGTAGTCGAGGGTGACGTTGTCGATCGGAAAGATGCCACAGGTGGAGCCGAATTCCGGTCCCATGTTGCCGATGGTGGCGCGGTTGGCCAGCGGCACGGAAGCGATGCCTTCGCCGTAGAATTCCACGAATTTGCCGACCACACCGTGCTGGCGGAGCATGTCGGTGATGGTGAGGACCACGTCGGTGGCGGTGACGCCTTCCGGAATGGATCCGGTGAGCTTGAAGCCGACGACGCGCGGCACGAGCATGGAGATCGGCTGGCCGAGCATGGCGGCTTCGGCTTCGATGCCGCCGACGCCCCAGCCGAGCACGCCCAGACCGTTGACGGTGGTGGTGTGCGAATCGGTGCCCACGCAGGAGTCGAGGTAGGCGAGGTCGCGACCGCGCTCCCCCGCCTTGGTCATGACGACTTTGGCGAGGTATTCGATATTGACCTGGTGGATGATGCCGGTTCCCGGCGGCACCACGCGGAAGTTGCGGAAGGCCTGCTGTCCCCAGCGCAGGAACTGGTAGCGTTCGCCGTTGCGCTGGTATTCGATGTCCATGTTCTGTTCGACCGCGTCGGCCACGCCGTACTTGTCGATCTGCACGGAATGGTCGATGACCATGTCGGACTGGACCTGCGGGTTGATGACTTCCGGATCTCCGCCAAGCTCCTTGACGGCGTCACGCATGGTGGCGAGGTCGACGATGCACGGCACGCCGGTGAAGTCCTGCATGACCACGCGGGACGGGGTGAACTGGATCTCGTGGCTCGGCTGTGCGGCCGGATCCCAATCCAACAGAGCCTTGACATGATCATCCGTGATGTTGGCGCCATCGATGTTGCGCACCAGGTTCTCAACGAGAACCTTCAACGAATACGGGAGATGATCGATGCCCGGCAAATCCGCGATACGGTAAAAGTCGTAATCCTTGCCGCCCACCTTCAGGGTGTCGAGCTGGTCGTCGCGCACAGACATGCTACCTCCGAGCTTTTGTGGCTGGTTGAAACTTTCCAGCAGCCGATTATCCGTTGCCAACGATACAGCCACGTTACTTCAGCACTGGCGTGTCTTCTTGAAACGTGAGAAAATGGCGACTATTTTCGGCACGCACCACAGGCACAGCACGAAAACGATGGCGGACACCACAAGCGCGACGCCCGTCGCCGCGAGCATTTCGCCGGACGGTATCACGAGCGCGAAGAAACGCGCGACGGGCGGAATGAACATGCCGGCCACGCCCGCCACGGCGAACGCCAATACCAGACCGCCTCTCCACGAGTTGAGTGGACGGGCCACGCGCGCCAGTACGAAGATGCCCATCATCAGCAGGATAATCGCGTTGACGCCACGAAGCATGCCCAGCTGCGCGGCGGAATGCTGTGCGTCCCAGCCCATGAACTTCGGCAACAGCCACGAATCGGCGAGAATCGACAGAGCCGTGGCGATGCCTCCCGGCAATGCGAAGTGCACCACGCGCCTGAGGAAGCCCGGAATGTAGCGGCGCGTGTTCGGCGCAAGCGCGAGGATGAACGCCGGCATGCCGATGGTGAGTGCGCCGATGTAGGTGATATGGCGGGGCAGGTATGGGAATGGGATCTGCGTCAGCACCACGCCGAGCGAGATCAGCGCGGAATATACGGTTTTGACGAGGAACAGGCTGGCCACGCGTTCCATGTTGGCCATGACCTGGCGTCCACGTGCCACCACATCGGGCAGATGCGAGAATTTCGAATCGACGAGCACCACTTGTGCGACGGCTTTGGTGGCGGGTGCCGCGTTGCCCATCGCGATGCCCAGGTCGGCCTCCTTGATGGCGAGCGCGTCGTTCACGCCGTCGCCGGTCATCGCCACGACATGATCGCCTAGGTGCAGCGCCTGGACGATCGCCTTCTTCTGGTCGGGCAGGACACGGCCGAGCACGTCCACGTTCTCCAGTACTTTCGCCAGTTCCGTGATGTCGGCGGGCAGTTCTCGCGCGTCCATGAACCGTGGCTCCTCGTCTCCGGTGAGCCGTACTTTTCTTGCGATCGCACCGACGGTGACGGGATTGTCGCCGGAGATGATGCGGCAGCGCACGCCCTGTTCGCGGAACCAGGCGAGTGTGGCTTCGGTGTCGTCGCGAATGTGCTCGGAGCATAATACCAGCGCGACGGGCCGCGATGCGGGGTCGATGGCGGGATCGCTTTCGTAATCGGCGGGCGCCTTGCCGTCATGCCGTGCGATCAGCAGCACGCGGTTGCCGTCGTGTGCGGAATCGTTGACCAGTCGAAGAACGTCGGCGTAATCGCCATCCAAGTGGGACAGCACGACTTCCGGCGCGCCCATCGTCCATACCGCGCCGTCATCGGCAATCGAGCTCCATTTGCGTGCCGACGAGAACGGAACGCGCGCCGCGACGGGACCGGCGGAGAATCCCTGCTTGCCCAGTCCGTTGAGAATCGCCAATCCGGTGCCGTTCGGCTGTCCTTCGTTCGACAGGTCGTACAGCGCCTGTTTCACGGCATGTTCGTCAACGGTATTGGCTCCGATGCCATCCAGCATGCGTATTTCGTTGAGCATGATGCCGCCGTCGGTGACGGTGCCGGTTTTGTCGAGGTTCAGGCAGTCCACGCGTGCGAGGGTCTCCACGGATTCGAGCTCCTGCACGAGCGTGTTCTTGCGTGCCAAACGGATGGCGGCGAGCGCGAAGTTGAGCGAGGTGAGCAGTACGAGGCCTTCGGGGATCATGCCGACCACGCCAGCCACGGCGGACACCACGGCGGAACGCCATTGGCCGGTGGAGATGGCTACGTCCCAACCGCCGACCGCGTGCACCTGCGACCAGATGAGCAGCACGCACAGCGGCACGACGAGGAAGGTCATGAATTTGAGGATGGTGTTGATGCCCTTGTTGAGGTCGGACACGGTCTTTTTGTAGACCTTCGCCTGCGCGGTCAAGGTGGCGGCATAGCTGTGCGCGCCGACCGCGTTGACCTTGACCAAGGCCATGCCGGAGACCGCGGTGGATCCGGAATAGATGTCGTCGCCTTCGTTCTTGCGCACGGTGCGCGATTCGCCAGTGAGCATGGATTCGTCGAGTTCCAGGCCCCAGGTGCGCACGATCTGCGCGTCGGCGGGAACCTGTTCGCCGGAGCGGATCCACATGAGGTCGCCGAGCACGATTTCGTTGTGCGGCACTTCGACGTCCTTGCCGTCGCGTCGTACGAGATAGTCGGAGGCTACGAGGATGGAAAGCTTGTCGAGCGTTCGTTTGGCTTTCAGCTCGGTGACGATGCCAATGCCGGTGTTGATGAGGATGACGAGGCCGAACACGGCGTCTCTCCATGATCCCGTGACCAATACCATGACCATGGCGGCGAAGACGATGCCGTTGAACAGGGTGAACACGTTGGCTCGCACGATGTCGGCGAACGAACGTGACGTGGACGATTTGACGGCGTTGACCTGCCCGCTTTCCGTAAGGGCGGCGACTTCCGCTGCGGTGAGCCCCTTTTCACTGGTTTCAGGCATGGTTTGACTTTCACTCATGCTGCCAGCCTACCGCTTGGCGATGCGCACCCGCAGGCTTTTCCCGTAAAGCTCCGGCAAAATTCAGGGTTTTCTCAGGGTGCGTTCAGCGCCACTCATCCGAACCGATTCGAACTCACCCGAATGCGTGGAGCGGTTCACTGTTTGCCGCCGTGGCTGATGGTGGTGACGAGGATTGTTCTGTCGTGCGGGTCATTGTTGGCTATGCCGGCTACCGCGTCGGCAAGCGGCGTCGCATCCGTCATGCGGTCGTTGATTGTGAGCGTCGCAGCGAACAGCGTGCTGTCGGTCGGCGTGGCGATCGGGTTGAGCAGTGCCACTGGAATGCCCGCCTGTCTTGCGGTTGTCAGCGTGTCGTACCAGCCGTCATGGTTCACGCCGGACATGTCGATTCCCGAAATGACGATGATGCTGACCATGCGTTGCGCCATATCCTCGACCGCTTGCCGGGCGGTGTCCTGCATGTCGACCGTGCCGGCGACCGGCAGATACACCGGCCTGAGCCCGCCCGCCTCCATGGCATCCAACGCCAGGCGATCGGTCTGTTCGTCTTGGGAGCCGATCATGGCCACGTCGAGACTGTTGCGGTCCTTCATGCTGTGGGCGACCGCATCGCCTGCGGACTGCGTATCTCCCACCGCGGCATTGTTCGGCGTGCAGCCGGCCAGCATGGAGATGCCGAAGACGGCTGCAAGGAGACCGGCTGCGGCACGCCGCGCGAAACCGGTCATCGTGTGGCTTTCCTGAATAGCGCCACCGTTTCGACATGGTGGGTGGTCGGATAGATGTCGAATGCGCGAATATCGGCAAGATCGTATCCGAGCGAGGCCAATGTGGCGGTGTCGCGTGCCAGCGATGCCGGGTCGCAGGCGATGTATACGACGCTTCGCGCGCCGGATTCGGCGATCTGCCTGCATACCTTCGCACGTGCGCCGGCACGCGGCGGATCAAGCACCACGATATCGGGTTTGGCCAAATCGTTGCGTACGTTGGCAAGCGTCTTGGCCACATCGCCCACACGGGCGTCGACATTGCCCAAATGGATGGCCCTCAGATTGCGTTGCGCGTGTTTGACAGCGGTCTTGCCACCTTCCACGCTCAGCATGCGCGTGCGGCCGGCGCTTAACGTGGCCAACGGCAGCGTGAACAGGCCGGAACCGGAATACAAATCCCACAGGCATGCGGAAGTGGCGCCGTCAAGCTCGCCATGCACCAAGGACATCACATGGCCGGTCAACGCGATCGGCGCGTGACGGTGCATCTGCCAGAATCCGCCGGCGTCCACACCATATTCGAATTCACGTCCGCACACCGTCACCTTTTCGGTAAGCTCGCGATTGCCCGCCGTCACCTCGCCATCGACGAGCACGGCGTAGTTGTCGGCGATTTCGGCATTGCCGCGAGGCTCGGGAACAGACAGACGAATCTGCGATCCGGGAGTGAATCCCCCATCCCACACGTGTTCCTTCTCGGCCACGTTAAGCAACGCGCGACTGGCCAACGGCATGGTGTCGATCGGCACACGCACGTGGGTGCCGCGTCTGCGCATGGACGGTCGGCCGTTCTCGTCCGCGATCATCTCGATGCGGGTACGCCAGTGCAGCCCCTGCTCCGCCTCATCCTCGGGCATGCGCTCGATCGGCACGTCAACGTCGACATGGCCGAGACGTCTCATCTGTTCGGCGATGGACGTGGATTTCCATTTAAGCTGTCCGGGCAGTGAGACGTGCACCAAATCGGCACCGCCGACGCCGCCGCCCATGGCAAGCGGACCCGCCAACGGCCATACGGGTTCGACGCGGTCCTCGCTGGCTTCCAGCACTTCCGTCACTTCGCCAGTCCAAAAACGGTCCTCGCGATCATGTGGCTCGTCCAACACGACGCGTACCAGCTCGCCCGGCAACGCGAATCGCACGAACACGACGCGTCCGTCGATGTGGCCGACGCAACGGCCTTGGTCGGCATATCGTTCGATGCGGATGGTCGATTCCATCAGTGCTGTTCCTCCGTTTCGTTGTTGTCGTCCATCGCGTCGGCGTTTGGTTCGGCCAACGTCTTATGCCGATGCATGGGGGTGGCCACGATGAGGTACGACACCCAGATGGCCAACGCCCAGAACGGAATGCCCATGAGCAGACGTGCAGTGCCGAGCCAGCCGACCTGGTTGGACAGGTACAACGGCACCTGCACCACCAGTCGCAGTGAGAACACACCGATCCACAACGCGGTGATGATGGTGTACGCGCGGTTCAATGCCTTGTCGCCACGCCAATCGGCAAGCCATGCGCGCAGATGCTCGGTTGGCAGTGTCCGGATGAATTCGATCACCAAGCCAAGTCCCGGTACACGTACCATCAACGAAATGGCGAGCAGCACGATGTAGAAGGCGTTGGTCAGGAATCCGAACATGTAGTAGTTGCGCGCCTCGTGGCTGTTCCATGCCCAGATCAGGCAGATGCCGACTGCCAGAAGGCCGGAGACGGCGCCCATGACGGATTGGCGTTGGCATAGGCGGACGATCACCTGCAGTACGGCGAGGGCTGCGGATACGCCGATGGTCAGATGCAGGTCGGAGGTAATGACGAACATCACCACGAACACCACGCCCGGCAGCATCGATTCGACGACGCCGCGCGGACCGCCGATCGCGTCAATGACGGAGAAATCGTCGGCATCGCCGGCGTCGGCGAGCGCGCCGAGGCCGGTTCTTTTCTTGATTTCGGTTTCAGCCATGCGTTTGTGTTTTCGTGGTCGTCGTTCGCTCAGCGCACTTCGGAGAACATCGGTCCACGCGACAACGTGGTCTTGACCTCGACCTGCTGGTCGGAGTCAAACGGTCCCTTCGGCTGGCCTGGAATGTCCATCGTCCTGCCTGCCTGTTCGGCTTCGGCGGCTTCCTTGGCGGCCTTGCGTTCGGCCGGGGCGACCGGCGGATGCATCGGGATGAGGTCACGCGGGGCCAGCGGGTCCTCGCCGCGTTCCACGACGATGTTGGAGAAAAGCTGGTTCAGCGCCTTGGTTTCGGCGTGGTCCGGATCGGTGGCGGCTTTGCCGGAGAAGATGCCGCGCAGCATCCACCGCGGTCCGTCCACACCGACGATGCGGGTGACGACCTTGCGTCCGCCCTTGACCACGACCGGCAGTGTCAGTTCGGTGCCGAACACGCCGTCGGTCTCCTTGGCGTCTTTGTTGGCCTCAACCAAGTCGGCGCGCACGTCATCCCACAGTCCCATGGTCTTCGGCGCGGCGAAGGCTTCGATCTCCACGCTGGAGGATCCGTAGGTGATGGTGGTGCCGAGCACCTGCTGGGTGGCGCGGTTGGCCTTCACGCGCAGTTCGATGCCTTGGAGGAACGGCAGATAGTAGGCACCCATGTCGAGGTATTCGTCATAGTCGGGCACGTTCTCGTCGTCGACGTCCCACGGACCGTGCTCATCGCCACGGCCGTCGTACTCATCGGACGGTTCCGGAAGGATGGTTTCCTGAATTCCACCGGCGGGCGCCTCGGCGGTTTCGGAGATGGCCTCATCGGCCTTGTCGTTCTCTTCGGCGGCGGCTTCAGCGGCTTCCTCGCTCTGACGCTTCTTCTTGCCGAATCCAAACAGTCCCATGATGTTCCTCATTTCATTACGGTTGCAACCGTGACTAGCCTAGCACCCATGCTTAATACGGGCTGGGAATCGGAGTGTGTCCTCCCGTTGCCCGGCATTGGCCGGATGACGGCCGCAAAAACTCACACGTCGTAGGTGATGCTCAGCGGCGCATGATCCGACCATCGCAGGTCGTAGGTCGGAGCTTTGTCGATGACGAATCCGCGGGCCGTTTCGGCGAGTTCGGGTGTGGCGAACTGGTAGTCGATCCTCCAGCCGACGTTGTTGTCGAAGGCGCGGCCCCGCTGGCTCCACCAGGTGTACGGTCCTTGGATGTCTCCGCACAGGGAACGCATCACATCCACGAATTCCAACTCCCCCAGCCATTTGTCCACGTAGGCGCGTTCCTCGGGCAGGAAGCCGGCGTGCTTCTCGTTGGCTTTCGCGTTCTTGATGTCGAGCGGCGTGTGCGCGATGTTGAAATCGCCGCACAATACCGCCTGCTTGCCGCCGTGCGCCGCTTCATCGCGCAGTTGTCCCATACGTACCAGCATGGTGTCGAGGAAACGGTATTTCTGCTTCATTTTCTCCGGATCGTCAGTGTTGCCGGCGTGCACGTACACGCATACGACAGTGACGGTGTACCCTTGCGGGGTCTTCACATCCGCTTCGATCCAACGGCCGGAATCGACGTCCTCGGCAAGTCCCGGCAGTCCGTAGCGCTTGTCGATGACGGGCAGCGCGGAGAGCAGACCGACGCCGGCGCGTCCCTTGATACGGCAGATCTCGTTCATGCGATCAAGCCCGCTTTGGTCGGCGATGCGTCCGGCGGTCGCGTATTCGAAGCCGAATTCGTCGAAGATGGGGTCGATTTCGTTTTGCGGGGCGCGTACTTCCTGCATGCACCACACGTCCGGCGTGTTCTTCGCGGCCCATTGCTCGATGCCTTTGCGTTTCGCCGCGCGGATTCCATTCACATTCGATGTCGTGATTGTGATCGTCATAGCGCCTTAGCCTAGCCGGAATACAAGAAAACCTCCCTTGTGGGAAGGGAGGTTTTCCAGATGGCTGACGCGATCAGTCGAGTCCGAGCTGCAGCTTGCCGCCTGGGATGGCGTCCAGCAGGTCGCGGGTGTACTGCTTCTTCGGATGGTCGAAGACCTCGTCGGTGGTGGCATGCTCCACCAGCTTGCCGTGCTGCATCACCACGACCTCATCGGCGATCTGACGCACCACCGCCAGATCATGGGTGATGAACAGGTAGCTCAGTCCCTTTTCCGCCTGCAGGTCGTTGAGCAGGCGAAGCACCTGGTCCTGCACCAGCACGTCCAATGCGGAGACGGCCTCGTCGCAGACGATCACATCCGGATCGAGGGCCATGGCGCGCGCGATGGCGATGCGCTGCCTTTGGCCGCCGGAAAGCTCGTTCGGATAACGGCTCATCACCGATTCCGGCAATTCCACCATGTCGATGAGCTCGCGCACACGCTTGGCACGGCTCTTCTTGTCTCCGATGCCGTGGATGCGCAGCGGCTCCTCGATGGACCGGTAGATGGAGTACATGGGGTCGAGCGATCCGTACGGGTTCTGGAACACCGGCTGCACATGACGTCGGAAGTCAAGCAACTCCTTGCCCTTGAATCCGGAGACGTCTTTGCCGTCGTAGGTGACGGTGCCGGCGGTCGGCTCAAGCAGTTTCAGCACCATGTTGGCCACGGTGGATTTGCCGGAACCGGATTCGCCGACGATGGCCAATGTGGTGCCCTTCTTGATGGAGAAGCTCACATCGTCGACCGCCTTGAACATCTCCTTCTTGCGCGGCAGTTTAAATTCCTTGGTCAGGTGATCCACCGTGATGATGGCTTCGCCCTTCTTCAGGGAATCCTCGTTCACCGCGTGCTCCATGACCGCGGTGGCGTCGCCGCCATGCTCCTTGACGGAGATGATGCGCTGCGATGCCAAGGACGGCGCAGCGGCGACCAAACGCTTGGTGTACGGATGCTGCGGATGCTGCAGCACTTCCAGTGAAGGACCGGATTCCACGACCTGGCCCTTGTACATGACCACGATATGCTGGGCGCGTTCCGCGGCCAGACCGAGATCGTGGGTGATGAACAGCACCGCGGTTCCCAGGGAATCGGTCAGCATGTGCAGATGGTCGAGGATCTTCTTCTGCACGGTCACGTCAAGCGCGGAGGTCGGCTCGTCGGCGATGAGCAGTTCCGGACGGCAGGCCAGACCGATGGCGATCAGCGCACGCTGACGCATGCCGCCGGAGAATTCGTGCGGGAACTGGCGGGCACGGGTGGCGGCGTCAGGCAGACCGGCCTCGGACAGCAGACCGGCGATGCGGTCGTCCATGGTGGAGCCGACCACATACTTCTTGGCGATGTACCATGCGTCATCGTCCTTCACCCCGGCCTTGATCAGGCCATCGGCCACACGCCAGCGGGTTTCGGATCCCGGAACCCATTCCTCGGCGAACCGGGCCATGATCTTGTCAAGCTCGTCACCGCTCTTGCCGATCTTGACAAGAGCCTCCTTGGCCGCGGCGATCAGATCAGGCAGTTCCTTGGAACCAAGGAAGGTCTCATCGTCATTGCCCTTGAGCTCCACTTCGTCACCGGCCAGGGCCTTGGCGAATTCGGAACGCTTTTCGTGGTCGATGTCCATGTTGTTGGCCACCAACGCTTCCTTGACCTGGGTGCCGATGCGCCACACCGGGTTCAGGTTGCTCATCGGATCCTGCGGGACAAGACCCATCTTGCTACCACGGAGCTTGTCGAAATCCTTCTGCTTGAAGCCGGAGATCTCCTGGCCATCAAGCTTGATGGAGCCGCCGACCACATGGCCGGTTCCCGGAAGCAGGCCAAGCACGGCCATGGCGGAAGTGGATTTGCCGGAACCGGATTCGCCGACGATGGCCACCCACTGGCCGGGATACACGCTGAAGGACGAGTTGCGCACGGCATGCACGGCCTTGCCTTCATCGGTGGTGAAGTCGACCTGGAGGTTCTTGACCTCCAACAGCGGCCCGTGGGCGCGCTGCATGGCCTCGAGGTTGTTCTCGGTATTCATTTCAGTCATCGAATATCCCTTCACTTACACTCAGGCCGTACGGCTCTTCGGATCGAGCGCGTCCTTGACGGCGTCGCCCATCATGATGAATGCCAGCACGGTGATGGCCAGCGCGGCGGACGGGTAGAACAGCACCATCGGGTCAGTACGCAGGATGGACTGCGCGTTGGAGATGTCTCCGCCCCAGCTGACCGTGGTGGTGGGCAGGCCGACGCCCAGGAAGCTCAGCGTGGCCTCGAGCACGATGTAGGTGGCCAGCGAGGTGGTGCCGACCACGATGATCGGAGCCAGCGAATTCGGCAGGATGTGGCGGAACAGGTTGCGGATCGGGGTGGATCCCAGAGCGGTGGACGCCGTGTTGAATTCAAGGTTCTTGGCTTCCATCACAGCACCTCGCGCGATTCGTGCCACGGAGGTCCAGCCGAACAGCGTCATCACCAGAATGATCTTCCAGATGGAGCTGCTCGTTTTGAACATCTGGAGCACCACGATGGCGCCAAGCAGAATCGGCAGCGCGAGGAAGATATCGGTCAGTCGGCTCAGCACGGCGTCGACCCATCCTCCGAAGAAGCCGGCGATTGCGCCGATCAGCGTTCCGAGCAGCACCACCAGCAGTGTGGCGAACACGCCGACGCTCAGCGAGGTGCGGGTGCCGTAGACCACACGGGAGTATACGTCGCAACCTTGCAGGTCGAAGCCGAACGGATGGCCTGAGGAAGCCGGCTCAAGGGAATTGTCGAGCGTGCAGTAGTTCGGGTTCTGCTTGGTCAACACGCTCGGGAACAGCGCCACGAACACGATGAAGATGATCAGCAGTCCGGAGATGATGAACAGCGGGTTCTTACGCAGGGTTCGCCATGCGTCGGCCCACATGTTCGAAGCCGGTGCGGATTCGTCCATCGAGTCGACGGCCTTCAGGGGCGTCTCATCGAGCGGTGCCACATAGCGTTCCTGTCCCGGAAGCACGGTGGAAGGATTGGTCTCATTCATTTCGGTCATTTCTTGTTCCCTCCCTCGACTCACGCGTAACGGATTCGCGGATCAAGCGCGGCGTACAGCATGTCGACCAGCAGATTGCAAACCACGAAGATCAGCATGAGCAGCGTCACGATGGACACCACCAGGTTGCCTTCTCCCTTGAGGATGCTCTGATAGGTCAGGTAGCCGATGCCATGCACGTTGAAGATGGTTTCGGAGATCATCGCGCCGCCCATCAGTGCGCCAAGATCCTGGCCCAGATAGGTGACGACGGGGATCATGGAGTTGCGCAGCACGTGGCGCAGCATGACGGATTTGTTGTCCATGCCCTTGGCGCGCGCGGTGCGCACATAGTCGAGGGCGATGTTGGACGAAATCTCCGTACGGCTCAGACGGATGATGTACGCCATCGATACAGAGCCAAGCACCATGGCCGGCATCAGCAGATCAAGGAATCCTGGATTCGTTCCGGCGGTGACCGGCAGCAGATGCCACTTCACACCGAGGAAGTACTGGCAGAGGAAGCCGGTGACGAAGGTCGGCACGGAGATGAGCAGCAGGGAGAAGATCAGGATGACGGTATCGCACCACTTGCCCTTCTTCAGGCCGGAGATCACACCGAAGATCACGCCGAAAACCGCTTCGAACACGAAGGCCATCAGGGCGAGCTTGATGGTCACGGGGAAGGCGCGGCCGATCACGTCGATGACAAGCTGTCCGGAGAAGGTCTTGCCGAAGTCGAGGGTCAGCGCGTTCTTCAGGAACAGCAGATACTGGACGATGAACGGCTTGTCCAGATTGTATTCGGCACGGATCTGGGCCGCGACCGCTTCGTTGACCGGCTTGTCGCCGAACATCGCCTTGACCGGGTCGCCCGGCAACGCGAACACCAGGGCATACACCAGAAGCGTCGTGCCGAGAACCACAGGGATCATCTGCAGAATGCGTCGCAGAAGATACTTGCCCATTGGTTTCTCCTTTTGATTACTCACTCGTTCGCCAGCCGTTTGCGGCTTCGTCCCCTACGCTCACGCGTATAGGACATGAGGCCCGGGGCGGCCGGCGCTTGCCCCATTACGTATCAGTGATACTGCACCACAATGCTTTATATTGCAGTTTCATGAAAGACAGCTGAAAATATACCCCACGCGCGGACATCTTCTGTTGATGTCGCATGTCCAGCCGTCATGGACCTCCGATGGAAGCCCCGTTTATTACGCGGAAAGGAAGGAACGGATATTCGAATCCGTTCCTTCCTTCATGTCGATCCTACGAAATCAAAATCAGAGAACGGCTCACTTGCCGGACTTGGTCATGTTCTCGTAGACCGGCAGGTTCTGCCAGTTCATCTCGAAGCCGGAGACACCGGTCGAGGCCACACCATAGGCATTGGCGTAGTACAGCGGAACGGCCGGCAGGTCGTTGAGCAGCACTTCCTGTGCCTGCTGGTACAGCTTGTTGGCGTCTGCGACGGACTTGGAGGCAGCGGCCTTGTCGCACAGCGCATCGAACTCCGGGTTCTTGTAGTCGCCATCGTTGGAGCCGTTGCCATCGGCAGCGGCGGAGGCGAAGTTCTGCACCAGGTAGTTTTCGGCGGACGGGTAATCCGGCTGCCAGCCGCTACGGAACGCGCCGTTCACCTTGCGGTCGGACACGGCGGTGCGGAAATCGTTGAAGGTCGGGTACGGGTTGGTGGCGGCCACGCCGGCGCCCAGCACGTTGTTGATGGAGTTGACCACGGCGGTGTAGATGACTTCGTGGCCACCATCGGCGTTGTAGGCGAAGGTGAGCTTGTCATCGGAGGTCCACGGGCTGATGGCGTTGGCCTTCGCCCACAGTTCCTTGGCTTTCTTCTCGTTGTACTTCAGGTTGCCGGAACCCTTGAGGGAATCGGAGTAGCCCGGGGTCAGCGGGGAGGTGAAGTCGGCGGCCGGGGTGCCGGTGCCGTTGAGCACCTTCTTGCAGATGTTCTCGCGGTTGATGGCCATGGAGACGGCCTGGCGACGCAGGGTGCCTTCCTCGGTGTCGGCTTCGAAGTGCTTCAGCTTGGCCGGGATGGTGAACTGCTGGATGACGGAGCCGGCCTTGTTGTAGGCCTGTACGGTGGAGTCCTTCTGGAAGGTCTTGGTGGCGGAGGCCGGGACGGACTCCATCACGTCGAGGGAACCGGACTGGATGTCGGCGTAGGCGGCCTCATCCTTGGTGTAGACCTTGAAGGTCACGCCGTCGTTCTTGGCGACGCGGTTGCCCTTGTAGTCGGGGTTCTTCACCAGCACGATCTGGTTGTCGTGGTCCCAGGACTGGAACTTGTACGGGCCGTTGCCGACCGGCTTCTCGCCGAAGGCCTTCGGATCCTTGAAGAAGGATTCCGGCAGCGGAGCGAATGCGGTGTAGCCGACCTTGATGGCGAACACGGAGTCGGAACGGTTCAGGTCGACGGTGAATTCATGGTCGTTGACGACCTTCAGGCCCTCGAGCTGTTCGTCGCCCTTGAGCTTGTCTCCATCCTGGAGCTTGTCGTAGCCCTTGATGGTGGAGAAGAAGGAGGAGCCGAGCTGTGCGTTCTTGGCGTTGGCCGTGTAGCTCCATGCCTTGGTGAAGGATTCGGCGGTCACCGGGGTGCCGTCGGTGAACTTCCAACCATCCTTGAGCTTGATGGTGTACTGGGTGGCGTCATCGTTGGACTTGATGGACTCCGCCACTTCGTTGGAGGCGTTGCCCTTGGCGTCGAAGGAAATCAGACGTGCGAACAGCAGGTCGAGCGGCTTGCCGCCGCCGGTCTCGTTGCAGTCGCCCGGGATGAGCGGGTTCTGCGGTTCGGAATTGTATGCGGTGATGACGTTGGAACCCTTGTCAGCGGTGGAGTCACCGTTGGAAGAGCCGCAACCGCTGAGCAGCATGCCGAATGCGCATGCGGCCGCAGCGAAAGCCAGAGCTTTCTTCTTCATGGAATTCATATTCTCCTTATCCATTATTTCCAGAGCCGTAAGACCCTGCTCAAAAAGAAGGCGGGCGTCAATACCGTGGCATCAACGTCCGTCTTCGTTCTGATGGTGGGTTCATTATCGCTCGATTGAGGGACAACCGCTCCATATCCGAGGGAGGCCCATGCAAAATAGCCAAATCAAAACTCATCATCTGATAAAACAATCCGTTTTTCCCTCTTATCGCCGGGACAACTTATCCGCATCGTGTGTATGGACGGACGCGGACATATCCGTTCGCTGTCAGCGTACTTTGCCAATCCGCGTCACGCCCGTGGAAACGCCTGCCCGTATCGTGCCTTCAACTGTTCGATGGACACGTGTGTGTAACGCTGCGTGGTCTTCAGCGAGGAATGCCCCAGCATCTCCTGCACCTCACGCAGGTCCGCTCCCCCGTCGAGCATATGGGTCGCCGCACTGTGGCGCAACGCATGCGGACTGATGTCTGGCACGCCGGCCTCCCGTGCCCGGTCGTGCACCACCTTGCGCACCATACGTTGATCGATCCGCCCGCCCTGCGATCCCAAAAAGAACGCGTCGTCCGACATGTCACCGCATAGTACGGGACGGCCATGTTCCAGCCAATCGCGCAAGGCCTTGTCGGCTGGTGCGCCGAATGGCATGACACGCTGCTTGTCGCCTTTGCCGGTCACTTTCACCGTGCGGTTGCCGAATGTCACGTCGGCCACGTCGAGTCCGACCAGTTCCGCCACACGCATGCCGGTGGCATAGAGCAGTTCCAGCATGGCCGCGTCACGCAGCGCGATCGCCTGTTTTTTCATATTCGGTTCCTGCGATCGCGCCTCCATGCCGTCCTCATCAACGCGGTCCATCAGCTGCTGCGCCTGCGTTTCGTTCAATACCGCCGGCAGCGTATCGGGGATTTTCGGCGTCTGCAACGAAGCCGCCGGGTTGGCGGACGCCATGTCATGGTCGTACGCCCATGCGAAGAATCCACGCACGGCGACGGTTTTGCGCGCCATGCTGCTGCGTGCGTGATTTTTGGACGATTCGGCCATCCACAGGCGCAAATCCTCGATGGTCACCTCATTCAGATCCACGCAACCCTGTTTCCGCAACGCCACCAAGCATTCCTCGACATCGCTGCGGTACGCCCTGCGGGTGTTTGCACTCAATCCACGGTTGGCTTTCAGATAGGCGTCGAATCCGTCCAACGCATCATCGAAACACATGCAAACCACCTTCCGCTTCGTCTGAAATGAACAGACACCACGCAGACACCGTATAAATGCCATTCCGCAACGCGATCGAATGTCATCTCACGCGATGGCACGATTCCATTATGTCCCCATACCGATAGACTGATGACGATTAGGCATCCTACGAACAGGCGGTATTATGACTCGTCATTCCATTCATGACGTACAGCATCCGACAGCCGAAAACCCCGATGATGGGATTGTGGCCCGCGCCATCGACCTGACCAAGGTCTACGGCTCAAAAGACAACGAAGTGATGGCGTTGGATCATGTGAATGTGGAATTCAAGCGCGGTGAAATGACCGCCATCATGGGCCCTTCCGGTTCCGGCAAGTCCACGCTCATGCATTGCATGGCCGGACTCGACGCCCCTTCGTCCGGCAAGGTGATGGTGGAGGGCCTCGAGGTCTCCTCCATGAACCAGAAGCAGCTGACGGATCTGCGCCGCGAACAGATCGGGTTCATTTTCCAGTCGTTCAATCTGGTGCCGACGCTGTCCGCCGAGGAGAACATCCTGCTGCCATTGCAGATAGCGAAACGTCCGATCGACCGCGACTGGTTCAACCAAGTGGTCAAGGTGGTCGGTCTGGAGAAGCGGCTCACGCACCGTCCAAGCCAGCTGTCCGGCGGCCAGCAGCAGCGTGTGGCCTGCGCCCGCGCCATCATGGCACGACCGTCCGTGATCTTCGCCGACGAGCCGACCGGCAACCTCGACTCGCGTTCCAGCCGTGAAGTGCTTGGCTTCCTGCGCGATTCGGTACGCGACTACGGCCAGTCGATCGTCATGGTCACCCACGATCCGCGTGCGGCCTCCTTCGCGGACCGTGTGCTGGTGCTCGCCGACGGCAACATCACCCGCGACATGCAGCATCCGACGTACAACGAGATTCTTGAGGTGTTCGCCGGCGACGACGACATCGACGATGTTTCCAAGTACGCCGCCTCCACCGCCGTTCCGACCGTGACGGAGGACTCGCAGGCATGATTCGCATAGGATTGCGCGACGCGCGCAGCCATTTCGGCCGTTTCATCATGTCGATCGTGGCCATCGCGCTCGGCGTGAGTTTCGTGGTCGGCTCGTTCTGTTTCCGCGAAATGCTCAACAACCAGGTTTCACAGATGATGTCCACCAATGCGGACCATGACGTGTACGTGCGCGGTTCGCAGGAGAAGAAAAAAGATTCGTCGGCGATGTCGATGGGATCGACGAAAAACTACAACGATGTCGACGTCGATCTGGCGGGTACGATAGCCAAGGTCGACGGTGTTTCCTCGGCACGCGTCGTGCACATGCTGTCCGGCGTAGTGCTGCTCGACAAGCATGGCGATGCGGTGACCACCATGGGGTCTCCGACGCTCGCCATAGGCATGGGCAAGTCGTCGCCGTGGCGGTCCGCCAAGTTCACGACCGGCACGTGGCCGAAGAACGGCGATGAGATCGCCCTTCATTCCTTCGCCGCCGAACAGTCGGGTCTGAAGGTCGGCGATAAGACGAAAATCGTCTATCCGGACGGCGCTCATAAGGTGACCGTCAGCGGCATCTTCACCACCGATGCCAGCCAGGCAGGCGCCATCATCATCGCCATCGATCCCGCGACGGCCAAGGAACAGGCGAACAAGCAATCGGACGATCCGGACAAGACTGCGTTGATCAGCGTCTACGGCAATAAGACCACGCCGCTTGACGACAACGCGCAGCAGCAGCTGGCGGACCGTATCAACAAGGCGCTGCCGAGATCGGCGAAGGCACATGCCATCACCGGTGATGAATACCGTGACGAATCAACCAAATCCACGCAGGACGCGCTCGGCTTCATCCAACCGCTTATTCTGATTTTCGCGGTGATCGCATTGTTTGTCGGCTCGTTCATCATCGCCAACACGTTCTCCATGATCGTGCGCGAGTCGATGCGCGGCTATGCGCTGCTGCGTTCCATCGGCGCTTCTCCCCTGCAAGTGTTCTCCACGGTGATCGTGCAAGCTCTGTTGCTGGGCCTGGTAGGTTCGCTCGCAGGCATCGGGCTCGGCTGGGGCATGGTCAAACTCATCGCATCCGGTTTGGCGAATATGGGTATGCCATTGACCGGCGCCACCAATCCGACCGTTTCCGACATGCTCGTCGGCCTTGTGGTCGGCATTGTGGTGACGTTGATCGGTGCGGCCCTGCCGGCGCGAAATGCGGCGCTTGCCCCGCCGATTCAGGCGATGAACGAAACCGTCAATCCGGAAAAGTCTGTCCTCGCACGTGGCATCCTCGGCACCGTCATGGTGCTGTTGGGCTTCCTGAGCTGGGGCTTCACCTACGCTTTGGCCGCCGCGGATGGTGACGGCGGTCCGACGCCGTGGAAGGCGCTCAACAGTATCGCTGTCGGCTGGCCGCTCGGTATTGGCGCGGCGCTGGCCGTGATCGGCGTGATTGTGGCGGGACCGGCATACGTGTCCACCGCGGGCGCGGTGCTCGGCTGGCTGCCATCGAAGGTCTTCACCGTGACCGGGCGTCTCGCGCAACGTAACATTTCTCGTTCGAAACGTCGCACGTCCAACACCGCAGCCGCCCTGTTCGTGGGAGTGGCGATTGTCAGCTGTCTGGGCGTGGTGGCCACGTCGGCGAAGGCTTCGGTCAATTCGCTGGTGGATACCGGGCTCAAAGCCGATTTCGCCGTATCTTCGGCTTCGGCCGGGCAGATTCCCGACCAGGCCATCAAAGACATCAAAAAGGTCGATGGCGTGAATCATGTGGTGTCGAACCGTGTGGTGCTTGGTGTGAAATATGACGGCAAAGCCATCAACGGGTTCACGTTCGCCACACAGCCGGAACTGTTCACCAAGATCTTCGCCGCCGAAACCACCGAAGGTGATGCCGCTGCCGCGTTGAAGGATGGCAAGCTGCTCGTCGGCAAGACCATTGCCGACGATCGTGGATGGCATGTGGGTCAGAAGGTCAAGGCCACGGCCGAGAACATCGTGGTAGACAAGGAGGCCACAGCCAAGGCGCAGGCCGATTACCAGGCCAAGGTGCAGGCGCATGTGCAGGAATTGCAGTCGCAGGCCCAGCAATTGGCCGCATCCGGCGACTTGACAGGAGCGCAGGCCAAGGCTTCGGAAATCGAACAGTACACGAACGACGCCAAGAACGTCGATCCGAAAACGCTGGTCAAGACGAAGAAGGTCACCACCGGAAAGACGCTGACCATCGGCGCGATCGTGTCGAATTCCGTATACCGCGATTTCGCGATCGTCAACGACGATTTGGCCGAGCAAATCGGCAACAAGCAGACCATGTTCGTCATGCAGGCGTTCGTCACGGACAAGCGGGGCGCCGACACGGCCCAAGTCAAGAAGGCCCTGAAGAAAACAATCAAGAAATACTATACAATCGTCGTGTTCGATCGTGACGAGTACAAGTCCACGATGAGCTCGATGATCGATCAGATGCTCATGGTCCTGTACGCGTTGCTGGCTTTGTCCATCATCATCGCCATTTTCGGCATCGTGAACACGCTGGCGTTGAGCGTGTCGGAACGCACCAAGGAGATTGGTCTGCTCCGTGTCATCGGCACGTCACGTGGCCAGGTGCGTGGCATGCTTGGCATCGAAGCGGCGATCATCTCCGTGTTCGGCACGGTGTTGGGTTTGATCGTCGGCGTCGCCGCGGGAGTGGTGATTCGTGCGGTCTACGCGTCCGAAGGTTTGGAGACGCTGGCGATTCCGTGGTTGCAGCTGCTCGTGTTCCTGCTGCTATCGATTGTGGTCGGTCTGGTGTCCAGCATCTCCCCCGCCTCCCGCGCGTTGAAGCAGCCGGTCCTTGACGCCGTGGCGAGCGAGTGAGACAGTTGGAGCGGAACATCGAAAGGAGGCAGCAATGCCTATTCCCAATGAGATTCCAGTAGGAGCGCGCATCGTGGTGCGCACCTTGGAAGGCGTCGATCCTACCGATCATCGTATGAAGTTCCGCGATTACGTAGGCCACGTGCGTTCGTGGGACGGTCAGAAACTGGAGATGACGCGCGATGCGGCGGCGAACGGCTCACGTCCCGAGCAGCGTGTCACGATTCCCGCCGACGAAATCGTGACGATCAAGCCGGTGCCGGAACGTTCCATGACTCGGCCACGTCCGTAGTCGCATACCTCCCCCTACCGCGCGCAAAGACAAGAGCGCCGCAATCGCACTGATTTTCTGCGATTGCGGCGCTTTTGCATAGCGATGGCGTCAGTCGTCAGACCACGGAACGCGCCTGCGCGATCGCGGTACGCTCGCCGTCGAATCGCACGATATGCTCGCCTCTGCGGGCGGATTCCAGCAGCGTGCGCTGCCAATCGTTTTCGGGAATCGACAGTTCGACCGTCGCGCAATGTTCGGCGTACTCCGGCTGCCTGCTGGCGGCCTTGTAGTCGCGGAACGGTTGGCCTTGGGCGAAGAAACGGTCCATTTGCTTCACGTCGCCTTCCGTAGGGCGCACGCCGGTATCGGCCATGTCATGCAGCACGTTGGCCACCAACGTCAATCGGTTGGCCATGTTGCGTAGCAAGGTCTCCACGTTGGCCGCGTCCTCCTCCACCATGGCACGTGTGCGGTTCGGATCGGTCAGCGCCACGCGCGTCATGTCACGCCAGGACCCGGCTGCGAGCGCGGCCGCGATGTTGCGGTTCGGGTTGGCCACCAGCTCGTTGATCATGGCGGTGGCGATGACGTGAGGCATATGTGAGATGAGCGCGGCGCAACGGTCATGGGTGGCGTCGTCAAGTACGATGAGCCGGTTGCCGCAACGGTTCACGATCATGTCGGCCACGGCGCGGAACCGGCGGTATTCGGTGTGTTCGTCGACGGTGATGGCCCAGAGCGCGTCGTCATAGAGTGTCGGGTCGGATGCCTCCCAGCCGGACAGTTCGTTGCCGGCCATCGGGTGTGCTCCGACGTAGCAGCCGTCAAGACCAATGGCTTTGACTTGGTCGCGGACCATGCCTTTGACGCTGCCCACGTCGGTGAGCGTGGTTGTTTCCGTGTCGATCAATGGTTTCAATGCGCCGAGGATTTCGGGCATGGCCTTGAGCGGGTTGCACAGTACGAGCACGTTCGGTTTGGTTTCGGCGAGTGCCGCCAAGGTGGGTTTGCAGATGATGCCGTCGGCTTCGGCGGTGGCGTAGGGGCGGTCGTTGTGGTTCCATGCGGTCACTTCGCAGCCGGCGTTGACGAGTCGGCGTGCCAGTGATCCTCCGATGAGGCCGAGTCCTACGATTGCGATGCGTGGCTTCACCACATCAGCTCCCTTCTGACGGTTTCGTCGTTCTGCCAATCGTCCGGCAGGTGGCTGTCGTCGAGTCGTACGCCGCCTTGCGGCAGCATCCATGAGGTGACGGGCGGGTTGGGGTGTTCCCTCCGCGGGTAGACGGCGAGTGTTTTGGCCCAGTCGCCATGTTCTGCGATTTCCACAAGCGCGTCGCGGAAACGTTCCTTCCAAGGGGCGGCGTCGAGGGTGACGATGAAGCTGTATGTGCCGGTGCGTCCTTTGATGGGCCGTGAGATGAAGCTGGTCATGTTCAGTCCCGCGTCACGGAACACGTCGAGCAGGTTGGCGAGCACGCCTGGGCCGGTGACGAGCGGGATGAGCGTCAATACCGATTCGTATTCGACGTTAGCTTCGGCGCGTGGTTTGGCGAGCAGCCGTGCGACTTCGGCGCGTGGCGAGAGCACGAGGAAGTCGGTGGCGGCTCCTTGGTAGTCCTGGATGGCGGTGCCGATGCGGGTGATGTCGTACAGTTCGCCGCAGATGGCGGGACCGAAGGCGATTTCACCTGGGATAAGGTCCCGGCAGGCCGCCGCGTTGGATGTGGCCGGCTGTGTGGAGAGCCGATGTTCGGCGATGAATCGTTTGCATTGCGCGAGACCGTGCGGATGGGCTGTGGCGATGCGCGCTTCGGCTGGATCGGCTCCTTGCGCCACGTATGCGTCGAATTCGACGTTCACACCGACGCGTGCGAATCCGACAAGGTCCTTCGCGTCGATCAGCGCGTCGAGGTTGGGCACCACGTACCCTTCGACGTTGTTCTCCCAGGCCACGATTCCCCAGCCGTCGCCGTGCTGTGCGGCGTCGAGAATCTGCGGCACATCGTCCATGGGCATCAGGTCGAAGCCTTGCGGTTCGAACCGTGCCAACTCTTGGGCGGCATTGACGGCCGCCTGATGGGTGAAGGTGCCTTGTGGCCCCAGATAGAACAGCTTGCGTGCGCTCATTGCCGCCTGTGCCTCCTTGTTGCGGGTCATCCTAAGCACCTTAGCGCATTCGCGAGGCTGTGGAGGGGTCTAGTCCACCGGTTGGGCGGTGTCATGGTCCGGTTCAGACGATTCGTTCTGGTCATATTCCGTGGAGTCATCCTCAGTGCGCGGCGGCATCGTGAACCAGCTCTTGGGCAGCGCCAGCATGATCAATGGAATCAGCACCACGCCGTATAGCCAGAAATAGCCGGCGTTGTTGCTGAAATACGGCAACGTCGCCGTCTCGCCGAATCCGACGGGAATCATGGCGTCCCCGCCCGGACCGTAACCGGCCATGACGGTCCAGACCACCAGTGATGAACTGATCAGATGCAATGCGAGGCCCGACACGCCATCACGTGAACGCGCCGACCATGTCGAGATGATGACCAGAGCATATGCGATCACAAGACCGTAGGGAATATTCGCCGACGCGCCCATGCGGTGCGCCATCGTGCCGATCACGCCGACGACGGCACCGGCGAGCAGGTCAACCAAAAACCGCGCCCATACCGGTAGACGATGCGACCACGGCAGCAGCCTGCGGTCGATGCCGTCCTGTGATTGCGATTGCGGTTCCGGCTGTGTTTCCTGCGTGCGTTGCGTCATGTCCTCCACTATGCCCTACGTTCCTTACAAAACAGCAAGAAAGGCAAGAGATACGCGGAAAACCGCCGACATCTCTTGCCTTTCTTAAGCGTTTAGCTCACTAGCGGAACACACTACCGTTCCCGCGAAGCGCCAAAACAATGCGAAGAATCACTTGTTATTCTGAGCGTTGTTCTGGCGACGCTGCTTGGCGCGCCACTTGTACCAATCCTCACGGCTCAGAATGATCTTGCGCACGCGGATGGACTCCGGAGTGACTTCCACGCACTCGTCCTCGTTGGCGAAGTCCAGGGACTCTTCGAGGCTCATCTTGATCGGCGGGGTCAGGGTTTCCAGCACGTCCGCGGTGGCGGAACGCATGTTGGTCATGTGCTTGGCCAGCGTGATGTTCACATCCAGCTCGTCCGGCTTGTTGTTGATGCCGACGACCTGGCCCTCGTACACCGGGGACTGCGGCTCGACGAAGAAGTTGCCGCGTGCCTGCAGACGCTGCATGGCGTATGGGGTGGCGACGCCCTGACGGTCGCAGACCATGGAGCCGTTCTGGCGGGTCACGATCTGGCCGGCCCACGGAGCGTAGCCAGCGGAGATGGAGGAGGCGATGCCGGTGCCGCGGGTGGCGGACAGCAGCGCGGTGCGGAAGCCGATCAGACCACGGGACGGCACAGTGAACTGCAGACGGACCCAGCCGGTGCCGTGGTTGGTCATGTTGTCCATGCGGCCCTTGCGGTCGGCGAGCAGCTGGGTGACGGCGCCCATGTACTCTTCCGGCACGTCGATGGTGGTGTTTTCCATCGGCTCGTTGACCACGCCGTCGATGGTCTTGGTGACCACCTGCGGACGGCCGACGGTCAGTTCGAAGCCTTCACGGCGCATCTGCTCGGCAAGCACGGCCAGTGCGAGTTCGCCACGGCCCTGCACTTCCCAGGCATCCGGACGGTCGGTCGGCAGCACCTTGATGGACACGTTGCCGATGAGCTCGCGGTCGAGGCGGTCCTTGATCATGCGGGCGGTGAGCTTGTGGTCCTTGCCTTCGGTGCCGGCAAGCGGGGAATCGTTGATGCCGAAGGTCATGGAGATGGCCGGGTCGTCAACGTGGATGAGCGGCAGCGGACGCGGATCGTCCGGGTCGACGATGGTCTCGCCGATCATGATGTCGTTCACGCCGGCGACGGCGACGATGTCGCCAGGACCTGCGGATTCGACCGGGGTGCGCTCCAGGCCCTGCGTACGCAGCAGCTCGGACACGCGGAAGTTCTCGATGGAGCCGTCCACACGGGACAGGCCGTAGGTCTTGCCCTTCTCAAGGGTGCCGTTGTAGATACGGACCAGACCGAGTCGGCCGAGGAAGTCGGAGGAATCGATGTTGGCGACGTGGGCCTGCAGCGGAGCGCCCTCCTCGTATTCCGGAGCCGGAATGTTCTTGATGATGGCCTCGAACAGCGGCTCGAGGTTGTCGTTGTCCGGCAGACCGCCGTTTTCCGGCTGGTTTTCGGAAGCGTAACCGGCCTTGGCGGCGCAGTAGATGACCGGAAGGTCGAAGAGGGAATCCTCATCGAGGTCGATGCCTTCCTCGATGACGTCCTGGGCCAGGCCGAGCAGCAGGTCGGAGGATTCACCGACGACTTCGGAGATTCGGGCGTCCGGACGATCGGTCTTGTTCACGCACAGGATGACCGGAAGCTTGGCTTCGAGGGCCTTGCGCAGCACGAAACGGGTCTGCGGCAGCGGGCCTTCGGAAGCGTCGACGAGCAGCACGACGCCATCGACCATGGAGATGCCGCGCTCCACCTCGCCACCGAAATCGGCGTGGCCAGGGGTATCGATGATGTTGAGGGTGATGCCTTCCGGATGGCCGTACTTGGCGGCCAGCGGGCCGGTGTACTGCACCGCGGTGTTCTTGGCGAGGATGGTGATGCCCTTCTCGCGTTCCAGATCGTTGGAATCCATCACACGGTCCGGGACTTCCTCACGCTCGTTGAACACGTGGGACTGGGCCAGCATCGCGTTGACCAGGGTGGTCTTACCGTGATCGACGTGTGCCACAATCGCTACATTTCGGATATCGCCGCGAACCGCCATCGAAACCTCTCTTAGTGTTGCTGTTCTCTTACGTAAACGTTCGGTACGTACATGCTATCGGTACTTAAAAATCCGTACTTACACACAAACCGAGCCAATTCTAGCGAAGCATTACGACACATGGAAAACGGCGGACCTGTCAGATCATGCCGACAGGCCCGCCGTCAATCGCGCGAAGAGACGCGCGGACCTTAATCCTCAAGCTCCTTGCCAGTGCGTTCAGGCAGGCACAGGGCCGCCACGCAGGCGAGAATGAACGCCACGGCGAAAACGATGAATGCCACGGCCTTGTTGCCACCGGACAAGGTCAGGAACCATGGCATCAGCAGCGGCGCGATGATCGCGGCCACACGACCGCAAGCCGCGGCTGCACCGGAGGCGGCGCCGCGCAGACGCGTCGGATAGATTTCCGGAGTCACCGCGTACAACACGCCCCAAGCGCCAAGGTTGGACGCGGACAGCAGCATGCCGAAGCCCAGCACAGCGGCCACGGAACCGGCTTGGGAGAAGGCGAACGCGGCCACGGCGGACACGGCGAGGAACACGCTCAGGGTCTTCCTGCGGCCCCAGATCTCCACCAGCCATGCCGCGAGGAAGTAGCCGGGCAGCTGTGCGATGGCGATGGCGAGCGTGTAGCCGAACGACTTGGTCAGCGAGCCGAACTGGTCGGCCAGCAGAGACGGCATCCACGTGAACGCGCCGTAGTAGGAGAAGTTCACGAAGAACCATGTGGCCCAGATGGCTGCGGTGCGCGCAAGATACTTCTTGCCGAACAGCTCGCGGGTTTTGATCTTCGGCAGCGGCTCGCCCTTCGGGGATGCGACCGGTTCGACGCCTCCGGCCTGTTCGAAGTAGCGCACGGCCTGCTCGGCCTCATCCTCACGTCCCTTGGATTCGAGGAATCGCACGGACTCAGGGATATGAATGCGCGTCACGATGGCGTACAGCAGCGGCAATGCTCCGATGAGCAGCGCCCAGCGCCATCCCCAATCGCCGGTGTTAGGAATGACGAAATAGCCGATGCAGGCGGCGATGATCCAGCCGATTGCCCAGAAGGATTCCAGCAGCACCGTCATACGGCCGCGTTGTTTGGTCGGAGAGAATTCCGAGACCAATGTGGAGGCGACCGGCAGCTCGGCGCCCAGGCCGAGGCCGATGACCAGTCGAGCGATCAGCAGAGCCGCCAGCGACCATGACAACGCCATACCGCCATTGGCCAGACCGAAAATCACCAGCGTCGCGGAGAAGACCGTCTTGCGGCCAACGCGGTCGGCCACGAAGCCGCCAAGCGCGGCGCCGATCGCCATTCCGACGAAACCGATGGACAGCACCCAGCTTTTCTCGGTCGGCGTCAGATTGAAATGCGGGTCGGCCGCGATGGCGGCCACGACGAACGACACCAGACCAACGTCCATCGCGTCGAACGCCCATCCAATACCCGAAGCCACCAACAGCTTCCTGTGCGCCTTGTTGAACGGCAGTCGGTCAAGACGCTCGTTGCGAGTCAGCGAGACCTCTCCCCCAACAGTTTGTTGCGATGCGGACATCAACACCCCTTTATCATTGTTTTCCTATTGTGTCGTGAGCTCGTTCAAGCCCGACGATGGCAGGCGATCACGCCGTCATCAATGCGGATAACGCGTCGTCATCCTGGAAAGCAATTCGAGTGTCGTCCGATTCGGATGCCGTTCCGGCTTCGGTCCACAAATCCGTTCCCGGCTTCCGGCTGTACCGGTAGACCGCCGCCGGCCTGTTACGGCCGATCCGCAGTTTCTCACCGGTGTCTTCCAACAGTCCGGAAGCAAGCATTTTACGGCGGAAATTCGCCAAATCGATACGCTGTCCGGCAATCGCCTCGTACACGTCATGCAGTTGGCTCAACGTGAATCGCTCGCCCACCAATCGAGTGGCGATGTCAGGCGATTCGATTTTGCCGCGAAGCCGGTTCATGGCGTATTCGACGATGGTGCGATGGTCGAACGCAAGTTCCGGAAGATGGTTGACGGGGAACCACTTGACGTTGTCCCCTCCGGCGAAGTCGATTCGTCCATCGGCCTCGCCCACCAGGGCCCAGTACACGATGGACACCATCGGCAGACCGCCATGCGAACGTGCCGGATCGCCGAACGTGTAAAGCTGCTCAAGATATTTCGGATGCAGCGACGTCGTCGATTCCAGTGCGGCATACGCCGACTGTTCCAATGAATGGTCGGCCCTCAGACCGCCTCCCGGCAACGCCCATTGCCCCAAAAAAGGCTGACGGACGCGTTTGACCAGCGGCATCCACAGGGTGGAGCCCATGCCGGACGAAGCGGCACCAGCGCCCACATCTGACTGCGGAACCGGTCCCAAAGCCAGAATCACCACGGATACGCCGACCTGCGGAGGCTGCTTGCGCCGTTCCGAGACATTGCCCATGATCAATTGATGGCCTCTTCCAATACTTCGAATTGCTTACAGGAAAGGAGTCTAACACTTATAGTCAACATGACTATAAGTGTGTCGAGTCGCTCATAAACACCAAGAGCCCCCAACGGGGCTCTTGCAAAGTTCAGGCCACGATGTCGTTGGCGATCAGCTCGCGGGCCACTTCACGGTATTCCTTCGCCGTCTTGTGGTTCGGCGCGTAGATGGTGATCGGCGCGGCCGCCACCGTGGAATCCGGCAGCTTGATGGAACGCGAAATCACGGAATGGAACACCTTGCCTTGGAACGCCTCGTAGATACGCTGCAACACCTCCTCGCAATGCAGGGTACGGGTGTACATGGTGACCAGCACGCCATACACTTCAAGGCTCGGATTGATGCGCGACTGCACCTTCTCGATGGATTGCATGAGCAGCGCCACGCCACGCAGCGCGAAGAATTCGGCAGCGACCGGAATGATCACACCGTCGGCCGCGGTCAACGCGTTCACCGTCAGCAGGCCCAACGATGGCTGGCAGTCGATGATGATCACGTCGTACTCGTCCTTGACCTGGCGCAGCACACCGGCAAGCACCTGCTCACGTCCCACTTCGGTGACCAGTTGCACTTCGGCGGCGGACAGATCGATGTTGGCCGGCATAATGTCGAGATTCTCGAAATCGGTGTGGTGAATCACGCTGTGCACGTCCATGCGCGGATTGAACAACGCCGTGTACACGGTATCCTCCACCGCGTTGGCGTTGATGCCGAGACCCACCGTGGCGGCGCCTTGCGGATCGAAGTCGACGATCAGCACGCGCCTGCCGTATTGGCTTAGCGCGCCGCCGATATTGATGGAACTGGTGGTCTTGCCGACGCCACCCTTCTGGTTGCACATGGCGATGACCCTTGCCGGACCGTGCGTCTGCAGCGGCTCCGGTGCGGGAAACGTCTCATAATCACGTCCAAGCAAATCCGTAGGCATACCGTTTACCTTACCAACATCCTCGTGTCAAAAATTCCACTGTTTCCATGCTAGCCCATCATCGCCGTCAGAAACGGCAGCAACACATGCATCTCATGCTATCTTGCCCTTGGATGCGAGGTCAGATATGTCTCGATGAGGTTCTCCGGGCTTACATGCGTGTAGATCTGCGTGGTGGTGACGCTCGCGTGACCCAGCAGTTCCTGCACGGTGCGCACGTCGGCCCCGCCTTGGATCAGATGCGTGGCGAAGGAATGGCGCAATGTGTGCGGATGCAGGGGCTTGTCGATATGCGCGCGTTCCCCGGCCGCACGGATGATCTCCCACACCGATTGCCTTGACAGTCGTTTGCCGCGCTTGTTGAGGAACAACGCGCGTCGTTCGGTGGGCCCTTTCGCCTTCGACTCGAGCTGCGGCCGTCCGTTTTTGAGGTATCTTGCGATCGCCTCACATGCGTAACTGCCGACCGGCACCAGACGTTGTTTGGAGCCTTTGCCCATCAATCTCGCAACGTTCGATTCCAAGTCGACATCGTCAAGATTCGCGCCGCACGCTTCCGACACGCGGGCTCCGGTGGCGTACATGAATTCCAGCAACGCCTTGTCGCGCAGCATCGCGGGATCATCGGGCATGTCCGCCATGCCTTCGGATTGAGGCCGATTCTGCGAGACGGGGATCGCGTCCAGCAAACTGGCCACCTCGTCCACAGTGAGCACGTCAGGCAGCGTCGTCGCGCCTTTGGGAGCCTTGACCTGTGCCGCAACGTCATTGGACACCACATGTTCGTTCAGTGCGAAGCGATGGAATGCATGGATGCTGGCCAGTCTTCGTGCCTTGCTGCGCGCGGATTCTCCGGAATCGTCAAGAAAGGCGATGTATCGTTCCACGTCCTGCGTGGTCACTGCATTAAGGTCTTGAATGCCTTGCGTCGCAAGCCAGCCGTTGTATTTGCGCAGGTCCGAGTCATATGCGCGCACCGTGGCTTTCGCAAGTCCTCGTTCCACGTCGATGTACGCGAGGAACTGATCAATCAAGCGTTCGATATCCGTCATCGTGGTCCTCCGTTTGCATCGTCATCATTTGTCGTGTCCGTTCCGTCACGCTCCCGTACGGAACGCGTTGCCCGCATGGAGGATTCCAAGGACGTTCGTTCCAAGTGGAAGCCGTCATTGGATGGAAATCAACATTCCGGAAAGTCTATTCAAAGTATCCGGTATGGGGAACGCGATACGCAAGAACCCCCGTCCGTTTGCCGGATCGGGGGTTCTGAAGTTCACAGGTGAACCGTCGGGGAAACTCAGGCTTCCTTCGGAGCGTTCACGTCAGCCGGAAGAGCGGCCTTGGCCTGCTCGACGATGGCCTTGAAAGCCTCCGGATCGGAGACGGCCAGCTCGGCGAGAGCGCGACGATCCAGCTCGATGCCGGCAAGGTGCAGGCCCTGGATGAAGCGGTTGTAGGTGATGCCTTCGGCGCGGACGGCAGCGTTGATGCGCTGGATCCACAGCTTGCGGAAGTCGCCCTTGCGAGCCTTGCGGTCGCGGAAGTTGTAGGTAAAGGAGTGCAGCAGCTGCTCCTTGGCCTTACGGTACAGGCGGGAGCGCTGGCCGCGGTAGCCGGAAGCCCTCTCGAGAACGACGCGACGCTTCTTGTGGGCGTTTACTGCGCGCTTGACACGTGCCATATTTGATTCCTCAGCTTTCTATTAAGTCTTTGTTTCTAAGCTCTCGCTATGCTCAGCGACCGAGCAGCTTCTTCATGTTCTTGCTCTGGGAAGTGGCCAGAACACCGTCGGCCTTCAGCTCACGGCGCTTACGAGCGGACTTGTGCTCGAGGTTGTGGCGCATTGCGGAGCCGGCGTGCATCAGCTTGCCGGAACCGGTCACGCGGACGCGCTTGGAAGCGGCGGAATTAGTTTTCATCTTCGGCATTGCTGCCCTCCTTGTTTGTTACTTCGTTTCGGAAGTCTTCGGTTTGTCGGATGCCACGGCTGCCTTGGCTGCGGCTGCGGCCGCTGCCTGGGCCTCCTGCTTGGCCGCCAGACGAGCCGCCTGACGAGCCTGGCGCTCGGCACGGGACTGATCGCCACGACGACGCTGCTCGGACTGGGTATGGACCTTCTTGCCCTTCGGCGCAAGCGTCATGATGATGTTGCGGCCTTCCTGCTTCGGAGCGAATTCGACAGTGCCGTATTCCTCCACTTCGCTGGCGAGACGCTGCAACAGCTCGACGCCGCCGATCGGTCGGGACTGCTCGCGACCGCGCAGCATAATGGTGACCTTGACCTTGTCTCCGCCGTTCAGGAAGCGCACAACATGGCCCTTCTTGACCTCGAAGTCATGGTCGTCGATCTTCAGACGGAAGCGAATTTCCTTGATTTCCGCGGTGCTCTGGTTGCGGCGCGCCTCACGAGCCTTGATCTTCTCGTTGTACTTGTACTTGCCGTAATCGATGAGCTTGGCGACCGGAGGCTTCGCGTTGGGCGCCACCTCGACGAGATCGAGGTTCGCTTCCTTTGCCAGGTTCAGTGCGACGGAAGTCGCGATGACTCCCACCTGCTCGCCGTTCGGGCCGATCAGACGCACCTGGGAGACGCGAATCTCGTCGTTAATGCGTGGTTCGTCGCTGATGATGACTCCAATCCTCATATTCCATGCAACGGAACATCCTTTGATTGGCAGTTTTCCAAAGTCTCGATTGTTCAAGGCATGCCAAAACGCATCACAACGCGCCGTAAACCCGTAAGAGCGGCTTACATATCTCACCGAGACGACCGGTGGAAGGCATCTGCCTGAACCCGAGGCCCTGAAAGGCTTCCAGGTGGGGATATCCCGCTTTCTTGATTTCTCAAGCCTTGTAGATAATACCACACCCCGGGACCAGCGCGTGTCGCACCGGTCCCGGGGTGTTCGTCACCATTCGGACGGCATCCGCCGTCAGGCGATGGCGATGACGTCTGGCTTCTCGCCGTCGTGCACGAAGTAGACGTCGTACCACGTCAGGAACGAGTACACGGTCCAGATCTTGCGGCGATCGTCGGTTTTGCCGGCATAGTTGTCATCGATCATCTTCAGCAGCGCGTCCTGGTCGAAGAACTGGCTGACGTAATCGCGTTCGAACACGGAACGGACGTACTTGTAGAACTTCTCCTCACGCAGCCACTTCTTGATCGGCACCGGGAAGCCAAGCTTCTCACGGTCGTACCATTCCTTGGGCAGATGACGTCCCGCCGCCTGGCGGAACGCGTATTTCGTGTTCTCGTCGGTGATGAGGTACTTGGTCGGCACCTGCTCGGCCACGCCCATGAGCTCCTTGTCGAGCAGCGGCACACGCAATTCCAGCGAATGCGCCATGGTCATCTTGTCGGCCTTGAGCAGAATGTCACCCGGCATCCACTGATGCATGTCAAGGTACTGCTTCTTCTTCAGTTCGCTCAGACCCTTGCCTTCCACACGCGCATACGTCTTGTCGACGATGCTTTGCACGCTCGGCGCCTTGCGGTATTCAGGCTTGAGCAGCTGTTCGGACTGCGATTCCTCAAACACACGTGCCTGTCCGATGAAGCTTTCCTCGGCCGGCGCAAGATTGGCGTACAGATGCCATGCGCCCGGGAAGGTCTTGCCCTTGCAGAACCGGGCGATCGCCTTGCGCGCGCCGGCTGGCAGATGCGTGAGCCAGCGAGTCACCACCTTGATGGGCTTGAATTTGGTGTGCACGCCGTAGTCGATGTATCCGGCGAACAACTCGTCGGCGCCTTCGCCGCTCAGCACCACCTTCACGTCTTTGGCGGCCAATGCGGACAGGAAGTACAGCGGCACGCAGCTCGGATTGGAGTCCGGCTCGTCGAGATGCCATTGGATGCGCGGGAACGCGGCGAACGCCTCCTCGTCGGTCAACGACTCGGCGGTGTTGTTCAGTTTGAGCAGTTCCGCCAGTTCGCCGGCCTGCTGCGATTCGTTGTACGTGCCTTTGCCAAAACCGATCGAATACGTGTGCTGCGGACGCGCCACGGCGGCGACGTAGCTGGAGTCGACACCGCTCGACAGGAAGGAGCCGACCTCCACATCGGCGATCTGGTGCGCCTTGACGGAATCGCACACCGTCTGGTCGATCGAGTTCACCAGCTCGCCCAGCTTCTGCTTGCCTTCGCGGAAATCCTCGTCGTAATACCGGTGGATGTCCATCTTGCCATCCCGGTACGTGAAATAGTGCCCTTCCGGCAGCTTGTAGACGCCTTTGAAGAAGGTCTCACCGATCGCCGGATACTGGAAGGTCATATACGGCTTCAACGCCTCGGCGTTGAGCTCCTTGACGAAATCGGGGTGGCGCAACAGGCTCTTGATCTCCGACGCGTACATGAACGTGCCGTTCATCTTCGCATAGTAGAAGGGCTTGATGCCGAAATGGTCGCGCGCGCCGAACAGTTCCTGCTTGTTCTTGTCCCAGATCACGAAAGTGAACATGCCACGTACGCGCTGCAGCAAATCCACACCCCACTGCTCATAGCCGTGCAGCAGCACCTCGGTGTCGCTTTTGGTGGTGAAGGTGTGTCCGGCCGCGATCAATTCCTCACGCAGCGTCTGATAGTTGTAGATCTCGCCGTTGAAGGTGATGACCTTCGAACCATCCTCGTTGTAGATGGGCTGCTGGCCGCCGCCGAGGTCGATGATGCTGAGCCTTCGATGGCCGAGCGCCGCATGCTCGTCGATGTAATGGCCTTCGCTGTCCGGCCCGCGATGCGCGATCATGTCGGTCATACGTTGGAGGACCGGGCATTTCACGTCAATGGGCATATCGTTGACGAAACCAGCAATTCCGCACATTATCTGCAATCCCTTCAAAACAAACTCGGTGTCAGTGTACCAGCATCCGCATGTCGAAAAACCGCCGCCGCGCCTCCGAACCGATTCATGCGTGACAATCTCCACAGGTTTCAGACATTTTAGGTATGCCGCATAGCCATGAAAATGACGATTCTTTCCTTTCGTCCGTCACGGCTACACTACCGGGTATGGATTTCCACGATGCCCGCACCTGCGTGATCTTCGGCGCAGGCGATTATTACGATGAGACCCCTGCGATTCCGGATGACGCCTTCGTCGTCGCCGCGGACGGCGGCCTCGACCACGCCCGCGCCTTCGGCATCGACGCCGATTTCGTGGTCGGCGACTTCGATTCGATTACCGGCGACCGCCCCACGCAAAACGACCGCACCATCGCATTGCCTTCGGAAAAGGACGATCCCGACCTGCTGTCGGCTTTGAAGATCGGCTGGCTGCGCGGCGCGCGCACGTTCCACATATACGGCGCGCTCGGCGGACGAATCGACCATACGATTTCCAATATCCAGCTTATGGCGCTACTGGCCGACCGTGGCGCGACCGGCTACCTGCACGGCGACGGATCGATCGTCACCGCGATCTGCGACGGCGCGCTCGATTTCCCGGCGGACGACGCCGTTGCGGGACGCATGGTCTCCGTGTTCTCCCACAGCGATATCTCGACCGGCGTAAGCGAAACGGGATTGAAATACGAGCTGCACCACGCCGACATGAGCAGCACGCGCGTCAACGGACTGAGCAACGAGTTCCTTGCCGGCAGGCCGTCCCGCATCACGGTGGAGCATGGCACGCTCATCGTCACGTTCCCCATCGAGGCTCCCCTGCCGCACGTGGCGCGATGGCATGGCTTCTCCGGAGATCTCGGTGCATTGGACACGGACGTATCCTCCGCGCTGGTCGAGCCAAGCGGCCGTTGAACGCATGCGGGACATGCATGTGAGCGTTCACTGAAAATCGCACTGCATTTTGGAACACGCGCCTCGGAACGTTGCCCTAAGTACAGGTGACGCACTACAGTGGACGGTGTTGGTAAACAATGGCTTCAGTGTGCCTGGCACACGCGTGGCCTACCCTAAAGGGAGAATTACATGACAGTTAAGATTGGTATTAACGGCTTTGGTCGTATCGGTCGTCTGGCTTTCCGCCGTATCTTCGAGCTGCAGGCTCGTGGCGGCCAGGCCGGTGACATTGAGGTCGCTGCAATCAACGATCTGACCACCCCGTCCATGCTGGCCTACCTGCTGAAGTACGACAGCACCCACGGCACCTTCCGTCATGACGATGGCACCCCGGTCGAGGTCACCTCCACCGACGACTCCATCGTGGTCGACGGCAAGGAATACAAGGTCTACGCCGAGAAGGATGCCAACAACATCCCGTGGGTCAAGAACGACGGCGTTGAGTTCGTGCTCGAGTGCACCGGCTTCTACACCTCCGCTGAGAAGTCCCAGGCCCACATCAACGCTGGCGCCAAGAAGGTCCTGATCTCCGCTCCGGCCAAGGACGAGACCACCCCGACCATCGTGTTCGGCGTGAACCACGAGACCCTCAAGGCTTCCGACGTGATCGTGTCCGCCGGCTCCTGCACCACCAACTCCATGGCCGCCATGGTCAAGCTGCTGGACGAGAACTGGGGCATCAAGGCTGGCTTCATGACCACCATCCACGCCTACACCGGCACCCAGATGATTCTCGACGGCCCGCGCTTCCCGAAGGCTCGCAACAACCGCGCCGCCGCCATCAACACCATTCCTCATTCCACTGGCGCCGCCAAGGCCATCGGCAAGGTCGTTCCGTCCGTGAACGGCAAGCTGCAGGGCCACGCCCAGCGCATCCAGGTTCCGGATGGCTCCGTCACCGAGCTGACCACCGTCCTGAACAAGGAAGTCACCGCCGATGAGATCAACGCCGCCTTCAAGGCCGCCTTCTCCGACACCGACTTCTACGGCTACAACGAGGATGGCATCGTGTCCTCCGACATCATCGGCGACACCCACGGTGGCGTGTTCGATCCGACCCAGACCGATGTCAACACCGTTGACGGCCTGACCATGGCTCGCACCGTCTCCTGGTACGACAACGAGTACGGCTTCACCTGCAACATGGTGCGTACCCTGCTGTACTTCGCCGAGATCTCCGAGTGAATCGGCGCGGAGTAATCCGCACGGTTCGTCTCTGAACCTCAGAACAAAGGGGCTTTCGCTTCGGCGGAAGCCCCTTTTCGTATCCGAAACGCCGCAACGGACACGTGGAAGGCTTATTATGGGCGGCATGGCAAAGAAAAAGCATGAGAAGGGCGCCGGTTCCACACCGGCCACCGTGCAGTTGGAAAAAGCCGGAGTTCCGTTCAAAACCTACGAATACGCGCATTCGAACGATCACATGGATGACGGTTATGGGGTTGAGGCCGCCACCAAGCTCGGTTTCGACGAGCATCAGGTGTTCAAGACGCTGATGGCGGACACCGGCTCCGAACGCGTGGTCGGCGTGGTGCCGGTCAGCGGACATATGGATCTGAAGGCGCTGGCCGCGGCAGTCGGCGCGAAGAAGGCGGCGATGGCCGATCCGAAGGTCGCCATGCGCGAATCCGGCTACGTGGTCGGCGGCATCTCCCCGCTTGGCCAGCGCACACACCACAAGACGGTGCTTGACGAAAGCGCGCTGCAATACGACGAAATCCTGCTGTCGGGCGGCAAACGCGGTTTCTCAGTCGGCGTCAATCCCAACGATCTGCTCAAGGTGCTCGACGCGGTAGCGGCGCCGATCGGCACTTGGTAAAAAACACGCCGATACATCACACCAATACATAAGTGGGTGGTCGGAACAACACGATGTTCCGACCGCCCACTTGCGTAAGCGAAAGGTTCGCGCTATTTGCGCAGTTCCGCAGGAAGCACGAAATGCATGTTCTCCTTGATGGTTTCGATGGTGCTCACATCCTGGTAGCCAAGTTCTTGCAACGCTGCGACCACGCCGGAAACCAGCTCGTCCGGCACGGAGGCACCCGAGGAAATACCCACGGATTCGACACCTTCAAACCATGCGGGGTCAAGTTCCGAAGCATCATCAACACGATGGGCGCGACCAGCGGCGCCAACAGCCGTTTTTGAGGCGTACCGCGCGCTAAGTCCCTCCTGAGCGACTTCCATCAACCGCACGGAATTCGAGGAATTCGCGGAGCCGACAATCACCACGCAATCGGCTTGCTCGGCAACGAGCTTGACCGCCGCCTGACGATTCGACGTGGCATAGCAGATATCGGAGTTCGGCGGCATTTCAAGCCATGGGAAACGAGCTTTGAGCGCGGTGATCGTGCCAGCGGTCTCATCGACGCTCAACGTGGTCTGCGTAAGCAGCACCAATTTCGTGTCAGGTTGGAAATCCAACGAGTCGACGTCGGACGCATGCTCGATCAAATGCACATGTTCCGGCGATTCCTCCACCACGCCAACGGCCTCATCGTGGCCTTTATGCCCAATGTAGATGATCTCGTAACCTTCCTTGACAAAACGCAGCACCTCGCGATGCACTTTGCTTACCAGCGGGCAGGTGGCATCGACCACATGCATGCCGCGCGCCGTGGCCTCGGCTTTGACCGCCGGAGACACGCCGTGGGCGGAAAATACGATTGGGATGCCGGCTTCGGCGGCGGCATCGGGGATCTCAGCCAATTCCTGCACGAACACCGCGCCCTGCGCGGCCAAATCCTCGACGACATGCTTGTTGTGCACGATCTGGCGGCGCACATACACCGGCGGCAATCCGTCGGCACGTGGCGTATCGGCGGATTTGAGAATCGTCCGCACCGTCAGAATCGCCCTATCCACGCCGGCGCAGAATCCGCGCGGATCCGCCAGCACGATGCGTTTGCCCATGTCAAGCCGCCTTCCAATCGTATCCATCCATCACAACAGCAATCACCAATATTAAGGCACGGGCGCCGTCAATCGACATCGGCCGTCTTCATCCGCAGAATTTCCACACGACAAACGCATCCACCACCACATCGTGAGCGGTAACATAGTAGCGGAAACACAGTCGACAACACTATGGAGTGATTTATGACCTGCACCAATCTGCCGCCACGCACCGGACAGCAATTTTCCATTTCGCATGGCGATTACCATGCCGTCGTCACCGAGTTGGGCGCGACGCTGCGCAAACTGACCTACCAGGGCGAGGACATCATCGTCTCCCCCGGTCCGGATGACATGGTGACCTGCTGCCACGGCCAGCTGCTCATCCCGTTCCCGAACCGCATCGAGAATGGCGAATACACCTTCGAAGGCAAGACCTACACGCTGCCGATCGACGAGCATGAGCGCCACAACGCCATCCACGGCTACGGCAAGCGCGCGTTCTGGAAGCTTGTCTCCCTTAAAGAGGATGCCGTGACCCTCAGCTGGCGCGCCCCCAACATGGAGGGATATCCGTTCGACATCGTGGTGACCGCGACGTACAGCCTCGCCGACGATGGCCTGCATCTGAACATCAGCGCCTACAACAACGGCGATGCGGACGCACCGTGGGCCTTGGCCATCCACCCGTGGCTCGCCAACGGCTTCAACGGATACGGCGATGAGATCGACGCCCACAACGCCAAGTGCAGCCTGACCGTGCCGGGGCGCACGCATGTCACCGTCAACGAGAACCTCATTCCGACCGGCACCGAGCCGGTGGACGGCACCAAGTACGACCTGCGTAAGGACACGCTGCTCACCGAGCAGCCGTTCGACGACGCTTGGACGGATCTGGAGCATGCCGAAGACGGCACCGTCACCGCGGTGTTCACCCGTCCGGACGGCAAGAAGGTGCGTGTGGGCGGCGACGAGACCGTCACCTCGTTCCAGGTGTGCACCGGCACCGGTTTCCCGGCCATCAAGCATCCGGCCGGCGTGGCGGTGGAACCGCAGACGGCATACGCGAACGCGTTCAACACCGGCAAGGACCTCATCGTCATCAAGCCGGGCGAGACGTCAAGCACGGCGCTGTTCATCGGGATGCTCGACTGATATAATCACCATCGGAATAAGTCCCGGCCACACAGCGGACGCCGAATTTGGCAAACGTCTCGCTCGTGTGCGATAATCCCGAAGGCTTATTAATCGCAAGTAAAGGAGTCCAATCATGGGCATGCGCGGACGTAAGCGCAAGGATCGTCGTAAGAAGGCCGCCAATCACGGCAAGCGCCCGAACGCCTGATCCCTGCCGGCGCGAATAGCGTCACAGAGCATGGAAAACCCCGCGGAATCATTACGGTTCGCGGGGTTTTCCCATATTCAGACGCTGATGCGGCGGGCACGCCTCGCGTCACATCAGCGTGGCACTTGGCGCATGAAACGCCGCACGTCCTTCCAATTACTCGTCACAACAGTGGTCGAGTGTCGCCTCAAGCCTGTCGATCAGGCTTTGCGGCGCGTGTTTCGGCCGCAGGTACGCGCGCATCGCTGCGATCAGCGCACGTTCGCGTTCATCGCAACAGGTCTCCGGGTCGAAGCAGTCCCCGGAGGCCACGACATGCACGCTGGCATGCGTCACCTGCGTCACCACACCGTTCGTGTTGGTGGTGGTCGAAGTAATGGAGATGTGCCGTTCCATTGGTTCGCTCATGGTCGATCCTTCCCGGCAGTGGCATAGCCACGTTCCTTGGCGTAATTGGCAAGCTCACGTTTCAGCTGTGTGCGGGCGCGGTTGAGCCGGCTCATCACAGTGCCGATTTTCACGCCTTGTTCCTCAGCTACCTGGCTGTATGATTTGCCGTCGATCGCGGCGTCGATGAAAACCTGCCTGCGTTCCGGGGAAAGCCGGTTCAAAGCGGCCATGATCTCCTCCGGCGCGTAGGCGTCCAAGTATTCCTGTTCGGCGGATTTGAGCTGTTCGGAGGAATGTTCGGACGCGGAATACAGGTCCCAGTCGTCGTATTCGCCGGTGGAATCGTTGGCGCGTTGCGGCCGTCGCTTGGCTTTGGCGTACTGGTTGAAATAGGCGTTGCGTTCGATGGTGGTCATCCAAGCCGCGAAATTCGTTCCTTCTTTGAAGGAGTCGAACGCCTTGAATCCACGTTCGAAGGTGTCCTGCACCAGATCCTGCGCGTCGTCGGGATTGTTGGTCAGTTTCATCGCCTGCCGGTACAGCGAGTCCACAACGGGCATGGCAAGCTTCTCAAACCGCGCGCGCCGGCCCGCCATGGATTCCATTTCTTGTTCAGTCACACCCTCATTGTAACTTCCCCGACGTCACACGTCGTGCACATGGTTGCCGCTAAAATGGCTCTTCGGTATCCGCTCGGCGTCTCATACACAGGGAGAACACGAAAACATGGCTTTGACTCTGGAATCGGCGGCCCGACTGCTCGATAGGCACGGACTGCTGCGCGAAATCATCCGCGGCGATGTCTGGACGCTTGATCCGCACGACATCAAGGGATTCGACGAGCCGTTCTCCGCAATCACCTACGACACCCGCAAGGTGGAGCCGGGCACGTTCCTGTGCTGCAAGGGCCGTTTCAAGGCCGAATATCTGCAGGGCATCGACGAACGCGGCCTTGCCGCCTATGTGTCGGAGAACGACTTCTCCGACGCCACGCAAGCTCCGGGCCTTATTGTGGATGACGTGCGCAAGGCCATGGCTTTGCTATCGGCTGAATTCTATGGTCGTCCGCAGGACCAGTTGAAGGTGGTCGGCATCACCGGCACCAAAGGCAAGACCACCACCGCCTATCTCACGCAGGCGATGCTCAATGGCTGTTCCGGCGGCAAGTGCGCGCTGTTTTCCTCCGTGGACAATTGTCTTGACGGCCACACCTACGTGGAATCCGATCTGACCACGCCGGAATCCATGGATGCGTTCCGCATGATGCGCGAGGCCGTTGATAACGGCATGGAATATCTCGTCATGGAGGTCTCCTCGCAGGCCTACAAGGTGGACCGCGTGTTCGGTCTCACATTCGACGTGGCCGCGTTCCTCAACATCAGCCCGGACCATATCAGCCCGATCGAGCATCCGACGTTCGAGGATTATCTCCACTGCAAGCGTCAGATCGTCAAGAACTGCCGTGCCCTCGTATTGGGTGCCGATTGCGCGCGCGCCGACCTCATCCGGCAGGACGCACGTCATACCAGCGTTCCCGTCACCACGTTCGCGCTTGGCGGCGATTCCATGGCAGACGTCATGGCCGCGCCGGCGAATGACGATCACAGCCGCTTCTCCATCGTCATCGACGGCACCTCGATCGGCGAGTTGAGCCTGACATTGGACGGCGATTTCAACTATGCGAACGCGGCGGCGGCCGTCGCGATCGCCCGTGCGGCCGGTTTCGATTTCGGTTCCGCACAGGCCAAGGACGCGTTGCGTGAGATGGAGCCGGTACGCATCGCCGGACGTATGGAGCATTTCAAGGACACGCGGTCGAACACCATCGCCATTGTTGATTACGCGCATAACTACGCGTCTGTCACCGCGTTGCTTGACTACGTCGATCAGCGTTACGGCAGCGAAAAGCCGGAAATCACGCTCATCACCGGCTCCGCTGGAAACAAGGCATACGATCGTCGCGCCGAAATCGTCCACGCCGCGCAGGACCGCATCGACCATCTCGTGCTTACTTTCGAAGACACCGACGACGAGCCTGTGGAACAGGTCTGCGCGGACATGAACGACAGCGTCACCAACCCGCAGCTTGACGTGAAGACCATTCTCGACCGTGCCGAAGCCGTGGAGACCACGGTAAGCCGCGATCGCAAGGATCCCGAGCATCTGCACATCATCCTCATCATCGGCAAGGGCAACGAACGTTGGTTCAAAGACCACGGCAAGCACATCCCTTACGAGGGCGACGACCGCATCGTGGAACGTGTGTTCCGTCTCAAATAACAACTAAGGTGAAGGCATTATGACACGATTCCAACCGATTCTGCTGGGCAGCGACATCAACGTCTACGGCATGGCCAGGGCGTTCCATGAGGAGTACGGCATCGTTTCCGAGGCGTATGCGTATTTCCAGCTGAGCCCCACGAAATTCAGCCGTATCGTCAACGCGCACATCGTCGACGATTTCAACAACTTCGTCACGTTCCGTAATTTCATGCTCAAGCTCGGCAAGCGTATGAAGGCCGAGGATCCGGAACGCGTGCTGCTGCTCATCCCCTGCGGCGACGTGTACGCCAATCTGCTGAGCCAGTGCGGCGACGATCTTCGCGAATATTTCGTATACAACACGCTTGACGTGAACCTTTCGCGCCGGCTCGCCTACAAGTCCACGTTCTACCAGATCTGCGAGCAGTATGATCTGCCCCATCCGAAGACGCGCACCGTCACCGCCGATGAGGTGAAGGCAGGAGCCTACTGTGATTTGCCGTTCAGCTATCCGGTGGCCATGAAGCCCGCGAATTCGGTGGAATGGCTCAACATCGATTTCGAGGGCCGTCGCAAGGCCTACATCTTCAACGATCCGGCCGAATTGGAGACCATCATCAAGCGTGCGTACGATGCCGGATACACGTCCGAAATGGTGATTCAGGACTTCATCCCCGGCGACGATTCCCGTATGCGTGTGCTGAACGCCTATGTGGACCAGCATCATCGCGTGCGTATGATGTTCCTCGGCCACCCGCTGCTGGAGGATCCCTCCCCTGTCGCCGCGGGCAACTATGCGGCCATTCTGCCCGACTACAACGAGGGTGTGTTCCGTCGTATCAAGGCTTTCCTCGAGGACATCAAGTACGAGGGCGTGGCCAATTTCGACATGAAGTACGACGAACGCGACGGCGAGTACAAGCTGTTCGAAATCAACCTTCGCCAGGGACGTTCCAGCTATTTCGTCACGCTGAACGGCTTCAATCTGGCGAAGTATTTCGTCGACGACCTCGTCGAGGACACGCCGTTCGACGGCAACACCCTGTTCGGCCGCGGTTCGAAGCTGTGGCTTGAGATTCCGAAGTCGATTTTCCTTGATTACGTCGCAGAAGGCGCTGACAAGGAAACCGGCAAGCGCATGCTCAAGTCGGGCGATTGGGGTACCACCTTGGAGTATTCCAAGGATATGAATCCGCTGCGTTGGCTGATGATTCGGCACATGTTCTCGATTTACAAGAAGAGCTATGCCAAGTACTTCACCAAGAAGGGCGAGCTTAAGTGAAACGACCGTTTTTCGCCGTACTGGGCGGCATGGGCACGCTGGCCACCGAAAGCTACATCCGCTTGGTCAACCGCGCCACGCATGCCCATTGCGATCAGGATTATCTGGACTACATCGTCTTCAACGATTCCTCCGTGCCGGACCGCACCGCGTACATTCTCGGCGAATCCGACGAGAATCCCTTCCCCGTACTCGCCGACGATATCGAGAAGGCAACGGCGATGGGCGCGAGTTTCATTGTGCTCACCTGCAATACCGCGCACTATTTCTATGACGATTTCCAGGCGTTGACGACGGTGCCGATTCTGCATATGCCACGCGGCGCGGTGGCACGCATGGCTCAGCGTTATCCGAAGGATCGTTTTCCGCGGGTCGGTTTCCTCGGCACCGTGGGTTCGCGCAAATCCGGCGTGTACAAGCGTGCCGTCGAAGAGGCCGGGTACACGTTCGTCGAACCGACCGACGAGTTGCAGGCCCGTATCACTTCGTTGATTTATGACGATGTGAAAGGTAGTGGCGAGCTCAATCTGGAACGCTACGAATCGGTGTTGCGCGATATGCTCGATCCGGCAGGCCCCTGCGCGTGCGACACGCTGATATTGGGCTGCACCGAGCTGAGCGTGCTCAACGAGGCGTTTCCGCTGCCCCAGCTGCCGGTCATCGACGCGCAGGCCGTGCTGGTGGAAGATACCGTGGCGCGGGCCGAAGCGTTGCGCGCGTAGCTATTATTTGTCACGCCTATCTTCGACTGCTTAGGCGTCGGACGATAAAACAAGATTGTGGGTGGCTTCCCATTGCCTGGGGAGCCACCCATAATCTGTTTTACATGGACGGTGTACGCCGCACGTATGGCGTCATCGTCCGATGTTGTTTCGCTTCGTCACTTCGTTTCGTTTTCCGAAGCCGTTTCCGCATCCGCCGGTTCGTTGGCATCCGCCGCCTCATCCATTTCATCCGCATCGGCGTCTGCTAAAACGGAATCGTCCGGACCGACGCTGCCGAAATCGTTGATGTTGAAATCAGGGTTGGCGTCGGATTCGAAATCCACGTCAGCCTCGTCCTGCTTTTTGCGCGGTTCCGGATCGACGGCTTCCTGGAACACACGTTCGGCCTTTGGCTTCTTCAGGTCGGGGTTGATCTTCTCCTCCAGCATGAGTCGCGCATCACCGGCGGTTGTGAAGCTGCCACAGACGAGCACGCCATGACCGTAGCCGACGCCCAGTTCGTCATCGGCATCAACCATGTTGACGGCTTCCTGGATGGCGTCCGGCAATTCGGGAATGCAGGTGACGCGTTCCGGCCCGAAAACACGGTCCGCGATCTTCTTCAGATCCTCAGCCGGCATCACTCGGTCACGCCACGAGTTCTCGGTGACGATCACATGGCTCAGCAACGGTTCGAGCACGCCCAGATACTCCTCGACCTGCTTGTCCCCCATCATGGCGACCACGCCGACGAGCTGCTGGAAATCATAGTTCTCTTCAATGGCGGCACGCAGCGATTCGGCCGCGTTCACGTTGTGCCCGCCATCAAGGATGATGGTAGGCGAGGTACGAATTTGTTCGATACGTCCCGGAATGCGTACGCTGCTCAACGCTTCGGCCACCAAATCGCCGTCCAACGCGCCGTTGACGGGAATCACCACTTCCGCCGCGCACAGTGCGGCGAGCGCGTTGTGTGCCTGATGCTCGCCGAATTTGGCGATCGGCACTTCCGTGTAGGTGCCGTTCGGGGTGCGCAGGGTGGCCACCTGGCCGCCGACGGCCGGCACTCGGGTAACGACTTCCGATTCGACGCCGTCGCGCACCAAGCTGGCGTGGTTCTCCTTGGCCGCGGCCTCGATAATCGGCATGACCTCGTCCTCGTGTGGCTGGCGGCCGATGATGGCGGTGCAGTTCGGCTTGATGATGCCGACCTTTTCCGTGGCGATTTCCTCCACGGTGTCGCCGAGCCATGCCATGTGGTCCATGTCGACCGGGCCGATGATGGCCGCGTCCGCGTCGAGCACGTTGGTGGCGTCCCATCGGCCGCCCATGCCGACTTCCACGATGGCGACGTCGACCGGCGCGTCGGCGAATTTCCAGATGGCCATGGCGGTGAGCACTTCGAAGAAGCTCATCTTCGGCTTGCCCAGCTCGTCCATTTTCATGTCCACGATGGCGACAAGGTCCTTGACCTGGTCCCAGGTGTCGACGAAATCGTCGTCGGACAGCTGCTGGCCGTCGATGGCGATGCGCTCGTTGACGTGTTCCAGATGGGGCGAGGTGTATAGGCCCGTACGCATGCCGTAGGCGCGGCAGATGGCTTCGGCCATGCGTGCCGTGGAGCCTTTGCCGTTGGTGCCGGTGATGTGGATGACGCGGAACGACTGCTCCGGATGGCCCATGATGTCGAGGATCATCTTCATGCGTTGCAGGTCGAGATTGGTGGTGTTGCGTTCCGATGGACGGCTCATGATGTCGCGTTCGACGTCGATCATGCTTTCGTTGTTGCGATTGGGATGTTCGAATGACATATTTCCCGTTTTCCTCCCGTACCTTGCGGACAGCACACTAAACTTTTCCCATTCTAGATGTCCGCATGAACGTTGCGCGCCGGGAAAAGTTATAGGATGGGTTGCGGTAATTTCCGTACGTTACGAATGCATGTTCAGGAGATGTGATGGGCGAAGTCATTACTGACAAGGACAAGGAATACGAGAAGATGGAGCGGGAGTCCGCTCCGGGACCGGATCAGGCCATGAGCGATCGTGTGAACAATCGTTCGCTGCGTCCGCGTTCCGAGGCGTTCAAGGAGTTCATGACCACCGGTTGGGATGACAACGAGCCGCAGATCGAGCCGTTGGAGTCCTCCAAGTACACGCCGGCGCGTCTGGAGGCGTTGGGCAAGGCGTTCCCGGGCGAGCGTATCGTGATTCCGGCCGGACAGCCGAAGGTGCGCAACAACGATTGCGATTACGCGTTCCGTCCGGATACGACGTTCTCCTACTACACCGGTTTGGGTGAGGATTTCGAGGCCGGCGCGGTGCTGGTGCTGAATCCCGTCGATCCGGATTCTCCGGAAGCGAAGGCCGGCAAGACGCATGTTCCGGAACTGTTCGTGGCTCCGCGTGCCAACCATTACACGCAGGACTTTTTCATGAACGCCCATTATGGCGAGTATTGGGTGGGTCCGCGTGCCGGTGTGAAGGAAATGACCGCGATGACCGGCATCGAAACCAACGACATCGCGCAGCTGCCCGACGCGTTGAGCAAGGATGTCGGCACTGAGGCCGGCGCGGTGCGCGTGCGCGTGATTCGTGAAGCCGATCCGGCGATTACCAGCATGGTCGAGGAGATCCGTGAAGCCAACGGTTTCGCTGATCCGGACAATAACACCGCTGCCGATGACAAGCTGCACGAATTCGCCGCCGAGGCACGCATGTGCAAGGATGAGTATGAGGTTCGCGAGATGCGCAAGGCCGTGGCCGCAACCAAGCACGGTTTCGACAACATTCTGCGCAAGATTCCGTCTTCCCTTGGCAAGCCGCGTTCGGAGCGCATGCTGGAGGGCGCGTTCAACGCCATCTCCCGCGAGGAGGGCAACGAGGTCGGCTACGACACCATCATCGCTTCCGGCGCCCACGCTCCGATTCTGCATTGGATGCGCAATACCGGTACCGTGGAGTCGGGCGAGCTGCTGCTCATCGACGCCGGTGTGGAGGTCAACAGCCTGTATACCGCCGACATCACCCGCACGTTCCCGACCAACGGCAAGTTCACCGATTTCCAGAAGAAGCTGTACCAGGCCGTGTTGGATTCCCAGCAGGCCGGTTTCGAGGCGGCCAAGCCGGGCGCCACGTATTCGGACATCCATCATGCGTGCATGCGCGTGATCGCCGAACGTCTGCATGACTGGGGTATTCTGCCGGTCGATGTCGAGGAGTCGCTCTCCCCTGAAGGCCAGCAGCATCGCCGTTGGCTCGCCTGCGGCGTGGCCCACCATCTGGGTCTCGACGTGCATGATTGCGCGCAGGCGCGTTATGAGTCGTATCAGAACGCCAAGATTCGTCCGGGCATGATCTTCACCATCGAACCGGGCCTGTACTTCCGTGAGGATGATCTGCTGATTCCGCCGGAATACCGTGGCATCGGCATTCGTATCGAGGATGATGTGCTCATGACGGAGGATGGTCCGGAATGGATTTCCGCGGGCATTCCGAAGCGGATCGACGATGTCGAGGCGTGGATGGCCGATATGGCCGCCGAAGGTGCGAAGGCCTGAGGATGCATCATGCCCACGCCTGAATTCGTACTCGAACTTCGTAAGAAGATAGGCCACGATCTGTTATGGCTCATGGGCGTCTCCGGCTATGTCGAGGACGAGCAGGGCCGTGTGCTGTTGGGACGGCGCTCCGACACCGGCGAATGGGCCATGGTGTATGGCATCAACGAGCCCGGAGAGGAACCGGCCGATACCGTTGCCCGCGAGGTCAAGGAGGAGACCGGCGTGGATGTGGTCGTCACCGATCTGGTGTCGGTCAAATCGTCCAGAAAGGTCCTCACCTATGCGAATGGGGACAACACCATGTACATGGATCACCTGTTCATCTGCAGGCCCGATCCGAATGGCAACACGGAGCCGTTCGTCGGCGATGAGGAAAGCCTCAGCGTAGGCTGGTTCTCCCCTGATGCTCTGCCCGAACCGTTGGCAGCCACCACGGTGGAACGCATGGCTTACGTACGCGAATATCTGAAGGCCAAGGCGAATGGTGATTCCCATGCCCAGTTTGCCTTCAACGGCACCATCCGCTGAAATCGCCTTCCATACATCATAAAATGGAATCCCCGCAACGTTTCAAGCGTTGCGGGGATTCCTTTTTATTAGATTCCGTGGATCAGCTCACTGCTGGGCGGCAAGCAGCTCATGCAGATGCTCGCGATGCTTGCGCTGTTCGCGCGGATCGGGCACCGGCAGGGAGGCCAGCAGCTTCTGCGTGTACGGGTTCTGCGGATTCTGCATGATCTGGTCCGCATCGCCATGTTCCACGATCTGGCCCTTGTGCATCACCATGATGCGGTCGGCGAGCATGTCGACCACGGCGAGGTCGTGCGTGATGAACAGGCATGCGAAGCCGATTTCGGCCTGCAGCTTCTTGAACAGTTCCAGCACCTTCGCCTGCACCGACACATCCAACGCGGAGGTCGGTTCGTCGGCGATGAGCAGGCTTGGCTTCAACGCCAACGCGCGTGCCAAGGAGGCGCGCTGGCGCTGGCCGCCGGACAGCTCGTGCGGGAAACGGTTCATATAGGCGCGCGGAAGCTGCACCATCTCAAGCAGATCGCCCACATACTTGCGGGCGTCTGATACCGACGAAAACTTCTTGTGCACGATCAACGGTTCGGCCACGTTTTCCGCGATGGTCATCAGCGGATTGAACGAGCTGCCCGGATCCTGGAACACGAAGCCGATGTCGGCGCGTTTGGGTTTGAAGTCGCGTTCCTTCACACCGTTCATTTCTATGCCTAGAACGTTCAGGGAACCGCCGGAAATCTTCTGCAGGCCTGCGATGGCACGGCCAGTGGTGGATTTGCCGGAACCGGACTCGCCTACCAGACCGAGCACTTCGGAACGGTGGATGGTGAAGTCGATGCCGTCCACGGCCTTGAAATCAGGCTGCATGAGATGACCCGGATACGTGATGGTCAGTCCCTTGGCCTCGACCGCGATGGGCTGATCGCGCCAATCCTTCTCACGTTCGATGACCTTGCCATCGGCATCCTTGACGACCAGTTTCTGGCCAATACGCGGCACGGCGGCAAGCAGACGCTTGGTGTAGTCGTCCTTCGGCGAGTAGAAGATCTGCTCGACGCTGCCCTGTTCGACGACGTGGCCGCGGTACATGACCACGACCTCATCGGCGATGTCGGCGATCACGCCCATGTTGTGGGTGATGATGAGCACGGATGCGTCGAACTCGTCGCGCGCCAGACGCAGCAGGTCGAGGATTTCGGCCTGCACGGTCACGTCGAGGGCGGTGGTCGGCTCGTCGGCCAGAATCAGGCCGGGGTTGAGCACCAGGGCCATGGCGATGACGATGCGCTGCTTCTGGCCGCCGGAGAACTGGTGTGGGTAGTAGTCGATGCGGGTTTCCGCGTCCGGAATGCCGACCTTCTTGAGAATGTCGATGGACTTGGCACGGAGTTCCTTCTTGTCCTTCATGCCATGGGCGCGAAGGCCTTCCTCGATCTGCCATCCGATGGTGTACACCGGGTTGAGCACCGAATTGGGCTCCTGGAACACCATGGCCGCTTCGGCGCCGCGCATTTCGCGCAGCTGTTCGCCGGACAGCGACAGCACTTCCAGCTCTTCGGTGCCCGCGCGGTTCGACAGGTACACCGCGCCGGAGGTCGTAGCGGTCTCCGGCAGCAGCTTGATGAGGGAGCGTGCGGTCACGGACTTGCCGGAGCCGGACTCGCCCACCACGCCGATGACCTTCTTACGGGGAATTTCGAAGCTGATCTTGTCGATGGCTTTGATGGAACCGGCGTCGGTCATGAACGAGACGCTGAGGTCCTTGATCTCGGCGAGATTGCCTTCCTTGATTTCACTCATCGGTTCACTCCCCTTCCTCGGAAGCCCATTCGGAAGCCACGAATGACGGATCACGGTCGGTGACGGTCACCGGTTTGTCGCTGGCTCCCATCGGATTCTTCGCCGCCTCAAGTTCGGCGACGACCTCGTTGCGCTTGCCTGGCTCCTGGCTGGGGTCCACGGACGTGTCCTCGATGGAACCCACCACTTCGCCTGCGGACTTGCGGGCGCGCAGACGCGGATCGGCCAGATCGTTCAGCGATTCGCCCACCAGGGTGATGCCCAGCACGATGAGCACGATGGCCAGACCCGGGAACACGGCGGTCCACCAGATGCCGGCGGTCACATCGGAGACGGCGCGGTTGAGGTCGTATCCCCATTCGGCGGCCGCGGTCGGTTCGATGCCGAAGCCCAGGAAGCCCAGGCCCGCAAGGGTCAGGATAGCTTCGGAGGAGTTCAGCGTCAGGATGACCGGCAGGGTTCGTGTGGAGTTCTTGAACAGGTGCTTGGTCATGATGCGCCACGTGGAGGCGCCGACCACGCGGGCGGATTCCACGTACGCGGATTCCTTGATGCGGATCACTTCGGCACGGATGGTACGGAAGTATTGCGGAATATAGACCACGGTGATGGAGATGCCGGAGGCGAAGATGCCGCTCCACAGGCCGGACTGGCCGTGGGAGATCATGATCGCCATCAGAATCGCCAGCAGCAGCGACGGGAAGGAGTACACGGCGTCGGCGATCATGACGAGCACACGATCGACCCATCCGCCGAAATAGCCGGAGACCAGGCCGAGCAGCACGCCTGCGAAAATCGACAGCAATACCGCGACGACGATGGCGATGACGGCGGTGCGGGCACCCCAGACCACACGGCTGAACACATCGTAGCCACCTGCAGTGGTGCCCCAGATGTGTTCGGAGGACGGTGCCGCCTGGGCCGGGAAGGAAACGCCGTCGGCGCCCTTGAGCTGCGCGTAGCTGTATGGCGCGATGAGCGGCGCGAAAATGGCGACCAGCAGGAAGAACGCCGTGAGCACGAGGCCCGTGATCAGCATGCCTTTCTGCCAGCCGACTGCGACGCGCAGTTCCTTGATGATCGGAATCTTATGCCAGAATGGCGTCTTGTTGCCGAGCTTGAGCTCGTCCAGACGATTGTCGCCTGGAACGGTGACCTTGTTGGCAGATGCTGCGGTCATGTCAGTACCTCACTCTCGGGTCGACCAACGCGGCGATGACGTCGACGATGAAGTTGACGACGGCCACGATGATGGCGATTAGGATAACGATGCCCTGCACGGCCACGAAGTCGCGTGCCTTCAGGTACTGCGACAGCATGAAGCCGAGACCCTTCCATTCGAAGGTGGTTTCGGTGAGCACCGCGCCTGCGAGCATCAGGGCGATCTGCATGCCCATGACGGTGATGATTGGAATCAACGCCGGCTTCCATGCGTGCTTGTTGAGCAGGCGTTTCTCGGAGACGCCGCGGGAACGTGCCGCTTCGACGTAGCCGGAATTGTAGGTGGCGATCACGTTGGTACGCACCAAACGGATGAACACGCCGGCGGTCAGCAGGCCCAACGCAAGGGCCGGCAGCACAGCGTGACGGAGCACATCAAGCAACACGGACATGTCGCCCAACTGGATCGCGTCGATGATATAGAAGCCGGTCGGCGAGACCAGTCGGGAGAACTGCATCTCGCTGCCAAGCGATGAGCGCCCGGATGCCGGCAGCACGTTCAGCCAGATGGCGAAGATGAGCTTCAGAATCAGGCCGAGGAAGAACACCGGGGTGGCATAGCACAGGATGGCGAAGGTGCGGATGCCCGCATCGGCCGCGTGGTCACGCTTGCGTGCGGCGATGCGTCCCAAGCCGATGCCGACGATGAGCGCGACGATGAGCGCGAGGAATGCCAGTTCGAATGTGGCGGAGCCGTAGTGGACGAGGATGCTGCTGACCTTCTGGTTGTCGGTCAGCGTGGTGCCGAGATCGCCGTGCAGCAGGCCGCCAAGATAATCGATGTACTGCACGATGAGCGGACGGTCGTAGCCGGCCGCATGGATGCGCTTCTGCAGTTCTTCCGGGGTCAGGCGGCCGCCGAGTGCGGCGGAGATCGGGTCGCCGGTGGCGCGCATCACGAAGAAAACGATGGTTACAAGAATGAATACTGTAGGAATGATCAGCAGAAAGCGTGTGAGCACGAAACGGAAGAATCCGCTTGAAAGCTTGTTTTTCTTGGCTTTCGGCTGAGCCTCGGTTGCGCTTTGCGTCACGTCGGGCTCCTTTTTCCTTATTGGTGTTTCAGATACAAATTGAGCCCCTGCCCATCTTAAGGGTGGGCAGGGGCGATCAAAACCTTTATCAGGCCTTGGTCACGGAAGCGTAGCGGAAGCGGAAGGAGGCGTCGAGGACGACACCCTTCACGCTGGATCCGGTGACCGCGACCTGGGCACCCTGCAGCAGCGGGATGGTGGAGAGGTCTTCGGTCTCGAGCTTCTGGATTTCCTTCAGGGTGTCTTCGCGGGCCTTGGCGTCGGTCTGGCCGGCCTGCTTGACGATCAGGTCGTTGACGTCCTTGTTGGAATAGCCGTTGTTCACGAAGTTGCCGTCACGGAAGAACGGGGACAGGTAGTTGTCCGGATCGGAGTAGTCCGGGAACCAGCCGAGCTGGTAGACCGGGTAGGAACCGTCCGAATCCTTGGTGACGTTACGGTCCTTGTTGTACTGGGTCCATTCGGTGGACTGCAGGTCGACCTTGAGCAGGCCGCCTTCCTCGAGCTGGGCCTTGATGGCCGCATACTCGTCGGCGGAGGACTGGCCGTAGTGGTCCGGGTTGTACTGGAGCTTCAGGTCTACCGGGGTCTTCACACCGGCGGCTTCGAGGGTCTTCTTGGCCTTGGCCGCATCCGGCTTGCCGGAACCGTCGCCATAGGCTGCCTTCAGGGTGTCGTCGTGGCCGGACAGGCCATCCGGAATGAAGGAGTACAGCGGGGTGTAGGTGCTCTTGTAGACCTTGGTGGCCAGCTCGTTGCGGTCGATCAGGCTTGCGACGGCCTGACGCACGGCCTTGGCCTTGTCGGCGTTCGGCTCGCTGGACTTCTCGCCGTACGGCATGATCTTGAAGTTGAAGGCAAGGAAGCGCTCTTCGCCGCCCGGTCCCTTGACGACCTTGACCTTGTTGTCCTTGGACAGGTCCTCGACGTCGGTCGGGGTCATGGAGCGGTAGGCCACGTCGACCTGGCCCTGCTGCACGGCCATCTTCAGGTTGGAGGAATCGGCGAAGTACTTGACCTGCACAACGTCGTTCTTAGCTGGGGTCAAACCCTTGTAGGAATCGTTCTTGGCATATGCCAGGGCCTCGTTCACCTTGTAGGAGGTGAGCTTGTACGGGCCTGCGAAGGCGTTGTCCTTGACGACGGTGTTGGCATCGGTCAGTTTGTCGGCGGAGAAGGACTCTTCGTCGACGATCGGGCCGGCCGGGCTGGAGAGCACCTGCTTCAGGGTCACGTCGTCCTTGACCGCGGAGTGGAACACGACGGTGGTGTCATCCTTGGCCTCGACGGACTCGATGTTGGCCAGCAGGGAGGACGGACCGTTCTCGTCGTTGATCTTCTTGATACGGTCGAAGGAGAACTTGACGTCGGAGGCGGTCAGATCGTGGCCGTTCGCGAACTTCAAGCCCTTCTTGAGCTTGACGGTGAACTCGGTGCCGTCGGCGCTCCAGGTGCCGTCATCGGCGGCGATGTCCGGAGACAGCTCGGAAGTGTTGTAGTTCTGCGCGTACAGGAACGGGAACACCTGAATCTGCACGGCGTAGGAACCGTTGTCGTAGGAGCCAGCCGGATCAAGGCTGGTGATCTTATCGGTCGTGCCGACGGTGATGGTGTTGCCAGTTGCGGCGCCACCGTCCTTCACGCCGCCGCAGGCGGCCAGGGAAGCCAGAGCCGCGACAGAAGCCAGAGCGGCGATAACTTTCTTGCGATTCACTATGGAATCCTCTCTTTTCTATCCGAATCGCCCCTGTGCAAGGCGATATAGTGACAAGAATCGGCGCGCAATGTTAACCGTACGTTTCATTGGAGGCCGTTTTACCCACCTACCTTATATTCGCCGTTTTCTGCTATGCATTAAAACGGCGAAATTCCAACGTTTTAACGACTAGTGAAAGAAAATAAGAAAAACCAGCCATTTTATGAGACGGACCCAGCCAAAGTCGCATTCAAGGTCTACGTCCTTCTTTTTTACTCATTGCTTTCGCACAGAGAGACCCAGATAAGCGCGCGACACGCGGCACAACATGAATTGCATTAATCAATTAACGGCGTTAATATATTAAGAAGTTCAACGAGGGTCCATGCACTGTCGCAAGGAGGTGAGCATGAGTAGGTACAGCGCCCAACAGTCATCGATTTCGGAAAACAACCGTTCCCGCATCCTGCAATACCTGTACCACAATGGCATCTGCTCACGCGCGCAGATCGCCAAAGCCATCAAGCTCACTCCGGCGGCAATCACCAAAATCACCGCGAAACTGCTGGCGCAGGGCATCATCGACGAAACCGGCGACATGGACGGAGACAAGAACCGCCGTTCCATCGGCCTGAATCTCAATTGTGCCAAATACCACATCATCGGCGTGAAGTTCGCCCGCAGTCTGGTGCAAATCGCGGTCTTCGACCTCAAGTGCAACCGTATCTTCCTGTCCGACTTGCCTACCGTCAGCGAAGAGCACATCCCCGAAACGGTGGAGCGCATTCGAGATACCGTACGCCAGCTCATCAAGGACGACCCCAGCATCGTGGCCGTCGGCATGGCGGTTCCGGGGCCCTATTTAAAGGACGAAGGACGCACCGCTTTGGTCTCCTCCATGCAGGGCTGGAGGCAAATCAACTTCATCGACGAATTCAGCAACGCATTCAGCGTCCCCGTGTTCGTCGAACAGGACGCCCGCGCCGGCGCGCTGGCGCAGTTCCTGTTCAATCCGGAACTGTCGGAAGGTTCCCTCGCCTACTATCTGCTTGGCGAAGGCATCGGCCTCGGAGTCATCGACAACGGCACCATCTACTACGGCGAGCACGGCACCGCCACGGAAATCGGACACGTCTCCATCGACGTGAACGGCAAGCCATGCGACTGCGGCAATGTCGGATGCCTGGAACGCTACTGCTCCGCCAACGCCATCCACGAACAACTCAACGCCAACCCGAGCATCGTTCCCGGATGCGAGACGATGACGCATGCGCAGGCTTGCGCAGCACTGTTCGCCAAGGCGAACGCGGGAGACGAGACCGCGACGCTTCTGATGCTCGATGTTGCCCGATACGTTGGGTACGGCGCGGTCACCATCATCAACGCTTTCAATCCGACACACATCGTTCTTGGAGACATCATCGCGCAAGCCGGCCAGCCGTTGCTCGACGAAGTCACACAAGTCGTGCGCGAACGCACGATCCCCGAAATCGGGCGCAACACCCGAATCACCCTGTCCGCCCTGCCCACCGACGCCACCGTTACCGGTGCCGCCGCCGTGGCCATCACCAATTTTCTGGAACATCCATCGATGTTCTTCGACGTCGCATAGCACGCCGCCCACCAAAGAAAGGAACCACCCATGTCCAAGCCAATCGTCATCGCCCTCGGTGAAATCCTGTGGGATATGCTCCCCACCGGCAAGCGCGCCGGCGGCGCTCCCGTCAACTTCGCCTACCACGCGTCCCAGAACGGCGCAGAAAGCTACGCCATCAGCGCCGTCGGTAACGACGAGCTGGGCGCCGAGCTGCTCAACGATGCGCACAAGGCCGGCATCAACACGCTGGTGCAGACCAACGAATACCCGACCGGCACCGTCGCCGTGGCACTGACCAACGGCATTCCGGAATACACCATCGTGCAGAACGTGGCTTGGGACCACATCGGCTACACCGACGAACTCGCCGAGGCCGTGTCCAAGGCCGACGCCATCTGCTTCGGCACGCTGGGTCTGCGTTCCCAGGAATCGCATGACACCATCATCAAACTGCTCCAGCATGCCAAGGAAGGCGCGCTGAAGTTCTTCGACATCAACCTGCGCGCCAACTTCTACTCCAAGGAGCTGATCGAGGAGCTGCTGGGATACGCCAACATCTTCAAGATCAACGACGACGAGCTCATCATGATGCGTGAGATGTTCTCCATTCCGGAGGGCAACGACGAAGAGGCCTGCAAGTGGTTCATGGATCGCTTCGATCTGGAGTACACCATCCTGACCGGCGGCGCGACCTTCAGCACCATCATCGCCAAGGACGGCGAGACCTCCACTCTGCTGACCCCGCATGTCGAGGTGGCCGACACCGTCGGAGCCGGCGATTCCTTCTCCGGCTCCTTCACCGGCAAGATCCTGTCCGGTGCCTCCCTCAAGGAAGCGCATCGCGCGGCCGTGAACACCGCCGCCTACGTGTGCACCAAGGAAGGAGGCTGGCCGGCCTACCCGACCGAAGGCGTTCCGGATTACCTCGCCGCAGCAGCCAAGTAAGCGTATCTTCTCCTTTCATCATCACCGATTCCGCATGCCGTCAAATAACGGCATGCGGAATTTTTTTTACCGGTTTTGCGAAGTTTCGTCGGTATGATGAATCGCCGATAGCATAATTTGGTTTGTCGGATAAACCGTGGTATCTTGAAATGTCTGGCTATAAAGCTGGAAGGTTTGATAATTCAATATTTGGGGATGATCGGTTTCGACGGTGACCTGTTCGTCGCAGGGAAGCGTGCCGAGAACGTAGGGTCCGCTCGTGGATGCCCCCTACAAAAGAATAAGTGCTAAATCTAACCGCACTGAGTTCGCTCTCGCTGCCTGAGCTTCGCGCCAGGATTAACCAGTGAGCAGCCGCTCCGTTCACTCCCCCTCGTCTTTGGGGGGATGTTGAGCGTCGTTTAGAAGACTTGCCTTACCGGCTGAGCCACAGGGCCGGCAAGGGACTTTTACTGTAGATATGCTCGCCATCAGTTGTCTGCGACATCGATGGGGGCAGAAAAACCGCCGCACGGCCAGCAGACTACGCACGTAGAAGACTGAGGGTTCGGTCATCGGACCGGGGTTCGATTCCCCGCATCTCCACGGATTGAAAGCCGCCAGAAATGGCGGCTTTTCCTTTATTTCCAACGGTTTCCGCCACTTTTGCAATTCGCTGCAATTCACCCTTTATCGCGATATTTCTCAAAAACATGGGCAAAATGTGGGCACGAATCATGTGTCAGCAATGACGGCTTTCTGTATTGGTAATCACATTTCTCGTTCGGTGAAACAGCGCATGTCGGCAGCAACGCCTCCGTATCATCGAAATAACCGTCCGGCGCCTTCCAATATTACAAGCCGCCGGCCAGCCAACCATCGAAAGGGACGATATCATGGCGAAGCTTACAGAGGAAATGAAGGATTTCATCAGCAGCAATCTCGCTTGGGTGGCCACCATCGGCAAGGATGGACACGTCGATTTGGGGCCGAAAATGAGCACGTTCGTCATCGATGACACTCATATCGGCTATCACGAGCGTACCGCCGGTCAAATGTACCGTAATCTGCTCGACGGCAGCGAACTGGTCATCGCAGTGGCCAATCTTGAGCAGAAGCGAGGTTATCGTTTCCGTGGCAACGTCACTCTGCATTCCGATGATGCGATCTACGATGAGCAGGTCGCCGTGGCCGAACATAACGGCACGAAGAAGCCCATGACCATTCCCGTTCTGGAGATCACGGAGATTCAGGACTTGACGCCAGGGGCGACCGCAGGCAAGACCATCGTCAAGGACTGACGCCCGTTCAACGCATACGGCTAATACCATCCATCCAAACGCGGAAACGCGCTCTGGCCCTCCCTTGGAAAGAAGGTCCAGAGCGCGTTTCGTTTTTCTGTCAAGACAAAAAGAGCTAGATCAAAGTATTTCCGCTCCGTCATGCAGTGACGTTGCGCAATAACGCTATTTGATGATCGGTCTCAACGGCGCGGACACGTCCACGTTATGCTTGTCTCCAATCACGTTCGGATCATTGACGATCTTGTCCACCACCGCTTTCTTGAGCTTCAGGTCCGAGGAATCACCCCATACGATCACGCGGTCTCCCCCATTGAGTTCCGTGGTGATGGAATCCTGGGTCGCCGCGGTGACCTTGGTGATGGAGTTGCGCATCGATTCCGGCAGTGAGCTGAGAATCTTCAACGCTTCCTTGATAGGACGCCTAGACAGGCTCGCATCGACGTTCTGCACTTCGATGACGGGAATGCCTTCCACGGAAACGCCGCTGACGGAATTGAGCACGCGGCCCTTGCTGTCGACCGCCGTCATATGGTCCTCGCTGGTTTTGAGCATGGCCGCGGGTTTCTGCGCCTTGATCGTCACTTCAAGCGAGTTCGGCAGCTGTTTCTTCGACTTGGCTGACGTGACTCCCGGAATCGCCTTGATCTGCTTCTCCACGGCTCCATCCGAAACCAGGAACAACGATTTTCCGGACTGCTGCCTCGCGATGTCAAGCACCTGCGATTCACTCACCCATTCGTTGGCGCCGACCACGCTGATGTTGCCTGGCTCCAAACGGAACACCGACGAGAAGAGGAACAGCCAGACGACAGCTCCCAAAACCACGGCTACGACAAGACCGATGAGCACGCGCAGGACTATGGCTCGCGCGCCGGCCTGACGGCGTTCCTTGAGCCGTTCGCCGAAATCAACCACTTTCGGACGTGTCATGATGCCGATCGTGCCGGTGGTCTCCTGCAGGGTTTTGGAAACCAGGTCCTCGCTTTGCAAACGTCGCGCGTCTACGAAGCCTTCGGCTTTTGAACGGTCCGCGTACCCTTCAATCGACCGTCCTTCGGCATGCTCCGATGAGATGGACCGTCCGGAACGTCGTCCGCCCGACTGGTCCGTCTCCTGCACATCCTTGCCGGAACTGATGACCCGTCGAGCCATCAGCCCTCGCAATCCCAACGATGCGCTTCAAGAGCATGCAGGATGACCTCGTCCATCTGCGTGATGTCGCCGGCGCCTACGGTGAAGATGACGTCGCCATGATGCGCGCGCATCACCATCATCTGGGCCGCGGTGTGCATGTCTTCGACGCCACGGATCCAGTCCTTTGCCGGTTCATGCTCAAGCTTGAGCGCCTCGTCCACGATGGTGGCCGGAGTCACGTCGGGGAAATCCTCCTGCTTCTCGCGCGCGGGGAAGATGCCGGTAACGATGACGTCATCGGCCTTGGCAAGCGCCTGCGCGAATTCAGAGCTGAAGAAACGCGTGCGGGAGAACAGGTGCGGCTGGAAGATCACACGGATCTTGGACTGCGGGTAGCGGCGACGGGCCGCATCCAGCAGCGCAGCGATTTCGGTCGGATGATGCGCGTAATCATCGACGACCGTCACTTGGCTGACGGTGCCACGGACCTGGAAGCGGCGTGCGGCACCGAGGAACGAGGTGACCGCCGCGGAGGCACGTTCGACGTCCATGCCCAACAGCGCGGCCGCGATAATCGCCGCGGAGGCGTTGCGTGCGTTGTGGATGCCGGGAACGGTAAGCGTCACTGCGATGCGGCGCTCCTCTTCGCCGATCAGTCCGCCCGGAATATGCAGCGTGAAATGTTCGGCTCCGCTTTCGGCGGTTTCGCTTTCCGATTCGATGCGTACCAGCGTGGCACCGTTCAGGTCGCCCAATTCGGCGGCGTTCCGTGTTGAATAGACGATCGTGCGTCCGGCCACGGTGGCGTCAAGCGCACGTAGCACGGCAAGGTTGCCTTCGTCGTCGCCGCACATGATTACGGCTTTGGTGGCGTGTCCGGCATGGTCCACGAATGCGGCCCGATAGTTGTCCTGCGTGCCGTAGTGGTCAAGGTGGTCGGCTTCGGAATTGGTGATGATGGCGATTTGCGGATGGTATTTGGCGAAGCTGCCGTCCGATTCGTCGGCCTCGGCCACCAGCACGTTGCCCTTGCCGGCATGGCCGCCGTCCAAAATGGCACCGTCTTTGCCTTGGATGGAACCGCCGATGGCGTAGCTCGGATCGGCGAGCTCGCCTTCTCCGGCGTTCACGAGAATGTGCGCCAGCATGGAGCTGGTCGTGGTCTTGCCGTGGGCGCCGGCCACGGTCACCGCACGTTTCGCGTTCATCAGCAGGGCGAGGATGTCGCTGCGGTGCACGATGCGCTCCCCTGCCTCATGCGCGGCGACGATTTCCGGATTGTCCGGCTTGATGGCGCTGGAGAACACGACGGTGTTCTTGCCTTCGACGTTCTTCGCCTGCTGGCCGAATTCGACGGTGATGCCGAGGCTTTGCAGACGGTCGGTTTTGGCGCTTGGCTCACGGTCCGAACCATCGACCTCGACACCCTGCTCATGCAGCATTTCAGCGAGCACACTCATGCCCGCGCCACCGATGCCGATGAAATGCGTGGCACCTAGGTCATGCACCGTCTCTTCAGGTGCGAACGACGCATGGGTTGGGTCAAGAATTATGGTACCGGCTTCACGCTGGTTGTCAGACACGATTGCTCCTCGTAAATTGTTTTCAAGCTCATTTCATTATGGCCGCACCCATGGTCTCCCACGGGGTGCGGTCATGATTGTTCGGCCGGTTAATCAGCTGGCTGATCGATTAGCGCGAGCACGCGCTTCGCCATGACTTCGGCGGCGTCGCGGATGCCGTATTTCCACGCGTTGGCACCGTATCGGGACAGCTTGTCCGGATCGGCGAGCAGTTCCGGCACATGGCCACGGACCCAATCCGGGGTGAAATCGCCATCCGCCACCATCAAGCCCCCTTCCGCGTCGACCACGGGCTGCGCGTTGAAACGCTGCTCGCCATTGCCGATCGGCAGAGGCACGTAAATCGCCGGCAGTCCCAAAGCCGTCAGCTCGCTGACCGTGCCGGCTCCGGAACGGCAGATGATCAGATCGGCGCAGGCGAACGCCAGATCGATGCGTTCCAGATAGGGAGCCACACGGTAGTCGCCATCCGAAACGTGGTCGGGGCCAAGCTCGCCGAGCACGTCCTCTCCGGCGCTTACCGACACCAAGGAACGCACTTCGTCGTCTTTGCCCTTACCGGTCAGATGAATCACCTGGGCGTGCGCAAGCAGATCCTTGGCGGAAGCGGCCACAGCCCTGTTCACGTTCACCGCGCCCAAGGATCCGCCGGTGATGACCACGAGCGGACGGTCCGGATCGACGCCAAGCTGCGCCGCGGCGGCTTTACGAGTGGCGGTACGGTCATGTTCCAGATCGGACGCCAATCGTGCGATTGCCGGACGAAGCGGCAGGCCCACGCGTTCGACTTCGACGCCCCTGCGTGGTTTCAGTCCTGGCTGGGCGTATGCGGCACCGATCATGGACGCCCAACGCGCGCCCAGCTTGTTGGCCATGCCTGCGCGTGCGTTCTGTTCGTGAATCGCAATCGGAATGCCCATGCTGTGCGCGGCCGCGTATACGGGTGCGGACGTGTATCCGCCGAAACCGACGACCACTTGGGCCTGATGCCGGGTGAGGATGTCACGTACTTTGGCCTTCTCGGCCTTCCATTTGGCTGGAAACTGCAGCGCAGCCTTGTTGGGCCTGCGCGGGAACGGCACTTTTTCGATGGTTTCCAGTTCGAAACCGGCCTGCGGAACCAAATCACGCTCCAGACCGACGGCGGTGCCCACCACCGCGATATCCGCTTCCGGTTCAAGCTCGCGAATCACATGCGCCACGGCGAGCAGAGGATTGACGTGGCCTGCCGTGCCGCCACCGGCAAGAACGATATGCTTCTGATTGCTCATAATCCACGAGCTTAGCCCACCATGCGGCGGCAGGCCACGCGGCATACCGCCGCCGATGCAGATACTTACATTTCGTCTACGTTTCTTTTGCTTGCTTCGCAACTCGCATGACGGGAACCGATTACAGTATGCGGTTCTCGGCTTTGACCTGCGGCTGCTCCTTCATCAGGCTGATGGCCACGCCGGCGGCCCCCAGACACATGATAAGAGACGATCCGCCTGCTGATACGAACGGCATCGGCACGCCCATGACCGGCAGCAGGCTGACGACGACGCCGATGTTGACAAACGCCTGGCCGACGATCCATACCGCGATGCACACCAACGCCATGGTGATGTACCGGTCGCGGACCTGCACGGCCACCATCAGCATGCACCACGTCATGACGATGAACAGCAGAATCACCATGGCTGCTCCGACGAATCCGGTTTCCTCGCCGATGATGGCGAAGATGAAATCGTTGTGCGCTTCGGGAAGATAGCCCCATTTCTCGCCGGAATTGCCGATGCCGACGCCCAACAAGCCGCCGGATGCGATCGCGTATTTGCCGTGGACCGCCTGATAGCACACGCCCTGCAGGTCGGACGGAGAGCAGGTCCGGTAGGCCGCCATGATGCGGCCGAGTCGGTTGGGGCTGGTCAGAATGAATCCGACGATACCGCATATGCCAAGCAGCGCGGCTCCGGCAAGCCATTTGCCGGGGAATCCGCCAAGCAGCAATGCAATGCCGCCAATTGCGAGAATAATCAAGCCCGTACCAAGATCCTTGCCGGACATGACCAGGCAGAACGCGCACAGATAGCCGAGAATAAGCTTGGAGTACGCGCGGGGCGCGCCGACCTTCTTCACCTGCTTGCGCGCGTTGATCAGCTCGTTCGGCATCCAGATGCATAACGCCAGCTTGACGATTTCCGCGGGCTGCATGGTGAACACGCCCGGAATGCCGATCCATCCTTTGTTGCCGTTGACTTCGACGCCCAATGGCGTCAGTGTGGCGGCCTGCATGACCATGGCGCCAAGCAGGAACCAGAAGCTGATCTTTCGGTAGAAGCTGGCCGGCAGCATCATCGTGATGAATGCTATGACCAGGCCGAACACGCAGTACATGCCCTGTTTCAGCGCCTGCGCCCATGGCGACTGCCCGTTGGCGATCATGTTCACCGAAGAGCTGGAGAACACCATGATCACGCCGAAGATCGTGAGGATGATCACGCATAGGCGGAATCCGTGGAAGCACCATAACGGGTTGGCGAGATTACGCGTTCCGCCGTTCTTCAACGGTTCTCGTGTCTGTGCCGCGGCGCCGTCCGTCATGTTCGGGCGGCTTGCGGAAGACGTGATGCTACGGCTGGCCTCAGGCTTCCCCATGCTCATTCACCCAACGCTGAGCCTGCTGCGCGAACTGGTTTCCGCGATCGGCGTACGACTTGAACTGGTCCATGGACGCGCAGGCCGGAGCCATGAGCACCACATCGCCGGATTGCGCGTAAGTGCCGGCAGCATCGATGGCGCGGGCCATGACGGTGTCGTTGTCCGTGGGATCGATGATGGACATGGGAATGTCGGGAGCGCTTGCCTTGAACGCGTCCAGCATTGGCTGCTGGTCCTTGCCGATGATGATGGCCGCCTTGATGGTGCGCGCCTGGTCGGCGACGAGCTGTTCGAAACGGCTTCCTTTGGCAAGTCCGCCGGCGATCCACACCACGGACTTGTCCGCGAAGCTGTTAAGCGACGCCTTGGCCGCATGCGCGTTGGTGGCTTTGGAGTCATCCACGAAACGGATGGTGCCACCGTCGGACGTTTTGGCGACGGCGACGGTCTGGATGCGGTGGCCGCCCGGCGTGAACTGCTTGAGCGCGGCCAACGCCTTGTCTTTGTCTGCTCCGAGACCCAACACCAGCGCCAACGCGGTCAGGGCGTCGGCGAGCAGATGCGGGTAGACCGTGCCATCCGGCTCGGTCAGATGCGTGAAATCGGTGACCTTCGCCACTTGGAACGGCTTTCCCGCTTCTCCGCCGGCAATGCCGGACATGTCGACGATCCAGCCATCTTTCACACCGATCTGCCCGTCCTTCGGCTCGGCCAACGTGAAGCCGATCCGGCGGCATTCCGGCGCGGTCTGGGCCGCGAACGCCAGTTTGGTGACGCGTTCGTCGTCGGCGTTGTAGACCAGCGCCTTCTTGACGTTGTGGAACACCTTCGCCTTGTCGGCGGCATAGTTCTCGATGCCGCCATGCCAATCGAGATGGTCGTCGGCGATGTTGGTGATCGCCGCGCAGTCGAGTTCCAGAGAATAGGTGAAATGCAGCTGGAACGAGCTCAGTTCGACGCAGAGCACGTCGTTCGCGGGGTCGACGGCGGCATGCGACACGGCTTTGCCGATGTTGCCGACGGCGGGAGCGGCCAGGCCGCATGCGGTCAGCATTTCGGAGGTCATTTCCGTGGTCGAGGTCTTGCCGTTGGTGCCGGTGATGCCGATCCACTGCGCCGGCTTGCCGGTGGTGTTGCTGTTCACGCGCAGCTGCCAGGCCAGTTCGACTTCGCTCATGACCGGTATGTTGCGTTTCTGCGCCTCAAGGATGAATGGCGTGCGCGGGTTGAAGACCGGCGAGGTCATCACCATGTCGGTATTGTCCCAATCGATTTGGTCGAAGGAATGCAGGTCGGCGTCCGGCTTCTTCTCATCCACGCCCAGCACTCTGCCGGCACGGGAGCCCAGCACTTCCATCATGCTTTGCCCGGAGACACCGAGACCAGCCACGATTACGGTCTTGCCATCCATATTCATATCCATCACCCTCCAATCGGAAACGTCATTTGCCGTGATAGCACACTTATATTGCGGGCGTAAAGCCGCGCCCGCAATCGTGTCACAGGCCGGAACGGGCCACCCAATCGCCGTAGAACAGCACCAAGGCGATCAGCACGAACAGCATCTCGATCATCCAGAACCGGACCACGACCTTCACTTCCGGCCAGCCCTTCAATTCGAAATGATGATGGATCGGGGCCATCTTGAAAACGCGCTTGTGGGTCATCTTGAAGTAGCCGACCTGGATGATGTCGCTCATGGTCTCGATGACGAACAGACCGCCAAGGATGATCGCCAGGAATTCGGTGTGCGTGGCGATGGACATGGCTGCGAACAGACCACCAAGCGCCAAGGAGCCGGTGTCTCCCATGAAGATGGAGGCCGGATTGGAGTTGTACCACAGGAAGCCGAAGCAGGCTACGGCCGCGCACGCCGCGATGATGGTCAGGTCAAGAGGATCGGACACCGCATAGGTGAAGCCTGGATGGTCCGAACCCTTGAGGTGGTAGAACTCCCAGAACGCGATGATCGCATAGCCGATGAAGGCGATCATCGAGGAGCCGGCGGCCAAGCCGTCAAGACCGTCGGTCAGATTGATGGCGTTGGTCCATGCGGTCATCAGGAAATTCACCCAGATCACGAACAGCACGATGGCCACGACACGACCGGCGAATTCAAAGCTGAAGAACGGCTTTTCGATGAAGCTCATGCCGGCCTGGGCGCTGGGGAAGCCGGATTTGGTCGGCAGAATCAGCGCCAGCACCGCGTATATGGTGGCGAGGATGAACTGTCCGATGAACTTGCCCTTGACGGTCAGTCCCTCGCTCTGCTTCTTGCGGACCTTCGCGAAATCGTCGATGAATCCCAAGAATCCCATCGACAGCATGGCGAACAGCACCAACACCGCGGACCACGACGGCACCTCTCCCCTGGTGAGGAACCGATACAGTGCCGAGGAGCACCAGCCGAGCACCACCGCGAGGTTGATGACCACGCCGCCAAGCGTCGGCGTGCCGCGCTTGACGAGATGCGACTTCGGGCCATCCTGACGGATGTACTGTCCGTAGTTGAGTTTGTGCACCAACTTAATCAGCAGCGGAGTGCCCACAATCGTCACGACGAGCGACACCATAATGCCGATGATGAGTGAAATCACCTGATCTTCTCCGTTTCAGTCAGCTATGATCGGCACGACGCCGATTCCGTCAGTTTTGCGTCCAACGCTCCGCCAGAGCGCTCAATCCGGACGCGTGGGATCCTTTCAGCAACACCACTGTACCCTCATGGTCGGTCGCAAGCCGGGTGACCATTCGGTCGGCCTGTTCGGCATCATGCGCCCATTGCACCATCGTCGGGTCGGCGGCAACCGCCTTGCCGCCCTGCGCCATGGCCTCGGCAAGCGCGTCCAACGCCTCGTCGGAAGTACTGCCGACCGTCACAAGCGCGTCCGCACCGCCCTCGACGGCGTATCTGCCGACGTCCTCATGCAGGCGATGCTCATCCGGTCCGAGCTCCAGCATGGCTCCGAGAACCGCTATTCTGAACGGCTGCTGCTCGGCGCCGGCATGCCAGCGCGACAGGCCATCGAGTCCGGCCTTCATGGAATCGGGGTTGGCGTTGAACGAATCGTCGATCAGTGTGAACGACGTTTCGGGCTTGGTGACGGTGGACACCGCCATGCGATGCGGGCTGATGCTCGTCACGTCGGACAGGCCGGAGGCCACAGCGTCAATCGGCATGCCCAACGTCATCGCCACCGTGGCTGCGGCAAGCGCGTTCATGACGTTGTGCTGTCCGCAGATGCCGAGCGTGACGTTGGCGTGCCGGCCTGTCTTGTCTTCCAGTACGAATGACGGATGGTCGAGATCGTCGCAGCGCACGTCGAGCGCGGTCGTGTCCAGTTGCGCGTCTTCTTTCTGCGGCAGGCCGAACCACAGCACATCGGCCGGAGCGATGGCGCTCATCGCGGCCACATGTTCGTCGTTGGCGTTGAGGATGGTCAGGCCGCCCGGCACCAGTCCGCGTACGATTTCCGATTTGGCTTGGGCGATGCGTTCCGCAGAGCCGAATTCTCCCAGATGCGCCACGCCCACCTTGAGCACCACGGCGATGTCCGGCGGAACCAGGGAGGTGAGGTTGGCGATTTCGCCCACGTGATTGGCGCCCATTTCCGCCACCAGGAAACGCGTGCCGGCGTTCACCTTGAGCGACGTCAGCGGCAGGCCGATCTCATTGTTGAACGATCCGACCGGAGCGACGGTGTCGCCCATTTTGGACAGCAGCGATTTGAGCAGATCCTTGGTGGTGGTTTTGCCGACAGAACCGGTGATGCCGATGACGGTGAACGGCGATTCCAGCGCGCGCCGACGCTCGATATTATGCTTGGCGAGCGCTCCCAACGCCTTGACGGTGTTTTCTACGACGATCTGCGGCACCTGCGCGCCCGCGATTTCGTGGTCGACCAGTGCGGCCACAGCCCCCTGCGCGCCGACCTTCGGCACGAAATCATGACCGTCGACGCGTTCGCCGGCAATCGCCACGAAAACGGATCCCGGCACGATCTGGCGCGAATCCGTGAAGGCGCTGATGGCCACCGGTTCGTCGGTCGGCACGGTCGTCGGCATCAACCGTCCATCAACCGCCTGCGCGATCTCCGTCAGGCTCATCGGCATCATGGTCGGGCTGCTCACTGTCGTTACTCCTCTAATGGTTGGGTTTGTGTTTGACGTGGAGAATGTTTCGTTCCACGTTTAGTTCAGGTCACGCGAGACGCGTAACGCGCTTTTGATGTTGGCTTTCCTCACGCCGGCGGCCAGCACCATGGCGATGGACAGGGACAGCGAACGGCTGTCCGTCTGGCCGTATGCCGTCGCGGCCTGCGCCGCAAGCAGGTCGGATTCCTGGGTTCGTCCCGCGATGCGGGTCTGTTTGCCGACCGCGCATCCGAATTTTGCGACGAGTTTCGCAACCTCGGCATCGCTCAAACCATTGTCATCGCAGGCAAGCACATCGACGCTGACCGATTGCAACGCGTCCTCACGCAGGGTCTCTTCATCCAACGCGAGGATCACAGCGGCTGCGCCGTCTTCGGCGCACACCGCCATGGTACGTTGCACATCGATGGCCGACAGAGGATATTCCAGATTGAGGAAGCGTTCCAATGACTGTGAATCGGACGAGCTGATCACGCCGACGGGGTTGCCCAGCATGTGCAGGAAATCCGCGAGGTTCCTCACTTCGGATTCCACGATCTCCCTGTTCTTCCCCGTGATGGCGAACACGGCCAATGCGTCGGACGGATTGCCGGCCATGTCGCTCACCAGTTTGCCGAGCTGTCCCATGGTGGGTTCGGCGTAGATGAGCGGAATCTGGATGTCGTCGGTTTGACCGCGCAGCGCATGGGGCACGATCGCGCCATATGCTCCCTGCTCCTGAGCCTGCGACAACTGGTGCACGTCCACATCGGCGGACGGGACGAACAGTGCGCCGGGACGCACCGATTCGACATCATCCGCGATGGAAGTGATCGTCACTTCAGCCGCCGACGTCGGATCAAGATCGAAACCGTATCGGCTGGCAAGCAGCCCTAAAGTCATTCGTCTGTTCATGGATTCGCTGACCGCGCTCACCTTTCCGCCCCTCCGTGTCTGAATACGTATTCGCTCACCAATTCACCGGAATAGCATCCGTGCGAGGTGAAGACGCCGGCACTTCATACTTCTGCATAAGGAATTCACCAATCTCCGCGGTGACAGGACCCGCCGTCAAACCGCCGAAGCTGCCTTGGGGGTCTTTGAGCACCACGGTGATGACGAAGCGTGGATTATCCGCGGGAATGATCGTCGAGTAATCGCTGATGATCGAGGTCAGTTGGCCGTTCGCTCCGGCGACTTCTGCTGTGCCTGATTTCGCCGCCATACGATAGCCGTCGACCTTCACGAAAGTGTTGTAGTGTTCAGCGGACGATTCCATGGCGTTGAGCATCTGGCTCGCCACGGATTCGTCGATGACGCGTGTCGCCTCGCCCTTGGACTGCTGCTCTTCGACATGCCCCGCGGTGTCGGTGATGGACTTGATGATGCGTTGCGGCTTTTTGACGCCCTTGTTGGCTATCACCGAAATCGCGTTGGTCAGCTGCATGACGTTCACCGTGTACCCTTGACCGAACAGCACGGTGTTGCGGGTTCGCCTGTCCCAGCTATCCGAGGGGTGCAGCACGCCTTCGGATTCGCCTGGCAGGTTCAGTCCTGTGGCCTGTCCGATACCGAATTTGCTGATGAAGTTGTACCGCTGCTCGTTGGTCATCTTGTCTCCGGCAATGACCATGCCAACGTTCGACGACTGTTCGAGGATGCCGGCGAGCGTCCAATGTTCGTTGCCATGGTCCACCGCGTCCTTATAGGTCTGTCCTTCCACGGTCACCGTGTTCGGTACCGTGAATTTGTCATCGATCTTGTGCAATCCCAGTTGCAGCATGCCCGACATGGCCAGCACCTTGCCGATGGAGCCAGGTTCGAAGGTCTCGCTCACCGCCCGGGAGGCGCCCATCTTCGCCTGGTCGCTTCCGGCCTCGGTCGTATCGCTGTCCGCCAAAGCGAGGATGTCGCCCGACTGCACGTCCTGGACCATGGCGATGCCCCAAGCGGAATGGTATTTGTTTTCGCTGTCGCTCAGCACTTTCTCGGTGTACCATTGCACATCCCGGTCGATGGTGAGGGTGACGTCGGATCCGTTGACCGCGTCTTTAGATTCGGTCATGGTTCCGGGGATTTCGACGCCGCTGTTGCCCTGTTGGTACACCTGGTAGCCGTCACGGCCCGTCAATGTCTTGTTTTCCATCTGCTCGATGCCGGCCACGCCCTTGCCGTCGGCGTCGACACCACCCAATAGCGAGCCCATCAAAGTGCCGTTGGAGTACAGACGTTCGTTGCTTAATTCCGCGTAGACGATGCCGCCGAGGTTCAGCTTGGAGATTTTACGCTTGACCGCAGGCGTCACGTCCTTCTTCAATACCACGTATTGCCCGCTGATCGACAGTTTGGCGCCCAGTTCCGTGGCGTCCATGCCCAATACGGGGGCCAGCAGACGAGCCACGGCTGCGGCTCCCGTCACGCCGACCGGCTTGCCGTTGATCTGGTGGCAGTTGCTGCCGGTCTGTTTGGTGCAGGTGGTCGGTATGAACGCCTGCGCCTGTTCGGGGTTGCCGATGATGGTGTAGCGTTCGACGCTTTGCGCGAGAATCGCGCCATTGGTATCCATGATCTTGCCGCGTCGAGCCTTCAACGTCACGGTGGTGGTACGGCTTTGCGCCGCGGCCTGCGCCATGCCTTTGCCGTTGACCAGTTGAATATTGGCAAGTTGGATAAGGCAGGTGGTGCCCATCAGCGCCAGAACGACGCCGATGGCCATGGTTTTCGTCAACAGGTTCTTGTGGAAGAACGTGTAGATCCTGCGGATAGGGTTCACCGGGTCTTGTCTCCACTTGCGTTTGCCTGATAGCCGTTCAGATCGATGGTCAATGCGCCTTTCTGCGGGACCATGCCCATCTCTTCGGCCTTGCTCGGCAATGAGGCGTCAAGTTCGTCGAGCTTGGCCTGATCGTCCTCGACGTCCTGGGTCAGCTGGGTGATATGCGTTTCGATTTGGCTCGCCTCGAAGGAATTCTGCACCATTTGGGTGCGCAGCATCAGCGAGCCCAGCAGGCATACGCCAAGGAACACCGCGGCGATGACCAGGTGCAGCAGCGGCGTGCTGCGGGTCCGCGTCCATGTGATGAGTTGTTCGAAGCCGTGACGGATGCCGTTGCCTTCGACTCTGGTCCCTTTGATGACGTGCAGTTCGGGACGCGTGGTGCCGATGGTCTCGGTCTGGCTTTTGCGGCCGGCCGGAGCCGCATTCGAAGCGATCGTTCTTGGTGCCGCCACTTCAGTCCCTTCTTCCTTGTCTGGTCATGCTTGCGTAATCCGCGCCTTGGTCGAACCGTTTGCGCCATCGTGCGGGAATCGGTCTGGTCAATTCCACCGCGCGCAATCTGACGGACGCCGATCGTGGATTGTTGGCGATTTCCTCCGCGTCCGCCTTGATGGCGCCGCGGGTCAGTTCCTTGAAGAACGGCATCATGTCGGGCGGCACCACGGGCATATCCGCCGGAGCGTCGACCTTAAGCCCTTGGTTCATGAAGGCTTTGACGGTTTTGTCTTCCAACGAGTGGTACGACTCCACCACCAGACGTCCTCCCACGGCAAGGTGGTTGGCGATTTGCGGCAGCGTGCCGGCAAGCTTGTCCAGTTCGCCGTTGACTTCGATGCGCAGCGCCTGGAAGACGCGTTTCGCGGGGTTGCCGGCGGGACGGTGGGCCTGCGGCACGACCTCGTCCACCAAACGATTGAGCTGGCCCGACGTGGTCAGCGGCTCGGTTTCACGCCGGCGTACGATTTCCCGTGCGATCTGCTTGGAGAACCGCTCCTCGCCGTATGCGCGGAAGATACGCACCAAATCGGCGAACGAATATTCGGCGAGCACCTGCTCCGCGGTCAGGGGCTGCGTCACGTCCATACGCATGTCGAGCGGCGCGTCATGGGAATAGGAGAAGCCACGTTCCGTCTCATCGATCTGCAGGCTGGACAATCCGAGGTCCATGAACACCGCGTTGACCTTGTCGACGCCTTGGTCGGAAAGCACTTGGGAGAAGTCGTCGAATGCCGCGTGCACGGGCGTGAAACGGTCGGCAAGGCCTTCCATTTCCATGCGTTTCGTGGCGAGCGCGAGCGCCTCGGTGTCCCGGTCGATGCCGATCAGGCGGGCGTTGGGGCTTGCTTTGAGGAACGCTGTGGAATGCCCGGCGAGGCCGAGGGTGCAATCCACCGCGATCGAGCCGGGCTTCGCCAATGCCGGTGCCACCAAGTCCACGCAATCGCGGAGCAGCACCGGCTGATGAATCGTCGTCACGTCTGTCATTAGAACTCCATCGCCGGCAATACGTCATCGGCAATGTCGGAATATCCTTGTTCCTTGTCGGCCAAGTAATCCTCCCATGCCTGTCTGTTCCAAATCTCGGCCCGGGTTCCCACGCCGATCACCACAATGTCGCTGCCCAGATTCGCGTAATCGCGGAGCATCTGCGGCACAAGCACGCGTCCCTGCTTGTCTGGTTCCTGGTCGACCGCGCCGGAAAGGAACACACGCAGGTAGTCGCGTGCCGCCTTGTTTCCCATGGACGTGCGTTGGATCTGCACCGCGATCCGTCTGAATTCCGATTGCGGCAGCAGGTAGACGCATCGTTCCTGGCCTCTTGCCATCACCATGCCGGAGCCCAGTTGGCTGCGGAACTTCGCAGGCAATGCCATACGTCCTTTGGCGTCGATTTTCGGAGTGTAGGTGCCCAGCAGCAATGGCGGCAAGCCCGCCATCATGCCGCCGGATTGAGCCGGGTCATCGTCGGAGACGGGTTCTGCTCCAATGTCATGGACCATTACCGCACCTCCTTTTTGCCCACACTCGGCCCACCAATCCGAGACACTTTCCCCACTCTACCCCACCGCTCACCATTTTTCCCCACGAAAAAGCAAAAATGCCTCAAAATATTGTCGATTTCTCCCCATATTTGAGATTGCGCGTCCGCACCGTACAGTTCCGGCGTTGTCAGCCCATCGCGATTCGCCGCGGCCAATCGCCGCTCGTAGAAGCCTTGGGGTACATTAGAGTGCCTTAAGTTTTTGATGAAGGGACAGCAATGTCGAGTTATTCCGCCCAGTTGCGTGAGGAGCAACAGGCCGTCAGCCGCGCATATGATCGTCTGGACGCGTTGAGGGCGCAGGCTCGGTCGCGTCTCGACACGGTCCGGGCCGCAGGATCGCACGGTTCGCCCACGCAACGCACCGAACGCGATTCCTTCGCCACCATGTACGAGGACCGTCTCACCCAGCTTCGTGCGGTGGAGGATCGTCTGGTTTTCGGCAGGCTCGACGACGTGCATGGCGCGCATCGCTACATTGGGCGTATCGGCCTGTCCGATGAGGATCATGAGCCGATTCTCACCGACTGGCGCGCCGACGCGGCACGCCCGTTCTATGAGGCGACGCCTTCGAATCATGGCGACATCGTCATGCGCCGGCATATCACGTTGAGTTTCAGGGAAGTGGTCGGCGTCGAGGATGAGGTGCTCGACGTGCATTCCGATCAGGTCGGCGAGGCGTCCTCCAATGGCACATTGACCGGCGAGGGTGCTCTGCTTGCGTCGCTTAACGCCAAACGCACCGGCAAGATGACCGATATCGTGGCCACCATCCAGGGCGAGCAGGACCGTATCATCCGTGCGGACCTCAACCAGGCGGTGGTGGTGCAGGGCGGTCCGGGAACCGGCAAGACCGCGGTCGCGTTGCATCGCGCGGCCTACCTGTTGTATACGCATCGTCGCGCGTTGCAGCGTTCCGGAGTGCTGGTGGTCGGCCCCAGCTCGACGTTCCTGCATTACATCGACCAGGTGCTCCCCTCGCTGGGTGAGACAGGTGTGGTCAGCCGTACCATCGCGGATCTGATTCCCGGCATCATCGCCACCGCGCATGACGACCCGTATGCGGCCAAGCTCAAGGGTGAACGCCGTATGGCCAAGGCGATCGCCAATGCCGTGGCGGCTCGTGAACGCGTGCCTTCGCATCTGCCGGTCATCCGCATCAACGGTTTCAACGTGCCGATGGTACGTGCGGATATCGAGCAGGCCATCGCCGATGCCAAGCGCACGCGGCAGCCGCATAACAAGGCGCGCGAGACCTTCGTGCGCGACATGCTGTCGGCCATGCGCAACCGGTACGTCGAACGGCTTGACTACGAGCCGGAGCAGGCCGAGCTTAACGATGTGATGCAGCAGTTGCGTATGAACGACGATTTGCGCAAGACGCTGAACCTCGCATGGCTGCCGATGACCGGCGAATGGTTGGTCGACCAGCTGTTCGCGAAACCGCAGCAATTGCGCCGTTTCGCCCCCTGGCTCGAAGAGCGTGACATCGAGACGCTGACGCGTCCGAAGGGCTCGCCCTTCACCGTCAGCGACGTACCTCTGCTGGATGAGGCCATGGAATTGCTTGGACCGGATCCGAAGGCCGTGGCCAGGCAGAAGGCGTTGGATGCCAAGCGCGCCGAGGAAGAGCAGTTCGCCAAGGACACGCTGGCGCAGGCCGGTATCGGTTCCGGCATCGTCACTTCGCAGATGCTGGTGGACAATATCAATGGTATGGACGCCGAATTAACCGCGCAGCGCGCCGCGGCCGACCGCGAGTGGACGTATGGCCATATCGTGGTGGATGAGGCGCAGGAGCTGACCGCGATGGATTGGCGCATGCTGATCCGTCGTTGTCCGTCGCGCTCGTTCACGATTGTGGGCGACGTGGCGCAGACCTCCGCGTTGGGCGGTACCCGGTCCTGGCGTCGCATGATGGACCCGCTGTTCGGCGAACGCAACTGGCAGCTCAACGAGTTGACGATCAACTACCGCAATCCGAAGGAGGTGTCGCAGCTCGCCAGCGATTTCGCCTCGTCCGAAGGCCTGTACATCTCCACGGTGAACGCCGTGCGTGGCGTCCCGGATTCAGTCAAGCGTCTCACCTTGCGTGACGATAGCCTGATCGGCGACGCCGTCGCGCAGCAGACCGTCGAGTTGGTGCGCGCCTACGTTTCCTCCGACGGTACCGGTCGTGTGGCGATCATCGCGCCGGACGATATGCTCAAGCCGTTGCGCGCACGCGTATACGCACAACTTCAGGATGAGCTCGACCCGAAGGAATTCGACAGGCTCGATGCCCAGAGTTCCTGGGACGAGCAGGTCACCGTATGTTCCACACAGACCGTGAAGGGTCTGGAGTATGATGCCGTGATGGTGGTCCAGCCCGGACGAATCGAGGAGAACGCGCCGTCGCGTATCGTAGCGGCCTCCGATTTGTATGTCGCCATGACGAGGCCCACGCAGCGTCTGCTTATACTGCGGACAAAAGACGACGAAAAGCTGCTCAAGCTATATGGTAGGAACCATGCCTAAAGCATTGTTACTTGAAAACATCCATCCCGACGCGGCGCAGTCGCTGCGCGACCATGGCTTCGAGGTCGAGTGCCTCAAGGGAGCCCTGAGCGAGGACGAGCTGATTGATGCGTTGGAAGGTGTCGACCTGCTCGGCATCCGTTCCAAGACCAGTGTGACCCGCAAGGTCATCGACGCGCGTCCGACGCTCACCGCGGTCGGCTGCTTCTGCATTGGCACCAACCAGGTGGATCTCGAATACGCGGGCAAGAACGGCATCGCCGTCTTCAACGCGCCGTATTCGAATACCCGTTCCGTGGTGGAGCTGGTGATCGGCGACATCATCTGCCTGATGCGCCGCATTCCCGCGCACACCCATCATATGAAGCACGGCATGTGGGATAAGTCCGCCTCCGGCTCCCATGAGGTCCGAGGCAAGACGCTCGGCATCATCGGCTACGGCAACATCGGCTCCCAGCTTTCCGTCGTCGCCGAGGCGCTTGGCATGCGCGTGCTGTTCTACGACATTGAAGAGAAGCTCGCCATGGGCAACGCCCACCGTTGCGACACGCTCAACGAATTGCTGGAACAGTCCGATGTGGTCACGCTTCATGTGGATGGACGCAAGTCGAACACGGGATTCTTCGGCGAAGACCAGTTCGAGCATATGAAGCAGGATGCCATCTTCATCAACCTGTCCCGTGGTTTCGTGGCGGATTTGGATGCGTTGAAGAAGCATCTGGATTCCGGCCATCTGTCCGGCGCGGCGGTGGACGTGTTCCCAATCGAACCGAAGAAGACCGGCGACGAGTTCCTGACCGACCTTGCGGACGAGGACAACATGATCCTCACCCCGCATATCGGCGGCTCCACGCTTGAGGCGCAGAAGTCCATCGGACAGTTCGTCTCCCAGCGTCTTGAGGATTATTGGTTCAAGGGTTCCACCATGTTGTCGGTGAATCTGCCGCAGATCACCCTGTCCGACATCAAGTCGAATTTCCGCATCGCCCACCTGCATGCGAATCTTCCGGGTGTGCTGGCACGCGTCAACCGTGTGCTGGGCGAGGACGGCATCAACATCGCCGCCCAGGCCTTGGGCACGGAAGGCGAGATCGGCTATGTGGTCACCGATGTGGCGCAGCGCCCGGACCAGAGGGCTCTCGACCAGCTCGCCTCCATCGAGGGTACGATCCGCATGCGCGTGATCAGCTGAGCACGCAATACGAAACGTTACGATAATGCGGGCGGGGTTCCAACCATCAGGATTGGAACCCCGCCCGCATTATATATGCTGTATTTGCTTACAGATGCGGCACCCGTCTCACGCCATCATTCGGAACTTGCGCCCTTCAGCTCGTCGATGGCCCTTTGGAAGTCCTCCAGATTCTCGAAATTCTGGTAGACGCTGGCGAAGCGCATGTACGCCACCATGTCCAAGTCACGCAGCGGCTTGAGAATCGCCTTGCCGACCTCATCAGATTTGACTTGGGCCAATCCTCGTGAACGAAGATCCTCCTCGACCTTCTGCCCCAGCATCTTCAGATCGTCCTCGTTGATGGGACGGCCCTGGCATGCCTTGCGCACGCCGGAAATCACCTTATTGCGGTCGAATTGCTCGACGTTTCCGGAACGCTTCACAACCAATAGCATGGTCGTCTCCAATGTGGTGAATCGCTTGGAGCATTTCGGGCATTCGCGCCTGCGACGGATGGAGTGACCATCGTCGCTAATACGGGTATCGACCACCTTGGTGTCTGGATTCTGGCAAAACGGGCAATGCATGTTGTCCAGAATAGACTGAGCCCTTGAAATAAGCCACGCTTGGCGGCCCCTACGCCTCATGGGGAACAATGAGGCGCTGCCCCGCATGCAAAGACACCGTATCAAGGTTGTTCAGCCGCATCAGTTCATCCACCGTATCTCCGACATTGCCACCCTCCGGAGTGATGCTCGCCGCATACCTCCACAAGGTGTCGCCGGGTTGCACCGTATACACGACGACAGCGGTGGAATCCGGCGCGGACTGCGCACTTCCGGGCGCGATGAATCCAAAAAGACACCAGGCAAAACCGGCCGCCATGATCGCCATGGCGATTCGATTTGCCACATTTCCGATATTCGCCGCACCGTTCACCACGCCACTCCTTTTCGAACAGCTGTTCTATCGAACGCTTGTTCCAAGTATGGCACATATGTTCGATAAACGCAAACACACCTCGAACAGATGTTTGATTTTATCGGCGTTTCGCGTTATGCTTCTAAGGAACTACGAAAGGAGCCCATCGTGAGCACCATCCCCTTCACGCCCAAGAAGAGCGACGAGCGTCCGGATGAAAGCACGTTGACCGACCGCCAGCGCAAGGTGCTTGACGCCATCAAAACGCATTTGGCCAAGCAGGGATTCGCTCCTTCGTTCCGTGAGATTGGTGAGGCCGCAGGGCTTAAAAGCCCGTCATCCGTCAAACACCAGCTTCAGGTTCTTGACGAAAAAGGCTTCATCCGCATGAACGCGAACAAGGGGAGGGCCATCGAAGTGGTGAACCTCAATGACGAGGAGCCGAATGGAAAAGTCGCCCAGGTCATCCCGTTCCCCAGTCAGGACGATGCATGCGGCTCCATCATGGCCTCGCATGACGTTCCACTGGTCGGGCGCATCGCCGCCGGCGTGCCGATCACGGCCGAGCAGCATGTCGATGATGTGATGAGGCTTCCCGAACGGCTTACCGGCACCGGCAATCTGTTCATGCTTGAAGTGCACGGTGATTCCATGATCGACGCCGCCATTTGCGATGGTGATTTCGTGGTGGTCCGCGAGCAGAACAGCGCGGAGAATGGCGATATCGTCGCCGCATTGCTGGATGACGAGGCCACGGTCAAGACGTTCCGCAAGGATCACGGCCATGTCTGGCTGATTCCGCACAATCCGGCCTACTCCCCCATCGACGGCACGCATGCCGAGATCATGGGCAAGGTCGTCACCGTGCTGCGCAAGATCTGATTGCTTTCACACGTTAAACGGCAAAGGGCGTCGAACATACCATTTTGAGGCATGTCCGACGCCCTTTGCCATACCCTTTGCCATACCGCGCGGTTGTGCATTCACCTTGCGAATCCATCAAGAATGAACGCGAGGGCATTTCAAAATGTCGTCGCATTCTTGAAGTTCGGGAGCACGGTTCAGAAATGCAGTTCCTTGCGGCTGTCCGAATCGTATCCTTCAGGTTCAAGCTGGAAGGTGGTGTGCGGCACGGATACGGGGAAGTGCTCACGCAGGCAGTTCTGCAATTGGGAGAGGACGTCGGCGGCATCATCCATGGTCAGCCCGCGCTCCACTACCACATGGGCCATGACGACGGGCATGCCGGTAGAGACGGTGCTGGCGTGCAGGTCGTGCACGGCCACCACGTGCGGCACCTGCTCAAGATGTTCGCGCACCTCGTCCAGATCGAGTTCCTGTGGGGTTTCCTCCAGCAGCACGCGCACGGCGTTGCGCAGCAGCACGAACGCCCGGGGGATCATCATCAATGCGATGATGCCGCCCGCGACGGCATCGAAGCCGGCCCAGCCCGTTGAGATCAGCACGATGGCTGAAACGATCACGGCCACGGACCCCAATGCGTCGTTCATGACTTCGAGGAACGCGGCTTTCATGTTCATGTTGTCCTCGCTTTGCCCCGCGAGGATGAAGATCGAACCGACGTTGGCGGCAAGGCCGAGTATGCCCATGAACAGCAGCAACCGCACGTCATGCACTTCGTCGGCGGCTCCGCCGAACAGCCTCATGCCGGCTTCGACGAGCGCGTAGATGCCGACGATCAGGAGCACGAGCGCGCCGACCGCGGCGGTGAGCACTTCGAGTCGCGCCCATCCCCAGGTGCGTTTGTTGCTGGGTTTGCGTTGCATGAGCACCGCGGTGACGGTGGAGGCGATCAGCACCGACATGTCGGTGAGCATGTGGCCGGCGTCGACCAGCAGCGCCAGCGATCCGGTGACGATGGCGCTGACCACTTCGGCGATGAACACCGTGGAAGTCAGCCCCAATGACATCATGAGTCTTTTCTGGTGTTCGGCCCCGCTTGCGGCGGTCGTGGCGTCCACACCCGCATGGTTGTGTGCCATGATGGGTTTCCTTTCGTCGTCTTTGGTTCGATCCGCGGCTATTGAAACCGCTTCTCAATACCATTTTCATTCGTCTCAAAACGCAGGAAACCCCAGCCCGAAGGCTGGGGTTTCCAAGTTCTGCTGACAGCCTAGCGGCTCACCGCTCCCCTGTCAATAAAGTCAAACCGTCAATTAAAAACCGAACTGGGCGGCGGTTTCCTTCAGCGTCTCCGCGGAACGCTTCAGGGCCGCGAGCTCACGGTCGGACACCGGGGTGTTGATGGCGGTATTGACGCCGGAACGGTTAAGCAGGGTCGGCACGGACATGCACACGTCGGAGATGCCGTGGAAGTCGTGCAGCATGGAGCTGACCGGCAGGATGCGGTTGGAGTCGCGCATGACGGCTTCGATGATGTCCACGCCGGACATGCCGATGGCGTAGTTGGTAGCGCCCTTGCCGTTGATGATCTTGTAGGCAGCGTTCTTGACTTCCTGGTGGATCTGCTCACGCACTTCGGCGTCCAGCGGATCGTGGCCCGGCAGCGGGGTCCAGTCGCACATCGGGACGCCGCCGATGGTGGCGGAGGCCCACAGCGGGACTTCGGAATCGCCGTGTTCGCCGGCGATGTAGGCGTGCACGTTCTTGACGTTGACGCCGGTCTGCTGCGCGATCAGGAAGCGCAGACGGGCGGAGTCGAGGTTGGTGCCGGAGCCGAAGACCTGGTTGGCCGGCAGGCCGGAGATCTTCTGGGCCACGTGGGTGGCGATGTCGACCGGGTTGGTGATGAGCATGTAGATGGCGTTCGGAGCGACCTTCACGAGGCCCGGAATGATGGCCTTGAGGATGTTGATGGTGGCACCGACCAGCTCGAGGCGGGACTGGCCCGGCTTCTGGCGCGGGCCTGCGGTGATGACGATCATGTCGGCGTCACGGCAGATCTCCGGATCGTCGGAGCCGTCGATGGTCACGGTCGGATAGAAGCTGGAGCCGTGCTGCATGTCGAGCACTTCGGCCTCGACGCGTTCCTTGGCGATGTCTTCGAGCACGATCTCACGTGCGACGCCACGCTGAGCAGCAGCGAAAGCGAGAGTAGAGCCGACTGCGCCGGCACCGATGATAGCGAGCTTTGTGGGCTTGATTGGTGAATCCACCATGTGCTTTACCTCTCTTTTGAGCAAGAAGAACGTCCCGCGTTGTGGCAGGGTATTTTCTTTCGATTTCAACCCTACTTTATCCATACAGCATGACGTTTCGCCGTGAATCCGCATGATTTGCAACCACTGAAAAGTGATTTTCGTCACAGCTTTTGTGAGCGCTCACATACACTGCACCCGTTGAAATGCAGCTGTTGCAATCCGTTGCAGCGTTTGCACGGCCGCTCCGGCAAACGTCATCGGGAACGGCTTGCACGGAAGCTCAGTCGATGGCCTGCTCCACGATCTGCGCGGCCAGCTGGTCGTCGACCTCCGCTTCGAGCATCATGCCGTCGTCGCGGTATTCGACGTTGACCACCCTGCCGTACTCGCGCACACGGGACATGAGCGAGCCGGCGGCGTACGGCAGCAACGCCTCGACATGCACGTTTGGCGTCGGCAGCATCGATTCCACCTTCTCGCGCAGCGCCTCGACACCTTCTCCCGAGAACGCGGAGACAATATACGCGTCCGGCATCAACGCCTCGACCCGCTCACGCGCGGCCTCATCCATACGATCGGCCTTGTTGAATGCCACAATCGTGGGAATCGTTTCCACACCATCAATGTCGGAAAGCACGTCATTGACCGCGTCGATCTGTGAGAACGGATCAGGATGCGATCCATCGACCACGTGCACGATCAAATCCGCGTCGGCGACCTCCTCCAACGTGGATTTGAACGCCTCAATCAGCTGCGTGGGCAGGCGGCGCACGAAACCGACGGTGTCCACATACGCGTACAGTCGCCCGTCCTTGGCTTTCGCACGGCGTACGGCGGTGTCCAAAGTGGCGAATAGCGCGTTCTCCACCAGTTCCGCGGAACCGGTCAGCCGGTTGGTCAACGACGATTTGCCGGCGTTCGTATAGCCGACCACGGCGACGGTCGGCAGGCCGAAGCGACGGCGCGCGCCACGTTTGACGTCACGGGCGGGCGCCATCTGTGCGATCTGCCGGCGTAGTTTGGCGATTCTGCTGCGGATCACGCGACGGTCCATTTCGATTTTCGTCTCGCCCGGACCACGGGAGCCGATGCCGGCGTCGCCTGCCGCACGGCCGCCCGCCTGACGCGACAGCGACCCGCCCCAGCCGCGCAGTCGCGGCAGCATGTATTCGAGCTGTGCCAGCTCGACCTGCGCCTTGCCTTCGCGCGACGTCGCATGCTGTGCGAAGATGTCGAGGATGACGGCGGTGCGGTCGACCACCTTCACTTTGGTGGCGTCTTCCAATGCGCGTCGTTGGCTCGGCGGCAGGTCATCGTCGACGACGATGGTGTCCGCCTCGTCCTGCGCCACGATGCCAGCCAGTTCGCGCGCCTTGCCGGAACCCACGTATGTGGCCGCGTCCGGCTTGATGCGGTGCTGCAGCAGGCCGTCGCACACCACGGCGCCCGCGGTTTCGGCGAGCGCGGCGAGTTCTCGGAGCGATTCCTCGGCCGCGGCCTGCGTGGTCTCGCGGCTGGACCATACGCCTACGAGCACGACGCGTTCGAGCCTGACTTTACGGTATTCGACTTCGGTGACGTCCTGGATCTCGCCCAGACCCGCCACATGCTTCAATGCGTTGCGGGATTCGCGTTCCTGCCACTGTTCGTCGTGGGTTTCGCGAAGGTGTTCCCCGCCGTTGGTATCAAGCAGCACGTCGGATTGGTCAGCGAGCACGCCCGTGACGTCGCCTGCGGTCATGCTCTGCTCGATATCGTTGTCTTGGCTCAATGGCACCTCTCACGGTTGAACTATGGTGTCTTTATTATCATCATTGTCTAGAGACATGGGCATCCATGCTTTCGCCACGTGGACGGGCGCGGCGAAAAACACCATGGATTGCCGCAGACGAGCGTTTGCAAGGAGATCGGACATGGCACAGGCCGAACAGTATTTCGCGGCGGAGCCGCAGTCGAAGGACGTGCGCAAAACACTGCACGTCACGTTGCGCGGCAACGAGGCGGACGTGGAGGTGTCAAACGGCGTGTTCTCCGGCAACCGCGTGGATTTGGGCACGTCGGTGCTGCTGCGTCAGGCGCCGGAACCTCCCGAGGAGGGCACGTTCCTCGACCTGGGCTGCGGTTGGGGGCCAATCGCGTTGGCGTTGGGCTTCGCTTCGCCGAAGGCGGACATCTGGGCGTTGGACGTCAATGAGCGCGCGCTCGAACTGACCCGGCGCAACGCCGAGCTCAACGGCATGGGCAACATCCACGCGGCCACGGCCGACGGCATTCCCGCGGAGACGACGTTCGACCTGATCTGGTCGAATCCGCCGATTCGCGTCGGCAAGGAAGTCCTGCACACGCTGCTCATGACATGGCTTCCGCGGCTGAACGCGGGAGGCGCAGCATATCTGGTGGTGCAGAAGAATCTGGGTTCCGATTCGCTGATCCCGTGGCTCGCCACGCAGCTCGGCGACGGATATGAGGTAAGCAAGTACGCGAGTTCGAAAGGCTTCCGCGTCATCGAGGTTATGAAGGCATGAGATTCGAATATCCCTCCCAACTGCCGGTTTCCACGGCGCGCGACGACATCGCCGAAGCGGTCAGAGCAAGCCAGGTGGTGATCATTTCCGGACAGACGGGTTCCGGTAAGACCACGCAGCTACCGAAGATCCTGCTTGAGCTGGGCCGCGGCTCGCATGGCAGGCAGATCGTGCACACGCAGCCGCGCAGGCTCGCCGCACGTACCGTCGCCGAGCGAATCGCCAGCGAAATGGGCGTGAAGCTGGGCGAGGAAGTCGGCTATCAGGTGCGGTTCACCGACGAAAGCTCGCCGAAGACACGGCTGCGCGTCGTGACCGACGGTATCCTGCTGGCGCAGATCCAACGCGATCCCAAGCTCATGCAGTACGACACGATCGTCATCGACGAGGCGCATGAGCGCAGCCTGAACATCGATTTCCTGCTCGGCTATCTGACCGCGTTGCTGCCGAAACGACGCGATCTGAAGCTCGTCATCACGTCCGCCACCATCGATTCGGTGAAGTTCCAGGAGCATTTCGAACACGCGCTGCATACGAAAGTGCCGGTGATCGAAGTGTCGGGACGCACCTACCCCGTGCAGATCGTGTACGAGCCGTTGGGTACCGCGCCGGCGCTGATGCGCTCCGTGCCGGGCTTCGAAACCGGCGCGATGCCGGGAGACGCTGACTACGAGAGCCTGTCCGCAGCGCCGGATGGTAGGGATGGCCGCGATTCACGCGATACGAACGTGGACATGCCCACCGCCGTGGCACGCGCCTGCGCCGAACTGGTCATCCATTCAAGCCACGACCGCGGGCCACGCGACATCCTCGTGTTCGCCTCCGGCGAGCGCGACATCCACGAATTCGAAAACGCGCTGCGCCGCCATTACGGACCGCGCGCGGTGGACATGCGCCGCCCCGACGCGATCGAGATCGTGCCCCTGTTCGCCAGGCTCTCCTCGAAGGAGCAGCATAAGGTGTTCGAGCCGCACGAGCATCAGCGCATCGTGATCGCCACGAACGTGGCCGAAACGTCGTTGACGGTGCCGGGCATCCGCTATGTGGTCGATCCGGGCACGGCGCGCATCTCCCGTTATTCGAAGACGGCGAAGGTGCAGCGACTGCCGATCGAACCAATCAGCCAGGCGAGCGCGAACCAACGTTCGGGCCGCTGCGGCCGTATCGCCGACGGCATCGCGATCCGCCTGTACTCACGTGAGGATTTCGAGACGCGTCCCGAATTCACGGAGCCGGAGATCCTACGCACGTCCTTGGGCGCGGTCGCCCTGCACATGCTGTCGGTGGGCGTGGCGCGCACCGCGCGGGATGTGACGGATTTCGGTTTCATCGACCCGCCGGATATGAAGGCCGTATCCGATGGTTTCAACGAGCTGACCGAACTGAAGGCCATCGCCCGCAAGCATGGCGAAGTGGTGTTGACGCATACGGGCCGCATGCTGGCGCGCATCCCGATCGACGTGCGTTTGGGCCGCATGATCATCGAGGCCGCGAAGTCAACCACGCCGAACACACTGGCCGCCGTATTGGTGGTCGTGGCGTTCCTCAGCCTGCAGGATCCGCGCGAACGTCCCGATGAGAACCGTGAGGAGGCGGACCGCATCCACAACCGGTATGCGGACCCGACCAGTGACTTCCTGACCGCGTTGAACCTGTGGGACCGCGTGTTCCAAGCTGATGGCGAACCAAGCAATTCCGCACTGCGCCGCATCTGCAAGACCGAGTACTTGAGTTGGCTGCGCATGCGCCAATGGAAGGATCTGGTCGCCCAGCTGCGCGAAATGTGCCGGGAGTTCAAATTCAAGCTCGGCGAGCCAATCCCCGTGTCCCGCCCACCGTTGGAAATCCGCCAGCTACCGCTCAACCAGCAGGCAGCGCATTCGCTGTGCTGCTCATGGGACGCGCAGGGCATCCACACGTCCATGCTTTCCGGCCTGCTGTCCATGATGGGCATGCAGATCGTGCGCGAGCCGAAGGCTTCCGATTTCGCCGGGCTCAAGGGAGCGGCACGGGCACGCGCGATGAAACGTGCGCAGAAGATGGCGAAGAACGACTATCAGGGCGCGCGCGGCACGCATTTCGCCCTGTTCCCCGCCTCCGCCGTAGCCAAGTCGACCCCGCAATGGGTGATGAGCACCGAACTGGTGGAGACAAGCCGGCTGTGGGCGCGGTACTCCGCCGAAATCGACCCAGCGTGGGCCGAACCGCTCGCCGGAGCGTTGACGCGCACCACCTACGCCGATCCGCACTGGTCCGGTTCGCGTGGCTCGGCCGTGGCGAGCGCGAAGGTGCTCCTGTACGGCCTGCCGATCGTGCAGGACCGCACCGTGCAATGGGGGCGCATCAACCCGCTCGAGGCACGCGACTTCCTCATCCGCCAAGGCCTGGTGGAAGGCGACATCCAGCAACGGTTCTCCTACGACGATTTCGTCATGCGGAACCGCGACATCCTCGAAGACGCGGCCGACGACGCGAGCCGCACCCGCCAGGTGGCGCAGACCGTCGGCGACGAGGACCTGTTCGACTTCTACAACGCCATCATCCCCAACACCGTCACCAGCGTGGCCGACCTGGCGAAATGGTGGAAGACAAGGCACGACGAGCAGCCCGACCTGCTGGATTTCGACCCGGACAAGGTGGAACGCCTCGCCGACTCCGATTCGGTGTCCTTGGACGACTATCCCGACCATTGGCATACGCTCGGCACCGACGGCTCCCCCATCGACCTAAGGTTGAGCTACATCTACGATCCGCACGACCCGAACGACGGCGTCACCGTGCACGTGCCGTTGAAGGCGCTGTCGCGGCTGACCCCGGAACAGTTCACATGGAACGTGCCGGGACTGCTGGACGGGCTCATCGTCGGCATGATCAAATCATTGCCGAAAACCCTGCGCGTACAGTTCGTACCCGCCCCGGACACGGCACGCAGGATCCGCGCCTGGATCGACGAACGCTACCCCGACCTACCCGGCTCCGGAAGCCAGCAAAAACCAAACCTGGCCCCCGAAAACGAGGATGGCGTCGCCGCATGGCCCGACCTGCCACACGCGTTCACCCAAGCGGCCATCAGCATCGTCGGCGCGCAAATCCACCCGGAAGTCCTCACTGGCGAACTGTGGAACAAGCTCGCACCATACCTGCGCATGACCTTCGCCGTGGAACAGCAGCTGCCACCCAACCGCAAGAACCAGCACGGCAGACGGCACGCGCGAGGCCCCGTCAAAACACTCGGCACCGGCAAATCACTCGTCGATCTGCAACGCAAATTCGCCGAGCAGGCCAAAGCGTCCGCACGCCACATGGTCGAGAAACAAGCCCGAAACGCCGGAGACCAAGGCAAAATCGTCGAAAAAGCCAACCTGCTCAACAAAGCGGGAGCAACCACCGAAGCACGCGCCACCATGCTCTGGCAAGGTGCACTCGACACGCTGCGCCTGCCCGGTGAACGCATCTCCTCACGCTGGCTCGGCACGGAAGCGCTCATGCTCGCCTCCGCCCCCTACAAGTCCACGAAGGAACTCACCGAAGACCTGCAATTGGCCGCCGTCAAACGACTCCTGCCGAACGTGGACCAGCTGCCCGACGACGAAGCGCTCGCCAACGCAGTGCTCGACGTGCGCGAAGTGTACGAGGACACCGTGTATGCGGTGGCGCATGACGTGATCGCCATACTGAAACGGTATGCGGAAGTCGACAAAGCCGTGTCCGGCAAAGCCGACCTGCCCCTGCTGAGCGTGCTGCAGTCGATCCGCGAGCACATCGCCACGCTCGTCTTCCCCGGTTTCATCGGCAAGACGCCACCGGACGCATTGCCGTCCATCGAACGATACCTGCACGCCGACCTGCTGCGCCTCGCCAAGGCGAAAAACGACAAGAACCGCGATGTGCGCTGGGCATGGGAAGCCGACGAAGCCAAACAACTCGCCGACAACACCATGGCGAAAGCACAACGCGAACCAGCCGGCCCACGCCATGAAACACTCATGAAACAGGCCGAGACCTTGCGCTGGATGCTCGAGGAATTCTACGTATCCCTTTGGGCGCAGGAACTCGGCACGCCGAAACCGATCAGCCTGCAACGCATCAAAAAGGCCATCGCCTAGCCACCGACCAAACAACCCAACGGATTGTTCCGTTTCCTCAAACCAGTCAACGCTTCTTGAAGAAACGGAACAACTGCGATTCCCGAATCAACAACCCTGCAAACAGGCTCGCCACCATCACACCGGCGAACACAGCCAACGGCGTACGCACCGCAGCCGCCAACACCGCCACCCAATGCGCCACGATGAGCGATGCCATGAGCACCGCGTGCGCGCAGTAGATCGGACGGATGTGCGTCAGCGGCTCCACTCCCCTGCCCCGGTCCGCGAGCTTGCCGCCATACAGGTTGCTCCACAGGCAGGCCGCGCCGAAGATCACCAGTCCGACACTCAGATATTGCTCCGGCGCATGCACTTCATCGCGCATGATCGGAGTCAGGTACGTGTAGAACACGTAGCTTGCGGCCGCGCCGCACACCACGTCGAGCACGCCCAGCTGGATGCAGCGGTCGAAGAACAGGCGAAACTGGGACAGGAAGCCGATTTTTGCCGCATGGCTGTTGCGCGGCAGCACGGCGACCATGCCGATGATGAGCACGACGGTAAGCGCGTTGACCAGATGGAACGCCCAACGCCAGCCGAACGCGTTGGCCACCCAAGTGCCGACCGGCACACCCACCACGGAGGCGATGGAGAAGCCGGAGAACACCCATGCGATGAATTTCGTGCGGAAGGTGTCGGTGGCCACATCGGGCGCGTAGGTCATGGCGATGGCCACCAGTGTGCCGGACACCAGCGCGATCAGGATGCGTCCGGCCATCAGCACCGCGTAGTTGGGAGCGAAGGCGCACAGCAGGTTGCCCGCCAGGAACACGCCAATCAGCGTCATATGCGTGGCGAACCGCGGGAAGCGCGCGGACAGGGCCGAACCGAGCGGCGTGACCGGCGCGTACACGAACGCGAACAGCGACACCAGATTGCCGACCGTCACCTCCGACACCTTCAATCCGACGGCGATGTCCGGCAGGATGCCGACCATGATGAATTCGCTCATGCCGAGCATGAAGCTCGAGGCGATCAGGATAAGCACCGGAAGATTGAAGAACCGTTCCTTTGCCATGCCGCATTTCCCTTCCACACCGGGACATCAATCGATTGACGTAACCAATCCGAGGCGACACTATGCCATGCGCGATACAATATGACGCACGATGACACGCAAGACGAACAGCACGCGCAAAGCACGGAAAACCCGCAATCGCAAGCCCCTCAATCTCAAGAATCTCCGCACCATGTGGCGGAAGGCGAATCCCGTCGCACGCATCGGCATGGTCGCCACCGCGACCGTGGCAGCGATCGCGGCGATCGCCATCATCGTGGGGGCGGTGCGCTTCATCGGCTGGCGCGTGCAGGTGAACGAGGCGCTCACCGCGCAAAGCCAGTCGCAGTCGCAATACGACTTCAATCCCGGCAACATCATTTCCGACGGCACGTTCTTCAACGGCAATGCGTTGAGCGAGCAGCAGGTCAGCACCATCATCGAACAGCAGGGCGTGGCCTGCAGTGGCGAACGATGCCTGAAGTCCATGACGTTCAGCACCGAATCGCAGTCCGCGGACGAATATTGCCAGGCTTATGATGGTGGCCCGAACGAAAGCGCGGCGGCGATTGTCTACAAGGCGGGCAAGGCATGCGGCATCAGCCAGAAGGTGCTGCTCACCGTGTTGCAAAAGGAGCAGCATCTGCTCACGGCCACCAATCCAAACGATTTCCAATTCAAAGCGGCGATGGGCCTGAGCTGCCCGGATGATGCGAACTGCGACCCCACCTATGCCGGCTTCTTCAAACAGGTGTACGGCGCGGCCAAACGGTACCAGTACTATCTTCGGCACGAGGGACGCTACGGCTACCATGCCGGACGGCTCAATTACATCCAGTACAATCCAAATGCCGGCTGCGGCGGCAGCAACGTGTACATCGAGAACCGGGCGACCGCGCTGCTGTACATATACACCCCGTATCAGCCGAATGCCGCGGCGCTCGAAGCGGGGGCCGGTGAAGGCGATTCCTGCTCGTCATACGGCAACCGCAATTTCGCGATTATCTACCATTCGATGTTCGGCAGCCCGCGAGGCTGATGCATCCCAATGAGGATATGCCGTTCGAGCATATCCTCGACCAGTCCGACACCGATTCCCCGTGGCCTTTCCGCCATAGACGTGTGCGAAACGCACGAGCAAGGCCGCCGCCCGGTTTATGTTCCGGACGGCGGCCTCGTGTATGACGTTTTGTCTATCGATGGTCCGCGATCACAGCTTCGGCAGATACTTCTTCAGCTCGAACGGGGTGACCTGCTTGCGGTACTCATCCCATTCCTGATGCTTGTTGCGCAGGAAGTATTCGAACGCATGCTCGCCGAGCACATCCGCCACGAAGTCGGACTTCTCCATGATCTTCAGAGCCTCGTCAAGCGATTCCGGCAGCGGCTGGATGCCCATGGCCTGGCGTTCGGCGTCGGTGAGCTCCCACACGTCGTCACTGGTCGGCTCCCCCAGCTGCATCTGCTTGTCGATGCCATCGAGTCCGGCGGCCAGCAGCACGGAGTATGCGAGGTACGGATTGGCGACCGGGTCCAACGCGCGGAATTCCATACGGGCGGAGTTGCCCTTACCTGGCTTGTACTGCGGGATGCGCAGCAACGCGGAACGGTTGTTATGGCCCCAGCAGATGTAGCTCGGCGCTTCGGCACCGCCCCACAGCCTCTTGTAGGAGTTGACGTACTGGTCGGTGACCGCGCAGATCTCGGCCGCGTGGTACAGGATGCCGGCGGCAAACTGACGTGCGGTGACGGACATATTGAATTCCTGGCCGGCCTCGTAGAACGCGTTGGCATCGCCTTCGAACAGGCTCAGATGCGTGTGCATGCCGGATCCCGGAGCGTCGACAAGCGGCTTCGGCATGAAGCTGGCATGGATGCCACGCTCCAGAGAGATCTCCTTGACGACGGTGCGGAAGGTCATGATGTTGTCGGCCGTGGTGAGTGCGTCCGCATATCGCAGATCGATCTCGTTCTGGCCTGGCCCCGCCTCATGATGCGAGTATTCCACCGAAATGCCCATCTGTTCGAGCATATTGACGGTGGCGCGGCGGAAGTCCATGCCAGGGCTACGCGGCACGTGATCGAAGTAACCGCCCTCGTCGATTGGTTTCGGTGTACGGGACCAATCATCCTGCTTCTCGAACAGGTAGAACTCGATTTCCGGATGCACGTAGAACGTGAATCCCTTTTCCTTGGCTTTGGCCAGCGCCTGCTTGAGCACATGGCGTGGATCGCCCAACGATGGCTCGCCATCGGGGGTGAGCACGTCGCAGAACATACGTGCGGTGCCCTGCGGGCCTCCGCGCCACGGAAGAATCTGGAACGTCGACGGATCGGGCTTGACGATCATATCGTCTTCGGACACGCGGGTGAGGCCTTCCACGGCGGAACCGTCGAATCCGAGCCCTTCCTCGAATGCGGCTTCCAGTTCCGCCGGCGCGATGGCCACGGACTTCAGTGTTCCCAACACATCCGTGAACCATAGACGAATGAAGCGCACGTCGCGTTCCTCGACCGTGCGCAAAGCAAACTCTTGCTGTTTATCCATAGTGTCCAATCGTTCCATGCGCATGTTACGAACGTCGTTAACACATGCCGTGTCGCGACATGTCAGCGTGCGACTTCGAGGGCTTCCTCCAGCGTGAAGGCGCGCGCGTACAGCGATTTGCCGAGAATCGCGGCGTCCACGCCCAGTTCGGCGAGCTCCTTGATGTTGCGCAGGTCGTCGAGCTTGGAGATGCCACCGGATGCGGTGACCTTCGCGTCGGTGCGGGACGCCACTTCGCGCAGCAGCTCGATGTTCGGGCCGCTCATCATGCCGTCGCGTGCCACGTCGGTGACCACGTAACGGGAGCAGCCGACGGAGTCGAGGAACTTCATGGTCTCGAACAGGTCGCCACCTTCCTTCACCCAGCCGCGGGCCGCGAGGGTGTGGCCGCGCACGTCAAGGCCGACGGCCACACGGTCGCCGTACTTCTTGATGACGGAAGCGGTCCAGTCGGGGTTCTCCAGAGCCGCGGTGCCGATGTTCACGCGGGCCGCGCCGGCTTCGAGCGCCGCGTCGAGCGAGGCGTCGTCGCGCACGCCGCCGGACATTTCGATGTTGACCTTGTCGCCCAGTTCCTTGACGATGGCGCGCAGCTGGTCACGGTTGTTGCCGGTGCCGAATGCGGCGTCGAGATCGACGAGGTGGATCCATTCCGCACCCGATTCCACCCACGTGCGGGCGGCTTCCAGCGGGGAGCCGTAGTCGGTTTCGGAGCCGGATTCGCCTTGGCGCAGGCGCACGGCCTTGCCATCACGGACGTCGACGGCGGGAAGCAGCGTCAAAGACATGTCATACCTTTCGTTGCGTTGAACGGTTTTCGGCCGTTCAACGGATCTTGCGATTACCGATTTGAATTTACGATTTTGCGATTGTTGCGATTGCCTTGCACGAATCCGCGTTCAGAACGTCGCAACCCAGTTACGCAGCAGCTGCGCGCCGGCTTCGGCGGATTTCTCCGGATGGAACTGCGTGGCGAACAACGGTCCACGTTCGTAGGCGGCCACGAATCGGCTGCGCCCGTAGGTGCACCACGTCACATGCTCTTCCGCATCGCCGAAGTCCAGCTGGTCGGCGGAGGTGTCGGCAGGCGAAGCGCTCATCGCGGCAAAGGAGTGCACGAAATAGAATCGTTCGTTCTCCACGCCCTTGAGCAACACGGAACCTTCCGGCGCTTCGACGGTGTCCCAACCCATGTGCGGCACCACGTCGGCGTCGAGCAGCTCGACATCGCCCTTGATCAGACCGAGACCGGGCGTGCCGTCGCCATGTTCCATGCCACGTTCGAACATGATCTGCTCGCCCACGCAGACGCCGAGCACCGGGCGGCCGGCGCGCAGACGGTCTTTGATGACCCTGTCTCCGCCGACGCTTTTCAGTCCTTCCATGCATGCGCCGAACGCGCCCACACCCGGCACCACCAGTCCGTCGGCTTCCAGAGCCTGACGATGGTCGGACGTGAGGGTCACGTCGAGGTCGAGATTGGCCAGCGCGCGCACCATGGAACGCACGTTGCCGAAACCGTAATCGAACACCACCACGGAAGTCATGGGCGCTCTCCTTCTTTTGCTTGCCGAAGAATCCATCCTTCGGGGAAAAACTTATTCGATGCTTGACGAACCACGACCGAATCGCGTGTGCTCGGCGAGGATCTTCATGGCGTCATCACGGGTCAGGCTTGCGGAATCGACGGTTTCCACGCCGGAATCACGCACCCCCTGAACGTCGGTGATGCCCAGCAGCAGGTCTTCGACGAACGGCGCGGTGGAGGTGAGCAGCACCGGTGGCGCGAACGTCTGGCCGACCTTGCCTTGCAGGTACATCGTCGCCTCGAGCTTGTCCGCACGGTTGATCGCGAGGACGGCAGGCATGCCGGAGACCACGGTGGTCAGATCTTTGATGGCCGCTTCCGGGCCATCGCCGTCGAGATTGCGTAATACAGCGACCGCGCCTTGCGGTGAGGCGAGGCATTGCGCGGAGATGTCGGACAGTTGGCAGAACGCGGCGAACAGGCGTGCGGAGGCAAGTCGGGTGATGATCACCGCGACTTTCGCACGGTTGCCCAGCAGCCCCTGCAACTCGTCGTCGAATGACAGCGAGTTCTCGGCTTCGGACAGTACCGCGTCGGCTTCCTTCGATTGCAGGCCGTCCTGCGATTCGTCGGAAGACGCATCGGAATTAACCGTCTCATCCGGCTGATCGAATGGCACCTGCGCGGGAGCATCGTTCTGTTGGGCAGCTTCCTCGTCCTGGAATTCCTTTTCGAAGCCGGCCATGGCCGCTTCCAGCTCCTCTTCGCTGAAATGCATGCCGTCGTCGTTGGTCTTCCCCAAGCCGTCGAAACCGTTCAAATCGTCCTTGTCGTCGGACATCACAGCGCGCCCTTCGTGCTGGGAATGCCGTCGACGCGCGGATCGGGTTCGATGGCGAAACGCAATGCGCGGGCCAAAGCCTTGAATTCGACTTCGGCGATGTGGTGCGGGTCGCGGCCGGAAATCACGTGCAGGTGCAGGCAGATGCCGGCATGCATGGCGATGGATTCCATGACATGGCGAACGAGCGAACCGGTAAAATGCCCGCCAATCATGCAGTATTCGAAGCCTTCCGGCTCTCCGGTGCACACGCAGTACGGGCGGCCGGAAATGTCGACGACGGCTTTGGCGAGTGCCTCGTCGAGCGGCACGGTGGCGTCGGCGAAACGGCGGATGCCACGCTTGTCTCCGAGGGCCTGCTTCAGAGCCTCGCCGAATACGATGGCGATGTCTTCGACGGTGTGGTGCGCGTCGATGTCGGTGTCCCCGGTGGCTTTGATTTTCAGGTCGATCAGCGAATGCTTGCCGAGCGCCGTCATCATGTGATTGTAGAACGGCACGGATGTGTCGATGTCGGTTTTGCCGGTTCCGTCGAGGTTGAGACTCAGCTCCACCTTGGATTCGCTGGTTTCACGAACGATGGTTGCAGTACGTGCCATGTTGCGACTCCTTTTGCGATGTTGCAGTTGCGATATTACAGCTACGATATTGCGATTGCGGTGGTTGCGTCTTCCGCAGCCACCGCGATTCTGTTCTGTTTCAAGCTTATTGCCGAATACTGTCACGAACTTCCGTTCCGGACAGTATCCCAGCTTGCGTTCCGGCTTGTTCAGCCCTGTTCCACGATGCGCAGCACTTCGACCAACGCCTCACGGAACCGTGCCATTTCCTCGTCGGTGCCCATGCACACTCGCATCCAGCCTTCCGGACCGACGACGCGGATGAGCACGCCGCGCTTCAACAGTTCGTCGAAGATGCGGTCGCGGTCGTCGAAATGGCCGCCGAAGAGAATGAAGTTCGACTGGGTTTCGGCCACTTCGAGCGGCTGGCCCTTGTAGGTCTGCTCCTTGAGCCATGCGGAGGTGGCGTTGCGGGTTTCGCGCAGGTGCGCCACGCGGCTCAGCTGTTCGTCGGTGTGTTCGAACGCGGCGAGGGCGGCGGCCTGGGTGACGGCGGACAGGTGGTACGGCATGCGCACGATGCGCACGCAGTCGATGATGCCCTTGTTGGCGGCCAGGTAGCCGACGCGTGCGCCGGCGAAGGCGAACGCCTTGCTCATGGTGCGGCTGACGGCGAGGTTTTCGTATTCGCCGATGAGTTCCAGCGCGGTGGGCGTGCCCGGATCTCGGAATTCGATGTACGCCTCGTCCACCACGACCACCGGATGCACGCCTTCGGCGGCGCCTGCCACTTCGGCGGTACGGGCGGCTTCGAGCACGCGCTTCAGATCTTCCGGCTTGAGCGGGGTGCCGGTCGGATTGTTCGGGCTGGTGAGCACGATCATGGCCGGCTTGACGTCTTCGATCGCCTTGATGGTGGCGTCCACGTCAAGCGTGAAGTCGGCGTTGCGGTGCGCAAGCTTCCACGTGGTGAACGTGTCGCGCGCGTATTCCGGATACATGGAGTACGTCGGATCGCAGCCGAGCGCGATGCGGCCGGGGCCACCGAACGCCTGGAACAGCTGCAGCATGATCTCGTTGGAGCCGTTGGCGCCCCACAACTGGTCGACGCTGAGCTTCACGCCCGATTCGCGTTCCAGATATGTGGAGAAAGCCTTGCGCAGTTCGATATGCTCGCGGTCCGGATAGCGGTTGAGCGTCGGGGCGATCTCCTTGACACGCTGGGCGATGGTTTCCACCACGGCCGGTTCGGGCGCGTACGGATTCTCGTTGACGTTGAGGCACACCGGCACGTCGAGCTGCGGCGCGCCGTACGGTTCTTCGCCGATCAGGTCGTTGCGCAGCGGCAGATATGCCGGAATCGCGTTGCTGGAAGTCTCGCTCATCGGAGGCCGGCCTGCTCTTCCTGTTCCTTGATGGTCGCCTTGTTGTACGGGTCGTCGATGAAGCGGCTCAGCACGCATTCGCCGTGTGCCGGCAGATCTTCGGAGACGGCGAAGGCGTTCACACGGGCGGCGAGGGTCTTCAGTCCCTGCTCGTCGTATTCGATGACTTCGACCGGCTTCATGAAGGTGTGCACGCCGAGGCCGGCGGCGAAGCGCGCGGTGCCGGAGGTCGGCAGCACGTGGTTGGAACCGGACATGTAGTCGCCCAGCGGAACCGGGGAGTACGGGCCACGGAAGATGGCGCCGGCGTTGCGGATCTTGGCGATCACGGCATCCGGATCAGCGGTCTGCACTTCAAGGTGTTCGGCCGCGTACGCGTTGGCCGCGTCGATGGACTGTTCGATGCCGTCTGTGAGGATGATGCCGGACTGGCGGCCGCGCAGCGACGTGTTGACGCGCTCGGCGTGTTCGGTGCGAGGCACGCGGTACTTGAGGCTTTCCTGCACCTTGTCGGCGATGTCTTCGCTGTCGGTGATAAGCACGGAGCCGGCGAGCTCGTCATGTTCGGCCTGGCCGATCAGATCGGCGGCGAGCCAGCTTGGGTTGGCGCCCTTGTCGGCGATGATGGCGATTTCGGTCGGACCGGCGACGGCGTCGATGCCGACGATGCCGGAGACCATGCGCTTGGCGGTGGCGACGAAGATGTTGCCCGGGCCGGTGATCTTGTCCACCGGATCGCACAGGATCTCGCCGTCCTGCGGTTCGGAGCCCTTGGCGCCGTAAGCGAACATGGCGATGGCCTGAGCGCCGCCGACCGCGTACACCTCGTCCACGCCGAGGATGGCGCAGGTGGCGAGGATGGTCTTGTCCGGCAGACCGTCGGAGCTGCTGCGGCTCGGCGGGGTGGCGATGGCCAGCGATTCGACGCCTGCGGCCTGCGCCGGCACCACGTTCATGATGACGGAGCTCGGGTAGACGGCCTTGCCTCCCGGCACGTACAGGCCGACGCGCTGCACCGGAATCCAACGTTCGGCGACGCGCGCGCCTTCGGCCAGGTCGGTGTGGAACGGGGCCGGCACCTGGGATGCGGATACGGCGCGGCAGCGGCGCACGGATTCCTCGATGGCGGCGCGCACTTCCGGATCGAGCTCGTCGACGGCGGCCTTCATGGCCTCGACCGGCACACGCAGATGCTCGGGACGGATATGGTCGAACTTCTCCGCGAAGTCGCGCAGGGCCGCAGCGCCGCGGGCCTTCACATCATCGAGAATCGGCTGTACGAGCTCAGTGGCCTCGTTGGTGCCCATCTCGGCGCGGGGCATGGCTTCCAGCATTTCAGCTCGGGTCAGCTTCTTGCCGCGCAGGTCAATGATTCGCATATAGTTTTCTTCGCTCATAACGCCCCATGGTAACAACGCCAAGTCACGAGAACGTCCCGTCGTCTCACATTCAGCCGCATTGTGAGACACGCAGATCCGCCGTTTTCCATGCCATGCCGATTTCCGCGAAAAATATATGCCGGTCGACGCCATTCAGCATCGGCCGGCAATCAAAAACCTGTTCAGGTCAAACCGTTCAAGTCAAACCGCTCAGGCCAACGGAAGCGAGCTCGGTCCGAAGAGAATCTTGATTTCGGCGAACAGCGACGTGTCGCGTTTGACGCGGAACCGGTCTCCGAACGTCAGCACCTTGGCGTTGCCTTTGTCGTCCATCAACGCCAGTTTCACCTCGCATGGGCCGGGATGGCTGGTCAGAATCTGCCCGAGCCGCCGCACATGCGACTGGTCGAGCGCGATCGGCGGCAGCACAATCGTCAGCGGACGTTCATCCTGCGCCTCCAACGTCGGCACGGTGAATTCGGTGGCGCGCATGCTCACTGTCTCATCGCGCTTCTCCACCTGGCCGCGGATCTGTACCACGGTGTCGACGGCGAGCTCGGGCGCGGCGGCCTCGTACACCTTGCCGAAGAACATGCATTGGATGGAACTTTCCAAATCCTCGACGGTTACGATGGCCCACGGATTGCCCTTTTTCGACACGCGGCGGTCCACATTCGTGATCAGGCCCGCGATCGTCACCTGCTGGCCGTCCGGCATGCTTCCCGCGCGGTCGATCAGGTGCGCTATCGACATTTCGCGCAACGACACCAGAATCGACTGCATGCCGCTCAACGGATGGTCGGACACGTACAGGCCAAGCATCTCACGTTCGAAGTTGAGCTTGGTTTTCTTGTCCCACTCCTCCACGTCGGGCACCTGCACCATGGCGTCTCCCATGGCGGAATCGTTCTCTTTGGAATCGTCCAGGTCGGCGAACAGGTCGAACTGGCCTTCCGCCTGCTTGCGTTTCAGGCCGACGACCGAATTGATGGCCGTTTCGTGGATGGTGAACAGCGCACGACGGTTCGGGTCGATCGAGTCGAACGCGCCGGCCTTGATCAGCGATTCCACCAATCGCCTGTTCAGCGCCTCCAACGGCACGCGTTTGATGAAATCGGTGAAGTTCACGTACTTGCCGTGGCCGTTCTCACGTTCCGCGATGATCGCATCGACCGCGTTCTTGCCGACGTTGCGGATGGCGCCGAGGCCGAATCGCACGACGTCGCCGACTGCCGAATACTCGTACACCGACTCGTTCACGTCCGGAGAAAGCACCTGGATGCCCATGCGTCGCGCCTCGCCCAGGTACAGCGCGGTCTTGTCTTTGTTCGTGCTGGCGCCTTGCAGCAGGGCGGCCATGAACTCCACCGGATAATGCGTTTTCAGATACGCGGTCCAGTAGGAGATCAAACCGTATGCGGCCGAATGCGCCTTGTTGAACGCGTAGCCGGAGAACGGCACGAGGATGTCCCACACGGCCTGCGCGGCCTCTTCGGAATATCCATGCTCCTTCATGCCGGCGAAGAACGGAATCTTCTCCTTGGCCAGCACTTCCGGCTTCTTCTTGCCCATCGCTCGACGCAGCACGTCTGCCTTGCCCAGCGAATAGCCGGCGAGGATTCGCGCCGCGGACTGCACCTGCTCCTGGTAGACGATCAGACCGTAGGTCTCGTCGAGCACTTCCTTAAGCGGTTCGGCCACTTCGGGGTGGATTGGCGTGATCTTCTGCAGACCGTTCTTGCGCTTCGCATAGTTGGTGTGCGAATCCATATCCATCGGACCTGGACGGTACAGCGCGATCAGTGCGGAAATATCGTTGAAGTTGTTCGGCTTCAACGTTTTCAGCAGCGAGCGCATGCCGTCGGAATCGAGCTGGAACACGCCGAGCGTGTCGCCACGGGACAGCAGGTCGTAGGTGGGGCGGTCGTCCAGCGGAATCTTCGTATGGTCGATGCGTTCCTTGCCGTTCGCCTCGATGTTGTTCAGGGTGTCTCGAATCACCGTCAAGTTGGAAAGTCCGAGGAAGTCCATCTTGACCAGACCGAGCGTTTCGCACGTATGGTATTCGAGCGTGGTGGTGACGGTGCCGTCGGTACGTTCCAGCAGCGGCGACGTGTTGGTGATCGGCTCGCTGCCCATGATGGTGGCGCAGGCGTGCACACCGGTCTGACGAATCAGACCTTCGATGCCCATCGCCTCGTCCGTGATGCGTTTCGTGTCCGGGTCGGAATCGTACAGTTCGCGGAATTCGCGTGCTTCCGCGTATCGTTTCGCGCTTGGGTCGAAGATGTCGTGCAGCGGAATGTCCTTGCCGCCGGTCTGTGCGGGAGGCAGGGCTTTGGTGATCTTGTCTCCGACGGAGAAGTCGTATCCCATGATGCGGGCGGAGTCCTTCAGCGCCTGCTTGGTTTTGATGGTGCCGTAGATCACGCACTGCGCCACTTTGTCACGTCCGTATTTCTCACCCACGTAGTCGAGCACGCGTCCACGACCGTCCGGGTCGAAGTCGACGTCGATATCAGGCAGTGAGACACGTTCCGGATTGAGGAATCGTTCGAAGATCAGACCATGTTCAAGCGGATCAAGTTCGGTGATGCCCATCGCATACGCGACCATGGCGCCTGCGGCGGAGCCACGGCCCGGCCCCACCATCACGCCGTGGGCCTTCGCCCAGTTGATGTAGTCGGCCACGACGAGGAAGTAGCCGCAGAACTGCATCTGGCAGATCACGCCGCATTCGTAGTCGGCCTGCCGCAGCACTTCGAGCGACGGCTTGCCGTTGTACCGGCGTTCCAGGCCTTCCTCGACCTTCTTCAGGAACAGCGACGTCTCGTCCCAGCCTTCCGGACAGTCGAATTGCGGCATGAACGCGCCGTCTTCATGATCGTCAAACATGACGTTGCAGCGTTCGGCGATCTCCAACGTGTTGTCGCACGCTTCGGGAAGGTCTTTGAACAGTTCGCGCATTTCCTCGGCGGATTTGATGTAGTAGCCGGTGCCGTCGAATTTGAATCGGCCCGGCTCGTCCAGCGTGGAGCCGGAGTTGATGCACAGCATGGCGTCCTGCGCGCCGGCGTCTTCGGCACGCGTGTAATGGGAATCGTTGGTGGCCAGCAGCGGCGCGTTGAGCTTTTTTGCGATGTCGAGCAGCCCGTCGGTCACTTGCTTTTCGATTTTCAGGCCGTGGTCCATGAATTCGATGTAGAAATTATCGCGGCCGAAAATGTCTTGGAATTCGCCGGCGGCACGCAACGCGTCATCGAACTGGCCCAGGCGCAGACGAGTCTGGATGATGCCCGACGGGCAGCCGGACGAGGCGATGATGCCTTTCGAATATTTGGCGAGGATTTCCTTATCCATACGCGGATAGCGCATGACTCGGCCTTCAAGGTTCGCGTCGGTGGAGGCTTTCATGAGGTTGACGAGGCCTTCGTCGTTTTCTGCCCACATGGTCAGGTGGGTGATGACACCGCCGCCGGACACATCATCCGGGTTACGGCGGCGATGCAGCGGATCCAGATCCGGATTCCAGTTGGTGTCCCAGCTCACACGGGTGGGGTCCTGACGTGCGGTTTCCGGCGTCACATAGGCTTCGATGCCGATGATCGGCTTGATGCCGGCGTTGACCGCGGCGCTCCACATCTCATACGCGCCATGCATGTTGCCGTGGTCGGTGATGCCGACGGCCGGCATGCCCAGTTCCTTGGCGCGCTTGACCAGATCCGGTATTTTCGATGCGCCGTCGAGCAGCGAATAATGCGTGTGATTATGCAGTTGCACGAAATTTGCGGAAGTAGCCATGCGTTCCAATTTAGCTGGGCTTCATGACGGCGTGGAGTCGTTTCTGGCCGTCCGGCCACACTTTTATAGGGACTGGTCGGCGTGCCGTGCGCGCATCACGTCAAGCGCATGCTGCAGGTCGGCGGGATAGTGCGATTTCACCGTGGTCCACACGTGCGTACGCGGATGGCGGAATTCCAATTGCATGGCGTGCAGCCATTGCCGTTCAAGGCCAAGCGCCTCGCTCAGCTGCGGATTCGCGCCGTACATGGCGTCCCCCGCCAACGGATGCCCGATGGATGAGAAATGCACGCGGATCTGATGGGTGCGGCCGGTTTCCAGGTTCACGGATACGAGCGTGGCTTCGCCGAAACGTTCCATCACGTCCCAATGCGTGATGGCCTCTTTGCCGGCCGGTGTCACGCAGAAGCGGAAGTCGGAGACTTTGGCGCGTCCGATCGGCGCTTCGATGGTGGCTTTGTCTTCTTTGAGATTGCCCTGCACGAGTGCGTGATATGTTTTGACGACCTCATGTTCGGCGAACTGCCGGCGCATCTCCACGTACGCAAGATCGGACTTGCATACGAGCATCAGTCCCGATGTGCCCACGTCGAGTCGTGACACGATGCCTTGACGGCCTGCCGCGCCATATGACGTGATGTGCACTCCCCTGTCGATCAGGCTGCCAAGCACCGTCGGACCGGTCCATCCGACGGATGCGTGCGCGGCGACGCCGACCGGCTTGTCCACCACGACCACATCGTCGTCCTCATAGACGACGGCCATGTCATGGGCGATCGGTTCCGGTTCGGACCGTTCCTCGACGATGTCGAATTCTACGGTTTCGCCTGCCTGCAGGGTCGACGATTTGGAAATGTCCCTGCCGAGCACGCGCGCCTGTCCGCTTTCGATGAGGTCGGCCGCCTTGGCCCGGGAAATGCCAAGCATTTTGGCGACCGCGACGTCGAATCGTTTGCCGACGAGCGCGTCGGGAGCGGGTACGAGACGGCTCATGCTGCTTTCGCCCCGTCGTCGGTTGCGTTCGCATCATCACCAAGCGTCTTGCCGTTGGCCTCGTCAAGGTCCTTTTGGCTGAACGGTTCCCCGAGGAACAGCAGCAACACCGCCGCAACGCCCGCGAGCATGAGGAAGATGTCCGCCACGTTGCCGATGGACCATCCGTAGTTCAGGAAATCCACGACCTTGCCGTTGAGGAACCCTTCCGCATAGATGACGCGGTCGATGAGGTTGCCGAACGCTCCTGCGAAGGCGAAGGCGAACAGCACCGTCCATTTCATGGAAATGGTGCGGACGGCAAGTACGACCAACGCCACGCAGGCCGCCATCGCCAGCAGGGAAATCAGCCACGTCATGCCGGAGCCCATGCCGAGCGAGGCGCCTGGATTACGCACCAATGTCAACGAAAGCAGGCCGGGAATCACGCGTATGGTACGGCCATCGGCCAATGCGGACAAAGCCCACATCTTGGTGAGCTGGTCAATTGCGATCGCCGCGATCGCAATACACGCAAAGACGGCCACGCGGTCGCGCAGCCGTCTTTGATCATTCTTCATGATGTCAGACACAGGCTAATCTCAGTCGTTGTTGTCCTGAGGGTCCTGGTCGTAGTTGTTCGTATCGGACACCTGGTTGACGAGCTGGCCGAGGAAGTCGGTGAGTCGTGCACGGTATTCGGTTTCGAACTGCTTGAGGCCCTTGATGTTGCCTTCGATGACCTTGGTCTGGGTCTCGAGGTTGTCGCGGACCTGCTGGGCGTAGTCGTCGGCAGCGGTACGGGTCTTCGAATCGTAGTCGAAGGCGCGCTTCTGCACTTCGGCTTCGTAGTTGTCGGCCTCGGTGTGCTTGTCGGAGAAGTACGTGTCGGCGTCCTGGGTCTTCTGAGCCAGGTAGCCGTCGCCCTCTTCCTGCTTCTGCGCGAAGTAGGCGTCGCCTTCCTGCTGCTTCTGCTCCAGATAAGCGTCGCCATCCTGCTGCTTGCCGGCCAGATAGGCATTGCCTTCCTCGGTCTTCTGCGCAAGGTAGGCGTCGCCCTCCTCGGTCTTCTGGTTCAGGTACGCATCGCCATCCTGCTGCTTCTGTGCCAGATAGGCATCGCCATCCTGGGTCTTGCCGGACAGGTAGTTGTCGGCGTTGGCGCGGGTGTCGGTGGAGTACTGGTCAGCCTCGGAACGAGTGCGGTTGGAGTAGTCGTTGGCGCTGCCGATGATCTCTTCGTACTTGCGCTGGCTTTCCTCGGTGATCTCCTTGGCCTTGGCCTTGCCCTTGTCGACGTACTGGTCGTGCAGCTGCATGGCCAGCGTCAGCATGGCGGTGGCGCGCTCCGGCTCGGTATTGGCGCTTGCCGCGGCACCTGCGATCTTCTGCAGGCTGCCGGTTTCGGTGCTCGGCTCGGACTTGGCGACCTGTTCGCGCAGCTGTGCCTCGCGAATCTGGGAATCCTTCAGCTGCTGGGCAAGCTGCTGAATCTGCATGGCCTGCTGCTTCACCTGGGCATCCTGCTGCTGGGACTGGGCAGCATGCTCCTGAGTGAGCTGCTGGGCCTGAGCGACCTGGTCCTGCGCTTCCTGAAGCTTTGCGGTGAGCTGATCGATCTGCTCCTTCTGACGCTGAGCCACGACCACCTGCTCCTGGGCCGATGCCAGCTGACGGGACAGGTCCTCGGTCTGTGCGCGGAACGTGTCACGCTCGTGCTGCACGGCGGTAAGCTGCTCGCCAAGGTCGGCCTGACCGGCCGCTTCGGCTGCCTGGGCGGTGAGCTGATCGACCTGCGCGGACAGACGATCGATCTGCCCCTTGAGCTGCTCGTTCTGGGAAGACAGCGCACGATTGCTTTCCTCTGCCTCGGAAAGCTTGGCGGCCGCGGCCTGAGCGGCCTGAGCGGCCTGGTCTCCCGCACCAGCTGCCTGCTCGGAGGCGGACTTCAGCGTCGCGTTCTCCTGCTGCAGGGACTGGATCTGAGCATTCAACTCGGAAATCTTGGAATTGAGTCCTGCGACATCTGGGCCAAGAGACTGCGTGGCCTGTCCGCCGGCAACTGCCTGCTTGCCAAGGGCTTCCACCGTCTCGGTTACCTGATCGAGGAAGTCATCGACTTCATCGACGTCATAGCCTTCCTTGAACCTTACGGTCTGGAAAGTATGCTCCCTAATATCTTTCGGCGTCAACAGAGCCATAAATCCTTACACCTCGCTTTGGGCTTGATGCCTTACTGTTGTTGCTTTCAGTGTTCGACTCTAGCACGAAACCATAGATATTTTGCGGAAAAACGGTTTTTTAGAGGTGCTAAATAAGGAAATCAATGACCACAAGAACGAAATAAAGCACAAGATACGCGACGTCAAAATAGATCGGTCCGAGCGGAACGGGACGAATATACTGCCGCAACCACCTTAACGGCGGCTCCGTCAGCTGGTAGATGGCGTCGAACAACGAGGCCACGATTCCGCTTGGCCGCCACGTCGGCGACAATGCCAACACCCAGTCGAGAATCATGCGGACGAACAGCACCAGGATATAGGCGTTGACCAGAAAATGGACGACGCTACCAATTATCGAGAGAATCACGTTGCCACTGTATCAAGCGCGCATAACAAAATGCCCCCGCTTTCAGTGGGGGCATAATCGTCTGATTTGTGCTTGCTCTGTGCTACACGGCTCAGTCGGCGAACAGGTCGTGGGCCGGACCCTTGTCTTCAGGCTCCTCGACCTTGATGTTCACTTGGGCCGGGCTCAGCAGGAACACGCGCGGAGTGACGCGTTCGATGGAGCCGCGCACGCCGAACACCACACCGGCGGAGAAGTCGACGATGCGGTATGCCACGGCTTCGGCCACACCTGTCAGGTTCAGCACCACCGGAATGCCGTCACGAATGGCGCGACCGACCATCTGCGCATCGTCATAGGTCTTCGGATGGATGGTGGTGATGCGACTCACTCTACCCCCCTGGAACGGGTTGGACTGCTCACGCGGAGCGGACGGCGTGGAAGCGGAAGCCGAAGAGGAAGGCATCGGGGTGACGGAATGATCCGAATCGAACGAGGTCTCGCCGGTGTCGACGTCATCCTCGAAATCATCCTCACCCTCGGCGACGTCGGACATTCCCAAGTACGACATCGCGTTCTTCATGAAACCTGCCATGTATGTTCCTTTCGCGTCTACGCGTTGACTTTAGCGCAGGAAATCCGGAATATCGAGGTCGCCCGGATCGTTAGCCGAAACCACTTCATGCTCGGTGGTCTGGTCGAACGAGGCGACGTTCTGGTCCGGAGTGGACGGAATGTAGCTGGACAGCGGCTGCACCTGCGGCACCGCCGGAGTCTGCACCGGCTGCGGCTGCTGGGCGGGAGCCTGCACGCCGGCGGACAACGCGGACAGCGGTACCGTGTTTCCCTTGGCCGCGGCCGGCTTTTCTTCGGCCGGCTGGTCGGGCTTCTTAGAATTGGCATCGAAACCTGCCGCGATGACGGTGACACGCACCTCGTCGCCGTAGGCGTCGTCCAGGGACAGGCCCCAGATGATCTGCGCTTCCGGATGGATGGCCTTCTGCACCAGCGCGACCGCGGCTGCGGCTTCCTGCAGCTTCAGGTCGGTCGGACCGGCGATGTTGATCAGTGCGCCATGCGCACCCTCGATGCTTTCCTCCAGCAGCGGCGAGCTGATGGCGATTTCCGCGGCCTGCGTGGCGCGGTCCTCTCCCCGAGCGGAACCGATGCCGAACAGCGCGGTGCCGGCACCACGCAGAATCGCGTTGACATCGTTGAAATCAACGTGGATGTACGAATTCGAGGTAATCAGGTCGGTGATGCCCTGCACGCCGGCCAGCAGTGCGGTGTCGGCGGTCTTGAACGCGTCGACGATGCCAATGGTGCGGTCGGACAGTTCCAGCAGTCGGTCGTTCGGAATGACGATCAGCGCGTCGACTTCCTTGCGCAGGTTCTCGATGCCGAGCGCGGCGGAAGCGGAACGCTGCGGACCTTCGAAGCTGAACGGACGGGTCACCACGGCGATGGTCAGCGCGCCCTGCTGGTGGGCCGCACGTGCCACGATCGGGCTGGCGCCGGTTCCGGTGCCACCGCCCTCACCGCAGGTGACGAACACCATGTCGGAGCCCTTAAGCGCCTCTTCGATGTCGGACTGGTGATCCTGCGCCGCCTTGGCACCCTTTTCCGGGTCGGCGCCAGCGCCCAGACCACGGCTGGAGGCATCGTTCAGCGAGATCTTGACATCGGCGTCGGATCGCAGCAGATCCTTTGCATCAGTGTTGATCGCAATAAATTCGACGCTTTGAAGACCCTCCGCAATCATGCGATTGACAGCGTTGCCTCCGGCTCCACCGACACCGACGACCTTGATGTTGGTCTTGTCGTTGAAATTGTCAGTCTGGGCAATCTCGCTCACCATTGTCTCCTGTTCACTCACGTATATGAACAACTCTATCGCAATCGCGCCGATGATACGCGCACTTTTCCAGGCGTGTACCACCGTTTTTTCACTTTTTTGCTGTCAGCATGTTCATTCTGCCTGCGTTGACCCCTTCAGTCATTTGTACACGGCTCTTCGAACATGCGTGACGGGCTTTAGTAGCTGGCATCCATCGGGTCATCCCCGAACAGCGCCTCACGCTCCTCGTGCGTGGTTTCCCGGGATTCCAACCATCCGTAAGGCAGATGCACCTTTTTGGCGAAGCGCACGCGCCCCCTTGGCTTGTCGGCGATGCGTTCTGGGAACCGAATGTTCGGGTCGAGTCTGCCTATCTCGCGCCGGACATCCTCAAGATTTTCACATTCCATGAACGCACGGCGTGTGGAACCGCCCACGGGGAAGCCCTTCAGATACCACGCGACGTGCTTGCGCAGGTCATGCACGGCCATCCGCTCGTCACCATCATAGAATTCGGTCAGCAGTTCGGCATGCCGTTCGATCACGCGGCACACGTCGCCCAGCGTGGGGTCGACGCGCTCGTCACTGCCGGCGAACGCGTTCTTGATGTCGGCGAACAACCATGGACGGCCTTGGCAGCCGCGGCCGATCGCAACACCCGCGCAACCGGTTTCGGCGACCATCGCCAACGCGTCGTTGGCACCCCAAATATCCCCGTTGCCGAAGACGGGAATATCAAGCTCGGAAACCAGCTCGCCAATGCGGGACCAATCGGAATGCCCACCGTAATATTCGGCGGTGGTGCGCGCGTGCAGGGTGACGGCCTTGCAGCCTTCCTCCTGCGCGATGTGCCCGGCTTCGAGGAACGTCTCGTGTTCATGGTCGATGCCGACGCGGATTTTGGCCGTGACTGGTACGTTGGCCGCGTCGCACACCTTGACCACGCGTTGGATGATCTCACGGAACAGGTCCGTCTTCCATGGCAGCGCGGATCCGCCGCCACGACGCGTCACCTTGGGCACCGGGCAGCCGAAGTTGAGGTCGACATGGTCGGCCATGTTCTCGTCGATGACGATTTTCGCGGCCTGCTCCACAATCGAGGGATTGACGCCGTACAGCTGCAGCGAACGAATCTTCTCGCTGGGTGCGAAACGGCATAGGCGCAGGGCTTTCGGATTGCGGGCCACCAATGCGCGCGCGGTGATCATTTCCGCCACGTACAGACCGTCGGGACCGTAGCTTTCGCAGATCACGCGGAACGGCCAGTTGGTGACGCCCGCCATAGGCGAAAGCACCACCGGCGTTTCGACGTGCACCGGACCCAGATCAACGGGCTTTATAACGGGAGGAACCGACGGCCGTTCCGCGTCGGTACGCGGGTCGAGCACGTCGGATTCCTCGTAGGCATTCACAATGCTATCTGGCATAGGTCAGACTTGTTCCGTTCGATATGACCGATTCGGGGCGATCAGTACAGGCCACCGGCTTCGGCGATCTTGACGGACTCAGGCCAAGCCTCGCCGCCCATTTCGACCGGCATCTGCGGCACGCTGACGCGCTTCTCGCCGATGCGCTCGGCGATGTAGTCGGCCACCTTGTCGAGGCTGACGCGCTCCTGCTGCATGGTGTCGCGTTCACGGATGGTGACGGCCTGGTCGTCGAGGGTGTCGAAGTCGACGGTGACGCACAGCGGGGTGCCGATCTCGTCCTCACGGCGGTAGCGACGGCCAATCGCGCCGGCCTCGTCGTAGTCGATCATCCACTCGTTCTGGCGCAGGTCGGCGGCGAGCTTCTGGGCCACGGACTGCAGGTCCGGCTTCTTGCTCAGCGGCAGCACGGCGGCCTTGACCGGAGCCAGACGCGGGTCGAGATGCAGCACGGTGCGCTTGTCCACACCGCCCTTGGTGTTCGGAGCCTCGTCCACGTCATAGGCGTCGACGAGGAAGCACATGAGGGAGCGGGTCAGGCCGGCGGCCGGCTCAATGACATACGGCACGTACTTTTCACCGGTGGCCTGGTTGAAGTAGCTCAGGTCCTCGCCGGAGTGCTCCGCGTGCGCGGACAGGTCGAAGTCGGTACGGTTGGCGATGCCTTCGAGCTCGCCCCAATCGGAGCCCTGGAAGCCGAACTTGTATTCGATGTCGACAGTGCGCTTCGAATAGTGGGCCAGCTTCTCCTTCGGATGCTCGTAGTGGCGCAGGTTCTCCGGCTTGACGCCGAGGTCGAGGTACCACTGGGTGCGGGCGTCGATCCAGTACTGGTGCCAGGCTTCGTCCTCGCCGGGCTTGACGAAGAACTCCATCTCCATCTGCTCGAACTCACGGGTACGGAAGATGAAGTTGCCTGGCGTGATCTCGTTACGGAAGGACTTGCCCATGTTGGCGATGCCGAACGGCGGCTTCTTGCGGGAAGAGGTCATCACGTTCTTGAAGTCCACGAAGATGCCCTGCGCGGTTTCCGGACGCAGATAGTGCAGGGAGTTCTCGTCCTCGACCGGGCCGAGGTGGGTGCGCAGCATCATGTTGAAGTCGCGCGGTTCGGTCCACTTGCCGCGGGTTCCGCAATCCGGGCACACGATGTCGGCCATGCCGTTCTCCGGCAGCTTGTCTCCATGCTTCTCGGCATAGGATTCCTCAAGCTTGTCGGAACGCTGGCGCTTGTGGCAGTTAAGGCATTCCACCAGCGGATCGTTGAAGACGGCCACGTGGCCAGAAGCCACCCACACGGGGGTCGGCAGGATGATGGAGGTGTCCACGCCCACCACGTCGCCACGGGTGACGACCATGGAGCGCCACCATTCGCGCTTGATATTGTCCTTCAACGCCACGCCGAGCGGACCGTAATCCCATGCGGAACGGGTTCCGCCGTAGATTTCACCGGCGGGAAAAACAAAGCCACGACGCTTGGCGAGGGATACGACTTCATCGAGTTTGGATACAGCCACAATGCACCTTCTGGATTGAATGGTTTGGGGTCTTTACAACCGCACAGCCTACCGTCACATGCTGACAGCCCAGCCGCCGTCCCGCATGCGCACGGGAGACCATGCGGCAAGCGATCGGAACGGCGGCAGACGATGCATTACACAAAGTAGGCTGGAGATATGCTGTACCACAACCCGAATTCGCGCGGCCGGCGAAATGTCTTGCGCATCGTGGGCGTGCTTGTCGTGCTTGCGGTCATCGCCAGCGTCGCCAATTTCCTCCGCACCACCACCAGCGACGCGGTCAGTAACGTCAAGCCGCAGATCGAAACGATGCAGGACATCCGGCAGACCGCGCAGGACAGCATCACGTTCGCGCAGAGCCTGGATGATCCGGATCAATTCGCCGCACACATCGAAACCGTGCAACAGTATATGGACGATTACGACCGGCTTGCCGACACCAAGCAGATCAAGTATCTGCTGTCGGACAATCCGCAGGAACGCATCATCGGGCTGTTGTACCGCGACCAGCAGCGCACCATCATCGACAGCATGCGTGTGGCGGCCCATAATCTCGACGCACAGACCAAGGAGCTGCTCAGCGCGGTCGACGCGGCCATGGCGGACGATTTCAGCCAGCATGCGGCGCAATGGCTGCTGCAGGTGGACGATCCGACGCAGGTGAACGAGCTCATCGACCGATACGGCAAACAGCGTGAGTATTCGTCGATGCGGGAAATGCTCACCGGACTGGAATCATTGCACAAGCTGCGCTCGGACGTGAAGCAGCAGGTCTCGTCCGCGGTCAGCAATCTGCACAGCGAGGAAGCCTCGGCGGCTGCGATCGCCGTACCTGAGCGCAACGGCGATCTCGATCCGGCCGGATGGTACACGCTCGCCACGAACGTGGTATCAACGATGGGCGTGCAGATCGAGCAGACCATGGAATTCAACTGCGGCGGCCAGTCAGGTGAGAATCCGAACGGATTCGTGGCGGCCTATTACTGCCAGATGCCCGACCGCACGCAGCGGGATGTCGTGCATATCCTCACCACGCACCCAGGTTGGACGCAGACCGCGCGAAGCCCTTGGCTGGTGGACATGGTCAAGCACGAGCTCTCGCACCGTTCGATCATGGTCTCCTGCGGCACCACCCAACCGACGATCGCGGCCGACCGCACCGAGGCGGTGACGAATTCCTATTCGGTGCTGTTTTTCGGGGCCGATCGCAACCGCATCGCCGACCAGCAGCAGGGCGTCGCCGAATACGCGATGGATGCGCACAGCGACCAGCTGGCCACAGCCATCCACGATGGCAATTGCGGGTGATGTGAGTCGGTTTCCGCTTGGCGACTATTGCACATCCTTGAATTCGATAGTCCAGTTCTTCGCGTCGTCGCCAAGCACATTGCGCACATACTGCTCTAGAATAGTCCACGCGCGAGCTTCGGCTTGGGCAAGCAACGCCGAATCGGTTTTCGCCTGCTTCAGCATGCTTTGCTGGGCCTTATCAAACATTTCCGTTTTCTCTTCGGCGGTAATCGAAGTGGCGAAACCAGTGCTCACCAGCGGTTTGCTGAACGACTTCTCATTTACGTCCGGATCATCCAACACGTGAGCTGGAGGCACGGTAATGATTACTTTATGACCGTTGGCATCTGGACTAATTGTTACTTTATCGGCATCAATACCGTACTTCACGATGCCACTGTATTCCATCCACATACGTTTGTAGCCATTATTGAAAAACCACGATCCCTCATGACTGAGCTTGGCCGTGTTGTGGTAATAACATTTTAATGTGGCCATCTGTGCGATATACGTGGCATTCGAGAAAGTTGGGATAGCTTCTTTCTTTTCCTCGCCGCACCCTACAGCAGAACATGCAAGCGTAGCAACACATAATGCGGCAATCGCACGTTTCATGGAACGATTATTCGTCAGCATGCGCGGTCTCCTTAGTGAGCTTTACGGTCTCGGCCTTCTGCAATTTGTATCCTTTTGCTTCCACGAGATCCTTGGTCAACGCATCCACAGTTTGTTCAAGATTGCTGGCAGCAATAGAAATAATGTCTCCGTTTGTCTTGGTTTCCTGTTGCGCATCCTGCTTGCAAAGCTTGATCACCTCATCAATTTCAACGGACGGATTGTTCTCGAAAAAGTCGAGGCTGCCGCTATCAACCACGACGTCCCCAATAGTCGGCTTCGGCAGAATCGGAGTGACGGTCTTCGCGGTATCGTCCACTTCGAACGTGATATCGCTCATCTTGACGCCAGCAGTCACCGTCGCCTCATATGCAACATGCCACTTGTCCTTACCAGCATTGTCTTTCTTTACAGCAACACCGCCATAATGGAATTTCGCGGTCGATAGATCGTCGATATTCACAGCCGCCTGCAACTGGCTTTCCACACTGATGGTAGATTCGGTCCTTGCATTGTCAAAAACAGGTTTAACGACACCGTTCCACACAAACAGGACAACTGCAACAGTGACAATTGCCGCAACAGCGCCAAACAACACCTTACGCAACTTTTTTGCACTGAGATCGCCGAACAACCTATCGCAAAGACCGCCCCGCCTCCTTCGACTCCCGTCATTTCTCGCCAACGCACATTCCTTTCACGGTTCTCTTCCGTCAACAATTCTATCCCCGCACGCAAATACATAGGGACGTCACAAACGTCTCAGGAAATAATACGGGGAAGCCCATCTCGTGGAATGATTATCGGAAATAATCCGATATTTGATGACGTTTCATCATAATGAAAATGCCCGCCATGTCTTCCTGCAAGGCAGGACAGCACACATACCACTTACTACTTCCACGCCGGCTTAAACATTCGGATGGGATACTCAAAAGAGCGTGGAAGAGGCGACCTGCTATTCAGCACACGAAATGCTGCAGCCGAACGTACAATGGTCGCCCCATGTCTTCGCTATTCGGCGATACCGTTTTTGGACTAAATCAGCCAATCGGTCACGTCCTTCTCGGAAACAGATTCCGAGAAACGGTGCCCGGTAAGCCATGTACCGCTGCCTGCCATTTTCTGGAGCGTGGATGCACTGTTGCCGATATCGGAGCTGGCGGAAGTGCAGAACGGAATGATCGTCTTACCTGCGAAATCGTTGGATTTGACGGAATCGTTCACCAGCCAAACAGGTGCCATCCACCAAATCGGGAAGCCCAGATACACAGTGCTGCCGGCACCGACCATGTCATGGACCGGAATCATTCGCGGCCGGCACGTTCCTTGACATAACCGACGAAGCGGTCGACCGCCTCAGGGGTGTCGTGGCGAAAGAACATGCTGGTCTTGGTGTCAAGGCCCGCGATGGTTGCCATCTCGCTGTCGGAGAGCCGGAAATCGAAAATGTTCAGGTTTTCTTCCATGCGCTCCTTGTGCGTGGACTTGGGCAGAGCAACGATGTCGCGCTGGGTGAGCCAACGCAGGATCACCTGCGCGACGGACTTGCCATGCGCCTCGCCGATCCTGGCCAGGGTGGGATTGGAGAACATGTTCTGCATGCCCTCCCCGAACGGAGCCCATGCTTCCTGAGCCACGCCCCGCTTGACCATGTTCTTGCGAGCTTCGATCTGCTGGTTGAGCGGATTAGTCTCGACCTGATCGACCATCGGGGCGATCTCATTGAAGGCGACCATATCGGCCAGACGATCCGGATAGAAGTTACTCACGCCGATGGCGCGGATCACGCCGTCCTTGTAGAGCTTTTCGAGTGCACGCCACGCGCCGTAGGTATCGGAAAACGGCTGGTGCAGTAACACCAGATCGAGATAGTCGGTGCCAAGCTTCTTCAAGGACACATCGACGGACCTCAGCGTGTTCTCATAGCCGTAATTGCTGATCCAGATCTTGGTAGTGAGGAACAGATCCTTACGATCGATACCGGAATCCTTGATTCCTTGGCCGACTTCGGCCTCGTTGAAGTACGACTGTGCGGTGTCGATATGGCGGTACCCGGTCTCGATGGCCTCGCGCACGCAGCGAGGAGCATCGTCCTTGCTGATCTGGAAGACGCCGTATCCGATCTTCGGAATCTCAATACCGTTGGCAAGTTTCACGTATTCCACTGTTTTTCCTTCCATAAATTCGTCGGTATTCAGTGCCGGCATGTATGCCGTTCTGACCCCCACGATAAAATCCGGTAGCTGCTACCGGTCAAATTACGGCACGCCGGTACTATCTACCGGTATTAATAACCGGAAATGTGACATGATAGGTACAAACAAAAAGAACAATGCGCCTCAAGCCCGACCCCATCCGGCGGCACCCGCCGAACGTCCTGCCGCGCAGCGTCCGAAAGGAGCCACGTATGGCAATCACGGCAGTGCCACTCCATAAGAACATGAAAACCTATACGATGAAGCAGGCCTGCAAACTAACCGGCATGAATTACGAAGCATTGAAGTTCTATTGCAATTCAGGACTCGTGCCCGGTCTCAAACGAGACCAGAACAACCGACGCGTCTTCGACGAGCGATGCATCGCATGGATCAACGGCCTGACATGCCTCAAACGCTGCGGTCTGGGCATCAAGGAGATGCGGCACTACACGCAACTCTGTCTTAAAGGTGAGTCATCGATACCGGAACGTCAGGAAATCCTTGCCGAAAAACGCGAGCATCTGGAGACGCAACTGGAGGAACTGCGTAAAGCCATCGCATACATCGATGAAAAACAGCGCTTCTACGCCGACGTGACTGCCGGCAGGACGGCATACTGCAGCAACGTCATCGACACGACGCAAAGCGACTGACTGCGTTCCGTAGGTGATTTTTGCGTTCCGTAGGCGGTCAGCTTCGAATCCGGACACGAGCAAACGCCTAATTCCAGGCATCTCGCCGATGCTTATCCGGCAGCAACCACCTACGGAAGCCCAAAATCACCTACGGAATCGCGCCTGTCAAGGGACGCAGATAGATTAACCACTGTTGTAAACATGCGGGGGTGCTTGATGTCCAAGTCCATCAAGCTGAGATAGGCATGAACGCCTGACCCTTTGAACCTGTTGGTTAGGACCAACGTAGGGAGCAGATCATGAGCGATGACCCATCCACCAATGACGCACTCGGCACATTGCGTGCCGCCATCAAACAAGCCGTCACGGACGTGCGCGGGCAGACACCATTGGCGCAGTCGTTCACCAATTTCGTAACCATCAATCTGGTGGCCAACGCGCAGCTCGCCGCGGGCGGCACCGCGGCCATGAGCTATCTGCCGGATGACGTGATCGCCACCGCCGAAATCGCAGGATCCAATTACATCAACGTGGGAACGTTGCTGCCGTTCTTCAAGAACGCGCTGCCCGAGATCGCGCGCAAGCTACATGAGAACGGCAAAACCTGGGTGCTCGATCCGGTCGCGGCCGGCATCGGCGAGACACGCACCGCCATCCTCGAATCGTTCCGTGACGTTCCGCCGACCATCGTGCGCGGCAACGCCAGCGAGATCATCGCGCTCGACGCGATGTGGGGACTCGCCGACGCCGACAGCACCACGCCCGCGACCCGTCCCGCCGGCGTGGAAGCCGTCGATGAGGTCGATGCCGCGGTCGACGCGGCCAAGCGTCTCGCCCGCCATCTGGCGAAGCGCTCCCCCGTTGGAGCAGGCGCGGTCGCGGTGTCCGGCGCGGTTGATCTGGTGACCGACGGCGAGCGCACGTTCCGCCTGCCCGGAGGCAGCGCGATGATGACGAAGATCACCGGCGCCGGCTGTTCGCTCGGCGGCGTGACCGCAACGTATCTTGCCGTGGCCGAGCCGCTGGTCGCCGCCCTTGCCGCGTCGCTGCTGTATGATCGTGCGTCCGAAATCGCCGAAGTCAAATCCGATGGCCCCGGTTCGTTCCAGGTGGCGCTGCTCGACGCGCTGTGGAACGTCACCGCCGACCAGGTGGCCGCGTCCGACATCATCGAAACCAACTGACCGCAACGTTCCGTGGATGGTTTCGCACCATCGCAATCGTATATACGGAATATATACGTTCAGTGCGGTGCGACGGAAAATAAACGGAAAATAACAAGACTTCTTCTGGAGCACTTACCCAAAGAACAACAAAGGGGAGACCAATGAATAATTATCCATTCGCCTCGATGCGCGACTGCTTTGATATGAGCGCGTATTTCGTGGTCGGTCCGCAGGATTGCAAGGGCCGGCCGGTGACGGATGTGGTGGATGACGCGTTGCGTGGGGGCGCGACGTTCATCCAATTGCGCGCCAAGAACGCGGATGCGAAGGATATCACCGAAATGGCCCGCGATATCGCGCAGGTCATCAAGAACAGCGGCAAGTCCGATTCCGTGGCGTTTGTGATCGACGACCGCGTGGATGTGGTGTGGCAGGCGCGCGACAAGGGCATCAAGGTGGATGGCGTGCATATCGGCCAGACCGATATGGAACCGCAGGAGGCTCGCGCGCTGCTCGGCGAGGATGCCATCGTGGGCCTGTCCGCCGAGACCGAAAGTCTGGTGAAGCTTATCAACGAGCTGCCGAGCGGCTGCATCGACTACATCGGCGCCGGCCCGCTACATGTGTCCACCACCAAGCCGGAGGCTTCCGTGGGCGGCAACGACGGTTCCGGGCACACGCTTGACGAGGAACAGATCAACGCGATTTGCGCGGCGAGCGAGTTCCCGGTAGTGGTCGGCGGCGGCGTACATGCCGACGATATGGAGATGCTGGCCCGTTCGAAGGCGGCCGGCTGGTTCGTGGTGTCCGCGATCGCCGGTGCCGACGATCCGGAAGCGGCCACCCGCGAAATGGTGACGCGCTGGAAGGCGGTGCGCGGCGACGCGAAGCACGGCTATGCGCCGCGTGTGAAGTAGTCCGTCGTACAGGAAATCGACAAGCCCGCTGAGATGAGCGAGAAGTTCCGCAAAGGTGGTTCTACACTGTATCAGTGAGCTCAGTGAAGATAATCAATGAATCAGTGAGCCTAATAAGGAGAGTTACCATGACCAGCACATTGCCACCGGTATTGAGCATCGCAGGATCGGATTCGTCCGGCGGTGCCGGCATTCAGGCGGATTTGAAGACCATGCTCGCCAACGGCGTGTTCGGCATGACCGCGATCGCGGCGCTGACCGCGCAGAACACCACCGGCGTGACGATGGTCACCAACACTCCCCCGGAAATGCTTGCGGCGCAGATCGACGCGGTGTTCGAAGACATTCCGCCGGTGGCGGTGAAGATTGGCATGGTGTCCAGCGCCGAGCTCATCACCGTGATCGCCGACCGTCTGACCGCGCACAACGCGAAGAACGTGGTGCTCGACCCGGTGATGGTGGCCACGTCCGGCGCGAAGCTCATCGAGGATGATGCCATCGCGGCGCTGACGTCCAAACTGTTCCCGCTGGCCACTGTGATCACGCCGAACATGCCGGAGACCCAGGTACTGTGCGACTTGGCCGTAGAGCAGGGTGCGGGCGCAATCGACTATGAGAACGGCGAATCCATCTCCACCGAGAACGACATGGTGACCGCAGGTCATCTGCTCGCCGGCCATTTCGGCTGCGCGGTGCTCGTCAAGGGCGGCCACGGCACGCATGACGCGAGTGACGTGCTTGTCGAGCCGGATGGCAAGATCACCTGGTTCCGTTCCCGTCGCATCAACAACCCGAACACGCACGGCACCGGCTGCACACTGTCTTCCGCCATCGCCAGCCATTTGGCTCTTGGCGAGGCGCTGCCGACGGCCGTCGACCATGCCAAGCTGTACCTGACCGGCGCTTTGGAAGCGCAGCTCGATCTTGGACATGGTTCCGGTCCGATGGACCACGCGTGGAAGTGGCGTTGAGCCAAGCCACGCGAACCACGGCAACCGTTGGAACAGTACAACAAGTAATCGCACGAAAACACACGAGACAACGCTGAGAAAGGTAATCATGACGCTCGATCGCAACGCAGAAAAGCAGGAAGTGCCCGTCAATCCGGAAACCGGCAAACCGTATATCAACACGCTTGCCGCAGTAGCCATCTCCCCCGCCGGCGCCAGCCCGGAGAAGTCCACGTACGTGGCGCAGGCCGTGGATGTGATCCGTGAATCCGGCCTGCCGAACGAGACGAACGCCATGTTCACCAACATCGAAGGAGACATCGACGATGTGCTCAAGGTGATCCGCGACGCTACCATGAAGCTCGCCGGCCAGGGATACCGCACCGACGTGGTGATCCGTCTCGACATCCGCCCCGGTTTCGAAGGACAGATCCACGCCAAGCAGGAACTGGTAAACGAGATTCTGTCGAAATAACCCCCTTTACAGTGGTGAAACGAAACCATTCCATGTAAAAAAGCGCGCTTTTTCTTGGCAAAAGCGCGCTTTTCGCGTTTATTTGGGTATAGTGTTGCGATTATGACGACAATGAAGGAAATCGCCGAACAAACGGGGGTATCCATCTCCACTGTATCCCTGGTGCTCAACGGACGCGACGAAGGCAGGGTAAATCCCGCGCTCGCCAAACTCGTACGCAACAAAGCGACCGAGCTCGGGTACAAGATCAATCCGTTGGCGCGAAGCCTGCGTACCAACAAAACCCGAATCCTCGGCTTCATCAGCGAGGAAGTTGCCACCACACCATACGCAGGCGGCATCATTCTGGGCGCGCAGGATGCGGCCAGTGCCTACGGCTACATGCTGTTCACAGTCAGCACCGACGGCAAGGCGAGCGAGGAGAACGAAATCGCCACGTTGAAACGATACGGCGTGGATGGATTCTTCTATTCGAAGATGTCGAACCGCATCGCGCATGTGCCTGAATCGTTGAGCGATTATCCCGTGGTGATGGTGGACGCCACCGATTATGAGAACAAGGTTCCCAGCGTCGAGCCCGACGAGTTCATGATCGCTATGACGCCACGATACGGTTGCTGCAGGCCGATTGCAAACGTATCGCGTACGTGGGTTGCGCGGAAAACATGATCGCGCAGGACGGTCGTCTTGCCGGCTACTGCACCGCGTTGCAGGAGGCCGGACGTGCGTTCAACCCATCGCTGGTATGCAACGTAATGAACGACGGTCCAGCTTTACGCGCCGTGAACAAGTTGTTCGACGACGAGCATCCGGACGGCTTCTTCTGCTTCAATGATGCGCGCGCCTGGTATGTGTACGAATGCGCGGCAAGAAGAGGGCTTACGGTAGGCAAGGATATTTCCGTGGTCGGCGTGGACAACCACCGCGTGTTCGCAGAGACACTTGAACCGCAGCTGACCACCGTCGAACTGCCACATTACGAAATGGGCTATTGGTCAGCCTGCAAGCTGATTTCCATGATTGAAGGCAAGGATGTGGATACCAGTTCATGTCCATCCGCCAGAGCTTCCCTGCCGCCGCTTGATGCGCCGATTCCGGCGAAGATCCACTGCGCATTGTTGGAAAAAGATTCCGTCATATCCTGATTTTTCTGTTTTTACAACGATTCAAATGCTTACGATTGTTCGCACAGCCATTTTCTATACATGAAAATTGTGCGTTTGTTCACGACACGCCGAATAAAGCAATCGTGCCAACAGTCCGCCAGCAGTTGATTCAGGCTTAATTTCAACTATCCGCAAATCCTTACAAACGTTTGACGTCAAACGATTGACGTCAAACGATTGACGAAGCAGTTGCAACATGCTATCTTGAAGCCATGTTCGCTTTTCGGCACGGCAGCTGAAATCAGAGCAGGCGCAAGCCAAAACAACATCGGAAGCGATCGCTGCCGCGCGGCAGCGGCAGCGCGAAGAGAAAAAGAGAATCAAAATGGCAAGCAAAACACGTTCTGTATGGAAGAATCCTTCCTATCTGCAGAGCTCCTTCGGCATTTTCATGTTCTTCTGTTCCTGGGGCATCTGGTGGTCCTTCTTCTCCCGCTGGCTCACTGACCCGACCCACGGTCTGGGCATGAGCTCCGCGGAACAGGGCCAGATCTACTCCATCAACTCCTTGGCCACCCTGGTCATCATGTTCGTTTACGGCACCATTCAGGACCAGCTGGGCATTAAGCGTAAGCTCGTGATCTTCATCTCTGCGGTCGCTGCATGCGTTGGCCCGTTCGTGCAGTTCGTGTACCAGCCGATGCTGACCGCCGGCGGCACCACCCGATTCATCGGCGTGCTTCTCGGCTCCATCGTGCTGTCCGCAGGCTTCATGGCCGGCTGCTCCCTGTTCGAAGCCATCACCGAACGTTACTCCCGTAAGTTCGGCTTCGAATACGGCCAGTCCCGCGCTTAGGGCTCCTTCGGCTACGCTGTCGTGGCACTGTGCGCAGGCTTCCTGTTCAACATCAACCCGCTGCTGAACTTCTGGGTTGGTTCCATCTGCGGCCCCAGCATGCTGTGCGTCTATGCTTTCTGGGTTCCGGCCGAGCAGAAGGAAGAACTCAAGAAGGAAGCTGATCCGAACGCAACTCCGACCAACCCGTCCTTCAAGGAAATGGTCTCCGTCCTGAAGATGCCGACCCTGTGGGTGCTCATCGTCTTCATGCTGTTCACCAACACCTTCTACACCGTGTTCGATCAGCAGATGTTCCCGAACTACTACGCCTCCCTCTTCCCGACCACCGAAATCGGCAACGCCACCTACGGCACCCTGAACTCCTTCCAGGTGTTCCTTGAGTCCGCCATGATGGGCGTCGTCCCGATCATCATGAAGAAGATCGGCGTGCGTAACTCCCTGCTGCTCGGCGCCACCGTGATGTTCGCCCGTATCGGTCTGTGCGGCGTGTTCCATGACCCGGTCTCCGTCTCCATCGTCAAGCTGTTCCACTCCATCGAGGTACCGCTGTTCTGCCTGCCGGCGTTCCGCTACTTCACCCTGCACTTCGACACGAAGCTGTCTGCCACCCTGTACATGGTTGGTTTCCAGATCGCTTCCCAGGTCGGCCAGGTGATTTTCTCCACCCCGATGGGTGCTCTGCATGATGCCATGGGCGACCGTCCGACCTTCTTCACCATCTCTGCCATCGTGTTTGCGGCTCTGGTCTACGGCTTCTTCGTCATCAAGAAGGATGATCAGGAAGTCGGCGGCGATCCGTTCTACACTGACAAGCAGCTCAAGGCCATGAAGGCCGCTGATGCGGAAGTGAAGGCCTGAGTCTCAGCCCGTACTAAGTCGGCGTACGGCGTCGATGGTGGTCGCAACCTACATCCCTTCTCCCGCGATCATCATCGGTACCGTACGCATCATAACAACAATCGTGGTGTCCGAAGCGTTTCCCTTTTTCCGCTTTGGGCACCATCTTCAAAAAGCTTTTTATCCAACAATTCATAACCCAGATTCAGAAAGGCATTCAACGATGACTGGCTTTACTCCGGACGCACCTGTCCTTCACGAAATCAAGAACCACAGCGAGGAACTCACCAAGGCAGAGGCCGGTGTCGCGGCCTTCGCAGCCAAGCGTAACAACCGCTGGTATCCGAAGTTCCACATCGCATCCAATGGCGGTTGGATCAACGATCCGAACGGCCTGTGCTTCTACAAGGGCCGTTGGCACGTCTTCTACCAGCTGCACCCGTATGGCACCCAGTGGGGTCCGATGCATTGGGGTCACGTCTCCTCCGCCGATATGGTCAATTGGAAGCGTGAGCCGATTATGTTCGCCCCGTCTCTGGAAGAAGAAAAGGACGGCGTCTTCTCTGGCTCCGCAGTGATCGGCGACGATGGCAAGCTCAAGTTCTACTACACCGGCCACCGTTGGGCCAACGGCAAGGACAACACCGGCGGCGACTGGCAGGTACAGATGCTCGCCGAACCAGACAACGATGAGCTGACCAGCGCCACTAAGCGCGGTATGGTCATTGATTGCCCGACCGACAAGGTGAACCACCACTACCGCGACCCGAAGGTCTGGAAGACCGGCGACAAGTGGTACATGACCTTCGGTGTCTCCTCTGCCGAGAAGCGCGGCCAGATGTGGCTGTTCTCCTCCGACGACATGGTCAAGTGGACCTATGAGCAGGTGCTGTTCGAGCATCCGGATTCGAACGTGTTTATGCTTGAGTGCCCGGACTTCTTCCCGATCAAGGACGTCGAAGGCAACGAGAAGTGGGTTATCGGCTTCTCCGCCATGGGTGCCAAGCCGTCCGGCTTCATGAACCGCAACGTCAACAACGCCGGCTACATGATCGGCACTTGGACTCCGGGTGAGCAGTTCAAGCCGGAAACCGAGTTCCGTCTGTGGGATTGCGGCCACAATTACTACGCGCCGCAGTCGTTCAACGACGGCAAGCGTCAGATCGTCTACGGTTGGATGAGCCCGTTCGTCGAGCCGATTCCGATGCAGGACGACGGCTGGTGCGGCAACCTCACCCTGCCGCGTGAGATCACGCTGGGCGCCGACGGCGACCTGCACACCGCGCCGGTGGCCGAAATGGAAGGCCTGCGCGAGGATACCGTCGATTTCGGTGCGATCGATCTGGACGTCAGCGGCGAGAAGACCATTGTGGACGATGCCGAAGCCGTGGAAATCGAAATGACCATCGACCTGGCCAACTCCACCGCCGAGCGTGCCGGCCTGCGTGTCCACGCCACCGAGGATGGCGCCTACACGTCCGTTGCGTATGACGATCAGATCGGCCGCGTGGTGGTCGACCGTCAGGCCAACGCTCAGGGCGATCGCGGCTACCGTACGGCACCGCTGTCCGAAGCCGAACTTGCCGCCGGCGAACTCAAGCTGCGCGTGTACGTGGACCGTGGCTGCGTGGAGGTGTACGTCAACGACGGCCGTCAGGTGCTCAGCTCGTACAGCTACGCGTCCGAAGGTCCGCGCGCCATCAAGCTCGTGGCCGAATCCGGCACGCTCAAGGTCAAGTCCCTGGTGCTTCACCACATGAAGTCCATCGGACTGGAATGATAGACGTCTGTCATGGTTGACAGGCAAACGACCATAAGGCAGTAGCAAGGGGTATATGGGAAGGCCTCCGCATCGGAAGGGTGCGGAGGCCTTTCTATATCTGTCTCTCTATATCTAAAGTGATATCTGGGATGGTATCCAACGCACGTTATCTCTCGTTACTGCCGTACTTGCTGTGCGGGTTTGCCTACGTTCCGCCCCACCGTCTATACTGGCGAGCCGGTAACAATCTTTTCTGGCCGATTGGCGGGCAGGCTCCTCACCTTACTGATTTCCCGCAGTCGGTCACGTGCGCGTCCACTTTGACGCAGAAAGCAAGGTGAACGATGGCGGAATCGCACGTTCAACACAAACTACTCGGTATGGCGAAGCGTCGTATTCCAACGCTGATCGCCGTCATCACACTGCTTGTCGTATGGGAGGCATGGGTGCGATTGGGGCACGTGCCATCCACGATGATCGCCGCCCCCAGCGAAATCGCGCAGGCAACCGTCGAAACCTGGCCCACACTATGGCCGGCGACGCAGGTCACGCTACTGGAAGGCACCGTCGGATTCCTGCTGGCCGTGGCATGCGGCATCTTGATCGGGATTCTGCTGTATTGCTCCCGTGTTGCGAACGCCGCACTGTTCCCACTGCTGTCTGCCGCGCAGACGATGCCGTTGATTTCGATCGCACCGCTGTTTCTGATCTGGTTCGGTTTCGAAGTTTCCGGCAAAATCGTGATTGTGGCCGTATTCGGCTTGTTTCCGATCGCCGTGCAGACGGTTCGCGGGCTTGAGGCGGTGCCGCAGTTCTATTCCGATGTGGCGTTGACATGCGGCGCGACCCGCGCATGGACGCTGTGGCATGTGAAGCTTCGCGTCGCCGCACGGCAGATTTACGGCGGCATCCGCGTATCCGCCGCATACATCTTCGCCACCGCCACCACTGCCGAGTATCTGGGTGCGCGCAAGGGCCTCGGCATCTGGCTGCAGGCGGCTTACAATTCGTTCCGCACGCCGCTGATCTTCTCGGCCACGCTGGTCATCATCGTCATCACCGGCATACTCATGTGCCTCGTGAATCTCAGCGAACGCCTGCTGCTCGGCCCAGCCGACGCGGACGCCGATCCGGACGCGGACCAGTGAAAACGCAACAATCACCATTGCGGCCCTCATCATCGTCATGCACACCCGTATAATGGGACTCGCTGTTTAGCCAATGTGTGGCAAACCGGCAATGTTCCACAGCTTCGGCGTCAAACGGTCAACCGGGCGGCGGCAGGCATCATAAGGAACGTCGGGGGCATTGGACGAGCGGGGGCCTTAGCCCTTCGTATCGTTTTCTGCCCGAACCCCGCCCGCAGCGTCATCCCTAGAAAACGGTAGAGAAGCAAGATTCAAGGGAAATCGCAAGGTATGAAGAAGACCATCTTCAGCAAAGCAATCGCAATCCTCGGCTCGATCGCCATGCTCGTCGGCGTGGCCGCATGCGGGCAAAGCAACGACTCCACGAAAACCGCGGCGGACGGCAACGGCCTCACCAAGGTGACGTTCATGCTTTCGTGGGCGCCCGACACCAACCATATCGGCGTGTATGTGGCGAAGAACAAAGGCTATTTCAAGCAGGCCGGTCTTGACGTGGACATCGTGGCGGTGGCGCAGGCCGGCGCGGAGCAGGCCGTGAACAACGGCATGGCGGATTTCGCGCTGTCCAACCTCACCAACGTGGGCATTTACACGCTTAAGGGCGCGAAAATCAAACAGGTCATGCAGGTGCAGCAGAAGCCGAGCGCCATCTGGTGTTCGCTCGCGTCGAACAAGGACATCAAGTCCCCGAAGGATTTCGACGGCAAGACCTTCGCCACGTTCGGCTCCAACGAATCCGACGCGGTGATCCGCCGCATGATTCAGACCGACGGCGGCAAGGGCACGTTCGACAAGGTGACCGTCGGCACGTCCACCTTCCAGACGCTGTCCAGTGGCAAAGCCGATTTCGGTGGCTTCTACGCCACGTGGGAGGGCGTGCAGGCCGACATGTACGGCCCGAAGCTCAACTGCTTCAGCGAGCCTGATTACGGCGTGCCGGGCAACGCCGACGCCATCGGCATCATCACCAACACCAAGACCATCTCGTCCAATCCGAATCTGGTGCGAAAGTTCGTGCAGGCCACCAAGAAGGGTTATGAGTACGCCTACGCGCATCCTGGCGATGCCGCCGGAATCCTCGTCAAGGAGGCTCCGGACGCGAATCTGAAGCCGGCTTTCGTCAAGAAGAGCATGAAGACCATCGTGGACGGTCAATATTGGGGCGATCCGGCCAAAATCAAGGACGGCTCGTTTACTTTCGGTACCAACGATCTGAAGGGCACGCAGGAATATTTCGACTTCCTTGCCAAAGCCGACACGTATACCGATTCGCATGGCAAGGTGATTCACCAGGCTCCGCAGTCGAAGGATCTCGCCACCGACGAATTCCTGAAGTAGCGGATTTTGAAATAACAGCTTTCTTAAGAAACGAATCCTGCTTAAGAAAGCGAATATTGAAATAACGGATTCCCCTAAGAGAAAGACCGGCCGATGACGCTCACACCCTCCGGCAAACGCAAGATGATTCTCGATGTCGACACCGGCATCGACGATGCGCTGGCTTTGGCGTATCTCGTCTCGTTTGACGACGTCGAGATACTGGGCGTCATCGGCACCTATGGCAACGTTTCGACTGACACCGCCGTACGCAACACGGCTTATGTACTGGAACGGTTGGGGTTCCGGGACGTTCCGGTGATGTGCGGCTCGACGCGCCCCTCCTGGGCGGCCGCGTTCATTCCCGACGCCGGCTGCGCGCAGTTCCACGGCACGGATGGATTGGGCGGATTCGGCCCGTCCGCTGATTGTGCCGTCGGACGGCATACGTCTGTTTGTGACGATTCGAACATCCAGACACTCAATCCGGCACCCAATGTGTCCGATTCGTCAGGATTGGATGTTCGAGCGATGCGCGGGCTGATTTCCGTTGGCGGATATGACGTGCACGACCTTCACGCCAATCCCGCAGCCGACTCGTTTTCGCTTTCGTTTACTGTCCGCGATGCCGGCGGCGACAACGATTGTGAGGACCGTTCCCACTCCCCTGTCGCTCTGCCGGACGGCGTTCGATTCCTCATCGACGCGGTTCGCTTCTACGGTAGTGACGTCACGGTGGTGGCGACCGGCCCGCTGACCGACGTCGATGCGGCGCTTGCCGCGGCACCGGATATCACTAGCCGGCTCCGGCTGGTAATGATGGGGGGAACGCTGACGCAGGAAGGCAACTGTTGGGATGCGACCGCCGAAACGAACATCATCCAGGATCCGGAGGCCGCCGACCGCGTGTTCCATTCCGGTGCGGATGTGACGATGGCCGGACTGGACGTGACGCATCAGTGCCTGTTGGGGTCCGACGCGACCGTACAGTGGCGTCAGGCCGCATCGCAATCGCAGGATGGCGACGTGCGGACGTTCCTTGCCGATATCGCCGACTTTTCCATCGCGGCCAATTTCGCCGCAGACCCCCGACTATTCGCAGCCGGCATGCCATTGCACGATCCGCTCGCCGCAGCCGTAGCGGTGGATCCGAGTTTGGTGGAATGTTTCGATCTGCCGATGAAGGTCGAAACGGAGACAGGCGATTTTCATGGCACGCGCGGCCGCACCATCGGCGATCCGGCCGGAATGATTGACCCGTCGGCGCCACGCGTGCATGTGGCGCTCACCGTGGATCATGATCGTTTCGTGGCTGATTTCACGTGGCGAATCGCGCAACTGGCAGGCGATTAAAAGCCGTTTTAGGAGCGGAAAAGAAAAAGACCCCCGCGGGGGTCTTTTTCTTATTTCTTCACGTCCTGCAATTATTGACGGCCTACGGCCGGCTCAACATTACCCTCGCGGCATAGCCGCTCGGGCGTGAAGCTGGAACAGCCCACCGGGCTGTTCCTTATCGCTTCACGCCTCCAAAGCGACGATCGCGGTGAATATAGTGGTCGATGGAGCGCCACAGCACATCACGGCCGCAATCCGGGAACAGTTCCGGCACGAAGTCGAGTTCCGCGTAGGCGGCTTCCCACGGCAGGAAGTTGGACGTGCGCTGCTCGCCGGACGTGCGGATCACCAGATCGCAATCGGGAATATCCGGGTTGTACAGGTGCTCGGCGATCATCTTCTCCGTCACACGATCGCCGGAGATCTTGCCGTCACGCACCTCACGTGCGATGGCCGCGCAGGCGTCCGCGATTTCGGCGCGGCCACCGTAGTTCAGGCAGAACACCACGTCGATGGTCTTGTTGTTCTTGGTTTTCTCCTGCGCCACTTCCAGCTCGTCGATGACGGATTTCCACAGCTTCGGACGGCGGCCGGACCAGCGCACGCGCACGCCCCACTCGTTCATCTGATCGACACGACGGTGGATGATGTCACGCGAGAAGCCCATAAGGAAACGCACTTCCTGCGGCGAACGCTTCCAATTCTCCGTGGAGAACGTGTACAGAGACAGGTAGCGCACGCCCGCTTCGATGGCGCCGGCGATGGTGTCGAACACCACCGGTTCGGCCGCCTGATGGCCGTCGGTGCGGATGAGTCCGCGCTGCTGGGCCCAACGGCCGTTGCCGTCCATGATCACGCCGACGTGGCGCGGAACCTTGTTCTTTGGAAAATCGGGAATGATCGACGGGTCGGAAAACGGTGCCGCCGGAATGTCAAGGGATTTGTAATCCACGTTCTCAAAAGCCATACCCGCTAATCTAGCAAGCGCATGGAACGAATCGGCCGTTCCAAATAGTATTCGCCCCATTCTTCCACTATTTGGTGGGTTTCCCGTTGAATCGACGCGGACGCCGGAACACCGTCCAGCTCCCCCCAATCGCCATCGACAAGCGCCGAAAGCCGGCAAATCGCATCCCACGACACCGCTTCCGATTCGGGGGTATGGTCGGCGGCGCACATCAGGCCGCCGGCGGGAATCGAAAAATACCAGGACAGCGCAGACGAAATCGGCTCGCCGCACACCACGCAGACGCGCAGACGGGGTGTCCAACCAGCGATCGCCAGTGCGCGCAGCACGTACGAATCGCCAATCGTGGACGGCTCGTGCGCATGTTTGGCAAGCGCGTTCAACGCGCCCAATACCAGCCGGTATTGTGCGACCGCAGGCTCCTTTTCCGTGGCGACCAGCTTGTCGGCGGTTTCGCAGATCACGTTCGCCGCCGTATACGCTTGAAAATCGGCGCAAATCGGCCCTGCATACGCGGCGATCGATTCGGCTTGGGACACGACGTCGAGCGAACGACCTTCCGCAATGAGCAGCGCCACGCGCATGAACGGTTCGAGTCGGCCTCCGAAACGCGATTTGGTACGGCGCACGCCTTTCGCGACGGCGCGTACTTTGCCATGGTCACGTGTGAGCAAGGTGAGTATGCGGTCGGCTTCGCCGAGTTTGGCGGTGCGCAGCACCACGCCTTCGTCTTGATACAGCGGCATCGCACCTCCTTTTCTTGCCGTTCATCGCATCCTGTTATGCATACGCTCGCCGCACGTGCGCGTTCCGAAATACATTCGCCCCGTCAGTAGATGAACAGCCCCCAGAACGCGAACACCAGCAATACGCAGAACATGGCGGCCACGGTCAGCCAGAACATCACGCGTCCGAACCGCGTGGAAGCCAGCACCGGCTGCCGTCCGCTGACGATTTCGCCGATAGCACCCTTACGTGGCGGCCACTGCGCGATGCCTCGATGGGTTGCCTCTTCGATCAGCCGCATGAACACGCGGGACCATGCCCACACCACGGCGACGCACACGATCTGGATCACCGGCCAGCTCCAATACATCACGCCCGGATTCTCCACTGGGGCACTGCCCCATGCCAGTTTGACCACACCCATGATCACATCGCCAAGGCCGGCGCAGAACAGCACGAACGTGGCCATAGTGGCGATAGTCAACGTGACCAGCGAGTTTTTGAACCCTTGCGCAAGCCCCAGCCGATACCGTCGTCCGTGGGCACGCGCCCAGATCTTACGCATCAGCACGGCGAGCCACAGCACGCCTGCGGCAAGCAGCAGCACCAGCATGCTGGCATGCAACGCGACCAGGTAGATGGTCAGGCCGCGATTGGCTTTGAGGTCCAATGGCACTGCGATTGACTGGTACATTCTGGTGCCGGCCACGCGTTCGCTGGTCTGTTTGAGTCCGTGCGTGGTGCCGACGGCCCAGTCGACCACATCGTCCACGTACGCGTCGGCGAACGGGGTTCCGGAATTGGCTTCGTCGCCGAGCCTCAGCACATGGTTGGCGATGGGGTACGTGCGTATGGTGACGTCCCAGTTGCCGGCCTGGTGAGCCAGATCGACGATTTTCTCCGTGCCTTCCACCTGCGCGGTCATGACGTCTTTCGTGCCATACGCCACCAATGTCGGAATGGCATACGCTTTCGGCGTCAACGTGTCGATGTCGAGGTTGGTGAGTCCGAACAGGGACGCGTCGATATTGAATACGCGGCGGACGATCGACTGGTAGCCGTCATGCGCGCCGACGAGCGCGAAGTCCTGTGCGGCGAGGAAGCCCAGCGAATACCGCGGCTCGTAGACCATCGGACTGAGCAGCACCTGAAAAGCGACGTCCGGATCGCGCTGCAGCAGATACGATGAGATCCATGTGCTTTCGGAAGTGGCGTAGATGCCCACTTTGGAGGCGTCCACCGTATCCATTTTCCGCAGGAGGTTGATGACCTGGTCGTAGATGGCGGCGGAACCCGGGTAGTCGCGATTGGCGTCGTTGGTGGACCAGACCGGCTTGTCAAGCACCGCCGTCACGAATCCCGCCGAAGACAGGTCGGAGGCCATGTCGCCGAAGGAATTGTCGCAGGTGCCATAGCCGGCGCCGTGCATGAAAACCACACCGGGACGTCCGTTCCCAGCCCCTTTCGGTTTGCGGATCAGCACTTTGATGTTCTGTATCTCACCGGTGGAAGGCCGTTTCGCTTTGATGGTGACGTACCGTTTCGCCACCTCGTAATCGCCTTTTTTCGCCAGTTTTTCGCCGGATGGATTGGCGAAGGTCACGGCGGTGTTGGCGTCAAGCGTTTCGATGGTCTGCTCGGTCGGCTCGTAGTTCCATGTGGATGCCGTCAGATTGGCCACGGACACCAGAATGCCCAGCAGCATGATGAAAATAGGCAGGTTGACCATGAGTCGCCGTCCGCGCGTCCACGGTTGATGTTGCGGTTGCGGACGCGCGGGCGATGAAGCCGATTCTTGCCGTAATGATTGGCTGGCGGCTGATGATTGACGTTCCTGCTCTGACACGCCGCTCATTCTACCGGCCTTTGCTGAGAAGCCTGCGATTGCATGCTACCGACGGCACGCTGGAACATGGCTTTCAGCAGTTGCCGTTTTGCGTCACCGGCACGACCACCGGACCGGTGGCGGTGGCAGGCAACTGACCGTCGGTCTCCATCTGCGCGGCGATCTCCTGCGCCTTGGCGAGCAGGGTTTCCACGATCTGGTCTTCCGGCACGGTCTGGATGACCTTGCCCTTGATGAAAATCTGCCCCTTGCCGTTGCCGGAGGCCACGCCCAAATCGGCTTCGCGAGCCTCGCCCGGACCGTTGACGATGCAGCCCATGACGGCCACGCGAATCGGCGCGGTCACGTCCTTCAACCCTTCGGTCACCGCGTTGGCCAGCTGAATCACATCCACCTGGGAACGGCCGCAGGACGGGCAGGAGATGATGTCGAACTTACGCGGGCGCAATCCCATGTATTCCAGCAGCTTGCAGCCCACCTTCACTTCCTCCACGGGAGGCGCGGACAGTGAAACGCGGATCGTATCGCCGATGCCTTCGGCCAGCAGCGCGCCGAAGGCCAGGCAGCTTTTGATTGTGCCTTGCCAGGTCGGGCCGGCTTCGGTGACGCCCAAATGCAGCGGCCAATCGCCCTTGGAAGCCAACAAACGGTACGTCTGCACCATGGTGACCACATCATGGTGCTTGACGGAAATCTTGAAATCGTGGAAGCCGACGTCTTCGAACATGCGCGCTTCCTTCATCGCGGACGCCACCAGCGCCTCCGGTGTCGGGCCGCCGTATTTGGCGTACAGCTCTTTATCGAGCGAACCGGCGTTCACGCCGATGCGCAGGGAAATGCCCGCATCCGTGGCGGCCTTGCAGATCGAAGGGCCGACCTCGTCGAATTTGCGAATGTTGCCGGGGTTCACGCGCACGGCCGCGCAGCCGGCGTCAATGGCCTGGAACACGTACTTGCTTTGGAAGTGGATGTCGGCAATCACCGGAATCGGCGATTTTTTGACGATTTCCGGCAATGCGTCGGCATCATCCTGGCTTGGCACGGCCACACGCACGATATCGCAGCCGGCCGCGGTCAGTTCCGCGATCTGCTGCAGGGTGGCCGGTACGTCAGCCGTCAGCGTATTGGTCATGGATTGCACTGAAATCGGCGCTCCCCCGCCGACCGGCACCGGGCCGACCATGATGCGGCGGGACTTGCGGCGCGGATGCAGCGGGCTTTCGCTGATGGCCGCGTCACCGGTTTTGCGGAACGGTTTTTCGATTTCTGGCATACGTGATCCTTGCATGTGCGAGGCGCGTTATGCGCCCCGCGATGGTTCTTACGGCTTGTGCTCTTTACTTGTTTATCAGCTTGTCGGCGCGGGCGCGAGCCTCCTGCTCGAGTCGGCTCATTTCCTCCACGGAAGCGAACAGCGGGTTGCCGCGCAGTTCGGCGTCCATCTCGTCAAGCACTTCGCGCACGGTGTCGACGATGCCGAGGTATGGCAGACGGTGTTCGAGGAACGCGTGGACGGCCTGCTCGTTGGCCGCGTTGAGCACGGCCGTATGCTTTTCGGACGATTCGAGGCAGTGCCGGGCCAGGTTCACCGCGGGGAACGCCTCGTTGTCGAGCGGCTCGAACGTCCACGTGGCCGCCTTCGTCCAATCGCATGCGGCGGCGACGTTTCCGAGACGTTCCGGCGCGGACAGGCCGAGAGCGATCGGCAGGCGCATGTCCGGCGGCGAAGCCTGCGCGATGGTGGCGCCGTCGCGGAATTCCACCATGGAATGCACGATGGATTGCGGATGCACGGTCACGTCGATGCGGCTCGGTGGCACATCGAACAGTCGGCTTGCTTCGATGACTTCAAGACCTTTGTTCATCAGCGTGGACGAGTTGATGGTCACGACCGGCCCCATGTTCCATGTGGGGTGGTTCAAGGCCTGTTCCGGCGTGATGTCGGTCATTTGGTCGCGCTTCCAGCCGCGGAACGGACCGCCGGACGCGGTGACGACGAGCTTGGACACTTCGCCGTGTGTGCCGGAACGCAACGACTGCCAGATGGCGGAATGTTCGGAATCGACCGGATTGATCTGCTTGTCGCGTACCTGCGCGCTAAACAGCAGGTGTCCGCCGGCCACCACGGATTCCTTGTTGGCCAATGCCAGCTGGGAGCCTGCCTGCAGTGCCGCGATGGACGGTTCGAGGCCGATGGAGCCGGTGATGCCGTTAAGCACCACGTCGGCGCCGGAGCCTGCCATGGCGATCACCGCGTCAGGGCCGGCTGTGATGTTGACGTTGCCTGCGCCGGCCTGTTCCAACGCCTCACGTAGCGCGGGGACAGCTTCCTTGTAGAAGATCGCGACGGTTGGCACATGGAATTTCGCCGCCTGCTGCGCAAGCAGTTCGACATGTGCTCCGCCCGCGGCGAGACCCGTCACGGTGAAGCGGTCGAGATGACGTGAGATGACGTCAAGGCCTTGGGTGCCGATGGATCCGGTGGAGCCCAGAATTACTACGGTTGATGGTTGCATGGGTTATGCGCTGCTCTCCGTATGATATGCCGATGTTCCGGTATTGGTTTGGACTATGTAAGTTGGGACTGTGTAGTCGAGGCTGTGTAGTTGGGATTGTGTAAACGCGAGAACAGGCTGACGATTCCGCCAGCCTGTTTATTACCGTTGGTTCACTCGAAGGACGGGAACGACAGATCCGGAATATCGAGATTGTCGTCGTTGCCCGACGCCGGGAAAATCGACCTGAAAGCCGGGCTTGGTTCCGGCTTTTTGTCCTCCTGCTGCTTGTCCGCATCGGATTCGGCGGACGGTTCAGTTGCCGGGCCAACTGCCGGTTCTACGGCAGGTTCAGCCGGAGCGGCCGGCTCGGCCGGAGCCTGTTCAACAACCGGAGCCGGAATGACAGTTGGGTTCGAATCCGGAACCGGAGTGGCCGGAGCGGCCGGTTCAGGCGTGAAGGATGGCGGCACCGAGGCTGCGAGGGAGCTCAGGCTCGTCGAACCGGTGGTGACCTGAGGCAAGTCGGACGCGGACAGGCTCGGAACCTGCGGCGTGAACGTGTTTTCCGTCTGGTTCGTCTCATTGATGGTGTGGGCCAGATGCGCCAACGCGGCCAAAGACGGATCCTGCTGCGGCTCGGGTTCAACCGGAGCCGGCGGGAATGCCGGAGCGGCTGGAGCCTGCGAATCGGTCGCGGTCGGAGCCGGAGCCTTTGGCGCGGCATCTTCCATCGCATCATCGGCAAGCGGATCGAACGCCTGGGTCTCTTCAACGGCGCTCGGCGCGGAAGAAGCGGAATCGGTCTGCGGCTGGAACACCGGCGGAACCACCGGAACCGCAGGCGGAGTGTTCGTCGGCGTGGCAGGCACGCTCACCGGGGAGGTGACCGCGGACGTGAAGATCTCATGCTCGGCCTTGTTCAGCGCGTCGAAGGAATCCTCTTCGCTCGGCGTGACGGTTGGCACAGTAGGAGGAACCGGAGCAGCCGGAACCGTGGCGGAAGGAGCTGCGAACAGCGGTGCGATCATCTGGGTTTCGCCAGCTGCGGAATCACTGGAAGCCGGGGCAACGGACGGTGCGGCCGCGGCCATCGCCTCTTCGGAGGGTTCACCGACGAAATCCGCGACGCGCGCATACGATTCGAGTCGGGTCAGCAACTGCGCGCAGGCGGCCAGATAGTAATCCACCTGACGTTCGTCATATCCCCTCTTGCCTTTGCGCTGAGTGAAGATCACGTTGCTCAAGGTCTGGGAATTCGTGTCGGCGATCGCCTTGGCGTCCGCTTCACTGACTTCCTCGACACCCAGCTCGCCGGCGGCTTTCGTCAGGCACTTGTCGATCACGCTGTCGACCTGCTTGCGGTCGTAGCTCGGATTCTTGCCCTCGCCCGGCTTGAACCGTTGGCCATGCTCGCGTTCGGCATGCGCGTCGAGCTTCTTGAACAGGTCCTCGGTCTGCGCCTTCCATGCCACACGGCCATGCTGGGAGATTTCCCACGTGGTCTGCTTGTCGACCACGGCACGTTCCAGACGGGCAAGCGCGGCATCCACTTGGGCGATCACATAGCCGCCCTTGACCAGTTCGAAGGAGACGTTCTGAATATCATGCTGGGTGAGTTGCGCGCCCTCACCTTCATACAGCATGTGCGCACGTTCAAGGAAAGCATCCACCTGTTCCGCATCGTAGCCCCACTTTCGCTTCGCGGCATGAGCGATTCCCGATGCGTTCTTCTCGGTTTCAGGTTCCTGTGCCATTGGCGTTCGACCTCCTGCTACACGTATTAACGTCACTACTTTACGTGATTGATTCGACGCAGACGCCGCAAAAGATGAAAATTCAGTGAATCGACACGTGCGGCTCATCGCTCGCACGGCGGTTTCGTACCGATCAAGCGGCATCATATCCGCCATGCCGACACACGAGTGCGGCTCATCGCGCGGATACGGTACAGTAGTTCGTTGCGGGCGATTAGCTCAGTTGGTTAGAGCGCCACCTTTACACGGTGGATGTCGGGGGTTCGAATCCCTCATCGCCCACTTTTCGCAACGCCGTGAAAAATCAAGGAATCGCATATCATCCCGCGTAATATCAACGCGCGCACCCGTGTTTTGCCCACATTCCGCCCACGTTTTGTTTGTGTTTTGCCGGAAAGTCCACGTAATAGCGAAATCCCCCAAACCCAATGGGCCCGGGGGATTTTCGTATACGCGAGAAAATCGCGAAAAGTCTTGGTTTACTTGCCCTTGCCGAACGCGCGCAGGTGAATACCGTTCCAATCGGAGCTGACGGTCAGCGGAGTGGCGGCGTTCATGCCGGCGGTCTTGGCCGCGGACTGCACGGTGCTGGAGCTTGCGGCACCCGGACGTCCCGGCTTCGGGGTGAGCACCCACAGCGGGCCGTCATCGCCGAGAACCGCATAGGCGTCGACAATGGTGTCGGCCAGTTCGTCCTCGTCATCGCCATCACGCCACCAGATGATCACACCATCGACTGCGGAGTCATAATCCTCGTCGACCAGCTCCTCACCGGTCAGTTCCTCGATCTTGGCGCGGATCGAGTCATCCACATCATCGTCCCACAGCCATTCCTGTACCAGGTCGCCGGCGTGGAAACCGAATTCTTCAGCGTTATCAGATGCCGTTTGATTCACGTTCGTCAATATACCAACACTGCTCGAACATATACGTTACGAACGCCGGAATCGCCCACTTTTCGAGATGAAACGGCGATTTCCGCCTGTATCACGCCTATCCCCTTCCGCCGCACGCTCATTGCTTGACGGTGCATTGCGGCAGTGAACCGCCTTTACCATCGCGGATGGCGACCAGCGCGTCGTACGCCTCATCCAACGTGCCCACCTTCACCACGTGGAGGCCCTGTGGCACATGACCGACCACGTCAGAGCAGTTGGATTCCGGGGCAAGGAACCACGTGGCCCCGTCGCGCTTCGCGCCGATCATCTTCAACCGGATGCCGCCGATCGCGCCAACCTTGCCTTTGGCGTTCATCGTGCCGGTACCCGCGATGGTCTTCCCGCCGGAAAGCTGCTCTCCGGTCACCTTGTCGATCAGACCGAGCGTGTACATCATGCCCGCGGACGGGCCGCCGATGTCATCGACGTGCATGGACACCTTCATACCGGACACGTCATAACCGTGCGCCTTGAGGAACCGCTTCGCGGCCGTGGCCGCGGCGTTCTGCGATGAGGACATCTCCTTGTTGCTTTCCTTCGCATAGTCCTTGGCGCTTTGTCCGACGGGGAACACGGCCTCCTGCGGAATCACCGTGGCCTTCGGATTGGCCCATGCCAGCAACGCCTGCGCGTTGGTCACAGGATATCCGGGAACGCCTGAGGCGTTGACGGTGACGAGCAGTAGTTTGCCGGAGTCCTTATGCGTCTTCACGCCGGACACGTCGATGACCTGCTTGCCTTCGACTTTTCCGAGCACGTCCTGGGTCGGTCCCGGCTCCTGCACCACGTACGCGCTGGGCGCAATAAGCACCAGCACGCAAAGCACGGCCACGATCGGTCCGGCGAGATATCGCCAAGGGCGAACATCGAACCACCGTCCGACCTGACGCCAACGTCGTCTGATACGTGGCAGAAGGCCTTGAGACGACCCGTTACGTGTACTTTTGGCGTGAACTCGCTGTGTTTCCTGCATATCGGCCATGCCTCCCATACTATGGAAGGCAACGAACTTAACAATCGCGTGGAACAAAGGCAGGAAACGGTATGGATGAGAATGCGATCCGCCAGTGGCTTATCGATTGCTTCGGACCGATTCAGGGCGAGATGGCATGGAACCAGCTTTCCAACATGCCGGAAGCCGTACGCGACCAGCTGATGAGTCAGGATCCGAGCACGCTGCCCAAGCCCGAAGAGGTCAAGTCCATGATGCAGGCGTTCACCGCCGGCGGACTCAACACCATGGGAGATATGCAGCAGGCCGTGGAACAGGGGCCGATCAACATCAAACTGGCGAAATCGCTCGCGTTGCAGCAGGCGAATGGTGCCGGATCGGACAGCAGCGTGAACGCCGAAACCGGCGAAATCGCAAGACGTGCCATCAGCGAGGCGAACCTGTGGCTTGATACCGCTTGCGAATTCAACCCGGCGCAAGGCGAGACGCAGCTGCTCACCCGCGCCGGCTGGGTGGAGGACACAATCGACGCGTGGGCGCAGTTCGCCTCCCCCGTGGCCGAATCGATGAACGACGCTCTGGCTTCGATTCTGTCGCAGCGTTTCGGCGACGGCGAAATCCAGACCGAGATTTCCGGGGTTTTCGCAGGCCCCATCGAAATTCCGATTCCGGACGAAATGAAAAATCCGGCGAAGCTGATGCGATTCGTCGGCAACACGTCGTTCGCCATGCAGTTGGGGCGTGCCGCCGGCGACCTGTCCCATGAGGTGCGCGGCAGCTTCGATCAGGGCATCGCGCTGCTGAAGAATCCCGCCGGCGGACTGATCGTGCAGAACGTGACCGAATACGCGAAGTCGCTGGACATCGACGTGAACGAAGTGATGGGCTATCTTGCGCTGCAGGAGCTTGCGCATGCCAGGCTGTTCGCCTCCGTGCCGTGGCTGATGCCCCGCTTCGAGGCGCTGCTGGGCAAATACGCGCGTGGCATCACCATCGACATGGATGCCATGGAGGAGCAGATCCGTGAGGCGGAGTCCATCGATCCGGATTCCATGGCCAGCGCGGTGAACATCACCAAGGTGGCGTTCCCGGACACTCCGGAGCAGAAGCAGGCCATGAAGGCGTTGGAGAATCTGCTTGCCTTGGTGGAGGGCTGGGTGGATGCCGTCGTGTGGCGTGCGGGCATGGCGCATATTCCGCATATCGAACAGCTTCGTGAGATGTTGCGCCGCGAACGCGCCATCGGAGGCCCTGCGGAACGCACGTTCGAAAGCCTGATGGGCATGCAATTGCGCCCCAAGCGCATGCGTGAGGCGGCCGCGCTGTGGGAAAGCATCGGCGCGCAGGAAGGCCCCGAGGCGCGCGACGCGAAATGGTCGCATCCGGATCTGCTGCCGCAACTGCCGGACGAACAGTCCGAGGATAGCTCCAACGAAGAGAACGGCGCCGCATCCGCCACTACCGGTACGGAACAGACCACGGCGCAACAGGATATTCCGGACAGCATCGATTGGGATGCCGAACTGTCCAAGCTGCTCGACGAGGAAGAGCACAAGGGCGATGACGCCGATGGCACGAACGACGCCGACGGTACAGATGACGCCGGCGATACGAACGCTTCCGGCGACCCGCAGTCACCGGAAGAAGCGTGATTTCCTGCGCCCGCGATCGGACCCATCGTCTTCGCGGGCGCGCGCATAGGACACGTCGAGTGTGTCTTCGGCACGCGTGACCGCCACGTACATCAATCGCCGTTCCTCTTCCAGAAGGTCGCCTTCGGGCGGTGAACCGTATGGAATCAGCCCTTCGGAGCACCCGATCAGGAACACGTGTTTGAATTCCAGGCCCTTGGAGGCATGGATGGTGGAGATGGTCACGCCTTTAACGTCGCCGCCTGCGCCAAGTGCTTCCAACATGGCCAAGCGGGTCTGAGCGTCATCCGCGAGCGCGGAGTTCTGCCATCCGCTGTCTCGTTTGACGCGGTAGCGCAGGTGTTGTTCGCCCAGTGCCCGGCAGAGGATTTTCTGCTGCGCGTTGACTCGGGTGAGGATGGCGCAGTCGCCCGGAGATGCTCCCTCGTCCACGAGTCTGCGGATGCGTGCAGCCACGCCCCGGGCTTCTTCGAGATCGCTGTTGTAGACGGTTTGCGCGACTCGGCGGCCTTGGTCTCGCTTGGAGTTGAGTTTGAGATAGTCGGCGCGTTGCGGTGAGGCTTCGAGCACGCGGTTGGCGTAGTTGACGATCTGCGGTGTGGAACGGTAGTCGTTGTTGAGTCTGACGTCGGCGGTGAGGGGGCCGAATTCGGAGGCGAAGTTGAGCAGGTTGTAGCTGCTGGCTCCGGCGAACGAGTAGATGGTCTGTGCCGGGTCGCCGACCACGCAGATGTTGCGGTTGTCACCGAGCCATCGGGTGAGCAGCCGATGCTGCAGGGGCGAGACGTCTTGGTATTCGTCGACGGTGAGCCATGTGATGCCGGAGCGGATGCTGGCCGCCACGTCTTCGTCGCTTTCGATGAGGTGGCAGGTGATGAGCAGGATGTCGTCGAAGTCGATTTCGTTGCGATTGGTTTTTTCGGTTTCGTAGGCTTTGTAGACATCCACGAATTGGCTTGGTTCCAGTCCTGCCGGCGGCTGGTGGTGGATGGCCGCGCAGACGCGTTCATAGTCTTCCGGCGCGATGAGCGAGATTTTGCACCAGTTGATTTCGGCTTGCAGGTTGCGCACGGTGTCGTCGTCCACCTGCTGGGTGGTGACTCGGCGTAGGGAATGTTCCACGATTTCGCGCGGATTGCGTGAGATGAACGGCATGGGCCCTTCGCATACGTCTGGCCAGATCCGACGGAGTTGGTGTAGTGCCGCGGAGTGGAAGGTGGCGGCTTTGACGTCGGATGCGACGTCGAGTTGGGATAGTCTGTTGCGCATTTCCGCGGCCGCTTTGACGGAGAAGGTCACGGCGAGCGTGGCGTGCGGATCCCATGCCTTGATGGCGCATGCGTAGGCGATTCTTCGGGTGACGGTCCGCGTTTTGCCGGCACCTGCGCCGGCGATGATACGGACGGGACCGCGCACGGCGGTCGCCGCCATGCGCTGCGCATCGTCCAGTCCGTCGAGAATCGCTTCCGCTGTTGCATCCATATGCTCCATTGTGGCAGATTGCGTGACGATACGGACGCCATCGGCGCGATTAACCGTGAATTCGTGGCAAGTCGCGCCCTTATTAGCCTTCAGTGTGTATTAAGGTTGGAATTGTGACCGAACGAAGCAGATTTATGATGGCCGCCTTGGCGAGCGCGGCGATGCCGAACGCCACCATCGCTGGCACGCGTGACAGCGAGCAGGTCAACGCCACCGACAAGGGGTATGGCATTGATCATGCCGTGGTGCAGGACGCCGCGGGCAAGTTGTATGACACGTTCGCTTCGAACACGCCGAAGGGACGCAAGCGTCTCGCTGGTCGCGTGCGTGCCGCGCAGACGTTGATGGGCAACCGCGAGTTGGGCGGATTGGGATTCGACGTCGATCGCGTTCTGGCGTTCTCCAACGGCGAACAGGAGAGGTCCGTCACAGGAGACGTTTCCGTGATGATCGCCACGCATCATGATGGTCAGGCGCGTCCGCTGACGCTGCTGACGTTGGACGACTGTGCCAGCGTGGGCACCGCGTTGGGCGCGATACACCGTCTCCGTCCGGATTTTCTGCAGGAGGCCGGCTATCCGGTATTCTCCACGGGGCAGATTCGCGCGCAGCTGACCGCATGGATCAAGCGTTTGCGTCAGGCTGGCCATGTGCCGCAGGAGATCACGACGAGCTGGTCCGACGTTCTTGAAACGGACGGCCTGTGGTCGTTCGCCACTTGTCCGGTGCATGGTGGCCTGTCCGACGGCGATGTGCTGTTCTCGGGCTCGTCGATCACCGCCATCACGAACTGGCAGGATATGCAGGTCAATGATCCGGCACGTGATTTGGCGTGGATTTTCTCCAAACTTGACGAAAACCACCGTAATGCGCTGCTCAGCGCGTATGGACGCATGCTGGGCAATCGTCTGGATGATCTGATCATGCTGCGCGCCAACCTGTGGCTGCAGATGGAACAGGTGGGCGATTTCATCAGCGCGTTGAATCAGGCCGATAGCGTCAAGATCATGCAGTTCAAGGCACAGGTGGAGCGTTTGGCTCACCAGTTGGGTATGCTCACCGCGAAGAACCACAGGCCGAGCGAGACGCGTCAGGACGAGCAGAAGGCCGGCAACCGTCCGCCGAGCACCATCACCGTGGGCACGTTGCTGGACGAATCGGAACGTCGCAGGCAGGCGGCGGCGCAGCAGAATAACGATGCCGACGCGACCGGCGAACGTCATATCGACGCGACCGATATGGATGATGACAGGACCGGCGATTTCGACGTCACCGGCTCCCAGCCCGTCCGTAAGACGAAGCAGATCGTCGATGACGCCACGGAAGCGTTCGATGTGACCGCCGCCGAACATATCGCCTCTGCCGGCATGGTTTCCGGCAATGCCGATTCGGACGATACGAGCGAACGTGAGGAATCCCCCGTCAGCACGTTCGTTCCGGAGCAGTCCGCGAGGGAGCGTCACGAGTCGTTGCCGTCCAGTTCGACCATTGTGATCAGCACGTTGCAGACCGCCGATGGCAGTGACGACACGAACGAGGAGGAAATTCCTCAAGCCCATAGCGAAGCGGCGACCATGCTCATTCCGCTGCTCGAACGCGATGAGGCCACTATGCAGAAGGCCAAAGCGGAGGTCGACCGGCTGCAGGCCGAGGACGCCACCGATGAGAAACCGCGCGTAGAATAAGCGCATACATTGCAAACGACTTTGCACACGAACACCCTTACAAGGAGCATCATGGATATCGAACTGGGCATTCAGAACGTGGCGCGCACCGTCACCTTCAGCACCGAGCAGAGCGCCGACGAGGTGAACAACGTCATCGCCGAGGCCGTGGAGAATGGCAAGACCATCAACCTGACCGACGACAAGGGCCGTCGCATCGTGGTGCCGGCCGGTTCTCTCGGCTATGCCATCATCGGCTCCGAAACCAAGCACGCCGTCGGCTTCGGCAATCTCTGATCGTCGCCTGCAAACGCGTTGGACACGTTCCATATGAAAAAGGCGTCGGACCATATCAGGTTCGACGCCTTTTTCATATTCGATTCATGTATCCGGTTCACGCTTGGAAATTCCATATCCGGATTTCATGCGGCATGTGAGCTGCCGACGCGACCGATCAAATCCACACCCCGGCACAAGATTTCGCGTACGGTGTCGTCGTCGGTAAGGTTCTCGCCCAGACCGTTCGGCTTGCCTTTGCCATGCCAGTCCGAGCCGCCGGTCACCAGCAGATCGTGCCGTGCGGCAATCGTCAGCAATCGTTCGCGCTGTTCCGGAGGATTGCCGCGATGCCATACTTCCAAGCCGTCCAAGCCGTCGGCGATCATCGCGTCAAGCTGCTCGTCGGACAGCAGCCGGCGGTTGCGTTGCGGATCGCCCGCATGCGCGGCGACCACCACACCGCCCGCCCCCTTGACGGCGGCGATGACCTCGTGCGTCGACGGCGACGGCGTGGGAATGTAATACTTGGATTTGGCGCTCACCGCGTCGGCGAACGCGTCGGAACGCGTCTCGTACACGCCCGCCGCGACCAGCGCGTCGGCGATGTGCGGACGGCCGATTGTGGTGCGCTCCCCTTCCTTCACTTGGGCGAGCACATCGTCCCACGTAATCGGAAAATCCTGCGACAGCCGCTCAACCATGCGTTTCGTACGCCGCAATCGCGCCGCACGCGTGTTGGCGAACATGCTGGAAATATGCTCGTTGGACGGATCGTATTGGAAGGCGAGCATGTGCACGGACACATCTTCGTCGACGGCGGTGATTTCCGTGCCCAGCAGTAACGGCAAACCGATTTCCTCCGAGGCTTCCGTCGCCTCGTCCCAGCCGGCGGTGGTGTCATGGTCGGCAATCGCCACACCATGCAAGCCAAGCTTCCTTGCCTGCTCCACCAGCGTGCGCGGCGTCTCCGTACCGTCGGAAAAGACGGTATGGCAATGAATATCCCAACCTTGTGCGGGTGGTTCCGCGTAACTCACGTGACTCATATGACTATCGTAAGCTCGAATCCGCGGTTTTTCGCGTAGACTGAGACATGACAACGTTTGTATTTTGATTTTCCAAGGATTGACGATGAGCGATTTTGAAGGCCAGGCCGCTGTGGACGCAGCCGATGACGAAACGAGCGTCGGCACAGCCGTCGCCATGGACGACGACTACACGAAGCCGCGCGGATGGCGTCACGGCGCAACGTGGACGTATCTGATCATGCTGCTCGCTTCGGCGGTGGCATTGCTCGTATCGTTCATTCTGTCGGCGGACACGCTGAAAATGGCACGCAATCCCGGGCAGAAGCTCAACTGCGATGTGAACGCCGTGCTGTCCTGTTCCACGGTGGCCGAATCCTGGCAGGCGGAAATCGTGAAGTTCGCCGGATTGAGCTTCCCGAACGCGTTCTTCGGCATTGCCGCCGAATCGGTGTTCGTGACGATCGCGGTGATCGGATTGTCCAAGGTGGCCGTGCCGCGTTGGTTCGCGCTGTGCACGTGGCTGGGCGGCCTTGCCGCGTTGGCGTATTCGTATTGGCTGACCACGCAGTCGCTGTTCGTCATCAACGCGATGTGTCCGTGGTGTCTGGTGCTGATGTTCTCCACCACCGTGCAGTTCATGGCGTTGTCGCATGCCACGGTGGCCGTGCAGGATATGCCGTCCGGTCATGCTGGATTGCGCAAGTATTACCGGCTGAATTTCGATCTGATGGTCGATGTGGTGTGGATTGTGGCGTTGATCGTGGTCATTCTCGTCAAGGATGGCCCGATGCTGTTCGCCTGATACGGTTTGCATCGAGCCTTTTGCGATGAAGGCCGACCCTGCGGGGCCGGCCTTTTGCCTATCCGCTTTTCGTTTGCTGCCGCAGCGGTTACAGCAGTTCGATTTTGCCTACGATGGTGGCGCTGCCGGTAAGCTTCACGTCTTCGTCGGTCACGTCGACGCGCAAGGTGCCGCCACGTACGGTGATGGTCCAATGGTCGATGCCGGTTTTGGCGCGCAACGTGATGGCGGTGGCGCATAGGCCCGTGCCGCACGACAGGGTTTCGCCGCAACCGCGTTCGTTGACGCGCATGGTGGCCTCGCCCGCATCGTCGCCTTCGCTTTGCTCGTCGATGCGCACGAACTCCACGTTCTGGTCCGACGGAATCTCGGGCGCGACGACCGGCTTGGTGACCAGATCAAGGTCTTCGACGTTCGGCAGGCTGGCGAACGCGTCCTCGAGCACGGCCACGACGTGCGGATTGCCCATGTCCACGAACGTGCCACGCGCGGAACCGGACGTGCCCGGAATGGTCACTTCGTAACCGTCGACGTCGCCACGCTTCCATGCGCCCATCTCCACCTGGAACACGTCCTTGCCGAGGCCCGGCACATCGCCGAGCGAAGTCAGGACCTTCACGCCGGCGCGGGTGCCGAGATGGAACGGCTTGCCGCCCGGCTGGTCGGCGATGCCCTGCCGCTGCGCGAACAGCGTGATCGCACGTGTGCCGTTGCCGCACATCTCAGCCAGCGAGCCGTCAGCGTTGCGGTAGTCCATGAACCAGTCCGCATCGCCCGCCGCGCAATCGGCGATCTGCCTTTCGTTCACATCGGACACCGCCTGCGGATGCGCCAGACGGATCAGGCCGTCGCCGCCGATGCCGAAATGTCGGTCGCACAGGAATCGCACTTCATCGGCGGTCGGCTCGTGCGTACCGTCTTCGTCGAGATACACCACGAAATCGTTGCCGGTGGCGTGCGCTTTGTAAACAATGCTTGGAATGCTCATACCAGTTCACTCTACACGCGGTAGGCTATTGAAAGCGTTTGGCGTATGCGCCTGCGGGCATGCGCGCGATGGCAAAGGAGGACGTATGGCTTCAACGGCACCTATCGGCGTTTTCGATTCCGGTTTGGGGGGTATTTCCGTAGCGCGTGAGATCCGCCGCGACATGCCGAACGAGCATGTGCTGTATTTCGGCGACTCCGCGAACGCTCCGTACGGCACGAAATCGCCCGAACAGGTGCGCGAACTGTCCGACGTCATTGTGAAACGATTCGTGGAACAAGGCGTGAAAGCGGTCGTGATCGCCTGCAATACCGCCACTTCCGCCGCAGCCAACGAACTGCGCGACACATACGACATTCCGATCATCGGCATGGAGCCGGCATTGAAGGTGGCTTGCGACCGTGGTCACGGCAAGCGTCAGCGCGTCATCGTGGCCGCCACTCCCCTGACGTTGCGTGAACGCAAGTTCGCCGTGCTGATGGACCGTTTCAAGGCCGACCATACGATTTTTCCGGAGCCCTGCCCCGGTCTGGTGGAGATCGTGGAGCATGGGCAGCTTGACGACCATGATGTGGTGATGCGCACGCTGCACCAGTATTTCGACCAATACGATCTGTCCACGATCGACTCCGTTGTGCTCGGCTGCACGCATTTCGTGTTCTACCGCGATTATTTCCGCGAACTGCTGCCTGATACGGCGGCGATCATCGACGGCAATGAAGGCACCGTGCGTCACCTTGGCGTGGTGCTCGAATCGTTGGGCAAGCTCGCTCCGGAAGACGCGGAAGGCAGCATCGATCTGGCCAATTCCGACACTTCCGCACGAATCGCGCAGTTGGCGCAGTCGCTGCTTGATCGCTGAGCGCGAATGTCCCGACAGACCGCGTAAAGTCGAATGAAAACCCGGCAAAAGGGACGGACTTGCGAAAGGACGGGCGCATATGGCCAACAGGACAGCGATGATCGACGTCGGCGGCGGTTTCCGCGCGATTTACGGCGCGGGTGTGATGGACCGCATGCTGGAGGACGGCATACATGTCGACCATTGCTATGGTGTTTCCGCCGGCAGCGCCAATATGGTTTCCTACATTTCCGGACAGCACGGGCGAAACCACACGTTCTACACGCAGTACGCGTTCCGTAAGGAATACGCGAGCTTCGACAGCTATGTGAAGAACCACAATTACGCGAACCTCGACTACGTGTACAGCACGCTGAGCAACCACGATGGCGAGAATCCGGTGGATTACGAGGCGTTTGCGGCGAATCCGACCGAATTCACCGTGGTGGCCTGCAATGCGGACGATGGTTCCACGAAGTATTTCGACAAGTCGGACGTCGGCTACGACAATTACGACATCATGAAGGCGTCATCGGCGGTGCCGGTGGCGTGCGAACCGTATGTGATCGACGGCGTCCCGTATTACGACGGGGGCATCGCTGATCCGATTCCGGTGCAGAAGGCCATCGATGACGGCTATGACCGCATCGTGGTGATTCTCACCCGTCCGAAAGACACCGTACGCGAACAGAAGAAGGACATCGGCCCGGCCACGATCCTGAAGCGCACGCACCCGGAGGCCGCGGAAAAGCTGATGAACCGCTATCAGACGTACAACGACGAGATGGCGTTGGCCAAGGAATACGAGAAGGATGGCCGTGTGCTCATCCTCGCGCCGGAAAGCATGTACGGCTTGAACACGCTGAGCAAGTCGTTCGAAGGTCTGGAACGCATGTACCGCGCCGGATATGCGGCGGCTGCCGCGATTCCAGCGTTCTTGGAAAGCTGAAATCCGTTCTTCCGCAGCGCTGTCATGCGTTTCCAACGGCCCTAACGGCAACCGTATGACAGTGATCGCATGACAGCAATCGTACATACGACGATTACATGGCAGCCGTCGTATGTACGTTACGGCATCGCAACACGCGTAACCGGGCGGCGGCTATGCTGGAACGCATGGAAAAGCAGAATCGTATTTTTTCCGGCTTTGATGCCGATGCCATCGATCGCACTACCGCCGCAGATCTGGCCGAAGTCGGTTCCGACAAGTGGACCCGCTACCCCGGCTGTATCGGCGCGTTCATCGCGGAAATGGACTACGGCCTGGCGCCGTGCATCCAGCAGGCCATCGACAGCGCCTGCGACCATTGCAAACTCGGTTACATTCCCGAACCGTGGAAGCGCCGCGTGGCCGAGGCGTGCGCCGGCTGGCAGAAAAGCCACTACGGCTGGGACGTGGATCCGGACATCATCCGCGTGGTGCCGGACGTGTTGGAAGCGTACGAGATCTTCCTGCGCGAGCTGGTCGGCGCCGGCAATGCCGTGGTCGTGCCGACGCCCGCGTACATGCCGTTCCTGAGCGTGCCGAAGCTGTACGACGTCGACGTGATCGAAATCGAAATGCTTCAGGGAACCGACGAAACGACCGGCGAGCGCGAATGGCTGTTCGATTTCAACGCCATCGAACGCGCGTTCGCGGCTGGCTGCCATGCGTTCGTGCTGTGCAATCCGCACAATCCGATCGGCAAGGTGCTTACGTTGGCCGAGGAGCAGCGGCTGTGCGAGCTGGCGGAACGGTACGACGTGCGTATTTTCAATGATGAGATTCACGCGCCGTTCGTGTTCGAGGGGCGTCATATTCCGTATCCGACCATCAGCAAGGCGGCCGCGCGGCAGTCTATGACCGCTACCAGCGCGTCGAAGTCGTTCAACATTCCGGGTACGAAGTGCGCGCAGGTGCTGCTGACGAATCCGGCGGACCGTGAGATGTGGGCGGAACGTGCGGAGTGGAGCGAGCATCAGACCGCCACGATCGGTGCGATCGCCACCACCACTGCCTACAACGAGGGCGATCCGTGGTTCCAGGACGCGCTTTCCTACGTGCGACGCAATCTTGGGTTGTTCGACAAGCAGATGCGCACGCGGTTCTCGGGCGTTGGCTATATTCGCCCGCGCGGCACGTATATCGCATGGCTGGATTTCGGCCCGCTTGGCATTGACGATCCGGCCGCGTATTTCCTTGAGAAGGCGAAGGTGGCGCTGACCGACGGCCGTTCGTGCGGCCGCGCGGGAGCCGGCTGCGTGCGCGTGAACATGGCGATGCCGTATCCGCTGCTGGTGGATTGCCTCAACCGTATGCATGACGCGTTGCAGGCGGACGGTTTGCTTTAAAGTTTTCCGTCTTTCGTGTGTGACCGACGCTATGGGCGGCCACACACGCCATATTGCGGGAAAATCCGCCGAATCATTGCGATTGCAACGGTTGCGCTATGGGCGAATAGCAGCATGTTACGATGGCCGCACACCACCGTCGGTGGACGCGCGACGCGAATCCAGCGTATGCGTTTCATTGAGAAGAAGGCTTTACGAATATGCGATTCCCCTACAGCGGCAACGGCACATGGACGCCCGACTACCACTGCGGTTTCATTGATGCCGTCAAACGTTTTTTCATCGGCTACATGGAGTTTCGGGGGCGTTCCAGCAGACGCGAGTTCTGGCTCGCCATGCTGTTCTTCATTCCGGTCAGCGTGCTGATATTCCTTATTCCGGCTGCCGGAACGGTGTCCGGAATACTGTGGATGCTGGCCACCATGGTACCGATCATGGCCATCTCCTTCAGAAGGCTGCATGATGCCAACCGCACCGGCTGGTGGTTTCTGCTTGGGCACGTCGGCACCATTCTGGCCCTTGCGATGCTGGTCGTCATTGCGTTCGGCCTGGTCATCATCGAAATCGGCATGATCATGGTCATCCCCCACGAGCCACCGAAACTCGACTTTCATGACCCGAACAGCTTCCCGGGAATGCTGCTCACGCTGTTCTATGTCAGCCTCGGCATGGCCGGCATCTCGCTGATCATCCAAGCATTCCTGTACTCGCTGCCCAGCAAGCCCGAGGGCGTCCGCTTCGACTGATGTTCTCAGCGGCATCCCGCCCCTCTTCCCTCCCTGCATTACCCTCTTAGCCCTTTTGTATGGAAACGTTCCATCTCACATTGAGACAGAGCAGTGAGCTCGGTTAACAAAACTCCTATAATCACGTCTATTGTCTTTCCGCCGTCATAAGCGACGGAATGTCAACATCAGAGGAGAAAACAATGAAGAGAAACATGCTCCACCGCCTGGTCGCCATGGCCGCGGCGGGAACCGTGCTGATGTCGGTCGCCGCGTGCCGCTCGTCATCCGATGACAACGCCGCCACCAGCAATTCCAGCGACACCTCGCTGATTTCCGTGAACAACAGCGAGCCGCAGAACGGTCTGATTCCGAGCGACACCAACGAAATGGGCGGCGGCAAGGTCATCCGCTACCTGTTCGAAGGTCTGGTGAGCTTCGACGCGAAGGGCAAGCAACATCTCGAAGTCGCCGAGAGTATCACCCCGAACGAGGATGCCACCAAGTACACGATCAAACTGAAGAAGGGTTGGAAGTTCACCAACGGCGAGGCAGTAACCGCCCATTCCTTCGCCGACACCTGGAGTTTCGCCGCCAATGTGAAGAACGCGCAGAAGACCTCGAGCCGCTTCTCCACCATCAAGGGCTATGACGAGCTGCAGGATCCGAACGTCGATCCGAAGGCCACACTTTCCGGTCTTTCCACTCCGGACGACTACACGCTGGTCGTCGAGCTGAACAAGCCTGATTCCGTGTTCCCGACCAAGCTCGCGCACCAATCCATGTTCCCGCTGCCGAGCGTGGCATTTAAGGACATCAAGAAGTTCGGTCAGGCTCCGATTGGCAATGGTCCGTACAAGTTCAAGTCCTGGTCGCATGACAAGAACATCATCATCGTGCCGAACAAGGATTATAAGGGCAGTCGCAAGGTATCCAACAACGGCATCGAATACCGCGTCTATACGAATGAGGATTCCGCTTACTCCGACGTGCTGTCCGGCAACCTCGACGTGATGGATCAGATTCCGCAGTCCGCGGTGAAGACCTTCCGTCAGGATTCCAGCGTGATCGCCTACAGCCAGGCAGGATCCTCATTCCAGTCCTTCGTCATTCCGGAACGTCTTGAGCATTTCGGCAACGACGAAGAAGGCCAATTGCGTCGTCAGGCCATTTCCATGGCCATCAACCGCGACCAGATCGTCAAGAAGGTTTACAACAACACGAAGACCCCGGCCACCGATTTCACTTCACCGCTCGTCCCCGAATATGTGAAGAAGCTGGAGAAGAACGGCGACAACCTGAAGTACAACGCTTCCAAGGCCAAGGAACTGTGGAAGAAAGCCAATGCCATCAAGCCATGGTCCGGCAACTTCCGAATCGCCTATAATGCCGATGGCGGCCATAAGGAATGGGTCGACGCCGTGTGCAACCAGATCAAGAACACACTCGACATCGACGCCGCCGGCGAACCGTACGCCACGTTCAGCGACGTGCGCAACCAGGTGACCAACCGCACCATCAAGACCGCGTTCCGTTCCGGCTGGATGCTGGACTACCCGTCCGCCGAGGATTACCTCAACCCGCTGTACGCATCCAGCTCCGCCGACGGCCATGGTTCGAACGATGGCGATTACAAGAGCGAAGAATTCGACAAGCTCCTGAACGCCGCGCTCGCCCAGACCGACGTGAAGAAGCGCACCGAGGACTTCACCAAGGCCCAGGAAGTGCTGGCCAACGACCTGCCGGTGATTCCGCTGTGGAACGACAACGTCGCGGCCGTGTCCGCAACGAACGTGAAGAACGTGTCGTTCGACTACACCAACCTGCCTACCTACAACACCATCACCAAGTGACGGCTTCGTTGTGACGTTTCGCTGCCAATCGGCAACGAAAAATGAGTGGGGGTTCGAATCCTTAATGGATTCGAACCCCCACTCGGCGTTTTACAGCCGTTTCGTTTATTTGCTTACGGCGTCAAACCTATGGCGTCAGCTCTGCACGTAGCTGCCCTTCGGGGACTTCCAACCGCAGTTCATCATCTCGCTGTTGAACACCATCGCACCGTCGCCATGGGCGGGGACGACGATCATGCCACCGTCGCCGTGGTGACGGGCCACACCGTCCAGCGCGGCCTTCGCAGCCTCGACCGGATCTTCCTTGGCATACAGCACACGGTCGGAAACCTGGTGTGCGGCGACTTCCTTGACGAACGCCTCACCGATGCCGGTGCAGGAGATTGCAACGGAATCGTTGTTGGCGTAAGTGCCGCAACCCGGCAGCGGCGAATCGCCAACACGGCCCGGCATCTGGTTGGTGATGCCGCCAGTGGAGGTGCCGGCTGCGATATTGCCGGACGCGTCACGTGCGACGGCGCCGATGGTGCCATGCTTCTCCCATTCGTCGCCATTGGACTGCGCCTCACGCAGGGATTCCTGACGGGCCGGGGTGATGAAGTACTCGCTGTCGCACAGTTCGATGCCCCACTCCTTGAGCAGGTTATCGCCCGGCTTGGCGAACATGACGTGCTTGGTCTTCTCCTTGATGGCGCGCGCCACATTGATCGGGTTCTTGGACGTGGTCAGACCGCATGCGGAGCCGACTTCGCCGTCAACGCCGGTCATCAGGCAGGAATCCATGGACACGATGCCTTCGCTCGTCAACGCGGCACCACGGCCAGCATTGAATTCGGGAGCATCCTCCATGACACGAATGGCCGCGCAGACGGCATCCTCGGCCGGAGCGCCCTGTTCCAGCAGCGCATAGCCGGCTTCAAGGGCCCTGTTCAGATCCTGCTCCACCTGGGCGCGACGTTCCGGCGTGTCCTTCTTGCCGCGATTGCCAGCGCCTGCGTGGATCACCAGAAGGATTCCATCCGGATCAGCCTGGGCAACCCGGACCGTCGACTGCGGCAATGCTGCTTCGTTTGTTGACATCTTCTCTCCTTCAGATATCTCGCTTATGTTTGACATTCGCAGATATCTTACGCCGGTTGCGGCAACGAAGCGCCCGACATGCGCAAAAGCGATGCCGTCGCGCCGTTACGCAATCAAAAACATATCGAAGCGCGACTGCGTCCTTTCTTACGTTTCATACTTTTGCAAATCGCAATCTCGTATTTCATGGTGCTCCTCCGTTGGTAGTGCCAGTATGTGTCAAGCGCATCGTTCCCCGGACAAAATCACGTTCTTAAGCAAAGCCACGCTTGTAAATCGGAAACACAAGTCGTTGTGGCCCCTACGGATTCATGTATATCGAAATGGCTGAATAATTATCCATCGCAAAAACTCTCGTAAGCAACACCTATCGAGATAAATGTAGCTTATTTTAACGTTAGCTACACTTATGCGGATAAGTGTAGCTAACGCACATGCGATGCGACTGATAGATTGACAATAAATGGATATTCGTATACTTATTCGTATACTTTTTTATGCGTTTTCAAATCTCGCAGAGGAGAAACATGTCAGCCGCATCGATCCTTGACAGCATGGTCTCCGTCACCAGCCTTAACCACGGCGGAGCAAGCAAAGCATTAAGTCAGGTGGGCGACAACCATCCAGTCGTCGTACTCAAAAACAATCAGCCCAGCGCGGTCATAATCACGCCCGCCGACTATCGCCGGCTCACTCAGGCTGAAGAAAATTTCGCGCTATACCGCAAAGCCGTGGAACGCCTACGCAACGATGACAGCACACTGCTAACCGATGCAGACGTATTCGGCGAAGATTATGAGCCGATTGATGACGGTTTTGAACCAGAATTCGAATAAGGTCCATCAACAACCGGCAAGTGGACAATTTTGTATATTTTGATATGGCGATGCAGGTTGTATGAAATCAAGAAATCGACGTCTTGCACAGCCAGATTGAATATAGTGGATGGCATTGCGATACGTACAGGTTTCACTTTTGGTCGGAGCAGTATCCATGCACAAAGGCGATTTATCAATCACACGAGGAGCTGACTGAAATGGCAGCGTTCGGCAGGCCGGAATATGACCGTTATGTACGTCTTGCGGAAATGATGATTTCATTTCTAAGAGACCATGGATACAACTACGACGCCAATCTCGATCAAGACATCCTTGACCATGATGGACCGGGAGTGCCAGTCGAAAATGGCGTTGACGCCATCATCGAGTTCAACCTCACTCCTCCGAAGGATATGATCACCTTGTTTGGACAAGTTCATGATGAAAATCCTTGGTGCGACGAGGAATACGAACAATTTCGCGATTACCTGCGAGAACGCGAAGATGAGCACCAATCGGGTAAATTGATTCCGCCATCCGCAGATTAGAACGCCCCCCACACACACAAGTAATAATCGTTTGCACTGTTCATCGTAGCGGGCGCGGAACTCATTCTCACTTCCCGCAGTGACACCGTATGCCAGATAAAAAACCGGGAACGGACGCGACGTTTGAATTACGACGAACCCGACTCCCGGCATCGCGACTGCTTCTCAAAAGATGTGTGCTTGACTCACATGGATGGTACTGAGAACCATTCGCTTGCGATCTGCTTCCGCACACATGCTGGCGCGATGTAAATACAACGCAGGCACACGGCAGATACAAATCAAGTCTGTGCAAAACTTCCAGCCAGCAAAGAAGCCGACCGGAAAGCCACAGGCCACTCTAGTCGTATGGTCGAATATTCACAAATTAACTGACCAAACCGACATATGTCATGTGAAGTGAGCGATAAATCAAAAAACGGCAGTTCAAAAGCGGACCATCTCAATACACGTATCCCATATGGGATACGACCGGTAGTGAAGGTCCGGTCGTACACGCTTATCGTATTTCAATCCACACATCCCGTATGGGATGCGACGCACCGCGTCTACGAATTTCCGTGATCGTAGAAATTTCAATCCACGCATCCCGTATGGGATGCGACTTGCCACGATTAAACATACATCCTCCTTTCGTGTTTTGCTTCAATTTTTCTTAAGCAATTTCTGCACTGTTTTTCCGCAGTATGGGGCCGCTGGTTTCCATCAGGAACTGCACCATATGACCGCCCAGACGAAAACAGGCACCAGCCCGCCGTGCCTGTATATTCCCGAGACGCAGCCCAAAAACGAATCCGCCGGCTGCAACCGGCGGCGCTCGGGAAGGAAAGGACGATGGCGATACCGATGCCCAAACAGCAAGATATCAGGAGACTGGACCGTCAGGGAGTGTCCAGGTCGGAGATCGCGAGGAGGCCGGACGTGGACCGCGCCACGGTCGCGAAATACGCCGACATGGACGACATGACGCCGAAACCGCCCACGGACAGGCGCCGCGGCTCCAAGATCGACCCGTACGCGGCGTTGGTCGACGGATGGCTCGAGGCCGACCGCAGGCCGCCACGCAAGCAGCGCCACACCGCCAAACGCGTGCACGACAGGCTCCGCGCGGAGACCGAGTACGACGGCGAGTACACGACGACGCCGGAGTACGTGAGACGCTGGCGCGAGGCGAACCGGAGAGGTTCCGACGGATACGGCGAGCTCGTCTGGGCGCCCGGCGTCGCGCAGATCGATTTCGGCGTGGCGAAGGCCCGCATCGCCGGCGAGCTCGTGGACGACCACTGCCTGGTCGTCACGTTCCCCCATTCGAACATGCGGTACGTGACGAGCCTGCCCGGGGAGAACGCGGAATGCCTGTGCCACGGGCTGGTCGAGGTGTTCGAGCACATCGGCGGAGTCCCGCCAGTGATCGTCATGGACAACGCCACCGGCGCGGGACGCAGGAACGCGAGGGGCGAGGTGACGCCCGCCGCGGTGCTCGACGTGTTCGACATCAAAAAATCGCTGTCACACAAGGGCAACCCCTACGACAACGCCGTGGTCGAATCGACGAACAGGCCGCTGAAGAAGGAGCTCGTGTACCGGAACCACTGCACCACGATCGAGCGACTGAGGCATGACCCCGACGACTACGTGTGGTGGTCCGACAACCAGCGGCTCCGCTCCGCCCTCGGATACCGGAGCCCGAAGGAATTCACCGAACAGGGACTCGTCCTCTAAGAAACCGTCCAACACGCTGTTGCCAATCCACTCGTGCTCTACGAGCCCGTCGGCACCGGCAAGACGCATCTCGCGGTCGCGTTGGGCAGGCTCGCGTACATGCGCGCGATACCTGTCAGGTTCTTCACCGCGACCGGGCTGCTTATGATGCTGCGCCGCGCGAAACGGGAAGACCGGCTCGACACGGAGCTCCGGCAGATCGCCAGGGCGAGGCTCCTGATCATCGACGAGTTCGGCTACATGCCGATCGACAAGGAGGGCTCCAGGTTCCTGTTCCAGGTCATATCGGATTCCTACGAGACCCGGAGCATGGCCCATATCATGAACATCGAGTTCTCCGGCTGGGGGCGCGTGCTCGGCGACAAGAACATGGCCGCCGCGTTGATCGACCGCACCGTGCACCACGGAAGGCTCGTCAGATTCGAGGGAGGCTCCTACCGTAGCGAGCACGCCCTCATGACCAGATAGCTAGGAAGAAAAGGGTGGCGGATTCCGACGTCGCAGTTTCTGTTGGAGACCAGCTGCCTATGCTGCTGAAAAATAGTGCCTATACTGTGGATGCCAACTTGCAGAAACACACCAGAGCGCCGCCGCGCACCCGCTCCGGTCGATTTCAATCCATGCTCTCCGTAAGGAGAGCGACCCCTCTACTGGTAAGGAGACTGATTATGGTCGATATTTCAATCCACGCTCTCCGTAAGGAAAGCGACCCGACCGCGAGGTAGTCGGATGATTGCATGGCGATATTTCAATCCACGCTCTCCGTAAGGAGAGCGACCACCGCGCCATGCAGTATTTCAGTACTACCCCGTTATTTCAATCCACACTCTCCGTAAGGAGAGCGACATAGCGAGGCCGTCAGATACGAGCTTCCCAAACTCATTTCAATCCACGCTCTCCGTAAGAAGAGCGACACTCCAAAAACCACTGCATACACTGTTACACCTAATTTCAATCCACGCTCTCCGTAAGGAGAGCGACATGGAAACCCCGCGCAATTCCGATAATTACGATATTTCAATCCACGCTCTCCGTAAGGAGAGTGACTTACCGTGACGGGCACCGCCACGTACGTCAACCCATTTCAATCCACGATCTCCGTAAGGAGAGCGACACCGGAGAGCGTCGGCAAATGGCGAAACTATTATTATTTCAATCCACGCTCTCCGTAAGGAGAGCGACAATATCAGAGGCGCATGCCAAGCGCAACTCAGATATTTCAATCCACGCTCTCCGTAAGGAGAGCGACCTCTAGTGTCCTAAGTTATAGGCGAGACTTGTGATTTCAATCCACGCTCTCCGTAAGGAGAGCGACGATTCTCTATGGTGATACTCATGATTCGTCCTTAATTTCAATCCACGCTCTCCGTAAGGAGAGCGACATATCCTGCGTGACCAGCTCGTCACGCTGCGGCAGATTTCAATCCACGCTCTCCGTAAGGAGAGCGACTGCCCGTGACGCGAATCGCGTAGCCGGTCAAACCATTTCAATCCACGCTCTCCGTAAGGAGAGCGACGCCTGGGCGTGATGGACGTGGGCGACTCGACCGTGATTTCAATCCACGCTCTCCGTAAGGAGAGCGACGCGTGGAAGCAGCTTTTCGTCAGCTATGGCGCAAATTTCAATCCACGCTCTCCGTAAGGAGAGCGACCGTATCCTCCCTGATCGTCCGCGGCCAGGTCGGAATTTCAATCCACGTTCTCCGTAAGGAGAGCGACGGCCACCGTCATTCGGATATGCGGCAGGCTTGGAATTTCAATCCACGCTCTCCGTAAGGAGAGCGACCATTGAGAGCGTGGAGTCGCGGGAAACTCACGATATTTCAATCCACGCTCTCCGCAAGGAGAGCGACCTGGCGTCCATTGACGATGGAACAGTCCGAAGCGATTTCAATCCACGCTCTCCGTAAGGAGAGCGACTTCGGGTTCCGGGGGAGTGTGGCCGGGAAGCACATTTCAATCCACGCTCTCCGTAAGGAGAGCGACACGCGACTAAGACTGCCCACCCACCATTAAAGGAATTTCAATCCACGCTCTCCGTAAGGAGAGCGACGTCATCGATCATCATGCCGTGGCGAACTTCACCGATTTCAATCCACGCTCTCCGTAAGGAGAGCGACCGGGTTCAGCTGCGCCTTGGTCAGGTCGGCGCTATTTCAATCCACGCTCTCCGTAAGGAGAGCGACGTTTCGGGAAATGCAGCCGCACATGACGCAATAAGCAATTTCAATCCACGCTCTCCGTAAGGAGAGCGACGCGTATTGCGGGCGAATCATGTCGCCATGCTCGGCATTTCAATCCACGCTCTCCGTAAGGAGAGCGACGCAGAGTATTATGGCCCGCTTCGGTGCCTTCGATATTTCAATCCACGCTCTCCGTAAGGAGAGCGACCCAGGCACAGGACGGCACCAACCGCACCGTCATGATTTCAATCCACGCTCTCCGTAAGGAGAGCGACCAGGCCGCCGACCATGTCGGACACCAACTGCATATTTCAATCCACGCTCTCCGTAAGGAGAGCGACGCATGCCGACTGGCAGGGAATGGCTCCGTTCTGATTTCAATCCACGCTCTCCGTAAGGAGAGCGACTTGACAACGACGGTATCCTGCGCTGCGGTCTTGACATTTCAATCCACGCTCTCCGTAAGGAGAGCGACATACAGGCGCGGGAAAGCGCCATAACCGCGTACGAATTTCAATCCACGCTCTCCGTAAGGAGAGCGACCCCGCGTTCTATTGGAACGCCAAAAGTCAAGAGATTTCAATCCACGCTCTCCGTAAGGAGAGCGACAAGAGTGTCTGAGAGATTTCCAGAGTGTCGTAATTTCAATCCACGCTCTCCGTAAGGAGAGCGACTTCGCATGTGCTGGGATTCTTCCTCTTCATCCATATTTCAATCCACGCTCTCCGTAAGGAGAGCGACTCGCTTGATGCTTATGGCGTGGCTCAGGCTTGATATTTCAATCCACGCTCTCCGTAAGGAGAGCGACTGTCCGCCCCTGCCTCATTGTAGTTGGGGATATAATTTCAATCCACGCTCTCCGTAAGGAGAGCGACGTGCAATGAGCGTTGACGTATTCAACGCGCTGAATATTTCAATCCACGCTCTCCGTAAGGAGAGCGACTAGCACGAACTGGGAAGAGGCGGATGCCAGCAAATTTCAATCCACGCTCTCCGTAAGGAGAGCGACTCGAATATGAAGAACGCACCTCGTACATCGACATTTCAATCCACGCTCTCCGTAAGGAGAGCGACCGGCAGACACCACCGGCCGCCATGCGCTCCATTGGCATTTTAATCCACGCTCTCCGTAAGGAGAGCGACCTGCTGCGCGAACGTCGGAATGCCGGACACGTTATTTCAATCCACGCTCTCCGTAAGGAGAGCGACTTTGGAGCACGGCTGGATCGGAGAGAACCCCATTATTTCAATCCACGCTCTCCGTAAGGAGAGCGACGCCACACCGAGCGCAACGGGTCGCTGCTGACCCTATTTCAATCCACGCTCTCCGTAAGGAGAGCGACGTGCGCCTCTTCTGGGAAGAGGTCGTAGACGAAGCCATTTCAATCCACGCTCTCCGTAAGGAGAGCGACCAACCAAGTGGCCGAAGCGCTGCTCGGAGCCGGCAAATTTCAATCCACGCTCTCCGTAAGGAGAGCGACCGTTCCTCGCGGGAATTGTAGAGGCGAGTGTCGGAATTTCAATCCACGCTCTCCGTAAGGAGAGCGACCCTTCCACGATGCGATCACCTCGGGCGTGAAGACATTTCAATCCACGCTCTCCGTAAGGAGAGCGACTGGATGTCTGCACGACGTACCTGCACCGGTATAAATTTCAATCCACGCTCTCCGTAAGGAAAGCGACCATGCAAGCGCAAGAAAAACTTCGTCAACAGACGATTTCAATCCACGCTCTCCGTAAGGAGAGCGACAAATACGCAAAGTCAAGATGCTGGTGCTGCGAGAATTTCAATCCACGCTCTCCGTAAGGAGAGCGACCCGCTCCCCACGCATCGGCGTCCATCTTGCGCTTATTTCAATCCACGCTCTCCGTAAGGAGAGCGACGGTGGCGCATGAGGTTGTGGTGGCGGCGGGAGATATTTCAATCCACGCTCTCCGTAAGGAGAGCGACTCTGCCAGAAAGTGAATCTGAAAGCTCAATGGCGATTTCAATCCACGCTCTCCGTAAGGAGAGCGACGCGGCGCTGGTGAACCGTATCGGCGGTACTTATGTATTTCAATCCACGCTCTCCGTAAGGAGAGCGACGCGGCGCTGGTGAACCGTATCGGCGGTACTTATGTATTTCAATCCACGCTCTCCGTAAGGAGAGCGACTCTCCCTCTACGCCGCAATATTTGCGATTGCCGAATTTCAATCCACGCTCTCCGTAAGGAGAGCGACGCGCATTCAAAAACGGCTTGTCCCCAACGGTTAGATTTCAATCCACGCTCTCCGTAAGGAGAGCGACCACCTGGAAGTAATTGCTGGTGCATTCCGGATTATTTCAATCCACGCTCTCCGTAAGGAGAGCGACCAGGCGCGTGGCTATCGCGCCATTTGCGAGACATTTCAATCCACGCTCTCCGTAAGGAGAGCGACCCAATAAACAGCGTAAAAATGACGGGACATGGTAATTTCAATCCACGCTCTCCGTAAGGAGAGCGACCATCCGCCATGATTCAACGCCATCCTTCATCTCATTTCAATCCACGCTCTCCGTAAGGAGAGCGACCAACTTCCAGCAGGAATACGTTCCAAGATAAGGAATTTCAATCCACGCTCTCTGTAAGGAGAGCGACTCTTGGGGAGGCTGACTGACATGACGCGCAGTAGATTTCAATCCACGCTCTCCGTAAGGAGAGCGACCGACGCTCCTGCGGGTAACGCTCGTAATCAGGCTATTTCAATCCACGCTCTCCGTAAGGAGAGCGACCGCCACGTCCGACCATCACGCCGACCTCGTCGCGATTTCAATCCACGCTCTCCGTAAGGAGAGCGACCATCGCCGCGCAGCAGTCGCGCATCGTTGAACTCATTTCAATCCACGCTCTCCGTAAGGAGAGCGACCAACTACAGCCTCCCGCTCAACCTGAGTGACCTGATTTCAATCCACGCTCTCCGTAAGGAGAGCGACCTGGTATCACCAATTTTCCAACCTTCATGACGGTATTTCAATCCACGCTCTCCGTAAGGAGAGCGACCGGCCTCGTACGCGACGTGGTCGTCGCCATTGCAAATTTCAATCCACGCTCTCCGTAAGGAGAGCGACCACACGCCACATTCATCAACGCCATCAAGGGAGAATTTCAATCCACGCTCTCCGTAAGGAGAGCGACCACGGACGGCTGGTATACGGCGGCCGAGGTACGGATTTCAATCCACGCTCTCCGTAAGGAGAGCGACCTCGCCGACCGGCTCACCGACCTGACCAACCTCGAATTTCAATCCACGCTCTCCGTAAGGAGAGCGACCCTCTTCGGTCAGGCTAAACGCCTCGTCCAAGGTATTTCAATCCACGCTCTCCGTAAGGAGAGCGACCTTGACTGGTTCGAATTGCATGTGCGCGTATGGTAGATTTCAATCCACGCTCTCCGTAAGGAGAGCGACCCAAAAGCGTCTGAGAGACTTCCAAGGTGTCATAATTTCAATCCACGCTCTCCGTAAGGAGAGCGACCCCACGGCTCAACACATGGCTCCGCGACCAATGGGATTTCAATCCACGCTCTCCGTAAGGAGAGCGACCATGTACTCCGCCCATCGTCCCATGGAGTCTCGATTTCAATCCACGCTCTCCGTAAGGAGAGCGACCGGACTGGCATGATTCGGCTGACGTCACTTATGGAATTTCAATCCACGCTCTCCGTAAGGAGAGCGACCGTCGGTTGGTGCCGCATCAAGATGCACCTTGTAATTTCAATCCACGCTCTCCGTAAGGAGAGCGACCACCGCACAGCCAACGATGTCGCCAATACGAAAGCATTTCAATCCACGCTCTCCGTAAGGAGAGCGACCTATCGGATAACTAAGGGATGTAACCGTTTGTACCATTTCAATCCACGCTCTCCGTAAGGAGAGCGACCCTGTACGGTGCTGCCCCAATACAGATTTTCCTTTTTATTTCAATCCACGCTCTCCGTAAGGAGAGCGACCTTCCAAATCATCGAGACGTTGCGCGATCTCGTGAGATTTCAATCCACGCTCTCCGTAAGGAGAGCGACCTGGACGCTCCCCAAGCCGAGGGGGTGGCTTCATATTTCAATCCACGCTCTCCGTAAGGAGAGCGACCCGTGCAGCTGGACATTTTTGTCCACTTTCTGAGACGCAAGCCAGCTGCTTGGCTTTAAGCATATCAAACAACACCACCGGTACGACGAACAACATGCCTAAAACGAGCAGCTGTCTTTCTGTCTCATTTTAATGTCCACTATTTAGTTTTCAAACGCCCACGAAAATCACAATTCGGATTTCGACAGTTTTTCAGGTGCGAAAGGCACCCCTCATCATGAGCGCTTCCACTTCGCACAAACACCATTTCAAGACCGGCCACCTTGCCGAAACCACAATACCGCCGGCTAGAGAACACGCTCCAGATGCCGGACGTCACACGTCACACTCAAACACTCAACCCGGCATACCCCACACCATATCGTTATGACACCATGCCATTTTACCCTGTGCTATATCATCATCACATCATTAACCGGCAAACTCCGTTCATGCCCATAACGCTCAATCCTATCCGCATATCGAGCGCCAAGTTTATAAAAGCGCAGACTGTCCTCATCAATATTGGCAATCTTCAACAAATCGTGCACCAACACCAGATAATCGGAAGGACTCACCGAGCATTCGAAAACACTGTTCTGTACACGCTGTCCGTATTTCATGCATGTCTTCGCCACCAAACGAAGACGACGCTTCCCCTCAGGGGTTTCCGTACTCACATCGTACGCAACCACAACCATCATGGTTTTTCACCTCCAATAACACATCACCACGAATCATCGCATACCGCCACACACAGCTACGCACCTTTTACTTCCACATAAATGGCGGGTAATCATCAAGATCACCCCGCAACGATCGAGCTAGCAGCAGCGCTTGCACATACGGAACCAATCCCCACGAAATTTTTTCTTGCAGGAACGGATGAAGAATCTGATCACTCTTCTTTTTCTGCCACGCCGTAAGCACTTTCTTCCGCCCGAAATCAGACAGCAGCACCCCGCCATTCTCCCGTATTTCAAAATCCCCCGGCTTAACAGCGCCTGTATTAACCAATGTCAGAACGAAGCGGTCAGCCAACACCGGGCGAAACTCTTCAACTAGATCCAATGCCAGAGAGGCTCTCCCCGGCCGATCCGTATGCATAAAACCAACATACGGATCCAACCCCACACCTTGCAAAGCCGCAATGCAATCATTCGTCAATATGGAGTAGCAAAAAGACAATAATGCATTCAGCCTGTCCAGCGGAGGTCTCCTCGACCTACTGGTGAAAAAGAAATCATCTTTATTCTTCAGAACCAAATCGTCAAAAGCGTAGAAATAATCTTTGGCAGCAAGCCCTTCGACACCCCTCAACTCATCAATCGTCAAGCTTTTTCGAGCTTTTGACAATGCCGCCGACAATTTGCCGCTCTGCTCGGCAAGTCGGTCGATGTTCACCCGCAAAGCATGATCACGTTTCGTGCGTTCGAGCACCCATTTCGCATTGTAAAGCTTGCCAACAATGAAAGATTTCGCATAACGCAAAGATTTTTGTTCGTCATCCGCGACTCGAAATTGTTCACGGCGAAGTAGCACATTACGATTCTCCTCCCCTAACACGGAACAGTAATAATGACCTCTCGGTGAATAGAATGCCATAGAAACGCCCAGTTTGCCGCAGCGCCCCATAAGAGCAGGCGAAGCACCCTTATACGAGAAACACATGATTCCTTCAATTGACCGTAATGGCACTTTCGCCAAGGTTTGGTCATTCTGATAAATCACAACATTATCGTTCTCCAAGGCAAGATAGGCATCTTCTGTCATCACAAACAACGTGTTTAACAGCTGCTTCATCACTCCCCGCTTTCCTTGAGCCGTTCTTCGATATATGCTTTTGCCGATTTCATCTTCCGTAATTCAGGCAGGCACAAATCCCGTAGAGAACATGCCGAACACGATCTGGTCTGTTTCACTTTGGGAGTCCATCCACGGGAGAAAAGATCATGCATTTGCAAGAAGTCAGCTTCGACCATGTTGCGAAGATCTTCGTCAAATTTTACCCGCTCACGACGTTTTGTCTGCTGATAGAACAAAGCACCTTCAGGAATATCACACGCGAGCATTTCTTCCAAGCACATCGCTTCCGCGCATAGCTGTAAACGATCAGCATCAATCGTTTTGGATTTGCCGTGTTTGTATTCAATCGGATACGGCAACCACAATCCATCTCTTCCGTGAAGCGGAACACCATCATTAGACTTATGGAATTCCACAACATCACAGGCTCCAGTTATGCCGAGCGCTCGCGAATAGACTCTCAAATCCCGCATGATCAGCATATCGCCGCGAGATTCAGAAGCCGCATAATCGTGGGCGCGTTCATGTTCCAGATGCCCCGCTGTGGTCAGATAATTTTCTGACCACAGCTGCTCGATATGAATAAGCGCCCATTGACGCTTGCAGAATGAGAAATGCTGAATACCCGAAAGGGCCAGCCAATCTGCTTCTGAATAACCATCTGGCCCTTTCATATAAGCACCTCTCATCTAGGCTTGGACGCTGTAATCAGCGGCCTTCGATTACTTCGTAGCGAAGGCCTGGAATGGAAGCGTCATCTACATTCACGGTTCCATCCGCGTCAACGGAAACGGAACGATGAACTTTGGCCGAAGAATACTGGCCCCCCTTGCAGTTATGTGCAAACCAGACGACATCCAGCACTTCCATCGATCCCGACGGACGTGCCGAACTCTCATCATTCTCGAACAGCGTGACCAGAGCTTCCTTGATTTTCTCTGCATCCTCTGCGCTGAAACCTGTTCTTTCCGCCAGCTGGGGGCTAATGCTTCCATAAGTTACATATACGGCACGTCCAGAGACACGATACTTCATGCCCATGGTGTCGGATGATTTTTTACCGGAATCCGTAGTCTCGCTGTTGACCGATTTAGTGATTTGCACATCGTCAATTGCGATGGGATTAATGGAGAATGCCGGCTGAATCGAGACCGGTCCGCGTACGCCAATCGAAACCTCATCGGTATCCTTGGCCTTCTTAAAGGCGAAAACCTGACCAAAGGACCGCACATCAAGCCAACGCTCGCACACCTTACCGAAGACTACATTCTTCTGCTTCTGCTCATCCTTCGGCAAGGTCTTCAGATATGTATTGAACCTGTCCGACAGCGATTTGGCACCATCATCGGAACGATCATCAGACTGCACAAAGACTGATTCTCCTGCATCCTGCAGACGGTTGCGGATCTTCCTCTTCAAGGCGACGTCGGAAACCTCACCCAGCCCTTCTGACGTCGTTCTCGGACGATTACCATTCAACGGATCACCATTGGGATTTGCGTTATTCACCGCAAAGGCAATCGCAAAATCAATCTTATTTTCCAAAGCTGCCATAATCACATACTCCTTACTTATAGGCGATGAATCGACTCTGATAATTACAAAAGTCAGTTGTTGCTATTATTTTTTTGAGAAATCTCTTGCGCTTTACGCTTAGATGCTCTCCGCTGACATGAATATCCCAGAAGAAACATTGGCGAAAGCGCCTTATTATCTTCAAAATCCCCTTCCTTAAACAAAGCCATAACATCGTCGACTTCATTACGGAACCAGGACCCACCGTTTGCCGATTTAAGGTATGGCGTAAGCTGCTTCCACAATGTGCCCCACGTCGTATAGGGCTTCGCCGTGAAATTGCTCATCAATTTGATTGCATTGGTTGGACGGTCCTTGACTCCCTGCTTACGCAAGACGCTTTCCTCGAAATTGTCGGCAAGCGCCAACAACCTTCCATACAGATAATCACGATCATCTCGATTCGGTTCAAGATACATGGTTATTACGTCCTCCTGTCTATGCTGTTTTCTTGTTTCATCGATATAGTGTTTTTTCCATAGGCTGCAAGCGATTTCAAAATCACGACGCCAGACCCTGATATTGTCGTATCCCATAGGCTTGGTGACCTTATGACATGCGGCATTCAAAATCGACATGGGAAATTGCGCTCCGCCAAACATACATTCAATAAGCCGTTCCTTCACATCTTTCGCGAAGCGTTTATAGCTCTTGCTGCTCCTATCAGACGTGCCACAAGCACAGTTGATAATGTCAGTGAACGATGGAGCCCCTTCATACTGAACGACATTAACCCGCTCAGCTCCCTCCACGATGCTTTTTTTGAAAAATGTAAGAGGCCAAGCTGCATCGACATGCCATTGCAGTATGCGCTTAATGTATTCGTCCTTCTGAAGCTCGCAGTAGAACGTTACGCCTAAACGCCCCGTTGTAGCAGCATCCAAGATGACGACAACCATCGGATCATTGTGCGTCTTCAGATCCTCCGCACCCTCATATCCTCTCAGAACCCTTGAGAAAATTTTTGCATACTGAACATTTGTCGCATTTAGCGCATCGCTGATGTCGTCATGAAGCGCTTTGGATTCGTCAGCTATTGGCGAGAGGAAATCATCAAAATCAAAAGATCCTGACTGCGGATTCAATACGGGCTTTTCCTCAGGTCTTTTTATTGCCCAGACAACGATAGCCTGATTGCCTGTCAACGTTCCATGATTATTCACCAACCACCGCAAAGTGGAGTTGATTTTCTGAGAGGACGCACTATCAACCAGCAAAGCTTGTTCCTTACTGGAAAAACGTCCACGAAAAGTAAAATTCGTAGAATCATTAGCAGACAATAGCTTGGCATTGGCATCGGAGCTAACTACCTTTTTAGGGAAATTAGTGGTTGGCGTATAAAGATCCTCGCCAAAAACATCCTTCCCCAGCCTGTGTTGAGAACGCTGCAGATACGCAATCCAACGATTCCGAATATCAACGTCATTCGATAAATCAGAATCTTCGAGTCCGATTTGAACCTCGAAACAAACACCGGCTTTATCGTCCTTATCCGTTAGCTCCACGCCATAATGCGCAGCAGCCTCGCTGATGCTATGCTCCGACACACACTTGAAAACAGCTTCAAGCTTGGCGTCATCACCTTTCCATTTTGCAAGCTGCTGCAAGTACATGCTCGTCTTCTCAGGACTGCGCCCACTATCGACGTACTGTAACTGATCAAACAGCGGATGCGGTACTGGCTTAATGGTCCTTCCCATCGATTCCTCTGTACAAGGAATGATGATGGTGCTCTTTCTCTTGGCAACACCTCTGATACAACCATTCGCGTCCACAAGCACTGTCAGCGAAACCGGAAGAGTCGTATGCCCGTACGGAATCAGCGCCCTCTTCGCAGCGTCAGCGTCACCATCTTTCTCTGCACTATGAGGAGTCTGACCAGACGCCCCCTGTATCATTTCGTAGGTAGTAAGCAAATTACCAAACAGACTCATCGTTCACTCCTCCTCTACTGATGTAACGTTCTTGCCTAAGTTGAATTCTTTAACGTTCAAACCATGCCTAACGATGTGCCGATCGAGAAGCGGCGAATCCGGTGATTCGAATCTGATAACGCCATCCTTCATAATCGGCATCCAGAAGCGCGAAATCAGATTATGGTCAGGATTCTCATCCGGATACGAGAATCCATGAAACATATATCCCATGTTCCATTCTCCATAAGAGTCGTAGAACCCTTCTCCCCCTCCGAATTCACACGGTTCGACATAAGCTTGGCATTCCCTAGCACCCAGAAAAATATCGCGACGGCCTCCTTGACGCACGGACCTCATCGCAATGTTGTGATGTTTGTTTTCATCACGATCATCAGCAAGTTCCTCCCTCAGGTCGTTCCATTCAAAATGCGCAAGAACTTGATACCTCACATCCTTTAAATATGTGTAGTATGAAAGATCATTTTTAACATTTTTTTTCTTGGGCTGGTACACAATAGTGCGAACACCTCTGCTCTCCGTCTGAATCTTATTCATGACTCGCACAGCATCAATGACCCACTTAAACGTGGGCTTCCAATAGATGCTCTCCGTAATCCCCTTCAATGCTTGATACGTTGGCACCTGATACGAGTACTTCTCTCCACCAACACGCGTGGCGACTTCCGAGAACAATGCGTATCTACCCCAAACTTCATATTCGATTGAATTCCGATGCCGTTCCATATAACTCCTTTGTAAACGGTCTTCCAAAGCTATTGGTTAATAGCGTACCACAAAAAATTTCTTATGCCATATATAGAATCTAATAGGCGTTTCGCGGCATACGCTTTATCGACTATCCTTGTGCCTGTGGGATTCCCACTGTCATCGCGCCAAGAGCGATGTGGATTGAAAATATATTTGGCATATGTGTTGCCCCCCCCCAAAAAAAAAACTACGGCTCTCTCGCATACTCCTTGGAGCTTGCGAGAGAGCACTCATCCTTCCTACATCAGCAGGAGAGGCATCTCCGCCTCCCGTACTACGCCGTACTTGTCGTTGTAGTATTCCTCATTCAGCAAGAAAACTCCAAAATCCTCATTTGCTAACGAGATTGCATGCTTCCTGGCCAAACCACGATAGTCATCATCGAACAGGGAAACCGTATATTCCTGCAACCGCCTTAGCACTGAGATTTTCTCGGGTAATTCTCCCCTGTGGAGCATATCAAGTAACTCAGTCGCCTGACCATACGGGACCACAACATTGTGCGTGACATCCGGAATTACATGGAAGTTATCGCTAACCGTCTGAAAAGCCTGAGCAAAGCACAAACCGTACTTTCCTCCCGTAGTATTCGTGAATTGAGATCGATCACATTCGTTGAAGGACAACAGATCATAAGCAGTCGTCGCTCCCTCCGCCCTTCCCCGAATTGGGCAATCCGTATAGCCTCCTTTACCATTACCGTCCTTCTTACGGAGAAGCATGTCATAGTACTGTTCCAGAATATTCGAAGACAGCAAATCCTTTCCTGGGTAGTTCTCCATAATCTGTAAAGTGAGCTGCTTACCCATTGCGATATCCGGCAGATACCTTTCCATGCTGTCTTCAGCTTTCAATGGATAGACATACACATTCTTTGGTTCTACCGATTCACCATTCCTATTGCAGCGCCCAGCGGCCTGCATAATACTGTCCAGACCAGCCATCGCCCTGACCACGCAAGCAAACGAAATGTCAACACCTGCCTCAATAAGCTGTGTGCTCACACAAATCACAGGTTTCGGATTGCCTGGATCAAGCAGCGCACCGATTCTGTTCAGACAATCCGTTCTATGCCTTCCACACATGGCAGTACTGAGATGAATCAGCTCAAACTCATGATTCACATCAAGTCGTTCCAAGCATTGGAAAATCTCACGCGCTTCCTTTTTCAGGTTGACGATTGCCAAGCAATTGCCGTTCTCCCGCGCCTGCTGATAAATAATCTGCCCTAGTTCATCGCAGCTTTTATTTTCAGTTGAAGCAACGATTCTTGTACGTCGAAGCTTGTCTTCATAGCTTTCCGTTTCAGCAATAAGATCAGGCTTTTCCGAAAGGAGCAGATTCTCTCGTTTGGTTTTTTCAAGTAACGGCTGCGTCGCAGAGCACAAAAGAATCGTTGAATTGGTAATCTTCGATAGGAAGCTGACGATCTCATTGAACAGATTGATTGTGTTCATCGGCAACGACTGTATTTCATCAAAAATGATGACACTGTCGGCCATATTATGGAATTTCCGGAGTTTGGTTCCGCGAGCAGACATGACAGTCTCAAGGAATTCCACCATAGTGGTAACAATTATCGGATTGTCCCAACGCTCTGCCGCCAACTTGCGCTGATGCTCCCCGGCATCCTCAAACTCACTCGACGCATTATCCGCTACATCAGCGGAACGTTGCATACCTGCAGTGGAGTAATGCTCCAATAGAACATCGCTATCGGCGCTCAGACCAAGTACATCTCGGAAAGTCTTTGCCGTCTGAGTTGTGATAGACAAATATGGAATCACGTAAATGATCCGGTGCTTTCCTGTCTTCAGCGCATGATGCAACGCAAAATTTAGCGACGCCAACGTTTTACCGCCGCCAGTCGGAATCGACAAACGATAAATCCCGGTTTCCCGCGCCCCCGCCAAACAACACTGTTCATTAATCTGATGTCTTATCCTGTTTATTTCCGAACTCGAATCAAAAGATCTCATGCTTTTATCGAGTCGACTAATCAGATTCTGCCAATCAACCGCATTAGGCCGATACTGTTTTCGGGTCTCGAAACAAGCAGCATCCGTCCTATCCGCATCCACCAGTCGCGAATAAATCAGTTTAACGAGCAAACCTAGATAGAAGTATATGCTATCTTTCGACAGCCTCAGCGATTTAATTTTCTTCAGGAAACAAGCGATATCTTCCGCTGAACCTCGGAAATTCGATTGCAGATCGAGCGCCAAACCGTTAAGCCCCCGCTTGATTTCTTGATACGCATACTTCTCGTTGCTTTTGTCCGACTCCGTGAACCCAAGAAGAAAAGCTCTATTCCCGGACTCGTCAATGCAATCAGGAAGACCTCCGTGATGTTTAGAAATGGCAAGCTCAAGAATTTCCTTTGCTATCTCTTCAATTTCCCCTTTCGACTCGAAAAAATCATTGACGACAAACGCCCCTTGACGGGCATGCTGCACATCTCCCCTATGCCCATCATCCGATAACAGATATGTTTGGAACTGCTGAGCAACCTTCCCGACATCATGCAAGACGGCTGCCGTACGTGAAATATCAGCGAATTCATCCTCGAAACCACTAGCCAATCTTCCTGTACCATGAAGATGGTCATACAAAGTCTGAGTATTGCCTTCCTCATCTTTACGAGCTAATAGAACCATAACCTGCTCCTTTACAGATACCCCCCTGAATAGTCTTTACTCTACCGCATTCCAGCAAAAGATAAAAACGAAATGATTGATTCGAAGATTACCGTATGATTGATTCGAAGATTATCGTCGCCAAATACCTGTGCATACGTAGTACGCCCCAACACAAATAGCAGTAGGGGGTGTGTTTCTCCTGCCAAACTCGACAGGAGAAACACACCCCCACATACTATCGTCAGTCAGCCACCCAGCCAACCACCTCAGACCTTAGCAACCTCCACGCCCAGCTCGGCGCCGGCTTCGACGCTTACACTGTCGGACGAGGTGTCATGCGCCACGAGGTCCTTGAACTGTTCGACCTTGGCCACATCGTCCGCGGGCACGGTCACCTTCAGCGTGATGCGGTCGGAAATTTCCAGGCCAGCGGCCTTACGGGCCTCCTGCACGGCGCGGATCACGTCGCGGGCGTAGCCTTCGGCCAGCAGGTCGTCGTTCAGTTCGGTGTCGAGGATCACGAAGCCACCGGTCGGCAGCGCGGCGGACACGGAGTTCGCAGCCTCCTGCGCGTTCTCCTCCTCCACACGGTTGATCAGCTCGTATTCGCCTTCCTCAAGCGCAATCTCGCCGTTCGGAGTCTCACACACAGGCACGCCGGCGGCGTCCACATGCCAGGCACCGCTCTTGGACGCCTTGATGGCGAACTGCACGTCCTTACGCAGGCGCTTGCCGGCCACACGCGCGTTCACGCGCAGCTCGTTCACGATCTTCAGACCCTGGGAGCCGGCGTCCTCCAGCGTGCAGAACTCGATATCCTTCACGTTGAGCTCGCCCTTCAACACGTCGCTGTAGGCGGCGACCGCATCCGGGTTCTCGACCACCACGGTCAGCTTGGCGAGCGGCTGGCGCACGCGAATCTGCTTGGCCTTACGCATGGAAAGCGTGCCGGAAACAACCTCACGCACCTTCTCCATCGCGTCCACTAGCTTGGCATCGTCCTGCAGCACGGCACCCAGCTCGGTGGTCTCGCCGGTCTTCTCGTCGGCAAGGAACGGCCAGTCGGCCAGATGCACGGATTCGCCGCCAGTCAGGCCGCGCCACACGGCTTCAGCCTCCATCGGAGCCAGCGGAGCCAGCACGCGCATGAAGGTTTCCAGCACGGTGTACAGCGTGTTGAACGCGTTCTCATCACCGGCACCGAAACGTTCGCGGTTGTTGCGGATGTACCAGTTGGTCAGCACGTCGATGAAATCGCTCGCCGCATCGCACGCGTCGGAAATGTAGAAGTTGTCCAGCGCATGCTGGGTCTTCTCCACTAGGCGGCGCAGACGGGCCAGCAGGTAGCGGTCCATCTCCGGCAGCTTCGCCACTTCGTCGGCACGCAGCTTGCGCGCGTCGTACCCGGCCGCGTTGGCGTACAGCGTGAAGAAGTAGTAGGAGCTCCACACCGGCAGCATGACCTGGCGCACGGTGTCGCGGATGCCATCAGCGGTGACGATCAGGTTGCCGCCGCGCAGGATCGGCGAGCTCATGAGGAACCAACGCATGGCGTCGGAGCCGAAGTCGTTGAACACGCCGTTCACGTCCGGGTAGTTGCGCAGGTGCTTCGACATCTTCTGTCCGTCGGAGCCGAGCACGATACCGTGGCAGATCACGTTCTTGAACGCCGGCCTGTCGAACAGGGCGGTCGCCATGACGTGCTGCACGTAGAACCAGCCACGGGTCTGGCCGATGTATTCCACGATGTAGTCGCACGGGAAGTGCTGTTCGAAGGTTTCCTTGTTCTCGAACGGGTAATGGTACTGGGCGAAGCTCATCGAACCGGATTCGAACCAGCAGTCCATCACGTCGCTGATGCGGTGCATGTGGCTCTTGCCAGTCGGGTCGTCCGGGTTGACGCGGGTCAGCTCGTCGATGTACGGACGGTGCATGTTGATATTGCCGTCCTTGTCGCGCGGGTAATCGCCGAAATCGGCCTTCAGCTCGTCAAGCGAGCCGTACACGTCCACGCGCGGGTACTTCGGATCGTCGGAGACCCACACCGGAATCGGGGAACCCCAGAAACGGTTGCGGGAAATCGACCAATCGCGTGCGTTCGCCAGCCACTTGCCGAACTGGCCGTCCTTCACGTTGTTCGGAATCCAGTTGATCTGCTGGTTGAGTTCGAGCAGGCGGTCCTTGATCTTGGTGACGGCCACGAACCAGGAGCTCACCGGCTTGTAGATCAGCGGGGTGGCGCAACGCCAGCAGTGCGGGTAGGAGTGCACGTAGCTCTTCTCCTGGAAGAGGATGGCGCGCTGCTCCTCCGGAATGCGGGCCAGCGGGCCGTCACCGGCGCGCAGGTTGCGCAGGATCGGCTTGTTGGCGTCGAACACGTACAGGCCTTCGTAATCCGGGCACAGCGACGTGAACTTGCAGCCCGCGTCGAGCACGTCGATGCTCTTGATGCCCTTGGCGTTGAGCGTGTTCATATCGTCTTCGCCGTACGGTGCCTGGTGCACGAGGCCGGTACCTTCAACGGTGTCGACGTAGTCGGCGGTGAAGATCTGGTAGCCTTCCGGCCCCGGCACCTTGCCTTCGACGGCGTTCTCGTCGCCCGCGAAGTACGGGAAGACCGGATAGTAGCGCCAGCCTTCCATTTCGGCGCCCTTGAGCTCGCGCACGATCTCGTAGTTCTCGCCGAGTTCCTTCTCGTAGGAGCCGAGCAGCGGCTTGCCGAGGTAGAACTTCTTGCCGGCGAACTTGCCTTCGGTCGGACGCACCTCGACATAGTCGATGTCGGCACCGACCACGATGGCGAAGTTGGTCGGCACGGTCCACGGAGTGGTGGTCCAGAAGACGGCGTAGGCATCCTCCTCGTCGCGCAGCTTCACGGCCACGGACACAGTGGTGTCCTGACGATCCTGGTACACGTCCGCATCCATGCGCAGCTCGTGCGCGCTCAGCGGGGTCTGGTCCTTCGGGCAGTACGGCAGCACGCGGTAGCCCTGGTATGCCAGTCCCTTGTCGTACAGCTGCTTGAAGGCCCACATCACGGACTCCATGTACGTGATGTTCAGGGTCTTGTAGCCGTGCTCGAAATCGACCCAGCGGGCCTGACGGTGCACGTAGTCCTTCCACTCGTTCGTGTACTTGAGCACGGACGCGCGGCAGGCGTCGTTGAACTTGTCGATGCCCAGTTCCTTGATCTGGTCGACGGAGTCGATGCCCAGTTCCTTCTGGGCCTCAAGCTCGGCCGGCAGACCGTGCGTGTCCCAGCCGAACACGCGGTTGACGCGGTGGCCCTTCATGGTCTGGTAACGCGGGATGACGTCCTTCGCGTAACCGGTCAGCAGGTGGCCGTAGTGCGGCAGGCCGTTGGCGAACGGCGGGCCGTCGAAGAAGACGAATTCGTTCTGGCTGTGGTCGCCGGAAGGACGGCGTTCGATGGACTTCTGGAAGGTGTCGTCCTTATCCCAGTAGTCGAGCACGGACTCCTCCAGCTTGGGGAAGCTGGGGTTCGGCGCGACGTTGGCGCTCTGCTCGCCGGCAGCAGCCTTCGGATACACATGATTGGTGGATTCGCTCACCGTATGCTCCTCGTTTGGCGGTTTCATTACTTACCTTACGAGGACGATGGCTTCCGTGCGATCGCGCACGTCCGGCACCGCGGTACCACCTCGCTTGCCGCACTTCCCTGTTGTTCCCACGCAGGTTGTCCGCCTGCGCAGGTCTCGTACGACCGCTTGACATTCGGCTGTTCGGGCCGACCCCGCCGGTTCTACTAAGCCTCGCCAGAAAGCGTCGGCCGTTCTTCCGGAAACTCCCCGCTGATGACGGATCATCGCTTTTCGTTTCAAATCGTCAGCCTAGCACGCCGTACGAACGTAGAAACGCGAAAAGCCGCACGGTGTCCACCATGCGGCTTTCGTAATCGCAAAACAATCGAAATACAATCGGCAGGCCGACCACGAATCGACCGAAGACGATCGCGCTCGGCGGCGAATCAGCCTTCGTTCAGCTGAGCCTCGAGCTGCCTGACGATACCGTCGTGCATCTTCTCGGTGATCTTCACCTTGAGCAGGAACACGACCGCGCTCAGGATGATGACCGCGAGCGGCACATAGAAGGCGCAGATCTCGAAGATCCGGATGTTCGCGGCGGTCATGTCGGCTGCGGTGGCGTTGCCGATCATGCCGGCGGCGATGGCCACGGCTCCGACGATGCCGTTCGAGCACGCGCCCGCGATCTTGTCGAGCATCGGACGGACAGACAGGGTGACGGCCTCGTTGCGCTTGCCGTTCTTCAGCTGGCCGTACTCGATGGAATCGGTCAGGGAAAGGATGGCCGTCATCTGGATAAAGGTCTGCGGCAGATAGAAGAAGACAAGACCGACGGTGACGACCGGCAGGCTGGTGGGGTTGATGATGAACAGCAGATAGCCGATGACCATAAGCACCATGCCGCCGAGGTACAGGTAGCGGCGCGGAATGCGCTTGTTCAGAATCGGGTACAGCGGAGCCATAACGATGCCCGCGACGACGGAGACGACGCCGACGATGGAATAGGCTGCAGAGTTGTTCAGAATGAACTTGAACAGATACATGAGCACGCCGGTGGTGGCCACGTTGGCGATGGCGTACAGCAGGTAGGACAGGGCCACCCACAACAGCTGGTCGTTCTGTGCGAGAGCCTTGAACGCGGCGAGCGGGCCGCCGTTGTCCTCGGCCTTGGTGCGCAGGGTGCTGGAGCTTTCCTTGGTGCCGAACGCGACGGAGCACACGGTGAGGACGCCGAGAATAGCCACGATGATGGCGAAGCAGGTCCAGCCGCTCTGGCTCTCCTGATGCTTGCCGGTGAAGATGTAGCTGAAGTAAGTGACGATCGGAATGACCACGATGGTCAGGCCGTTGTAGCCGATGGAGCCGCCGAAGGAACCGAGGGCGGTGTAGGTGGAGCGCTCATGGGAGTCGGAGGACAGCGCCGGGATCATGCCCCAATAGGAGATGTCGCGCAGGGAGTAGAACACGTCGAGCACGATGAAGGTGATGACGAACAGCACGATGAACAGCGTGGTGTTGACGTTCACCAAGCCGAACAGGCCGGTGTAGACCAGCACGAGCAGAACGGCGGAAACGGTGCCGCCGATGAGCTGCCACGGCTTGAAGCGCCCCCATTTGGTATTGGTGTTGTCGACGATGTTGCCCAGCAGCGGATCGATGAAGATCTCCGCGATGCGGATGACAACCACAAGGCCGGTGATGACGCCGATGAGCTTGGTGGCGAGCGCCTTGTCGACCCCGGAGAACAGCGAGCTGGTGACGTAGACGATGAAGTAGGTGCTCAGCGCGTTGTAGAAGGCGGATTGGCCGACGTTGCCGAACGAATAGGCCACGCGGGACAGCAGACTGCCTTTCCTGGTTGGCTTCGCAGACTGCTGCGTCTCCTTCGGTGCGGCTGCGACATTGGATTCTGCCATCGTACTTCTCCTTAGAAGTTGTGATTGAAGCTGTAATCGGAAATCATCATTTAATTTCGCATGAGTTAAGTATATCCCTTTACCCCTGTTTAGTAAAATTTAACATCTGCGTTGTGCACTGTTGGGCGTGTCGCATTTTGTGCGATTCTGCACATATACATATCATATTGTGTGCGATTCGCGGTATTTCGCCGACAGTAGACAAACAAAAGGCGATTGATGACGCAGCATCATCAATCGCCTTTCATATTTTTCCGCACATACGTACGCTAGGCAGCCCGTTTCGACCGGGCAGATCGCTTCGATCGGGTCTGCAATTTTGGCCGCGATTCACGTTTCGGCTGCGCCGGCACGAAACTATCTCGCACTTCCAGCGTCGTCGACAGGTACGCATGCTGCCGTACTGTGCGCTTGCTGGCAATCGCATCGGCCAAGGTGAGAATCGCAACGCGCGCAAGCTCGTTCTGGTCGATTGAGAACGTGCTCAACGGTGGCGACGTAAGCTGTGCGATCGCCTGGTTGTTGATGCTGATGACGCTGATGTCGCGGGGCACGATCACACCAACCGCGTTGAACGCCTGCAGCACGCCGACCGCGATGATGTCCGCCGAAACAATAACTGCGTCAGGCAGTGCGCCGTTGTGGTCACGGATAAACTGCTCCCCCAGCTTGCGACCATTCTCCACGGTGAACAAGCCGTCAGAATACACCAGTCCACGCAGGTCGAGACCATAACGGCCCATTTCACGCCGAAAATATGTGGCACGCCCCTCTTCGTCCACCTCATAAAAATTCGTCAGCCTCCCCTTGCCGCCGATGAATCCGACACGCTTCATGCCAGCCTTCGCACATGCTTCGACCGCGTCATGCATGGTCTGCTGTAGGTCGGGCTGCACGGAATCAAACAGGTTCGGTGCGGGATTCACATCGATGAACACACCGTATGGCATGACCTCATGCAACTTCTCAAGGTCGCTTTCGGCTATGACATTGGCGCCGATAGCCATGAAACCATCGAATTTCCCCTTCTGATTCAACATCTCGTCAAGACTGTGGAAAACAGTGAGCTCCATACGCTGCTGTTTGGCGTTATGTTCCAGCGCCGAACGCAAATCGGCAAAATACGAATCACGCAGCGTTTCGTCGGACTCCTCGTTGTCCAACAAGGCTACTTCATGCGGAATGACGATACGCTTGGCCTGGGCGCTGTATCCCAAATCCTCGCTGGCGCGGATGATCGCGCGACGCGTCTCCTCACGCACGGACAGCGTCGGATCGCCATTCAACAGACGCGACACCGTGGCCTGCGAGAATCCCGTACGTTTCGCAATCTCCTTGATGGTCGCCATCGCTCCCTCGCCCTCCCATGGATGCCTCATCAGATTTTAGTAAAAGCATTACTAAATCCATCATACTACATTACCGAACGTATTCTTATAGCCATGACACAGCCAGAGCAATCACGGAAACCGCGAATCGCGCATCAGTCCACGGAACGGATGAACGAACTGCGTGCACAACAAAAATCCTTTGCCCTGCAGAACATGCGGAGCAAAGGACTCGGCAACGCCGGTCTGCCTTTCAAAGCGACCGGTCATAAAGGTGGCATCAGTCGGCAGGGTTCCAAACGCGGCTGACACCGTGGAGAAACGCGGTCACCGTCAGCCCCACGGGCCTGCGGCTGGAAGCGCCCGCCCTTCTGCGTGGCCGACTTGCCATGTGAGCCACCCCTCGATGACGCCACGCTCCGCATCGGTTCTACCGGACGCGTATACATCAGGCCTCTCCCCGGTGATGCCGCGGATAGAACCATGCACATATCCACATTTTTCACGGAGACGGTTGCGGGGCTGCCGGCTTTCCATATACCGTCAGCGCATGGAAAGCTTTGGACACAATACATTTTTCACATTAGAGCAGGCACGGGAGGAGGCGGCGAGACGGCATCTTGAATGCAGGCAGGTGTTGTCGCGGATAAGGTCACGCTCCTCGGTTCCACTCTATGTAAGCCACGGCACAGCGCTGGAGCTGCATGGCATGATCGCCACCATGAATTATTTACCCGGATATGGTTCGGAGCTCGTTCACGTTTCGGTGTGCCGGCAACGCGACTTACGGAAAATACAGGGAATGAAATTCCATTACGCAAGACATGGCATAGACGGGGTGCACGCCGACGAATTAGTGTCAAGCGTCTCCGCGATGCAAGCAGTCTGTCAGATTGCGCCCTATGTCGACGAACGAAGTCTGGTGATCGCCATGGATTGGCTCACTTGCGCCAATCCCGATTTACGCGTCTGCACTCACGATGAGCTCTCCGACTACATCCGGAGTGCGCCGCGATTCATTGGGAGCGCCAAATGCAGAAAGGCCTTGCGCCTGTCCAAACCAGGTACCGATTCCCCGCAGGAAACGGTGCTTCGTTTGGAGAGCGATGCCTACGGGCTGCCTGAGGCACATGTCAACTATGAGATCATTGACCACATACGCGGCTCGGGCACGATGAAGGTGGATATCGCCTACCCGGATGACCGCGTCTGCATAGAATACGACGGAAATTACCACTACACCCACGGCCGCTGGATGTATGACCTCGATAAGCGGAACCGACTGAGGGATCTCGGTTTCACTCCTTTTGTCGCCACCCGCGAGCATCTGGCTTCCAAGCAGAAGCTGAACGAGCTGTTCGGCATGGTCGCCCGAGCGATAGCCAGTCACCGTTACGGCTTGGACTAGTTCCGTAGGTGGTTTTTCGCTTCCGTAGGTGGTTGGTCAGAGTATCGGGGTTGGAGAAAGGCTTTATTCTGGCCGTTTTCATGCCGGGTATTCAGACCCAACCACCTACGGAACACCCAAACCGCCTACGGAACCGCATGAGTAGTCCCCGCAATGGATTTTTCGCCATTGATTCGGGGAATCCATGAAAAGCCACAGCGGGCGCACCCTGCGTAAAAGGTCATGCCCGCCGATTCATGGGAGCCATATGCGCAAGGGCCGTGCGGAAGCCACATATGTGGCTTCCGCACGGCCCTTGCATTCGTTGAACACTACCGTTCAGCCTGTCCAATTCACCAAGAACGGGACAGGAACGAAGCAGAAGGAGCCTTACTCCAGTTCCACGGCGCCCGTGTACAGCTGGTAGTACTCGCCCTTCTGCGCGATGAGCTCGTCATGCGAACCGCGCTCGATGATGCGGCCATGGTCGAGCACCATGATCACGTCGGAGTTGCGCACGGTGGACAGGCGGTGCGCGATCACGAACACGGTACGGCCCTTCATGAGATTGTCCATACCGGCCTGCACCACTTCCTCAGTACGGGTGTCGATGGACGAGGTGGCCTCATCAAGGATCATGGCCGGCGGGTCTGCCACTGCGGCGCGTGCGATGGAGATCAGCTGGCGCTGGCCTTGGGACAGACCGGAGCCGTCGCCTTCGAGCACGGTCTGGTAGCCGTTGGGCAGCATGCGGATGAAGCTGTCCGCGTTGGTGAGCTTAGCGGCGGCGATGCACTCCTCGTCGGTGGCGTCGAGCTTGCCATAGCGGATGTTGTCCATCACGGTGCCGGTGAACAGATTCACGTCCTGCAGCACGATGCCGAGCGACTTGCGCAGGTCGGGCTTGCGGATGCCCTTGACGGAGATGCCGTCATACAGAATCATACCTTCCTGGATGTCGTAGAAACGGTTGATCAGGTTGGTCACCGTGGTCTTGCCGGCACCGGTGGCGCCGACGAGCGCGACCTTCTGGCCGGGCTTGGCGAACCAGGTGATGTCGTGCAGCACGGGCTTGTCCGGGTTGTAGCCGAAGGTCACGTCGGTGAAACGCACGTCGCCCTGCAGCAGGGTCAGGCGCCCGTCCGGCGAGGTGATCGCGTTCTCGCGCGCCTTCCTCGCCACTTCCGCGGCCTTCGGGCTCAGCGACTGCGCGGCCTTCAGGGAACGGCTGCCGTCGTCGCCTTCCTCACGCTTCCAGGCCCAATGGCCGGTTTCGTGGTCCACTTCGGTCATGGTGCGGCCGTCTTCGCCGAGCTCGACGTTGACGAGTGTGACGGAGCCGCCGTCGTCCTCGGGCTTCTCATCCATCAGCTGGAAGATGCGGGACGCGCCGGCGAGCGCCATCATCACCATGTTGAACTGCATGGAGACCTGGCCGAGCGGGTTGACGAAGGAGCGAGACAGTGTCAGCAGGGAGATGAGGGCGCCGAGGGTGAGCTTGCCCGCGCCGGCGAGACCGAAGTTGCCCATGCCGGAGAGCGCCATGAATCCGCCGACGATGGCGAGCAGGATGTAGAGGATGTAACCCATGTTGCCTACGACGGGCATGGTCACGTTGCCCCAGGTGTTCGCTTCGGCGGAGGCCTTGTACAGTTCCTCGTTCTTCTCGTCGAAGGTCTTCTGGGTGGCGTCCTCATGATTGAAGACCTTGATGACCTTCTGACCGTTGACGGATTCCTCGACAAAGGCGTTCACGTCGCCGATCCACATCTGCTGCTTGACGAAGTAGCGGCCGGAGCGGGAGACGATGGCGCGCACGACCACGAACAGGATCGCGGCGAACACGAGTACGAAGATCGTGACCGGCACCGACAGCCACAGCATGGAGACCAGTGCGGCCAGTGCGGAGATCGCGGAGGAGAACATCTGCGGGAAGGACTGGCTGATGGCCTGGCGCAGGGTGTCGGTGTCGTTGGTGTAACGGCTCATGATGTCGCCGTGCTCGTTGGTGTCGAAGTAGCGGACTGGCAGGGTCTGCTGGTGGGCGAACATGTCGTCGCGGATCTTCTTCAGCGTGCCTTGTTCGACGGTGACGATGAGCCACTGCCACAACCAGCTGCAGAACGTGCCAGCCGCATACAGACAGCCCATCAGCGTCAGCGCGCGCAACAGCGGTCCCCAATCAGGATCCGTTGCGCCGACCATCGGCAGGATGTAGCTGTCGATCAGCGATTGCAGAAACAGAGCGGAGCCGGCTTGGGCGGCCGCGCCGACCAGAATGCATACCACGATTGCGATGACATGCCATTTGTATTGGAAGATGTAGTCGAAGATACGTTTGGTGGTGCCGGGAGCGGCTTTCTGCATTGGCGGCTTAGCGCCCGGCTTCACGTCCGGATTCATATCCGGCTTGGATTGCATGGTTTTTCCAGTGTTCTTTTCAGCGGTTTTCCCAGTCATGTCCATCCCTCCTTTCACTTCAGCCCCTCAGGCTGTGCCTGGTTTTTGGTTTGAGATTCGTAGATGGATCTATATTCGTCGCAGGTTGCGAGCAGTTCGTCGTGCGTGCCGGCGGCCATGATTCGGCCGTCTTCCATGACAAGGATCATGTCGGATTCCTGCACGGATGCGATGCGTTGCGCGATGATGATTTTCGTGGTGTCGGGAATCTCGTTGTGGAACGCTTCGCGGATCAGCTTGTCCGTCTTGGTGTCGACCGCGGAGGTGGAGTCATCGAGGATGAGGATCTTCGGTTTCTTCAGCAACGCTCGAGCGATGCACAGACGCTGGCGTTGTCCACCGGACACGTTGGTTCCGCCTTGTTCGATATAGGTGTCGTATTTGTCGGGGAATTCCTGGATGAAACCGTCAGCCTGGGCCAGTTGGCATGCGCGGCGGATTTCCTCGTCGGTGGCGTTCGGGTTGCCCCAGCGCAGGTTGTCCGCAATGGTGCCGGAGAACAGCACGTTCTTCTGTAAAACCATGGCCACTTGGTCGCGCAGGATTTCCAGATCGTACTTGCGCACATCCACACCGCCGACTTTAAGCGAACCGTCGGTCACATCGTACAGTCGCGGCACGAGCTGCACGAGACTGGACTTGGCCGAGCCAGTGCCGCCGACAATGCCAACGGTCATGCCGGAACGAATCTTGAGGGTGATGTCGTCCAGCACCGGTTTTTCGGAATTGTCGGAATAGCGGAAGGTGACATGGTCGAAATCGATCGAACCGTCGGCAACCGTCTTGACTGGTTCGGCGGGGTTGGTGACGGTGCTTTCCTCGTTGAGCACCTGGCAGATACGTTCCGCGGAAGCCTGCGAAATGATGCACATGACGAAGATCATGGACAGCATCATCATAGCCATGAGGATCTGCATGGCGTATGTGACCAATGCCGTCAGATCGCCGGTGGTCAATCCCAATGCGGCGTTGTTGCCGGACGAGACGATCTGCCGCGCGCCCATCCAAGCAATCAGAATCATCGAAACGTACACACAGACCATCATGAGCGGACCGTTGAAGCTCATCACACGGTCGGCCTTGCTGAAATCCTTGTAGATGCGCTGCGAAATACGGCCGAACTTCGCGATCTCATGGGATTCGCGGGTATAGGACTTCACCACACGGATGCCCTGCAGATTCTCGTCCACCACATTGTTGAGCTTGTCATACGCGTGGAACACACGCTCGAACACCGGATGCACGTACACCGCCAGACCACACAGACCGAAAGCGAGAACAGGGATGCACGCCAGGAACACCAAGGAAATGGACGGGCTGATGCGGAACGAGAAGATCCACGCCACGATCATCATGATCGGGGCTCGCACACCCAGACGAATGATCATGGAATAGGCGTTCTGCAGGTTGGTCACATCGGTGGTGAGCCTGGTGATGATCGAGCCGGTGGAGAACTTGTCAATATTGGTGAAGCTGAAGCCCTGCACCTTCTCGAATTCGTCATGACGCAGGTTCTTGGCGAATCCAGCGCCGGCGATCGCGGCGAATTTACCGGCAAGGAAGCCAGCCGCGAGCGAACATAGCGAGCACGCCAGAAGAATCAGACCGAATTTGACGATGGCGGGCATGCTTTTGCCGGTGATGCCTTCATCAATCAACGACGCCATCACCGTGGGGATGAGGATTTCCAGAACACCTTCGACCACCACAAATATCGGGGTGAGAATGCTGGGCTTCCTATATTCACGCAGCGATTTGCCAAGCGTGCGTACGAGATGCCGCTTTTGTTTTGGCTGCGATTGCACCGCAGCCGTTGTCACGTTTGTTCCGCTCACTTACTCTTCCTTTCCTGTTTCGTCTTCCTGTGATGTTTTCCGTACAGTTGGTTGCGATTCGCATTCCCGCGATTGCCGTTCCCACGATTCCGCCTCGCACAATGCCAGGCTGGAATAGCGACTTTCGTCACCGATCAGCCCAGTGGAGACCAGATTGGTCTGCATCACGTCGAGCACGTGCATGAATTCGCGGATCTCGTCATCGCTCAAACCCTGAAGAAGAATGCCTTCCATAGCGATGGCGTTGGCTCGCAGCGCCTCGGCTATATCGCGCGATTTGTCAGTGAGCACGATTTTCTTCAACCGCGCGTCCCTCGGCACGGATTCGCGCACGATAAGCCCTTTGCGTTCCATCAATGCGAGCACCCTGCTCGACGTCGACCGGGTGATGCCGAAGCGGCGTTCCACATCCTGCGGGAAGATCTCCCGTTCCGAATGGCGCGCGAGGAAGGTGATGATGTCGATGTTGCCACCGCTCAGACTCTCCACTTCCATAGGACGCGTCACCGTAAGATACCGGTTGATGACGTTGTGCAGCGATCGGATGGCGACGCTTGGAGGCTTGCATGCGCCCCGCTCCCATGCTTCGGCGAACGCGGGGTTCACCGAAGCCGTTCCATCGTTCTGTATATCGTTCACGGAACATAAGATAACACGTTGTACATGCAACAGTTGCATATGCAACATTCAGCGTGTCGTGTGTGACGGAACCGGATCGCAGCACACCGAGCGCAATATTGTAATCGCAAAATCGCTTAAAAATAGCCAAAAATAAGCTCGGAACAAGCCGAAACCAAGTATGAAAAAGCCGAGGATGTGGTCCGCACCGGTTCATTCGCGGGCCACATCCTCGGTCTAAATCCTTGAAACTCCTTTTGCTTACGTCTTGTTTACGTCAATCCGTCTTATTCGGCGGTTTCGGCGATTTTGGCGTATTCGTCGAGCATGAAGGCGGTGATGGCCTTGCCGCCGTCGCTCATCAGCATCGGCATGGAGTTGATCGGCATGGACTTGAGGAACATGCGCATCATGTCGTTGTCGGGCAGCTGCGGCAGATTGCCGGCCTCGCCTTCCGCATACACGGATGCGACGATTTTGGAGCCGACCGGATCGTCGGCCCATTCGCCGAACGTGGACCATTCGTCGAGCGGCAGGGCCTTGCCGTCGCCGTCGAGCGTGACGACGGCCACGGCGGCGATGTCGCGGCTGGACGTGCCGACTTCGACGGTGTATTCGCCGGCTTCGACATGCCAGTCGTTGAACTTCTCGGACCAGTAGGCGAAGGCGCGCTCGTCCAGATCGAAGGTAATCTCAGCCGATTCGCCGGCCTTGAGGAACACCTTTCGGAAGCCCTTGAGCTCATGCTTCGGGCGGGCTACGGCGGCCTTGCCTGGAGCTACGTAGACCTGCACGGTTTCGGCGGCGTCCACGTCGGACGTGTTGGTGACGGTCGCGGTGACGTGTGCGGTGTTGGCGCCGGTCTTGGCGACGTTCACGCCGTCGATCGCAAAGGTCGCGTAGCTCAGGCCGAAGCCGAACGGGTAGTCGACGGCCTTGTCGTACGTGTCGTAGTAGCGGTAGCCGACGAACACGCCCTCACCATAGTCGACGTGCCCCTCCTCACCCGGCCAGTTGATCATGCTCGGATCGTCGTTGATGTTCATCGGAATGGTCTGTGCCAGCTTGCCGGACGGGCTGACCTTGCCGAAGATCACGTCGGCGAGCGCCGGACCGCCCGCCTGGCCAAGCAGCCAGGATTCGAGGATGCCCTTGGCGTTGCCCGCCCATGGTGCCACGGAGACGACGGATCCGTTGGACAGCACCACGACGATGTTCTTGTTTTCGGCGGCGACGGCTTTGAGCAGTTCGACCTGCTTGGCTGGAATGTCGAGGGTTTCACGGTCGAAGCCTTCGGATTCGGCGGCTTCCGGAAGGCCGAGGAACATGAGGACGACGTCGGCGTTTTTGGCGGTTTCGACGGCTTCGGCTTCGAGCGTGCGATCGGCCGGTTCGAGGTCGAGGGTGAAGCCCGGTGCGAACGCGACGTCGACGCCCCGCGCGGCGAGGGTGTCGAGGAAGCTGGTCATCTTGGTCGGGGTGATGTGGGACGAACCGCCGCCCTGGTAGCGCGGAGTGCGGGCGAATTCGCCGATGACGGCGATTTTCGCGTTTGCAGCGACCGGCAGGATGTCGTCGTCGTTTTTGAGCAGCACCATGGATTCGATGGCGGCCTGATGGGCCACCTCGTCGTGGGCGTCCACGTCGAAATGGTAATCGTCGATGCTCATGGCGGAGCGCGTCTTGTTCACGAGGTCGACCATGCCTTGGGCCATGCGGTCGAGCTGTTCGGGCTGGATGCGGCCGTCACGTGCGGCGTAGACGATCTGGTCGTCCGTGTAGCTCGGCGGCATTTCAAGGTTGAGGCCGGCGTTGAGGGAGGCGACGCGGTCGTGGTCGGCGCCCCAATCGCTCATGACGATGCCTTCATACCCCCATTCGTCGCGGAGCACGTCGGTGAGCAGCCAGCGGTTTTGTGCGGAATGCACGCCGTTGATGCGGTTGTAGGAGCACATGATGGTCCATGGCTGGGCGGTTTTGACGATGTGCTCGAAGGCCGGGAAGTAGATCTCGCGCAGCGCCCGCTGGGAGATGTTGGCGGATACGCGCAGACGGTCGGTCTCCTGGTTGTTGGCGGCGAAGTGCTTGAGCGAGGTGCCCACGCCCTTGGACTGCACGCCGGCGACGATGCCGACTGCCTCATGGCCGGCCAGATACGGGTCTTCGGACCAATATTCGAAGCAGCGGCCGCCGAGCGGATTGCGCTTGATGTTGACGCCGGGACCGAGGATGACGGCGACCTTCTCCTGGATGCATTCCTCCGCCATGGCCTCGCCGACCTGGTGGATGAGTTCCGGATTCCACGAGCTGGACAGGCCCGCGGCCGGCGGGAAGCAGGTGGCGGGCACGGAGTTGTTCAGATCGACTTCGCCGGTGGTGGCCGAGTTGGACTTGCGCAGACCGTGGGGTCCGTCGGTGATCATATAGCCGGGAATGCCCTTGGCTTCAACGCCCTGCAGATGCCAAGCGTCGCCGCCGGAAGTTAGGGATGCTTTCTCTTCAAGCGTCAGGTCATTGACGGAAGGATAGGTGTTTTCGCTCATACGTTCCTCTTTCGCATCGTTTTCTTGAGTTCGTATCGGTTAACCGGCTTGTGGAATCTCAACCCCGAAATCTTTACTAACCGGTCGGTAGGTACTTTATCAAAATCAACATCGCAACACGCCAATCTTCTTTGAAAAATCAGTTAACCGACCGTAAAGTAACTGCAAGTATTTACCACTTGAGAGAAATGGCGATTCATAAGCATTGCAGCGCACATGAATCGCCATTCATGGAAGGCAGGAGAGGGAATCATCATGGCCAACGAAGAAGTCGACCGAAGAGCGGAGATTCTCAATGCGGCCGTCGAACTGTTTGGAATGCTCGGCTATTACGGCACTTCCCTGCAGAAAATCGCCGATCGCGTAGGACTCACCAAGGCTGGCGTGCTGCATTATGTCGGCAGTAAGGAAGGACTGCTCACAGCCGCGCTGGACGAAGTCTACGATTCCGAAACGGAAGATATTCTTACCGACATAGTACGTGAGCCACGCCCGTTGATCGCCGACATGTGGCGCAGAATCGTGGCGGTGAACGCACGCAGACCGATTCAGGTGCACATGTTTTCCACGTTGAGCGCCGAAGCGATCGACCCGAACCACCCCGCACACGAGTACTTCGCCAACCGTGAGCTGCATAATGCCGACACCGCACTCAACATCCGTTGGCAAGTGCCCGAAGGTGTTGATACGCGTCGGCTGCTTAATGCGGGATTCGCCATGATGGATGGCGTGCAGCTGCGTTGGCTGCGCACGCCCGGTCAGGATCTGAACGCCATGTGGGCGGAATGCGAAGACGCCCTGTTCCCCCTGCCCATGTGGGAGGACTACCGCTAAGCCTCTGCCCCGGCACTGCATTAATGTATGGATGCAGACGTAAAAGGAGACATGTATGCGGATTCTGCTGGCACCGGACTCGTTCAAGGAAGCCGCTTCGGCTGAAGCAATCGCACAGGCGATGGCTCGCGGCATTAAGCGTGGCAATCCGCAGGCGGAATGCCGGCTCATGCCTCTTTCCGATGGCGGCGAAGGATTGACGCAAGCCTTGGTTCATGCCACCGCCGGCACGTTGCACAATGTTGAGACAGTTGATGCGATCGGCCGCCCGATTACCGCTCAGTTTGGCTTTCTTGGCAATAATCATGCTTCTTGTATTCTCCACACCGCCGTAGTCGAGTTGGCTTCGGCAAGCGGACTTGAACGGGTCTCCCCCGCCGACCGCAATGCGTTGTCCGCTTCCACGTTCGGCACCGGCTTGCTGATTCGTGCTGCGATTGACGCTGGCGCGGATCGTATTGTGCTTGGTTTGGGCGGCAGTGCCACTACGGATGGCGGCACGGGATTGGCTCGCGCGCTTGGATTTCGTTTTCTTGATACGGCAGGTCATGATATTCCGCTTGGTGGCGGTTCTCTTGTTGATTTGGAGAGGATTGACGATTCGGAAGTTCCCGATTTTGTAAAAAATGTTCCGATTGTTCTCGCCTGCGATGTCGCCAATCCTTTGACCGGACCAGAAGGTACTGCGCATGTGTTCGCTCCGCAAAAAGGCGCGAACACAGCACAGGTCGAACTCCTCGATCAGGGACTCGCGAATCTCGCACACGCGATCATGCAATACAATGGCCGCGATATTGAGCGCATTCCCGGTACAGGCGCCGCGGGCGGTACCGGCGGCGGGATGCTCGGCCTGTTCAATACAACAGTGCGGCCGGGAATCGAACTTGTGCTCGATCTTGCGCATGGTCGAGAAGCATGCGCATGGGCCGACGTCATCATCACCGGCGAAGGTTCCATCGACAGTCAGACACCGTACGGCAAAGTGCCGAATGGCATTGCGAAACTGGCGCAATCGCAAGGAAAACCAACTATTGCCATTGGCGGAACGGTAACCCGCGATCCACACACCATCGAAGCGTTGAACGAGACCGGCATCGTCGCAACGTTCGGCATTGCGCCCGGGTCGGCGGATCTTGCGACGCTGATCGCCAATACGGAACGCAATGTCGAGATTACGTGTGCCGCAATCGCCGGCACACTGCGCGTTGCTTCGGCTACTGCAGTAGCTGCAGCTACTTCACCTTGCGAATCAGCATGATGAACACCGTGCCCAGCAGCACCGCAACCACAGCGATCGGGAACAAAGCCGTATAACCGCCAGTGGCAAGCACAATCGCGACGGCAAGCTGCTGTATGGCGTTCATCACCGCGGAACAGTCGGCGTTCATTGACGATGGCAACTGGTTCAACGCATGCGTCTGATCAGGCACCAGTACGAATCCGGAAGCGGCCATAAACAGTGCGTATGCCACAACGATGACCCATTCATGTGAGCCGCCCACGATCGGCATTTCGTAGGCGGCTCATATCAGACTAGCGTGTCGATTATTAGGTTCTGCGACACGGCTTATTTCGTTTCGCTTTTACGCGACGGTGAAGGTGGTGCGCTTCAAGTGTTCGCGACGGCTGGAATGACCGATAAGCACTTCGAATTCGCCCGGTTCGACGATCCGGTTAGCTTCCGAATCGACGATGGTGCAATCGGAAACCGGAATGTCGAAGGCAACGGTCTTACTTTTGCCTGGTTCGAGTTCCACGCGCTGGAATGCTTTAAGTTCACGATCAGTCCAGCTGTAGGAGGTCACGATGTCGCCGATGTAGAGCTGTACTACTTCCGTGCCCTTGCGATCGCCCGTATTGGTGAGGGTGATTTCGGCATGCACAGTGTCGGTTTCGGCGAATATGCCGGATTCCGGAACGTTGGTGATGGTCGGATCTCCGTATTCGAACGTGGTGTAGCTCAGACCCTCGCCGAATGCGAATGCCGGATTCTGCGTGAGGTCGGCGTAACGGTTGCCGTGCTGGCCTCGAATCTGGTTGTAGTAGACCGGCAGCTGTCCTGCGTGACGCGGGAAGGTGATCGGCAGGCGTCCGCTCGGTTCGGTTTCGCCGAGAATGATTTCGGCGATGGCCTGGCCGCCCTTCATGCCCGGGCTTGGAGCCCACAGCAGAGCCGAAGTGCCTTCGGCTGGAGTTTCGTCAACAATCACGCCATTGGTACCGATCACGGATGCCGGCAGCACTTGCGGCTTGGAGCTGACGAGCACCACCACGAACGGCTTGCCGGTTTCGCGAGCCACGTTCGACAGTGCATCGATCAGTGCATTCTGTCCGCCGAGCAGTTCAAGCGTGGCGGTGGAGCAGCCTTCGCCAATGGCCTGGATCACATCGCCCACCACGGCCACGATCAGGTCGCTTTTACGTGCGTTTTCCACGGCTTCGCCAAGCAGTGCGCGATCAATCTTGGCGGAAACGCCGATCTTCGGGCGAGGCTGTCCATCCGGGTAGAACTCGCCTTCCGGATCGGGCACCAAATCCACGATGTTGGCACCGCGAGAGTACACGACCTCGCAACCTTCCGGAGCGAGCTGCTTGAAACCATCAAGCACGGTGGTGATCATTTCACGCGGGTGGCCGTCAGGCATCCAGTTGATCTGGCCGGAGCTGCCTGCCCAGTCGCCCAGCTGGGTCTGGACGTCATCGGCGAGCGGGCCAACGACCGCGATACGCTTCGCACCGGCCACGTTGAACGGCAGTGAACCGTCGTTCTTCAGCAATGCCACGGCTTCGCGAGCCACTTCAAGGTTGAGCTGCTGATGCTCTTCGGAACCGATCACTGCATCGATACGCTTCTGGTCGGGCAAGCGTGGATCTTCGAACAGTCCAAGACGGAACTTCAGTGCGAGAATACGAGCCACGGCGGCATCGATCAACGATTCGTCAAGCAGACCGGTCTTCACGGCTTCGATCGCACCCTCGTAGAACTTTGGCGTGGTCATCACCAAGTCGTTGCCGGACTTGACCGCATCGGCAGCAGCCTGCACATAATCAGGCTTGACCTTCTGCTCCCACACGGAACGGCCGACGTTGTCCCAGTCGGTGATGAGCGTGCCCTGATAGTTCCAAGCGCCACGCAGTTTGTCGGAAAGCAGCCACTTGTTGAAGGTGACCGGCACACCTTCGATGGATTCGTAGCCGAGCATGAAGGTGCCACAGCCTTCCTTGGCTACGCGTTCGAATGGCGGCAGGAACCAGGATTCCAGCTTGCGGTGGCTCAGGTCGGCTTCGGAAGCGTCACGCCCTCCCTGTGTTTCGGAATAGCCTGCGAAATGCTTGGCGCATGCGAGGATCGCGTCTTTGGCGAGCGGCTCGCCCGCCTTGGCTCCACCTTGATAGCCCTTGACAATGGACGATGCCATTTCGCCAATCAGGTACGGATCTTCGCCAAAGGTTTCGCCTACGCGGCCCCAACGGGTGTCTCGCGCGATGCACAGCACCGGGGAGAACGTCCAATGCACGCCGGTGGCTGACACTTCCTCGGCGGTGGCACGGCCCGCGGCCTGTACCTTTTCGGAATCCCACGTGGTTGCCATGCCCAGCTGTTCCGGGAAAATGGTGGCTCCCGGCCAGAAGGAATAGCCGTGAATGCAGTCGTCGCCGATCACCAGCGGAATGCCGAGACGGGTTTTGGCGTTCACCGTTTCCACGGCTTTCGGCAGATCGGACGGCGAGGTGTGCAGAATGGAACCAACGTGCTTGTTGACGATCAGATCGTCCAAATCGCCGCTTCGCGCGTCAAGCTGCATCATCTGTCCGACTTTTTCCTCAAGGGTCATTCGACCAAGCAGATCGGCGATGCGTTCCTCAGTAGGAAGTTTCGGATTCCTATAGGGCAGATTTACAGTATTTTCAGTGGTTTCGGTCATGGATTGCTCACTTTCCTCATTGAAGCGATTTCCTTTAATTACCAATTGGTATTTTAGTATATCATATGCACATCCGCAACTCGACATAAACCCGTCAACGCAAAAGGCGAGGGACCATCAGACCCTCGCCTTTTCGCACGCGCATGCAATGCCAATCTCAACAAGTATTCAAAATCAACGATATGCATCCCACAACGGGGATGGAAACAGCATGTTTTCCATCTGAGCCCACTCTTTGCATAAATCAACTTCAGGCTCGCGCAACCACCATAATTGCACACCATCCATGATTTCCATGGCCTTACGCACCACCGGTCGTATACTCGACTTCCATGAACCCAATTGCGGAGGAATCAGCCAAGGATATTGCGAATAGTTCTCCCAAATATCGTCCATACGAGCAGTGAATTCATCATGCAACGGATGTTCAGGATTCAACGATTCCGCAGAAAGCACGGTAAACTTTGAAACAGACACCCCCAAGTATGCCAAAACCAAGCGTCACTATATGTGGACGCAGCAATGAACAATTCCCCTATGACAACTAGCATGGGGAGACATTATTTGTAAAGCATAAAAGAAGGTCCATTCAAATGGAGAAGCCGAACGATATTAAAAGAGACTCCATATCAGTGAATTACTTTTTGAATACTGCTGCGTACAGCGGTCTCTTCTCCCTTCTTTCGGTTATTCTCACCGGCCAAGTTTCTGCGGCGTCATCGCTATATGTTGGGCTGGCGCTCGGAATTTTATCTCTTTTTTCTAGAGGCAGTACTGTTTTTATAGGTAGCCTGATTGAGCGTTTCTCAACGGTATCCCTCACCGAGGCCGGTTTCGGATTCATGGTTTTTTCACTTTTGCTGCTACAACCGGCAATGGGTGGTTTTATCGGCTTCCTTTTTGCGGATTTGGCTTTGCTGGGACTCGGTCTTTCATTGGTTAATTTTGCCCTACGAGGGCATATCATCGCTACAGTAAAGGATAAAAAAATTCAGGCTTCTTTGTTTGCTTTAGTGACTATGGCAGCCAATCTTGGATCCGCGATTGGACCTCTGGGCTCGAATTACATATATAAAGCTTTCGGACAAACGCTCTTTATTGCAATCATCGTCGGACTCTATGCTTTTTCTGCTTTACTAGCTCCAATAGCGCTGACTCATCATGTCTTCATACGCAATGAGAAAAGCGGCGAGGAAAACACTTCCTCCATCGTGAAGACCATTACAGACTCGCTGAAAAGTCCCGGTACGGTTCTTGCCATCCTGGCGGTGTTCGTGGGCAGTATAATGAATGGTCAGCTTTTTGCCGGAATGGCATTGGAATTCCACTCGTTATCCGATAGTCCAGTCATAAGAGGATTGTTCTATTCCATTGATGCCATATCGGTCATAGCACTGCAAATGCCGGTAAGTAAGATCATCTCGCGCAATATGACCAAAGAACATAATGCCACCTCATTCATAGTCAAAAGCCTGGGGATTTATGGAATTTCCTTCGCACTATTCGCCTGCGGAGTCTCGTCGTACTGGTGGATATGCATCATTTCCTTGGTTGTGTTCTCCATTGCAGAATGCATCTATGCGCCATTAATCAATATTGCTCTGGTAGAGGCACAGCCAGATAAGCCTTTGGTGGACATTCTGAACTATCGGCTGATAATTGCAGCCATTGGTGAATCGGCAGGCTCATTCCTTGGCGGTTGGATCGTTCCGGCACTACGTCCTGCAGGATTGACGGCTTGGTATTGGTGTGCACTGGCGTTAGTGGGAATAATGCCTGCAGTCGTCACTAATCAAATTAGAAAACGTGGACAAAGAATCATTCGTCATTGAAAGAAAAAGTCTTGGTGAGTACACCGGAAGGGGAATGACATGAAAGTATTATTGCTGCAACAGCCCAAATCTTTCTCAAATTATCCTAAATGGATTGAGGAAATCCAAGAACGTTTCGATTGTTTAGAAGTTATGGTCTTCACCTCGAACGATCGAGCCGCACACCATAGTTGGCCGAGCTCCGTCATCAAGGAAATCGAGGTTTCCGATTATTCCTCTGATAGCGCTACCGCAAAATTCTTTGATATTGTCAGGAAATTTAAACCAGATAGGATAGTTTCCAGCTCAGAGGAAGACGTACTGAGGGTTGCAGAGGCGAGAAGTTTATTTGGAATTCCCGGTTTACAGCATGAACTGGCGTTAAGCTGTCGAGATAAAGTCACGATGAAACAATCGGCCCTTGATGCCGGATTAAAGATTATTCCCTATACCACCTGCCAAGGCTTTGGAGATATTATTTCGGCGTTCGATCGTTGGGAGACGGTTGTTCTCAAACCTCGATGGGGCGCAGGGTCTGCAGGCATTACGATATTGCATTCGAAAGATGACCTGCCTGCTTTAGCTACCAAGCCGGAATTCATACGAAACGTGCATTCAAACCAGTATTACTTAGAGGAATATTGTTCCGGTTCCGTCTACCATGTGGATGTAGTCTATATCAATTCCGGTTCGATTCTGATCTCACCATCACGGTACCTTGTCCCGCCACTGGATTTCGAGAAACAAAACACCGGTTCCGTGATGTTGGATGAGAACGGTGCCGACTATTCCGAGCTGCTCCGACTGACAAAGCAATTAATTGCATCTTTCAACGATCAGACGATTCCGAATGTGATGCATATCGAATTCTATAAGAATGAAACCGGTGATTTCGTATTCGGGGAAATGGCGGCACGCAGAGGAGGCGGTCTCATCAAGCAGGAGCTGGCAGCCGCCTATGGCATAGACCAAAGCAAGGCCAACTTCCTATTGGAACTTGGTCTTGTCGATGCGGATGCGAATATTACGCGATCATCTCAGTATGGCATACTGCTGGAAACCGCTGGATTGAACTGGCCAAAGGAAAAAGAAATCCCGGATTGGGCGGTTTTGGAATCTGTGGGCAAGAAAAAAGGTATCGCTCATAACTCTGTTGATTCTGACAGGAAATTTCTTATTTCCGGCAAGAATGAATCTGAGATTATTCAACGTTCTAATTATCTTATAAATAGTCAATATAATGAGTAAAATTAACTTTTTACAGAGGGACAATTGTAACTAATTCTGCAGCAGGTTCTATATATGACGAATTATTATGTAGAATTGGTAATTCTACTGAATCTAGACTCTTCCGTAAAATAATGATACTAGTATCGCTAGGGATGTTGGGAACCAGCATTGGCGTCTATACGGGAAGCGCAGCAGGTAGTCTGACTGCATCAAAATGGTCGACATCTCAAGAAACCAGCATGTCTCTTTCAGCAAACTTTTCAGGCACTACCACAATAGAAGATAAGCAAAATGAGGGTGGCCGTCAGGTCACCCCCGAACGTATGCGGAACACACATAAAATCAGCGGCATGCATCCCAGAGGGGCGCGGGAAACAGCAGATTCTCCATTTCGGACCATTCCTCACACAAGTCCACTTCCGGTTCGCGCAGCCACCACAGCTGAATGCCATCCATGATTTCCATGGCTTTGCGCACCACTGGCCGCATGCTGCCGGCCCATGCGCCCAATTGCGGCGGAACCACCCACGGGTATTTCGAGTAGTGTTCCCAGATGTCCTCCATGCGTCCCATGAATTCGTCATGCAATGGGTGATCCGGGTTCAGGGATTCCACCGACAGCACGGTGAACAGCTGCACCATCATGCGGCGGCGCGAGTTGTGTTTCACCAGGTAGCGCAGATACGCGGGAAAATGCGGCGCGGACGGGTCGCTGCCCGGCATGCCCGAAGAGAAGAAGTCCTCCGGCGTGCCGGTCTGCCCGTAGTATTCGTCATATACCAGCGCCAGCATTTTGTCTTTGTTGTCGACGTATCGCAACACGCCTTGTTTGGAGATGCCGACCCTGTCGGCCACGTCTTGGATGGAAATGCCATTGAATCCACGCTCACTGATCAGCTGAACAGCCGCATCCAGCACTTCCGCTCGACGCTCCTGCGGTGATTTTCGGATACGTTTCGAAGTCTCTTCCTCTGCCATGATTCCGAGTCTAATGCACCTTGCGTCGATTGCCGTTGATTGACTGCCTATGGCACGTCATCGTGAGAGGTATCCGCCCGAATCCATCCATGACGCCATACGCGAGTCAGATCCCACGCCTCAAGATTGCCGCCGTTGCGAGGATCCCGCGGCGGTTTCCCTTCGCCACTACCCGGTTTCGCGGAGCGCGCAAGCTGGTAGCTCCAATAGATCTGCCCCGCCGACACGTCCCATGCCGCGCGTTGCAATCGTGACACTTGGCGGTATGCAGCCGATCGGTTTTGGCTGTGTAGGGCCCACTGATTCTCCACGCACCACTCGCCCACCAGCACGGGAATACGACGGGCCGCCGAACGGATGGCGATGCCACTCGCGCCCACCAGCATCCGGTACAGCCATGGCAGTCGCCGCGATCGCAGGTACAGCCGGCGTGCCGGTCCCGAAAACAGCGGATCCTCCATCGCGATGAGATACTGATGGGTGTCGAGCATGACGTTGCGCATGCCAGCACGACGAAACCAACCGCCCCAGCGGAGTAGTCGGAAACCGTCATGGAATACGATCACGGTTTCCGGACGTAGCACGGCGCGTAACCGGGCGTAAGCGTCGCGGTAGAAGCGCTTCAGAAACCGCAGTGAGACATACATGCTACCGGAAGCCTCATGAGAGTCTTTCGCCGTGTTCGACGTGCTATGGAACACCGACCAGCTCACTGGTTCGTTGAGTACTTCGATGCTGTGCAGGGCCGGTTCGTCGCGGTATCGGCGAGCCAATCGCTCCAGCACGTTCAGCGTGTACTCCACCAAGTCCGTATTCTGCGCCCATTTGCACACACCCGTCAGACCGCCGTTGTCGAAACCGTTCTGCGATTCGGGAACGGTATGCAGGTCAATCATAATCTTCAATCCCGTCTCCCGCGCCCAGCGGAACGCGCGGTCGAGGTACGTGATGCAGCCCGGATGCCCGGGCCAGTCGCCGAAGATGAAATACGGTATGGGAATGCGTACGAGGTTGATTCCGTGACCGACGATAATACGGAAATCCTCCAAGGTGATGTAGGTTTCGCGGTGCCGGCGCAGTTCCTCGGCGAGATTCCGTTCGGACCAGAGGGATACGTGCGTGCGGTGCATCCAGATTTCATCGTCTTCGGCGCTGCGGGTGAACGGTTTCGGATCCATCCATTTCTCCAGCACCAGCCAGTTGCCGAGGTTCACGCCGTCGATTCGCTCGTCGATGCCTAGCACCATGCGTCTCACCGCCCTTACGTTCGGGGGTTGCCCGACTTTTCGCTTCCGCCCATCACAACCCATGGCAAAACCCATTCGGCCCAATGGGCCAAGGAACCGCGCGTCATTCGCAACGTTCCTTGGTCCATTGTATGCGCCCCGCGAGCGGCCACGCGGCCGCTCGGAATCGGATCACAGCCGGATCAGGGTCGTTGAATGATCGTGGTGGCCGGCCGGGCGGGATCAGTCGACGGGCTTCGTCTCGTCCGCCTCGTAGTCGAAGAAGTCGAAGTCGGCGGTCTTCTCGTGCAGAGCGGCGTCGGTGATGGCGATGCCGACCATAGTGCCGGTGAATTCGCCGTACTTGCAGTATTCGTCAGAGAAGGTGGTAGTGTCGAAATCCGGGCCAATCTTGGTCCAGTTCTCGCCATCATAACCCCACTCGAACCAAGTACGACGACCTTCGATATTCAAACGGAAATAGATCGGCTTGTCTTCCACAGCAACGCGAGTGTCAAGCATTTCCGTCTTTTCACCGTTTTCGAGACGCACAATCGAAATCGCGCTGCCGCCAAGCGTCTGTGAATAATACTTGCGCAGGAAAATATTATTCATGTTGTCGTAGTAGATGGTCAAGCCAGCGCTGTGCTGGTAGACTTCCGGCTCGAACTCCATCTTCGTGGTGACGGTGGCGTACACGCTGGTGAGTTTGCGTGCGATCAGGCTCGTGCGGTTGAGCGATGCCAACGATTCCTTGCCGCGGATGCGCAGCCAACCGGGGCGTTCCGTCACGTTGGCGAAGGTGGTCGGCATCTGCCGCGGCGAATAATACCAGTTGCCGATCGCGCCGCCGTCGAAGTCGTCGTGCCCGGGAATCTCCGGCATCGGCGCATCCGGCAGATCCGGCTCTTCGACTTCGAGTTTGGCCAGATTGGAGCCGTCCGCCATGCGCAGCCAGCCGTCATTCGTCCATGTCATCTTCTGAATGGCGGTTTCACGGCCAAGCGTACAACGTAATTCCGGCACAAACGGACGGCTGGTCAGGTGCACAAGATATGTCTCGCCGTTCGGCAGATCCACGTAGGAGCCGTGCCCGGACTTCTGCAGCACGGAATCCGGGTTGAAATAGCGCGGCTTCAAATGATCGTCATCAGCACGCTCGTTTGACTCCTTCGGCTGCGAAGTGACGAGCGGACCATTCGGATCCGGCTCATACGGACCCCACACATTGCGGGAACGGCCCATGGTCACGGCATGGTTGTAGCCAGTGCCACCCTCGGCGCACATAATGTAATACCAGCCGTCACGCTTGGTCAGATGCGGAGCCTCAATGCAGCCACGATCAGTAGCGCCACGCCATATACGCTTCGGATAGCCAACCACATGCTTGGTTTCCGGATCATATTCCACACAGCAGATCACGCCCGGCTTCTCATAGCCTTCACGGGTCTCCCACTCCAAGCTGACGATGTACTTCTTGCCATTGTCATCATGTAAAATGGACGCGTCGAAACCAGAAGATGTCAGATATACCGGCTCGCTCCACGGACCTTCAATGCTCTTTGACTTAATCAGATAATTATTCACGTCGAAATAGCGTGCATTCATGGAGTTCATAACGCCGTAAATCACGTAAAACATGTCCTCTTCCTCACAATACGTGAGACATGGAGCCCAAATGCCCTTAGCGCTCGGCAGCTTGGTGAGGTTCGGCTTCGTATCATCAGTAAGCACGTGGGTGAGCAGCTCCCAATGCTTCATATCCTTCGAATGGTAAATCGGAATACCCGGGAACCATTCGAATGTAGAGACAGCAACATAGTAGTCGTCGCCTTTACGGCAGATGGCCGGATCAGGATTGAAGCCTTTGAAGATCGGATTATGCAGCATTGTCGTTCCTTAATGTTCTTGATATCACGCGTTGCTTTGTACGATTCTTGCGTCCGACGGAATCACTTTTGGACGGGGAACCAGTTTTGGGCGATGCAGCGTCCAAGGTCCCATGCGTCCCAGCCGATCCAGCCGGGAGTGTTGACAGTGTCAGTGAGCAGCTTGTAGTTCCAGTAGTAGAAGCCGCTGCCCTTGCTCCATGCGGCGAGCTGGGATTCGGCTAGGCCCCGGTACAGCGAGCGCTTCTGTTCGGCGGTCAGGGTTTCGACCTGAGCCCCTTCCTCGCCGTTGAGCACGCTTTGGCCGCCGTGGGTGTCCACACCGCAGCCGACGGAGTTGAACAGGCACCACTCCCCCACAATCACCGGGAAGTATTCGCTCATCTCGGCGATCATCGGCGCATAGGTATTCCTCACGAAGTCGTCGTAGCCCTCCGCTGTCTGCGGGCAACCCATCGTTTCGGCGGTCATGAGGTATTGGTGGGTATCGAGGACCACGTTCTTAAACTCGGGCGCGAGCTTGCCGTCGGGGCCGCGCATGAAGTCCTTCCACTGTTCGATGTCGAAACCGTCGTGGAACACCACGACTTTGTCGGTCGGCAACGCGCCCTTGTCAGCGTCGCGCAGACGGTGGTAGGCGGTGATGTAGAAGTTCTTGAGCCAGTCGAATGCGATCGGGCCGGTGCCTTCGGCGAGTTCCGGATCGACCGCCTTGTAGCGTTCGGTCACGTTCGCCATCGGCCAGCAGGTGGCGGTGTTCGGCTCGTTGATGATTTCGATGCCCATCAGCGCCCGACGATGGCCGTACCGCTTGGAGAGGCGTTCGAGCACGGACAGCACGAATTCGACTTCGTCGGGCAGCTGCGCCCACTTGCACACGCCGGAGATGCCGCCGTTGTCGAAGCCGTTTTGGCTCATCGGTGCGGTGTGCAGATCGATAAGGATGGTCAGGCCGTATTTCTCGGCCCAGTTGAAGGCCTTGTCGAGTTCGTCGATGCAGCCGATGAACGGCGCGCGGTCGCCGAAGATGAAGTACGGCACGGGGATGCGCACGGAGTTCAGTCCCCACGATTTGATGGTGGCGAAGTCGCGCTCGTTGATGTATTCGGCGCGGTGGGTCCTGATACGGGCCTCGTAGACGGCCGGATCAAGTTGCGTCGGCAGATAGTATTCGTCATCGGCAGTGGTTCCATCGAATAATGCCGGGTTCATCCACTTTTCCAGAACCAGCCAGTTACCCAGGTTCACGCCCTTGATGTAATTAAGGTCCATATGCACTCCTTCGTACGCTTTCAATCATATTTTTTATTACTTAGTAATTACTAAGTTAGATGATAGTACATTTTTCTCCTCCCCGCAACTCGTCTCGGACATCTCTCCGAACCGCTGTCGCACTATTTCGCATAAAGCACCCTTTGCGAAAATCGTGGGACCGACAATCAAAATCGTGCAGCAATTTCACAGAATCATGCGATTAATCATAAGAAAAAAGCCTCTTTCTTGCGGGAAGAAAGAGGCAACCTGCAGCCGGAGAGACGATTACTGCTTATCGCTGGCGAATCGTTACGTGCAAGGCACTCACCGAGGCAGCGGGCAACGTTACCGTCAGCTCGGCACCGCCGGCAGATTCGTGCACGCTCACGGCACTATCCACGTCCACGGCATGAGTGCGCACCAGATCCGAATGCTCCACTGTGTTGCAATCATGCGGATCTTCGGAAGCAAGCGTTTCCATCGAATCAACCTGAGCGCCGCACGGCAAATGCAGCCGCACTTCGGCACCATCGTTCATATGCGCATTGGTGAGATTAATCAGCAGCTGCGTGCCATCCTCATTACGTGACGCAAACGTATACACGGCAGAATCCTCGGAATCGTTACGCGCCACATCAAGTGCGGTCATGCCACGATGCGCCTTATACATCATGAACACATCGTAGTTAGGCGTAAGGATGGTCCGATCGCCTTCAGTCAAGATCAGTGAGTTAAGCACATTGATGGTCTGCGCGTTACACGCCATGGTCACCTTGTCGCAATTACGCTGCAGCAGATCCAACGTAAGCGCGGTGGTGATGGCGTCACGCATGGTCACCTGCTGCTTGAGCGCAGGGCGTGCGAAGAATGCGGTCTTGTGCCAATTGCCCCATTCGCCGATGATTAGATCGACATGCGCGAGCTTGGAATCCATAGCCACCTCCGGCTCATGAATAAGCGCCAGGCCGTCATTCATCAAACGCCACTGATCACGCAGAATATCTTCAAGTTCGAGGCATCCCTCAATCACCGCATTCCAGCCGTCTTCATCGAACCGGGTGGGAGTGTCGGCATCGTTATCCACGTTCCAATTGTAGAAGTGCAGATCATAGCCGTCGATATTCGGCTGACGATATTCGGCAAGACCGCGGAAGAAATCCTGGGTCCACTGCACGCGTTCGCGCGGCTTGTTGCCGTCGGGACCGCTCGCAATAGCATACATTGGGGTCGGCGCGAACACATCGGTGGTGAAGCTCGGCATGGCGGATGCGAACCTGCGGTATTCATTGAGGTAGGTCCGCGGAGTCATGGTACCGCCGCCAGCCCACACTTCGTTGCCGATCCCCCAATATTTCACCCCGTAAGGTGCCTTATGGCCGTTAGCCTCACGTTCCTTGGCAAGATCAGTGGGCTGCGCACGATTGCAGTACTCCATCCAATCCTTCATTTCGGCGACCGTGCCGGAAAGCATGTTGATATTGATCCACGGTTCAGCGCCGAGCATTTCACACAAACGCAGGAATTCGTCGGTGCCGAAGCTGTGATCGTCCAGCTCATAGGTGGCGAAATTCTCGTTGAAAGTGGTTTTACGTTCGCTTTGCGGGCCCACACCGTCACGCCAATGGTAGGTATCCGCATAGCATCCGCCCGGCCAGCGAATAACCGGCGGCCTCAATGCACGCAAAGCATCCAATGTGGCCTTGCGGTAGCCACGCTCGTTTTCGATCGGGGAATCCTCTCCCACCCATAGACCTTCATCAATGCATTCGCCAAGGAATTCAATGAATTGGCCATGCAGTTTCGGATCGATACGACCAATCGTACTGTTCGGGTCAATGCAGACAACCATGGTTTGCTCCTTTTGCCGTAGTGCTCACATCTGCAACGTTCGTAATTCGTATGGTTCTTGTAGTTATTGTGCCGCACAATATATGCGAAATGGCCGAAGATTCCAGGAGAGATGATGAAAGAATCTCCGGCCAAGTTATTTCGAAAAGCGCCGACGCTACTTCACCTTTTTAATCATCAGAATGAAGATGCAGGCGAGCGCCACCATAACGATTGCCGTCGGGAACACCAGTCCGTACGAGCCGGTAGCTACCACAATGGCGGAGGTGACAATCGGGCCGACCATCTGACCGAGAGTAGTGGCAATGTTCAAAATGCCCAAATCCTTCCCGGCCTCTTCTTCATTCGGCAGAACGTCAACATTGAGCGCCTGATCGACGGAACCGTACATGCCGTAGCCGAAGCCACCGATGGCGGAGAAGAGAATCATGCCCAACGCGTTGTGCATGAGCCATGGCAGAGCATAACCGATGGCGAGCAGCACGCTTGCGGCCACAACCGGAATCTTACGGCGACCGATTTTGTCGGAAATCGGACCTGCGGAAAGCGCGGAAATCAGGGAGACAACCATCAGCACCAAGCTCATGGTGGAAATGGTGGCCGCGGAATCTTCAACACTTTGACCAATGTAGTCCTGCAGAATATACAGCTGGTAGTTGAGAATCATGTAGTAGCTGAACAGCAACAGGGAACGGCCGATAAATGCCAGCCAGAAGTCGCGAGCGCCTTTGGTCGGCGGACGGAAGCTCATGATAATACCCTTGAAATCAACCTTTTCCTTAGGCATATCCTTGCTGGACTTTTCCTTCGGCCAGAAGACCACGGCAAGCACACCGGAAAGACCCATAGCCACACCGGACGCGATGAAGCCCGGGAGCTGCAGGGTGATGAACTGCGCACCAACAATCTGACCAAGAGCAGAACCGAACAACGTACCTGCAGAGATAAATGCGGACATGGTGCCGCGCATATCTTCAGGAATACGGTCAGACAAAGATGCGATGACCGGTGCGATCATCATGTTCAGACCGACCATGGAAATGCAGTAGCTGATGCCAATGCTCACACCGTCCGGCAGAATGCCGATGAGGAACAGCGAAATGCCCGCAACAATGCCGCCCGATGCGATCCATGGCGTACGACGTCCGAAGATCGAGCGCGTACGGTCAGACATGTTGCCAACCACGAGGTTGGAAATCAGCGAGGCCAATGCCGTGGCTGAATTCAGCACGCCGAAAATGGCGTCTTTGCTGTCGGGCGCGATATCAGCCAAACGCTGCGGCAGCAGCACTGCAGCAACGATCCGCAACGCCAGCATCCATGCGAATGAGAACACGAAGAACGCTACGCAGAAACGCGTTTTGTCGATTTTGGAAAGCTCGTTGGCATGTTCCGCAGGCCGTGCGTCAGTCATGCTTGTCTCCTTATCTTTATCTTTCTTTTTCAAAGTCAGCCCTCTACGTTTTTGCCGAATCTTCAATGATCATGCAAACAACAGGCAAGAGAGGCGTTGTGTTGAAGTCAACTCTCATCGGCTTCGTCAGTTATCTTATATCTTAAAGATATAAGATAACAAATCGGCGTGTCGAACAACGACCTACTTTCAAGCACAGCAATCAACCGCATAACCGCAATATCGAAACCACATGAAAACGCATGTGGACAGCGGCAATAGTATTCTTCAAATCAGTATGGAATCACAGGAAAACACATCAGCAAACAGCATCAAGAGCCGTCCAATCAACCAAAGAAAACGACTCTCCCCAGCGCAGCGACGCAAACAAATCACACAAGAAGCGGTAACCCTAATCACGCAATACGGGTCATACGGCTTCCCCATGCAAGCATTAGCCGATGCAGTTGGCATGACCCTGCCCGGACTCAACCATTACGTCAAAAACCGAGAAGAATTACTCTCATTGGTCATCGAAACGTTCTACGACTCCGAAGAAGAAGGCAATGCCCACACGGCATTGGGCGCAGCCATCAGCCACTGCGACCAAACAGATTCAGCAACCAAAGAACGCCGACATCTGCCCGGCGCATTGCACGAAACCGTGCGCCTCAACGCCAAACGTCCCGAACTTGTCGCACTGTTCATGCGCCTCGCCATCGAAGCGTCCGATCCAGAACACCCAGCCCACAAGTTCTACCAGAACAGACACAGTTCGATTTTGATCGACATGACCAGCGTGGACTGGGAACTACCGGAAGAATACCGCGATCCAGAACGCCTGCATGACCTCATCGTCACCGCGTTCTTTGCCATGGACGGCGTGCAAATCCAGTCGTTAACCAATCCCAGCGAATCCATGATGCAACTATGGGAACGCGCAGAACACATCCTATTCCCCTCCCCCACATGGGACGGCTACCGCTGAACAGAGCGCAAACAAGCAAAGACACCGCAAACGCAAAAAGGCGTTTGCCTGCGGCGACCGGTAACCGATCACCATAGGCAAACGCCCCGCAACACAACACCGGCTTGCGAAGATGGCAGGAAGAGAAGGGAAACTTGCCATCCGGCATTCAACAAACCTCTGCCACAACCAAGCCGACGCGTTACGCACACATTCGCATCAGCCAGGCAGCTCCCGTCAGTCCAGCACAAACGTGTTGAACGAACGCGGAGCAAGCGTCACCTTGATACCGCGATCGGCATTGCAAGGATCGGCAAATTCAAACGGACGCTCCTCTTCGAGAGCGTTCTGGGCCACCACCACAATGGTGCCATCCGGATTACGGAACGCAATAGCCATCGAATTGAAATGACCCGTAGTGCCAAGCACATGCGCACCCGGCTTGACGAAATGCGAGAAATGACGCATCACATAATATTCCGGATTACGGCGAACCTCATGCGTATCCGCAGTAATGGTGAACAGTGAATTCTGCCACCACCCCCACGTAGAATCCTGATCGTCAAGAATCATATTCCAATAAGTGTAAGCAGTCGCGCCATTACGCAAATAATGGTTGATCAAGTGGAAAATATACTCCGCATATTCCCACGTATTATCACCCATACCGCATTCGGATTCAGACTGAATCAGCTCGATTTCAGGCCAGGATTCATGCGTACGCGCAATACAGTTCTGGCCGGCCCACTGGTAAGCGATGCCCTTGATGTACTTGCGAGCGCCATCGTCGAACAGAATATTGTCGACAAAACGGTTGTAATTATTCAGCTTCATGCCGTAGCCGCCGGTCCACGCCATATCTTCCGGACCATTCAGCGTACCCAGCCAAATATCGGTGTCAAGACCAGCTTCGCCAAAAGCAGGTCCAAGATAATCGCGGATGAACACCTTGAGCGCTTCGGAATCCCACAATGCACTCGGGAACTTCTGATCGGCAAACACCTCATTCTGCACATGCAGCTGATTCACGGTAATGCCATGCTCGGCATAAGCTTGAATGTACTTGACGAAATACTTCGCATATGCCTTAAGATTCTCAGGAGTCTGCACCAAACGACCATAGTTATAAGCCTTCGGACGCTTCATCCATGTCGGCGGGCTCCACGGGCTGGAGAACAGTTGCATGTTCGGCTGCCATTCCTGCGCGCGATGAATATACGGAATCAGCGTCCGCTCATCATGCTCGACGGAGAAATGCTCCATCTCATAATCGCCGTCGGTCTCGTTATAGCTATACCAATGATCGGCGAAATCATTGGCACCGACCGGCGCACGATTGAAGGTGAAGTTCATCTCATCCGGGCTGAACAGTTCCTTGATGATCTGATCACGTTCCTCTTCAGTAACCGTCTGCAGAGGAAGCCAGCCAAGCTCGTTGAAGCAGCCGCCGAAGCCACGCAATGCCTGATATTCATTGCCATCAAGCTGCAGATCGGAAGCGGAAGTGGCATGCGTGGATTCAATTTCGGATGATTTGTCGGCAAGCTTGTTGTCTTGCGTTGTCGCGATCCAAGTAGTCATGGAAAGTCCTTAGTATTGTCGCTGATTCTTTGGATTTATATTTATTCGTTTTTTGAGTTGTTTTTATTTGATTATTGGGATTTAGTTATCGATATTTAGTTTTTGAGATTGAATTATTGAGATTGAATTATCGGCAACGCAATTTCATTTCAGTAAGTGCAAAAACCGCAGGATGCCGCGATAATCTATTCACAACACGCTCCAGGCCGCTCTAGCCAAGTCTTTACGGTCTTAAACAGATTATCGCGGCATCCTGCTCGTAACGCTATGACGTTACGTTTGCACTGTTATTTAGTTTTGCATTGTTGTTCAGTTTTGGAAAAACTTCCTATTCCCTCTCTCCCTCTCCTCTCTCGAAATTGAGGGGAGGGGGAGGAGGTGGGGTTACTTGACCTTCTTGATGGCCATGATGAAGAAGCAGCCGATGATGGCCAAGGCGATGGCGGTCGGGAAGGCGAAGTTGTAGCCGAGGGACACCACGATGGTGGACATGATGACCGGGCCGCACATCTGACCAAGGGTGGTGCCCATGTTCAGAATGCCCAGATCCTTGCCAGCCTCTTCCTTGTTCGGCAGCACATCAACGAGCAGAGCCTGATCGACCGCGGAGTAGACAGCGTAGCCGAGGCCAGCGATGCCAGCGAACAGATACATGCCCAGGGTGGACGGGATCAGCCACGGCATGGCAATACCGATAGCGAAGAGCACGGAAGCCACGACAACCGGAACCTTACGACGGCCGATGAAATCGGAAACCGGGCCGGAGATGAAGGAGCCGACCAGAGACATGACCATCATGATCATGGAAACGACGGACACGGTGACAGCGGATTCCTTGACGGACTGACCAATGTAGTTCTGGATGATGTAGAGCTGGTAGACGTTGATCATCTGGTAGCTCATGATCATGCAGAAACGGCCGGCGAAAGCCTTGTAGAAGTCGTGGGCGCCAGCGAACTTCGGCGGACGGAAGGATACGAGGACGTCCTTGAAGGAGCCCTCTTCCTTCGGCAGGAAGTCAGCGGACTGTTCCTTCGGCAGGATGATCACGGCGACGATGCCGCCGAGGAACATGAGCACGCCCGCGACAGCGAAGCCGGCAGTCAGGTTTTCGATGAAGAATGCGCCGATCATGGTACCGATCGGAGCACCGATGGTGGAGCCTGCGCCATAGAAGGCGGACATGGTGCCGCGGATGCCAGACGGCACGCGGTCAGACAGCACGGCGACCAGCGGGGCGATCATGCAGTTGAGGCCGAACATGCAGGCGCAGTAGAAGATGGTGAGCAGCACGGCGTTATGCGTGGTGCCGGTCAGGAACAGGGTGACGCCACCGAGCACCGCGCCGAAAACGATCCACGGAGTACGACGACCGAACCTGGAGCGGGAACGATCGGAGAAGTTGCCGAACATCAGGTTGGCAACCAAGGATGCCACCGCGGTGAACGCATTGACGATGCCAACGAGAGCATCCGGATCAGCGCCTTCGATGGTCTTGTAGTGCATCGGCAGCAGCACGGCGGAGACGATGCCGAGACCCGACATCCACAACACGCCGAACAGCAGGAAGCCCGCACCGAAACGGATGGTGTTGACCTTGCTCAGTGGCTTGCCGGTTTCAGGAGACAGCTGCGGATCCTTGTCTGCAGCGGCGATGTTGGCGTTATAACACACCAAACGCTCCTCTTTGTTTGCGATTGCTTCACTCATGAAACCCTCTCCTTCGATTCATGTTTCAGTAGTGTTTTCTGTGATATTCCTGTTTTCCGATAGGGCTTCTCTGCCCAGCCAGCTAACTACCATTTGGTAACTAGCCGGTTTTCGTCATAGATGCCCTTTCGAAAGAACGCAAGTCAGACGCGAATTTTTCCGACGGCAGCGTTTTCAAATAGCAATCCACAACGATTCGCCCCATACAGCAACTTCAGTTTTTATTACTTAGTAACTGCTTAGTTAAAGCATATTACAATCTCTTGTATCTGTCATTTGCCGGCGTGTCCCAACGTTTCCAACACACTTCCTCTCCCCCTTCTTGTAACTTAGTAAGCACAAGAGAGGAGAACGCATGCGTCGCCACATCGAAAGCAAAACCAAGAAACGAATGAGCGCAGAAGACCGCAAGAAAGCGATTCTCGAAACCACGGTCTCTTTCATCTCACAATTCGGATTCTGGGGATTTACCATTCGCGACGTGGCACAAGCTCAGAACATCACCGAAGCAGGACTCCTTTACTACTTCAAATCCAAAGAACAACTCCTTGAAGCGACACTCAAATACGCCGATCGCACTAACCAAATCGCCATTGCAGAGCATCTTGGCGTCGAAGGCGTGACCGGCGAAGTCTTGCAAGACGGCATCGCATACCATTGCGATCTCGGACTCAAGGCCATCTCCACGGGAACCGTGGAAACCAACGCAGGCCGACCCGAAATGGTTCGCCTCTACACCCTGCTCGAAAGCGAGGCCCTAAGCAAAGACCATCCGGTGCACGAGTATTTCGAACAGCGCGAAATCAATCTGCTGAAGGAATACACGTTCGCAGCCAAACGAGATGGCGTCGCCGATCCGGAACGCACCGCACTGCAGGTGCTATCCGCCATGGAAGGCTTGCAATTGCGGTGGCTCAACGGATCTCACGATATCGATTTCGTTGGAGAATGGAAGGCCCTGATCGACCTTCTCATTCCCTAAACGTTCTCTTCTCGAGTTCTCTTATCGCAGATTTCAGCCGGCGATCACCGCAACATTCCAGCGGCCAATCGTCAACGGATCACCCTGCTTAACGGCTGCACCTTCCTTCAGCACGACTTCAGCATTTGCAACCTCATCAATACTGCCGTCGGTGGCGATGACGACCGGAGCGACCACTACTTCACCCGCAATCGGGCTTGCAACAGTAACTTCGTCGGCGGAATAGTTGAGCAAATACGTCACGTTCTCGCCGAGGGCATTCACACCCTGGCGAACCGCGACCTGTCCCGCGAGCGCGGTTCCAGCGCCCTCGACGCCGGCATGCTCCACAGCCTCTCGCATAACCGCACGAATGGAATCGGCGTCAAGCAGTGTGGCGACCCACTCGGCATCGCCCTTGCCGAATGCGTGACGGGTGACTGCGGCGTAATCCTTCCAAGCGTAGTGTCCATAAGATGCGAGCACCTCAGTATCGGCGTCGGCGTTCAACAGTTCGATCAGCGACTGAGCATCGGTGGACGCGGTTTCGGCGAGCGCACCTGCGAATTCCACGGAAACGTGGCCGTTTGGGCGGGTGAACTGGTTGTACGTCATGCCGAACACGTCGGTGAGATTGTGCGGCGCGCGGTCGTGCCATACGGTCACCTCGTCGTCGGTCACGAAGGAGCGCATGGTGGAGACGAGGTGTCCGCCGTTGGAGACGAATTCACGCAGGCGATCGGTCGTTTCCTGCGGAGCACAGTACAGCGCCGGGGTCACAATCATCTCGTATGAGGCCAAACGCTCGGCGGGAGCGTCGGAGGGGATGAAATCGCATTCCACGTTGAGCTCGAACAGCGCGTCGTAGACATTGCGCACCACGTCGTTGTATTTGAGGGTGCCGCCGAATGGGAAGCCGGCTTCGATGAGGAACCAGTCGAGCGCGGTCAGCGATTCGTTGCTGACCATGATAGCTACCTTGTTGTGCTTCTTCAGGTGGACGAGCCGCTCCCCCACTTCCGGTTTGGCAATCTCGCGACCGAATACGCCGGCTTCGCGGTACGTGGGGTTCGGTTCGAGGTCGTGGCTCAGCAGGCCCTTCCAATATGTTTCAAAGGAATTATGGATGGAGTGCCAGTGCCAGTATTCCACCATGTCGGCGCCGGAGGCGAGATGGGAGTAGGCCTGCAGGCGCAGCTGGCCGGGGAATGGCACCCAGCCGTGCTGGCCTTGGGCCTCGGTTTCGAGCACCAGGTAGTTCTGGCCGTTCTTGGTGGAGCGGGTCATGTCGCCGCCGAAGGCGATCTCCTTGCCGGTCAGGTCGTCTTCGGTCGGGTGGTAGATGTCCACGCCGGTGATGTCCACCGCGGTCGCGGCCTTGAAGTGGTCGACGGCCGGCTGCACGCCGTAGGAGTATCCGCGCCATTCGAAATCGAAGTTGTGGGTGATGAACTGGTCGTCATGCGCGTATTCGCGCACGATGTCGGCCTGCCACTGCAGGAAGGCGCGCACCTGATCGCGGCGGAACTTGTCGAATTCGCCGCCCAGGGACTCGTTGATGGTGGCGGTCACGTCCGGGAAGTCCTCCCAGGAGTCGATGCGGTTGGACCAGTAGTCGAGGCCGAAGTGGTGGTTGAGCTCGTTCAGATCGCCGTGGAACTTCTCGCGCAGATACTTGACGAACAGGCGCTGCATGTCCTCGGAGACGGAATCGTAGTATTTCGTCTCGTTGTCCACCTGGTAGCCGATGACGGCCGGATGGTCGGCGACGTGGGAGATGAGCTTGCGGATCACACGTTCGCCGTAGAAGCGGTAGGTGGCGTTGACGATGTCCATGATCTGGCGCGCGCCATACTTGCCCTGTCCGTTCGGCGTGACCGCGAGCACGCTCGGGTCGAGCTTGACGAGCCAGCTGGGCACCGCGTAGGTCGGCGTGCCGACGATGACATCGATGCCGGCACGCTGCGCGGCGTCGAGCGCACGGTCCACATAGGTGAAGTCGAATACACCCGGTTGCGGTTCGCAGGTGCTCCACGTGGATTCGGCGATGCGGATGACGTTCAGCCCCGCGTCCTTCATCATTTTCATATCCTCATCGATGCGGTCGATGCCTTTCATCATGAGGTATTCGTCATAGTATGCTGCGCCAAAAAGGATGTGGTCCACTTCGTTGCGACTCATGGTTTTCTTGTTCCTTACGTCTTCGCTGACTACGGTCGAGATTTTTATCTAACAAGTATTAGATATAAGAAATATATTATCTGCCCGCACATATGTCAAGAGGCTTGGAAATAAGGCGTGTCTTACCTAATAAACATTAGATATACGACCAGCCGCTACTTTTTACCGGTATCCGTCCCATACCGGAGAGGGAAAAATCAACCGTTCGAAGGCGAGCCATTCGTCATACAGGTCGATCGGCGGTTTGCGCATCCACCGCAGCTGGATACCGTCCATCGCCTCGATGCATTGCCGTACGATCGGCCGCATATTATCCCATCCGCCGACTTCCGGAGGCAGTTTCCATGCGAACTTTGAGTAATGCTCCCACGTCAGATCCGGTCGGTTTTCGAAATACTCGTGCAGTGGATGGTCCGCGTTGAACGATTCGGTTTCCAAAACCATGTACAGCTGCAGCAGACTGCGGCGTTGCGCATTGTAGCGGACCAGAAACCGCAGATATGCGGGAAACAGCATGCCGTCAGAATCGCTGCCGGGCAATCCCGACTTGGCGAAGTCGGCGGGTGTGCCCTGCTGGTCGTAGCTATCGGTGACCAGCAGCGACAACAACCGCTCCTTGTTGCCGATGTAGTGCAGCAGTCCGGGCTGGCTCATGCCGATGGCGTCGGCGATGTCCTTGAGCGACGTGCCGTAGTACCCCTTCTCGCCAATCAGCTTACCCGCCGCCGCGATGATTTCGCGTTTGCGCTCTTCGGGCGATTTACGAACCCGCTTTTTCCCCTCGGTAACCATATGGAACAGCGTACCATCGGACGGGCCCTCGGCCGGTCACGCCTGGAAGACGTCCGGATGCTTCGGGTCGCCCGGTTCGTCGGCGAGCACACCCTCAAGGCCGAGAAACTCCTGCCAGAATTCCAACGAATTGCCGTATGGGATGGCCTGGCTTCCGCGCGCCTGCAGGTTCGCCTTGGCCTCGAACACGTCCTCCTCGCGGATGCCGTCGAAGTAGCTTTCCAGTCGGTCGAGATTCGTCGGATCGTAGAACAGCGAGCCGATGATTTCAGTAAGCCGCTCGGCGCGGGCCACCGGCAGCGAATCCCAGTGGCGGAATTCGATGAAGTTCTTCAAACGCACGTCGTTGAAGTGCGTGGAGATCACATGGTTGATCTCGTACGCGTTGAGCTCGCGGTCCGGGTACACGTCGTTCGCGTTCTCGTAGAACGCCGGATGGTGCAGATCGGTGCCGGGCACCGCCAGCGCTTCGGGCGTGTGCGTCAGGTCGGCGAACATCATCGGCGTGGACAGCACGTCCACCGCGTAATCCTCCCAACCGAAACGCGGATCGAACAGGCCAGGAATGACGTTCGTGCGCTGGAAATCGAGATAATCCCACATGCGCTGGCGTAGCGGCGGATAAGGATTCTCCCCACCTTCGAAATACGGAGTGTTACGGAAGAACCATGCCAGAATCGGGCCGATCACCGTGCCCAACCGCAGTTTGGCGATCGCGTCCTGTTCCGAAACGTAGTCGATGCTGACCTGTGTCGAAGCGGAGCAACGCATCATGCACGGACCGAACTGTCCGACACGTCCCAGGTAGGCGGTCATCGCCTTGTATCGGTCCTTCGGATTGACGGGAATGTCGGCGTAACTGGATTTCGGTTGGTAACCATAGTTGACGAGTCGGAAACCAAGTTCTTCGAGGATGGGGTCGACTTCGCGGCGGAACGCGCCGTACAATGTGGCGAGCTCCTCCGGCTTGTGCAGGATGCCGATGGACGTTTCCAACTGTCCGCCCGGTTCCAAAGATACGGAGATGCCGTCACGGGCGAGTCCGACCAGTCGCCCGTTTTCCCAGTATTCCTTGTTTTCGTCGTAATACGGGCGGATGCGGTTGAACAACGCTTCAATGCCGTTGCTTTCGTAGTAGGTCACCGCGGTATCGTCGCTGTTATGTACCGGCAGGTGTTCGATTTCCACGCCAAAACCGCCGGTGCCGCGCTGTTGGCAGCCGGATTCGAAGAATTTGATAAGGCTTTCCACATGCTTCGGATTCGGCTCGGTCAGCAGGTGCGCGTACGTGATCTTTGGCGTTGTCATAGTGGCCATCCTAACGAAAAGCGCCATTCGCAACGCAGGCTACGCTATACGGAAAATCGATAACCGACCATCATTCCCCATCGATTTGGCTGGCGATTTGAATGCCGATTCGACGACCATCGATTTTACGATCGCCGAATCAGCCGTCGATTTGGCGGCTCAGATACCGTCGAACCGACGTCGGAAAGTTTCCCAACGTCGGTTCGACGGAAATAAGAATGGCGATTCAAGCGGCCTTCTCGCTGTTGCGCGCCTCTTCGGCTGCGCGGTGCGCCTTCTTGGCCGCGGAGATCATCAGTTTGATGCGGTTGAGCTGGTTGGCTTCCGAAGCGCCCGGATCGTAATCGATGGACACGATGTTGGCTTCCGGATGCAGTCGGCGGATCTTGCCGAACATGCCTCGGCCTGTCACGTGGTTCGGCAGGCAGGCGAACGGCTGCGCGCACACCACGTTCGGACATCCCGATTCGATGAGTTCCAGGATTTCCGCGGTCAGCAGCCAGCCTTCGCCGGCCTGCACGCCCACGGACGTGACCTCGTCGGCCTTCTTGACCAGTTCAGGCATCGGCAGATCCTGCGAAAACTTGCCGTGAGCCAGATCGATCGCCTCGCGTACCGGAGCGTTGTACAGGTCGAGGCCCTTGCGCATCAGCGCATAGCCGATCTTGCTGCCGCCCATGCCGAGGTAATGCTCGTTCCAGTCGGAAATGTACGGTCGGGTGGTCATGAATTCCATGATGCCCGGCACCACGGCCTCGCAATCCTGCGATTCGATGACATCGACCACATGGTTGTTGGCGTCCGGCTGGTACTTGACGAGGATCTCGCCGACCACGCCGACGCGCACCTTGCGCGGCTCGTCCTTCAACGGCAACGAGTCGAACGACTTGACGATTTCCTTGACGAGCGTCGGATACGGCAGGTATCCCTTGCCGATGAACTTGCGCGCCGTCTTGGAACGACCGTGGTTTTCGAGCGTCTCGCGCACGATGGTGTCCCACGTTTCGTACAGCTTGTTCGCGCTGCCGGGGGTCACTTCGTACGGGCGCACGCGGTACAGGCATTTCATCAGCAGGTCGCCGATGATAAGCGCCTTGACTGCACGGTGCAGCAGCGCCGGCGTTGCGGTGAAGCCCGGGTTGTCCTCGATGCCCTGCGTGGAGATGGCGATCACCGGAATCTGCGGATAACCGGCGTCCACCAGCGCCTTGCGGATCAGGCCGAAGTAGTTGGTGGCACGGCACATGCCGCCGGTCTGCGTGATCGCAAGCGCGGTGTGGTCCGGATCGTATTTGCCTTCCAGAATCGCGTCCACGAGCTGGCCGATGACCATGATGGCCGGATAGCAGGCGTCGTTGTTGACGTATTTGAGGCCAGTTTCCACGTCCTCACGGCTGGCGTGCTCCAGAATGTCGAACTTGTAGCCGCCGGAGCGGATGACGGATTCCACCAGAGAGAAGTGGATCGGGCTCATCTGCGGGGCCACGATGGTGTAGTCCTTCATGTTCTTGCCGAACGGGATGCGGTTCGCATACTTGGACAGGGTCGCCGAGTTGTGTGCGGACGCGCCCTTGCCATTTGTCTGCGTTTTGGCGGTTTCTTGCGATTCGCCCTTGCCGTTTTCCGCCGCGCGCTTGGATGCGGCCGTGACGGCTTCGGTGAGTTTCGGATTGGCTTTCATGACGGTGTCGAGCATGACCTGGCGACCGGGGGTCGGCGCTTCGGTGCCGGTCTTGCGGAATCCGTCGTTCTTCTTGTTGCGTTCACGCTCTTCGACGGCGGCCTTGAGCGAGCGCAGACGGATTTTCGCCGCGCCCAGGTTGGAGACCTCGTCGATTTTCAGCATGGTGTACACGTCGGCCTTGTCCGCCAGGATCTCGGACACCTGGTCGGTGGTGATGGCGTCGAGGCCGCAGCCGAAGGAGTTGAGCTGCACGAGCTCGAGTCCCGGATAGGAGGCCACGAAATGGGCCGCCGCGTACAGACGCGCATGGTAGGCCCACTGGTTGGTGACGCGCAATGGCATCTTGGTGACCTTGCGGTCGTCGACGTGGCGGAAGCCGTTCGCGTTCTTCTTGCGGGGATCCTCTTCGCCTTCGGCGAGGAATTCGCTCAGGTTGAGCTTCTCCCCCGGCTGCAGTTCGCAGATGGAGTCTTCGGACAGCACCACCATGCCGAGCGCGCAGATGGTTTCCGGAATGCCGTGGTTGATTTCCGGGTCGACGTGGTATGGGCGGCCGGCGAGCACGATGCCCTTGCAGTCGTGTTCCTTCATGTAGGCGAGGGCCTTGAGGCCTTCCATCTGCACGTCGTGCTTGAACACTTCGTTTTCGGCGTAGGCGGCCTTGACCGCGGTTTCGGCTTCCTCGCGGGTCACGTTGGCCCAGGCGAATTCCTCGACGATGCGGTCCACCATGAGCTCATGGTTGGCCATGTTGAAGTACGGGCGCATGTAGCGCACGCCTTCCTCGCGCAGTTCGGGCATGTTCGCGCCGATGACCACCGGATAGTTGGCCACGACCGGGCAGTTGTAGTGGTTGTCGGTGTTGGGAACGAAGTTCTCCTCATAGCTCACGCACGGGTAGAAGATCGTCTTGATGCCCTTGTTGAGCAGCCACTTGATGTGGCCGTGCACGAGTTTGGCCGGGTAGCAGATGTTTTCGGAGGCGATCGATTCGATGCCGGTTTCGAACAGTTCGTGCGAGCTGCGGCCGGAGATCATCACCTTGAAGCCGAGCGAGGTGAGCAGCGTGAACCAGAACGGGTAGTTCTCGTACATGTTGAGCACGCGTGGAATGCCGATTTCGCCGCGGGTGGCCTTCTTGTCGGTCAGACGACGGTAGGCGAAGCAACGCTTGTATTTGTAGTCGTACAGGTTGGGCCTGTCGGAACGCTGCTTCTTGGAATCGCCGCCGCGTTCGCAACGGTTGCCGGTCACGTAGCGGGAGCCATCCTGGAACGTGGTGATGGTGAGCTTGCAGTGGTTCTGGCATAGCTTGCACACGTCGCGTTCGGTGGTCATGGACAGGTTGTCGAGGTCGCTGCCGGACACGATGCTGGATGCGGTGTGCGTGACGCCGTCGATGTCGACGGTCTTGCCTCCGTCGGCGTCCGCGTCACCATCGTCGAGTCCGTCGGCGATGTCGGTGTAATGCATGCGCGCGGTCAGCGCGGCACCGTATGCGCCCATCAGGCCGGCGATGTTCGGTCGGGTCACCTCACGTTCGGTGAGCAGCTCGAAGGCGCGCAGCACGGCGTCGTTGAGGAACGTACCGCCCTGCACCACCACGGTGTCGCCCAGCTCGCCGGAATCGCGCAGCTTGATCACCTTATACAGCGCGTTGCGCACCACGGAATAGCACAGGCCGGCCGCGATGTCCTCCATCGAGGCGCCTTCCTTCTGCGCCTGCTTGACGGAGGAGTTCATGAACACGGTGCAGCGCGAGCCCAGGTCGACCGGATGCGTGGAGTTGAGCGCGGCCTGCGTGAATTCCTCAATCGTCAGTCCCATGGACTGCGCGAACGTCTGCAGGAACGAGCCGCAGCCGGACGAGCATGCCTCGTTGACGGCGATCGAATCGATCACGCCGTCGGAAATCGCCAAGTATTTCATGTCCTGGCCGCCGATGTCGATGACGGCGGTAACGCCCGGCGAGACCATTTCCGCGCCACGATAGTGCGCCATGGTCTCCACCACGCCCTCGTCCAGGTGCAGGCCGGTGGTGATGAGGCCTTCGCCGTATCCGGTGGCGCAGGAGCGTGCTATCCACGCGCCTTCCGGCAGCTGGCTTTGAATCTGCTTGACGATGTTGACAGCGGCCGTCAGCGGGCTGCCTTCGTTGGTGGCGTACGACGACCATACGATTTCGCGGTCGTCGTTGACGAGCGTCGCTTTGATGGTGGTCGATCCGGCGTCGATGCCGAGGAAGTGCGGACCTTGCGCGCCTTCCAGCGTGCCGATGTGCACATGCTCGCGGTGGTGGCGCTTGTTGAACGCCTCACGGTCCGCTTCGGTCGGGAACAGCGGAGGCATGGTGGGGGTGTTGGCCGGCAGATTCTTCAGGTCTTCAAGGCTTTTCAGAATATCGGCGCAGGTGCGTGCTTCGAAATGCTGGCCCTCCTCAAGCTGGTCCGGTTCGCCGGCGAGCAGCGCGGAGCCGAACGCCACGTACAGGTGCGCGTCGGTCGGCACGATGAATTCGTCGACTTTGTCTTCGAGCGCGCGGTGGAACGCCTCGCGCAGTTCGGACATGAAGAACAGCGGACCGCCCAGGAAGATGACGGTGCCGTGGATTGGTCGGCCGGACGCCAGACCTGCGATGGTCTGCGTGGCGACCGCCGTGAAGATGGATGCGGCCAGATCGGGCTTGGCCGCGCCGTCGTTGATGAGCGGCTGAAGATCGGTTTTGGCGAACACGCCGCAACGGGAGGCGATCGGATAGAGCGTCTCGTAATGCTTGGCCATGTCGTTGAGGCCAGCCGCGTCGGTGTCGAGCAGGGTGGCCATCTGGTCGATGAACGCGCCGGTGCCGCCTGCGCAGGAACCGTTCATGCGCTGTTCGGGAGTCGGCTTCAGATATGTGATCTTGGCGTCCTCACCGCCAAGTTCGATAATGACGTCGGCTTGCGGATATTCCTCGTCGATGGCGCGGGTCTCGGCGATGACCTCCTGCACGAACGGCACATGGAGATTATCGGCCAAGGCAAGGCCGCCGGAACCGGTGATGGCCAGACGAATCGGCTCGTCGCCGCGGCCACGGGCCTCAAGTTCTTTGTGGATGTCCTCCAGCAGGCCCGCCACGGTGGCACGCACGTTGGCGTGGTGGCGACGGTAATCGGAGAAGAGCACCGCGTCGAGCGAATCGGTCTGATCGAGCACCACGGCCTTCACCGTGGTGGAACCGATGTCAAGACCTACGCGCAACGGCTTCGTATCGCAGGTGTTGTCTGCGGTAACTGCTGCTTCGACCATGTACTGTACCTCTATCGTTCTCATCCGCCGGGTTGCGTCCGTGCCGACACGAACGCCCTGCCCCGGTTATCCAAGTATGTAATGGTAGTCTGTGCCCCTGCCTAATTCGGCACGGTATCGCATAAAGCGCACGACACGACGCATAATTAGACAACGAATATAGTCAGCTTGCCTAATTCCAACCGTCCGTACACGAACCGTTCAAAACCATTCAGGAAGCCGCCCCCTCCCCCGCAGCGCGGTCCTTGCCGTAGATTTCGGGAATGAACCGCGTCTGATCGTGTAGTTCCGACCACAGCACCACCTGCCCGCTTTCCAACGACTTGGGCACATCGATGATGCGCTGGTTGGAGCTGCCGCGAAACTGCAGCAGCGAATCGTGCAGATCCTTGATATACCGGCCATCCACGAGAATATCGATCTGTTCGAGCAGTTCACGCTTGTCGGGGCTTTCGCCTTCGCGCATGAGCTCCTCCCACGTGTAGCCCGTCCAGCACCAGATGTCCTTGGTGCGGCCGAACCGCTCCCGGATCTTGCGTGAAAGCGGCAGCAGCACGCCGGTGTTGAGCAGCGGCTCGCCCCCGAGGAAGGTGATGCCCCGCACGTACGGCAGGCTCAGATCGGCCATGATCTGAGCTTCGAGCCGGTCGTTGTATTCGTGGCCGGCGCGGAAATCCCAGATCGACGAGTTGTAGCAGCCTTCGCAGTGGAATGGGCAGCCGGAGACGTACAGCGAGCAGCGGATTCCCTCGCCGTCGGTCATGAGGAACCGCTTGTAGTCGGCGATCATGTTGTGGCTCATCGCGTTCGTCCATTGTCCGGCGCGCGGGTTGCTGGCGCGGTTTGTCGGAATGAACGGCCCGCGGCCGGTTTCGCCGGCCGCGAAATCACGGCGAGACACAGCGGGATCGGCGCTGCTTACCATACGTTGCTCCTGAATTGCCTGTTGTTTTGCGATTATTGCGATTGATTACTTGGCTTCCTCGAACCATTCGCGTTCGGAACCGTCGTCAAGGGTGACATGGCCGGTTTCGCCGCTCATGTGCTTGACGCGGTGCGCGATTTCCTCATGTCGGCCGTGCACCATCGGGCGCTGCACCGGATTGCCGAGGTAGCCGCAGGTGCGCTTGGTCACGTTGCAGCGGTCCGGGTCGGAGTTGCCGCATTCGGGGCACTTGAAGCCTTCTTCGGTCGGTTCGAAGTCACCTTCGAAACCGCATTCGTAGCAACGGTCGATTGGCGTGTTCGTGCCGAGATAGCCGATGCCGATGGTGTAGGCGTAGTCCCACACCGCTTCGAGCGCCTTCGGATTGGCCTGCAGGCACGGGAATTCGCAGTAGTTGATGAAGCCGCCGGACGCGTAGTACGGGAAGTCCTTCTCGTAGTCGAGCTTCTCCATCGGCGTGGGCTGCAGCCACACCGGGTAGTGGAAGGAGTTGGTGTAGAAGTCGTGGTCGGTGACGCCGTCCACTTCGCCGAACTTCTCGCGGTCCATGCGGTTGAAGCGGTCGGTGAGCGATTCGGCCGGCGTGGAGTACACGGAGTAATGGTAGCCTTCCGCGGTGCTCCAATCCTTGCACAGCTCGTTCATGCGCTTGACGATGGACAGGGCGAATTCCTTGCCTTCCGGATCCCAGTCGTGGTCGCGCATCCAGTCCTTGCCATAGAACACGCTGGTCGCCTCATACAGGCCGATGTAGCCGAGGGACACGGTGGCGCGTTCGTTGCGGAACAGCTGATCAACGCTGTCGTTGGCGCCGAGACGGCCGAATGCGCCGAAGCGGAACAGGGTCGGGGCGTTGACCGGAGTGGCCTGCTTGCAACGCATGATGCGGAACTGCAATGCCTGATGGGCGACGGTCATGCGCTCGTCGAAGATCTTCCAGAAGCGGTCCTTGTCTCCGTGGGATTCCAATGCGATGCGCGGAATGTTCACGGTGACCACGCCGAGGTTCATGCGGCCGTCCTCGACATCCTTGCCGGTCTTCGGGTCGATCCAGCCCTGCAGGAAGGAACGGCAGCCCATCGGCGCTTTGAAGGAGCCGGTGATCTTCACGATGTTCTCGTAGAAGATGACGTCCGGGTACATGCGCTTGGTGGCGCATTCGAGGGCCAACTGCTTCAGGTCGTAGTTCGGGTCGCCCGGATCGGCGTTCACACCGTGCTTGATGGTGAAGACGAGCTTCGGGAAGATGGCGGTGTGATGCTCGGAACCAAGGCCGCGGATGCGGTTGAGGAAGATGGCGCGCTGGATTTCGCGCGCGAACCAGTCGGTGCCGAGACCGAAGCCGACGGTCACGAACGGGGTCTGGCCGTTGGACACACGGTTGGAGTTGATCTGGTATTCCATGGTCTGCATGGCGTCGTAGATGGCCTTGCGGGTCTGGATCTTCGCCCAGATTTCACGCAGCTGCTGCAGACGGTCGGACGTCTTGTCGAACGGCTCGTCCATCGGCAGTGCCGGACGATCCTTTTCGAAGTGCAGGCGCTTCGGCTCGACGGCCTTGGCCATGCGCACCTGACGTTCGGCGATCTCAATCGGCAGATCGTCGGGCATGATCTCGTGGGCCTGCTCAAGGAACTTGTCGTAGTCCTTCTTGGCGTATTCGGCGAAATGCTCGTCGGCGCGGTTGGCGGTCTGGCCACCGTACTGGCTGGAGGCCACGTCCTTCATGATCTGGGTGATCTGCGTGGCGGCGATGGAGATACTGTTCGGCGAACCCATCGGGGCGTTGCCGAGGGTGAAGCCGTTGGCGAGCATATCCCAGTAGTTCGGCAGCGAGCAGTTGGACTGCGCGGTGAACGGCGAGTAATCGGCGTCGTGGAAGTGGATGTCGCCCTTCATGTGGGCGTTGGACACCGCGTCCGGCAGCATGGAGAAGGCGGATGCCTTGGACACCGCGCCGGCCAGCAGGTCACGCTGGGTGGAGTAGACGTTGGAGTCCTTGTTGGCGTTCTCACGCACCAGCGCCTCGTCGCGGTCCACCAAGCGGCGCACGGCCTCGTTGATGTCCGTGGCCTTGGCGCGCTCGATGTCCTTGTTCAGACGGTAGTTGGTGTAGGTGCGGGCCACGTCGTACAGATGGTCCTCGATGAGCCCATGCTCCACGAGGTTCTGGATGTCCTCGATCTTCGCCGGACCGTTGTAACGGTCCTTGATTTCGGCCTCGACCTGATTGGCGATGTCGCGAATCAGCCGTTCCTCCTGAGGACCGATTTTCTTGTCGAGGTCGGCGAAAGCCGATTTCACCGCGCTGATGATGTTGATCGGATCGAAATCGACCACACGCCCGTCGCGCTTCTCGACAAGCACCTTGACCATTTCCGGCGCGTTCTCGGTTTTGGTCGCAACGCCTTCCAGAGTCTGGGTTTCCATGTATATTTCCTTTCCGGGCCGGACCCATCCGGCCAGGTTTCATGCTTCGTCCGCATGCCCGTTCGTACCTACAGATGCACACTCTACGCCAAGGTTGGCACTAAATGTAGTGTCACCACGCCGCTAGAGAAACTATATATTCTACTTTTGGCGAGATTTCGCCATTTTTTGCCTTGTGTGACAAAAGTAACGATTTCATCTCGGAGTGTCGTTTTGACACAGCCCCACACACCGTACTATCTTCACGCACGGAGCATTCGCAACACTCGAACATATGTTCCATTTGTCCGCAAGATGATGGAATCTTGACTTATGACTTGGAACCCGGATTACAACCCACCGACGGCGCAGCGGACGTCGAAGCCGCTGCCCCGTCTGGCGTCGGAAACCACCGCCGACAATCCTTGGCCGGTGAGCCTGCTCAGCGAGAAGTTCTACACGGCGGTCGAACGTTGGCCCTCCGTATGGGTGGCCGGGCAGATCACGCAGATCAACACGCGTCGTCAGGGAAGCGCCTACATCACGCTTCGCGACGACCAGCAGGACATCGCTATGGAAGTCAACGGCTTCGGACGGTTCGCCGCGGCGGCGGCGCCGTTTGTGCAGGGCGACCGTGTCATCATCCACGGCAAGCCGAACGTGTGGATGAAGCGCACGTCGCTGTCGTTGCGCGGCGACGCGATCATCGCGGCCGGCGCGGGCGGCAGCCTGAAGGCCATGATCGACGAGCTACGCAAGAAGCTTAAGGGAGAAGGTCTGTTCGACGCCGATCGCAAGAAGCCGTTGCCAGAATTTCCGCATTGCATCGGCTTGATCTGCGCGCCGCAGGCACGTGCGGAAGGCGACGTCATCACCAACGTGCGTCTGCGTTGGCCCGTCGTCGGCTTCAAGGTGACGCATGTGCACGTGCAGGGCGAGCAGTGCCCGTCGGACGTGGTGGCGGCCATCCGGCAGCTGGATGCCGATCCAGATGTGGATGTGATCATCGTGGCGCGTGGCGGCGGCGCTTTCGAAGATCTGATTGGCTTTTCCGATGAGAACGTGGTGCGCGCCGCGGCGGCGGCCCACACTCCCCTGATTTCCGCCATCGGGCATGAGGACGATTGGACCCTGCTGGATTTGGTGGCCGACCTCAGGGCCTCCACGCCGACCGACGCAGCGAAGAAGGTCGTGCCGGACGTGCATGAGCAGATGCAGCTGATTCAGGTGAACCTGGACCGCATGCGCGTGCGCATCGACGCCACCGTCTCCAACGAGACCAGGCTTATCGAAGGCTACGCGAACCGTCCAAGCCTCACCCAGCCGCTCACCATGTTGGAACCGCATCAGCGTTTCCTTGATGACGCACGCACAAGAATGCGGATCGGTCTGACCCGTATTCTTGACGACGCGAGCCTGACCATCGAGAAAGCGCACGCGTCGCTGACCGCGCTGAGTCCGCAATCCACGCTTGACCGCGGGTACGCGGTGGTGCAATGCGCCGACGGGCATGTGCTTGACGACGCGGACAAGGTGAAGACGGGCGACCAGCTGACCATGACCTTGAAGCACGGCATCGTCGTGTCTGAAGTGAAAACCGTAACGAAGGAGTAGCACATGAGCAACGAAGCAGCACCGGCATCCAGCCTGACCGACAAGGAACGCGAAGCAATCGCGCAGATGCCATACGAGGAGGCGCGCGACAAGCTCATCCAGGCCGTGCAGGCGTTGGAGGCGGGCGGCCTGAACCTCGACCAGTCCATGCGGCAGTGGGAGATCGGCGAGGCGTTGGCCAAGCGCGCGCAGAGCCTGCTTGGCGAGGTCCGAGCCAAGCTCGACGCCGCGCAGGCCGAGCAGGCCACCGCGGCCAACACCGCAGGAACGCAAGACAATCTGGCCTGAGCATCCGTCGCGGCACAGCCGCTCCCCTCACCTACGGACGTTCCACCGGAACGTCCGTCAAACGGCTTGAGCCCGAACAATCAGGTCCGATTACCCGTCATGTCGAGTCCATATTGTGTGTACAATGGTGACTCGTTGCCTCAGTAGCTCAGTGGATAGAGCACTTCTCTCCTAAAGAAGGTGTCGTAGGTTCGATTCCTATCTGGGGCACTTTTTCATATCCCCGTACATTGTCGGCGCGCACCGCCATCGGCAGCATCCAAGATCAATCGCACGTCCGCAATCCGGACAACACCATCTCACCGCCACCCTCCAGCACAGGCACAATGAGCATCCCTCTGTTATAGTGGCAAACGGATACTTAAGCGGTTGAGTGAATGTATCCAAAAGGTTCCCCCTTCTGCTATGGAAGCATCGGAAAGCAACCGCACAACCCATACATCACCTTTGGAAGACCAAGGGATCAGCATGCAAGACATACCATATTCCTCTATTGTGGAACGGCTGGCGCACACGAATCCGGTAGGACAGTTGCCCGGACCGCTCTCCTACAAGCTGCTCGACCAGTTCACCATGCCGATGCTGCCCACAGAACCGCAATGCACGAACGTCATCGCCTGCATCCGATATTCGAATAACATGCCGGTCGTCACCGTCTAGCCGCGGACTTAGCCGACCCGCACAATCGCCAGCAGCGCCTTGTGGTCGCTGCCGTCCACTTTGACTGTGCGCACCTGTCCGGCCTGCATGCCGGAATCCAGTACGATATGGTCGATTCCGGCGAACGACGGCACGTAATCGACATTCGCAGGCCATGAGAATTTCAATCCCTCGCCGGCCTGACGGGAGGCGTCGGAGAAACGGTTTCCCAGAATGTTGCGGAACGGCGTATGGTCGTACGTCGCGTTGAAATCACCCATGAAAACGTACCGTCGGCTAGTGTCGAAACGTAGTTTCGCCAGTTCGTCGAGCGACCGCTTCCACTGCTGCCAGTAATCGTTCGTCGGCGACGTGGTATGCACGGATACGAAACGCACCTGCGTGGCTCCCCCATTGAACGAAACGGTGCCGCCCGGCATGAACGACGCGCTCGAATCGACATCGTCATCGGAAGGGTCGTCAAGCGGACTCGCCGACCAAAGGCCGTTGCCGTACACGCCGTCCGAACTCGACACCTGCGCATAGGGCAGATACGAGGCGATGCCGGCACGGTTCAGATCGTCCACGAAAGCGTCGGTCGTCTCCTGCAACGCAAGCACCTCGACGTGTTCGCTGCGCACCAGATCCACGATCTCACGCGCATCGGCGCGCCCTTTGTACACATTGCACGTCATCAGCCGCGCGTAGCCGTCATCCGTGTTGACGGTTTCGCCGGACGCCGCCGCGACTGCGGCACGTGGCAGTTTCGAAGGCTGGTAGAAGAACGGATACTGCCAGAACGTCTGCAACGCAATCGCCAGAACGGCCATCACGATGGACACCGTACGTTTGGAGATGATGGCGCAGACGAGCGCGATTACGGCGAGCAGCGTGAACCATGGCACTAGGGAGACGACGATCGGCATATACGGCAACGCCTGCAGTTCTTCCGGCAGCATGTGCGTGACAGTGCCCAGCAGCGCGGCGAGCGCGAATATGAAGGCAATCACCGCGCAGATGAAATTGCGTACGCGATGCGTTTTCGTCTTATTCAGCGTGCGTAGCGGCTTGACCGGTCTCGTTGCGGCCGGTTTTGCTTTAGCCCGATTCGCTTTGGCCGACGCTTGCGATTTGCCCGTTGCCGGCCCTTGCGGCTGGCGTGTTTTTGCCTGAGCCATACCATTCCCTTGTTTTTTCGGAACGCACGTCCGCGACCATCCATGTCCGCCCGTGTCCGTTTATGTCCGTTCCGTTGATGTTCCGACGGTTTCCTTCACGCCTTCGGCTTAGTCGTCGAGGCCGAGCTCGTGGCGGATGCCGTCGATGATGATGCGGCTGGCAGTGGTGCCGCGTTCACGCGCGTTTTCCTGCAGCATCATTTTCAGATCGGATGGAATTTTGAAACTCATGAGCACACGTTCGCCGTTGCCGTTGCCATTGCCACGGCTGCGGGTGTCCTGCACGCTGGTCAGCGGAGCGGTGGACGCTGCCTTCGCACCACCGTTCGGTTTTCTAATGGCCATCAGGCGATCACCTCCTCAAGTTCGCTGTAGACATCCTCATACCCGTTGAGATTGCTGGGGAATGCATGGCCGATTACCTTCTGCATGCCCACCCTCTTGGGTACCGAGGCATCGAAGACGCTGGCACCGCGTTCGCGGATGAGATTGACCGCGTTGCCCGCCAGTTTGTTGTTCTCCACTTTGAGCAGCAGCAGCGCGTACGGCTTGCCGGCCGCGTCGAGGCTTTCCGCGGTTTCCAGCGCGTGGCTGAGTTCGAATGGGCCCTGCGTCGCCGGCACGATCACGAAATCAGACACATCACAGGCCACGTCCACCACGTTGCCGGCCGGCGGGCAGTCGATGATGACGAGTTCGTCATCCGCCATGGTTTTGCGCAGTCGTTTCAGTTTGCCGATATTGGCGGAGTCCACGGTGAACGGCAGGGTTTCGCCGGCGTCTTCGGCGTCGCCCGCCCATGTGGTGGCGTCGCCTTGCGGATCGGTGTCCAGCACGGACACGTTGCGGTTGTGCCGTGCGGCCGCGGTGGCCAACGCCATGGCGGTGGTGGTTTTGCCGCTGCCGCCTTTGAGGTTGATGACCGAGATGATCATGAAGGTTCCTCCGCTTCGACAATCAATTTATATAAGACGTATATACTTTTTATATATTGGATAGACGACAGTCACGCTGACGGCGTAACGGCATTGGCAATGTAAAAAATAGCGGCGACGCACTCTTGCCAGTTGCTTTGACGGGTAACGAAAAATCCCGAGGAGCTCAGCTCAACTCGGGATTCGAAAAGAGTAAACGCGGCGACTTGCTACTCTCCCACACCCTCTCGAGTGCAGTACCATCGCCGTGCTAGGCCTTAGCTTCCGAGTTCGGAATGGGACCGGGCGTCTCACCTAGGCTATGATCACCGCAAGAGAAAACAATACGCGAACATGCGGCAATCGGCAAACTTCGGCGTGTCGCGCACTGCAATCGCATTCCCCAATCGCCAATGATCGCCAGTAATCGCGCGAATGCCGGCAATCGCAATGCATATGCGCTACAGTCGAAGCAATGCCGCAACAATTGCGGCGTGCTTACGAAAGAAGGCCAGCAATGACGATCGCCTCCTGCGGTTCCGTTTCCGCAACCACTTTGGGTCTGCCGAATTCCACTGCGATTCCCGCCGAGAAGGCGAGGCTGCCGAAAGGCCTGTTCGTGGCGAAGATTCCGGTTTCCGCCAAAACAAAGCAGCGATTGGCGAACGACATCGAATCAATCACCATGCTGTCGCTGCTGCAGGCGCGCAACACGAAGCTTGCCGCCGGTACGCGCGTGCCGGAAATACTGGTGATCGGCCTGCGTTTGCACGAACCAAACGCCGCCGTTCCGACGGATATCGTCGAATTGATTGCGATGCAACGCAAGTCGGGCATGCTGTTCGTTTGCGTACGCGACGCCGATTTCGAAGGTACGACGCGTCAGGAGTGCGCGTTCGCCGTCCGTCGAGCGCTGCCGGCACGTGCCGGGCACACGACCACATCCAAGGTGTTCGCTTCCGATTGGCAGCCGGCCGGCGAGGCCACGCTGAACGCCACGGATCCGGCGGTCGATTCCATGGACGCCTTGTGGGAGTCGCTATGCTCGCAGGTGATTCTGGACGACCCCTCCCCCATCGACGTGAACACGCGTCTTGCCCGACGCATGCAGATTGCACAGCTCACCGCGCAGGTCGACAAGCTCACCCGCGACCATCAGCGTGCCAAGAATCCCGAACAGCGCAATGAAATCTACGCGAAACTGCACAAGATGAAGCGCCAGTTGGAGGAACTGCAAGGGCAATAATACCGCCATAATACAAAGCTCGGCTGTAATCGTTGTGATTGCATGCGATTACAGCAACCGCAACGCCTATAGCCGAGCCGTAAGCGAGGTTTGGCAACGTGACCAAAGCGCGCTCTCAACAACGCGCCACAGCCGCGAAGCCGCTAGAAACCAAGTCTGGTGCGGCCGAACTGGTCAAGCCAGCGCAGAATCGCGCCTTCACGCAGCGCCCACGGGCAGATTTCGATTTCCTTGACGTCAAGCGCCTTCATGATCTCATCGATCACCAGGCCGCCGCCGACGATCTGATACGTGCGTTCCGGCGTGACGCCCGGCAATGCGGTGCGCTGGTCCGGGGCGATGGCCGCAAGACGCGGTAGCCAATCCTCGAGCTGGTCGATCGTCATGATCGACGTGTCCACACGGCCCGGTTGGCGCATCACCGCACCGGCGAGACGGGCCAGGGAGCGAATCGTCTTCGACGTGCCCACGGCATGCATCGGATGCTTCGACTTGGGGAACGCCTTGACCATTGGCTCGAGGATCTTGCGGATGTTCTTGCGGGCAGCTTCCAGATTGTCATCATCCGCGACGCCGCTTTCCGGCAGGAACTCGCGCGTCACGCGGCCTGCGCCGGCAGGAACGGACAGTGCGACTGTCGGATCCTCGTCGGAGCCCATGGCCACTTCGAGCGAGCCGCCGCCGATGTCGATGACGAGCAAACGGCCGGCATCCCAGCCATACCAACGGCGGGCGGCCAGGAAGGTGAGTCGGGCCTCATCCACGCCGGACAGCACGGTGACCGGCTGGCCGATGGCCTCTTCGATCTTGCGTAGGATCTTGCCTCCGTTCGGCGCTTCGCGTAGTGCGGAAGTGGCCAGGACCAGCAGCTGGGTGATTTCGTATTCTTCGGCGAGTTTCATCGCCTTTTCAACCGCGCTGAGCAAGGCTTCGATGCCTGCTTTTTTGATGCTGCCGTCATCTTTGAGATACTGCATCAGGCGAATGGTGCTTTTGGTGCTGGCCTCGGGCTCGGGGCGCGCGCCCGGAGCCGCGTCGACGATGAGCATGTGGACGGTGTTCGAACCGATGTCAAGCACGCCAAGTCGGGTGGCGTGCGAATGCAATGTAACCATGGTTCACAGCTTAATAACTTAAGCGATTAACCTATTGCACGACATGCCTTGATAACCTTTGCAAATATGCCCACCCTCGGAAAGGAGGGTGGGCACCCAATAATCACAGTGCGGGAAACGATTGCATCGGCGTGAAAAATCGCGCTTCAGGCATATGTTTCAGCCGAATATCTCAACCACGCACCTCAGCCACGCACTTTGGCTACGAAATCACCGAGTCGCTTCAATCCTTCGCGCAGGGCTTCGCGGGAAGCCGCGTACGACAGGCGCACGTGCGTATCCGCGGTGGCCTCGCCGAAATCGCGGCCAGGCGTCAACGCGATATGCGCTTCCTTCAGCGCACGTTCGCAGAACGTCCACGCGTCGAGACCGGTGCCGGAAATGTTGAAATACGCATAGAACGCGCCATTCGGCTCAACCTCCAGCGGCAGACCGATCTCGGCCAGACCGTCCACCACAATGCGGCGGCGCTCCAGCAGTTCCTGACGGCGTTCCTCGCACACGGCCAGCGTTTCCGGCGTGAAGCAGGCGAGCGCCGCATGCTGGGTCGGCGTGTGCGCGCACAGGAAGAAGTTGGTGGCGAGGTCGTCCATGGCTTCGAGCGCGTATTCGGGCACGACCATCCAGCCGAGCCTCCAGCCGGTCATGCCGAAGAACTTGGAGAAGCTGGAGCAGACGATGGCGTCCGGATCGCAGGCCAGCACGGATTTCACGTCGGATCCGTCCGGTTCGCGGTCGGCCAGGTCGAGGTAGGTCTCGTCGACGATGCGCCATGCGCCACGCTCACGGGCTAGGTCGCACACGGCTTTCAGGGTGTCGAAGGCGATGGTGGTGCCGGTCGGGTTGGACGGCGAAGTGATCATGACGGCCTTGGTGCGGTCCGTCCAGTATTCTTTGCACAGTTCCGGCGTCAGGTGGAATCGGGTGGCGGCGGACGCCGGCACGTCCACGACTTTGCCGCCGAACGCGCGTACCAGCTCGCGGTTGCACGGGTAGGACGGGTCTGCGATGAGCACTTCGTCGTCATCGTTGACCGTCAGCGCGGCGGACAGCAGCAGTGCCGTCGAACCGCCTGCGGTAATCGCGATGCGTTTCGGGTCGACGTCGACGTGGTGACGTTCCTTATAGAAATCGGAAATCGCCTGGCGCAGTTCCGGCAGGCCCATCGCCGCGGTGTACGGCAGCGGACGGCCGTCATACTGTTCGCGCATGGCGTCACGCACGGCCGGCGGCGCGCCGAAGTCCGGCTCGCCGAGGCTCAGCTTGACCACATCGGTGCCGTTGGCGATCATCTCATCGGCCATGGCTCCGAACACCATGGCGCGGAACGGATTGGCAATCTGCGCGCGCTTCGACAACTGCGGCTGCACGCCATTCTCAACATTTTCCATATTCCTGTTTTTACCACGTTTCGTACAACGCCGCCTGCCGACTGTCATTCCCCGGAATCGTCCGCCTTTCCGGAATCGTCCACGATTTCGCGGTAAAGCCGTTCCAACCGTTCGTCGCGCACCTTCTTACCGAGCTCGCATTCCCACACCACGATGACTTTCCAGCCGTCCGCTTCGAGTTCGGCGCGCTGCCTCGCGTCTCGTTCGTGATTGCGCAGCAGTTTCGCGGTCCAGAATTCGACGTTCGATTTGGGCACGCGTGTGGCTTTCGGACAGCCTTCGTGCATGTGCCAGAAGCAGCCGTTGACGAATATGATCGTACGGTATTTCGGTAGTACCACGTCCGGGTGGCCTGGGTATCGCTTGTCGTTTTTGCGGAATCGCAAGCCTTTGGCAAACAGAAAGCTACGTACCATCCGTTCGATGGATGTGTCTTTGCCGCGGATGTGGGACATGGTGTAGCTGCGCGTGCCCCGCTCGTATTTTTCGGGTTTGCCGGTTTTTCTAGGTTTGCCGGTTTTCTTGGGTTTGCCGGTTTTTCCGGGTTTGGCTGTCTGCCTGCGATGCTCTGCCGTCACGGCTTCCCATTATGGCAAAAGGGCCGATCAATCGTTTTCGCATAACGCGTGCCGCCGTCGCATGTGGCGTACGCTGGTCATTGCAACGTAGCAAACAGGCAGTTCAAAACAAGGAGATTTCATGGCACAGATCAATGTGGCGATTCTCGGCGCGGGCCGTATCGCGCAGAGCATGGCCGAAACGTTGGTGAAAATGGCGGCGGATGACCGGTACCGTGATCTGGTCGCACCGTACGCGGTGGCGGCCCGCGACGGCGAGCGCGCAGCGGCGTTCGCGGCGAAATACGGTTTTCCGGTGTCGTACGGATCGTATGAGGAGCTTGTCGCCGATCCGAACGTGAATCTTGTGTATATCGCCACTCCGCATAACTTCCATGCCGAGCAGGCGATTTTGTGCATGCGCGCCGGCAAGGGCGTGCTGGTGGAGAAGGCGTTCGGCGCGAACACGCAGCAGGCGCGTGAGATATTGGACGTTTCGGATGAGACCGGCATGCTGTGCACGGAGGCGATTTGGACGCGGTATATGCCGTCGCGTGGCATGATCGACGATATCATCGCGTCCGGCGTGATCGGCGAGGTGCAGGCGATCGACGCGAATCTGTGCTATCCGACCACGGCGAAGGCGCGTATCACCGATCCTGCGCTGGCTGGCGGCGCGCTGCTGGACGTCGGCGTGTATCCAATCAATTTCATCGACATGATCATGCATAATGCGCCGATCGCACGTGTTGAATCGTCGATGCAACCGTATGAAACCGGCGTGGACGCGCACAATTCGATGACGTTCTATTACCAGAATGGTGTGATGGCCACCGCGCAAAGCTCGATTCTGTGCCATTCGGACCGTATGGGCGCGGTGTGGGGCACGGAGGGGTATCTCACGTGCCAGAACATCAACAATGTCGAGGCGATTGACATGTTCGACGGCTCGCATGCCGTCACCGCGCATTATGACGTTCCCGAACAGTTGACCGGCTACGAGTATGAGGTGGCATCGACCGCACAGGCCATGCTGGACGGGCGTACCGAATGCGATGAGATGCCGCATTCCGACACGTTGCGCATCATGGAATGCATGGATTCGCTGCGTGCGGATTGGGGTCTTAAGTACCCGTTCGAAGCGTAGCGATGCGATCGATGACGTGGGCGTGACGCGCTCCGCCCACGTTATAATTGCCCCTTGCGGCGGTTTGGAAACGCATGGAAGGAGCGTCATGGAATTGCTGAGGATGCTGAAGTACGTGCTGGGCACGGAAGATGAGACGCAGCAGCCCCGGCAAACGCAATCCTCTGCCAAGAATGCCAACAACGCCAAACCTGCGCGGACCGGACAGACCAAGCAGACGGGACAGGTTGCGCGACGAGTCACGCAACCGCAACTGCAACCGCATGCCACGCCGCAACGTCAATCGCAACGCCGTCAATCGCAGCAACACCAATCGCAACGGCCTGCAAAGCTCACCCCGCAACCGCTGTTGCCAGCCGACCGCATCGACAAAGCGCGTGACATCATCGGCAATATCGAAAAGCACGAATTGAGCGACGAGCAGATCAGCGCGATCGCCGGCGCAGGTCACAACACCCTCGTGCTTGCGGGCGCGGGAACCGGCAAAACCACCACCATCATCGGATATATCGCATGGCTGCTCGCCACGAAGCGCGCCGCCCCCGAAGAGATTCTCGTATTGTCGTTCACCAAGGCGTCCGCGGGCGACATGTCGCAACGCATCATGGCAAGCACCGGCAAAACGATCCGCGCATGCACGTTCCACAGTCTCGGCCTGGAAATCTGCCGTGCGGCCACCATCGCCAACCGTCCCATCATCGACGGCCATGCGTCGAACGCCGTGGTACGAGACACGTTTGACCGGCTGCTCGCACAGAACATCCCCTACCGTCTGCTCGCATTCAAGCTCATGTCGAAGGAGCTGTTCGGCAAGTATGGCGCCGCCGCGAAACGTGAGGATTTCCAACTGCCGACGGATGATTACGCTTTCAACCAGTACAGGCAAAGCCTTGTCGAAAACGCGCAGACCATCATCCAGCACATGCGGCAGAACAATATCGGCATCGACGGCATGCGCGAGCTCAATGAGAGGCGCGGCGGCAAACATATCGGCCGTAATCGTGAGATGCTGCAGCTCGTCGAGCCGCTGTACAACGCGTATGTCGGCAATTTCCGCGCGACCCAGGGCATCGATTTTCCCGGTATGATCACCGACGCCATTCGCTGCGTAAGGCGCGGCGCGTACCGTCACCTGTACAAATACGTGCTCATCGACGAGTATCAGGACATGTCGCGGCCACGTTACGAGCTGATCCGCGCATTGCGTGAGCAGAGCGATTTCACGCTGTTCTGCGTGGGCGACGACTGGCAGTCGATCTACCGTTTCGCCGGCAGCGACATTCATCTGATTCTCGATTTCGCCGATATTTGGCGCGATTGGGGGCCGACACGCATGTTCCAGATCACGACGACGCGACGGTTCCGGCAGAGTCTTATCGATGCGAGCGGCGCGTTCGTCATGCAGGACAAAAGCCTGTACGCCAAGCAATTGCGCAATCCGAGCGACAAGAAGGATTATTCGCTGAAGGCGCTTGGCGGCGCAACGCAGGAGGAGCGCTTCGACGCGATCATCGAGCAGTTACGCAAGCTGCCGAAAACCGCGTCGGTACTTATGCTGGGACGTTACAAAAGCGATCTGAATCTGCTGTCACGCAACGATCGCGACGGATTGTTCCAGATTGACGAGCACACTGGTGGCATTGTGTTCCTTGAGAAGCCAAAGATGGATATCGAGTTCATGACCGCGCATAAATCCAAGGGTCTGCAACGCGACTTCGTTTTTCTGCTGTGCTGTTCCGGCGGTTTGAAAGGCTTCCCGAGCGCGATTCCGGAAGAGCCGCTGCTCGGCCTGCTACTGCCGGAAGTGGAACGCATGCCGCACGCGGAGGAACGCCGGCTGTTTTACGTGGCGATGACGCGTTGCAAAAAGAAGCTGTTTTTCGTGGTGGACCAGTCGCGTCCGTCACGTTTCATGTACGAATTGCACGACAAGATCTGCCCGAACATCTTCCGCGGCGTGAAGCTGCCACCGCAGTGCCCGAATTGCGGTGAGGCATTGCGATTGCGGCACACCGGCTCCGACCCGTCCCGCACGTTCTACGGTTGCACCGGCTTCCCGAATTGCCGGTTCACGCAGCAGTGCAAGTGAAAGAGTGAACGAACAAGACACATACTCCTTTTGTGTCGCACGATTCTATTTTTCGGCTCTTTTTTGGAATCGTGCGACAAACATTCGGCGACACATACCCCCAAACCACGTTTTCCAAGCCAAAAACACATGAAAGATACACTTAGAAGGTATTTGTGGGGTTCAATTTGTGTCACGATTCAAAATTTCACCCCAAAATCGGAATCGTGACACACGTATCACACTCCCTGTCGCATATTTCGCCGCGCATCTACTCAAATTGAGCAAGCAACGTTTATCCTGGAATCAACAGGATGGTGAGAATGGCAGAACGGAATAACTGGACGCGTGAACAAACCATGATGGCGTTCGCACTGTACCGAATCCTGCCCTCTGGAAAATGGGACCAGCATAATCTAACTATTCAGAAACTCGCAGACCATATCCATCGTTCGCCTTCAGCAGTTGTTTTCAAGCTCGGCAATCTAGCCTCCCTTGACGAGAACAGGATGACCAAAGGCCTAACCAACCACAGCAAATTAGACCAAAAAATATGGGACGAGTACGCGGAACGCGGCGATGCTCCGGTGTTCGAATCTGCCCAGCTGCTGGCATCGGCATTGAACGGCGCGGACGACCATCCCGACACGCACGCCGATTCCGTCGTGGAACAAATCGTCGCGCCACGAGTCGGCTACGACCGTCCGGCTGTGGTCACAGAACGAATCAACCAGCAGTATTTCCGCAACACGCTTGTCCACAACTACCGCGACCGTTGCTGCATCACAGGAATCGCGATCGACCCGCTGCTCATCGCCAGCCACATCAAACCATGGAAGGATTCGTCTCCAACGGAGAAAGTGGCCGCATCGAACGGCCTGTTGCTGAACGCGTTCCACGACAAGGCTTTCGACCAGGGTCTGATCACCCTCGACAACGATTTCGCGATTCATGTCTCGCCGCACGTCGAGCACACGGAGATCAATGACGAATGGCTGTACCGTTACGATGGACGGCGCATCTCCCTACCTGTCGTCTGCAGCCCATCCCGAGAATTCCTCGAATTCCATCGAGAGCATATTTATCAACTTTGATTCCGAAGCACCCCTACAATTAGCTATCACGGTAATCCCCGACGAGGAGGAATATGTCTAAAACAGCGAAATCAGTCAAAGCGATTTGCAGGAAATACGATAAGTTCCTATGCGTCGAATCCCCGGACTCAAATGCACTGCTTTTCCCATCGATTGCAGTTTCCAGCTTTCGCAAGCCCGATATAGAACAGGCGCTGGAAAAGCTTTTGGAAATCACAAATAATGACGAGCTCGCAATCAGCAGGCAGCTCGCCGAAGGACAAAGTACGAATCCACGTTATTATCTTTGCTATTGCGATTACGAAATCAACGTCCTTGCCAACGGACAGCGTGCCATCTGGCTCACTCAGCAAGAAATGGCATACCACAAGTGGATTCCGGAAGACCAGAAGATGGCAGACCTTGTCATGTCTCCGCTTTTCGAAAAAAGTCCCTATACAACGAAGACAGCAGTCCAACTACGGGCCAACGATGCGGTTGGCAGAACATTGGAAGAAATCGATTTCAACAACACCGAAAAACAAGGGAATAAAAGCTATCCAGGCAATGTAATTGAACATGTCTGGTTCGACCATCCCGCCGACAACATTTCTGCCCCCGATTTCCCCGAGGCTGAAGTCGAGCTTAAAGTCTCCCCAATCGATATCAAGAAAAGCAAGGATGGTCCTTCTTGCATTGCAGGAGAAAGGCTAGTACTCAATACCATCAATTACGCTAAAGAAAGCACTGCCGATTTCAGGACAAGTTCGTTTTGGAAGAAAAACAGATTCATTGAATTAATGCAGTATCTGCGTCGAATCGCCTCAGAAAAAGGGCAGTCTGAAGATAAGCGCAAATATAAGATCGAATATGCCCACCTTTTAGCTATGGACTGTTTTGCAGAACCCAATTTTCCGCAAAACAGTCTCCTGCCTCTCAGCGAAGCGACCATGCTCAGAATCGAACAGGATTGGAACACGATTCATCAGTTCATAGTCGAAAACCGGGCGGATGAACTGACCGAAGGTATGACCGATACCCTTGCAGCATGCACTAAAGGAGCGAATAACAAACAGAAAAGCAGGCAGAGCAATGGTGCAAGAGCAAAATCCAGAGCTTACTGTTTCAAACAAAGTTTCATGACGTCACTTTTACAAAACTATGCATCTGATGTCCACGAAACGACTTCTCTCATCAAAGATATAAAGCAGCTGCAAAACAGAAGCTGCGATAGCATTATTCTGGATTATTTCAACCCTTTTAAAGGAAAATCATTTACGGAAATCGCGGAACAATTCCATTTCACCATACCTAAAAACGCATCTCCTAAACAAACTAATTTCATGCTGGTTGAGCATATGCTTGGTTCAAATACCAGTATTTCCAAAGACCCCAATGATGATTACGTATCGTTTGACGCCGAAGAGCTTAAAGGCATTCGAGTCAAAACGCTGCCGCTTTTCCATGGAAAACCTTCCGAACAATTTAAGGTCCAATCCATTCCCGATTTCAACGATCTAATCAATCAAAAATGGGATACCGATAACTGCGCCCTGCATCAACTTCTGGAAACCACAAAATTCCTCGTCTTTGTTTTTGACAGCCAAAACCCCAATGAAAAAGACAAGAATCCAGAAAACATCTACTTTAAAGGTGCCGCATTTTGGTATATGCCGGCATCCGATATCGACATAGTCGAACAAGTCTGGAAGGAAGACGTTGAAAAACTCAGAAACGGAGTGACTCTTCGATACAAGGGCAATCGAGTTTACAATAACTTCGTCAAAAGCTCTGCACATCGCGTAATTCACATGCGTCCGGATGCACGCAAAGCACAGTACAACAAGCCGACGCTCCGTGCGCAAAATTCCCGTAAACTGCCCGCAAAAGCGCACTGGATAAATAGGCCTGCCGACCATGAACGCTATACGGAAGAATATATGACCAAACAGGCTTGGTGGATTAACGGAGCTTATCTCTATAGCCAAATAAAAGACAGACTATAAGCGTTTGACGGACACTGCCCTTGCATGGCAAAGTCCGCCAAACACCCGTTCCTACCGAGAACCATAAGCCCGGAAACCTTGGGATTCCAATCTTTCATTCGATTTCGACATTAACCGTCTTTGCATGGGCTTTCGCTATGCTACGTCGCTCATTTTCGATAATAGATCGAACGTCCGCAAGCAAATCATCTGTCACCTCAGGCTTCAGGACATCACCATCGATGGCTTCACGCATCCTTCGTTCTTTGTATTTCAAACGTTTGTATACCCGGCTATCGATAAAACCATATTCCGTCGGATCATTAATGGTTTCCATGATGTGATAGCGCGTATATTGACCATCCGGTAAACCCAAACGATGGATACGATCTCTCGACTGCAACATATACGTCAGATTGAAATTAAATTCAAAATAAACGGCATCATGCACAACATCTTGCAACGAAACCGATTCGCCCAACGTCTGAGGATTGGATACAAGCACCGCAGGCCCATTCGGGTTACGGAAATCAGCAATAAAATCTTTACGGACATCCACTGGAGTCTCGCCATAAATCAAACGATTATCTATATCGGAATCATCGAGACGCGAGGAAATCTTTTGCAAAGTATTGACGAACAACCCCCAAACAATAACCTTCTTACCCTGATTTACAAGATCTCGAATCAGCTTCAGTCCTTCTTCGAACTTCGGCGATTTCATATTATCCAAATCAAAATCTTCATAACACTTATTCGAAAGAATCGGAGTGACGGCCGTTTCTTCATGCATTAATGCCCGATTGAAGGTCTTCTCATCTATTTCTTCAGAATACTCTCCATTGGATTCCAAACCCAGAGTTCGGAAATCAATCTTCTCTTTCAGTAAAGAAGGATTTGTTGATGCTTGCATAAGCCTAATCAACTTTGCCAAACTGGATTTTTCCTGCGTCCAAATCGCGAGCGCCAACTCAAGTTGTCCAGATGAAGCGGGAGCTTCAATAATGTCATCAGGGTCAGCGGGCGGTACCCCAAGTTGGCCCTTATTCGTTCTCCAGAAGAATGGGTACAGCTTTTCATTAATCCGATCGACTAAATACTGATTTGCTTTCGATAATTCAGGAACGTCCCAGCCAAAGAAAACCGGATATTCTTTTTTGTACAAAAGATGCAAGAAGTTATAGATATCACAATACGAATTAGGAATAGGCGTACCTGTCAATACATATCGGAAAAATGCTTTATCGCACAAATCCATGGCGGCAGTTGCTCTAGTTGCATTAACGCCTTTAATCCTATGGACCTCGTCAAAAACAATCATTGTTTGCCCATCAATCAAATCGATAAGCTGGTCATGGTATTTCGGGAGGGATTCATAATTGACAAGGACCAAATTCGAAACCGCCCATCGTCTACGTAAATCGCCGTCAAAATTTCCATCCTGAACATCAACGACTCGCAGCTTTTTCTTAGGACCAAAGGTCTTTTGAAATTCGCTTTTCCAGGATTCGAAGGCGTTGATTGGAGAAACCACCAAAATCCTGCTAACGAATTCACCAAACTTAGCCTTACCGCTATTGAGATAAGCGAATACGCCCAAGACCATTGCCGTTTTACCGGCGCCGGGAACCGAAAAATTAGCTGCTCGTGCCATCTTGTACATATAGAAAGCCGACTGCAAATGCAAAGTCTTCAATGGACGACTTACTGATTCTGAAATAACATTACGGAAAAGTGCGAACTCATCTTCGAATCGATTAACATTTTCCTTAAGAGCAACGCCCATGTATCGATACTGTTCAATTGAATATCGTTGCTGTTTCAAATCTTGTTCTATGCGCGGATCAATCCAGAAGGCAACTTTGCCTTCCGCTCTTTTCCGAGTTTTCTCTAGACATTGTTCAACCACAGCATAGGGAAGATCATCAAGCATTTGATGCGAATGCTCTTTAAAATATTTCCCTCCCCAATCTCCTCCTATTCTCAAATGTCTGTCTCGTTCGGATCTCTGCTCTTCTGTGGTATCAATGAACCAGACGTCTCCGTCCTTATAGATAAAAGCCCATCCCTCAAAACCTTCAGGCAACTGCGAATCTTCCTTCTGATCAACCATGCCGGGACAATCCTCCATTCCCTGATATTGAGCGAGTTGTTCATATACCAAATCACTCACGTCTTCGGTAATCACCCCATCTTCGCGAGAAGACCATAGCCGACCAAACCGATCAACCTCCGCTTGCAGACGCTGCCTGACACGACTGCTCTCATCCCAACTTACATCCACAATAATCGACTCATAATTCGAACTGAGTCCGCCTGTCGATTCATTCGCGGATCCCGAAAAAAGAACTTTATTTCCTTCCGAATCCTCCAGTAACCCGAATTTGTCGTGGAAGATTCCTTTGCCCTCCTTCAAAAAGGCAATTTTCACATCCGCTTTTTCTTCTGCAATCAGTTTTGCCAACAACCCTAAATGCTTTTGATCAATATCATCGGCATCCTGACATTGCAGTTTTTCCCTAAGACGATTACGCCACTCATATCCTTGTTTTATTTCATCAAAATCGGTCTCGCTGATGTGACTGGATAGCAACAGCTGATAACGACCATCATTACAAGCCAATTGCTCCAGCCCGGCGGCAAGTAGCTGAATCCCTTTAAGAGAAAAATATGCCGATACCCTGCAATATCGTTTCGCCTCAGACAACGTTGGAATCAGAAAAGAGTCAACCACCTGTTGATCCGTTGTCTGATACTGCGTATCAATTTTCAGAGACAAGAAGCTCATAGCAGATTACCCGTCTGAGATAAAACATCATAATCCTTACGAACGATCATTCCGATTTTCTCCAAATCCGCAGCCACGTCCTTGGATTGCTCCACCGTAAGGTTTTCCAAAGTAGCAGTATCAATGCTTTCAAGCGATTCCACACACGCACTTACAGTTTCGACTACTTTTTGAAGCTCGCCTCTGTACTCGTTCATCTTTCCCAAACGTCGACTAGACCGCATAAAATCATTCGACGCAGCCTTAATCCCTTCGCTCGAATTCAGAATCTGCGAAATCTGAGATGCATCAGAGACAGGTGTATCCTGGAAAGCATCATATATCGTGTCAACATTGTCTTCCGTAAGACAAACCCAATCATCCTTCTTGGAAACCATGGATTGAAGCTCTTTACGAATAAGACGTGTGATATCTCCACCCTCATTCGCATCCGTCCCAGAATAATGCATCGACAGCAAAGCGAAAACCGCACTCTTGACTTCCCCATCGTCAAGTAGCTTATTTTTGTCGAGAACCCTTCTCACCTCATTCATCGGTCCGTCAAGCCGAAGCTCTTTGGCAATGTAATAAGCGTCCCTCGGAGCACCAATAAATTCAAGATACGAAGAAATCAGCTTCGCTTCCTTAATATCGTTGTTTATTCCCCTTGCTCGTTCTTTGCCGATACTTTTCGCATACTCCTGAGGAGTCATTATTTTTTCGACGTAAACGGTGTTATACACATCGAAAATTCGATCGATCGGATCATAGTCCTGTCGGTCTTCTTTTCCCATCTGCAAATCAAGCTCAAGCTGCTTGATTGTTTTTTTATCAACAGAATTGGTGATATCAAAATCAAGAATCGCAGCTTCAAAGTATTGTTCTATGCCTTTGCTCTTTTGAATTCGGCGCAATGCCGTAAACCGGCGATTGCCATCAATCACACGGCCGTCATCCAGCACGACACCAGGCTCCTCTTGACCTCTATCTGAAATCGATTCCTGGGTCGCCTTCATGCGCTGTTCATTCGATTTAAAGATAAAACTCTCAAACAAATCGTTATACTCAGGATTTTCATCATCCAAGGCGGGGTTCAAGACCACCTCTGGATGCCCACTAACGTATTTTTGAAGAGCTGTACTAATTCGCCCATTTTGATTGTTGTAATAAAGGTATTTAAGGGGAATACGATATATGGCCTCAAGCCGCTGCACTCCATCTATCGTGTACTTACGTCTCGCGTCGGTCAATTTAATCAGTCCATCAGCAGCGAGCTTCTTCAACGAAATCATCGCAGGCCTTTCCCTTTTTCCAATACTTTTTTCCTATTGCTTTCGCAAAGCAAGCCATAAATATTCAATCAAATATACTATGGCCAAGAATTTGATAGAGGAATATCATCAAATACTCGAATCATGACTAGCACGAATGTCTTCAAGACAATGCTTCGCCTGCTTGCACCAATTTCATTTCACATTGCCGTTCACTTTTTGATTCTCACGAATCAGTTCGGCCACATAATGTCGATCGAGCCAGAAGCATTGCTTGGTAATCGATTCGCCATTAGGCAGACGCGCCACGTCATCGCTGTTCTGCCCTTTCGGCCTTAAATGGCAGACTCCGTTGAAGCTCGCTCCAGGAAGTAAATTGGTTCCTCGTCCGTAATGTACCGACCCACCGCTCAGCATCAATTCATGCAGCCGCTCCCAGACCGGACGGACATACTGTTCGATATCCTTTTCCGGCATATTCCAAAGGAATCCTCCAACAAGACGGTCATTACCGGCCACATGTTGCGAATACGGTACCGGAGATTTAAATGAGACAATAAAGAACTTGTTCTCTTCGAAATACTCGTACAGGAACGAGTCTTCCCATTTCGCATCAAAGGATGCTAGTCCCTGCCACTCTTCCTCTGTAATCTGGCGAAAAGACATGTTTTCCTTCGGGAGCCCATCCGGATACAATACGACAGTCTTCAGCTTGGTCACATTGGCCTTGCGGAATTGTTCAATCGTATCGACGCTACGCCCTTCCGCACCAACCATTTTCATGACGAGCCGGCTCTTGCTGGCTTTCGAATCCGATTTCGAAATACCCAATCGAAGAGCGATGTCATCAACACTTCTCCCGATGTACGGGCTCATTTGTTGCCACAGGAATTCAGAAAGCGTCTGGTTCGACGGAATCGGCAAACTGTATTCCTCAATGCGGCTTACCAAAGCACGTTCGGCAATCGACGTCATGAAAGATGATTTGAAGCTGAACGCACGCTGTTTCGCACGTATCCGCGCCTTACCAGAGCCGGCTGGCGCGGGAGCATCTCTCATACTGGAAGCATTCGCACCCTTCGTGCATGCGGCAAGATAGTTTGTGTCCGATTCCGAAAGCTGATTTGCATGCCCCGAGGCAACTTTCTCGTGAATCGTCTCCCAATCATCTCGAATCGTCGCCAAATCGTTTTCATCATAATGCAAGACAACAGATTTCAAGACCTTGCAGTCCAAGCGTGATTGGGTTTTCTTGTCTTCGCGGTCATCGTAGTAGTACACCATGATGATGTTCTTCGACTTATTCCAAAACCGGGAATCTTCAAAATTTTCCTTAGGCAGATTCTCGTAATTGATGATGTCAAGGACAAGTCTCTCCTTGGCAACTGTCTTCGTACGTTTGCCCTTGCCGGAATGCTTCAGTGGGGTCACTTTAAGCTCATAACGCGTATCGCCAACGAGGATATCAGCCTCAGCATCTGAGTTGACAGGATAATGCAGAACGGATTCCTCAATGATATTGCCAAGCGAGCCCTTGTTTCCTGCCGAATCGCCACGACCTGTTTCGTCAAGTTCTCGAAAAGTCTTCCCCTCAGCTGCAATCAACAGTTTCGTGACTTCTTCCAATGATGAAAAACTACGCTCTTCGTTCAACATCGAACTAGCTCCCACATCTCTTTCGAGGCCATTCCAATTCAGCCCCAACTCTTTTGCATTTAACCACCGTAAGCCCCTTTTATAAACACGACACACTGAATTTGATCGATTCCTCATGATTAGATAAGATATTGGCCAGTAGTATCTCGAACGATCGTTCGGATCGCAAGAGTTAAAGGAGCGCGAGAGCTGTAATGAGCAAGGAAATCAAAGTCGTTGAACTATTCGCCGGCGTTGGCGGATTCCGACTTGGACTTGATGGTTACAGCAATCCCAAGTATCCCGATTTCGAGATGAAGCCAGCCGGCAATTTCCACACCGTCTGGGCCAATAATTGGGAGCCAGATGGGCGACCCACCAAACAATTCGCATGGCGCTGCTACGAAAAGCGCTTTGGCGAAGGAAGCTGCGTCAATGAAGATATCGCAGTCGTTGTCGAACAAATCAAAAATGGCGAACGTGAATTGCCGGAATTCGACATGCTCGTTGGAGGCTTCCCCTGCCAAGATTATTCGGTCGCGAAGCCCGCAAGTCTTGCATCTGGCATTGAAGGTAAAAAAGGCGTGCTTTGGTGGAGCATCAACGCCATTCTTGAAATGCGCCACCCGAAGTATGTACTTCTTGAGAACGTCGACCGACTTCTGAAATCTCCTACCGCACAACGTGGCCGCGATTTCGCGATTATTCTCTCTTGCCTATATCGCTTGGGCTATTCTGTGGAATGGCACGTGGTGAATGCTGCCGATTACGGCATGCCACAACGTCGCCGACGCGTATACATTTACGCTGAACATGACGCTCCAAAATGGGATTTGGAAAACCAGCTCTTCCATGTGGGGGTCGAAGCACGAGCTTTCCCCATCGAACCGGATGAGCGATTCGGAGCTGAACGTTTCTCCGTCAGCAAAGACCCTTATAGGTCCACGAAAGAATTCGGCATCGGAGACAAAATCTCACGATTCAAGGAAGCCGGCGTAATGCAGAACGGTAAGGTGCTTACACGCCGAGTCAAGCCCATCTACAACGGCCCACAGCGTACGTTGGGTGAATTCCTCGTACCGATCGAGCAGGTTCCGGAAGAATTCTTCATCACTGGAGACAATCTCAAGTCATGGGAATATCTCAAAGGCGGCAAACACGAGAAACGCACCGCTAGTAACGGACATGAATACGTCTACTCTGAAGGTCCCATCGCATTCCCCGATCCGTTGGATAAGCCGAGCCGCACCATTCTCACTGGAGAAGGCGGCCGTGGAGCAAGCCGCACCAAGCATGTAGTCATGCAGAATGGGCGGCTAAGAAGACTCGTTCCCGACGAGCTGGATCAGCTCCAGCGTTTCCCGAAAGGCTGGACCGACGACGGAATGACAGACGGACATCGCGCTTTCTGTATGGGCAATGCCCTCGTTACGGAAATTCCGCATCGCATCGGCAAAGTCATCGCTGAAGACAACGATTCGAAACGGTAAATCAAACGAATTCCGGTGGCTGTTGGACGGAACGGAACGTACTCCGGAATGGCAGAATCGCCATTTTGTGCCGGTTTTCATCCGTCGTAAAGCCGAGGAGCAGGAGAAATCCTATTATTTCATCGGCAGCGCGGTTGCATTGGATGATGTGCGCGAATCGGTGAACCGCAGCGAGGACGGCAGTGAGTCAAAGGTGGTCGTTTCCACGCTCAATCTCATCAAGCCGGTCGATCCGGAGCTCTACCGCCATCTCACCGGCAAGTCCGCGCTGTAATCCGCGGTCGTTTTGCAATTCCTTTTGCCTATCTCGAGTCGGATACGCCAGGCACAAGTGAGTCGTCCATCATCGGCGTCAGAAACACGACTTATCAAAATCAGACGCATTCACACAGACCATAATCAACTACACATGTTCATATGAACACTAGAGCAACACGAATTTCCAAAATAAAAAGAACACGCTCAATGTTATCTTTTTCCATTTCTTTTACCCCATGGCAGATTGCCTATATTGCAACGAATTAACGCACACAACCACAAATATGGCTTATCTTCAGCGATTTCAACGCCCATTAATCGTGATATCGTTATTCATGGACAGAAAAACTATCCACCACACATGTTCGCTTTTCATCTAAAGAGAACACGAAAACAAACATTACTCATGTTCACAAATACAAGGTAAAAGGACAAAGCCATGGCCGATAAGAACCCCATCATCACCGTAGATCTCAACATGTTCAGCCAAGACGCCGAGGCGAAGACCACTGAAGCCAATAAAGTCGCCAAGAGCCTCGGCATCAGCGACGAGGCACTCGCCAAAGTCGAAGACTTCAAACGAACGCTTACCGAGCATAACGCTTGGGATCTGCCGTTCATGGGCTACGTGAACGAGGACGGCTACGGCTACGCCTACGTACCGGACGCGGCCATCACCATGAATCCCTATTGGGACGCGCATAAGGAATTCATGAATCTGCCCGAAGACGTGCAGACCGCCTTCGCCATCCGCATGCTATTCACGCATCGTCCGGTCGATCGCTACGGCGCGGATATGTTCCTGCACTACCACCGTGGCTTCCAAGTGAACTTCATCGGCTCCGGCGCCAACAAGTACTGATCGGGATCGCCCGAATAGTTCTCGTGCACAAAACCATTCCGAAACAGACAACCCAAACGACAAGGTGGTTTGCACATATATCGAACCTATGCGCAAACCACCTTCATCGACTCATTTCGCGCCGCTACAGCTTACTGACCGTCCGCATAGGCACCCGCATCAAAACCGTCGACATCCAGACCATCTGAACCAGGACCAAATTCCCGTCCACCCGGTCCTCCGAGGAACTCACGAGCGGACATGCCATTCTCCTTCCGGGACGCATCCACAGCCTCCTGCAGCACCTGACGCACCTCGAAACCGTTAATCACGTTCTTCAGTGCCACCACGCCGTTGCCAGACGACTGGTCACGCGTATCCAGCACAAGCGTGCTCATACCGAAAATACGCTGCAGGAACGTACGCTCCACACTGATGTCAACGATACGAAACAGCTTGATCAGGTTGAATCTCTCATTCAAGATACCGGTTTTGACGCTCAATTCCCGATCGGTAAGCGTGTATACGGTGAATGTGAATGGCGTACGGCACCAATTACGCTTACGCTGCCGCCACAAGACATTGCCACTTGCAACCTTCATAGGTAATTCTCTTTCTTACCTGACCATAACGGGCCTTTATGGACCCGCCTAAGTCCACGGAATACGCCACGACTACGTGACGTATGCAACAACAATCGCAATTCTACCGGCCAGGACACCCAACTTATCTCGAATCACGGAGACAGCGGCAACGGCACGAATCGCAATCACAACCAAGAGCTCATAATAAGCGCGCAGAAGTGTTTCACAGAATGTTTCATGCATCGAAACTGGAACTTTCGGCACGAGCGCCATATCATGCTATAGGCTTGGGCGTCAGTAGCGAACTGATAAGACATATTCAACCACAACACCGCCTCACCTAGATGCGCAATGGAAAGGCATGCAATGGATTCTGGACAGGGCAGCTTCAATCGCAGGCAGGATGCCGACGATCTCACCGATTACGTCAACAACGGATGGCTCAGTTCCAACGAATTCGACGGACCGACCTTCCTGTGGAACCACATGATACGCGAAGCCAGTCGAGAAGGTTCCGACCAACGTAACGATGTGCCGGTCGCCAATCTTTCCGACGCGGACGTGGTCATCACCATGCCCATGCAATGGTATTTCGACGCCCTCGCCTCCATGGTGCCTACCGCGGAACGTACCGATACGGGCGTGGAGATTCCACGCATCGATATGCCGACGTTTTCGATCGATTCGCAGGCGCTGTCCGGCGTGGACGCGGTGGTCGGCAACGCGGTGATCAGCACGCGATGGCTTGACGCGGTCGGCAATCTCGCCAAAGCTGTGGAGATGACCGCAAGGTTCGTCGGCAATGTGGCCGACCGTGACAACGAGGGTTTCGACTACCTGAAAGATCTGATTCAGACCGTACGCGTGTACATGGATGCCGTGGCCTGCAACGCCGATCCGATGACGGGCGAGCAGGCGTTGCGCATGATCACGCAGGTGGCGTGCAATGAGGATTTCCGGCTCAACGCCATGCAGATGGTGGAGCTGCTGTCTTGCGGACTGTCGTTCGCGCAATGGGATGATACGCGCATGTTCGCCTATGACGCGTTGAACAAGGGCATTGCCGCGATGCGTGATTTCGCAGCGAAGTCCGGTAATGGCGATGCAAGCAGCACGACTGGCGACACTATGAACAGCGTCGGCAGTATCGACAGTGATGTTACGGGCGATACGGGTGCACGCGACGCCACCGCAACGCAATCGCATGACCTTCGTGATACGTCCTCTGACGCGGACAGTGCGCATAGCACGAATAGTACAGACGCTGCGGACGGCGCGGATACCGCGAACTCGATCACGCATTCCACGGGCGCTGCCGGCGATTCCACTACCGGCGGTTCGCCCACCCTCTCCCCCGAGGAACTGAACGATCTCGCCATGCTTGACCCATCATTCCTGTCCAAACAGCAGCTTGCGCAGACCGCGCAAAACCAGTTCGACCATGCCGTGCAGTTCCTGCGGCACGATCTGATGCGGATCAGTGGCGATGCCGAGGAGGCCGATCGTTTCCTGCGCGACAACCATACGTCCGAGCCGCTTGCCGACGCGTACGCGGCGCGGCTGATCGCTGCCGAACGGTGGCAGGATCTGCTGAATTTCGTCGATCTGGTGGAGCGTGACGCACCGAACCAGTGCACGGTCATGTTCCCCGAGGAAGTGGTGCCGTACGAATGGGAGTCGATTCGTGAGGCCGCTTTGGAGGCGTTGGGCCGCGGCGGAGAACTGGTCGCGATGTATCAGGAGCGGTTGGATGACACGTACGATCCCAACACCGAGCTCAATCGTATGAAGCTTCAGGCGTGGACTCAAGCCAAGGAATAGGCGGCGCACGGCTCAGCACATCCGCCGCCAGTTTCTCATCTATCGCAGGCTTCCACTCTCATTCCCATCAGTATTTCCACCATCGCTTCCACAACTGACGCGCAACGTGGCCAATTGGAACGGATGCAGGCTCAGCATCGCTCCTTGCGCCGTTCTTGCCACGGACGGATCACCGTCGGCAAAAGCCGCGGGCAATTCGGCATCCAGCCGCGCATCCTCCATAATGGAACACTCGCGTACCGTGGCCTTCCCCAAAGCGGCGTTGACGGCAAGTCTCGCATGGGCTTCGCCGCCGACCGCCTCATAGACGCGCAGTATCAGATCTCCGGAACCGTCATCGGCAAGCTTGACCCAGTCAAGCACCATGACGCCATCCACCGGGTTGAGCTGCGCCAGCGGATCGAACGCCGGCACGGCAGGCAGCACGGCCGCGTTGAGACGGTTCGCCTCGTCAAGCACAGCCGGCATACTGGCATCCGCCACAACGTTCCACGCGAACTCATGCACGCCCTTGTCAGTGTTCGGATCGGGGTATAGCGGGGACGACAGCAACGAAAGTCGAATCATCGTGCCACGCACCGGCCCGGAAGCCGTGTTCCGGTGAATCGGCGAAACGTCGGAACCGTAGGTGCTGGCGTTGACGACCGCAGCCGCATAGCCGGCATCGGCGACGCGTACGAACCGGTGCGTGCAGCTTTCGTATTTCGCCTCGTCGGAACGTGTGTTCTTCTGAATGGGCCGTTCCACCATGCCGTACTGGCATTCGTACTGCGCCCGGTCGGCCTGGATAGCCATGGGAATGTCGACTTTGAGGAATCGTTCGGATGCCCGCCAATCCACTTTGGTCCGGAATTCAAGGCTTTTCGACTTTGGCCGCAATGTAATGCAGGCATCGATGGACACCCCGTCGGCGGTGCTGGACACGTGCACGGTGGCTCCGCCGCGTTTTGTCTCCGTCACTCGTTCCACATGCGAGTCATCGATGCCTTCGGCGCTGAGGAAGGCATCGCGCTGGATGTCCCATGCGTCCCACTCGTATGGCTCGTCGCGGAGAAGCTCGTAATGCCCGATTCCACTGCCGTCGGGCACCAGTTCGTGTCCATTATCAAGGTCGATCAGTGAACGGACCGTACCGTCTGGTGCGATGATGGCACGTAGCAAACCGTTGTCAAGTATGATTCGACCGTCGTCACATGTCGTTGCGATGGTGGATTCATCGGCGACCGCGTCGGTGCCGTTCGCGTCATCATCCTGCGTTCCCACTGCCGCGGTGCGAGCAATCCACGAATCGCCATTCTTTGCCGTATATGGGACGATGGCCGCGTTCGATCGCATGTCGGCATCATCCCGCGCCGATGCGATGGAAGCACCCGCTTCAGCGGCGATATCACGCAGTCTTGTGATGTCGCGCACGTAGTCCGCACGTGCCTGCCGATGCACCCATGCGATCGCCGATCCGGGAAGAATGTCGTGGAATTGGTTCAGCAGGAGCGTTTTCCAGATACCGTCAAGTTCCTCACGTGGATATCGGTATTTTGGGTTGAACACGCTGGCTGCGGCGCACAGATATTCCGTTGTTCTCAGCAGGTTTTCTTCCCGCCTGCATCCGCGTTTCATTTCCTGTTGCGATGTCAGTGTGGCGCGATGCAGTTCCAGATACAGTTCACCCTTGAAAACCGGGGTTTCGTCCGGAGCCTCATCGACGATATCGTGTCGGACGCGGTCGAACAGTTCGTCCGGAGTGCCGAAATCGATGCTCGGAGCGCCGGCAAGATCATGGTCCCTGCGGATACGTGCGACCATTTCGCGGGTGGGACCGCCGCCACCATCGCTGTATCCGTACAGCAGTATGGCGTTGCGCGACAGGTCCTTGTCAAGGAAGTTGCGCTGGGAATACTGCAGTTCCTGCATACTTACGGTCGAGCCGTACGTGTCCGACGGCGGGAAGTGCGTAAGGATTCGCGATCCGTCGATGCCTTCCCATTCGAAGGAATGGTGGGGGAATTTCGTGGTGTCGTTCCATGAGATCTTCTGTGTGAGGAACCATTCGAAACCGGCACGACGTGCGATTTGCGGCCATGCCCCGCAATAACCGAAACTGTCGGGAAGCCACAGTCCTTTTGGTTCCACGCCAAGATGCTCACGGAAGTAACGCATGCCGAACGTGATCTGGCGGATCAGCGACTCACCTGTGGGCAGCATGTTATCGGATTCGACCCACATTCCGCCGACGGGAATGAATCGTCCTTCCTTGATGCGCTGCAGCATGCGCGCGAACAGGTCTGGATGTTCCTGTTCCAGCCACGCATACTGTTGGGCGGAACTCATCGCGTACGTGAAATCCGGATCCTCGTCCATCAGGGCAAGCACGTTGGACACCGTGCGGGCCACTTTACGGTGGGTTTCGCGCACGGGCCACAGCCATGCGGAATCGATATGCGCATGGCCGACCGCGACATGATGGATGACGCTGGAATATGCGGGTTCGGATAATACCCCGGCAAGCTTTTCCTTGGCTGGCTCCAGAGTTCCGGCGATATCACGCTCGTCATATGTGTTGAGTGATCGTTGCAGCGCTTTGGCCAGCTGCCAATATCGAGGATCATCATCCTTGAGTTCCCTCATCAGCGAGGTGACGGTTTCCAAGTCCATCAGATAGTCGAACACGTTTTGGTTGAAAGCGCACACGTCCATTGTGGTGAGCACATAGTCGGATGGACGACCGTCGGCACGCTCCCCCAGATTCATCGGCGCGAATGGCAGGTCAGCTTCGACCAGTGGATTCGATGCGGCCTCGACATATACCGTGAAACGACCGGCATCATCAAGCTCCACATTCGCCACGCCATTGGCATCGATAAGCGGAATCCAGCAATTGTCTGGATTCACCGCTTTGATGACGCTGCCGTCAGGGCGATAGCATAATCCTTCCGCTTGGAAGCCCGGGCCACGATGTCGTTTCCATCCCAGATCTACAACCAGTTCGACGGCTCTGCCTTTGACCGACTCACGGTCGATACGTCCACGAACCTCGAACCATGTGGTACCCCATATCGTGCCCCAGGCACCAGGAACCATGAAGTCGAGAAAATCCACTTTGTTTTCCCTGACACGTGCAAGAAAGTCGGCGCTCTGTTCGGGTTCGCCTTCATCGGCGAAAGCGCGTAACTGACAATGCGATAATGTTTCGTGCACATATGGCACAAGTCGTTGCCGCATCACTCGATTGACACGTCTGAGTTGCTGATCTGGAAGAAGAAACATAGCTATCCCCTTGGCACATGATTCCTATGGTGTATCCATGGTGCCACAACACAATCTCAAATCAAAAAATATCAAAGAGAAAAGTGGTTCTCAAAGCGGACATCCGGTGGAGACTCCGGATAAGGACCTTCGACGAGCCCGAAAGGCGTTGCCGGGAGGCCCGGGAGGTGATGAAAAAAATGGGGGTTCCCGGAGCGACGCCCGCCGGGAAGCCCGAAAAGAGAGGATAAAAAAGGGGCCTCCCGGGAGCCAAAGGCTCGACCGGGAGGCCCGATACGTT
>NZ_CP109653.1:2778889-2960887 GCF_025908335.1 Bifidobacterium sp. KRGSERBCFTRI
CCCCAACCACCCCCCCCCACGACACCCACAAAGACACAAACCAATCCACAAACACACAAGGGAGAAACCACCACAGGAGACAACCCCCACCCCACCTTTTCCCCAGACGTGAAAGGAGACGAAACCCACGCCCCAAACGACCCAAATTACGCAGGCTGACACAGCCAAGAACAGGACGCACAACCAAGAAAATCCCTCCAACAGGCGCCCCGCGAACAGACGACCACTGCAGAACAGACGGCCGTCGGGCGGGATGCCGACGGAGCCGCAGGCTCACCGCCAAGAAGCACGCCAGCCCCCGCCACGGCAGTATCGCCCACCGAGGAGGCGGATCCCACAGCAGCCATCACCCGCATCCGTACACCACAGAAAAGTCACCGCAGGTGTTGCGCCTCGAATGCGCGGGCAGAGTTGCTCACACCCAGATTCGTGGAGGAGAAGTGCAAGTTGCGCCCCGGATGCGCGGGGCAGAGTTGAGGAACGTAAGGGAGCGTGCGACAGTGACGAAACTCTGCCCCGCGCATCCGGGGCGCAACACTTGGGGCAATACCGGGGGCAACGCCAGGGGCACAATCTGAGGTCGGCAACATTCCAACCATGCACACAAAACCGCCATATCGTCCCTCGAACCAATGATTCCAAAGGCTCACCACATGCCTCACGCGTGTCGGCGGGGACATTGCACTTGCACTTGTCCGCCAGATGACGTATGTTGTTACTCGCCTCGGGCGGTTGGCGCAGTGGTAGCGCACTTCCCTGACACGGAAGGGGTCACAAGTTCGAATCTTGTATCGCCCACCAGGCTGCACACCGTGCACTGCCTTAGCGGACATAGCTTAGTTGGTAAAGCGCGACCTTGCCAAGGTCGAGACCGCGGGTTCGAGTCCCGTTGTCCGCTCTCTTTTTCTCACTGTTCCAGACGGTTTATGCCAACTCCCCTGCGCATTGGCACATGGCAGAATTCCGGCACTTTGTACCACTTCACCGTGTATCCAGCGCCATGCGCGCAGAACACCGAGTCCGGCGTATGCTCCAGATCGGCCTCCGGGTCGTAGCCTGCCCCATCCACGACCGTCTGCTCGTCATGGCATTCCCTGTATCCGCCGAACATCAGCGCCAGACGCCCTTCGCCGTGCGTATATGCGTTCACGTCCATCGCATAGTCGCGCATTTCGCTCACCGGCGCCGCGCCTTCCACCACGGCAAGCCCATCCTCAATCTGCGGGGCCGCGCTCTCGCCGCCCATCCGCTGCACGTCGCTCAACGCGCGCCCGAGCATCTCCTGCGGCAACTCAAGACGGAACCGGTACCACGGTTCGAGCAGCACGGCATGCCCCGCTTCGCGCGCCTCCATGAGCCCCTGACGCACCGCGCGGTATGTCGCCTGCCGGAAATCGCCGCCTTCGGTGTGCTTCAGGTGTCCGCGCCCGCCGATGAGCGTCAGCCGCATGTCGGTGATCGGCGCGCCGATGAGCACGCCCGGATGCTCGGTCTCCTGCAGATGCTGCATGATGAGCCGCTGCCAATTGCGGTCGAGCTCGTCTTCGCTCACATCGGTGGCGAACTCCAAGCCACTCCCCCGCTCGAGGGGCTCGATCAGCACATGCACTTCCGCATAATGGCGCAACGGTTCGAAATGCCCCACGCCTTCGCCGGGCGCGGTGATCGTCTCCGCATACAGGATCGACCCCGGGCCGAAGGCGATGTCAAGACCGAAACGGTCATGCATCAGCTGTTCGATGATCTCCAGCTGCACTGCGCCCATGAGCTGCACATGTGCCTCCTGCAGCCGCTCCTGCCACACCACGTGCAGGAGCGGCTCCTCGTCTTCGAGCTCGCGCAACGCCTGCAGGCACGCGTGCATATCGTTGCCCCCAGGCAGCAGTGTGTAGGTGAGCACCGGCCGCAATACCGGCTGTGCCGCATTGCGCGCCGCGCCGAGCCCTTCGCCGGGGAATGTGTGCGCCGGTCCGGTGACCGCGCACACCGTGCCCGCGGGCACCGACTCGACCGTGGTGAATTTCGCGCCGGAGTAGACGCGCACTTGGTCCACTTTCTCGGCGCCGCCCGCTTCGGGCAGCATCATCTTGGCGGTGAGCTCGCCACCGGTCACTTTGATCCAGCTCAGGCGATTGCCCTGCCGGTCGTGCGAGATCTTGAACACGCACGCCCCGAATTCGGCAGTATAGTGCGGTTCGCGCGTGAAAAACGCAAAGCCTTCCACGAACTCACTGATGCCCTGCATTTTGAGCGCCGAGCCAAAATACACCGGCACCGCCGCGCCGTCGGCGATCAATGCGCGCACTGTGCGCACGTCGATGCCGCCTGTCTCGAGATATTCGTCCATCGCGGCTTCGCTCTGCATCGCGAGCGTGTCGAGCTGACGTTCGGACAGCGCATCCGCCGCGCCGGTGAAATCGATGCACGCGTCCGAACAGCGCGCGTGCAGCTGTTCGAGGATGCGCGCGCGGTCGGCGCCCGGCGCATCCATTTTGTTGACGAACACGAACACGGGCACATGGTAGCGCCGCAGCAGCCGCCATAGCGTAAGTGTATGGCCCTGCACGCCGTCGGCCGCAGACACCACGAGAATCGCGTAGTCGAGCGCCTGCAACGTGCGCTCGGTCTCCGCGGAAAAATCGACGTGGCCGGGGGTGTCGAGGATTGTGAGCTCCGCTTCGCCGACGCGCATCACCGCAGGCTCGGTGTAGATGGTGATGCCGCGCGCGCGTTCCATCGCATCGGTGTCGAGGAACGCGTCGCCGTGGTCCACACGGCCCAGTCTGCGCGTGGTGCCAGTGGCGTACAGCAGTGCCTCGGACAGCGTGGTCTTGCCGGCGTCCACATGCGCCACGATTCCCGTTACGATCCGCTTCACCGAAGTCTCCTTTCCGTGCGCAATGTGCGTCATGCCACCCCGAACACGCCACCGTGCACGGTGTAGACGAGACCGCACACACCCAACACCACGATAAGCGACAATACAACCCAGCCCCTATGCGAAAACAGCTGGCGCAGTGGCACGCCAGGGCGGCGCTGCCGGCGCGCCACCACGAGCAGCGGCAGGCCAATCGCATACAACGCGCACGCCATCATCAGATACCGCAGGCCCGCGGAGTAGACGAGGAACAGCGAGAACAGCGTGCCGAGCACGCCGGTGGCGAGCGCACGGCGGCGGGCTGCCGCACTGGGGAATGCCGGGGGCTCACGTACGGCGATTTTCCACAGATACACGCAGCACAGCAGGTAGCATGGCATCGCCATGACCGAGGTGATGGAGATCATGACATCCCAGGCGTCGCCGTTGACGAAATGGCAGAGAATGAGCAGCAGCTGGCAGGTGACGGCGGTCCACACCAGGCCGGTGGATGGGGCGCCGAAGCGGTTGGTGGCGAGGAAGGACCTCGGGTAGATGCCATCGCGCGCGGCATACAACGGCATCTGGCTGATCATGATCATCCAGACGAGCCATGCGAACACCACGGAGATGATCACGCCGGCATTGACCATGATGGAGCCCCCCTGGCCAAAGCACTGTTCCATGATCACCGACATCGAGGGATTGGGCATCCGCGCCACCTGGCCGGAGGAATATACGCCGAGCGGCAGCAGTGAAACGAGGATGTAGAGCACGAGCACGGTGAGATAGCCGGCGGTTGTGGCACGGGAGACGTCACGCGGATGGCGCGCCGAACCGGAGACCACGACCGCGCCTTCCATGCCGATGAACAGCCATAGGGTGACGAGCATGGAGTCGCTCACCTGTGCACCGATACGGTGCACGTCGAACCCGAGCGGCGTGCCTTGGGCCCCCAGCCCCCAGAACCCACGCAGGAATACGCCGGTTTTGAATACGGCGGCGAGGGCCACCACGAACACGATGACCGGGATGATCTTGCACACGGTGCCGGCGACATTGATCAGTGCACCCGTTTTGGTGCCGAGCAATGCCACGGCGAGCATGAGCCACAGAATCAGCGACGAGCCGATTGTCGCGGCCACATTGTTGCCGTTGGTGAACGTGCCGGGCATGAAGATGTCGAGCGTGGACATGATGAGCACGCCATAGGCCACCAATGAGAAGCAGTTGCACAGCCAATACCCGTAGGCCACAAGAAAGCCGACGAAATCGCCGAATCCGCTGCGCGCGTAGGAGTACAGGCCGTCTTGCATATGGGGTTTGACGTGGGTGAGCACACGGAACGTGTTGACGATGAACCACATGCCCACGCCGGTGATCGCCCATGCCACGATCTGGCCTCCGGCGGACGCATGCTGTGCCATGTTCTGCGGCAGGCTGAAGATGCCGCCGCCGACCATCGCCGACACCACAAGCGCGAACAGGCCGACGAACCCCACTGTGCTGCGCGGCCCCGCGGCCGCCGCACCGGAACCCTCCACCATCGCCGGCGCATTGGATGCGTGTTGCCCGCTGTCCGCCATCGTCAATCCACTCCTGTTGTGTGCATGCATGCCGACATCAGAGCGTAACAGATAGTTCGTTCCGCCCGGCCGGTTGTGCGCCCGGCGCAATGTGCCATGGTGTCACACCCAACCGCGCACCGCGTAGAAGCGCAGTGTGCACAGCACATCCACGAGGATGTCGTTGAGCGGCCCGGCGGTGTAGTCGACCATGGCGTAGGACGCATACCCGTCTTCGAGACGCCATATCGTGGCGCATGAAAACCCGTTGGCTGCCGTGCCATGGAACCGCAGCAAGGCCGCGTTCGGCGCCGCGTGTGCATCTGCGCTGTGCAGTTCGAACGCGCAGGGGTCTTCCGCGCTCGCGGCCACACGCACCGGCGGTGCAATTCCGAGCTGAGATTCAGGCAGCACAATGGGCGCGATCCGCACGATGCGCTGTTCGAGTAGATCAACAGTCACGGCAGGCGGATTGCCGACGGTGCCGATGAGGTCCCGGTAGGCGTAGGCGATGCGCCGTGCGGCTGACGCAGAAGGCGTGTCCGCGCGCATCGTCGTCAGGATGCGCTGCGACTTTGGCGCGTCGGCCGCTTGCTCGATGAATGTGGCGGTCAGGCCTTCGGCGTCATAGTCGCAGTCGAGCGTGACCACGTGCCCATGGTTCGCGCGTGCTTGCATGTGCAGTCGAGCGTGGTCATCCGGACCGTCGCACAGGCGCATCAGTGCGGCGGTGAGTTCGTTTTCTGAAGGCATGCACTCCATATAACAGTATCCCGCCTCCAAACGAGGCGGGATACTGTTGCAATATAATTCCCCATGTGAATTACACGGTGTGGGGCCGTATGACTCACACGCTTATGGTTTCCTCACCAATGGGAACAATATATGGGGAATCGATCAGCCTTCCTTGGCTTCGGCTTCACGTTCAATGGCTTTGTCCACATTGGCTGCGGCCTTGTCAAGGTCCACGTCCGACTTGGCGTCGTGCTTGGCGGCCCTTTCGACGTCCTTGATCGCATCCTTCTCCTGATGCTCGGCCTTATGCACGTCCACATCGGCCTTAAAGTCATCGAACCTCTCTTTGAGCGTTTCGTGGGGCTTCTTTTCGTCTGCCATAACGACCACCTTTCGTGTGAGTAGTCTGTAGCCCATCTGGGCCTATCCCCATTACACCGCATCCCGCATCTCGCCGTGCCAAGCGACGCTACAAGCGTATATTCGACCGTCATTTTTTGGCGATTCCGCATGGCATTGGCTTGCACGCCAAAACACGATGGCAACATGCATTATTCCCGTTTTCCGCGCAGCACCGAAGCCCCTATGCATATGGGGAACGCGGTGTTAGGTTGAGGGCAGGCGCGCAAAGAGACGCGCCGAACATCCATCACAACCATACGCAAGTCCCGAGGTGCCATTGTGTTCCATCCCCGTTTTTCACACCCGTCCGCACACGTCACCGCCGCGGTCGCTTCCATCGCGGCGCTCGGCATGCTGCTGGCCGGCTGCGGCACCAGCGGCGGCACCGGCTCCCCCAGCGCGCAAGGCTCATCAAGCACCGCAACCACTTCGGTGATCACGGTGAACAACGTGGAACCCTCCGCCAACCTCTTGCCCGGCAACACCAACGACATGGCCAGCTGGAAGGTCGTGACCCAGCTGTTCGAAGGACTCGTCACGTTCTCGGACGACGGCGAATTGATCTACGCCGAAGCCGAATCGATTACCCCGAACAGCGATGCCTCACAGTACACGATCACACTGCGCGACGGTCTGCGGTTCTCCGACGGCCAGAAGATCACCGCGCAGACCTATGCCAAGGCGTGGTCGTTCGCCGCGAACGCCGCGAACGGGCAGCTCGGCGCCGCGATCTTCTCCACGATCCAAGGCTATGACGCGCTGCAAGACACCAATGGCGGCAACGACGCGCAATTGAGCGGACTCAAGGTGGTGGACGACCACACCCTGCAGGTCACGCTCAACGCGCCCGACTCCTCCTTCCCCTACAAAGTGGGCGACGTGGCGTTCCTGCCCATCCCCGAAAGCGCATACGCCGACGCCAACGCGTTCGGCGAACACCCGATCGGCAACGGTCCCTACATGCTCAAGCAATGGAACCATGATTCGAGCATCCAGCTTGTGCCGAACCCGAAATACACCGGACCGCGCACACCCAAGAACGGCGGCGTCACCTTCGAGCTCTATACCGACGTGCAAACCGCGTATGCGGATGTGGAATCAGGCAATCTCGACGTGATCGACACCATCCCCACCTCCGCGCTCGCCACATACCAGCACGAAAACGGCATCCAGGCCTTCAACAAGCCGGGTCCGGCGTTCCGTTCGTTCACCATTCCGCAGAAGCTCAAGCATTTCTCCGGGGAGGAAGGACGCCTGCGTCGCGCCGCGATCAGCCATGCCGTGAACCGCGCCAACATCATCGAGAAGGTGATGTACGGCACCGCGACCGTGGCCACCGATTTCACCGCGCCGACGATCGCCGGTTATTCCAAAAGCCTCAAAGGCGCCGACGTGCTCGACTACAACACCGAAACCGCCAGGAAACTATGGAGCCAGGCCGATGCAATCAGCCCGTGGAGCGGCACGTTCCGCCTCGCCTACAGCGCGGACAGCGGCGACAAGCAGCGCGTGGAGGGCATCACGAACTCCATCAAGAACGCCTTGGGCATCGACGCGCAGCCATACATCATCCCCACGCAGAAGGAGCTGAGCAGCGCGATCCACGACCGCACGATCAACGCGGCATTCCTGCAGGGCCTGCAGTCCGACTACCCATATCCGGAAGGCTACCTGATGCAGGCCTACGATTCGTCAGCGGCCGACGGCAAGGGCCTGAACAACGGCGATTACAAGAGCACGGCCTTCGACAAACTGATCGATGACGCCGCGCGCCAAACCAACGTGGATGATGCGATCAGCTACTATCATCAGGCTGAAGAGGTGCTGTTCAAGGATCTGCCGGTGATTCCGCTGTGGTATGCGAATGTGACCGCGGCGGCCGGCGAGCATGTGCAGCATGTCGGATTCAATTACATGGGCGTACCGAAGTACAACGAAATCACGAAGTGATGGCATATGGGAGCAATTGCGAACGATGAGATGATCACCGCCAAAGACGGTCAACAGCACAGTTGGAAATCGGTCAAATTGCTCATCGCCACGCTGATTGTCAGCACGCTCGGCGACGGCTTCTGCGGTGTGATGATGGCGGTCGCGCTCCCGAACATCTCGGAAACCTACCATGTGAGCATCGCCACAGCCAACTGGGTGACGGTTGGCTATGCGATCGTCGCGGCCACGGCGGTGATGACCGCCGCCACTGTGCTCGCGCGCATCGGCTTGAAGAAACTGTTCTTCTGGAGCCGCGTGCTGCTCATCGTCAGTTCGCTCATTGGCCTGTTCTCCCTGAATTTTCCGATGATGCTCACGAGCCGCCTGATCCAGGCGGTTGGGTCGGGACTCATGTTCCCAACAATCAACACGGTGATCATCCGTGTGGTACCAGCCAAGATCTCTGGCCGTGTGGTGTCGCTCAACAGCGCCATCATCGGTCTGGGCATCGCGGTGGCGCCGTTGCTCAGTGGCGTGTTCCTGACCTATGTGAGCCTGACGTCGATGTATGTGGTGCCGTTGGCGGTCGGCATCATCTCGATCCTCATGGGCGCGAAGTTCATGTTCGACGTCGAACCGCGCAAGCAGCATCCGATCGACGTGCTGTCGATCGTGCTCTCGTTCGTGGGCTTGGCCGCGCTGATGATGGGCTTCTCTGAGCTGACGCACCGCCCGCTGTTCGCCGTGCCGATGCTCATCGCCGGTGTGGCGGTACTTGTCTGGTTCGCGGTGCGCCAATTCCATTTGGATGTGCCATTGCTCGACCTGCACCCGATGAAGCATCTGTATGTCTCGCTTGGTGTGCTCATGTATATGGCCGGCGCGATGGGCCAGCAGGCCGTGTTGTTGCTGTTGCCGCTGTACTTGGAGCGCGCGTGCGATTACACGCCGTTCGTGGCCGGCTGTTTCCTGCTCATCATGACGTTGTTCTATTCGGGTTCGGTGATTGTGGGAGGCAAGACCGTGGACCGTTCCGGCATGTGGCCGGTCGTCTCGAGCGGCTTCCTGCTCATGGTCATCGGCCTGTTCGCCACGTTCTTCGCGGCCCCCACCAAGATCGCGTGGCTCGTGGTGCTCATCGGATCCGTTGTGGTTGTCGGCGACGCGCTCATCAACGTGCCCGACAAGGATGTGGTGCTTGAGGCGCTGCCCGACAATACGGTGCCCGACACGAGCGCGATCTTCTCGACCGGCAACCAGATCGCGGGTTCGATCGGGTCAGCGCTGTTCGTCGGCGTGCTTTCCGCCGATGTACTCAGGCAGACCGCGGAAGGCGTCAACCGCCATGCCGCATACGCGAACGGCTTCCAGCATTCGATCCTCATCGCCGCGATCTTCGAGGTGGCCATGTTGCTTGTGTCGGTATGGTATTCACGCGAGATGGTGAGGCACGGCCGCGCCAAGATCAACCAGACAGCCTAACCGGCCAGCCAGAGGCTCCGCCACGGAGGTACAAGGAATGCCGGGACCCGTATCGAGGGTCCCGGCATTCGCATATGCGGCATCCTTATGCGGACGGCGCATCCCTTCAGTCGCTGGCGGCCTCCTGCTGCTCTTCCACGCCGACCTCGGCCTTGAGGCGGGCCAGCTCATCGTCCACCGATGCGGAGCCGCCGGCAAGGTACTTGTTGGCGATGTCTTCGTTGCTTGCCTGCGTGTTGAGCTCAGCCGTGGCGTTGGCCTCATTGAGCATGCGGTCGGCCTTCTCCTCCATGCGCTCGAACGCGGCGGTGCCACGGGAGGCCTTGGCGGTCTTCTCGGTGGCTTCGTTGACGTGCTGCTGCGCGTTGGCCACGGAGACCTTGGCGTGCACCGCGGCACGGCGTGCCTGCAGGCTGTTGATGTCGTTGACCAGCTTGTCGTGCATCTGACGCATCTTCGCCGCATTGTCTTCGGCGACGGTGGCGGCGGTCTCGAGTGAAGTGAGCGTGCTCTCATACTGCTGCTTGGTGGCGAGCAGTTTGCGGGCATCGTCGTCGTTGCCGGCCTTGACCGCGGCCTTCGCGGCCGCCTCGTACTTGGCGATGTCCGCCTTGCAGTCGTTGACCTGCTGGCGTGCGTTGGTGGCCGCGGCCATGACGCTCGCGGTCTCCTTCTTGACCGACGCGAGGTCTTCGTTGAGGTCAAGCAGCATCTGGTCGACCATCTTCGCCGGATCCTCGGCCTTGTCGAGCAGCGCATTGATGTTTGCGCGCATGATGTCGCCGAATCGTTTGAGAATAGCCATGGCTATTGTCCTTTCTGTTCCTGACCAACCTGATCGTTGTGATCTGCCTGATCATATTTTTCCAAAATCGGATCGCGCGCCTCTTCGAGCGGTGTGGTGACCATACGCTCCACATACTGCTCGTGCTCGCGTTTGCGTTTGATGAGCATCCATGTGATCACGGCGCCAATGGCAAGCATGCCGATCACAATGACTGCGATGATCACCCACTTGTGCACATCGTTCTTCGTGGTCGTCTTGGTCATGATGCGGTCCGCAGTCGAATCGAACGTGGCCACGATCGCGTCATCGGTGGACCGGTCGCTGTACCAGTACTCATCAAGGTACGTCCAGAATATCTCAGTGGCCTGGGCGTCCATGATGCTCGAGACGTGCTTGCCGTTGACGAGCGTCATATACCCAACGTCGTTGTCCACGTCCTGCTCGGCGAAATACACAAACAGCAGCGTGTCCTCATTGTCGATGTGGTCGTCGTACCATTCGCGCGCCCATGCCTGTTTCTCATCATCGGTCTTCAGCTGCGGATTGTATTTGGCGAACAGGATGTACGGCTGTATGCCGGTCTTGTCGTAGAACACCTTGAGGCGTTTCGCCGCGGATGTGCGGTTCTCGAACCAGCCGAGCTGGTCGTCGATGCAGTTCGAATCGTACGGCAGCCCTGAATCGAGCTTGGTGCGGTTGTACGTGCTTTCCGGCACCGTCACGTTGTAATCATTGCGGTTGGGCTCATTGTTCGAGCAGCTGGGCATCATGAAAATGAGCAGGAAGATGACGAGCGCGGCCAGGATGCCGATCAGTGGCATGAGTCCGGTGAGCCCTCCATTGGGCTTTTTCCCGCCGTTGTTGTTGCCTCCGAACGGCGTTTGCATGGTGGGCGGGGCCACCGGCGGCCCACCGGCCGGCGAGAACGGCCCTTGCCCCGCGCCCGGCGCACCCGTGCCGAAGGGGCCTGCCGAATATGGACCGGGCGTCTGCTGGCGGCCGTAGTTCGGCTGCTGCCCCATCGCGTCGAAGATCTCTTCAGGGAATGGCATGCTGCGACGGCCGTAGCGGTTGCGGGTGGAACGCCGCCCTGCGTTGTAGCCACCTGCCATGCCTATGCCGGCCGCCCGGAACAGATCGCCCACATCGAATCCGCCCGAGCCAGTGGACCCGCTGGACTGCGGGAATCCGGCCGAGCCACCGCCCCCGGCGCGCCGGCCCGAACCCGGCATGCTCGGCCGATGCCCGCTGGACATGCGTGAACCACCGTCGTGGCCGCTTGACGATCGGCCAGACCCTGAACCGGCACCAGCTCTTGGCATGTGAACATCCTAACCTCGTTGTGAGTATTGGTATCAATATAGCCGATGTGCCGGCAGGCTGCCCGGTTGTCTCATCGTTTTATTGCGCACAATGAACATGGTTGCCCTATACATGCTCAGTGTGCACGCACTCCACGCCGGCGTTTTCGCGCGGCGGCGCACCACGATCGCCACGGCGATCGCAAGCGCGAACACGGAGCCCCCCCCCGCATGCGCGGTCCGTGTGAAGTTCATACCTGCCTCAAACAGACCCACATATCTCGCGCGTCGGGTTTCACGCATGTCGCGAAGTTTCTCATACCGCACGCCATCGAACTCGTAACCCATCGTTGCAACCTCCAAATCTCGAGGGTGTTACAACAATCACTAGAATTCACCTCTTCCTCATCGAAAGCGCCATAATCGAGAGAATCCAAGTCTGTGCTTGCTACCCCTCATCATAAGCAAAAAATAATCCTCATTTTCCCCTCTGCAGGTGAACGAAAAACGACACCGGTGCGTCGCACTTTTTTCGTGCGTCGCACCGGCGTCATCGAGCCCTGTGGGCAGGTGGTCAGTGGATCACGCCTTGGCCACATGCACCCCGAGGGCGTCGCCTTGCTCAACCTGCATCGACGTGGACAGCGTCTCCGAGCAGATCAGGTCGCGGAACTGCTCCACCTTCGGCAGGTCACCGGAAGGCACCGTGAGCGTGAGCGCGATGCGGTCGGACACCTCGAGGCCGGCCTCCTTGCGCGCATCCTGCACCGCGCGGACCACGTCTCGCGCATAGCCTTCGGCGATCAGGTCACCGGTGAGCTCCAGATCGAGGATCACGAATCCACCACTGGGCAGGATCGACGATGCGGAATCGCGCCGTGCCGTGGCGTCCGCCTCTTCCACGCGTCGGGTGATGTCGTATTCGTCGCCCTGCAGCGTGATCTCGCCGTTCGGCGTCTCGATCACCGGGTCGCCGGTTACAGGGTCGGCATGCCAGTCACCGCTCTTCGACGCCTTGATCGCGAACTGCACCTGCTTGCCCAGGCGAGGGCCGGCGGCACGCGCATTCACCTTGAGCTCGTCGATGATCTTCAGACCATGCTCGGCGGCCTCATCCAGCGTCGAATAGTCGATCGCCTTGATGTTGAGCTCGCTCTTGAGCAACGCGTCATATCCATCGACCTGCGAAGGATCGTCGACGACCACGGTGAGCTTGGCGAGCGGCTGGCGCACGCGCATCTTATGCGCCTTGCGCAGCGACAGCGTGGACGAAACGATCTCGCGCACCTTGTCCATCGCCTCGACCAGCGCGCCGTCTTCAACGAGCACCTTGCCGAGCGCGGTATCCACACCGGTCTGCGGATCAGTCAGATACGGCCAGTCACCCAAGTGCACCGAGTCACCGCCGGTCAGACCACGCCACACGGCCTCCGCCTCCATCGGGGCGAGCGGGGCAAGCACGCGCATGAACGCCTCAAGCACCGTATACAACGTGTTGAACGCGTTCTCATCCTCGTTCCAGAAGCGGTCGCGGGTATTGCGAATGTACCAATTCGTGAGCATGTCGATGAAATCCGCCACCTCGTCGCAGGCATCGGAAATCTCGAAGTTGTCCATATGCTCGGTCACGTTCGCAATGAGTTTGCGCGTGCGGGCGAGCAGATAGCGGTCCATCTGCGGCAGACCGGGCACCTCGTCGGCACGCAGCGTGCGCGCGTCATAGCCATCGCCGTGGTTCGCCGCATTGGCATACAGCGTGAAGAAGTAATACGAGCTCCACACCGGCAGCATGATCTGGCGCACCGTGTCGCGAATGCCGTCCTCCGTCACGATGAGGTTGCCGCCACGCAGAATCGGCGAGCTCATCAGGAACCAGCGCATCGCGTCGGAACCATACTTGTCGAACACGCCGTTCACATCCGGGTAGTTGCGCAGATGCTTGCTCATCTTCTGACCGTCGTCTCCGAGCACAATGCCATGGCAGATCACGTTCTTGAACGCCGGCTTGTCGAACAGCGCGGTCGCCATGACATGCAGCAGGTAGAACCAACCACGGGTCTGGCCAATGTATTCGACAATGAAGTCGCTCGGGAAGTGGTGCTCGAAGTACTCCTTGTTCTCGAACGGGTAGTGGTACTGCGCGAACGGCATGGAACCGGACTCGAACCAGCAGTCGAGCACATCGGTGATGCGGTGCATCGTGGACTTGCCGGTCGGGTCGTCCGGGTTCGGGCGCGTGAGATTGTCGATCCACGGGCGGTGCATGTTGATGTTGCCGTCCTTGTCACGCGGGTAGTCGCCGAAGTCACGCTTGAGCTCGTCGAGCGAACCGTACACGTCCACACGCGGGTACTTCGGGTCGTCACTCACCCACACCGGGATTGGCGAACCCCAGAACCGGTTGCGCGAGATCGACCAGTCGCGCGCATTGGCGAGCCACTTGCCGAACTGGCCGTCCTTCACGTTCTCCGGAATCCAGTTGATCTGCTGATTGAGTTCGAGCAGGCGCGGCTTGATCTTGGTCACGCTCACGAACCAGCTGGAGACCGGCTTGTAGATGAGCGGTGTGCCGCAACGCCAGCAGTGCGGGTAGGAGTGCACGTAGCTCTTCTCCTGGAACAGCAACGCGCGCTCGGACTCCGGACGCTCGGCGAGCGGACCGTCACCGGCGCGCAGATTGCGCAGGATCGGCAGATTCGCATCGAACACGAACATGCCTTCGTAGTCCGGGCACAGCGACGTGAAGCGGCAGCCAGAGTCGAGCACATCGACGCTCGCGATGCCGTGGGCGTTGAGCGTGTTCATATCGTCTTCGCCGTATGGTGCCTGATGCACCAAGCCGGTGCCTTCCGTGGTGTCGACGTAATCGGCGGTCAGGATCTGGTAGGCGTTCGGACCGGGGGTGCCGCCTTCGGCCGTGGCCTGCTCGCCCGCGAAATACGGGAAGACCGGGTAGTAGCGCCAGCCCACCATGTCGGAGCCCTTGAGCTCGCGCACCACCTCATAGTCCTCGCCGAGCTCCTTGTTGTAGGAACCGAGCAAGGCCTTGGCGAAGTAGAACTTCTTGCCGGCGAACTTGCCTTCCTTGGGGCGCACCTCCACGTAATCGATGTCGGCGCCCACCACAATCGCGAAGTTCGTGGGCACGGTCCACGGAGTGGTGGTCCAGAACACCGCGTAGGCGTCGTCTTCGTCACGCAGCTTCACCGCGACCGAAACGGTCGTGTCCTGACGGTCCTGGTACACGTCGGCGTCCATGCGCAGCTCGTGCGCGGACAGCGGCGTCTGGTCCTTCGGGCAGTACGGCAGCACGCGGTAGCCCTTGTATGCCAGGCCTTTCTCGTACAGCGTCTTGAACGCCCACATGACCGACTCCATGTACGGGATGTCGAGTGTCTTGTAGCCGTGTTCAAAATCGACCCAGCGCGCCTGGCGGTGCACATAGTCACGCCATTCGTTCACGTATTTGAGCACGGAGGCGCGGCAGGCGTCGTTGAATTTGTCGATGCCCATCTGCTCGATCTGGTCGACCGAGTCGATGCCGAGCTCCTTCTGCGCTTCAAGTTCGGCGGGCAGGCCGTGCGTGTCCCAGCCGAACACGCGGTTGACGCGCCGGCCCTTCATGGTCTGGTAGCGCGGCACCACGTCTTTGGCGTAGCCGGTGAGCAGATGGCCGTAGTGCGGCAGTCCGTTCGCAAAGGGCGGGCCGTCGAAGAACACGAACTCATTCGAGCTGTGCTCACCACTGGGGTTTTCGTCGATGGATTTCTGGAAGGTGCCGTTGGTGTCCCAATAACGCAGCACATCTTGTTCGAGCTGCGGGAAGTCGGGATTCGGCGCGACGTTCGCGCTTTGTTCGCCGACCGATGCCTTGGGATACACGTGCTGTGGTGTTTCGCTCACCATTGCTCCTCATCTTGCAGGATCTGTCTTTTCCTGCGAGGACGATGGCTCCGGGCGGATTGCTTGCCAACCCCCGCGCCACCGCGGTACCACCTCGCTTGCCACGCGGGCGTGCATGCACGCGTGACCGCTTGTGTTCGGCTGTACGGGCCGACCCCGTCGGTTCTACTGGGTCGGGCGGCGCCCCGCCCGGCTGTTCTTCCGAAGGCTCCCCGCTGATGACGGATCACTGCCTGGTTTCTTGCGCCACTATACCAGCAACGCGGGAACGAATGCGACCCCGAAACACGAATGACCCACCCCGGCACGCCTTCCGTTCGACTCACACACCCTCACGCATGCGGCGTGGTGTGCCCTGGGGAATGGGGCGGCTCGATGGGCGGGCCATTGCAGGGGAACACGAATGATGGTTGGTCTGGTGTTCGCGGCACTATGTGCCATCGGTCACTCGGGGACTTCCATGTGCTGCCAGGTGTCCGCGGACTCGAACAGCAGGTCTTTCTCGTTCTGTTCGGCGACCTTGTGCTTGTGGGCGGTTGCACAACCCTCGGCGTCCACTTCCGGCTCGCCGGTTGCCGGATCGGCCTGCGGCTTGTCCGTTTCGCTGACCACCTCTTGAAGTTCTTCGACTTGTGCGGCGTCGAGTCCCTTGAGTCCTTCCGCTTTCTTGGGTTCGGTTTCTCCTTAACAATCGACTCTCGTCGTCGATGACGATATGCTCACTATAGCGTCTTTTCCACTGCCCCACGCGCAGCGTCTCACGTTTTCCCAATCAGCACAACACCATAAGCGCTTCAGTTACTTGCGTCATCGGTGAGGTAGAAATCGCGCAGTGCACGCAGGTCGGCCTCACTGAGCCCAATCGCCGTACGCAGGTAGCCGACGGGGCCGCCGAACGATGCAGTGGCGTCGATATACGTCTGGAAATAGAGCGGCGAGGCGACGAGGAACTCGTCGATGTCCGCATGGGCCTTGGGGCCGAGCAGTGCTTCGAAGGTGTCGACGAACGCCGGCATTTCCGTGGACATGTAGAGGTTGGTCTGCAGGTAATCGTCGCGGATCACGTCTTCAGGCACTTCCAGCGCGGCCAGAATGAGTGCCGCCGCGATGCCGGTGCGATCCTTGCCCTGTGTGCAGTGGAACAGGTAGCCGCCCGGCTCGTCGATGAGCAGGCGGAACATCCGCTTCCAGCACGCGACCGCGGCGTCGTCGAGCACGAGGCGCGGGTAGAGGTCCTCGATGAACGTGCCCGGGCGGGTGACGATGTCGCGCAGCTGCAAACGCAGCGCCTTCGTCTCGCGGAACGTGGGCAGTGCGTAGAACGACCAATCCTCGAGCAAGCGGTCTGGCTTCAGGTCGCGTTCGGGATCGGTGCGCAAATCGATGACGTTCGAGATGCCCCTATGCGCCAGCGTCTCCAGGTCGTCATGGCGCGCATCGTGCAGGTTCGCCGAGCGCACCAGCAGTCCCGGGCGCACCATGCGCCCTTGCTCCGTGTGGATGCCGCCCAGATCGCGGCAGTTCTCCACGGTGGGCAACGGCAGTTTGCGTGACACTACGCGCATAGGGCTCCTCTCAGGTGGGTCAGCGACTCACTTGTCTTCGAGATACGGGTCTTCCCACTGGTTTTCGTTGTCGGTCTCCTCGGGGCGGTCGATTGCGAGCTCCTCGCGTTGCGCCGCATCCTGCTTGGCTTCCTTGGAGGCATCGCTCACACCCACCTCGTTTTCCGGAATGTCCTCATTCGGCTTGCCGGTGATCGGGTCGGTGTACGGATGGTCAGTGTCGCTGACAATCTGCTCCATCTGCTTGACCTGATCGGCGCTCACCGCGCCAAGGCCTTCGTGTGTGTTGGTGTCTGGAATGTTCTGTTGCTCTGCCATGATGGCTCCAATCTCGAGAGCGGCGCGGGTGCGTGTCGCCCCGCTTCCTATCCCCCCACTATAGCCTCGTACAAAAGGGGCGCCCGGCGGACTTTGCCCAGTGGGGAACATGCGTGCAGGCCCAGCGTATAAGGAAGCCCCTTGCCTATGTGTGGCAAGGGGCTTCGTACGTACGCCGGTGTCGATTCGCCCGGCATGCACTCCCCTGCTGGGGCGCATGCGCGGGCGGTTCGGCGGATCAGTGGGTCTGGTGGGTCTCTTCGTGCTCGGCGACTTCCTTCTTGTCGCCCTTTTCCGCACGGGAGGTCTCCCAGCCTTCCTTGACGTCCTTGAGCTTGTCGGTCAGATCGCCGACGCTCTTCTTGATGTCTTCGAAATCATCCTTGTGCTCGTCGATGCGGGCCTTGATCTCTTCGAAGTTCTCCTTCATCTTGTCGCTCATATCAACCATGGTGACCTTCCTTTACTGGTAAACGGGTTGCCTGCTATCCATTACAGCACGTTGGGGCCGGTTGCGCAGATAGGGAAATCGCCGCGCGCGGCGTCCCGCACATACCAAAGCGCGGCCGTGCATTGCACACGGCCGCGCTTTCGCTTTACCGGGGCCCGCTACTCGAGTTCGAGCGAGCCAGTGTACAGCTGGTAGTATTCGCCCTTTTCCTCCATGAGCTCGTCGTGCGAGCCGCGTTCGATGATGCGGCCGTGGTCGAGCACCATGATGACATCCGAGTTCCTGACCGTGGACAGGCGGTGGGCGATGACGAACACCGTGCGTCCCTTCATCAGGTTGTCCATGCCGGCCTGGACCACTTCCTCGGTGCGCGTGTCGATCGACGATGTCGCCTCGTCGAGGATGAGCGCTGGCGGATCGGCGACTGCAGCGCGCGCAATCGAGATGAGCTGGCGCTGGCCTTGCGACAGGCCGGAGCCATCGCCGGAGAGCACCGTCTGGTAGCCGTCGGGCAGCATGCGGATGAACGAGTCCGCATTGACGAGCTTCGCCGCGGCGATGCATTCGTCATCGGTCGCGTCGAGCTTGCCATAGCGGATGTTGTCCATCACCGTGCCGGTGAACAGGTTGACGTCCTGCAGCACGATGCCGAGCGAACGCCTCAGGTCCGGCTTCCTGATGCCCTTGACGTTGATGCCGTCGTAGAGGATCATGCCTTCCTGGATGTCGTAGAAGCGGTTGATGAGGTTCGTGATCGTCGTCTTGCCGGCGCCGGTCGCGCCCACAAGCGCGATCTTCTGGCCAGGCTTCGCGAACCACGTGATGTCATGCAGCACTGGCTTGTCCGGGTTGTATCCGAAGGTCACGTCGGTGAAGCGCACGTCGCCGCGCAGCAGCGTAAGCCTGCCGTCGGCCGACGTGACCGCCTCTTCATGCGCCTCCTCGGCCACTTCGGCCGCGCGCTTGCTGAGCCTCTTCGCGGCTTCGCGCGAACGCGTGCCGTCGTCGCTCGCCTCGCGCTTCCACGCCCAGTGACCGGTCTTCTTCGGCGTCTCCGTCATCGTACGGCCGTCCGACGCGAGCTCGACGTTGACGAGCGTGACCGTGCCATTGTCTTGCTCGGACGGCTCGTCCATCAGCGCGAAGATGCGCGAGGCGCCGGCGAGCGCCATCATGACCATCGTCATCTGCTGCGAGACCTGGCCGATCGGGTTCACGAAGGACCGCGACAGCGTGAGCAGCGAGATGATCGTGCCAATCGTGAACGCGGCTCCGGAGAAGCTCAGGTTGCCCCAATTGCCAAGCGCGGCGAGGCCGCCGAAGATCGCGGAGAGCACATAGAGCAGATAGCCCATGTTGCCGACGACCGGCATCAGCACGTTGCCGTAGGTGTTCGCGCTCGCGCTGGCGTGGTACAGGCGCTCGTTGCGGTCGTCGAACGACGCCTGTGTGGCGTCCTCGTGGTTGAAGACCTTGATGACCTTCTGCCCGTTGACCGACTCCTCGACGAAGGCGTTCACGTCGCCGAGCTCCTGCTGCTGCACCACGAAGTAGCGGCCCGAACGGCTCACAATCACGCGGATGAGCAGCAGGAGCAGACCGGTGAACACAAGGACGAAGACCGTGTAGGGAATCGACAGGTAGAGCATCGCGATGAGCGCCGCAAGCGCGGACACACCGGATGCGAACATCTGCGGCAGCGACTGGCTGATCGCCTGGCGTAGCGTGTCGGTGTCGTTCGTGTACCGGCTCATCACGTCGCCATGCTCATGCGTGTCGAAGTACGAGATCGGCAGTGTCTGCATGTGTTCGAACATCTCGTCTCGAATCTCCTTCATGACGCCCTGTTCGACGCCGACGAGCAGATACGAGTACAGCCACGCGCTGAATGTGCCGAGCGCGTAGAGGATGCCCATGAAGATGAGCGCTTGGATGAGCGGCGCCCAGTCCGGGACGCTCTCCCCTACAAGCGGCATGATATACCGGTCGATCAACGCCTGCAGGAACAATGCCGACCCCGCCTGCGCGACTGCGGACACGATGATCGCGATGATGATGACCACCATGCGCACCTTGTATGTGAACACGTATTTGAGCAGTCGCTTGAGGGTGCCCTTCTTCGCCTTCTCACGCGGCATGCCTTGCGCGCCGTTCGCCTCGGGCATGCGCGCGTCGTCATTGAGGGTCTCTTTGTCGGTGGCAGAAGTCTGTGCCACCGTTGCCGCCGCTGCACTCATCGTTGTTCACCTCCCTTGATTGCTTCGATGTCTTGCGCCATATGCGCTTGCTGCTCGCGTTCGCGCTCCTTCTGCCGCGCGATGACGTCGCTTGTGCGCATGTCTTCGTTGTAGTCGGTCGCGAAACCGCTCGCCTCGGCCTCTTCCTCGTGCAGGTCCTGCGATTCCTTGTCGAGGTCCTGTTGGCTGTGCTGCTGCGTCTGCGATTCGTAGATGCTGCGGTATTCCTCGCAACGCTCGAGCAATTCCGCGTTCGTGCCCTGGTCGAGGATGCGGCCTTCGTGCATGACGACGATCTTGTCGGATTCCTCGACGGACGCGACGCGCTGCGCGATGATGATCTTCGTGGTGTTCGGGATCTCGTGGTGGAACGCTTCGCGGATGAGCTTGTCCGTCTTGGTGTCCACCGCTGACGTCGAATCGTCGAGGATCAGGATCTTCGGCTTCTTGAGCAGTGCGCGCGCGATGCACAGGCGCTGCCGCTGGCCGCCGGAGACATTCGTGCCGCCCTGCTCGATGTACGTGTTGTACTTGTCGGGGAATTCCTGGATGAATCCGTCGGCCTGCGCGAGTTCGCATGCATGGCGAATCTCCTCGTCGGTCGCGTACGGATTGCCCCAGCGCAGATTTTCCGCGATCGTGCCCGCGAACAGCACGTTCTTCTGCAACACCATCGCGACCTCATCGCGCAACGCTTCGAGTTCGTAGTCACGCACGTCGACGCCGCCCACTTTGAGCGCGCCGGAGGAGACATCGTACAGGCGCGGGATGAGCTGCACAAGCGACGTCTTCGCGGAACCGGTGCCGCCGACGATGCCGATCGTCTGCCCCGAACGGATGTGCAGGTCGATGTCATCGAGCACCGGGCGTTCAGAGTGTTCGGAATAGCGGAACGACACATGGTCGAAGTCGATCGAGCCGTCGGCCACGGTCGTGATGGGCTCGTCCGCCTCGCGGATCGTGCTCTCCTCGGTGAGCACGCCACAGATACGTTCCGCGGATGCGCGCGAGATGATGACCATGACGAAAATCATCGAGAGCATCATCATCGCCATCATGATCTGCATCGCGTACGTCACGAGCGCGGTCAGGTCGCCCGTCGTCAAGCCGAGCGCGGCGTTGTTGCCGGACGCGACGATCTGGCGCGCGCCGACCCATGCGATCGCGATGAGCGACGCGTACATGCACAGGTTGAACAGCGGCGAGTTGATCGACAACAGCTTCTCCGCCTTGCAGAACTGCTCGTAGATCTTGAGCGAGATGCGGCCGAACTTCTTGCCTTCGAAATCCTCACGATTGAAGGACTTGACGACGCGCACGCCCTGCAGGTTCTCGTCGACGACGTTGTTGAGCTCATCGTACGTGTGGAAGACGCGTTCGAAGATCGGGTGCACGACGATGATCAGGCCGAACAGGCCGACCGCGAGCACAGGGATGCACGCGAGGAACACCATGGAGATCTGCGGGCTGATGCGGAACGCGAAGATCCATGCGACGATGAGCATGATCGGCGCGCGCATGCCGACGCGGATGAGCATCTGGTACGCGTTCTGCACGTTCGTCACGTCGGTCGTGAGCCTGGTGATGATCGAGCCCGTCGAAAAACGGTCGATGTTCGCGAAGCTGAACTGCTGCACCTTCTCGAACTCGTCATGGCGCAGGTTCTTGGCAAAACCGGAGGAACCGATGGCCGCGAACCGACCGGACAGGAAGCCCGCGCACAACGACACGACCGCGCAGGCGATCAGGATGCCGCCGTACTTCCAGATGTCCGGCATGGATTTGCCGCTGATGCCCTTATCGATAAGAATCGCGATGACGGTGGGGATGGCGATCTCTATGACCGCCTCAACAATGACGAATAGCGGCGAAAGCAGGCTCGCCGTGCGGTATTCCCGAAGGGACTTCGCCAATGTCCTGATGACATGCGCCTTGGATGGCGTGGTGTCAGTTGCCGTGGTAGTGCTCATGCTGCCTCATCTCCTTTCTGCTGCTGGTGTGTGGCGTCTTGCCTGGTACGTGTGGCCGGCTCAACCGCCGTGCGCTCGGAGCCGACAAGCCCGGTCTCCACCAAATTGGCACGCATGCGGGCAAGGTCGTCCATGAACCGTTCCTGCTCGTCCGGGGTGAATCCAGTGAACAGCGTCGTCTCCAACTGGTGCGCGGCGCGCATGATCTCCACAACAAGGTCGGACGCGGTGGGCGTGAGCTCGATCTTGCGCACGCGCGCATCCCAATCGACGGCGGAACGCGTGATCAGCCCCTTCTTTTCCATGAGTCCGAGCACTCGCGACGCGGTGGAGCGAGTGATGGAGAACGCCCGTTCGATGTCGTATTGGAACACATCCGAATCGCGGTGTTCGTGCAGATACTGCACGATGGGCATGTTGGCGCCCGACATCATGGAGTCCGGGGGCACAATGCCGTTCCAATACCGGCCGATGAGATTGTGGAGCGCCTTGATTTCGAGGCTCGGGCGCAGCATGCCCGGCGAATTCACACCTTGCACCCGGTCCATGCGCGCTCTCCTCTTGCCGTGATATTTCGACGCGGGAATATTGCGATGCCACAACGTCGCTACTGCAACAGAACACTATAGATTGTTCCGTATACAACAGTTGCAGATACAACTAGACTATGCCGACAGTGAACCCGTGCAACAATCGCGCGTCACCGCCTCCACATATGCAAGCGATCCGCGCCCTACAGCACGCAGGTCGCGGATCGCGCACATGATGGGCCAGTGACTACTGCCGACCCGTCACATCAGTGGATTCACTTGACTTCGTTTTCGGAAACGAAGGTCAGGAAGTCATCGGCCTGCGTGCGCAGCGCCTCTTGATCGGCACCAGTCATCGCCCAGTCGCCGGTCTCGACGGCCTCGTCCGGCACGGACAGACCGACCTCGACCGGGAAGAGGCGCATGCCGGCGTCCTCCAACAGATCGCCGACCATGATGCGCGGATGCAGCTCCTCGAAACCGCCGACACCGGAAATCGCGACCGGCTTCTGGTCGAGGACGTTCTTGCCTTCTTCATCCTTCGTGGACGGCAGCGACAGCCAGTCGAACAGGTTGCGCAGCGAATCCGGAATCTCCTTCTTGTACTCGGAGACGACGACCCACACGGCGTCCGCATTGCCCAGCTTGTCGCGTACGGCGAGCGCGGCTTCCGGAAGCGGATACTCCGGGTCTTCGCCGGCGAGCGGCAGATCCTCGTAATCAATGGTGATCGCTTCGGCGCGGTCGCCCACAATGCCCATGATCTCCTTCGCGAGGTCCGCCTCGAACGAACCGTCGGTGAGCGAAGTCTCAACAAACGCAATAGTCGGCTTGTCTGCCATGTCTCCTCCTTATGCCCCGGCCGGCGGCATGGTGGTCATGCATGGCCCGGAGCTGTGAACTGGTATCCATCATGGTGCGTCGACGTGTGCGGCGCACCCGGAAATAGCCACAAGTGAACAAAGCGCGGAAGGGCGCGCAATGGTATGCGCGGACGATCCACTGCCCGGGCGATACTGGTGGCGTGGCACAATCCCCCTCGCACCCAGAGTCCCCGTACGCGCGCGGCACGCGCAGCTACACCATGTCGCGCATCCGCGGCAAAGACACGTCGATCGAGAAGACGGTGCGCTCCTATCTGTTCGCGCGCGGGTTCAGATTCCGCAAAAACGACAAGCGGTACCCCGGGCACCCCGACATCGTGCTGCCCAAGTACCGCACAATCGTGTTTGTGAACGGCTGTTTCTGGCACATGCACGAGGGGTGCGAGTCGTTCCATATGCCGAAGTCGAATGTGGAGTTCTGGGCGGCGAAGCTCACGCGCAACCGAGACCGCGACCGCCGGCAGCACGAGCAGCTGCGGCAGATGGGATGGCGCGTGATCGACGTGTGGGAATGCGAGCTGCGCGGCGACGCACGCGAAGCGCGGCTCGAGCGACTTGTGGGGCAGATTGCGGAAGGGGTGTAGATTTGTGGGGGCTGCGCGCAGGTGCTAACATCTAGGCGGCAGGCGCGGATTGCTGCAGTGTCACTTCCACGCTTGAGGCTATGCGCCAATATGTATGTTCGGTTACTCGATTGCCCTCTCTAGAGCGTTGTCGCGCAATCTGCCCCGTCACGAAGTTCAGTGATGGCTGTTGGCGTCTGAGCTCACCCATGAAAACCCGTAGGAGTCGCCGGAGATGGTAGTTGATGGCTGAGGTCAGTCACGGGAGTCCAATAATCGCGTCCCGCATGGCTGTCGATGTCTGACCATCGACACCAACAGCCGTGCGGGTGACATAAACAGCGAATTCGACATGGCCGTGGTCCTGCCACCGCTACGGGTAGTACCTTCTTCGCTACGGGTAGTGCTCCTCCCGCTACGGGTAGTGATTCCTCGCGTAACCTCCACCTACAATCGTTGAAATATGGCGGATCATAGTGACGAGTGCGCCAGAAAAGCACTACCCGTAGCAGAAAGAACACTACCCGTAGCAAAAACAGAAACTGCTGCCATCCCAGAAGGCGGTAACAGACGATAAGAGTGGTAGGTGCATTTTGACCCGGACCAGCCAATTATGGCATTACGCGAAAAGCAGCGAAGGAAGCGGTTCCCAAGAGCCAATAACGGGTTCGGAGGAAACCGCTCAATACGACTCTACCTCAATCAATGGGACCTAAACCAGCAAAAGAGCGCAACCGTTAATCATATGGTTTTCGAATCATCCTTATGCAGGCAGGCCCGCTAGCGTCCGCCATGCCAAAACACATAGCGACTCTGCGGCTCCTAAAATGAAATCATGAGTACTGAAGCAACGGAAAGATCACACATCATCCCCGCACATGCGGGACAAAACAGCATGTGACGCGTAGCGGCGCATTCCATCTCCCACAGTATGCTCGGCTGCGTTCAGTGATAGACATGATGGTCATTGATCAACCATGATAAAAGCATTACGATGACAGGAGGTATGTGGGATAATTGAGTCATGTCTGTGAAGGAATCCGATGTTGAAATGGTGCGTGCCGCGAAGGCCGCGCGCAATACGCGCAATCTTGCCCTTGCCCTCCATTCCGCTGAGATGGAGGGCGGCCATGTATCGGATGTGCTCCTGCATGAAGCGCATGATTACGCGAATGGGCTGATTGACGCCGCGACATTGGGCCTTCGCGTATGTGCCCGGTACGGTCTGAACGACAGATAATACATACCGATGAGCGAACCGGTGTTCGATCCGTATCTTGTTCCTGGTACGGATTTATTGCGCAATCTTTCCGGTGCGCACACGCAACGGGAATTGGCGGAGATCGAGCATTCGCTTGTCACGGCGAGGCACTGGAGCTGATGGATGATCTTCCTGTCCCAGATGGCACAGTAGCGCAGTTGCGTTCCATCCACAGGTTCCTATCCCAGGACGTATATGACTGGCCAGGGAGATCAGATCATACTCAAAATCGGCCACGCCTTTCCCGCCAAGAGTGATTACACCCACATGATGTCAATCGTCCATCCAAGTATGCAGCACATCACTCATAGCGACAATGGCACCATTTCCACCGGGTATGCATGCACATGAATATCCAGTACAGCGAACACACGTCGAGCCTCGCTCAGACTCGCCAAACCACTATCGCGCAGCGAGTACGCAGCCTGAATGCTGACATGCGCATCCTTCGCCAGCTGCTCCATACTCAGGTGCCGGTCATCCACCGCCTCACGCACACGGCGTGCGACAGCTTGCGGAGTTGGCAGATAATCCACATGCACCACTGGACGATGTACTGCATCAGCATATGCCGTCACATCATTGTATTGGCTCAAATCTAACGTCGTGTGCATGTCAGCGCATCCTCCGCGAATATGATAGTACGCAACTTTTCGTGATTCATCTTCGATGCTAGAGCCGTATGAGCTGCCCGCGCAGTAACCAGTACTCAGGGCTCTTCGCCTGTGTGCCATGCCGCTGGAACAACATGCAATATCGCAGACCTTGATCTCGGAGCCATCGGCACAATTCCGCATACAGGGCTACCGTTGAATCGGACAAAGAGTCCTGATCAAGATGGAGAGCATTCTCACCTACATAATCCAACGCATAGGAACGTATGACTGAACGATACTTCGCAAGCGTCCAAGATTTTTCTGTCAATGGAAGGACGACATGCCAGCTGGGACCGCCACCGGAATCATGACGGATGAAACCAGCCGTCGGACTTGTCTCGTAGTGCACTGATCGATACACGGGGCAATTCGAGAAACCGAACAATGCACACCAAGCACGAGCATTATCAGTCCTAGAAGGTACCTTTAGCCCAGTGGGCGTATGGCTATCTTCCGTGCCTGCAAGTTCGTCAACATTCGTCAATCCAAAAAGTCCCGAGTGCACTTTCTCTGCGGTACGTGCAGTTATAATCGAGGCGAGTTTGAGCAATCGCATCGTCACAAACTCATTTCCCCTGTTGCGCGGAGTCATCTCCCATAGGCTGGCTCCGAATTTCTGCTGAATTTCAGGCGTAGCTTTGGTTCGATTCAAAGACCAATATGATGGTTCTCCCAACGCTCCGATATAACGTTCATCCAAAGTCGTCCGCAATGAATCAATAGCATCACGTCGATCTCGTTCGAGCGCTACCCATTCCTCGCGACCGGCTACCGTACCGATGCGAGGGCTGAGCGTAGCTACAGTTTTCCCTTTACCTGCATAAGAGCCACGTGCATTAAGCCACTGCGACTTATGCCAGCGTTCGGCATGGGCACGCACGATATGAGCGCATTCCATCTCGGTTATTTCGTCATTTGTCTCCACCATCAGGGTGTGCCGTCCGCTCCACCACAATCTACAAATGCGGTCTTCCACGGCATCTTCAAGTATGGACGCCAACCCAAAACCAAGCATGTGTGAAAACGCATCATCGTAATCGGCAGGAATTCGCAGAACGCTCATTAATCATCGTCCTTCCATGGATATCGTCACATCAGCGGCACGAAGCAAAGTTTCCAGAAAAGCGATGCCCCACAATCCGTAACGCTCATTCGTTCGTTCCATGATGCTCTGCCAGTACCCTGCATCAAATAACTCTTCTGCTGCGGAGCGGATGGCATGTATGGTCTGGGAGCCATCGCCATTCTCTTCGGAAACAGTCTGGATGATTGCATCTGGTATGACCTGTTGAGCATTCATCGGAAACATGGAACGTCCATGACCATGAGATGTCCCCGCAAGTCTAGTCACCAATTCCTTGTCATGAGCCTGCAAAGATTCTGAGTCAAGAGCCCAGCATTCAGCGGCTGAACGTTGTTCATGCCGCCATCCGTCGAGCCTCAACTCGATGCGCTTGGCACGTTCCCAGGATGAGGAACGATACATACTTTTGGCCAATGGCTCGGCTGGCACATTGGGCATGCGATATCGTAGCAATGTTTGGAAACGCGGATCTTTCTTCCCGTCATCATGGTGTAATCCGGCAGTTCGTATATCAGCAACAAGTCGGGAATCAAAGCCCAGCTTTGCGGCGAATAGCTCTGCGCGTGACCCTACGGATTCCTGATGGCTTCCCGGACCATCAAGCAGCACAGGACCTTGGCGATTAAAACGCCCAATTTCCTGCAACTGGTCTCCATCTGCTGCATCCGAGGACTGCAGCACTATGAATACTGAAGAATCACTTGAATCACCGTCGATGAATCCATCTACGAATGCGATTCTAAAACCGTGATTATTAATCGCACAGGAATTCAACGCCTCTTGCAGATTTGGATACTTCGAGACATCAATCCCCTGATACTCGGCTTCAACAGTCTCATCAGTATCAGTTTCTGCGCGAAGCACCTCAGACAGTTCCTCATATAGTGCAGGTTGTTTCTCTCTATTCGCATGAAGGACAGCCATCGATTGCTGGCATTTGTTGAATACATCCCCCGGCGACGTTATTTCGTCCTGAAGCTTTTTTGAATGTTTATCGTCCTTGCTAAAGGGATCGAGCATGGGAATCCCCTCAGAAAACACTCTGGCTCCGTCATCGACAATGAGCACATCTCCCGAGCGCAAGGTTGGATCTGAATCTGCCTGCCCATCTAAAAGATGTACAGCATTACCGTTCTCGCTTGAATTCGTGCGCATGATGAATGCTCGGCGCCCTTTTAATTTGTTTTGCAGAGCATCCAGCATTGCATATGATGTTACCGGGAATAATTCACGCGAATCCGGAGGTGTGGTTGCCAACAGACGCTGTGCAAGATAATCATCCTGCGGAAGAGTACGGATAACTACCGCAACATCTGGCGTGACTCGATCAGCTAAGTCATCCCTTAACCACAAGTCAACATCCGCAGGATACGGGCGCCCTGCCGCTCTATGCTCAGCAAATACATCTTCGCTGGTATGGGACAGATTCTCAACATCCCACCATTCCAACCGCTGAAGTACCATACGTTCTAATTGCGCAGGAGCAGGCGGTTGAAGGACAGATGACCATGCCGTTAGTCCCTCCACAGGTAGCGATTCCAGCCACATCTGAGCAGCTGTTAGGTCTTCCTTCATATAGGGGCCACGAATCTTTCCACTGTTCTGACAGCATATGACGACTGGACCTTCTGGTCGCAATCCTCGTCGATTCACTCGACCGGCACGTTGAACGAGAGATGCGGCCGGAGCCAACTCACTAATCATTCCACTGAAGTCAGCGTCAATACCTGCCTCAAGTGTCTGAGTAGCAACAACGAACTTCAGACCTGTCTGCGTAATCGCAGATTGGTCACCTCGAATTGCATCATAGAGAGGTTCCGTGGAATCCAATCGTTGCACGAATTGATCTCGCTCATAATCACGCATAGGGCCAACGAATGCACGAACTGCATTGTCACCGGCATCCTTCCCCAATGCTTCCCTGAGCCTCCTAACTACTTCGCTGGCACGCGGAACCGTGTTGACGAAACATACGACCACCCCACCAAGGCGCTCCTGCAATGCAATGCTTTCCTTAGCCATGCAGGTGGCGATCTGCTTGTCATCAACTGAAAGAACTTGTATAGGGCGCGGCGTCCGCAATCTCCTGCGTAGCTCTAAATCGATTTTGAAATCAGCTTCCTCCACACCGCAGATGCTCTGTTCATCTTGCAGATTGGATATATTCTCCCCTGAAGGGGTGGCTGTTGTCACAACAACTTGGAGAGGAGAGACCGGCAATGGCTCACCTTGGCGAATACAGGCTTCAATTCTTGGAATCTGTTGAGCGGTGTATGCGAATTGTCTACTCAGTTGCGCTTCATCCACTACGATGACTGCATCATAGGCAAGCAATGCAGCCTCTATAGGTTTTGCCGCATCGCTGACACCATATCCGCTGAATAGCAGTCGACTGCCAATCATGTCAGGAGTACCACACAGTATCTGGCATTCGAGCGGTTTATACCGCCAAACGCGCATATCAGCCTTATCATCAAGGCCTCCGCGCAAGCGTTGTGCAGAGCAGACGACCTTACCCTGTTCCTGACACTGGAAAGCTAGCTGGTCAAACGTCCACTGTCGATCCATTAGTTCCGAATACTGCCTCGCATACAGACCGACTGCAATGAGCTTAAGAATCTCAGATTCCGTGTCATCGTCTAATGACGCAACATCGTTGATGCGAGCGCATGCAGCCGAGGCTTCCAAATACTGATCATCCACGATGCCACGTCGATTGACCGTCACTGCCATACGTCGTGGAACGGCATCCAATGAAAGGCTTTTCAGCAGATGATTCAGTTCTTTCGGCAACGGAATATCATCCAATGCAGCGAGCCCTGCCAATGCATTGACAAAGAGGTGCACGTCGATGACGGCAGTCTTCCCAGAACCGGTCGGTGCGGATATCAGTTTCATCCACTGTCCGTTATTGACGACTTCACGCATCAAACGCGTCTGCCATAAATATGGCTTACGCCCCTGATGCAACGATTCCACGAAAAGATCATACAGTTCTACGAGCATCTCGTTTGGGGTTGTTGCATTCATCTCCATTTCGGTTGCCCTTTCGTTGTGAAACAGCTTTCGGGACAATCCATAGGAATGAGTAAGCCCCCGCCAAAGTGCCTGCTCTGCCCGATAGCGAGAATCTCATCTTTAATCACATTCTCAAATGCAATCAATCCGGTCGATGCCGTAATCATGAAGCCCTCACGCATTCTGTGCACATAATCCCCCATATCTGGGCGAGCCACGGTACGCGCTGCAAGAATACGTACAAAAGAATCTCCTGCAGTCACTGCATCAATGAGATCCCAGTACTTACCCCTGCCTCTTTTTTCGGCAATTTGCCCACGGAACACGTTCCGAAATACGTGCCCTATGGAAACCGCAAGATTGCATTCCGCGGTCCACGACCTGCTTTGTCCGGCGGGGCTTTTTTCAGCTTGTGTTTCATTGACCGAAAATGGCATAGGTGACCATATTCGATGCATGCCATCCCTTGGTTTACTCCACAGATGCACCCCTTCTCCAGGGATTGGATTCCCTAATCGGAGTGCAGGCTTGCTGTGTGAATAGTATATTCTGGAGTTGGCCAACGAACGTACTAGCGTACCCAATTTCCGCAATTCCCCAGCATCCATTTCGCTGGGAATCATCAAAATGAAGGCAGGAAGAGACTCTGCGATTCTCTGGTCTGCAATCAACGACGCATAATCTTTCCGCAGAACTTGAATGGCGATGTTATTCGCCGGACGTTTAACCATAGAATCGGTGGACCACCGACCGGTCAGATATGGACTAACATCCGTACCCCAACGTCGCACTAATAAGCGGTGCAACGCCACACACCATGCAGTCAATTCATCATCCCGAGGATTCCACGCCGAAGCATTCGACTCCACGCGCGCGGGAATGATAATCATACGAGTCCATGGCAGCTGTACTGCCGACTTGGCTTGTTTCTGAGGGCTGTAGGTACTGCGATGTACACACTGCAATCTTTTCTCAGATCTGACTTCTGTGTCTTTTTTTGTGGATGAATCCTTCGGAATCTTAGAGGCTGGATGTGGATTAGCCTGAGTGTAATGCTCCATCAGCTCCTGATGAAGCCCCGGCGCAGGGCAAGGCAATTCGCGCGCACGCTCGACTTCCATCAATGATTGTGATTCCGGACGCAGCATATACGAATCAGGAAGGGGGAAATCAAATCCCTCCTCGACAGTAATACGTACAGGACTTCCAGCGCCACCCAAGAATGGAATCTCCCAACACAAATCTGCAATTGTACTGCACTCTTCGTCGTCTGGGCCATTTTTCCACTCGAGGATCATATCCCCTTGTTCATCAGTACGGTACATCACAGCCGACCGGGCCCGCTCCGCTTTGGGAGCTTTGTCTGCTTTACGCCTATAAGCAATGGCATTATGGGAGGTTGGAGATTGCGAAACTATCTCCGGAAAACGAATCGCTTCCGGCGGATTCGATTCCAACCATTCGAGTGCTGCGTTCAAACGCTTGTCAAGCATACCCTGTGAATTTTCAGATGAAAAAACGGTATGTGCGGCTGATACCATTGCCTGATATAAACGCATGGGAGTTGGAAAAGATTCCTTCTCCCCATATTCGCTTGCTCCTTGATAGGAAGCAAGAAGGAAGTGGATACGAATCGCGAACGTCATAGCGCCATCTTCCGGTTATCATCTATCATCGTCGTCAGCAGCGCTTGCAGATTCAATCACTGCAGGGTCGCCTTGCACAGTGATAATTTGCCCATGCCAATCAATGCCTGCCTTTTTCTGAGCTTGTGCATATGCCTGAGCCAACAGCTCATCGGCGTCTTCCAGCGTAAGCATCTCCAAATCATCATGTTTACCGCCACGACGATCCAGAACGGTTTTCGGCTCATCAGCTTCCACAAGGAAGCAGTTTTCCCGTAGATGCAATTCCGCATTGCTTCCAACCATCGCATTGATCAACGCTGCAGCCAGCAGTACACGGATAGCTTCATCACCCTCTGGCCCTTTACCGAAGCGCATAGCCCGAAGCATGGAGAAACTCAGGACATGTGTGCGCGTAATACTACGAACTGCGATGCCATCAAGAGCATTTGCATCAGTTGATGGGGGAATCGCACCAATGACGATAGTTGAGCCATCCCCGCTACTCGCGAATTTGCTGAGCTTCTTGTCATTCATTGTTCCTTTGATGCGCTCAGCAATTTTCTTGGCTTCATTTTTGGTTAGATGCACTCCGGCTGCAACTGGATCAATACGCGCGCCTGCACGATGAATTGGAGACTCATGCGTCTGATCAGCAAGCACCGCATAAATCTCACCGTTGAAGCTGGCGGGAATACGCAGTTGGTTCTTGTTTCGTGTTGAGTCCCAGCACCCAAACATCACTGTCACTGGGGAAATCGCCAGCATTGCAGACAAATCCTCCAAGGAGGAGTTTCGTGCCGCCATGTACTTGACTTTGTCGGATTCACTGAATTCAGCGATGCGAATATGCGCGTCCACCGCACGATGTGGCAATTGAACATCATCGAAATACCTGACGCTGCTTTCGTCTCCTGGGATCATCTCATAACGTACGCGAACTTGGGGCATCTTACTGAAAATCGGATGGCCAACTTCAATCGCTCGGCTGATGTAGTCTTCCAAACGATTGGCCTGTGATGTTCTAGAATCAATGAGCACAGTATCAACACACTCATCATTCACCCAGCGCTTCTCGTACACATACGTCGACCCATTACCAGCAGTGTATTTTGCAGGAGCTACGATACTACCCATACCTGCTGCCGGTGCGAGCGACGTTACTTCCGTCAGCGCATTCGAGCCCCCAATTTTTGCCGCTTCATTCAAGTCTTGTACTGTGAGTTTGCGCATCATTGCTCTTTTCTCTACATGTTTTAGTGAGATCGATTCACTACTCACACATCGTACCATCATCGTTAAGCAGCACCAAATCAGCATGCATACAAAGAAGCTCCGGGGCCACAATAGCCCCAGAGATAGATGGAATCAAACGAGAGGTCGATCACTACAACATCCCTCAATGAAGCTCCGGAGATTTGCCACGCTGAACAGCAGCACACCGCTGCCCACGAAAACCATTACTGCAATATCCGCAATAACACTTCGGAGAAAACACCATCATACATCCTGACACACATCGACATAGGCGATTGTGTAAAAACTCACGAATCCGGCAAATCCATCAGCTACATACATATGTACACCGATACAACTCAAGATCCCGACATTCTCGTTTTCCCTAATCGTTTTTCACACCAAACCAGCACTCAAATCACTGTCGGCACTCTCACATCTTCATAGTTTCGCGATCCTATAAAAACAATCGACTCAGAAGTCTTCGCATCATCCAGCCGAGCTATAACCACCGAATCTTCCGCACCATTGATTAACGTATGAAGTCGCTCTTCCATCCTCACAAGTCTTACCTCCCGCATTTCCATGAGAAAAACGCTGTACTGCAACCTGTTCCCATAACTCTGCAGCAGCTTGGAGACACGAATCCTTCGAGAATCATCCTTGATGTCATAAGCAATGATGTACCGCTGCATCAAATTATTCATGTAATCACCCCTTAACGCACTCGTATTCCCCGATAACGCTCAAGGCTGCCCTCCAATCGCCCCAGCACCATGCGTGCCTGTATCTCCACAATCCTGCGCCATGATGCCCGATATGCATAAACCGGATGCTTCAATTCCGTTGCCATCCGTCGTTCATACGCACCGATCAGGGTCTTACGAGTCTCATCACGTAACCGCACAGAGCCCATCACATTAGCGAATCCATTTCGCTTGATTTCCCCATTGTTCACAACCGTCTGCACAACGGAATCCGCAATGGGCGCACGAAATTCCTCCATAAGATCGAGGGCAAGAGCCGGCTTATTACGTTTACTACTGTGCAGAAAACCTGCATGTGCATCAAGTCCACAAGATACAATCGCGCGAATACAGTCGCTCAACAAAAGAGAGTAGGTGTAATCCAGTAATGCGTTAAGAGGGTCAGGCGCAGGGTGTCGCATTCGTTCCAACCATGGCCACTCATTTCGCTTATTCACGCTGATAAGATGATGAAATTGCGAAAAGTACAACGCAGCAGCTTGCCCCTCCAAACTTAGAATATCCTGTATACGATTGGCATTCACCACTGATTTCTCTATATGTTTCATATCAAACAAAACATTGTTGTTTTTATCGGACCGTCGGAGCAATACTATTTGATTGTGAATTTTTGCCGATATGAACTCACGAGCAAGATCCAGTCGCCCTTCGTGCGAAGCGACATGTTGAGCGACACGAGTCTCTCCATTGGGCCCATAGGAAGAAACCGACCAACCCATCAGTCGACCTGTTCCACTGCACCAGAGAATAGGGATATTACGCCACATCAGCTCTCTCATCAAACCACTTGATACATCTACATTCCCGTGTATCTGGAGAGCCTGAATCGAATCCAGGGGAACCGAGGTGATTTCATCACCATTTTTGGAGACATGCATACGTCCTGACTTCAAGTAGGCACGTGCGCCAGGCGTCGCTAGATGAGTAACCGCATGATCCGGCACTTTCACCATAATACGATGTTCCGGAATGTTATGCGCGCGTTCTTCAGGTAGACAGATACCTGCATGCGAGCAACGCATGCACCGCGGATCATCCTCAAAAGGCAATGGAGCTGTTTCACACTCAATAAGCTTACGAACCTCCTGCACGGAACCGTAAGCCTCCTCGTAATCGGATTTTCTTAGTTCAACAGGAACAATCCGATGGTGCGAGGTAAAGAATATTTCAGTCCCATCTACTCGATAACCCATATCCTCCATGCATGCAGCCTGCAAGGCGAGCTGTATACGCATGGCATGTGTCACATCCATACTCCTACGCACGGGTGTAGCTTTATATTCACGGATAATCACACCGTTGTCTTCATTCAACCGGACCGCATCTAATCGCCCCGACAGTCCCCACCCCTGATGATTCACATTAACTGCCCTATAGTCAGTATCCCCGCGGCCACCGTTGGCGTCATCCACTGCACGATGGTCATGAAAACCGCGCTCCATCTGTAACGACTCAATCTTCTCACCTTGGATTTCTAACCATGCCCTTCGTGGACAAAAGATAAAGTCACATATGAGACTAATCGGTAATGTATCTTCCAACCCTTCACCTCGCTTCATTGCGTTATTCTCAGCATACTTCATTTTTGCTTAGATAAAAATCGGAGTACATTCCTCAATGAAGCTCCGAAGCCAAAACTTCGGAGATGCCTCCTGATGGATCTCCACGACGTTGCTGGCCCTTCCTCAATGAAGCTCCGAAGCCGAGACTTCGGAGATGCCATCCCGACTGTGGCGGCGGCGTTCGGTGTCGCCCCTCAATGAAGCTCCGAAGCCGAGACTTCGGAGATGACAGTGCGAACACAGTGCAGTCGGTGACGATCGCGCCCTCAATGAAGCTCCGAAGCCGAGACTTCGGAGATTCGGTCTTCTTGAGCTGGTCGGTGAGTGTCTTGAGCCCCTCAATGAAGCTCCGAAGCCGAGACTTCGGAGATGCAACGCCTTCGTTCGCCTCGTGGACTATCGCGGCCCCCTCAATGAAGCTCCGAAGCCGAGACTTCGGAGATCAGGTTCTCGAGGATGCTCACTATTTCCGTGAGGATGATCCCTCAATGAAGCTCCGAAGCCGAGACTTCGGAGATCTATACCCGTATGCAATGCTGTGCGCGTTGGATGCAAGCCCTCAATGAAGCTCCGAAGCCGAGACTTCGGAGATTGGCGCGAGCAGTATCACCACGTGGCTGCTCAACCGCCCTCAATGAAGCTCCGAAGCCGAGACTTCGGAGATAACGGTTCGATGGTTCGCACAGTGAGTTGTTCACTCCCCTCAATGAAGCTCCGAAGCCGAGACTTCGGAGATTTCGTCTCCTCCCTGCGCCGCTGATTGACCTGTTTCCCTCAATGAAGCTCCGAAGCCGAGACTTCGGAGATATTTCAGGCGGCATCAGACCTTGCGGCTGGGATTCCCTCAATGAAGCTCCGAAGCCGAGACTTCGGAGATGCGTGTGGTGGAAAAACCAGCCCGTCACCGAAGCGGCCCCCTCAATGAAGCTCCGAAGCCGAGACTTCGGAGATTCGCAGGTGAATATCGGTGGCGGCGGCTTGTCGTCCCTCAATGAAGCTCCGAAGCCGAGACTTCGGAGATCGGATAGTATCCTGCGTCGCGTCTCCAATGGCGACCCTCAATGAAGCTCCGAAGCCGAGACTTCGGAGATCTGACAGCATCCTCTCATTCCTCTCGAACGGCGAATACCCCTCAATGAAGCTCCGAAGCCGAGACTTCGGAGATTGTTCGCTTTGATGCGTGTGATTGAGTTCGGCTTCCCTCAATGAAGCTCCGAAGCCGAGACTTCGGAGATTTCGGCGCGTGTTCCTCCGCCGTTGCCGTTGTGGTGGGCCCCTCAATGAAGCTCCGAAGCCGAGACTTCGGAGATGAGGTCATGGTGAAGTCGCGTTCGGTGCCGGTCTTCCCTCAATGAAGCTCCGAAGCCGAGACTTCGGAGATCCGCCTCCCACTCCGCCACGCTGAGCGCCATATCGTCCCCTCAATGAAGCTCCGAAGCCGAGACTTCGGAGATAGTAGCCATAATACAGACTGATACACATAGTCTGATAAGCGCTTTTGCGAGAGGTAGACAAATTGACGTGATACAAACGACTGATTTATCTACACAAACTCAACAAATCCTTACAAAGTATTGATGCGAGAGATTCCCCGCTTTATGCTGCATGATGCAGCCCTCGCACGGGATAGCTCCTACCCCTGCCGCACCTCCGGCCACTTCGCGTCGCCCGGCACGTCTGCGAGCGCATCGCCCACACCCAGCACCTCGGCCCAGTAGTCCATCGGCTGGTCGTAGGGCTTCGCGTCTCCCCCGCGCGCCTGCAGCACGGCCTTTGCGGCGTGCACGTCTTCGCCGGTCAGTCCGCTGAAGTACGATTCGAGGCTGGTTCGGCGCTCCACATCGTAGAACAGGTTGCTCACGATCTGCGTGAGCAGTTCCGCGCGCTCGATTGGCAGTGAGTCCCAGTGCCGCATCTCGATGAAGTTCTTCAGGCGCACATCGTTGAAGTGCGTGGAGAGCACATGGTTGATCTCGTACGCGTTGAGCTCGCGGTCCGGGTACAGGTCGGCGGCCGTCGTGTAGAACGCCGTGAACTCAGTGCCGTGCACAGACGCGCCTTCCGCTTCCGGCGTGTGGGTCAGGTCGGCGAACATGAGCGGGGTGCTCAGCACGTCGGCTGCGTAATCCTCCCAGCTGAACCGCTCGTCGTACAGGCCCGGCGTCACGTTGGTGCGCTGCACGTCGAGGTAATCCCACATGCGCTGGCGGCACAACGGCCACGGGTTCGGCGCACCTTCGAAATACGGCGTATTGCGGAAGAACCATGCGAGGATCGGGCCGATCGCGGTGCCGAGGCGCATCTTGTCGATTGCGTCGCGCTCGCTCGTATAGTCGATGCTCACCTGCGTGGAGGCGGATGCGCGCATCATGCACGGTCCGAACTGCCCGATGCGCCCCAAGTACTCGTTCATCGCGGCGTAACGCAGTTTGGGGTTGAGTGGAATGTCCGCGTACGAGCTCTTCGGCTGATAGCCGTAGTTCACCAAGCGAAAATCGAGTTCGTCGAGGATCGGCGTGGCTTCGCGCATGAACTGCCCGTGCAGTTCGAGCAGATCCTTGGGTTTGCGCAAAATGCCGATCGACGTCTCGATCTGCCCGCCCGGTTCGAGCGAGATGGCGATTCCCTCACGCGCGAGCCCGACGAGATGATCGTCCTGCCAGTACTCCTGCGCGGAGTCGTAGTACGGGCGCAGACGGCGCAGCAGTTCTTCCACGCCGTTCGGCTCACCGTACGTGACCGCCGTGTCGTCGGCGTTGTGCACGGGCAGATGTTCGATCTCCACGCCGAACCCCCCGGTCCCCGGCGCGGAGCACCCCTCCTCGAAGAAGCGGACAAGGCTGCGCACGTGCCGCGGGTTCGGCTGAACCAGCAGGTGCGCGTAGGAAACTCGTGGTGCTGTCATAAGTGCCCATACTAACGCGCGCGCATATGGACACGGCGCGCTTGTTCTAAAAAATCCCTATAACGTGCGCAATTCACACACTGCTGCGTCCGGCTGCGGCGTTCTTCTTCGCCGCGGCGATCATCAGTTTGATGCGATTGAGCTGGTTCGCCTCACTCGCGCCGGGGTCGTAGTCGATCGAGACGATGTTCGCCTGCGGGTAGAGCCGGCGGATCTTGCCGAACATGCCACGGCCCGTGACATGGTTCGGCAGGCATGCGAACGGCTGTGCACAGATGATGTTGGGGCAGCCCGATTCGATGAGCTCCACGATCTCGCCCGTGAGCAGCCAGCCTTCGCCGGCTTGCACGCCGATCGAGGTGACGGTCTGCGCCTTGGCCACGAGCTGGTCCATCGGCAGGTCTTTCTCGAATTTGCCGCCGCTCGATTCAAGCGCATCGTTCACAGGTTTCATGTAAGTGTGGATCACACCTTTGAACGCCGTGTACAACGCTTTGTTGCGCCCCGTGCCCAGATTGTGCTCATTCCAGTCGTTGATGTACGGGCGCATCGTCATGAAGTCGATGATGCCGGGCACCACGGCCTCGCAGTCCTGTGACTCGATCACTTCGACAACGTGGTTGTTGGCATCGGGCTGGTATTTCACCAGGATCTCGCCCACCACGCCGACGCGCACCTTGCGTTCGACGTCCCGCAGCGGCAGCGCGTCGAAGCTCTCCACGATCTTCGCCACGAGTTTCGCGTACGGCCAGTACGCGCGCCCGTACAGCATCTTCGCGGTCTTCGACATGCCGTGGTTGAGCAGTGTCTCGCGCACGATCACGTTCCACCGCTCGTACAGGCGGTTCGCGGAACCCGGATTCGCCTCATACGGGCGCACGCGGTACAGGCACTTCATGAGCAAGTCGCCGATGATGAGTGATTTCGCCGCACGGTGCAGCAGCGGGACGGTGGGGGTGAACCCGGGATTGTCCACGAATCCCTGCGTGGAGATTGCGATCACCGGGATCTGCGGGTAGCCGGCGTCGACGAGCGCTTTGCGAATCAGCGCGAAGTAGTTCGTGGCGCGGCACATGCCGCCGGTCTGCGAAATCGCGAGCGCGGTGCTGTCGGGATCATACCGCCTTGATTTGATGGCTTCCACGAGCTGGCCCACGGTCATGATCGCCGGGTAGCAGGCGTCGTTGTTCACATATTTGAGGCCGGTTTCCACGTCGGTTTTGCTGGCGTGTTCGAGCACGTCGAATTTGTATCCGGAGGCGCGTATGGCCGCTTCGACGAGCCGGAAGTGGATGGGGCTCATCTGCGGGGCCACGATGGTGTAGTCGCGGCGCATGTCCTTGCCGAAGGGCACGCGGTTGGCGTAGGCGCTCATGGTGGCGCTTTGCCGGTTCTGCTGGGCGCCGCCGGCTTGCCTCCCCATGACGGCATCGAGCAGGATTTGCCGGCCGGGTGTGGGCGCTGCGGTGCCGGTGTGCCGGAAGGTGCCGGCGCTAGCTGCGGGCGTAGCGGCGCGCTGGGCGTTGCGTTCGCGTTCCTCGACGGCGGCTTTGAGTGAGCGCAGGCGGATTTTGGCGGCGCCGAGGTTGGAGACTTCGTCGATTTTGAGCATCGTGTAGACGTCCGCTTTGTCGGCGAGGATCTCGGACACCTGGTCGGTCGTCACGGCGTCAAGGCCGCAGCCGAACGAGTTGAGTTGCACGAGTTCGAGTCCGGGCCAGGAGGCCACGAACTGCGCGGCGCGGTAGAGGCGCGCGTGATAGGCCCATTGGTTCATCACGCGCAGTGGCATGGTGGTGAGCTTGCGGTCGTTGACGTGCCGGAACCCTTCGCTCGTGTGGGCGGCCGGGTCGGTTTCGTCTTCGGCGAGATATGCGGTGAGCGCGGGCACGTCGTTGGGGTCGAGCCAGCTGACGGAGTCTTCGGAGAGCACGACCATGCCGAGCGAGCAGATCGTCTCGGGGATGCCGTGGTTGACCTCCGGGTCGACATGATAGGGGCGCCCGGCGAGCACGATGCCGCGACAGTTGTGCTCCTTCATGTAGGCGAGCGCGCGCACGCCTTCCTGCTGCACGTCGTGTTTGAACACGGTGTCTTCGGCGTAGGCGGCGGCGACGGCTGCTTCGGCCTCCTCGCGCGTCACGCCGGCCCATGCGAATTCCTCGACGATGCGGTCGACCATGAGGCTGTGCTTGGAGAGGTTGAAGTAGGGGCGCATGAACCGTATGCCGTCTGCGCGCAGTTCGGGCATGTTGGCTTCAATGACCACCGGGTAGTTCGCCACGACCGGGCAGTTGTAGTGGTTGTCGGATTCTGGCACCAGGTCGTCTTCGAACGAGACGCATGGGTAGAAGATCGTGCGGATGCCTTTGTTGAGGAGCCACTTGATGTGCCCGTGCACGAGTTTCGCCGGATAGCAGATGTTCTCGGAGGCGATGGATTCGATGCCGGTTTCGAACAGTTCGTGGTTGGAGCGTCCGGAGATGACGACTTTGAATCCGAGGCTCGTGAGCAGGGTGAACCAGAACGGGTAGTTCTCGTACATGTTGAGTACGCGGGGTATGCCGATTTCGCCGCGCGTGGCTTTTTTGTCGGTCAGACGGCGGTAGGCGAAGGCACGCTTGTATTTGAAATCGTACAGGTTGGGCCGGTCGCTGCGTTTGCGTTTGGCGTCGCCGCCGCGTTCGCACCGGTTGCCGGTCACATAGCGCGATCCGTCGTGGAATGTGGTGATGGTGAGCTTGCAGTGGTTCTGGCACAGTTTGCACACGTCGCGTTCGGTCGTCATCGACAGCTCGTCGAGGGCGGTGCCGTGCAGGATGCTCGAGACGGTGTGGTCCACGCCGTCGATGCACGCCACGTGCACGCCGGCGGCGTCGGTGTCGCCGTCCGTGTCGTCGGCGATGTCGTCGTAGTGCATGCGCGCGGTGAGCGCGGCGCCGTAGGCGCCCATGAGTCCGGCGATGTTGGGGCGCGTCACCTCGCGTTCGGTGAGCAGTTCGAACGCGCGCAGCACAGCGTCGTTGAGGAACGTGCCGCCCTGCACCACGACCGTGCTGCCGAGCTCGCCCGAATCGCGCAGTTTGATGACCTTGTACAGTGCGTTGCGCACGACGGAATAGCACAGGCCGGCGGCGATGTCTTCGATACTCGCGCCTTCCTTCTGGGCCTGCTTGACGCTCGAGTTCATGAACACGGTGCACCGCGACCCCAGGTCCACGGGATGTTCGGAGGCGAGCGCCGCCTGAGTGAACTCCTCGATCGTCAATCCCATCGACCGCGCGAAGGTCTGCAGGAACGACCCACAGCCGGACGAGCAGGCCTCGTTGACGGCGATCGAGTCAATCACGCCGTCGGTGACCGCCAGATACTTCATGTCCTGGCCGCCGATGTCGATGACGGCGGTGACGCCCGGGCTCACCATTTCGGCACCACGGTAGTGGGCCATCGTCTCAACCACACCCTCGTCGAGATGGAGACCGGTCGTGATCAGACCCTCGCCGTAGCCGGTAGCGCAGGAACGTGCGATCCAGGCATCGCTCGGCAATTCGGACTGGATGCGTTTGACGATCTCGATCGCCGCAGTCAACGGGCTGCCATCGTTCGTCGCATACGACGACCACACGATCTCGCGGTCATCGTTGACCAAGGTCGCCTTGATCGTCGTGGAACCGGCGTCGATGCCCAGGAAGTGCGGGCCACGGGCTCCCTCGAGCGTGCCCACATGCACATGCTCACGGTGATGACGCGCATTGAACGCGTCACGGTCGGCCGCGGTGTCGAACAGCGGCGGCATCGTGGCCGTGTTCGACGGCAGGTTCTTCAGATCCTCCAATGCATTGATAATGTCGTCGAGCGACCGTGCCGGGTACTCGTCGGCATGTTCGATCTGGCCGGGCTCGCCAACGGCGAGCGCCGCACCGTAGGCGACATACAGGTGCGCGTCGGTCGGGGTGATGAACTCGTCCACCTTGCCATCGAGTGCACGGCGGAACGCCTCCCGCAGCTCGCTCATGAAGAACAGCGGGCCTCCCAGGAACACAACGGTGCCGTGAATGGGACGGCCCGAAGCCAGGCCGGCAATCGTCTGCGTGGCCACGGCGGTGAAGATCGACGCGGCAAGATCGGGCTTGGCAGCACCGTCGTTGATGAGCGGCTGCAGGTCCGTCTTTGCGAACACACCACAGCGCGATGCGATTGGGTACAGCGTCTGGTAATACTTCGCCATCTCGTTGAGACCGGCGGCATCGGTGTCGAGCAGCGTCGACATCTGGTCGATGAACGCGCCGGTGCCACCCGCACACGAGCCGTTCATGCGCTGTTCGGGGGTCGGCTTCAGGTACGTGATCTTCGCGTCCTCGCCACCGAGTTCGATGATCACATCCGCCTGCGGGATCGCCTCGTCGATTGCGCGCGTCTCCGCGATCACCTCCTGCACGAACGGCACATGCACGGCATCGGCGAGCGCCAAACCGCCCGAACCGGTGATGGCCAGGCGCACGGGCTCATCTGCGCGACCCAGTTCGGCGAGATGGGCACGGATGTCACGCAACAATCCCTCCATCGTCGCGCGCACGTTCGCATGATGACGACGGTAATCTGCGAACAGGGTGGCATCGAGGGAGTCGGAATCGTCTAGCACGACCGCCTTGACCGTGGTCGAGCCGATGTCCAGACCTATGCGCAGCGGGCGTGGTTCGGTGTTGAGGGTCTGAGAGATCGACGAAGGTTCTTGCACCAGAGAAGCCATCATTACCTCGTGTTTCGTGCGGTATTCAAGTTTGGTTGGCATGCCGGAAGCGGGAGCTCTGTTTTCTCGCGTGCTGGCAGCCATAATCTCACTATTCTACCGAATCGTCCCTACCGATGGTCACGACATTCGGCATGGTTTGTCGGTTTTCCACACCGTGTGCGCAGGTGTGGAAATCTGCGTGGAAATAAGCAGTGAGAATAGTCAGGAGCGGGCTGCGGGAGGATAGGCTAAGATGGAGAGATGATAGGCAGTCGCAGGGTCTGGGAGTGTGCGATGAGCAAGGAACGAGTGGTGGCGTTCACCGATGCGGTGCTGGCCATCATCATGACGATTCTCGTGTTGGATTTGGATAAACCGGATCCGCTGACGTGGTCGGGATTCGGGAAGTTGTGGCCGCAGTTTCTGGCCTACGCGTTCTCGTTCTTCTGGCTGGGATCGATGTGGGTGCACCTGCACATCGAATGGAGCGGCGTTAAGCTCGTCGACCAGCCGGTGTTGTGGACGAGCATCACACTATTGTTCTTCTGCTCGCTCATCCCGTATTCGACGAGCTTGGTGGCTGGCAATGTGTTGTCCTGGGACCTCGCAATCAAGATCGTGGGCATAATGATCACACTGACCATTTGGCCGCCGGCCATGCTGGTGTTCACACTGGCCGCCGCCATGTTCCTATTCCTCAAAAGCGCCTCGGCCGAGCGCCGCATGCAGGTGAAAATCAAGAAGGACGCGCTGGCGAACAACGGCATGGCCACGCCAGACGACGTCGCCGCCGTAGGGGGTTCAGCGGAAGAGTATTTGGCCGCCATAGAAGCTGCGAAGCAAGCCGCAAAGGAAGCCGACGAAGGAGACAAGCAATGAACACCGCATTGATCACGGCCTCCATCTTCGCTATGCTGGCGGGCCTGCTGCATGTCTACATCTTCGTGATGGAATCGTTCCTGTGGACGTCACGCAGCACCCGAGAGACCTTCTCGATGGGTGCCGACGAAGCTGAACAGACCAAGGAAATGGCTTTCAACCAAGGCTTCTACAACCTGTTTCTGGCCATCATGTCCATTGGCGGCGCCATCGTCCTATGGTGCGGCGTGACCGTGGTAGGCGTGACACTCATGACCGCCGGCTCCGCCTCGATGTTCTGCGCCGCGCTCGTGCTGCTGTGCACCGCGCCAGACAAGCATTCGGCTGCCATCAAGCAAATCTTCTTCCCCGCCCTCACGCTCATCGCCTTGCTCGTGGCCCTCATCCTGTTCGCGTGAGTCTCCCACACTCGTTGCGGCGTAGGAATCTGCACATCTGATTATAGGTAAGATGATTGCAGATTCTTCGACTGAAACGAGGTGCACGATGAGCGATTCCAACGTCGAGCGACCGACGCAGCGGATTGACATGCCCACCACGCAGATTCCAATGCAGCAGGGGTATGCGCCGCCGAGTTATCAGGCGCCCTCCTATCAGCAGGCGAATTATCAACCAGAGAGCGGGGATGGAGGCAAGCGTAGGAGGAGGTGGCCTGTAGTCGTGGCAATCATCACCGTGGTGGCGATCGTGGGCGGCGTGGTCGGCGGCATCATCTACAAGAACAAGCATGACGAGGCGTATGCGCGCTGCCAGACGGCGGTCAGCGAGTTCAGCGAGGCACGCAAGGCGCTGCTTGACACGACGAGCGATTCGCCGGCGTTGCAGAAGCTGGTGCGTAATGCGCTCGGCGTCGACAAGATTCTCGACGCGGCAGCCGATGCGGCGAGCGCGGCGGAGGGCACCGTGGCACAGCAGGGGTGTGCGGCGAACGCGACGATCATACAGCTCAATCTCGTGGCGAACACGCTGAACAGTGCAACCGAATCATTGCGCAAATCGACCGCGCAGATCGTGCGCGGTGCCTCTGCAGACACAGATAACACTGGCGACGAGTCGGAATCTGCGGCGTCTTCCGATACCGAGGACGTCGCGCAGGCCAAGAGGAATCTGCAGGAGGCCATAGACCAGGGGCGCGCGCTGCTCGACACGCTCAAGCAGCGGTATGCGGATTCCGCGGTCGGTAGGCAGCTCACCGCAGGATTCGAAGCGGCGCTCGACCTCGCCCAGGAGAAATTCGACGAGTCGGGCATCAAGGATTCTCGCTATTACAAGGCGGCGCAGGCCACGCTCGACGAGGCGACGAACGCGGTGAACGCGTGGATTGACCGGCAGGCGCAGAAAGCGGACTAGCTGGCGTCGCCTTCGCCGGCGGCACGCTCCTTGCCGTAGATTTCGGGAATGAAACGCTCCTGGTCGTGCAGTTTCGCCCACACCACCGGCTTGCCCTGCCTGAACGACTCCTGCACGTCGAGAATGCGCTGGTTGCGCGAACCGCGGAACTGCAGCAGTGAATCGTGCAACGTCTTGATATAGCGGCCGTCAACGAGAATGTCGATTTCATGAAGCAGGTCGAGCTTGTCTTGCGTCTCGCCGTCGCGCATGAGCTCCTCCCATGTGTAGCCGGTCCAGCACCAGATGTCTTTCGTATGGCCGAAACGCTCGCGGATCTTGCGCGCGAGCGGCAGCAGCACGCCGGTGTTGAGCAGTGGTTCGCCGCCGAGGAACGTGATGCCCTGCACGAAGCTCTGCGCCAGGTCGTCCATGATCTGCGCCTCGAGCTTGTCGTTGTATTCGTGACCGGCCTGGAAATCCCAGATTGACGAGTTGTAGCACTCCACGCAGTGGAACGGGCAGCCGGAGACGTACAGCGAGCAGCGGATGCCTTCGCCGTCGGTCATGAGGAAGCGCTTGTAGTCGGCGATCATGTTGTGACTCATGCGATTCGTCCACTGACCAGGCTTCGGATTGTTCGACATCGGCGTCGGGATCGCCGGCCCGCGCCCCGTCTCACCGGCCGCAAAGTCGTGCAGTCTCGGCTTCCCCGTGCTTCGCCACGTGCCGTTCGCGGAATCATTCATATTTGCAGCCTCTGCCATGCCAGCTCCTTCCCTGCCATCCAAGCATATGTGGTGGATACGCCTCGGTACACGTGGTAGATGCGTCCCGTATATGTGCCGTTGATGCGATATGTGCCCCATCGACTCGCGTTCGTTCGCTTGCGTACCCTGCATCTCCCCTGCGTAACACCTCCCCTTACGTAAAAAGGGACAGATTTGGGCACTTGGATGTCCCAAATTACGCAAATGAAAACGCCTGCGTAAGAAGGGACAGATAGGCGCCTTCGGCTGTCCCAAATTACGCAAACAAAGGACCATACAAACGTAGGACACAACGAGAAGGCGGACCCGCAGGCCCGCCTTCTCATGATCGGTGATGCTTACTTGGTCTCCTCGAACCATTCGCGCGTCTCGCCGTCGGCGAGCGTGACATGCCCGGTCTCGCCGGCCATGTGCTTGACGCGGTGGGCGATCTCCTCGTGACGGCCATGCACCATCGGGCGCTGCACAGGGTTGCCCAGGTATCCGCAAGTGCGCTTGGTCACATTGCACTTGTCGGGGTCGGAATTGCCGCATTCGGGGCACTTGAAGCCCTCCTCCGTCGGCGCGAAGTCACCTTCGAAACCGCAGACGAAGCAATGGTCGATCGGCGTGTTCGTGCCGAGGTAACCGATGCCGATGTTGTAGGCGTAATCCCACACGGCCTCGAGCGCCTTCGGGTTGGCCTGCAGGCACGGGAACTCGCAGTAGTTGATGAAGCCGCCGGAGGCGTAGTACGGGAAGTCCTTCTCGTAGTCGAGCTTCTCCATTGGCGTCGGCTGCAGCCATACCGGGTAATGGAACGAGTTCGTGTAGAAGTCGTGGTCGGTGACGCCCTCGACCTTGCCGAACTTCTTGCGATCCATGCGGTTGAAGCGGTCGGTGAGTGACTCGGCCGGCGTCGAATACACCGAATAATGGTAGCCTTCGGCCTTGCTCCACTGCTTGCACAGCTCGTTCATGCGGCGCACGATGGAGAGGGCGAAGTCCTTGCCCTCCGGATCCCATGCGTGGTCACGCATCCAATCCTTGCCAAAGAACACGGCCGTGGCCTCATACAGGCCGATGTAGCCGAGTGAGACGGTGGCACGCTCGTTGCGGAACAGCTGGTCGACGTTCTCGTTGGTCTCCAGGCGGCCGAAAGCACCGTAGCGGAACAGCGTCGGGGCGTTCACCGGCGTGGCCTGCTTGCAACGCATGATGCGGAACTGCAGGGCCTGGTGCGCCACCTCCATGCGCTCGTCGAAGATCTTCCAGAAACGCTCGACGTCGCCATGGGATTCGAGTGCGATGCGCGGCACGTTCACGGTCACGACGCCGAGGTTCATGCGGCCGTCCTCAACGTCCTTGCCGGTCTTCGGGTCGATCCAACCCTGCAGGAACGAACGGCAGCCCATCGGCGCCTTGAACGATCCGGTGATCTTCACGATGTTGTCGTAGAACACGACGTCGGGGTACATGCGCTTCGTGGCGCATTCGAGGGCCAGCTGCTTCAGGTCGTAGTTCGGGTCACCCTCGTCGGCGTTCACACCGTGCTTGACGGTGAACACGAGCTTCGGGAAGATCGCGGTGTGGCGCTCCTTGCCCAGTCCACGGATGCGGTTGAGCAGAATGGCGCGCTGGATCTCACGGGCGAACCAGCTCATGCCGAGACCGAAACCGACGGTGACGAACGGGGTCTGGCCGTTCGAGACACGGTTCGAGTTGATCTGGTATTCCATGGTCTGCATGGCGTCATAGATCGCCTTGCGCGTCATGATCTTCGCATAGATCTCACGAATCTGCTCGAGTTCCGGGGCGTTCGTGTCGAAGGCCTCGTCGGCCGGCAGCGGCTCGCGGTTCTCGAAATGCAGCCAGCGCGGCTCCTGCGCCTTGAGTCCGGCCACCATGTCGCGGGCGACCTCGATCGGCGTGGAATCCGGGATCATCGCGTGCGCCATGTCGAGGTTCTTCACATAGTCGCGCTTGGCGTACTCCTCGAGCATCTCGTCGGCGCGGTTGACGGTCTGGCCGCCGTACTGGGCACCGGCGATGTCTTTGATGATCTGCGTGATCTGCGTCGAGGCGGTGCCGATCGACTTCGGCGAGTCCATCATCGCGTTGCCGAGGGCGAAGCCGTGCTTGAGCATATCGCCGAAATCGGGCAGCGAACAGTTGTTCATCGATGTGAACGGCGAGTAATCCGCATCATGGAAGTGAATATCGCCCTTCATATGCGCGTTGGCGACGGCGTCAGGCAGCATCGAGAAGGCCGAGGCTTTCGAGACGGCGCCGGCGAGCAGATCGCGCTGCGTGGCATAGACGTTGGAGTCCTTGTTTGCGTTCTCGCGCACCAGCGATTCGTCGCGGTTGACCAAACGGCTCACCGCTTCGTTGATATCGGTGGCCTTGGCACGTTGGATGTCTTTGTTCAGGCGGTAGTTCGTGTAGGTGCGCGCCACCTCGTACAGATGGTCCTCGATGAGCGCGTGCTCCACCAGGTTCTGGATGTCTTCGATCTTCGCAGGGCCGTTGTAGCGTTCGCGGATCTCGCCTTCGATCTGGTTCGCGATGTCGAGGATCATGCGCTCCTCCTGCGGACCGACCTCCTTGTCGAGATCGGCGAACGCAGACTTCACGGCAACCACGATATTGACCGGATCGAAGTCGACCACGCGGCCATCGCGCTTCTCAACCAGCACCCTGTCAGTGAACATGCCCTCGAACACATCGTCGCCATCACCAACAACGGTCCGGCTCAGTGTGTCACCCAGAATCTGAGTCTCCATCGATACCTCCAGAACGCTTTCGCTCATGTATTGTGATTCAGGTTGCAATCACGCAGACGTGACTGCCATCTCATTCGCCTCTACGAGCTTACACAAATAGCCGACACTAGATGTAGTACGAAACGCCGCGCAAAAGACCAACATGTTGTGCTTTCCTTGGAAATCCGACCAAAAATCGATGTGTGAGAAAACTCACGTTTTTTCGGATTACGCCACTCGCGTGAGATGCCTGGATGGCGTGAACCGTTCGAAACTGCGGCGTGTTTCGGCGTGTTTCAGTCGTCCTGAGATTGCGATTCGCGACACGCTGCGGGAGCGGGCTTTACTAAATTCGCGAACGGGAGGAATCTAGACTCATGGTTTTCAACAACGGATACCAAACCGGGTATCGACAGGGCTATGCACCCGCGCCAGCGGCCGGGCCGAATGAGCTGCCGCGCATGGCGGCGCAGACGACCGCGGAGAATCCATGGCCGGTGAGCATGGTGAGCCAGAAGTTCCACAGCGCGGTTGAACGATGGCCCGCCGTGTGGATGGAGGGCCAGATCATCGAAATCAACACACGACGCTCAGGATCGGCCTATCTCACGTTGCGCGACAACGACCAGGACGTCTCGATGAGCGTGCTCGGCTTCGGTGCCTTCGCCCAGATGGCGCGCGACTACAAGCAGGGCGATCGCGTAGTGGTGCACGGCAAGGCCGATCTGTACGTGAAGAGCACACGGTTGAGCCTGCGCGCCGACATGATCAAGCGCGTGGGTGCCGGCAATCTGCAGGAGCAGATCAACCAACTGCGCATGCGACTCAAGGGCGAGGGCCTATTTGATGAGAGCCGCAAGGTGGCATTGCCGGAGTTTCCGAAGAACATCGGGCTGATCTGCGCCCCGCAGGCACGCGCGGAAGGCGACGTGGTGATGAACGTGAACCTGCGCTGGCCCGGCGTGCGGTTCACGATTGTGCACGCTCATGTGCAGGGCGAGCAATGCCCGCCGGACATCGTCTCGGCGATCCAGCAACTCGACGCCGACCCGAATGTGGACGTGATCATCGTCGCGCGCGGCGGCGGCAGCTTCGAGGACCTCATGGGGTTCTCCGACGAACGCGTGGTGCGCGCCACGGCGGCCTGCGCGACGCCGATCATCTCGGCGATCGGCCATGAGGACGACTGGACGCTCATCGATCTGGCGGCCGATGTACGCGCCTCCACACCGACCGATGCCGCCAAGCGCGTCGTGCCGGACGTGCGCGAGCAGCAGCAGCTCATCACCGAGGGCATCAATCGCATGCGCACGTTCATCGCGAATCGCGCGGGCAACGAGGAGCGCCTCGTCGAAGGCTATGCGAACCGGCCGTCGCTGACCCAGCCGCTCACCATGCTCATTCCCCACGAACGCGACATAGCGGACGCGGTGAGCGCCATGCGCAACGGTTTGCGCCGTATTGTGGACGAGGAGCAGATGCAGGTGGAGAGACTCGCCGCGACCCTGCGCGCGCTGAGCCCGCAATCCACGCTCGACCGCGGCTATGCGGTGCTGCAGAACGCCGATGGCGCGATCATCGACGACGCCTCGCAGGTGCAGGTGGGCGACGAGCTCACACTCACCCTGCGTCGCGGCAAGGTCGTCTCGCAAGCACAGGCCGTCTACGATGAGTGAAAGACGAACACCAAGGAAACGAATACCGAACGGGAGGAATGACATGGCGGAAGACATGGAGATCACCGAAGTGAGCGAAACCGAACCGCAGACCGCATCGAGCCTGAGTCAGGAGGAGCGTGAGCGCATCGCACAGCTGCCGTACGAGCAGGCACGCGATGAGCTCATCCAAGCGGTGCGTGCACTTGAGAACGGAGGCCTGAGCCTTGAGGACTCCATGAAGCAATGGGAGCTCGGTGAAGCACTCGCACAGCGCGCACAGTCGTTGCTGAGCACCATTCGCGCCAAGCTCGACGCCGCCCAACAGGCGCAGGCGCAGACGGCGAACACGGCGGGGACCCAGTCGAATCTGGAATCCTGATCAGTGACGCAGGCCGGAGACGTCCACCGTGGCGAGCAGCGCGCGGTGGTCCGAACCGGGGATCGTCAGCGAGTTGACCTGCCCGATGGTCACGTCCTTGCTCGTCACGATGTGGTCGATTCCGGCGAACGCGGGCAGGTACTTCCTGTCTGCCGGCCAGGTGAACACCAGTCCGTGGCCACTCACCTCGGCGGCATCCTGGAAACGGGTGCCGAGCATGTCGCGGAACACGGCGTGGTCCCAAGTGGAGTTGAAATCTCCCATCAGAATATAGTCGGTGTCAGGGTGTTCGTTGAGCTGCTTGAGCTCGGCGATCGACCTGCTCCATTTCTCGAATCTGCCCTCCGTGGGCGACTGCGTGTGCACGGAGACGAACCGCACCGGAATCGCCCCGTTGTCGAAGCCCACTGTGCCGCCGGGCATATAGGAGGCGATGGAATCGACGTCGGTCTGGCTCGGATTCTCGAACGGCAGCGCGGAGAACAGCGCGTTGCCGAAATAGCCATCGGCGCTCGAGGTCTGCGAATACGGCAGCAGCTGCGAGATGCCGGCCTCCTCAAGGCGCTTGAGGAAGTCCGGCGTGGTCTCCTGCAACGCCAACACCTCCACATGGTTGTCGCGCACGGCGTTCACGATTGCGGCGGCATCGGCATGCCCCTTGTACACATTGCAGGTCATCAGGCGCGCCACGGCGTCGGCAGTGTCGGCACGCGGCAGCGACTGTGAAGACAGCGCGCTTCCCGAAAGCGGGGTGCCGTTATGGTAGAACGGCAGCTGCCAGCACACCTGGATCGCCAGGCATACGCCGGCCACAATCGCGGTGACCCAGCGCGTGGAGATCAACGCCAACACCAATGACACCACCGACACAATGGCGAACCATGGCGTGGCGGCGAGCACGACAGACACGTATGGCAACGTCTGCAAATCAACCGGCAGCAACCGCAACGCACAGCTGCAGAGCGACGCCAACGCCAATAAGCCGGCAATAGCCCCCAACACCCTGTGTTTGCGCATCATCGCCATATATATGCTCCATTCCCTTGTCGCCGGCTCGACCGCCCTCCCGGCCATTTTCCGCTTCTGCGTGCCAAGCCTAGCCGATGCGTGTCACGAGCGGCATATCCGATGAGATGATTTCGCTTGAAATCGGTTCGCCGTGTTGAATACCGTGCGTCGTGTTGTATAATGGTCATTCGTTGCCCTGGTAGCTCAGTGGATAGAGCACCGCTCTCCTAAAGCGGGTGTCGCGCGTTCGAATCGCGTCTGGGGCACTTTGTTTTTCCGACGTCGCATGCCGTAAATTCGAGATACACGCGTGCCGCGCGCCCGCCATGCAGTAGAGTCGCTAGAAAACACGCCGACGAAAGAGGCTGGCATGGCGATTGAGGCACATTGCGGCACGCTGAGCGCACTGACGCTCGCACTCCCCCGTTCCTGCGCGGTTCCCGAGTCCAGGGGAACGCTGCCGAAAGGCATGTTCGTGGCGAAAGTGGCCGTCTCGGCGAAAACGAAGCAGCATCTCATCCACGCCATCGACGGCATCACGATGCTCGCCATTCTGCGCGCCGCAAACACAGGCGTGGAACAGGGGCGCCGGATTCCCGAAGTACTGGTAATCGGCCTGCGGCTCGCCGACGGCATCGAGGAGGCGCCGCATGACATCGTCGAGCTCATTCAGGCACAGCGCAAATCGGGCATCGTGTTCGTCTGCGTGCGCAACGTGGAATTCGAAGGCGCCATGCGCGAGGAAGCATGTTTCGTCGTGCGTCGCCCATTGAGCGAACGCAGTGGGCATGCACCCACATTCCATGAATTCGCGAGCGCATGGATTCCCTCCGGAGAAGCCCTGCTGGAGATTGCGGATGCCGCTGCCACCACCGACGACCTGTGGGATTCGCTGTGTTCGCAGGTGATCTTCGGCAGCACGGATTTCGCCGATCTCGACGCGCGTATCGTACGCGCGAGCAGAATCGCCCAATTGCGCACGCAGATCGCCAAACTGGAGGGCGACCATGCCAGGGCGAAGACGCAGGAGCGGCGCAACGAGGCGCATGCCAAGCTGCGCAAGGCCCGCGCCCAGCTCGAGTCCCTCGAACAGTTGTAGCCGAGTCGTGCCCATTCAACGGCGCAACGAGGCCACGAAATCGCCCAGACGCTCGAATCCGACCTCCAGATCGCTCATCGATGCGGCATAGGAGAGCCGTACATGCGTGCTGCCGGTGGCAGGTCCGAAATCACCGCCCGGCGTCAACGCCACATGGGCCTCATGCAACGCGCGTTCGCAGAAGGTCTGCGCATCGAGGCCGGTGGAGCTGATGTTGAAATACGCGTAGAACGCTCCGTTCGGCACCACTTCCAACGGCAGTCCGATGCGGGCGAGAGCGTCCACCACGAATGCCCGGCGTTCCAGCAGTTCCTGCCGGCGCTCCTCGCATATGCGCAGCGACTGCGGTGTGAAGCAGGCCAATGCGGCGTACTGCGACGGCGTATGGGCGCCGAGGAAGAAGTTCGTGGCCAGATTGTCCACCGCATCCAAAGCGAACTCGGGAACCACCATCCACCCCAAACGCCAGCCGGTCATGCCGAAGAATTTCGAGAAACTGCCGCACACCATGGCTTCAGGGTCGACGGCGAGCGCCGACTCCACACGGCTGCCGTCTGCCTCCACGTCGGTCAGGTCCAAATAGGTCTCGTCCATAATGCGCCATGCACCATGGTGTGCCGCGTACGCGCATACGTCACGCAATACGTCGGGCGCGATCGTGGTACCGGTGGGGTTGGAGGGCGACGTGATCATCACCGCGCGTGTGCGCTCGCTCCAGTATTGCCGGACGAGCGGCTGATCGAGGTGGAAGCGCGTCGCCGCGGACGTGGGCACGTCGACCACCTTGCCGCCGAAGGACCGCACCAGCTCGCGGTTCGACGGGTACGACGGGTCTGCGATGATCACCTCGTCGCCCTCGTCGACGCTCAATGCGGTCGCCAGCAGCAGTGCCGCCGAACCTCCTTCGGTGATCACGATGCGTTTCGGATCGACTTCGACGTCATGCGCCGTCCGGTAGAACCGCGCGATCGCCTCACGGAGTTCCGACAATCCCATGGAATCCGAGTACGGCAGTGGACGGCCGTCATACAGGTCGCGCATCGCCTCACGCACTGGTTCCGGCGCACCGTAATCGGGTTGCCCCAGACTGAGGTTGATCACATCGACACCTTGCGCGCGCAGACGCTTCGCCTCATTGCTGATTCGCATGCCCATGAACGGCCTGGCCAATGCCGCGCGTTTCGCAAACGGCGGCCGCATGTTCTGCCGTTGCGAATCCTTCGTCTGTTCGTCTGCACCTGTCATATGACACTCCTTCGCCCTGAGCTGCTCACTGTTGCCCAGTATCTGCCGTTTCGCCGCCGTTTTCAACCGCTCCCTCTACGGGCGCATCCAGAATCTGCGATGCCAGCGATTGCAGGCGCGCGTCACGCGACTGCCGTTCCAGCTCGCATTCCCATACGTCGATCACCCGCCAGCCCATGGCCCGCAGCTGCTCGTGCTGGGCTCCGTCGCGCTCGCGGTTGCGCGTGAGCTTGGCCGTCCAGAATCCCACGTTCGACCCCGGCATCTTGAATTTCGGGCAACCTTCATGCATATGCCAGAAGCAGCCGTTCACGAAGACGATTGTGTGGTATTTCGGCAGCACGATGTCGGGATGGCCCGGGTAACGCCTGTCGTTCTTGCGGAATCGGAATCCCCGTGCGAACAGATAGCTGCGCACGAGCCGCTCTATTGACGTGTCCTTGCCGCGAATGCGCGACATCGTGTAGCTGCGCGTGCCTCGCGCGTATTTGGAATCGCCAGAATCTGCAGATGTGCCCACGCAACCATTATCACCGGTCCCGCGGATCGCCGAACGCACACGATTCCTTCACATAGTGAGCAGACTTCGCCGTTCGCATACCGTTTCGCGGACGATTCATGCAACCGTGACAGTATGGAACAACAATATGGTGGAGGGAAACATAAGGAGGCACCGTGGGATTACGTAATCGACACACCCAGCCGGTGTATTACAACGAACTGTACGATATTGAGGATTTCATTGGCACGAGCTGCCTGAACAACGACGATCTGCATGCGCCCACGTTCCTTTGGGATTCCTCAATCTGCGAGGAGTCGCGTGACGACGACGCCGAGCGTCTGGGCACGCCGGTGGCGCCCACGGACGAAGCGGAGACGGTGATGACGCTGTCGATGCAATGGTATTTCGACTCGCTCGCCGCCATTGTGCCGGGTGCGCAACGCACGGGTGACGGCATCGAGATGCCGCTTCGCGATATGCCCACCTTCCGCATTGATTCGCAGGCACTGCAGGGGGTGAGCTGCGTGGTGGGCAACGCGGTGGCGAGCAACCATTGGCTCGACGCTGTGAACAATCTGGCACGCGCGCTCGAAATCACCGCCGAGTTCCTCAACAACTGCGCCGACCGCGACAACGAGGGCCTGGACTTCCTCGAAGACACGATCATGCAGGTGCAGGTGTACATGGATTCCGTGGCCCGCAATGCGAGCCCGGACGTCGCGGCCACCGCGCTGCGCCGCATCACCGACGTCGCCTGCAGCAAATACTTTCATTTGAACGCCACGAAGATGATCGAGCTGCTCTCGTGCACGCTCTCCTTCGCCAGCTACGACGACACACGCGTGCTCGCCTACGAGTCGCTGGAACGCGCAGTGGACTACATGCGCGCGAATCTCGACGAGATGGATAATTTCGACACCCCGTCCGGCTCCTCGCATGCCAGAAACGCCGACGACGGGGCATCGCCCAACAGAAGCGACCCGCATGCACAGGCCGCTCCCACCGACGACATTGCCCAAGTGAACGAGCAGTTCGAGCAGATGATGGCCGCCGAGTTCGATGCCGACGACGACCTCGGCATCGTAGTGCCGCACGCCGATTCGGACGATGAGATGGCGCTGAATCTGACATTGGATCCAGAGGCCTTCAACCGCCGTCTGCATATCTACGCACGTGAGCAGTTCGAACAGGCAGTGCAGTTCCTGCGCCACGACCTGCTGCGCATCAGCGGCGACGATGCGGCGGCCGACGAGTTGCTGCGCGACCACACCGACATGGAACCGCTGGCCGATATGCTGGCGCTTCGGCTCATCAGCACGAAGCGCTTCCATGAACTGTTGAGTCTGGCGATCCGCATCGAACGCGAACGGCCGAACCAGCAGATCATGCTGTTCCCGGAGACGCTGGTGCCATACCAGTGGGATTCGATCCGAGAGATCGCGCTGCAGGGCATCGACAACCGCGACGAGCTCAAGCGCATCTACCGCGAACGCATCGTCGAGGCCTACGACCCGAGCGATACGCGCGCATTGGCGAATCTCAACGCCCTATGCAGCGAGGAGGGCGACTGGGACGAGCAGGTGCGCCAGATCGTCGAGGAATATGCGAACGGCGAAGGGCGCTACGCGCGCAACGTGATCTACGAGCAGATGCTCATCGCCGAAGACATGGTCGAGGAGGCCGTCGAATACGTCGAGCATTTCCCCGAGGCCAAGGAGGATCTCGCGCTGCTGCTGTGGTGACGCATCGGCATGGGTGCCGCAGGGCGTCTGGGCTCAGCGGCGCCGTCCGGTGTGCTTGCCTCCCACGCCTCCACGGCCTGCCGGACCCCATGGGCCTTCGCCAGCTACCTTGAGCGTGCCCAGGTGGTGGCGCATCGCCACGAGCATGATATGGGCGTCTTCCAGCCCCAAATGCCGTTCATGGCTGTTGCCGTCAAGCGCTCCTTGACGTTTCGCATATGCTTCCAGGGTGTTGTCGCCGTGCGGGTGGCCGGGCGAGGGAACGGAGCCGGCATCCCAATGGCGGCTCATCGGCATCGTGTCGAGAATGGTGATCTCGCCGTTGCGGTATGCCTCGGCGTAGCCTTCCACGTTCGCCATGAAGAACCGGTGTTCGAAGGTGGCGTTGTGCGCCACATACGGTTGTTGCATGAGCCGTTCCAGCAACGCCTGCTGCATGCGCGGCCATTCGTCGAAGATGGGCTCGCCCGCGATTTTCGTCACGTCAATGCCCGTCAGCTGCGCGATGAACGGGTTCGCCACCTCGGCACAGCGCAGCGGCACGCCGAACGACAGGCGCGACTGATCGTATGCACCATCCGCGGCATAGTCGGTCTCGCTGTAGACGTCACGTGCTTTCGCCCCCTCCGGCGCCGGCGTTTGCAGATTCATGCGCTCGAAGCCTACGTCGATGATGTAGTCGCGCCATGCGCTTGTGCCCGTGGTCTCTATGTCTATGCCGAGCACCGCGTCCACATCGCGTCCCGGCAGATATGCCATGCGCCAGTCATACTGGCTGTCCGAACGTCTTGGAGCCGCCGGACGGCTCGTCTGCCCCGATTCCTCGGACAGCACCTTGTCGTCGGTGAATGACGACAGACTCGCCTGCTGCATCATCTGCGACCCCGCCTTGCGCTGGTTCATCGCATGGTTGCGCCGTTGCGCGCGCTCCTGCGCAAGTTGGGCGGAACGGTCCACGATCTCGTTCGCATGGGCGTCCTCATTGCCGTGCAGCACAACGAAGGCGGTGCCCCGCTCGAATCTGCGCTCCACATTCCACAATCTGCGCACCTTGCCCTGCTCCATGATCAGCGTGATCTCGTCGTTGAGCCTGCGATTGGCGTACGCAAGCGCGCGGGCGAGCCGGAACGAATCGAGATTGCGGTCGAAGTCGCCCATGAACACGCTCGTCACGTTCTCGAGAATCGCCTCGAGCCGCTCGCGAATCGCATAGTCCTGCATGAGCAGGGCATGCGCGTCGTACTCGTCATGCACCAGGTCGAGTCGGGCTCCGGCACCCACGCCCGCAACGAAGTCGAGCGAGCACACCCAATCCCAATCGATGATGCGTTCGTCGGCGTCGCGCTCCATCACGGCCGCCCATTGCGTCACGTCGTGTTTGCTCGCCTCGAGCCACTGCGTATTCTGTTCGTAGGTCATGTGTTCATCGTAGGCCAATCATGCCCGATTGTGTAGCACGGGGAGGCGTTGTGGATATCTCGGCGCATTCGTGCACCTGTGGATGACGAAACGGGGCCGCCCACCGCATGTGGACAGCCCCGTGGATAACCTCTTCCTCACAGCTCGAAGCCAAGCTCCTTGGCCGCCTGCGTGGGCACCGGATCCTGCGCCCAGAAGTCCTCGAGATTCTCGACCGTGGTGAGCGAGCGGATCTCCGCCTGGTCTATGTACAGCTCGCCGCTCAAATGGTCGGTCTCATGCTGGAAGATGCGCGCCGGCCAGCCATGCAGGTGTTCCTCATGTTCCTTGCCGTCCTCATCATGCCAATGCGCGATGATGTCGAGGTAGCGTTTGCGCACCGCCTGGTAGCCGTCGAAGCTCAGGCACCCTTCGTAGAAGGAGCGCGTCTCCTCACCTGCCGGGCGATAGACGGGATTGATAATCGCGTGGAACGGGAACTCCGCTATCTCGCGCGGATCGCCGTCATCATCACCGTTCGCGTGGTCCTCCACCACTGCAATGGCAAGATTGAGGCCGATCTGCGGACCGGCCAGACCCACTCCAGGCGCGTCGAGCATGGTCTTGTGCATCGTCTCGATGAGCTTGTGCAGCGTATGCTTGCTCAGCTGGCCGTCGTAGCGCACGCACTGCTCACGCAGCACGGGCTCGCCCGCTTCGACTATGGGCAGCACGCCTTCCTTCGCGGACTTGAGCAGACGTTCGACATCCGCATTGAGCTCGATGTCGACATGGTTCTTCTTTCCGAACATGTTCAGACCTTTCTGGAATTCGCTGATTGACGTGCGCTCACAATGCGAGCTCGTCGGCGACGATCTGCGCCAGACGCGCAGTGACCTCGTCGGCCTGTTCCTGCGTGGCGGCCTCGGCCATCACACGCACGAGCGGTTCGGTGCCGGACGGCCGCAGCAGCACACGGCCCGTATCGCCGAGCAGCTCCTCCTCGCGGGCGACGGCTTCGAGCACGGCCTTGTTCGTCTTGGCCGCCATCTTGTCGACATTCGGCACGTTGATGAGCTGCTGCGGCAGCTGCGGGAAGTCGGCGGCGAGCTCCTTGAGGGACTTGCCCGACTTCACCACCTCGTTGCACAGTGTGAGCGCGGTGAGCGTGCCATCACCCGTGGTCGCGAACTCGCGGTTGATCACATGGCCGGACTGTTCGCCGCCCAGGCTGTAGTCGCCGCGCAGCATCTCCTCGAGCACATACCGATCGCCGACGTTCGTCTGCACGGTGTCGATGCCCATCTCTTTCAATGCGAGCTTGAGCCCCAGATTGCTCATGACGGTCACGACGAGCGTGTCGTGGTTGAGCTTGCCCTCGCGCTTCTTGGCACGGGCGAGAATGCCCATGATCTGGTCGCCGTTGACCATGTTGCCTTCGGCATCGGCGGCCAGGCAGCGGTCGGCGTCACCGTCGAAGGCCACGCCGAGGTCGGCGCCCGAGGCCCTCACCATCGCCTGCATCGACTCCGGGTGCGTGGAGCCGGCGTTCTTGTTGATGTTGTAGCCGTCCGGCGAGGCGTTGATCACAATGACGTCGGCGCCTGCGCGACGCAACGCCTCCGGGGCCACCACCGAGGTGGCGCCGTTAGCGCAGTCGGCCACCACTTTGAGGCCCTTGAGCGGCTGCTCGTTGCCTTCCGGGGCGATCGCCGAGACAAGGTGGTCAATGTACAGGTTCGTCGCGGTCGTCGTATCGTGGCTCACACGCCCCACACCGGCGCCTGTGGGACGCTCCCAGTCCTGGCCGAGCACGGCCTCGATCTCGTCTTCCTTCGTGTCGGGCAGTTTGAACCCACCGCGCGCGAAGAACTTGATGCCGTTGTCGGGCATCGGATTGTGCGAGGCGGAAATCACGGCACCCATCTCCACATTGAGCACGCTGGTGAGGAAGGCGACACCCGGCGTGGGAATGATCCCGGCGTCGATCACGTCGAATCCGCCGGCGCTCATGCCGGCAGCCAGAGCATGCGAAAGAAAGTCGCCGGAAACACGTGTGTCACGGCCGATCAGCGCACGGTGCCGGTTCGTCTCGCGACCACCGTCGTCGCCGAGCACACGGACCGCCGCGTCCCCCAAATCCAAGGCCAACTGGGCGGTGAGATCCCGATTGGCAAGCCCTCGAACACCATCGGTTCCAAACATACGCGGCATATACATCCTCTATTCCATTTCGCGCATTCCTATATTCCGTTCCAGTCTACGTCACCAGTGCCCCTTTCACCGCGCATCATTCGTCATGGATGAGCTGTACCCGTGTGCGCAAGTATGCGTTTGCCGTCTGTGGCACACCCTGATGCGTTACATACGTGCGAATATGATCTTATTCGTCTCATCTCCATGTCCCTCCATATGACGAACACATGCGCTTGCACACAGAGTTGTCATATTTGCAGACTCCTTGCGCTACATTCCCGTATATGCACGCACGTCTTCGTCGCATTGGGGGCTTCCAGATATGATTAATCCGTGCGTCGATGCACGTGTCTGTCACGTTCGAAGTCCCAAATGAGTCATGAGACTATTCTGAGACTATTCACTGACTTGCCGTATCCGCCGAATATCAACAATACGGAGGGGATGAGTCCCGCGGCCCATCCCCTCCCATGCCCAGCACATCACCGGGCGGATTCACCAATCGACGCGTTGAAATCGCTCACCATACGGGTGCGATGCGATGCCTCGACATTGGCCTTGACCATGCGCAGCAGCGCGTTGTCGGCATCCTGATGCGCGGCGAGCCAACGGTCGCCTGCTTCGACGAGCTTGGCCGGGTCGGCGTATGCCGGGTACAGGTCGCCAATGAGCACTTCGCTCATATGGAAGGTCTTGTTCTTCCAGATCCAGTCGATTGCCTCGAAGTAGGCATCCACATAACCGTCGGCGAGATCGGCGTCATGGGTGCCGGAGAAGCCGCGAGCCACCTCCCCGAGCTGGCTGTTGGTCAGCTCGTCGTTGTGCAGCGCCTGGTCGAACGCCCAGTCCTTCGATTCCTTGCTGTGCAGCGAGGCGCGCGTGCCCACGGCGAACTCGCGGTTCTCCGTGGTGTCGCGACGCTTGAGCTCGGCGTCGATGTCTGCCTGCTTGATCGCATTGATTGAAGCGAGCGCGTGCATGATCGACCAACGGAAGTTGTTGTCGAGCTCGAGTCCTTCGAACACGAGCGAACCGGAGAGCAAGCCACGCACGGTGTCGGCGAACTCGCTGTCGCCTTCCACGCCATAGGTGAGGTAGGCGCTCACGAGCTGGAACTGCTCGTCGGAGCCTGCCTTGGCCTGCTTGGCGAGCGCGAACAGTTCGCTGGCCACATGCTTGGCGATCCGATTGCGCTGCTTGGCGTCGGTGTAATGCCAGACGGTCGTTGAAAGCATGGCGAGCGCATACCGGAACGTCGTCGACTCGGTTTCGGTGCCGAGCATCTTGAGCGTCGTGTCGATGAAGTCGGTGGCGGCCAGCTCACCGTCGCGCGTCATGTCCCACAGCGACAGCCAGATCACGGCACGGGCGAGCGCATCGTCGAAGCGGTACAGGTTCGCCATGGCGAAGGCGAGGCTGTCGTCGTCGAAACGAAGCTTTGTGTAGGTGAGGTCGTCGTCGTTGGCGAGCAGCAGTGACGGCTTTGCCTTTCCGGCCGCCTGTGCCACCGTGGTGTGTTCGCCGTCCACATCGAGTTCGATGCGGTCGGTGCGCACGATCTTGCCGGTCTGCGGGTCTTCATCGTAGAAGCCGACGGCCAGGCGGTGCGGGCGCAGCACCGGGAACTCGGTCGGCGCGGCCTGCGTGAGTGTGAGCGACGTGATCTTGCCGTCGGCATCGGCCTGAACAGCGGTGCTGATCGTGTTGATGCCCGCCTGTTCGAGCCACTTGGCGCTCCAGGTCTTCAGGTCGCGGCCCGAGGTGGCCTCGAGTTCGTCGAGCAGGTCGTTCAATGTTGCATTCGAGTAGGCGTGGCGGTTGAGGTAATGGCTGATGCCCTCGAAGAACCGCTCGCGGCCCACGTATGCGACGAGCTGCTTCAGCACGGAGGCGCCCTTCGCATAGGTGATGCCGTCGAAGTTCACGTACGTGTCGTTGAGGTCGTTGATTGGCGCGACGATCGGGTGCGTCGTGCTCAGCTGGTCTTGTGCCAGTGCCCAGCTCTTCTCGCCCGAGCAGAACGTGGCCCAGGCGTCCTTCCAATCGGTGGCCTCGGCGGTGGCGAGCGTGGAGGTGAACTCGGCGAAGGATTCGTTGAGCCACAGGTCGTTCCACCACTTCATCGTCACATAGTCGCCGAACCACATGTGGGCGAGCTCGTGCAGCACGGTGACCACACGGCGCTCGGCGAGTGCGTCGGTCACCTTCGACTCGAAGACGTACGAATCGCGGATCGTGACGAGGCCGATGTTCTCCATTGCGCCGGCGTTGTATTCCGGCACATAGATCTGGTCGTACTTCGCATACGGGTATGGCACGCCCCAGGTCTTGGCGTAGAAGGCGAAGCCCTTCTTCGTGATGTCGAACAGGTAGTCGACGTCCTTGGCGAACGCGTCTTTGAGCGCCTGGCGGCAGTACTGGCTCATTGGCACGGTGCGTCCGTCCTCGTTCTCGTAGGTGGTGTGCCAGGCGGCGTAGGGGCCGGCGCAGATGGCCGTCAGATACGAGCTCATCGTGGGGGTGGTGGCGAAATGCCACAGTTTCGTGCTCTCGGCCGGCTTGCCTGCCAGCGTGCCGTCGGCGGTGAGGTCGGCCAGGTCCTCGGTGGATTCCACCGGCATGTTTGACAGCACGGTCCACGACTGTGGGGCCTTCACGCTGAACTTGAACGTGGCCTTCAGGTCGGGCTGGTCGAATACGGCGTAGACGCGGCGCGCATCCGGCACCTCGAACTGCGAATACAGGTACACATTGCCGTCGGACGGGTCGACGCTGCGGTGCAGGCCCTCGCCGGTGGTGGAGTAACGGCAGACCGCCTTCACCACGACCTCGTTGTGCTCCTTGAGGTTGTTCAGGTCGATGCGGTCGTCGTCGAACACCTCGTTCACGTCGAGTGTCTCGCCGTTCACCGTCACCGATTCCACGGAGTCGGCGATGAGGTCGAGGAACGTGCTTTCCCCGGCATGGGCGCCGAAGCGGATCGTGGAGGTGGAGACGAAGGTCTTCGGGCCCTGCGTCAAGTCCAGATCCACCGTGTATTCGATTGGATAGGTGATGATCGCCTTGCGCTCCTGCGCTTCCACTCGGGTGAGATTCGATCCCGGCATGGATTCTCCTTTACTGCTCTGTGTTTCCTATGCTTAGTACTACTCTATATGAATCTGGTCGGATTCCGCTCGCCGCACATGGCAAACGGCGCCCGGTCCGCCGGACGTGAGACTTCGGTCCACGCCTTGGGCGAATCGGGCGTCGCGTACGGCCGCTCAGTCGTTGTACGACTCCATCTTGTTCATGTCGGCGGCGACATCCGCCACGACCGGCACGATCATCGGCTTGCGCTTGAGCTCGCGCGAAACCCAGCCGCCGAGCGTGCGGCGCATGATCTGCTGGAGCTTGTGCGTGTCTTTCGTGCCCGTCATCATCGCGTCGCGCAGCTGCTCGACGATCTGGTGACGCACCTTCTCGAACTCGCTTTCGTCTTCAGCAACGGCGTTGAGGTACACCTTCGGTCCGGAGACCACCTCGGCCGCGTCCGTGTCGACGACGGCGAAGCATGACACGAAGCCCTCGGTGCCGAGAATGCGGCGCTTCTCGAGCTCCTCGTCGGTGAGCTCGCCCACCGAATCGCCGTCCACATAGATGTAACCGCAGGGCACGGAGCCGACGATGGCGGCCTTGCCGTGGTAGAGGTCGACGACGTCGCCGTCCTCGGCGAGCACGACGTTCTCGGGCTCGATGCCGGTCTTCACGGCGATCAGGCCGTTGGCCACGAGATGGCGGTTCTCGCCGTGGATCGGCATCGCGTTCCTCGGCTTGACAATGTTGTACATGTACAACAGCTCGCCCTCGTTGCAGTGGCCGGAGACGTGCACCGCCGCGTTGTCGCGGTTGACCACGCGCGCGCCGAGCTGTACGAGCTTGTTGATCACCTTGTACACGCCGTGTTCATTGCCCGGGATGAGCGAGCTGGCGAGAATCACCGTGTCGAACTCGTTGATCGTGATGTCGCGGTGGTTGCCGTCGGCGATGCGGCCGAGCGCGGCCATCGGCTCACCCTGCGAACCCGTGCACATGTACACGAGCTTGTTGTCGGGGTAGTCCTTGGCTTTCTTGACGTCGATCACCGTGTCCTCAGGCAGGTGCAGGTAGCCCAGATCGGCGGCGATGGCCATGTTGCGCACCATCGAACGGCCGACGAACACGACTTTGCGGCCATACTTGTGGGCGGCGTCCACCACCTGCTGCACGCGGTGCACGTGGCTCGAGAAGCTGGCGACGATGATCTTGCGCGTCGCGGTGGCGAACACCTGGTCGAGTGCCGGGCCGATCGAGGTCTCCGGCTTCACGAACCCGGGAACCTCGGCGTTCGTCGAATCCATCATCAGCAGGTCGATGCCCTGTTCGCCGAGCTTGCCGAACTCCACGAGATCGGTGACGCGGTGGTCGAGCGGCAGCTGGTCGAGTTTGATGTCACCGGTGTCGATGAGCGAGCCGGCCGGCGTGCGCACGCACACGGCGAGCGCGTCCGGAATCGAATGCGTCACCGAGACGAATTCGAGGTTGAACGGACCCACCTTGAGCTTGTCACGGCCTTCGACCTGCGTCATCACCGGCTCGATGCGGTGTTCCCTGCACTTCGCCTCCACGAATCCGAGCGTGAGCTTCGAACCGATGAGCGGAATGTCCGGACGCATCTTGAGCAGATACGGCACGCCGCCGATGTGGTCTTCATGGCCGTGCGTGAGCACCAGCGCATCCACCTTATCGAGACGGTCCTTGATGTAGTTGAAGTCAGGCAGAATGAGGTCGACGCCCGGCTGCTCCTCTTCCGGGAACAGCACACCGCAGTCGATGAGCAAAATGTGGCCGTTGTATTCGATCACATTCATGTTGCGGCCGATCTCACCCAGACCGCCGAGCGGCACGATGCGCATCGAGCCCTTGCGGTACTTCGGCGGTGCGACGCGGTTCTCGTCCTGCGTGTCGCTCGTGGCGAGCGGCTTGTTCACGTTGATCTGCTTCCTCACCCGTGTGGACGTATTGCGGGTGGACTTGCGCGTGCGCGGGCTCTTCGCCTGGCTGGCCGCCGACTTAGTGCTGCGGCGCTTCGTGCCGGTTGCGGATTTTCCTGCGGAGCGTTTCCTCGTTGTCTTTGCTTCTTGTGTTGCCATGCTACTTTCTCTTCGCATTTCCTTGATTATTGCCGTTGCCTTTGCAATCGGCGAGGTATAAAAACCAACGGCTGCCGCTTGGGCAACCGTTGTGTGCGGATCATTCCGGAATGAGACCGGATGCCCGCAGGCCGTCGCGTACGACTTCGATCTGTTCGTCGTTCGGCCCGATGTTCGGCAGACGCATTGTTGTGCATTCCATGATGCCGCGCACCTTGAGCGCCGCCTTTGCCATGACCGCCTGGAACCCGGTGCCGTTCATCGCCTCGATGACCGGCGCGATGCGGTTCGCCAGGCCCTGTGCCTTGGCGATGTCGCCGCGGTCGAACGCTTCGGCGAGCTCGCGCATCGGTTTGGCAGCGGCATGGGCCACCACCGAGATGATGCCCACCGCACCGATCGATAGGAACGGCAGATACAGTGCGTCGTCCCCCGAATACCAAGTGAGACCGGTCTCCATGCGCTTGCGTACCGCTCCGGCGATGTCTCCGGTGGCGTCCTTGACGGCCTTGACGTGGTCGAGTTCCGCGAGATGCACGTAGGTGTCCAGTGCGATTCTCACACCGGTGCGCCCAGGCACGTCGTAGACGATGATCGGCTTGTCGGCCGACTCGTTCACCGCCTGGTAATGGCAGAAGATTCCCTGCTGCGACGGCCGTGAATAGTACGGGCAGACGACGAGCACGGCATCCGCGCCCGCCTCCTGCGTCTGTTCGACCATGCGCACGGTATGCGCGGTGTCGTTCGAACCGGCGCCGGAGATGACCGGCACGTCGACGACTTCCTTGACGGCCTTGACGAGTTCGACCTTCTCATCCATGTGCGTCGTCGGCGACTCACCGGTGGTGCCGTTGACCACGAGGCCGTCGGCACCGTCGGCCACCAGCTGTTTGGCAACCGTCTGGGCCATGTCGAAATCGACATCGCCGTTGGGCTTCATCGGTGTGATCATCGCGGGCAATACGCGGCCGAACGGGGCCGGATCGAGAAGATGCATAATACCGTCACTCATAATTGCAACGGTACTTGCTAGTTCGGACGCGTACCGCCCGTTCGCTCACAGGTCGAGGAATTGATCGAGCCCGACGGTGAGTCCCGGGAACTCGCCGGAATCGACCTTGCGCACGGCGAGCAGCACGCCGGGCATGAACGAGATGCGGTCGAAGGAATCCGCTCTAATCACCAACTGTTCGCCGGCATTGCCGAGCAGCACCTCCTCGTGGGCGTTCAGTCCGCGCAGACGCACCGCATGCACGTGCACACCGTCGATCACCGCACCGCGGGAACCGTCGTCGGTCTGCGTGTTGTCGGGCATCTCACCCAGACCGGCCGCCTTGCGGGCGTCGGCAATCGCGTGGGCGGTGTGGATGGCGGTGCCGGACGGCGCATCGACCTTGTCGGGGTGATGCAGTTCGATCACCTCGGCGGATTCGAAATAGGGGGCGGCGATGCGTGCGAACACGTCTGCAAGCACGGCGGAGATCGCGAAATTCGGCGCAATGAACACGCTCTGCTTGCGACCGTCGATTGTCTCGGTCTCAGCGAGTGCGGCGCGCACCTGGTCGAGCTTCTCGTCGGTCCAACCGGTGGTGCCGACGACGACGTTGACGCCCTGCCTCACGAGCGTGAGCACATTGTTCAGACTCACCGCGGGCACCGTGAACTCGACGACCACATCGGTGTTCTGCGGCGTGATCTGCGTCAGATCATCGCCGGCATCAAGCGCGAGCGCCAACTCGGTGTCGTCGGCGGCACGCACCGCCTCGACCACGTGCGAACCCATGCGTCCCTTGGCTCCGACCACGGAAACTCGAATCATACTTCCTCCCTTGGGATTGTGTGCATCTGCACCTAAGAGTAATTCGTGGCGTGCATCACGCGTTCGGGTCGACGGCCTGCGCCTTGCGGGAGGCGACATACCAGCCGAGCACGGCGAAGGGGATCGCGGCGAGCGTGTACACCCACGTCGTCATCACACCGGCATGCGCATCGATGTGGTCGAGCACCATGCCGCCGAGCAGCGAACCCATCGCGGCGCCGATCTGCCCGGCCGTGGTGAGCCATGAGAGTCCCTCAGTCAACTGGCTCTCCGGCACCGTGTCTTTCACAATGAGATTGCCTGTGGCGAACATTGGCGAAACGACCAAGCCGGCAAGCAGCTCGACGATGCCAAGCACCCAGTAGATGTCCATCGTCACGCGCATCAGCATGAAGCCCACGGTGAGAATGCACAGGCACACGATGAGCCGGCGCCAATGCGAACCGCGATGCTGGCGGGAGCCGAAGTAGAATGCGCCGATGCACGAACCGACGGCGATCATTGCCAGCTGGAGCCCCAGGAAGCGGTCGAGATGGTCGGCCTCCATCTGGCCGGTCATCGACACGTCGAAAGTGGTGAAGCTCATGTTGAAGCAGATGAACGCGAGCATCAACGGCAGAATCCCGGCGTACGACAGCACGTTGCGCGTGGTCCTGCGCGACTGGCTCACCATGCCACGGTGCTTGCGCTCCACACCGGCACGCTGCCCGGCGACATGCGAGCCATCTGCCTGGGCGGCGAAACCGGAACGTGCCATGCGCACATCGTCGTCGTCACCGTTCACCTGCACCGTCTCCACGGCGTGCAACACCGGCGGTTGCGTGGATCTGAGCGAGAAGAAGATGCCGCCGCCGATCGCGCAGGCGGCGGTCGGCACGAACAGCTGCGAAACGGGGTGCACCGATGTGGCGAGCGTGGCGGCGAGAATGGGGCCGAAAATGAACACGATCTCGTCGATCGCCGCTTCGAGCGCATACGCGGTGTTGAGCAGATCCATGTTGTCGGTGCGTTCGAGCAAGTAGGTCCATCTGGTGCGCACGAGTGCGCCGAACGAGAACTGGGTGGCACCCATGACCACGGCGAGCACGAACAGCAATGGGATCGGCACGCGGGCAAGCGCCGCGAAGGCGAAGGCGAGCATGACAATCACCTGCACGGTGAGCGCGACACGGCCCACCTTCACTTGGCCGAAGCGGTCGAACAGGCGCGCGTAGAACGGGGTCACGGCGGCGACGGCCAGAATGTAGACGGCGCTCATCGCACCGGCCACGGTCCAGTTGTCGTACAGATGATTGAGCGCGAGCACGATCCCCAGGCTCATCATCGACATCGGCAGGCGCGCGAAGGCGGCGGAGAGGCAAAACGCCTTGGCCCCCTTGAGCCTGAAGAGCCGCGCGTACGGCGAGCCCGAGCCTTGTGCCGCCTGCGTCGCCCCATCGGCCGTTTTGGGAAGGTTGGATGGCTTCGAACTCATACGGCCGGCACCTCGCCCCGGTACACGAACATGTCGTCGCGAATGCCATCGGCACGCCCGTTGTCTTCCGGATGATCCGCGCGCAGCCGTTCGGCCACGCGTTGCAACCCGTGATGTTCGTAATAGGTGTAGTCGCAGCTGGTGTCGGTGTGCAGGTAGAACGCGTGCACGCCGTTCGCGCGGAAGCCCTGCAGCAGCGCATTCCACAACGCGCCTCCCACTCCATGGCCCTTGACCGCCGGATTGACCATGAACAGCAGCAATTCGGCCTGCGTGCTCTGCCCGACCCCGCTACGCAGTTCGAGTTGGTGGTCGGTGGCGCGGAAATGGTCGAATCCGGAGCGCATCATCTTGGCGATCGGGTTCTCGTCGATGATCTGCCGCAGGTCACCGAGCATGCCCTCCGTCTGGGGGAACGCCAACGGCTGCCCGTCGATGCGCGCCAACGTGACGCCGGCGAACTCGCCGTCGGCCGTCACCGCCACGCAGGACGCCGTGGCGGACCGCATGTATTCCAGCACGAAGTACCTCGCCAGTTCGTACGCCATGGGGGTGCCGGTCAACGGTGCAGCCTGCGGCCATACCTCGTCGAACACCCTGGCCACATCCTGCAGGTCGCCGAGGGTCATCGCACGCAGGGTGAGATCGCGGTTCGCCGTGCTCGACGCACTGGCAACGTTGTCATGTCGATTATTGGTGTCGCTCATATCACTCCTCATATCGAGTCAGTCATATGCGCCCGCCCGCATATTCGCCAACGATGCACGACGCGTGGAAGGCCGTGACGTGCGTTTCCCCGCCACCTATGGCCGCCGTTCCACGCACGCCGCCCGATGCCCATGTCGCATGGGTCACGCCGAGTCGTGTGCGTTGGCATGAAAACACTGCCTACACTAACTACGGGTGTAGATTGACGCCGTGAGCGTACGCTAATCGTTATCGTCGGGTTCAGGAACGCCGGCGCGCATCTCGGCGAGCACCTCCGCCTCGCTCCGTTGAGGCGCGACCACGAGCGCTTTCGCCGGGTCCTTCTCGCTGACGTAGTAGAGGGCGGCATCGATCTGACTCATCGGGATGCGTTTCTGCAGCGCCCAGAAATACCGGTACATGTCGAGCTGGGCGAGCTTGCCGGCGCGCTGCTGTGCATTGCGTGGCCGCGAGCCGGTTTTCCAGTCGATGATCGTATACCGCGCATCCCCACTCGCACCGGACGTGCCGTCGCCAAGACCGCCATGGAACACGGCGTCGAGCTTGGCATCCACGCGCTTGCCTATGCCGCTGACGAAAGTGGAGACGGTCTGCTCCACGGCGGCCGGTTCACGTGCCGACCATGCCGACTCGAGGAACCGCTGTTTCCATATGAGCAGATCGCGTTGCTCCCTGGGCACCGGACGACCTCCCCGCTCGGCCTGTTCGACGGCTTCCGCCTCGTGCGCCACCTCGCGAGCCATGGCCTCCTGCGAGATGCCGTATTCCGGGTTCACCCCCGCTTCGAGATACCGCTGTGCCCAGGCGTGGAATCTCGTGCCCGCCTGCGCCTGAGGTGTGCTCACTTGCGGCACGGGGCGAATGATCTCCAAGGCGAAATCCGTGGCGTTCTCGCCTGCCTCGGCATTGCGCTGCAGACCGGTGGCCGTGAGTTTGTCTTTGGCGGCCAGCACGCGCTGCCCGCGCATGCGCACGGCCTGCTCAATCTCGTCGGCCGTCATGCCTTCACGGATCAGCGTCGCCCTGTTGTCGATGAGCTGGCGCGCCCGCTCCAGCAGCGATCTGCCGTCGCCTTCCGCGGTTTCGCCCGGCATGTCTGTCGGATTGTTTTGCGACATGCGCTGCACCACCTGTGCCGCGCCCTTCCGCAGTGTGCGGTGCATCTCTTCGCTCAGCCGACTTGGCCATGGCAGATGCTGTTCCGTATCGATCGGCTCCATGGGTTCCTCATAGGGTTCGTCCACAAGAAGCGTCGCAAATTGCTCGGCCCCCTTCCCGACGATGACGCCCTCCGGTCTCTTGGCGCCGCGTTCATGCAGCGAGCGCGGCTGCGTGGACTCCAGATCATCGTAGGTCACGGCGGTGTTGCCGGCAGTGGCGGCAACCGGCCGGGCCGGCGCGGTGGTCTGATTGTCGAACGCGGTCAGTTCCACACGCTGGGAGAACGAGTCGTCGCATGACATGGAATCGCGCAATTCCCGCCAGAACACGGAGGGGGCGCCCGACTCCTTGGCGTTGTCTTCCGGTATGCGGCTCGTCGTGGCGCCCACGCTGTAGGTGACCAATGCATCGTGCTTGGCGCGGGTCAACGCCACATACATGAGGCGCCGCTCATCGGCATGCAGGGCACGACCACGCTCCTCTTTCTGCGACAGGTTCCACGCGTCGGGCTCGCCCAGCTCGTCGAGGAGCACACCATTGTCGCGCAGCAACGCGCGTAGTTCACCGTAGGCGTCGTTCTCCAGGCTCTCCACCGAATCGATGTCACGCAATGCGCGTACCGCGCTCTCCTGCAGGCTCGACGCATCGGATCCCCCCGCATCGGGAATCGTGGGGAACTTCGGCAGAATGGCGGCGTCCACGCGAATCGGCACCGGGACCGCCTCTGGACTCTCCAGCCAGCTTTTGGCCGTCTCCTCGTAGAGCGGCGGCTCCCAATCCAGTTTCGACCCGCGGTCTTCCAGTGCCTTCACCCTCAATGCGTCACCCTTATTCGAGGGGAATGCGCCCTGTTGCATGCCTACGATGGCCACGGCGTCCCATTCCAATCCCTTCGATTGATGCACCGTCATGAGCACCACATCGGCGGGTTCATCGCCGAGGTCAGCGGCTGCCTCCGGCATATCGCTGCCATTCGCCATGTCGAGGTAGGTCAGGAACCCACGTAATGTAGGACGCTGCTGTTGCGCGATCTCCGACGTGTAGGTGTTCACCGTCTCGAGCAGCGCATCGATTGCCGCACGCACTGCATCGCGCGGAGCCGGCGCTCCCCCCGTTCGTAGACTGCTTGCCACCATGAGGTCGACGTCGAGGTTCAACGCCTCCACCGCGGTGTGGATCACCTGCGCAAGCGGCTGGTACATCTCGTCCTGCACGCGGTGCATGGCCCGCACGGCCTGCATCACGCCGGCACGCCCCTCATCGCTCAGCCCGGCGGCTTCCAGCTGCGCTTCCACATCGTCGCGCAACAGCATGTCGATCAGGTACACCATGTTCGGCGCATTCCTGGCGTATTGCCGCACCAATGCGCCCCATTCGCGCTTCGGCGTGCCGGCGGGGGCGAGCCCCGCCTCCACGAGCGTGCGGAAGCGGTATTCGGTGTTCAGATCGGCGGCGCGTCGGGCCAGACGCTTGAGGTCGAGGGCGCCCAGAGCATAGCGTGGTGTGGCAAGCAGGCGCATCAACGCGTTGGCATCGGTGTGGTCGCCCACCACCTTGAGCAGGGCCAGCACATCCTGGACTTCCGGTCGGTCGAGCATGGCTGAAAGACCCACGGCACGCACACGCAACGGCCTGCCGTCGCGCAATGTCACCTGGCTCAGCTGATCCTCATACAAGGCCATCGACTTCTTGCCGCGAAACAGCACGGCCACCGGCGAATCACCGGGCTTGCAGGCATCACCGTACTGTTCCACGGATTGTTTCACGAATCGTGTGACGGCGTCGACCTCCTGTCCGCGGGTCTGGAAGCCAAGCACCGCCAAGGTGCCCTCATCCACCTCGACGCTGCCGTCGTCCACATTGCGCAGCGGCTGCACCGGCACTTCCTGTGCGTTGGCGCTGCTGGGGCGCTGTTCCACGCGGCGCAGCACCTTGGTGAGGTTGTTCGCCCCCTGCAGCACCACCCGCGAGTTGCGCCGTGTGCGCGTCATCGGCAACGGCTCCGCGGCGGCCGGCATGTGAAAATCGTTGATGAACATGCGGAATGCACCGGGCGAGGCCCCACGCCATGCGTAGATCGACTGGAACGGGTCGCCCACGGCGCTCACGGCCGCGCTGCGGTCGGTGCCATGGGGTTCGTCCACATGGAACAATGCGGCGAGCAACGCGGATTGGGTCGTCGATGTATCCTGGAACTCGTCGAGCAGCACATGGGTGAACTGACGCCGGTAGTGGGCGCCGATCGACGGGAACCGTTCGACCAGCTGATAGGCGGCGATCACGAAGTCGCTGTATTCGGCCATATGCCGCCGGCGTTTCTCCTCGTCGAACTCACGCACGAGCCCGAGCAGCACATCGCGTTTCATCGCCACCAGGTAGAGGTCACGCGCGGCCAACTCGGCGTCGGCATGTATCGCTTCACCGACTGCGTCCTTGTCGCCGGGGGTCTCGACGTACTCTCCGCCCTTCTTCTCCGCCTTTTTCCTGGCTTTGAGCACATCCTTCACCGCCTTTGGCGTGGCACCCCTTTGCCGATCCGCCAGCGGCCCGGTGAGCAGGCCGGTTTCATCGGTTTGCAGGAGGTCGAGGATCTGCGTGCGGAACGCCGCGTCCCATTGCGTTATCCGCTCGATGGCATCGGCCACGGTGAGGCATCCATTGCCAATCATCGAATTCGCGATGTTGTTCGCCAGTGCGCCCACGGCATCCACCACCGTGCCGAACGAGCCCATGTCCACTGGCAGTTGCACGATCTCGTCGACATGCCGGCCCACCACCGAGGCGATGATCTGGCGTGCACCGGCGACGCTCAGCGGCTGCGTCTGCGGGTCGAACCCCACCAGCAATCCGTATTGGCGCACGATCGACTGGAAGAACGCATCGTAGGTACGCACATCGGGTTTCATGAAGGCGAGCCGTGCAGGGTGGGGCCCTCCCTCCCTCGCACGTTCACGCGCATCGTCGAGCACCGCCTTCGACACTCGCGAAAGCAGCTCGGAGGCGGCCTTGTTCGTGAAAGTGAGACCCAGAATATGCTCCGGAGGCACGCCTTCGTGAATCAGGTGGATCACGCGTTCGGTCATGGTGAACGTCTTGCCCGAGCCGGCACCCGCCACCACAATCACGTTGGCGTTGGCATCGGCATCGACGATCCGCTGCTGTTCGGCGCTTGGAACCGGCTTGTTTGACTGTGCCATATTCGCTCCTGCCTATTCCCATTCCGTTTCGAATACCGTGGCCATCGCCTCATTGCAGGCTGCGCATACCTGCTTGTGGCGGCACGCTCCCCTATGGGCGTCCGTCGGATGCGCCACGATGTGGTCGGCCTGTTTGGCCGCGGCCGCATAGAACACGCGGGCAAGCATCGTCAACGCCCACAACGTGCCCTCCTGCGCACCGGCGAGCAGGTCATGCCACACCTCTTCCGGAACGCCGTCCGGAGCCTTGGAAGGCAGCTGCATCTTGAACAGGGAGCTCATGTGGGGCATGTAGTACCGTGCTGCGAACCCGGTGTCCGTGACGGCGCCCCCCTCCATCAGCGCCGGCTGATAATACGATTCCACTCGTGTGGCGGTGCCTGCCGGCGCCGGCTGGTCCTTGACGAAGAACAGCTCGGCACGGCTCACCTTCGGGCGTGGCCCGGTGAGTGCGGTCGTGGACCCATCGGTGTTGAAGGCCAGCCCAAGCTGGTAGCACACAAGCTGCAGATCGCTGAACTGCTCGGCGGGTGAGAAGCTGTTCCCCGTCTTGTAGTCCACAACCCGCCAATGTTCGTCACCATTGTCGAATCGACGGCGTTCCAGGCGGTCTATGCGGCCATTGATCTGCACCTCTTGCCCATCGGCCAATTGCACGGGCCAACCGTCCATGAGCACCCCGAGTATCGCCCGCATCTGCTGCACGGTGAGCTTTGGCCGATCCCCGGCATGGTTGTAGGCGTCGGTGATGCTGCGCAACGTGAAGGCTCCTTCGAAGGAGCATTCCGCGAACGACTCGACCAAGGTGCCTATGGCACCGGTGGTCTTATGGATGTACTCAGCCTCGTTCGAATCGACGAAATACCTCGCGATGTTGAACAGCATCGCCTTGGACTCAGCATCGCGCTGCAATGCCGCGAACCGCTCTGAGGCGTCCTCTATGCCCAGCGGGTCTATGCGCCGCGGCGCATAGTATTCGTCGAACATCCTGTCGGCTATGGCCTGGGCCGTCTGCTCACGCCATGTGTCGGTATGCGGCCCCTGAATCGGCACGAATTGTTCGTAGACCTGCGGCAGATCCCAATGGTGCTCGGTCGCGTATTGCGCGGCATCGTGCACGAGCGTGCCGAAATCCGCCACCACCGCGCTTGGGGTGGGGCCGCTGAAATCGCGTTCCAGGCGAGCACACACCGCGCACCCCCACAGTCGGTCGACCTGCGAGGGCGACAGCACGATCGGGGCGAACGGATCCGTCGGAACACTCATGGCTTGGGGCGAGGCTCCGGATTGTGCCGAGCCCGCGTTGAGACTGAGCGCCGTCCCAGTGGATTGCACGCTGTTCCCGGATTGGGTGCGCTCATGACGCCCCGGCGATCGCGCCCCGGTGGGGGCGTCGCGCAGGAACGGCCAACGCCGCGGGTCGGCCTCGTCGACTCCCGCCGACGCCAATGCCGCCAATGCGGCGACGGCATCCTGGAATTCCGCGGATGATTCCTCACTATGGGCCAACGTCATACGGGCCAAGGCGATCACACCCCGCATGCTCGCAGTGAGGGTCTCGTCACCGGCATGTCGTTCCGATTCCTTCACGCTATGGCCATGCTCAGCAGTGTCCACCGATGTTTCGGTCTGATTCCTTCTGGAATCCGCATTCCCGGCATCGGATGCGTCGGCCAGCCGTTCGGCCAATGGCCGCTCGGCATCGTCACGGGTGAAGCATTCCGGCAGGTACGCGTACAGGAAATCGGAGGGCACGGCATCGTCATTCTGGCTGGCGCTCACGTTCAATGTGCCGTTGGCGCGGGTGAGCGCCACCAGCCAGCCCTTCTGCTCGGACGCCAGCACCTCGTCGAGCTGGCCGCCGACCTCGTTGCGGTGCCGGGTCTGGCTGCCGTGCAGGGCGATATCCACCAAATCCTCGCCGCCGAACATGGTGTTACGGGCGGCCAGATTCGGCCAGATGCCTTGTTGCACGGCGGGAATCCACACATGCTCCCAGCTCAGTCCGGCAGTGCCGGCAGGCGTGGTGAGCGTGACCGCCTCGTCAACCGGTGCCAAGCTGGCCAGCGAATCCGCCTCGATCTGCAGCTGGCGCACCTGGTCGATGAAAGCGTTGATGTCGGGGGCCACGCCTTCGGATTGCACGTAGTTGAACAACCGCATCGCCGTGTCGAGCCGGTCGTTGGCGGCACGGCCGTCCGGCGAGTCGAAAATGGCCTGCACCTTCCACGCATCGGCCACATGGCACGCTTTCCATGCCGCCTCAAGCGCGTATTGGGGCGCCTTCGACGGCAAGGAGCCGAGGTCGTCGGCAATCTGCCCCACAATGCGCCACAGCAGATTGAAATTGCGCACGTCTTCGTTATGGTCTCCGCACAGCGCCTCGAGCACATCGAGCAGCGTCTCGTCATCACCTTGCGCAAGGAGCAGATATAACGCATCAATGCCGAATTCAAGGCCGTCGCCCACCTTGTCGGTGTCGCTCAGCCGCGAATCGTCCACGACGATGCCACTGGCCTGCTCCTGTGCGGCATGCGCGGCGCGCACCGTGCTCGCAAGGGCATCCCATTGCGAACGCAGATCCGATAAAGCGGATGCCTTCACCGATTCGGCGAGCGCGCTCCGATCCGGGTCGGCCGTCGCACTCGCATCGTCGAGAATGTCGGTCTGGGAGATCCTCGCCAACGCTTCGAGCGATGAAAGCGCGGCATTCACCGTGTTCAGGCGCATGGGCCGCGTCGGTTTGCGATGCGATCTGACGTGCGCGTTGATTGTGTTCGTGCCCATGTTCGCGGTGTCGATGAGCAGACTCTCGGCGATTCTGCCCACGCGGGCACGCACATACTGCGCGGCGGCGGCGAGCGTCATCGAGCGGGTTTCGAGTCCATGGGCACGCAGTTGGGCGAGCTCGATGAGCGCGAACAGCCCCTGCACGAACGGCTCGTCTGCGAGAGGCCGGGTCACCGACGAATACCGCACCGGCACATCGGCCCCGCGCAGCCTTTCCCCGAACCGCAGCACGTCGGCGTTGTCATGGCAGATCACGGCCATGTCGTTCCATGTCACGTTCCTGTCGTTCAGATGCAGCGCCGAAATCTGCCACACGATGTTGTCGAGTTCGTCGTTTGCCGACCGGTACAGTCTGCCGTTGAGAGAACCGTCTTCCAGCACCTTCTTGGTATGCGGGTCGTTGGCATCGAGCGGGCGCAGGCGGTCCGACCCCTCCACGGCAGGCAGTTTTCCGGGCCGCTGGGCCAACGGCAGCGAGGATTCCTCGGCGGAGGCTATCGACAGGCTCACGCGTGACGCCACGATGTCCCGATAGGTGGCGGGCTCGTGCTGAAATGCCTGCAATGAAACATGGTCGGCGGCGAACGGGCCGTTCGGGTCGAGGAAGCGTGCATAGAGGTATTCCGGGTATGAGCCGCGGAATGCTTGCACGGCTTCGTCCGGATCGCCGAACAGCACCAAATGCACGCCGAGCCCCTGCAGCACCGCGAGCAACGCCAGGCCACCCAACGTGAGATCCTGCACGTCGTCCACCACCAGCAACGTGGGCATCCAAGCCCCTGCAACAGTCAGGGAGCGCATGGCCGCAAGCGGCAGATACGAGGGGTCCAAACGGTATTCACCAGGGTAGCGCCGGGCCACCAGATCGAAATACTCGCGCCTCAATGCGAGTGCCAGACGCCACTGCAACGAGAGGCGCACGCCAGCGGGGCCCTCCGATTCCACAGCTTGGCAGGCGACCTGCATCGTCCATTCCTCCACATTGCGCGCAGCCGCCGTCGGCTGCATCGCGCCGAGACGCAACAATGCCCCCACCTCGTCGAAGTGGGCGAACACGTCGCGCAACTGGGCGATGAATCCTGCATTGACGTTCGCTGCGATATCGGCAATCGTCTCCTCGTCGGCATCGTTGGCATCGGCGGCATCCATCACAATGGTCGCCCAGTCGAGCGTGCCTGCGGACGAGGAGTTGGCAGCAGCACCCACCCCCTTCCGTGCGGGGGGCGCCTGCACGCCTGCATCCTCGAAATAGGCGCTGAGCAGCCGGCAGGTCTCGCATGAGCCATCCTCGCCACGGCGATGCTGTTCGACGTGCACGGCGATCACATGGCGCAACAATGCGTCCTGCTCGGCACCGTTGATGAGACGGGGTGCGCTGTCGCCGCTTCTCGAACGGGCGATCTCAAGCAATTGGAAGGCCAACGCATTGAGCGTGGTGGCCGGGCGCACACGTTCGCTTGAGCCGAGTTCGCGTATGATCCGATCGGAATACAGATCCGCGACGCGACGGTTCGGCACGAGCATCACCGTCGACCCATCGTCCCCGGCCGCCAAGCCGGCTCGCAGCCCGGCGAGCGTCGTCTCCACGGCCAGCTGCGTCTTGCCCGAACGCGGGGCACCCGAGACGAGCAGGGTGCGCGCCTTGGAGTTCCGGTCATCATTGTGAACCGACTCCAGGAATTCACGAATGGCACGGCGAGCCCCCTCGTTGGTCCGCGGCGCATCGTCATCGGCGACCATGCCAGCGACTCCATGCTCTTGGGTATGTTCGACCATGCATTGCCTCCTCGCCCTCATCGGCATCCTCCACACCGATTCTCCAAGTGTATGGACGGCCTGCGCGCACGTCAAAGAAACGCCGTGTACCGAGCGGTCCGTCCGGATTCCCATTTGCATCGTATCGCGGCTCATATGGCGTGCAATATGTTGCAGCATGCGATGCGCCAACATGGTCAATCTGCCCATATTGGCGCAAAACGACCAACGAAACGCCGCACTTCGTTGGGACAGTCTCATTGCCGGCTTACGCGCAAGCAGTCGAGCGCAAATTTCGATAATCTACATATGGGAGAATCCCCGACACCGGTACACAGCCAGCGAAGGAGCCGCCATGACCCAGCAGGTGCCCCAGCCACCGCGCCTTGCCGGCTACAGCTATGTGCGCGTGCTCGGGCACGGTTCCACCGCTACCGTCTACCTCTACCGGCAACAGGGCATAGAACGCGACGTCGCCATCAAAGTGAGCGTCGAGCAGGTGGACAGCAGAATCGCAGACGCCTTCCGCGCGGAGGCGCGTGCCATGGCCGCGTTGTCGAGCCACCCCTACATTCTCTCCACCTACGATGCGGGCGTCACCGACGACGGCCGCTATTACCTCGTGTTCGAGTATGCACCGGGCGGCACGCTCAAGGACGTGCTGTGCAACCATGTGCTCGACGTGCCGCAGATGCTCTCCATGGGAGTCCATCTCGCCAGCGCAGTCGCCACCGCTCACCGGGCCGGCATTGTGCACCGCGACATCAAGACGAGCAATGTGCTCATCACCTGGCAACGGTTGCCCACGCTCGCCGACTTCGGCATCGCCGTCACCGCCTACGATCACAGCAGCACCGGCTACTCCCTGCCGTGGGCTCCTCCGGAGACGCTGCGCACGGGCGGTGCGGGAGGTGAGGCGGCCGACATCTATTCGCTGGGCGCAGTGCTCTATGCCTCACTGGTGGGCACCTCCCCGTTCGAATACGGGTACCACCCGAAGACGGCGAAGGAGCTGGCAAGGCTCATCATGACGCAACCGCTGCCGACGATCCAGCGCAACGACGTTCCCACTGTGGTGCATGAGACGTTGGCACACGCAATGGCGCCGAATGCCGACGATCGCTACCCCTCCGCACTGGCTTTCGCCCGCGCGCTCCAGCAGGCGCAATTCGACCTGTATGGGCACGCCACACCGGTGAATGTCGAGGGCGCAGACCCCTATCCGTCCAGCATCGCACGCCGGCAGATCACCGAACGTCCGCCGGCGGCACGGCAACGCGGCAAACACCGCAAGGCGTGGATGGTCGCGGGCTTCACCGTCGCGCTGCTCACCCTGTTCCTCGCGGTGTTCATGGGGTTCGTGCTGCCCGGGCTCGACACCCATGCCAGCGGAAACCAGACGGTTGTCGAAGGCAGCCACGGCGCACTCCAGAACGGCGAACGGCCCGAACCCACGGGCAACGAGCCCCCCGGCGCATCCGTTGTGCCGTCGCCGCAACAGCTTTCCGGCACCCTCGACGAGAATGGCATCGCGCATTTCCATTGGAGGAATCCAGATCCACGGGAAGGCGACACCTACGTGTGGTCGCGTATCGGCGCCGCGACCACGCCGGGCGCCTCGCATGTGGTCGATTCCACCGGCTTTGACATTCCGGCTGACCAAACCGATCAGGCGCAGGTGTGCGTGCGCGTGAGCATTGTGCGGGCAGACCGCAGCATGTCGGCACAACCCGCCATCGCCTGCGCGGTACGGAAATGAGGTGACATGACCGAATCGCCACGCAACAGCATGCACAAGTTCTCGCCACGGCGCATATTCCGCGGTCGCGGCAAAACGTGGATGGTGCCCGCGGCCATGCTCGTCATCGTGCTCGCCGTCATCGCGGGAGCCCTCGTCATGCACTCGGTCTCGCAACGGCATCTGCAACTCGACGACGGGACCGTCTGGGTGACCTCGCAGGCCGACCAGAAGGCGGCCCGCTACAACGTGCGGCTGCGTGAGCCGGATGCGAGCGTCACCGCACAGTCGCCGAACTTCGACATCGCGCAGCACGGTGGAGACGTCATCCTGGCTGAGCCGCAAAAAGCCTCGGGCATCGACCAATCCACCATGGGTACCGCCGACGCCACCGCGACCACCTCCACGATGCGCACGCTGGTGGGTGGCCGTACCGCCGCGATCATCGACGCCGACCGCGGCGAGGTATGGGTGGGAAAAGCCGATGGCATCGCGCACCTCTCCCCCACCACAGCCACCGCGACGATGAAACTCGGCACCGGCGGCCGAATCGCCATCGCCGCGGACGGCACCGTCTACGGCCTCGACGCCCACACGGCAAAGGTGTACACCGTCGGGGCTGGTTCGAACACGGCGCATGAAATCGTCACACTGAACGAAGGCGAACCCATTGCCGCGGATTCCTTCACCGTGGTCGACGGCCAACCAGTGGCCAGCAGCGGCAACCGCCTGTACTTCGGTCGGAGCCATATCACCGTGGATGGCGTGGGAACCTTGACGTTGCAGGCACCTCCAGCCGACACCGACGACCGCTCACAACGCGGTTGGGTCGCGGCGGCCGCACCGGGCGCACTGGTCACGATGCCGCTCAACGAGGGAGCCAAACCCGCCATCCACCGCACCGCAGGCACCGGCGAGGCCGCACAACCCGTGTCGGTGAACGGATGCGTGCACGGGGCATGGAGTCAAACCGCGCGAAACTATGCCACCGTCTGCTCGGCGAACGGCGAACCCGATATGCTCGATCTGCAGGCGATCACCGCGACGGCCAATCTTCGCCTTCGTGTGAACCACAGGCTCGTCGTGCTCAACGACATCGCGAACGGCAACATATGGAACCCGGCGGATTCGCCGGATGTGATCCAGATTCAGTGGAAGCGGCTCGACAACGACACCAGCCGTCAGACGAGCACCACCACCGATAGCACGAGTTCGAAGCACACGTTCGCACGGGAATGCTCCACGAAATCAGGGCAGATTCGCGCAGTGGACGACGAGTTCGGCATACGCGCCGGCTCCAACACCGTCATCGACCCGTTGCGCAACGACGAGCAGACCGACTGCTCGGTGCTACGCATCACCTCAGTGAGCTCGCCGGAGAATGATTCGGTGAAGGCGTCCGCCATATATGATGGCCGGTTCCTGCAGGTCAGCGCGCACAACCCCGGCCGCGCGACCTTCACCTATGAGATCGGCGATGGGCGCGGACAATCCTCAAGGGCGACCGTGACGCTGACGATTGCCGGCGACCAGAACCGCACACCAACCCGCAAGGAGCAGCCGGAGGAAACCGAGGTCGAACAGGGTGCCACGTACACCATGAACGCGCTTGGCGGCTTCGTCGACCCAGACGGCGATCCGCTCACCCTGGTCGGCGCCAGTGTGGAGAACACCGACGAGGCGACGGTCTCCGCACGCCCGGACGGCGAACTCGTGTTCCACGCCGGTTCGATGCGCGAAGGCCGTGCAGCGGTGCGGCTGCAGGTCTCCGACGGCAGGAACCTCACCGAGGCAACCGTGTACTTCACCATCCGTCCGCCGCACACCTTGGCGGCGAACATAGATCCGGTCTGCCGCACCACCACGCCGAACACAGCAGTGACCGTCGATCTGTCCAAGGTCGTGCACGCCACCTCGGCCGATACCCCGCAATTGACACGGGTAGACAATCCCGAACGCACGAACGTCACCATGCGCGCCACCGACATGTCGTTCACCTTCCAGTCGAGCGAACCGGGCACCTATCATGTGCCCTACACGATTGTCCAAGGCGATGTGGAAGCCTCGGGACTGGCACGCATAGACGTCGAACCCGACCAGGAGGAATCGGCAAGGCCGGTCGCCGCCAACGACGTGGCATTGCTCGGAGCCGACAAGACGGCCATCGTGGAACCGCTTGCCAATGACGTCGACCCCATGGGCGGCGTGCTGGCCGTCACCGATGTCAGGGCCGACGCCAAATCCGGCATCAAAGCGGGCATCGTGGGAAATAAACGCGTGTATATCACGGCTCAGACGCTGCCATCTGCACCAGTGAGTCTCGACTACACAGTGGCGAACGCACAGGGCATCGCCACCGGCACCATCGTGGTGCAACCGCCGGCGCTCACCAGTGCCGATTCCGTGCCGAAGGCCTCCGACATCACCGTACCCGTACGCACCGGGGGCATAGTGTCGGTGGATGTGCTCGACCATGTCTCGTACACCGGTGCCTCGGCCCTCGCGCTGGACCGAAACCTCAAGACTGATGCGGGCAAGTTCCGCGGGCTCGCCTTCGCCTCGTCGAACACCGTACGGTACCAAGCTCCCAGTACGTCGGGTAATTACCCGCTCACCTACACGGTGACCGATGCCCTCGGCAACGCGTCATCGGCCGTCGTCACCTTCGCCGTGCATGACAGTGACGCGGAATCGAAATCCGCGCCGAAACCCACCGATGTCGAGGCGCAAGTGGCTGCTGGCCGAAAGATCCGCATCCCGATTCGCGTGACCGGCATCGACACGGACGGCGATGACGTGCAGTTGCTCGGCTTGGGCAACAATGCGCCCAAACTCGGCCGCGTGATGGAAACCGGAGCGGATTATCTGGTGTACGAGGCATTCGCCGATTCCGTGGGCACCGACACCTTCAGCTACGCGGTGGAGGACTGGACGGGCAGGCGCGCCCAAGCGCAGGTTCGCGTCGGCGTGTTCCAAAGCGGCGCGGATTCGGGAGTCTACGCCCGCGATGACTCGGTGACACTGCGCCCGGGAACCTCGACCACCGTGCCCGTGCTGCGCAACGACATCGCGTCTGACAACAGCAATCTTGTGCTCGAGAACAACGTGCAATGCCAAGGCATCGACAACGTGAAGGTGCAGGGCGGCATGATCTCGCTCACCGCACCCGACCATACCGGCACCGCCTACATCATCTACACGGTCCGCAACGCAGCGGGGGTCAAGGATGTCGGGTTGCTGAGCGTCACCGTCGATCCGAACGCACCCATCCAACCGCCGAGCGCCTACGATTACCGGGTGCCGGCAAGCGCCACCGTGGACAAAAGGACGGTGAACGTGGATGTCTCGGCATGGATCTCCAACCCGTCAGGAAGCCTCGACGAGCTCGCAGTGAATGTGGACAAGTCCGCCGCCCAGCATGCGCGTGCCACCGGCGACACCACGCTCTCCATCGATCTCACCGATGAGGCGAGGGCCATTGCCTATACGGTAACGAACACGACGCACGGCATCACCTCGACGGCATTCATCCATGTTCCCGCCTACGGCGTGTTCCCGCCAACCCTACGACCTCAGGCACCCCCTCTGCGGGTCAATGCCGGGGAGACCATCACCATCCCGCTTGCCGACCACGTACGCGTAGGGGCCGGCAAGGCGCCGATGCTGGCGAACTCGGAGTCGGTGAGTGCCACGAAAAGCGACAACGACGATTATGTGGTGAACAGCGGAACGCTCAGATTCACCGCGAGAAGGGACTACTCCGGACCGGCATCGATCACCTTCACCGTGACTGACGGCAGCCGGGGCACGAATGTGAGATTCGTCAACACGGCAGTGATCACATTGCCCATCACCGTAATCGGCAACACGCGTCCCGCGCCGACGTTCGCAGGCACCACCGTGGATGTCGTCGCAGGTGAGGCCGCCACGGTGATCGACCTCAACGCACTGGTCTCAGGCGGGGCGAATGAGGATCGGAAACCATACTCGTTCACTGGAGGTCAATCGTCTGCACCCTTCACCACATCACTCACCACCGACGGCAAACTCACCGTGGCGGCCGACGCCACCGCCACACCGGGTGCCACCCAATCGATTCCCATCACGCTCGACTATGGCAATGGTGCGCTCCACGCCGGTATCACCGTTCGGGCCGTGCCGTCCACACGCCCATTGGCCCGGCTCAACCCCGCCACCATCAGGCTCAAACCCGGTGAAAGCACCGGCATCGATGTGACTCAAGGAGCGTACAACCCATTCCCCCAAACCCCGCTGAGCCTTGTTTCGGCGAACGCGGATGCAGACTCCACGCTGCAAATGCAAACCGAGGGAACCGTTCTGCGTCTCTCGGCGCCTCCAACAATGCCAGCCGCCACCTACCATGTGGTGATCACCGTCATGGATGCCACCAAAACCGAGGAACGCAGCGTAAGCGCCACGCTCACAGTCGTCGTGCAGAATGTTCCCGGCGCCCCGTTGCTTTCCCCCGTGGCCGCAAAACCCGAGGATTCAGCGGTAACACTCAATTGGACGACCGGCAGCGCCAACGGCTCGCCCATCACCGACTATCTGGTGAGATGGCAGGGAGGCGAACAATCCTGCGGAAACGTGACATCATGCCGCATCGGGAATCTGCACAATGGCACCACCTATACGTTCACGGTGCGGGCACGCAACGCCATAGGCTGGTCGCCGGACTCCAATGCGGTGACGGGTAGACCCAATCGGGCACCGGAACCCCCCGGACAGGTGCAGGTGAGGGGCGGTCACCGCAGCGTCGAGGTCTCGTGGAACGAGCCGGACTACGCAGGCTCGCGCCCAAGTTCCTACACCGTGCAATTGCAGGGGCCCGACGGTTGGACGAAGACGAACACCAGGGTGACGGCGCTCGCCACATCCTTCGAGATCGACAACAACGTGATCACCGACTCGAGCGCCTTCTCCGCCACCGTCGTGGCGAACAACGAAGTCGGAGCCAGTGTGCCGAGCCGACTCGTGTCAACCCGGGACGTGTGGGGAGACCCCGATGCCCCGCAAGTGAGCATCACGCAGGCCAACGACCATGAGATCACCGGCACCGTGACGCTCGGCAACATGCGCAGGGCGGGGTGCGCCTCCATCCAGCTCTCCCATGGCACGACATCGTGCGAATCGCTGCGGTTCAGGGTTCCCCTCGACAATGCCATGTATTTCAAGCCGTTGAGCGTGAGCGCCACCGTGCACACATCAAGGCGTCCCGCAACTGTGGCGACGGGACAATCGAACACCATCGAGCCCACCATCGGCATTGCCGAGCCAAGTGTGCGCATGGAGGGCAGGAATGACGAGTGCATATTGGAATGGTCGGTGCCACGCGGCAGGCATGACGGCGTTCATGTGAAATTCGGTTCCATCGATGCAAACAGGGAGCCCGCCGGCAGTGAGACAGTGCGGCTCAGTCCGTGGGAGCGCTGCCCTGCGGGCGAGGTACGCACCCGGCTCCAAGGCCATTACAGCCCACCGGCACGGGCAACGAGCACACACCAGTACCGTGTGGCGCCAACCGTCGACGCCAACGAAATCGAGGTGAGCTGGTCGCAGCACAACCGCGATGCCATCGTGATGCGCAACACAGGGCGCGCCTTCACCGACTACGGCCAGCCCGTCACCATCACCTTGTCGTTCAGCAACGGATTCACCACGCGCTGGAATCCGGACACCGATGTCACGGTTCGTCCGGCACCCGGCGAGAGCACAGTCCCAGACAATCTGCGCTGGACCGCAAGCATCACCATGAACGAGGATGCCGGCTATGCCGCACGCACCGAAGAGCACACGGTACAGGGCATTCGCCGGGCGGCCACAACCCGCACAATCGCCTGGCACACGACACCACGACTTCCGGCAGGGCATCACAGTCTCGAGCCGCATCATATTGCAAAGGAGAGGTTCCATGACAGCCAAGCATGAACAGCCTGATGCACCCCATGCACAGCATACGGACGAGGGCTACGAATCCACCGTCCTCTCACGACGGGGCTTCCACACGCCTGCGGACGTGGCGCCGGATTCCGACGCCACCCGGCTGGGAGGCGTCCATGCTTCACCGTCGCGAACCGAAGTCCAGACGGTCACCGAGACCGTGAGCACCGTGAATATGCCGACCGAGCGAGATGCCACCGCAGTTCGGAGCGAATCTGCTCACAAGGGCGACATTGTGCGGTTCCACAGTCTGTTCGACGCCATCGTGGCGAACATATCGCAAGTGGTGGTGGACAAGGAGAAAACGATTCGCGAGTGCGTCACCGCCCTCCTTGCCGGCGGCCATGTGCTGCTTGAAGACAACCCGGGCACCGGCAAGACCCAGCTTGCCCGAGCGCTCGCCCAATCCATCGACACCTCGTTCAAACGCATCCAATTCACCCCGGATCTGCTGCCCTCCGACGTGGTGGGAGTCACCTTCTACGACCAGAAGAACGGCGAGTTCACGTTCCGCCCAGGTCCGGTGTTCGCGTCCATCGTGCTCGCTGACGAGATCAACCGAGCCTCACCGAAAACACAGTCGGCCCTCCTCGAGGTGATGGAGGAGCAGCACGTCACCGTCGACGGGACCACACATACGGTGCCGCAGCCATTCATGGTGATCGCCACCCAGAACCCGATCGAACAGCTCGGCACCTACTCACTGCCCGAAGCGCAGATGGACCGCTTCCTGCTGCGCACCACGATCGGCTACCCATCCAGGACCCGGAGCATGCAGTTGCTCAAGGAGGCCGACATCACCGATCGCGCCAGCACCATCGGCAGCGTTGTGAGCGCCCATGACATACTCGACATGCGCAAGGCCGTGCAACAGGTGCATATCGACGACGCGATCTACGAGTATATTCTGCGGCTGGTGGAGCAGACGCGCAACAGCGAGCTCGTCGCCGTCGGATCTTCCATGCGCGGTGCGCTTGCGCTCACCCGTTGCGCCCGTGTGTGGGCGGCGGCCGACAATCGCGCCTACGTCATTCCTGACGATGTCAAGGATCTCGCCATCTCGGTGCTCGCCCACCGCCTGACGCTCACGCCGGATGCCACCTTCGCCGGCCAGAGCCAGCACAGTGCAATGCAGGCGATCATCGACGACGTGCCGGTGCCGCAGACGGGACTCAACGAAGCCCACGAATCCACGCATGGCGAGCGCTGACATGGCCATACGGAAATACGTATCGCCATTGGGCTGGGCGGTGGCCGGCATGTTCGTGCTCACGCTCGCGTTGTTCCTATGCCTGGGTTGGGTGGAGATGCTTGCGTTCGCACTCGTGTGCGCCACGTTGCTCGTAAGCTCCGCGGCGCTTTCAGTGGGCAACACTGCGTTCACGGCCACGCTTTCGGTATCGAACACGCGGGTGAGCGTCAACCAGACGATGCACGCCATGGTCACCGTGTCGAATCCGAGCACCTCCGTCACCGCGAGCGCGAGCGGCGATCTGCCGATATCCCAGAGCAACTACGGCAGTCTCGAGTGGCACCATGAACGCTTCGCCATACCGAGTCTCGGCGCCCACCAGTCGAAGCAGACGGCGATTCCCCTCACCGCAACGCATCGCGCGGTGGTCACAGTCGGGCCATTGTCGGTGCGCAAAGGAGACCCGTTCGGCCTGGTGCGGCGCGAGCATCGTCTCACCGAGCAGATCCGCGTGTACATTCACCCGGACATCGTGCCGCTGCACACACTGCACGCCGGAATCATACGTGATCTGGAGGGCAATCCGAGCGACGACCTCGTCAATGACGACCTGAGTTTCTTCGGTCTGCGCGAATACGAATATGGTGACGACGTGCGCAATGTGCACTGGCTGAGCACCGCGAAAACGGGAACGCTCATGATCCGGCAATTCGAAGCCACGCGTCGCACCGATTCGTCGGTGAGTCTTGACGTTGCGGCGTTTTCGTATGCGAGCGCCGAGGAGTTCGAACTCGCGGTGAGCGTGTTCGCCTCGATTGGCGTGCAGTGTGTGTCAGAACGGCGTGCGCTGTATGCGCAATCCGGCAGATTGCATGTGCAGCCGCGCAAACCCGCCGACTTTCTCGACACGTGCAGTGAGATCGAACCTGAAACGCGTGGGGGCACCATGCTGGCGAATCTGGCACGCGAGGCCCTGCTTGCCTGCGACAAGGCATCGCTGTACTGCTTTGTCGCCGGTTCCGCGCATGAGGTGGACGATCTGCGCAGGCTTGGCGCCGCCATTCCGGATTCGGCGACCTGCGTGGTCGTGCAGGTCGTCGCCGGGGCGAGCAGCGCGGTGCGCACGCTGCCGGAATGCGTGTTCATCACGGTCGGCGTGCTCGACGACCTTCCGCTACTCATGGAGGTGCTCTCATGACTTCGCCGACCTCCTCCTTTGGCGCGACAAGACACGGCCGCACCCGCGGCGATGCTTCGTGGATCAACGACAATTCCACGCAAATGCCCGTCTGGCTGACGATGAACGCCCGCGACGCGCGTCGGGCCGATGCCGCACATGCCGCTGGCCATGCCACACGCGATGCCGCCATCTCACTTGTCGTGGTGATGGCAATCGTACTGTGCGCATGCGCGAATCTCATTGACGTGTACGGCTCGGCCGGCAGCTGGGCGCGCGCCGCGATTCCGGCTGCATTGCTCGGTTCTGGCATCGCGTTCATGACGCTGGTGCCCCGGTTGAGGTTCTGGTGGCAGATTCTGGCGTCCGTGCTCGCGCAATGCGTGATCGGCCCGCTGGTCGCACTGCCGCACACAAGCGTGGCCTACGTGCTGCCGACGTGGCAGACCCTCGCCGAAGGTTGCTCCGCCATGTTCACGTCGTTCAAGTTCCTCATCGCCGTGCCGGCGCCGACCGGCACCGCGGATGGCTCGCTCATGGCCGTATGGACGCTCTGCCTGCTCTCGTGCACACTTGGCGGCGTGCTGGCCGTGCTCCCCCAACGGCGATGGAGCGCATTGAGCGTATTGGTTGTGATCGGCGATTTCGCTGTCTGCGCGCTGCTTGGCACATCGGCAGGCGTGCTTCGGCTGCCATGCGGCGTGGTTTGCGCGCTCGCCGCCGTAGTCTGGCTGTCGTGGCGCTGGCGACTGTTCGAAATGTCACGATGGCTCGGTGCGGGCGCACTGTTGCTGCTGGCGGGCGCCGTGGCCGTAGGCGCATGCCTGCCCGTCCACGCCACGCGAACGATTCTGCGCGACCATTACGAGCCGCCGCTTGCGCCCTTCGACTATGCGAGCCCGATGTCGGGCATGCGCGCGTATCTGAAGGAGCATAAGGCAGACACACTGCTCACCGTGCGCAATCTGCCGGCGGGGGCCAGCGTGCGTCTCGCCGTGATGGATCGGTTCGACGGCAATGTGTGGAATCTATCGAACACGCGGATTGCCGGCGCATCCTCGAACTACACGCGCATGGGTCTGCGAATCACACAGGACGGCGATGACTCCGGAACCTGGTTCACTGCCATGTTCGACGTGCGCGACGGCATGCGTGACGATTGGCTGCCGCTTGCCGGCGCGGCGACGCAGGTCACCTTCGCCACCAATGCGAATGCCGACGATTTCTACTACAACACGGGCACCGAATCCGGTCTGCTCACTTCCGGCGTACGTTCCGGACTTGCCTACACCGAAACCGGCACGCTTGCACGCCGTCCCAGTGATGATGAGATTCGGCAGACACAGGCCGCACGCATCGCGCTCCCCGATGCCGGCGACATTCCCAATGCCGTGCGGCGCATGGCGGAGGCCTTTGCAGGAGGTCAGCCCACGGCTGGCGCGGCTGCGCTCGCATTGGCGAACGGCCTGCGCGACAACGGGTGGTTCTCGCACGGTTTGGTGGACGACTACCCTTCGCTTGCCGGGCATGGCAACTACCGGATCACCCAGCTGCTCGGCGGCACCGCAATGGTGGGAGACAGCGAACAGTATGCGTCGGCGATGGCCCTCATGGCGAGGTCCTTGGGAATCCCGTCGCGCGTGGTGCTTGGGTTCGTGCCCAAGGACGAGCATGGCGACATCACCGAGGCCCGCACACAGAGAACCGAGAACGGCACCACAACCGACTTCACCGGCAATGACATCGAAGCCTGGGTTGAGGTCGCGCTTGAAGGGCACGGTTGGGTGGCGTTCCACCCTACGCCTCAGGAGACGAAGACCCCTGAAGACAATCAGAATCCCACTCCCCCGAATCCGCAGACACTCGTGCGCCAACCGCCACTGCCCCTCACCGATCCACTGCGCGACAAGCAGGAGGCCACAGGAAGCACCGTGCTCTCCGGAGACGACGCCCAAGACCCGCGAACCTCGGGAGTCTGGTCGAAAATCGGCGCGGTGACGCGCGACGTCGCTATATACGGCTCCCCCGTGTGGATTCTCCTTGTCATCTGCGGCTGCATTCTTGCGGTCAAGGCGGCGCTGCTCATGCGATTGCGCAGGAATGGCAGCACGAATCACCGTGTGGAGTCCGGCTGGCGTTCACTCACGCAATTCGCGATGCAAAGCGGCATTCCCGTGCACGGCACACGCCGTGAGCAGGCGCATGCCATCGCGAGGTCCTTCGCCGCGGAATCTGCTGCCGAAGCGACCGCCAGCCCCTCCGACACGAGCCGTGGGCCGGTCACCGAAGCGCAGCTCAGGCACAGCGCGCAGACGGCGGATTATGCCGCGTTCTCGGGCAATCCTGTGCCTGAAAGCGAGGTCGTACAGTATTGGGAGTCTGTGGATGGCATGCGCGCCGCATTGCTGAAGACCCTGCCGTTCTGGCGCCGCGTGCGCACGCGACTGAGTCTGCGCGGCCTATTCCGGCACCATGCATACAAAGAGACATCCGACCACCCTGCGTAAAAAGGGACATCTTCGTTCGCAAATCTGTCCCTTTTTACGCAGGGCAAGCAGATCAAACCGAACAAACAGGTCAAGCAGAACAAGCTGCCCTCTTACGCAAGGTGGGATGCTTTTATTTATGCAGATGAGTCCACTATATGCGGCGGTCCGGCCACACACGGCGATTGATGCTAGTATGGCGGCGTGCGAGTTGAGGAAGACTCCACATGCGGAGACTGTGCGTGGGCTGCGCATGCCGAACATCTGCGAGCAGGAAAGGAATCTCGATGGTGGACTATCAGACGGCGGTGGCCGCAGTGCAAGACCCTCAGGCAGACCCGATCCTGCTCGCCAAAATCGCCTACGAGAACCCGGAGTTCGGCGCCAACGTGGCGGTGCATCCACGCGCCTACCCCGGACTGAAGCGCTGGCTCGCCGAATTCGGCGACAAACGGGCGCGCATGACACTCGCGCAGATGGGCGTCATCGCCACCGCAGACCCTGTAGAAGACCGCTTCGACGAGTCGGAGACCCCGTCTGGACAGCGGAACCCCGAACCGGCGCGCGCCGTGAAACTCGCCGTGGAACAACTGGTGCGCAATTCGGGCGCGCAGCAACCAGTGCAGGCGCGCCCCACGCGATTCACCCAGCCAGCGCAATCTACGCAGGCGGCACAGCACACGCTGGCGACGCAGCCTGATCGGGCAACGGCGAGCAATCCGAATGCGCAGTACAGTGCGAATGGCGAATTCACGCCGCAGCTGGCCATGACCACGTCTGATCCGGCGGTGATGCACGACATCGCCCAGTACGCACCGGATCTGCATGTGTATCTGGTGCAAAATCCGTATATCTACCCAGAATTGCTCAACTGGCTGGCTTCGCTCAATGAGACGGAGGTCAACGAGGCAATCGCCGCACGCCGTGCACGTTAGAGGGCAACGCCAGTTCAGCGGGCATCGAGTGTGAAGAACTGGTCGCCTATGCGAATGTTCGCAGGCAGATCGAGCTCCACCGGCATACCTTGGCTCACGCGCATCTCCTCGTCGTCATGCACGACGTACGTGCCGTTGAGGGAGCCCATGTCTTCCAACCAGAGCGTGCCATGCTCGCCGTAGCTGATCGCGCAGTGATTGCGGGAGACCGTACGCGTGGGGTCTATGAGCCGCACCGATTTCGAACCTTCCGGAATGTCGTGCGACGGCTTGCGCCCGAGTAACGTGTTCATATTGATGTCGATATGCTGGTTCGTCACCGCATTCGTCAACACCGCTTCGCGTTCGGTTTCGCGTGCGAATCGTTTGGAGAGCACGGTGCCGTCCCACTGGGCATCGCCTTCCGAACCCGGTTCCGCCGTGTACTCATCGGGTTCCCCGGCGTAGTCATCTGGCTCGCCATGCCATTCGGGCTGCTCACTCACTTGTCCATCTTGTCTATGCGCCTGCACACGGCGCATCTCCTGCGTTCCGTACGCGGGGAACGCGACCCCCGGCACCGCGTCGACGTCATCGTCATACCAACCCGGCTCCGGTGCCGGTGGATACGGAATTCTGCTCATACCCATGTTGTACCACACCGCGGCACATTCCCGGCTTCGATCCCCATTTTTTGGGCAGATTCCGCGCCCGCATACAGTGAAAGGTCCCCACACCCGCCATGGGTGTGGGGACCTTTCAGGTCAGACGTCGGCTCGGACTACTTGAGTTCGTCCGGGTCGATGCGGAACTCGTCTCCGAAGTCGACCGGGTTGTCGTTGTCGTCGAGGAAGTCGTCCGGGTTGAAGTCGTCGCCGAGCTTCAGATCACCGAAATCGATGTTCGAGAAGTCGACGTCACCCAGATCACCATCGCTGAGGTCACCACCGAGCGAACCGTCGCCCAGGCCGAAGTTCGGGTAGATGGTGTCGCGGATCGCCTTGTCGGGCTCCACGGTCGCGTTGCGGTAGCGCGCCAGACCGGTGCCGGCCGGGATGAGCTTGCCGATGATCACGTTCTCCTTGAGGCCCTTCAGGTCGTCTTCCTTCTCGTTCAGGGCGGCCTCGGTGAGCACTCGAGTCGTTTCCTGGAACGATGCGGCGGACAGCCAGGAGTCGGTCGCCAGCGAAGCCTTGGTGATGCCCATGAGCTCCGGGCGGCCCGCTGCTGGGCGGCCACCGGCGGCGACGGTCTTCTTGTTCTGCTCGCGGAAGCGTGCGCGGTCAACGAGCTCACCCGGCAGCAGGTCGGTGTCACCGGAATCGATCACGGTGACGCGACGCAGCATCTGGTGCACGATGACCTCGATGTGCTTGTCGTGAATGTCGACGCCCTGCGAACGGTACACGTCGTGCACCTCGTTCACGATGTTCATCTGGGCGGCACGCGGTCCGAGAATGCGCAGAATCTTCTTCGGATCCACGGAACCCTCGACCAGCTGGGTGCCCGGATCGACGTGCTGGCCGTCCTTGACGAGCATCGGCGCGCGACGGGTCACCTGATAGGTGATGGGCTCGAGCGAGTCGTCGTCCGGCTGCAGAATGACCTCACGGCCACGCTCGGTGTCCTGCACCTTGATGGTGCCGGCAAACTCCGAGATCGGCGCCTCACCCTTAGGCGTACGGGCTTCGAACAACTCGGTGACACGAGGAAGACCCTGCGTGATATCGGATGCCGAGGCGACGCCACCGGAGTGGAAGGAACGAAGCGTCAGCTGCGTGCCAGGCTCGCCGATGGACTGTGCCGCGACGATGCCGACCGCCTCGCCGACGTCGACGAGCTTGTTGGTGGCCAGCGACCAGCCATAGCACTTCGCGCACACGCCGCGCTTGGATTCGCAGGTGAGCACGGAGCGGCCGATCACCTGCTCCACACCATGTGCCACGAGGTCGTTGAGCACGTCCATCGAGAGGGCGTCGCCCGCGTGGTACAGAACGGTCTTGCCGTCGGCTGGGTCGAGCACGTCCTGAGCGAGCAGACGCGAGTACGGGCCGCCGTCCGCCGCCTTGACGAGCACGAGATTGCCGTTCTCGTCACGCTCGGCAACGGTCATGGGCAGACCGTGCGTGGTGCCGCAGTCCTCTTCGCGCACGATGATCTCCTGGGAGACGTCCACGAGACGACGGGTGAGGTAGCCCGACTCGGCGGTACGCAGTGCCGTATCGGCCAGACCCTTGCGGGCGCCGTGCTGCGAGATGAAGTACTCGAGCACCGACAGGCCCTCGCGGTAGTTCGACTTCACAGGACGCGGGATGATCTCGCCCTTCGGGTTCGCCACGAGACCACGCATGCCGGCGATCTGGCGAATCTGCATCCAGTTGCCTCGTGCACCGGACTGCACCATGATGTTCACGTTGTTGTCGTCATGGAAGTTCTCGCGCATGGCTTCGGCGACCTTGTCGGTGCACTCGGTCCACAGGTTGATGAGCTCCTGACGGCGCTCCTCCTCGGTGAGCAGGCCCAGATCATACTGGTTGTTCACCTTGGCGGCCTGTGCCTCATAGCCCTTGATGATCTCCTCGCGGTCCGGCGGGGCCACGATGTCGGAGAACGCCATCGTGACGCCCGACCACGGTGCGCGGGTGAAGCCGAGATCCTTCAATGCGTCGAGGGTAGCAGCCACCTGCTGGGTGGAGTAACGGGTCGCGATGTCGTCGACGATCTTCGAGAGCTTGCCCTTCGGCGCCTGCTCGTTGATGAACGGGTAGTCCACCGGCAGCGTGTCGTTGAACAGGATGCGGCCGAGGGAGGTGGCGAACAGCACGGAACCGTCTGCGAAACGCTCCTCCTTCACCACGTCCGGGCTGCCCGGCTCCGGGTCGATGACCTGGACCTCGCCCGGCTCCCAATCCTTCGGCAGCACGAAGTCCTGCGGCAGGCGGATGAGCACCTTGGCCTGCATGTCGATCTCATGCTTGTCGAGGGCCATCTGCGCCTCTTCGAGCGACGAGAAGATGCGGCCCTGGCCCTTGGCGCCGTCGATGACGGTCGACAGGTAGTACAGGCCGAGGATCATGTCCTGCGAAGGCATGGTCACGGTGTGGCCGTCGGCGGGCTTCAGAATGTTATCGGAAGCCATCATGAGCGAACGGGCTTCGGCCTGGGCTTCGGCGGACAGCGGCAGATGGACTGCCATCTGGTCGCCGTCGAAGTCGGCGTTGAATGCGGCGCAGGCCAACGGCGGAAGGTGGATCGCCTTGCCTTCGACCAAGATCGGCTCGAAGGCCTGAATGCCCAGTCGGTGCAGCGTAGGTGCACGGTTGAGGAGCACCGGATGCTCGGAGATGACCTCTTCGAGCACGCCCCACACCTCGGAATCACCGCGGTCGACGAGACGCTTGGCGCTCTTCATGTTCTGCGCATAGTTCAGGTCGACGAGGCGCTTGATCACGAACGGCTTGAACAGCTCGAGTGCCATCGGCTTCGGCAGGCCGCACTGGTGCATGCGCAGCGACGGGCCGACCACGATCACGGAACGGCCGGAGTAGTCGACGCGCTTGCCGAGCAGGTTCTGGCGGAAGCGGCCCTGCTTGCCCTTGAGCATGTCGCTCAGGGACTTGAGTGGGCGGTTCGAGGCACCGGTGACCGGGCGGCCGCGACGGCCGTTGTCAAACAGCGAATCGACGGCTTCCTGGAGCATGCGCTTCTCGTTGTTGAGCATGATCTCCGGGGCGCCGAGTTCGATGAGGCGCTTCAGGCGGTTATTGCGGTTGATCACACGACGGTAGAGGTCGTTCAGGTCGGACGTGGCGAAACGGCCACCGTCGAGCTGCACCATCGGGCGCAGATCCGGCGGGATCACCGGGATCACGTCGAGCACCATGGCCTCCGGCTTGTTGTCGGTGGTCAGGAAGGCGTTGACGACCTTGAGGCGCTTGAGGGCACGGGCCTTGCGCTGGCCGGTGCCAGTCTCGATCTCCTCGCGCAGCTCCTTGGCGGCGGCTTCGAGGTCGAAGTCCTGCAGGCGCTTCTTGATCGCCTCGGCGCCCATGCAGCCTTCGAAGTAATCGCCGTAGCGATCCTCCATCTCACGCCACAGGTCCACATCGGACTCCATGTCGCCCGGCTTGAGGGACTTGAACTTGTCGAACACCGCGGCGATGCGCTTGATCTGGTCGTCGTAACGCTGGCGGATGGCCGCCATGTCGCGTTCCGCGCCGTTGCGCAGCTTCGTCTTGGCGCTGCCCTTCACCTCGCCGTCCGCTTCGAGTTCGGCCAGGTCGGCTTCGAGCTTCTTGGCGCGCTCCTCGATCTCGTTGTTGCGGCGACGTTCGAGATTCTGCACCTCGTGGTCGAACTCGTCTTGCAGATCAGGCAGATCCTGATGACGCTGCTCCTCATCCACCGAGGTGACCATGTAGGAGGCGAAGTAGATGACCTTCTCGAGTTCCTTCGGCGCAATGCCGAGCAGATAGCCCAAGCGGCTCGGCACACCCTTGAAGAACCAGATGTGCGTCACCGGGGCGGCGAGCTCGATGTGGCCCATGCGCTCACGGCGCACGCGGCTACGGGTGACCTCGACACCGCAGCGTTCGCACACGATGCCCTTGAAGCGCACGCGCTTGTACTTGCCGCAGGCGCACTCCCAGTCGCGGGTCGGTCCGAAGATCTGCTCACCGAACAGGCCGTCCTTCTCGGGCTTGAGCGTACGGTAGTTGATGGTCTCCGGCTTCTTGACTTCGCCATAGCTCCAACCGCGAATGTCGTCGGCGGTGGCCAGGCCAATCTTCAGTTTGTCAAATGCGTTGACGTCCAGCACGTAATATCCTGTCTGTTGAAAATCGTCTTGTTCCTAGCACAGCTGTGCGGGAGTGCCCGTTCAGCGGTATTCCGGTTCGTCAGCGACCTGGTCGGCCTTCGCGGCGGCGTCCGGGCGGGCGCCGATGTTGAAGCCGAGATCGTTGGAGGAGGAAACAGGATCGTCGTCCTCGTCCTTCATGTCGATGGCCACGCCTTCGGCGTTGAGCACTTCGACGTTGAGGGACAGCGACTGCATTTCCTTGAGCAGCACCTTGAACGACTCGGGGATGCCTGCAGGCGGCAGGTTGTCGCCCTTCACGATCGCACCGTACACACGCACACGGCCATCGACGTCATCGGACTTCGTGGTCATCATCTCGTGCAGCGTATAGGCGGCACCGTAGGCCTCGAGGGCCCACACCTCCATCTCGCCGAAGCGCTGGCCGCCGAACTGGGCCTTGCCGCCCAACGGCTGCTGCGTAATCATCGAGTACGGGCCGGTGGAACGCGCGTGGATCTTGTCGTCGACCAGATGGTGGAGCTTCAGCATGTACATGTAGCCCACGGAGATCGGCTTCGGATACGGTTCGCCGGTACGGCCGTCGAACAGCGTCGCCTTGCCGTTGTCGCCGACGAGCTTGTTGCCGTCGCGGTCGGTCAGCGTCGTGGAAAGCAGGCCCTTGAGCACGTCCTGACGCACGCCGTCGAACACCGGGGTTGCCACCGGGGTGCCCGGCTCGCCCTTCTCGGCGCCCTTCGGCACCATCTTCTTCCATTCGGCTTCCATATCCGGATCGAGGGAGATGTCCCAGCCGGCATGGGCGACCCACCCCAAGTGCAGTTCGAGCACCTGGCCGAGGTTCATTCGCGAAGGCACGCCGAGCGGGTTGAGCATGATGTCAACCGGGGTGCCGTCCGCCAGGAACGGCATGTCCTCTTCCGGCAGAATGCGGGAGATGACGCCCTTGTTGCCGTGACGGCCCGAGAGCTTGTCGCCCTGGGTGATCTTGCGGTGCTGCGCGATGTAGACGCGGATCATCTGGTTCACGCCGTTCGGCAGCTCGTCGCCGTCCTCCTCGGCATCCTCGCGCGTGATCTCCTTGACGGCAATCACGGTGCCGGTCTCGCCGTGGGGCACGCGCAGCGAGGTGTCGCGCACCTCGCGGCTCTTCTCGCCGAAGATGGCGCGAAGCAGACGCTCCTCAGGCGTGAGCTCGGTCTCGCCCTTCGGGGTGACCTTGCCCACGAGGATGTCGCCGGCCTCGACCTCTGCACCAATGCGAATGATGCCACGCTCGTCGAGGTTGGCCACGGCGTCCTCGCCCACGTTCGGCAGGTCGCGCGTGATCTCCTCGGCGCCCAGCTTGGTCTCACGGGCGTCGATCTCGTACTCCTCGATGTGGATCGAGGAGAGCGTGTCGTCCTGTACCAGACGCTGCGAGATGATCACGGCATCCTCGTAGTTGTAACCGTTCCAAGGCATGAAGGCGACCAGCAGGTTCTTGCCAAGCGCCATCTCGCCCTTCTCGGTGGCCGGGCCATCGGCCAGCACGGTGCCCTTCTCCACGCGTTCGCCGTCGTGGATGAGCGGCACCTGGTTATAGCAGGTGGTCTGGTTGGAGCGCTGGAACTTGGCCAGCTTGTAGCTCGAGGTCGTGCCATCGTCGTTCATCACACGAATGATGTCGGCGGAGACGTAAATGACCACGCCCGGCTTCTCGGCCAGAATGACGTCGCCGGAATCGACGGCGGCACGCCATTCGGCGCCGGTGCCCACGAGCGGGCGCTCGGACTTGATGAGCGGGACGGCCTGACGCTGCATGTTCGTACCCATGAGCGCTCGGTGGCCTTCATCGTGCTCGAGGAACGGAATCAGCGATGCGCCGACCGACACCATCTGGCGCGGGGAGACGTCCATGTAATCGACCATCTCGACCGGAACGTCCTCCGCCTCGCCGGCGGCGTCACGCACCAAGGCTTCCTTCTCGACGAAGTTGCCGTTCTCGTCGAGCTTCTGGTTGGCCTGGGCGATCACGTGCTCGACCTCGCGGTCAGCGGTCATGTAGACGACCTCGTCGGTCACATGGCCGTTCTCGACCTTGCGGTACGGGGTCTCGATGAAGCCGAAGGGGTTGATGCGGCCGAAGGTCGCCAGCGAGCCGATGAGGCCGATGTTCGGGCCTTCAGGGGACTCGATCGGGCACATGCGGCCGAAGTGCGACGGGTGCACGTCTCGCACCTCCATGGAGGCGCGGTCGCGCGACAGGCCGCCGGGGCCCAGCGCGGAGAGACGGCGCTTGTTCGTGACGCCCGCCAACGGGTTGTTCTGATCCATGAACTGCGAGAGCTGGGACGTTCCGAAGAACTCCTTGATCGTCGCATTCACCGGACGAATGTTGATGAGTGACTGCGGCGTGATGGCCTCGGCGTCCTGCGTGGTCATGCGTTCGCGCACCACGCGCTCCATGCGGCTCAGACCGGTGCGCAGCTGGTTCTGGATCAGCTCGCCCACCTGGCGGATGCGGCGGTTGCCGAAGTGGTCGATGTCGTCGACATCCACGCGCAGCTCGACGTCCTCGCCGTCACGCTTGCCCGGGAAGGTGGCGTCGCCGGCATGCAGCGTCACGAGGTACTTGATCGTGGCGATGATGTCTTCGCGGCTCAGGCTGCGGTCGTTGTAATCCTTCTCCAGACCGAGCTTGCGGTTGATCTTGTAGCGGCCGACGCGGGCCAGATCGTAGCGCTTCGTGTTGAAGTAGAAGGAGTCGAGCAGTGTGCGGCCGGCTTCCGGCGTCGCGGCATCGGCCGGACGAATCTTGCGGTACAGGTCCACGAGGGCGGCGTCCTCAGAGTCGATGGTCTCCTTCTCGAGGGCATCGAGCACGAGCGGGTAATCCTTGAACGCGTCGCGGATCTCGCTGCGGGTCATGCCGATCGCCATGAGGAAGACGATGGCCGACTGCTTGCGCTTGCGGTCCACGCGCACTCCGAGGAAGTCGCGCTTGTCGATCTCGAACTCGAGCCATGCGCCACGGCTCGGAATGATCTTGGCGCCGAAGATCTCCTTGTCGGAGGTGCGGTCCGGCTGACGGTCGAAGTAGACGCCCGGGGAACGCACGAGCTGGGAGACGATCACTCGCTCGGTGCCGCCGATGATGAACGTGCCGTGCGGGGTCTGCAGCGGGAAGTCACCCATGAACACGGTCTGGGACTTGATCTCGCCGGTCTCGCCGTTCTCGAACTCGGCGTTCACGTACAGCGGCGCGGAGTAGGTGTAGTCCTTCTCCTTGCATTCCTGCACGGTGTGGCGCGGTTCCTCGAAGTATGGGTCGGAGAACGTCAGGCTCATGGTCTGTGCGAAGTTCTCGATCGGGGAGATCTCGTGGAACACCTCATCGAGTCCGGAGACGTGCGGCACGGTGTTGGTGCCGTTCGCCTCGTCTTCCTCCACGCGCTTCTTCCAGCGCTCGTTGCCGACGAGCCAGTCGAAGCTGTCGGTCTGCACGCCGAGGAGGTACGGCACGTCGATGGGTTCTTTGATGGAGCCGAAATTCACACGGTCCGAAGCCTTGTGCAGATCGATGTCATGCTGATCTGCGCGTGCGGTGACGGAGGTGGTATTCGTCGTAGTCTGTGACAATGGACGTTCCTTAATCGCTCACTTTGGTCGGTGTATTGTTAAGGAAGCGCGAGGGGGCCGCCATATGCCTGCACACGGGCGCTTCGTCTGGCAGACTGCCCGCTATATGACAATCTATACGCAAAGACAATAATTTAGCAGACTCAACTCGAAAACGCAAATTATATTCCCTCGCACAGTGCCCGGCGTGTCGCATGTGCCGATCTGCACGAAATACCCGAATTCGGCGGTGTCTACTCCACGGTGATCGTCTGCGGTTTGCTCTGCACCTTCGGGTCGTCCTTGAGGCTGAGCTGGGCCACATACGTGCCGCGATCGACCTTCGGCAACTGGTCGTCGGCCACACAGGAGGTGCCCGTGCGGTTCGTGTTCCACGCGATCTTCTGCTCGTCGGTGACGTCGGCGAAGAACAGGCGCGGGCGGTATGCCGCCTCGCACACATCGGAACGCCAGATCACATCGGAACCCGAGGTGATCGTAAGCACCAGACTGTCGGCGGCCGTGTTCATGCGGCATCCTTCGGGGCTTTTGCCCACATACGCGACCCGTTCGGTGAAGTCGAGCGAGCCACCCACGCCGACGGACGTGGCATCCGGCACGAGCTGCACATCCACATCACCGGGCGTGCACGTCTCCACCTTGCTCCTCTGCGGCGCGGCAGGCACCTCGGCACGGCTCAGCGCAGGCGCGGCGGAGGCCCCCGCCATGCCATGCACGCTCACCGCACCGCGCACCAGACTGTATACGGTGAACACGGCGAGCGCCAACACCACCGCAAGCGCCGAGAAGAACACGATGCGACGCCGGCGGTACAGGCGCTTGCGTTCCGCTGCGGTCATGCGCTTTCTGCCGCCGGTGGTGCGCGTCGTGCCACGGCGTGGCGATTGTGGTGAGCTCATGCTCCCAGTCTACCGAGCGCGCTCCCCGTTGCTGTCCCCCACGAGCTGCACTACTCCTTACTGGTCATTCCTGCAGCCCCATATCACATCTATCTCTTACGGGATGTCGGTAATTCTTACGGGATGTCATTTATGTACTTGTGTGAGCAATGTCTTCGACATTTTGGAGGTGTCATCGGCGAAAACAGGGCTTTTCCGTCTTTTAGCCGGATGTGCCGCAGCGGTGAAAGCGGCATCCCGCAGGAGAAGGGTGACATCCCGTAAGAATTACCGACATCCCGTAACGATTGAAGACATCCCGTAAGGCTCTGACACACTACGCCGGCAGACGCATCGCGTGGCCGGGCAGAATCTCAATGAGGCCGTCGTCGTCCAATGATGCGATGCAGCGGTCGAGCTGCACGGCGTCCGCACACAGTCCCTCGGCCTGCGCATGCGTGAGCGCACCGCCCGCCGGCAACGCGCGCAAGGCCTGCAGAATGCTGCCGCGCACCTGCCTGTCGGTGCCGTGGAACCGCTGCCGCGGCCGTGTGCGTTTCTCTCCGAGCCCGGGCATGCCGGCCTTCACGAACTCGCATTGCGGTTGCAGCGGGCACTGTTCGCACTGCGGCGCCTTCGCCGTGCACACGAGCGCGCCGAGCTCCATCACCGCCTGGTTCCACAGCACGGACTGCTCCGCCGCCTTCGGCAGCACTACCCATGCGAGCGCGCGCTCGAGCGGTGTGCACGAGCCGCCCAAGGATTCCACGCCAAGGAACGCGCGGCTCAGCGCGCGGCGAATATTCGTATCGATCACGGCGACACGCTCGCCGTATGCGAAGCTGAGCACCGCGCTGGCCGTGTAATCGCCCACGCTGGGCAAGGCCATCAGCTCGTCGTACTCACGCGGCAGGCGGTCGTCGTAGTCGCGTGCCACCACTTCCGCGCACTCCTGCAGTCGCAGTGCGCGACGCGGGTACCCGAGACGTCCCCATGCGCGGATCACCTCGGATTTCTCTGCTGCCGCAAGCGAAGCGGCGTCGGGCCATTGGCTCATCCATGCCTCCCAATACGGCACGACGCGGCTCATCTGCGTCTGCTGGCTCATCACCTCGCAGACGAGCACGCCCCATGGCGTTGTGCGTCCGTACCGCCAGGGCAAGTCACGTGCCGAGGTCTGCCACCAGGTGGCGAGTTCACGCAATGCCTGCCGGGCGCTGCGTTCGAGTTCGCGGGCACGCCGCTCGCCCACGGTCTGCTCGGGCGTGGCCTGCGCGCGTTTGCGGGACTTTGTGCGGGGGGAGGCATCTGCCATGTCGGAAACCATAGCGCAACATCGTACCGCAGATTGCCCCGACCTGCATGGCCGAACTGTCGATTGACCGCAATACGCTGTGACCATGACCGCACATTCCCAGAATCCGCAGGAAATCCCCGCACAGCACGCCGATCCCGAAGCCCAAGTGGAGAAGATGTTCGAATACGGTTACCGCAAATCGAATTACGGACCGGATGAACTGGTCACCGACGCGCACGGCAACCCGATTTCCGTCACCGATGCGATGATGACGGCCCGCGAGGCCGCCGAGACGCCGACGACCACGCCGCATCTGTGCTATTACAGCCCGCGCATCCCCGGCAACACCGGCTCGGCGATCCGCCTGTGCGCGGTCACCGGCACGATCCTGCATCTGGTGGAACCGCTCGGGTTCAATCTGCGCGACACCAAGCTGCGCCGCGCAGGCCTCGACTACCACGACATGGCCCATGTGGTGTTGCACCCGAATTTCGAGGATCTCGTGGAATCGATGCCGAATTCGCGCATCATCGCATTCACCGCGCACGCCACGAAGCTGTATACGGAGGTCGAATACAAGCCGACCGACATTCTGCTGTTCGGCCCGGAGCCCGGCAATATTCCCGACCCAATGGACATCATGGCCGGCCCGCATGTGGCCGAACAGGTGCGGCTGCCGATGCGTCCGAGCCTACGCAGCCTCAACCTGACGAACTGCGCTTCCATTGCCATCTACGAAGCATGGCGCCAGCTCGGTTTCGACGGCGGCCAGTGATCACGCCGCACGCGCCAATCCTGATCTGAGACTGGGATTGCAAAACGAGACATGCACCGCAAACATGAACGCGGGCACGGTATTCGAATACCATGCCCGCGTATGTGCAAGCTGAAACGGCCGCTCAGTTCTTGAAACTGTGGATCGGCGCCGGAATGCGGCCGCCGCGCGTCACGAACGCCTCACAGCTCGCCGTGTTCACCGGCATGATCGGCGCATAGCCCATCAATCCGCCGAAGTTGGCCATCTGGCCCACCGTCTTGCCCACGACAGGAATCACGCGCACGGCGGTCGTCTTCTGGTTCACCATGCCGATCGCAGCCTCGTCGGCGATGATGCCGGAGATCGTCGACGCGGTGGTGTCGCCGGGAATCGCGATCATGTCGAGACCGACCGAGCACACGCAGGTCATCGCCTCGAGCTTCTCAATGGTCAGGCAACCGCTTTCCGCGGCGTCGATCATGTTCTTGTCTTCCGAAACCGGAATGAACGCGCCGGAGAGTCCGCCAACGTACGACGACGCCATGATGCCGCCCTTCTTCACCTGGTCGTTGAGCATCGCGAGCGCCGCCGTGGTGCCCGGAGCGCCCACCTGCGCCAGACCGATCTTCTCGAGCACCTCGCCCACCGAGTCGCCGACCGCCGGAGTCGGCGCCAGAGACAGGTCGATGATGCCGAACGGGATGCCGAGGCGCTTCGATGCCTCCTGGGCGACGAGCTGGCCGACGCGCGTGATCTTGAACGCGGTGCGCTTGATCGTCTCGCACAGGAATTCGAAATCCTTGCCCTTGGCTGCATCGAGCGCGCGCGAGACGACGCCCGGTCCCGACACACCCACGTTGATCACCGCGTCGCCCTCGGTCACGCCGTGGAAACCGCCCGCCATGAACGGATTGTCGTCGGGCGCATTGCAGAACGCGACGAATTTCACGCAGCCGTACGAATCGATGTCGGCGGTCGCTTCGGCGATCTCCTTGATGATGTGGCCGAGCAGCTCCACCGAGTTCATGTCGATGCCGGTCTTCGTGGAACCCACGTTCACCGACGAGCAGACGATGTCGGTCTCGCTCAGCGCGGCCGGCAGCGAGCGGATGAGCAGTTCCTCGGCCGGCGTCATCGACTTGGAGACGAGCGCCGAGTAGCCGCCGATCAGATCGACGCCCACCGTTTTCGCCGCGCGGTCAAGTGCGTGGGCGATCTGCACGAAGTCGGCGGAGGTCTTGCAGCAGCTGGCGCCGACGAGCGCGATCGGCGTGACCGTGATGCGCTTGTTCACAATCGGAATGCCGAAGTCGCGTTCGATTGACTCGCCGGTGGACACGAGGTCCTTCGCATACGAGGTGATCTTGTTGTAGATGAGGTCGCAGGTGGTCTGCAGATCGGTGGACACGCAGTCCATCAGGTCGATGCCCATCGTGATCGTGCGCACGTCGAGCTTCTCCTGCTCGATCATCTGGTTCGTCTCATGAACTTCCAGAATATTCAGCATAGTGTTCCTTTTCGCAGTCTAAATCGAGAAACCGAATGCGGCGCTCACACGCGGTGCATCTTCGTGAAGATCTCCTCGCGCTGGCAGCGGATGCGCACGCCGATCTCCTCGCCGAGCTCCTCGAGGTCGTTGACGATCGTCTCGAAGGAGACGTCGGCGTCTGCATAGTCGACGATCATCATCATGTTGAAGAAGCCGTCGATGATCGTCTGCGAGATGTCAAGCACGTTCGTGTGGTGGTCGGACAGGTACGTGCACACGCGCGCGATGATGCCCACGGTGTCTTGGCCGACGACGGTGATGATTGCCTTGTTCATGGAACTCCCTGCTCGGTTTTTCATTCGCTTGCGCTTGCGACACGCGCACGCCCAACGTGTTCAGTATAGGGAAAACACAGGCCATACGCGTGCGTCTGCTCATTTTCGCAAGACTATTTCCCCGCTATTTTCTCGAACGCAGGTGCGAGCCATGCGCATGCGTCTTCCTACGCCGCCGCTGCGTGATCACGATCGTCGCCATGCACACGGCGACGCCCACGATCACGAACGCGGTGATCGCGATATCGCTCATGATCGCGCGCTCCGGGTTCACCTCGACCTCTTTCTTGTTCTCGGGGGTCGGAATGCGGTGCGCGGTGAGGATCAGGCGGTGCGAGTTCACGCCGTACGGCGTGCAGGTGACCAGACTCACCAAGTCACGACCCTCCTGAATGGCGAGCGGCTTCACGTTGGTCGGCAGCACCACCTGGCGTTCCTCCACTTCGTAGGTGAGCACGTCGTCGTACACGGTGATCGAGAACTTGTCGCCCTTCTTCATGCCGTCGATGCCGGTGAACAGCTGCGCGGACGGCAGGCCGGTGTGCCCGGTGATCACCGCATGCGTGGATTCACCGCCGATCGGGAAGCTCGAGCCCTCGTAATGACCGGCTGCGATCTGCAGCACCGTCTCGTCGGTGCCATGGTAGATCGGCAGCTTCGCGTGGATCGCCGGAATCGCGATGTAGCCCATGATGCCGGTGCCGGAGACGTCGAGAATCGAATTGTAGACTTTCTTCTCCTCCCCGTTCGGCAGGAAGCGCGCATTGCCCTGCCCGAGCAGGTTCTCGTTGTATTCGCGCGCCTTCTTGATCTGCGCCTCGCGATCTTCCTTCGGCGTGTTCGCCACCTGCTCGGAGTAGCCGGCGATCGCACGACTCGACACATGGCGGTTCCACGCGTCGGCGACGGTGGGGTACACGATGAGGCCCACACCCACGAGCAGCATGATCACCATGGAGATGATCATGAGCATGAACCGGCGGTTTGCACGCTTTTTACGCTTCGCCTGTGCTGCGGCCGCAACGGGGGTCCATCTCGGTGACGCCGTTCGCCTGCATATCGTTGCCGTTCTTCGGTGTTCTCGCCATATGCTCCCTCGCTGTTTCGCTCTGAGCCTAGTGTATCGAATACCGGCGGCGGAGGCGACTGATATGGCGAATGCTTGCAGACCCTTTTCACTTCCCTGCCCCATGACGACACACAAGCCGCCATGCTGGGCACGGCGGCTTGTCGAGAGGGCATCTGCGAGCAGATCACTGCACGCGGTGCGCCGAGGCGGACGCCTGCGCGGGCAAGGCGCGCGGCAAAACGAATCCGCGGCGCTCGAACTCATCGCAGATCGCCTGCGCAATGCGCTGAGATTCACCCGCGTTCACGAGCGCGATGATCGAACCGCCGAATCCGCCTCCGGTCATGCGGGCACCGAGCGCACCCTCGTCGCGGGCGACATCCACGGCCACGTCGAGCTCGGGCACGGTCACCTCGTAATCGTCGCGCAGCGAGTCGTGCGATGCGTTGAACAGTTCGCCGGCGGTCTGCATGTCACCTTCCGCGAAAGCGCGCACGAAATCGTCCACACGGCCGATCTCGGTGACCACGTGACGCACGCGCTTCCTCATGGTCTCGTCGTCGAGTCGGTCGAGCACGCCGTCGAGCGCGGCGGCAGGATCCGCCTGCGCATTCACCAGATCTGCCACCTCGCGCAGATTCGCGACGCCCAGAATGCGCGCGGCCTCCTCGCAGGTCGCACGCCGCTGGGCATACTGTCCGTCGTTGAGCTGGTGCGGCGCGCGCGTGTCAAGCACGAGCAGCTCAAGGCCGTGGCCTTCGAGGTCGAAGACCTCCTGCTGCACGCTGTCCACCGCGCTCAGGCCAGGTCGGCAATCCAAACGGATTGCATGGTCGGGGGTGCAGCGCATCGACGCGTTCTGGTCAAGGCCACCGGTGGAGGCGCCCGCCATGTCGTTCTCGGAGGCAATCGCCGCGTTGATCAAGGTCACACGGCCTTCGTCGGTATCGCCGAAGCCCTGTGAATACACGTCGTCGAGCGCAAGAGCGGTGGAGCAGGTCATCGCGGCCGACGAGCTCAGGCCGGAACCGAGCGGCACGCACGAGCTGAATGCCGCATCGAAACCCTGCACGCCGTCGAAACCGGCATTGCGCAATGCCCAGGCCACACCCACCGGGTAGGCGGCCCAACCGTCCACGCCACCGGCTTCAAGCCCGTCGAGGTCGGCCTCGGCAATCACATCGGAGGCGAGGTCGGAAACAACGCGCACGCTGGTGTCGTCACGCGGCGAGAGCGCTATATAGGTGCGGTGCGGCAGTGCGATCGGCAGGCAGAGGCCCGCGTTGTAGTCGGTGTGCTCGCCGATCAGATTCACGCGCCCCGGTGCGGCCCACACGCCTGCGGGCTCCTTGCCGTAGGCCTGCTTGAACAGTTCGGCGGCCCGTGCGGCGCCCTCGGCGTCGCTCATTGGCTCGATGAATTCGACTGATGTCATGGAAAGCCCTTTCAACAAGTACTTCGGATTCCAAATGTATGAATTGATATGCGTTGCGCTGCGCGGTCAGTCGGCGATGTCGACGGGGCCGAGCTCGTGGAATCGCTGTGCGATGAGCTCGGGCGTGGTGTCGGAGACCCATGCGGCCATGCCCGACTCCGAGCCGGCGAGGTACTTGATCTTGTTCGCGGCGCGGCGGAACGAGAAGAACTGCAGGTTCAGCCGGTAGTTCTCGCGGCGTGCGTCTCGCACGGGGGCCTGGTGCCATGCGGCGATGTACGGCAGGTCCATGCCCTTGCCGTCGCCCTTGTCGAAGAAGCGGTTGCCGCGCCTGAGCAGCGTCGAGTACATCTGCGCGAGATCCCAGCGCTCGGCGTCGTTGAGCTGGTCGAGCGTGAGAATCCCGTCGCGCAGCGGCTGCACATGCACCTCGAGCGGCCATCGTGCGGCCGCCGGCACATAAGCCACCCAGCTGTGGTTGCGCATGATCACGCGCTCCCCCGCATCGATCTCGGCGTGCATCAGGTCACGCAGCAGATTGCCGCCGGTGCGCTCGAAATACGCCTGCGTATGCTGCAGCTCGGTCTCCAGCTTCGGCGCGATGAACGGGTACGCGTAGATCTGGCCGTGTGGGTGGGCGAGCGAGACGCCGATCTCCTCGCCGTGGTTCTCGAACGGGAACACCTGCTCGATGCCGTCGATCGCGCTCAGCTCGGCCGTGCGGAAGGCCCATGCCTCCACCACCGTGCGCAGACGTTCCACCGGAAGGTCCGCCGGCAGCCCGTTCTCGTCGGAGTCGAAGCAGATCACCTCGCAACGGCCGGCCGCCGGACGCTCCTGCCACAGCGGGTTGCCGTCCACATAGCGCACCTCGTTCGGCACTCCCGGCACCTGCACCATCGACGGGAAGCGGTTTTCGAACACCACGACGTCGTAATCCGTGTCGGGCACCTCGCCGTCCTGATACGGGTCGCCCGGCTTGCGCGCCGCCAGAGGATTGCCTTTCGCCGTCGCGCCCGCGCCTGCAGTAATAGGCCTGTTCATGCGTGCCGTGGCCATGGGAATCCAGTCTCCGGTGAGCGGGTCGCGGCGCATCTGCGGTGCCGCGTACTTCACTTCCACACCCTCGGCGTTCAAGTGCGGTGCGAAGCGGTAGTCCAGGTCGCGCGGGTCGTCGAGCACGCGCGTCCTGCTGCCGTTCACATACTCCGGCTCGTCGTCGAGGTAGAAGAAATCACGGCCGTCCGACAGCGTGGTCGGCGTGATGCGCAGATGTTCCGCGGCGTATTCGCCGGGCTGGTAATGCGCGAATTCGGGCTGGTTGGGTGTCTGTGACATCGGTGTCATCACTCACTTTCCTCTTCGGTTTCGATCTGATGGGCGAGCACAAGCTCCTTCACCAGATCGCGGGTCTTTGCAACGGAATCCGGGTCGAGACCGTCGTCGGTGATCACCGTGTCCACCTGGTCGAATTTGGCGAACAGCGACAACGATGTGCTGCTCCACTTCGTGTGGTCGGTGAGGATGATCGTACGGTCCGCAATGTCCATCATCGCCATGTCGGTCGCCGCTTCGAGCGAGTTCGGCATGAGGAAGCCGCGTGGCATCGAGACCGAATGCGTGCCGAGGAACACCGTGTTCACACGCAGCGAGGCGATCACCTTGTCGGCGATCGGGCCGACGAGCGAATTCGAACGAGTGATCACGCCGCCGGTGACGATCACCTCGACGTCCTTCGATTCCAGCGCCTGCACGAGCTCGGCCACCGGAATCGAATTCGTCAGGATCGTGATGCCGTTCGCGTTGGGCGATTCGAGCAGATGCTGCGCGAACACGTACGCGGTGGTGCCGCCGCCGATCGCGATGACGTCTCCCGGTGAGACGAATTTGATCGCCTCGCCCGCAATCGCATCCTTCAGGCCGATGTCCATCTGCGATTTCACCGAGAACAGCGGCTCGCTCAGCAGCGTGCTGGTGGAGACCGCGCCGCCGTGCACGCGCCTCAACAGTCCTTTGTCGGCCAGTTCGGCGATGTCACGGCGAATCGTCATCGCCGAGACGCCGAACTCCTTCGATAACGCGGTGATGCGGACGGCGCCGCGCGTACGCAGGCGCCCCAGAATCAGATGCTGACGCTGTGAAGAAATCATGCGAACATTATCGCACATCTTCTTCCAAAGAACAACTTGAAACGAACATTTCGGCGTGTTTACCACACAACACCGAACAAAACCGCATATATCGCAGAATTGCGGATTCCCTCGCCCACGCCGCGCGGCGCACCGCTACTCGCGTTCCATATACTCCTCGGATTGCTCGGGATCATCCTGAGCCAGGCCCGCATCCTCACGCATCAGCTGCCCAGGCAGCTCCAGATCGTCCTCGACCTGCCGTTCCATCCGCTCGTTGTTGTGCAGAATCGTCTGCTGCATGCGCGTGAAGCCCCACTGCGTCACCTTACGCATCGCCTCGCGCACAATGGAGCCATCCATCTTCGAGTCGCCCTTCGTGCGATCCGGAAACACGATCGGCACCTCCACCACATGCCCGCCGGCGGCGATCACGCGGCGCGTCATATCGATCTGGAACACGTAGCCGTTCGCATCGATGCCGTCGAGGTCGATCTGCCGCAGAATCCTGGAGCGATATGCGCGGAAACCGCTCGTCATATCGCGCACCTTGAGCCCGAGCATCACGCGCGCGTACTGCGAACCGGCACGCGAGATCACGTCGCGGTACCATGGCCAGTCCTGCGTGGAGCCACCGGGAACGCGCCGGGAGCCAAGCACCAGATCCACCTGCGGGTGCCGCTCGAGCACGTCGATGATTGCTCGCAGATCCTGCGGCCTGTGCGAGCCGTCCATGTCCATCTCGCACACGATGTCGTACCTATGGCCAAGCGCCCATTCGAATCCCTGAATGTACGCGGTGCCCAATCCCTGCTTGCCGGGGCGGTGCAGCACAAAGACGCGCGAATCCATCGTGCACGAGGCCAGTCTGTCGGCGATCTTCAGATCCTGGGTGCTCACCTGCGTGTCGGAATACAGCGAGGAATCGGAATCCTCATCTGCAAAACTCACATCGCGCAGTACATCGTTCTCGTTATGCTCCACGTTGAGATCCTGCGGCAGCCGCGTCACGCGCGAGATTACGTCGGCGAGCGTGCCGGTGCCGTCGGGCGAGTTGTCGTCCACGATCAGCACATCCACGCCGGCATTGCGCAGAAAGAGGTCGGTGAGCGTGGGCTCCAGATTGTCACGTTCATTGTAGGTGGGCATCACCACGCACACACGGTGCCCGCTGTTCACCTGCGCCATCCGCACGCCCTCCCGTCATTCGAGCATCCGTTATTCGACCGTCTTCATTGTAGGCATACGCCGTTTCCCCAGCACTCTCTCGCAGAGCGCGAATTCGCACGAAGCGGGCGAAATGCGGGGCGGGTGCATGCAGGCATGCATTTTTGCCCCATCAATGGCACAATGGTGTGCATGGCTTATGTATCTCAGAACGGTCTGCACGACTCGATCAACAAGGCGACCACCGACCTGTTCACGTTCGCATACAAGCATGTGATCAAGCCGGATCTCGTGTTCAACCACACGCCCGACATCGCCCACGACCAAATGATCCGCTTCTGCCAGATCACCGGCAAGATGCCGCCGCTCATGTGGCTGTGCCGCACGATGCTCAACTACACCGACCCGATTCTCGAAACGAATGTGATGGGCATCAACTTCGCCAACCCGTTCGGCCTGTCGGCCGGCCTCGACAAGAACTGCGACATGGCCGCCGTGCTCGACCATGCCGGTTTCGGCTTCGAGACGGTCGGCTCCACCACTTCACGACCCTGCGCCGGCAATCCACGCCCCTGGTTCCACCGTCTGCCCGAATACGATTCGATGATGGTGCACGTGGGCCTGGCCAACGATGGTTCCGACGTCGTGATCGAACGCGCCGAAGATGCCTGGCGGCGCACGCAGAGCATGCAGCTGAGCGTGTCGATCGCACGCACGAACGACGACCAGGTGGGCGATCTGAACGAAGGCATCGAAGACTACTGCATCTCCATGGAGCGTGCCGCCGGCCGCACCGCGATGGTCGAGGTGAACGTCTCCTGCCCGAACACCACCGTGGGCGAGCCGTTCACCGAGTCCGCCGAGAATCTCGACAAGCTGTTCGCCGCGCTCGACAGAATCGAACGCCCGCAGCCCACGCTCGTCAAGATGCCGCTCAACAAGCCGTGGCCGCAGTTCAAGGAATTCCTCGACGTATTGGCCGCGCACAACGTGCAGGGCGTGACCATCGCGAATCTGCAGAAAGACCGCACCGGTCTCGACGACATCCCCAAGGATTGGCTCGGAGGACTCTCCGGCGGCCCCTGCACAGTGGCGAGCACCGAGCTCATTCGCAGAACCTATGCCGAGTATGGCGACCGGTTCGCAATCGCCGGCGTCGGCGGCGTGTTCACCCCCGAACAGGCCTATGAGAAGATTCGCGCCGGTTCCTCGCTCATCATGTTCATCTCGTCGCTCATGTACCGCGGCCCGCAGCAGATCACCGTATTGAAGCGAGGACTCGCGAAACTGCTGCGCCGTGACGGCTTCGGAAGCGTCGCCGAGGCCGTGGGCGTCGACGCCTGATTTGTCCTTCAGCTTCCGCTGGCCGCGGGATGGGGTACTCGGATGACCCATGGAATGATTGTTCAGCGAACAGCATGCACCTTCATCGGTACCAGCGTGGTCGGTTGGGTCTGCCGATTGGCTGAGGAACGTAAAGGACGCTTGCGATCCAGTGACGAAATCAACCGGCAGGCCCAACCGACCACATACTATTCCACTTTCCGTCCTCGGCTTTTTGCCGTCCCTCTTCCCCACGGCCTCTGACATCCCGTAACGGGCTTTCCCTGTTACGGGATGTCTCTTGCGACAACGAGGGCCATTACTCATTACGCCATGCGCCACGCACGTACTGTGGCGGGTATGGCAACAGGTCGGTCGGCTCACCAAGCTTGAAGCCGGCACGCAACGGCCAGTACGGCTCGCGCAATGCGGCGCGGCCAATCTCCACCGCATCCGCCTCGCCTTTGGCCAGAATGCGCGCGGCCTGCTTGGGCTTGGTGATCAATCCGACCGCGGTCACCGGAACATCGGCCTTCTTGCGAATCTGCTCCGAGAACGGCACCTGATACCCGGGCTTCGTCGGAATCGTCACATTCGGCAGAATGCCGCCGGTCGAGACGTCCACCAGATCGACGCCATGCTCCTTGAGCGCCTTCGCCAACACGATGCTCTGGTCGAGATCCCAGCCGCCCTCGGCCCAGTCGGTTGCGGAGATGCGCGCAAACAACGGCATGTCGCCGCGGATCACCGAGCGAATCGCATCGGCAACCTCGATCACAATGCGTATGCGGTTCTCAAGCGAACCACCGTATTCGTCGTCGCGGTCATTGACGAGCGGGTCGAGGAACTCCGACAGCAGGTAGCCATGCGCGGCATGAATCTCAATCACCTCGAAACCGGCCTCCATCGCGCGCCATGCGGCATCGCGGAATCTGTTCACAATGTCGTGGATCTCATCCACCGTAAGCTGGCGCGGTGCAGGCAAGTCGCCAAATGGCAACTCGCTCGGCGCAACCGTCTGCCAACCACCCAACTCGGGCGACACATAACCGGAGTCGGTGCGAATGGCGAAACAACTCGTCGAGCCCTTGCGTCCGGCATGATTGAGCTGAATCGCCGGCACAGCACCAGCGTCCTTCATTCCCTGCGCAATCCACCGGTATGAATCGATCTGCGAATCCTCCCATAGGCCCAGATCACACGGCGAGATGCGGCCGTCGGGAGTCACCGCGGTCGCCTCGACAATGATCAGGCCAAAGCCGCCCATGGCTCGCGAGACATAGTGCTGGTAGTGGAAGTTGCCTGGGCGCCCGTCGAGAGCGAACGCGGAATATGTGTCCATCGGCGGCATCCAGATGCGGTTGCGCGCGGTGATGCCACGCAGTGTGAACGGCGTGAACAGAGTCGGCTGCTGCGCCTTGACCTTCTTGGAATCCTTAGACTTGCCCATACGCGCAGAGTATCACATTCCCATTGCAGCAAGCGGCACAGTTCACGGAAGCATCCGCAGAACGGACCGCAAACTGCGCACTCCATGGCATAGTTTGCGGAATCATCCGAAAAACAGACCACAGATTGCACCCTCCACAGTCCAATTTACGGAAGCTTCCGTAAAACAGACCACAAATCGCACCCACCATGGCACAGCTTACGGAAGCATCCGAAAAACAGACCGCCAGCATCCGAATAGCACGATGGGCCCGAGTTGCCCCGAGCCCATCGTGCTATTCACGCCGAGCGAATCACCGCCGTTGCGTGTTCTGCTGTGTGCCTTGCCTATTGCTTTGCACGCCAACGCTATTCGTGTACTTGTCGACGGGTTGTCCGTAATCGTTGTCCATCGGCAGCTGCTTCTTGTCGGCGTATTGGTTCATCGCATCCTTGAACGCAGGTGCGGCGATGGTGGAACCATCCCAGTAGCCGTGGTAGTTGCCGTTGATGGCAATGTTCTCAATCGGGTGGTTCGTCGGGTCCTGCACGTCGCCGACGAGCACGAAGGTGGCGATCTGGTTCGGAATGAAGCCGCCGGTGGTCACGTACATGTTCTCGTTCGTACCGGTCTTCGCGAAGGTCTTGCGCCCGTTCGCGAGCTGGGCCGCACCTGCCGCGCCGTCGGGCCGTGTCACGCCCTGGTTCATCGTATAGGCCAGCGTCTGAATGATGTCTTTGTCCACCGCCTGGTGGCAGTTGGCCTTCGGCACGTCGAGGTCCTTGCCGTCGGAGTTCGTGACCTTCTTGAGCGCGATCGGCGTGCACTCCACGCCGTTGGCCGCATACGTCGCGTACACGTTGGCCATCGTGAGCGGCGATACCGACGTGGTGCCGCCGATGAGCAGCGCCGGGTGCATCGAGATGTCGGAATAGACGTCCTCCTGTCCGATCTTCGCATTGTGGTAGCCCACGGCCTTGGCGGCGTCCGCCACCGCGCACAGACCGATCTGCGCACCCATCGCGGCCATCGTCGTGTTATGCGAGTGCACCAGGCCGAGGAACGGGCTTTCCGGCGACACCGTGCCATTGGTCAACGCGTTCGTCACGTGCCAGTTGTCGGTGCCGCCCGTGTAGCCGTTGCAGGTGAAGCGGTTCGTGAGGAAGTCGGTCGGTGCGACGAGCATCTCGTTGACCGAGCGTCCCTGCTGCATCCAGGCGACGAGGTTGATCGGCTTCCACGAGGAGCCGATCGGGAAGCCCTGGCCGCCGCCGTCGATCTGATCGACCGCGTAGTTCATCGACGACTTCGTCTGGTCGGTGGCCGCGGCATCGGTCGCGTCGTAGGCGCGGTTGAGCCCGAAGCCGAGCACTTCGCCGGTGCCGGGCTTGACCGAGGCCATCACGATCTCCATGCCGCTGGAATCGTTCGCGGGAATCGTCTTGTTCGCCACGTCCATCAACGCATTGCTCGCGTCGAGGTCGAGCGTGGTGACAATCTGCAGACCACCCTCCTGCAGCAGCCGCTCACGGTCCTTCGCGGTCTTGCCGAACTCCGGCGAGTTCTCGATCCTGTGCACCACGTAATCGCAGAAGAAGCCCGTGTTGTACTTCGCCGCCATGCAACCGCGCGACACTGGCGTGATATGCAGCGTGTCCACCAGCGGGGTCTTCACGGCCTCCTCGTACTCGGCCTGCGTGATGAAATGCTGGTTCTTCATCAGCTCGAGCACGATGTTGCGCTGCTTCTGCGCCTCCTCCCGGTTCTCCGGAATCGACGGATCGTACTTCGACGGGTTCTTTGTGATCATCGCGATCGTCGCCGCCTGCACGATGTTGAGCTTGTCGGCGGTCGTATTGAAATACCGCTCCGCCGCGGCCTGCACGCCATACAGCGAATTCGTGCCGAACTGCGCGATGTTCAGGTAGCCCTGCAGAATCTCCTGTTTCGAATACTTCTTCTCCATCTGCACCGAGATCAGCATCTCGCGCATCTTGCGCGCGATCGTGTCCTCGGTCGCATGGTATTCGGCGATCGGATCGTCCTTCTCGCGCGCCTGCGTGGCGAGCACGTTCTTCACATACTGCTGCGTGAGCGAGGAGCCGCCCTGCTGATCGCCCTTCTTCATATATGTCTGCACGAACGCACGCAGCACGCCCTGCACATCGACGCCCGCATGCTCCCAGAAGCGGCGGTCCTCACGCGCCACCACGGCCTGCATCATCGGCTTGGAGATGTCCTTCAAAGGCACGACCTCACGATTCTGCGCATAGAACTCCGCGATCACGGTCTTGCCGTCGCTCGCGTACATCGTCGACTTCTGCGGCAGATTCGTCACGTCGAAATCGATGCCCTCAACCTGCATCGACGGCGTCACGGCCTTCACAACCTGATTCGCCCCCATCACGGTGGGCAGGAAGAGCACGGCCAACGTCACGCCGCCGCCAAGGCACAGCGTGATGAAGGCAAGTGCGAGCGCAAGTATACGAGCGCCAGTGAGGTTCTTCTTCTTCGGCATGTCTCTATTCTATGGGTCTGGCTCTACCGGAGCGCGAATTTTACAGTATGTTCGAAAAATATACAAACGAATGCCAGCCTGCTTTCAGACGACACTCAGATTGGCATATCGACTGCCCGAAACCGCATGCCTACCGCTGGGAACGGCGGATGAGAGCTCCCGGCTGGTAGATGATTATAGTGCGGCCGTTGCGTGCAATCCAGCCCCGGTTCGCAAAATCCATGAGCGCCTTGTTCACGGTCTCGCGCGAGGAACCGACGAGCTGCGCCATCTCCTCCTGGGTGAGGTCATGCGGCACCTGCAGCCCTTCCTCCACCGGCTTGCCGAAGCGCGAGGCGAGGCTCAGCAGTGTTTTCGCCAAACGGCCGGGCACATCGCTGAACACCAAGTCGGCAATGCGCTCGTTATTGGCGCGCATGCGATTCGCGAGCACCTGCAGCATGTCGACGGCCACGCCCGGGTATTTGCTGAGCCACGCGAACAATGCGTCATGGTCGAGCCACACCACCTGGGTGCCGTCCACCATCGCCACCGCGTTCGCCGTGCGCGGGCCGCCTTGCGGGTCAAACACGGGAATCTCGCCGAGCAGTTCGCCGCGGGTATGTATCGAGAGCAGCTGCACGCGCTTGTCCACAGACTGCCGTGTCAGCTTCACGCGCCCCTCCTGGATCACATACATGCGCTGGTCGGTGTCACCCTCGGTGAAGATGTACTCGCCCTTGTCGTACTCCTCATGGTGCAGGTAAGGCACGAGCTCGCGCGCCTGCTCCTCGGAGACCTGCTTGAACAACGCGGTCTCCAGCAGCGGATTGCGTCGCTCGCGTGCGTCGCCCATGCCGGCCGGTTCGTCAGACATCGCACCGCTTGGCATCCGCTCGGCGGACTGATTCATGCCGTTCCTCCAAAGGTATCTATCGAAAAGCACTGCCGTTCATATTGTATTCCCCACGACACCGAAACGGGAGGCCGTCTCGAGCATGCAATCGACAATCTGCGCGCGCGTGCACGACGTCTGCGAGTTCATCGGGTCGACGCGTTTGCTCGCCGATTTCACTGCCTTGTCCGACATCTTCTCCTTCGACGGGCGCAGCACATGCTGCAAATGCTCGGTGTTCATCGCATATGCCAGCGTGTCGTGGTGCAGCAGGCAACCGGGCCCCTCCCCGCTTGCCGGGAACCGACGTTCCGCCGCGCCGCCTATCTTGCCCGCCGCGCTCGCAATGTCGTTGAGGCCGGCGAAATGCGCGCGCACACCGCATGCGGCGAGCGCCTCCAGCAGCCACATATCGCAGAACTGGTAGCATTGCCGCGCGTCGAGCCCCGCCACCACCGGCTCGGGCACGTAGAGCGAATAGGTGATCGTGTTCTGCGGTTCTATGAACATCGCGCCGCCGCCGGTGTCACGCCGCACCACTTCAATGCCGTGCTCTTTGGCGTATTCCAAGTCCACCTCGTCGGCGATCGACTGGAATTTCCCGCAGACCACCGCGGGCGCCGCCCAATCCCAGATTCTCAGCGTCGCCTGCCGCTCCCCGTTCGCGACCTGCGTGGCCCATAGTTCGTCCACCTGCATCTGCTCGGCGGGCATGCGTGGAATGTCGACGACGGTCTGCGGATTCATCCGCGCCCATCGCCGTTTCGCGTCCTGCAGCCCGATGAGCATGGGCGCAGGTTCGTCCCCAGATTGCGCCCGCTCACCCTGCCGTGTTGCGCGCGCCTCGCGAATACGCTCGAATTCGCGTTCGGCTGTCTGCGCGGATTCGCGCGCACCGCCGCCCACCAGCGCACGCACGACGGCCAATGCGATCGCCTCGCCGTTGGCGCCGATCAGCGTGTCGCCGATCACGCCGCGCAATTCGCCGGACAGCGCCCTGTAGAACGCGAGGTAATCCGCGCTCCCCCAGTGCTCCCAATCATCGGGCAGTTCCGGCAGATGCGCGTCGATTGCGGATTGCGCACGCCCCAACACCGAACCAGCGTTGGCCTCCATGAAGAAATCGCCGTCGATTGTCGCATGCCAACCGCGCACCTCGTCGCCCTGCAAGGTCACCCGCACGAGTTTGCCGCCAGGAATCTTCACTTCGCCGGATCTCATTCGATCTCACCCGCCTTGGTATTCGCAAATATACGCAATGCGGGGCGCAGTCCAGTGGAACCACCCCCCGCAGAATGCAATGCGTCGAAGTCGCCGCTAATCCTGAAGCTCGACACCGCGCGCATCACGGTGGTGCTCGGTGCCGTAGTCCGCGGTGAGAATCTGAATCGCCTCCACAATCGCCCAGATCATCACGGCAATGGCCCCAATGCCGAAGGTCAGCACCGAGATGAGCACCTGTGCCACGCCTTTGCCGGTGTAGCCCAGGTAGAAGTTATGCAGGCCGAAGATGCCGAAGAACAGCGCGAGCGCCGCCGCCACATACTTGTTGCGCGGAAGGTAGGTCGGGTACGCGGCCGGTGGCTGGGCGTAGGTGTAGTTCTGCTGCGCGTAGGCATTCGGGTCCTGGTACTGCCCGTTGTAGCCGCCCTGCGACTGCGTGTACTGCGGCGCGGCGTAATTCTGCGCGGGCTGCGTGTACTGGGGTGCCTGTGCGGCACCTGACACGCCGTTGTTCTGCTGGTCGCCGCCCTGTGGCTGGTAACCGTTCGGATCACTCATATTGTCTCCTTATACGAATGTCACTGTGTATCACCGTGTGTTTGGTACAGCTCAGCATACACGTTCCTCGCATGTGAAGATATCTCCACAGCACAATGCGGCATCAGCGGGCTCTCATTGGTCAATACGCCACCGCCCGCGCAAAAAGACCCACGAGCAGCCATCCTCGTTGGCCAATTTGGCCGCGTGCGCGAGAAATGGCCAATGAGCGCACCTTCCCGGCGGCCTGATTTGCGCGCCCTGCCGATTTCGGCACGCTCACCTGCCCGGGTATGCGAAAAGGCCGACCCGAAGGCAGACCTTTCCGTGAGATTTGTGTTGCGTATAGCCCCGCAACCGGTTTCAGGCCGAAATGGCCGAATTCGACCAGCTCAGTCGACGTAGACCGGGCCGTACTCCGACGGAATGTGCGTCGTGGCGATGTACGGGCCCGAGGTCGGGCGCGCGTAGGTCTGGAAACCGTTGCTGTAGTTGAATGGAGCTTCTTCGTTGCAGTTGCAGCACATAATGTCCTCTTTTCCTGCCGCGCGTTCACGCGGCGCTTCCTATGGCCGAATCGATCGGCTTGACGTTGCCATAGTCTACAGGCGAGCCAAGATGTCGCGGCCCACTTCGTCGGTGGAGCGTTGCCGGCTGCCGTTTTCGGCGATGTCGAGTTCCACGGCGGCGTCGATTTTCGCGGCGGCGTCGTCGAATCCGAGATGACGCAGCAGCATGGCGGCGGAGAGGATCGCGGCGGTCGGGTTCGCGATGCCCTGGCCTGCGATGTCGGGGGCAGAACCGTGGATCGGCTCGAACATGGACGGGTATTCGTTGCTCGCGTTGATGCAGCCGGACGCCGAATAACCCACGCCGCCCACGACCGCGCCCGCCTCGTCAGTGAGAATGTCGCCGAACAGATTGTCGGTGAGAATCACGTCGAAGCGCGACGGATCGGTGACCAGGTAGATCGTGGCCGCGTCGATGTGCGAATAGTCATGCTGGACCTCGGGGTATTCGGCGGCCACCTTGTTCACGATGTTCTGCCACATGTCGCCGGCGTTGACGAGCACGTTCTTCTTGTGCACGAGCGTGACGTGCTTGCGGCGCTTCATCGCCAGCTCGAAGGCGTAGCGCACCACGCGTTCGACGCCGTACGCCGTGTTGATGGAGACCTCGGTGGCCACCTCGTGCTCGGTGCCGCGGCGGATCGCACCGCCGGCACCGCAGTAGAGGCCTTCGGTGCCCTCGCGCACCACCACAAAATCGATCTCGCCCGGGTTCGCCAGCGGCGACTCGACCCCCGGGTACAGCTTCGACGGGCGCAGATTCACATACTGGTCGAGCGCGAACCTCAGCTTGAGCAGCAAGCCGCGTTCGAGAATTCCCGCCTTGATGCGCGGGTCGCCCACCGCACCGAGCAGAATCGCGTCGGTGCTCTTGATGCGTTCGAGATCTTCGTCCGGCAGAATCTCGCCGTCACGCAGATACCGCTCCGCCCCCAGGTCGAACGGTTCGTACTCGAAGGTCGCCACTCCCTCGGTGGCTTTTTCGAGCGCCTGCTGTGCCCACGGGGTCACTTCCTTGCCAATGCCGTCGCCGGGAATGACGGCGATCGTGTACTGCTTTGCGTTTTGAGTCATATGGGCAGACTACCCGCTCGCACTCGCCGCTTTCGCGCGGTTTTCAGTTCTTGGACGTTTCGGCGCGAACGTTTCGCATAGTGAGATTGACGGTGAGATTAGTGGTGAGATTATTCCTGGGATTACTCCGGAGCAGTCGGCGCCGACGCGAACCGGCACCGCTCTTCTCACTCTTCGATGCCCATGGCGGCAAGCACCCACGCGTTCTCGTAGCAGATCTGCTTCCACTGCGCGTAGCGCCCGCTGGTGCCGCCGTGACCGGCCTCGGCCTCGATCTTGATGATCGCGTCCAGACCCGCGGCCTGCAGCCGCGCCACCCATTTGAGCGGCTCCACCACCATCACACGCGAGTCGTTCATCGACGTGGTCACGAAGATCTTCGGGAACGCCGTCACCGGCGTGCCGTCCGGCCACCGCGCGCCGCCCTCGCCCGGCGCCGGCGCGTTCTCGTATGGCGTGTACGTCTTCATGTAGCGGTAGGTCTCCGCATCGTGCAACGGGTCGCCCCACTCATCCCACTCGGTCACCGTGAGCGGCAACGTCGGGTCGAGAATCGTCGTCAGTGCATCCACAAACGGCACATCCGCCTCGATGCCGGCGAATCGTTCCGGCGCCATGTTCGCCACGGCACCCATCAGCAGGCCGCCCGCGGAGCCGCCGTTCGCCACCGTGCGCGCACGGTCGGCGAGCCCGCAGTCCTGTATGGCCGCAGTGACGTCTATGAAATCTTCAAACGTGTGCTTCTTGTTGCGTCTGCGCCCCATCTCGTACCATGCGCGGCCCATTTCGCCGCCGCCGCGCACATGCGGCACCACGTAGAGCACGCCGCGGTCGAGCATGCTCAGTCGCGACACCGAGAACGCCGGGTCCGAACTGATTTCGTAGGCGCCGTAGCCGATCACGAACATCGGCATGCGCCCGCGCACGCAATCGCGTCGCCAGACGAGCGAGACGGGCACCTGCTCGCCGTCGCGCACCTGCACCCAGATGCGTCGCTCCACATAGTCGCGCGCGTCGAAACTCCCCAGCACGTTCGCGCGTTTGAGCAGCACGTCCTCACCGGTGCGCGGGTCGAACTCGCGCAGTTCGCCCGGCCGCGTGTAGCCCGTCACCATGTAGCGCATGCGCGGCGCCTCGTAGCTCGGGTTGCCGGCGGTGCCGATCGAATACAGGCGCGCCGAGGAGCCTTCGAAATCCTTGAGTTGCGGCGGATTCACCGCAGCGTCGTCCGAGGCGCCGTCCCAATCCCCATCGAGCTCAGGCACGTTCACCTCGGCGAATTGCCAGGGGCGGCGCGCGAGGAAGTCCTGTGCGGCCTGCTGTTTCGACATCACCGCGAGCTTGGGCAGTCCGTTCGCGCGGTACGAGAGCGCCACGAAATGCTCGTGCATCGCGATGCCCTCCACCGCGAGCCCGCGCACGCCGCGCAGAATCTGCGGATTCGTGGCATCGTCGTACGGCGTGCCCACCGGCATTGCGGACGCGCCGGCGATCACCTTCTCGCCGTCCTCGCTGCCGTACGGCGAACCCTGCACAATGCGCACGCCATCGCCAATGCGGTAGGGCGGGCGGGCGGCGCTCATGTCGATGACATCGATCTCGAAATTCGGGTTGGCGAGATTGTGGTAGACGATTGCAACCGGCAGATCCTCGCCATGCTCGCCCGCATGTTCGAACACGGCGAAGCTCACGTCGTACTCGACGCCCTCCTGCCGCGGAATGAACGCCTGGAACTCCCCCTCCGGCGTCGCAGTGGGCAGCATGAGCACCTCGGTGGTCGTTTTCGAACCGGTGCCGATCACCAGATTCCGCTCATCGAAGGAGAGCCCTATGCCCACCCAGAATTTCTCGTCGTGTTCCTCGTACACAATCACGTCGCGTTCGACCGGCTCGCCCACCTTGTGCCGGCGAATCGCATATGGGCGCTGCGCGTCGTCGAGCAGCGTGGCGAACACATAGCGGCCATCGGGCGTGAAGCACGCCGCAGCCAGCCCGTCGAGCTCGTCGGGCAACTGTTCGCCGGTGTCGAGGTTGCGAATGCGGAAGTCATACTGTTCGTCGCCGGACGTGTCGACGCCGAACAGCAGCCATGTGCCGTCCTTCGAGATGTCCATGCCGCCGATCTGGAAGAAATCGTGGCCCTCGGCCTCTGTGTTGGCGTCGAGGATCACCTGTTCGCCGGGGATCACGCCCGGCGCATCGTTGGCATTAATCTCGGGCGGCGTCCAATCGTCCTCGCCGCGGATCGGCATGCGGCACTGCACGCCGTACTGCTTGCCCTCCTGCGTGCGTGCGTAGTACCAGTAGCCGTCCAGTCGCGTGGGCACCGACATGTCGGTCTCCTGCACATGCGAGCGGAACTCGTCGAATAGCGTCTTGCGCAGATTGGCCAAGCCGGCCGTGCGCGCGGAGGTGTAGGCGTTCTCGGCGGCCACATACGATTTGAGGTCTGCGGAATCTTTATCTCGCATCCACTCGTAGGGGTCGGTGAAGGTGTCGCCGTGGAACGTGCGCACGGAGGGAACCTGCTTCGCCTCCGGCGGCTTCGGGAAAACATGCATACCAGTCATTAGGCCAAAGATTATACCTGCGCACCCTCCCTTGCGTAAAAAGGGACATCCGCAGACTTCCACCTGTCCCTTTTACGCCCCACTTTCTGCGTAAAAAGAGACATTTACGCGCCCTATCTGTCTCTTTTTACGCAGATTTCTTCTGTTCAATGCGGATTTCTTCCGTTCAGTTGTTTCACTGCGTAAAAAGGGTCGGCTGCCGCAGAGGAGGCTCGGACTCACATGAACTGCCGCAGGTACGGCAACATCGTCTTCATGATGTTCGAACCGGTGGTGCCCGTGAACACCGGCACGTCGGTCACCGGCACAGGCTGCGTGGTGGAGAAGCCCGACATTGTGCCGAATCCGCCGGATTCCTTGGGCGAGAGCTGGCGTATGCCTATGGCGAGCACACGCCCCGGGTAGCGGCGAGCGATCTCGGCGTAGGTGGTCGGGTCTTTCTGCCCGTCGTCGCCGATCAGAATGAACTTCATGTCGGGGAAGTCCTCCATGAGCTGCTCGGCGTATTCGAGCTTGTGCTGCACGCCGGAGGGTACGAAGGTCTTCGGCCGTGGGTCGAGGTCGCGCAACAGCAGCGGACCGTCGGGGAATCCATAATCCTTCAGAAAGTTACGAATCGAATTCTCCACATTCCACGGCGAGGTGGACAGATAGAAGAACGGCGCCCCCGGGAACATGCTCGCGATCTTGTTGTACATGACCGCCATGCCTGGCACCGACGCGCGCTTGTGCGGGCTCAGGAACAGCATGTTGTACACGGCTTTCCACAATGTGGGCACCTGCGTGACCATACAGGTGTCGTCGACGTCGGAGATCACGCCCACCTTCGCCGTGCTCGGTATCGTGAACAGCTCCGCCTCTACCGCCGGACGACGCGTCACCTTGCAGCTGACCATGTGCACGCCCGGCTCGAGCCTGTGCTCGGCGAGCAAGTCGAGGTAGCCTGCCGAATCCGAAACCGAGTAATCCATCGTCACCGACCGTGCGGAATCGACCGGGTTGTAGACCTCCATCGTGCCCACCTGCACGGTTCGCAGCGGCACACCGTCGATGTCGATCTGCACGCATTGGCCGGGCGCGGGCACTTCGAGCATCGCGTGGATGCCGCGCATCGGCTTGTTCGGCTGTCCGTCTGCCGGCGCGAGGATAGTACGGCAAACCAGTCGCGAGTATTCCTCCGTGCCGTAGCCCACGTATGGCTTGACCATGGGGAACCAATGCAGCTGCTTTGCGATGGCCGTGGAGAACCGTATCCACAGGCCGAACGTCCAAGTGATCGCCTTGCGCAGCACTCGCTTGATCGATGAGACGAGTTTCGGATTCCTCCTCAGCCGCGTTCTCCCCGCCGGCGCTTTCGCCGCGGAGAGCGAGCCGAGCGGCACGGCCACGGTCGGCATGTCGTCTGTGGACGTGGCTGCGGACGTCGTGCGCAACGCCACCGCCGGCGCCCGCCATTGCCGTTCCGGGGTCTCGGTTTCCGCCTGCCCGTTCGCAATGCCGGTGATGACGCGCGTCTCGGCGGAGCCTGCATGCTGCGTGTCGTCGAAGTCGGCGTCCGTAGGCCCTTCGCCGGATCTCACCGTGCGACCTTGCGTCGCAACCGTGCTACCGTCGCCGTCCGCGGCGAGGCGTGCGCGCTCGGCCTGTTCGCGTTTCACCTGTGCGAGTGCCGCCTCAAGCAGACGCTTGGTCTTCCTGAGCTCGCGGTCCGACCTGTCCGTATATGCCATGTCTCTAACGCATTTTCCGTTGATTGTTTCGTATATATGCCTGCGATACCCGTATTCTACTGCTGCTGGGCAATGAATTTCGCGTATTCGCCGGCCGACAGCAGATCCGGTTCGTCGTCATCGAGCTCGATTTTGACGATCCACCCCTCGCCGTACGGGTCGTCGTTGATGACCGCACCGTCGTCCTCGGTCTCGCTGTTCACGTAGCGCACCACGCCGGCCACCGGCGAGATCATCGGCTCGACGGCCTTCGCGGATTCAATCTGCACGAGCTCGTCGCCCGCCTCCACGCGCATGCCCACCTCGGGCAGGTCGACGAACACGATGTCGCCCATCTTGTTCGCCGCGAATTCGGTGATGCCGAGCACCGCCGGCGTGACCGATTCGTCCACCCACACGTGGTCATGCGAGTACTGCAGGAAGTCCGGCACGTCGAGATGCGTGCCCTGTTCGTTCTCCTCTGCCATATTCTCTCCTTGTATCGTTCGTGCTGTCCGATTCCGTATTCGGCTGTCCTGTGTTCCGCGCGCTCAGTCCAGTTCGCGCCCGTACCATTCCTCGATCATAACGCGTGCGATCGTCGCCTTGCCGGGCGCTTCGATCTCGCCGGTGACGAGCAGATTCGTGTATTCGTCGCGCGTCACCCATCGTGCGGCGATCGTCTCGTCGCCGTCCACGTGGATGTCGTTGCTCAGCGCCTGCGCCTTGAACCCCATCATCAGCGAGAACGGGAACGGCCAGGGCTGCGAGCCGAGGTATTTCACCTCGCCCACGCGTATGCCGGTCTCCTCCATCGTTTCGCGCCTGCATGCGTGTTCGAGGTTCTCGCCGGTCTCCACGAACCCTGCCGACACGGAGAACAGATTGCTGTGTTTCCACGCGCGGTTGTGCTGCAACAGCAGGCGGTCCTTCGCATCGACCACGGTGCAGATCACCGCCGGTTCGACTCGGGGGAACAGTATGCGGTGGTCGTCCGACTCGCTTGTGCAGCGTTGCGCCCAACCCGACATCGCCGGTTCGGTGGGTGCGCCGCAGTGTGGGCAATGCCGTTGCATGTCGTGCCAGTTGGCGAGCGAGAGCATCGTGACCGCCTGCCCTATCTCACGTGAGCTGGCGTGCGGCGCGAACATGCGCAGGTCGACCCAGTCGAACCGTTCCACCGCCTGCTCGAACATGTTCACGGCGTTGCTGTCTGCAGATTCGCGCGCATCCACGTCGTCGCCGAAGGCCGCGTCGACGGCGTGCCCGGCCGCTGCCGCGCGCTCCTCCACGCGACGCAGCTCCTCGCCCTCCTCCACAGCCGTCAGGTCCAACGCAATGGCATGCTCATCGTGCGCGCCTTTGTAGCGGCCCAGATACATGGCCACCACACCGTTGTTGCCGTGTTCGAGCGCCCGTGCCACATACGAGCCGGGCAAGGTTGCCAAACGCATGCGGGAGGCGGCCAATTGCGCCATGTTGTGCTGCCCGAATGGCACGGCCACCTTGCCCTTGCGGCACAGCAGCACACAGGTGGAGGGCATTTGGAGCACCTGCTCGATGAGCTGCGGGTCCGCTCGCCGTTCCACCTGGTAGTCGATGTCGCCTTGGGCCAAGGGCAGGTAGGGCAATGCCTGCGTCAATGCGAGTGGTGCGAACATCAGGCCTCCCTGGCTGCAATGGCCGCGTCGGCGGCAGCAGGGTCGGCTCCGGCGGCGGCCGGCACCCTCGAAACGAGTTCATGCAATGCGCGGGCCACCGTCTCAGGGCGTTCCCATGCGCTGAAGTGCCCGCAATCCTCTATTTCGGTCATCACCACCGTCGTGTTCACCATGCGTTCGGCGAGGGGTCTCATCACGGCGGGAGCGCTCGACGGGTCCTCCTCGCCGCAGATCACCGCAGCCGGCGCCGTGATCTTCGCGAATTCGTCGTTCAGGTCGGGGCGTGCGGCCGCCATGCGTTCACGCCAGGCGACACCGTCAGGCTGCTGCTCGCGAATCCATTGCGAGAACTGGTCAATGTACGCGGCGGATTTCTTCACGCTCGAATCGCCTTCATGCACGTCCACGAAGAACATCACCGGTTCGGTGGTCTGCCGTTCCACGCATTCCTTCGCAATGGCGATGCGCGAGGCATGCGCCTGATCACTGTCCGCGTCGCCCTTCGTGTCGAGCAACGCGATGCCGGCCACCGCCTGAGGGTGACGGCGTTGAATGCCGAGCACCACATAGCCGCCCATCGACAGGCCGGCCCAGATCGCCTGCGTGTACCCGGCGTCGTTGAGCAGGGCCACGTAGGCGTCAGCGATGCGATCCAAGCCGTCCGGCAACGAGCCGTCCTCGTTCTCACGCCCGCTCTGTGCCGCAGTCGGCACCGGACTCTCGCCCGCACCCGGCATATCCGGCGCCCAGATCGGGTACTGCACGAGCTCATCGGCATCGCTCAGCTCCATGAGCGCCATCGCACAACGCCCCCACATGCGGCTGTCCACCGGGAAGCCATGCACCAGCACCAACGGAATGCCGTTGCCCTCACGAATCACATGGTTTGCAATCACCGGCAATTCCCTTGCATGGTCGTCCGCCATACCCATCTCCCTCACTCGGTTTCATTTCATACTGTCAAACGACTGTTAAGCGTAAACACCCAGAAATCCACCAGTCTGCTCACAGATTCACCCACGCGAGCGCCTGGCGCACAATCGTGCCATGCCCATCGTTCATCTGCTCAATGAACTCGGTAATCTGCGGGCCATGCGGATCCACCCACTCCACGTCGAGCGTCTCATCCTGCGGCTTGCAGTCACCGGCGATCGGCACCACATAGCACAGCGCAATCGCATGCTGGCGCGCGTCGAAGTACGGCGAGACTCCCGGGGTCGGGAAGAACTCGGCCACCGTGAACGGTGTCAACGTCTGCGGCAGCACCGGCAATGCGAGCTCGCCCATGTCCTTCGAAATGTTGCGGGCAATCGCCTCACGCAACGACTCGTGATACAGCACGCGGCCAGCGATCAGCGTGCGCTCCACAATCGACTGGTCGTTCGCCACGCGCAGCAGGGAGCCAATCTGCGTGACGCGGCCGAAATCATCGACGCGCACGGGCACGATCTCCACATACGCAATGGGCATGCGCGAACGCAGATCGGCAATGTCGTCGGCACCGAGCCAGCCGGGAGGGTTGCCCGTGCCACGCGTGATGTCTTCGGGCGTGATGTGGTCGAACTCGCCGCGGGAGCGTCCGGCGTCGAAATCGCCGTCATCGGGCACTTCATCATTCAAGACTCGCATACCCCTATTATGACGCGCGCAAGCAACGAACGCACGCCGGCAGGCAGAATCCGGCACGCCGACATATTTACCTCGTGGCGTATTGCAGGAAACTCACGGAATGAATTGCTAAACATGGGGTTGTACGTGAATAAGGGACGCCAAGAAACGCCCCGACAGACTTTAAGGAGCTAGATATGGCAGTTAAGGAACTCACTTCCGCAGATTTCGAACAGGCAGTGAAGGGCAACGAGATCGCGCTGTTCGATTTCTTCGCAACCTGGTGCGGCCCGTGCAAGGCGTTCAGCCCGATCTTCGACAAGGTGGCGGACGAGAACCCCGACATCTTCTTCGGCAAGATCGACATCGACAAGAACCAGGAACTCGCCAACGCAGCCAACGTGCAGGCCGTCCCCACGCTCATGATCGTGAAGAAGGGCCATGTGATCTACCAGGAGGCCGGCGCACTGCGCGAAGCCGACCTGAACGATCTCATCGGCCAGGCCAAGGCGCTCGACGTCGAGGCTGCGCTCGCAGCGGCCAAGGCCGCAGGCACCGACCAGGACGAGCTGATCGAAGAGCATGACGCCTGATTCGGCAGTCATTCCGCCAAGGCGACACATGCACGACATGTGCCGCCTTTTCATTTGCGCAATGTTCAATCCGCATGCCAGCGCATCGCAGCAATCTCGCAGAAGTATTGTGTTTCTCTATCGGCCGAATGTGAGAACTGGGTGACATATTGCCCTCTGCGTGGAAAAACTGCAACGGTGCGCGTATACTTCTGCCCAGCATGTGTTTGAGACGCCCGGTTTGGCAGCCGCACACAGAAGACGCTCGTTAACGAAGTCGGCGTCTTGGCATCGGCATTATCCGCAGACTTTAGGAGAAGAATGGCACACCATAGCAAGCACAACGCACCTACGCTGCGCTCGTTGAGCAAACGGCAGTGGATTCGCATTTCCACTGCGATGGCGTCGGTGGGTCTTGTAGTGGCCGGAGTAGTCGCAACCCAAAGCATGTATTCGCGTGCCGAGGCGCAGCCAACGCCCAGCGCAACCGCATATTCCATCACCGAGAGCAATCATGCGGCCTCCCGTGGCAACGCCCGCGAGGCCATGGACGGCGACACCTCGTACGTCACCGTCAAGGTGAACGGCAAGTCCCGCGTCGTGCTCGGCCAGGACTTCACCGACGTGAAGTCTGTGCTCGACGCCGGCGACATCACGTTGGAGCCGGGCGATCAGGTGAACCCGTCGCTCACCACGAAGGTGGACGAATCCACCACGATCTCCATCGAACGCCAGGGCGCGAAGATGGAGACCACGGAATCGAAGATCCCATTCAACACGGTGAAGAAAGACGACCCGTCACTGCCGAAGGGCACCGAGAAGGTGCAGACCGAGGGCGAGGAAGGCATTCTCGAAAAGACGAATCTGGTCACCCGCACCGGCGACAAGGTGGTCTCGTCGAACACCTTCGCCACCTGGGTGAAGAAGGCCCCGGTCGAGAAGGTGGTGCTCGTGGGCACAGGGAATCCGCAGCCCGCCGCCACCTCGGCCCCGGCGCAGACCAGCAATAACTCGAATACCAATGCGAACAACTCGTCGCAGCAGGCGGCAGCCTCGAGCATCGGCTCCACCGCGCCTGTGGGCGAGATGCAGCAGTGGGCGCATGACTACCTGCTTGCCAACGGCGGTTCGGAAGGCGACTTCACCGCCACCGTGTACATCATCAGCCGTGAATCCGGCTGGAACGTGAACGCCACGAACCCGAGCTCCGGTGCCTACGGCCTCGCTCAGGCGCTGCCGGGCAGCAAGATGGCCTCGCACGGCGCCGACTGGCAGTCGAACTACCAGACGCAGCTCAAATGGTTCTGGGACTACTGCAAGGGCCGTTACGGCTCCGTGCAGGGCGCCTACAACTTCTGGCAGGCGAACCACTGGTACTAAACCGCAGACCGGTTTCCCGGCACTATTCAGGGTGGTTCATCCAACATGGATGAACCACCCTTTTTGTTGCGGCAACAAAGGCCGCCATTAAATCTCTTATGGGAGACGATAAACGCCTCCACGATTCCCAAGATCCCACTTATTTCCCGGTATTATGGAATGCTCTCCTGTAACAGCCGATTGGCTACAGGTAGCAATTATGGATATGGCTAGGAAAAAGATGGGGGCTCTTAGTGTCACACAACACCTAGAGCCCCATCAAACATACGTATCCAACTAGTAGGCGCCCGTACCGCGGATGACCACCCACACCGTCTTGATCAGAATCGCGATGTCGCCGGTGATCGACCAGTTCTCGATGTACGAGACATCAAGGTACTCGCTTTGCTCCTCGGTGAGGTCGGAGCGCCCGGAGATTTGCCATGGACCGGTGATGCCCGGTTTCACGAGCAGACGGGCCGAATAGAGCGAACCATAGCGCGCCACCTCCTCGGGCAGTGCCGGGCGCGGGCCCACCATGGACATATCGCCTTTGAGCACATTGAGGAACTGCGGGAATTCGTCGAGTGACGTACGTCGGATGAAGCGGCCTACCCGTGTGATGCGTGGATCGTCCTTCATCTTGAAAATGAAGCGATCGGTCTGGCCGGTCTCCTGCATCAGCTTTTTCTTGACTTCCTCGGCGTTCGTCACCATGGAACGGAACTTGTACATCTGGAATCTGCGTCCATGCAAACCGATGCGGGTCTGTTTGAAGAAGATCGGACCACCGTCGTCCAGTTTGATGGCGATGGCCACGCCGAGCATGATTGGCGACGAGATGATGAGCGCTAACGACGACAGCACAATGTCGAAAATGCGCTTCAACAGGAATGTCGTGGCACGGTATTGCGGCAGGCTAGCCAGTAGAATCGGCTGTTCGGTGGTGTTGTGCAGGTACAGCCTATGGCCTGCGACATCGGCCAATGCCACCGATAGCGCAAGCTCCATGCCCAAGGATTCAATGGCCAGTGCAATGCCATGCAGCAGTTTGGAATCACGGTCGAGCACATCGGCCACGAAAACCTCCTGCACGCCGATCTGCTGCAGTTTGCGAGGGAAGTTGGAGTTCAACGGCACCGTCTGCACAGCGTATTTCTCGGCGATGCCCTCTTCCGGCACAAAATCGGTCATAATGTAGGCATCGTCACGATCCGGCACTTTCTCAATGGGGCATATGGCGACGGCGCGATACCCCCAATTCCTGTTGGCATCGAAGAGTTTGAGCACGCTATTAATGCCTGCGGAGGAACCGATAATCACCGTATTGTACTTGTATTCACCCTCTTCGCGCTTCCTATGGAGCATCAGGCGAAGGAAGAGCCTGCCGAAAAGTGCCAACACCATGCCGAAGATTGGTGCGACAAGAAGAATGGTGCGAGGGTAATCCAAATGCAGCATGAACACGATGAAGCAGAACACCACAATGGTGGCTATCGTGGCGTTGAGCACCTCCACATAGAGCTCATATCCCTCTGCCATGATGTGCCTGTGGTACGTACCGCGCCACACCAAACAGGTGAGCCACACAATGCAGTACAGCACAATGAACGCCCAGACCGGCATGTACCGCTCAATCGTGGTGTATGCCTCGCGATTGACCAACAGTACGCCCACCACGGCGATCAGCATCGAGATGACATCAACCACCGCAATGGTAAATATGAAGAGGAAGCGCCAGCGAGGCGCGTTGCACAGGTGATTGGCTCTTTTCTTGCCGGATTCCTCAAACGAGGTGTTGTAGAACGTGATCGGCTCATACGGCAACTGCTGGCGCGTCGATTCTTTCGACTCAGCACGGTGATTCTGCTCATGGCCTGTGACTATACGTATTTCCTGCGTTTGCATTGAGGAGCCTGCAGTCCACCGAGATGTATCACGCACCGTATTCCCTTCCGCTCCTCCGCCAAGCAAAGCCTTATCTAGTATATTCAGTCAATAGGACACTATTTATACCGAATAACTCGCGAAGAATGTACATTGAACTCGCATTGGCAAGTGTTACACATATATACTTGTCGAGGCTCGGAAATGGGCATCGGGATATCACGGCAAACAAAAACGGCCACCGCGAACGGCGACCGTTGTAATAGATAGGGGCTAGATTGGTTCAGGCCTCGGAGACCTTCACCTTCTGGCCTTTCTTACGACCACGCTTCTTCATCACACCCTGCTCGGCCTTCGCCGCATTGAACACCAGCATATCCTCGGAGTTCAGCAGCGTGCCCTTGATCTGTGCGTAAGCCTCCTGATCGTCCTCGACTTCGGGGAACTCGAAATACGGCCCCATTGCGTCAAGCACGAACTGCTGGTTCAGCGTCACCGAAGCGGTGGTCTTGCCTGGAATGAAGAACGGAATCGCATTCGGGTTGCTTTCCTCGCATGCCTTGAACGCGAACTGCTTGGTGGTCGGGTTGATGAAGAACTCAATGAATTCAGGGCGCCCAAGTTCAAGCACGGCGTTCTTGTTCAACCGAGCGTAGTTCTTCGTGACTGTGAGTACGGAACGACCGGAGGCCGTGTTCGGGCTGACTACTTCGAATCCTTGCAGAGACGACATATACAAACTTCCTTACGTCGACAGACGGATTATTTCGTAACAAACTGAGACCGTATGTCACAGCGATACATGCTCAATATAGCATCTTCAGTAGAGATTATTGCCTGATTTCACATATTTCGGTAAAAAGAATGCCTGATTTACAGGAGTCTTTTAGAATTTTCCGAGTCAACCCTAATCCGTGAAATCCATAACGCCATATACCACGCATGCTGCACCTGCACGAAGGAGGAGACACATTGACCATCAACCACGCTAGACTCGTGGCACGGGTGGCATAATTCCACTACATTCGACGCCCCATGATCCGGGGTGGAGTCCATTTGTTACGGCACGATAAGGAAGAGGACCGTTCCCAGGGCAGATGACGAACCGTCGGCTGCTGGAAATCCACGAAGAAAGGAGACTCATATGGAGGCAACCAACGGGGATTCCGAGAAAACAATGCAGTCAGCACAACGCCATCGGCATACGGACAAGGTTTCTTCACCATTCCCCGAACTCATTGGCAAGGGACTGCGCGAAAGCTGGAAGATGATGGCCTTGTTCCTCATCATCTCCATGGTCGAAGGCATTGCGTTCATCACCACAACGGCGCCACTGACCATGGCGGATCCCGACATGCATCTTCCATCGACCTATGCATTGGCCACCGGTCAGTCGTTCAATATCACACGGGCACCAGAGTCCCACCGGCAATATGACCCACGCACTTCGGAGGTTCCCAGCAGCATGCCGGTCGGCGGCAGACAATTGCTCACAGGAGAAGCACGATATCTCCAAGGCAGCGTGAATGGGGCGAAAAACGCTCTGGTGGAATCGATCAACCCATTCGATCTCACCAGAAACGACGAGTATGCCACGCAGTGCGACAGACTGAACAATCTTGCCGAGGGGGAACGTATCATCACAACACCCACGCGCAGTAACCAGTACATGTTCTTCGCCTACATTCCGCAAGCCATCGGCATGAAATTCGGCTTCCTCACCCATGCCAACCCAAGTACCTGCATCAACTACGCCCGGGCTTCGAATCTGGTTTGTTATCTGCTGTTGTTCCTGCTCGCCATCGCTGTGATTCCCACAGCAAAAGGCATCATCGCACTGCTGGGCATGCTGCCGTTACCTGTGTTCTGTTCAAGCACTTTGATGACAGACGGCACACTATTCGCCGCAGTCGCCTTGTTCATAGCGGTATGCGTACGTCTCATGCAACGCGAACGCCGTCTGAACAACTGGCAGGTTGCAGCGCTCACTGTAGGCACCTGCCTGATATGCTTCCTCAAATACGTGTACATACCAATCATTCTGCTGCCATGGCTTGCGTGCAAAGCACTGTCTGGAAAGCAGAAAGTGTGGTACACAGCATCGACCGTTCTGGTTGTCGGCGCCACAGTGCTGTGCTGGCAGAAATTCTTCGGATACAACCCAGAACGCGTGGAAGGCCTATATGCCTATAATTTCAACGCGGCACTGCATAATCCCTTTGGAACCACGTTCCGGATTCTAGCCAATGTGTTCCTGACCACATTCAACATGGTACAGAGCAATCCCACGTTAATCGTCTGCCTCATTCTTTTGCTCATTGCATGGATGTTCGGCCAGGACGCCCGCATCGCCGTTCCTCGGCGCACCACCATGCAGGTTTACACACTTGTCGGATTCATTGTGTTTGCCACACTATTCCTCATGTACATCCCGTTCCTGCTCACCTGGACGCTTCCCTCCGAAAGTCTCAGATTGGATGGCCTGCAGGTACGCTACTATTATCCGATTCTGCCTCTATTGGTAATCCCCTTCATCTACCGCTACAAGACCGGAACCAAGGATCTCGTCACTGTCCATCAGTGACGGGCTCATGCGAGACCTCGTCAACGCATGCACGGTAGGGCTCGCTGACGCTTGGATGACGACCAGATGCCGCGATGTAGGTCTGTGCCGCGAAGGCGAAACGCGAACGATCCTTGCGGGCGAACACCGCGAGCACCAAACCGGTGAACACCGCAATGACTCCGATGATCATCAGCATGGTGGATCCAATCAGCAGCGGGAATCTTCGTACCATGCCGGTCTGTGCGAATTCAATGCACACCCACAGCGCCAAGCCAAGCCCAACACCGCCAATGATGCCTCCCAATGTGCCGAAGAACGGCAACGGGCGGTTCTCATAGGCCAAGCGGAAAATGAGGTTGAGCACCTTCGCACCATCGGAGAACGTGCTCAGCTTGCTGGTGCTGCCCTCCGGCCGATCCCGGTACTGAATTGGCACCTCCGTCACACGCAGCTTGCGATCCAGTGCGAAAATGGTCATCTCCGTCTCGATTTCGAAACCATTGGACATGACCCCGTACGCCTTTGCAAACAGATTGTCGAACACACGATACCCGCTCATCACATCGCGAATCTGCGCGTGGAAGGTGCTATTGATCGCGGAGCGGACCAAGCGGTTGCCGGTATTGTGGAATGGGCGTTTATTTTCGGTGAAATAGGTCGAGGAAAGTCTGTCGCCGACCACCATGTCCCAGCCTTGGTCGAGCGTGTCCAACAAGGTGTGCACGTCTTCGGCCGGGTAGGTGTCGTCACCGTCCACCAGCACATACCGGTCCGCATCGATGTCACGCAGCATTCTGCGCAGCACATTGCCCTTTCCTCGTTCAGGAGCCATACGCACGATCGCACCCGCATCAGCAGCTACCTGTGAGGTGCGGTCGTCACTGGCGTTGTCGTACACGTAGATAACGGCATCCGGCAATTCGCGACGGAAGTCTGCCACCACCTTCCCTATCGTCTGCTCCTCATTTAGGCACGGTATGAGTACTGCGGTCGTCTGGTGAGTGGTCATCGTCGCGTCTTTCCGTTCGTCATACGGTTTCTAGTGATGCGGTCTCCAATGTAGTACCTCTGCAGTACGTCCACCCATCAATTGACTGGACACGAATTGAGGTACTCCACATTCGTGTTCTCGGTGCCCATTGGCGTCTGGTCGACGGCAAGACGACTCGCCGCCTGTTTCGACGTCGTTACATCGAAGGTGTAGGTCACCTTCTGTTCCGGCCTCACCTGTGCCAGCGAACGGTACATGATCGCCGCGTTGAATGAATCCATGGCCGGAACCGAACCGGTTCCCTGCACCTTGAAATTGCTCAATTCACCGCCATACGGCGGGTAGAAGAACACCTTATCGAGGCTGGCACCCTCATTGTAGGGGAACTGGCCGGTGATGTACCAGCTGAGCTTGCCCACCTCGTCTTCCTTGAGCGTGTTCTCCAACGTGTACTCCACCTGATATTTGTAGGGTGCAGAGTCGGTGCAGATCTGCTTGATCTTCGTGGAACGCTTGATATACCAACCCATCTTGGATGGGTTCTGTTCGGTGAGGTAGACGCCCAATGTGGGGTTCACCTTGTCGGTGGGCAACGTGGCGGAGAATCCGGCGGCCTTGATGAGGTCCTCCAACGATGGCGTGAATGAGTACATCGCCAGATGGCGTTCTTTGGCCAATGTGCGCAGATCTTTGGCGAGTGAACCAATCGTCTTCATATCCATATGCTTCATCAACGTGCCCACGCAGGCCTTCGCCACGATGCCGAAGTAGGCGTTCGTCTCCTCCGGCTCATGTTCGGTGTATACCGTATTCATCATGAATTGGGCGGTGTTATTGCCATTGAGCACAGTGCCATCCGGCAGTTTCACGTCACCGGTGACTTTCACGAGAGCCTGCACCACCACCGGATCAACCATAATGATGCCGTTGAGTGTGGTCTTCTCGCCCCATGGCATTCTCTTCCACAGCGAGAGGAACGCATTCGCCGTCATTTCGGTGTCGGTGAAGTTGGCCAGATCACGTACGTCATACGTCATATACAACGGTCCGTCATTCATGAAAATGCGTTTGGTGTCGAAATCCACATCTGCACCTCCTTCCTTGACATACGCGTCATTGGGAAGGAATTCACCAATCTCAATCTTGCCTTTGTTGAGAGTCAGCGTACCGATGGCCCCGATAAGGCCGCCGGACATACGCATCTCCGCAGGTGTCATTGCCATGACCGCATAAGTTTGGGGCTCCTTGTACCCCAGATAGCTCGGCAGATCCTGCATAATGGTTTCCGCCTGCTTGAGCAGCCCATCGGCTGTCCCCACATATCCCTTGGCCATGTTGACCAGATTACGGACCACGCCGATCGATGGTTCCGGAATGTCGTTGATGCGTGCGAGCTGGCTCATCAGATCACTGTTGGCCTCGACGAAATTCACGTATTGCGCGGTGACGGGTTTGATATTGACCTGACCGTTACTGAACAGCTTGTCCGACATAATGTTGGACGCGATATCTATGTATTTGGGCACCACATCTTGGCTTACATCCGCAACAATCTGGGTCAGATCTTGCGCTGCACCGATGTTGCTGCCCATGCCCGGCCATGATCCAATGAAATTCCATAGGCCGTTGTGCGTGATGCGGTTGGCTTTTCTGGTGTTTTCCTGCATCTTCGAGACGGCGTTCGGCAGTTCCTTCACATTGCCGCTCATCGCGGTGCGCCTGATGGTGTCGATGGAGCCGAGCTCGTAATTCTTCACCATCATTGCCTGCACGCCAAAAGTGCCAAAAAATGCAACGAGCACTGCAAAGATGCCGATGAGTGTCCAGCCCCACCATCGGATACGCTTGTACCACGGGCGCTTTGGAGCGGCGACCTCCCGCTCCTGTGAGGCTGCCGGTTCGGATTGCGGTGCGGTTCCTGCAGACTCCGCAGACTGATCGATGCTCTTCTCAATCTCGGGTTCATTGCCTTCTGTTCGGGACATGCCCACCCTTTCGTACCGGATCGGGATCCAAATCAATGTCTTTCAAGAATAGGGGTGCTGCAGTACAAGAAGCGCGAAAGGTTCGCTCGGAACACTTTCCGGAACGAACCTTTCGCACATACATCCCCTGCGCTGTCGATGCATCAATCGTCGATGGTGCTGAGGAACCGGTGTTCGGCAACGTCGAGCAGGTGCTTGCCGTACGGGCTCTTGCCATACCGTTCGGCGGCGGCAAGCAGCTGGTCACGGTCGATCCAGCGGTTCTCGTAGGCAATCTCCTCGATCACCGAAATCGGCAGACCCTGTGCATGCTCCACCGTGCGCACGAACTCGCCGGCTTCGAACAACGAGTCCATGGTGCCGGTGTCGAGCCATGCATAGCCTCGGCCGAGCGTCTGCACGTGCAATGAACCATCGTCAAGGTACATGCGGTTCAGGTCTGTGATCTCCAGTTCGCCTCGAGGTGATGGTTTGACCTGCTTGGCGAAGTCGACCACGCGGTTGTCATAGAAATACAGTCCGGTCACCGCATAGTTCGATGCAGGGTGCTCGGGTTTCTCCACAATGCTCACTGCCTTGTGCTCCTTGTCGAACTCAACGACACCGTAGCGTTCCGGGTCATCGACGTAGTAGCCGAACACCGTGGCGCCATGTTCGAGCGCGGCTGCCTTGCGCAGTTGGCGGCCCAAACCGTTGCCGTAGAAGATGTTGTCGCCGAGCACGAGGGCGCATGCATCGTCACCGATGAAGTCCTCACCGAGCAGGAAGGCCTGAGCCAGACCGTCCGGGCTTGGCTGAACCTTGTACTGCAACGAGATGCCGTATCGGGAGCCATCGCCAAGCAGGCGCTCGAAATTCGGTAGATCCTTCGGCGTCGAGATAATCAGGATGTCTCGGATTCCCGCCATCATCAGCGCACTCAATGGGTAGAAGATCATCGGCTTGTCGTACACCGGCAACAACTGCTTGGAGGTGACCGTCGTCAGCGGGTACAGGCGAGTGCCGGAACCGCCGGCAAGAATAATGCCTTTCATCTGGAACCCATCCTCACTTCTTCAGTTCGACTTCGACATAGGCCTTGAGACTGTCATGCCAATCGGTGGTCTCATAGCCGGTCTCCTCGATCTTGGCCAAATCGAGCGTGCTATTCGTCGGCCGTGGGCTCACCGGAGCCTTCGCGCTCTCGAAGTACTGCTCGGTGGAGATCGGACGCACCTTGTCTCCATTGCCATTCGTCATGGCGAACACCTCGGCGGCAATCTGTGCCCAGCTCACCACGTCACCGGAACCAGTGAGATCATACGTGCCATACGGATCCTCATCATCGAGCAGATGGAATATGGCAGCTGCCATGTCATCGGTGAACGTCAGACGGCCATATTGGTCATCCACCACCGTCACCTCATTCAATGCATCATTCGGATCAGACACCTTGTTCGAGAGCATCATCATCGTCTTGACGAAATTATGCCCATTGCCGATGACCCAACTCGAGCGCACGATGTAGTGCTTCGGGGCGTTGGCGACGGCGATGTCGCCGGCAGCTTTCGTCTGGCCATATACGCCAAGCGGCGAGAATGCCTCATCTTCGTCGTGCACCTTGGCGGTACCATCGAACACATAGTCGGAGCTTACATGCACGAGGGTCAGATTGTGCTCGGTGGCCACTTTCGCCAGCAGCGCCGGGCCAAGTGCGTTGGCCTTCCACGCCGTCACACGCCCTTCGGGCGTCTCGGCCTTGTCCACCGCCGTGAATGCCCCAGCATTGATGATCGTGCCGTACAGGCTCCAGTCATACCCCTCATAGGCGGCAGGATCCGAAAAATCGAATTCGTCGATGTCGGTGAATTCGAATCCTTTGAGATCATGCTCTTCAACATACTTGCGAATCGACTGCCCAAGCTGGCCGTTCGCACCGGTGACCAATGTGCGCTTCGGATCCATTGGCTTGGCATCCTTGAGCATCGGGTGATGCAGGTCCGCTTCGGAGAGTTCGGCCTGCTCAAGCGGAATCGGCCATTGGATGTTGAGTTCCGGGTCGGCCAGGTTCACGAAGGTGTATGTCTTCTTCTGTTCGAGAGACCAATGCGCGTTCACCAAATACGTGTAGGCCGTGCCATCCTCCAACGCCTGGAAGCTGTTGCCCACCCCGCGCGGCACATATATCGCCTTCGACGGGTCAAGGCGCGTCGTATACACCTGCCCGAAGGTGTCACCCGGACGCAGATCCACCCAGGCACCGAAGATCTCGCCGGTGGCCAGCGAGATGAACTTGTCCCATGGCTCGGCGTGGATGCCACGGGTCACACCGCGTTTCGCATTGAAACTGACATTGTTCTGTACCGGCTGGAAGTCCTTCGGCAAGCCGAGTGCCGTCATCTTCGCCTTCTGCCAGTTCTCTTTGAACCAGCCGCGGTTATCGCCGTGCACCGGCAAATCGAAGACCAACAGGCCGGGAATATTCGTCTCCGTGACCTTGAGTTCCTTTTCAAATTCCATAGTTCACGCTTTCCACATCACTGTTGCATGTCTGTACATGATGAATCCGCCGAGTTGCGGCGGATTCAAAGCATTCACTGGCCCTGGGCCTTGTACTTGGCCTCGGTGGCGGCTTTCGCCGGCTCCCACCACTGCGGGTTGTCGATGTACCATTGCACGGTCTGACGCAGGCCGGACTCGAAGTCGGTGTGCGTCGGACGCCAACCCAGCTCGGTCTGCAGCTTCGTCGAATCGATGGCATACCTGCGGTCGTGGCCCGGGCGGTCCTTCACCCAGTCGAAGGCGTCCTCCGGCTGACCCATCACGCGCAGAATGTCGTGCAGCACGGTCAGGTTGTTGCGTTCACCGTTGGCGCCGATCAGGTAGGTCTCACCCAAACGGCCAGTGGTCAGAATCGTCCACACCGCGCTCGAATGATCTTCGGTGTGAATCCAGTCACGTACATTGAGACCATCGCCATAGAGCTTCGGGCGAATGCCTTCGATGATATTCGTGATCTGGCGCGGAATGAACTTCTCCACATGCTGGTACGGGCCATAGTTGTTCGAGCAGTTCGAGATCGTGGTGCGCAACCCATAGGTGCGGTGCCAGGCGCGCACGAGCATGTCGGAGCTCGCCTTCGTCGATGAATACGGGCTTGACGGATGGTACGGCGTTTCCTCGGTGAACTTCGCTGGATCATCCAGAGCCAGGTCGCCATACACCTCGTCGGTGCTGATGTGATGGAACCGCACATCATACTTGCGCGCCGCTTCAAGCAGGCGGAATGTGCCCTCGACGTTCGTTTTCACAAACGGTTCCGGATTTGCAATCGAGTTGTCGTTATGCGACTCGGCCGCATAATGCACGATGGCATCATGCCCCGGCACCAGTTCGTCAAGCAGCTGCGCATCGCAGATGTTGCCATGTACGAACTCGACACGATCGCCGAGGATCGGCTTGATGTTCTCGAGGTTGCCTGCATACGTAAGTGCATCGAGCACCGTGATATGCACATCCGGGTGATTGTTGTACACGTAATGCACGAAATTCGAGCCGATGAAACCGCAGCCACCGGTTACAATGATGTTCTTCGGAATGAATGCGTCAGTCATAGGCATCAGTTTAGCAACTACCAACTATCAGAACACCCAGCTTCACTGTGGTATCGATCGGATTCAGCAGCATATTGGGCACATGTCTAATCCATGCTTTCTCCTTATAGGAGTATCTTGAAAACCGAAACATCTCATGAGGAAAGTAGTCATCCATGCAACCTGAAATTGAAATTCTCATGGCTACCTATAACGGCGCGGAATATATTGAGCAACAGATTGAATCCATTCAGCAGCAGTCTGTGCCCAATTGGAAACTTAGCATCTCCGACGACTGCTCCTCCGATGGAACGCTTGGCATTCTTCAGCGAATGGCGAATCACGATACCCGAATCAACATCGTTTCACAGGGAGTGAAGTATGGTTCTCCACAAGCCAATTTCACTTTTCTCATGAGTCAGGCATCAGGTCAATACGTGTTTCTGGCGGACCAAGATGACATCTGGCATACAAACAAGCTGGAACTATTCATGCAACGCATGCATAACGCTGAGGCACGGTATGGGAAGAATGCACCTATCCTCGCCTTTTCCGATCTTGTGGTGGTAGATGCAAACAATCATGTTATTGCACCATCATTCCTGCGATTCATCGGGCGCAACCCTCATCGGACACAGCTCAATGAGCTTCTTGCACAGAATCTCGTCACAGGTTGTGCAAGCGCAATGAATACAGCTCTACTGAACGTCATTCAATCTTGGGATCCCGAAAACGCCAATCGTATGATCATGCATGATTGGTGCTACGCCCTCATCGCAGCCACGTTGGGGCATGTGGTATATGTGGACGAAGCAACCGTGAACTATAGGCAACATGGGGACAATGCGATGGGAGCGCACAGTTACTCGGCATTGAAAACGTTCATGAGTCTCGTAATCCATCGCAATTCGATTCGCAGGCAACGCGTCACGCATATGAACCACATGTTGGATCAGGCGACCTATATACGTGATGCCTTGTCTGATCTTCAGCAGACTCGGAATCTCATAATCCTTGACCAGTACTGCGCTTTGCCTCAGATGACAAAACGTCAACGCACACACACACTGTTCGCATACGAATTCTGGCCGAACAAGTTCATGGATAGAATCGTCCAACTAGCGACCATACGTGCGTTGTAGTCTAGCGTTTCCTCACCATTGACATGATGAACGATTCCTTGACAAGTACAAGCAAGCCGCCATCAGCGACGCAAAACACCAGCGCTGCGATGATGATCTGCACAAATGGGTTCCACCCACGCATCGCATAACATATGCCAGCGGTCACTATGGATGCCACCGCCCACGCAAAAGCAATCTTCCAATAATCGGTATATTTACGGACTTTCCGCATGAAGTCACGAAGAATATAGGTGCGAATGCAATAGACGGACAGCTCCGTAAGCACAAGTCCAAGTGCAGCACCATTAATGCCCCACAAAGGAATGAAGATGCATTCCAGAACAATGGCAATCACAAGACCAGCCACATTGGTATACGTATAGACCTTTTCCTGATCGGAAGCGACCATGTATTGCGATTGCATGGAACCAATTGACCCAAGCAGCACAAGTGGTGCGCCGATTTTCAATGCAGCATTGCCGGGAAGATAGTCATTGCCCCCAAGAATCATGATCAGCGGATCGGCGCAAATGACCAAGGCGGAAATTATGGCCAATCCCAACATCAAGAGGAAATTGAAATTCTTCGCCATCAACTTGGTCGTCTGATCATGCCCCTCCTGCGCCTCGTAGTATGAGAGTCTCGGCAGCATGACGCCAGTGACCGATCCTCCGACACCAGTGCACATGTTACGAATCTTGAATACCAGCTGATACAAACCCAGCGCATAGTTCGAGCTGAAAAAACCAAGCAACAACATGTCTATCTGGCCATACATGCCCGACGTGATGCTGGAAATGCTGAACGCGAACATGGGTTTGAAATGACGCCGGATGTTCATCTCATATTTTCGTGAAAAAGTGACGAATGAACGTAGCCGAAGAATATTCAGAACATTCGAGCCCGTTGTACCAAGTACGGTAACTGCAGCATAGGCCAGATAATCGTTGGTTTGACGTACGAAAACAAACAGCAGCACAATGCTCGCTATTTTGAAGAGAATATTTCGTACTGTGATGTACTCGTATTGTTCGATGGATCGATAGAACCATTCCGCGCCGCATGCGGAAAGCCATATCGAGGTGCCCACAATGAACATGAGGGGAAGTTCGTCATGGGTGCGGGGCAGCAAAAACACCAGTACAACGAATGCGACGTACACAACAGTTGTGGAACATATCAGAATGACAAGCAGCTCCTGAACCACCACGCTCAGTTTCTCGCGATCGTCTCGAAGCTTTGCACACTCTCGGGTGCCATACATATTGAAACCCAGCAAAGCCACAAGAGAGAAATACCCTACGAAAGTAAACGCCCAGGAAACGATGCCGTTGTTGTCGGGCCCCAGCACGCGGGATACATACGGCACCGTGATCAGAGGGAATAGGAAGGTGGAAGTGGTCAGGATTGTATTCATGACCACGTTGAATTTCACTGAGCGTATCTTTGGCTGTTTCAGCTGCCTGCCCATGTATATCCTCAATTATCTACTTGGATTATTTTGAGTTGACGTACTGTTTCAGTACCTTCAATGAACGCACATAGTTATGCAGCGTGAAGATCATCTTCCTACGCTCATCTTTCCTCATCATCTGGTCGGTGGAGACATCCTCCATATGATCTACCCGGATGCGCTTGTCGTACCACATCGTCAGGTGCCGGGCTCGGCATCGCATCAACAGAATGTCTTCCTCAAAATAGAGGAAAGTTCCGGAGTCGAATGCGCAGCTGAACTGCTTGACGAATGCCGGTGTAAATACAAAGCACGCACCATGGAGCTTGTAAGGTTTGCCGGTAATGGCATCTGCCGTGGCATTGACATGCTCGGGCAATGCATTGGCATCGGAATGCGTGAGTTTTGCCTTGAGTCGGGTCAGCGGGCCGAACAGGTGAAGGTGCAGCAGAAGCAGAATCACCTTGAAGCGCCATATCTGACGATCCACCTCCGCGCGGGTGTCGATGATCGAATAAATCGGGTTCGAGTGCGAACCGTTCTTGCCCGAAACGATGTCCGGACCAATCACCCCCACATCAGGATGCGCCTTGAAATCCTCCTCGCACAGCTCCATGAAATCATCGCAGGAAATGGTGGCATCGTTGTTCATCGTGACGATGAAATCGCAATGCAGGCGATTCCGCGCATATTCATACCCGGTATTATTGCCGCGGGCGAACCCTTCATTCACTGCGTTATGCAGCAATGTCACGGTGGAATCAGCACCATACTTGCGTTGCAGCTCCTCGTAGCTACCATTGGCCGAGTTATTGTCCACCACCACGATGACAGCTTGAGGGCAATGCGTTTTGATGGATTCGATGCAACCTGCCGTGGCATCTCCCGCAAGATAATGCAGCACCACGAATCCGAATTTTGCAGCAGTCATGAATCTCCTTCAGCGGTATCAGCCCTTGGCACGCAAGGCACGTACCAGAAGCGAACACAACGTAGCATTTCGCATCATCGTGTATTTGAATCGAATTGCAGGGCTCAATGCGGAAACATCAATCTGATCCAATCGTGGCCCCAATGCCTGTGCACGAGTCCGAGCCGCCTGCTTGACGGATTGGGGGTCGGCGAGCATGATGACCGCCTTCAGTTCCTGGAAATACAGGTTCACCTGCTCCTCGTTCCAAGCCCGAAGCAACGTCGCATCGCCATCGAGATGGTACTCACGCATGAGTCGGGCACGCTCGTCAATGGCCGGATGGTATAGACCCCTGGCATTGTTTTTGTAGGTGCGCGCGCTCAATCCGCCCATACGGTAGTAATACCCTGCATAATCCACATACACAATCTCGTGCGCCAGTTGGAAAGCCTGCATATTGAACAGATTGTCTTGCATGCGAGGCAATGCTGCGTCGAACTGCAGTCCATGCTCCTGCAGGAAAGCGTGCCTGTACAGTTTGCCCCACGGCACTCCAATGGCCGTGACGAATCCTTTGGGCTGTGCATATGAACCATCCATCAATTGACGGAACAGTTCCACCTTCTCATCAGCGGCACGGGCCGTGAAGGATTCAGGGAAGAAATGCTGCCTGGCGGAACGCTGGTCATCGAATGCCACGCAGGTGCTCATGGCGATATCCGTATTACGTTCGGTGGCTTTCAGCAGGGTGTCGAGATAGTCAGGAGCCACATAATCATCCGGATCGATGAAGCACACCCATTCGCCTTTGGCATGAGACAGTCCATTGTTACGGGCCACGGATACGCCGGAATTGTTCTGATCAATGAGCTGAACACGACCATCACGCTGCTCGTAGCCCTCGAGAATGGAGACGGAGGCATCGGTGGAACCGTCATTGACGGCCAGCACCTCGAAATCCTCGAAACTCTGGTCGAGGAGCGAATCCATGCATGCGCCTACGTATTCTTCCTGGTTATATACCGGAATGATCACCGAGATCTCAGGCATGCCCCTCACTCCCCTCATGGGTCAATGGCGTACGAGCCACCAATGGCAGACTGCTCATACGTCTACTGTAACGCCAAATGAAGCTGGCATAGCCGTACGCGGCCACGAGCAACAGGAACGCGCAATTCTGTACCGGCGCAGTGATGAACACGATCATCACGAATCCGGCGAAATACCACATGTGCCAATCATGGGAACCTAGCACCAGCAGCACAAATGGCACGATCATATAAAGCGCCAGCACTAATCCACCATGGATGAGCAGGAACAGCAAACCACTGGTATATCCCATGCCATCGCGGTAGGCGCTCATATAATGCGTCCAGATGTACTCGTCGGAATCGAATCCGAATCCCGTCAGCGGGCGCTGCCACCAAATACGGAAGCCTTCAGTGAAATCAAGCAAGTGGGTTTGGCCGGAATAGGACGTGGCCATTTTGGAGATTACAATGCGCGTGCCTGCGACCACGGCAGCGATGGACACCAGAGCCGCAACACTGAGCAACGCATAGCGCAATCCTCTGCGCTGTACGTGAAGCATGGCCTTCCATAGCAACGGCACCAACAGCACCAACACGTAGAGCGCACCCCCAGTGGACAGGGATGTGACAAGTGCGCCGATAATGCAGAGATCGGCGCCCCAGTGCACTTTCTTGCCTATATACAAGTCGATGGCGAGTACCATACCGTAAAAAGCCACAGCGCAGGGTGGTTCATTGAAAATCGACGAGTTTCTCCACACCGTCATGCCCAGCACATGAGCATCCTGCACATTGTAGTACACATCTGCGTACGAATAGATCGGTGGTACATTATGCACCCAACTCAATCGCTCGACGTGCGAGGGGGGCAGCAGAAGGAAGGAGCTGGCCGCCCATAGCACCACTGATATGGCGGCGAATACCGCCGCCACCACCACCAAACGGTTGAGCAGCACCTTACGCACATATTCGTGGCCACGCATGAGCATGCACCCCATCAATGCAGGTACGATGAGCGCATATTGGAACCAGGTGCCGTTCGTGTACCCCGATCCCCCATGAGACACCGCCATTACCAACTGCCCAATGACGGTGGCCAGCACGAGCACGAGCATCGCAGACCCCACGCGATGCAGACGGTGCCGCGCCTCGCGCCAACAACACAGCATATACGCCATGCACACGGCGAGCAACACGAAGCACGAGAGCGAGAAATTATCACCCGCAAGCGCCCACAACGAATTCGAGTTGTAGATGATGGCGAGAACAAGCGCGTAATCCATCAACGCGTTCACCACCTCACGAATTCGCGGGCTATATTCCGCCTGCCGTTGAACGGTTTCGGTGGTGTCTGTCACTTCCTATACTCCACAATCTTCATCTTCATGCCATCGTGAATGCCCCGCGAATAGGCGCGCAGTTTTGCAATGCGATGGTTCTCGAACAGCAATGACAACGCCATGAGCAACGGAATTTCCGTAAGCCCCTCGCCACCGGTGTGCCTATGGTATTTCTTCCAATACACAATGCGGTTGCGTGACTGGTAGTAGCAACGCATTGGCGAATATCCGAGCTTATACAGCGGCTGCCATTGCACACCCGCCGACGTGTTGCGAGGCACCTTCAGCCAGGTACGCTCGGATTTGCCCTTCTCGTGCAACAGATAGACGGTGTTGTCTTTGACAATCTCATAGCCGTTCAATATCAGGCGCTCATTGAAATCGAAGTCCACGTAATCGATGAACAAGTTGTCATCGAAGCCACCAACCTCTAAGGCCGCTGCAACATCGACCAAGGAACCCGAAGTGATCGCGCCATGCTTGGCAGCATGGGTCAGCCGCTCCAACGGCGGCATCTTCTGCGCTTGCCACTCCTCCTCGGTCATGCGGTTGCGGTCGAGTATGAATGGGCATACCAACGCCACGGAACCGGTGAGGTGCCGTTCCAACTCGTCGCACATGCCTTCCGTGGGTACGCTGTCTTGATCGAGCAGCAGCATATGCTTGAACCCATGCTCCTTGGCGGCATCCAACAACCTGTTCAACGCAAAGGCTATGCCCCTGTTATTCGGGTCGGCTTCGACCCTCAGGGTCGTATATTCCGAGTCCGCAAGCGAGCGGATATCCGCGACGTTCTCCGATCCATTGTCGAAGACGAACACCGCATCCACTTGGCTGGCGGTGTTATTCAGGTTCGCGCGCAACCGTTCGAGATCGGGATTATAGGTGACTATCCCTGCGCAACGCATACGGTACCCTCTCTACAGCTTGTGTTCGAACAGCAGCGATTTTACACGCGTGCGCAGATTCTCCTTCCGCGCACTCTGCTCGGGCATGTATACCGGGTATTCCTTGACCCGCAGCTTGCGCGCGTTCACCCATACGTTGAGCAGACGCTCGGAAAGGAATCCGAAGAGCCGCTGATTGTATGCGTCATACTTCGACACATCGATGCGGCGCTCGGCCTCGTCGAGAATACGGAACAACCACGTCATATAGGCGTCGAACCGTTCACCCGACATGACGAACATGTTGTAGGCATGCAGCGAATGGCTCTTCAGCAGTTCATCGAGCGCCGGCACATACTCCGGACATTGCTCCTGCATGATCGAGCGCACGACCTCCAGATCATCCAGGTTGTGGAACTGGGCGAACTGGTCTCCTATGGTCTTTCTGAGCACCCAAGGTTCGGGGAGCACCACATCGTATTGTTCGAGGTCGCGCGAGAATTGTTCGGCCGGAACAATCTGCGCTTTCCGATGGTCGATGTAGAAATACCGGCGGTAGTGCACAAAGCCGATGTTCGCGTCACGGTCATCACGGTTCTTCCACACCCAATACTGCGCGGTGAGCTCGCAGAACCCCGGATTCTTGGCAGAGATGTTATCGCCGGTATTGTCTTTTACCTCAATGGAGGCATGGTTCTTGACCGCCCCTGCAAGAATGGGAACATACCCAGGAAGCTGGGGTGCATCAAAATCCTTGTGACTTACGATATACATGATCGTCTCGGAGGAAACAGACACTTTATCACTCCTTCCTGCCATGAGATTTGGCGGCAGCCCTCTGACCATTGCGATTGCCGATGAGACGGAATCCGCAATCAACGGTGAATCGCATTGCTTCAATCACATGCCCTTGCCTGAGCAAACCGCCAAGCGTGTACTTGACCAAGGAGAATCCTTCGCCAGACAATGACGCATCGCCAAGAATGTCTTTGTGCTTGGCAATCTCCACGCCCTGAATGTAGTTGCGTTTGTACTGCTGCTTGAAGGTGAAGTTGTGAGAATGAATCACCGTGGCGTTCGCTTCATACACGATCTTCCACCCTGCATGTAGAAAGCGTGCGGCAATGAACATATCTTCGTTGGTCAGCACATCTGTTTCGAAACCACCGACTTCCAGATATGCCGTACGACGATAGGCTGCACACACATCGGTAGAGTGGAAGGCCTTGATGCCCAAGCTCGGAATATCGGCCTTGGTGATCACCATGGATTCATCGCCATACGAGTACTTACGAACGAGTGCCTCTGCCGGGCGCGCATCCTTGCGTGGAAGTTGACGCCCATATACCAGCGCCACTTCATCGTCTGCGAATGGAGCCACAATCTTCGCAATATAGTCATTGCCACTTGGCATGGCGTCCTGCGTGAGGAACAGCACGAAATCACCAGTGCTCTCGCGAAGCATCGCATCGCGCGTACCACCGTGATTGAAATTCTTGCGATCGATGACGATCAGTTTCACCTCGGGATGGCGCTTGATCATCTCCTGTGTGATGTCTTCAGACGAGGAGTCTACAACAATGATCTCATCGGGTTTACGCGTCTGTTGCTCCAGTCGTGTAAGCAACGTGTCGATCTGCCTGCCCGCATTCAGCGTAGGTACAATGACCGAGATTGCGCCATCCACCAACTCGTTTCCTCCCACGTCTCATACGCCATTACACTATTCATTCCGAGCTCCGGGAACCTACAGGAATGGTAACAGCATACGCTGATTGCGTTCAGCTCAGCTCAAATCGCAGTGGTATTGCGTAGGTTTCATACATGTCACCTTCCACCTTAGAATTCACCATCAAGAAGACGTTGGTAGATGGTTTCCTTACCATTGACCGTGGTTGGGTAATCAATCTGATAGGTCAGTTTGTTTATGTAGGTACTGCTAGGAATCCGCGGCTGCGCCTCAGTGGAATCCATTTGCTCACTCAGTGCAAAGCGCCCCTCGTTATTCGCTGGTATGGCATCAATCATGGCTGTGAATTCAGCATGACGTGTATAGGCCACCGACAACATGACATCGAGCATGAAATACTCGGGGATTCCTTTCCCCCGAGTGACGAGGTGCGTCAGCGAACGCCCCGCGTAATCGAATAACGGATTGCCTTGGGTGCTGGCGATGAAATACGAAGTCCAATTTCTCGTGGGATTCTTCTGATGCACCGGTATCGAGTATATGGGGTGAGTGAATACCTCAGGGTTTATGTCATCCGTCAAGTAAACGGTGGCATCGATCCACGCGCCGCCATGCTGGTACAGCAGCGTGCAACGGATGATGTCCGAGAGCACCGCCATCGGAATCTCACCACATTCCGCAGCCTGCACAACACTCTCATCGATGGATGCGTACTCATGTAGATTCTGCTTCGAAATAACGTGAACCGGATGCCCATTGGCATGTTTGCGAATGCTGCGCACACACGCCTGGATGATGTCCGGAGCCTGATTGTCAACTCCTTGCCACCACATGACCCAGATCGGCGCATTCGCACATTGCTGTTCATCAACGGCAGGAATAGACATGCTGTATGGAAGGTCTTCCATCAATGTCGACCATGTTGCCTGTGATAGATCGGTATAGTACCGGTCCACGCCTATGCCCACCGTATGTGCCAGATAACCCTCCATGGCAAGCTTTGGCCCGAACAGGCGCCATGCGCTTACGCATTCCTTGCGGTATCGTTTCAGCTTTGTCCGAATATTGTGAAGCTTTCCCATAGCCGCCTTCCATGTATAAAGGTGCTCGGCCTTCCGAGGAAGGATCCAAGCACCTTGGGTGTTATCAGTCACGGCGGAAGAGATCGCGCGTATACACCTTGTCGGCGGCATCGGCGAGATCCGACTCATTCCATCGGTTCGCCACAATGATGTCGGAACGATTCTTGAAGGCATTGAGATCATGCGTCACTTCACTGCCGAAGAACTCGGCATCGTCGAGCGTCGGCTCATACACGAGCACATCGATGCCCTTGGCCTTGATGCGCTTCATGATGCCCTGGATGCTCGACTGGCGGAAGTTGTCGGAACCCGACTTCATCGTGAGACGATAGATGCCCACAACCGGCTTCTCCACACCCTCGAGCTTGGAGAGAATCTGATCGGCGATGAAATCCTTGCGCGTGCGGTTCGATTCGACAATCGCCCCGATGAGATTCTGCGGCACATCGGCGTAATTGGCCAGCAGCTGCTTCGAATCCTTCGGCAGGCAGTAGCCGCCATACCCGAACGATGGGTTGTTGTAATGCGTGCCGATGCGCGGGTCGAGGCACACGCCGCGAATGATCTCGGCGGTGTTCAGACCACGGCTTTCAGCATAGGTGTCGAGCTCATTGAAATAGGCCACACGAAGCGCCAGATACGTGTTGGCGAACAGCTTGATCGCCTCGGCCTCAGTCGTGCCGCACACCAGTTCCGGAATGCCTGTGGAACCATCGGCGTTGAGTCGATCGTTTTCCTCTGGAGCCGCGCCTTCTGCAAGAAGCATCGCGAAGGTCTGGGCGGCTTTCACCGCCTCCGCATCATCGGTAGGAGCTCCCACAACAATACGGGAAGGATGGAGGTTGTCGTAGAGCGCATGGCCCTCTCGCAGGAACTCGGGAGAGAAGATAATCTTCTTATCCCCCGTCTTCTCACGCAACTGAGCCGTATAGCCTACCGGAATCGTCGACTTGATGACAATCCAGCAATCCGGGTCATATTCACGAATCGCCTTGATGGCGGCCTCAACGCTGGAGGTATCGAAGTAGTTCTTCTTCGAATCATAGTTCGTTGGCGTGGCCACCACAGCGTAATCCGCTCCCGTGTAAGCAACAGCTGGATCGAGCGTGGCCTGAAAATCAAGATCCATCGTGCCGTCGCGCTTGCCATCGAGGAAACGAGTGATCTCGGTATCGACAATCGGGCTCTGGCAATTGTTGAGCAGTTCGACCTTCTCGGGAACGATATCGAGCGCATGCACCTCATTATGCTGCGACAGCAACAACGCAACCGACAGTCCTACATAACCAGTTCCAGCAACGGCAATCTTCATAGTAGCTCCATTTTTTATGTTGTTAATATGCTATTACATTAATATATTGAATTATCTGAAATAACTAATCTGATTATTCCACTCACTTAGCAGGAGATGAACACATTCTAAGAATTCGAGCTATTTCCTCCTCCTAAGCACATTGACTATATAATTCAGAATTGGATTCTTGAGCATCACCGACGACAAGAGGAATGATACTCCTCCCATGAGCACACAGGTTATAAAAGAGAAGAAAACATTTTTGATAACAAAATTGAATACTTCAACAATTATTGTCATTATCAATGTTGAAACAACTGTTTTCCAAATTACATTCTTTCGTATGCCGAAGGACAGAGTCTTGCTAGCGAACCACGCCGTGGTCGCCGTAACAAAAGTCTCACTCGCAACAGATGCAACAGCCGTGCCATTCTGGGACAACAACGGAATCAAGGCGAGATTGAGAGTAATGTTGATTAATGCACCGCCAATAGTGCAATACAGCAGTTTTTTCTCTTGGTCGAATGCCAGCAGTACCTGAGTGCCAAATAAATTACTAAACCCTAATGCATAGATTAGTAGTGACATAATTTGCATAGTAAGAATGCCTGCGCTATAGGCATCTCCGAAGAGAATAAGAACCAGTTGTCTAGAGGTGCATATAAGTCCAATCCCAATCGGGAGAAAGCAGAAGAACAAAATTTCAAACACACGACTTACGATGCTCGCACATTCTTCGTAGCGTTTCTCGACCTTATACCGACTGATGCGAGGAAGCAACACGCCTCCCACTGCAGTAATCACTGTAATGATGATGCGAATAATTTTATCAGCATTTGTGTAATATGCAACTGCTGCATTATTGGACATCAATCCCAATATTGTCACGTCAAGTAATGTGTACAACTTAATCGAAATGATGGTTGAGAAAATCAAAATAATTGGCTTGATATGTTTTTTCAATTCAATATTACTGAATCCTAAACCAATATTAAGTTTATGTAAATGTCCGACATTGAATATATTATTAAGCCCGATGGCACACACGCCAATTAGTGCATACCAGACATAATCATTTTGGCTCCGCACGAATACGAAAAGCGCTGCAAGAGAAACAAGTTTCACAATAAAACTGCGAACCGCGATAAAGCTATAATCTTCTAACCCCTGATAAATCCAATCAACATTAATGTAATTAAGGAGGATGCTACCGCCGCATACAATGTACAGAACCAAGTTCTCTTTGAAATTTGGAACTACGAAGATCATGGCACAGTATGCAATCGCCGCAAGAGTAGTGGAGATTGCATTGATTGAGATGAGCTCTGTAAATACTCTCTTTGTCCCAGCTTTCGAATCCCGCGCATGCGCAACTTCACGTATCGCGTAGTTGGGGATACCCAGAGATGCGAAAATCACAAAATACGCTACCCAATTCTGGGCCATCGCCACCAAACCTACGCCCGACGGCATAAGTACACGTGCCACATATGATGCAGAAATCAGCGGAAATATAACATTCAAAAGCTGGTAACAAACATTAAAAATAGAGTTTTTAGCCAGTGAGTTACTCATATATACACCAATTAAGCTATTCTACAGAACAGAAATCCCTCTCACGCTTAATGCATAAAAATAGAACGAACATCTTCTATAAATTTATTCTTCTCTGCCTTAATCGTTGACCTGTACCCATCAAAGTCACGCATCCTTCGATCATAGTCGACAAGGCATTCTCGTATCGTCTCCACAATCGCAGGAATACTCGTGACGGAATCCTCGAACTGATATTCCTCGGGAATCGGAACGTCATCATATGCAGCCGATCCTCTTTTCCCGGTAATCACACAGCATCCTGAAATTGCTGCCTCACGAGGGAATCTATCTTTACCGGGGTGATCTCCAAAATCTATATAGACCTTGGAGGTCTTCAATTTTCCCCGAACTTCTTCATTACTCATGTTCTCCAATGGAACCCAGTTCAGATCAGGAGCAGCTTCAATCAATTGCCTAGTAAATTCAATACCTTTTTTTGGATTATATAACACCGCATTATTGCGATATGAGATAGAAGTATCTTCTTGATATTCTTCATTAATGTAGTCGGAGAGATATACGATATTTGTAAAACCGCGTTTCTTTAGATAATCCTCGGCATAATACGATTGAACGAGATTCTTACTTACATTCTTGCGTATATACGAAAACCCGTAGCGCCAAAAACCATGCTTTGTCCATGTAAGAAAATACCTAGTTAACTTGTTCTTAATTATATAATGTAAATTATACCTTTTCAGGTAATTATCTACACTCAACCACCAGCAATACTTGGTCGCATTCTTTAGAAAATGAATATCTTCGATGTTGACTTCGGGAAATACGACAATCGAATCAGCTCTATCAGGAATCTGTTCGAATAAACAATACTTCTTCACATATTTTTTGAAAGCTGCGTTTACAGGAGAGAGTTTATCTTCCTTATTATAGGCTGTGTAAGCAATTATGGCCTTCACCCCATTATTATTAAGAACATGCACCAATTGGTGAAGCAATTCTGGGCCACCACTTTTTGAATACGCAGGACAAACCACGTAAATAGCAGAATAAGCATTATTAGAGACAGTCATAATTTTATAATCCTTCATACATAAAAATTTATAAATTCAAACAGATTGCTTATCAAAATTTATTAAACAGAGTACGTGAATCTCTGATAGCTTTCAGAATCGCCCGCACACGCTGAATTCGATTTGGGTCGAATACAAGGGTATGCACAATAGCGGATTGAGGTGATTGAAGCTGGATGTGCATCCTTTTCAGGAAGGAGCCGTATTTTTCTCGCACATAAAGGAGATTACGAATTTGATAGTAAGTGCGGAAAACCGAATGCCCGCTCCTATGACCCCGCCGAATAACAATTTTCCCTTGCTGTATTCTTGGGAAAGGTAATCCAGATGGTTCTATATGCCCAATTTCATGAGTCAAAACTACCGTATTGATACGATAACTACAATACCCCTTCATCAAAGCTCGAATATCATACTCCGTATCAACTAGATCAATGAACAGCTTTTCGTCAAACCCTCCAATTGCTTTCCATGCGTCCAAGTTGGTTAATGAACCAGATGTGATAGGGAGGAGACACACTTCCTTCTCTGGTAAATCGCTTGTATCTACTCTGACATTGATGTCGGAAATAATTGGTGACACGATTGCTACGTTATCCGTCCTATATCTAATCAGGTTACTGTACATGTTCTCACATGCCTCGCTGTCCTGATCGAGGAGCAGAATATCTCTCTCATCTCTTTCAAGGGCATAAGCACATAGACGATTCAACGCGTAAGCAACGCCTTTGTTGCTGCCCTCGGTAGCAATGTGTATCTTATCGCTCAAAGAGGCAGCGAGTGCAATCACTTCTTTGTAATTGTCTGACCCGTTATCCCAAACAAGCACACTACCCACTTGAGGAAGGATTGCATTGAAATTTGCTTCTAACCGTTTTAAATCAGGATTAAAGGTGGTGATCCCGCAAACAGACATATTTTCTCCTCTGCAACACTTAAGTATACTCTAAATTACTACACAGGTTTCAAAATATATCAAGATCGTGTAATTAGTTAGAACTACTTTTAACTAGTAAGCGCCACTCGGGTGCAGCACTGTGCCAATCGTGCGCAGAATGTACACGACATCACCCATGACGCTCCAGTCCTGCACATAACTCACATCAAGCTGACGGCTCTCCTCCTCATTGAGGTCATTGCGGCCGGACACCTGCCAGGGACCAGTGATGCCGGGCTTGACCAACAGACGTGTCGCATAGACCGGGTCATACTCGGCCACCTCGAATGAACGTTGCGGGCGCGGCCCCACCACACTCATCGAACCCATAAACACATCGAAGAACTGCGGAAGCTCGTCGAGACTCGTCTTGCGAATGAAGTTACCCACCTTCGTGATGCGCGGGTCGTGCTTGAGCTTGTACCGGGCTCCCAATTCCTGCCCTTGCGCAGCCAATACCTCTTTCAGGTGTGCGTCGGCATCCACACGCATCGAACGGAACTTATGGATATAGAACGGCTTGCCGCGCAAGCCGATACGCTCCTGCTTATAGAACACCGGACCGCCGTCTTCAATCTTGATCGCCAACGCCACGATCAGCATGATCGGCGAGCTCAGAATGATCGCAATCGTCGACACCACGAGATCGAACACGCGTTTCTTAATCTGTGCGGAGGGGGAATACTGAGGCAGACTGATCGTCATGATGCTCATACCCTGAATGTTGCGCATCTGCGTGGCATGCTCGGCAATGTCAAGCGCAGAGGTGATCAGCGCAATCTCAAGATTCACGGATTCCATCTGCAAAGCAAAAGTGCTCAGATTGTCGGAGAATCGGTCGAGCACATCGGTGACCATCACCGTCTGTGCGCCGGTTTCCGCAATCCGTCCAGCCAGCTGGGGTCCATATTCAATCACATCAATCGGGGAATTCCATGACTCATGCACTTCCTTGCTGAGCAATTCGGTGTTCGGATCCGCCTCAATGAGCCCCGTCTCGCTATTGACCCGAATCGGGCACAGGCGAATTGGCTTGTAATTGAGCTGTCTGCGTTGATTGAGGAACTTGAGAATCTGCCCAATACCCTCGGGGGAACCGACGATGACGGTCGGGTACGAATACTCCCCTTTGCGATGTTTACTGGTGAGAATGACGCGCGCGATGAAGCGAACGATCATTTCCGCCACCCACACAATCAACGAGGTGAGGCAGACCATGTAGAAGAATATGTTGCACTGAATGATGAAATTCAGCGCGCAAATCGCCACCCAGGCAATGAAGCCACCCTTGAGTAGCAACATGTTGAGCTGGTATCCGTCGGCGAACACATGCCGGTGGTACACCCCCGCCACATGCATGCAGTAGACGTAAATCGCCGCGCAGGCAGCGGAATACAGCCACGGGTCTATCGGCAGATTCAGTTGCAAACGAGTCGTCACTAGATTCGTGCCATGCGATACGACCAGCACAATCATGCTGGTAGCGAAGTAGACCAACGCATCGAACAGCATGAGTGCCAGGTTCATGACGAAACGCCATCGCAGCACCCTGCTGGAGCGGACGTCCACTTCCTCAGCGAGCTGAGCATCGCTTTTCGCCTGTGCCATGGCTCTCCCTCATACATGCCGTCCGTGGCTCTTACCTATTCAGGACTCAATACAGATGTCAATCATATCGCAATGCTCACACTGCACAATCAGCGACCTGGCCCACCGGCTAAGTTCACGAGCAGTGAATAGTACAGGCCAGTTCTAGAATAGGAACCAGATGGTTGTATATACACCGTTCTCATATACAATCTGAGCATCCGGGTATATCAACCTCGCCACACGTACAGCATGAATCGGCCGATACGGCCATTCGTCAGATAAAGGAGGAGACCCATGACCACCATCAATGACTCACCGATCACCAACGATTCCGACACCGAGCTTGAGGCATTTGAACAGCGCGTCAACGAGATGCTTTCGACCGGCGAACTCGACTCCGCGCTTTCCATCACCGATGAGAACGGCGTGGCACAGGTACTGCCGATGCTCGACACCGAGCCGATCGCGCATCTGCTCGACGGCATTGAGGAGCTCGGCGGCTCGGCCAACGTGTTTGTGCGCACCGCCGAAGGCACTGCCATTCTCACCGTGAACGAGTACAGCCCGGAAGACGCCGCGCTTGACACCGCAGAAAGCGAAGCGGATGCCGAAGCAGACGCTCAGTCCGCGGAATAACCGCCGCGGCGATTCCAAGCGCGCCGGCAGAACACACAGAACCATGCAGAAGAGAACAGGGAATCACAAGCGATGACCAGCCACGAGGGACCCGAGGAGGGCGAGCAACGCGGCGGGAACACGGTGACCGCAGCCGGCAAACCATACACCCGCGATGTGCATCACGACACAGAACCAGCTCCCCCTCGGGCTTCGGGCTACTTCGCCGGACTCACCCAGGCACTCACGCGCACCGATGCATACCGTGACGGGCATTTGAGCCGACCCGCGTTCCTCTCGCTGGCCATTCTCACGTTCATCACTTTCGTCGGCAACTTCACGCAGCTGCAGCTGAGCGCCGCGCTGCCCACCTTGGTGAGCGACTTCCATATCTCGGTGACGCTCGGGCAGTGGATGACGTCGATTTTCCAGCTCACGATGGGTGTCATGGTGCCGCTTACCGCGTACCTCACGCGCCGTTTCTCCACACGGCAGATCGTCATCACCTCAATGGTCGTGTTCACGCTCGGCTCGGTGCTGGCGTGGCTCAGCCCGTCGTTCCCGTTGGCGCTCTTCGGCCGCTTCCTTGAGGCCGTGGGCACCGGCGTGATGTGGCCGGTGCTGCAGATCACTGTGTTCTCCATTTTCCCGCTGGCACGGCGAGGCATGGCGATGGGCATCGTCGGCATGGCGATGGCCGTGGCTCCGGCCATCGGCCCCACGCTCGGCGGCGTACAGACCGATCTGAATGGCTGGCGCTCCATATTCCTCACCCTCACCATTATTGGCTGTCTCGCCATTGTGCTCACCACCTTCGGCCTGCATAATTTCGGGCAGGCAGACACATCCGCGCATGCGGACTTCTTCTCGGTGGGTCTTTCGATCATCGGCTTCGGCGGCCTCATGTTCGGTTTCACGAACATTCAGGCCTACCCGTTCTCCGCTCCGGTGGTCTGGCTGCCCATGGCCATCGGCCTGGCAGGCATCATCTGGTTCGTGCTCCGCCAGTTCCACACCGAGAAGATGTTCAAGGCAGGCAAGAGCAGCCGTCCCGCCCTGCTTGACCTTTCGGTGCTTCGCAACCGGAGCTTCTCGATTGGCACAATCATCGCATCGCTGAGCTTCTTCGCATTCAGCTCGCTCATTGTGCTCATTCCGCTCTTCATTCAGGATTGCCGCGGCTACAGCGCCACAATCAGCGGACTCGTCATGCTGCCGGGCGCCATTGCCCAGGCAATCTCGCAGTTCTTCGGCGGACGCGCACTCGACCGCTTCGGCGCGCGCCCCGTGGCCCTCATCGGCACGATTCTGCTTACGGCAGGCACTGCGTGCATGAGCACAATCGGGTTGCATACATGGATCTGGTCCATCTCGTTCTACCAGTTCATTCGCCAGATCGGCATGGGCTTCGTCATGATGCCGGTGACCACATGGTCATTGAACTGCCTCAAACCCTCCGAAGTCTCCGCTGGCTCGGCAGTCACGAACACGGTGCGTCAGATCGCCGGCGCAGTCGGCTCCCCGGTGATGATTCTCATCATGTATTCAATCACTGCGGCCAGCATGTCCAACGGACAGCAGACCATTCCCGCCAACATCACCGGCATAGAATGGGCACTGCGCATCAGCGCCGTCATCAACTTCATCATGATTCTCATGGTCGTCTTCGGCGTCAAGGGTGAAGATGCCGGCTCGGCCCGCGAAGCCGTCCGCATCGCGCTCCACCACGACTCGATAGAGCAGGAAGACAAGGGCACGAAGGCCCTCGCCCATACCGATGACACCGCCAAGCTCCGCACCATCGAGACGGGTAAATAGGCAGAAATACACGTGACGGGAAGCGCTGGGTCGGGGATCCCTCGCTGAGGAGCGTGATGCCCGCCGCATGCGGCGAAGCCGCACCGCGGCAGCATTTCACCTTGACGAAGCGTGGGATCCCCGACCCAGCGCTTTCCTCAGGCTTTGCCCATTAGGGTGAGCACGATGAGCACAAGGTTCAGGGCGATGATCACGGCAACCACCAACAGGCAGATGGCGTGCTTGACGGGTCCATCCACGTACTTACCCATGATCTGTTTGTTGTGCGTATATCGCATCAAGGGAATCACCGCAAACGGAATGCCGATCGACAGCACCACCTGACCTATGATCAACGCTTCGGTGGGGTTCGAGGTCAGGGCGAGCACCACCAACGCCGGCACAAGCGTCGTGATGCGGCACGCCCACATCGGCACGTTCCAGTGCAGCAACCCCTTCATAATCTCCGAGCCCGCATAGGTGCCCACCGAGGTCGAGGAAAGGCTGGAGGCGAGCAGTCCAATCGAGAACACCGTGCCGACGGTAGGGCCGAGCACCTGTGAGATCGTGTGCTGCGCTCCCTCAATCGTGTCGGTGCCACCCATGCCGTGCAGCGAATTCGCCGCCAGCACGAGCAGGGCGATGTTCACCGAACCAGCAAGCACGAGCGCCCACACCACATCAATGCGGCTGCCGTGCAGCATCTCCTTGATGCTGGGCTTATGCGCCTTATGCGCGTAGTGGTCGTTCACCAGCGTGGAATGCAAATAGATCGCATGCGGCATCACGGTCGCACCGAGCATCGAAGCAGCCATGAGCACCGAAGCGCCTCCGTTGAACCGCGGGATGAGCCCTTCGGCCACCTTGAGCGGATTCGGCGGATCCATGAACAGGCCGGCAATGAAGCCGAACGTGATTACGAGCAGTAGGCCGATCACCAGTCGTTCGAAAATCTTATGGGTCTTCCCTCCTTGGAACAGCAGCAGCACGGTGGAGACGGCACCTATGATGAGCCCTCCCACGAGCAACGGCAATCCAAACAGCAGATTCAGTGCAATCGCGCCACCGATCACCTCGGCCAAGTCGGTGGCGATCGCAATCACCTCGGCCTGCGCGAAGAACAGGAAGCTGCCAGCACTGCCCATGCGTTCACCGAGAATCTGCGGCAGGCTCTTGCCGGTCACAATGCCGAGTTTCGAGGCCTGGTATTGAATGAGCACGGCCATACAGTTCGCGAGCACGAGCACCCAGACGAGCAGGTAGCCATATTGCGCCCCCGACGTGAGATTGGCGGCCACGTTGCCCGGATCCACGTAGGCGACCGCGGCGATGAATGCGGGGCCGAGCATGCTGGCGAGCGCATGGATGGGCTTCTCCGGTTTGCCGGAATCCTTGCGCGCTATCGCGACATCCTGATCCGCCACGGCCGCCTCGGCCACCGTGTCGATGTCCACCACCGGCTCGCCGCTCACCATTGCCGATTGGCTGCCTGTCGCGCCTTCATCCCGTTCCGCCATGCTCCCACCACCTCACTCTTCTGTGTCGTTCTGCTTCAGGTTGCCGTTCTGCTTCAGATTTTAGGCGGCAATTGCAACCAAGCGAAATTCGTTCGCAGTGCGCTCAATCGGCGGGAATCTCCTGCCCCGGGCATCCATGCAGCACACTTTGCATCGCACGCTTCTCGCTGCTCGTCACCGAGAGTCCGTATTTGTCTTTCACACCGATTTGCCGGGCCACGTAATCGCAGCGATACGAAGCGTTTGTCGGCAGCCAGTATGCGGCGGAGGCGGAGCCTTTGCCTTGGTTCGCCGGGCCATCCACGGCGAGCAGATTATACGGATCGTTCGCGAACTGCATGCGTTTTCTCGCGTTCCAATCCTTGGCCCCGGATTGCCATGCGTTCTGCAAGGCAACCACGTGATCGATCTGCACGGCGGCACTCGTGTTCTGCCCGCGTGTGAAATGAATCACCTTGCCCGTGTACGGGTCGTTCAGCACACCGGATTTCACCTTGCAGCCGTTGCGCGTGACATATGCCACATCAGTCAGATCGCGCGCCAGAATGTCCTCGCGCACATCGCACCCGTTGCCGTCGTCGTCGGTCTCGCGGAATCCGAACAGATCGCGGTCATAGCCGTCGCCATTGGGCCTGTCCACCACGGCGAGCTTGTTCAACGTCTCCGCAGCGGTTCCAGTGGCCGTGTATCTGCCGGTGATCTCGGCGATGCCGTTGTTGATGCGCGGCAGAATCACGCCGAGGGTTGCTCCGACCACCACTGCGATGAGCAGGATGATCAGGATTCTCTCGAGCGGTGTCACTCCGTATTTGCGCTTGAATCGTCGTGCCATACGCACAGTGTAAACGCGCACGTTCGCAAACAACAGTCTTGCGTGTTCCCGAGTGTTTTACTGCCGCCCGCGTTCACAATGGGGACAGTTTCCCGAGATATGCGTGTTCGTGTGCTAATTGTCGTGTTGACACGGAAGCACAGTGAGGGAAGAGACTCATGGAAACCACTCGCAACGAACTCAACAGGAACCTGGCGCAGATGCTCAAGGGCGGTGTGATCATGGATGTGACCACACCCGAGCAGGCACGCATTGCCGAAGATGCCGGCGCGTGCGCCGTCATGGCGCTGGAGCGCATTCCGGCTGACATCCGCGCCGCCGGTGGCGTAAGCCGTATGAGCGACCCGGCGATGATCAAGGGCATTCAGGAGGCCGTGTCGATTCCGGTGATGGCGAAGGTGCGTATCGGCCACATTGCCGAGGCGCGTATTCTGCAGGCCATTGAGATTGATTACATCGACGAGTCGGAGGTGCTCTCCCCCGCGGATGACGTCTACCACATCGACAAGCGCGAATTCGACGTGCCGTTCGTGTGCGGCGCGAAGAACCTCGGCGAGGCGCTGCGCCGCATTGAGGAGGGCGCTTCGATGATCCGTACGAAGGGTGAGCCGGGCACCGGTGACGTGATCCAGGCCGTGCGCCATATGCGCACGATGACCAAGCAGATCCGCGAACTCGCCTCGCTGCGCGACGACGAGGTGTACGAGGCGGCCAAGCAGCTCGCCGTGCCGTATGAGCTCGCGAAGTATGTGCACGATAATGGCAGATTGCCGGTCGTCAACTTCGCCGCCGGCGGCGTGGCGACACCTGCGGACGCCGCGCTGATGATGGAGCTTGGCGCCGAGGGCGTGTTCGTCGGCTCCGGCATCTTCAAGTCCGGCGACCCGGCCAAGCGCGCCGCAGCCATTGTGCAGGCCACCGCGAACTGGCGCGACGCCGATTTGCTCGCGCGCCTGTCGGAGAATCTTGGTGAGGCGATGGTGGGCATCAACGAAGACGAGATCGAGACGATCATGGCCGCTCGCGGCGAATGACACGATACTGCTGTTGAGGACTATTCATGGTTGTTGACGTTTCCTATATCTCGAAGGAACACTCGGAGGATGCCACGACGGCATCCTCCGGTGTGACCGGCATTCTCGCTGTGCAGGGCGCCTTCGCCGAACATGCGGCGATGCTCGACAGACTCGGCGCCCCATGGAAGCTGCTGCGTGCCCGAGAGGACTTCGACGAATCGATTGACCGCGTGATCCTGCCCGGCGGTGAGAGCACGACGCAGGGCAAGCTGCTACGTTCCACCGGTCTGTTCGAGCCGATCAACGAGCACATCAAGGCCGGCAAGCCGGTATTCGGAACCTGTGCCGGCATGATCCTGCTCGCGCAGCGGCTCGAGAACGACCCGAACGTGTACTTCGGGGCACTGGACGCCACCGTGAGGCGCAACGCCTACGGTCGCCAGCTGGGTTCGTTCATGGCCACCGAGAATGTCGCCACATTCCACGCCGATGGCACTCCGGCTGGCGTGATCGAGAACTTCCCGCTCGTGTTCATCCGCGGTCCCTTCGTCGCCGAGACCGGAGCGAATGCTCGGGTAATGTGTGAGGCCAACGGCAATACTGTAGCGTTGCAGCAAGGCAGGATTCTAGCTACGGCATTCCATCCAGAAATCACTCCGGATACGCGGATTCACGAATTTTTTCTAATCATATGAGAAATAATTTATTTGCCCTGAACTAAAACCCTAAAAGGGCAACGCTTAACAACTCTGCTGTTGCGATCAGCATGATACCAACAGCAGCAGTGGCTCTACGATACCACTCCAACACCACGAACAGCTGGTGTTGCAGAGCCTCTTCCCACCCTTCAGATTGACCATAATCAAAAAATTATATATATATCTTGTATTATTTTCTATTCAATATTCCCATTAAACTCATGTGCTTTCGTCTATAGCGCGGAGCATACTTTGATATAATGTAGTTGCTCAAATAAATCGAACCTAATTCACCCTCTTATCAAATTAGAGCAACAAGGTTTTAAGGATTGAGAGAATATGCAAGTGTCAAGCGAATACCAGGATCCCAGCATCGCGTCTGACGGCAATCGTTCTGAGCTCGACTCAAATTCTAGTCCGGCGCAGCAAAAAACACCGGTGGAACTGAGCGGCAAGACTATCCTCATTACCGGTGCGGCCGGATTTATCGGCTGGAATCTGGCGGAACGTCTGCTTCATAGCTATCCGGACATCACAATTGTCGGCTTGGATAACCTGAATGACTATTACGACGTCAAATTAAAGGAAGCTCGTTTGGAACGTCTGACCAAATATCCGAATCTTATTTTCGAAAAAGGCGACCTCTCCGATAAAAAGCTTATCGGGCGGCTCTTCGAGAAGCATCATTTCGATGTTGTTGTCAATCTAGGCGCGCAAGCAGGCGTCCGCTATTCAATTACAAACCCCGATGCTTACGTAAGTTCAAATCTAATTGGTTTTTATAATATCTTGGAAGCCTGCCGCCATAATCCAGTTGAGCACCTAGTATATGCATCCAGTTCGTCCGTGTATGGTGGCAATAAAAAAGTCCCATTCTCCACGGAAGACAAGGTGGACAATCCAGTCAGCCTGTATGCAGCAACAAAAAAGAGCAATGAACTTATGGCTCATGCCTATTCCAAACTATATGACATTCCCTCTACAGGTCTTCGTTTCTTTACTGTTTATGGCCCTGCTGGTAGACCGGATATGGCCTACTTTGGTTTTACAAATAAACTTCTTGCCGGCGAGACCATCAAGATCTTCAATTACGGTAATTGTCAGCGTGATTTCACCTATATTGATGACATCGTCGAAGGAATTGTTCGTGTTATACAGGGAGCACCAACTCGCCAGACAGGCGAGGATGGTCTGCCTGTACCTCCCTATGCTCTTTACAACATTGGTTGCGGCCATCCTGAGAACCTTCTCGACTTTGTAACGACTCTTCAAGAAGAATTGATTCGAGCAGAAGTGCTTCCGGATGACTATGACTTCGAAGCGCATAAGGAGCTCGTCCCCATGCAGCCCGGTGATGTTCCTGTCACCTATGCTGATACTGAAGCCTTAACAAGGGATTACGGCTATCGTCCTACCACGAGTCTCCGTGATGGGCTTAGGCGATTTGCTGAGTGGTACAAACAGTATTATATGTGAATTAATACTATACTGCTCTTTCTCGCATTACCGGATACTGGTACTATCCCTACAGAACAAGATCGACGCACATATCTATATATGATTCAAGGGAAGTAAGTTAAGTGGTTCATAAAAGAAAACCCCGTCTTTGTTTTGTCTCCTCCTCCGGGGGGCACTGGGAGCAGCTCCAGAAACTGCTCCCACTGGCTGAAAAATACGAAGGTTTTTTCGTCACAGAGAAAACGCAATTTGAGACGCCACGCGCCAAATATTTCATGAAGCAGACGGATTTGAAAGACAAATTCATGGTTCCAAAGATGATCGTGAACTCGGCGCGCGCCCTGGTCATCTGGATTAAAGAACGCCCGGACTTCATCATTACAACTGGCACTATGGTGGCATATCCTTTCTATCTCCTTGCTGTACTCTTCCACAAGAAGTTTATCTTCATTGAGACCTTTGGACGTGCCAACATGCCCACCGAAGCCGGTAAGAAGATGGAGAAGCATTCCGATTTGTTCATAGTTCAATGGGAAAGCCAAAAGAAGTTCTACACTAAGGCGATTTATGGGGGGTGTTTATACTGATGATCTTCGTTACGGTAGGCTCACGCAATTATCCATTTGATCGTCTATTTAAGAAGCTGGATGATTTATACGAGCAGAGTGTTCTGTCCGAACCTATGTTCGCTCAAATTGGCACTTCATCATATAAGCCAAAGCATTACCAGTATACGGATTTTATATCACCAGAAGAGTTTGAAGAGAAAATCCAGGAGGCAGACATCGTTGTAACTCACGGTGCTTCCGGCTCTATAATGAAAGCCCTCAATGCAAAGAAAAAGGTTATCGCCGTAACTCGTCTGGCCAAATACGGCGAACACATCAACGACCACCAAATCCAGAACAATGAAGCCTTCAGTTCGAATCATTACGTCCTAATGGCTGACCCCGAGTTGGGCAACCTTGCTGAATGCTTTGAGAAAATATACATCGGAACTGATGGCCTGATTCCTTGGGAGAACAAAGATCCGTTATCGATTGTCAAAATCATTGATAAATTCATTCAGAAGGAATGGTACGGATAATCCTCTCCTAGTTCGATTGAAGAACCAGCTAGACAATCCGATAATTCATTATCCCGAGTTCGTATGGAGAAACTACATTGAAAGCTTCCGTTGCCGCTGGCGTAGTGCTGTTCAACCCAGAGGATATTAATAGAGTTCAGCAATGCATCGCTGCCATTCTTGAGCAGACTGACCATGTTTATGTTTTCAACAATGGTACTGTGGATGTTCCGCTTGCCGAGGATGCTAGAATCACATATCTCTCAGAAAATGCAAACAAAGGAATTGCCTACGCTCTAAATCGCATCATGGAATGCGCCATGAAGGATGGACATGAATGGGTGTTGACAATGGATCAGGATTCTATTGTCCCTGACGGCATGGTGGACGATTTCCGCCGCCTTATTGAGAAGGATAGGGACAAGACAGCCATATTTTGCCCCCAAGTTATTGACAAGCGTCGAGCTTATATGAAGACGGCTGATGATAATAACGTTATTAAAATTACTAAATGCATCACCTCTTCAAGCTGCACATCCACAAAAGCGTGGGAATGCGTTGGCGGATTTGATGAGTGGCTATTCATCGATCTTGTAGATGATGATTTCTGCAGAAGACTTATAGCGTCCGGCTACACCATCAAACGCGCCAATAAATGGGTGCTGGATCAAGAATTCGGAAAAATCGTCCCCAAATCTTCTCGAAAACAACAATTTTGGATTGGCCTCAGTAATTTATTGCATAATAAGAATATTGCAAAATTTTCATATAATAAATATGTAAGTCCACTTAGAGTGTACTATACTAATCGCAATATTATATACGTGAATCGTAAGCTAAAAAAATACGGACCGGTTGGTTACATCAACTACAATTGCAAAGGTTATTTAGGTTTTATATTTTGCTTTAATTTGCCAAGCCTTCTTCGAGCCCGGCATAAAGGACAGGTGCTATCCGCAATCATAAAGGGCACACGTGCAGGATTGAAAACATACCCCTCTCAATGGGTTGCTCCGACCATAACGGAGGCAGCAAAGGAACATAATGAATGATACAACTGCCAGACAAAACCTATTTGCAGGAATAGTTACTTTCAATCCAGACATTGAATTACTCCGCAAGAACATCGAGGCTATTTGCGCGCAGGTCGACTTAGTGATTATTGTCGACAATGGTTCTCGTAATCTAGAAGATATCCGACCCCTCGCTGACGCCCATCATTGCAAATTGATTCCCAATGCGCAGAATGAAGGCATTGCAACTGCGCTAAATCAAATTGCACTAGCCGGAAAGGGCGATGGCTATTCCTGGATGCTCACCTTGGATCAAGACTCGGAATGTCCTCCAGATTTTTGTTCGACGCTTTCACAGTTTTTCTCAATGAATTCCAGAATCGCTATCGTTGCTCCAGTTATACAAGATCGTGATCGGGGCATTATCGGACACAAACCCGCAGGTACATACGGGGAAGTGCGAACATGCATCACATCTGGCTCATGCACTCGTCTCTCTGCTTGGGAAAAAATCGGAGGTTTTGACGAGAAGTTGTTTATCGATAGCGTCGATTTCGATTTCTGCTATCGTATACGTAAAACTGGATATGTAATCATTCAGACGAGAGAAGCAGTACTGGAACACTCCATTGGAGAGGTTAAGAAAAACAAACTTCTTGGAATCCCCTATTCCGAGCATTCCGCATTTAGGTACTACTACATTTCCAAGAACAACATATATTATCCATTGAAAAACAGGTTGTATCTGCATGCTCTTCGAGGTAATGCTCGAAACATGAGAAATCTTCTTCAGGTACTTTTTTTTGAAGAGGATAAAAAAGCTAAGCTTAAACAAATTGCTCGGGGGTGGGTCAACGGATACAAATAGATTTTCTTATACCCGGTTATCGGTAGTACATGTTTAAGAATGTAGATACGTCTACTTTCAGCACCTCCGGTGCTTCTCTGACGAAAGGACTAACTGTGCAATTCATATTGCACGCCGTACGCATAGCGTCCGTAGCTCAACCAGACATCATAGAGTAGTCTTGCGCCCGATTTTTTAGGATCACCATGATTCAAGCTGTTAGTTATTTCATATTATTGTCTATCTCCTTCTTTAAAAGAAAAAGTTATATTCTGTACTTTGTTTGCATAGTATTCCTTTGGCTTATTGCCTCTTTTACTACAGGGAATGCAGATGAACAGATTTATCAAAGCCGTTATGACGAATATCAATTATGGGAAGATAACACTGAATATCTGTATATGGCGCTTATCAAAACATGCAATGCTTTGGGATTAACGTATCAGGCATTTAAATGCGTTTCTGCCTTCATAGTGCTGACCTTAATCAGCTGCACAATTCTTCGATTTGCTGCATGCCCGATATTGACTCTGCTGCTTTATGCGGTGTATCCTTTCCCTATTGACGTAGCCCAGATGCGGAATTGTTTGGCAACTTCAGTTTTCATCTTCGGCATGGGCTTCTTACTGGACGACGTACAGAATGGCGACAATCAAGGAAGATTCCTGACCAAGAACGATATCCTGTATTGCCTATGCATCTTTATCGCAACAATGGTACATACTGCAGCGTTCTTCTGGATTATCATTCTCGTGGCAAAGAAGCTTAATACCAAGTGGGCAGCGATTTTCACATTTGTGTTCTGTCTGCTGTTCTCAGCCATAATGACCCCACGCTTTATCTCGGGTCTGTCGGGTTTATTCGGCTCCAATGACCGAATTAACGCTTACACCACTGCGGCCTACGATCTGACTCGTGATCTTCATTTACCTCTCGCTTTGCTGCGTGTTGCTATTTTTTTCATTACATCATTGGCGGTTCTACTGATTACTAATCTAAGCAGCATGAAAATGACAGGAGTGCAAAAGAAAGAATACATATTCTATTTCAAAATTACTATATTAACTCTATGCATTCTTCCAATTACGATAAATTACACTCCCGAAATTTATCGAATGCAAACTGGGCTCTCGCTAATCTTCTATATGATTATCCTCAACATCATTTCAGGCGAGACAATCAACTCCACGAACGACGCGATTCTCAGATTCATCATTCCACTTCTTTTGCTAGTATTTGGTGTCGTCAATGCGTTCCTTCTCTATATATTTGGAGATAATTTAGAGACAGTATTTATACCAATTTTTGAAAACAATACGTTCTTCAACTCTATCGTCTAATGAACCTCGCTCTCATATATAATCAAGGAAACTTCTTCTTGCCGATAATTTGAAGTAGTCGTCAGCAATAATAAAATTTCTGGAAAATAGCAGAGAATTTATTTAATTTACATAAATCGGATTTTCATGCTTTATGAATTCCATCAGCGATCCGCATCGTCGAAGCTCGGTGAGAAACAAGCACAACAGCCGCATCACGCTCTTCGACCAGAGCGTTGATCGACTGCAGGATATAGGCCTCGTTGAGTGAATCCAGGCGACTGGTCGGCTCGTCGAACAGGTAGAGGCTCGCATCGCGCAGGAACATGCGGGCCAGGCCGAGGCGCTGTCGTTCACCTTCCGAAAGCCGATCACCGAGTTCGCCCACACGCGTCTCCATGCCCTCAGGAAGATCATCCACCAAAGCAGCGATGGATGCCTGCTCCAGAGCCCTGTGCAATTCGTCATCGCTCGCCTCCGGTTTGGCGATGCGCAGGTTGCCGGCAATCGTGTCATCGAACAGGTACGTCTCCTGGCTCATCATCGTCTGCAACCGCCTACGCGTATGCGCATCGATGGCAGGCAAAGCATGCCCGGACATTGACACGGTGCCTTGTTGTGGGTCCCAGTAGCGCATCAGCAACTTGAGCAATGTGGACTTGCCACGTCCAGACGGTCCCTGAATACCGAGGATCCCGGAGAGCGGGATATCCATCGTGACATCACGCAACACCGGCGCACCGTCACCATAGCCGAACGTCACCCCGTCCAACGACATGCCGTCGTATGCGCATTGCTCGGTTCCCCGCTCTTCCACTGCAGGTTCGGCGTCGAGCACCGAGAACAGTCTGCGTGCGGAGGCGAAGGTCTGCGTCAGATTCGCCGGCAACGCGCTCAGTGCGAGCGTGGGGCCGAAGGAACTCACCACGAGCACGAATGCGGCGATATTTGCAGCAGCACTCGTGTTGCCAAGGCTCAATGTCAACGCCAGCAATGCCGCCACGGCCGTCACCACAATCACGATCATGCTGTCGTAGCCGCTGAATGCACCGTTCCGCGCACTCAATCTCGTGCGCTGGCGCCACAATGACCTCGACCACGCATCAATCCGCTTCAGCCGGTCGTCACCACAATCAAAGCGAATGATCTGGTCAAGCCCATGCATGTCATCGAGCACTTGATCGTCAAGCGCAGCGCTGTCCTTGCGCAGTTTTGAACCCACACCACGGAGCGCGGCAGCGAACAGACGCGGCATCAGCACGCCGAGCAGCAGATGCGCGATCACCAGCAACAATGCAAACCAGGGGCTCAGGAACAGCAACGCCACCGTATAAAGCACGGTCGTCGAGAGCGCGATAATCGTCGGCGAGATCGTGTGGGCGAAGAAGATCTCAAGCAATTCCACGTCGGTGGTGATCAGCGAGATCATATCGCCGTTGCCACGGTTCGCAAGCGCAGCCGGAGCGAGTCTGCGCAATGCGTCGAACGCACGTTCACGGAACAATGCGAGCAGACGGAACGCCAGATTGTGGTTCATGTACTGCTCGCAGTAGGCCATGATGCCGCGGATCGCCGCACACACCACCATCAGGGTCACGGCCCAGCCGACAGACAAACCCCACACCGGGTGACCAAACGCCGCGCACGCCGCCATGATGCCAAACACCGGCATGAACGTGGCCGCCAAGTGGCCGAGCACACCAAAGCAGCATGCCAACACCATCAACGGACGCAATGAACCCACCTGTGCGAGCAGACGGCGAATCACCTGCACGGTCGTCATCGCATCGTCGGCAGCCATATCAATGCCGGAAAGCGCAGCGTTCCGTTTCCCAGCAGATTCCGCAACACGCTTCGGCATGTCGCCGCCCACTTCGTTCTGCGTGTGCGCGTAGCGTATGCCGCCGCCTTCCGTACGCCGATGCACTTGTTCGACGGTGGCCTGGGCGTGGAACATGCGCGCATAGCGGCCATCCGCAGCCATCAATGTGCTAGAGTCGCCGGTTTCCACGCAGCTGCCGTGGTCGAAGACGGCAATCATATCCGCGTCCACCGTGTCGGCGAGTCTATGTGTGACGACGATCACCGTCTTCGACTGCGCGAGCTCGTGGATTGTCTGCATGATGAGCGCCTCGGATTCGGCGTCGACACTGCTGGTCGCCTCATCGAAAATCATGATCGGCGCCTCATGCAGCAGCGCGCGTGCCACAGCGATGCGCTGACGTTGGCCGCCGGAGAGATTCGCCGGATCGATTGGCATACCAAGCCCTGCCGGCTGCTCGCGTACGAAATCATCGATATGCGCGAGTCGCAACGCGTGATGCAGTTGCTCGTCGGTGGCTTGCGGATTCGCCATGATCAGATTGTCGCGCAACGTCCCCACGAACAGATGGCTGCGCGCACCGACGAAGGAGACGGCAGCCATCAGTGCGGATTCGGATAGATCAGCCACTTCGACGGATTCACCATCCACTTCGAAGGCCAATGAGCCACTGTACCCTTCGAGTTCGCCGGCGATGAGCGCGGCGAGCGTGGACTTGCCGGATCCGGATTCACCGACAATGGCGGTCAGCGAATGTGCCGGAATGTCAAGCGAGACCTTGCGCAATGCCGGTTGGGCATCTGCTTCGTCGTCTCCATAGAAGAAGCCCAGATTATGTGCATGCACGGAAATCGGCCCGGCGGGGAGCGTCTGCTCACCATGATGCGGAGCTGGTGCGTCGAGCAACGCGAAGATCTTCTTGCTGGAAGTCATGCCGTTCATCGCCACGTGGAAGAATGAACCGAGCTGGCGCAACGGCAGGAAGAACGATGCGGAGAGCAGCACGATGAGCAACATGCCCGGCGAGCCGAGCTGCGGTCCGGCGAACATATCCAGTGGCGCGAAGGTGGTGCGGAACATCGTGACACCACTATGCGTGAGCTGCCAGATTGCCACGCCGATGCCAGCCGCCGCACCGCCATAGGCAACGACATCCATGGCGGTGAGCGAGCGTAGCTGGATCTGCAGCACGCGCATCGTCATCACACGGAAATTCTCGGCCTCCTCGTGCATCTTCCTGGCGGCCGACTCGTCGGCATCGAAGGTCTTCAGCGTCTCCAGCCCCTGCAGATTGTCGAGGAACGCGGAGCCCATATCGGTGTACTTGCCCCAGTATTTCTTGAACACGCGGGACGCGCGCATGGCGACCATGCCGACGATGATCACGATGAGCGGCGCACAAACGAGCAGCACGACGGCTGTGGGCATATTGATCGGCGCAAGCACGGCAAACAACGTAAGCGGGGCGAGTACAGCGTAGAACAGCTGCGGCACGAACTTCTCGTAGAAACTCTGCACCTGGTCCACGCCTTCACCGGCGAGCTGCACAATGCTCGCCGTGCTCGCCTGCTGACGATACGACGGGCCGAGCACGAGCAGCTTGCGATACAACGCATTGCGCAAGCCGAGTTTGACACGCTCGGCCGCCTCGGTGCCGAACCGTGAACCGAGATAGTGGGCAAGGAATCGTATGAACGCGATGACTGCGAATGCGAGCGCGTACCACCCCAGCGACACCACAGTGAACGTATATGCGGTATTGCGGCCCAGCACTGCGCCCATCAACGACACAGCAGTGACAGACAACGCAATGTCGGCGAGCAGACCGACCCACAGGCACACCACTTTCGCCACGATGAGCCCACGCACGCCGGGAGCGAGGGGAAACAGGCGCTTATCGAACATCCGACACTCCAGTTCACATTTCGACTTGAGAAAACCATGTGCCAATCTAGCAGCCGAATCGCGTTTGCAACAGACCCCGGCGCGAAAAACAGCTGATTGTGTGAATCTGACAATCAATTTCGCCATGCGTTGTCGGAGCTCACAAAGATTTGCTACGCCAGCGTAACTTAGAATGCTTGAGGATTTGCTCAGCAATTCATGCAGATTGTTTGTTATTTGCCAAGACAAGGAAATAAGGCATATGCTCACCGAATACACGACGCCGGGTCCTGCGCTCACCGTGCGCAATGACGAGACCATCTACTCTTTGCTCACCGACCGCATTGCACGTTCCGGCGAGGACTCCCCGCTCACCGAGAACAAGGAGGCCGACGGCGCGTGGAGCAAGCTCACTGCCGGGCAGTTCAATGACCGCGTTCGTGCCATCGCCAAGGGTCTGATTGCATTCGGCATCAAGAAGGGCGATGCCGTGACGATCTTCTCCGCCACGCGCGTCGAATGGGGTCTGCTTGATTTCGCCCTCGCTGCAGTCGGTGCGGTGACCGTGCCGATTTACGACACCGATTCCGCGGCGCAGGCCGAACGCATTCTCAACGATTCGAACGTGAAACTGGCGATTGCCGACAATCAGGAGCGCTTCGACCGCTTGGATTCGGTGCTCGACCACTGCCCGTCATTGGAACGCATTCTGATGCTCGACGCGAATGCCGTGGAAGCGCTGGAAGGTCTTGGTGTGATGGTCTCCTCGGAGGAACTCGACGAGCGCATTGCAAGCGTGAACGCCGATGATCTGGCGACGATCGTCTACACCTCCGGTTCCACCGGCACTCCGAAAGGCGCCGAACTCTCGCACAGGAACTTCGTGAGCATCACCCGCGCGGCCGCCGACTGCGTGCCCGAAGTACTCGAAGGCAATTCACGCCTGCTGCTGTTCTTGCCACTCGCCCACTGCTTCGCACGGTTCATCCAGTATTTCGCCTTCACCTCCGATGCCGGTGTGATCGGGTATCTGCCGAGCACGAAAACGCTGCCCCACGACATGCAGGTGTTCGAACCCACCTTCGTGCTCGCCGTGCCGCGCGTGTTCGAGAAGGTCTACAATGCGGCATCGCGCAAGGCAGGCACCGGCTGGAAAGGCCGTCTCTTCGCCAAATCCGTCGAGTTCGCCCGCGAATGGACCGAGATGGAGCAGGCCGGCATCGCACCGACGCCCAAGCAGAAGGCGGAGCATGCGATGTATGAGAAGCTCGTGTATTCGACGATCCGCAGCGCATTCGGCCCACGCATCAAATATCTGGCCTGCGGCGGCGCACCGCTCGACCGTAAACTCGCCACCTTCTTCAACGGCATCGGTTTGACGATGATCCAGGGCTACGGCCTGACCGAAACCGCCGCCCCATTCGCCTTCACCCGCGTGCACGATAACGTGATAGGCACCGTCGGACAGCCTGTGCCCGGCTCCTCGGTGCGTATCTCACCCACCGGCGAACTCGAGGTGAAAGGCCAGAACGTGTTCCTTGGCTACCATAACCTGCCCGAGAAGACAACCGAGACCTTTGCCGAGGACGGCTGGCTCAAGACCGGCGATCTGGCTTCGATTGACGACGAGGGGCATATCACATTGACCGGTCGTGCCAAAGACATCATCATCACCGCCGGCGGCAAGAACGTCTCCCCCATCCCGATGGAACAGGAGATCTCGACCTGCCCAATCGTCGAGCACGCCGTAGTGGTGGGTGACAATCGCCCGTTCGTCGGCGCCGTGATCACATTGGATCAGGAAGGACTCGCCAGCTGGCTGCCCACCCAGAAACTCCCCGCCGACCTCACCATCGAACAGGCTGCTGGTCTGCCTGAAGTCGCCGCCGAGATTCAGAAATATGTCGACCGCGCCAACACGAACGTCTCACGAGCCGAATCGGTACGAAAATTCATCGTGCTGCCCACCACGTTCTCGCAGGATAACAAGTGCTTGACGCCATCGATGAAGGTCGTACGGCCGAAGGTGAACCAGGTGTTCAAGGAACAGATCGACAACCAGCTGTACGTGGGCAAGCGATAATCTCGACTCTTTCCCGTGTATATGGCAATGGGCTGCACCTGCGCAGGTGCAGCCCATTGCCATATACACGCGAATTATCTGCCCTTGTATGTGGAGGCAATCTCATTCAACCGCTTCTCGAAGCGCGGCCAGTCAGCTCGCATTGCGGTGAGCAGCTTCAGGTTGGGCACCTCGGCAATCGGTACCCACTCGATCTCCATACTCTCATCGTCATTGGCGCGCGGATACACCTCATGGCCCGGCTTCTCGAACGCGAACACCGTGGTGTATGCCCATGGGCCGTGGTCCTCGCAATATGAGCCCACCACTTCGATATCGGCAGGAGTGATGTTCGCCTCCTCGTATGCCTCGCGAAGCGCACCCTCAATCGGGCTCTCGCCATCGGCAATCGCACCGCCAGGAATACCCCATGTACCACCCTCGGCACTCCAAGTCGCGCGATGCTGCATGACGATATGCGTCACCTCGCCGGTTTCCTGATCACGACGGGCAAGCAACACACCGGCTGCACCATTGGTACCCCAATGCTTACGCCCGCATGCACAATCCACCCAACCGTCACCAGGCTGATGCACATTCTCCTTCGGAGGCAATGCCTTGACCGACGACAGCGGCTGAGGGAATTGTTCATCACGCGCCACGTTCCACAGGTCGGTCCAATCGATGCCGAGTTCCTGCACGAGCTCACGGGCGAGTGGCAGACTCAAACCAATGATGCCGCTCGGATCTCCCTCTATGCTGTCGATGTAGGCGCCGCCAAATCCGTCAAGGGTGAAGGAGCCTGCCACCTCGAGCGGCTCCCCCGTCGCAATATAGCGGTCGATCATCAAATCCGAGAATTCCGCGAAATGAATCACCGCGCGGCTCACACCAGTCACCATGCGACCACTGGCGAAATCGATCAGGCAATGGCCAGTGAACAGTTCGCCGCTCGCACCACTCATCAGTTCAAGCCGTTCGCGCGCAATCTGTTCGGTATGTGGTTTGCCATACGCTTTGCCGTCGAGCAGGAACATCGAATCGCAGCCGAGAATCAGCGGGCCGACTTTCGCATTCGTCAACCCGTGCGTTTCAACAACAGTGTCTTGGATCGGCTGTGTTCGAGTGGGGAACTGCACGCCCGAGAAATCACGAGTCTGGGCGTCATCCGTATGAGCGGAATCTGCAGTCGACTGCGCAGCCTCCAATGGGAATCCGGTCACCTCGTCACCATGAGCATTCGTGGATACCTCTGCGACATCTTTGTAGGCCTGGTATACCGCGTTCGCCTTCGCTTGGGCAAGCACCATGACCTTCGTGGCGATCGGCAAATCGTCAACACTCACACCGGCACCCACAGCGGCCTTCGCAATCACCCCGGGTTCGTCCACATGCGAGACGCGAATGGTGGGGCAAATGCCGGCATGGAACAACAGATCACGGCGCGGTTTGGACTTCGAAGAGAGAATCAGCGGAATACTCATACTCCCACCATAACGCACACACATGGCACAATGCCTGTGAAATTCATTTGAAAATCGTTAACGGCGCGCATATTCGTAGCCAGCGCGCTCTATTATGATGCTATTGATTGAATGATTGAATGGACTGCGGTGAATACCCAGTGATGCGTACACCGCAACCCGGAGAGCAACGAGAAAGGCATACGCGATGAAGGTGCTGTTTGTATGCACGGGCAATATCTGCCGCTCACCCATGGGCGAACTGTTGTTCCCGCATTTCTTCCATACGAATGGCATCGAAACCGACAGCGCAGGAACACAGGGGCTCGTCGACAGCCCAATCGACCCATCGAGCGCGAAACTCATGGCACTCGACGGCATCGATTCGAGCCAATTCCGTTCGAAGCGGCTCACGCCCCAATTGGCGATGTCGAGTGATTTGATTCTATGCTTCACCGAACATCAGCGCCGAAAGATTGTCGCACTTGCACCGCGCGTGCGGTCGAAGACCTTCCTGCTCAGCGATTTCGCCAACCTGTGCCGGTACTTCGGGCAGAACAATCTGCTGCATGGCTCCAATGTTGAGGACCGCATGCGTGAGGTGATGTGCAACGCATCGATGGCACGGCGAGCACTGCCGGAGGCGGAAGATATCGCAGACCCCTACCGCAAGGAGTTTGCGGCGTTCCAAGTGGCGCACGATCAGATTGGATATGCGATCGCGGATATCGCGCAGGCGTTGGAGCCTTCACGTGCGGGGCATGCGACTGAATAAGACAGCTGTCTATGCCGATTCCAATAACTAACGAAATGGCCGGAGCTTTCGTGGCTCCGGTCATTTCCTGTTCAGATCATCGTGTCAGTTTGCTTTTGCTGAGCACTTCGGCTCTTTGACGGTGATACCCGTGTCTTTCCATCCCAATGGTGTCTGATCAATGGTCAGTGCAGATTGTGCCTGTGGGGATACCGTGACATCAAAGGAGTACGTCACACTTTGCTCCGGCAGAATCTCCACGACGGTCTTATACAGCTCCTTGCCGTTCATGGTTGTCTTTTGCACGGCATTCACCGCTCCGTTAAGTTGGCTGATGTTGTTGATGCGACCGCCGGCAGGAGGGTAGAACAGAATCTTCTCGATACCTTTGCCCCTATTTGGCGCATCAACACCGGTGATATATGGCGGTAGATTTGCCACGTCGCTCACCTTCATCGTGTTGTTGAGCGTGTATTCAACGTGATATGTTGCACCACTGGCATCGCAGCGGGTTTTCTCGATGGTGGCGGTACGCTTGATATACCAGCCCATCTTCGACGGATTCTGCTCGGTCAGGTAGATTCCAACCGAAGGATTCTGCGGATCATTTGGCGTCTCACCGGTGAATCCTGCAGCTTGGATTTCCTTCTCAAGGTTCGCATCGAAGGAGAACATCGTGAAATGGCGCTCCCGAGCCATCGTGCCCATAGTTTCGCCGATTTTAACGAGTTTGCCGAGATTCAGGCTCTTGAACATGCCAGCTATGACGTTTCCTGTGGTTTCCCCGAACACAGCGTCTGTCTGTGATGCTTCGTATTGTTTATACACCGTATTGAGGAAGTACTCTGCAGTATTGTCACCATTCAGAGTCGTCCCATCTGCGAGCGTGACCGGCCCGTTGATCGCCACCATTTCCTGAACGAACACCGGGTCGACCATGATTACACCGCTCAACGGCTTTTGCTGTCCCCATGGAGTACGATTCCAAATCGATTGCATGGCCAGAGCAGCTCGTTCAGTGTCAGGGAAAACCGCCGTGTCACGGATATCGAATGACATGTGAAGAGGACCCTCATCCGAGAAAACACGCGCCATATCGGCAGAGTGATCACCAATGCCATACGGCAAATAATCCTTATTCGCCTTGAATTCACCAACGTGAACACTGCCATTGTCAGCGGTGAGCTCACCCACAGAACCAATGAGACCACCAGATGAACGCATTTCGGAAGTGGTCATTGACATCACAGCATAGGTGCGGGTTTGACCATTGCCCAGGAATCCGGGAAGCATGCGGAACGTGCTAGACAACGCATCAACACGGGTGGCCAGCGCGTTCAATTTGTCCGAGCCTTGGGCATAAGCCGAACGAACGATATCAATATTGGGCTGCGGTAGTGCATTGTATGCACCCACTTGGTGTTGTAAGGATTCATTGGCTTTCTGCATGCCTTGCTGGCAGTCGATGATTGGTCGAAGATTGATGCCATCGTCAGTTGAGGAGAGATTCGCATGCTGCAGGTTAGTAACGACATCCATGAATTGCGGCACCGATTGATGCATTAAATCATCGATCACGTTGGTCATACCTTGCACGGTAGAGACATTACTACCGAAATAAGGAATCTTATTGGCTATATTCCACCAAGCACCATTGGCGATGGCAGAGGCTTGGCTGGTCTCTTGCTGAATCTGCGGGAGCTGGTCTTTGACCTTCTGCACATTGGCATCGTCTATCTTCGTAGAGAAGTCAGAGATCATAGACAACGCCCGACTCTCATGCGCCTGCACCTCCTTCGACTGCCTATATACATTGAACCCCGCGATTCCAAATAGAACAAGAACTGCGACAAACAGACCGACAATACTCAACACCCAAGGCCATACGCGATGATGCCTCTTGACATTAGTCCGTGATACTCGATGCGATGCCATACGCGCCCCCGACAATGATAAGCACCGCACGCCAAAAGGCACGCGGTGCTATGTTATACATTATTTTACGATTTACGATTTTTTCTATTTTTTTCAGCAGGACTACTATTCGAATAATAGTAATAGTTACTATTCTCAAGTGCCTTCTTATTTTCCTTAGCGCAGTTGATAATGACTCCCGTGACAGGCATGTCCAGAGTCTCCAGTTCATCTGCGATCTCGTGCAGATCACGCTTGAGCGTCTGATCTCGGCGGCACACCATCTCCAACGTGCCACCCTGCTTCATGAAGATCACGGCATCGTTCGCCACGACCATTGGAGCGGTGTCGATGATGATGTAATCATACTGCTGCATCGCATTGGCCACCAAAGTAGTCATCAGAGGAGAGTTCAGCAACGTCGACGCGTTCGGTGGCTTCGGGCCAGCCGGTATGATGTGCAGATTCGGCTTCCAGTAGCGCTGAATCACATCTTTGACTGCCGCTTGGCCAGAAAGCACATGGGTCAAGCCAGCAGAGCCATCGATATCGATCTTATGCGCGACGGAGGGGTGACGTAGATCCGCATCAATGAGTAATACGCGTGGACCATCCTCAGCGAGAGCGGCGGCGATGTTCACCGAAATGGTGGTTTTGCCTTCGGAAGCACCTGCCGATGTAACAACCACAAGACGGCAGTTCGTACCTTCCACCGGAGTGGAGAACGAAAGATTGGTGCGGATACGGCGGAAGTCTTCAGCAATCGGACTCCCTGGCTCACTGACTACAACCGGAGAACTGCCAGCAAGAATATCATCCTTCACCACGCGACCGATTATCGGCGCGTCGACAATATCCGTTACATCACTCTCGTCCTGGATTTTCTTGGAAAGCACATCCTTCAGCAATGCCGCCAATATGCCAATAATCAAACCACCTAGCACGCCGACCAGAATGTTGAGACTCCACTTCGGGGAGCTCTGCTTCGTGGGAACCTGAGCCGGCTGCACAATGGAAAGCTTCACTGCGGAATTGGACCCGGCAGTGTACAGGGATTTCTCTACAACATTGCTGAGCGAGGCAGCCACACCGTTTGCGATGCGGGCGGCGGTCGAAGGATCGGCATCAGTTACAGCGATATTCACAAATGCTGTGTTCGTAGGATTCGTTACGGTAATCTGCGACGCAAGTGAGATAGGCGTTGTATCCAATTTAAGCTCGTCCACAACCGGCTGCAATACCGATTGTGTTTTCGCCAAATCAGGGTACGACTTAATCTGACTCATGATATATGAACTGCCGCTGTACTGCTCAGAGGAGTTCGCGGAATCATTGGAACTGTTATACGTCGCAAACAGCTGCGTGGTGGTCGTATACGCCACCGGAGACATAGCTGTATAGAGTATATCCACACCAAGTATCACCACAAAGGTGACGGCAATCGTAATGATATGTTTGCGCAAAATACTCAGTAAATCGACAATGGTCATGCCTTCATGCGCAGGCACTGGAGTTTGCGATTGACTCTGCGAGTAGCGGTTTACCTCGTTCTCGGCCATGTATAACGCTTTCCATTCAAGCATAGAGGCACCGCTCAAGTCAGAACTATCTCTAGGCTTTCGCTTCAACCTCAACGTTTCCCATCGAATATCAACTTTTATATGATATCAATCGTTTGCGACTGCGAAACATTGTGCGGATTCCCCGCAAAAATCACCAAGCATCTTCACATCTTTGTGGCGCAGAAGAACACTCTCTGTGAGGAGTTTCCGGGAATCGCACCAAAGTGCGGTAGCGATGGTGCCAATGCACGATTACAGTCATTCCCAATCGAATATCCTGTAGAGAAAGAGAAATCCCTCTGCCAGTATGGCGCTATGCTCTGGGAACGTCTGACATTATGAGCAACGTGCGGATACTGAACGTGCCTTGGTATTTGTTCTGGAATAGCTATTCGGCGCGGGTTGAGATCAAAGATGCGGAGTCTACAGCGGATATCTTGTAGTGCGCAATTGGAGAGTTCGGTCTCACTGCGACCATGTAGGCGAGGTAAATGTGCCGTGTTTGCAAACAGCCTGCCGCAAAGATCATCGAGTGAGCTCCAACATCGCCGTTGCCGAGAGTGCAGCCTCATAACAGCAACCGAAGCGCCGCCAGGGTGGTCGGTCTTGCAAGCCCAGTCTCAAGGAGGCGCTTACAGCACCGACAAAAGCGCCAATATAGAGAACGGTATCTCAAACAGGCAATTTAGGCGCGCCAACTTCATTTCCACAAACACTTCATGCTGTTTCGTTTACCACGCGAGCAGTTTTGGGGCCATGCGGGAGAATCGGGAATCCTCTGCGATTCCAGCGGTAGAATTGGAACCGTAATCTTGAGAAGGTTCCAGCAGCTGGAGTAATCTGCGACGACGATGTCGCGGACCCGCAACGAAGCGAGGTGCTGTCATGTTCAACGGCAAGAAGAAAGCGCCAAAGAACGACTGGCGACAGTCAATCATGTCGCTCGGCCAAGTCAAGAATGAGGCGAACGAGAGCGAGAGCCAGACGACAAGGCGTATGCCATTCGGCCGAACCGGGCGAACGGATCGGCCACAATCTCAACACATGCCGACAGCAACCATGCCCAATGGTCCGGCCACGGGCATGCAAGTCGCCGCACAAGCCGCTCCCCCGCAGAAACGCAAACGATTCAAGGTGCTGATCTACGCGTTTGCCTTCCTCATGGTGTTTGCACTCGGCGTGGGAGCGGGTTCCTCGAATGCTTCGAAACCGGCGGGAACGGTCCCGTCTGCTGCAGTCGCGCCCACCGAGCAGATCGACGCCAAGGAGAACGACGCCGAATTGAAACGGCGAGAGGAGGCTCTGAACAAGCAAGCCGAGGAACTCGACAAACTGAAGCGTGAGCTCGACGAGCAGCAGAAGTCACAAAGCGAGCGCCAGACCCAACTCGACGAGCGAGAGAAGAGCATCGCCAGCAAGGAGGAGGCGAAGAAACAGGCGGAGGTCGAGGCTGCACAGCGCAAGAAGGCCGAGCAGGAGCAGGCGGCCGCAGCGGAGAAGGCGCGCGCGGAGGCCGAAGCCGCGGAACGGGAGCGGGCACAGGCTCAGGCGGCACAAGCAGCGGCGGAGGAAGCGGCTCGGCAGCAAGAGCAGGCTCCGCAGGTCGTAGAACAGCAGACATCGCGAATAGTGCATCCAGGTGCCTTCTGCTCCACAGCCGGGGAGACAGGCGTTTCGCAGAAGGGCGTCGGATACACGTGCAAGGCAGATAACAGCGGGCGCTTGCGTTGGCGGCGGTGATGGGGTGTGCGGCGGTAATATATCGCAGATCGTCGTAAACCGAATCGCATGCACAATGAAGTGTTCCGTCGATTGCCGGATTTTGGAATGAGAACCGTGCTTTCAAATTGAGTATCCAGATTAGTACCGCGTGCCCTCGGAAGAGAGCATCGCCGCACTCGTCCAAGCCAATCACACAATCATTGTTTTGTATATACCATTTGCCGAGCAGCTCGTTGAGCATGATGCAATCTTGGTCTTGTGCGGACACAAGCGAAAGCCACAGCAGGCGAACTTAAAGTGCCATGCTTGCAATCGGTTGGCCGCAATGGTCATCGAGCAAGCTCTAGCATTGCCGTCGCCGCAAGCGCAGTCTCATAACGACAACCAAGGCACTGCTAGGAAGATCGGTCTTGCAGACGCAATCTCAGCAAAAGCCCTTGCAGTATTCGCCAGATCGTCGATATTGCGAACACTATCTCGGTGAAGCACTCATATGCCATCGTTCGAAATATACACAGAGATACTACCGAACGTTGAGATTATGTAATTTCGATCCTCCATCGGTGCCGTTGGCGCGCACAGTTAGCGACACGGCGTGTGGGTCCGCGACGCGTAGTGGAGGGAGGATTCATATCTGCGTGGTGCGATGCGCCAGATTTACAATCTGGTCCGGTCATCTCTGCTGCGGACAGCCACCGAATCCATGGTCTGCAAATACGTGCTATGGTTTGTGATGGCATGCGTTCCGGTTGCCGCCCCCCTTTGGTAGCTTCTGAGACGCATGCCTCATTCAGATGAGAGCCTGCTCTTCGTCGCAGGTATAGT
>NZ_CP109653.1:2960987-3077993 GCF_025908335.1 Bifidobacterium sp. KRGSERBCFTRI
CCGAGAGGCAAATACCTACCGACGGCGTCCACAGTGTTTGCCGCCGATGCCAAATTTGCCATCCACGCCCCACGGACCACGACCTTCGGCACGAAGCACACCCAAGTGATGTTTCATGGCGACCAACATGATGTGCGTATCTTCCAAACCGAGGTGACGTTCCGACTTGCTCTCGTCAAGCGCACCCTGGCGTTTGGCGTACGCGTCCAACGTGTTGTTGCCGTATGGGTGCTCATCGTCGGGAATCGACCCCTCATCCCAACGGCGGCTCATCGGCAACGTGTCGATGATCGTGATTTTGCCGGCACGATAGCTTTCCGCATATCCGGCCACGTTCAGCATGAAGAAGCTATGTTCGAATCGTGCGTTGTGCGCCACGTAAGGCTGCTGCTCCAATCGCTGCAGCAATCCGATCTGCGCCGCCGGCCACTCATCGAACAAGCGGAACGAGGAAGCGGCTTCGGCAACGGAACGCGTGCGCACGTCGATACCGGTCAAGTCGAGAATCAGCGGATTGCCAAGCGCAGCGTTTTCAGCGGGGACGCCGAAAGCCAACCGCGACTGGCCGTAAGCGTCGCCCGCCTCGTAATAGCCTTGCTCGTATTGGTAGCCAGCCGGAGCGTCCGCAGGCCGTGGGGAAATCATGTTCATGTATTCGAATCCGACGTCGATGATGTACACGCGCGCCGGATCCGTGCCCGTGGTTTCGATGTCGATGCCCATGACGTTGTCCACGTCACGACCGGGCAGGTAAGCGTCACGCCAATCGGACTTGCGGTATTCGGACAGGCGGCTGGTCTGCTTTTGATCGACGGCGTTTTCCTGCGTGCCATTCGCCGAACCGGTCGAACCAGAACCGTAATCGAACAATGTGGAACCGCCAGGACTGGTGACGCCACCCAGATTCGCGCGAGACACGGAATGGTCGCTGGCGTGCTTCTGCCTTTTCTCCGCGGCGCGACGGGCCGCACGAGCGTTGACGATGTCTGCGGTGCAATCCTGGATATCATCCAGCACCACTCCCCCGGCAGCTGCGGATGACCCCGATTGCAGCACCGGGACCGTCACCCGCTCACGTCGTTCTTCGGTAATCGTCCACAGTCCCATGGCAACGCCGATTTGGCGCAACACCGCGATCTCGTCGCACAACCGACGGTTCGCATAGGCGAGCGCGCGTGGCAGACGGTACGAGGTGATGAGTCGGTCGAAATCCGTCATGAAAGTGCTGTTGCACTGCGCGATGACAGGTTCGAGCCGGTCGCGAATCGCAAGATCATCTTTCAGCAGGTCATGCAGCTGCTGCGCGAACGGTCGGGCAGACGGCTGCGATGTCGAGGACGATTCTGACGTAACATTGCCGGCCGACGCGGTACGAAGCGCCGACAGCAAATCGATATGCTGCTGCGCGGCGACGCCGATGCCGTGCCGTAAGTCGAGGGACGCTATCCACTGCCAGTCGATCGGCTGTTCGTCGGCGTCTTTCGGCATCGATGCCGACCATTGCCCGATGTCCTGTTTCGCATCGTCAAGCCAGGGTTGATTCGTCGTCGATTCGCTCATACCTGCACATCGTAGCCGATGTCCACCTTCAATTCGCGGAATTCGCTGGCGAATCCAATCTGTCGATGATTCGTAGCGGCCCGCAAAATACGGGAAGCGTCTCTCAGGCGTTTGCTTGAGAGACGCTTCCACTTGTTCTGACACACGGCTATCCGGCTATTCAGTCATTCGGCTTTTCGCTTTTCGTCCGCGCGAAACCATGACCGTAATCCGCGCGATTTGAGGCTACTATTCGGTTACAGTTCGAAGCCGAGTTCGGCCGCCGCTTCGGTCGGTACCGGATCCTCGCACCAGAAATCCTCAAGGTTCTCATTGGTGGTCAGGCTTCGGATTTCGGCCTGGTCGATGTACAGTTCACCGCTCAAATGGTCGGTTTCATGCTGGAAGATGCGGGCCGGCCAGCCGTGCAGATGTTCCTCATGCTTGTTGCCGTCCTCATCCTGCCAACGGGCGGTGATGTCAAGCCAACGCTTGCGTACGGCCTGGTAACCGTCGAAGCTCAGGCAGCCTTCGTAGAAGCTGCGGGTTTCGGTGCCGATCGGTTCGTAGCTGGGGTTGATGATGGCGTGGAAGGGGAATTCCGCGGCTTCGCGCGGATCGCCATCGTCGCCTTCGCATACGTGGTCTTCGACGACGGCCAAAGCCAGACCGAGACCGATCTGGGTGGCTGCGAGGCCCACGCCCGGCGCTTCCAGCATGGTGGTGCGCATGGTGTCGATGAGCTTGTCAAGCGTTTTGCGGCTCAACTGGCCGTCATAGGCGATGGTCTGCTGGCGTAATACCGGTTCGCCGGCCTGCACGATCGGCATGATTTTCTCTTTGCCGCCGGTTTTGATGAGCTTTTCGACCTCGCGGTTGAGTTCGAGGTCCACTTTCGAGTTGTGTCCGAACATGGGGCATATCTCCTTGCGGGCTCTTACAGGGTGAGTTCGTCGGCGACGACCTTGGCGAGGCGATCGCACACTTCGTCTGCCTGCTGCTGGGTTTCGGCTTCGGCCATGACGCGCACGAGCGGCTCGGTGCCGGACGGACGCAGCAGCACGCGGCCGGTGTCGCCCAGCAGCTTCTCTTCGCGTTCCACCGCGGCCTGCACCTTGGCGTTGGTCTTGGCGGCCATCTTGTCCACGTTCGGCACGTTGATGAGCGTCTGCGGCAGCTGCGGGAAGTCGGCGGCCAGTTCCTTCAGGCTCTTACCGGATTTGACGACCTCGTTGCACAGGGTGAGCGCGGTCAGGGTGCCGTCGCCGGTGGTGGCGAATTCGCGGTTGATCACGTGGCCGGACTGCTCGCCGCCGAGCGAATAATCGCCTCGCAGCATCTCTTCAAGCACGTAACGGTCGCCCACGTTGGTCTGCACGGTCTTGATGCCCATGGAACGCAGGGCCAACTTCAGACCGAGGTTGCTCATCACCGTCACGACGAGGGTGTCATGGTTGAGCTTGCCCGCGTTCTTCTTGGCGCGCGCCAGAATGCCCATGATCTGATCGCCGTTGACCATGTTGCCGTCCTCATCCACGGCAAGGCAACGGTCGGCATCGCCATCGAAGGCAACGCCCATGACGGCGCCGGAGGCCTTGACCATGGCCTGCAGCTGCTCAGGATGGGTGGAGCCGGCGTTCTTGTTGATGTTGTAGCCGTCCGGCGACGCGTTGATGACGGTCACGTCGGCGCCGGCGCGGCGCAAGGCTTCCGGAGCGACCACGGACGTGGCGCCGTTCGCGCAATCGGCCACGATCTTCAGGCCCTTCAGCGGCGTCGGCTGCGACTTGTCCGGACCGACCGGCGCGATGGCGGAAACCAGATGGTCGATGTACAGGTTGGTTGCGGTGGCGGTGTCATGGCTGACACGACCCACGCCGGCGCCGGTAGGACGATCCCAATCCTGGCCGAGCACCGCTTCGATCTCGTCTTCCTTGGTGTCGGGCAGCTTGAAGCCGCCGCGGGCGAAGAACTTGATGCCGTTGTCGGGCATCGGATTGTGGGATGCGGAGATCACCGCGCCCATTTCCACGTTGAGCACGGACGTCAGGTATGCGACGCCCGGCGTCGGGATGATGCCGGCGTCGATCACGTCGAAGCCGCCGGCGGACATGCCAGCGGACAATGCGGCGGCGAGGAAATCGCCGGAAACTCGTGTATCACGACCGACCAGCGCACGGCGACGGCTTTCGAATTCGCTCCGCTCGTCATCGCCCAGCACGCGCACCGCGGCGTCACCCAAATCAAGCGCCAGCTGTGCCGTCAAATCCCTATTCGCCAATCCTCGAACGCCGTCGGTTCCGAACATACGTGGCATGAGTCTCAAATCCTCGCTATCTGCAAACGATATTTCCGTGACCTATCGTACTCAACCGTGCCGCCGAAACCAGCAGGTGACGACGCAATCGCATAACACTTCACAATTCAAAGCATTTCACGGCGCGCAATGCCCTTTTCGTGTCGCACGACTTTGATTTCAAGGCGGAAAATCAAGTCGTGCGACAACACTTGATAAAGAAATACCCCCTAACTATCATTTTCCGTTGAAAATCAGCGAAAAATAAGAGTTAGAGGTTATGAAAGCCAGCACGCTTGTCGCACAACTTTGAAAAATGCCTCCAAAATCAAATTCGTGCGACAGCCTTCGACGCAAAATGCCCCCTAATCCTTATTTTCAAGCGAAAACCGGGGATTAGGGGGCATAAATGCCGATATACCCGTCGCATGACTTTGAAAATCGCACCCAAAATCAAAGTCGTGCGACGACATGACGGACTCTAAGCATGAACACTCCGGTCGTTCCGGTTTCCAGACGGAATCATTCCGACTCTTAAACGGAATCATGCCGGCTTGGAGTGTGCGGAACGTTCAGATCGTTCGAATCGCCCCACATACTCCAAGCGCCATCAGAAAAGCGCTATCAGAGCGCGGCGTTGAAGTCGCGTACTTTCAGCGTGCGGTGAGAAGCCTCGACGTTGCCACGCACAATGCGCTGCAAGGCGTTGTCCGCGTCCTTATGGGAGGCGAGCCAGGCGTCACCCAGCTCCACGAGCTTCGCCGGATCGGCATAGCCCGGATACAGGCCTTCGAGCAGCGCTTCAGCCATGTGGAAGGTCTTGTGCTCCCAAATCCAGTCGGCGACCTCGAAATACTTCTCGGCGTACGGTTCGGCCAAATCGGCGCGCGGGGTGGCCGCAAAGCCACCGGCCACAGCCTCGAGCTGCATGTTGGTCAGCTCGTCGTTGTGCAGGGCCTCGTTCCAAGCCCATGCCTTCGCTTCGGCGGTACCGGCCACGGCGCGTGCGCCATAGGCGAACTCACGGTTCTCAGTGGTTTCGCGCTTGGCCAGTTCGGCGTCGATTCCCGCCTGGTCGATCGCGTTGACGGTGCTCAGCGCGTTGATGATGGTCCAGCGGAAGTTGTTGTCGATTTCCAGACCGTCGAATGCCACGGAACCGTCGAGCAGGCCCTTCGCGTTGGCGACGAACGCCTCGTCGCCCGGCTCGCCGTAGCCCAGGTAGGCGGTGACGAGCTGGAACTGTTCGTCGGAGCCGGCCTTGGCCCAACCCGCCAGCTTGAACAGTTCGGCGGCCACGTGCTTCACGATCTCGGCACGCTCTGCCGGAGCGGTGTAATGCCATGCGGTGGTGCTGACCTGTGCCAGCGCGTAACGGAAGGTGGTGGACTCGTGTTCGGTGGCGAGCGCGGCCAGCGAGGTGTCGATGAACTGTCGTGCCGGCAGTTCGCCGTCGCGGGTCATGTCCCACAGGGCGAGCCAGAGCACGGAACGGGCGAGCGCATCGTCGAAGCGGTACAGGTTGCTTGTCGCGAATGCGAGGCTCTTGTCGTCGAAACGCAGCTTCGTGTAGGTCAAGTCGTCGTCGTTCACCAGGATCAGCGACGGACGTGCCTTGCCGGCGGCAGCATCGACGACCGTCAGTTCGCCGTCGACGTCCAGTTCGAAACGGTCGGTGCGCACGATCTTACCGGTTTCCGGATCCTCGTTGTAGAAGCCGACGGCGAGACGGTGGGCGCGCAGCACGGGATGCTCGGCCGGAGCGGTCTGGCGCAGGGCGAGACGCTTGATGGTGCCGTCCTCGTTCTCTTCGACTTCGGTGGCGATGGTGTTGATGCCGGATTCCTCAAGCCACTGGGCGCTCCACGCCTTCAGGTCGCGGCCGGAAGTGAGTTCCAGTTCGGCGAGCAGGTCGGCGAGGGTGGCGTTGGAGTAGGCGTGCTTGTTGAGGTAGTTGTTGATGCCCTTGAAGAACTTCTCACGGCCCACGTAGTACACGAGCTGCTTCAGCACGGAGGCGCCCTTGGCGTAGGTGATGCCGTCGAAGTTGACGTAGGTGTCGTTGAGGTCGTTGATCGGGGCGACGATCGGGTGGGTGGTGCTCAGCTGGTCCTGACGCAGCGCCCAGCTCTTTTCGCCGGAGCTGAAGGTTGCCCAGGCGTCCTTCCATTCGGTGGCTTCGGCGGTGGCGAGGGTGGACGTGAACTCGGCGAAGGATTCGTTGAGCCACAGGTCGTTCCACCACTTCATGGTCACGTAGTCGCCGAACCACATGTGGGCGAGCTCGTGCAGCACGGTGACCACACGGCGTTCCGCGTAGGCGTCGGTGACCTTGGATTCGAACACGTACTGGTCGCGGATGGTGACCATGCCGATGTTCTCCATGGCGCCGGCGTTGTACTCCGGCACGTAGATCTGGTCGAACTTGGCGTACGGGTACGGCACGCCCCAGGTCTTGGCGTAGAAGGCGAAGCCCTTCTTGGTGATGTCGAACAGGTAGTCGACGTCCTTGCTGAAGGCCTTGGCGAGCGCCTGGCGGCAGTACATGGCCATCGGCACGGTGCGGCCGTCCTCATTGGCGTATTCGGTGTGCCATTCGGCGTACGGTCCAGCGCAGATGGCGGTGAGGTAGGAGCTCATGGTCGGGGTTGGTTCGAACACCCACAGCTTGGTGGTTTCGGCGGCGTGATCGCCGAGCGTGCCTTCCTCGGTGACGGTTTCGTTGTCGGTCACGGAGGAGGTGGGCATGTTGGACGTGACGATCCAGGATTTGGCTGCGAGCACGGAGAAGTCGAACACGGCCTTCAGGTCGGGCTGGTCGAACACGGCGTAGACGCGACGGGCGTCCGGCACTTCGAACTGGGTGTACAGGTAGACGTTGCCGTCGGACGGGTCGACGCTGCGGTGCAGGCCTTCGCCGGTGTTGGAGTACTGGCACATCGCCTTGACGGTGACCTCGTTGTGCTCCTTGAGGCCCTTCAGCTCGATGCGGCTGTCCGCGTATGCTTCGGTCGGGTCGAGGGTTTCGCCGTTGAGGGTGATCTCGCTGACTTCGTTGGCGATGAGGTCAAGGAAGCTTGACTCCCCCGGCTTCGCGTCGAAGGTGATGGTGGTTTCGGAGCCGAAATCCTTGGCTCCGCGGGTCAGGTCAAGCTTGACCGTGTAATGGATTGGCGCGGCGATGATGCTTTTGCGTTCTTCCGCTTCGATTCGGGTGAGGTTTGCTCCTGGCATGTCACTCCTTCTTTCTGGTAACAGAAGGCGGCGCGATCAGTTGTGCCGATCACGTCGCCTTGATTCAATTTATGGTAAATTTACGGCTTATTTCGCGGCGTTCAGTCCCATCGCGTCATCCACGTCCTGCGCGATGTCGGCGACGACGGGGACGATCATCGGCTTGCGGTGCAGCTGTCGTGCCACCCAGCCGCCGAGCGTGCGTCGCATGATCTGCTGCAGCTTGTAGGTGTCGCGCGTGCCCTGCATCATCGCGTCCTGCAGCTGCTCGACGATCTGGTGACGGACCTTGTCGAACTCGCTTTCGTCTTCCGCGACCGCGTTGAGGTAGATCTTCGGACCGGTGATGACATCCGCGGTCTCGGTGTCGACGACCACGAAGCTGGACACGAAGCCTTCGGTGCCGAGGATGCGGCGCTTCTCGAGTTCTTCGTCGGTCAGTTCGCCGACGGAATCGCCATCGACGTAGACGTAGCCGCACGGCACGGAGCCGACGACCGCGGCCTGGCCGTGGTACAGGTCGACGACGTCGCCGTCTTCGGCCAGCACGACGTTCTGCGGATCGACGCCGGTCTTGACGGCGATCATGCCGTTGGCCACCAAGTGGCGGTTTTCGCCGTGGATAGGCATGGCGCACTTCGGCTTGACGATGTTGTACATGTACAGCAGTTCGCCTTCGTTGCAGTGGCCGGAGACGTGCACGGCGGCGTTGTCTCGGTTGACCACGCGGGCTCCGAGCTGCACGAGCTTGTTGATGACCTTGTAGACGCCATGCTCGTTGCCTGGGATCAGGGAGCTGGCGAGGATCACCGTGTCGAACTCGTTGATGGTGATGTCACGATGGTTGCCGTCGGCGATGCGGCCGAGCGCGGCCATCGGCTCGCCTTGGGAGCCGGTGCACATGTAGACGAGCTTGTCGTCCTGCACGTCATGGGCCTGCTTCAGGTCGATGACAGTGTCCTCGGGCAGACGCAGGTAGCCCAAATCTGCTGCGATGGACATGTTGCGGACCATGGAACGTCCGACGAACACGACCTTGCGGCCGTACTTGTGGGCCGCGTCGACGACCTGCTGCACGCGGTGCACGTGGCTGGAGAAGCTGGCCACGATGATCTTGCGAGTGGCCTGTGCGAACGCCTGGTCGAGCGCCGGACCGATGGAGGTCTCCGGCTTGACGAAGCCCGGGACCTCGGCGTTGGTGGAGTCCATCATCAGGAGGTCCACGCCCTTTTCGCCGAGCTTGCCGAATTCCACCAGATCGGTGATGCGGTGGTCGAGCGGCAGCTGGTCGAGCTTGATGTCGCCGGTGTCGATGAGAGAGCCGGCGGGGGTCTGCACGAACACGGCGAGCGCGTCCGGAATGGAGTGCGTGACGTTCACGAATTCCAGGTTGAACGGGCCGACCTTGAGCTTGTCGCGTCCCTTGACCTCGACGAGCGTCGGGTTGATGCGGTGTTCCTTGCACTTGGCCTCAACGAAGGCGAGGGTGAGCTTGGAGCCGATCAGCGGAATGTCCGGGCGGAGCTTGAGCAGGTACGGCACGCCACCGATGTGGTCTTCGTGGCCGTGGGTGAGCACGAGCGCCTCGACCTTGTCGAGACGGTCCTTGATGTAGTGGAAGTCAGGCAGGATGAGGTCCACGCCCGGCTGCTCCTCTTCCGGGAAGAGCACGCCGCAGTCGATGAGCAGGATATGTCCATTGTATTCGACCACGTTCATGTTGCGGCCGATCTCACCCAGACCGCCGAGCGGCACGATGCGCATGGAGCCCTTGCGGTACTTCGGCGGGGCGATCAGCACCTCGTCCTGCTGCGGCGCGGTGGATTGCGGCGCGGAATGCGACGGGCGACGGTTCGAACCGTTGCCGCCACGGAATCCACGGGAGCCGCCGTTGCGCGAGCCACCGTTGCCACGGCTGCGGGTGGAGGACTTGGCCTTCTTGGTGGCGGTCTTCTCGGACTTCGCGGCCTTGGTGGTCTTGGATGCCTTGACTGCGGTTTCAGTGCGCTTGGCAGCCTTGCTGCCGCGCTTGTGTGTTGTTGTCTTTGTGGTTTCTTCTGTAGCCATTTCCTAGTTGGATTTCTATTACTAATTGTCTCCGCCTATGCGGAAACGAGGAATTTGGGTGCCTGTCGGCGTTCATGCGCGACAGGCCAGTCGCATCATGCGATTCGGTTCACAGCAGTCCCGCGGCGCGCATGCCCTTTTCCGCGCGCACGAGTTCCGCTTCGCCCGGACCGACGTTCGGCAGGCGCATTTCGGTGGAGTCGAGGATTCCACGCACCTTCAGCGAGGCCTTGGCCATCACGGCCTGGAAGCCATTGCCGTTCATCGCTTCGACGAGCGGCGCCAGCTGCACGGAGATGCGCTGCGCTTCGTGGATATCGCCACGGTCGAACGCGTTGGCGAGGTCACGCATCGGACCGGCGGCCGCGTGTGCGATCACAGAGATGATGCCGACGGCGCCGACGGACAGGAACGGCAGGAACAGGCCGTCATCGCCCGAATACCAGGTCAGACCGGTCTCCATACGCTTGCGCACCGCGCCTGCGATGTCGCCGGTGGCGTCCTTGACGGCCTGGACGTGGTCGAGCTCGGCCATACGACGGTAGGTTTCCAGCTGGATGTGCAGTCCGGTACGGCTCGGCACATCGTAGACGATGATCGGCTTGTCCGCGGAATCGTTGACCGCCTTGTAGTGGCGGAACACGCCCTCCTGCGACGGACGGGAGTAATACGGGGCGACCACGAGCACCGCGTCGGCGCCCGCCTCCTGGGTCTGCTCCACCATGCGCACGGTGTGCGCGGTGTCATTGGAACCGGCGCCGGAAATGACCGGCACGTCCACGACCTCCTTGACGGCCTGAACCAGCTCGACCTTCTCCTCCATATGGGTGGTCGGCGATTCGCCGGTGGTGCCGTTGACCACAAGACCGTCGGCACCATCCGCCACGAGCTGCCTCGCCAGCTGTTGCGCGGCTTCGAAATCTACGGCTCCGTCGGCCTTCATGGGGGTGACCATGGCCGGAAGGATACGTCCGAAGGGAGCAGGATCGAGCAGATGCATTGTACCGTCGTCAGTCTTAGGGCTTGTCATACGGCTAACGGTACTTCCCTCTGCGGACGCTTTCGATTTCATGAGACGCGAAAAGTCACATTTTGGAAGGCCTGCCGACGACGACCGCGACGACGCACTGCAGGAAAGCGACGAACGTGAACACCATCAGCGGCACATGATGGCCGCCGGTGGTCTGGACCAGCACGCCGAACATAAGCGGGCCGAGCGAGGCGATCAGATAGCCGAACGACTGCGCGACGCCCGACAGCACCACGGTTTCGGCGCTGTCATGCCCGCGCAGCGCGATCAGTGCGAGCGCCACCACCAGGGACGCGCCCTGCGCGCAACCACCGACGAACGCCCATACCGGCATGAGATGCGGCAACAGCAGCATGCCAAGGCCGGCGATCAGCATGGGAGCGCTGGCGGTGAGCGCCGCGCAGACCTGGTTGCCGCGCACGTTCATGAGCTTAGGAATGACCAAGCCGGAAAGGATGCCGATGCCTTGGAAGATGAACAGATGCACGCCGGCGGTGGAGGCATCGTAGCCGATGGATGCGGAGATGGACGGCATCCAATTGGACATGGTGTAGAAAGCGGACGATTGCAGCCCCATGAAGGCCGTCACGTACCACGTCATCGGACGGCGCAGCACGCGGGCGAACACGCCATGCGACGATTGCGCGGAACATGCCGGTCGCTGTGCGGAATGCGGGTTTTGTGCGTTGGCCGTCGTGCTGCGATCGCCAATATCATCGATATCGCCAGTATCGCTGGTTTCGATGGTGCCGCCGGCGGAAGCGATAACGACTTTGCGATTGTGCAGGATACGCAACGCCCACAGCGCGGCGACAACCAGCGGAGGCACACTCCAGAAGGCGAGTGACGCACGCCAACCGCCCCACATCTGCGCAAGCGGCGCGGACAGCAAACCTGCGGTGGCGCTGCCGGCGGTGATGCAGCCGGAATAGACGCCGGTCGCCATCGCGACATGGCCGGCGTAGTCACGTTTCGCGATTACCGGAACCAGAACGTTGCCGACGGCGATGGCGGAAGCGAACACCACCGTGCCCAGCCAGATGCCAACGCCGCCGCCGAACGAGCGGATGGCGTCGCCCGCCGCGATGCACAGCAGGGCCAGCAGAATCGACATGTCGATGCCGATGCGGCGTGCAAGGAACGTGACCAGCGGGCTGACCACGGCGAAGGCGATCAGCGGAATCGCCGTCAATACGCCCTGCACGCCCTCACCCCACGCAAGGTCGGTTCCCATTTGGGCGAGGACCGGCCCGACGGCGGCGATGGCGGGCCGCAGATTCAGCGATACGAGGAAAATCAAAGCCACCCACAATCCGGTGGAGGACCGGTCGTACGCCAGCATGTTTCGTTTTGAATTCATTCCGTTCCCATTCCCGCTTCCACTTCCGTTTACCGCCGTTCCAACGGGACGTGCCACGCCTAGATTTTCCCTATCAATCTTCAAGCTCATTGAGCGCATCGAAGCAATCGTTGATGCCTTCGATACGCGCGTGCACCTCGTCTTCGGTATCGACGAGGCATTTTCCGACTTCGTCCACCATCAGGGCGATCAGGGCGAACGCCGCGGTGAAGCTCGTCAGCACGTGGGAGCTCAGCACCACTTTGAAGAAGGCGACGTTACGGCCGATGACGGCGTTGCGCGCCGAAATGTCGCCAATCACCACCACGGTCAGGCCGCGCTCAAGCATCACGTCGATGAGCCGTGAGAAGAAGGGAAGACGCCGGCCCACGCCGATGATGACGATTACGTCGCCTGCCGCATAATCAACCAGATCTTCGGCTATGGACTGGCCTGGATTCGGCAGAATATCAACGTTTCCGCGTAGCCGCATCAGCTGTTCGCGCATGTGCAGCGCCACGGGATAGCTGCTGTGGTACCCGACCACCGCCACATGCGGGGCCGTGGCCATGGCTTGGCATGCGGATGACAGTTGCGCGCGGTCGATGCCTTCAAACGTGCGTTTCAGGCTTTCCTCGTCACGGCGCAGATGGTCGGCGACCAAATCGTCGCACTGGGTGTGCCGTGAAAGCTCCGGAGAGCCAGGACGATGGACGCGACGCACGTCACGTCTGAATTCGCCCGCGTTCGCATAGCCGAGCTTGCGGTACAGGCGGCTGAGCGTCGGCTGCGAGATGCCGCTCAACTGCGACAATTCCACGGAATTGCAGACCAGCACGTCGGTCAGATGACCCAGAATGAACTGCGCGGCCTCACGTTCCGTCGCAGTCAGCGAATCGAAGGATTCCCGGATGCGCGCCACCAAGCCGAGGTCCGCGGCAGCATTGCCTTCCTCGTCCATGGCGTCCTTCGAAGCCCCCATATTGTCTGAAAGCATAATTCCAGAAGTCACGCTCATCGCCCTTCCCTGCAGTACATTCTCACGCGGCGCATCCGTTCTCCTGACGATGCTACCCCTTGCTTTCCGGGTTTCACCAGGTTTGGCCGCCGACAACTGTCACGACGAATGAAGAATTTCAGATGCCGTAAGCACTGAAATGCATCCATCACAGGCAGTGGCGGCGCCTCTTGGCAACGCGACCCACCATCAGGAGATGACCGACCATGGCAAAAACAGATTACCCCACACAATCAACATCGCATATCGGGCGGATTCGGCATAGAAGAAACGGTGCCAAACCAGCGAAATGGGCGACTAACGCGGCAACAAAATCCCCGACTGTTGCGAACACTGTTGAACCGGCATCGCGCCCGGCCGAATGCGAGGCGAACGCGGTGCGCAAGATCGTACGGCTGGTGGCACGCACCGGCTGCCGCACGCATATTCTGCACGTGTCCAGCGGTCTGAGCGTGGACGTGCTGCGGCGGGCGAAGGCCGAAGGACTGCCGGTCAGCGCGGAGACCTGTCCGCATTACCTCACGTTGGATTGCGACCATATTCCCGACAACGCCACCGCGTTCAAATGCTGTCCGCCGATTCGTGATCTGCATGAGCAGGACGCGCTATGGGCGGGGCTTGCCGACGGCACGTTGGATGGTGTCGTCACCGATCATTCCCCGGCCAGCGCGGATATGAAAGCCGGCACGCTCGCCACCGCGTGGGGTGGCGTTTCCAGTCTGCAGGTCGGATTCCGCGCGGTGTTGACGGGTGCGATGCGGCGCGGCTTGAGTTTGACCGACGTCGTGCGGTGGATGTCGTGCAACACCGCACGGCTTGTGGGACTTGACGATCGTGGCGATATAACGCCGGTATTGCGGGCCGATTTGGCGATTATTCGCCCGTACGAACGGTTTGTTGTGGATGCTACCGCTTTGGAAAGCCGCAATCCGATCTGCGCCTGCGATGGCATGACGCTTAACGGCGTCGTCACGCGCACGTTTGTAGCGGGGCGGGACGCGCTCTCCGGAGTGCGGGAGGGGAATCTTATCGTTCGTCCGTGAATCGGAATCCATAAATCAACCATTCAACAAAAATCCCCAACCCGCCGATGGCCGGATGTCATTCGATGTCGGCAGATTGGGGACGGACGAGAATCAGGTCTCAGCCCAGGTAGGCGGCCGGGTTCTGGGCGAACTTGTCGGCGCAACCGGGGTTGCAGAAGTAGTAGGTGACGCCGCCGTATTCGCGGGTTGCGGCCGCGGTGGCCGGATCGACGCTCATGCCGCAAACCGGGTCCTTCGCAACGTTCGCCGCGGAATCGCCCATATTCGAAGCCATGCCGTGGCCGTCATGACCGCCGCAGCAGTGTCCGGCGCCCATCGTGCCCATGTTCTCGGCTTCCTTCTTGGCCTTGTGATCGCTGAACAGTCCCATGATCGTTCCTTTCCGACTGTGCTGGTTGCCATTATTTTTGCTCGGATCGGGCTTGCGTACCCGATACGTCTTGTTTTTCGCCGCCTCCGCGTCCGGATCGAACAGGCGCAGCCGGCTTGCGTTCGTCACCACGCACAACGACGAGAACGCCATCGCGGCGCCGGCGATCATCGGATTCAGCAGCGTTCCGGTGAACGGATACAGCACGCCGGCCGCGATCGCGATGCCGATGCTGTTGTAGCCGAGTGCGAAGCCGAGGTTCTGCGCGATGTTGCGCATGGCGGCATGCGTCAGGTCGAGCGCGTGCACGAGCCCCATGAGCGATCCGCCCATCAGTGTCACATCCGCGGATTGGACGGCCACGTCGGTGCCGGTGCCGATGGCGAATCCGACGTTGGCTCGGGCGAGGGCGGGCGCGTCGTTGATGCCGTCGCCGACCATCGCCACCGTATAGCCTTGCGATTGGAGTTTTGCGATTTCGTCGGCCTTGCGTTCCGGCCGCACGCCGGCGATCACATGACGTTCGTCGATACCGACCTGGCTTGCGATGGCGCGTGCGGTGGTCGGATTGTCTCCCGTGAGCATGACGGCTTCGACGCCACGTTTGCGGAGCAGTTCGATGGCTTGGCGCGAGTCGGCTTTCGGCACGTCGGCGACGGCGACGATGCCGGCGAGATGGCCGTCGATGGCCGCTAGGATCGGCGTTTTGCCTTGCTGCGACAGGAGTTCCATGTCGGCGATGATGGCGTCGAGGTTCGTATCGTGGATGGTCTCGGAGGCAATTTCGGAGGTATCGGACGTAACGTCGGGCATGTCGACGTCAAGGTCGTCGATCAGGTCGGTGTTGCCGACGGCGACGGTGTGCGGCAGACCGCGGAAGGTGACACGCGCGGTGACGCCACGGCCGGCAATCGCCTGAAAATCGGTGGTTTGCGCGGCATCCGCGGCATCGACATGTTCCGCGGCGGTCGCGACGATCGCGACAGCGAGCGGATGCTCGGAATCACGTTCGGCGGCGGCGACGATCGTCAGGAAATCATCGGCCTGCCGACGCCACTTGCCGAACGGCAGCACGTCGGTGAGGGTGGGTTTGCCGGCGGTGATCGTGCCGGTCTTATCCAATACAACGGCATTGACTTTGCCGCATGTTTCCAACGCTTCGGCGGAACGGACCAGCACCCCCATGCGAGCCGCGCGACCGGTCGAGACCGTCACCGACAGGGGCGTCGCCAGTCCGAGCGCGCACGGGCAGGCGATCAGCAGCACCGATACCGCGGCGACCAGCGCGTGCGTGACACGCGGTTCGGGGCCGAACGCAAACCACAGCGCGCACGACCATACGGCGACGAGCACCACGGCCGGCACGAAAACGCCGGAGATACGGTCCGCCAATCGTTGCACGGGGGCTTTCGAGCTTTGTGCGGCGGTCACCATGTCGATGATCTGCGCGAGCACGGTGTCTTTGCCGACTTTCGTGGCGCGGTAGCGCAGCGAGCCGCCGCCGTTGATGGTGGCGCCCGTCACTTCGCTGCCTTCGGTTTTGGCGACCGGCATGGCTTCGCCGGTGATCATCGATTCGCCCACGGTGGAGGTGCCGGATATGACGATGCCGTCGACCGGCAGCTGCTCGCCGGGACGGATGGCGATGACATCGCCGACGCGCACGTCATCGATGGCGATGCTGGTTTCCTTGCCGTCTCGCACCACGCGGGCGGTTTTCGGTTGCAGACCCGCCAATGCGCGCATGGCTTCACCGGTGCCTTTGCGGGCGCGCGCTTCGAGCAGCTGGCCGACAAGCATAAGCGTGACGACCACACCGACCGCTTCGAAATACGGTTCGCGCGCGTTCTCGGGCAGGACGTTCGGTGCGAAGGTGACCACGCAGGAGTAGGCGAATGCGGCCAGCGCACCAAGGCTGACGAGCGCGTTCATCTCCGGCGAGCGGTGGGCTATCGCGGCGAAACCGCTGCGGAAAATCGGCAATGCCGCATAGCCGACAATCGGCAGCATCAGCAGGAATTGCAGCCAGTTCGGCATCGGATACAGCATGAGCATGGTGGAGCCGAACACGGGAATCGTGCAGACGGCGGCCACGACGAGACGGGCGACGAGGGCGCGGATGTCCGTTTCGCCGGAATCGGGCGTTTGGGCGTTTTTTTGCGCGGTCTGTGCGTCTGTTTCATCAGAATCGGACGTGTGGCCACCGCCCGTAGTCGAGTGCATGTCTGAATTGCCAGAATCGGGCATGCTGGTATTGGCAGCGGTAGTTGCGATACCGGCGGTAGCGTCAGCACCGGCGCCTGCGTGCCTGCCCGGCAGCACACGCAACATGCCATGCAGCATGTTCATGCCGCATGCGAAGGGATACTCACCCGGCTCATCGGGGTGCAACGTCAGCGTGGTCGTGCGGAAGGCGGGCAGCGCAAGATCGACCCCGAAATCGGAAAAAACGACGTGCGACGAACATTCGCCGTCTTCCTTGCGATCGAAGATCAGCCGCAACGGCATGCCCGCTTCGGCTTCGATGACGGCTGGGTTATACCCGCCTTTGACTTCGACGACCGCTTCCTGCACGCCGTCGCGCAACGGCGCACGATACGCTTTGCGCGGTGCGAAGAAGAACCACAGCACGCCCGCCGTGACGAGCAGCGCCATAATAAGCGCGATTGCGATGTGCATATTCCAGCCGCCTTCCGTCCGTAATTGGCTTTCGATTTCGGCAAACACCATCACAATATACCCCTATAGGGTATATTGGCAAGAAGGACGAGCAAACTTCAGCCGTAGATAAAATTTTCAGCGCAGCGAGGAGGACGATATGAACGCCACACAACATGGGTACGCAAGCGACCAGAAGAGGATCATCGCACGATTGAATCGCATCGAAGGGCAGGTGCGCGGCATTCGGCAGATGACGGAAAACGGCGAATACTGCATCGACATTCTGACGCAGATTTCCGCAGCGGACAGCGCGCTGAAGTCGGTGGCGCTACTGCTGCTCGACGACCATCTGCACCATTGCGTCGCCAAAGCCGCGGCGGAGGGCGGTACCGTCGCCGACGAAAAGCTGGCGGAAGTCAGCGCCGCCATCGCACGCCTTGCCAAATAATCGGAACAGATACGCCATAAAAAAACTGCCGACGGAAGACACATGCACCCATCGGCAGTTTGAAAAAAGAATTACGATTACAGGTCGAGGAAGTGGTCGAGGCCGACGGTCAGACCCGGGTAGGTTCCGGTGGAGACCTTGCGCACGGCCAGCAGCACGCCCGGCATGAAGGAGATGCGGTCGAAGCTGTCGGCGCGGATGGTCAGCTGTTCGCCGGAGTTGCCGAACAGCACCTCCTCGTGGGCGTTGAGGCCGCGAAGACGCACAGCGTGCACGTGGATGCCGTCCACCACCTGGCCTCGGGAACCGCCGTCGGTTTCGGTGGCGTCCGGAACCGGGCCGAGACCGGCCGCCTTGCGCGCTTCGGCGATGCCCTGCGCGGTATGGAAAGCGGTGCCGGACGGAGCGTCCACCTTGGTCGGGTGGTGCAGTTCGATGACTTCCGCGGATTCGAAATACGGCGCCGCGACCTTTGCGAAATGGTCGGCGAGCACCGCGGAAATGGCGAAGTTCGGCGCGATGAACACGCTCTGGCCCTCACGCGGAGCCGCGGCGAGCGTGGCACGCACCTGGTCGAGCTTCTCTTCGGTCCAGCCGGTGGTGCCGACCACCACGTCGACGCCCTGCTTGACGAGGGCGAGCACATTGCCCAGCGACACGCTCGGCACGGTGAATTCCACCACGACGTCGGTGTTTTCGGGGGTAATTGCGGCCAGGTCGTCGCCTGCGTCGAGCGCGAGCGCGAGTTCGGTGTCGGCGGCGGCATTGACGGCGTCGACCACGTGCGAGCCCATGCGGCCTTTGGCACCGACTACGGAAACCTTGATCATTGCAGCTCCTTGATGTTTTCGCGGACGCGCATGTTGCGCATGTCGTACGTTTGCCGTGCGCATGTGTTCGAAATCGCGTGTCCGCGTCCATAACGTGTTCCACTTATGAATCTAAAGAGACGCTTCGACGCGAAGGCAGGCGGCTATGACGCTTGACGATCGAACGTCGGTCAGCCGCGGCGACGCGCCAGCAGCCAGCCAATCAGCGCGAACGGAATCGAACAGCCCACGAACACGGCGGGCAGGCTCAATCCCACGCTTGGATTGAAATGGTCGAGCACGATGCCGGTGATCATGGAGCCGAACGACGCACCCATCGTGCCGGCGGTGCTCACCCAGGACAGGCCTTCGGTGAGCGATTCCTCGGGCACGGTCTCCTTGACGAGGAGGTTGCCGGAGGCGAACACCGGCGAAATGGTCAGGCCGGTGAGGATCTCCACCAGTCCCATCACGATCAGGTTGCCCTGGCACAGGTGGATCACCACGAAGCCGACGGTCATCAACGCGAGGAACATGATCATGTGACGCCAACGGGAGCCTTTGAGCTCGCGCGAGCCGAAGACCAGCGCGCCCATGCAGGAGCCGACGGCCAGCATGGCCAGCTGCACGCCGAGCACGGAGTCGAGGTGCAGCGATTTCATGACGGCGGTCATGGACGTGTCGAACGCGGTGAACGCCATGTTGAACACGATGAACACGGCGAGGAGCGGCAGCACGCCCGCATAGGTGAGCACATTGCGCTTGTTGCGGTCGCGGCCGTCCGTCTTGAGCCGGTCGAGGTCGAAACGATTCGCGGAAGCAGCGGTACCAGCAGTACCGTTCGCAGCGGCACCAGCGGCCGCCAATCGCACGTCCGCATCGTCGGCATCGGCCGCGACGACCGTGATTTCGCGCAATACCGGCGGTTGCGTGTCGCGCAGCGCGAAGAACACGGCACCGCCGACCGCGCAGGCGATGGTCGGCACGAACAGCTGCGATACGGGGTGCACGGACGCGGCCAGGAACGCCGCCAGAATCGGTCCGAAGATGAATACGATTTCGTCGATGGCGGATTCGAGCGCGTACGCGGTGTTGAGCAGCTCCCCCTTGCCGGCGCGGTCGAGCACATACGCCCAACGGGTACGTACGAGCGCGCCGAACGCGAACTGCGTCATACCCATGACCACGGCCAGTACGAACAGCAGCGGAATCGGCACGCGCATCAGTGCGGCGAACGCGAAGCCCAGCATGACGATGACCTGCACCGTCAATACCACCGGACCGACCTTGCGTTGGCCGAACCGGTCGAACAGGCGCGCGTACAACGGTGTGACGGCTGCGGTGGCGAGCACGTATGCGGCGCTCATCACGCCGGCGATCGTCCAATTGTCGTACATGTGGTTGAGTGCGAGCACGATGCCGAGTCCCATCATGGACATCGGCAGTCGTGCGACGGCACCGGACGCGCAGAACGCTTTCGTTCCAGGTATGGAGAACAGCCGCGCATACGGCGATGCGGTGTCCGGTGATGTATTCGGGCTGACGGTTGCGTCATTCGCAGCCATGATCGAAACTCCTTAACTGTTGTTGCGTCCGGCATGTGCGCCCGCCCACACATGCTGCACGAGGGTAGCGGCGTTCCTCCACAACGCTGCCTGCATAGCGGTTTCTCCCGCAGGCAGGCCGGAAAGCGCCGCTCCCCCGCTTTCTTCGGTCAAGGAGCCATTGCGCACCGGCACTAGTCGTTGTCGGATTGCTGCGGAATTCCGTAGCTCAACTCGGCAAGGATCTCTTCTTCTGTTTTGTCGGGGGCATCCAGCTCCCGGTCGGCCTCGTGAGGCTCACTCACATAGTAGAGACAGGCGTCGATTGCATCCAACGGCACCCCTTCCATCGCCGCGAGCAGCAGGCGGTACAGGTCGAGCTGTGCGAGTTTCTCTTTGATTTCGTCCGGTTTGCGTGGTTTTACGCCGGTTTTCCAATCGACCACGGTGTAGCGTTTCGTCTCGTCCGTTTCGTCGAGACCGCCGAAGAACACCGCGTCGAGTTTGCCGTTGACGATGGTGCCGAGCTGGGGCATGTCGACGACGAGCTGGCGTTCCGCCCATGCTGGACGTCGTTTTGCCCACGGCGAAGCGACGAGACGACGCTGCCAAGCGGCCAGTTTCCGTTCGTCTCGCAATTGGGCGTCCTGCGATTGCACGCCGCCGTTGTCCGCGTCGACTTGCGTATCACCTATCAATGCGATCAGTTCCGCACGCGACTGCGCGGCCATACCGGCAGCACCTTCCGTACCGCCGATGCCGTCGACGTCCGCATCCGCCATGATGAAACGCTCAGCCCATGCGTGGAACCGCGTGCCGAGCTGTGCCGCCGGCGAGGCGACGTGCGGAATCGGACGGACCAGACCACGCCAGTAGGCGCGGGAGTCACGCTCGCCCATGGAACCGGCGCGCGCTTGCAGCGAGGTGACGTTTTGGCGGCCGGCAGCAAGGATACGTTCGCCTTTGGCACGCACGGCCTCGTCGAAGGCGTCCTGCGATTCGCCTGCGTCAGCCGCGTCCGGTTCCGGCATGAGATGTTCGTCGGCGACGAGCAGTTTGGCGAGACGCAGCAGTGAGTTTCCGGTTTCCGGCGATGGCGTGGCGGATTCATCGGCAACGTCGCCCTGCGTTCCCGTGGATTCAGCGATATTCGGTTCGTTGGATTCGACGGCACGTACCTGTTCGGCCGCGGCACGCAGCTTGTCGGCGACATCGGCGCTCAGATCGCACGGCCAAGGCAAAGTATGGTCGTCCGAGACCGGTTCGAGCGGCGTGTTCCACGCATCGCCCACCACGGCATTCTCGAAATCGCGGGCGTGTTCGCCTACGAAATAGCCGTCGGGCAGGTCAAGTCCCAGCGTGTGCGGGGAGCCATCCACATCGTCGGACAGGTTGTCCGGTTCGCGTACCGCGGTGACGATTCCGTTCATCGAATCGCGCGTCTCCAGCCAGAAATTCGACGGCGCGGCGCTTTTCTTTCCCTCCGCCAGGCGGGAGTCGCGGCTCGTCTCGTTGCATCCGCTGTATACGAGCAGCGCCTCGTAGCGGGCGCGCGTCAACGCCACGTAGGCGAGACGGCGTTCGTCGGCGTGCAGTCGGCGGCCGTATTCCTCCTGTTGCGTCAGGTACAGGCTTGCCGGATCCATTCCTTCCATATCGTCGACGGCCATGGTTCGCAAGGTGCCGAACACCTCGTCGTCGATCACTTCCGCATCGTCCAATCCGTCGAGCGATTCCACGGGATTGCCCCCGATGGGCGCGTCGTGCGGGAATCGTGGCAGGATATCCGCGTCGGCGCGCACCGGAACCGGCACCGCGGACGGGTCTTCCAGCCAAGTGTGGGCTTTTTCGAAGTATTCCGGCGGCTCCCATACGCCGTCGCGCCGACCGCCCGGATGGTCTTCGTCCGTTTTGACGCTCAGGTGGTCGCCTTGACTGGACGGGAAGGTGCCGTCGCGCATGCCGACCACGGCCACGGCGTCCCATTCCAGGCCTTTCGACTGGTGCACGGTCATGAGCACCACATCGACGGGGGTATCTGGTGCGGTGGCGTTGTCGTCGGACGCGTCACGCAGCGAATCCACCCACGAGATGAACGCGCGCAGGCTTGGCGTGCCCTGCGCGGCGATTTCCTGCAAGTAGGTGTCCACCAGAGACAGCATCGCGTCGAGTGACGAAGCGGCATGCGATGTGGCACGATTGCCGGCATCCGGATGCCGCATCCGTTCGGCGAGCAGCAGGTCGATGTCCAGTCCGAGCGCGGTGATGGCCGTGCGTACCACTTCCGGCAACGGATGGCCGGCCGTGCGCTGCACCTGTTGGATGACGCGACCGGCGTGGATGACGCTCGCGGCTCCCGTACGGCTCAATACGCCGTCGACGAGGTGCCGCAGATCGCCGCGCAGCAGCACGTCGATCAGGAAGACGGCGTTGGGCACTTGGTCGCGGTAGGCGCGCACGGTGGCGCGGATGTCGGCGTCGGACGGATTCGCATCCGCCTCCACGATGCCGGCCGACACGAGCGCGCGGTAGCGTTGCGCGGTGTTGAGCCGTTCGGCGATGCCGGCGAGCGCCTGCAGATCGTCGGCGGACAGGCCGAATCGTGGCGTGGCGAGCAGCCGCATGAGCGCGGCGCTGTCGGTGTGGTCGCATACGACGTGCAGCAGGGCGAGGATGTCTTTGATTTCGGGACGTTCCAGGAGTGCGGCCTGGCCGACGACGAGTGTGGTGAGGCCGGCTTGTTCCAGTGCGTCCTCGTAGGCTGGCATCTGCGTTTTGGAGCGGAACAGGAGCGCCACGTGCGGACGGTTGTCTTTGGCTCCGTCGGCGAGCTCGTTTTCGGTTGGCATGTGCAGTGCGATCGCTTGTTTGGCGAAGCGTACGATGGCGTCGATTTCCTGGCCGAATGTGGCGTAGCCGAGCACGCCGAGCGTACCTTCGGGAGCATTGTCGATGTTGGCGAGCGGGGGCACGTCCACTTCGCGCATAAGCGAGCTGCCGCGACGTCTGGCGGGCAGGCGCAATGGTTTCGTCAGATTGTTGGCCGCTTCGAGCACCATGCGCGAGTTACGTCGGGTGACGGTCAGCGTGTAGGGCTTGTCGGTGGCGTCGTGGCCGAAGTCGTGTTGCAGCATGCGGAATGCGCCTGGGCTGGCTCCTCGCCATGCGTAGATCGATTGGAAGGGGTCGCCGACGGCGTTCACCGCGCTGCGATGGGTGGAATCGGCGTGGAACAGTGCGGTCAGGAGGGCCGCCTGCGTGGTGGAGGTGTCTTGGTATTCGTCGAGCAGCACGTGCGTGTAGCGTTTGCGGTAGGTGGCTCCGATGGAGGGGAATCGGGTGACGAGTTGGAATGCGGCGATGGTGAAGTCGCTGAATTCGGCCATGTTGAGGGCGCGTTTTTCGGCGTGGTAGTCGGCCACGAGGTCGAGTAGCAGGTCGCGTTTGCGGGCCGTGCCGGCCAATTGCGCGGTCTTGTAGACGCAGAGTTGGTGGCATTGGGCGCGGTATTCGCGCATGCGGGTTTCGAAGGCGGTGTCGGATTCCTTTTTCTTCTGTTTCGGAGCCTTGCCCACTTTCGGCTCGTCATCGGGAACGTCCTCGTCTTCAAGCGCTTTGGCCACTTGCGCCACGAACGCCTTATCCCATGCGCGCACGCGTTCCACGGCTTCGTCGAAGCTGGTGCAGTCGCTGCCGATCATGGCTCCTGCGATGGCGTTGGATAGGGTGAACACGTTGCCGGCGATGGTGGAGAATTTGCCGAGTTCGTCGCCGCCTTGGTCGAAGGCCATGAGCTGGTCCATGTGCTTGTCGAGCACGGTGTGGATGAGCTGCAGCGCTCCGGCTTCGCTCAATGGCTGCGTGTTTTGGTCGAAGCCGACGAGCAGGCCGTATTGGCGCACGATGGTTTGGAAGAACGCGTCATAGGTGGAGACTTCCGGTTTGAGGAAGGCGACGCGTGTACCGCGTCCGGCTTGGTTGCGTGTCACGGCAGCGGAGACGCGCGAAAGCAGTTCGGAGGCGGCTTTGCGCGTGAAGGTCAGGCCCAGAATCTTCTCGGGACTGATGCCCTGGTCGATGAGGGTGATGATGCGGCGGGTCATGGTGTAGGTTTTGCCGGAGCCGGCGCCCGCCACCACGACCACGTCCTCGTATGAGGGGGCTTGGATGACGGCGGCCTGTTCCGGACTGTCGGTGAATTTCGGCGTGGCGGCCGGCACAGTGCCCATCGCATCGCCCTTTGCGGCGGCCCCGTTCGTTGACATGCTTCCGTTCATACCGTTACTCCCGTTCATGCCACGGTCCTTTCGAATACGGTGTTCTGCTCGCCTTGGCAGGCCGGGCAGACCCCACTGCCGTACGTTCTGCAGTATCCGACGTGTTCCACGGTCGGACGCGCGGTGATGCGGGTGGCCCGGCTCGCCGCGGCCGCATAGAAGACGCGGGAGATCATGGTCAGCGACCATACCGTCATCTTCGACCGCGATTCCAGAAGTTGCTTCCAATGTTCTTCGCTGACCTGCGCCGGCCGTTCGACGTCGTCGAGGCCGCTGGTGAAGACGCTGGCCATTTTGGGCACGTATTTGCGGGGTATGAAATCGCCCGCGTTGATGCTTCCGCCGGCGAACAGCGCCTGCTGGTGGTACGCTTCGTCGCCTTGCCCTTTGCGTGGCGCGGGGGCCGCGTATTCCATGACGTGGAACAGGGCGCTTTGGGTGATGTCCGGCATGGTTGCGATCGCCTGCGCGCCGCGTTTTCCGCCGTGTTCCGGGAATGCGAGGCCCAGCTGGTAGCAGACGAGCTGCAGGTCGCTGAACAGGGAGCGTCCGTTCGGCACTTTGCCGGTTTTGTAGTCGATCAGCCGTACCTGTTCGCGGCCGTCGGCGGTACGGCGGTGTTCAAGACGGTCGATTCTGCCCGACAGGCGTACGGTGAGCCGGTCGCTCATGCCGGTTTCCGGCCAGCCGCCGACGAGCGCGCCCATGATGGCGATGAGTTCGTCGCGGGAGATCGGAGCGTTGCCGTCGATGGCGTTGTAGGCGTCGAGGATGTCATCGAAGTCGAATCGCGCGGCGAACTGCCGTTCCGCTTCGGCATGGTCCAACGTTCCCACGGTGATGTTTTCGGTGTTGTTCGACGGGTATCCCGTACGGTTCGACTTGACGAAATATGTGGCGATGTTGCGCAATGCGACCGACGCCTTCGCGTCCTTGCCGAGCGCCTTGTACCGTTCCTCGGGGTCGTCGATGGCGTTGAGGTCGCCACGTAGGGTCTTGTATCGGCCGATCATCCATTGGGTGATTTCGTCGATGTTGTCCTCGTCGCTTACTGCGGTGTGGTTTTGGGGCAGGTCGAGGCCGGCTTCGGTGGCCTGTTGCGCGACGGTGTGGATGAGCGAGCCGAAGCTGGTGGCCGCGCTGCCCATGCGTGGGCCGGCGAAACGGTTCTCCAGCATCCAGCACACCGGGCACGCCCACAAACTGTCCACGGCGGATGGAGAAAGGGTGACCACGTCGGATTGGCCGTCTGTTTTTTCGATGGATTCCGGTTGTTCGATAAGCTTCGCCTTGTCGGCATGCTCCGTTTTTCCGTCAGATTCCATCTTGCCGTCGATTTCCGTCATATCGTCGGCTCCCGCATGTCCCGTAAGGAACGCCCAATTGTCGGGATTCGCGGCGGCGATGCCATGCGATGCCAACAACGCCAAGGCTTGCGCGGCATCGCGCGCTTGGGGGGAATCGGCCGGCGCATGGGCCAGCACGCTTCGCGCGGCGGCGACCAGGCCACGCGGGTCGGCCTCCAGTCCCGCGTATTCGCCGGCCTCGCCGACCGCCGTGTACACGCGTGTTTCCGCATCGGCATCCCGGTCGCGGTCGAACCATTCCGGCAGGTAGCCGTAGAGGAAGTCGGACGGCACATGGTCTTCGTTGAGGACCGCGCTTACCGTCACGCGCTCATCGGCGCGGGTGAGCGCCACAAGGAGGCTTTTCTGTTCGGAGGCGAGCACCGCGGCGAGCTGCGCGTTTTCGCGGCCTGCGGAGGTGACGATGTCGTCGGACAGTCGTCCATGCAGCATGATGTCGGCGAGTTCCTCCCCGCCGAACAGGGTGTTGCGCGGTGAGAGGTTCGGCCATTGGCCTTGTTGGAACGCAGGCATGAATACTAGTTTCCAATGTTTTCCGGCAGCTCCGGCGGGCGTGGTGAGCGTCACGGCCTGATCGATCGGCGCGGTGTGCGCCAGGGAGTCGGCTTCGATGGCGAGCGCGCGGACCTGTTCGATGAACGCGTCGATGGTGTGCGCTGCCGTCACGCCGTTCGATTCGCCGCCGGACGCGTAGCTGAACAGGCGCATCGCGGTGTCGAGCCGGTCGTTGGCCGCGCGGCCTTCGGCGTTGTTGCGCAACGCCGTTTTCTGCCAGATTTCGGCTTTGCCGAACGCCTGCCATGCACAGTCGAGCATGTATTGCGGTTCGTGGGATGTCAGGCGTGCCTCCGACCGCAGGGTATCGTCGAGCGCTTTCCACAGGCGTGCGAAGGCTTGCGCTTGGGGGTCTTTGCGGCCCAGTACGGAGGCGATCGCGTCGAGCACGCGGTCGGTGTCGCCTTCCAATAGCAGGATGTACAGCGCGTTCATGCCGAAGGATGGTTCGTCCGCGTCCTCAGCGGCACGCTCTCCCGTCATCAGCCGGTCGTCGGTGTCGATTGCCGGCAGGCCCATGTCGGCAGCGTTTTCCGCGTCCGACGCCGATGCCGCCGCGCGTGCGGTGTGGAAGGCTTCGACGTAATCGTTCCAATCGTCGATCAGCTGTGGCAGCAGCGCGCGTCCGGACGTGTCGGACGTGGTCGGATCGGCTGTATCGTCATGCAAAACCGTGGCCAGCGAGCCGAGCGCGTTCATCGCCGATTCGACCACGCACAGCCGAGCCGGACGTTCGCCGGGGGTGGTGATCAGCGGCGAGTTCATGATTGATGCGACGCGTGAGCGCACGTATGCGCCGGCCGTGTCGAGGTTCATGGACGAGGTGGCGATGCCTTGCCGTTTCAGTTCGGCCAGTTCGATCATGGAGAACAGGCCCTGCACGAACGGTTCGTCCTTGAGGGGGCGGGTCACGCTCGAATAGCGTACGGGCACGCCGTCGGCGCGTAGCCGTTCGCCGAACGTGCGCACGGTGGCGTTGTCGTGGGCGATCACGGCCATGTCGTTCCAGTCGCGGCCGTGTTCGAGATGTTCGGTTTTGATTTTCCACACCACGTCGTCGAGTTCTTCGACGGTGGAACGGTACATCGCGGCTTCAAGACTGCCGTCGTGCGTCTCCGGTATGGCGATGGCCGGCATTTTGCCGGGGCGGTTCGCCAGCGCGTCGTCGGTCGATTCCGTGCTGGCGATGGTCAGGCTCACGCGGCTCGTCACCGCGGCCAGGTCCGTGCCTTCGGCCATATGGGACGGTTCCAGCCGTACCAGTCGCGCGCCCAATCGCGATTGCGCCATGTTGAACAGATATTCAGGGTACGATCCGCGGAACGTCTGCACCGCCTCGTCGGGGTTGCCGACGAGCAGCAGACGCACGCCACGGTTGCGCAATGCGGTGAGAAAGTCGAAGCCGGCGAGTGTGGCGTCCTGGAAATCGTCGACGATGACGAGTTTCGGCAGGTCGGACGTTTCGGCTTCGTTCACGGCGGCCGCGGCGTCGATCATGAGCTGCGAGGCGTCGAGACGGTATTGGTCCGGATATGCCTCGTTGATGGCCTGGTTGTATTCGGCGCGCAGCGCGAAGGCGAGCCGCCATTGCACGCGCAGTCGTTCGCGTCGTTCGTCGAGCGTGCCGTGCTCGTCGGCAGCGCGGGAAATCAGCGCGTCTTCGAGTTCCGGTTTCGCGCCGATCTCGTTCATGCGGGCAAGCATGTCGCGCAGCTGGTTGGCGAAGGCGTCGGTGGCGTCGTCCACCACCATGCCCGACCAGTCGGCGACCACGAAGTAGGTGCGCAATAGCGCGCAGGTGGAGCATTCGTCGCCGTGCTCGGCATGTTCGGCATGCCTGGCGAGCACACGGCGGATGACCACGTCCTGTTCGGCCCCGTTGAGCAGTTTCGGCAGGGGTTGTCCGGCATGCGATCGCACGGCGGTCATGATGCGGAACGCGACGGCTGGCAGGGTGGTGACGGGGCGCGCCTGCGAGATCGCGGACAGTTCGCGGATCACGGTGTCGCCGAGCCGGTCGGCCACCTGTCTGCCGGAGACCGTCATCACGGCGTACGCGTCGCCATGCCGCTTCATCGCGGCGACCAGCATGTCCAGCGCGAACCGGGTCTTGCCGCTGCGGGGTGCCCCCGCAACCAATGTCACGTCATCGAGATCGTCCACATCCATCATGTCTCCCCAGCTTAGCCGAACGGTCCGTCCTGCACTCATATATCACCGGACAAAACGGCCGGACAACGCAGCCGGACAAACACAACAGACGCCCCAAAAAAGCGGTCAGCCAGAAGGGACAAAAACCTGCGAACAATCCGCGATGCGGAATGCGGCTACTGCAGGGAGGCCCACACCGTGGAGGAGATGTCGCGGATCTGAGCCTGCGCGGCCGAGGAATCGGGCACGTCGGAACTCATGACGGCAATCACGTACGGATGTTCGCCGTAGACGATCGCGGAATCGTTCTCCACGCCCGGAGCCTCACCGGTTTTGTTCGCGCACGCCACGCCTTGCGGCAGTCCGGCCGGGATTTTGGCGCGGCGGGTCTGCCTGGACATGATGTCGGTCATGCGTTTGCTGTAGCCGGCGGACACCAGCTGCCCACGGTAGGCGGCGGCGAGGAATCGCCCCTGATCCGCCACGGACGTCTGCTTGGTGGAATAATTGGACAGATCGCCCATCCGGCTGTTCAAATGCGATTCGTTGAACCCGTATTGCGCGGCCACCGAGTTGACCACGCCGAATCCGGCGTTGATGTTTCCGGAGCCGAGCCGCTCCACCAGCGCGTTGGTGGCCTCGTTCGAACTGACTGTGATCATCTGTTCCAGCAACCCGTCCAGCGAGGCGTCTTCGGCGAGCGTGCCCTCCGACACCTTCTGGAAGACGGCGAGCATGACCATGAGTTTGACGACACTTGCCGAATACGATTGGTGGCTGTTGACCACGGCTGTGGCCCCGCTGTCGAGGTCTTCGACGTACACCTGCCAGGAACCTTGGTATTGCGCGGTTTTTCCGGATAATTGCGATTGCAGCGCGGCCAGCAGCGTCTGCCGTTCGGCCGTCTGCGTCTTGCGTTCGTCTGCTTTCGGGGTCTGCTTGCGATCGAGCGCGGTATGCTCCGCCGCCGTTTCGCCACGCGTGGCCGGCTTGGTCGGTTCGTTCGGTTCGGCCGATTTGGCGGAGCCGTCCGCCCCTTTGACGGCGGGGGTCTCAGTCTTCGCCACGGCCGCAGCGGAAGAGGCCGCGCCATGGCGTCGCGCTCCCGCAATTGCAATGGCGCAGCCGGCGAGCGCCACGGCGACCACGCAAACGGCTGCGATCACCGCGACGGTGATTCGGCGGCGCCCGTCAAACGCGGCCCTGGATTGTTCCGAAGCCCATCGGGGGTAATTGGAGTGACGTCCCATATCGGCGGCTTAATTCCTGAGCATAGTGTTCCACACCTTGTCCAGCATGCGCGATGCGAGCTGGGCGGCCACGGCTCTGCCCTGGTTCTGCGTCATAACCGCCACGGAGACCTTCTTCTTGCCGTTGGAGATCACCATGAAGTAGTTGTAGGAGTCTTTGATGCCTTGGCCGCGGTGCGCGTGAACGGTCGCGCCGGACGGAATGACCACGCCTTCGGAGGCGATGTCGTAGTTCATGAGGCCGTCGTCTCCGTTCTCCGCCATCTCATTCAGCATGCGGGCCGCGTCATCGGGCGACGCGTAGTTCTCGTAGCCGTTCTGCGACGCTTTGACGTCTCCGTAGTCGCGTTCGAACCGCGTGCGGTAGTACTTGTTGTCGCTGAGCCATTCGTTGAGGTCGCTTTCGCCACCGACCGCATCGATCAGCCCGTTGGCCGATCCGTTGTTCATGCCGGTCAGCGAATCGGCGTACGCGTCGGGCCTATCACCGTAGGTGTCACGATAGTCGAGCCATGCCGGCAGGTACAGACCGGCGGCGACGAACGACAGGCTCGCGTTGCGCGACGAATAGCTGCGCAGTCCGTCTTCGTTCATGACCGAAACGCCCACATCGATGGTGGAGTAGCCGTCGACGATGGAATCGGTCGAGCTTTTGTCCAGTATGCGATTGGACCGCCGGTCCCGTTCCTTCGAAGCGTCGGTTTTGCCGGATTTGCCTGGCTTGTCCGATTCATCCGACTCGCCAGCCTTGCTTGATTTGCCGGATCCGCCGGTTTTATCCGACTTGTCCGACTCGCCCGATTTGTCCGACGATTTGCCGTCCGCCTTCTTGGCTTTCTTCTTCGGCTTCGTCGTTTCCTGCGATTGCGTGGCCGGCTGGACCCCGTTCGAATTCGACGTGTTCAGATACCAGACGGTTCCGCCAATGAGAATGGCGATGACCACGATGGCCGCCACGATGATCATCCCAACGCCGCCCGATTTGCCTTGCTTCGCAGGTGGCGGCAATGGGCCGTTCGGCACGGTCGGCGGCACAGCGGGCGACACGGTCGGCGATACGACCGGAGGAACGACCGGTCCGGGTTGCGGCGTCAACACGCTGGAGGGTGCGCCGTCGACCATGGTGCCGTCAGCGTTGCCATCCACCATGGTTCCGTCCGCGGGACGGCCGCCGGCCTGCGTCTGCAATGTCAGACCGCAGTTAGTGCAGAATCGTGCGTTCTGATCGTTGTGAACGCCGCAGGATGGACAAAACATATGCCTTCCCCCTCTTTCCCCAATGCTTCTCTTCCGGTATTTCAACAGCCGACGGGGACAGGCACCGCACGCCCGGCGTCTACCCTTTGGAACCTCCGCGGCACACGGGCAAACCCCCATATAATATAGCAAGGCAGAGCGCGGTGCATTATGCCTGTCCCAATGCGAGCCGGCAGACGCCCATCGCACACAGAGGAAAGAGGAAGCATGGAAGCCTCAAGGAGCATTCCCCCTCAGATTCCCGGCTACACACTGATCAAACGGCTGGGCTCCGGTTCCGAAGCCGACGTGTACCTGTACCAGCAGCTTTCCCCGGCCCGTCAGGTGGCCATCAAAATCAGCAAGAACACGCTCGACCCACGTGCCGCGGTCCGCTTCCGTTCCGAAGCGAATTTCATGGGGCAGATCTCCACACACCCCTACATTCTTTCCGTCTATGAGAACGGCGTGACCGTCAACGGGCGCGGCTACACCGTGTTCGAATACGCTCCGGGCGGCAATTACAAGACGTTCCTCGAGCATGGCCGTCTCACCGCCGACCAGATGCTCACCGTCGGTATCGATCTGGCGAGCGCGCTGTTCACCGCGCATCGCAAAGGCATCATCCATCGAGACATCAAGCCCAGCAATATTCTCATCAACGCGCACAATATGCCCATGCTCGCCGATTTCGGCATCGCCGGGACCGTCTATGGGCGTCCGGGTGTCGGCTTCACCATCGCGTGGGCCGCGCCGGAGGTGCTTGCCCAAGGCGGTGGCGGCAATGAATCGTCCGATATCTATTCGCTTGGCGCCACGCTGTTCGCCATGCTGATCGGCCAATCGCCGTACGAGTATTTCTATGCCGATGTGCTGGGCGATTCCCAACGGCAGGTGCGGGCCGAACGGCTCAAGTCCGTCATTCTCAACAATCCGCTGCCCAAACTCAACCGTTCCGACGTGCCGGCCGAAGTGGAATGGGTGTTGCGTAAGGCTTTGAGCCGTGCGCCCGAGGATCGTTACTATTCCGCGTTGGAGTTCGCGCGCGACATGCAGCGCGTGCAACAGGCCTTGTATGGCCGTGCCGTGCAGACCACCGTCGAGGGTGTGCCGGATTATCCGCAGAACATGTACGCGCAGACTTCCACATTCGACCAGTCCGCCCCGGTTGCGAAGCAGCATGCCCGGTGGGTGAAGCCGTTGGCCGTCACGGTTGCTGCGGCGGCCGCCGTGGTCGTGATGGCGTTGGCGTTCGTCACCGTCGTCATGCCGAATATGGATGCGGCTTCCGACAACAGCAAGGTGCAGGTGCAGAACCATGGCGCCCAGAACCATGCCGAGGACGATCCCGATTCGGCGATCACGTCGGGCAGTGTGCCGAGCGTGCAGGATCTTACGGGCGAATACACCGCCGACAGCAAAGTGCGGTTCACGTGGGTCAATCCTTCGCCGAAGGATGGCGATTCGTACGCGTGGTCGCTGGTCGGCGATTCGGGAACCGACCCGAACGCGCAGGGCACCACCACGGAGTCGACGAGTATCGAAATCGATCCGGCCGACGGCGCGCAGACGTGCGTGCAGGTGAGTCTGGTTCGCGCGGACCGGCAGATGTCCGAGAATCCCATGATCGCGTGCGCGGCCAAGCCGTGAGTTTGCGGCCGGATGCGGGTGACATGAACCGATACGAACCAATACAGCCCGGCATGCATGCGGGCAAACAGGTAGGCGCATGCGGTTGGATGCGCGGTCAAGCAAAGTTTGGGCACAATCAGGGAAGAGCCAGTCGATGAGCAAGCATAGGAACGCCGAGAACCAGTCGGCGCAATCGTACGAACGGCAGTTGCGATTCGGGTCGATGCTGCGCAAGCTGCTGCCTTCCGGCAGTCGCCGGTGGATCACGCCGATCGTCATGCTGCTGCTGTTGCTGGGCATCGTCGCCGGGGCCGTCATCGTCAGTTCGGTGACGCAACGTCACGTGCAGCTCGACGATGGCACCGTGTGGGTCACTTCGCTCAAAGACCGCAAGGCCGCCCGTTTCAACGTGCGCAACCGGGACGCCGATGCGGGCGTCGCCTCCACTGCGGCCCGGTTCGACGTGGCCCAGCATGATGGCTCCACCGTGATCTCCGAAGGTACGAAGGCCAGCAACATCGAGGCCTCCACCGTCAGCGAAAGCGGCAACACCACCATCAAATCGGATATGCGGACCGTCGTCGGAGGCAACACCGCGGCGTTCATCAACGTCAAGACGGGCAATGTGTGGGTCGGGTCAGCAGATGATGTGAAATCCATGAATCCGACCACCGATTCGCCGAAGATGAAGCTGGGGTCGGGTGGCCGTATCGCGGTGACGCATGACGGTGTCGTCTACGGCTATCGCGCGTCCGACGGCGCGGTGCTCAGTGTCGACGGACCTCAGGGAACGCCCGGCAAGGATGCGACGATCAAGGGCGCCACGAATGTCGAATCGTTCACCGTGGTCGGCAAGACGCCGGTCGTAGCCGGTGCCGGCAAGGTGTTCTGGCCGAAGGGCAGCGCGGATATCGGCCTGCAGGGTCAGGCGACGTTGCAGGCGCCGTCCACGGATGGCAGGCAGACTGGCTGGGTGGCGGTTTCCACGCCGCGGGGCATCGCCATGGTCGATTTGGGTAGTAAAAAGGTCACGCAGCTGCCGAATGCCGGCAAGGGCGATGCCGCGCAGCCGGTGTCCACCAATGGCTGCGTGTTCGCCGCGTGGGCGCAGAAGGCCAACAATTACATCAGGGTGTGCGCGGCGAACGACAAGGACGCACAGTTTTCCTCGTTGGAAGATGTCAATCCCACCTCGCAGCTCGTGTTCCGCACCAACCATCGTCTGGTGGTGCTCAACGACGTGGTCAACGGCAATGTGTGGAATCCGCAGGAGTCCACCAAGGTCATCAAAATCCAGTGGAACAAGGTGGAGACCAAGCAGTCGAAGCAACAGCAGCAGAACAACGACAGCGCCAACAACCAGCATAATTTCAGCAAGAACTGTTCGGCGCAGTCGGGGCAGATCAAGGCCGTGGACGATTCGTTCGGCGCGCGCGTGGGATCGCAGCAGATTCTCGACGTGTTGCGCAACGACGAGCAGACCGACTGTTCCGTGCTGCGCATCACGTCGGTGAGCGCTCCGGATGGCGCGAACATCACCGTCTCCCCCGTCTATGACGGCCGGTATCTGCAGCTCGACGCCTCCGGTGCCGCCGCGGGCAACGTGTCCTTCAGCTATGAGATTTCCGACGGGCGCGGGCAGACGTCCAGCGCCACCGTGTCGCTCACGCTGGCCGGCGGCGACGACCATGCGCCGCTGCAGAGCGACACTCCGCCGGAAATCGACGTGGAGCAGGGTGCTTCGTACACCGCGAACGCGTTGGGCAGCTTCTCCGACCCCGACGGCGATCCGCTGACCTTGGTGTCGGCATCGCCGCAGAACACCGATCAGGTGACGGTGTCCACGCGAGCCGACGGACAATTGGTCTTCAACGCCGGTTCGATGTCGTCCGGCAGGGCGGGCATCGAGGTCACGGTGTCCGACGGCCAGCAGACCGGCATCGGCATGATCTACTTCTCCGTGAAGCCGGCGAACACGCTGGGCGCGGTCATCGACCCCGTGGTCAAACAGACCACGCCCGACACCCGCACCACCATCGCGCTCAAACCGTACGTGCACGGCACGTCCGTCGAACCGGCCGAATTGACCGCGGTGGAGACGCCGTCCGGCGCGGCCACCACCATGAACGCCACCGACATGTCGATCACGTTCACCGCCTCCAATCCCGGCACCTACTATGTGCCGTACACCATCACGCAGGGTTCCATTCCGTCGACCGGTCTGGCTCGTGTGGAGGTGCAGGCGGTGGCCGGAGACGCCGCCAAGCCGATCGCGGCGAACGATGTGGCGCTGCTAGGCGCGGACAATACCGCGATTGTGGAGCCGCTTGCCAACGACGTCGACCCGATGGGCGGCGTGCTGTCGGTGACCAGCGTCACCGCGGACGCGCAAAGCGGCATCAAAACCGGTGTGGTGAGCAACAAGCGCGTCTATATCACCGCGCGTCAGGTGCCGACCGAGCCGGTGCGGATCTCCTACACCGTGGCCAACGCGGCCGGATCGTCGACCGGCGTCATCGTCCTGCAGCCGCCGGCGCTGACCACGTCGAATTCCGTGCCAAAGGCCGAGAACATCACCACACAGGTGCGCACCGAAGGCATCGTGTCCGTGGACGTGCTCGACCATGTCACGTATTCCGACGGCACCACGGTGAGCCTGCAGAACGACTTGCAGTATGACAAGAACACGTTCAAGGGTCTGGTGTTCGTGTCCGGCGACACCGTGCGCTATCAGGCCACCAGACAAACCGGCTCCTTCCCCGTCACCTACACGGTGAAGGACAATCTCGGCAACGCGGCCTCGGCCACCATCACCATCAACGTGCATCAGAAGGACGCGTCCAACAAGGCGGCTCCGACACCGTCCGACGTCGAGGCGCAGGTGGCGGCCGGGCAGAAGGTGCAGATTCCGATCACGCTCACCGGCATCGACGCTGACGGCGATGACGTGCAGCTGCTCGGCTTGGGCAACAAAGCGCCGAAACTGGGCCGTATCAGCGAGATGGGCGCCACGTATCTGGTGTATGAGGCGTATGCCGATTCGTCCGGAACGGACACGTTCTCCTACGCCGTGGAGGATTGGACCGGTCAGAGGGCCACCGCGCAGGTGCGTGTGGGCGTGTTCAAATCCGGAGCCGATTCGGGTGTGTACGCGCGCGACGACGAGATCACGCTGCGTCCGAACACCGCGGCCACCGTGCCGGTGGCGCAGAACGACATTTCCGGGGACAATACTGATCTGACCGTGGCCAAGGACGTGGAATCGCAAGGCATCGGCGGCATTCAGGTCGTTGACAACATGCTGTCGTTCACCACGCCGAAGCAGGCGGGCACGTATTACGTGGTCTACACCGTCAAGGACAAGGCTGGCCTGTCCGATTCGGCGACGTTGACGGTGAATGTCGACGAGAACGCCGCCATCGACCCGCCGACCGCGTACGATTACCGTGTTCCGGCCGCCGCCACGATCGACAAGAAATCCGTGGACGTGGACGTTTCGCAGTGGATTGCCAATCCGTCCGGCACCGCCGACGAGCTTCAGGTGGGCGTGGATCCTTCCGCGACCGACCATGCGCATGTCAAGGGCGGCAAGGATTCCACCATCATCACCGTTGATCTGACCGATGAGGCGCGCGCGGTGCCGTACACCGTCACGAACACGACGTACGGCATCACGTCCACCGCGTTCATCCAAGTGCCCGCATATGGCGTGTTTCCGCCGGTTCTGCGTCCGAAGGCGCCGGCGTTGAAGGTCAATGCGCGTGAGACCATCACCATCAACATCGCCGACTACGTGCGTGTGGGCGCGGGCAAGACCGCGTATGTGGACGGCGCCGATTCGGTGAGCGCCACGAAGGCCGCGGACGGCGACCTGTACGTCAACGACCAGACGTTGAGGTTCACCGCGCCGAAGGATTACGCGGGTCCCGCGTCCATCACCTTCACCGCGGTGGACGGCAAGCGAGACAAGAACGACAAGGTGAAGATCGTCAATTCGGCGGTGCTCACGCTTCCGATCACGGTGATCGGACGTGAGGTTCCGCCGCCGACGTTCTCGTCCTCCACCGTCGATGTGGTGGCCGGCGAGAAGGCCACTACCATCGATCTGACGGCGCTGACCCATTCGACGTCGGGCCTGTACGAGGATGAGAAGCAGTACTCGTATTCCGGCGGCGTGAATTCCGGCAGTGTGGATGCCAGAGTGTCTCCCTCCGGCACGTTGACCGTGTCCGCGGACAAGACGGCCACGCCGGGCACCACGGTGAGCGTGCCCGTCTCGATCAAATATGCGAAGGGTACGGTGAGCGCCGGTATGACCGTGCGCGTCACCGCGTCCAACAGGCCGCTCGCCCGCGTCACCGAGAAGACCGTGAAAATCAAGGCCGGTTCCAGCGAGCAGGTGAATCTGCTGTCCGACGCGTACAATCCGTTCCCCGACACTCCGCTGACGGTGACCGGATGCACATCCGACGGCGCGTCGAAGCTGACGGTGGATTGCCCGTCCAACGGCGTGGTGTCCATCAGGGCGGCTTCCGACATCGGCGCGAGCACCAACAAGGTGGTCGTCACCGTGCGCGACGCCACCAAAACAAAGGAACGTGAGGTGACCGGCACCATCAGCGTTTCGGTGATGGACAAGCCTGATGCGCCGCTGCTTTCCGCGGTGTCCGGCGACCCGCAGGATGGCGCCGTGAATCTGAGCTGGACGGCCGGTTCGGCCAACGGCAGCCCGATCACCGAATACAAGGTGATGTGGGGCGGAGACGCGTCCGGCGAGCGCTCGTGCGGGCAGAAGACCTCCTGTCTCATCGACGGGTTGAAGAACGGCAAGACCTACTCGTTCAAGGTGCAGGCCAGGAACGAGGTCGGCTGGTCCAAGGATTCCAACGCCGTCGAGGGCACGCCGGACAAGCTGCCTGATGCGCCGACGGATGTGACGGCCAGTGTGAAGGGCAACACGGTGAGCGTCACGTGGAAGGCTCCGGACGGCAATTTCTCGTCGGTGAACAATTACGAGGTGACTTTGTCCGGCAGGAACGCACCGTCCAAGCAGACGACAAATTCCACCGGAATCGATTTTGTTTTCGATAACAACGCGATTTTCGACGGCGACTCGTACACGGCTACGGTACGCGCCCACAACAAGGTGAATTGGAGCCAACCGTCCAAGGCGTCCGACGCTGTCAAGCCGTGGGGCAAGCCCGATGCGCCGAAGATCTCCGTGACGAACGACGACACCACGGGAACCGTCACCGTCGAATCCGTGGGCAACACCCACAACGCGGGATGCAAGGCCGTCGAGATTTCCGGAGATGTCAGCGCAAGCATCGACGGATGTTCCGGATCCTACGATTTCAAGATTCCGGATCATGATCTCAACACCAGGGAATACACCATCAAGGCGGCGGTGGTCGGCAAGGAGAAAACGACCAGTGACGATTCGACCGTACGTTTCACACCGAAATACGCGGTGAAGGCGCCCGAATCGGTCAGCGTCAAGGGGCATGACGACGTGTGCGTAGTCAGTTGGAAGGAGAACGGCCACGCCGACGGGTTCACGGTGAGCGCGGACGGACTCGGCTCCTACCATGCCGGCGCTTCCGAACGATCGCACGATTTCCCGCTCAAGGAATGGCAGTCCTGTTCCTCGGGCTCCGTCACGCAGCATTTCAATGGCGCGGCAAGCACCTCCAAGTCCGGCAGGGCCGATCCGGCATACGTCCGCAAGGTGAAGGCCGCCGTCAAGGCGCCGATGCTGACGTGGGACGCCAATGATCCGAACATCATCAAGGTCAGCGGCGGATCGGTGAACATGTACGGCCAGCCCGGCAAAACCGTGATCACCTTCACCGCGGACGGCAAATCCTATGACGTCGCCTGGGCATTGGGCTCCGACAAACTGAACGTCAAGGATGTGCTGCCGACCGGAGCCGATTACGCGTGGAAGGCGAAGGTGGTGGGCACCGACACCGCGCTCAACAACGAGGACAATGGCGGCACACTGCTGGACCATGACAGGTACAAGACTCCCACGCCGAAACCCGAACCGTCGGAACCTTCAGAACCATCAAAACCGTCGGAACCATCGGATTCTGACGCGTCCACGGAAGGCGAAGCGGCCACGCGGAATGACCGGCCTGTGGCATCCTCCATCGCCCTGTCCACCGTCGACGGCGCATCCAAGCCTTGGATCCGCGGCCTGGCCTACTACGCCAGATGGTGAAACGGACGATCACAGCAATCGCAAACACAACGAACCATCCACACGAGCAACACAACAAGCAAGGAGCAACCCATGAGCAACGATTTCGATGACGCCACCCAGCTGGGTTCCATCGGCCATAATCCAAGCGTTCCCAGCCAACCCGGCCAGCAGCAGCCGGCGTTCCACACGCCGAATCTGCCGGAGCAGCCGCAAGCCGATGAGGATCCGGAGGGCACGCTGCTGAGCGCGCACGGCACCACCCAACCGGCGTTGCCGCAACAGTCCGCCCCGGCAACGCCGAACCAGCCGCGGTTCCGTCAGCCGATGCCGCAGAACCTTCGCCAACCGGCCGCCAATCCGGCAGTCGCAATGCCCGCGCAGCAGCCCGTCCAGCCAACCCAACCCGTCCAGCCCAGCCAGCCTGTACAGCCCGTCAAACAATCCCAGCCGGTCATCGACACGTCCATGATGACCGCACCCAGCAAAGACATCACCGAATTCCATGAGAAGTTCGCCAAGCTCGTAGACAACGTCTCCCAGGTCGTGGTCGGCAAGGAAGCACCCATCCGCCAATGCGCCACAGCCATGGTGGTCGGCGGGCACATCCTGCTCGAAGACAACCCGGGCACCGGCAAAACCCAGCTGGCGCGAGGCCTTGCCAACTCCATCGACATGTCGTTCAAACGTATCCAGTTCACCCCGGACCTGCTGCCGTCCGACGTGGTCGGCGTCACCTACTACGACCAGAAGCGCGGCGAATTCGAATACCGCGAAGGCCCGATCTTCGCGTCCATCGTGCTCGCCGACGAAATCAACCGCGCCTCACCGAAAACACAGTCCGCACTGCTCGAAGTCATGGAAGAGCAGAAGGTCACCGTCGACGGCGTCACCCACCCGGTGCCGCAGCCGTTCATGGTCATCGCCACCCAGAACCCGATCGAACAGCTCGGCACCTACAAGCTGCCGGAAGCGCAGATGGACCGTTTCCTCATCAAAACCACCATCGGCTATCCAAGCCACGACGTGAGCGTCAACATCCTGAAACAGGTCAACGTCACCGACCGCGCCGCCACCGTGCATCCGGTGCTCACCGGCGAAGACGTGCTGCGCATGCGCAACATCAGCGAAACCGTGCATCTCGACGACGCGATCCTCGAATACATCGTGCGACTGGTGGAAGCCACCCGCCACAACGAACGCATCCAAGTCGGCTCCTCCATGCGAGGCGCGCTCGCCTTGACCCGCTGCGCGCGCGTATGGGCCGCCTCCGACAACCGCGGCTACGTAGTGCCCGACGACGTCAAAAACCTCGCCGTACCCGTGCTCGCGCACCGCATCACCCTCACCGCCGAAGCCACCTTCGCCGGAAACACCCCCGAACAGATGATCGGCCAGATCCTCGAAGACGTGCCGGCCCCAACCCTGGGCGCCAACGCCTGAAACACAATCCACCCCGGCATACGCACCACACAATCCGAAAGGTCAAGGAATGCGGCATTCGCACACAGTGCAGCGCAGACGGACCATCCAACGATCCCTACGCCGCCTCAAACATCGCATCAAGCGACTGGCCACCTCATACGTGTCGCCGCTTGGCTGGGCGGTGACGGCGCTCGCCGTCGCCTCGCTGGTGGCGTTCGTCCTGCTGGGATGGCATGAGCTGCTGGCCATGGCGGTGGTGTTCGCGGTCATGCTGGCCGCGGCGGTCATGCTTTCCCTTGGCAACACCTCGTTCCAAGCCACCATCGACGTGTCCAGCAGACGCGTCACGGTGTCAGACACGGTGAAAGTCGACGTCTGCGTGGACAATCCGGGCCGCACCCCCACCACGTCGGCGCGCGGCGACCTGCCCATCGGAGACAACCACGAACGGTTCGCCATTCCCATGCTCGCCGCAGGCCAGTCACGCCAGACGACTGTGGAATTCACCGCCGTCAGCCGTGCGGTGCTGCCCATCGGCCCGCTATCCATCCGCAAAGGCGACCCGTTCGGTCTGATCCGCCACGAAAAGAAACTCGTGGACCAGATCAACGTGTTCATTCATCCGCAGACCGTGCTGCTCAGCACCCTGAACGCCGGCATTCCACGCGATTTGGAAGGTCAGCCAAGCGGCGAAATCGTCGACGACGACCTCGACTTCTACGGCCTGCGCGAATACGAGCCCGGCGATGACGTGCGCAACGTGCATTGGCTCAGCTCCGCGAAAACCGGATCGCTTATGATCCGCCAATACGAAGCCACCCGCCGTACCGACACCGCTCTGACCATCAGCGTGAACCCGGATGATTACATCGATTCCCAGGAATTCGAACTGGCCGTATCCGTCCACGCCTCCATCGGCGTGCAATGCCTGCAGCAGAACCGGCCAGTCACCGCGCATGCCGGTTCCACGCACGCCATTCCGCGCAACGCCACGGAATTTCTCGATGGCTGCAGCGGCATCGACCCTGACATCGACGACAATCCCAACCTCGCGCAAACCACTCTCGAACATGCCCCCGACGCATCCTTCTACTTCTTCACCGTCGGCAGGCTCAAAACCATCGACGACATCAAACACATGGTCCTCGCACTCCCCCGCTCCGCAACCTGCGTGGTGCTTCAAGCCGCAACCGGCCAACCGCGCGCCATCAAACGCTACTCCGACTTCACCTTGGCAACCGTGGGAGACCTCAACGACCTCCCCATGATCATGGGGGTGCTGGCATGAGCACCACATTCACCAACACCGACAATTTCACCGGCAACCTCACCGGCACAGGCACCAACTCCGCCAACACCAACACTGGCATGGCGACCGGCACAGGCACCGGCTCATGGGCGGACTCCACCCACTCCGTCATCTGGATGTCCCGCAGCGGCAAGTCCCCAGCCATGCCCAACACCAACCAGCCACACGCCGCGCAATACGCAAGCCTCACGGTCGCCGCCCTGCTGACCATCGCCGCAGCCAGCAACCTCATCGACGTATACGGCTCCGCCCTGTCTTGGACGAGCGCCGCAATCCCCGCCACCATCATCGGCTCGCTCGTGGCGCTTGCCGGTCTCGTTCCCGCGTTGCGCCTGTGGTGGCAGATGCTGTTCATGGCGTGTGCGCAGCTGGTGGTCGGCCCGGTCATCTTCCTGAATGGCACCACCATCGCCCATGTCATTCCCACACTGCGCACGTTGACGCAAGGGTGGATGCGGATGCTCGGCTCGTTCAAATACCTGCTGGCCATCGACCCGCCGACCGGCACCGGCGACGGCTCGCTGCTCGCCGTGTGGACGATCTGCCTGTGGGCCGCGCTGCTGGCCGGTATTTTCGCGGTTGCGGAGGATGGCCGGCTTACGATGGTCGCGGTCGTTCCCGTCGTGGCGAATCTTGCGATCTGCGCGCTGCTTGGCACGTCGAGCGGTTTCTACCGTATGGCGATCGGCACGATTATGGCGGTCGTGCTGGTGGTTTGGGTCAGCGCGCGTTGGAAACTGTTGGAATTGGGCCGTTGGCTCAGTTCCGTAGTCATCGTGCTGCTGGCTTCGGCTGTGGCGATCGGCGGATGCTTGGTGGTCGGGCAAAACCGCACCATTCTGCGCGACCATTATGATCCGCCGCTGAGCCCGTACGATTACACCAGCCCGTTGAGCGGCATGCGTTCGTATATCAAGAACCATAAGGACGATGTGCTGCTGACCGTCGACGATCTGCCGGCCGGTTCCACGGTGCGTTTGGCGGTTATGGACCGTTTCGACGGCAATGTGTGGAACCTGTCCGATTCCACCATGGCTTCGGATTCCTCCAACTACCATCGTGTGGGCGATTCCATTGCAAACAACGCCACCGGCAAGCGGTTCACCGCGAAATTCACGGTCGATGACGGTTTGAGCGACTATTGGCTGCCGATGGCCGGCGCGGCTTCCAGCGTGAAGTTCGCCACATCGTCGGACGCCGATTCGTTCTACTACAACACCGACACTATGTCGGCGATCTACCCTTCGCGCACCTCTCCGGGATTGTCCTATACGGAAACCGGCGTCATTCCACGGACGCCGACGAATAAGGAGATCGCCAAGGCGAATGCTTCCTCCATCAGCCAGCCCAAGGCGGAGGATGTGCCCGATTGCGTGGATAAGCTGGCCACCGCGATTGCGGGCGGCCAGTCCAAGGGCGGCGAGGCCGCGCAGTCTCTTGCCGACAAGCTCAGGGAATCCGGCTGGTTCTCCCATGGTTTGAATGGCGATTACCCGTCCAGGGCCGGTCACGGCAACTATCGCATCGACCAGCTGCTCGCCGGCAGTGCGATGGTCGGAGACAGCGAGCAATACGCTTCCGCGATGGCGCTTATGGCCCGCAGTCTCGGCTTGCCGAGCCGCGTGGTGCTGGGCTTCCTGCCGAAGAACGACGAGGGCGAGATCAGCGACAGCCGCACCGAGAAGCATGGCAAAACCACCACCACGAAATTCACCGGCAACGATGTGACCGCTTGGGTGGAGATCAAGCTGGACGGTTACGGATGGGTGGCGTTCTACCCGACACCGAAGGAAACGAAGGTTCCCGACGAGAACCAGAATCTCACTCCGCCCAATCCGCAGACCTTGGTGCGTCAGCCTCCGGTGCCGCTTACCGATCCGCTGCGTGACGACAACCAAGCCAAGGGCAAAACGTCGCTTGGCGGCAGCATGGCCGACGAGACGCCGACGAGCCTGTTCTGGCAGCGTTTCGGCAGAATCGTCAGAAAAGTCGCCATCTACGGCAGCCCTCTGTGGACGGTGCTCATCGTCTGCGGCCTGCTGCTCGCCATCAAGGCGATCGCCCTGGCTCGGGCGCGCAGGCATGGCAGCGCATCGCAACGCGTCGCTGCCGGATGGCAGGCGGTCGCGGCGCTTGCCCGGCAAAGCGGCCTTGACGTCCAAGGCACCAGAAACGAGCAGGCGCAGGCCATCGCCGAACAGATGGGCTTCGAAGCCGATACACTGCTCGCGCTGGGCAGGGAGGCTGATTACGCGGCCTTCTCCGGAGGCGATGTCACGCAGGAGCATGCGGAACGCTACTGGCATGACATCGCCGAAGAACGAAAGTTCATGCTCGGCTCGCTGCCGACGTTCCGCAGGTGGCGGGCGAAACTATCGCTTGCGGACGTGTTCCACTTCCGGAAAATCCGCTTGCGGAAAATCGGTGTGAAAGGGCGGGACTCATGAACGTCAAACATATTGAGGTCGGCCTGAACAGCAATATCGGCTTGCGTAGGAAAGACAACCAGGACAGCGCCTGCGCAGGCAACGGCGTGTATGTGGTGTGCGACGGCATGGGTGGCGGCAAGGGCGGCAAGCAGGCCAGTTCCGATGTTGCGGAACGGTTCGCGCGTTTGGCCGAACTGCCGACGCGCGATCTTGACGCGATTGAAGAAACGCTGATCCTTGCCCAGCAGGAGGTGCTCCGTCTGGGTGAGCAGCTCGGCGGCGTTGCGGGCACTACCATCAGCGGCGTGCTGCTGCCGACGCGTGTCGGCGATGACGCGATATGTTCCGACGAACGGTGTTACATCGTCAATGTGGGCGATTCCCGCACGTACCATATGCGCGCCGACGGCAATGGCGCGTGGCTGGCGGATTCGCTGACGTGCATCACCCGCGACCATTCGGAACGGCAGAACGCCATCGATTCGGGGCAGATGCTGCCCGATGAGGCGAGCCGTTGCATTCCGCGCAACATCATCACGCAATGTGTCGGCGCGCCTGCCGGCATCCAGCCTGACTGGTACGCCGCGCATGCGGACGGACGGTTCATCATCTGTTCCGATGGGCTGCATGCGCAGATCGGCCGTGAGCAGCTTGCCGAGATCGCGGCGGCGTACGCCGACCCGCAGATGGCCGCGGACATGTTGGTACGCGCCGCGCTGAACGCCGGTGGCCGCGACAACATCACCGTCATCGTGGTGGATATGCGTTCCGATATGCCGTGCGACAAGGATTGGAACGTCAGCAAGATCGGCGATGACGAGGATATCGACGATGTGCTGGACGGTACGTTGCAAACGTTACGAGTCATTCAATAAGATGGTTACAGACCACGAGACAAGGAGATCATGATGGTCGATTTCGATGCCGCGGTGGCGGCCGTGCAGGATCCGAACGCCGATCCCATGTTCCTGGCGAAAATCGCGTACGAGAATCCGGAATTCGGTGCGAATGTCGTTGCCAATCCGCGAGCGTACCCGGGTCTGAAGCGTTGGGTCGCCGAATTCGGCGATGAGCGCGCCCGCCAGCAGCTGGTGGCGATGGGCTGGCCGGTTCCGCAAAATGGCGTGCAGCCGCATCTGATTGCCGAACCGACGGCCCAGCCAATGGCCGAACCGGTTGCCGAACAGGTCCAACCGGAACAGCAGTATCAGCCGGCAGTGGCGGAACAGTTCCAGCAGGAGCAGCAGTATCAGCCGGAACAGCCGGTGAACCAGCAATACGGTCAGGACGCTGCCTATGCGGCGTCCAACGAGGCTTCGACCGAGTATGTCGACCCATACATGAATCCCGCCGATTTGTCCGAAGTGGCCGATTATTCATCGAGCCAGCCGCAGAACAAGCCGGAACAGCAGTATGCCGAACAGCAGTATGCCGCGGCCCAGGAATCGCCGGCAGACGCGGGGTTCACCGCGGAACTGGCCATGACCACCACCGATCAGATGCTGATGGCCCGTATCGCCAGCGAAGCGTCGGAGCTTCGTCCGTGTCTTGCGCGCAATCCGTACATCTATCCGGAATTGCTTGCCTGGCTTGGCCAGTTGAACGATTCGGCCATCAACGCGGCCATTCGTCTGCGCCAGCAGTGAGCTAACGCCGATTATCAGACCATTTGAAACATAAGGGGTTGTCGCGGGAATCTCCGTGACAACCCCTTATCGTCTTACCGCTAACCGTCCGCGCCGACGCTGCCAACACAAATCGTCAACGCAGTCCGTCAGCGTAATCGTGTCTTCACTGACAAACGCCCTCACTGTTTGCGGAATTGGAAGAACTGGTCGCCGATACGCACCGTGCATGGCGCCTCCAGCTGCATCGGCTTGTGTTCCACTTTGGTTTCGACATCGTCTTGGATGATGTACGTGCCGTTGAGCGAACCGTAATCCTCTATCCACAGCGTGCCATCCTGGTCGAAGCTGATCGCCGCATGGTTGCGTGAGATTGTGCGCGTCGGATCCTCCAGCTTGACCGATTTGGCGCCGGCGGGCACTTCGGCCGAAGGCTTGCGACCAAGGAGCACGCCCATATCCACGATCACCTGCTGTCCGGTCTGCTCGTTGTCCAGCACGTACGTGTGCTTCGGCTGCTTCATGGTGAAGGCTTCGGAAAGCACGGTGCCGTCCCAGTCGATATCGTCCTCGTCCGAAACGGCAGCGTCGCCCTTCGCAACGGAAACATCCTGCATATCGTGGTCGTCCGATTCGTTCTGTGCGGCGAGCCGTTCGCGTGTTTCCAAGGAATCGGCGGCATTGTCGACGGGTTCGGCTGTGGGTTGCGCCATCACCGTGACGTCATCGTCATACCACCCTGGTTCGGGCGGCGGCGGGTAAGGTAGAAAACTCATATTCCCATTGTAGAAAGGTGACGTCCATGCCGTCTGACGATACTCATTCTGCAATACGATGCTCGCATATTCCATCTCAAAATAGTCCTATGCCGAGTATGGCGCGGATATGCAGGAAAGCGTCAGCAAGAAGAAGGACATTGTGGATCAGATGGCCGATCTGAATCTCAACGATATCGAGTATGGGTCCGCCGATTACGAAAAGCTTCAGGATCTTCATTCGAAGATGTCCGACATCGATTCGCCGACCCTGGATCAGTCCGATTTGCAAAAGGCCGCGAAGGAGGCCGATCTCAGCGGTTCGTTGAAGGATCTGGAAACCACGCTTTCGGAGAAGATCAAGTAACGTCAAAAGACGACTGCGAAACCCTCCCCCGCGATTAATCCACAACCTCGCAATCCCACGACATATAGATATAGCGAAAGGCGGAACCGACCGGTATTGGTCGGTTCCGCCTTTCGCTATGTCAGATGATTCGTCTGTCGACTATCGTGAGGGGAATCTCACAGGGTGTCGCCCAGATCGGTCTGGCCGCCGTTGTCGTCCAGGAAGTCATCCGGGTTGAAGTCATCGCCCAGCTTCAGGTCGCCGAAGTCGATGTTGGAGAAGTCCACATCGGACAGGTCGGTGTCGCCGAAGGAGCTGTCGGTGCCTTCGCCGCCCAAACCGAAGTTCGGGTAGATGGTGTCGCGGATGGCCTTGTCGGGCTCCACCGTGGCATTGCGGTAACGGGCGAGGCCGGTACCTGCCGGGATAAGCTTACCGATGATGACGTTCTCCTTGAGGCCCTTCAGGTCATCGACCTTCTGGTTCAGGGCGGCTTCGGTGAGCACGCGGGTGGTCTCCTGGAAGGAGGCCGCGGACAGCCAGGAATCGGTGGCCAGCGAAGCCTTGGTGATGCCCATCAGCTCCGGACGGCCGGCGGCCGGCTTGCCACCGTTCTTCACGGCTTCCATGTTGGCGGCCTTGAAGCGTGCCTTGTCCACGAGTTCGCCCGGCAGCAGGTCGGTGTCGCCGGAGTCGATCACAGTGATGCGACGCAGCATCTGGTGCACGATGACCTCGATGTGCTTGTCGTGGATATCCACGCCCTGGGAGCGGTACACGGTGTGCACTTCCTCCACGATGTTCACCTGTGCGGCGCGCGGGCCGAGGATGCGCAGGATCTTCTTCGGGTCGACGGAGCCTTCGATGAGCTGGGTGCCGGCTTCGACATGGTCGCCGTCCTTGACCAGCATCGGCGCACGACGGGTCACCGGGTAGACGATCGGCTCGACGGAGTCGTCGTCCGGCTTCAGGGTGACCTGACGGCCGCGCTCGGTGTCTTCCACCTTGACCACGCCGGCGAACTCCGCGATCGGAGCCTCGCCCTTCGGGGTACGGGCTTCGAAAAGCTCGGTGACACGCGGAAGACCCTGGGTGATATCGGAAGCGGAAGCGACGCCGCCGGAGTGGAAGGAACGCAGCGTCAGCTGGGTACCAGGCTCACCGATGGACTGTGCTGCCACGATGCCGACGGCCTCGCCGACGTCCACCAGCTTGTTGGTGGCCAGGGACCAGCCGTAGCACTTGGCGCACACGCCACGCTTGGATTCGCAGGTCAGCACGGAACGGGCCTTGACCTCTTCCACACCGTGGGCAACGAGATCGTTGAGCACGTCCATGGACAGGGCGTCGCCGGCCTTATACAGCACGGTCTCGCCGTCGGCCGGGTCGATGACGTCGGCCGCGAGCAGACGGGAGTACGGGCCACCGTCGGCGGCCTTGACCAGGTGCAGGTTGCCTTCGGCATCGCGTTCGCCGACCTTCATGGTCAGGCCGCGCTTGGTGCCGCAGTCCTCCTCGCGCACGATCACGTCCTGGGAGACGTCCACCAGACGACGGGTCAGGTAGCCAGACTCTGCGGTACGCAGTGCGGTATCGGCCAGACCCTTACGCGCGCCGTGCTGGGAGATGAAGTATTCCAGCACGGACAGGCCCTTACGGTAGTTGGACTTGACCGGTCGAGGAATGATCTCGCCCTTCGGGTTTGCCACCAAGCCTCGCATACCTGCGATCTGGTTGATCTGCATCATGTTTCCTCGTGCACCGGACTGCACGATGATGGCCAGGTTGTTCTTGGAATCGAAGTGTTCCTCAACCGCCTCGGAGACCTCGCTGGTGCACTTGGTCCACAGGTCGACCAGTTCCTGACGACGCTCCTCTTCGGTGAGCATACCGATTTCGTAGTTCTCGTTAACCTTGTCGGCTTCGCCTTCGTACTTTTCGATGTACTCGTCCAGTTCCGGCGGCTGGATAACGTCGGAGAACGCGAAGGACACGCCGGACCACGGTGCGCGGGTGAAGCCCAGATCCTTCAGGGCGTCCAGTGTCGCGGCCACCTGAGCGGTGGAGTAACGGGTCGCGATGTCGTCGACGATCTTGCTCAGACGCTTCTTCGGCGCCTGCTCGTTGACGAACGGGTAGTCGACCGGCAAGGTGCCGTTGAACAGGATACGGCCGTAGGAGGTGGCGAACAGGACGGAGCCGTCATGGAAACGCTCCTCCTTGACCACGTCCGGGCTGCCCGGTTCCGGATCGACGACCTTGACCTCGCCCGGCTCCCAGTCCTTCGGCAGCACGAAGTCCTGCGGAAGGCGGATGAGCACCTTGGCCTGCATGTCGATCTCGTGCTTGTCGAGCGCCATTTCGGCCTCTTCCAGCGAGGAGAACACGCGGCCCTGGCCCTTGGCGCCGTCGATGACGGTGGTCAGGTAGTACAGACCGAGGATCATGTCCTGGCTCGGCATGGTCACGGTGTGGCCGTCTGCCGGCTTCAGGATGTTGTCGGAAGCCATCATCAGGGAACGGGCCTCAGCCTGGGCTTCGGCGGACAGCGGCAGGTGGACTGCCATCTGATCGCCATCGAAGTCGGCGTTGAATGCGGCGCAGGCAAGCGGCGGCAGGTGGATGGCCTTGCCTTCCACCAGGATCGGCTCGAATGCCTGGATGCCCAGACGGTGCAGCGTAGGTGCACGGTTCAGGAGCACCGGATGCTCGGAGATGACCTCTTCGAGCACGCCCCATACTTCGGAGTCGGCGCGGTCCACGAGGCGCTTGGCGCTCTTCATGTTCTGCGCGAAGCCCTGGTCCACGAGGCGCTTGATGACGAACGGCTTGAACAGCTCGAGGGCCATCGGCTTCGGCAGACCGCACTGGTGCATGCGCAGGGACGGGCCGACCACGATCACGGAACGGCCAGAGTAATCCACACGCTTACCGAGCAGGTTCTGACGGAAACGGCCCTGCTTGCCCTTGAGCATGTCGCTCAGGGACTTGAGCGGACGGTTCGAAGCGCCGGTGACCGGACGGCCACGACGGCCGTTGTCGAACAGGGAGTCGACGGCTTCCTGGAGCATGCGCTTCTCGTTGTTGAGCATGATCTCCGGGGCGCCGAGCTCGATGAGACGCTTCAGACGGTTGTTACGGTTGATCACACGACGGTAGAGGTCGTTGAGGTCGGAGGTGGCGAAGCGGCCACCGTCGAGCTGCACCATCGGGCGCAGGTCCGGCGGGATGACCGGGATCACGTCGAGCACCATGGCCTCCGGCTTGTTGCCGGTGGTCAGGAACGCGTTGACGACCTTCAGACGCTTCAGAGCGCGGGCCTTGCGCTGGCCGGTGCCCGTGTCGATCTCTTCGCGCAGCTGCTTGGAGGCTGCCTCGAGGTCGAAGTCCTGCAGACGCTTCTTGATGGCTTCGGCGCCCATGCAGCCTTCGAAGTAATCGCCGTAGCGGTCTTCCATCTCACGCCACAGGTCGACGTCGCCTTCCATGTCTCCCGGCTTCAGGGTCTTGAAGCGGTCGAACACGGCGCTCAGACGCTGGATCTGCTCGTCGTAGCGGGTACGGATGGCGGCCATTTCACGCTCGGCGCTGTTGCGTAGCTTGGCGCGTGCGGAGCCCTTGGCTTCGCCTTCGGCTTCGAGCTCGGCCAAATCGGCTTCGACCTTCTTGGCGCGCTCCTCGATTTCGGCGTTGCGGCGCTTCTCGAGGTTGGCGATCTCGTTGTCGAACTCCTGCTGCAGGTCCGGCAGGTCCTGATGACGCTGCTCTTCGTCCACCTTGGTGACCATGTAGGCCGCGAAATAGATGACCTTCTCGAGATCCTTCGGAGCGATGTCCAGCAGGTAGCCCAAACGGGACGGCACACCCTTGAAGAACCAGATGTGGGTCACCGGAGCGGCAAGCTCGATATGGCCCATGCGCTCACGACGCACACGGCTCTTGGTGACTTCCACGCCACAACGCTCGCAGACGATGCCCTTAAAACGCACGCGCTTGTACTTACCGCAGGCGCATTCCCAGTCGCGGGTAGGTCCGAAGATCTGCTCGCCGAACAGGCCGTCTTTCTCCGGCTTCAGGGTACGGTAGTTGATGGTCTCCGGCTTCTTGACCTCGCCGTAGCTCCAGTTGCGGATGTCGTCGGCGGTGGCCAGTCCGATCCTCAGTTTGTCAAATTCGTTGACGTCCAGCACTCTATTGTCCTGTCTATCGATTCTTAATGCTTATCACGTTGTTCGGGGACCGACCGCGGCGCACGCTGTGTCATGCAGCGCGGCCGGTCCTTTCGATCACTGGAATTCGGGTTCCTCGGCAACCTGATCTTCCTTGGCGGCAGCGTCAGGACGCGCACCAATGTTGAAGCCCAGATCATCGGAGGATGTGGACGGATCGTCGTCCTCTTCCTTCATGTCGATAGCCACGCCGTCGGCGTTGAGCACTTCGACATTCAGGGACAGGGACTGCATTTCCTTAAGCAGCACCTTGAAGGACTCCGGGATGCCTGCCGGCGGCAGGTTCTCGCCCTTCACGATGGCGCCGTAGACGCGCACGCGGCCGTCGACGTCATCGGACTTGGTGGTCATCATTTCGTGCAGCGTGTAGGCGGCACCGTAGGCCTCGAGGGCCCACACTTCCATCTCGCCGAAGCGCTGGCCACCGAACTGAGCCTTGCCGCCCAGCGGCTGCTGGGTGATCATGGAGTACGGGCCGGTGGAGCGGGCGTGGATCTTGTCGTCGACCAGGTGGTGCAGCTTCAGCATGTACATGTAGCCCACGGAGATCGGCTTCGGGAACGGTTCGCCGGTACGGCCGTCGAACAGGGTCGCCTTGCCGTCGGGGCCGACGAGCTTGTTGCCGTCGCGGTCCGGAAGGGTGCAGCTGAGCAGGCCCTTGATGGTTTCCGGACGGACGCCGTCGAACACCGGGGTGGCCACCGGAGTGCCCGGAGCGCCCTTTTCGGCGCCCTGCGGCACGTACTTCTTCCAAGCGGCCTCGGCATCCGGATCCAGGGAGATGTCCCAGCCAGCGTGCGCGATCCAGCCGAGGTGCAGTTCCAGCACCTGGCCAAGGTTCATTCGAGAAGGCACGCCCAGCGGGTTCAGCATGATGTCCACCGGAGTACCGTCGGCGAGGAACGGCATGTCCTCTTCCGGCAGGATGCGGGAGATGACGCCCTTGTTGCCGTGACGGCCGGAGAGCTTGTCGCCCTGGGTGATCTTACGGTGCTGTGCGATGTAGACGCGAATCATCTGGTTCACGCCGTTCGGCAGTTCGTCGCCGTCTTCCTCGGCGTCCTCGCGGGTGATTTCCTTGACCGCGATGACGGTGCCGGTCTCGCCGTGAGGCACGCGCAGCGAGGTGTCACGCACTTCGCGGCTCTTCTCACCGAAGATGGCGCGCAGCAGGCGCTCTTCCGGAGTCAGCTCGGTCTCGCCCTTCGGGGTGACCTTGCCGACCAGGATGTCGCCGGCTTCGACTTCGGCGCCGATGCGGATGATGCCACGCTCGTCGAGGTTGGCCACCGCGTCCTCGCCGACGTTCGGCAGGTCGCGGGTGATCTCTTCGGCGCCCAGCTTGGTTTCACGGGCATCGATCTCGTACTCCTCGATGTGGATGGAGCTCAGGGTGTCGTCCTGCACAAGGCGCTGGGAGATGATCACAGCATCCTCGTAGTTGTAGCCGTTCCACGGCATGAAGGCGATGAGCAGGTTCTTGCCCAGTGCCATCTCGCCCTTCTGGGTTGCCGGACCATCGGCCAGCACGGTGCCGGCTTCCACGCGTTCACCGTCGTGGATGAGCGGGACCTGGTTGTAGCAGGTGGTCTGGTTGGAACGCTGGAATTTGGCCAGCTTGTAGGAGCTGGTGGTGCCATCGTCGTTCATGGTACGGATGATGTCGGCGGACACGTAGGTCACCACGCCCGGCTTCTCGGCCAGGATGACGTCGCCGGAATCGACGGCGGCGCGCCATTCGGCGCCGGTGCCCACGAGCGGACGCTCGGATTCGATCAGCGGCACGGCCTGACGCTGCATGTTGGTGCCCATCAGCGCTCGGTGGCCCTCATCGTGCTCCAGGAACGGAATCAGGGAGGCGCCGACGGAAACCATCTGACGCGGGGAGACGTCCATGTAATCGACGGAGCTGACCGGCACATCGACCGCTTCCTCTTCGCCGACTCGGGCAAGAGCCTGCTTCTTGACGAAGTTGCCGTTCTCGTCGAGCTCCTGGTTGGCCTGGGCGATGACGTGCTCGGCATCGCGGTCAGCGGTCATGTACTCGACTTCATCGGTGACGTGGCCGTTGACGACCTTGCGGTACGGGGTCTCGATGAAACCGAACGGGTTGATGCGACCGAAGGTTGCCAGGGAGCCGATCAGACCGATGTTCGGGCCTTCAGGAGACTCGATCGGGCACATACGGCCGAAATGGGACGGGTGCACGTCTCGCACTTCCATGGAGGCGCGGTCGCGGGACAGGCCACCGGGGCCCAGAGCGGACAGACGACGCTTGTTGGTCACGCCAGCCAGCGGGTTGTTCTGATCCATGAACTGGGACAGCTGGGAGGTTCCGAAGAACTCCTTGATGGTGGCGTTCACCGGACGGATGTTGATCAGGGACTGCGGGGTGATGGCCTCGGGATCCTGGGTGGTCATACGTTCGCGGACCACACGCTCCATACGGCTCAGACCGGTGCGCAGCTGGTTCTGGATCAGCTCGCCGACCTGGCGGATACGACGGTTGCCGAAGTGGTCGATATCGTCGACGTCCACGCGCAGGTCAACGTCCTGGCCGTCGCGCTTGCCCGGGAACTTGGTCTCGCCCGCATGCAGGGTGACCAAGTACTTGATGGTGGCGATGATGTCCTCGCGGGACAGGCTGCGGTCGTTGACGTCCTTTTCCAGACCAAGCTTGCGGTTGATCTTGTAACGGCCGACGCGGGCCAGATCGTAACGCTTGGTGTTGAAGTAGAAGGAGTCCAGCAGGTTCTTGCCGGCTTCCGGAGTCGGGGTGTCGGCCGGACGGATCTTGCGGTACAGGTCGGTCAGGGCCTCGTCCTGGGTCTGCACGGTCTCCTTGGCGAGAGCGTCCATGACCAGCGGGTAGTCCTTGAAGGCGTCGGCAATTTCATCCTTGGTCATGCCGATGGCCATGAGGAACACGATGGCGGACTGCTTGCGCTTACGGTCCACGCGCACGCCGAGGACGTCGCGCTTGTCGATCTCGAACTCGAGCCATGCGCCACGGCTCGGGATGATCTTCGCGCCGAAGACTTCCTTATCGGAGGTACGGTCCTGGGAACGGTCGAAGTACACGCCCGGGGAACGCACGAGCTGGGACACGATCACTCGCTCGGTACCACCGATGATGAAGGTGCCGTGCGGGGTCTGCAGCGGGAAATCGCCCATGAACACGGTCTGGGACTTGATTTCGCCGGTGTCGCCGTTCTCGAATTCGGCGTTCACGTACAGCGGCGCGGAGTAGGTGTAATCCTTCTCCTTGCATTCCTGCACGGTGTGGCGCGGTTCTTCGAAGTACGGATCGGAGAAGGTCAGGCTCATGGTCTGAGCGAAGTTCTCGATCGGGGAGATCTCCTGGAAGACCTCGTCAAGACCGGAGGTGTGGGGCACGGTGTTGGTGCCGTTCTCCAGATCCTCCTGGACTCGCTTCTGCCAGCGCTCGTTGCCGATGAGCCAGTCAAAGCTGTCAGTCTGTACACCCAACAGGTAGGGTACATCAATGGGCTCGCGGATGGAGCCGAAATTCACACGGTCCGACGCCTTGTGCAGATCAATATCATGCTGGTCGGCGCGTGCGATGATGGTGGTGGTGTTCGTCGTAGCCTCAGCCAATGGACGTTCCTTATCGCTCGCTAATCGTATCGATATGTTTCCCCGGAAGCGCTCTCATTGGCCACCATATGCCTAGTACGCGGGCGCTTCTTCCTTGTCAGCGTGCCCGCTATATGACACGCATCTACGCAAAGTCATAAGAATAGCATAACCTGTAGATTTTATTCCACTGTGATGCCGACCGGCTCCGACTTGGTTTTCGCATGTCCTTTGACCGACAGTTGGGCCGAATACACGCCACGGTCCACGTTCGGCAGGTCCGCCGCGTCGGCGCATTCGCTGCCGGAACGCACGCCCGGCCAAGTGATCGTCTGCTTGACCTCGTCGCCCTTGGCTATCAGCCGGTAATCCGTGTCCACGGGGCATACGTTCGATTTCCAGACCACGTCCTTGCCCGACTTGATCGTCAGCACCATGCCCGCCTGGGACACGTCGATCAGACAGCCAGCCTTGCCGGAACCGTTGTATTTCACGGAAGCGGTGAAGTCCATCGTGCCGCCCACACCGAAGCTCGATGCGGCCGGAGTAAGCGACAGCGCGACGTTGGATGCGTCGCAATCGGGGACGCTGCTTTTCTGCTGTTGGGTCGGCGACGGCACCTCCTTGCGGGAGATCGCGTAAACATCGGCATGGTGGATTTCGCGGTTGACAGCGACGACGCCCTGCGTCAGCGAATACAGGCAGAATACGATGAAGCTCAGCACCAGCACCGTCGCGATACCGAAAACGATGCGGCGGCGGCGATACATCGCCTGCTGTTGTTTCGTACGTTTCTTACCGGTCCGCGGGGAGGTCTTGTAAGCCATGGCTCCCAGTCTAGCGTGTCATCCTCCGTGCGGCACCGCGGCCGCACGCACCACGCATGCCGTGTACGTTACACCGGCAGCCGCACCCCTCCCCCGGGCAGGATTTCGATCAGACCGTCCTCGTCAAGCGACGCGATGCATTTGTCCAGCTGCACGTGGTCTTTCCACAGCCGTTCGACGCTCTTGCGATCAAGCACCGTCTCGCCATCCGGCAGGCCGCGCAGCGCGTTCAGCACCAGCCCGCGCACCTGCCGGTCCGTACCTTGGAATCGTTGGCGTGGTCGCGTACGCCGCTGCCCCAATCCCGGTCTTCCGTTGCGTAGGAACGCGCATTTTCCGGCGATCGGACAGGCTTCGCATAATGGCGATTTCGCAGTGCACACCGTCGCGCCGAGTTCCATGACGGCCTGGTTCCACACGACGGACGGGCGATCGAAACGACGGCATTTCGCGGAATCATCGTCCGGCAGCAGCCGTTTCGCCAGCGCGCGTTCCGCGGGACTTGCGCTGCCGCCGAGCGATTCGACGCCGACGAACGCACGTGACAGCACACGGCGGATGTTCGTGTCGACCACCGCGATACGTTCGCCGAAAGCGAACGACAGCACCGCGCTTGCCGTGTAATCACCGATGCCGGGCAGAGCAAGCAATTCGTCGTACGTATGCGGCAGCTCGTCGGCGTAATCGTATGCGATGACGTGCGCGCATTCCTGCAATCGCAGGGCGCGCCGCGGATAGCCAAGCCGCCCCCATGCGGTGATCACGTCGGATTTCGGGGCGTCGGCGAGCGCGGCTGCGTCCGGCCATCGGTCCATCCATGCGGTCCAATACGGCACGACGCGGCCCATCTGCGTCTGCTGGCTCATCACTTCGGAAACGAGCACGCCCCACGGTGTGGTGCGGCCGAATCGCCATGGCAGGTCGCGCGCGTTGGTCTGCCACCATTGCGCGAGCGTCGTTGCGATTTCGTCAGCATCGGAAGCATCGGAGGTGACGGCGGTGGCGGAATCGGCAAAGTCGTCAAAGTCGGCGTCACGTACGGCGGTGTCGTATGTGGTGTTCGTGTCGTTCATCGTTCCTATTCTTAGCATTTATGACGAACGAAGAACATACCGATAACGCGCAGGGCGCAACGCGCGACGCCGAGACGCAGGCGGCCGAAGCCAAGGTCGAGAAGATGTTCGAATACGGGTACCGCAAGTCCAATTACGGCCCGGACGAACTGGTGACCGACGCGCACGGCAATCCGATTTCCGTGGTGGACGCGATGCTGAGCGCGAAGGACGCGGCGAAGGCGGAGACCTCCACCCCGCACCTGTGCTACTACTCCCCGCGTATTCCAGGCAACACGGGTTCCGCGATCCGCCTGTGCGCCGTGACGGGAACGATTCTGCACCTGGTGGAACCTTTGGGTTTCAATCTGCGGGATACCAAGCTGCGCCGTGCGGGGCTCGACTACCATGACATGGCGCATGTGGTGCTGCACCCGAATTTCGAGGATCTGGTGGAATCGATGCCGGATTCGCGCATCATCGCCTTCACCGCGCACGCCACCAAGCTGTACACCGACATCGAATACAGGCCGACCGACATCCTGCTGTTCGGTCCGGAACCGGGCAATATCCCCGATCCGATGGACATCATGGCCGGCCCGCATGTGGCCGAGCAGGTGCGTCTGCCGATGCGTCCTTCGCTGCGTAGCCTGAATCTCACCAACTGCGCCTCCATCGCCATCTACGAAGCCTGGCGACAGTTGAACTTTGCCGGCGGTAAGTAAAAACAGTTTTACAAACGCAAAAGAGCCCGGCCCTCCGTGCAGGAAGGTCGGGTTCTTTCGTAAGAACGTCAGTTCTTGAAGGAGTGGATCGGCGCCGGAATGCGGCCGCCACGGGTCACGAAGGCCTCGCAGCTGGTCTGGTTCACCGGAATGATCGGCGCGTAGCCCATGAGGCCGCCGAAGTTGGCCATCTCCCCTACGCCCTTGCCTTCCACCGGGATCACACGCACGGCGGTGGTCTTCTGGTTGACCATGCCGATGGCCGCCTCGTCGGCGATGATGCCGGAAATGGTGGCCGCGGTGGTGTCGCCGGGGATGGCGATCATGTCAAGGCCGACGGAGCATACGCAGGTCATAGCCTCGAGCTTTTCGATCTTCAGGCAGCCGTTGTTGGCCGCGTCGATCATGTTCTTGTCTTCGGAGACCGGAATGAACGCGCCGGACAGGCCGCCCACATAGGAGGACGCCATGATGCCGCCCTTCTTCACCTGGTCGTTGAGCATGGCGAGCGCGGCGGTGGTGCCCGGTGCGCCAACCTGTTCGAGGCCGATCTTTTCAAGCACTTCGCCGACGGAATCGCCTACGGCCGGGGTTGGCGCAAGGGAAAGGTCGATGATGCCGAATGGAATGCCGAGTCGGCGGGAGGCCTCCTGGGCCACCAGCTGGCCGACGCGCGTGATCTTGAACGCGGTGCGCTTGATGGTTTCGCACAGGAACTCGAAGTCCTTGCCCTTGGCCTCGTCGAGCGCGCGGGAGACCACGCCCGGTCCGGAGACGCCGACGTTGATGACCGCGTCGCCTTCGGTCACGCCGTGGAAGCCGCCTGCCATGAACGGGTTGTCGTCCGGGGCGTTGCAGAACGCCACGAACTTCACGCAACCGTAGGAATCATTGTCTGCGGTGGCGTGCGCGATGTCCTTGACGATGTGGCCGAGCAGTTCGACGGAGTTCATGTCGATGCCGGTTTTGGTGGAGCCCACGTTCACGGAGGAGCACACGATGTCCGTTTCGGAAAGCGCCTGCGGCAGGGAGCGGATAAGCATCTCCTCGGCCGGGGTCATGGACTTGGACACGAGCGCGGAGTAGCCGCCAATCAGGTCGACGCCGACCTTCTTGGCCGCGCGGTCGAGCGCGTGCGCGATCTTGACGAAGTCCTCGGAGCTCTTGCAGGAGCTTGCGCCGACCAGGGAAATCGGGGTGACGGTGATGCGCTTGTTGACGATCGGGATGCCGAAATCGCGTTCGATGGCCCGGCCGGTGGACACGAGGTCCTTGGCGTACGTGGTGATCTTGTTGTAGATGTTCTCGCAGACCTCGTCGACGCTGTCGGCTGCGCAATCCAGCAGGCTGATGCCCATGGTGATGGTGCGCACGTCGAGCTTCTCCTGCTCGATCATCTTGTTGGTCTCGTGGACCTCCATGATATTCAGCATGGTTTTTCCTTACGATTGGTACGATTCGTAGCTTCGGTTGCTTGCATGGCTTACGTGTGCCGCGGATCAGACGCGGTGCATCTTGGTGAAGATCTCCTCGCGCTGGCAGCGGATGCGCACGCCGATCTCCTCGCCGAGCTTGTCGAGGTCGTCGACGACTGTGCCGAATTCCTCGTCCGCGTTGGAATAATCCACAATCATCATCATGTTGAAGAAACCGTCGATGATGGTCTGGGAGATGTCGAGCACGTTGACCTGGTGCGCGGAAAGATAGGTGCAGACGCGGGCGATGATGCCGACAGTATCCTGACCGACGACGGTGATGATTGCCTTGTTCATGGAACTCCCTAAACGTGAGGTGTGAATATCCAGTTGCCGTCTCGGCAAATTGCCGGACGTGCCCTCAAGTATAGGAAAGGCACGTGCCAAAACACCCCTCTCTCCCGCTTTTCGCATTACATGGTGAGACGCCACACGCGCATGTCAGTAGTCAAACGTTTACCTAGGTCGTCACCGCCCACGGATTCACCCGCGCCGTGTCGCAACACAGCATGACATGCAACATCCGCCGGCAAATTACAACGCAGCGCACATATCGTGCCCATATCTCGCGCATATCGCGTACATACCCCTACACATACGGCAGCGGCCCCGCACCCGCCGTGTCACAAGGAACACGCAGGAACGGGGCCGCCGGATACGGCTCTACGTCTTAGCGCCAAATACCGTTCAATGCACGCGCATCAACCGCATCGATCTTGCCGGACGACGCGATGCGAAGCTCACCGTCGCCATCAGCGCCTTGGAACAGCATGCTTCCTGCCGTCTGACCGCCATTGAGGAACACTTCGACAACATTGCGGTCGAAGAACACCTCCACCTGGCGAACATCGGTGATGCCGCTGTCGAAGTCGACATCCTCCACCGCAGTGCCCTTGGCCACCAGGCGGGTCACGCCATCAGTGCGCTGCAGCAGCAGTTCGGTCGGCCTGCCGTCCTGCGGGTTGACGCCCTTCGCCAGCACCATGATGGCATCGGCATCATCCGCCAGATGCACGTTCGCATAGTATGCGTTGCCGGGAGCCGTAACGACCATATCCCCGCCATCGCCGTGCACGGCAAGACGCTCGCCGAGCAGCTCGCGGTACACTTCGCTCACCGGCTTGCTGTACAGCCTGCCGTCACGCACATGCAATTCGCGCGGCAGCGACATCATGCCGTTGGCCAGGCACGGCTGTTCGACACGCATCTCCGGAAAATCGGTGAACCAGCCGAATACGATGCGACGGCCGTTATCGTCGGCGAAGCTTTGCGTGGCGTAATATCCGGTGCCGAAATCGCACCAGTCGCTGGCCTTGACATCCAGTTTCGGACCATTATCGGTGTTCACCAAGTCGCCGGCATACCAACGCACCTGCTGGAAACGCCCCTGCTTGTCGCGGTAGTGCATCAGCGCGCCGACGGCAACGGTCACGCCGTCGACCTGGAACAGGTCAGGGCATTCGTAGGTGCGTGCGATCTGATGGCCGAAATCGGCGAGCACCGGCCCTTCGTAGCGCCATGTCACGTTACGCTTGAGCGGCTTCTTCGCGGAGAACAACGTCATGGCGGGAACGGTGGCGTTGTTCGGCTGGTCGACCCCCGGCTTGCCCTGAGGAGAATAAGTGAACCAGCCACCGGTATTCTGGGTGCTGATGCCGGGAACCGCACTATCGGCGGCGTCTGCGCCAAATTCCGATACCGGCAGATTGGTGGCGGTTACCATATAGGCACGATCCGGGTCGAGCGCCTCGCCGCCCATGCCGCATTCAACCTTCGGATCACGGAAGTCATAGCCAAAATCGTCATTCGCACGCAGCGCCACCGGCGATTCCACGCGAACATGCACGCCGTCCTCGCACAGGCAGGTGGTCTGGTATTCGGTGACGGAGGATTCGTCGCCGCGGGTTTCCAGATGACGGGTCAGGTACAGGCGGATGGCGTTTGCCTCGTTGCCGGCGACCGGATTGTCATGCTCGTCCACGGTCACGGCCGAACCGGAGAACGCGCCGCCGACGATACGCTCGTCGGTGTGCAGTTCGGGCTGCGGTTCCAGGAAGACTGGCAGATGAGTCCAATGCACCAGATCACGGCTTACCGCGTGCCCCCAATGCATATTGTCCCAGCCGAAACCATACGGGTTGAGCTGGAAGAACAGGTGGTAGCGCCCTTGGAACTGGCACAGGCCGTTCGGATCGTTCATCCAACGTGCGAACGGTTCGAAATGCGCGCCCGAACGCCCGAAACGGTTGTAGATCTGTTCCAGCGTGGGCTGTGCAGGCCAATCGGTGTCGCTTGGATTCATGTTCACGTAGCGAACGCCGTTGTCAAGCAGGTCATCGCATTCGGAAAGGTAGCCGAAGCGTACAACCAGGCCGCTTGCCGCCACGGTGACGGTGGATTTCTGCGGCACCGCAATGGAGAAATGATGCCTGCGTTCGGCGATGGGCATGGTGTGCGCCGCGATTGCGACGCCGTTGCCGTCCGCAACGGTGACGACGGCGTTCCCCTCGCCACAGCGTTCGGCGAACAGATCGAGCTGCCGGTAGCCGCCGGTTTCGACGGAGATGGAATAGGTATTCGACATAGTAGACCCCTCTACACGTGTGAAATGAATATGGAAAATGGATGGAAATACTCAAAGACGCAGTGCCGTCAGGAAACGATCGAATCGCGTTCGATGATGCGGCATCGCAACGGTGTCATCGGGCCGTTCTCCAAACGCCTGATCGAATCCTCACTGCGTGCAAGGCTTTCCGTGGCGGCTTCATCGTCGATCATGGCGACCAGCTGATGCACCGCTTCGAAGCCCATTTCGTAGTGAGGAAGCTCCAAGGTGGTCAACGCGGGCTTGAGCACGTCCGTAATGAGCGGCTGGTTGTCGATGCTGATCACGGAAACGTCTGTGCCGATGCCGACCGACCGCTCTCTGGCCGCCTCGTAGATGAAGGTCGCGCGCACATCGTTGAAGCAGAAGATGCCGTCCGGCTTGATCTCGTCGAACACGCGACCGGCTTCCGAAGCGGCGTTTGTGGCCTCTTCCACGTTGACGACCAACTGCTCGTCGAAGGGGATGCCCGCGTCCGCGAGCGCTCGGCGATACCCGGCGAACCGCTCCCCCTGGGCGATAATGGTGATTGAGGAACCGTAGTAAACGATGCGTTTGCAGCCGGCCTGAATCAGCCGATTGGTGGCATCGTACCCTGCCATTTCGTCGTCGGGGTAGATCGAGGGAATCTTGCGATTCTCGTCTTCGCTGTCGACGACGACCGTGGGGCTGCCTTCGAGTTCGGCGGGGATCTCCACAACACGGTGGTACATCATGGCATACAGGAAACCGTCCACGCGGTACTGCCGCAGGGCCGCGATCTCCTGGTTCTCCAGTTCCCGATCGTTTCCCGTGTTGACGGTGAGCAGAATATAGCCGAGTTTGCGCGCTGCCTCCTGCGCTCCCACCAGTACGCGCCCGGCATGTGGCGAGGTGGCGATCTCATCGGTGATAAAGCCGAGGACATACGACCTGCTGGTGCGCAATGTACGCGCCACGGAGTTCGGCTTGTATCCCATTGATTGGGCCGTTCCGCGCACTCGTTGCGCCACCGCCTTGCTGACGCGATTGCGGTCCTTGTTGTTCATGACCAATGACACGGTGCAACTGGAGACGCCGGCCTCTTTTGCGATGTCTTTGATCGATACCAATGGTTTTGCCTTGTCTGCTTGGCGGCTTTGTGAAGCGGATTCCATTGTATGCCCGCCTTTCTTTGGCGACACTCTGCCGTTCAGCTTTTCGCGTATCGGATGCCCGGCTGCTCCCGGTCATGGATGTCCATTCCCGGAATCCGGCCGAACGAGTACACGATCCACGCAGTGCAGAACATCGGCAGCGACATGCCGAACACCATGAGCAGACCCGGCCATTGCGCCCAGGCAAGGATCGCCAGCAGTGCGAGTCCGATCTGCAGCAGGGTGCACAGCGGACGGGCCACGATCATGGTCAGTGTTGTGCGGACGATCCACAGCGGACGTTCGTCATAGTTCGCGCGCACCACCCAGACCAGCATGGTGAAGGCCAGCAATACCAGTGCCAGCACGAACAGTACGCCGGAAACCGCCACGTCGAACGTTCCGCGTGCATGCCAGTTCATCATGTAGTAGTCGATGGCGAGCACCACCCAGCATACGGCCAACGGCCAGCCGAAGAGATTCGCCTGCTTGAGCTCGTTTTTCCATGCGCCGTGGAAGATGCCCCATACTTCCTTGGCACGCATCGACCGATCCTCAGCACGCAGCCACGTGCGGAACGTGGTTTGCGCGGCGGCGCAGGATGGGAAGAATCCCAGCACCACGGCACCCAGCAGTGTGTGCACGAGCATGGCGATGTTCACCACGAAGATCGTGAGCAGCAGACGGCAGAACCGTTCATAGGCCACGGAAAAACGAGCGAGCATGGCGAATCCCTTTCAATCAGCCCTTGACGGCGCCGAGCATGACGCCCTTGTTGAAGTACTTCTGCAGGAACGGGTACAGCACCAGCAGAGGCAGGGTGGAGACGATGATGATGCCGAACTTGATCTGGTCGGCCGCCTGCTGTTGGGCCGCGGCGTTGACGTTCGTACCGGTGCCTTGTGCCACCAGCAGCAACTGCTGCAAGACCACCTGCAACGGCTGCTTTGTGTCGTCGGTGATGTAGATCAAGCCTGTCATGAAGTCGTTCCAGTGGCCGACGAAGTAGTACAGGCCGATGACGGCGAGGATGGCGGAGCTTAACGGCAGCACGATCTTGAAGAAGTAGCCGAAGTAGCTCAGGCCGTCGATCTGCGCAGCATCATGCAGTTCCTCCGGAATGGAGGTTTCGAAGAAGGAGCGCGCCACGATCACGTTGTATACGGAGACAGCGCCGGGCAGGATGAACACCCACATGGTGTTGTTGATGCCGAGGGCTTTGTACAGCAAATAGTTCGGAATCAGGCCGCCGCTGATGAACATGGTGACGGTGAACAGGAACATGATGACGCGGCGCGGCTTGAATTCGCGGCGGGACAGCGCGAAGGCGCAGGGGATGGTCACGGCCATGTTGACCGCGGTGCCGACCACCGAGTAGATGATCGTGTTGAGATAGCCCTGCCAGATGCGATGGTTGGTGAACACCTTCGCATAGCCGGCGAAGGTCACGCCCTTAGGCAGCAGTGACACTTCGCCGCCGGCCACAGCGTTCGGATTGGAGAACGATGCGATGACCACGAACCACAGGGGGTAGAGCACTGCGACCACGGTGAACACCAGAAGCAGCACGATGACAAAGTCGACGGCCAGATCACCTGGCGTTTTCTTCTGACGTACATGCTTGTTCCAGGGAATATCGTTCTTGCTTTGGGCAACGGCCCCGGTTGTTGTTGCAGACATGATGACTGCCTCCTAGAAAATGCTCGTATCGGAAACGCGCTTGGCGATCGCGTTCGCGGTGATCAGGAAGACGAAGTTGACCAAGGTATTGAACAGGCCGATGGCGGTCGAATACGAATACTGGCCGTTAATAATACCGATCTTGTAGGTGTAGGTCGCGATGACCTCGGTGGCCGGCATATTCAGCGAATTCTGCATCAGGTAGATCTTGTCGAAACCCACGTTGAGCACGGAACCCATGTTCATGATGAGCAAGATTGCGCAGGTCGGCATGATCGCCGGCAGGTCGACGTAACGGATCAGTTGCAGACGGCCGGCGCCATCGATCTTCGCGGCCTCGTACAGCGAGGTGTCCACGCCGGCGAGCGCGGCCAGGTAGATGATGGAGTTCCAGCCGACGTGCTGCCAGACTTCGGAGATCCAGTAGACGGCGGTGATGGCGCTGGTGGAGCCCATCAGCGATTCGTCGCCGAAGAAGCGGCCCAGGATGCCGGAGCCCGGGGACAGGAAGATGTTGAGCATCGAGACGATGACCACCACGGAGATGAAGTGGGGCATGTAGGTGACGGTCTGTACGAAGCCCTTGATTTTCTTGGAGCCGATCTGGTTGATCAGCAGGGCCAGGATGATTGGGAAGATGAAGCCCATGACCAGCGTCCACAGGGAGATGCGGACGGTGTTGGTCATGATCTCGCCGAAGAGCGGGTTATGGAAGAACTCGTTGAAATATTTGAATCCTACGAACTTGCCGCCGGTCAGACCCTTGGTCGGGTCGAATTCACGGAAGGCAAGCTGGATGCCCCACATCGGCACGTAGGCGAACAGGCCGACGAAGAACAGGGCGGGAGCGGTGAGGATCCACAGCTGCCAGTAGCGGCGGAAGTGGTCGGCGATGCGATCGAGCAGACCTGGTTTCTTGCGGTCGGGAGCCGCTTCCATCGCCACGGTCCGTGCAGCAACGCCTTGCGATGTTTGTGCACTCATGTTGGTCTCCAATTTAGGATGATTGCTAGGGAACAAAAATGCGGGGTCCGGCGGCAGTCACGGGAGAGAAACGAACCCGTGCGATGGACCCCGCGGTATTACTTGGCTACTTGGTGTACTTGTCGTACCACTTCTGCCAAATCTTGATGTTGGCGTCGAGGCCGAGGGTCGGTTCGGACACCTTCTTCACGTAGGCATCCCATTCCTTGTCGATGCCGCCCTTCTGGACCCACTTCGCGATCTGGTTGTTCGCGTAGTTGGAGATGGCGGTGTTGTTGTTTTGCAGGGTGTTGGAGTCCTCGGTATTCGGGCGCACGTAAATCGGTACGACATCCTTGACGCCGTCGACGCGGTTGCGCGCCTCACGAATGGCCAAATCGGACGCAGTGACCTGGTCGGCGTTGGTGTCGTTGACCATCTTCACGTCGTCGCGAATCCAGCCACCGAAGCGGTCCTGCAGGGCGACGGCGCGGGTATCAGGATATTCGGCGTAGGCTTTAGCCTTGTCGATGGTGTACTGGTGGTCGCCGTCATCGGAGACGATATCCGGAATAGAGCCGAAGAATCCAGCCACGGAAAGCTTCTCGCCGTACATGGCGTCGATCACCTTGTAGATGGCGTCCTGGTTGGCTGCGTTCGGGTTGACGGTCAGGCCGGAACCGGAGTAGGCCCAGCGGCAGGCGTCCTGGGAATAATCCCACTTGACCTGGGAGTCGGGCGTGGAGGCGTCTTTCTTCAGCGGCGGCAGGGTGACGTACTGGTCGCCAAGCGCGTTGCCGTATTCGGAGTAGTTGGACCAACCGAAGGAGACGCCGGTCAGCGCGGTCTTGCCGTCACTGACGGTCTGCGAAGTGTATTGCGAGGCGTCGCGGGTGAGCACATCCTTCGGGATAAGGCCCTTGGCCATGAGTCCGTGCAGGTAGGAGACGACGTCCTTGAGCGCGTCGGAGGTGTAATAGCTCTTAACCTTGCCGTTGTCCACATAATAGCCCTGTTCGGAAGCGCCGCCGCCCATGAAGGAGGTGACCACGCCTTCGGAGTTCATCAGCGCCAGAGGGCTCCACAGGCCGAAGCCGAGGCTGCGGATATTCATCGGCACCTCATCGGCCTTGCCGTTGCCGTTCGGATCCTGGGTCTTGAATGCATCGAGCACGTTCTCGAGCTCGTCCCAAGTGGTCGGCATCTGGAGTCCCAGCTTGTCCAGCCAGGTCTTGTTGATAAACATGTGAGTGCCGGAAACCTCGTAACCCTTGCCGCGGTCGGAGGGCAGCATGGCGATCTTGGTGCCATCGGTAACGTACTTCGCAGCGCCCGGCTGGGCCTTGAGGAACTTCTTGACGTTCGGCATCTTATCCAGATGCGGCTTGAGATCCTCGAAGTAGGTGCTGTACTTGGCCGCATCCACCATGCTGAACAAGCTCAAGCCAATGTCCGGGAATTCACCGGCGGCCATCTTGGCGCTCTTCTGCTGACCCCAAGCGTTGTCGGCGACTTCCTGCCACTTGATGGTGCAGTCGCAGGCGGCTTCCAGATCCTTGGTGTACTGGGTGTCCTGCATCGGATGGTCGGTCACGTTGCGACGAACCAGAATATTGACGATTGGCTTGCCGTTCTCGTCTGTGGTGGCCTGCTTGTTGCCGCAGGCGGCAAACGTCGTGACCATAGTCGCGACTGCAGCTATTGATGCCAACAGGCGAACACTTCTTCGTGCCATGATTAGGCTCCTTCTTCCTTGATGTTTCCTCCTCGTACCGATGTAAGACGCACCGGTACGACCTCATCAGCCGCTTGCTTTGCGGTGATTAACACTATAAATCGTTAATCGTTTAATGTCAAACGTTAATCGTTTATCTCAATAGTTAGCGCTCTCATCAACCAGTCCCCCCAGCGTCGCAAACGTAAACTTCGGCTCCATACTGCCGTTCTTGCAGAACACCGGAATCACCCACATCGCGACACGCCGTTAATCGTATAACGTATCGTTTTTCATCAAATACACGTACAACCCGTCCGTTGTACGCACAAAAGCGTAGCCGAACATGACGGCCACCAAGTCGACACGTCGCTACTTACGAAAGGTGCTCCCCTCCTTCAGAAAAGAAGGAGGGGAGCACGAATACGATCACAGACAGCATCAGGCCAAACACGTAGCCGCACCGGGAGCCGGGATGAAGCATTCGGCATCGTACCTGCTGGTCATCGCTGTGGGATACGCTGGTGCGCCATCTGGTCCACAAGTAAATCGTGCAAAACGCGCGTTGGCGCACGTCCTTTTTCATGGGCGTGCGCCAACGCGCATTTTTGCATCGGCTTCTGCGATCAGGCCTCGCGGCTCGCGGAAGCCGCAGCGAACGCCGGCAAGGCGCGAGGCGCGTTGAAGCCTTCCTTTTCGAAGCGGTCAGCAATCTTCTGTGCGATCTCGTGACCCTGACCCTTGTCCACCAACGCGATGATGGAGCCGCCAAAGCCGCCGCCGGTCATACGTGCGCCGTACGCGCCGTTGACACGAGCCACATCCACGGCAATATCCAGCTCGGGCACAGTCACTTCATAATCCGCAGCGAGCGAATCATGAGACGCGTTGAACAGTCGGCCTGCCTCGTCGATCTTGCCGTTGGCGAAGGCACGCACGAAGGAGTTGACACGGGCGATTTCGGTGATGACGTGGCGCACGCGCTTCTTCATCGTGTCGTCTTCCAGCTTGTCGAGCGTTTCCTTGAGCGCCTGGAACGGATCGTCGGACTTGGCGATGCTGTCGGCGACCACACGCAGGTTGGCCACGCCGAGGATTTCGGCAGCCTTCTCGCAAGTGGCACGACGCTGGGCATACTGGCCGTCGTTGAGCTGATGCGGAGCCTGAGTGTCAAGCACCAGCAGTTCCAGACCGTACTTGTCGAGATCGAATTCCTGCTGGGAGACGTTCTCCAGCGGGCTCAGCTCTGGACGGCAGTCAAGACGCAACGCATGGCCGAAAGTGCAACGCATGGATGCGTTCTGGTCGAGACCACCGGTGGACGCGCCCGCCATGTCGTTTTCCGACTTGATGGCGGCGTTGATCAGCGTCACACGACCGGCATCGGATGCGCCATAACCCAAACCGTACACATCATCCAGCGCCAAGGCGGTGGAGCAGGTCATGGCTGCGGAGGAGCTCAGACCGGATCCGAGCGGCACGCAGGAGGAGAATGCCGCGTCGAAGCCCTGCACCGCATCGAAGCCGGCTTCGCGCAATGCCCAGGCAACGCCTACCGGGTAGGCGGCCCAGCCTTCCACACCACCGGCCTGCAGACCATCGAGGTCGGCTTCGGTAACGTTTCCGGAATCAACGTCGGAAACCACGCGCACCTTGGTGTCTTCACGCGGCTTGAGCGCGATGAACGTGCGGTGCGGCAGTGCGATCGGCAGGCACAGGCCCGCGTTGTAGTCGGTGTGTTCGCCAATCAGGTTCACACGGCCCGGTGCGGCCCATACGCCAGCCGGTTCCTCACCGTAGGTGGCTCGGAACAGGTCGGTCGCGTTCTTCACACCCTCGTCATGCGAGAGCGGCTCAATGAATTCAACAGCAGTCATTGGTGTTTTGTCCTTTGGGTTTTATTGGCTTTCAGCCTTCGATATCGATTGGTCCGAGCTCGTGGAAGCGCTTGGCGATGAGTTCCGGCGTGGTGTCGGACACCCATGCGGCCATGCCTGATTCGGAGCCGGCCAGATACTTGATTTTGTTGGCGGCGCGGCGGAACGAGAAGAACTGCAGGTTGAGGCGGTAGTTTTCGCGGCGCTTGTCGTGGATCGGGGCCTGATGCCATGCTGCGATGTACGGCAGGTCCATGCCCTTGCCGTCACCCTTGTCGAAGAACGCGTTGCCGCGCTTGAGCAGGGTGGAGTACATGACGGCCAGATCCCAACGCTCCTGATCGTTGAGCTCGTCGAGGGTGAGCACGTCACGCACCGGGGCCACATGCACCTCGAGCGGCCAGCGTGCCGCGGCCGGCACATAGGCGACCCAACTGTGGTTGCGCATGACGATGCGCTCCCCGGCCTCGATTTCGGAGTTCATGAGATCCTTGAGCAGGTTGCCGCCGGTCTTCTCATGGTAGGCTTCGGTCTGCTTGAGTTCGGCTTCCATCTTCGGTGCGATGAACGGATAGCAGTAGACCTGGCCGTGAGGGTGCGCCAGGGAGACGCCGATTTCCTGACCGTGGTTCTCGAACGGGAAGATCTGCTCGATGCCCTCCATCTTGGAGATTTCGGCGGTACGGAACGCCCATGCCTCCACGACGGTGCGCAGGCGGGAGACCGGCAGGTCCGCCGGCAGGCCGTTTTCGTCCGGGTCGAAGCAGATCACTTCGCAGCGGCCTGCGGCGAGCTTCTTCTCCCACAGCGGGTTGCCGTTGACGTATTCCACGGCTTCGGAACGGCCCGGCACGCGAACCATCGACGGGAAGCGGTTTTCGAACACGACCACGTTGTAGTCGGTATCCGGCACTTCGCCATCCTGGTACGGATCGCCCGGCTTGCGCGCGGCCAGCGGATTGCCTTTGGCCGTCGCGCCCGGACCGGCGGTGATCGGACGGTTCATACGTGCGGTCGCCATCGGAATCCAATCGCCGGTCAGTGGGTCGCGACGCATTTCGGGAGCCGCATACGGCACTTCCTCGCCAGCGGCGTTGAGCTGGTTGGAGAAACGGTACGGAAGTTGGCGCGGATCCTTCAGTTCGCGAGTCTTGACGCCGGAGACGTATTCCGGATCGTCATCGAGATAGAAGAAGTCGCGGCCATCGGCAAGCGTGGTCGGCGTGATACGGATATGCTCCTTCGCATATTCTCCCGGAGTGTAGTTGACGAAATCACTCATGTGATTATTCACCTTCCTGAACCGGCTCGGCCTGGCGTGCCAGAACGAGCTCTTTGACCAAATCCCTTGTTTTCGACACCGAATCGGGGTCCAATCCGTCATCGGTGATGACCGTATCCACCTGGTCAAAACGTGCGAACAGCGACAGTGACGTGCAGCTCCACTTGGTGTGGTCGGTCAAAATTATCGTGCGATCGGCAATGTCCATCATCGCCATATCGGTTGCGGCTTCCAGCGAGTTCGGCATGAGGAAACCGCGCGGAATGGACACGGAATGCGTGCCCAGGAATACGGTGTTGACGCGCAGCGAGGCGACCACTTTGTCTGCGATCGGCCCGACGAGCGAGTTGGAACGGGTGGTCACGCCGCCCGTCACGATGACTTCCACGTCTTTCGATTCGAGCGCCTGCACCAGCTCCGCCACCGGAATGGAGTTGGTGAGGATGGTGATGCCGGACGATTGCTGCGATTCGAGCAGATGCTGCGCGAACACGTACGCCGTGGTGCCGCCGCCGATGGCGATCACGTCGCCGGGGGCCACGTATTTGACGGCTTCCTGTGCGATGGCGTCCTTCAGACCGATGTCCATCTGCGACTTTACGGAAAACAGCGGTTCGCTCAGCAGCGTGCTGGTGCTGACGGCACCGCCGTGCACGCGCTTCAGCAGACCCTTGTCCGCCAGATCGGCGATGTCACGGCGGATGGTCATCGCGGAGACGCCCAATTCCTTGGACAGTGCAGTGATGCGCACCGCACCACGGGTACGCAGACGGCTCAAAATCAAATGCTGGCGTTGCGACGAAATCATATGAACATTATCGCACATGTTCACTCAAAAATACAACTGAGTTGAGCGTTTCGCGCGTGTTTCGTGCAAAGCCGCACCACAATCGACTCAAATTCAGCCTAAAACGAACAAAAACGAACGTCCTATATGCCGCACCGACACACATCGGCTTTTGCCCAAAATGCCATGCGAAACCAATGAAAACGTGCGAGAATAAGGAACCATGACATACGTTTCCGAAAACTTTTGGCACGACGCAGTGAACAAAGCCACCACCGACCTTTTCACGTTCGGCTACAAGCACATCATCAAACCGCATTTCATCTTCAACCAGACGCCCGACGTGGCCCACAGCCAGATGATCGATTTCTGCAAGGTCACCCGCAATATTCCACCGCTGATGTGGCTATGCCGCGAAATGCTCGACTACACCGACCCGATACTGGAAACCAACGTGATGGGCGTCGATTTCGCCAATCCGTTCGGCTTGTCCGCCGGCCTCGACAAGGATTGCGAGATGCCGGTGCTGCTCGACAACGTCGGCTTCGGTTTCGAAACGGTCGGCTCCACCACGTCGCGCCCCTGCCCCGGCAACCCGCGCCCATGGTTCCACCGCCTGCCTGAATACGATTCGATGATGGTGCACGTGGGCCTTGCCAACGAGGGTTCCGCGGTGGTGATTCCGCGCGCCGAGAACGCATGGACGAAGGCGAAGAGCATGCAGGTGTCGGTTTCGATCGCCCGCACGAACGACAGCAAGACCGGCGATCTGGACGAAGGCATCGAGGATTACTGCATTTCGATGCGCCGCGCGGCCGGACGCACCGCCATGGTCGAAGTGAACATCTCCTGCCCGAACACCATGGCCGGCGAACCGTTCAACCAAAGCCCGGAAGCGCTCGACAAGCTGTTCACCGAACTGGACAAAATCGACCGTCCGCAGCCGACGCTCGTCAAAATGCCGCTCAATAAGACGTGGCCGGAATTCAAGGATCTGCTGGACGTGCTCGCCGAGCACAACGTGCAGGGACTGTCGATCGCCAATCTGCAGAAGGACCGCACCGGCATGTCCATTCCGCGCGATTGGGAGGGCGGACTGTCCGGCTCGCCGTGCTACGCGACCAGCAACGAACGCATCAAGCAGGTCTACCGCGAGTATGGGGACCGGTTCGCAATCGCCGGCATCGGTGGCGTCTTCACCCCGCAGCAGGCGTATGAGAAGATTCGTTGCGGCTCGTCGCTGGTGATGTTCATCAGCGCGCTTATGTACCGTGGTCCGCAGCAGATCACCGTGTTGAAGCGTGGACTGGCCGAACTGCTCAGGCGCGACGGGTTCGAACATGTCAGCGAGGCGGTCGGCATCGACGCGTGAAAACTTTTTAATTGCGATTTAAGTTGCGATTTAAAAAGCGGTTTTTAGGCACTATAAAGGCGATTAATAATCGCAGATAAATAGATAAATACAGAGGCGCGTCTCCGTGGGAGGGCGGGCGTCCTGTTCACGACACACTCAAGGCCGTTCGGCCAAGCTTACGGTCGTGAACAGGACGCCCGCCCTCCCACTCGTTTTTTTGTTATGTTGCGTTGGGTTGTGGCTACTTTTCGCAATAAAAAAGAGGAAGAAGGGAGGGGAAGGGTCAGCGGAAGGCGCCGCGGAGGTATGGCGGCTGGTAGGGGGCTTCCTCGACCGGCACGTCCAGTTTGTGGGCGGCACGGAGCGGCCAATACGGGTCGCGCAGTGCAGCGCGGCCGATTTCCACGGCGTCGGCGGCGCCCGACTTCAGAATCTTCTTCGCCTGCTTCGGCTTGGTGATGAGCCCGACTGCGGTGGTGGGAATGCCCGCGCGACTGCGCACCTGTTCGGCGAACGGCACTTGGTAGTCGGGCTTCACCGGAATGGTCACGTCGGGAATCAATCCGCCTGTGGACACGTCAATCAGGTCCACGCCGTGGGCCTTCAGAATCTTAGCCAGTTCGACGGTCTGGTCAAGGTCCCAACCGCCTGCGGCCCAGTCGGTGGCGGAAACGCGCACCAGCACCGGCATGGTATCGGGCACGACGGAACGAATAGCATCCACGACTTCGACCAGCATGCGGACGCGATTGTCGAACGATCCGCCGTACTCGTCGTCACGCTCGTTGATGAGCGGGTCGAGGAACTGCGACAGCAGGTAGCCGTGCGCGGCATGGACTTCCACCGCGTCGAAGCCGATGTTCATGGCACGCCAGGCGGCGTCGCGGAACTGGTCCACGATGGTGTGGATCTCATCGACGCTCAGCGCGCGCGGACGAGCCAGGGAACCGTATGCGTTGGCGCTTGGGCAAACCGTCCGCCATCCGCCTTGCTCTTCCGGCACGCTCTGTCCATCGAAACCGATCGCGTGGCAGCCGGTGGAACCCTTGCGTCCGGCGTGGTTGAGCTGCACCGCCATCGTGGCACCCGCTGCCTTCGCGTCGGCCACGATCCAACGCCATGCGTCCATCTGTCCGTCATCCCACAATCCCAGATCGCACGGCGAAATGCGGCCTTCCGGCGCGACGGCGGTCGCTTCCATGATGATCATGCCGAAGCCGCCCATCGCACGCGAAACGTAATGCTGGTAGTGGAACGGCGTCGGCTTGCCGTCCTGCGCCAATGCGGAATACGTGTCCATTGGCGGCAGCCAGATGCGGTTGCGCACGGTGACGCCACGCAACGTCATCGGATCGAACGGTTTGACCGTCTTGTTCTGCTTGCCGTTCTTCTTGTCTTCGCTCATTGTCATCTCTCTTATGAATCGTTGGTATCGCCTGAATCGTCGATATCCGCACCGCGTTCCCACGCGACGGGCATGGTACCGATTGCATTGTAAGCAGAACGCCCGCCGGTTGGGGCGGGCGTTTATGGACTGTTCACTTTGCCATGCGATTTACGCTCCGGTGACGTGGGCAGTCAGTGCGGTCAGTCAATGCGGGCAGTCGGCATGAATAGCCGACAATCGCAACTATTGATGCTGCTGGTCACTTTGCTGCTCAGCAGGCTGTTGCTGCGATTGCTGCTGCTGGCCTTGGTTGGTCTGCTGCTGGCTTTGCTGCTGACTGTTCTGCTGGCGCTGGTATTGGTACTGGTTGTATGTTCTGGTGGCGCCCTTCGAAACCGTGTACTTGTCGGCACCCTTTCCGTAATCGTTGTCGATCGGCGCGTTGATGGCGGCAAGATACGTGTTCATGAACTGCTTCCACGCCGGCGTTGCGATGTACATGCCGTACCAGGACGGGCGGTACACGCCGTTGATGGTCTTGTTGTCGAAGGTGTTGTTGATCGGGTCCTGCGCGTCGGCGACCGCGACGAACGCCGCGACCTGGTTCGGCACGAAGCCTGCGGTGGCCATCACCGTGTTCTCGTTGGTGCCGGTCTTGGCGAAGGTCTTGCGATTGTTGTCAAGCTGCGTGGTCGACGCTTCGCCGCCAGGCTGCACGATACCTTGGTTCAGCGCGTAAGACACGGTCTGCGCGATGTCCGGGTCGATGGCCTGATGGCAGTTCGCGGACGGCACTTTCACCTTGCTGCCGCTGCGGTCGGTCACCTTGGTGATGGCGATCGGAGTGCATTCCACGCCGTTGGCGCCCATGGTGGCGTACACGTTGGCCATGGTCAACGGCGACGCCTGCACCGTACCGATGGTCATTGGCGGCTGGAACGAGTTAGCGGAGTAGATGTCGGACGCGTTGGAGATGGCGTTGTGGTAGCCCATCTCCTTGGCCGCGTCGGCGATCGCGCACAGGCCGATGTTCGACGCCATCGAGGCCTGCGTGGTGTTGTGCGACTTGATCAGACCCTGCAGCGGGCTTTCCGGAGAGGTGGTGCCGCCGCCGGAATTCTGCACCCTCCACGGGCCGACGAAACCGTAGCCGTTGCAGTTGAACTTCGACGTGTCGTAGACGGTGGATGTGACGAGCGACTCGTTGATGGAGTGGCCTTTCTGCATCCACGCCACCATGTTGATGGGCTTCCAGGTGGAGCCGACGTTGAAGCCCATACCGCCGCCGTCCTCCTGATCGACCATGTAGTTCATGGAGGTCTTGGTCTCATCCGTTCGGGCGTCATCCGTGGCATCGTAGGTTCGGTTGATACCGAACGACAGGATTTCACCGGTGCCCGGCTTCACGGCCGCTATCATCACTTCGAATCCGGACGGGTCTGTGGCCGGCACGGTGCTGTTCGCCGCCTGCATGGCCGCGTTGTTGGCGTTGCGGTCGAGCGTGGTGACGATCTTCAGACCGCCTTCCTTCAGCAGCTTCTCGCGAGCCTCGTCGTCCTTGCCGAACGCCTTGTTCTTCAGGATCTGGTTGACCACGTACGAGCAGAAGAAGCCGGTGTTTTCAATGGCCGACTGGCATCCGGAGCTCACGTCCTGCAGGTTCAGCGTGTCCTTCAACGGCGTGTTGATGGCGTCTTTGAATTCCTTTTCGGAGGTGATGTAGCCCTGGTCGTGCATCAGCTGCAGCACGATGTTGCGCTGGTGTTCGGCTTCCTTCTGGTTGGCTTCCACGGAAGGATCGAAGTTCTGCGGATTCTTGGTGATTGCCGCGATGGTCGCCGCCTGGGTGACGTTCAGTTCCGAAGCGGAGACGTTGAAGTAGCGTTTGGCGGCCATTTCCACGCCGCACAGGTTGTTGCGGCCGAACTGCGCGATGTTGAGGTAGCCCTGCAGAATCTCGGCTTTGGAGTATTTCTTTTCGATCTGCACCGAGATCAGCATCTCGCGCAGCTTGCGTGCCACGGTGTCTTCCGTCGCATGGTATTCGGCGATCGGATCGTCGTCTTCACGGGCTTGGGTGGACAGCACGTTCTTGACGTACTGCTGCGTCAGCGTGGAACCGCCCTGCTGGTCGCCGCCTCTGACATAGGTTTGGAAGAACGCTCGGAACACGCCCTGCACGTCCACGCCGGTATGTTCGAAGAAGCGCTTGTCTTCACGGGCCACGACGGCCTGCTGCATGGCTTTGGAGATTTTCTTCAGCGGCACGACCTCGCGGTTCTGCGTATAGAATTCCGCGAAAGCGGTCTTGCCGTCGTTGAAATACATCGTCGAGCGTTGCGGAAGCGAGGTCACATCGAAATCGATGCCTTCGACCGCAAGGGACGGAATGACGGCTTTGGCCGCGTTATTGGCGGCGAACACAGCGGGCATAAAGAAAATACTCGTCACAACGCCGCCGCCCACGCATAACGTGATGTATGCGATTACCAATGCGAGCACACGTTGAACGGTAAGGGTCTTCTTCTTGGGCATGACGCCCATTCTAAAGTGGCGGGTCTACTAAACACATGCCCGCCAACGCATGTGCCGGAAGCCGTCACGGGTTTCTCACAAAACAGACAATTTCTTAGGAAAAGTTGGAAATCAGCCGAAAACCAGCCGAATGTCATCGTCTTGATCGGCGAATCAGCATGCCCGGCTGGTAGATGATGATGGACCGGCCTTCCCTGGCGATCCATCCGCGGTTAGCGAAATCCATCAACGCCTTGTTCACCGTTTCGCGTGAGGATCCGACGAGCTGCGCCATCTCCTCCTGTGTCAGATCGTGCGGCACCTTCAGGCCGGCTTCGACCGGTTCGCCGAATCGTGATGCCAGATTGAGCAGTGTTTTGGCGAGTCGTCCGGGAACGTCCATGAACACCAGATCGCAGATGCGTTCGTTGTTGCTGCGCATGCGGTGCGCCAATACCTGCAGCATGTCCACGGCCACGCGCGGATGTTCGTCGAGCCAGTCGAACAGCGCGTCATGTTCCAGCCAGACCACACGCGTGCCGTTGGTCATCGCCACCGCCGAAGCGGTACGCGGTCCGCCATGCGGATCGAACACCGGAATCTCACCCAACACTTCGCCGTACGCGTGGATGCTCAGCAGCTGCACACGCTTGTCGGAGGATTGTCTGGTCAGTTTGACGCGGCCTTCCTCCAGCAGATACATGCGATGGTCGGTGTCTCCCTCGCGGAAGATGAAATCGCCCTTGTCGTATTCGGCATGCAGCAGATACGGCAGCAGTTCCCGGGCTTCTTCGGACGAAACCTGCTTGAACAGCGCGGTGTGCAGCAACGTCTCACGCTCATCGTCGAAACCACCAAAACCATTGATTCCGTTGGTTCCATTCGGGGTGACCATCGACGTGCCTCCGTTCCGCCGTGCTTCTGCGTTTTCCGTTGTCGACATCCATGCCAACGCTCGTTAAGTCGGGCACCATCGACCATTCGGGCTACATTGTAACTCGAACGGCGGCGTCGACCAGTCGCGCTACTACCTCGTCTCGGCCCATGCCGGTTTGAGAGCGCATGGGATCGACATGTTTTGCCGCTGATTTCACCGCTTTGTCGGACATTTTCTCTCGTGAGATGTTCAACACGCGGGTCATCTTTTCCGCGTCGATGTCGTAGGCGAGCGTGACGTGGTGCAGAATCGCGCCGGGTCCGCCGTGGGTGGGCGCGAACCGGCGTTGCGCGGCGCCGCCGAGTTTGCCATATTGTGTGGCGATGTCGTTGAGTCCGGCGAATCGTACGTTGAGGCCGAGGGCGCGTAACGCTTCGACGAGCCAGTAGTCGCAGAGTTCGTAGGATTCCTCGACGCTCATGCCGTGGGCGAAGTCGAGTGGCGCGTACAGCGAGTAGGTGATGGTGTTGCCTGGTTCGATGAACATCGCTCCCCCGCCGGTGCAGCGGCGGACTATGTGGAATCCTTCGTCTTGCGCGGTGTGCACGTTGACTTCGTCTTCGAGCGACTGGAATCTGCCGATGACCACGGCCGGCTCGGCCCATTCCCAGAAACGCAGGGTGGGTTCGCGGGTTCCGGCAGCCACTTCGCGTGCCCATTCGACGTCGAGGTCCATTTGTTCCTGCGGTTTGCGGGGGTCGTCGTGCACGATGTTCGGTTTGAGTGCGTGCCAGCGTCGCGCGTATTCCGCCCAATTGCCGGTTTCGGCGATTTCGCCGGTTCCAACGGTTCCAGCGTTTTCGTCGCTTTCCGCGGTTCCAGTGTTTTCAATGTTTTTTGCGATTTCCGCGGTTTCTGCGGTTTCCATTGGGCTGGTATGCCGCCGAATGCGCAGGTCGTCGCGTGGTTCCACTTTCGTAACATCATTACCGCCGATACCGGCAATGCGATCGGCGCCATCGATGCCGTCAATCGCACGTTGAAAGGCGATGGCGATGCCACGCGCGCCCATGCCGACGATGCGCACGTCCGGATGGTGCAGCATCGTCCGTTCGACGGCGGCGGTCACGTCACGTTCGGAAACCATCGAACCGCTGAGGCAACGGGCCGCGCACTGTTCCAGCGCACATTCCATGGAATGCAAGAGATTCCGCGTTCCGGCATCGTCCCCGTCGAGGAAGAAATCGCCGTCGATATGGCATTCGATAACAGTCGATGATGCAGCCGGCCCAGCGTATGGAACCGTTTTCACGGCATTCGTATGAGCCGAATCAATATAGTCCGAATCGGCATAATCCGAATCGGCGTAATCCGAATCGGCATGAGAAAGCCGGACAGTCACTCCAACGAGTTTGCCGCCCGGCTGTTTGTAAAGTCCTCGAGTCATCAATCCTGCAGTTCGACGCCTTGAGCGTCACGGTGCCATTGCGAGCCGTAGTGGGAGCACAGAATCAGGATGCCTTCCACCAGTCCCCAGATGCCTGCGACGGCTGGGCCGATGATGAGAATCCAGCCGATGACGGTCAGCAGCAGCTGTGCCACGGCCTTGCCGGTGTTGCCCAAGTAGAAGTTGTGCACGCCGAAGCAGCCCAGGAAGATGCCAAGCAGACCGGCGGCCAGTTTCGACTTCTGGGCGTATCCGGCCGGTGCGACGGGCTGGCCGTATGCCGGCTGCTGCGCGTAGGCGGGCTGGGTGTAGGCGGATTGGTTGTAAGACGGGGCCGCGTAGCCCTGCTGTCCGTAGTTCGCTTGATTGTAATCCGGCTGGGCGTAAGCGTTGTTGGGGTCATACGCCGGGGCTGCCGGCTGACCGTACGACGGCTGCGCAGATTGGGCGGGCTGGGACGGCTGGCCATACTGACCGTACTGGTTGTACGATGCGGCGTTCGGATCATACGCCGGAGCAGCGGGCGTGGCCGGCTGAGCGGGCTGGGTATAGACGGGAGCCGTACCGTACGCCGGGGCCGGAGTCGCCGGCTGACCGTATGACGGCTGAGCGGACTGGGCCGACTGTGCGGTCTGGCCATACTGGCTGTATGCGGAAGCGTTCGGATCGTACGCCGGAACGGCGGGCTCGGCCGGCTGAGCGGGCTGAGTGTATGCGGCGGAGTTCTGATCGTATGCGGGGGTTTCCGGCTGCGACTCCGGATGGTTCATCTGCGCATCGTTCTGTTGTGGAATGTACGGTTGGTTGTAGTCGGCCTGGGCTGCGTTATCCGACGTTGGATTGTTGACTTGACCGGCACCATTGAAATCGGCGTTGTTATCACTCATGCCTCAACAATATCCCAAGGTTTGCCCGTCATCGGGCGTTTACCACTGGCACGAACCCCGAAAAACCCCTGAAAAATCCCCTGATTATGCGAAGACGCCCACCGTTCCAAGGAAAACCTTGTTTCGGCGGGCGTCTCACCAAATGGAACATCCAAATGGAATGTCAGCGAATGCCAATCACATGCGTGCCAGGATGTCGCGTCCCACCTCGTCGGTGGTGCGCGTGGTGGAGCCAAGCTCCTCGATGTCAGCCTCAACGGCGGTATGGATCTTCTTGGCAGCGTCGTCGAAACCGAGATGCTCGAGCAGCATGGCGGCGGACAGGATGGCTGCGGTCGGGTTGGCCTTGTTCTGGCCGGCGATGTCCGGAGCGGAACCGTGGATCGGCTCGAACATGGACGGATACTCGTTGGACGCGTTGATGCAGCCCGAAGCGGAGTAGCCGACGCCACCGACCACGGCACCGGCCTCGTCGGTGATGATGTCGCCGAAGAGGTTGTCGGTCAGGATCACGTCGAAGCGGGACGGGTTGGACACCAGGAAGATGGTGGTCGCGTCGATGTGCAGGTAGTCGTGGGAGACCTCCGGGTATTCCTCGGCCACCTTGTTGACGATGCGCTGCCACATGTCGCCGGCGTTGACCAGCACGTTCTTCTTGTGCACGAGGGTCACGTGCTTCCTGCGCTTCATGGCCAGTTGGAAGGCGTAACGCACCACGCGCTCCACGCCGTAGGCGGTGTTGATGGAGACTTCGGTGGCCACCTCGTTCGGGGTGCCACGACGGACCGCGCCGCCGGCACCGCAGTACAGGCCTTCGGTACCTTCACGCACGACCACGAAGTCGATGTCACCCGGGTTGGCGAGCGGCGACGTGACACCCTTGTACAGCTTGGACGGACGCAGGTTCACGTACTGGTCCAGGTCGAAGCGGAGCTTGAGCAGCAGGCCGCGTTCCAGAATGCCCGCCTTGATGCGCGGATCGCCGACGGCGCCCAGCAGAATCGCATCGGTCTTCTTGATACGGTCCTCTTCCTCCTCGGGGAGGATCGCGCCGTCACGCAGATAACGCTCGGCACCGAGATCGAAATGCTCGTACTCGAATTCGGCGACGCCTTCGGCCGCCTTCTCCAGAGCCTTCTGAGCCCACGGAGTCACTTCCTTGCCAATGCCATCGCCCGGAATGACGGCGATGGTGTACTTCTTTGCAGAATCACTCATAGCTCGCGACTCTAGTCAGTGATTCATCAGGCGGACCAAACCCGCTCAGCAAATGGACACCCGTCCCATGCCCCACGTACGGCGGGCGGATATCCGTTTGTTTCGATAGGCACAAAGAACGCAATGGGCGCAATGCCCAACAAAGCGATGGACAGACATGAATGTGCACATATATGGACGTACGCACCGCCCACATACGCACGTTGGCGCCGTGGACAGATGGTCCGCGACGCCAACGTGTATGTGGCGAATCGGCTGATTCAGTTAACCCAAGGAGTGGATTCCTCGGTGATTGACCCGAAATCGGTGTTCGGGAACTTGCCTGGCTGACGGACCACCGCTTCGAACATGGCCAGTCCGTTGAGTCCGGTTTCGGTATTGGAATACGCGCCGATCTGCGATTGGGTTGTGGAGTCGGAAGTGGAGGTCGGCGGCTTGACCACTGTGCCCATCTTCGCCCACAACGCATATACCGTGCCATCGCGGTCGATCGGCATCAGCGACTTGCCGTTCTCGTCGAACGAGAGGACGCTCTTGGCGAGCGCGTCGTTGCGGACGGTGCTCCAGCCTTGGAATTCGTAGCCGTCGAGCACCGGCACGTTCGTCTGGTCCACGGTTGGGGAGATCAGCGGGTCGCCGTCGTAGACCTTCTGGTCCGCGTACAGTTTCGTGACTTCCTTTCCTTCCGGAGCGACACCGCCGTTGAGGTCGAACTTGATGGTCCACTGGTGTGAGGTGCGTGTCCATTCGGCGTACAGCGTCACGTCGCCGTAACCCGGATATGAGAACGTCTTGTCTCCGCCGTTGTTGCCACCGGTCTTGTCGGAGTTGATGGTGCCTTTGACCGTCACATACGCGGTGACGTTCGATCCCGCGTCCTCGCCGCGGGTGTACGCGGCCACCATGCGATTGCCGTTGATCACATAATGGCCGACCACATCGCCCGATCCGTTGATGATGTCGTACTGTTGCCCGGATTGGAAGGTCAGATTCTCGGGCAGATCGTAGACGAAGGTGTCGCCCGATTTGACAGTGACGCTGTTCGGCACGTTCCAATGCAGTTGCATGTCGATCTCATCGCCGTAGTCGACGGTGGTGCCGGAGATGAACGGCTTTTCCTGGCCGCCGGACACGATGGTCAGCTTGGAGGAGTCCTTGTCCACCCAGCCGAGCTCGCCGATGTTGTATTCCACGGCCTGCGCATGAACGGGCCCAATCAATACGCATGCCAGCATGGTCGCCAATGTCACCAGCATGGCGGCAAACGTTTTCACACAGCGCTTTGACGCCAACTCCTTGTGCCTATGCATAATCCCTCGCTTCACGATTAAGCACAACCTAAGGTGGCGGCATCCACTACCTTGCCCCAGCTGCAGCCACTGTCATGCAAGCACGGTGTCACGACGTCAACATTGACGTATGAAACAGTGTCTTTCCTTATAAAAGTTAAAAAGCGCGGCATAAAACGTTTGACGTTAGAGTGCCCCCCCAAAAAAAGGGATTCGCGAAACGCCGAAGGGTGTTTGCAATGTTTCATGAAAATTTTCTGAAACAAAAACCCATTGCCGCAAACGATTGCAACAATGGGTTTTCGTCAGTCATGATTCTTCTACCCCCGGAAAATCCCCCGGAGTACCCTCGGGGCCACTCAGCCGCCGATGCCCATCATCGACAGACACCAAGCGTTCTCATAGGAGACTTCCTCCCATTGCTTGTACCGCCCGGACGTACCCCCATGGCCGGCTTCCACCTCGATTTTCGCCACGGCGTCCACACCGGCATGCTGCAGCCGGGCCAGCCATTTCATCGGCTCCACATACAGCACGCGGGTGTCGTTCATGGATGTGGTAATGAAAATTTTCGGAAAAACGGCAGTTCTTTCGTCATTTTCACTATCTGGCGCATTCTCGTATGGCGTGTACGACTTCATATACGCGTACACATCCGCGTCGTGCAGCGGATCGCCCCACTCGTCCCATTCGGTGACGGTCAACGGCAGCGACGGGTCGAGAATCGAGGTCAGCGCGTCCACGAACGGCACGTCCGCCTCCACGCCCGCATAGCATTCCGGAGCCATGTTGGCGACCGCCCCCATCAATAGGCCGCCCGCCGAGCCGCCGTTCGCCACCGTACGCAGCGGCGAGGCCAGTCCGGCACGTTGCAGCGCGCGCGTGGCGTCGATGAAATCCTCAAACGAATGCTTCTTGTTGAGCAGGTGCCCCTGCTCGTACCAGGCGCGTCCCATTTCGCCGCCGCCGCGGATGTGCGGCACGGCGTACAGCACGCCGCGGTCGAGCATGCTGATGCGTGACACCGCGAATCCCGGATCGGAACTGATCTCGTACGCGCCGTAGCCGGTGATGAACATGGCGGAATCGCAGGTCGGCACGTCACGTCGCCATACCAGCGAGACGGGGATGCGTTCGCCGTCGCGCGCGGTGACCCACACCCGGCGTTCCATGTAGTCGCGCGGATCGAAACCACCCAGCACGGTGGCGCGCTTGAGCAGACGGTCCTCGCCGGTGTCCGGATCGTAGTCATGCAGCTCGCCGGGGCGCGTGTAGCTGGCGAACGAGTAGCGCATGCGCGGCGCGTCATACGAGGGGTTGCCACCAACGCCGATCGAATACAGGCGGCGCGTCTCCCCCGGCATGCGGTCGGCGGTGGCGCCGTCCGACGACGTCATCGCCCGACGCGAGACGCCATGCACGGCCGATCCCTTGCCTTGCGCGGCGGCGGCCGCGTCCAGTTTGCCCCAGATCTCGGCGCGTTCCTCGTTGATCTCGTCCACGGATTCGTCGACGTCCCAATCGTCCTCCAGCGCGTGCGGCACCAGTTCGGTGAACCGCCATGGCCGGCCGGCCAGGAAATCCTCGGCGGCGGCCCGTTTCGTCATCACCGCGATATGCGGCAGGCTTTCCGCGCGGTACTGCAGTGCGACGAAATGCCGATGGATCGAGATACCCTCGATGCCCAAACCATGCGCGCCCTGCAGAATGGCGGGATTGCAGGGATTCGAATACGGGGTGCCGATCGGCATGGAGGAAGCGCCAGGCTCCACGTCGTCGCCGTGCTCGCAGCCGTAAGGCGATCCGACCGCCACGCGCACGCCTTCGCCCAGCCGGTATGGCGGCTCGTGTGTCCGCATGTCGATCACATCGATCTCGAAATTCGGATTCAACGCGTTGTGGTACACCACGGCGAGCGGAATATCCTCGCCATGCTCCCCCGCGACTTCGAAGCAGGCGAAGCTCACGTCGTATTCCACGTCGGTTTCGCGCGGAATGAACGCCTGGAAGGTGCCCTCTGGGGTGTCCACCGGCAGCATCAGCACCTCGGTGGTGGTTTTCGATCCGGTGCCAATCACGATGTTCCGTTCGTCGAAGGACAGCCCGATACCCACCCAGAAGCGTTCATCCGCCTCGCGGTACACCTCCACGTCATCCGCGACGGGGGTGCCGACGTGGTGGCGCATCACCGCGTACGGACGCCATGCGTCGTCGAGCAGCACGTAGAACACCCATTGCGCGTCCGGCGTGAAGCAGGCGCCGCCGATGCCCTCGAACCGCTCCTCCAACTCGTCGCCGGTCTCAAGATCGCGGATGCGGAAATCGTAGCGTTCGTCGCCGCTCGTGTCGGTGCCGTACAGCATCCAGCGGCCGTCCTTGGAGATGTCCATGCCGCCGATGCGGAAGAAATCGTGGCCTTGCGCCTCGGCGTTGGTGTCGAACACCACCTGTTCGCCGTCGAGCGGCACGCCGGCCTCTACCGTCGGCGGATCCCAATCGTCCGCGCCGCGAATCGGCACACGGCACTGCACGGCATACTGTTCGCCCTGCTTGGTGCGGGTGAAGTACCAGTAGCCGTCCATGCGCGTCGGCACGGACATGTCGGTTTCCTGCACATGCGACTTGAATTCGTCGAACAACGTTTTGCGCAACGATGCGAGCGGTGCCATGCGCTGTTCGCAGTAGCGGTTCTCCGCCGCCACATAGTCGCGCACATCCTGCGATTCCTTGTCGCGCAGCCATTCGTAGTTATCGATGAACGTATCGCCGTGGAAGGTGCGCTCCTTTGGCACCCGCTTCGCTTCCGGCACCGCCAGTCCATTCTGGTGTTCGTCGTGCGCGTTCGTCGCTTCCTTCACGTTCATGGTGTTTTCCATACCCCGAAATTCACTCATGCACGCGATTATACTGACGACCCACACAAACTTGTGTCGGCCGTCAGTCGCCGTTTTGCGCGGCGCGCAGGTACGGCAGCATGGTTTTCATGATGTTCGATCCGGTCGTTCCCGTGAATACCGGCACGTCGGTGACCGGCATCGGCTGCGTGGCCACGCGCCCGGCGACGGAACCGAAATTGCCGGTCACTTCGCGCGGGGACAGCTGCCGGATGCCGATCGCCAGCACACGCCCCGGGTAGCGGCGTGCGATTGTGGCGTATGTGGTCGGATCCTTCTGCCCGTCGTCGCCGATCAGAATGAACTTCATATCGGGAAAATCGGCCATGAGCTGTTCGGCGTATTCAAGCTTGTGCTGCACGCCCGACGGAATGAAGGTTTTCGGCCTCGGGTCAAGGTCGCGCAGCAGCAGCGGACCTTCCGGAAAACCGTGGTTCGTAATGAAATGGCGGATCGAGCTTTCCACATTCCATGGCGAAGTGGACAGGTAGAAGAACGGCGCGTCCGGGAACATGTCCGCGATGCGGTTGAACAGCAGGTTCATGCTGGCCACCGGCACTTTTTTGCGCGGATTAAGCAGCAGCAGATTGTAGGCGGCCTTCATCAGACGCGGCGCCTGCGTGACCATGATGGTGTCGTCCACGTCGGAGATCACGCCCACTTTGGTGCCGCTGGGAATGGTGAAAAGATTGGCGTTGACCGGCTTGCGGCTACGCACTTTGTACGAGACGTTGTGGATGCCCGGTTCGAGTGAATGCTCGGCGACGAGGTCGAGGTAGCCGGCATCGTCGGATGCCGCGAATTCGCTGGAAATATCAGGATTGCTGTCGATCGCGTCGTATACTTCCGACGCACCCACCTGCACTGTTTCGATGGGCACGTCATCGATGGCGATCCGCACTTTGGTATGTGGGGACGGCACCATCAGCATGCCACGGATGCCGCGAATCAGGCGGCCGGCCTGCCGTTTGAACGGGCCGTATACGGTACGGCAGATCAGTCGGGAGTAGTGTTCGGTGCCGTAGCCGACGTAGGGTTCGACACGTGGATACCAGTCGAGTGACCGTACCAATGCGGTCGAGAATTTCAGCCAGACACTGAATGCTTTGGTGATCGTGCGGCGGAACAGCCTGGTCAGCGGCGGTTTGACTTCAAGACGCTCATGTCTGGAGGCCGCGTCGAAGGTGGTGACCACCTTGCGTGCCGGAATCGGCACGGTGGGCATGTCATCGCAAGAATCGTCCATCCGCTCCCCCATACGCTGCTGTTCGCGCTGCTGTTCGTGCTGCGGCGGGAACTGCGGCAACGGCTGAATTTCACTCATATGCCCACTATAGGGGTCGCGTTCGAACAAACAGTAACGCCACCGAGAAAATCAGGGAACTTTCAGGGCCCCGCAAGGCACTTCCCATAAAAAGGCTGCGGCCGGCGGGTGCGATGCGCGACCGTAAGCCCGGCCGAACGGCCTTGAGTGTGTCGCGCATCGCACCCGCCGGCCGCAGCCGTAATTAAAACTAGACGTCCGTGCTATTCAGTCAGCCACAATCTTGGCATACTCGTCAGCGCTAAGCAGGTCAGGCTCGTCATCCTCAAGCTCGATCTTGAAAATCCAGCCCTCGCCGTACGGATCGTCCGTCACAATGCTCGGATCGTCCGCAGCCTCGTTGTTGACGTAGCGGATGGTGCCAGCCACCGGCGAGACCAGCGCGGTGACCGCCTTGGAGGATTCGAATTCCGCCACTTCGTCGCCAGCTTCGACCTGCGTACCGACTTCAGGCAAATCGATGTACACGAGTTCGCCGAACTGTTCGGTGGCGTATTCGGTAACGCCCACCATGGCGGGTTCAACGGAGGAATCCACCCACACGTGCTCGTCGGAGTATTCGAGGTGCTCGGGCACGTCGAGGTTCACTTTGCTATCGTTTGCTTCGCTCATGCCGCCCATTGTACGGCGTATGCGAACGCCGCGCACCCGCGCCACGCGTAACGGGTCAGCGTACCGGTCCGGATGGCATGGCGCCGACTACCTGCACGATGGTGCCTTCCGGACAGTTGTCGTAGATCCACTTGGAATCGGCTTCGTACATGTTCACGCAGCCGTGGGAGCCGTAGTGCGCCGGGTCGCCGTGGGCGATGCCGTAATTGTTCCAGCTTGCCGTGTGGAAGCCTTCGCCGCCGTAGAAGTAGCTTACCCACTTCACACCCTTGGACAGGTAGCGCGAGCCGTCGTCGTTCAGGCCGGTCATGTCCTGGATCTGATACTTGAGGTAGATGTAGAAGGTGCCCAGGTCGGTTTCGTGCTTGCCGGTGGTGCCCGTGCACACCGGGAAGGTCTTGACGGCCTCGTCGTTGTGATACACGGTGGCGGTTTGCGCGGTGCGGTCCACCACGATGCGGTATTCGCTCTTCTTCTGCACGGTTTTGAAGTTCTGCACATCACCGTCCACCGGAATGGTGGCGCCTTGGCCGTTTTTGAGCGCTTCGCCGATCTTCGGTGCGAGCGCCTCCATGTTCTTGACCTTCACGCCGTTCACGCCTTTGACGATGGTGGCCAGCACTTTGCCGCTGTTGTCGACGGCGTCTTCCTGGTCGACCGCGTCCTGGTTGAGCTGGGCTGGGACCTGCTGCTGCACGTAGTTGGTGATGGCGTTGTCATCGTAGGACAGCGAAAGCGTGCCGTGTTCGAGATCGGCGTCGGTTTTCAGCCATGAGGCCACGACTTCGGCTGGAATCTGGAAGGTCTTGCCTTGTCCGTTGTCCAGCACAATTGGCGCATTCAGTCGCGCGTTTGCCTGGTCGGCCACGTTTTGGGCTTCAGGCAGTGCGACCGGCACGTCGATGGTTTCGTACGTGATCGTCACGCTGCCGCTGTGCCCCGGGTTCGCGATGGCTTTGGCGACCGTGTCGATCACGTTGTCCACCTTCGGGGACCTGCCGCCGCGGCCTTCCACTGCGACGAAGGCGCGCGCGTTGGCATCGTACGATGCGGTGGACGGTACCGCGCGGTCGGTGTCCTGCACGAATTTGTCGGTGACGAACGTCCTGAGGGCCAGCTTGTTGGACTTGGCGTTCAGCGGCACGTTCTTCTTGACGAACGGGTTGACTTCGTTGATGTATTCGAGTGCGCCGTTGGTCTGGTGCTTGGCGGCGAGCAGTTCCGTGACCGTCTTGTCGACGTTGTAGCTCACGCCGAGGTCGCTCAGGCTGCCGGAAGCGTTGTTGCCGTTGCCGTCCTTGATGTTCACGGTGGTGTTCTTCACGGCGGCCGTCACCGTGTTTTTCAGCTGGTCGGCGGTCTGTCCGGCCACACTGGTTCCGCCGAAGGTCACGCCCGGCGCGGCCTTGTCTTGGAAGTACCAGTGTGCGGTGAAGAAGCCGGCGATCGCGGCGACCACCAGCACGGCGAGCACGATTCCGGTGATGATCAGCGGCAGTTTGCGTTTCTTGGCCACGACGGCTTCTCCTTCGACCGGCATGGTGAGCACGGGAATGGCGGGAGCGGGCGTGGATGAGGGCATGTCACCGGTAGGAATGGCACCAGTGGGAACAGCTCCGTTGGGGACAGTTCCGGCAGGCGTGGTTTCGGCGGCACCGGCCGTCGGGAATGACTGGAACGGCTGGGTCTGGTCCGATGCGAAATTCAACGGCGGCATGGTCTCGGTGGCGGCGTTGGACACGTCGTCCTGTTCGGACACATCGGCCACGTCGGCGAGATTGATCGTATCGCCGTTCTCACCAGACTGCGGCGGCACGGCATTCACCCCTTCAAACGAGATGCCGGCGAAACTGTTGTCCGTATCGTTCTGCCCACTTCTATCAGACATGTATGTGGTTTCCTCATTCACTCTCTTCACGGTACATACCATGCAGCATGATACGCAGACGAGTGCCCAAACGAATACCTAAACAAGCTCCCCCGGCAACCGCCCCGAAGACAGGCTCAGCCGATACCACCTTTTAATGGCAGGTCTTGTCACGGCAGGTCGTGGCCGAGCCATTCCTCAATCATGTAGCGTGCGATCGTGGCTTTGCCCGGAGCCTCCATACGTCCCGAAACCAGTTCGCTCATGTATTCGTCGCGTGTGACCCAACGCGCCTGCAACGTTTCCTCGCCGTCCACGTGCACGTCGGTGGTGACCGCCACGCCTTTGAACGCCATCATGAGAGACGAGGGGAACGGCCACGGCTGGGAGCCGAGGTATTTGAGTTCGCCTATTTCGATGCCGACTTCCTCTTTGGCTTCGCGCCGGCATGCGTGCTCCAGGTTTTCGCCAGCCTCCACGAATCCGGCCGAAACCGAGTACAGGCCGTTGTTGCGCCACGCGCTGTTGTGCTGCAGCAGCAGACGGTCATCATGGTCGACGATCGCGGTGATCACCGCTGGCTCGATTCGGGGGAACAGCAAACGATTGCCATCCTCGTCGTTCGTGCAGTGCTGAGCCCAGCCGCCGAGCGCCGGTTCGACGGGCGCGCCGCACGTCGGGCAGTGACGCTGCCGGGCGTGCCACATGCTGAGCGAGATGGCGGAGGTTGCCTGTCCGGCTTCGCGTGCGCTGGCGTGGGGCGCGAATCCGCGCAGGTCCACCCAGTCGAATCGGGTTGCCGCGCTTTCCAGCAGCGATTTCGCGTTTTCCTGCGATTCATGCGCCGGCACTTCGGCGAACGCGTCGTCCGCTCCCCCGCTGCGAGCCGTCGCAGCCGTAATCGTCGTATCGTTCGGCTGGACGTGCGTCACGTCCACGGCGACGACGTGCTCGCCCAATCGTCCGCCGTACGAGCCGAGGAATATGGCGAGCGCCGATGGGTGCGATTCGAGTTCCGCGGCAACGTACGCGCCCGGCAGTTGGGCGAGGCGCATTTTCACGTTGGCGTAGTCGGCGATGGCGCCTTGGCCGTGCGGCACGGCCACTTTGCCGTCTTTGACGAGGATGACTTTCGTTGCCGGTTCCGCCAGGACTTTGGCGAACAGGTCGGGTTCGCCGCGTCGTGCCACTTCGTAGTCGATGTCTCCTTGGGCGAGTGGCAGGAACGGCAGGGTCTGCGTCAATGCCAGTGGTGAGAACACGCTCATGGTTGTGTTGCCTCTTTCATGCGTGTTATATACGGAATATATTCGTTATACATACGTAGTACATATTTCGTATATATGTTTTATATATTTTCTCTATATCTTGTCGATACGCCGGATGGTCTGCCACAGATAATCGTCGCAGCCGGCTCAGCCGACTCGCTTCACCAGTTCCAGCAACGCGGCGGCCACCTGGTCGGGGTGTTCGTACGCGCTGAAGTGGCCGCAGTCGTCGATCACCGTCATCGTCACGTCGGTTTTCGTCATCGCGTCGGCGACCGGCTTCATCACTGCCGGCGGGCTGGACGGGTCCTTGTCGCCGCAGATTACTGCGACTGGCACGTTGATGTTCGGCAGCACGTCGTTCAGGTCGGAACGGCCAGCGGCCATGCGTTCGCGCCAGGCGATGCCGTCGGCGGGCTGTTCGTTGATCCACGTTTCGAACTGCCTGCAGTAGGCGTCCGACTGCTTCACGGTGGAATCGGCTTCCGACGGCACGGCGAATCCCATGACCGGCTCGTGTGTGCCGGTCGTTTCGCAGTCGGTGGCGATTGCGACGCGCTTCAATCGCATGTCGGCGGAGTCGGCGTCGGCTTTCGTGTCGCACAGGGCGAGCGCCGCCACCGCTTCCGGATGCAGGCGTTGGATGTCGAGAATCAAGTAACCGCCCATCGACAGGCCCACCCAGATGGCTTTGCCGTAGCCGGCGGCGTGCAGCAGGTCCACGTACGCGTCCGCCATACGGTCCAGTCCGTACGGGAACGCGCCGTCGGCGTCCTTGCCGCCGCTGTCTTCGTCGGACGGAATCGGTCCTTCGCCGGCGCCGGGCATGTCCGGAGCCCAGATCGCAAATGGTTTCACGCCTTGTTTCACAGCTTGGTCGCGTAAAGCCGCCGCACACTCGTCCCACATGCGGTGGTCCACCGGGAAGCCGTGCACGAGCACCACCGGCGTGGTTTCGGTATCGTTGCCGCCGTCCGTATATACGTTGTTGTTCAGTTCAATCGTCATATTTTTCTAATCCTCCCCTATCTGTCTATTCGCCTAGTTTGCCTAGCTCTTGCCCCGCTTGCGCGGCTTGTCCTACTTGCCGGTCCATGCGAGCGCCTGCCGCACGATGGTGCCGTAGCCGTTGGCCATTTGCCCGACGAAGGTGTCGAGCATGTCGCCGGACGGGTCGACCCATTCCACGTCGAGCGTCTCGTCCTGCGGCTTGCAATCGCCGGCGATCGGCACCACGTAGCACAGCGCGATCGCATGTTGGCGTGGATCGTAATAGTCGGATAGGCCGGGTGTCGGGAAGAATTCGGCCACGGTGAACGGCTGCAGGCTGATTGGCAGCTGCGGCAGGGCGATATCGCCCAAATCTTTTGCGACGTTGCGCGCCACCGCTTCACGCAACGATTCGTGATAGAGCACACGTCCGGCGATCAATGTGCGTTCGATACCGCCGTCGTCAGTGACGCGCAGCAGCGAGCCGATTTGCGCCACCCTGCCGAGATCGTCGGTGCGCACCGGCACGACCACGACGTACGGAATCGGTATTTCGTGGCGCATGCGGTTGATTTCGTCCGATGGGAGCCATCCCGGAGGGTTGCCCATTCCGCGGATGAAATCCTCCGGCGTAATGTCGTCGAATTCCCCGCGATGGCGGTTGGCGTCGAAATCGCCCTCGTCGGGCACTTCATCATTCATCACTGGCATGGTTCCATTATCACGCACGGCATGTGAATGTCACGTGCTTCCGATTCTTCCCATAGCGCAATCGGGTGCGGCAGTGTGTTTGCGTGGCGTGCGGCTATATACTTTTCGCAAACGGGCTTTCGCAATATTGCGCAGCATTGCACGATATTGTTTTTTGAAATCGGCTTATAGCGTAAGCCGGGAAATGGGGAACGCATATGGCAACGCATGCAGTCACTTCGCAGGATTTCAACCAGGTCGTCGAATCCAATGATCTGGTGTTCGTGGATTTCTGGGCCACGTGGTGCGGTCCGTGCCGTGCATTCGGCCCAACGTTCGAGAAGGCAAGCGAGGCGAATCCGGACGTCTATTTCGCGAAGGTGGATATCGATCAGAATCCCGATCTGGCCGCCGCGGCCAAGGTTCAGGCAGTGCCGACGCTGATGGTCGTCAAGAAGCAGCAGATCATCTTCCAGCAGGCCGGCGCGTTGCGCGCTTCCGATTTGGATGATCTGATCAGCCAGGCCAAGGCGTTGGATATGGATGCGGCCGCTTCCGATGGGGACACCGCTTCCAGCGGAGACGCCAAAGTGAAAACGCCAAGTAGTCAGTCGGAACGATGATTCGGCCCGTCGCCTGCGCGTTGCATACGTTATCTTCAAGTTCCTTGGGGTGCGGTAGACTATATGCAGTTGCGCGCATTCCGGCGGAACCCTAGCGGTTGTGCGCCGTGCCCTAGGCACGGAATCCGCCGAGGAATTGTACCCGATGTAGGAGCAGAATGGCTAGCCATAAGAAACATGCCCAACCAACTACGTTTGCCTTGCCGGGCAAATCTCAGATGGTGAAGATTGTCGCAACGGTTGCGGCAGTGGGGCTGTTGGCCACTGGCGGCATCGTGTCGCATAATCTGTACGCCACCGCGGAGAAGTCTCCTGCCAAGCAGGTCACCGCGTATTCCGTCACCGACAGCATCGAAGCCTCCCGTGGCAACGCCCGTGAGGCGCTTTCCGGAGATACTTCGTACGTCACCGTGAAGATCAACGGCAAGACCCGCGTGGTTCCCGGCATGCACTTCACCGACGTGAAGTCCGTGCTTGACGCGGGCGACATCACCCTTGATACGGAAGACACCGTTTCCCCGTCTTTGGATACGAAGGTGAACGAGAACACCGTCATCAAGATCGAACGTGCCGGCGCTTCCGTTGAGGTGTCTGATACGGATATCGCATTCAACACGGTCAAGAAGGAGACCTCCAGCCTGCCGAAGGGCCAGGAGAAGGTCGAGACCGAAGGCGCGAACGGTGTTATGGAGACCACGAACCTCGTCACCAAGTCCGGCGGCAAGGTCATGTCTTCCAATATGATCAGCTCTTTCGTGAAGAAGGCTCCGACCGACAAGGTGATCCTCGTCGGCACCGGCTCCTCGTCCACGCCGTCCGCGGCCGCAGCGTCGATCGGCACCACCGTGCCGGCTGGCGAAATGCAGCAGTGGGCTCACGATTATCTGCTGTCCAGCGGCTATTCCGAGGCCGATTTCACCGCCACCGTGTACATCATTTCTCATGAGTCCGGTTGGAATGTCGCAGCCACGAACCCAAGCTCCGGCGCGTACGGCCTGCCGCAGGCGCTGCCCGGTTCGAAGATGGTGAGCGCCGGTGCCGATTGGGCCACCAACTACCAGACCCAGCTTAAGTGGTTCTGGGGCTACTGCGCACAGCGCTACGGCTCCATCCAGGGCGCCTACACCTACTGGCTCGCCAACCACTGCTACTGAGTTTTTCAGTACGAGCGAATTCCTCAATATGAATGAGCGGTGCATCGCATATTTGCGTGCACCGCTCATTCATATTGCACGCAGTACCCCAGCTGTCGTCAGAAATACTGTGCCTGTACGAATCGGCTCGTGAAAGTTTGTACTGGGCCGCACTTTGCACTAACTGGTGCAAACCCAGCACAGGCTAATGTAGACAATCTGCGAAGCCCCACGGGATTTTCTTTTTGCAGATTTCCCATTCTGCTCGTCTTTCCATCCGTACCTAATCGTACTTTCTCAAACCTATCCATCCTCTAAATCAATACTTCATTCATACCCCGTTTGAAGTCACAGAACTCTCCAAGCTCTCGTGCAAATTATTCAAGGTGCATAACTCCCTGGACGTCCGTGCGGACCAGAAGAACGTTCGTGCGGACCATCCGAACGTTCGTGCGGACCATCCGAACGTTCGTGCGGACCATCCGAACGTTCGTGCGGATTTTCAGCAACCTTTGCGGATGAAGTTCTCAAATTTTAGCAAGGTGCCGATTGAATCAAAGTCAAAAAGCCCAGAATTCCAACGTTTCTTGCCATTATAATTTCTTCAGGCTTCTTGTTTTAACTATTATTAGGCAATTCTTATCCGCACACGTCCCGAACAATCCGCACACGCGACACCGCGATCATGTTCACTTAGCAGTGCACGATTCCTTCCAATCTCACACCCACACGCCCGCGCAATCCGCACACACTTTTGGGATCACCCGGCCTACTTATACACATCTTCAAAACCAGAACATAGTTATCAACCGACCGTAATCGCAGTGAGAGAATATCCACTTATCCACAGATTTTCGTAAGCAGGTGGCGCCGACCGCGCATTTTCGCTTACGCTGCCCACATGTACGCACAGACACCGCAAGATATGACCCGCGCTCTCTTCGAAGCGCAACTCGTAGAACTACAGCGCGCCCGCGCAATCCGCAAGAAATACCATACTGATGTGGTGCTCGGTCTCACTTCCGCTATCAGAGTTTTGCTAATCGATATGCCGTCGCTCTATGACAAGATCAAACTGCTCGATTATCTGCATATCGTGGTGGAGGAACCGAGATTCCGCTCGTCGCATGAAGGTGTGAAATTTCACGCTTATACAGCGACACTTCCACCCGACCGAACACCCGACCGAACACTACAGCGCGATCGCACTTCTAGGCAAACGGCAGCCACTCCAGAAACGCCACATACACAAACGGCACGTTCGCATAAAAAAGTAACCCGCGATACCACCCCTTTTGCCGCTTACGAAAACAGCAAATACGCTCCGATTTTCGTTGAGCCGCATATTTTCACAGTGCATCCGTTGCTGCTGTGGGTACAGATGGCCGCATATCTCAGGCTCGAGGAATTGGTGGTGCTGGGCGATGCGATGATGCGTCGCAGCTTCTATCGTGTGCACGTCTCCCCGGCAGATTTTGCGACATTATTGAACGAGTTGCCAACCACGTTCCCGCATCGCAAGAAATGTGATAAAGCGGTGAAATTACTTGCCGAAAATACCGATTCCTGTATGGAAACACGATTGCGATTCCGTATGTTGCGCGCCGGCTACGGTCCATTCGTAATCAATTATCGGCTTCCGTTAAATACTGCCGATAAAAAGCAGGCTTTTCTCGATATTGCAATTCCGAATTTGAAAATTGCGATTGAATATTCCGGTAAATTTCACGCACAAAATTGGGAAAGCGACGAAGCTCGCCGCACAGCGCTGTCTTCAGCCGGCTGGCAAATACTTTCCGTCAACGCCGAGACCTTAAGCAATTCAGGTAAGTTCAAGGATTTTCTTATACAACTTTCAATGACGATTGCAAGACAACAGACTATATTGCAACGTAATCAGCAAATGTAAGATACTGCAATCTACGACTTAATATGTATGCGTGCGCGCATAAAACACATGACAACTGCAATGCATCCATACACGCGCACGATGGAAAATGTCTTGTGGTCGGCAACAACCGACTACTTGGCTTGCGAAGTCTTACGGTGAGAACCAGCCTTCGGACCACGCTTGCCGACAGTGCCATTCTTGGCACCTTCCACGTTGAACACGATCACCTGCTCGTCGGAATAATACTCGCCGTCAAGTGCGTAGAACGCAATTTTGGTAGGATCGTCCAGCTCGGGGAAGCTGAAGAACTTTTGCGTCGCAACAAGCAAATCAACATTGCGCAACGTCACTGCAGAAGCCTCTCCCGGCTTCTTGGTGGCGAAGCGAATCGCATATTCATCCTTGTCATTGCACTTTTGAATCGCAAATTTCTTCTCGTCATTGTTCACAAGAACCTTGACGTATTTAGGGAAGCCCAGCACAGCGCTGACGTTCTTGGAAAAACGAACGGATTCAAGCATGACCGTCATGGTCAATTTACCGTTATTGCTTTCGCCAACCTCTTTAAAACCATCCAGAATAGACATATAAAAGCCTTTCTTAAATCAAAACAACTACCGGAAAAACTTTACATCATTTTACGATTGAATACGAATCGTCATGAATATTCCACAAATAGCGTATAACGATAACAGAAAAGAGGGGTAAATAAAAGGGTGTAAATATCACAATCTACAACTTACGTAAATTGCAATATTTACACCCTTAAATAGTACAAATATCAGCTTCTGTTATGCGATTTAGTTGGCACCGGCGCCACTGCCAGAAGATGCAGCACCCCCATTGCCGTTGACTCCGACACCGGCGCCATTGTCTTCTTTACCAGCATCACCAGCATTAGCAGCATTAGCAGCATTATCATCGCTGCCAATATTGTCGTCACCATTATCACCATTATTCCGCGATGGATTCCAATACTGTTGCGCCTGTTGAGCCTGTTGAGCCTGTTGAGCCCGCGCCCGTTGCGCCTGCGCCTGAGCCTGAGCCGCCGCAGCCTCCTGAGCAGCCCTCATGGAAGCATTCACCGCATCTGACGCAGCGGAAATCGCCTTCGACGCCTCCTGCATAGCCTTAGTATCAACGCTATTGCCGTCAATCAGCTTCTGTGCGGCATCGATCGCCTGGGAAAGCGCGTCGCGTGTCGAATTATCCGCGACTTGCCAAGCGGAGCTGTCAAGCAACGTACGCGCACCGGAAACGCTCTGCCCCAAAGCGTCGCGAATCTGATTGGCTTCCAGTGTCTTCTTGCTGTCTTCCACCGATTTCACGTCCGCAATGATGGTCGCGGCTTGTTCCTTCATGTCATTGCTATGCTTGTTCATGCTGCGGGCACGCGATTGCAGCACGGATTGCGCAAGCGACGTGGAACATTCACTGGCCGCACCGAATTGCTCGCCCTGTTTGACGCTTTGCCTCAACTTTGTCAGCGTGCTCGCGTCGGCGACTTGGCTATCCGTCAGTTTCTGCGAAGTTTCAGCTTTCCTTATCGCCTTGCTCAAGATTTCGTTCGCTTCGGAATATTTGCTGCGCGCTTTTTCGCACATTGCGATTGCAGCGCTCTCCTGCTGCGCTTCTTTTTTCGCACGCACAACGAATACACCGCCCACAATTATGACGATTACCGCCACCGCAGCAACCGAACCCACTACTATTTTCTTGATAGGCGACGGCTTTTCCGGCGATGCTGGGATGGTTTTCAGCGGATCATGCTCCGGATCGTCCTCTTTTTCTGCCTTCTTGCGAACGATATCAGCAAGGGTCACACCCCTACAGTCACCCAAACAACCAATAATTACTGCAATCTCACGCATGCAAACGTTTCAGAAAACATGCTCAATCCACCCGTCGAACCCAGATAAAGAGGCACGATACAATAGACCAAGCGCGTTAAAGGAGCTTGAAAAATGAATTTCAATCGGTACATCGCATTACGTGCGATCGTCGAATTCGTGGGTGCTGTAGCATGCGCAACGCAACTGTTTCAGCACCGTACCTGGCCAGGCATCATCATGATGTCGTCAATCGCCCTGCTCTGGATTATCGGCGAACTGTGGCTCACCATGGTGTACAACCGCGCGTATCCGCGCCGCGACGAGCTGTCCGACGAGCATCAGGCCACCGCCATCCGCTTCACCTTCTTCATACTGGTGGCGGCACTGGTGGTGCTGGGCTTCATCGGCATGATCGTCTCGCTGTTCAAGCATGTGCCATTCAACATTCCCGCCATGGCGCTGCCGACCCTCGGCATGCTGGCGCTGGCCATCGCCGACGCGCGATACCTGTGGCTGGAACGTGCGGGCGGGGAAAACGGAGAAGACGATGAAGACTAGTCTGAAATTCAAACGTATGGAACGCGGGCTCAAACAGTCCGACCTCGCCGACCTCGTCAACGTGCGCCGCGAAACAATCGGACGACTCGAGCAGGGTCAGTACTGCCCATCGCTCAGGCTTGCCATGGATCTGGCAAAAGCGCTCGACACCACCGTCGAAGACCTGTTCAGTTTCGACGACGAGGAATAGCTTCGGCGTGTCGTTTTCCAATTTTCCTCAAGAATGGCGAGTTTCCAACGAAAATTCTATATTTGACGATTCGGGGGCATGTGCGAAGCTCGTCACACGATGAGACATCGACGTCACATATGTGCGAATGGCGTCACACCACGGGAAGGGCGCCATTCCAAGCGAAGCGTATAGTCAAGGCAGTAGCAGGGAACCGCAAGGCGAACTGCTGAAGACACTTCCACTTATTAGAGAGGAATTACGATCATGAAGAAGAAGATCGTTGCAATCCTGGCTACCATCGCCGCCGTGTTCGGCTTCGGTTTCGCTGCCAACTCCGCAATGGCTGTCGACCAGTACGGCGCAACCGGCACCGTCTCCGGCAATGTTGCGACGTTCACGTTCACCGGTCTGACCCCGGGTCAGTACTACGTCGTGTCCTACGACGACACCACCGTTGAGAACGTCACCCTGGCTGCCACCAAGTATTCCAAGGCCGCCAAGGCTCACGACGATGGCACCCTGACTGCCACCTACACCTTCAAGAAGGGTTTCGCTGGCACCATCAGCTCCCAGATTTTCGCTTCTGACGCTGAGGGTCACCACACCGGCGCTGCCCTTGCCTCCGCGTCCGTGACTGTGGCCGCCACCGGTACTGGCGCTGCCGATGCTGCTGCTAACGGCTCCGCTCAGACCGCTTCCACCGGTGCTGCCATCGCCCCGTACGCTGTGGCCGTCGTGCTGCTCGCCGCTGCCGGCATCTCCCTGGTTGCCGTCCGCAAGAGCTCCGCTCGCTGAACTCGGCTCAACCGGAAATAATTGAACACTTACGTTCATGAAGGGCTTGGGGCATTCCCAGGCCCTTTTTTACGCTTATTTCGCGCGCACCCCACAGGGCATCCACGCACGCAGAAAGGACACCAATGAAGGTTGTATTCGTCTGCACCGGCAACGTCTGCCGTTCCCCCATGGGAGAGCTGTTGCTCCCTCACTATATGCCCGATCTCGAGGCCGACAGCGCCGGCACGAGAGGACTCGACGCGCATGAAATCGCGCCAAACAGCGCAAAACTGCTGGCCGCGCATGGCATCGATGCCAAACAGTTCCGTTCCAAGCGCATCACCCCGCAACTGGCGAACAGCAGCGGCCTGATTCTGTGCTTTGAGCACGAACAGCGCAAGGAGATCGCGGTGATCGCTCCAACGGCGGCGTGCAGGACTTTCCTCATCAACGACTTCGCCAACATGTGCGCGTATTGCAAAGAACAGGGGTATATGGATGGCGATACGCGCGAGGAACGACTCGAATCCGTTATCGATAATGCCAGCATGATCCGCCCTATGATTCCCGATACCGCCAATATCGAAGATCCTATGGGTAAAGATTACGCGGTCTACGAGCGTTCATATCAGGAGATTTGCAAGGCTTTGCAGACCATTGCTGATACCACCACTCGATAACCCCTTACTGTAAGGGAGTCAAGCTGAAACCATGGTCACGCTCAGCGCCCTCCCCCACAAGGAGCTTTCCCCCATCTGGGAGGGCTCCTTGCTATTATGAGTTTGTTTTGGATTTTGAAAATCTCTGAGAGGGAAACATGGCCGCAGCAGAAAGTACAGCGTCACAAAACGGTCAGGTAGTGGTTGAGCCTACCGAAACGGAAGACAACGGCATCACCCTGATGGACCTGTTCCGTATTGTCCGCAAGCATATTGTGGTCGGCATCATCACTTTTGTGGTGGTCTTTGCCGCCGTGTGCGCCTACACGTTCCTGGTTCCGCCGAAATATTCGGCCACTTCCCAGGTGTTCGCCACGTACAGCGATTCCTCGGTGCAGGATAATAACATTTCCAACATCAACAGCGCCAGTACGTACATCACTAACCAGATTCAGTCGTACCCGACTCTGGTCACCACTGAATCCGTGCTGAAGCCAGTCATCGATGACTTGGGTCTCGACACTACTGTGGCGGGTCTTGCTGGTCAGCTGACGGTCACGAACCCGACGAACACCGCCTTCGTGAATATCACCGCGCAGAGCGGCGATGCGAAGCAGTCGTCCGACATCGCCAATGCGGTAGCCGAATCGTTGAGCAACGTAGTGGAAAAGTCGCTGTATGCGTCTGGCAAGGAATCACCGGTGAAGCTGTCCATCGTGCAGCGTGCCAGCGTGCCGCTCTCCCCCAGCTCCCCCAAGGTGGCGCTGTATCTCGCCGTCGGACTGGTCGGCGGCCTGATCCTTGGCGTCTTCGCCACGCTCATTCGCGATCTTATGGCCACCCGCGTGGAGGAAGCCAACGATCTGCAAGACATCATCAACGCCCCTATCATGGGCCGTATTCCAACAGACGACAGTCTGAAGGGCATCAAGCCGATCATCATCTCCTCCCCTGCCGGTCGTATTTCCGAGGAATTCCGCCGTATCCGCACCAACCTATCGTTCACGTCGAAGGTTGAAGGCTCCAACGCCCGCATGATTGTCATCACATCCGTCGGCCCGTCCGAAGGCAAGACCACCGTTTCCGTGAATGTGGCCGCAGCCTTGGCCGAGAACGGTGCCAAGGTGCTGCTCATCGACGCCGACCTGCGTCACCCGTCCGTGGCCGACCGACTTGGTTTGGAAGGCGGCGCTGGCTTGGCGCACGTCCTGTCCGGACAGGCCACCGTCAAGGATGTGGTGCAGCGCTATTGGAAGCCGAATCTGCATATCATGCCTGCCGGTCCGAAGCCGCCGAACGCTTCCATGCTGCTGAATTCGAAGACCATGACCGAAATGCTGGACATGGCCCTGCAGACCTACGATTACGTGATTGTGGATACCTCCCCGATGGTCGTGGCCAATGATGCCGCCGTATTCGGTGCGAAGAGCGATGGCGTGGTACTGGTTTCCGGCCGCGACGTCACCATGAAGCGCGATCTGAAGGATATTGCCGTTCAGCTTGAGAACCTCAACGTTCCGGTTGTTGGATTCGTGTTCAACTTCGAGAAGGAGCGCAAGACCTCCAACAACGACAATTACTACTATTACGACGAGGGCGGCAAGACGAGCCACAAGGCTCCTAAGTCCCGCTCCGAAGCCAAGCGCAAGAAGTAGCTCGGGGTTAAAGTCCGCTGATTCAAGAGAAGGCTGGAAACCGCTGTGGTTTCCAGCCTTTCTTTATGTCTTCAAGGCTGACAGGTGAGGTGGATTCGATCTTTTCGTTTCGAGCCGGTTTCCGTCTCGTCTTATGCGCCTTTCCTTGTACGCCCTCTCTGCGCCCACAGCTGATATGGCACTTGCCGGATGCCGCTATCATGTGGGTATGAGACTTCTTGGCAATATTCTGTGGCTGATTCTGGGTGGACTGTTCCTGGCCGCCGGCTGGGCCGTCATCGGACTGGTGCTGTGCGTCACCATCGTCGGCATCCCGCTGGGCGTGCAGGCGTTCAAGATGGCGGGGCTGACGTTGACTCCGTTCGGCAAGACCGTGGTCTATGGAGGCGGCGTGGGCTCGGTGCTGGTCAACATTGTGTGGTTCGTGCTGGCCGGTGTGTGGATGGCGATCGGCTACGTGTGCGCCGGACTGCTGAACTGCATTACCATCATCGGCATTCCGTTCGGTATCCAGTCGTTCAAAATGGCCAAACTGGCGCTGTGGCCGTTTGGTTCGCAGATTTACAGCCTGTGATTAGCGCATCCAGCGCAGTCGGCCATCGGATGCCGTCCGACACGTGAGTATCGAAGAGCTGCGATCCGATTGCGCCGTAGCTCCTGCGGAAGAGCAGAACGCGCCACCATGCGCTCTACCGAGTGACGTTGCCGCCGGAGCCTGCGCCGGCGATTGCGCAGCTTGGGACTGCTGCTGCGCCACTTGGGCCAACTGTTGTTCTTGAGCCTGCTTCTTGGCTTCCTCACGTTGCGCGATGTTCTTTTCACGCTCGTCGAGCTGTGTTTGCCGCTGGTCTTGCTCCTGTTGCTTCTGGTCTTGCTCCTGCTGTTTCTGCTCCTGCTCGGATTGTTGCTGGTCAAGCTGCTTCTGTTGCGAATCCTGTTCGGCTTTCTGCTGCTCCAACTGATCCTTGAGATCCTGAATATCGTCCAGTTTCCGGTTGAGCTCATCGACTTGCCGCTGCAGTTTGTTGTTGTGCTGTTTCTGCGAAGTCAACTGCTGCTCCAGTTGCTTATACTGGCTGCTTTGCGTCGGATCAGCACTCATGTTGCCTATGGCGAGCGCTACGACGGCAACGAGAATAATGACGATCCACCGTTTCCAAGAGCCTGGCTGCTTGGATTTCTTCGTATGCTTTCCACCGGTTGGAGGGTCGGTTGGCCCGTTGGAGTTTGAAAGCTCGTTGGTTGAGACAGACGGAGTGTTGGTCAAAGTCAGCTTGTCCGCATCGGAAGGATATGGCATGACGGTGGTTTCCACTGGCGAAGTGGTCAGCGGCAGTTGTGCAGCATCCGCTTTGGATCGTTTTGTGTTCTTCTTGGCTTTCTTCGCCTTGGCGGGCTTCTCATCTGAGATCTTTTGGCTGTAGCTGATGCCGGTTCCCGGAACACTGGCTCCAACATAGGTGCCGCGCTTTCCCACTGTGACGTGTGGCGCTCCGCGTTTGCCGAATGTGACGCTGCTGATGCCGTTTTTGCCGAGATTGACGCGCATGCCTTTACCCAAGCTGATGCTTTTTCGAATCCTGAATCCCATGCTCTCCCCTTTGATAGCGTCTCTCTTGCTAGTCATTATATGACTTTTCGGGGTTGGGTCCGTTATTTCAATGCGCCTCAGCCAGTTTTTCTTCTCTTATATAAAAGCCCGTCACATTGTTTTCTTTTAGGCGTCTCCAAAAAAAACATTTACGGAGTGTAGAACGTGCCGAAGCGGCCTGAAGCATGCGTCCATGGCAAGAAAAAGCATCCAAGACTCCGCCTTTCATATATTCGACGTTCCGACCCTCCCCTATCAGGAACAAGAACCAAGAATCCCGAAAACGTCACCATCCCGATCGAAACAATTCCCAACCCAATATAAGAAGGGGGACACCGCAAAAGCCTCCACACACAAACAGAAAACGTCCAAGGCAACGTCCCAGATTGCACGATGTTGTTTCGTATGACAAAACATCAAGACATCCGTTCCTTCTCCCGAGAAGGAATCAGCAGAAACTCAAGCACAATGAAAAGGAGGAGCCGACGCATCGACTCCTCCCAGGTTTCGCCCGAAGACTTCCACCGCAATTAAACGGGAATGCACTAATCTTAATAGGCGAAAGCAGCCAGAGCAGGGCACGAACGGGGGTACACGCCTAACGTAGCACGCCGGCGCACTCCAAAGAATTTCAAATGGAGGCAACCTCTAGCATCGAACCGCTCCGCATGGTTCTTCCTCGACAAGGAACAGACCATCAAATCCAACCTCAAGCGCGTGTAGTAGACCATAGAACACACCCCTTTTAAGAACCTTATTCGTACAATGCCCTACCTCGCGTTCGGCTGTACAAGACCTGCTTTGAAGCATTGGATTAGATACACCGCAGAATGAACGGCCGCCTGAACCTTTCCCTTTAGAGACCACTCCAGAATCCGGACCGCCGTGACAGTCGGGCTGACTGTTCATTAGACCACTCATAAGTAATTGGATGACACCGCCGAGAACATTGCCCATACACCCGAAACCGAATCATTGGGATTGCGCAGGCAACGCAGCAATCGACAACGGCACTATTGACATCGCAGGTATATCATGCGACTGCAATTGTTCAACGAGCTTTTCCCTCATGTAAGGCCATGCAACGGAAAGAGCCTCCGGGGTATTTTCATCATCAATGGGCGAATCGAATTGAATCGCATAGCGCAGATCGGATACGAAAAAAGGAGACACATTCTTTTCGGAATCGCCTTTTTTGAGAGTGATCTCCGAATGCAACGTTAATTCGTACGGCCAAGGCTTGTCATCACTTGGATTCAAACCAAAATTAAAATTGATGTTGCTTTCCGCGCCTTCCTGCGAGTCTTGGGCAAGGTCGCGCTCGCTTGACTGGCCGAGCAGCATAATTCTGTTGACGTTCATCCAACCAGCTCCTTTTTCGATTCCACGTCTTTATTTGCACGCCAAGGAGCAGCCTTGCCCGAAGCACCCATTACAGTAACCTTGCGTAAACCATCATGATTTGGTTTTTGCCGGGATACTGTTACCTCTACGTTGATGCCGCCCATCGTTATATCGCCATTGGACCATTCACTTGTTACCTGCAATTGTCGAACGGCCTTCCACGTATCGTATTTCCGGCACCCCTCCGGTTTTAGCTCCGCAGGCTCGACGCTATATGTAATGCGCGCCCCGACTTCCAACGCATAGTCGGTAAGCAATGTCACAAGCTTTTTTCTTCCGTTCTCAATCTGAGATATGTAAGACTGGGACACACCCATCTCATCAGCCAATTGCTCCTGAGTCATACCCCGTTGCACACGCATAGAGACAAGACCCTCAAGAAGCTGGTCCTCAGCGTGATACAAATCGTAGGCAAGTTCCCGATAATCGTAAGGAAGCTGACCATCCATGGTTCCCTCCTGTGGTGGATATTACTTATAGTAATATCCACCACAGGCTCGACATTATTACCGTCAACCCTAATTATTATGAAATGGTCAATTTATGAAATCAGCGACAATTGTTAAAAGACATCATCTGTATCAGTTAACATATATATAGCTGACAGAGAGTTACAAGAGTCAAAAGAGGGAAAATGAGCAATATCATTGCCTTAGTTTGGGATTTTGATAAGACCCTCGTAGATGGATATATGCAAGATCCTATTTTTGAAAAATATGACGTAGTCTCCAAAGACTACTGGAGAATGATTAACAATCTTCCTCAAAAATACAAGGAAGAGCAAGACGTTGAAGTTAACAAAGATACCATTTATCTCAACCAATTCATTAAAGATGCGCGCCCTGATGGTTGCTTCCCTGGGCTGAATAACGAACAACTAAAAGATTTTGGCAAAGAATTAAAATTCTACAAAGGTGTCCCAGATATTTTCGAGGCAGTTAAACGAGTAGTCGATCAAGACGCATATAGAGAACGCGACATTCATGTGGAAAACTATGTTGTCAGCACTGGAATGTCCAAAGTAATTCAAGGTTCAAAAATTGAACCATATATGAAACATATATGGGGATGTGAATTCATTGAAGATGAAAATGAAAATGGGCAAAAAGTTATTAGTGAACTTGGTTACACTATCGATAACACGTCTAAGACCAGGGCTTTATTTGAAATAAACAAAGGTATTCCAGAAACTCCAAACATTGACGTAAACGCGAAAGTCCCCGAAGAACTACGTCGAGTCCAATTCAAAAATATGATCTATATTGCAGATGGCCCCAGTGACATCCCCGCATTTTCCGTCGTGAAACGGTACGGTGGCGCTACTTTTGCGGTTTATCCCAAGCACGACGAAAAAGCCTTTGATCAAGTCGAACAAATGCGAAGAGACGAACGCATCGACATGTATGCAGAAGCCGATTATTCCGAAGGAACAACAGCATATATGTGGCTAACACACAAAGTGAAACTTCTTGCTGAAGGTATAGTGCAGAGGGAAAAGAAGCGACTGGAGGAATCCATTTCAAGTGCGCCACATCATATTTCATAAACATTAGCCACTACCGCCCCTTCTTTTACATCCTTTATTATACGAAAGTCTAAGAGAAGGAACATCAGAATCAAACAATCAAAATTTTTAATTATCAGAAATCGGCGTTCTATCTTTTCTTCCTGTCTGACCTATCAGACAGGAAGAACGTGGGTAACAGCACTATAATTTGTCGTGAGCAGATTCAAATCCAATAGGATTACGAGAAGAAGCTTTCCTCTGCAAATCGATTAGATGGAAAACCTCAGATTCATCTAGATCAAGCCATCGACCATCGAAAGGCGACTGATAAAACTCATTCGGAGGCAGCGGAACAATCTTACTCCCCTTTTCCGATGCATGAGAACGCATTGCCGTCTCCTTTCTATGTGGTTCACGTCAGTATAACGCGTGAATCTGGACAACACACTATGACCAAGCTCATTTTTTCATCACAACGCTTTTCGTAACTCACTACTCCATTCGTTTACCATACCTTGCATTTTCTTTGCGAGATTTTTATTATCAACACTGTTTATTTTCTTACCTATCCCGATAGAAAGAACAGCCATTGGCAGGATACTGAACCCTTTGGATTCCTGCACCTGAATAGGGAACGCCATTACCTGTTTCCATATTCCATTTTCAAAACTCTGACTACTGCTTTGATTAGTCCCAAGAACACGTCCTGCAATATATGGGCTATCAAACCCGACCGCCTCATTCCGCAGCTGTTCTTTGTACAGATAAATACGATCATGAGTAGCATATCGCGTGAGTTGACTGCCATGCGCAATCCAGAGAGTCACATTGATTCTGCAATGTCCAATCAACGCCTCACACTGACTAGCTTGCTCATGAAGCTTCTCTGCGAACCTCTCTTGATAAGAACGAAATTCCGTTCCCGTTAACTTCTTCCATAGCCGTTTAGTTCTTGTTGCTGGAGGGCAGTAGCTAGAATTCCCCATATAACCAATCTCGTTAATCAGCGTTGCCGCATCAGTATAATCATTCACAAAAATCGGATGAAATCCAATTGATTCCCATTGAGCAGCAAGCACTTTCTTCATTCCCATAAACTGATTTAGCGTCACCTCGGGCATACTTTCACGCGCAATCAAAACCGTAGCCCGAGAATCACCTGAGTTCTGTAAAACATCAGACAACCAGAATCTCATATCAGGATCGCTAAAAGACGTTCCGGCAATAAGTAAATGATGCCCCTCTGTCACTGTCTGCTCAAGATAATGCTTAGCATGGTTCTTACCATCTCTCATGGCTTTGTTGTAGTCATCATGCGTAAGAACAACATCTTCTACAGTTGCCGAACTTCCATCACTTGCCGGGAAAACCTTACCGTGTAAATGCTCAACAGGAGGAAAAGTCTGTTTCCCTGAATCAACCGCAATGCGAGCAATGGCATATTCAAGAAGTAAATCAAAATTTAGCGTCGCCAAATGAACAGATTCCTGATGCTGGAAAGCGAGTCTTGCTGTTTGCTGATGGAAATATGACGGAGGATACGGGTTATATGAAGCACCCTCCGGGTATAGTGCGGCGAGGATACATCTCTTCCACTCATTCTCATTGCCGCAATGTTGTTTTACAGCTTCAGCTAAAAATAGCAAATCACCAGCATCACATAATAACGACGCCATATTTGCAGACACTGTCATTCCTTGTTGTCGGAGCATATTGCCAATTAAATCTTTCCATGAAGGCAACCCCGAAGGAACGGACGCTCCAGCACCAAGCAATATCGTCAGTTCTTCGTTTCGGTCTATGCGCGGAAGCTGCTTAATGATTGACCACTCCAACTGAGATGCGACCATAAGAATTACCACCCCATCTATTCCGTCTCCATCAACGGCATAAGACATGTCAATAATTTTTTGATATTATCACATCGATAGCGCAGATAACGTCCGATAGTTTGCGCAGATTCGGCTTTGGGGCCTGATGGAAAAGGACATGGCCCGGTCTTGGTACGATTTTCAGTCGCCAAACATAGAAAACCGCGATTGAAAAGCAGGTCAGCGCCATGTCCAAGGAAATCATACAGTTCGACGACGCCATGTTCGAGTCCAAGCTCGACCGGATGGTGCGGGAGAAGGTCGAGCAGACCATCAACCTGATGCTCAACGAGGAGGCCGACCGGATCCCAACGCCGCCAGATACGAGAGAAGCGGCGACAGGAAGGCCTTCCGGGCCGGCCACTACGACCGCCACCTGACCGCCAAGGCCGGCAAACTGAACCTTCGGGTCCCGAAGCTGAAGGGCGAGACGTTCCGCAGCCAGGTCATCGAACGCTACCGCCGTCGCGAGGAAAGTGTCAAGGGGGCGCTGATGGGGATGTACATGGCCGGCGTGAGCACCAGGCGGGTCGATGACATCAGCCAATTGCTGTGGGGAGAGCGCATGCCCTCGCAGACGCTCTCCGACAAGCTCAAGAGGGTCTACGGGGAGATCGACAAGTGGCGCACGAGGCCGCTGGAGGGCGCGTGGCCGTACGTGTTCGTGGACGGCGTGTGTCACAAGCGTTCCTGGGGCGGGCACGTGGAGAACGTAAGCGTCCTGGTCGCCATCGGCGTCGACGCGGACGGCCACCGGGAGGTCATCGCGGTCGACGAGGGCATGAGGGAGGACGCGGCCAGCTGGGAGCAGTTCTTCAGGGGCATGATAGAACGCGGCCTCAAGGGCGTCCGGCTCGTGGTCGGAGACCGGTGCGCCGGGCTCGTGTCCACCGTCAACTCGATGCTGCCGAAGGCGAGGTACCAGCGGTGCATGGTGCACTTCATGCGCAACGTGCTCTCCAAGACGCCGCCCAGCCACAGGGATTGGGCTTCCGCGGCCCTGAAGGCCGTCTTCGCGCAGGAATCGCGCGAAACAGCCCTGGCCAGGCCGAGACCGTCGCCGCGGAGATGGAATCCAGGAAACTCAGGTCGGCGGCCAACTGCCTGCGCGAGGGGATCGGCGAGACGACGACCTATCTGCTGGGCGAGTTCCCCGTGAACCACAGGACCAAGCTGCGCACGAACAACATGATCGAACGGCTGAACCGTGAGATCCGCCGGCGCACGCGCGTCGTGGGCGGCTTCCCGGACAGCAACAGCGCGCTCATGCTCGTGTGCGCCCGCATCAGGTACGTCACCGCCAACAGCTGGTCCGACCGGCGCTACATGGATATGTCCCGGCTCGATGACAGTCTCGTGGAAGCGAACTGATCATCGCGCCATGGACGGCCATGATCCAAAGTGCGCAACCTTTCGGGCACTACCGCGCAACGCGGTCTGGATTAATACAGGCGAGTACAACATGAGGCAACGCCACGGGCAGGCCATGCTCGACAACTAGTCCCGAAGGCCGGCGGCTTCTAATCAATCCGCCACCGGCCTTCTCCCACCATAATGCTGGTCCCCAAGCACAATAACCAGTGGCCTCAAAAGCTACAAATATTCAGCATGCTGCGGAAAAGGTGCCATATATAAGCCACCTAGTAAAAACCAACTCTTCGAATCTGCCGCAAATAAGCCGGATAGACATCCTTGCGGAGACTTTTCTCCCGGTCTACGACGCTCCCCTATTCACCACCGCGATTTCAAAAGCTCGATTCCCGAGGCACGCCAGAATGGAATACGCCAGTACCCGGAACACACATGGTATGCACCTTTTTAGCGTAACCGCTGCACTTTTCTTCGCGCCCATGCACTTTTGCTACGACTCCTGAATCCTGTTGGTTCGCCTGCACTTAGGTCTGTTGTTCAGCCTGCGCTTGGTTCTGCTGAGCTTGTGCGCCTGTGAAACTCTCCTTTGACTACCATCTCTCACTGTCGATTATATGGAGGAGACGAGAAGCAAACCAAGAGTAGAAGAACAAGTCAATCATTTGCCGATTCGGCCCGATCGAATCGAAATCATGATTACACTTCGACAGAGTGAAATGAGATGAATCCTGTATACACTCACCATATTTAGCGTTTTCTCCTTAGGTCAACCACTAGAAGTATGGAATGTCTTTTATTGGACAAAAAGTTTTACCTTTGGTAGACTATCCATTTGTTAAAAGCCACCAATGCCTCTCACTGAAGCACACTAGGGTGGCATTTTTCTTGCTCGAGGGGATTCCATGGCAAATTCGCATGACGGCAACGCACAAGTTCTTTCCTATCCGAAGCACCCACCAAAAGATTTTTCAGATCTGGCAGCCACTCTAATTAGGAACGGCTTGGGCAGAGTAGATGCCGAGACCCTTGAACGCCACCTCGAACAGGTTGGCTATTTTCGTCTAAAAGGATACTGGTATCAATTCCTTAGCCCATCTTCCTCATGCGACTACAAGCATGTCCTCCCGTTCAGAAAGGGGACACAGTTCCAGCAAATCTGGTGCAGATACATATTCGATCAGGAACTGAGAACTCTCGTGTTCGACGGCATAATCACCTTTGAAATATATCTCAAAAGCTTTCTCGCACACGAGCTTTCCTTGTTTGGCGGCGAATTTGGATATACCAAGCCTGAAGGATTGCCTGAGCTTAGCTTTGATGACTATCTGGCATGCATTAACTCGTTAAGAGCATCGTTCACGAAATCTAATCTGCCATACCTTAAACATTTCAAAAGAACATATAAAGACCCCTTGCCGCCGTATTGGATGATAGTAGGCTGCCTAAGCTACGGAACGTTGAAAGGGTATTTTTATCAGGGATCCCCTGATTCTGTTAAAAGAAAGCTAGCAGCGAAGCTTCATATTTTTAATCCAAATACCAATCCCGAAGTACATGGAGATATCAAGATTCTCTCAAATTGGTTGGAAACGATTAGGCAGGTCCGCAACATGGTTGCACATCATGATCGTTTCTGGAACGAGACCAGTACCCGTATTGTTCCGAAGCTGCCTAAGCATCGGAGCGGTTTGCACGCCAATGAATGGTGGGGCAACGATTGGGACGCTTTCAGAACGGACTCTACCGGCCCCGCCGCCTTCCTCACCATGGAAAACTACCTGCTGCAACAAATCGATGGCTCCGCATGGAAGAACAAATTCATCAGTCTCATGGACCGCTATCCGGAAATTCTTGCAACGGAAATGGGATTCCCCGAGGATTGGCGATCACTCGCATTGTGGTCATGACGACAGGCGCACGCCGTCCGTGGTTCCATGCTCCCCCTTGATCATGATTTGCAAGCGTCCTCCGGAGGTCGGCGACCGCGCGGTTGCCGAGAAGCTCAACGACAGGCCCAGGAAGACGCTCAGCTACCGGAAACCGAGCGAGGCGATGTTGGAGGACGGGTTCTAGTGAACGTCGCAACACCATGATCCCGAAAAGGAACGAATCATGGCATACGAGTTCGATGGTGCCCCCTACGAGAAAAGGGCCAACATGCTGGCCACCCGCCACGCCAGATACCCCGGACTGGATTGGCAACGGTGTGTTGGACAGTTCCTTAGAGGACGAGTCCCTGTTCGGTGAATTCCTTCGGGCTCCGGTATCCGAGGGCGGAGCGGAGCCGCTGGTTGTCGGACCACCACACGTAGTCGTCGGGGTCACGCCTCAGTCGCTCGATCGTGGTGCAGTGGTTCCGGTACACGAGCTCCTTCTTCAACAGCCTGTTCGTCGACTCGCCACGGCGTTGTCGCAGGGGTCGCCCTTGCGCGACAGCGACCGCTTGACGCCGAACACGCGAAGCAGCTCGTCGATTCTCGTGTTGTCGAACTCGCCGCCCCGGTCGGTGTGGAACACCTGAATATCCGTCAGCGGGAAGTCGAGGGCGGCGAACGCGGCCAGCACCAGGCCCGCGTCCCTGGTCCGTCCGACGGAATGGCCGGCGATGCCCCTGTCCGCCAGGTCGACCAGCAGGCACACGTACGCCCATCCGTCCCCGACTCTCACGTACGTCAGGTCGCTCGCCGGACGCGTGCGTGGGGCGTAGCCGTCGAACCCGCGGTCCAGCAGGTTCGCGAGCTTCGCCTCGTTGACCCGCGTCTTGTGCGGTTTGAACCGTCTGCGCGTGTACGCGCTCGTCATGTCCCGCCGTTTCATGATGTCGACGATGCGCCTTCTGGAGGCGGTGACGCCCCTCCGCTCCAGCGCGGCCTTGATCTTCCTGGCGCCGTAACGCTCATGGCTGTCGCGCCGGACCGCGTGCACGTCGCCGGCGATCGGGTCCACCCGCTCGGCTTCGGGATGCCCGGTCATCCAGTAGTAGGTAGAGCGGAGAACGCCCGGTATTCTGCATTGCGCTGATATCGGATAACGGGCGGCGGCGGCCCGTATCACGTCTACCTTCGCGCGAATACCGGCGCCGCCTGTTCTGAAACGTCCACCTCCATCTCCAACCGCCTGTTGCGTCTCCTCAGCTCGATCAGCTCGTTCCGCTCGGGCGTGCGGTTGTCCGCGGCCCGGGTGGAGCCGCTGTTGCGGATGCCCTGGACCCAACGGTGCAGTGTGGAATGCGCGATGTCGTGCTCGGCCCTGATCTCCCGGGATGGCCTGCCGCTCTCGCACGACTGCACGATCTGCCGTTTGAACGCCTCGTCGTAGTGGCGGGGATACTTCGGGCCGGCCATCGTCGGCCTCCAATCCCATGTCATTCGTCCCTCATCGGACTGTCTAATACATTGTAGCCAATCCACCCTCCCGGTTCCGCAATTCGTCGATCCGGACATGTTCCTCTGCCGACAGGTGGGAATACGCTTTCATATCGAGCGCGACACTTTCTCCGGTCATGAACCTGAACACTTCCAACCATAGACAGGTGTTGCGCATCTATTTAGAACTCGGGGGTTCAGCATTAATAATGACGAGTATCATAATATCCGAGTGGTTACGCCTTCTCGTTGAAGAGATGGTGCAGGGTGTGAAATTCAAGGAGACGGAAGTCATGAAACGTACGGTTGCCTTTTATTGGTTATCCCAAAGGAGCTGTGACGGATCTTCATACAGGCCCGTGGAAAACTTAAATTGGTGGGAACATCTGTCTGAGCTAAAGGACACGGCATGGGACAATAAAGCCATCAAAGACATTAGGTATGACGTTTTGCTTGACGAAGAGTATCCGATTCTAAGTGTCTATGAAGAATTTGATTCAGCGTTTATGAGGCATATAGACGATAAAAACAAACGCGTTACCGACTACATGGATGACTATGTGGGAGACGATAGTGGCAGGCTAGCTAAATCTTCGGCCTACGCGTTTTTCCCCAATGAAGGAATTGTGGGACGAATTGGCGGCTCATCCACAAGCCGTAGCGTGTCTCCTCTTGAAAGAGCTCTTGCAAGATATTGGCCTCTTGAAACGGGAATGAAGTGGAACGTTGCTCCCGTTGTTACGATTGACAGTTTAGAAAGATTCAGAGAAGAGGTTAAGGGATTATCTTCTCTGCACGCAAAATTCACGACAAAGCAGACATTGTCTTCAATTCCAAACGAGGGCGGCACTGCCGGAGAGTATTGCCAGAAGTTGGCTAATGAAATTGGAGCGGATATTGATGTTGATGTCAAAATATCTATTTCGAATGATTCTGTTTTTTCAATGCCGAGGAAAAGATTTAAATTATCGGTCTCTGACTTCGTTCCATTCGTGGCTGGTCAGGGAAAGAAAATGAGTGTTAGCGGCGTTGACTTTGCCGATAAATTACTTGAGCTCAATCTTGTCGAGCATCCGGTTACGGAACAGGAGGAAATCGTCATTTCAAAAGGTGAAACGCATCAGTTTACGAATCTTATAAAACATCTCGTGACCGTTTGCGAGCAGCAAGAGGAAAACTTGTATCGGATAACACGGGAAAGACAGTCATAGAAACATGAAGAAAACAAAGAATGCTCCAGATACACCTGCGTCTTCCATTGCGAATAGCATTGCGGCACACCCATTCGTCGACGCCGTTGCATCATTGGTAGTTAGCGTGTCTTGGTATATGTCGGGGTGTCGTACCTTTGATTTCGAAGAGCCCTGCGCAGAATTGTTTACTTCCTTGTCTTCTGTTTTCCGGACTTCTTATGGCTGCGGCCACCTTTATTTGTTCCATGGTGTATCAGTCTGGTTCGGGACGAATGAAATATGTGATAACCAAGTATTCTGGTGAATTATCTAGAAACTGGTCAAGCATCATTGTCTGGACAATGGTTACAGCAGTTCTTCCGCTTATCTCGCTGTACATCTATAAGGAGTATGCAAGAGTAGCTATAGCGGTTTCCTTGTACTCAGTATTGATGATGTTTTTCAAGACAATCAGAAGTATGCACTGGCTCAAATACACTTTGTTTATGCAAAAGGCGTCACAGAAACTCCGGGGTGAATTCACTGACGATGATATGAAGAAGGCTGCTGCCCGCAGTGATCGTTTCTGAAGAAGCTTTCATACGACGAGTTGAGCATGTCATTCACTATGCTCAACTCGAGGTTGAAGAACGGAAGACATCTCAGTTCTCCAACCTCCGAAAAGAAGTCTGCTGACAGTTGTATTGAACCGGAAGAGCTTTGCGAACATGATGCATAATTATGAGCAGGAGCAGAGTGATTAATAAAATGGTCATGACCAAAAGGCGCGCGGCCTTCTGACACTACTATCTTGCAACCTATATCTGCATTATATATGGCAGATTTGGCTTCTTAACATGAGACTTCTCACTTATGCATGGCACAGCTTCTTGATATGGCCTGATTTTTGTTCCGCCCTTATAGTGGGGCGGCTTGCGCCGCTTGGTTTGCATAATACTCGGTTTCGGTCCGTTCCGGTGTCCTGTAGCCCAAGGACTGGTGCAGACGCTCCGAGTTCCACCACGAGACCCACCGGAACGTCGCCAATTCCAGGTCCCTCAAATCCCGGAAGGGCTTGCGTCGCCAGACGAGCTCGGTCTTGTACGCGCCGTCGGCGCTCTCGGCCATGGCGTTGTCGTACGAGTCGCCGACCGTGCCGGTCGAGGGAAGCATGACGAATTCCCCGACCCTGGTGGTGCACACGAGGCTGATGTACTGCGCGCCATGGTCGGAATGGTGCACGAGACCGTCCGTGCCGCCATGCGAGGCGGCCCATGATATCGCCTGTCCCAGCGCCTGCAGCGGCAGCTCCCTGGCGTCCATGGTGGTGGCGCACGCCCATCCGACGATTCTGCGGGCGAACACGTCGGCGGCGAACGCCGTGTAGCCGAACGAGCCGTTGGCCATGCGCACGTAGGTGATGTCGGCCACGTGCAGCCGGTTCGGCGCCTCCGCCTCGAACCCGCGTTCCACGAGGTCGGGCCTGCCGCCCGTGCCCCTCGCCGGTTTGGTGGTGACGGGCGTCCTGCCGCGGCGCACGCCGCGGATTCCCGATTCCCGCATGACGTTCATCACCTGGTCGCGGCCGATCTCGGCCGGATCCCAGCCCCGCGCCAACAACCGGGCGTGCGTCTTGCGGTGCCCGTACACGGCCATGAAGGAATCGGCATGGATCTCGAGGATGCCGCGGGCCGGCGCCTCGTGCCTGGCGGCCATACGGCTGACGGGCTTGGATCTGAACATGCGGTAGCCGCGCGGCGTGATGAACCCGCAGTCCAGCGAAGCGGCCAGCACCCTGCAGATCGGCCCGACCCTGAAACGGTCCTTGAATTCGTCGATGTAAGCGACCATCAACGCCGTGTCGGGTCGAGCCGTGCCGCGAAAAAAGCCGACGCCGTCGTCAATATCTCGTTCGCCCGCCTCAATCGCGCGACCTCGGCCCGCAAACTCTTCAACTCCGCCATCGCGTCTTCGGCCGACTGCTTGGTCTCCGCCGCGACCGTGGCGTCCGTCTTGTTGCGCCAACGGCGCAGCGTCTCCGGCGCGACCCCCAGATTGTTTTGCTTCAATTTTTCTTAAGCAATTTCTGCACTATTTTTCCGCAGCAGGGGCCGGTGCCGTTTTGTTGGACTCGTCATTGATTCCATCACCACCAATCATGCCACAAGACCGAGCCCGCGTCGACGGTCCATGATGCCCGTGTCCGAACTCCGTCTTGATCCTCTTGTCCCGGTACCAGACCATGTACTCGTCGAGCATGTCGATGAACCCGTCCATCGAAACGCCCGCGAAGCTGCGCTTGTGGAAGAACTCCTGCTTGAGACGGCCGAAGAACCCTTCCGCGGCGGCGTTGTCCGGACTGCATCCCTTCGCGCCCGTCGAACGCGTCAGGTTGTTGTCCTTGCGGATGCGGATCCATTCGGGCCACCGGTAGTGGCAGCCACGGTCGGAATGGATGATTGGTTTCTCCCCGTCCCTGAGCGTGGAGCACGCGTCGGCGAGCATGCCGTTGGCCAATGCCGCGTTCGGGCTGGTGCCGATCGTCCACGCGACCGGAAGCCCGTCGTAGCAGTCGATCACGGGCGACAGATAGGCCTTGCCCGCGGGAATCGAGAACTCGGTCAGGTCCGTGACCCACAGCATGTTCGGACGCTCGGCATGGAAGTCGCGGTTCACCAGGTTCTTCGGGGCCTTGGCCGGCTCGCCCTTGTACGAGCCGTACCGCTTCGCGCTCTTGAACGACGGCTTGATCCCGTTCTTCGTCATGAGCCTCATGATCCGTTTGGCCGATACCCTGATACCCATGCTTTCCGGCTCCAGGTGGACCCGCTTGTACCCGTAGCGGCGTTCGCTGTTCTCGAACGCCTCTCGCACGAGCTCCAGCAACGGCGCGTCCTTGTCGGGGCGTTTCATGGCGTTGAGCTGGTAGTGGTACGTGCCGCGCGCGATGCCGACCACGGGCAAGAGGCTTCCGGCGGTCACGCCCAGCGTCTCGCTAACGGTCTTGACGAGGATCGTCTTCTCTCGGTTGGTCAGGTTTTCCGGGTCTGCGCCCGGCTCTTTTCCCAACAGCTCCAACGTGCCCTTCCGGATCGCGATCTGGATGTCGAGCTCGCGCTCGGTCCGTCGTCTGGCCTCGATGCCGGCGTCCAGCCCGTCCAGACGGGCCTGCATCTCCGCAAGTCTCCGCTCCATCGACGCCACCGCGTCCGCCAGGCCGGCCACGTCCCGCGGTCCGGCGGCGGCCGGCGGCATGGCCGCCGGCGTAAAGGGCTCCACGCCGGTTTTCCCCTCCCCGGCCGTCGGGGGCTTCCTTCTGGGTGTTTGTGTCACGTGCGTCTCCTTGGATCCGGCGAGCATCTGCCGTTTCCAGTTTCCCGACGACGGACGCCTCCACGCCCAGTTCGGCTGCCGCCTCGCGCGATTTCAGCCGTCCGGACGCGACCGCGACCACCGCCTTCCGCTTCAGTTCCTCGGGCACGGGGCCGTGCCTCAGCTTGCGTCGGCCGGGCGCCAGCTCGTCGATCCACGCCATGAGCAGTTCCTTGCTTTTGGGATATCCCAGCATCCGCATGGTGCGGCTGAGCCGTCTGCCGTATTCGAGGTAGTGGTCCACCGCGGCCTGTTTCTGCTCGTCCGTGTACCGCCGGTACCGTTTCCCGCGAGTGGACCGTCTTCCGGTGCGTTCCTCCTCGAGGCGTTCCCGGTACCACACCGGCAGCATCCCTCTGCTGGGATAGCCGAGCTCGCGGATCACGTCCGCGGCGCAGCACTCGTATCTGATGTACAGGTCCACGGCCCTGTCGCGCTGCTCCTTGCCGCACTTCGCCATAAGGGGGTTCTCCTCCCGATCGGGGAGTCCAAGAAAACGTCACCACCTCGAAGCGTCCACCTCGATTTGACGAAATACACCGGTTCACCCGTCATGTCCCGGCCGGTCTCAGGTATCGGCCTGATGTGCGAGTGCCGCGGCGACGTCACCGACCGCAGGGCCGGCGAGCACGCGTGTTCGAGACGCTGCTCGGGTATAGCACCTCGAGAGGCGCGGCACCGCCAGCGCGGGCTCCACGCCCTGATCATCGAACCGTTGCGCGGCGAACAGCCTCCCGACGACGTCGGCGCAGTCCGGGCCGGCCCGCCGCGCCCACTTCTCGCAGCATTCCCGGTCCCACTGCCTCCATACGGTCTTCCCGGGCGGGTCGGTCTCGTTTGTGCTGTACTGGTTGGCGGCCGTGGATGGCAGGAGCCGGTGCGTGCTGCAGAGCCTGGATTGTGCCGGCGCCGACGCGCAGGTCCACGGTGGCCCCGGCGTACGCGTACGGGACGGAACACCAGTTGCGCGCGTACGCGACATGGCAGTTGGGCCGCGCCTTCCTGCCGTAGATCCAGTCCGCCACCTCGTACGCTGTTTCCGGCCGGTCGGCAGCACGCCGACGAACAGGCACGCCCCGGACTCGTCGCCCGTGACCGGGTCGACGATCCGTATGGTCTTACCGGCCCGGTCGACCTCGATGGCCTGTCCGGCCCTGTGCTCGACCCCGCTCGTCACACCGGTCCTCGCCGCATACGCGGCGTACTGCTTGCGGAAACGGTCGCAACCCATGCGCGGTCTGCCGGCGCTGGCTTATTCATCGGCGTACTCGCCATGCAGGATGCGCAGCGTCACGCCGACGCGGGCGAGCTCGCGGTGAATCCCGGCCCAGTCGGGCTGTTCGTACACGCTTTCCCGTTCGCCCCTGCCGGGGAACGGCATCGAATACACCTCGCCGTCAGGCTTCGCGGCCACGTCCGGATAGGCGATTCCCGCGGCGGCCGAGGCGGACGGCACCTCGGCCACGCTCTGTCTCGCGATTCCCGGAGATCTGGCTATCGCCCTGCCGGACAGGCCCTGGTCGTTCAGGCGGGGTATCGCCTTG
>NZ_CP109653.1:3078093-3183651 GCF_025908335.1 Bifidobacterium sp. KRGSERBCFTRI
CCTAAATCATGGATGCCCGCAAGGAACACAGTGACCCTTTTCGCTAGTGTGGCATCCCCATTGAAATTACTCGCAATGATTTCCCGGGTACCCTCCGGCAACCACTCATCCCAGATTTTCTCGGCCACAAGAGCCGAATCCGACATATGCACATACAACGGAAGCCACTCCTCCCCCACATCCCGATCGGTCTTTCCCCACAGAGCGCGCGCTTGCGCCGACAGAGCCAATCCATCATCCGAAGAATATCCAAGCTGCCCCATCTGAAACCCCCTGCGCTTTCACCCTTGATCGCATTGTTTCACCCACACTACCATCTCAAGCGCGTTGCGAACAACAACATGGAGAGTCACTCTCCAAGCATTTTATAAACACATGCACAAGCCGGTGGCATGATCGGGAACATACATTCTACAAATCTGTAAAAAAGACAGATACAACCTTAATCTGTCCCTTTTTACGTAATAGATTCAATGAATTCGATAGCTCCTTGCGTAAAAGGAGACACCATCAGCGGCTTACCCGTCCCGAACGCAAAAGAGGCTGGAGCTACAGCCGCGCCACCTGCACACCCTGCGTGTCCACGTTGAGGTGGAGCACACGCCAGTGGCCGGATGCGAGCTGGGCGGTGGCAATCTGGTTCAGGTCGTCCGAGGCGTCGCCGTTGTGCAGCACGCAAACGCATGGGCCGGCACCCGATACGGCGGCCGCATACCCGTGCTCGCGCAGCAAATCGATGAGTTCGGCGGACGGCTTCATGAGCGGCGCGCGATAGCTCTGGTGGAGCTTGTCTTGCGTGGCGGTGAACAGCAGTTCGTTCGGGTCCTGCTCCCCTGCCAACGCGGACGGATTCATGGCTCCGATCAGCAGTCCCATGCGAGACACGTTGAACACGGCGTCCGCGAACGGCACGGTGTTCAGCAATGCGGCGCGGGCCTGCGCGGTGGAGAGTTCGTAATCCGGAACGAAAATCGAGGCGCGCACGCCGGCGTCGACGAGGTAGTTCACCGAGCGGAAGCCGGTGTTCACCACCTCGCCCTGCACGATCTCGCTTTGCCCGTCCTCGGTCCACGAGACGGTCATGCCGCCGTATACCGCGGGCGCCACGTTGTCGGGATGCCCTTCGAGGTCGGCCGCGTACTGGAAGATCACGTCGCGGTCGAGCTCGCCCTCGTGCGAGAACGCGTAGGCGGCGGAGATGCCGGCCACGATCGCCTCGGCGGACGAGCCCATGCCGCGCGCCTGCGGGATGTTGTTGTGCGCCTCCATGATGAACCCGCATTTGCTCAGGCCAAAGCGCGAACATGCGCGGCGGAACGTGGAGACCACCAGGTGAGACTCGTCGCGCGGCAGCGTGTTCTCGCCTTCGCCGGTGATGAGAATCTGTGCCGCCATGTTGAGCGGATCGGAACTGAGCGTGAACTCGAGCTCGTCATGGTAATCCAAGGCAAGTCCCACGGTGTCGAAACCGGAGCCGAGATTGGCGCTGGTCGCCGGCACGCGAACGTGGACTTTACGAGTCACCGGATCCATTTTCCACTTCCTACTCTGACGGTCAGGGCAATACGAATTGCCGGTCTATGTATAACAGATTATCAGTCGAGCACGCGAATGATCGATGGGTCGCCGGTCACCGAGTCAAGCTGGCACACCGCGTCGACCGCCTCGCGCAGCGTCGTCTCGTCGGTCATATGCGTGACCAGGCGCAGCTGCTGGATCTCGCCGTCATAGCCCGGTTCGGTCGCCGTGGGCTTGAGGTCCTGGTTCACGCCGTTGATCGAGATGCCGCGGTCTGCGAACTCCTTCGCCACCTGCAACAGCACGCCCGGCTTGTCGTGAATGAGGAAGCGCACGGCGAAGCTCGCCTTGGCTGAGCTGAGCGGCGCGATCGGGTAGTCGTTGTACATGCGGATCGCCGGACCGGTGCAACCGGAGGCGATGTGGCGCGCGACGGTGACGATGTCGCCGACGACTGCGGAAGCGGTGGGGGCGCCGCCGGCACCGCGGCCATAGAACATGAGGTCATCGGCATACTCGGCGTGCAGGAAGACCGCGTTGAAGGAGCCATGCACCGACGCCAGCGGGTGCTCGTTGCGAATGAGCGCAGGGTAAACGCGTGCGGAGACGCCGTCTTCGGTGTGATCGACCACGGCGAGCAGCTTCACCACCTTGCCTTCCGCGGTGGCGGCGGCAATGTCGTCGGCGGTGATGTGCGTGATGCCTTCCACGGTCACGTCGTCGATGCCGACGTTCGTGTGGAAGCCGAGCGTGGCCATGATCGCCGCCTTGTTCGCGGCATCGTAGCCTTCGATGTCACCGGTCGGGTCGGCCTCGGCATAGCCCTTCTCCTGGGCCTCCTTGAGTGCGACGTCGAAATCGAGGCCCTTGGTGGTCATCTCGTCGAGAATGTAGTTCGTCGTGCCGTTGACAATGCCGAGCATGCTCTTCACCTGATCTCCGACGAGCGACTCGCGCAGCGGGCGCACGATCGGGATCGCGCCGCCGACCGCCGCCTCGAAGTAGATATCCGCATGGTTGTCTTCGGCCGCCTTATACAGTTCCGGGCCGTACTTCGCGAGCAGCGCCTTGTTCGCGGTGACCACAGACGCGCCGTTGTTGAGCGCCTCCAACACGAAGGTGCGCGCGACGCCGGTGCCGCCGATGAGCTCGACCACAATGTCCGCGTTCTTCACCACCGACATCGTGTCGCTGGTGAGCAGCGACTTGTCGATCCACGGGAAGTCCACCTCGTTCGGGTCCAGGCAGGCGATGCCGGAGATTTCGAGGGGACGGCCAATGCGCTGCCCGAGCTCGTCCTTCTGCTCGACCAGGATGCGCGCCGTCTGCGAGCCAACGGTGCCGGCTCCAAGTAAGCCTACGCGGATCGGGGCGTTCTGTTCTGCCATGGGAATCCTTTCATGCGGTGCACACTGCGTGTTCACAGGTTTGCTTAGGTCATTGTACGTGGAGGTGTATAGCCGCGTACGCAGTCGCTCTGTCTGTGGAATCGAAATCCGCCGCTCTTTGCGTGATCTACGTAAAAGTGGACAGAAAACGCCTGGATCTGTCCCAAATTACGCAAGAGGGAGACCTGCACGGAGGAAGGGAATCTACGTAAAAGGGGACAGATCACCGGGCGGAATTGTCCCCGATTACGCAGGTGGCAGGTGTTTGCCATTCACTCGCTCACGTCGAGCGCGAGCAGGTCGTCGATCGTCTGCCGACGCATCATCACATGCGCGCCATGCCCGTCTATGCCGACGACGGCCGGAATGAGCGCCATGTTGTAGTTGCTCGCCATCGAACGGCCGTAGGCGCCGGTGACCGGCACGGCCAGGATGTCGCCGCGGTGCACGTCGGCAGGAAGATTCGCCTCATTCACCACAATGTCGCCGGACTCGCAGTGGATGCCGACGACGCGCGAGAGCTTCGCCGGTTCAGCGGACTCGCGGTTGGCAAGAATCGCGGTGTATTTCGCGTCGTAGAGCGCGGGGCGAATGTTGTCGCTCATGCCGCCGTCCACCGAGATGTATGCGCGTTCGCGAATCCGCTCGCCCGCGTTGTTCGTGAAGCCGTCGCCAAGCTGCACGGTCTTCACGGTGCCCACACGGTAGAGCGTCACGCCGGCGGGGGCGACGATCCAGCGGCCCGGCTCGAACGAGATGATCGGCGCGGGCATGCCGAGCAAGCGGTTCGTCTTCGACACGGCGTCGGCAAGACGGCCGAGTTCGCGGTCCACGTCCATGCGGTCCTCATCGTCGGTGTAGGCGACCGAATAGCCGCCGCCGAGATCGACCTCGGGGAGCGTGTAGGCATTCGTCGCATAGAACGTCTTGCGCAGCAGCATCATGCGCTTGGCCGCCTGAATGAACGCCTCGGCATCGTGAATATTCGAGCCGATATGCGAGTGCACGCCCACGAGTTCCAGATTGCCGTACTTGGCGATCTCACGCAGCACGGCGATGGCCGGACCGTTGGCCACGAGCTCCATCGCGGCGGCAAGCAGGCGATCACCCTCGGTCACGTCGGCGGCGTTCAGATCGTACGGGTAGCGCACGTCGTACCGCAGCTGCCTGTCTGCCTGCTGCTTCGTCTCGCCGCCCCGCTCGAGCTCGGTCTCGTGCACGAGCGCGTTCGTGGCCGCCGGGGAGACGTCCTGCAGCTGGTCGATGTTGTCGACGATCTCGGTGTCGGCACCTGCAGGCAGCAGTGCGACGCCGAATTTCTGGTCCTCGTGCGCGGTGGAGACGTATTCGTGGCCGCCGGCGTGAATGCCGGAGGTCACGCGCAGCATCACGCGGGCGCGCTTGCCGAGCCGTTCCGCAATCGCGGCGATGCGTGCGGGCTCGTCCGGCGAATCGATCACGATTTTCGAGAAGCCCTCGGCAATGGCGAGTTCGATCTCCTCATCGCTCTTGTTGTTGCCGTGCAGCACCAGTCGACGACCGGGAACGCCGGCGGCGAGCGCGATCTTCATCTCGCCGAGCGTGCAGGTGTCGACGAACATGCCTTCCTCGGTCACAATGCGCGCCATTTCCTTCGAGAGGAACGCCTTGGCGGCATAGCTCACATGCGTGGTGTTGTTCGTGAACGCGTGTGCGGCGGCCTTCACGAAGTGGCTGGCGCGGGCACGCACCTCGTCGAGATCCAGCACGTACAGGGGCGAGCCGAATTCGTCGAGCAGGGTGCTGGCGGTGATGCCGTGGAACGTGAGCTCGCCGTTGGAATTCCTGGCCGTGTCTGCCGGCCAGATTGGACTGATGGCCATATTCATCTCCTCATCTCGTTTGCGGTATCTTCTTCGTTCCGTCCCCCGCTCTTCCCCTCTCCCCCCTTTGCGTAAAAAGAGACATCCGCTGGCTCGAATACGTCTCTTTTTACACAAGGGCAACAAAGCACTAAGTCCACAAAGGAAGAGAAGGCGGAGAGGAGGCCAGGAGGACCGCACGCCGGAAAGCGGACTTACATCTTGTCGGGGGCGGTCACGCCTAGCAGGTCGAGGCCTTCGGCGATCACGGTCTGCACGGCGTCGTTGAGCTTCAGTCGGGCGGCCGCGCGCGCGGGCTCCGGGTTCTTCGCGATGCGGGTGCGTTCGCGGGTCTGCTCATCGGCGCGCTCCTCCGCTTCGGTGAGCGGCATCGGCACCACGCGCTCGACGTTGTACCACTTGTGGTATGCGGCGGCGAGGTCTTCCAGGTAGTGCGCGATGCGATGCGGCGCGCGCAGGTCACCAGCGAGCGTGAGCAGTGCGGGCCACTGCGCGAGTGCGGCGATCACCTCGCCGTCCGCCTCAGTGTCGAGCAGCGAGAGATCGGCGTCGGCGGCATTGATTTGCGCGGCTTCGGCATTGCGGTCGACGTTGCACGAGCGGGCGTGCGCATACTGCACATAGTACACCGGATTGTCGTTCGAATGCGAGGCGAGCAGATTGAGGTCGATGTCGACCGGCGAATTGTAGTCGGTGCGGGCCAGTGAATAGCGGGATGCGTCCACGCCAATCGCGTCGATGAGGTCGTCGATCGTCACGATGTTGCCCGCGCGCTTGCTCATGCGCACCGGCTTGCCGTCCTTCATCACATTGACCATCTGGCCGATGAGAATCTGCATGTTCTCGCCCGGTTTGTCTCCGAACGCGGCGCACATGGCCATCATGCGGCCGATGTACCCGTGGTGGTCGGCGCCGAGCATGTAGATCGCGACGTCGGCCGGGTCGGTCTTGCGGTGGCGCTTGTTGCGGTAGTAGGCGATGTCCGCGGCGAAGTATGCGTACGTGCCGTCGGATTTGATGATCACGCGGTCTTTGTCGTCGCCATGCTCGGTCGATTCGAACCAGGTCGCGCCGTCTTTCTCGTAGATGTCGCCGGCATTGCGCAGGTCGGCGATCGCCTTCTCCACCTCGCCGTCCTCGTACAGGCTGTTCTCGTGGAACCACACATCGAAGTGCACGCGGAATTCCTTCATGGACTGGCGAATCTCGTCGAACATCATTGGCACCGCGCGCTTGCGGAACTCCTCACGCTGCTCGGAATCGCCTTCGCCCAGCGGCTCGCCCTTCTCGTCGGTGCCGCCGTCGACGCGCGGCAGATTGAGAATATCGATGCCTTCGGCGTTGGCCTCCACGATCACACGGCGTGCGATCTCGTCGATGTAGGCGCCCTTGTATCCGTCGACGGGCGTCGGCTCGTCGTGGGCGGCGGCCACGAGCGACTTGGCGAAGCGGTTGATCTGCTCGCCGTGGTCATTGAAGTAGTATTCGCGCACAACGGTGGCGCCATTGGCCTGCAGTATGCGGGCCATCGAATCGCCCACCGCGGCCCAGCGCGTGCCGCCGATGTGGATCGGGCCGGTCGGGTTCGCGGAGACGAATTCCAGATTGAGCGTCTTGCCGCTCAGGTGATTGTTCTTGCCGAATCGATTGCCCTCGTCGAGCACCTGGTCCACCACTGCGGCCGCCGATGCGGAGTCGAGCGTGATGTTGATGAAGCCGGGACCTGCCACTTCGACGGCGGCAATGCCATCGGTGCCATTCAGTGCGTCGGCGAACAGTTGGGCGAGATCACGCGGTTTCATGCCGGCTTTCTTCGCCAGCTGCATGGCGGCGTTCGACGCCCAGTCGCCGTGCGCGCGATCCTTGGGGCGCATGACGGCGAATTTGGCGGAATCCGGGAGTTCCTCGGCCGTCAAAGTGCCGGCTTTACCCTCGGAAACAAGGTTATTGGCAATGGTGAAGATCAATTCCTGTAGCGCTTCTGGACTCATTCCAACAAGTCTACCGGCAACGCCGACAGATTTGAGGAATATCCTCGATTGTGAGGTGGCCCGTCGTCCGCATCTTCGATTGTTAGGTTGAGTACCCTAGGAGAACATCATGAAAACCCCCTTTTATTCGACAAATCACCCAACTTTTGTCGAATAAAAGGGATGGAATTATGCGTGGATACTCTGGCCACCCACCTAACAATCGAAGATACCTGAAGACGATCACCACACGGTACACATCATGCCAGGAAAGAGGTGAGGGAGGAAGCCGGCAATGTCAGCATCACGCCGTTGCCTGCACCGCGCAGATGGCACAGCAGGTCGAGCGGCTCGGGGCGAGAGTTCACGAGCACGGCAACAACCTGGTCACCATCACCATGAGTAAGAGCGGCAGGGACTAGGAAGGCGGCGGCACGCACACCTTGCGCATGGTCGAGCGCGCATTCCACGCAACGTGAGCCAATCGGCACGTATTTGGAGAAGTGGCCGAGCGCGTAGTAGTCTGCATTGCGGCGTATCGAACCGTCGTCACGCACAGTGATCAGACCACGGTTCTCGGAATGCCGGCGATCGTTGCGCAGGTAGTAGTAGTCGGGACCGCCGTGCTCGTCGAGCGCGATGTTCCACAACACGGCGCTCCTCGCCCAGTTGTTCATCATGTCAATGACCGCCGTGCCCAGCGAGAGCAGCGCGGGTGTGAAATTGCGCGGCCCCCAGTCGCCGCCGCTCGCCTCGGTCGCCCAGATGCCCTTGTTCGGAAACGCGTCGTGAATGCGAGACATCGTGCGCGCGGATCCGCCGTAATAATGCCATGCGGAGCCGGCGCAGGCGGTGAGCGCGGCGGAATCGGCGTACATGTCTCGCACGAAGGCGCCGTCCGGATAATGGTCGGTGGAGTAGTTGTGGTCCCAGCACAGAATGCGCGTGCCTTCCAATCCGGCGTGGTCGAGCATGGGGCGCAGATGGCGCGCGACGAACTCTGCCTGCTCGCGCGGGGTCATTGCCATCGATGGCCATCGCGACTGCGGGTAGTCGGGTTCGTTCGTCACGGTGAGCGCGAACAGCGGCAGTCCGCGCTGCGCATACAATCGCGCAAAACCGGTGATATAGCGCGCATAGGCGGCATACATGCCGCGCCGCAGATGGCCGGTGATCCGCGTGTAGCGCCGTTTGCCGAGCACGCTGAGATTCGTTTTCATCCACCATGGCGCGCTCCACGGGCTCGCCATAATGTTGAGCGCATGCGATTGCGTGGCGAGCGCACAGTCGTTCGCGGCCTCGACCATGGGCAACACGCGCTCCATCTCGGGTGTGAAATCGAGGGAGTTGAGATTGCGGTCGGGGAATCTGCGCACGAAGCGGTACGGCGCGCTCACATGGTCGCTTGGGCCGATTGGCTGACGGAGCATCGAGATGCCTATGCCGTCGCGCGGGCTGAACAGATCGCGGATGCATCGCTCTTTGTCTGTGACGCGATTGTGCCACAGCCAGCTCGTCGCCTCGGTGATCGATGCGCCGAAGCCGTCGATGGGCTGGCGCACGCGAGTCGTGTCGATGCTGAGCGTGGGGGTGCTGGCGTGTGACGTGCTCTCCGGCGTGCGCCCTACACGCAAATAGGCATTCCCAAGCGGCGCGAACGCGGCGGCAAGCGTGGTGCCCTGCGCATTCGCGTATGTTGAGAATGCCTGAATCATAGCCCCAGTCTAGCGCTGTGCGAAACGGCATGCGCAGCCGTGCGCCGACGGCGGGGCGAATGTGGCGTCAGTTCTGCGGGCAGACCGCTATGACGTCGATCTCGACGAGCGCCCCCTTGGGGATCATGTTGTTGCCGAACGCCACTCGTGCGGGCTTGACCGTGCCGGTGAAGGTCTTCGCATAGACGCCGTCCACCTCGGAGAAATCCTCGACGTTGCGCAGGTAGATCGTCGCTCGGCAGACGTGTTCGACGCCGCATCCCGCGGCGGCGAGGATGTTGGTGATGTTCTTGAGCGCGCGTGCGGCCTGTTCCGCCGCGGTGACGCCGTCGAGCTCGCCGGTGGCCGGGTCGATGCCGAGCTGGCCGGAGACGAACACGAATCCGTTCGCCTTGACGGCCTGGCTGTATGCGCCGAGTGCGGCCGGCGCCTCCATGGTGGTCACTGCCTGCAGATTCTCGTACATGATGTTCCTTTCGCTCGCTGGCGTGAATCTATGCTCTGGTTTAGCACCTTGAGTGTGCACGTGGGCTCATGTTTCATATTGCAGACTACTCGTGGCAGCCCAGACCGCTGCCCCACCACGCTACGCGAATGTTTCACGTGAAAGATTGGGGAACCACGCATCTTCGATGTTCTGCGGATTGCGGATATGGAAGAGGCCGAGGTACAGAGACAATCTGCACCCCGGCCGAATGAGAGGAGGGAACGAATCAGCCCTTCACGGCACCGGCCATGATGCCGGAGACCAGTTGCTTGCCGGCGAAGAAGAACAGCAGCAACAGCGGGGCGGTGGTGAGCACGACGCCCGACATCACGATCGTGTAGTCGGTGAAGTATGCACCCTTGAGCGTTGCGGCCGCCACGGTGAGCATCTTGTTCTTGTTCGGGCCGAGAATGAGCATGGGCCAGAAGTAGTTGGTCCACTGGGCAATGAAGGTGAAGAGGAACAGCATCGCGGCCGCCGGGCGTGCGGCGGGGATGGCCACATGCAGGAAGGTGCGGAACATGGAGCACCCGTCCACGCGAGCGGCCTCGATGAGTTCGTAGGGCAGTGCGTCGCCGATGTACTGGGTCATCCAGAACACGCCGAATGCGCTGACCAGTCCGGGGATGATCACGGCCCACAGCGAGCCGAACAGGCCGGCTTTGTTGGCCATGATGTACAGCGGGACGACGCTGAGCTGCTGCGGGATCGTCATCGTGGCGACGACGAGCATGAGCAGCGCGTTACGGCCGCGGAAGCGCAGTTTCGAGAACGAGTAGCCGGCGAGCGTCGAGAAGAACACGGTGGAGATCGAAACGATGGTGGCCACCAGGAAGGTGCCGCCGAGCGCCTCCCAGAACTTCATGGCACCGAAGGCGCGGGCGATGTTCCTGAACAAGCCGGTGCCCGGAATCATCGCCGGCATGTTCGTGCTGTACGGCGAGCAGTATGCGCAGATTCTCGAGCAATTCGGCGAGGCCTGCGGCATGGGCGCCGACGAGGTGGCGAACGAGACCGCCGAGGTGCGCAAGACGATCGCCGAAGTGCGTGAGGCCACGCTCACCGCTGGTTGGGACGGCGCCTGGTTCCGCAGGGCCTACGACGCCAACGGCAATCCGGTGGGCACGAATGAAGACAGTGAAGGCAAGATCTACATCGAACCGCAGGGCATGTGCGTGATGGCCGGCATCGGCGTCGACGACGGCAAGGCGGCCAAGGCGCTCGAATCGACGAAGGAACTGCTCACCTGCCGCTGGGGCACCGCGATCCTCGCACCCGCATACTCCACCTACCGCATCGAGTTGGGCGAGATTTCCTCATACCCGCGCGGCTATAAGGAGAACGGCGGCATCTTTTGCCACAACAACCCGTGGATCTCCATTGCGAACGCCAAGATTAACAACAACGACGAGGCCTTCAACGTGTACAAGCGCACCTGCCCCGCCTACACCGAGGAGTATTCCGAGATTCACCGCACCGAGCCGTACGTGTACTGCCAGATGGTCGCCGGCCCCGAGGCGCCGACCCCGGGCGAGGGCAAGAACAGCTGGCTCACCGGCACCGCGGCATGGACCTTCGTAGACGTCTCCCAGCATCTGCTCGGCGTGCAGCCCACATTCGACGGCCTGAAGATCGAGCCGCACCTGCCGCCCAACTTCGGCGAGCTGCATATCGAGCGCACATGGCGTGGCACACGGTACATCATTGACGTCACCCGCACCGGCGAACAGTCGCTCACCGTGGACGGCCAGCCGGTCTCCGGCACCGTTGTTCCAACCGCAGCAACAGGAACCGAGGAGGTGCATGTAGCTCTGACAATCTGACTGATTTTTTCTTCTTCCACTTCCGCGAGGTCTGCAGGGCGCCATCCCTGCGGACCTCGTTTGCAATCCTGGTGGCCGAAATCCGGGTGGACGATTGCGCGCCCACGGCACGAGCCAAAACGAAGAAGTCTGGAATACCGGCATTTCGGTATTCCAGACTTCTCAACATGGTGGGCTCAATGGGATTCGAACCCACGGCCTTTCGCTCCGGAGGCGAACGCTCTATCCACTGAGCTATGAGCCCATGCCTGCACTACTTTACACGTTCGCCTGACTTTCCGCCAGCAGGCGCGTATGTAATGCGGACACCGAATGGCGGTCGCGATACGACCGATCAGTACATGAGCGTGGCCAGGCGGCGACGTGCACGTGCGAGACGCTCGTCGGTGGCCTCGGGAATGAGGAAGTACTCGAGCATGCGTTCGCGAATCGGCTCCACCGCATCCGGATGAGCTGCCAGATAGTCGAGCAGACGGTCGAAGGCATCCTGAATCTGGCCGCCGATCATATCGACGTCGGCGACGGCCAGCTGCGCGTCGAGGTCGTCCGGATTTGCCGCGGCCTTCTCGCGTGCCTCGCGCACATCCGCATTCGCGGAACGGGCAAGCAGCAGCGCCTTCGCACGCCCGCGCTTGGCGAGTTCGTCGTCCGGCTCACGTTCGAGCACCTGCTCGTAGGCATCGGCAGCGCCCGCATAGTCGCCCTCCTGAGCCAAACGGTGTGCTTCGGCGTGCTCAGGCGGCACGGCGGGTTCCTTCTGCGTGTCTTCCTCGTCGTCGGCGTTCTGCGGCGTGATGTACGGCGCGGTACCGGTCACACCGGCCTGCGCCGCGACCTGCACGAGCTGCGGGAGCACCTGCGTGGTGATCTGCGTCATTTCGTCACCTTGCGGCATGCCCTGCAGAATCGGCATCGGGCGGCCGCCGATCAGAGCGAACAACGCGGGCGCTCCCTGCACGCCGAATGCCTGCGCGATCTCGGGTTCGCGGCTCACGTCGATGCGCGCGAGCTGCAGCTTGCCGTCCATGCCGTTGACCGCGTCGCCGAGTTCGCGGGCCATGTCGAACAGGCGATTGTCGGTAGGCACCCACATGAAGATGACAATCGGGTAGGTCGCCGACGCCTGCGCCACGGCCTGGAAATTGTTCTGTGTCACATCGATCACATAGCCACCCGCGGCCGGTGCGCCACCTGCTTGCCCCGGCTCCGCCTTGACCTGATGCTTGAGTCCCTCGAGGTCGATGGCCCCTGCCAATGAGATTCCCGGCTTGATTTCACGTTCCGGCATGATGCCCCTTTCCGCGCGTGTTCGCGCACTGTTGAACGTTTGCAATATGCGCGTGCAAAAAGACTGTTAGATCGCCTCGACCTTGACCGGCTGGCGTTCCGCGCCCACCGCCGTGATCTTCGCGTTCGCCTTGGCCGACGGTATGTAGAGGGCGACCACGTTCACATAGGTGACGCGCATCGTGCTCGTGGCCTTCGCGTCGCCGAACAATGCCTTCTCGGAATCCGAGGCCGGCTGGGACTCGCGTCCCTCGCCCGCTGCGCGCGTCCACACCGAGTTGATCTGCGCCACCACCAGATCGCCGCCGTCAGCCGCACGCATAATGCGCATCTGGCCGTCCACCGGCTCGAAGGTCTGCGTTTGCGTGCCCTTGTTGCGCTCCATGCCCTGTTGCACGGTCTGCGAGAGCGTGGCGAGCTCCTGCCGCAGGTAATCGTTGTCGAAATCGCCTGCATACTGGCTCTTGTCGCCGTTCTGCAGCACGTCCGCGTAACGCTTCACCGCTTCCTTCGGCGTCATCTTGAGATTGTCGTCGTTGTCGGTGCCCATCTGCGCGCCGATCTGCGGCACGGTGAACTTCGGCATCTGCACGCCTTGGAACAGGCGCGCGACTCCCCACAGCTTGTAATTCTGCCGTGCGCTTTCCTGATCGAACACGAGCAGGCGCTTCGACTGCTGGTCCTGCGTGGTCGTGGTGATCGTGAACACGCTGCGCGGCCATCCGCTATCGGTCGGGATGATCGTCTGTGTGATCGCATCGGGAATGTCGGTCTTCGGATCGAGATTGCCGGTCTTCTGCGCCACGGCGAGCTCGCTTCTGCGAATCTCGAGTTCCGGGCCCGACATCGCACGGTCGAGGCCGTCCGCCGACTTCGCATTGTTGCATTGCTCAATGGCTTCGAGCAGCTGCTTGCGTATCGCCTTCTCCTGCTCGGTGGTGAGATTCGGTGACGCCGAAGCCGAGGCGGTCGCCTGCACCGGTTCCGGCAATTGCCCTTCGCATGCGCCAAGCGTCACGCACATGCACAACGCAAGGCCGGCTGCACCCAGAGAAACGGCTTTCCTACGCGTGTTCATTTGCCCTCCTTGTCGCCCGACTCGGCGGCCGCGGACTGCTCCCCTTCGGTTTCTTCCTGAGAGGCTTCCCCGCCCTCGCTCGTCTCGGTGACGTCTTCGGGTTCCGTGGATTCAGTGGATTCATTGGATTCTGCAGACTGTTCGTCTTCGGAGGATTCAGATTCGTCAGTGTCCTGCACACGCTCGGCCTCTGGCTCGCCCTGCTCGGACGGCGTGGACGATTCCATGCCGACTTCGCGGGCCAGACGTGCGAAGTAGTCCTGCAGCTCGGCTTCGGTGATCACCGAAGTGGTGGTGCCATCGGTGGCAGACCCGTCATTGGAGACCGTCCGCGTGGCCGTTTCGCTCGCCTCATCGGAGCCATTCGCCACGGAGACCTCCACGCTGGCGTTCTCGTTCGCCTGCTGTGCCTGTTCCGCCACCAGATTTCGTGCGTGCGGGTCCACGATGGTCGGGGTTGTCGGCTGCTCATCCTCCTGCTTGCCGGCATGCCTGCCGTGACGAGGACCACCCTTGGTCTTGGACTTGCCCTTGCTCCGCGGTTTCAGCGCCGCGAGGGAGCCTGCAAGCGCCTCGCCTATCTTCGGTTCGTCCTTGCGCTGTTCCTGCCGCTCCTGACGGGCACGTTCGGCGTCTTCGCTCACTTTCTTGCGGCGCGCGCTCATGTCCATGGCGAACACCGAGGCGCACAGCACGGCGAGCACCGCACACAGTCCGCCCGCGAAATACCACGGGATGGAGAAGTTCGGAATGTCATGACGGGTCCAATGCATCTCAAGCGAGCCATCGGAAACCTTCTGACCGAAGTCCGCAAGCACCACATCGGTGCCGGCCGCGTCCTTGAGGTCGAGGGATGCCTTGCCGGCACCGCAGTTGACCTCTTTCCACATATTCGAGTCCTTGAAGGCGACGTCGGCGCCGGAGGTGTTCGCCTCGCCTTGTGCACCCTGTTCGGCGTAAGACAGTGTGGACCAATTGGAAAGCCCGGTGATGCGCTCGTATGGCTGCCCCGCCAGCCAGCCAGCCGCATCCTTGGGCGACGTGAGTGCCATGCATACGCCGTCGTTGGCGGTGGCGCTCGGGCTTGCGGCTTCAATTCGAACGTTCTTGTCGACCAGATTGGCCACGCCTTGGTCGACGAGCAGGTATTGCGTGTTCCGTACCGGCGCGGTCGCGGCAATCTGCGGATTCGGCTGCCAGATGGTCTGGTTGAGAATACCGAAAACGATGCAGGCGACCGCCAGGAGGCCAAAGATCGGCGTCACCACGCCGCGCATGATTTTCGCGTGGCGCGTCGGCTCTTTCTTGGTGCGAGTCTGCTCTCGCTGTTCGTGTATGTCTGTCATATCTCTTCTATTCTAGCGCTGTATGCAGATTCAGCTTCTTGCCTGAGCGCATATACATTCGGCGAAATACATGCGCGCGGATATTCTTGGCAGGTATGACACAAGCCAAATCAGCAGGAATCCGCAAACGGGCGGTGCAAGCCGTGGCCGCGATGTGCGTGGCCGCGACATGTTTTGCGTTCGCCGCCTGCGGAAATAGCAATGCATCCGAATCCACCGGAAAATCTTCCGCCTCTTCCTCCGCCAGCTCGGGCCTGACGAAGATCGAGGGCGTGAAGGACACCGCGAAGGTGGGCGAGAAGCCGGTCCTCGAATTCAAGAAGCCGCTCAATGTTCCTGATAATTCCTATGCCATCTTGCAGGAAGGAGACGGCGAGGTAATCAAGCCAGGCAACCGCGTATGTGCACAGGGAATGGCCGTGGACGGTAAAACGGGCGATATCAAGATGAGCACTTGGGAGACCAACCAGATGGATTGCTCACTAGTGGCGCCTAAAAAAGGTGAAAAAACATCTGCGTTGCTGTCGGTGATTGATGGCCTCAAGCTTAACTCCACCGTGGTATTCGGCAGCAATGACAGCACCGCCGACTCATCCAATCTCATAGTGATGACACTCAAGTCGCAGTCCACTGACCTCACGAAGGCCGAGGGCACGAAGGTGAAGGACATTCCGTCGGATCTGCCGAAGGTGACGAATGCAGCCGACGGCAAGCCCTCCATCGACATGAACGGCTACAAGGACAGCGACAAGCTCGTGGTGCAGCCGCTCATCGAAGGCGACGGCGAGAAGCTCGACTCGAACAGCTACGCGGTGGTCAAATACACCGGCTGGCTGCTTGACGGCAAGCAGTTCGACTCGTCGTGGGACCGCAATTCGACCTTCGACGTGAACATGCAGGGTGGCGTGATCGAGGGATGGCTCGAAGGCCTCAAGGGCCAGAAGGTCGGTTCCGAGGTGCTGCTCGTGGTTCCGCCGTCGCTCGGGTATGGGGACCAGGCGCAGGGTGAGATCCCGGCGAACTCGACGCTCGTGTTCGTCGTCGACATTCTCGCGAAGTACTGATCGGCAACCTCGCATATCGCATTGATATGGAAGCGCTCCGTGGGCCTCAGGCCCACGGAGCGCTTCCATATTCGGGCAGATACCGGCCATCTAGAACAGGCGCAGTGCGCCGTCATCGGTGCCCTTCATGTCGTCGTAATCGAGCAGCAGGCAGTCGAAACCGCGGTCCTTGGCGAGCACCTGCGCCTGCGGGGTGATCGTCTGTGCGGCGAAGATGCCGCGAACAGGGGCGAGCAGGGGGTCGCGGTTGAGCAACTCGCAATAGCGCGTGAGCTGTTCCACGCCGTCGATGCCGCCGTGGCGTTTGATCTCGATGGCCACATGCGTGCCGTCGGCGTCGATGGCCATGATGTCCACCGGGCCGATTGCGGTCGGGTATTCACGGCGCACGAGCTTGGCGCCCTCCCCTATGCGCTCGATCTGTTCGGCGAGATACCGCTGCAAGTGGTCTTCCACGCCATCTTTGCGCAGTCCCGGATCGGTTCCCAGATCGTGCGTCTCGTCGCTGTAGATGTGCTGCAGCGTCACTTCGAGCACATCGTTCGTTTTCGTGGACTGCACGCGAATGATCTTCTCCGGCGTGGGTGTTGCCGGGTCATCGTCGGCGTCCTGTGGGGTGATGTCTTTGATCGTGCACGGGGACAGCATCCAGTTGAGCGGCTTGTACGAGCCGATCTCCGAGAAGATGAGCAAGCTGTTGTCTGCCTTGATGAGCAGGACTCGTTTGGCGAGCGGGAGGGAGGCCGAAAGGCGTCCGGTGTATTCGGCGCAGCAGTCTGCAACAATGATTCGCATGCCGTCAAGGCTAGCGGCCCCTCTCCCCCAACCCTGCTCGCCCATGCCTCTAATCGGTGATTGGTGTCGGATGCGGGGCGGTGCGGAAAGGCTTCGTCACTGGATCGCAAGCGCCCTTTACGTTCCTCAACCTTTCCGCACCGCCCCGCATCCGACACCAATCACCGGCAGCAACGCCTCAAGGCTTCCGCCAATTCCATGCGTTGACGTGTGGTTGCCGTGGGCCGGATTGGGCGGGCGGCAGGGTTGAGGAACGTAAAGGGCGCTTGCGATCCAGTGACGAGGCCCTGCCGCCCGCCCAATCCGGCCCACGGCAACCACCAAGGTCTGGAAATCGTTGCCTGAACGGCATATTCTGTCGCCCAATATGCGAGTGGGCCACCCGGAAAGCCCGAGTGGCCCACTGAGGGGATTGGCGTTGGGTTCAGCCCACGATGCCGCTTTGGTCGGCACCCTCCGCCTGGAACGCGATGGAACGCGCGTTTTCAACAGCCACGGTGAGTTTGTTGGAGTCGAAGGAGATGAAGCCACCCGTCACCTCGAACGAGAACTTCTTGCCATTCGGGTCTGTGACGTCCAAACGGCCTTCCTCGATCACCGAAAGCACTGGCTCATGGCCGGGCAGAATGCCCATGCCACCCGCGTAGGCGGGAACCACCACCTGCTTCGCCTCACCGCTCCAGACCGGGCGCTCCGACGAAACGATGTTCACTGCAATCGTTGCGCCTGCCATCAGTCACCGTATTCCTTCTGCATCTTGTGCCACTTCTTCTCGAGATCCTCGATGCCGCCGATGCCCGAGAATGCCTGCTCCGGCACGTTGTCGTACACGCCGTCGCAGATGCGGGTGAAGGCCTCGATGGTCTCCTCCGCAGGCACGTAGGAGCCGGGGACACCGGTGAACTTCTCGGCCACGTAGAAGTTCTGGCCGAGGAACTGCTCGATCTTGCGGGCGCGGTTCACTGTGGTCTTGTCTTCCTCGCCGAGCTCGTCAATGCCGATGAGGGCGATGATGTCCTGAAGCTCCTTGTTGCGCTGCAGAATCGCCTTGACGCGGTTCGCGCAGTCGTAGTGCGCCTGGCCCACGTACCGCGGGTCGAGGATTCGCGAGGTGGAGGCCAGCGGATCCACGGCCGGGTAGATGCCTCGCGAGGCGATGTCACGGGAAAGCTCCGTGGTGGCGTCCAAGTGGGCGAAGGTGGTGGCAGGGGCCGGGTCGGTGTAATCGTCGGCAGGCACGTAAATGGCCTGCAGCGACGTGATCGAATGGCCACGGGTCGAGGTGATGCGCTCCTGCAGGGAGCCCATCTCATCGGCCAGGTTCGGCTGGTAGCCCACTGCGGATGGCATGCGGCCAAGCAGCGTGGACACCTCGGAACCCGCCTGCGTGAAGCGGAAGATGTTGTCGATGAACAGCAGCACGTCCTGATTCTGCACATCGCGGAAGTACTCCGCCATGGTCAGTGCGGTGAGCGGCACACGAAGACGGGTGCCCGGCTGCTCATCCATCTGGCCGAAGACCAGCGCGGTCTTCTCGAGCACTCCGGCCTCGTCCATCTCGCCGATCAGGTCGTTGCCCTCACGGGTGCGCTCGCCGACGCCTGCGAACACGGAGACGCCGCCGTGGTTCTGCGCCACTCGCTGGATCATCTCCTGGATCAGAACGGTCTTGCCCACGCCTGCGCCGCCGAACAGACCGATCTTGCCGCCCTGCACGTACGGGGTGAGCAGATCGATGACCTTGATGCCCGTCTCGAACATCTGCGTCTTCGACTCGAGCTGATCGAATGCCGGCGGGTTGCGGTGGATGGGCCAGCGCTCCTTGATCACGATCTTCTCGCCCGGCTTCTTGTTGAGAATGTGGCCGGAAACGTCGAACACATGGCCCTTGGTAACATCGCCGACCGGCACCTCGATCGGGCCGCCGGTGTCGTGCACGATGGCGCCACGCACCAAGCCGTCGGTGGACTTCAATGCCACGCAACGCGCGGTGGAGTCGCCGAGGTGCTGTTCGACCTCGAGGGTGATGACGGAGTCCTTGACCTCGCCTTCCTCCTGCTGACCCATCTGCTTGATCTCAACAGTCAGCGCGTTATAGATGTCCGGCATGTGGCCCACAGGGAATTCGACGTCGATAACCGAACCCTGAATACGCGTCACATGACCAACGATTGGCTCCGCAGCCTCGTCAGCGGCCGCATTAGCTTGGTTCTCAGCCATTTCGCGTTCCTACTCTTCCTTTTTGTTCAACGCATCGGCGCTGCCGATGATTTCGGTAAGTTCCTGGGTGATCGACGCCTGACGCGAAGCGTTGAGCTTGCGGGTCAGATCGTTGATCAGATCACGCGCGTTCTCCGTAGCGGTATGCATGGCGTTCTGCCTGCAGGCCACCTCGGAGGCCGCCGCTTCAAACAGGCATTCATGGATACGCGAACGCACGTACCTTGGCAGCACGGTGTCGAGCACCTCGTCCAGGCTCGGCTCGAAGGAGTACAACGGGCGCACCTGCGGCGCAGTGGTCGTGTCCGGCACATTCAGATGCGACTTGTCTTCCTTCACCACCTCGACCGGCAGCATGCGCAGCACACGCACCTTCTGCACCACCATGTTGATGAACTCGGTGTAGACGATGTACAGCTCGGCGACGCCGCCCTCGTCGACCGGTTCCATGTATGCCTTCAGCAACGCACGGGAGATGGCATTGGCGACCTCGACGCCAGGCTTCTCGGTATCGCCTTCCCAAGACTGCGCCAACGGACGGTTGCGGTAATGGTAGTAAGACACCCCGCGACGTCCATACACGTACAGCTGCGGCTGCTTACCCTCGCCTTCCAAGCGGGCGAGCAGATCTTCGGTCTCACGAATGATTGACGAAGTATAGGCACCGGCCATACCTCGATCCGCCGTCAGGGCGAGCACGGCGACCCGTGGGTTGCCTTCGTCCTTCTTGACGATCGGATGCGAGATATGCGTGTGCGACACCAAGGTCTGGACGGCATCGAAAATCGCATCAGTGTACGGCTTCGAATCCAGCGCCAACTGGCGGGCCTGCGCGATGTGCGAAGCCGCGATCATCTCCTGAGCGTTGAAGATCTTCTCCAACGAACCCGTGGAGGCGATCCTGCTTTTTAATGCGAGTTGCGATGCCATAGGTTACTTCTTTTCCTGAGCTTTGCCGGCCTTGATCTGCTCCTGGTCGACAGGGGTGACGCTCTTGGGAGCGGTCTTCTTGTCGACGAGCGGCTTGCCTGCCTTGGTGACGTAGGTTTCACGGAAGGCGTCCACCGCCTTGTCGAGGGCCTCTTCCGTCTCCTTCGTGAAATCGCCGGTGTCACGGATCGTCGTGAGAATATCCGTGTTGCGATCCACATACTCCAGCAGGCCATGTTCGAACGGCAGCACGTCGGCGATAGCGAGATCGTCGAACTTGCCGTGCGTGCCGGCCCACACCGAGACGACTTCCTGCTCCATCGAGTACGGCGAGAACTGCGGCTGCTTCAGCAGCTCGGTCAGACGCGCACCACGGTTGAGCTGTGCCTTCGAGGCCGCATCCAAGTCGGAGGCGAACATGGCGAAGGATTCCAGCGAGCGGTAGCGGGCAAGCGAGATCTTCAGCGTGCCGGAGACCTTCTTCAATGCCTTCGTCTGGGCCGCGCCACCGACTCGAGACACCGAGATGCCGACGTCGACGGCAGGACGCTGACCTGCGTTGAACAGATCGGACTGCAGGAAGATCTGGCCGTCGGTGATGGAGATCACGTTGGTCGGAATGTATGCGGAGACGTCGTTCGCCTTGGTCTCGACGATCGGCAGGCCGGTCATGGAGCCGCCGCCCAGATCGTCGGACACACGTGCACAGCGCTCCAGCAGGCGCGAGTGCAGGTAGAAGACGTCGCCAGGGTATGCTTCACGCCCCGGCGGACGACGCAGCAGCAGCGAGATCGAACGGTAGGCCTCGGCCTGCTTCGACAGATCGTCGAACACGATGAGCACGTCCTTGCCGTTGTACATCCAGTGCTGGCCGATGGCCGAACCGGTGTACGGCGCGATGTACTTGAAGCCGGCGGAATCGGAGGCCGGGGAGGCGACGATCGTCGTGTACTCCATGGCGCCGGCCTCTTCCAGGCTCTGCTTCACGGAGGCAATCGTGGAACCCTTCTGGCCGATGGCCACGTAGATGCAACGCACCTGCTTCTTCGGGTCGCCCGACTCCCAGTTCTTCTTCTGGTTGATGATCGTATCGATTGCGATTGCCGTCTTGCCCGTCTGGCGGTCGCCAATGATGAGCTGACGCTGGCCACGGCCGATAGGGGTCATTGCGTCGATCGCCTTGAGTCCGGTGGACATTGGCTGGTCGACCGGGTGACGGTGCATGACGTCCGGGGCCTGAGCCTCGAGAATGCGCCTTCCCTCGCTCTTGATCTCACCCATGCCGTCGATGGGCCGGCCCAGCGGGTCGACCACACGGCCAAGGAACCCATCGCCGACCGGCACGGACAGCACCTCGCCGGTACGGCGAACTTCCTGACCTTCCTCAATGCCTACGAAATCGCCGAGAATAACCACGCCGATCTCGCGAGCGTCAAGGTTGAAGGCCAGGCCAAGGGTGCCATCCTCAAAGGTCAGCAGTTCGTTGGCCATGCAACCAGGCAGTCCCGTCACATGCGCGATGCCGTCACCGGCGGTCGCCACATGGCCCACTTCCTGGGTCGGCGTCTCCGATGGCGTATAGGCTTCGACGAAATCGTCGAGCGCCTTGCGTATCGTGGCGGGATCAATGGTCAATTCTGCCATGATCACTCCTTATGTTTGTGTATACATTCAATCGGCCAGCCTTGTAGGCCGGCCACGCGCAACCTACTCGCTCACTCCGGCTTTCACCTTGCGCTTGAGGTTCTCCAGCTGTGCGACAACCGTGTTGTCGGTGACCTCATCGCCGACCTGGATGCGCATGCCACCCATGACGGTCGGATCCACCACCGAATGAATATGGACCGGGCGCCCAGTCTTCTTCGTGTAGATCCGCGCCAGCTTGTCGGACTGCTCGTCCGAAAGCGGGGTCGCCGTCGTGACGGTGACCATCGATTCGCCCATGTGGCGGGAGAACTTGTTGATGAGCCATTGCACCGATTCCAGGTAACGACGGTTACGCGGGTTGCGTGTGCAATGCTCTGCGAGACGCACGGTGATGCGGTCGAAATCCGCACCATCGATGAGTGCATGCAGCAGTTCGTAGCGGACGTTCAGGGGCCCTTGGCTGTCGGACAGATCCGAGCGGACGACCGGCAGGTTGAGCAGTGCGGACTGCAGCTGCGCCAGCTGGACGGAGACCTTGAGTGTCTTCTTCTCATCGTCGGCCTGATACATCATGGCATCCACAGCGAAATCCTCGATCGCGTTGTCGATGTCACCTGCACGGCTCCAGCTGCGGCCGACAAGATCGGTGAGAATCTCCATCGTCAGCGGCAACGCCTGCTTGCCAAGCAGATTGTTGAGTAACGCCACCTTGTCTTCCGTCGGTCGGCCAGGATCAGTGAGCGCACGCGGAATGCGTGGATTGTGGTCGAACACGTACGTGATGGTGAACAGCTCATTGCCAATCTCCCACGCATCGTTACCCGACTCACGCAGCTTGGCGGCAAAGGAATCGCGCGATTCGCGATCCGCCAAGCGTGACGCCTCTCCTTGCATCGGTCACCTCCCTTTCTTCACTCATACGCGCGCCAAGCGCACGTGGGTGACGTAGCACTACTTCTTGCTTTCGTCGTTTTCCATGTCGGCGAGCATCTGGTCGATCATCTGCGTCTGCACAGCAGAATCCTGAAGCTCGGAGCCGAGAATCTTGGAAGCGAGCGAGGTGGCCAGAGAACCGACCTCACCCTTCAGATTCACCATGGCCTTCTGCTGCTGGGATTCCAGCGAGCGTTCGGCATTCGCGGTAATCTGCGCGGCCTCGGTCTCGGCACGCGAACGGGCGTCCGCGATGATATGCGAAGCCTCTGCGCGAGCGTCGTCGCGAATCTTCGAAGCCTCGACGCGAGCGGTGCTCAACTGAGCCTGGTACTTCTTCTTGGCCTCTTCGGCATCTTTCTGGGCTTGCTCCGCCTTGGCGAGGCCGCCCTCGATTTTTGCGGTGCGCTCATCGAAAACAGACTGGAACTTCGGCAGGAAGAACTTATAGAAGAACAGAGCCACAATGATCAGAATGATCAGCGACCAGACGATGTCGTATGTTTCCGGCAGAAACAGGTCCACGCCGTTAGCAGCAATGGTCACGTCCTCCTCCTTTCTTGTCCTCGTATGATGTGCTTCGGATTAGTCTGACTCGATCACTGGAAGATGAATGCAGCGACGAAGCCGAGGAGTGCGAGGACCTCGACGAATGCCAAACCGAGGAACATCAGGGTCTGCAGACGACCGCCAAGTTCAGGCTGGCGGGCGGTGCTCTCGATCGTCTTACCGATCAGGATGCCCAGACCGATGCCAGGACCAATGGCTGCAAGACCGTAGCCGACGACGTTCAGGTTGCCGGCAACCTCAGCGAGGGTAACGATATCCATTGTTATTTCCTTTCTGGTCATTGCTTTTCAGCAACAGTTATTTGCCGGTGGTCAGTCGATCTCCGGGTAGCTCATATTGATGTACGCGGTGGTGAGGATCGCGAAGATGTATGCCTGCAGGCAGGCGACCAGCACTTCGAACAGGTACATGAACACGCCTGCGGCGAAGGTCACGACGCCGAAGGGCATCATGAACTTGTTCACCACGTCGATGAGGAAGTACTGCGTGGCCGATAGGCACAGCGCAAGAATGAGATGGCCCGATACCATGTTCGCGAACAGTCGGATCGTCAGCGAGAACGGGCGGATGACCAGCAGCTCGAGCAGCTGGATCGGCGACAGCAGGATGTAGATCGGCCACGGCACGCCCTTCGGGAACAGCTCGTCGCGCAGGAAGTGGCCGAGCCCCTTCTCGCGAATGCCCGCAATCCAATACTGGGCGAAGCACCACATGGCGAAGACGAGCGGCAGCGTGATCGTGGCGCTTGCCGCGATGTTCATGCCGGGGACCTCGCCGCACAGATTGAACACCAGCAGCGTGAGGAACACGGTGGTGATCATGGGTACGTAGCGCTTGCCCCGCACCTCACCCATCACCTGGTACACGATGTCTTTCTTGATGAACTCGATGAGCCATTCGACGGCGCCCTGCCAGCGGCCAGGCACCAGTTTGGCGCGCGCAGCGGTGATTCCCAGCACCAGCAGCATGATGATCGTGGCCAGGATACGCACGAAGATGATGCGGTTGATTGCGAACGGCGTCCCCTGGAACAGAATCTCCGGTGGGAGGAAGTCGTCGATGCTCGGCATTTCCATCGATGACTCTGCAAGCGTCAGTGCGCCTGCGCTGAATACATCAACCATTCATGCCTCCTGATTGTCTCTCTGCTGCAAGTCTATGCCTTGGCGCCGCGGCGATTGTGACAAGTCTGTTACACCCGCCACGGCATCGCTCACGGCAATCTACTGCATACCTTACTTCGCATACGCTACGGTCGCCGTTGCTTACGCTCAACGAACAGTTCTCGCCAGCCGCCCGGCAGGCCGCCGGACAACTGAACAGCGATTATTAGCCCGATAGTGGACATAACGACACGGCACCGACACCGCCGTGCCAACACCAGTTCGGCGGTGGGCAGCAAGGGACGACGGGCCTTATTTGAGGCCGTAACCCGACGTGTCGAACGGCAGGAACTGATCATCGCGCGGCGAGCAAGGGGCGTGTCGAATCGAACGGTCGGTGCCGAGTCTGCGTTCGGCACGCAGCTGTGGAACCTCGGACAGATCGTACGGGGTTGTCTGGTATACCCAGTTGAGCCAGTTGCGCCACAACAGGTTCGCATGCGCGCGCCAGGAGAACAGTGGGGCCAAGGCAGGGTCGTCGTTCGGGAAATAGTTGCGCGGGAACGGCACATTGCTCATGCCCTTCGCCATATCGCGCCGGTATTCCTCCGCCAGCGTGTACTTGCCGTACTCCCAGTGCCCGAGTGCGAAGACCTCCGAAAAATCCCGCGTGGCGATCAGCCCGGGACCGGCCTGCGGCCCCCAGGTGAGCACCTGCAGTTCAGGATTCGCGGCGATGTCGGCCTCGTTCACCCCGGCCAATCGAGAATGCGGCTGCAGCGCGATCTCATCGAAGCCGTTCGTGAGGAAGCAATACTCATCCTGCAGGAATTGCGGAAACACGCCGAACAGCTTCTCGTCGAGATCCATCTTGTGCACGCCGTAGCGCTGGTAGAGCGCCGCCATGGCGCCCCAGCACATGTACATCGTGGAGAACACATGCGTGGAGGACCAATCGAGCACGCGCTTGAACTCATCCCAATAATCGACGTCCTCGAACCGCAGATGCTCGACGGGGGCGCCCGTGACGATCAGACCGTCGTAGCAATTGCCCTCGTACGCCTCAAGCGGTTCATAGAACTTCACTAAGTGGTCCGCGCTCACATGCTTCGACTCATGCGTGGAGGTCTTCATGAAGTCGATCTCGACCTGCAGCGGCGACTTCGAGATGAGGCGCAACAGCTGCGTCTCCGTCTCGATCTTCTTCGGCATGAGGTTGAGAATCACCATTTTGAGCGGACGCACACGCTGACGCTCCGCCTCCGGCTTCTCGAGCGCGAAGATGCGCTCCGAGTCGAGAATGGCGCGGGCCGGCAGTCCGCCGGGAATCTTGATAGGCATGCTCCAATTATGGGCGAACGTTCTTACAACGCAACCGCACAGTACGCATGCCGATATGCAATCCAAAGAATATGGCCGGCAGGCGCAAAGCACCCACCGGCCATATCGCACGAGTCTACGTCAATGCTCCTCGGCGGCATTCTGAGCTGGTTTCGGAATGAGCAGCGAACTCAGGAATGCAAGCACCAGCAGAATGATGCCGGCGATCATGGCACCGGTGTACCCCATCGTGGCACCATGCGCGTCGGAGAAGCCCTGCTGCACGCCATAGAGAATCGCATAGCTCAAGCCGGCACCCAGGTTGAATGCGCCGGCATTCAGGCCGGGCAGGTAACCGGGATTGTCTTCGGGGGACAGCACGATGCCGAGGCCGTTCAGCATGATGTTCGCGGTGCCGGCATAGCTCAGGCCAAGCACCACGGAGAGCACCACCAATCCCCAGATATGCGGGGACTGGCAAACGAACACACCGAACACCATCGCGATGGCGGAGACGATGAGACCGCCACGCAATGTGCTGCGGTACCCCATCTTGGAGGCGATCACACCGGCGACCGGGCCGAACACCAGACCCACCAATGCATACGGGGTGAGTGTGGCGAGCGAGACGGTGTCGGCGCTCATGCTCGCACCGACCGAGGTGTCTTGCGCAAGCGCCGGAACAATGCCGTTCATGACGGCGAACACACCGGTCATGGTGAGCAAGGTGGTGAGCAACAGGCCCCAAGTGCGGCGTTCCTTGAGATACGTCGTCGTGACCATCGGGTTCTTCTGTGCATTTTCCACATGCCAGAAGATCACGAACAGGACGGCCGCGACAACGATCTCGATGGCGATGAGCCACCAATTGGCACCAGCGAGCTTCTCGATCTCGTTGATGGCGAGGTACGCGGCCAGGAATGCGGCGGAAAGGAGTATTGCGCCGAGCCAGTCCATCTTTGGGGTCTCATCGGCAGTCGACTCACGGGCGAACGACCAGACCAGCACGACGGCGAGCACGGCCACGCCACACATCACCCAGAACACCGAACGGAAGCCGAAATTGCCGGCAAGCCAGCCGCCAAGCAACGCATCCACGCCGGCGATGCCGCCATTGACCGAAGTCAGGATAGCCATGAGCCTCGCGTACCGCGCATTGTCGGTGACCTCTGCATGCAGCATGAGCAAGGTCATTGGCACCACAGGTCCGGCTACGCCCTGAATCACGCGGCCGATCATCAACATCGTCACATTGGTCGCGCAAGCAGAGATGACGCAGCCGATCGCCGTGCAGGCGAGCATGCCGATGAGCACCTTCTTGCGCCCTTTGAGATCGCCGAGTCGGGGAAGGAACAGCGAGAACACGGCGCAGGCGGTGAAGAACACCGTTTGCGTAAGGCCTATCTCGGCGTCGGTGGTGTTGAGTTCCACACGCATTGTCGTCAATACGGGTGAAAGCATGGAAGCGTTGAGCTGGAACGCGAAGATGGCGGCCATCAACGCGGCCATCAGCGCCCCTACATGTTTGGCATCCACCTGCTTCGGTGCAGGCGCATTGTGCACAGAGGTCATTTCGACCCTCCCTATGAATAATGATTCGTTGAGTTATCGGATATGCGGTCACACGGCTCTGGTCGCACGACTGTGAAACGAGGATGCTCGAGTGTGCAGGAAGCGCGGCCCGCTCACCCTATGCGCCGGATGGCATCGGTCACCAGATTCCAGAACTTGTCGAAATCGAGTTTCATTGCCACCTGGGTGTGGCATTCCTCCGCGCTTGGCTCAGGGCCACGCAGATCGGCCACCGTCATGCCGAGCGTCAATTCGCCGCGCAGCTCCACATCCACCGGGCACCGGCGTGTGGTGATCACCGTCGGGTCGATGAGGTACGCCACAGTGCACGGATCGTGCACAGGAGGATCGACGAAGTCCTGGTTTTCGGCATAGGATTTGCGGAAGAAGTCCATGAGGCCGGAAACGAAACTCGCAAGCGGCGTCCCGATGCCCTCGATCATCCTCTGCTTCTCCGGCTTGCACAGGGCCTGATGGGTGAGGTCGAGACCGATCATGGTGACCGGCCACTTCTCATTGAACACGATGTGGGCGGCATCGGGGTCCACCTTGATGTTGAACTCCGCCACGGCGCTCCAGTTGCCCACATGCACGCCGCCACCCATGAGCACGACTTCCTTCACACGCTCGACGATGCGCGGTTCGAGTCGCGCCGCCAGCGCTATGTTGGTAAGCGGGCCGGTGGGAACCAGCGTGATGGTGCCGGGCTCATTGCTCATGATCGTGTCGATGATCCAGTTGACGGCATGGCCGGGATCGAGCGGACGCGTCGGCTCCGGCAATTCCACGCCGTCAAGGCCGGTCTCGCCATGGATTGTCGCCGCAACCTGCGGGTCGCGGATGATCGGGCGCGCACAGCCTGCATGCACGGGGATGTTGGGCGCATGCGCCTTCTCGAGCACGGCACGCGCATTGTATGTGACTTTTTCGAGGCTCTGGTTGCCGCCGACGGTGGTCACGCCAAGCAACTCGATGTTCGGGTTGCCGATGGCAAGGAGAATCGCCACGGCGTCATCGTGCCCGGGATCGCAATCCAAAATGATCTTCTTCACCATTGTTCTTCCTCCTCCAGTTTCCTGGGATTTGTTTCTGACGCGAATGCGGGGCTCCTGCGCCCTTGCACGAGCACTTGGACGAATCCGGTCGACGTCGACCGGATCGTATGCGATGCATTTGTTCAGATGCCCATATCATAGAAGAAATTCCGATGACGCATTGGCGGTAATCCGTGGGTAAAACCCGCCCGAAAGTGGTAAGGCGACACGCCGGCTTGACTAACCCTCAAGTCTGAGTAATATTAACTTTTGCTGTTTGAAACAGCCGACGCGGGGTGGAGCAGCTCGGTAGCTCGCTGGGCTCATAACCCAGAGGTCCATGGTTCAAATCCATGCCCCGCTACTAATCAAAGCCTAGAAATCGTGCGGTTTCTAGGCTTTTTATTTTCTTCTTGCCCTACGCTAGAACGCGGATTTGGACAAATTCTGGACATACTATCGTCCACTCTTGCTCTTCTTGCTCTTTTCCTCGCTATCTGCACGTAACTTTTCATACTGCACTCGCTCTGCCTTAGTAGGACTTGCAAGCCTATCCGGTAGATCATTTACCGCAAGAATTGGCTCGATGTACAGCGAATATTTGTAATGTCGTTCATTTAACCCAAGCACTCTCTCGCATTCTTCCTCAAGCTGCGGCGGTATGGTTATGCCGTCTTCAAGAAGTAGGCGACGGATTCCATATAGATTCGTAACATTTGACTCCAGATAATCGAAAACACTGGAATAGATTTCCGCCGGACTGATACCGTATTCATCCTTTTCCGTAGACAATGAATACTTTAAGGAGCTTTCTGCAATCTCTTTTACCGTGTTCAAGCTTTTTTCTAGTTCGAGAATTCTATTCTGCTGGAATTCACCCATGGCTTTCCCCGCAACCATGCCCCGAAATTCGTCATCTAGAGGGAAACGATCAGGTTTGCTCTGGATATACTTCAGCAGCTCTCGTCCCACGAACCGAGAAGTCTCTTCGCTGGAGGGGCATCCTCCACGAACAGCACCCCAATCGATGAACGGGATACTCGTTTCAGTCTTTCGGTGAATCCATTTAAGCCCGATCATTGCCCTTGCCGCTGTCATGAAATCTGGTGCGAATGGTGTAAAAGTCACCCACTTACCCTCAACTTTGAGCGCACAGACCCAACCATTTCGAAGCACATACCAGTTTTCACGTGCCATCATGTCTCTAGCCAATTCAGTGGACACTCGTTCGTTGTCGCTCCTTGCCAATGATCCTTGCACTTTCCTCGGAAAGAGAGTCGCACTCACATTCAGGCCGTCAACAAACTGTTCAAAGTCGTCCGGCCTTTCGAAATTCAGAACCTCCCTGCGCAAACGCCAAAGTTGCCTGTACCTCTTCAGCTCCGGCAATGGTATATCCACGTTCATGAGAATCCGAAGCACATCATCACCAGTGAGCTTTGATCGTCCTGTAAAGATGCTCTTGGTTCTATCTTTGCTGAATCCCAGCTGCTTACCTACATCTTGCAGCTGCATGTGCTTTGCTTCCGCATAGTTCCTTAGCGAAGCCACCAACATTTTGCTATCGATCTCCATACTCACCTCGGCCGTATCTTTTTTCAAATTTTGTTATCCCAATGATATCAAGGTCTCAAGCCACATCAGGTGTAATTTCTGCACTCGAAATTCGTCAAACCGAACTGCATGTTTTTAGATGGAATCACCGACGAACACGAACGAAAGGAGGTGAGCAACATGGCAAACACCACGGACCCGATTTTGCACGTAGAAATCGTGCAGGGTGTGAGCAAGGCGGGTAAGCCATACGAGTGTCTCGAAGTTCTTCTTGGAGAGGACTCCGTTGGCCGTCTCTTCCCAACTCCACTGGAAATGCGCTCTATCAAAGCCGCTCTGCAAGATGAATCAGACATGACGTTCTGATTTCTCCTCAATGGCTGTCCCGAAGTGCCGGAGCGAACCTCAGCTTCGGCACTCCATCTTCACTGTTTTCACATTTGTCATATTCGAACCAGTCCAAGGAGAACCAATGGATTTCATCACCAAAGCGCAACTGTTCGCACAAGACCACTTCATCGTCATTGCAATCGTTCTCTTCGCCCTCCTCGCTGTGTGCGCGTTCTTCATCGCACGTCACAACAGCCGTGCAGCCCGCAAACATGACACACTGTGCGCAAAACCACTCAGCCTGTCGCCAGACGAGGAGAAAGCAGTGAAGGTGAGGTACGCGAGGAAGCCCAAGCGCGTGATTTTCTTGCTACCCGCCGCACTCACTACAGACGAAGACGTGAATGCATGGGCAGATGCGGTTGCCCCACGTCTCGGCCACGCATTCCAAGCAGTGAACGTGGAGACAATCCCACAGGGACTGTTCTCAAGAGCAAAATACAGGGTCACATTCGCCCGATTAGAGGAGCTTCGATGAATATCTTCAGAAACCATCGGAAACTGCCGTCAGACCGATATTCTCTCGGTCTTGACATCGCCGACCCGAAGAGGACAGTCACAATCCCGCGATCTGCACATCTTGCCGTCATCGGAGAGTCCAACAGCGGCAAAGGTAGCGTCATCGCCAACATCATCTCTCAGGAGGTGGCATTCGGCGGAGAAATTTGGTTCATCGATCTGAAAGCAGGCATGGAAGCAGAGAACTACTGTAACGTGCTGGCCCGTAAAGCCTACACCCTCGAAGAAGCATATGATCTGCTGACTGATTTCAACTCGAATGTGGACACACTAGCCGCCGAATGGCGCGGCAAGACGCGCTCCCTCACCGACGCCCAGACATGCCACCGACTGCTTGTCATCGATGAAGCGGCGGACATGGTTCGATCGGGCCCGAACAAAAAGCTATCAGACTCGTGCATCGAGTTGGTGCGATCGATTCTCTCACGATCCCGCGCTCTAAACTGCACGGTCGTGGTAGCTACCCAGAACCCGCGGGTAAGCACCAGCTTGCCATATCGGAGCTTGTTGCTCACTACCGTGGCACTTCGATTGAACTCTAAAGGCGAAGCCACCATGGCGTTGGGTGAAGATGCAGTGAAGCGTGGAGCCCGCCCATGGCAGATACCTTTTTCTCGACCTGGCGATGGGTATTTGTGGGATACCGAGACTAATCAGACGGTCTATCTGCATGTTCCATTCATCAGTGACGAGGAGCTGCACCGGCTGCATCGGTGACTCGGCTGGCGATGGGCGAAGCGTCAGCGAAAGCCCAGACCCAGCAGAGTCGCCGCCTGAAAGGTGTATGGGGGCCTACTACGACTGCCCCCATACGAGATGTGAGATGCGAGAAAGGCGAGAATATGACCGACGATAATACGCAAACCAGCCTGAACGACAAGGGTCGGTATTGGGCGGGCTTGATCTACCCCGACAGCTGTCCCGATGACTGGAAAGCAACCATGCAAATGTCGGGTTTGCAGATACTGGTTTCGCCAGTCCATGACAAGGACATCGAGGATCCTAAGACTGGGAAGTTGAAGAAACCACATAGGCACGTTGTCGCAATGTGGACGAACACGACGACACGTCGCAATGCGACACGTTTCTTCGAGCAGTTTAATGGGCCGAAAACCATACTGCGAGTGGAAAGTCCGCGCGGAATGGCTCGCTACTTGGTCCATCTCGATAACCCTGAAAAAGTTCAGTATCTGCCGGAAGATGTGATTGAGATCAATGGAGCCGATTGGAAGAAAATCGCGCTCACAGATGAGGAACGACCAGAAGTTATGGAACTTCTGGAACTCATTGAGGAGTGGGAGGTGCATGGCTACTTTGAGTTGCTCAAGCTCTGCGAGCTCAAGAAACCGAAGTTACTACCGGTCGCAGCCAAAGCGACAACCTATTGCCGTGAAGTCATCTGGTCATATTGGCAGTTCAAAGAACGGAACTCGAAGTTCAAAGACGAATTAATGGAACGTCAGCGTGAAGAACTGCGGAGGAAGAAAGCCACTGAGCAGACGAAGCAGCGTGCGCAGAGAAAGAAGCTCGATCAGAGCGCTCGCAAATCTCGGAAAAATCGTCGAGTAAAAAACCAACCGCAAAAAAGCGCCAAGAAGCAGAGGAGGAAGAACCATGGCCACCGTGCCTAGCAGCGAAACCCCGTCAGATCGACTGAAGTTCTACGATGTGAACGATCTACGGCAGATGTTCCATGTAGGACGCAATAAGGCTCGCCTAATGATGGACGCGCTTCCCTCGATTCGAGTCGGCAGCAAGGACTACGTGACAGAGAGCGCTCTAAACGCGCACATCGCAGAGCATGGAGGCATTCTCGTGAAGTGGCCTAAGCGCAATCGTTAGGCCACTCATAGCACGAGGCTTACTTGTTGCTCTTTTTGATGTTGTCCTTGACACAGAGCATCACACAATTTTCAAGAATCGTCTTGCCGCCCTTGCTCCATGGGATATTGTGATCTGCTTGCATCTCGGAGAGCTCGAAGTGTTGCTGGCACAACGGGCAAATGCCCTTTTGCTTTTCGTAGGCAGCACGCCTATCTCGATCGGTGAATGCGCGAATATTCAGGACGCGTTCATGGCCGGTCAGCAAGTACTCGTATACGCCAGACTTTCGAGTTACGTCGTCGTCTGCCATCAACTCACTCACTCGATCTTCAAGTGCCTTGGGGTCGTACTTCTGCTCATGATACTGGTTATACCAGAGACCCCACGGAAGCCCTTTCATCTCTCGCCGATATACGGGGAAGAGTGATTCCGTCCACTCGATTACCGTACGGAAATAACTCCACAGCTCCTGAGCAGTCGGGTCATTCTGGTGCGCCGACATGTATCCATCGACCGTAGTGCCGTCACGGTCTGCGATCCATTCGATTGCTGTCTCAAGGATCTCTTGTCGGATACTCTCGCCCTTGACGTAACCGTTACAACCCTTGCTGTTCCCATAACGGGCCGCTGGGCAGTTTGTCTTCGAAAAATAACGTTTTGCGTCCGATACCCACGGCCCTGCATACACAGCATTGCGGAGCTCTTGATTAGTGAGCCGTTCTCCTGCAATGTTGATGGTCTTGAACCACTTGAGTTTCTCAGAGTCCGTGCCATCACAGATGTAGACGAGAAGTTCGTAATCAAGAATCCTCTCCTGAACGTCTTCGGGAAGGTTATCGAAGTTCATAGCATTGTTCTCGTACTTGATTGAGAAATTGCCATCGACGTATTCCATCAGGCTTATGGTGCGCTGTTGGCCATCAAGAACTTCATACGTGTCATCGCCTGTTTTAGCCCAATACATCACATTGAGCGGGAGCCCCTGCAATACGGTATCAATCACGGCATCACGCTTCGCGTCCTTGTAAACGAATTCACGCTGATAGCGGGGACGAATATCCAAGCGATCGTCATAGCCGACCACACCCTCTTCATCATCGTTCTCATAGTTTTCATATACGTCGCGAACCTTGATGCGGTTTTCAGTGATCTGCATTACTTTCCTTGCGCTTCTTCGAGAGTGACTGTTTCATAGGGGCGAGGTTCGGGGTGCAAGTTGCGGACAAGTATCCGCCCGAATTTCAGCTTGCCGTTGATGTATGGGCCGTCCTTACCAGTAGAGGACGGAATGCCGGCTAATCCCCGGATATTGCCAGCAAGTAGCCCGATAATCTCGAACTGATCCGGATTGAACTTGTCCATGAATGTGACGGGTACACCCATGATTCCCTCATAATCACAAGGAATATCAATCACCTTACCGACATTGATGGCTTCGTAATTGTCATACTTTGGGTAATCGTCGCGATTGTAACGCTTAACCAGAACTAGGTCTTCATGGCGCTTCTTGATGTCGAGATTGGTGTACCAACAGGCATTTCCCATGGATCGCCACTTCTGCCCGCTCTCATCTTGCCAATATCGCGTTTTACGCGGCTCATAGTCATCTGGAACCTTAAACGCCATATCGCCACAACCATAGCCCAGCCAGACTTTGTTATCCCGCAATAGGGGGAAGAACTCCTTATAGGTGATAGCGTTTTGGTTACCGATGATGATGAATTTCTTATCATGCTCCACAAGGGTAGACACGAATTCACGGAATTTCGAGAAAGGCGGATTGGTCACCACGATGTCCGCTTCATCTAGCAATCTCAGGCATTCTTCTGATCTGAAATCGCCGTTGCCTTCTAGACGTTCGCAAAGGTTCTCGCCCTGCTTGAACAATTCGGCCACGTCAACCATGCTGGTAGCACCATCACCATTGGCATCACGCACAGAAGTCACAACAGCCTTGTAAGGCGTGCGCCTTTCCTCTTCTGTGTCGTCACCGAAAAGCGTGAGCTCGTTCCCTGTTATCGGGGATCCTGAATAGCAAGTTGCAATGAGCTTCTTCAACTTCAGACGATTGAAATTTAAGCAGAAATATTTGAAGAAATTAGATTCGAATGGATCATCACAATTGCACAACACCGTCTTGCCCGCAAAATGCTTCCGATAATGTTTCAACTCAGATTCGATGTCTGACAACTGAGTGTAGAACTCGTCTTCTTTCGCCTGATTTGCTCGATTGAGAGGCGTAGCCATGCCTGTATCACCACCATCCATTCATTCTGATCGATTAATTATATACACCCTAGATCTTCAGCACTACCGATAACCCACTATTCCAACAGCTTGCCCATAAAATCGGCAGCCTTACGATCATTCTCGCCCACTTCTTCGGCATAGATATTCAGCGTTGTGTTCAAGCTCTCGTGCCCCAAGCGCGCCTGCACAGTCTTGGGATCCACTCCCCCCGCCACCAGCAGCGTGGCTTGAGCTCTTCGCAATGCCTGAAAGTTCGGGCCGATGTATCCCGACCGCTTCACTCGTTCTATTCCGCGACGATCGATATAGGTTGATTCGTGCGCGTAATGTGCCAGTCCCTCTTCAACATAGAATTTCCTCCTCCATCTGCTGAAGTTGTCAGGATCGAGGAAAACGCACAGATCATTACTGCATACTGGCGAGGATTCCTGCAAAGTAAGCCCCACTTCTGCAAATAGCCCTGCTTGCTTGGTCTTCCACTTCGTAAGGAATTCTACAGTCTGGTTATCAATAGAAATCGTGCGGCGAGACTTTGCTGTCTTCGGGTCTTTAAGTACTTTCTCCTTGCCGTACTGTTTACGAATCCGGAGACGTGCGTTCTCTAAATCAACATCCTCCCAGACAAGCGCCAGCGCTTCGCCGCGCCTTAAGCCAGTTGCCAGACCAAGCCAGACTGCCACAATCCGACCGTCTTGCGGCTCATTCTTAAGCTTGTGCACGAACTCCAAGGCCTGTTCTTTTGTAATTCGCGTTTCTTTGCGTTTCTGCGGACTTACCTTTGGACGTTTGATATCCTCTACGGCATCGCATGGATTACGCTCAATCAGTTCCTCGAGGTAGGCTTTGCGCATGATCTGCGCCAACTTCATATGCACCTTATGAATCGCGTCAGGCGATGCGTTGTCTTGCTCTGCCATGTGCAAGTATGCTTTCTCTATACGCTGTGCATCTAGATCCACTACGCGAACATCACCGAGAAACTTCACGATGCGATCAATCTCGTGCTGATCTCGTTCGATAGTCAGCGAAGACACCTTTCCGAGAGCCCTCCTCTTAGCTTGGAAATCGGTTGCATACTCTCCGACAGTAACGCTCTTCCCACTACGAGCATCTTCTAGCTCCTGCCTGTAAGCCACGAGAGCTGCTGTGGCTTCTGCCTTGTTTCCCTGAACCTTGCGACTCTTTGACCAGTGCCACGATTGGTGAGTATCGTCCGGTGCAAGTCGCACACGAATCGAATACCGCCGACCGCGCTCCAACTCTTTGATCTCTCCCGATGTCTCTCGCTTCGCCATCTTTGACCTCCTTCGTATGTATCCAGTGTATCATTTCTGGACAATTCTGGACATGGATGCAGTTGGACAAAAGTTGGACAAAGTCACCAATCACCATTAACAGAAATCAATGAATTACGGCGTTTCTAGGTCATTGTCAAGACCTAGAATAAACAATACCAAACTCGGATAAACTGTAGAAACGTGGGCTCATAACCCAGAGGTCCATGGTTCAAATCCATGCCCCGCTACCACTGAGGGCTAGGAATCGAATTCCTAGCCCTTTTGCTTTTCCAGCGCATGAAACCGACTCCGCGCACCAATCGAATCTACGTCACCGTCCACACTCCCCGTTCCATTGGCCAGATTGGGAGCGCCAGCGAAATATAACCAATGAGCGAGCACTTACGGCGGCCATTTTGTGAATATACTGCCTCGATGGCCAACAAGATACGGGAAACACAGGACCGGGCACACGGAGCGAAAGCGACCCATACACCGAAAACCGATCTCGGAAAAGGCACCTCCTCCACGGGCTGGAACTTGCCCCTAGTAGCTGAAACAAGTCTCAATAACGACGTTTCGTGCATATATTGATTACAACTGATTACAAGGAGGTCATGTATGGCTGACAAAAGCACTGCCCCACTGGCAGGCATCAAGGTAATCGACTGGACGCAGGTTCAGTCTGGCCCTTCGTGCACCCAGATTCTCGCATGGCTGGGCGCCGAGGTCATCAAGCTCGAGAAGGTGCATGGCGGCGACCCGACCCGTAACGAGATGAACGACGTCGACGGCTCGTACTCGCTGTACTTCCTGCAGCTCAACGCCAACAAGAAGTCGATCACGCTCGACATGAAGGACCCGGAAGGCAAGAAGATCCTCACCGACCTGCTCAAGGACGCAGACGTGTTCGTAGAGAACATCGGCCCAGGCGACGTGGAAAAGCTCGGCTTCGGTTGGGACGAGGTCCACAAGATCAACCCGAAGCTCATCATGGCCTCGCTCAAGGGATTCAACCAGGGCAGCCGCTTCGAACATGTCAAGGCCTTCGAGCCTGTCGCCCAGTGCGCAGGCGGCGCTGCTTCGACCACCGGCTGGTGGGAAGGCGACAAGAACATCCCGACGCAGTCCGGCGCTGCCCTTGGTGATTCGAACACCGGTATGCACCTGACGATTGCAATCCTCACCGCACTGCTGCAGCGCGAGCGCACCGGCGAAGGCGTGTTCGTGTACCAGTCCATGCAGAATGCAGTGCTCAACCTATGCCGCATCAAGCTGCGTGATCAGCTCATTCTCGATCACCTACACCAGCTTTCCTACTACGACTGCTACCCGGGCTACAAGTTCGGCAAAGCGATTCCGCGTGCGGCCAATGCCGAGGGCGGTCTCGTGCTCGGCTGGTGCTATCGCGCCAAGGGCTGGGAGACCGATCCGAACGCCTATGTGTACATTGTGATTCAGCAGTCGCAGAAGGGATTCGAGAACTTCTGCAACGCCATGGGCTTCCAGGATTGGCTCACCGATCCGAAGTTCAGCACGCCGAACGCTCGCGATGAGCACAAGCAGGAAGTGTACAAGCGCGTCGAGGAATACACGATGCAGTACGACAAGTACACGCTCACCAAGGAACTCGGCGCCAAGGGCGTTCCGGTGGGCCCGGTGCTCGATTGGAACGAACTCGAAAACGATCCGGATCTCAACGAGGATGGCACGCTGATCACGATCGATCAGGGCGACGCCCGCGGCAAGTTCAAGACGATCGGCCTGCCGTTCACGATGAGCAACTATGCGCCGGATTACCAGCGCGCGCCGAAGCTCGGCGAGAACAACGAGGAGATTCTCAAGTCCCTCGGCTACACCGACGAGCAGATCGCCGATCTGGCGACCAAGGGCGTCATCGGCTCGAACGATGGCGTCAAGGCAGACCTCACCGCCGCTCCGGCACAGGCCTGATTGCGCTGCACCGCTCACACGCGGTCATAGCCTGCTACGCGAAGGGCGGGTTTCGATATCAATGCGGTATCGAAACCCGCCCTTCGCATATTGCATATGAAGCCGGCCGGTTCCCCGAACAGTGGAACCGGCCGGCTTCATATGAGTAGGAGATTCTAGGAATTAGATTGTCGCAGTGTTCTCATTGTGTAATATGCGCCCCTTTCAGCGAACCTTGCAGCTCGCATTGTTCTCCCAGCCCCAACCGTCACCGTCCGGGTCCACGGAAGCAGAGGAGCAGATCGGGTACCCATCATCGGTCGTGCCGGAATTGCCGCCAGTGTTACCCGAGCCACCGGAATTGGAGCCGCCGCCATAGATGCCGGCCTTCTCTATGCCGCGGCTCTTCAACCCGTTGGCACCATTGACGAACATGTTGCCCCAGCCGGAAAGCGAGCCGGCGTTCCAGTTGTTCACGAGATCGAGGTACTCGACGCCCTCGGTGTTGCCGCACCACGACCAGGCGAGCATGCCCACGCCCTTTTCCTTGGTGTAGCTCATGATCGTCGCGGCATCCGGAATGCCGTCGGAGTGCTTGTTGCCGAATTCGCCCACCATGAGCGGCAGACCCTGGTTCACGAAGGAGTCGATGTACGACTTCACCTTGTCCGCCGTGCTGTACACGCCGTACATATGCACATCGAACAGCACGTTCGAATCCTGACTGTACACACTCTTGGCGTTGTCTTTCATCACACCCTGCCAATCCTGGCCCCAGTTCGGCGCAGTGAGCACGAGTGTGTGCCTGAAACCGGCGTCGCGCATCTGGCGAATGGCGTCCTTGGTCCCCTGCGTCCACTGTGAAGCGGTGTTGTTGCCGTAGGGTTCGTTGCCGAGGTTGATCATCACATAATCTTCCTGGCCCTTCACTGCGCTGCCAACGGACTTCCAGAACTGCACGGCATCGCTCAGGCTCTTGGCATCGGCGGCATACGCGGTGTCGCCGTAGCCGGTGGTGTCGTGATCCTCGAGAATGCAGACCAGATTGTTCGACTTGCACTCGTTGACGATATTGCTCACCTCGCTCGCCGACGTCGTGCCGTAACGGCCTCCGGAGAGCACCACGCGCACGGTGTTCGCACCGGTGTTCGCGATATCCCCGATCGAGCTGGTGTGCTCCGGGTACCACTGGTATGCGTGGTTGATGCCCTGCGGAACGAACTGCTTGCCCGCCGAGTAGATCTTGCCGCCCGAGACGTGGAGCGAATTGTCCGCCGCCTGCGCTGCCGTTGCCGGAAGCACCGCCGCCAACGTCATTGCGCCGACCACGGCTGCCAGTGTTTTCTTCATGTTGGTATGCATGAGCCTACTTTCTTCTTCCACTGCTTCATCGCAGATGTTTGCTTCATTGCATGCAATCGGAACACATTTGCTCAGCCATTGAGCTGTTCCGATTACGAATGTAAAGATATCGTGAAACTGAAGCGCTTCACAACCGAGTTGCCGAATGCTGAAACGCTTAATCTACGAAATGTGAGACAAACTGTTCAGAATACGCAATCAGTGCCGACAAATAATCTGCAGATTATTTGAATTCCATTGATATCGCACCGGTTTCATATTTGCCGATTACTGGAGAAGCGCTCTAAAATATCATCTCTCATGGTAGATTTCCAGCTCAGCTGCAGTTTTCCAGATTTAGCGCTTAAGCATCTCCAGCAAAAATACGCAGCGACAGGCACCATCTGCCATCCTCAGCTATCCTCTGCCACCTCTGCCACCTCTGCACCCTCTGCGTAAAAAGAGACAGATGAAAGGATCCATATGTCCCCAATTACGCAAGAGACTGGCAGGAGGCTAACAGGAGACTGGCAACTGCAGTCTACAACTGCGTAAAAAGAGACAAATACAGCGCACAGAATGTCCCAAATTACGCAGGAGATTGGCAACCATTCCTCCCTCCTCAAACCTGCGTAAAAAGAGACAGATAGGAACCGCCATATGTCCCCAATTACGCAGGAGGTAACGACTAACGACCGCCGCGCAACTCTTCCCTGCGTAAAAGGAGACGTATAGAGACCGCTATATGTCCCAAATTACGCAGGCGAAGCACATGTCTCCAATTACGCAGGAGAAGATGGCGCGAAAATCTGGGCCAATGCAAGGGACCCCGGCCACATGCATGGTCGGGGTCCCGAATATTTATATATATATATAGGGCTGAATCAGTGGCAGCACAGCGGCACGAGCCAGATCCACAGCAGGCAGGTGACGGCGAACGCAACCGTGGAGACCGCGGTGGTCGACGCACCTTCCTTGACGTAGATGTTGTAGCGGCTCGAGATGATGATGCCGGAGAATGCAGGCGGCAGGGCCACAGCCATGACGAGCATGGAGAGCTTGTTCACATTGCTGCCCATGCCCAGCAGCAGGCCGACGCCGAGGAATGCCGCAGGGGTGAGAATCAAGCGGTAGAACGTGTTCCAGATCGTCTCCCAGCCCAGCGAGAACTTCACAGTGGAGAGCGCGAGGCCGGCGGCCAGCACGGCGACACCGGAGTTCGCTTTGGCAATCAGGTCGAAGGTGGGAGCGAAACCGGACGGCACGCGCACGCCGATGAGCACGAGCACGATGGCGAGCAGCGGAGCCCAGCACACAGGCTGCTTGAGTGCGTTGATGAGCGCTTCGAGGTTCTGGTTCTTCTTCTTGCCCATGTTCGACGACTTGGAGATCATCACCTCTGCCGTCTTGTCGGTCTTCGCATCCTTGTTCGGATCGACGGCGATATCGTCCTTCGGATTGGCGATGCTGACCTGGCCCTTCGAGTTCGTGACGGCGGCCTTCGACAGGCGCTCGCGATCCTTGCTCTGGCCGAGGTTGATCAGATACATGCCGATCGGAATCGTGACGGCGTTGACGACGATCGAGATGATCGCGATGACGAGGTTCGTGCTCACGGTGTCGCCGTAGATCGGGTCGAGCACGGCGAAGCCGAGGAAGCCGATGGTCGGCGAGCCGGCGATCAACGCGCATACGGCCGCTTCCTGGATCGAATGGTGGAACATCAGTCGGCACAGGTAGTAGCTCAACATGAACATCACGATGATGCCGATGAAGCCGAGAATTGTGAGCACCGCATCCTGTGCGAGCATCTCACGGGTCGCCTTGACGATCGAGATGAACAGTGCGGCAGGGAGGGCGATGTTCAGCACGAGCTTGTTGAGGCCCTGACGCTGATCGTTGTCGAAGTAGCTGAGTTTTCCACAGACATAGCCCAACGCCATGATGACGATGATGGGGATGATGTCGTCTATCAATATCTTTGTCATTTGTCTTCTCTTGTCTTCTGGTGGAGTGGGCGGGAGCACCGGTGCCGCGGCGCGGATGACTTGTCGTCATACCACGCCGCGGCGCTCCGGGGCACCGGAGCGAATCACATATGGGCGCCCTTGAGGTAGGGGTTCGCGGTCATTTCGGAAGTGGCGAGCGGGCCGACGACGGGCTTCGGGTTCAGGTTGGAGATGTGCCCGGACTCCTTGCCCGCATAATCGGCGAGCTGCACGTGCACGAGGCTCGGCTTGCCGGAGGCGACGGCCTCGCCGACCATCTGCTCGACTTCCGCCGGGGTGGTCGCGTAATAGCCGTTGCCGCCGAACGCCTCGATCATGCGCTCGTAGTGGGCGTCGTAGCTCAGCGTCAGCGGCGACGGGTCGCCGTCGTCGCCGAGATTCTCGAAATCGCCGCGGTAGATGCCGCCGTTGTTGAGCACGACGAAGGTGATCGGCAGATTGTAGCGGCAGGCGACCTCGACTTCCATGCCGTCAAAGCCGAAGCCGGAATCACCGCCGACGTACAGGACAGGCTTGCCGGTGGCCACTGCGGCGCCGATTGAATAGCCGACCGCGCAGCCCATAACGCCCCACGTGCCGCAGTCGAGACGATGGCGCGGCTGGTAGATGTCGATGATGTTGCGGCAATCGTCGAGCGTGTTCGCGCCCTCGTTGGTCAGGATCATGTCCTTGTGCTGGTCGTACACCTTCTTGATGGCGCCGAGCGCGTCGTAGTGACCCATCGGCACGGTGTTCGAGTTCACGCGGGCGGCGAACTTGGCATCGTTCTTCTCGGCGTCGGCCTTGAGCATGTCGAGCCACTGCGCGGACGCCTTCACTGGCGTCTTCTCGAGACCGGCATTGATCATCTGCATGGCGGACTTGATGTCGCCGACCACCGGGCATGCGATGGAACGGGCGTTCTCGATCTCGTTCGGGTCGATATCGATCTGGATGAACTTGACGTTCGGGTTCCATTCCTTGCCCTCGCCGAAATTGAGCATCCAGTTCAGACGAGCGCCGACGAGCAGCACGACGTCGGCGGTGCGCAGCGCGAGACCGCGGCAGCTCGCCGTGCAGTGTGGGTCATCGTCCGGAATGACGCCCTTGGCCATCGACATCGGCTGGAATGGCATGTCGGTCTTCTCGACGAATTCACGCAGTTCGTCCTCGGCCTGGGCCAGCGCCGCACCCTTGCCCACAAGCATGAGAGGGTTCTTGGCCTCGGAGAGCAGCTTGAGCGCTTCATCCACAGAGGACTGCGCCGGCGGCATTGCCGGAGCCGGCTGGTTCGCGACCCACAGCTGCGACTCGGCGACATCCTTGTCGAGCGTCTGGGCGACGGCGTCGTCCGGGAAATCGATGTAGACACCGCCCGGACGGCCGGAGCATGCGATGTGCATGGCGCGGGCCACAGCAAGCGGAATGTCTTCGATCTTGTCGATGCGGAACGATTCCTTGCAGAACTGCTTCGCATAGTTCATTTGGTCGAGGCCTTCGTATTCGCCTTCGTGCATGTCGACGACATGGCGAGTGGACGAACCGCCGATCATGATGACCGGGAAGCCGTTCGTGGTGGCTTCAAGCAGCGGTGCCAGACCATTGAGGAAGCCCGGCGCGGAAACGGTGAGCGCCACAGCTGGGCGACCGGTGAGGAATCCTTCGGCAGCGGCAGCGTTCACCGCGTCCTCCTCATGGCGCATGCCGATGAAGCGGATGCCCATGCCCTGTGCGATACGTGCGAAATCAGTGACCGGGATTCCGACGACGCCGTACATATGCTTGACACCGTTCTTGATGAGCGTCTCGGCGAGGTAGTGGGGAGAATCCGTGAGATTCTGGTCTGAGCTTGTAGCAGTTACACTTACATCAACCATTGCAAACATCCTCCTGGTATGGTTATTCACCTCGATACTAAGACGACTTTTCGTGCCGTCTCGGCAGAAAAGCGCTCAGCGTACATTTATTCGAGCTTTACGCTTGTCGCGGCAATTGCTCGGATCACATCTGACAGACGTCCGTGAATTGCCTATTGACAAACCTGCAGACAACGTATGGCACACACGGAACTCGAACCGACTACTTCGTCTTCGGCTCCCGCTCTTGCGTACCGTTTGCATTTGCAGACTGCGCAGGGCGCGTCGGTGCCTCAGGATGATGCGGCTTCGCAGGCGCGCGCTGCGCCCTGCGCACATCCGCACGCCGCTTCTCCTCACGTTCCATACGCTCCTGCATGTGTTCCTCATGTTCGCGCTGATGTTCGGCGATCCAAGGATCGGCGAACACCCGTGTGCGATCGGTGGCCTTCTTGAACGCGGTGGTGGCGCTCAGCACATAATCGAACAGATCGGGATCGTGATTGGCGGCATTCTCCATGGCACGCCTATGCTGTCGCAATACGAACTTGCGCCAGCCGGAGGTCATGAGCAGATCGATGCTCGCCCCATACATGCCCGCCGGATAGCCGAACATGAACGAAACCGCCACACCCACGGCCAGAAATGGTGCCATGCCCCACCCAAAGATCTCACATCCCAACAGAAACGCGCTCACCGGGCAGCGGTTGAATGCTGCTAGGAAACACAAAGCGCCAACCGCCACACCCATCTGCGGGCTCGAGCCGGTCATGGCGAAACACGCGCCTCCCAGGAGGCCACCTATGCACAACGACGGCATGATCTCACCGCCTTTGAACCAGAAACCGAGGCAGATGAAGGTGAGCAACCCCTTGATTGCGAAATCCCACGACACATTGGGCTGTGCAAGCATGTGGTTGAGCATTTCGCCGCCCGAACCGGTGAGCCTCCACCACCCGAACACGGAGACCAACGTGGCCATGATCAGACCACCGACAACCACCCACAGATAATAGTTGCGCACAATCTGCATCGTCGTGTTCTGTAGCAGGCGGATGCACAGCGCGAAGATGGAGCCGGCCACCGCACAGGCGACACCTATGACAAGGCAGATGCCCACGGCACGCCAGGTGAATTCGGGAATCGGCACCGTGCAAATCAGATCGCCGATGCCGAAATGGCGTGCAATGAAGTAGGCGACGAAGCAACCGATGAGCATCGACGCCACATACCTCAGCTCGCTGAAGCGCATGAACTCCAATACCAGCATGCAGGAACCGAGCGGAGCAAAGAACAATGCCGAGAAGGTGGCGGCCATGCCCATGGAAGCGGCATAGGAGTGCATACTACGGTCCTCGGCTGCGCCTTCCTGAACCCGCAGCACATCGTGCAACTTAAACGGTTTGGCAATGGTGGCTCCCAGACTCGCGCCCATCTGAAGCGCTCCAGCCTCCTTGCCAACGGAGCCGCCAGCCAGAATCGACATGCCAGTGGTGAGAAAGATGCCCGGCGCCAGCAATCCTCGCACCGTCCGACCGTGCCTCATGCGCGCAATCACCGATTCGGTGGTCTCCCCCAGCGGGATGCGGAACATCTTGTAGAGGAGCAACTCGAGCAATCCGGCCACCGGCAGCAGCCAGATCAGCCAGGTGTTGCGCACGAAGACACTACGCATGGCATCGACGAACAGGCAGAGCAGAATCGACCCGAAACCTCCGGCCACGCCACACACCACGGCGAACAGCAAATGCTTGAATGATTCCCGCCAATCGAACCGTGCCGCACTGCCCTTCACGCGTCCCGACAGGCCGTTTCCCTCCTGCGTCAAGGGCTCAGGAGGTCCGGCCGCATTGCCATTGTGGGGCGATTGCTCGCTGGTCATGCCTGCGCCCCTCCGTTCTGCTCTGTGCTGCGCCTGATTCGTCTCCATTTTTGCAGGCGCCCGACGCGCGCACAACGGAATGCGCAGTTCGCGAATTCAGCCCGGCGCACCGAACGCCAACCGGTGCCCGCGCCGAATGGACTCCGCGACTCACGCATTCCGTCGACTCCACAAAGGGTGTCATTCAACGAGCCTACCTACAGATTCCGGTTCCTGCGTGCTATGAGCAATCCGGTGAGCACCATGAGGCCAAGCGCGCCAGTGATGACGGCAAAGGCAAGGAACACGTCGGCTATGACACCTGTCGCCGCGACCGACGTGCCCGAACCTGCGTTGCCCCGCGGTCTCTGCGGTTCCGGCGGCTTGGGATAGATCACCGTCTGCCCCGCATCGTCGATGTCGGCATGCATGGCCACCTGTTTGCCCTCAACCATCAGCCGTTCGAATGCCACAGTCTGCACTTCGCCTGACACGTTGCCGAGTTCGGCGTCAAACCTCAACTCGGCGGTCCCAGTTGGCTTGGCTGCAGTGAATCTGGCGAATGCAGTCACCGGCTGGCCGTCCTTGTTCCTGAGCACACCGCCATCCTCGCCATTGGCATCTCGTATGTGCAGTTCTCCCCGCACCTCATATTCTTTGCCTACGGTCAATCCGGTGAAGGCGACCGTATCCACCTGTGAGATTCGGGAGTCCAGCGTTCCGGAATGCGTACCAGACCGGGCGTCGCGGGCCTGCGTGCCGATATCGATGATGCGCACGGTCTGGCCCTCATCTGCTATGTCGGCATGCTCGGCCGTCAGCTGTTGCGCGTCCTGCATCGGATTGGAGTACAGTCGCTCGTAGGCGACCAACACAACATTGTGCAGATCCCGTTTCAGCACGGTGAATCTGAATTCGAGCCTCGCCGTGCCGTTGGACCGTTTCGGCGTGAATTCGACAGAGGCGACCACCGTATTGCCGGCATGGTCTTTGAGCACACCGGCATCACGGGCATGGCCGGCATTGTCGAAACCGCGCAAATGCAGTTCGCCATCCATCCGATACGGCATATCTGCCAGCAGATTGGCATAGGCCACTGTGTCGGTGAGCACCACTTCCACCTGTGATACGTCATCGTCGCTTTCGCGCACCTGTATTCCCAGCTGTGCGTCCAGTTGCGCCTGCGAGACCGCCGAAGTCACCTGCAATTCGTGGGCGCCGCCCTCGGTCGTCAACTGCGTGCCTATGCTCGCGATCTGCACCTCCTGATGCTCGTCGTTGATGTCGGCGTGCTCGGCGAGCATCGTATGGTCGCGCAGCAGGGTCTCGAACATCACGCATCGCTTGCCTTCCAACCGCAGATGCCCAACGTCCAACGGGAACTCCACATCGACGGTGCCATCCGCCTGCCCGGGGGTGAATGTCGTCGTCACCGTCAGCGTGTTCCCGTCACCGTCGGTGAGCGCGCCCATGTCGGAAACGGTGCCGTCATCACCCACGACCTTCGCATGAATGGTCGAAACCAACTCGTAATCATGCCCTGGACTGAGGTTGCGGTACTCCACCACATCCTTCACCACGCCATTCGTGATCGGCAGCAACGAGTCACCGTCAAAGGCATCCGAGGCCGATGTCGCGATGGCAGGGAAACGCACGTCCTGCCGCTCATCGGCGATGTCGGCGTGAGCCGCGAAGTCCACGCCGTTATGCTGCAGGCTTTCGAAGGCCACTACCGTCTTGCCGGCAAGGTCTTCGGGCGGTTCGAACAGGAAGGTCACGTCAACCGTTCCGTCGGATTGGCTAGGTGCGAATGGCAGCTCGGCGGTCACCTCCTTGCCGTGTCGGTCGTGCACCACTCCCCCGTCACTCACCACACCCGTGTCGCCGAACGTGCGGTAGTGGAGCGTTGCCTTCAGCGTGTAGGGCTTCCCGGCAACGAGATTCGCATAGGACACCGCGTCAGTGATTGTCACGGATTGTGCGCTCGCATTGGCTTCGTCGTCGATGTCGGCCGCAGCATTCGTATGGATCTGCGGGAAGCGCAGTTGCTGCTCGGCATCGGCGGCGTCGCGGTGCTCCAGCAACGACGTGCCGTCGGCATTGCGAATCGTGCGGAACGCCACTACCGTCTTGCCGGCAAGTCGTTCGGCATGGTCGATGGTGAAAGTGAGCTTGGAAGTGCCGCCATGGGGATTGCCAACCTTCAACTGCTTCGTGGCCTTCGCCACAGCCTCGCCTGAAATCCTGCCGTTCTCGATCACGTAGAGCTCGCCCGAATCGGTGTACGTTCCTGCCGTCACGCCCCAGTATTCAGCCGAATCGACCACCGATAGCGTTCCGATGGCAGGCGCGAGCTTGTCACCGGCATTGCCGTCATCGCCAAAGGCATCGGCACCTGCACCGAAGTATGCAAGCCGTGTGGTCATGCCCATCGCCACATTGCCCAGTGTTCCGTAGTCCATGTCCACGCCGTTGCCGTCCGGGTTCAACGAACCGTCGCCGTTCCTGCTGAATTCCTTGGCGGTGAGGGTCACCGAAAGCATGCGATGCCCGTCGTTCGCGCCGGGTGTGGGGAGTTCGACGAGTTCATAGTCGTCATAGGGCAATGCGCGCAATGCATCGTTCACCTGTACAGCACGCTTCGCACCATCGCGCGTCACCTCATAGGAGGTCGCGGAGGTCCACTGCACCGACTGGCCTCCTGATCTCGGCCCGATGCCGGTGAACCATATGCCGGCCTCGGCATCGAGTTTCGACGCATCCTTCACCACCGGATTCCCTTGAGAATCCTTGCCAACCGCCCCGTTTGCGTTCACAGCGTCCGGGTCGTTGGCGTTCGTGTTCCTGCTGTGCGGTCGACATCCGGTGGTGCCGGTCCCGGAGTCATTGAACCTGCCGTCGCATGATTTCGTATGGAGTTCGCCGTTCTTGTCGGAAACAATCACATGGCTTTCCCCGGTCGTCTTCGAGGTGAGTCGCCAGGCGATCGGCCCCATGCGCTCCATGGTGTCGGCGCTTTTCTTGATGAAGTGGAAATCCGCGCGCTGCACTTGGTTGGACGCGGAACCTGCACCCGATACATGCGCCAATGAGGCATACCGATGCGGGTTGCCATTGGCCTCATAGGCTCCGGTTGACGCATCACCTCCATCATGGCCTATGGTGAAGCGCTTTGACCATGCGCGCGCGGATGCATCGCGCAAATACCCTGCCGAGGCAACGGTCTCACGCACCTCATAGGTTCCGTAGGGCAATTCGTCTATGGCGGTTCTCGCCACGATGCCCTTGCTCCCCGTTGGCTTCCCATCGGAGTCGACTATGTCTCCGTAGGAGGCAGACAATGTTCGCACCACGTCGCCGGACTTATAGGTGCGATTGTTCACGACAACCGCATTGGCACTGCGGTTGATCACCTCGAAACCGGTGCCGTTCAACGAAGCCGCACCCAATGGGGTCGCCAACCCCGTCTCACGATCCACTTTGAGCAATTGGAGCCCACCGCGCTGCACATCGTTGGCATTCGCACCCACTCCGCGGATCGTGGCCATGTTCGCGTCGACGCCATTGGCGTCGAGCGTGTACCGCACGATCATGTTGTCTTCGCGAATCCGGAAGGTCTTGTCGAACCCAGCCCGGTGGTAACCGGCCGCAGCACTGCGTTCGCGAATCTGATAGGTGCCGTATGGCAGGAGTCTCGTCTCCGTTGCAGCCACACTGTTCCCCTGCACCGTCTTGGTGGCTATGGTCGCCACCACGGCATCGCGGGGAATCTCCCTGCCGCCCACATGAACCGGCGCCATGGATTTGTTGACGATCTCATACACCGTGCCGTCGAGCGACGCATCGCCCTGTGGCTGGGAACCATGCAGGTCATCATCGGTCTTGACCACCTCGACGCCGCCTTTGACCGTTTCATTCGGGAATGCGATCGTGGTCGCGTCGTTGCCGCCCGAGCCGTTGTTCCACGGGTTCAGTGTAGTGCGCATCACCTTGTGGTCGCCGCCGTCGGTGAGGGTGAATACACTGCCCGGGTGTTGTGCCGAAGCGGCACGCACCAGCCCTTGAGGTGCGTTGAGCTCGGTGATGCGCACGGTTCCCAGAGGAAACATGGTGCGGCCCGCTGAATCCGTGTAGGGCCATGTGCCCTCATCCGGCTTCTCATGCAACCGCGCAACGCCATTGGAGTCGGTTCGCCATATGGCATTCGCTTGGGGGTGTTTGCCCTCAAGGGCGGCTGCATCGGTGGCCACCATGCCGAACCACTCCACCCGGAAACGCACCCCCTCTAACGACGCCACATCACCTTCGAGGGAGCCCGGCGAGCCGGCGTTGGCTATGACTTTGCGCACGTGAAGGTCATCAATGGAGGTCAGCGGCAATTCGGCATGTTCGCCATCCATCGTGATGGTCTGCGTGCCTGATCCTTCAGCAATCTCCACGGTTTTGACCTTGGAATTCAGCATGTAGCCTCTTCGTGGCGCCTGCATTTCCTGCAACGTATAGGTGCCGGGCATCACATCGACGCTCGAGGTCGCCCTGCCTTCGGCATCGGTGCTGAAGGTATGCACCAGCGTCCCATTCCGGCGCAATGCATACTCGGCACCGGTCATATCGTATGCCTCATTGGCGGTGGTGTATGCGGCATTCGTCGCGACCTTACGCATCGTCACCGTCCGCGGGTGCGCTTTCTTCGGCACCCTACGCGCATACAGCATGCGTTGCAGGGTGCCTGCGGTTCCGACCGGCTCATAGAACACGGCCTCGTATTCGTCGCGATCCTCGGCATTGAGGGCCTTCTGCGCCAGAAGCCACGCCAGACCGATCATCGTGTAGGGGGCGAAATTCTGCTGGCCGCCGCTCGAATAGCCGGCCCCAGCCACCTGATGCCCCGGATTTGCCACCGATACCGCCTTCGTGGCCTTCGATGAGTCCTCTCCACCTTCCACACGCACCTGACCGGAGGCGATCCATATTGCCAGCTGCGTCACGGAACGTGCGTCGACGTCGTCGAGGTTCTTGGCGAACACGCTCTGACTTTCCACGTTCGGGTACCCCTTCGCCGCGATCCACGCCACGGCACCGGTCTGCGGAGCACCTGCCTTGTGGTATTCCACCGTGCTGGGACGGGTGGTGTATTTGAACATGTGGTACCCCGTGACCGGCTCGGCCACCGTCACCGTATTCCGCGCGTCGCCCCAATGGTCGCCCGGAGCCCCTTTGTCGACGTCCATGCAATAGGCGGCATTGCCTCGGAAGTACGCCTGCGCCTCTTCGAATTGACTGTTCGTGTACACCGGCACGGTCGGATTCGCCTCCCGGAACCCGGAGAAACCGTAGCGGAACGCCGGCAGATCGTTCTCGCTCAAATTCATATTGGCCATGGAGACGGCGAAATGCATGGTTTGCGGGAATTCAGCGGATTCTTCGGCCCACGCGGGTGCCGCCTCCACCACACCGACCACTGTTGCCACGGCCATGCAGGCCGAAGCCGCCCTCCTCGCCAATACCGCGAGCGCGCTGTGCCCGCCATCCAATCGCACGCCATTGTGCTTTCGCATGAGATTCCTCCTATTCCTTTCCTGTTTCCATGTGTTCGTCGGCGCCTGCGGTCGCCGCGTTGTGTTCACCGTCTTCCCGTCGCAGTGACATCGCATGTCGACGATGCGCGACCAGTAGCATGGCGATGGCGGTCACAATCACTACGCCCATCAGGGCGACGCCGCCCATGCTCACGCCTGTTCTCGCCAGTCGAATAGGTGCGGGCTGCCGTGTGACGCTCTTGGCGGGGTCTGTTCGCACTCCCTGTTGCGTCGGGGAAGCACTGAGGTCAGCGGTTTTTCGCTCGTCTGCGGGCAACCCGTCTGCAGCCGGTTCGGCATGGACGCTCCCACGTACCACGCGGACGCACTCCCAGCTGTCGCCGTAGGCGCTCTGCTGCGGCATCGCACGGGCGTCACCCTTGAATTTCCAGACGAACACATACCACCCAGGACGGGCGGCTTGCACCGTGACCGCATCGCCATGCGCATCGATCTGGCCGCCGCCGAATCTCACGATGCCGTTGCGCGCGGGCACGTCCCAGCTGCCGATCAGCGTGTGGTGTCCGTCTTCCTCCGGCTCGGCCTCGCCTTGCGGCCGGTACGGTTCGTCGTCACCGCCATTGCCGTCGCCCGCCCACCACATGCTTACCTGGGCGTACGGTTCGTCGGCAGCCAGCCCGTACTGTTCGTTGCCTCCGAACTCACCGTGGTCATGGGGGAATCCGCTCACTTCGATCACGTCGGTCAGCATGGCGCCCACGTGTGCACTGTGTTCACCGGCCTGTGACCGCACCTGCACAGGCGTGCGGGTCACATTGGTCTCCGCCGGCTCCATGAACCCGCTCACCCAATCATGAGTCATCACCTGTTGCACGGCGGATGGTTGCCGTTGCCGTTCCACCGCCCACACCCATGTGCCGTAGGCGTCGCCGTCATGTGCTCGGTACGGCTCCGTCCCGTTCTCCTCGCTGACGGCCTGCACCTGCCTATGCTGCCCGTCATGGGTGAACGTCGCGTTGCCGTATGCGGCGGGTTCGAATCCGAGCCGTTTCAGTCTGCCTAGGAATTCCCGTGCCGGTTCGCCGGAATCCGGGCGTATGACCGAGTCCAAGTTCTCCCCGCGCAGGCCGGTGAAGTACCACCCGCTCGCCTCCACTGCGGAATCGGCAGGCCAGTAGTTGTCGTCACCGTCGAGTCGCATGGTCACGTCATCGGTCACCGCAGACCCGGGATCTGTGGATTTCGGCGTGGTCTGGGTGACCAACGTCGGCGAGAACACGGTGACCGTGTCGAATGCCGTCCCGGCCGCTTCCACCGTCTTGGCCGCAGCCACGCGCAACAGGTTCTGGGAGCTCACGGCCATCTCCACCGCCGGCACCTGCATCTGCGCATGGACGCGCACAGCTCCTTCGCCGCTCGCCTTCCATGCGAAGCGGAGGGTCTTGCCGTTGGTGCGCCCGATTCGCGTTCTCGCACCGTTCGCGAACACGGCATCGCCCTCCAGACTCACCGAATACTCCGTGTTCGTGGTGGGCGTGCCCTCGTCGTCGAGAATCTCGAGCACGATGTTTCCCGCGCGTTTGCCGTCGGTGTACTCGACTCGGGTCGCAATGGACTGCGGCACGACCGGACGCACCTCCTCATAGAGCTCGCGCGCCTTGGCGAGTATGTTCGGGTATTGGCTTTCGAGAATCCCTCTCGCATGCGGCCAACCGGCATCTCCCTGGCTTGTGTCGAATGCATCGTGCACGATGAACGCCAACGCCGCCTGCAGATCGTCGACGTTGTGTTCGCGTTGGTGTCGGTTGAGCATCTCGCCCACCAGGCGCGTCACCAACGTGTCCGGCATCGGTTTGGTGACGCCGAGCGTGTAGTTCGTCTCCTGCGATTGATCCATGCAGTAGTACCGTCTCTGCTGGCCGTCATATCCGATCATTCCGAAGAAATAGATTCGGCCGCCATCGAAGTAGCTTTGGTAGTCTGAGGCGCTGGCCACGGTGAGTTTCTCCCCTGTGTACGCATTGGCACGAGTCGCACCCCGTATGCCGACAATCGCGCATACGGCCGCCAGCATGGCGAGCAGCCGCACCACCACGACCCGCATATGTCTTGCCGATCTGTTCATTCCAACCGTCCTTCCCGTATTGTGTTGGCAGATTATGTGCTGTCAGATTCACACAGTCAGGTCGGCGTGCATAGCCGGACGGGGCATTGTGGACGGAGGACGGCGTTTCAGTCGATTGTGGATAACCGCGCCACTATTCACAATCCACAACGCCTATGCGACAACGGCACGAACTTTGTCCATCCCGCATTGAATTCATGCGGGAACGAAGAGGCCTGCGGCCTTCCGACCGGAAATGCATCCACAATGTGGACTATTGGTAAGGAATTTCCACCGTTTGTACAGGCTCGCAACCTCAGCCGCGAAAAACTCCATACAATGACAGGTATGGAAGCACAACACAATGAGACAGAGGCCGCCGGGAAACCGGCGGCGAAGAAAACGACGCGCACGCGCAAGCCACGCGCGTCCAAGCAGGCCACATTCATAGCCGAGGCACCGGCCATGCCGATCGCCATCAAGGAGCCGGGCCAGTTCGGACGCGTCAACATCCTGAACTGCCAACCGTCCGTCGAAGACGACGTCTACGCTGCCCGAGTCGAGATCGGGGAGCAGTTCACCGTTTCCGCCCAGGTGTTCATGGAGGGGCGCACGAAGGTCGGAGCGACCGCCGTGCTGAAGAATCCACGCGGCCGCATCATGGCACGGGTCCCGATGACCGTGGAGAACGCAGGCCTCGACCTGTACACGGCGAAGCTGCAGGCTGGCGAGCATTCCACGCTGAACCCGTGGGATGCCGAATTCGCAGAGGTGAAGAAGCAGCTGGGCAACTGGCGCGTGGCCATCGAAGGTTGGGAAGACACCTACGGGGCATGGTTGCATGACGCCCGCATCAAGGTGGATGTACTTTCCGACGTGGAGAACACCCTGACCAGCGGATCCGAGCTGCTCACCCGCTGGGCCTCCACCCGTGACGCGAATCTCAACGCCGAGCAGCGCAAGACGTTGCGCGAGGCAGCGAAATCGATGATGGACACGTCGCTCGACGCCAAAAGCCGGCTCACCTTCGCCGACAACGCCGACATCGAGGCACTGCATGAGACGAATCCGCTGCGCGACGGTCTCACCTCAAGTGGTGACCATGTGTTCCACGTGGAACGCCCGAAGTCGAGCTTCAGCGCCTGGTACCAGTTCTTCCCGCGTTCCGAGGGCGCCTACCTCGACGACAACGGCAAAAAGGTGCAGGGCAACTTCCACACGGCCGTCAGCGGACTGGAACGAGCCAAGGCGGAGGGCTTCAACATCGTGTACCTGCCTCCGATCTTCCCGATCGGCGTGACGAACCGCAAGGGCCCCGACGGTGCCCTCAATGCGGGCCCGGACGACCCAGGCTCGCCGTTCGGCATTGGCAGCGAACTCGGTGGACACGACACCGTCGACCCACTGCTCGGCACGATGGATGACTTCAAGGCGTTCTGCCAGCGCGCCCACGAGCTGAACCTCGAAGTGGCGCTCGACTTCGCCTTGCAGTGCTCACCGGACCACCCGTGGGTGAAGGAGCATCCGAACTGGTTCCGCACCAAGCCGGACGGTTCGATCGCCTACGCCGAGAACCCGCCGAAGAAATACCAGGACATCTATCCGATCGACTTCGACAACGATCTCGAGGGTATCGAGCGTGAGGTCGAACGCATCATGAACCTGTGGATCGACGCGGGCGTAACCATCTTCCGCGTCGACAACCCTCACACCAAGCCGGTGCGCTTCTGGCAGGACGTGATCGCAGCCGTGACGAAGAAGCACCCAGAGGTGCTGTTCCTCGCCGAGGCCTTCACGCGCCCGGCCATGGTGCGCGCGCTGAGCTACGCCGGTTTCACGCAGTCCCACTGCTATTTCCCGTGGCGCAACACGAAGCCGCAGCTCGAGGAGTTCCTGCAGGAGACCAACGGCAAGGGCGGCTACTACCAGCACAACACGTTCTGGCCCACCACCCCCGACATCCTCACCGCCTATGTGCGCGACGGCGGTGTGGCGGCACACGCCATCCGCGCCGTGCTCGCGGCCCTCGGCTCCCCCAGCTGGGGCATCTACAACGGCTATGAGCTTATCGAGAACCGGCAGCGCGCCGATGCCGAGGAGCAGTCGTCGAACGAGAAGTTCGAGATCAAGGTCCGCGACTGGTCCGCGGCGAACAGAATCGGCATCTCCAAACTGCTCACCTCGCTCAACGAGATCCGCTCGAAGCATGCGGCCACCACGAGCTACCACAATCTGACGATCCTGCCGTCCGCCAACGAGAACATCATCGCCTTCGCACGGCAGACGGAAGGCCGCTTCACCAAAGACGGACGCACCGACACGCTCATCGTTGTGGTCAATCTCGACCCATACAACGAGCAGCAGTCGTCGATCCACGTCGATGCCAAAGCACTCGGGCTGCCCACCGAGCACCCGTACCGCGTGAAGGACCAGCTCACCGGCCGTGAGTACGACTGGAGCTGGGACAACTTCGTCTCGCTGGCACCCTGGGCGGATGTGGCGCATGTGTTCCACGTAGAGACCGGGGAACAGCCGCTCGACTGAGAGCACCGCTGAGCACACGGGGGCCGTTCGCCGCATGCAACTCGCGACGAACGGCCCCCGTGTGCATGTGCGGGTATTGTGTTGTTCGTTAGCACAAGTCCATGCAAAGGAGAAATACCATGGCAGAAACCTTCAATGTCGTCGTGGAGATCCCACGCGGTTCCAAGAACAAGTACGAAGTGGACCAGGCCTCCGGCCGCGTGTTCCTCGACCGCACGCTGTTCACGGCGATGGGCTACCCGGATGACTACGGCTATATCGACGGCACGCTGGGCGAAGACGGCGACCCGCTCGACGCGCTGGTGATGCTCACCGACTCTGTGTTCCCGGGCTGCGTGGTCAAGTGCCGCGCCGTCGGCCTGTACCACATGGTCGACGAGGAAGGCGGCGACGACAAGGTGCTGTGCGTTCCGGACGACGTCCGTTATGACAACATCAAGAACATCGACGACGTCTCCAAGTTCCACAAGGCGGAGATCAAGCACTTCTTCGAGCAGTACAAGGCTCTCGAGCCGGGCAAGGAGGTCATGCCCGGGGACTTCTTCGCCGACGTCGAGACCGCCGAGAAGGAAATCAAGGAAGCCAAGGAGCGTCTCGCCAAGTCCAAGAACGAAGACATCACGCTCTGAAATCCAGACGCGCATGTGAATGGCGATGGGGGCCGGTCCATATGGACCGGCCCCCATCGCCATTCACATGCTGCAGGCGTCTGCGGCCGTCTGCGATCTCACACCGTGAGCGTGAGCTGCACGACCAGCGTGGCGAGCGCGACCAGACCACCGGTGAGCATCACCGGTATCAACGCGAAGCCCACCCAAGGAGCCTGCGCGCCCTCGAGCGGCCGCGAATCGCGATACCATACGCGATCCATGAATCCAAGACCGACGGCGAACACCACAATGGCCACCACACCGGCAATCCACACCCACAATTCGCCATTCGCGCTCTCCGCCTTGCTTTCGCCGAAGCCCTGCATGAGCATCGGCAGGAAGCACCATCCGCTGCACAGCACCGTGCATGCGCCGTCCATCACCATATGCGACAACTGCACAATCAAGTGGCTGCGGTCGAGGCGAGCCATCTGCCTGCCGAACGCGACGACCACGAGCACGACGAGCAACGCGCCCACGCCGGCGAACCATGCGCACACCGCCAACGTACCCGGCGAACCCAATTGCGGGCGGGAGGGCGAACCCATCGAGCCGAACACGAACTCGCCAAGCATGGGCGTGGAGGCGAAGATCATACCGAGCAATCCGAGAATCACACCGGTGACACGGCCGGGAATTCCGTCGCGCAGCGGCGTGAAGAACGCAAACAGCATGATCATGACACCCACTACAAAGCCGGTCAGCGAGAACATGACCGACGAGACGGCATTGCTGCCGGGAATGCATGCGAGCGCGACGAGCACCACGTAGAGTGCAATCTGCAACCATACGGACCGCGAGAACGGAGCCACCGGCGCCACAGGGCGGTAATCCGGGGCCATCTGCGCGGTCAGGGTGGAATCCGCGGTCAGTTCGCCGTCCGCCGCGGCATTGCGGGCGTCGTTACCATGTTGTGTCTCACTCATCTCTCACCTTCATATCTCCACCGTCACACGCATACATCCACGCAGGCGGTCACACCAAGAAACAGTGTAATATGGGGCCATTCCCGCCCACAAATCGGCCCAGCAGCCGCACTCGTCGCCCGTCGCGATGGGCGCGCGTCCGGCACGACGTCCCATTTTCGGTTTCTCATCGCGAAATGGTCGCAGGGTTTTTTCGTCGCTTCCGCTACACTGACAGCAAAACGTGCTTGCACACACCATGCGCACATCGCTGTTACACAAGCATGGAACCCAACAGGAGAGGATCGGGAACGTGACGGATTTGACTTTGATGACGTTTTCCACGGATCCAACCACCGTGCTGCCGTCGCTCACCCTGCTCTCCCACCGTGTGCGCGTATTGCCTATGGACGCCTCGAGTCTGGTGCGCATGCCCGAGAACACGATTCTGCTGCTCGACGCACGCGACGACCTGGCCTCCGCGAAAACACTGTGCAGGCTGCTGCACGCCTCGGGTCTGTCGACGCCGATCGTGCTCATTCTCACCGAGGGCGGCTTCACCGTGGTCAACGGCGAATGGGGGGTGAGCGACGTGATCGTGAACACCGCATCGCCGGCCGAGGTCGAAGGGCGTCTGCGTCTGGTCACCGAACGCGTGGCCACGTATAACGTGATGCCGAATGCACTGGCGAATTCCGGCCCGGAGGACGAGGACGGACTCATCCGCTCCGGCGACCTTGTGGTGGATACGAACGGCTACACCGCGAATCTGCGCGGCGTGCCCATCGACTTGGCATACAAGGAGTTCGAGCTGCTCAAATACCTCGTCCAGCACCCCGGTCGCGTGTTCACGCGAGCGCAGCTGCTGCAGGAGGTTTGGGGTTATGACTACTACGGCGGCACGCGCACCGTCGACGTGCATGTGCGGCGCCTGCGTGCAAAGCTCGGCGGCGAATACGAACATCTGATCGGCACCGTGCGCAACGTCGGCTACCGCTTCGACCCGCCCGAAGAGGAATCTGCGAACAACACCGCCCGTGAAGCTGCCGAGATGGGCTCACCTACCTCGGCGGACGAATAATTCCCCTCTTCCGGTTACCCTACCCTTAGGGACGTGCGAATTCGCATGGAACCTAACAGTCGAGGATTGCGGGAGCGGTATGGCCGGTGAAAGCAGGAAAGCGCGCATCACACGCATGCACAGGCAGTATGAGACCCTGTGCGAGTTCATTCCGACGGTGAAATGCCAGCTGGATTTCCATACGCCCTTTGAGCTGCTGGTCGCGACGATTCTGAGCGCACAGACCACCGACAAGCGCGTCAATTCGATCACGCCGGAGCTCTTCGGCACCTACCCCACCGCCGCGGCGCTCGCCGACGCCCGCTTGGAGGACGTCGAGAGCATTATTCGCCCGCTTGGCTTCTACCATGTGAAGGCCGAGCACATCATTGCCGTGGCACGGCAGATTGTGGAACGATTCGGCGGGCAGATACCGCAGACAATGGAGGAGCTCACGTCGCTGCCCGGCGTGGGCCGCAAAACCGCGAACGTCGTGCTTGGCAACGCGTTCCGCGTTCCCGGATTCCCCGTAGACACCCATGTGATCCGTGTGACCGGGCGCCTGCATTGGCGTGATGACTGGATGAAGACGAGCACGACCCCCGAACGCATCGAGCAGGAGATCACCGGCTGCTTCCCCGAAAGCGAATGGACCGACCTGTCGCACCGGCTCATCATCTTCGGCCGCAACATCTGCACGAGCCGCAGTCCCGAATGCGAGAACTGCCCACTGCTGCCCACCTGCCCGAGCGCCGGCGAGTTCCTCGAAATCGCCGCCGAGCGCAAGGCGCGCGCCACGCGGCGCGCCCCCAGGAAGCCGCGTTCGCGCAAAACCGCCAAGTGACCGGGCGTGTCCAGCACGCGAATTCAACACGCGAAGACAGCTACGACTCCAGCGTGCGAAGCCAACGCGCGAATCCAGCCCGCAAAGCCAGCACGCAAAGCCAGCACGAATCCACCGCGGATCCAGCTGCGTAAAAGGGGACAGATACCCATGCAAATCCGTCCCTTTTACGCAGGAGGTTTAATCTATCCGTGCAGCGGGTCTTCGATTTGCAACCTCCAATCCCCCCAATCTGCGACCCTCAATTCCCAATCTGCAATCTTCAATCTGCGTAAAAAGGCTCTTCTCAGGTTAGTGTGTAAGGGCCGTGTTTCCTCATTCAATTTTTCTATCACACAAGCAATGATGAAGCACGGCCCTTACACACTAACCTGAGAAGAGCCCGTAAAAAGGGACGTTTATGTGCGTGATTTGTCTCTTTTTACGCAGATGTTTGCGTTGTTGATGCAGCTGATGCAGCTGATGCAACTGATGATGCGCAATGACCTGTCTGCGTAAAAGGAGACAGATTGCATGGATACCTGTCTCCTTGTACGCAGGGTGGGCAGAGAGGCGCGCCGGATTATCTATACTGGAGCCATGACTGAGCACGGCAACAGGCGCGCACGCAAGATTCGCCCCTGGATTGTATTCTTCGTCATCATCGCCGTGCTTGGCGCGGCGGCCGGCGTGGGCATCACCGGACTGCGCGGCGGCAACAGCGGCCTCAACGCCGTGGTTGGGTCGCTGCGCGGCGGCCGCAAACTCGAAGTGGGACTCCTCGACGAGCCCACGTCGCTCGACATTCGGTCCAACAGCGAACGTTCGGTGCAGCAGGCACTCATGGGCAATGTATACGAGACGCTTGTCACCTTCAACGACGAGCAGGCAATCGCTTCCGGACTGGCCGCCCGCTGGACGCAGACCACCGACGGACTGCGCTACACGTTCTTCCTGCGCAACGGGCTCACATTCTCGGATGGCACGCCGCTGGACGCCAGCTCGGTGGTGCGCTCGCTCCAGCAGACGCTCGCCGGCGACCACACGAACGACGGGCTCTCGAACATCACGGCCGTGGAGAACAACGACGCGCGATCAGTCACGTTCACGCTCTCCTCGCCGAACCCGCGCCTCTTGCCCGCACTGGCGAGCCAAGCCGGCGCCATCGTGAACCCGAATGCGAAGAACCCCGATTTCGCACACCATTCCTACGGCTCCGGCCCGTTCATCGTGAACGCGGTGCAGCCGGGTTCCATCGAGCTCACCCGCAACGAACACTATTGGGCAGACAAGCCGAAGACCTCGCAGGCGACGCTGCGCTATTACACGGACGAGCAGAAGATGGCCGACGACCTCAAAGCCGGCAAGCTCAACGTGGCGCTCCCCCGTTCGGCCCACATTGCCGAACAGCTCTCCCACACGTCCGGCATCACACTGCAAGACGGTTTCAGCACGCGCAAGACTCTGCTGGCGCTCAACAGCAAGAGCGAGAGCCCATTCTCCGATGAGCAGGTGCGCCAGTTCACACGCTATGCCATTGACGCACGGCAGATCGCGAATGCCGAGCCGGGTGCCAAAGCCCAGCTGAGCGGGCCGATCTCGCAGATGCAGCCCGGCTATGTGGACCTCGACAATCTGTTCCAGCATGACCTCGGCAAGGCTTCGTCGATGCGCTGGTATTTCGCCGCAGATTACTTCAAACCGTTCAATTTGCTCGCCGATGAGGCGCACCGCGAGCTCGCCCAGACGCTGGTGGACCAGATCGCCGCGATTCCGATGCCGGTTTCGTTGGAAGTGGTCGATTCGGCCACGCTGAACAGTCGCGTGCAGTCCGGCGACTACACCTGCGCGCTGATCGAGATGGACGATCCGCACGATTACACGCGGTTCGTCGACGGCAGCGCAATGTTCGGCTATGTGAACGGAACCGTGCAGCAGCAGTACCGCAAGGCGCTCGAACAAACCGATTTCAAGGACTACCGCGAACAGTTGCGCGAATTCGACCGCCTGGTGAGCGATGATGCCGCGAGCGCGTGGCTGTACACGGGCAAGGATTATGTGGCCGCGCAGAACGACGTGCAGGGTGTGGACGCGAATCTGGCGGGCTCCAGACTTGCGCTCGCCCAGCTGAGCTAGCGCGGCCGCGGAACGGCGGCGGAAACGCATATGTTGTCAGCGTAGCTTTTTAGACTTCTTTCTATGACAGATAGCGAAGATTATTCGATCAACGCCAATCTCACCGCACTCCCCGACCGTGTGGGCGTGGACGGCCTTGAAGCCAAGTGGCGCAAGGTCTGGGATGAGGATGGCACGTACACGTTCCACGATCCAGGCGAGCGCAAGGCCGTCTATTCCATCGACACCCCGCCACCCACCGTCTCGGGGCACCTGCACGTCGGTCACGTGTTCTCGTACACGCACACCGACATCATCGCCCGGTTCAAGCGCATGAACGGCTATGAGGTGCTCTACCCGATGGGTTGGGACGACAACGGCCTGCCCACCGAGCGCCGTGTGCAGAACTACTACGGTGTGCGCGTCGACACTTCGCTCAAGTACGACCCGGATTTCGTGCCGCCGTTCGAGGGCACCGAGGGCAAGAAGATCCAGGCCAAGGACCAGGTGCCGATCTCGCGCAAGAATTTCATTGAACTGTGCGAGAAGCTCACTGCGCAGGATGAGAAGCAGTTCGAGGAACTCTGGCGTCAGCTGGGCCTGTCGATCGATTGGAAACAGACCTATCACACCATTGGCGAGTACCCGCAGCGCGTGGCCCAGAAGGCATTCCTGCGCAATCTGGAACGCGGTGAGGCCTACCAGAAGGATGCCCCGGGCCTGTGGGACGTCACGTTCCAGACCGCCGTGGCCCAGGCCGAGCTCGAATCGCGCGAATACCCGGGCTTCTACCATCGCATTGCGTTCCGCTTCGAGGAGACCGGCGAGCCGATCTACATCGAGACCACCCGTCCCGAGCTGCTGCCGGCCTGCGTGGCGCTCATCGCGCACCCGGATGACGAGCGGTACAAGCCGTATTTCGGCAAGATGGTCACCTCTCCGCTGTTCAACGTGAAGGTTCCCGTGCTCGCCCACCCGGCCGCCGAGAAAGACAAGGGCGCCGGCATCGCCATGTGCTGTACGTTCGGCGACATGACCGACGTCGAATGGTGGCGTGACCTGCACCTGCCGACCCGCTCGATCATTCAGCGCAACGGCCGCATTGTCATGGACACCCCGGACTGGATCCATGACGAGAAGGGCCGCCAGTATTTCGCGGGTCTTGCAGGCAAGACCACGTTCTCGGCCCGCAAGCAGATCGTGGAGGACCTGCAGGAGACCGGCGACATGGACGGCGAACCGAAGCCGACCATGCGTATGACGAACTTCTACGAGAAGGGCGACAAGCCGCTCGAGATCGTCACATCCCGCCAGTGGTACCTCGAGAACGGCGGCACCAACAAGGCCCTCAACACCGAGCTCATCGAGCGCGGCAAGGAGCTCAACTTCCACCCCGACTTCATGCGCGTGCGCTACGAAAACTGGGTGCATGGCCTCAACGGCGACTGGCTCATCTCGCGCCAGCGCTTCTTCGGCGTGCCGTTCCCGCTGTGGTACCCGCTCGACGCCAACGGGGAACCGGATTACAGCAACCCGCTCACCCCGAGCGAGGATCGTCTGCCGATCGACCCGACCATCGATGTGCCGGAGGGGTACGGCGAGGACCAGCGTGACCAGCCGAACGGCTTCATGGCCGAACCCGACATCATGGACACCTGGGCCACGTCGTCGCTCACCCCGCAGATCGTGACGAAGTGGGCCGAGCCCGGCGAGGAGAACGAGCGGTTCTTCAAGTCCACGTTCCCGATGGATTTGCGCCCGCAGGGCCAGGACATCATTCGCACCTGGCTGTTCAGCACGATCGACCGCGCCGACCTCGAGAACCATTGCCTGCCGTGGGCCAACGCCACGCTGTCCGGCTGGATTCTCGACCCGGACCACAAGAAGATGTCGAAATCCAAGGGCAACGTCGTGGTGCCGAACAAGCCGATCGAGCAGTTCGGCGCGGACGCCGTGCGCTACTGGGCGGCATCGGCGCGCCTCGGCCTCGACGCCACGTATGACGAAGGGCAGATGAAGATCGGCCGCCGCCTGGCCATCAAGCTGCTCAATGCCACGAAGTTCGCCTTGGCGATCGGTCGTGAGGACGAGAACCACCACGTGGGCGAGGGCGCCACGGCCAGCTGGGATCCGAAGGACGTCACCGAGCCGCTCGACCGCGCCGCGATGGCGAAGATGGCGAAGGTGGTCTACGATGCGACCGAATCGCTCAACAACTACGAGCATTCAAAGGCGCTGGAGACGATTGAGGACTTCTTCTGGCAGTTCTGCGACGACTATATCGAACTCGTGAAGAACCGCGCCTATGGCACCGCCGAATCCACAGGAGTTGAGCCCAGCCCGCAGGCCGTGAAGTCCGCACGCACCACGCTCGGACTCGGACTCGACGCATTCGCACGCCTGTTGGCACCGTTCCTGCCCTACACCACTGAAGAGGTGTGGAGCTGGATGCACGCCGGCGAAGGCTCCGTGCACCATGCGCCATGGCCGAAGCCCATCACTTACGCCACCGCCGCGTTCAAGGCCTCGCCGGAGCTGCTCACGCAGGCCGGAGCCGCACTCACCGCACTGCGTGGCATCAAGTCGAAGGCCAAGGTCTCGATGAAGACGCCGATCCTCTCGGTGATGCTCAACGTGAACGACGAGCTGCACGACGCCCTGGCGCCGGCCCTTGGCGACATCGCCGAGGCGGCACGCGTCACCGGCCGCATCTCACTGCAGAAGGCCAGCGACCTCATGGCGAAGTTCGCCCGTCCGAAGGGCGAGGGCACGGCAGCACCGGGCCCGGCATCGGACGAGACGGACGTCGAGGAGATCACCGTGGTCGAAAGCGAGCTCGGCGAGCCACCGGTCAAGAAACCGAAGGCCGCGCAGTAAGCGCGAATCCGGGAAACGAAATGCGGGAAGGCATGAGCATGTGCCTCCCGCATTTCGTTTTCCGGCGGCGGCATGCAAGGGACCATCTCCTATTCGTCGGAAATTAATGGGCAGGTTGTTCGTCTCGCGTATAGGCTTTGGGCGAATACAAAAAAGTTGTCGGGGTCTTAAACTCATTGATGAACGTATTTTCTATCTGTTGGAAAAGAACGAGACCATGACTAGCACGCATACCACCACAGAGCGCCGTTATGTTGATGGGCGCACTCTCGATGAAAAAGACAATATTATTCTCGACATTCTCGAACACAATGGCCGTGCCACACTGGCACAGCTTGCGGAGGCGGCTTCACTATCCATCTCGGCCACACAGTCGCGTGTGCAGAAGCTCGAGAAAAACGGCGTCATCGTCGGCTACCGTGCGATCATCCATTACCCGGAACAGACCACTGGAACCATCCACGCATTCGTGTCGGTGACGCCACTCGAATACGACGAGAACGCGAACATTCCGGAGAAACTCGAACACATCAGCGGCATCGATTCGTGCGATGCCGTCTCCGGCTCCCAGGTGTATGTGCTTACCGTCACCGTGCCCACCGTCCCGCAGCTTGAGGACCTCGTGACCAAGATCCACCGCATCGTGCCGTCGAACGTGGAGACGACGATGGTGTTGCACCGCTATTTCCCGCGCTGACTGCCCCGGTCCCATATGCTCTCGTTCGGTAGTCACAGCACGCTACTGTAGAGATATGAGCGAAGAGCATATGGAACAAGGCGCCTCCGGCTCCAATGAGACGGTGATCGATTCCGAGCAGGACTGGCGCGACGAACGCACGCGAGACATCGTGGACAAAATAGAGACCCTGCGACAGTCAATCGACAACGTGGACATGGCAATCGTCGCATTGCTCGCGGAACGCTTCAAATACACCTCTTCAGTGGGTGTGCTCAAGGCACGCGCAGGATTCGCACCCGCCGACTACAAACGCGAGGAAGAGCAGATGCGCCGTCTGCGCCGACTCGCAATCGACGCGGGACTCGACCCAGAGATTGCCGAGGAATACCGCGAATTCGTGGTCACCGAAGCCAAGAAACGGCATAAGCGCATCGCCGAAACCGGCGAGGATCCGGGCGTGCTCGACATCTTCGCCTGATACTTCCCCACCACAACACCGCCGTGAAACACTCATCATCACCACACCACGCCAAACCATCTGCAGCCAAGGCCGTGCTCACTGCTGGACTCGCAGCCGCATTGTGCGCCGCGCTCACCATGCCCGCGCTCACGAGCACGCATGCAGACCAGCCCGCCACAACGAATGTGGAGGGTCTGGCGGCCCGGTTCACCGACGACGATCTGTTCATGGTGAACAGCGCCGCGGATTCGTCACGCCGCATGTACGCGGTGTCGCGGAACGGGACGTCGCATATGCAGCTCGACGGCTCGCTGCCGTTCACCCTCGACGTCAGCTACACGCTCAACGGGCCGAATGTGCCGGTCGACAGACTGAACAACGCAAGTGGCATGGTGGGCGTGCACGTCGTGGCACGAGTGAACGACCGGGCCGGCGACGGCATGCAGCGGCTCGGTCGCCAGATGCGCCCGTTCGCCTTCCTCTCCATACCGAGTGCGGCAGTGGGCGACATCTCGGCCTCCGACGGCGTGGTCGTGCAACGCGACGGTTCGGCCATCACCATCGCCGCGACCGCGGAGCCGGGTTCTACGCTTGACTTCCACGTGTATGCCGACGCCAAACGTTTCTCGATGAGCCCGGTGGCGCTCGCCGTGCTCCCGCAATCCGCGCCGACCGGCTACACTGCGCAGCTGCAGTCATTGGCTCGGAATTCGACCACCTTGGTCAATTCGATCACCGGCGAGAACAACGACGATGCGAATGCGAGACTCATCGGCGAACTCGAACGATTGCGCGAGCAGGAACGCGTGCTGGCACAGCAGCAGATCGCGCAGGCCGATGCCGCGCACAAACGCGCATTCCACGAATACATGGCGGCATACGTCAGCTCATATACCGCGCATCTGAGCGGTTCTGTGGGCAATTCCACCCAGTTGACGGCGCTCATGGGCACCGCGGGCGAGCTGAACGGAGACACACCCCTGGCGCGGGCGGTCACGAATCTGGCGAGCGCGGTCAATGCGCGCAGTGACGCCTACCAGCACACCGGTGCGGCAGACGAGGTCGACTGGATCATCCGGCGCATCAGACAACGCGGCACGCAGGGGCTGACGGCCGAGCTCTCCCAGCGTGCCGGCATGAACTCCCGCGATGGCGCGCAGAACTACGCGGCGGGGCAGAAACAGCTGTCGAGCGCGATGATTCCGTATTCGATGGCGTATACGGATGCGTATACGGAGAATCTCAATGCACTGACCGGCGGCGATGTCTCGCGCGCGCAGGCTATGGGTGCGCAGGCCATTGCGCAGACAGACGCGCAGTTCGGTTCGAACAGCACGCTCACCAGCGACCAGACCAAGGTGGATGCGGCGATGAACGAGCTGGCACAGGCGCGCGAGCGCACCGGTGCCTCGAGCGCCGACCGGCAGATTGCCTTGCGGTACGCCGACCGTTTCTCAAATGCAGCTGCCAACGCCTCTGGGGCCGCGCAGAACGCTGGCTTGGGCACGCCAGTCTCCGCAATCGCATCGCAGGTGTACGACGGCTGGCTCGAACATTCGATCGGCGGGAAGATCGTCGGGGCGCGCACCAAGGCGATTGCCGATGCGCAGGCCAAGGAACGTCGCCAGCAAGGCGACGACGCTCAGGCGGGAGCGTCGCTCGTCGTGGCGTCCGATGACGATGCCGCCGCTGACGTGAGCAAATTCGCCGGCTCTGCAGCCGCTGGACTCGGTGTGAAGGGCGGCGGAGCGAAGGACGATGCCGCGCATCACAGCAGTGATGCCGGTGGCAGCGGCACCCCGCATCGCGAGCGCGTTCCCGAAAGCGAGCGCTTGGCCACGCAGTTCGGCGTCTCCGATCTTGCCAGCGGCCTCGTGCTGCATGCCGACCCCTCGCAGGTCGTTGACGAGACCGTGATCATCGGGCAAGCGCAGCCGTTGCTTGAGGCGGGAGCCGCAATGAGCGGGCCATCGGGCGGCCTGGCATCGCAGTTGGCGCACGACACTGCGGACCACTGGCCGAATCTGCGTCTGCTGCTCGTGCGCCCCACACTGTGAGTCGATTCTTGAGCACAACGCGATTGGCCTCCGACGACCCTTCTGGGCACGTCGGAGGCCAATCGCGTATATGAACGGGGCTATGCCGTCAGTTGTTCGAGCCGCCGTTCAGCGAGCTGTTGCCCTGTTGCACGATCGCTTTGAAGAAGTCTGCATTCGTCATCGTCTTCTTCAGGCGCGGCACGAGCGTCTGATAGGCCTGCTCGGGCTCCAGGCCGCCAAGCAGGCGACGCAGGCTGTACAACACCGGAAGTTCCTGCGGGTTCGTGATGAGCTCCTCACGGCGGGTGCCGGAAGCATTGATGTCCACAGCCGGGAACAGGCGCTTGTCGGCCAGTTCGCGACTCAGACGCAGCTCCATGTTGCCGGTGCCCTTGAACTCCTCGAAGATCACCTCGTCCATCTTCGAACCGGTCTCCACCAGGGCCGACGAGATGATGGTGAGCGAACCGCCGTTTTCGATGTTGCGGGCGGCACCGAAGAACTTCTTCGGCGGGTAGAGTGCCTGGGCGTCCACACCACCGGAGAGGATGCGCCCTGAGGCAGGTGCCGCGATGTTGTAGGCACGGGCGAGGCGCGTCATGGAATCGAGCAGCACCACCACGTCCTGCCCCAGCTCCACCAGGCGCTTGGCGCGTTCGATGGCGAGCTCGGCGACGATGGTATGGTCGGAGGCCGGGCGGTCGAAGGTGGACGAGATGATCTCACCCTTCACGGTGCGCTCCATGTCGGTGACCTCTTCCGGGCGTTCATCGACGAGCACGACCATGAGGTGCACCTCGGGATTGTTCACAGCGATCGCATTGGCGATGTTCTGCAGCGTGATCGTCTTGCCAGCTTTCGGCGGAGAGACGATCAGGCCGCGCTGGCCCTTGCCGATCGGCGAAACGATGTCGATCAGGCGGCCGATGATGCGGTTCGGCGTGGTCTCCATACGCAGGCGCTCGTCGGGGTACAACGGCGTGAGCTTGCTGAAGTTCGGGCGATCCTGTGCCTCTTCCACGCTTAGGCCGTTGATGAGCGTGATCGACTGCAACGGCATGAACTTCTGACGCTGGTTGCGGCGCTCGCCCTCATGGGGCGCACGCGTGTAACCGCGCACGGCATCGCCTTTGCGCAGGCCGTACTTCTTGATCTGCCCCATCGACACATAGATGTCGTTCGGTCCGGGCAGGTACCCGGAAGTGCGAATGAACGCGTAGGAATCGAGCACGTCGACGATGCCGCCGACCTCCACGAGATCCTCGGTGTTCTCCTCGCGACGCTCATTGCGGTCGTTGCGATTGTTGCGCTCATTGCGATTATTGCCACGTTCGTCGCGGGAACGGCGTTCGTTGCCCTCCTCACGCTCCTCGTAGTCACGTTCGTTGCGGTTCCTGCGGTGCTGGCGGTTCTCCCTGTCGGCACGCGCATTTGAACGGTCGTTGGTGCGGCTTCCGCGCTCGCCACGGCGATGCGCATGCTCCTCGTGACGTTCGTCACTCTCGTCGTCATTCGCACTCAGCGGCAATGACGAGAGAATGTCGTCTAGATCCGGCTTGGCTTCCGCATCCGGTTCACGCACGGCCGCCGCTCCTGCACGCCGCCGCGTGGGCAGTGAGTCCACGGCACCGCGACGGCGACGTGGCTGCTCACCGCCGCGCTCTGCGTGCTCGGGCAGATTCAGCGTGCTCAGCAGCTGCTCGGCGGCGGACGTCTCACCATTGGTCGCAGCCTGATCCGCAGATTCCATCTGACGGCGCTTCCCGCGCACGCGGCGACCGCGAATCTGGGTCATCTCCTCTTCGGCGGGCAGGGCGGCATGGCCCTCCTCCTTCACCTGGGTAGGCTGTTCGGCAGCAGACTCCTCGACTGCCTTTGGCTCGCCGGCCTTGCGCACCACGCGTCGGGCACCGGTCTTGCGAACCGGAACGGAGACTGCATCATCGTGCCCTGCGGGCTGTTCCGCCTGTGCCGGTGCCGTTTCGCTCTTCGCCGACGACTGCTTGGCGCGGGCCTCTTCGATCGCTGCCACCAAGTCGCCCTTGCGCTTCGCAGAAAGACCGCGCAAGCCAAGTTCCTTGGCGATCTCCTTGAGCTCAGGCAGCTTCATCTTACTTAAATCTTGGCTATCGGCCACGTTGTTGTACCTTCCCTAGGCCATACGCATACCAGCGCGCTATGGCAGAAAAAGAAATTGAACCGCATACACGGGTTCGTGTGAATGAATACACACACGGTACCTCAATATCGAGACGAAATGCGTGTGGCGCCCATGTTGTGAACATGGGCGCCACACGCGAACGCAGGTATCTGCTTGTATTTTATGGAACCATCACTTGGATTCGTGATACGACTTGTCGGTGTTCACCGACCACACGTTGTTCTTCGAGGTCTTGTGGGTGCGAATGTTGTCCACCGCCTCCATCGACGTGGCCATCGAATGGTCCATGTTGTTGTAGCGGTGCTGTCCGTTGCGACCCACACAGTACAGATTACCGAACGAATCAAGGTATTCCACGAGCTCGGGCATCTGGTCGTAGGTGTCGAAGTAGGCCGGGTATGCCTTCTTCACACGCTCGCGGTGCGAGTCGAGCACGTCGTCCGGGCCTGCGATGACGCCCATGCGGGTGAGTTCGTGAATGGCGAACTTCGTGGCGTCTTCGTCGCTCATGTTCCAGAACTCATCGCCTTCCTCGCAGAAGTATTCGAGGCCGATCCACACCGTGTCGTCCACGTCCTTCACCAGGTATGGGCTCCAATTATTGAAGATCTGCAGGCGACCAACCTTGTAGCCCGGGTCCTGCACGTAAATCCAGCAGTCCGGTACAATCGGCGGATTGCCCAGCGTCGGGATGTCGGTGGTGTTCTTGAGCTTCAAATGCTTGACCAGCAGGCCGACCGTGACGAAATCGCGGTATGGCAGGCCTTCGGCAATATGGCGCATGTCGGACGGCACAGGCTGCTGCTCGGTGTCCATGGCCTCGACCAGGTCCTTCACCGGCATCGACGAGATGAACTGGTCGGCCTCGAGGGTCTCCTGCGTGCCATCGGAATGCCTCACGAGCACCGAGGCGATTCGGCCGTCGGCACCACGATTCACACCGACCACCTTGGCATCGGTCTTCACCTTGACCCCACGGGCCTCGCAATTGTCTTTCACCGTCTCCCACAGCTGCCCCGGCCCGAGCTTGGGGTACCAGAACTCCTCGATGAGCGAAGTCTCCACCTCGCTGTTGTCGCGCTGCTTCGGCATCAGCTTCTGCACGGCATTCTTGAGCACCTCGGAGATCGAGAGGCCCTTGACGCGCTGCGAACCCCAATCCGCCGAAATCACCGAGGGGTGACGCCCCCACAGTTTCTCGGTGTAGCCTTCGAAGAACATCGAATAGAGCACGCGCCCGAACCGGTTGATGTAGAAGTTCTCCAGATTGTCTTCCGGAAGTTTGTGCACCATCGACTTCAGGTACGAGAAACCGGCCTTCATGGTAATCTTCGGGCCCATCGCCTTGAGCGTATCGAGCGACAGCGAGATTGGGTAGTCGAGGAAGTGCTTGTTCCAGTAGATGCGCGAGACACGATGGCGCTTGAGCATCACTTTGTCTTCAATCTCAGGGTCCGGTCCGCCAGGCTCCAGATCATGGGTGTCGCGGCCGAGTTTCTTGTCGTCGTATGACGGAGCCCCCTGCAACGGCAGCGTCTCCTGCCACCAGTCCATGATGCGCTCGTCCTTCGAGAAGAAGCGGTGGCCACCGATGTCCATGCGGTTGCCATCGTGCTTCACGGTACGGGCGATGCCGCCGAATTCCTCGGATTCCTCGAGCAGCGTCACATCATAGGCGTTCGAACCGTCCTTCACCAGCTCCCATGCTGCGGTGAGACCGGCAGGGCCTCCACCAATGATGACGACCGATTCTGGTTCGTTCGTGGTCACGATGAGATCCTCCTTCATTGAGGGTATGCATATTGCAAGGACGATCGGGGAACGCCCTGCCTGAATCATTCAAGTCAAACCGTAAAGCCGTTACCAGTCTAGTGCGTGCCATGACCTAGGCATGCGCTCATACCGTTGTGAGTGGACATCGCGGCCGCACATGCCCGAATGGCATGCTGCAGTGCGCGAACGGCCGTCATTGCATGTCTTCGGGTATGTCGATGTCGGTCTGCTGCACCTCTTCGACGTTGACGTCCTTGAACGTCACGATGCGCACGTTCTTCACGAAACGACTGGAACGGTATACATCCCACACCCACGCATCGGAGAGCTGCACATCGAAATACACGTCCTGTCCGGCGGACCGCACGTTGAAATCGACCTTGTTCGCCAAGTAGAAGCGTCGTTCCGTCTCCACCACGTACTTGAACAGCTTGATCACGTCACGGTACTCGCGGTACAGCGCGAGCTCGGCATCGGTTTCGTAGTTGTCGAGATCTTCGGCACTCATGCTTGAAGTTACTCTTCCTGTTGAGAATCGTTGGCATTGCGCGACGACATGCGGTCATGACCGAGTCGGCGCCACCATGCCTTCTTCGATTTGTTGCGTTCCGTACTGTTGTACGGCCACGTATTCTCCGACTCGATGTTGTCCTGTGCGATGCGAGCGGAGTCGGACTTCATCTTGTCGCCCATGGTTGTCTCGTCTTGCGCCTCGTCACTGTGTGCCTCCGGCTGCGAGGCGATGGTGTCAGACAGTGCCTGCTTGCGGATTGCGGTGGAATGCTGGTGGAGCAGCAACGCCTTCTCCATGCCGGGATTCGTGGTGATCACGTGCATGCCGAAGGCGTCCATGGCACGAACCGGGTCGTACTCGTCGACCAACGTGTCAAGCACGTTGAGATCCTGGTACTTGTTGTTGGCCTCGTCCCACAAGGCGTCGCGCGAGGTGCCGGACGGCACGAACCCCAGCGACTGGTACACCGAGTAGGAACGGGTGTTCTTCTCGGGCACCGCCACCCAGATGCGGTGGAGTCCAAGGCCTTCGGGTTCGTCGGCGAAACCATATGTCATCACGCGCGGCATCGCATCACGAGAATAGCCGCGACCGCGGTATTCCTTGCCCAGAATCACCTGGATGCGGGCGGAGCGCGCCCAACCGTCGATGTCGATGAGGAAGATCATGCCAATGAACTCGGTGGCGGTGTGCTCGTTGACGGTCTCATCCTCATGCTCCTCGGGAACGGTGAGCATCGCCCATGCGATGGTGCGGCGCGATTCCGGGTCACCGATGCCGGATTTCCGGGACTCGATGCCGTCGACCCACGCCTGTGAACGGCGCACCCAGGCCTGCACGGCGGCGCGTTCCGCCACGCGGTCCTTTCCCGTCACACCGGAGGCGTTCACGTAGGCGTCCAATGCGTCCATGGATGCCAAGTCGCCCACCGAAGCCGGTCGCAGGTACACCATCTCGCCCTGTATGCACGGGATTGTGATCTGCGATGGCAATTCACGCGAGCGTGCGGTACCTTCCCCCGAGTCTCCGTCCACTACTGCTGTCATGTCGTTTCCATCCTTGTATATGGGCATCCCCATCTTTCAACCTTTATATGTTACCCTAGCGCCTTGTCTGAGGCAACGCCCTCACTCTTGCGAACTATTTCGCCCATCACACCGCCCCCATGCGTACAAATCTTCCGTGCCTTCCGCGTCTTCCGTATCTTCCGTGTCTTCCGATAATCTGCGTAAAAAGAGACAGATGCATGCGTCGAATCGTCCCTTTTTACACAGGATTCCTTTACGCGAGGATCGATTTACGTAAAAAGAGACAAGCACGTGCGATCAACCGTCCCCTTTTACGCAGAGATTCTCTGTTATGCAGAGATTCCCTTTCGCAGAAGACCGGGTGCAGGGTGGAACGCAGAAGGCGCAGCGGAGGCCATTGAGGCCGCCGCTGCGCCTTACGGTGTCTGTAGTCGGGTGAGACTCAGCCCTTGATCTTCTCCATGACGATCTTGGTGACCGCCTTGGCATCGGCCTGGCCCTTCGTGGCGCGCATGACCGCGCCGATGATGGCGCCCATCGGCTTCATGTTGCCGCTCCTGAGCTTCTCCACCACATCCGGGTTGGCCGCCATGGCCTCATCGACGGCCGTCTGCAGCATGCCATCGTCGGAGACGACCTTGAAACCGTGCTTCTCCACGATCTCGGCAGGGGTGCCCTCGCCCTTGAGCACGAGTGCGACCGTCTGCTTGGCGAGCTTGTCGTTGAGCTTGCCCTCGGCGATGAGCTTCTCCACATCGGCCACTTCCTGCGCGTTGATCGGCAGCTCCTCGAGCGAGATGCCCTTGGCGTTCGCCTCGCGGGAGAGCTCGCCGAGCCACCACTTCTTGGCACCGGCAGGCGACGCACCGAGCTTCACCGTCTCCTCGATGAGGTCGAGCGCATCGGCGTTGATCACGTCGCGCATCTCCACATCGCTGAACTTCCATTCGGCCTTGAGGCGGTTGCGGCGCTCACGCGGCATTTCCGGCATCTCGGCCTTGAGGCGTTCAATGTGCTCCGGGGTGATGTGCAGCATCACCAGATCCGGGTCCGGGAAGTACCGGTAATCGTCGGCGTCCGACTTCACACGGCCGCCGGCGGTGGCCTGCGAGGCCTCGTCCCAGTGGCGCGTCTCCTGCAGGATCTCGCCGCCGTCGTTCAGAATGGCGGCCTGACGGCGAATCTCATACTGGACCGTACGTTCGATGCCGCGGAACGAGTTCACGTTCTTCGTTTCGGAACGGGTGCCGAATGGATCGTCGGGGGAACGGCGCAGCGAGACGTTCACGTCCGCACGCATATTGCCCTGCTCCATGCGGGCATGCGAGATGTTGAGCGCACGCACGATGTCACGGATGGCACGCATGTATGCACCTGCGATTTCCGGGCCGCGGTCGCCAACGCCGGTGATCGGCTTCGTCACGATCTCGATGAGCGGCACGCCCGCGCGGTTGTAGTCGACGAGCGAATGGTCGGCGCCTTCGATGCGGCCGTCGGCGCCGCCCACATGCGTGTTCTTGCCGGCGTCGTCTTCAATGTGCGCGCGCTCGATCGGCACGCGGAACACGGAGCCGTCTTCGAGCTCGACATCGAGGTAGCCTTCGCCGTTCGTCGGCTTGTCGTACTGCGAGATCTGGTAGTCACGCGGCATATCCGGGTAGAAGTAGTTCTTGCGGGAGAACTGGCTCCACTCGTTGATCTGGCAGTGCAGGGCCAGACCGAGCTTGATCGCGTAGTCCACCGCGGTGGCATTGAGCACCGGCAGCGAACCCGGCAAACCGAGGCTCACCGGCGTGAGCTCAGTGTTCGGCTCGGCGCCGAACGAGATGGGTGCCGGGCAGAACAGCTTGGTGCGTGTGCTCAGCTCAACGTGGGTTTCCAAACCGATAACCGGGTCGAATTCCTTGACGGCTTCGGAATACTTCATCAACTTTTCAGCCATAATCTAACTTTCCTCCGCCTTCAGTCGTTGATCGAATCGAGCCATGGGGTCTTCAGCGACTTGAAGATCGGCCCGTTCCACTCATCTTCCAGCGCGGCCTCCAATGCGGCGGCCGGCTTGTACATCACTTCGTCGCGCTGCTGCGGGGCGATGAACTGGATGCCCACCGGCAGACCGTCGTCCGACAGGCCGGCCGGGATGCTCATGGCGGGCACGCCGGCGAGGTTGGCCGGAATGGTGGCGATGTCGTTCATGTACATGGCCAGCGGGTCGTCCATTTTCTCACCGAACTTGAACGCGGTGCTCGGGCTCGTCGGGGAGATGAGCACATCGGCCTGCTTGAAGGCGTTCTCGAAGTCCTCGATGATGAGCGTGCGCACCTTCTGCGCGGAGCCGTACCATGCGTCGTAATAGCCTGCGGACAGCGCATAGGTGCCCAGGATGATGCGGCGCTTGACTTCGTCGCCGAAGCCGGCCTCACGGGTGTAGGCCATCATGTTGGCCGCCGTCTGCGCCACATCCTTCGGGGGCATCACGCGCAGGCCATAGCGCATGCCGTCGTAGCGGGCGAGATTCGAGCTCACCTCCGACGGCATGATGATGTAATAGGCGCCCAGAGCGTACTTGAAGCGCGGGCAGGAGACCTCGACGACCTCGGCACCCATCGCCTCGAGTTTCTTCACGGCCTCGTTGAAGCGCGCCTCGACACCGGGCTGGAAGCCTTCGCCGCCGAGCTCCTTCACCAAGCCGATCCGCATGCCCTTCAGGTCGCGGTTCATGCCCTCGCGGGCGGCTTTGGCCATGGGGCGCGGCCCCTGCGGAATCGACGTGGAGTCACGCTTGTCATGACCGCCGATGATCTCCTGCAGCAATGCGGAATCGAGCACGGTGCGCGAGACCGGGCCAATCTGGTCGAGCGAGGAGGCCATGGCTATGGCGCCGAAACGGGAGACGCCGCCATAGGTGGGCTTGACGCCAACGGTACCGGTCAATGCGCCCGGCTGGCGAATGGAGCCGCCGGTGTCGGTGCCCAGGGCCAACGGTGCCTCGAAGGCGCTCACGGCAGCCGCGGAGCCGCCGCCGGAGCCGCCGGGCACGCGCTCGACATCCCACGGATTGGCCGTATGCTGGTAGGCGGAATGCTCGGTGGAGGAGCCCTGCGCGAACTCATCGAGGTTCGTCTTGCCCAGCAACGGCATATGCGCCGCCTTGAGCTTCTCGATCACCGTGGCATCGTACGGGGGAACCCAGCCCTCGAGAATGCGCGAGGCCGCCGTGGTCTCGATGCCCTTCGTCACGATCATGTCTTTGATGGCGATCGGCACACCGGCAAGCTCCGGCAGTTCGGCCTTCTCGGCATCCGAAAGATTGTCGAAGGCGTCGGCCTGCTCCAGCGCGGCCTCGCCGGCGACCTTGAGGAACGCCTTGATCGTGGGCTCCGCGGCGTCGATCACCTCGAGCTCGGCGTTCACCAAGTCACGGCTCGACACCTCCTTGGAACGCAACAGTTCGGCCATCTGAACGGCCGAGAGCTTCACCAGTTCGATTGTGGCGGTATTCGTCATATCACTCCTCCCCCAGAATTCGAGGTGCCACGAACATGCCGTCCTCGGCAACAGGGGCTCCGGACAGCGCCTCGGCCTGCGTCAACGGTGTCGCAGGAACGTCGGGGCGCAGGTAGGCCTCAAGCGGCACAGGGTTCGCCGTCGGCTCCACATCGGCCGTGGCGACCTCCTGCACGGAATCGATGGCGTCTGCAATGACATTGAGCTCACTTTGCATACGAGTGATTTCCTCGTCGGTGAGCGCGATTCGGGCCAGATCGCCCAAATGTACTATTTCTTCGCGTGTGAATGTAGGCATAGCCCCAACTATACGAACCAAATGTGACGAGGCCTCGACCGTTTCACTGAAAACGGTCGAGGCCCCGTATCACAGGCCTCTCCACCTCGGGAGTGCTCATTCACCTCACTTCATTCGCACATCACTTCACATCGCGCCGATCCATCACGATCACACCTGCGGCGTAGACCACCACGGCCCAGGCGAGGTAGATCAGGCCAGCCCACCCCCAACTCGGCTGGAACGGATGCGTCGCGCCCATCGACAGTTGCGCGCTCGCGCTGTTCGAGAACGAGTTGGCGCCCACACCTGTGAAATAGGTGAGCGCGTTCGCAGGCAGGCAGTTGTTGAGGGAGACCACCCAGGTGAATTTCTCGCCGAGCAGCTGCACCATCTGCAGCATCGACGGCACGATCATGAACAGCACGACCACGCAGAGCACGCCGCCGGCGGTCGAACGGCACAGCGCACCGAAGCCCATCGACATCACCGCGCCCAACGCCATCGCCAACGGTATGCCAAGCAGCGTGACCCACGGCATCGCGGCCGGCATCTCGGCATTGCCGGTGCTCACCGACGAGCCCATCATGATCGCCGCGCATCCCCACGCCAGCAGCATGCCGACGAAGGAGGCAAGGAAGGTCACGACGGCGAGCACCAGCGCCTTTGCATTCATGAACATGGTGCGGCGCGGGTTCACCGTGAGCGACGTGATGATCGACGAACTCGAGAACTCGCTGGTGAGCACCATCACGCCGAGAATGCCGACGATCAGGAGCACGTTGTCGGCGCCGGAACTGACCGCGGCCCACAGGTCCTCGTTGCCGAGCGGCATGCCGTCGCCCTGCGATTCCACGAACCTCATGAGCCAACCCATCATCAGGCTGTTGACGGCGAAGAACACAATGGCGAGCACCAACAGCACGTAGGTGGACGTCACGCTCCACACCTTGCACCATTCCGCTCGCAATGCGCCGCCAAAGCCCAGTCGCCTGGCATGCGACGCACCATGCGCTGCGCCATGTGCCGCACCGGGGACCGTTCCTGACGGCGTTCCCGTTGGATTCGCTGATTGCATGGCACCACTCATCGCGCCCCTCCGTTCCCCATGTTCTGCACCGGCATGTTCTGCATTGGCATGTTCTGCGGAATCTGCGCACCGGCCGCCGTCATCGGCGCGCTCACATACTGTGCATGCGCGTGCGTGAGTTCCATGTATGCCTGTTCGAGCGAGACCTGCTCGCGCGTGAACCGGTACGCGACGATCTGCGAGCGCGCGAAGCCATGCGCGACGGCGGCGAAATCGGCGCCTTCGATTCTGAATGCGCGCGAGTCCGCCGGGTAGCCGTCTTCCACGGTGGTCTCCGTGATGCGCACGCTCGGCGAGTTCGCGAACATCGCCTGCATGCGCTCGGCATCGGGCGTCACCACGGAGAGCAGATCGCGCGAATGCTCCTCCACGAAATCACTCACTGTGGTCGTCTGCAAAATGCGGCCTTCGCCAATGATGACCAGATTGTCGGCCGTGAGCGCCACCTCGCTCATCAGATGCGAGCTCAGCAGCACGGCGCGCCCCTCGGCCGCGCAATTGCGGCACAGGTCGCGCACCCATTTGACGCCTTCGGCGTCGAGTCCGTTCACCGGTTCATCGAGCACGAGGTTCTTCGGGTCGCCGAGCAGCGATGCGGCGATGGCGAGTCTCTGGCTCATGCCGAGCGAGAATCTGCCCGCCTTCGTCTTTTTCACACTGGCCGGGCCGGTGAGGTCCATCACTTCGTCGACGCGCGATTTCGAGATGTTGTTCGTATATGCGAGCGAGCACAGGTATGCGTATGCGGACCTGCTTTTCGGCGCGTATTTTGCGTCGAGCACTTACTTGGCGCCAGACATTTTCGTAACGCCTTGTATTTCAATCACCCGGGCACAGTATCACGCCAACGCCGTCGGATGCGGCCACCTGTCCACTTTTGCCAGACACCCGTGGCTGCGAATGCCCGTGGCGTACGCCATACGCGTACGGGTGCGAACAGATGGCGTCCCACTGCGCAGCGCGGGACACTGCAATGTGGGCAGACTGTGCGATGTGAGCAGATATACGGTGTCGGACTACGCAATGTGGGCATGCTGCGCGATCCACGCATGCATGGTCACGGCGGCCGCCGCACCGGCGTTGATGGAGCGCACCGAGCCGAATTGGCTGATGTACACGACGTCGTCGGCCAACTCGAGCGCCTTCTTCGACAGGCCCGGTCCCTCGGCGCCGAACAGCAGCAGGCAGCGTTCGGGGAAGCGGTAGGTCTCCATGGGCACCGCGCCGTCGATGATGTCCATGGCGATCACCTTGGCGTTCTGCGCAATGTTCAGGTCGTGCCGCGCGTACACCAGTTCGCGGGCGGCGTCAGCGGGACTCAGCACGCCGGCTTGGGCCGCCGTCTGCGCCGTCTCGATGCGCTGGCGCGCCTCGGTGCGTTCCTGTGCGATGCGCGCGTGCCAATCGTCCACGCAGGCGCGAATCGACGGGTGATGCACCACATGCTGGTACAGCTCGGTCATGAGCGCGCCTTTGCGGTTCCATTTGTGCGGACCCACGATGTGCACGCGGTTCGCCGTGAAGGCATTCGCCGTGCGCACCATTGAACCGATGTTGAAGTCGTGCGTCCAGTTCTCCACGGCCACTTCGAACATATGGCGCCCGCGGGCGTCCAAATCGGCCTTGATCGCCTCGACCGACCAGTACCGGTACCGGTCGAGCACGTTGCGGCGGTCGCCTTCGTCGAGCAACGCGGCATCGAATCTGGGGTCGTCCGGGCGCGGCTCCTGCAGGTGCATCTCGGCCCATGGGCCGACCCCCACCTCACGGAATTCAGGCTCGCCGGAGGCCTTGGCCAGCACATCGATCGGATTCGGCTCATGCATGGCCCATTCCCTCCCTTTTCGGCTTCCAGTGCAGATCAGCGCAGCTCAGTGCAGCTCGGATTCCCGGAACACCTCGATGAACGGCAGTTCCGCCGTGCTGTCGTCGGCCGGATTCACCACGCGGATCACCGGATCCACCATATCCACACCGCCAATGAGCGAGGCCACGGCCACCACTTCGGCGCCCTGGGCCTCAACGATGCCGAAGTCGAGGCTCAGTTCGTTGCCGTTGCGCAATGTGACGAGCGAAGAGGTCTGCACATACGACTTCTCCGACAGCCATGCGTCGAGCAGCAGCACGCGCTTGCCTTCGATGGACGGCCCTTTGATCGAGGGGAACACGAAGTCCATCACGAAACCGTTGAGGTCCTCGCCACGCGAGGCGGCCGCGTGCATCATCGCGCACACCATCGGCACGGCCGCGGCGGTCAGCGCGCCCACCGCGTCGAAATCATCCACCGAATAACCGGCTTCCTCGATCGTGTCGAGCAGAATATGGCCGATCAGCGAGGCGCCATGGGAGTCGAACGTGACGTCGGACAACTCGGAGAACGGCCGGTCCGCCATATGCTCGCGCAGCATTCGTTTGAGCTGTTCGCGCGGCTCCATGGCGGAGAAATCCACCGCCTCCTCGCGGCTGACGGTGCGGCTGGCGGCCTGCTCGCTGTTCGAAACGCCGGTGGGGCGGAATCCCTGTGACTGACTCATGGTTCCAGAGTAATCCGCGAACCCGATTTCGCCGCCAGGTCCGCAATGCGCATGCTCATCCCCGCGACGTATGGGAATGCTCAGCGCTTCCGCGTACAGTATGGGTATACACGAAGCCGAACAGGAAGTGCCATGACTCTCAACACATTCATCGCGGCGGTCTGCGTGGTGGTGGCGATCATGCTCACCATTGCGCACATCCGCTTCTTCTTTGGCGAGGAAACCCACAAACAGCAGGGGGAGCTGTTCCACCAGCCGCCGCACGACGAGGCCGCACCTGTGTCCGCCGGCGACACGTTGCGCACACGGCGGCGCGACAACGCCGCGGACCTGCGCATATTGCGCAAGCAGATCATTGTGGGCGCGGCGCTCACGCTCGTCGTGGTGATTCCGATTCTCATTCACACCTTCGCCCCGCATTGCCCGCTCGGACCCCTCGTGGACCCATGGTGGCAGGCGGTGCTCATCACGCCGGTCATGTTCTACAGCGGCTACCCGGTGCATGTGGACGGCTGGTCGTCACTGGCGGACCGTCGCCCGAACATGAACACGCTCGCATCCATAGGCACGATCGCCGCCTACGCCTACGGCCTGCTCATCTGCTTTGCCGGCGACCTGTTTCCCGCGGGCATGCGCATGTCGTATTTCGCCATCGTGGGCATTGTGATCACGCTGGTGTTGCTGGCGCGCCTCGTCTCCGACCTGTATCTGCCGCAGCAGCCGGCGTTCCCGCTGCAGTTGTGGGTGGACCGTTTCTCGTTCGTGTTCGTGCCCGTCGTGATCATGATCGCCCTGTGGACGTTCGTGGCATGGCTGTTGTTCGGCAGGCAGCCGGCGCTGCCGATGGCGCTGCTCACCGCGATCTCGGTGCTCATCATCGCCTGCCCGTGCGCGCTCGGCTGGGCGGCGACGCTTGCCGCCGTGTTCGCGAATGAGAACGCAGGCCGCCATGGTCTGCAGATTCATTCCCTTGGCTCACTGCAGATCGCCCGTCACCTGACCGACGTGCTGTTCGCGCAGGAGGCGGCATCGCGCTGCCAGGAAGACATTCGCCGACTCCAGCAGGCCGGCGTCTCCACTTCGGTCATCGATGCGGACGCCGTGGACGACGTGCTCGCCACCGTGGATTCCATGCGCAAACTCGCCGTGTCGCTCGGCCAACGCCCGGTGGTGGCGTTCGTGGGCGACGGCCCGACCGATGAGCGCATTCGCCACGCCGTCGACATCACGCTCGAGGTCGGCGAGGCGAAGGAAGGCGAAGCCCATGGCCATGCGGATGTCATCGTGGATTCCCGTTCAACCATGGCGGTGAGCGATCTGCGCAATCTCTCCCACGCGATGATGGCGAATATTCGCGAGAATCTGGTGTGGACCTTCGCGTTCAACATCATTGGCATCCCGATTGCCGCCGGCGTGCTCTACCCGTTCACCTCGTGGCTGCTCGACCCGTCGTTCGCCGCGATCGCGATGATTCTCAGCTCGCTGTGCGTGCTGGTCAACTCGCTGCGCATGCGCCACTACAACCCGGAACGGGCGTAGTGACTCAAGGCTTGCAGATTCCCTGAAACACGCAGAAGGCCCGCGCGGATTGCGCGGGCCTTCCCTATATCAGTCGCCATATGGCGATTCGGATCAGGCGTCCTTCTGTTCGCCGTCATCCTTCTTGTCGTCAACCGTGATCTGGGAGTCTCCAGGGTTCGGGTCGCCTTCCATCGGGTTGTGCGTATGGTCGGTGAGCTCGAGGTGCTCGCCACCGGTGTGGTCCACCAGCACGGTGTCACCGTCCTTGATCTCGCCGGCGAGCAGCATGCGTGCCAGCTGGTCGCCCACCTCGGTCTGCACCAGACGGCGCAGCGGACGCGCACCGTATGCCGGGTCGTAGCCGGTGTCGGCAAGCCATTCGCGTGCCGCTTCGGTGACGTCGAGCGTGATGCGACGGTCGGTGAGGCGCGAAGCCACCTGCTTGACCTGCAGGTCGACGATCTTGCCGAGCTCCTGGCGTGTGAGCGGGTGGAAGATCACCATGTCGTCGAGACGGTTGAGGAACTCCGGACGGAACTGGCTGTGCACCGCGTTCATCACGGCGTCCTTCTTCTGCTGCTCATCCAGGTCGGGGTTGACCAGGAACTGCGAGCCGAGGTTCGACGTCATGATCAGGATCGTGTTCTTGAAGTCCACGGTGCGGCCCTGACCATCGGTCAGGCGGCCGTCATCGAGCACCTGCAGCAGAATGTCGAAGACCTCGGAATTGGCCTTCTCCACCTCGTCGAACAGCACCACCGAATACGGACGACGACGCACGGCCTCGGTGAGCTGGCCGCCCTCCTCGTAACCGACATAGCCCGGGGCTGCGCCGATGAGACGCGAGACCGACGACTTCTCCATGTACTCCGACATGTCGATGCGGATCATGGCCTTCTCGTCGTCGAACAGGAATTCGGCGAGCGCCTTGGCGAGCTCGGTCTTGCCCACGCCGGTCGGGCCCATGAACAGGAACGAACCGGTCGGGCGATTCGGGTCGGACAGGCCTGCACGCGAACGGCGCACGGCGTCGGAGACCGCACGAACGGCTTCCGGCTGGCCGATCACGCGCCTGTTGAGGTATTCCTCCATGTTGAGCAGTTTCTCGTTCTCGCCCTGCATGAGACGGCCGACCGGAATGCCGGTCCATTCGGAGACGATGCCGGCCACCGAATCGGCGTCCACATGGTCGGGGACCATGGGCTCATCCTCATGGGCGAAGTCGGCTTCCTTCTCGGCCTCGTGCTCGGCTTCGGTCAGCTGCTTCTGAATGGCCGGGATCTCACCGTACAGAATGCGGCTCGCCTTCGCCAGGTCGCCTTCACGCGTGGCCTTGTCGGCCTCGACGCGCTTCTCGTCGAGCTGCGCACGCAGGTCGCCGACCTTGTTGTGGCCTTCCTTCTCGGCGTTCCAACGGGCGTTGAGTCCTGCGAGCTTCTCGCGGGCGTCGGCCAGTTCGCTCTGGAGCTTGGCGAGGCGCTCCTTGGAGGCCGGGTCCTCGGCCTTCTTCAGCTGCATCTCCTCCATTTCGAGGCGCGTCACCTTGCGCTGCAGCTCGTCGATCTCCTCGGGCTGCGAGTCGAGTTCCATGCGCAGGTGCGCAGCGGCCTCGTCCACCAGGTCGATGGCCTTGTCGGGCAGCTGACGACCGGTGATGTAGCGGTTCGAGAGGGTTGCGGCGGCCACGAGCGCGTCGTCGCCGATCGTCACCTTGTGGTGGGCCTCATAGCGCTGCTTCAGGCCACGCAGAATGGCGATCGTGTCCTCCACACTCGGCTCGCCCACGAACACCTGCTGGAAACGACGCTCCAGGGCCGGATCCTTCTCGATGTTCTCACGGTATTCGTCGAGCGTGGTGGCGCCGATCAGGCGCAGTTCGCCACGGGCCAGCATAGGCTTGAGCATATTGCCCGCGTCCATCGAGCCTTCGGCCGCACCGGCACCGACGATCGTATGGATCTCGTCGATGAAGGTGATGATCTGGCCGTCGGACTGCTTGATCTCGTCAAGCACGCCCTTGAGGCGTTCCTCGAATTCGCCGCGGTACTTGGACCCGGCCACCATGGAGCCCAGGTCGAGGCTGATGAGGCGCTTGTTCTGCAGTGTGCTCGGCACGTCGCCGGCCACGATGCGCTCGGCGAGGCCTTCCACGACGGCGGTCTTGCCCACGCCTGGCTCGCCGATCAGCACCGGGTTGTTCTTCGTGCGGCGGCTCAGAATCTGGATCACACGGCGGATCTCCTGATCCCTGCCGATCACCGGGTCGAGCTTGCCTTCACGGGCACGGGCCGTCAGGTCGGTGGAGAACTTCTCCAACGCCTTGTACGAGGCCTCGGCGTCCGGGCTCGTCACCTTGGCGCCACCGCGCACGTTCGGGATGGCCGCGCGCACCTTGTCGGCCGTGATGCCGTTCTGCTCGAGAATCTTGGCCGCCTCGTTCGGGGCGGCGTCGAGAATGCCCAGCAGCAGGTGCTCGGTGGAGATGTACTCATCTCCCATGTCCTTCATTTCCTTGCTGGCGTCGGCCAACGCGGTGGTCAGCTGGCGGCTGGCCGAAGCCTGCGCGGTCGACGAGCCGGAAGCGCTCGGCAGCGAGACCAGGGCATTGCGCACCTGCGCGCCGATCGTCTGCCTGTTCGCCCCCACGGCCTCGATGAGACCACCGATGACACCGTTCTCCTGACGCAGCAGCGAGTCAAGCAAATGCAGCGGCTCAACCTGCGGGTTGCCGGCGGCCGAGGCGCTCTGCACCGCGTCGCCCAAGGCCTCCTGAGCCAAAGTCGTATATTTCTGTTCCATATCATCCTCCATATTTCGCCGGGCCCGCGAATGCGCGACCAGGCGAAGTCGTCATCTGATATGTTCAACAACGGCCCGGCACGGTTATTCCCAAAACTTGAGTGATTCTGACTCAAGTTTTAAAATATGCCCCGCAGCGTCGCTGCCGACATATGTCACTGCCATTGTGGCGCGAAACGAAGGAAGGCTACCCGCGTTATGCGGATAGCCTTCAAAAATCACAGCGAACACCCAGCTTGCGGGGAATCACTCCCCCTGCACGACCACGTTGCGCAGTTCGCCGATGCCCTCGACGCGAACAATCGCCTCATCGCCGGGCTTGAGCGTGCCCGAGGCGTTCGGCGTGCCCGTCATGATCACATCGCCCGGCAGCAGCGTGGAGAAGCTGGAGATACCGGCAATCTGCTCGGCGATGTTATGGATGAGATTCGCCGTGGTGCCGCTCGCCGCAGGAACATCCTCGCCGTTGAGCGTGAAGCCGATCCTGGCGTCGCGCCAGTCGAACTCGTCCTTCGTGACGATCCAGGGGCCCAGGGGGCAGGAGGTGTCGAAGCCCTTCGCACGCGTCCACATCGGGTCGGAGCCCTGCAGGTCGCGCAACGTCACGTCGTTCACGCAGGTGAAGCCGAGCACATAGTCCATCGCCTTGTCCACCGGCACGTTCTTGGCGATGCGGCCCATGACCACGGCCACCTCAGGCTCGTAGTTCATGTCGTGCGAATACGTCGGGTACACAATCGGGTCGTCCGGGCCGATCACCGAGGTCGACGGCTTCGTGAAGATCACCATCTCAGCCGGCGCATGCGCCTGCGGCGACTGGTTGTGCTCATGCATGAACTGCGCATGCGCCTCGTAGTTCTTCGCGAGCCCGTACACCTTCGACGGGATGACCGGTGCGAGCAAACGCACGCCGTCCTCGTCGAGCGCCACACGCTCGCCGGTCGGCGTCACCTGCTGGAGCAGGGGGTGCCCGTCGAGCACCACGAGGTAGTCCTTGCCGTCGGTGGCGTCCTTCTGCACGAAGGCGTACTGCGGCGTGTCATTGCGGGAAAATCGTGCAAGTCTCATACGCCTCAGTCTACGCCCTGGTTTCACCGGACGCACCCATCGGGTCGGAACCGGCGTCGCCATGCGGTGCCGAGAGCTTCCTGAGTTCGCGCGACAGCTCGTCCACCTGGCGTTCCAGTTCGTCGATGCGGCGCACCTGCTGGGCGATCAGCACATCGCGTATATCGCCACGTGAGCCAATGGCCTGCGGCGCGAACGAAGCATCGATATGCGTGGGGGCGCGCAGATCGGCCATGACGGCATTGCCTCGCTTGCCGCGGGGTTGTTTCACCGTTGTCGCCGCCACGTTCATTTGCCTGCGCCACCGTGCGATGGCGCATTCGATGCGCTTGTAGCCAATGAGCGAGGGGTCGAGCCCGGCTTCGCGGAACAGTTGGACCGGCGACTCCCCTTGCGCGTACCGCAGCACGCAGTCGACCTTGAACTCCTCGGTGTAGATGATGCGGTTACGCGTGGCATCCGCCACCGCAGGCAATGTTTTCAGGTACGCGACCTCTTCGACGCTGAACGCGCCGCCCCCGCTTGCCACCTTTGGCCCCCTCTCCCAGACCTTCGATCTGCTGCTTTCAATGTACCACTGCGACAATCGGCACCGCAATGTCTGGCACACGCTGCATGTCGACAACATCGGCAACCGATAAGCCGGAGAAACATATGGTTGTGCCCGCCTCCTTGCGCAAGGAGGCGGGCACAACCTATTACGAGATATCAGTTCATCTCTCAGCCGCGAAGCTGCTGCTTCAGGCTGTGGGAGCGCACAGCGATGAGCGCGGCGGCTCCACCGATCAGCAGGGCCACCACGACCAGCATCGTGATGCCCGCCGCACCGGTGAGCGGCAGCTGCGTGATGGACTTGACGTTCTTCACCTGAATGGGGGCGGTACCAGAGGCCTGCGTGGCAAGACCCAGCAGATTCTCACCCGTGTCCAAGTTCCAAGATGCCGAGGTGACATCATCCGTGGTTGTAGAAGTGACAGTAGCGTTGAACACGGCCTTGAAGTTGGACGAGTACCTACTCAACACATCGGTTTCCGTGACCTTGTACGTGCCAGTAGGAAGACCATAGATGACGATGCTGCCGTCCTCCTGGGACGTAACCTTGCTGACGGTCCCGTTGCCACCATTGGGCGCATAGGTGTAGGTGTTGTCCGTGTGCTGCACGAAGTTGAGAACTTTGCCCTGAGCATCAGTGAGCTGGAATTTGGCGCCTGCCGCACCGTTCTTGTCAGTGTCTTCCACGCCAACCTTCTTGAGCTGGAGCTGGCTCACGGCACGTGTGATCTCCTCGGTGCCTCGCCAATCAGTGGGGTCATCTCCGCCGACGTTGACCTTATTGGAGACGGTATCCAGCGCATCGCTGTTCACCGTGGCCGCATAGGTCACCGTCACCTGCTTGCCGGCCAATTCAGGATGAGCGGTTGCATACTCTGTCAAATCCACAGTGAAGATGTTGTTCTTGCCATTGCCTTGAATCGGGAATCCCTCAGTGCCGGTGATCGTAGTCCCGTTCAAATCAGCGCCGGTGAAGCCTTGAACCACGAAATCGGTACCATCAGTCAGCTGAGTACCATTGACAAAGACCTTGATGTTCTTCTCACCCGTCGCTGGATTATCGACGGTCAGGCCGAGACCCGGCGTATCGATGATGTAGTGATATTTCACGGTGCTCGTTGCATCATGTGCCGGCAGTGTGGAGGTGATGGTGTAGTGAAGCGTGTCACCGACCTTCAGCACTTTCGGATCGTTGGCGTCGATGGTCTTATGCGGCGTAGGCACGACCATCTTCACATTCAGCTTACCCAGCGTAATGGTGCCGCTGGGCTTCTGGGCGATCGACGTGTACTCGGCCACCGTCGATGGCATGATGGCCGGCGCCACTTCAGCGTCCTCAGCACCGCTAGTGCAGGTCACAAGATACCAGCCCGGCTGCAGACCAGTAATCGTGGCAGATGTCGCTCCAGGTGCCACCGTTGCCTCATGGGTGCTGTTCAGTCCGCTACCTGCCAGCTGCTTCGCAAGCACACGGAGCTGCGAAGACGAAAGCGTGGTCACGAGCAGGGCCAGATTGTTGTCGACCACATTCGCGGCAGTCAGATCCACATCCGTCGTCCAACCTGCCGGATTGGCGTCATTCAGGGCGTTAATGGCCTTCTTCAGGGCCGCATTCGCGGCTGCAGGGGTGCTCATCGCCAAATCGTTGATTACTCCATTTGCGCCCGTGGCATCCGTGAACGTCGCCAACTGGTAGGCCTGGAACGTCTGGCCTTCCAATGCCTCATTGATCGTGATGGATTCAGTAGAACCTGTGAGTGGGGCTGCATTGGCGGTTGCCGCGCCAATCGCCAGGGTGCCGAGCGCCGTTGCCGCGGCGGCCACCCCTGCGAATACTCGTTTGAGATTCATGTTCATTCCTTCTCTGTTGTGTCATGGGCTGTGACGCCCCGAACGCACGCATCCTCTCGGACACGCCGTGCAATGCCCGACGCAATGCGAGGGGCATAACACACATCTTGATATTCTGTTCAGTTGTTCCTGCGCCTCACAGGCGAAGGAGGTGCGGCCGGGCCTGCTTGGCCCAGCCACGAAGTCATAGGGCATCAGAGCATGTGACGCCTACGCCAAGCGGATATGCCTACTGCACTCAGGACAGCCAACGCACCCAAACCGCCAGCGACTGCGAGCCATGCCAAAGGCGTGGCACCCTGTTCACCGGTGAATGGAAGCTGCGACACCGCAATCCAGTGATTGGTGAATGCGGCAAGATCCTTGTTGGATTCGGTGTCGTCAGTGTCGTTGACACCGTAGCGATAGGTCACTCCGGTCGGGATCGTGTCCCCCTCCGTGGGGACGTGGACAGTGACCGTCACCGTGACCGCGTCCATGTCCGCTGCCCATCCTGCGCTGGGGGAGGGGGCGTTCTCCCTGACATTGAAGGTGTACATCGCATCCGCGCCGAGCTGTGGGGTTGCCAACTTGATCGATGTGTCAGCAAAGGTTCCAGTCACCTGCGTGCCATTGGCGAACCGGTCGCCGAGTGTCAGCGTCGCGTCCGTGAATGGCGTACCGTCCGCATTGGTCACACCTTCTGCGGTGACCGGTGACAACGTGAACGTGAAGTCCTGATCGGTGTCCGTCCCTTGGACGGTCTTGCCGACGCGGATCTGATTCAGGTTGAAGCTGATCGCGGCCGGATAGTTGGTCACGGTCGAACTGTATTCACCGGCTGTATTGGCGGGAATCGTGATCGGCTTCGTGTAATGCGTGTGGAATCCGTCCACTGGCCGTTCGGTCACGGTATATGTGCGGTCAGCAGCCGCTTTCGGGATGAGTACTGTCGACGTCCAGTTTGAGCTCTTACTGATGTCAATGTCTGAATAGCCGGTGCACTTGCCATCCGTGTCCATGCACGTCACGTCCACAGTGACCTTGTCCTGTTCAGGATTGGTCGCGATCCACGCCTTGTCGATGCTCAACCTGGCAAACTGCGTAGTATCGACCTGGATGACCGGGTGCGGGTATTCAGTGCCTTCGACTGGGCCCTGTTGTTCGCCATCCACGCGGGGCGTGTAGTCGATCGTGGCCCTCTCGTTGCTCCGGAAGCCTGACTGCCTAGCCGACGAAGCACCGGTGTCATCATCGCCCTTGGTATCGCCATACCCGTTTTTTCCGGCATTGACGTTGGCCGCATACTCCTCATAGGCCTTGGCCGAAGGGACGATCTTGTACTCCAACGAATACGTGTATCCGTCCTTCAACACATACCCTTGAGGGAACGAGATGGATATCGTCTTCGACCCCGGCTGTGCGATGGTATAGTCTGTCAATCCGACCTCGGACGGGTCCACCTTCTTGCCATCCTTGTCACGGATGACCAGCTCCGCGTCGAAGTTCTGCGCATTTGGTTTCGAGAACTCGACGTAGTCCGACAGTGTATCCGTCATCGTCACATCCTGGTACGCGGTGCCGGACGTGACGATACTGATGATCTCCTTGAAGATCGTCTGCAGATCGGTGCGGGCGGACACCGCATAGTAGTAGGTTCCTTCTACTCGGTCATGGGGTTCGCTCATGCTCTGCGCTTTCGGATAGTTGCTCGACACGTAGTTCATGAACTTGTTGGCGTTATCCGTACCACTCGGATCCGCTCCCGGCATGGCGCCGATGGAAATAACTTGGGAATGGTCGTTCTTGAGCTGCGCCGCAGCTTTGATCGCGTTGTTGGCGATCTTGGCTTCGAATCCGTCGCTCGACGTGGGAGAACCATCGCTATAGAAGACGGTCAGTTTCTGTGCACCGGGGCGGCCCGAATTCAATTGCTTGACCGCATGCTGCAAGCCGAAGTCGGCTCGCGTGGCACCGCCCGCTTTCAGCGAGTTGACGGCGGCCTGTTCCTTCTGCAGATCCTCAGGCGTCCAAGCCAAGGAGTGCACCGTCTGGGAATAGTTATAGTTATACCCGTCCTCATTGTACGTGTCGTTGCCGATTTTATCGGAGTTCTTGCCTGCATACTTGATCAGCGCGACCTGCACCTTCTTGCCGGGGTCGTTGATACGCTGGTTCTGATCCTCAACTTGGTCCAGGAAGTACGTGACCGCATCCTTCAACGCATCCAAGCGAGTCTCCTCGCTCTGCTTCGATTTATAAAATTGGACGTCTGGTGATACACTCGCACTCGGTCCTCCGATCCAATTATATGTGACTGTATACTTCTGCCCAGCCGAATCTTGATCTTGCCATGTCGTGCACCGTCCCCAACTTATCGCAGAACACCTTACAGCTTGGTAGCTTCCATCTTTCTCGACATAATACGTGGAGATGGGATTCATGGATAGCAGCTCCACCTCATTATAGACGAGCTTGCCTGAGAGTTCATTCATACTGCCAGATACATCCAGCACGAGGGCGATGTCGAGCGGGACGACCTGCTGCTCAGTGGATTCGTCGGACTTGCCCGTCACATCCATGCTCAGCGTGTATGTCCCGTCATCGTTCTTGGAGATTCGCTTGGTGTGCTGTGGAGCGTCCACGTTCCCAGCACTCGCGGTTGCGGCTTGGGGGTCCGCCGTCGCGGCCGGCTGCCTATCGTCGGCAAAGGCGGCCACGCTCGCGCTGGCCATGCCGAGGCTCATCGCCACTGCACACAACGATGCGAGAACACTGCGCAACGGTCTCGCGCCCTTCCTTCCCGCATGATCACTCGCGCCAGATTGCGCGGAGCGGTGCTTCAATCTCTTCATACTTCCCCCACTGAAATCAGTCTGATCGAACAAATCAATCTTGAATCGAGCATACACGGCTTTTTTCGCGGTAGACACACTCTATTCAAGGGGTTCAATTCGCCGTTAGATTAAAGGTTTATGCCCATATCTTACCAAATTGATACCCTCAAGATATACCCTCGTCAACAATTTCAAACCGTAGACGCCGCATATATTTCAACCATATTTCACAAATCCAAGTAGATCCCCAGCGGCTGCACGCCGTCAACCACCAAATAGTCCACTCCGGAGTCCATTATTCGGACATGACATCGTCGGGACGCGCATGGCGCATCCGTTCCACGCGTGTGCGGGCGCGCGAGAACCATGTGGCCGCAATCAATCCGATCGCCAACGCCACAATCGCCGCCATGATTCCCACCAAGCGCCCGTCATGCACATCCGACGGGTTCGGAGCGGGGTACGGAATCGAAACGCGATGCCCTGAGACGAGCAACCGCTGCGTGTTCACGCCATACGGCGTACACGTCATCAATGTCACGCGGTCCTCCCCCGGCACCACCCTCAGCCGGGACGTGTCGTCTGGGTTGATCACGGTGATGGAATCCACGGCGTACGCGAGTTTTTCGCCCATCACATCTATGTAGAAGTAGTCGCCGTTTTTGATCTCATCGAGTCTCGTGAACATGGGGGCATCCACCAGGCCACGGTGGCCGGTGATCACCGCATGCGTGTTCAGGCCGCCCGCAGGCAGGCTCGTGCCATACAAATGCCCCGCCCCCGCGGCGAGCGCCTCCTCCGACGTACCGTGGTATATGGGCAGGTTCACGCTGATCTTCGGAATGCTCACCGACCCCATGATGCCGCCGCCGGTGTCGAGCAGCGACTGGTATTCGGAGTCCTTGCTCGCCGCGGAATCACCCTTCTCCGACACGCTCGACCCACCGGCCCGCTGCGAGAACGGGTCGACGGCCTCACCCAGAATCGGCTGTCCGCTCGCCGCAAGGCGCTGGTTGTACGCCCGCGCATCCCTCAGCTTGTTCTCCGCCTGCGGGTAGGGCCATCCGAGCACACGCTGGTTCACCATTCGCGTTTGGGCGGAGAGCTGCTGCGACGACCTCCATTGGAGCACGAAGGGCGTGGCGCCCACCACCACGGCGACGATGGCAAGCACTATGGCGAACACGCGCAATGCGATCATGCGCCGGCGCAACGACCTGCGCAACTGCACCACATCGGCGACGTCGGTCGCCTGTTCGAACGTGAGCGGCTGCCATTGCCGGGCAGCGGTCCCCTCGCCGCCATTCCTACGCTTCCTACGCATCGTCACCCCCATATCCAATCCGGCAGCAACGCCGAATCGGCCTCACTTGAAGTCGCGTTCGCCGAAGATGGCGGACCCCACGCGCACGATCGTCGCCCCCTCGGCGATCGCATACTCGAGATCGCCGCTCATGCCCATCGACAGTTCCACACAACGCGCGGTGCCGGGCATGCCGAGTGACTGGATGCGCTCGCGCAGGCCGCGCAGGTGTGCGAATCCCTCGCGAATGCGACGCTCGTCGCGCACATGCGCGCCCACCGTCATCAATCCCTGCAGTTCAACGCCCCCCAAGGCGGCAATCTGCTCGGCAAGCTCCAATGCCTGGTCGGGCGCGCACCCGGATTTCGACTCCTCACCGGATTCGTTCACCTCGAGTAGCACGCCCATGCTGCGGCCGCGCACCATGCAACGACGCGCGATCTTCTCCGCCAATTCAAGCGAGTCCACCGACTCGACCGTGTTGACGGTGGGCAGGATCTTGCTGATCTTGTTGCTCTGCAGCTGGCCGATCAAATGGAATGGTATGAACGGGGCCTCCTTGAGATCCTCCGGCTCGGCATAGGTCGGGTCGGCATCGACCGTCAGGTCGAAGTCATACGCGCCGATCACATACCCACGCTGCTTGCACTGGTAGCGCAGGCCGTCGATCTTCGCCACGACCTCCTGCGGCCGGTTCTCGCCGATCATCGGCACACCGGCGTCAATGGCGGCCATGATCTCGCCCACGTCGCGCGTCTTCGTGGCGGCGAGCAACCTGACATCGCCGGCCGGACGCCCTGCACGCTCCTCGGCAGCGGCAATGCGGTCCATCACACGATGCACGCCATCGGCGATCTGCTGTGCACGGACCTCGTCAATGACCTCGTTCGCCAGATCCTTGTGATCCATATATGCAGTCATTCCACCCCCACCTTCCGTGTCCAAAGCTTTCCTCACAGGTCACAATAGCGCAATTTGCCTATGCTCGCATGCCCCGCGCGGCACCCGTGCAAAATCCGAACATCACAGCGCGCGCAACACCTCCACAATGTTCCCCGGCACCACGACGTCGCCCGCATGCCGCCGCACTTTCCGCCATGAGAACAGATTCAGCGCCTGCTGCGCCGACATTGCCTCCGGGCGTTCCAGCACCCCCTCGCATAGGCCCATATGCCATGCGCAGTACCCGATCACCTGATCCGGGCGCACACCGGCCTCGCGCAGGCGCCCCAGGTCGAGCGAGCGTTCGCGTTTGGCAAGGCGCACGCCGGCGGCGTTGTCGAGCAACGGCACATGCGCATACTGCGGGTCGGCGGCCGGCAGATTGTGCGAGCCCAAACCGGTGCGAAGCATCTGCCCACGCAGCCAGATCTGCAATGCGGTGGAACGCAGCAGGTCACGGCCGCGCACCACGTCGCTCACGCCCATGAGCAAGTCGTCCACCGTCACCACGAACTGGTACGCATACAGGCCGTCGGAACGGCGCAGAATCACATCGCCCAGCTCGCGGCCCACATTGAACGACTGCGCGCCATACACAAGGTCGTCGAATGCGACGAAGGCGCCGGGCTCCTGCGCACCGGGCACCGCCAGGCGCCATGAATGACGCCGACCGGCAGCGAGCCGGCGTTCCACCTCGTCCCGATCCTCATCACGCAGACGTCGGCAGGTGCCCGGGTACACCAGGAATCCGTCGCCCTCCTGCGGGGCGCTTGCGGCGCGGATCTCCGCACGCGAGCAGAAGCACGGGTAGAGCAGCGCGTCACCGTCAAGCGAGCGCAGGCGTTCGAACACGGCATCGTATACCGCTTGCCGCGCGGATTGATACACAGGTTCGCCGTCCCAGTCCAAGCCGAGCCAAGTGAGATCGTCCATGATCATGCGGTCGGCGCCGGGGAGCACACGTGGGGTGTCGATGTCCTCGATGCGCAAATAGATCGGCTCATGGCGCGACCGTGCGGAAAGCCACGCGGCGAGCATGGCGAACGCGTTGCCCAAATGCATGCGCCCCGACGGGGTGGGAGCAAAACGGCCGGCCATCAGTACGCCGTCCACAACTCGTTGTCGAGCGGCCATGCGTTCGGAGTGCAGCCGCGCAAGTCCATCGACTGCTCCTGCATGAGCGGCGCCCTCTTGCCCTCGCCCTCGCACACGGTCTCGTTGTCGACGTGGCCGAGCACATGGCCCACCTCATGGTTGAGCACCATCGTGCGGTACTGCGAGAGCGTCTCGCCATGTGCAAACCAGTGTTCGACGGCCTCGTCCCAACGCTTCTTGTTGATGATCACGTCGGTTCCCACACGGCAGCTGTATTCTGCAGAGCAACCCTGCGAATATTCGGCCAGCTTGCTTGATTCGGCGAGCATGATCGTGAACTCGCAGGCATTCGTGTCGTGGGTCGGCGCGAATATGACGCCCGCGCGCGGCCAGCCCTGCGGATTGTTCAGCACGCGGAACACCGTGTTGGCGAATCCTTCGGCCGAGCCCACATTGCCGTTCGTGGCCACGCAGTAATGCAGGACGACCGGCGTCTTGTTATCTTCGTATGCCGCCTGCCTCGCCTTGTCGAGAATCTCATGGCGTTGTTCGTCACTCAGCGGCGCCTCGAGTGCGGCGATCGCCTGCGCGTCCTGCTCGGCATGCGTGTTCTCGCTGTGCTCCGCCGATTCGCTCCGCTCGGTGTTCGCCCGCTCGATCTGGGCGTCGTGAAAATGCGTGGGCTTCCACCGCGATGCCGCCCCGGCGTTCGAGGAGGCCTGCAGATTGCGCGCTTGGAACAGGGCCCGCGCCTCGCCTGCCACGCTCAGCCAGACGAACACGATCCAGAGCACGGTGACGAGCAGAACCACCACGCGGCGCATGATATACACACGCTTCGGCAGGCGCCGTTTCCTTCGCGGCGACGACTGCCGCGAAGAGCGTATGGAGTTCTGTTTGTGCGAGCCGGTCATACGCTCCAGTATACGGTCACACCACCGCATTCCGTCCGGCTGTGAACCGAGGGCAGACGCCCGCATGCGCGCATTCCGCGCGGATACACCGAATACAAAAAACCGCACCCGAAGGTGCGGTTTGCATGCATGCCGGCAACCGAATGCCGGGCATATCAGATGGCGAAGAGCACGTGAAAGAGCCAGCAGCCGATGATGCCGCCGATGATCGGCGCGACGACCGGGATCCACGCCTCGTTCCAACGGGAGGAACCCTTGTGCGGGATCGGCAGGATCGAATGCAGCACGCGCGGCATCAGGTCGCGGGCCGGGTTGAGGCCGGGGCCGGTCGGGCCGCCCATGGAGCACACGAGGCCCCAGACGATGAAGCCGACGACGATCGAGGCCGACGCGTAGTTCTGGCGGCCCCACTGCAACTCGAGGCAGCACAGCGCGCCGAGCACGAGGATCATCGTGCCGAAGAACTCGTTGATGAAGTAGTTGCGGCGCGTGGCCTGCGCGTCGGTCGTGCAGAAGGTCGAGAGGATCGCCTCGGCGTTCTCGGTCTCCTTGTAGTGCGGGTAGTAGCACACGTACACGATGAGCTGGCCCACCGCGGCGCCGAGAATCTGCGCGATGATGTACGGCAGCACGTTCGACCACGGGAACATGCCATTGACCGCCTGCGCGATCGTCATCGCCGGGTTGATGTGCGCGCCGGAGACGCCACCGAACATGAGCACCGGGAACATGACGCCGAAGCCGTAGCCCATGGCGATGTTCAGCCAGCCCGCATTGTGGCCCTTCGTATTCTTGAGCTCGACGTTCGCTACTGCGCCGTTGCCGAAGATCATGAGCACAGCGGTGCCCACGAACTCGGCGGCCAACTTGGTAAACAGTGAGTATTCCACCGGGAAATCCTTGTCTTCTTCTCTTGATTCCCACGGCGTCTGGCAAACACGTTGTGTCGTGGGCGAATTCAGTGTACGTCCAGCACTGGTCGAACGGCATGAAAAAACGCGCGCATGTCCAGCGTATGGAATGCGCGCGTTATGCGGAACGCTATTCAGTGCTCCTCGTTCGAACGCGGGTCGCGGATCCAACCCAGTGAGACGAGGATCAGCACGCCCGCCAGCAGCAGATCGGACAGGCTCGTCGCCGCATCCTGCGGCATGGAGCCCAGCTCGAACAGCCCGACACGGGCCGCGATGAGCACCCAGGCGAGCACATACACCACAATGGACAGCGCCCTGAAGCCTGTCGTGCAGAACCGCAGCACATAGACATACGCCGCCACCCACAATGCCAGGGCGCCCCACAGCACCCACAGCCACACCTTGTCCATCTCCGGCAGGCCGATCATCACGCCACCGAGCGCGATCACACCCAACGCAAAGATGATCCATTCAACCGCATACCGTTTCATGCCACTCCTTACCGTAATGTTCCACCGTTGTAACTCATGCCCATACTAGCGGCCCCACTGCCGCACACCCCGCATTGTCTCCCCGCATATGGCCACTGGATTCGCCGGTCGTGGCATGCCATCGTATCGCGCAGACCATCGCGGGTGACTTCCTTGTGCGCCCGCATTTGCCGCAAAAACAAAAACTCGCGAATTCGCGAGCTTCATTCAGATTCTCCTAGCACCCGAGGTGCGTCATTCACCTCAGTAGTCCAGATTCCCATGATCGTTGGAATCCTGCTGCGCACCCTGCGCAGTTTCCATCATCAGCTTGTCAAGGGCAGTCGTCGTGGACTCCCATCTGTTGAACATGGCGATCCTCCTTTCCTCAGCTCCGACTCATGCGAGATGCCGGTAATTCGTCAGAACCTCACATTTTGTCTGTTCGTTTTGCCCTTCACAATATGCCCACATATACGAATATTTTCTGCCCACAGCAAGCACAATATGGACACTGCGAATGGCACCCGCCAACGATCCCGGCCCATCGGGAAACACACCGAACCGGCAAATACGAAAGGCCCCAGCCGAAGCTGGGGTCTTCCATTGAGGTGCCCCCTCAGGGACTCGAACCCTGGACACTCTGATTAAGAGTCAGATGCTCTAACCAACTGAGCTAAAGGGGCTTGGTTGCTTGAACCAAGAGATAAATATACTCAGATTCACGGAAGATGCAAATCCCGGCGTGTCGCATTCTGCCGCCAACTGCCCAGTGCTTCCCGCTTGCGGCCATTCGGCGAGATAGGGTCGCCGGCTATTGCGCCAGGTGCACCGGAAGACAGTCCTCACTGCCGTATCCGTTGGCAGTGCACCAGCCTTTCGCGGCCTGTGCCGTGGCAAACGTCTCGCCGCTCAGCATGACGTAGTAATCCGAGGGGTGCCCCGAGCGGGAGTAGTTCGTGTAATCGGGACCCCATACGAGCAATGCATTCGGGTACTTTGCCTTGAGCTCACGGTATTGTCCGAGGATCGTCTCATACGTCCACGTTCTGCCCGCCGCCTGCAGGCCCGGCTTCTTGCTTGACAACTGGGTTGTGTACACGTTGAGCAGACCGGCCGCCTTCGCTTTGTCGGCCTCCACCTGCCGCTGCAGCTCGTCGTACGCCTGTTGTTCGGCTGCAGATTCCCGCGGGTGTTCCTCGTCTGCTGCACCGCCGGTTTCGCCGCCGTCCATGGATTCACTCGGCGTCGGCTGCACTTCGCTCGTCGGTTGCTGCGCAGACGCATCCGGATGCGGCCTCGGCTGCGTCCTCCACGCCCACACACCGATTCCGGCCAGTATGGCCACAATCAGTACGATGGCGACGATGATCCACACATGCCTGCCGTTCCGTGTTGCTGTGGATGCGTGCGCTCGTCCGGTGCGAGGCACCGCCGAATCGTTGACCGGCTCGCCTGCTGCCGCAGTTGCCGTCCTGGCCGGCACCCTCCTTCTCGCAGACTCTGCAGGAGGCAACGAAGGTGGCAACGCCGGACTGTTCATGTTCGTCACCAGCGGACGCTGTTGCGATTCCTGCATGCGGATCGGCTGCATCACCGCGGTCGTCGTCGCCTCGAACGCCACCGGTTGAATCCTGTGTTCCGTATGGGTGGACTGCGATTCCTGCACGGGCTTTCCACACACCGGGCATACCGCATCATCCGCATTGGGCGGGCTACCGCAATGTGGGCACTGCACGGGGCCTTCTTTCTCTTATACCATCGCCGGAGCGCACGGAGGAACTCGCGGCGGATACGACTTCATTGTACAGGGGAGGGCGCAGGCATGGGCCATATACAAAGGCCCCTGTGACCGTGTACAGTCACAGGGGCCTTCAATGCTTAAGCTCAGACTGGTTGAGACCGACCGGAGCCGGTCATGAGTCTATGGGCCGGATTACTCAGCGACAACCTTCACGAAGAAGTTGGCGGAGATCTCCGGGTGCAGGGCCACGGTTGCCGGGAACTCACCGAGGGTCTGAATCTTCTCGACGGTGATGCCCTTCGGATCGACGGCGACCTTCTCGGCAAGCGCGTTGGCGATCTGCTCGTTGGAGATGCCGCCGAACAGCTTGCCTGACTCGGAAACCTTGGCAAAGATCTCGACGGCGGTGCCTTCGATGATCTGCTTTGCCTCAACGGCACCCTCACGGGTGGCGATGGCCTTGGCCAAGCGTGCGCGCTTCATGGCCTCGGCCTGAGCGGCGGCACCCTTGGTCCACGGGAAGGCATAGCCCTGAGGAATGAGGTAGTTGCGTGCGTAACCAGCCTTGACCTCGACGATGTCGCCGGCGTGGCCCAGGTTGTTCACGGACTTCTTGAGAATGATCTTGGTAGTGGCCATATCTATACTCTCCTCACAACTCAGCGGCCGTTGGTGGCGTATGGCAGCAGAGCCATCTCGCGAGCGTTCTTGATCGCGGTCGCGATCTTGCGCTGCTCCTGAACGGTGACGCCGGTAATACGACGGGAACGAATCTTGCCGCGATCGGAAATGAACTTGCGCAGCAGCGCAACGTCCTTGTAGTCAATCTCGGTGATCTTGGCGGCCTTGAGCGGATTCGGCTTCTTCTTGAACGGCTTGACCGGTGGCTGCGGCCTCTTGCGTGACATTCTTGTTGTCTCCTTACACGTGGAAAATCGAAATACTTGGGTAGGCGTCAGAACTCGGGCTCGTCGGAGTCACCACCGAAATCGGAGGTGCCGAACGAACCGAAGGCGTTGGAGGAGCCGGAATCGTTCGACCATGGGTCGGAGACCGGCGCTGACGGGGCCTGCGGTGCAGGAGCGGACGCACCGCCCTGATACCCACCATTGCCGCCGTTGAAGCCGCCACCGGAGTAGCCTGCGCCACCCTGGTAACCGCCGCCGTTGTTGCCGTAGCCGCCACCCTGCTGGCCGCCATTGAAGCCGGAGCTCGTCTGGCGGGTCACCTGGGCGGTCGCACGGGACAGCGCGGGGCCAATCTCGTCGACACGCAGTTCCACAACGCTGCGCTGGGAACCATCCTGTGCCTGGTACGAACGCTGGGTAAGGCGCCCCTGGGCAATCACTCGCATGCCCTTCGACAGCGAGTTCGCAATGTTCGTGGCCATCGACGTACGTGCCGAGTCCCAAGCCGAGCAGTTGAGGAACAATGTGTCGCCATCATCCCACTGGTTGGTGTTGCGGTTGAACGTACGCGTGGACGAAGCAATGGTGAAATTGACCACCGTCGAGCCATTGCCGACGGTGCGCAGTTCCGGGTCGCGGGTCAGGTTGCCCACGACGGTGATGATCGTTTCACCTGCCATAGCGTTCCTTCTTACCTATACGGATTTCGAAAACTTGTTACTTGCGAAGAATCTTCGTACGGACGATGGATTCGTTCAGGTTGAGAACACGGTCGAGCTCGTCGTTGGTAGCCGGCTCGCAGGAGTACGTCACGACGACGTAGTTGCCCTCGGTCTTGCCATCAATCTCGTAAGCGAGCTTGCGACGGCCCCAGATGTCGATGTTCTCGACGGAACCGCCTTCCTTGGTGACGATTTCCATGTGCTGATTGGTCAGCTTCTTGAGACCGTTCTCATCCAGTTCAGGATCGGCAATGAACATCAGTTCGTAATTGTGCGCAGACATCACCCACCTCCTTCGGACTTATCGGCCGCGGGACTTCCGCGACAGGAGTGTGTTTGCGTAAGCCGGCCGCGACATTCGCAGACGGCAACTTCTCAAATATACCTATGCGTTCGGACACGCGCACACATACATGCACATTGTTATATTGGGGGGTGCTCCATTTTTGTGTTCGCAAGCAATGTGAAAGGCGAATGATGTCTGCTGTTCTTGAAGGCACCCCCGATAAACGCTTGGCTTTGGTGACGGGTCGTGCTTACCCGGAGCAAGCCACCGAGACCGCCCACTACCTCGGCACCGAGGTGCTTCCGACGACGGCCTACGACTTCGCGAACGGCGAGATGTACGTGCGCTACACGGAGCCGATCCGCGGCGCGGACGTGTTCATCATGCAGGCGCATACCCAACCGATCAACAAGTGGATCATGGAACAGCTCATCATGATCGATGCCGCCAAACGCGCGTCGGCACGCTCGATCACCGTCGTCGCCCCGTTCTTCGGCTATTCGCGGCAAGACAAGAAGCATCTCGGCCGCGAACCCATCACCGCCAAGCTCATGTTCACGCTCATGCGGGCAGCCGGCGCCGACCGCGTGATGACCGTCGACCTGCACGCGGCCCAGGAGCAGGGCTTCTTCAACGGTCCGGTCGACCACCTGACCGCCATGCCGATTCTGCTCGACTACATGCGCGACCGCCTGCCGCTCGACAATACGACGATCGTCTCGCCGGACGCGGGGCGCATCAAGGTCTCCGAGCAATGGGCCGCGAAACTCGGCGGCCTGCCGCTCGCCTTCATTCACAAGACCCGCGACACCACGCGACCGAACCATGCCGAGGCGCATGGCATCATCGGTGAGGTGAAGGACCGCGACTGCGTGGTGATCGACGATATGATCGACACGGCCGGCACGATCTGCGAGGCGGTGCGCACGCTGCACGACCACGGCGCGAAATCGGTGACGCTCGTCGCCACGCACGGCCTGCTCTCGGGCCCAGCCGTGGAGCGACTCAAGGACAGCGGCGTCAAGGAGATCGTGCTCACCGACACGGTGCCGATCCCCGAGGAGAAGCGCCTGCCCAACATGACGGTGCTGTCTGCGGCCCCATTGCTCGCCGCTGGAATCCGCTCCGTGTTCGAATCCCGTTCGGTGAGCAATCTGCTCAACGGACTTCCCGAGGACATGCACACGCGTCACATCTACGCTTGAACGGTATGCGCCCTTCATGTTGAGTGGCGGTGATGGGTCGGGTGACGCTTCGTCACTGGATCGCAAGCGCCCTTTACGTTCCTCAGCCTCACCCGACCTATCGCCGCCACTCAACACGGTATGCCTCTATTCGCCCGTCTAGCCCCCCCTCGTACCTCGCAATAGACACCTCACTTGGAGGAGGGACGAGGAGTCTGTTTGGTGGCGTATGGGGCAGCCGAGCCGATGAGATGAGGAACGTAAGGGCGCTTGCGATCCAGTGACGAATCTCATCGGCTCGGCTGCCCCATACGCCACCAAACAGACACAGCGCATTTCAGTTAGCGGAAGCGCTCCCGAATCTGCGCGGCGGTGCCATAGGAGGCCTGCGCACCATAGCCGGTGGCCGCATATGCCGACACATACGAAGCCAGTTGCGCGGACTCCTCCAAGCTCAGTCCACTGGCCAATGAAGCCAGCACAGTGCCCATGAACGAATCGCCGCAGCCCGTGGTATCCACCGCATCCACACGCACCGGGGCAATGCGGATGATCGATGGATCCACCGTGGAGTCAAGCACCACCGAACCGTCGCCGCCAAGCGTCACAATCGCCTGATCAAAACCGAACTCGCTCAAACGGTTCTGAGCCTGTGCCCAATCGAACGAATCCCAGTCATCATCTTCAGGCTCGTCAATGTGCAGCAGCTGCACGAGCTCATGCTCATTGACCAGCAGAATGTCGGCATGCGCAATGAGTTCGGACGGCAACGTCGCAATGAAGGGCGAATCGTTGAGCAGCACCTTCATACCCGCATCATGGCACATGGTCGCGCATGCGGTCACTGTTTCAAGCGGGCTTTCCAAACACAGTCCCAGCACCGACGATGCGGTAAGCAGATCGCGCTGGGATTCGATGTATTCCACCGTCACGTTCGCGTTGGAACCCGGCGAATACACAATGGTGTTCTCGCCATGGGAATCCACAGTGATCACCGTCGTGCCGCTGGGGCCGAGCACCTTGCGAATGCCATCGGTGTTCACTCCGGCGGATGCGAGCTGAGTCAGCAGGAAATCCGCATTCGAGTCGGAGCCCACTGCACCGAACATGCGCACGGTGGCGCCGAGCTTGGCGGCAGCGGCGGCCTGATTGCCCGATTTGCCACCGGGCAGCACCTGTAGCGGGCCGCCGGTCACGGTCTCCCCCGGCCCGGGGAGCCGCTCGGTGGTCACCGTGTAATCTGCGTTCATCGAACCGACCACGGAGACGGATCCGTGAATCTGCTCCAGCTTATCGAGAATCTGATTCATCGTATTTCCTTCGCATATATGTTTGGTCGTTTGCTTACGCGGCATCGAGGTGAACGACCATACTACTCACCATTCAATGACACAGCGCGCACAGGTGCCGTGTCACTTGGCTGGGTGGAGCACCTCTTCGACATCCTCCGGCTGCTCCACTTCCTTCTGCACCTGCGCGGACTCACCGCGGTAGATGTGCTTGTGGAACACCAGGAACCAGACGAGGCCGAGCACCACCACGCCGGCGGCGATGATCAGCAGATTCGAGTAGACCGCAGCCGGTCCGGTGGCACCGGTGAGGGAGCCGCCGGCGAGCGCCGTGCCGCCGAGCTGTGCGCCGAAGACGGCGATGCCGATGGAAGCGGTCACGTTCATCACCAGATCGTTCATGCCGACGCCGCGGCCGGATTCATCGACAGGCAGCGTATCGAGCACCGTGGAGACAACCGGCGAATACATAAGTCCGCAGCCTGCGTAGAAGATGCACGCGAACAGCGTGAGCAGTCCGAAGTCCGTGTTCACGCACAGCGCCGAACCGACGAATCCGCAGATCATGAGCAGCGAGGCGAGCACGATCGCCGTGGTGCGCCCGATCTTGCCGACGATCCAGCCCGAGGTGGTGCCGAAGACGGCGGCCACGATGAACGCCCACACAATGTACTGCGAGACCTGCGTGACATCCATGTTGTAGAGGGTCGTGCCCATCGTGTTGAAGATAGGCGAGACGCAGTAGTTCGTGAAATAGAACAGCACGATGAGCATGATCGCGGCGAGCCAACGCGTGTTCTTGAAGAACGCGGGCGTGATGAACGGGTCGCTCGCCTTGTTAATGTACACGCCGAACAGCACGAACAGCACGACGCACACCGCGAGCATCCACCAGCTGTTGTACGAGAAGAACAGCGAGAGGAATGCCGAGGCGAGGCCGAAGATCGTGAAGCCGAGCCAGTCGACATGCTGGGAACCGCCGCGGCGGTTCGGCAGCAGATGCAGCAGGAACGGCAGGAACACGATCGTCACCGCCGGAATGAGGAACAGGTACTGCCAGGCGATCGACGTGAGCAGGCCGGCCGCGAACACGCCGATGGCCGCGGAGACCTGGTAGCCTGCGGTGAACAGACCGAAGAAGATCACCTTGAGTTCCTTCTTGAGGTACTTCGTGGCGATGACGAGATAGACGGACCCAGACACCTGCTCGCCTGCGGTCTGCAGGATGCGCGCGATGATGACGGTCCACAGATTCTTCGTGAAGAAGAAGTTCGCGATGAACCCGAACAGCGAGCCCACGAACAACGTGACCAAGCCGAATACAATGAGTTTCTTCAGCGAGACGAAATCGCCGAGGGAACCGTAGATGAAGCAGACGATGCCAAGCACGATGCTCGGCAGGCTCGTGATCAGCGCGGCCTGCTCGGGAGCGCCGACGTCGGAGCCGATGTTCGTGAACACAAGATTGAAGCCCTGCAGGCACAAGGTGCCGAGAATGAACGTGATGAGCAGCAGAATCAAGGCGCGCACGGCCATCTTGTTCTGCTGTTCGAGGTCAACGGGCTCTTCCTGCACAACCGCAGTGTTGTTGGGGGCAGTCATGATGTCTCTTTTCCACAGATGCTTGAAAATTCCGATTCGTGGTCTGCATGCAGACCGGGTGCAGATTGTCTTCTGCTTGCAGCTATGCGTTCTTCGCGACGTTGGTGATGCGCGTCATGAACTCGTCGAGGAAGCGCGGCACATCGACGTCGAGCGCGGCTCCCATCGTCTTGTGCGGGTCGTTGAGACGGTCCTCATCGCCAATGGTGCGGCCGCGAGTCGGGCCTTCCACATCGACCTTCATGTTGATCGGATGCACGGTGACGAGCGTCGGGTCGACGGCCACGCCGACCGCAAGCGGATCGTGCAGGCCACAGCCGCCCAAGTGGGGCGCGGTGGTCTCGTATGCCTTGATGTAGAAGTCGGTCATGTCGGCGAGGAACGTGCCGGCGGCATTGCCGAGGTCGCGCCAACGTTGCGTCTCCTTGTAGGTGAGCAGCGTCTGCAGCGTCACGTCCAGGCCGATCATCGTCGCATCCTTCGTATGGCGGAACACATAGTCCGCCGCATCGGGATCCTGCGAGATGTTCGCCTCGGTCCAGGCATTCACATTGCCCGGCACCGTGAGCGCGCCGCCCATCAGCACGATCTTGCCGAGCTGCTCGGCGATCTCCGGAGCCTTGCGGAATGCGGCGGCGATGTTCGTCTGCGGGCCGGTGGGAACGTACACCAGATCGTCACCGTAGGTCTTCACCGCATCGATGATGAAATCGACGGCCGGCTCGGTTTCGGCATCACGCTGCGGGTCTGGGATCACCGCGTCTCCGATGCCGTTCTCACCGTGAATGAATGCCGAAATGGGCAGCACCTCGAAGGAATCCTTCGTACTGGCATGAGGCAGACCCTTGTATACGGGCACTTCGGGGTGACCGAGCAGTTCGGTGATGGCCAGCGCATTGCGCACGCCCTGCTCCATGAGCACATTGCCGTACGTGCCGGTGATGCCGATCAGTTCGACTTCCGGGCTGCCGAGCGCATACGAAATCGCAAGCGCATCGTCGACACCGGTGTCGAGATCAAGAATGAGCTTCTTCATGGGAACCTTCCTTCAATCCTCTTTGATTGCGACGCATACGCGCCAGTTGGTGATAAAACGTTTTACCAAGAACTACCGTTTATTATACCGCAAAACAGAAGAAGATGCGACGCTATGCAGGCGGCAAAGATTCACGAAAACTAATGCCTCACGTTGAGAGCCGGTGTATGGGGAGTCTGGAATCAGCGGAAAATCGGCGCCTGCGCGACGGTGTCGCCCTCGACCAACTGTGGTTCGAGCAGCAGCAAATCGTTCGCCTCTGCGCAGTTCCGGCCGGAATCATGGTGCTGAATATGCCGGTACAGGCATTGCCAACTCTGCGAAGCGAGTTCGGAGACATTCTGTTCCACCGTGGTCAGGCGCGTGAGCAAACCGAAACGTTTGACAATGTTGTCGTAACCGATTATCGAAATATCCGCGGGAATGGCAATGCCGAGTTCGCGGAAGCGGTCGATTGCCCCCAATGCCATCAAATCGTTGCAGCAGAACAGGCATGTGGCGCCAAAATCTGCCACGGCATCGGCAGCGTCATAACCACCCGAGAATCGATAATTGCCGTCGAGAGTGAGAATGGAGTCCGCCGGCACCTCATGTTCCTGCAAGGTCTTCAAAAAGCCGTAGCAGCGCGTATTCGCGTTCACGCTGTCTTTGTTGCCGGTGATGCAGGCGAATCGCCTGTGACCCGCGCAGAGAAGTTTTTTGGCGGCAAGACGGCCACCGAGCTCGTTGTCGAATCCCACACCGTCACAGATGTCGGCGGTGATCAGCCTGTCAATGATGACAATCGGGCAGGGGGAGGCGCAGATCTGGTCGCGGAGCAATGCGCGGTCCGTATAGCTGTCTATGGATGGAATAAGCAAGAGCCCGTCTATGTCACGTCCGACGAAATTGCGCATGAGTCGGCGTTCCAGCGTGCGATCGTCGTCGGAATTCGAGATGAACAACTGATACCCGTTCCGCCGGCATTCCGTTTCCAAGCATTTGGATAGCGAGGCAAAGAACATATTCTCAATATCGGGCACGATGAGCGCGATGAGGCGTGTTTCATTGGTGACCAGACCGCGCGCATTCTCATTGACCACGTAGTGCAGGCGTCTCGCCACATCGCGAATGCGCTGCTGCGTGGGTTGGGATATACGCGAGGGCTTGTTGTTGAGCACAAGAGACGCCGTGGCTACGGAAACCTGGGCTTCCTGTGCCACTTCCCTTAACGTCACTCGCCGCACCATTTTCGCCTCATCTATTGCCGTACTGTGTGTAGTTATATTCTATGGCACGCTGCACAAAGCGAGGGATTGTTCAGCATTGCATTCCAAGATGACAATGTTAGGAGATGACAATGTGAAGAGGCAATTGGGAAGATTGTATTGGATTGCGGTTGTTCCTCTGGTTTGGAGGCATGTAGGTG
>NZ_CP109653.1:3183751-3266825 GCF_025908335.1 Bifidobacterium sp. KRGSERBCFTRI
ACACCAACCAACACCCACACACAAAAACACCAACCACACCACACAGACGAAACCCACCACGAGCGCAACAACGCAGAACGGGAACCCCGAATAGGGGTTCCCGTCCGCATTCAGAAAGCGAGTTCACAGAACGCAATCTGCAAATACAAACAAATACAAACTACTTCTTGAGCAGTGGCTCAACCTGCTTCTCGTAGGAAATCAGCGCCTGGTTGAACACCTGGTCCATGTCGTAGTACGCGTAGGTGCCCAAGCGGCCTCCGAACACCACATTCGGCTCGTCGGCGGCCTTCGCCTTGTACTGTGCATACAGGGCCTTGTCTTCATCGGTGTTGATCGGGTAATACGGCTCGTCGTCGCGGTTCGCGAAGCGCGAGTATTCCTCCCACACCACGGTCTTGTTCGGGTTCTGCTCGGCGGCACGCTCCGGGTTGAAGTTCTTGAATTCAATGGCGCGCGTGTATGGCACGTCGGCGTCGGAGAAGTTCATGACCGCGCAGCCGAAGTGGTCACCCTCGTCATAACGCACCTCCTTGAAGTCGACGGTGCGCCACTTGAGCTCGCCCAGATCGTAGTCGAAATAGCGGTCGACCGGGCCCGTGTAGACCACCGGCACGCCCGCTTCCAACAACGCGCGCTTGTTGAGCGGCTGCGTCTCGTCGAAGAAATCCGTCTCCAGCTTCACAGTGATGCGCGGGTCGTCGATCATGCGCTCAAGCCACGCGGTGTAGCCGTCTGCCGGCAGACCTTCCCACGTGTCTTTGAAATACCGGTTGTTGTAGTTGAAACGCACCGGCAGACGCTTGATGATGCTCGCCGGCAGCTCGCTCGGATCGGTCTGCCACTGCTTGGCGGTGTAGTTCTTGATGAACGCCTCATACAGCGGACGCCCGATGAGCGAAATGCCCTGGTCGTTGAGATTCGCCGGATCCGTGCCTGCCAGCTCGCCAGCCTGCTCGTCGATGAGCGCCTTGGCCTGCGCGGGCGTGTAGTTCGCGCGGAAGAACTGGTTGATCGTGCCCAGATTGATCGGCAGCGGGAACACCTCGCCGTCGTGCGTGGCGTAGACGCGGTGCACGTAATCGGTGAACTTCGTGAAACGGTTCACATATTCCCACACGCGGCTATTCGACGTGTGGAACAGGTGGGCGCCGTATTTGTGAATCTCGGCGCCGGTTTCCGGGTCCATGTACGAGTAGGCGTTGCCGCCGATGTGGTCGCGAATGTCGATGATCGTGACGTTCACGCCGAGCTTCTCCACCGCCTGCTGCGCAATGGTGAGGCCGAAGATTCCGGCACCGACGATCACCAGATCCGGCGTCGCGTTCTGCTCGTTTGCAGTCATCTCAAGTCCTTCCGAAAATATCAATCGAACATGCCGCATGTGCATATTCGTCGCCGCACACCACGGAAACAGTCTGCAGCGGGCACTTGTCACCAGCATAAAACGCGGTGTGCACACTGCGGCGTGATTCGCGAATGCCAATGCTTACGCGGCCTGCGAACGAAATTCGGCAGCATAAGAAGATGTGGCGCCGAACATGGCACATGGAGCATATGCAGACATGCGCGCGGAATATGCACACAGTATTCATGCAATGCAGCCACGGCTCATGGCGGAACTTCCCCCGCCGTGGTTTACCATAGGTTGCATGACACACAGGGAACGCCGGGAGACGACTGCCCCCTTCACGCTGCTCATGGCGGTGTATGGGGGCAATTCGTTGCGTGAGGTGGAGCGTTCCGTGCAGTCGAGCACCATCGAGCAGACGCTGCCGCCGAATCAGGTGGTGATTGTGCGTGACGGCCCGGTTCAGGAGCCGGTGCAGCGGTATTTGGATACGCTGCAGTCGACCATGGCGGTGTGGTTCACCGCCGAGCGCCCCGAACTGGAGGTGCCCGAGGTGACGATCGTGCCTCTCGACGAGAACCGCGGACTCGCGCATGCCCTCAACATCGGCCTGCAGCACTGCGATTTCGACGTTGTCGCGCGCGCGGACTGCGATGACGTGTCGCTGCCGAACCGGTTCGCCACGATCATTCCGCAATTCACCCGCCGTTCCGCCGCCTCGCACACCACGGTGAAGTCGAAACTGCCGATTGACGTGATGGGCAGCGCGATCCGCGAATTCACCGACGACGAGCGCCAGCCCGGGCAGATTCGCATGCTGCCTGCCGAGGGCGCCGATCTGGAGAAATACGCACGCATGCAGTCGCCGGTGCATCACCCAAGCGTCGTGTTCCGCAAATCCGCTGTGCTGGCCGCCGGTGGCTACCCGGAGGATGCGGGCAGATTCGAGGACTACCTGCTGTGGGAGCGCATGATGCTCAACCACGCGCAGTTCCTCAACATGCCGGAGCCGCTTGTGCTCTACCGCACCAATCAGGAGGCGTATGAACGCCGTGGCGGCTGGGACATGTTCCGCGAGGAGCTGCGTTTGCAGTGGCGCTTCCTGCGCGACGGTTTCACGTCACCCGCACAGTTCCTGCGCAACACGTTCATTCGCGCCGCATACCGCATGATGCCCACCTCCCTGCGCAAGCGCGCCTACCATTCGATTGTCTCGCGCCGCAACACCGAGATTTCGGCCGCGCCCGCGCCGGCCGAAGTGCAGGCCAAGCCGCGCGGTCGTCACGCCCAGTCCGAGTGATTCGCGATTATTCATATCATATTCATATCAATCTGCATAATTTGGGACATTTTCAGTGCCTATCTGTCTCTTTTTACGCAGATGCGTACGGGTCAATTACCAATACTCTGCGTAAAAAGAGACAGATGGAGGCCCGCAGATGTCCCAAATTACGCAGGGGATGACTGCCTATCTGGAGGAGCATGTCTCCGATGACGCAGGGAGGCGGAGCCAAAGAGCCGAGCCTAAAGAGATTTGAAGAAATCTAAAGGGAGATGCGCTCGATGTCGGGCACCAGCGGCGGGCATGCACGGGCGAAGATCTCGGCATTCGACTCCGGTTCGGTGTGCCAGCCGTCACGCCAGCCGTCGCGCAGGCACTGGAGAATGAGGGGGCGGTCGCCGGCGCGCATCACAGTGAGTAGCCAGCGGCGCGCGGTCTTCGCGAGGAATGAGAGCAGGCCGCCGAACGAGAAATCCGAGCGGCAGAATCTGAGCATCCAGATCTTGTTGCGCACCTCGTTGTAGAAACGCTGGCCCGGGTCGGCGTCCGACGAACCGAATTTCTTCGTCTTGTGCACGACCTCGCTCGCCGGCACATAGTACCCCACGCCATTGCGCAGCAGAGCCGTCGTGTATTCGAAGTCGTCGTTCCACAGGAAGAACGCGCTGATCGGCAGACGTCGACGCCCGCGAATCGCACCCATATTGAGCATGCAGGAGACGAAGGAGAGCGAGCGCACCTGGTACGCACCGCCGGCCATCTCGCGCTCCCCCTTCGCCAGGACGGCACGTGGGCGGGGTTTGTTCATCAGGTGTTCCCGGCCGTCGACCCACACCGCCTTCGACCCGAGTGCCGTGGGCAGGCGATCGTTCACAGTGACGCATTCGTCTGCGGCGGCGAGCAGCTGCTCCAGGGCCGTCGGCGTGGGCACGGTGTCGTCGTCCATCAGCCACACATATTCAGCGATTCCCGGTTCCGCGGAACCGTTGGCGACGGCGTACGCAATGCCCGCGCAGAATCCGCCGGCGCCACCCGTGTTCTCGCGCAGTTCGAGAATATATGCGGGAATCGGCGTGCGCCCGGCGAAATCGCGCGCCACCTGCAAAGCGCCGTCGGTGCTCGCGTTGTCGACGATGACCAGTGAATCCGGCCTGCGGGTCTGCGCATTGAGCGCGGACAGGCATTCGTCGAGCAATCCGGCGCGGTTGTACGACACCACCACTGCGGTCACTGAATACTGCATACCCGCAAGTATAGGTGACGTATGGTGACGTCCACTCGCCATGCACATCTCATTCGCGTACTGCTTGTGAAGACCTCACGGAAATGGGCATCGCTCGGTTTCCATCTCGCAGAGCGAATAGAATACTGATATTTGTGTACAACGGGCGCATATGCCATTCACTTGCCCTAAACCGAATCTGAGAGGATTACGCGTGAGCGATCAGGAATATCAGGCCGAGACGCCGACACCGGTAATCGACGCGCACAAATGCACCCCGAAAACGGTGTTTCGTGACATCTGCGCCGCGGTGAGGCAATGGTGGCCCACACGCCCGAAATACTCATATGGCGCCTACATGGTGGTGTTCATGCTCACCTGCGTATGGTCCGATTACATGGCGCTGTGGAGCATGGATTCCGACAACCGGTATGATCCCGGCCATGGGCCGCTTGTCGCGCAGATTTTCAATTCGGCCCACGCCCGGCTCTCCACGAACCAGGGGTGGATGAATCTCATCATCATCGTGATGGTCTACATTGTGCTGCTCACGCTCATCAACCGGTTCTGGGCGGCCACGGCGGCAACGTTCACACTGTTCGCGGTGTATGCGGTGGCGACCGTGATCAAATGCGTGCTCCGAGATGAGATCATTCTGCCAAGCGATCTCAACTTCCTCACCGGCGGCGGCGAAGGGGACCTGATGTCGTTCATACCGGCGGATCTGAGCTCGATGATCGCCCCATCCGTGGTGATGATCGTGACGTTCGTGCTCATATGCGTCGCACTCCAGTTCCTGGACGGCCGGAGCATGTTCATCCATTGCTCATGGCGGCATGCGCTTGATTCGAAGCGGAACATCTTCGGCCTCATCTGCCGCATCGTCGCGCCGATTCTGAGCATCGCACTGCTCGCCTCATATGCCACCGGTCTCGGGCAGCAGGATTCCGCGGTGCGACGGTTCCTCGACTATTTCGAGTACACGCCCCAGCAGTTCAATACGACGTCTGACGCCAACCGCAACGGTGTGCTCACCTCGTTCCTGAGTCTCGTGGACGTCAAGGCGATGGAGCCGGATCCAAACTACAGCGAATCGGCAATGCAGGCGTTGAACAGCAAGTACGCGCAATCGGCGCAACGGATCAACACCGAGCGCCGGGCCACACTCACCGACAGCACGGTGATCAACGTGCTGTCGGAATCCTACGCCGATCCGACGCGGGTGCCGGGTGTCTCGTTCAGCGAGGATCCCATGCCGAATCTGCGTTCAATCATGCAATCGACGACGTCTGGCCTCGCATTGTCGCCCGGGTACGGCGGCGGCACGGCGAACATCGAATTCCAGCAGGTCACCGGCCTGAGCATGACGAATTTCGCGCCGTCGCTCGCCACGCCGTACCAGCAGCTCATACCGAATCGCCCGACGTTCTTCTCTTTCAACCAGATGTGGAACGCGGCGTGCGACGGTTCCACCGACTGTTCGGTGGCATTCCACCCGTACTACCAGAACATGTACCTGCGCGGCGCGAACTACACGAAGTTCGGTTTCTCGCATTTCCACGCGCTCAACAGCAAACCGCAGATCACGCACCGCGAATCCACCAGCAATTCGAAGTACACGTCCGACGAGCAAGCGTATGCCAATGTGCTCGATGAGCTGAAGCAGCCGGATTCGCGGAGCAAGTACATCGAGCTCATCACGATGCAGAACCACACTCCATATACCGCCGACGAGTATCCGGATAACGAATTCATCGCCGCGGACACCTCCACGGACGTCGCCGCAAGCGACCGCGGATCCATACGGACCTATGCGAAGGGCGTGCAGATCACCGACAAGGCGACCTCAGATTTTCTCGAGGAACTCGATGCAATCGACCGCCCGATCACCGTCGTCTTCTACGGCGACCATTTGCCCGGCATCTATTCGAAGGCCATGGCCGACCCGAAGAACGACATAGCGTTGCATGAAACCGACTACTTCATCTGGTCGAACACGGCGAGCGACGCGCATACGACGAAGCTCGACAAAGCGAATGCGGCCCACACTTCCTCGAATTATTTCATGGCGCAGACCGCCGAGCATCTCAATGCCAAGGTCTCCCCGTACTTGGCACTGCTCACCGAATTGCACGATGAGATTCCGGCCATGGCAAGGCTCGGGCGCAATGACGGCGAGTGGAAGAACGATTCCTCGCTGACCATGCTCGACGCGCAGGGGCGCCCGATCGACGAGAACGACCTGTCGAGCAAGGCCAAGGAACTGCTTGCAGACTACCGCAGCGTGCAATACGACATGTGCGTGGGCAAAAACTACTTGGAAACCATGGGCTTCATGGAACTGCCGAAATCGTAGCGCATACGCGGCACCACACGCCGTCGGCACGGCGCACGACAATTGTGACAGCATAATTGAAAGGTTGAATGAGCATGAAGAGCGTTGCACGGCACGATGGGCCACGTACACGCGCGCAACGGATCCGCTGCGCAAAACACAGGCGCGCCAGGATCCGCGCGGCATATCGTAGGCATCTGACATCGATGGCAGCTGGCAACACATACGCCTTGCATGCCGCATCCTCCGGCGACCCCCTCGCGATGCCTGCCGTGGCGAACCATGTCACCGCACGCAACGGAGACCATGACAACGTGAAGCCATCCGCCGCCCGGAAGGCGGCGCATCCCCGTGCCGGCGTGCAGAATGCGGCCCCTCAACCGACAGGGGAGAAGAACAGCCGCCGAGTGAATCCGGTGACGCGGCAGTGGCGGCGGTTCAAGGAGACGAAGTTCTACGAAATCTGGAACAAACGGCCGAAGTTCTCCTACGGCGCCTACACGGTCGTGTTCATCGCGATGGTCATTCTGGCGACCATGTTCCTGTGGTGGAGCACCAACACGAAACTCAAATACGACCCGGCCAGCGAGCTCAACTTCCTGCAGCAGGTGACCGGAGACGCCTACCATTACCTGTCTTCCGCCTCGTGCTATCTCAATATGATCGCACTCGTGCTCATCTACCTGCTCCTTGTCACCTTGGTGAACAGATTCTGGGTGGGCACCGCGTTGTTCGGCGCATTCGTCATGGTGTTCGCGGTGGCCACGAAAATCAAGATCACGATGCGCAGCGAACCGATCATCCCGTCGGATCTGGGATTCCTGAGCGGCGGTGGCGGAGGCGGCGCCGGCGACGTCGCGTCGTTCGTCACCGACGATTCGCGTCCGCTCGTCAATACGGCCATAGCATGGCTGGTATGGTTCGTCGTGATCTGCGTCATTCTGCAGTGTGTAGATAAGCGCCGCGCATTCATCTATTGCTCGTGGCGGCATCCGATTGCGGGCCCCAAGAACATCTTCGGTCTCATCTGCCGTATTCTCGCGCCCATCGTAAGTGTGCTGCTGCTCATCTCGTACGCCGGCGTGCTGTCGAACCCACAGGCTCCCCAACGCAAGACGTTGTCGAAGATCGGCTATTCGCCCACGCTGTGGAATGTGCAGCAGGATGCGGAGACCAATGGCGCGCTCACCACGTTCCTCAGTCTCACGCGCGTCAAGGCGATGGAGGACGAGCCCGAGTATTCGCAGGCTGCCATGCAGCAGATCAAAAATCGGTATGCACAGGCCGCCGACGAGATCAACGCGCAGCGTTCGCAGAATCTCACGGACAACACGGTCGTCATGATCCTCTCGGAAAGCTTCTCCGATCCGAACCGCGTGCCGAACGTGCACTTCGGCGCCGACCCGATGCCGAACATCCGCGCGCTTGGCCAGACCACCACTTCGGGCCTCATGCTCTCCCCGGGCTATGGCGGCGGCACTGCGAACATCGAGTTCCAGCAGATGACCGGCCTGAACATGGCCAACTTCAGCGATACGCTGCTCTCGCCTTACCAGCAGCTCGTGGCCACCCGGCCGAAGTTCTACTCGTTCAACCAGATGTGGAACGAGCATTGCGGCGACGAATACTCGACGAGTTGTTCGATCGGCTACCACCCGTTCAAGCAGTTCTTCTATCTGCGCGGCGTGAACTACAAGAAGTTCGGGTTCTCGCATCTGTACACGCTCGACAGCGATCCGAAGATCGCGCACGGCGAGGCCTATGTCGGGCCGAACGGCACGAAGACGGAAGTGTCGGACGAAGAGGCCTACAAGAACGTCGTCGAGGAGATTCGCACGAACACCGAGCAGAACAAGCCGTCACAGTACATTCAGCTCATCACGATGCAGAACCATGCCCCGTACCCAGATCTCTACGGCTCCGAGAACGAATTCCACGGCGTGAACGAAACGCCGGACACCGTTCCCGAACGCGGCATCATCGCCACCTATGCGAAGAACGTGCAGCGCACGGACGAGGCCACGGCAAACTTCCTCAATGAGCTCGATGGCATTGACAAGCCCATCACCGTCGTGTTCTACGGCGACCATCTGCCGGGCATCTACAACACGGCGAATGCCGACAAGAACAATGCACTCACCTTGCATGAGACGAACTATTTCATCTGGTCGAACCGCGCTTCGGCTTCCCATGACGTGAAGCTGCCCGAGTCTGATGCCGCCTACACGTCGTCGAATTATTTCATGACGCAGGCTGCCGAGCATATGAACGCGCGCATCTCGCCATACCTGGCCTTGCTCGACGAACTGCATGCCGAGGTGCCGGCGATGTCTCGCTCGGTCAATGCCGGCGTATGGAGCGCGAAGGGCGAACCGACGCTGCTTGACGACAACGGGGAGGTCATCGACACCAACACGTTGTCGAGCAAGGCCAAGCAGTTGCTCGCAGACTACAAGATGGTCCAATACGACATGTCGGTGGGCAAGAACTACCTGATGGACATGGGCTTCATGGACATACCGAAGCAGTAAGGTATAACTCTATGGCAGTGAATACCCCGAAGAAACGCCAGACCCCGCGCCATGCGGCAGCCGCCGCCCAGGGCACGGGCGACTGGGAGACGGTCAATCGCGTTGTGTTCCCGACGTCCGACGAAGACATGACGATGCCGTTGTACGCAATCGAATGGACACGTCCGAAACTCGACGAAGACGTGGTCAACCCATTCGCGGACTTCTACTCATTGGATTTCGGCGCAATGAACGAGTCCGAGCTGCGACGGTTGCTCAACGGGAACAAAAGGCCCATCGCCAATGCCTCGGACGCCGTGTTCACAGTGACCGGTCGCACGGCAATCACAATCCATACCGGTCGGCATGCCTCGTTCTGCACGTATTTCAATGCATTCCCGGCAAGCTATTGGCGTCGCTGGACGCCAGTGCGATCCGTGCGCTTTACCGCACAGGTGAAGGGTGCAGGCGCATTGGCGCTCATGCGTTCCACGGGACGCGGTCTCCTGCACCCCGTGGAGACCGTTCCGATTGATTCCCCGCAGGCATTCACCGAGGTCAGCGTGGAGATGGGCATGGACGGACTGCTCGATGGCGGCTTCTTCTGGTTCGACGCCAAGGCCACCGACACTTCGGCGTTGTATATCGCCGACGCCTGTTGGGAGGTGCCTACTGCCCAACGGCCGAATGACCTGCACCCATTCTCGATTGCGATCACCACGTTCAACCGACCGTCGTACTGCCTGCGGCAGCTGCGTGCCATCGCCGCCAACGCCGACGTACGGGCACGGCTCGACACGATCTACTGCACCGATCAGGGCACCGACCATGTATGCGACCAACCGGACTTCGACGAGACGGCGGACGAACTCGGCACGCAGCTCACCTACATCCAGCAAGCTAATCTCGGCGGCTCCGGCGGTTTTTCACGGGGCATGTACGAGACGCTCAAGGCAGGCACCAGCGCGCATACGCTGCTTCTGGACGACGACGCCATTAGCGAACCTGAATCGATTATTCGTGCCGTGCAGTTCGCCGATTACTGCAACACGCCCACCATTGTGGGCGGCGGCATGCTCCACCTCGACAACCGCACGGTGATGTACGCACAAGGCGAGCGCGTCGACATGCGCGAGATGCGCATGTTCCCGGCAGTAGGTGCCGAATACAACCATGATTACGCGCAGTTCCCACTACGGGACTGCCCCAAGCTGCACCGCCGGTTCAATGTGGACTTCAATGGATGGTGGCTTTGCCTCATCCCCACCGCCTGTATGAAACAGATCGGTCTGTCGATGCCGGCGTTCATCAAATTCGATGACATCGAATACGGACTGCGCGCCAAGGAGCATGGATTCCATACGGTGAGCCTGCCGGGCGTCGCGGTGTGGCATCAGGCATGGCACGACAAAGATCCGGGCCGCACATGGGAGGAGTATTTCAACAACCGCAACCGCTGGGTGTGTGCATTGCTGCACGCCGAAAAGCCAAGCCCGATCATGGCGTACCAGATGGCCTACGGCGACGCGAACCTGGGGCTCCGCTTCATCTACTCGGGAATCAAGCTGCGGCACATTGCACTCCGTGACGTCATGCGGGGCCCCCAGTACATGCTCGACACCGTGCACACGCAGCTGAACACGGTACGCGAGCTGCGCAAGGGATTCTCCGACACCGATCTCAAACCGAATCTCACCGATTTCCCGGAGGCCAAGGCCGAGTTCGAGCCCCATGCCGTGCCGAAGTCGAAGGCCGCAGTGCAGAAGGAATGCTTCAAGGTCGTGCTCAAATCACTCATCTCACGAACCGACGGCACCCATGACGAACGCCCCGCCATCGCCGTCCCCGCCAAGGATGCCACCTGGCACGCCTTCCAAGGGCAATCCTCGGTGCTTGTCACCAGTGCGGACGGCAACTCGGCATCGTGGTGCAGGCGCAACAATCCGCTGTTCCGCAAGCAGTTCATGCGCGGCCTGTACCTGTCGAAGGAGTTCTTCAAGCGCTGGGATCGGCTCGCCGCCGAGTACAAGGCCGCAAATATCGCCAGCGTGGAGCATTGGGAGCAGATCTTCCGCAATCCGCGGTGACAGCACGACATATTCACAGCGTGGCCGGTGTTTCATGTGAAACGCCGGCCACGCTGCATATGCCCGTGTGTGCAGATATCGCGCCACTCACTCCACGTCGAAGAACCGCGGGTCGAACACGCTCACATCGACGTCGCCGGTCACGCCGGGCACACGCGCGGTCGACGTGTATTGCCATGCGTGCAGATCCGGGCAGCCTGCGAAATCATACTCAAGCGTGTCAGAATACGAGGCGATCCAGTTGGCGTGTCCGTGCAGCCAGTCGCTGTCGAGGCGCGTCGCCATGTTGTGCGCGTAAGTGTAGATTCCCAGATTCGTGTACCCCGCATCCTCGAGCACGCCGAAGAACACCTTGGCAATCTGTTCGAACTGAATCGGCCGCGTGGGCATCGTGTGCCCTCCCCAGTCGTCGAGGTGCTCCATGTCGTAGAAAATAGGGACGCTCTTGTCGGTGATCGAATACCTCCTGAGCGTTTGCAGCACGAAATTCGCCTCTTCGCGCGCGAAATCGGTGTCGTAGGCGTAGCTGTACAAATACAGGCCATGCGGAATGCGGTTCACGCGCACTTGGGCCAGATTGTTCTTGAAATACTTGTCTTCGTTGCCATGGCCGTAGCCGATGCGCAGAATCGCCGCATCGACCTCGGATTGCTTGACCTTCTGCCAATTGATGTTTCGCTGATGTTCGGCGACGTCGATGACCCGCCATACCGGCCGCAGCACGCGGCCATCCCCCTCGGTGAACACATGTACGCCGAACGAATACGACCACGGGTCGGCCGCCTCGTTCCATGCGTCCGCCTGATCGCTGCCATTCACATTGCCGCAACCGGTCAACGCGAACATGGCGAGTACGCAGCCGAGCAATGCGCAAACCGCAGTCTTCAATCGCCGGGCAACCCTGCGGACGGCGTTTGGATTGCACCATCCCCCGTATTCGTGCAATCCAAGCCCCATCCGCATCGTCACTCCTCACATACGCCGACCCCTTGTATTGTAGGCGATTTCCCCGGGCATCATGCATACAGGATGAAATGCAGGGCCTCCAACTACAAACGAGCGTCCAAACGGTGCAGCAATGCCACCATGTCCTGACGGTACATATGCCCCATACCCTCGTAACGCCATGTCCCGTTGCCATTGCTGTAACCTTGCGAAATACCCGAACCCCCAAGCCACTGCACTTCCTGGTAATGCGGTGTACTCGCATTCACATCGGTGAAGCTCATCGGTCGCACATTACCCAGCTTGTTCGCCTTCTTAGCCAGGCGATACAGGAAGGCAGCCATGTCCTGCCGATACATGGGTGCCATGCCTTCATACCGCTGGGTTCCATTGCCGTTGTCGTATCCATCGGCAATACCGGCATGGGCGAGCCACAGAATGTCCGCCGCATGCGGCGTTCCGGGATCCACGTCGGTGAACCGGTTCCAATCTGCCGCCGACGGCTTCCACGTCTTCGCGCCTGCTATGTTATGCCGCACGGCCACACGACGCAGGAACGCCGCCATGTCTTGCCTCACCACCGTGTTCATGCCCCGGAACGTTCCATTGGGGAAACCGTCCGTCACCTTGGAGGACTTCGCCCATGCGATGTCTTGCAGATGCGGGGTCTTCCAGTTCACATCGGAGAAGATGCGCTGGTCGAAGGCACTCATATCCACGTTGCCGCTGACTCCCGAGATGCGGTCGATCGAGGTGTACTGCCAACCACGAACGTCGGAGTACCCACTGTGGAAGTCGTAGCTGAGCTGGTAGCTGTACTGCGCCATCCAGCCGATCCGGGCTCGCAGATCATTGGCATTCAGGCGGCTGTTCGCATAGTTGAGGTAGGTGTACAGGTATGTACGTCCATAGCCAGCACTGGCGAGCTGGTTCACGAATGCGTTGATGATCGGGCGGAACGCGTTGGCGTTGGTGGGCATGCGGTGACCGCCCCAATCCCCCTGCTCCACATCGTAGAACACCGGCAACGCCATATCGGACGGGTTTACACCGTACTTGCGCAACAACTGCACGACCCACTGGCCTTCCTGCACCGCGAAGTTTACGTCATAGGCATAGCTGTAGTGGTAGATGCCGAACGGGATGCCCAAGCGGCGCACTTCCTGCAGATTCCGCCTGAAATGGCCGTCCTCGAAGCCATGACCGTAGCCGATGCGCAGAATGACGGCATCGACACCGGAACGCTTCACCCGGTTCCAGTCGATGACCTTCTGGTGTTCGGAAACATCCAGCACCTTCATGGCCGGATTGAACACCTTCTTCCCCGCACAGTTCTGGCCCGTTCCCGCAGAGGAGAACCGCTTGTACCCATTCGCTGTGTCCCAGTCGTACAGTGCGGAACAGCCGGCGGATGCCTTGGCCCTGCCAGCGCCCTGCTGCTCGCCCTTCGCCTGTTGTTCCGCTTCCCATTGCTCCTGGGCGGCGCCTTCCTGCCACATGTGCTCAGGATTTGTAATGCCTTTGAGCTCGTCGGGCATCTCGCCTTCGCCTTGCCACTGTGGCTGCACGTCGGCGGTCTCCGTGGATTCCATGGTCTGCGTCGCGGCTGCATCCGGCGCCACGCTATCGTTCGCCCACGCCGAGGGTGCCGTCACTGCCACGGTTGTGCACATCGCCACAGTCAGCAGACCGGCGCACACGCCCTTCGTCATAGTCCGCACTCGCAGTCCCATCCATCCACTCCTTCACACCGCGAATAATTCCCAAGTCATCTGGGTTTCCACCGCTTATTGTAGAGGGAACACGCGTCCTCATCAGGGCTGCACGAATATCCGCTCAATGTATCAATATTTGGCATATAGGAACTAAACGTGTTGTTTATCTTGCTGCTCATATCATATGGCAGTAGGCGTGTCGTGTGTTCTTTATTGTGCCGTCCCGTTAATACGGCGTGTTTTCCGTGGTGTGGGGTATGCCGCGGGCATGAGGAAGAAATCAGTCAGGGCGCGCAAATGCCCGGTGTGCGGCAACGCGATGATCACACACGGCAGGAGCGCCTCGGGCGCTCAACGACGGCGTTGCGCCACATGCGCGCTCACTCCCACGGCGTCCAGGGCCGACAAGGCGCGTCGGTGCCAGCTGGACGAGTTCCTCGACTGGCTGCTCGGGGCCGCGCCCCAGCGCCGGCGGCGTGAGAGCGCGCGCAACTTCCGCAAACGCGTGGGTTGGTGCCGGGGCTCGCCCCGGGCATCGAACCCGACGGTGTGGTGCATCATACGGTCATGGCCGACGGCACCCACATGAACGGCTGGTGCCTGCTGGTCGCGATCGACGGCGAGGACGGCGAGGTGCTCGCCTGGCAGTGGTGCGACCGTGAGAGCGCAGCCGCCTACAAGGCCCTGTCCGAACAGATCGCACCTCCCGACGTGCTCATCTGCGACGGCATGAAAGGCATCGGCAAGGCCTGCGCCGAGGCATGGCCGGGCACGCGCATCCAACGCCGCCTCATCCACGTGCAGCGCGACACGAGGGCCGACCTGACCTCCAGGCCAAGGCTCGAGGCCGGCCGGGAGCTCAAGGGACCCGCCGACGCGCCCGCCCGCATCCATGACCCCGAACACGCCGCCCGGTGGGGCGAGGCGCCCGACGCATGGCACGAACGCTGGAAGACGATGCTGGCCGAACGCACCTTCGCCAAGGACCATCCCGACGATCCCAGGGCAGCCACAAGCACAAGCGGATGGTGGTGGACCCACCTGCCGCTGCGCCGCGCCTATCCCAGGCTCGAACGCCTCTTCCGCAACGGCACCCTGTTTTGCTTCCTCGACCCCGAATTACTCGAACACGGGCCCGTCGCCCGCGACAGCAACCGGCTCGAGGGCGGCGTCAACGCCAAGCTCAAGCTCATGCTTCCCAACCACCGCGGGCTCCCACCAAAACACATGAGACGCGCCTGTGAATGGCACTGCCACATGAAAAGCAACGACCCCGACCCCACGCGCATCCTCAAGGAACACGACCGCAAGAGCAAAACGAAACAAGCAGCCCCACAAGAAAACGACATGCCCCAACCAACCCTCGGCACCGGCATCGACTGGAACGAATTCCACACCAGCACACGCTACCCAAACAGCACGGACTAGAAACCTAAAACAACACGTTTAGTTCCTATATGCCACATTTTGAAGTTTTGCGACTGAAAATGGAAGGCAGCATGACAGAGCATCGTTCTTAGCTCTGCGGCACCAGAGAGATCAGCAGAAAGGACTATGATGAACACTCTCAAAAAGATGGCCGTCAGCGCTGTCGCCGCACTGGCAGGCGTGATGATGGTGGCGCCGACGGCAATGGCAGCTAACGGCACGATTCCAATTGATGCAGCCCACTTCCCGGATACAGCATTCCGTGTACGCATTGCACAGGAATTCGACAGCTATCCCAAGGACGGCAAACTCACCATAGCAGAACGCAATGCTGTCACCGAAATTCGTGGCGGTGACAGCTATGAGATCAAGTTCGCAAAGGGCATCGGGTATTTTCCAACCCTCGAAAATCTATATTTGTACAACCAGCTCTTGACTTCTATAGATTTGAGCCACAACGCAAAACTCCAGAATCTGAATCTCTCCCGGAATAAGCTGACGAAAATTGATCTCAGCAGGAACCCAGAACTGCGCGACCTCGATCTCAGCTCGAACAAGCTGATCTCAATCAATGTAAGCAAAAACACCAAACTCACTGAATTCGATTTTCAGTCCAACCCGCTGCTTTGGATAAGCTCGATCGCCCCTGCGGTCAATGTCGATATCTATAGCCCCTTCACCGATTAATACAAGACTCAAAGCGGCATCCTAAATCTTAAATCGGCTGCCCCGAGCATTGATCTCTCGATGATTTCAAATGTGCGTGGCGGAAAAATCGAGAATGGCGTCGCCATGCCCGATAAACTTAACGGAAGCGTCACTTATCGATACACCTACGATTACACTCATGAGCCTTTGAAGGCGGAGATTACATTCACACCTTCAGTTTGGTTCACCGACGTGAACGTGTATTCCACACCTCATGCGGTGGATATCCAGTGGCTGGCCGACAACAAGATCACCACCGGCTGGCTGGTGAACGGCTGTTATGTGTTCCGCGGCATGGATAACGTCAAGCGCCGGGACATGGCAGCATTCCTGCACCGATTGGCCGCCAAGGCGGGCAAGGGCACGAACGTCACTCCGAAGAACAACTTCAAGGATGTGAACGCCAAGACCCCACATGTGGCCGACATTCAGTGGCTTGCAGGCGCCGGCGTCACCGAAGGCTGGAAAGTGGGCAACTCCTACGAGTTCCGTGGCATGAACAACGTGGTGAGGCAAGACATGGCAGCATTCCTGCATCATCTCAACGACAAGGTGCTCGCCAGGTGACACATCGCCGTCACTGGGCTACTGCGGGCTGCAGTCACCAGCACGGCATATGAAACGTCCGCACGGCTCCGAGTTTAATACGACACTCGAAACCGTGCGGACATTCCATGTCAACTCATTGCTCGCTCCGGTTACTTATGCAGGGCGACACTCATGCATTGTCGCGCACGAGCACAATCACATCATGGTTGATGCGATCCGTTTCCTCATCTGCAAGCATCTCATCAATGGTCATCCACTTGCAACGATGACCGCCGACGTCGAACGGCCCGTCAACAGACCAAGAATCCGGCAGCGCGGAGACGACCCCTCGGTAGATGCGATAATCATAGTACCGCATCTCATCATGTTCCGTCGAATACTTGGTGCTCTCTCCGTCCGTCTTGTATTCCAGCGTGCAATCGTCTTGCGGAACCTTGAATTCGGCATGAAGATAGTTGCGAAGGTCCCGCTCGTCATCCGGAACACTCGGAGTGGAGCGACGGTTCGGGAAGAACCAGCACTTCCATTTCGTGTCCCAATACACCAGATATTTGTTGGAATCGGAGATGCCGGGCTCCGTGATTGCGATTATCGAGCTGGCGATGGCATTCATTCCGGCGATCTCCTTGAATAACTGCTTCGTGGTGTAAGGCTTGCGAATGACTCCTGCAATGCCATATATAGTAACAATGGCCCCAAGCACGTACATTGGAATCTTCCACCAGAGATCTTCCATGACCACTGCAGATGCCACATAGAACACACCCGTGATGATCGTGAGCGCACTTTCCAAACGCGGGGCGATGCCGATAAAGTTGCGGCGATTGGCCAGCACCGTCTCCAAGTCGTTCTCGCGAATCATCAGCATCATGCGTCACCATCTTACAAAGTTACAGACTCACGAACGAATGTGGCTCGCCGTAGAGCGGGGCGACTTGGGCGCGAATCTGGTCACGGTATGCGAACCGCACCGACGGATCAGCGAAACCAGGTCCCGGTTTCGGAATCAACGAATCGCCTATGGTAGTCTGCGTCCAACGGGAGCCCATGCGCAGCACGGCCGCATGCTTGACGTCATAGTAACCGGGTTTCACCGGTATGAACGTGCCGCTGCAACCGCGCGCTGCCGCCAGCAGGTGCGGATGATACCGCGTGGACAGCCACCGCTGCCCGGAACGCGCCGGGAAGCCGTGGTCAATCAGGTTCTGCAGCGGGAACAGCACGGGCTCCCATCCATGGTCGCGAATCACACGCAATGCATCCATCGAGTCGTACGGAATGCATTCCACAACGCCCACGCGCTCCCCTGCCGGCGCTTCCCATGCCTGGAGCACCGCGACCATATGGTCCAGCAAAGCGGCCGGATCGGGCACCAAGTCCGTTTGCACGCAAACCATGGTCTCGGGGAGGTCTCCCGCCGCCTCATCGGGCAGGTACACGCCCTCCAAGCCATTGACAAAGCAATCGTCGGGAGCCAGCGTGGCGTATGAATGCGAGGAATCTATGGCATCGAGACTCGGCATATCACGGCATGAGAATGCAGTGATATGCGAGGCGATATCGGCCACCCATTCCGCATCTTCGGCATCGAGCGGCTCCAGTCCCACGCCACTCACCACCGCAGGCTTGCCATGCGCCTGCGCCCATTTCGCCACAGCCAGACGCGCCAAATTCGCATTCCAGAAACTGTGCATATAGCCGCCGCCAATGACGTGCATGTCAAGCGCACGATTGTTCAGCAAACGAATGCCTGCGGCATACCGGGCATCCAACCCCTCGGCATCCAACGCGGCGAGAACGCGATTCGCAATCTGCGGAACCGGAATCTCCTCGATGGTGGGAGCAACGGCAGCAGCCGGTTCCACGGAATCGGAGACGGCATGCTGTTCATCATAAATATGAGCGCGATCGATCATGCACATCTGCGCAACGGTGTCCACCACGGAGAACTTCGGGTGGAGCCCCGAGCAGATTGCCGCAGCCGGCCCGGCGCACAGGCAGTCGAGCACCACAGGCACTTCGGGGTCGACCTGTGCGAGATACTTGACCCATTCACGCGCAATGAGCTCGTCGCCGTAGTTCGGGTAACCGGCCTCACCGATCAGGTAATGGCACTTCGATCGGCGAACAATCTCGGTTTCGGGCAGTGGCTTGACGCCGTAATGGCGGTTATACAGGCGTGTGATCTGCTCCCAGAACGCTCGCTTCGCGGCCTTCAATGGGCCTCCCGACCCGCTGCCGCTCACGCCTGCCCACTTTCGAAGACAGTGTTGGCATCGGCCGCGGTATCGGCAGTCTCCTTGCGGGCGGCCTTCTGCTCGGCGGCCGCGTCTTCGGCTTCCTCCTCACTGATCGGCTTGATGTAGAGTGCACGGTTGTTGATGAGCGCATAGTTGGAGTTGCGCGGGTCACGAATCGCGAATGTGCAGGCGTTGTCGTCCAATGCCACAGCCACGGCATCCGTCATCTTGCCATCGCCGGGTGTGGGCGTGCGCAGCGATGTGATGAGCCGGAACTCGCCGTTGTTGAACAGATCGAGCGGCATCTCGAAATACACGGTATGGTGGCCGGGCTTCGTCATGTGCATCTGTGGATTGCGCGCACCGGTGTCGAAGGTGATGCCTCCTCGGCGAACATCGTGCAACGCGATGGCCAGGTAGAAGTCGTCGGTCTCGTCGAACTGGTATTCCACGGCAAACCGGAACGTATCAGCACTGGTGAGCATGAGCGGTGAGACACCATAGGTGCGCAGCAGCGGGCACCGTTCGTTGAGGCCGTTCGGGTACTCCTCATGCCCCGCTTCCAGCGCCTTGCGAGCCTTCTCCTCGTTCTCCTGGTCAATGGCCTCGAGATTGGCGAGCGTGTAGCTCTCCGACACGGTCTCGCGATCGCCTATCGCGGCAACCTCGCCGTCCTTGATGAACATTGCGCGCGTGCAGTAGCGTTTGATCGCACTCATGTCGTGCGTGACCAGAATCACCGTCTTCGTGGGGTCCTGACGCACCTTGGTGAAGTAATCATCGCATTTGCGTTGGAATGCCTCGTCACCCACGGCCAGCACCTCGTCGAGCACGAGAATGTCGCCCTGGGCCTTGATGGCCACCGAGAACGCCAGGCGAACCTGCATGCCGCTCGAGTAGTTCTTGAGCTTCTGATCCATGAACTCCCCAAGTTCGGCGAACTCCACGATGTCGTCGTACATCGCGTCCACTTCCTCGGGCGTGAAACCGAGCAATGCGCCGTTCAAATACACGTTCTCGCGACCGGTGAGCTCCGGGTTGAAGCCCACGCCGAGCTCGATGAACGGCACGAGTTTGCCGGTGACGTTCACTGAACCGCGGTTCGGGTAGTAGATCTGCGAGATGATCTTGAGCAGCGTCGACTTGCCACCGCCATTGCGGCCCACAATGCCGAAGAACTCGCCCTGATGCACCTGGAATGTGACGTCCTTGAGCACCTGCTGCTTCTTGAAACCTTTGATGCCCTTTGTCCAGTTGATGAACGCCTGCTTGAGCCCCGTGGCCTGTTCGGTGGGCAGCTTGAACCATTTGTCCACATGCTCCACGTCCAACACCACGGGCTTGTCCATGTAGTTGTCGATCGTGACGACGTCGCCGTTCTCCACGGCGTCGGTGTTGTGGTCGGTTGCCTGAGTCATTACATTACCTCCGCGAATCGGCGGCTGTTCTTACGGAAGATGTACACACCGAACCACAGCAGCAGCACGGTGATTGCGATGGGGATCATCTTCACCCACCAGGAGCCGAAGGTGTTCCAGACAGTGGGCTGCGTAGCCGGTGCAATGAAATTATGGCGAATGTCTTGAATCGTCTGCGCAATCGGATTCATCAGTTCGAGATTGGCGATCGTACGATACTCGGGGTGCTTGTCGGTGATGAAGCTCAACGGGTAGATGATTGGCATCGCATAGAAGATGATCTGCTGCAGCACTTCCCAAATATGGAGCACATCGCGGTAGAACACATAGAACGTGGACAGAATCAGCGCGAGCGCAAGCGCGATGATGTACAGTTCCAGCACGTTTATTGGCAGCCAGAGCACCCGCCAAGTGAACTGCACGCGCATGAAGATCGCGAAGATGAGAATGACCACATAATTGATGGCGAGCGAGATGAGCGAGCCAATCGAAGCGGAGACGACGACGATGTAGTTCGGGAAATGCACTTTGCGCAGCAGGTCGCCACGGTCGACAATCGAGCGCAGGCCGATTCCCACGGTCTCCGTGACGAACTGCCAGGAGCTGATGCCGAGCAGCAGCACGACTGGGTAGGTTGGCGTGCCATCCGTCATACGCATGAATTTCGCGAACACCACATACATGACCGCGAACAGCATCAGCGGCTTGAGCACAGACCATGCCACGCCCAGGAACGACCATTGGTAGCGCATCTTGAAATCGGTCTTCACCAGGCCGCGCAATACGGTCATGGCATACCCGTAGCGGCTTTTCAACCGTTGACTCAGCGTATTCACTCGCACCTTCTTCGTTTCGGGTTCAGTCGCTCCATTGTACCTATGCCACTGTTCAAGAGCACCGCAATGGGCGAATCCGCAACGAATGGCATAGACCGCGCGCTTGTGCCTAGAACATGCTTTTTCGTTCGCCTGACTATGCTGGAACTATTCGATAGTCGTAGACATAAGTGAGGATGCATGCCATCGATTCGATTTGCGAACGTGCTGCTGGAGACCAAGCCGCGCGCGCTGAGCTACCCAACGATGTATTACCACACTGATCAGCTGATCACCCCGTCCGGCGAGAACGGCGAGTGGACGATCAATGGCGCCGGCACCGTCGATTTCACCACGTATTTCAACGCGCTGTCCGTGCTCAAATTGCAAAAGTACACACGCGCGACCGGCTTTGCGCTGCATATCGACGTGAAAAGCGCCGGCGAGGTCACGCTCACGCAGACCTGCGCCGAGCGTCTGTCGATGAATCCGGAGATTGTCAAAGACAATTCCCAGACTGTCGCCGGCGACAATGACTGGCATACGGTGACGCTGGACATCTCGGTGGACGAGCACACCGTGCTGGCTGGATTCCAGATTGCCACGACCGCCGCCACCGAGATTCGTAACGGCTACTACGAGGTGTCGTTCGACGGTGAGCCGCGCGATGTGGAACTGTCGATTGCGACGACAACCTTCCGCAAGGAGAAGTTCATCGAGCGCAACATCGAGCTCGTGAAGACCGAGCTGCTGGCTTCGGATTACGACATTGCCAAGCATTTGACCATGCACGTGATCGACAATGGCAGCACGCTCGATGCGGCCGCCCTGAGTGACGAGCATGTGATTGTGACGCCGAACGAGAATGTGGGAGGCGCCGGCGGCTTCGCACGCGGCATGATCGAGTCTCTCGAGCAGAGCACCCCTGCGACGCATGTGCTGTTGATGGACGACGACGTCGAGGTGTCGCCGGAGAGCATTCTGCGCACTTACAATCTGCTGCGCATCGTGAACGACGAGTATGCCGAGGCCTTCGTCTCGGGAGCGATGCTCAACATCGAAGACACGCAGGACCAGAAGGAAGACACCGGTTTCATCTCCACCTATGATGGGTCGTGCGTGCCCGCCAAGCCGCCGCTGCAAGTGACCAAGTTCGTCGACGTGGTATACAACGAATGCTTCGACGAATCCGTGTGCGTGCCCGAGGACGCCCACCGCTATGCCGCATGGTGGTACTGCGTGATCCCGACCACCGTGATCGAGCGCAACGGCCTGCCGCTGCCGATCTTCGTGCGTTTCGACGACGTGGAATACGGCATCCGCTGCAACCCGAAGTTCATGACGATGAACGGCATCTGCGTGTGGCACGCGAAGTTCGACATTCGCTACAATGCCGGCGTGGAGCGCTACCAGACGGTGCGCAACCAGATGATCGGGCAGGCGGTGACCGGCCTGGCGCCGAGCATGAAGACGATGCTCCACAGCCTGCACCACATGGTCGATCTCGAAAGCCGCAAATTCAACTACACCGATGCGGAGCTCGCGCTCGATGGCTTCGAGGACTTCCTCAAGGGGCCGAAGTTCATCATGCAGCCGGTGGCCCAAGAGCGTTTCATGCGGGCGAACCGCGAGAAGGAGAAGCTGGTGCCGTTCGACGAGCTCAAGAAGCAGGCGGCCGAGATGGGCATCACCGACTTCGACCCGGACATGCTCACCCGTCAGGTGATCGATTTCGACGAACCGCGTTCGTTCCAGCAGCGGGTGTTCGATTTCGTCACGAAGAACGGGCAGCGCTTCGGCACCGACAAGCTCGTGGCGATCAGGTTCGACGGCAGGGGAGACGAACCTGAGACCGCGCTCGGTTCCGACGGCGACCGTGTGGAATACACCATCATTCCAAGTGCGGGCTGGCTCTACCCTGCCGGCATGATCCACAACGAGAATGTGATCATCGCCATCGATTGGGCCACCCGCAAGGGCGTCATTCGAGTCAAGGACGCCAAGCGCTACAAGGAGGTAATGAAGCGCTACAAGCGTGACATGGCCTACTACAAGAAGCACGCGGACCGCCTGGCAGCCGAGTATTTGGCAGCCGGCCCGCAGATGCAGTCGATGCGCTTCTGGAAGCAGTACCTCGGCATGGACTGATGCCACACGGCGCAGTCGGTGCGATCGTACCCCGACTGCGACACGCTGGACTTGTGACTTACGTGAGCTTGTTGTATTCTATTTAAGTTGCGTAAGCACACTGGAGGATTCGCCTAGTGGCCTATGGCGCACGCTTGGAAAGCGTGTTGGTGTAACAGCCTCGCGAGTTCGAATCTCGCATCCTCCGCTCTTCAGCCGGAACCTTAGGGTTCCGGCTTTTTCGATTTCAGCGGCAGATAAATACGCCAGATAGCAACGCATCACGTTGTCGGCGACGCCATATCGTGGGATCATGCGGTCATTCCGATGAACCAGTTACGCACCGTGGTATACATGCCAGTGCGTACCGAAGCAAACTCCGCAAGCCGCCCCTTGGCGAACAGGCCGAACAGATTGATCAGCATCGTGAAGAACACCAGCGCGACGAGCAGCGTTACCAACGTACGGAACCCCAATGAGTCACGAACCGCGAACGGAACCTCATGGGACTTGGCCAAATCCAGCCCTTCAGACTCGATTGCCCCCTGCTGTATGCCAGAGTCGAAGGCGAGCACCACGAGCAGTGTGGCGAGCATGAAATAGAAGGCGTAGTCGCCCGAGTAGCGCATCGTGGTGCCGCCCTTGTAGCAGTCAAACACGGCCACGATGAAACCGACGGTCATCATCGTGCAGGCCAGCCCCCACACCTTGTGGTCGCGCAGTTGGTACCGCAGGAGTATGAACAGCAAGGCGAACAGCGCCAGCGGGTACACGGCGAAATAACCGCCGATCGACGGCTCGTTCGGTGCAGCCAGCGTGGTGTCCACCGTGGTAATGAACGGGAAGCGCATCGTCGTGGCCACCGGTTCGAACAGCTGGTTGAATACCTGCCCCGGCAGTATATAGAGGGGACTTCTGCGCGTGGTGAGGTCGAAACCGGTGAAATTGTAGTTCTGCCCGAAGTTAAGCCACGCACCAAAGCGAATATGGTTGTAATACAGCAGCGGAACCGTCACGAGCACGAACGGGAGCAGCGCGGCCGCCGTCCCCCATGCGCCGCGCTTGGAGAACAACGTGCGGTGCTGGGTAATCTGCTCCCAGAACAGCGGGAATGCCAGCAGCCAGGCGGCCGCGAACTGCGGGCGCGAGCCCAGCAGCAACGCCATGCACAGCGAGCCAGCACCGATGAGCCGACCATTGACCGAGCCGTCGTGCCGTTTTGACACCTGCCAGAACCACAGGCCCATCAGCACGAGCGCGATCGCACAGACGATGGGCACGCCATAGAAGTTGCAGCTCATGTTGTATACGAACAGATTCGTGCCTATGTTGAAACCGATGATCACGAGCCATACGACGCCGAGCGAGGCCTTCGGAAAATAGTCGTGTGCAAGGCGACGCACCAGCAGCGTGCCGAAGACGACGGCGAGCGCGGAGAATATTCCCATCGCCACCCAGGTGGGCATCCAGTGGCCGGTGATCAACTGGTAGGGCACGAACGTGAGCAATGCCGGGACCACACCGAAATAGCAGTAATATCGTCCATTGAAATATGCGTGGTCCCATATGAACTGGTGGCCGTCGCTTGCAGCCAGACCACGGCGCGCGAAGAAGTCGTACGGATTCGCCATCGTCTGCAATACCGGATCGACCGGCAGATCGAGCCACGTATGCCCATGGATGAGTGCGTCCGCCAGCCGTTGGTACTGTTCATGATCCACATAATGGCCCGTTCCGGCGTCATACCCCCACGGCCTGGGCATCGTCAGCGCGGCGACGGCCACAATGAGCGCGCTCCATGCGACCACGTACACGGTCGTGGCCGACCGTTGCCTGTTGCTGTGCAGGTTCACATGCAGCCGGTAGATCGCTGAACGCGGTCTGAACACGACGAAGAACGCGGCGATGGCGATTTCAAGCAGTAATCTGAACGGATTGATTTCAAATGGAATCGTGGGATTCGCGTACACGCGGTCGAAGATGACCTTATGACCCTTGTCTCCGTAGAATCGGACCCGAATCTCGGTGGAATCGTAATACTGCAGTTTCTTGCCGATCAGCAGGTACTGGCTGCTCGGATTCGTCGTATAGTGCAGTTCGTTGCGCGGGTCGCCCCACACGCCGTCGCTGTCGCGGCTGCTGACCCACTCGTTTCCGGACATGGTGCGTCCGCCAGTCGTACGGAGTTCGATCGCGCCGTCGACATACCGGTTCTGTTGGTATTCGGTGTTGTTCCTGTTGTTCGGCGTGGCCTGCACACGTACGCTCTCTACACGCACCGGCCCTCCCCCGTCGCGCGCGCTGACTGGCACGGTGACGGTCGCCGTCTCGGGATCGGTGATCTCATACTCGTTGTTTCCGAGCGACTTCAGGCCGCGGCCTATGACTGGCTCGCCAACCACGGCCTGCTGCAGGCCGGTTGTTCTCCAGTGCCCCAGATTGAAGAGCCCTACTTCGAAGAACGTGACGATGACGACCGCGACGGCGATGGCCACCCAAAGCCCGCGCTTCGATCGGACTTGGGAATCTGTAATCTGTTCCATTGTTTTCACTCCCCTCACGCCGTCAATCCGATGAACCAGCTGCGAACGGTGGTGTACGTGCCGCTGAAGGTGCCGTGCCAGGCGTCGAGTCTGTTCTCGTTGAACAAGCCGAACAGATTGATCAGCAGTGTGAGGAACACGAGCGTCACCAGCATCGTCTGCAATGTGCGGAAGCCGAGGAACCGATTCACCGAGAATCCTTTGGCGTGCAGATTCACGGCAGGCCTGTGCTGCGCGGCCGTGGCATACGCGAGCACGACGAACAGGGCGGAGAGCATGACCAGATAGGCGAAATCGCCGTAATACCGCATTGCCGTGCCGCACTTGTAGCAGTCAAACAGGGCGACGACGGCGGTGAGCGCCATCATCATGACGGTCATGGCCCACACCCCATGCGCGCGCAGTTGGCGACGCACCAGAACGAACAGCAGTGCGAACAGCGCAAGCGGGTAGATGGCGAAATAACCGCCAATCGACGGTTCGTTCGGACCGGCCATCGTCGTGTCCACCTGCATGATGAACGGGAATCGCATGGCCGTGTCGACCGGCTGGAACCACTGGTTGAACAGATCGGGCAGCACTGTATATGGCGAACTGCTGCGGGTGGTCATATCGAAGCCGGTGAGATTGTAGTTCTGGCCGAAATCGAACAGCGAGCCGAACCGCACGTAATTGTATGCGAGCAGCGGCGGAATGACGAGCGCGAACGGCACGAACGCGGCGATGGTGGGAGCCAGCCCCTTGCGGGAGAACAGCGTGCGGAGCTTGGTGATCTGCGGCCAGAACAACGGGAACGCCAGCAACCACGCGGCCATGAACTGTGGGCGTGAACCGAAATTCAGCGCCATGCACAGCGAGCCGGCGGCGATGAGCCAAGGATTGACGGTGCCGTCGGGCCGTTTCGACACCTGCCAGAACCATAGGCCCACGAGCGTCACGGCAATCGAACAGTTGATCGGCATTCCATAGAAATTCGGACTGTAGACGTAGACGAACAGATTGGTGGCGACGTTGAACCCTATGATGACGAGCCACACGACGCCGAGTGAGGCCTTCGGGAAGTAATCGCGGGCGAGACGGCGCACCAGCAGCGTGCCGAATACGACGGCGAGTGTGGTGAACACACCCATCGCGGCCCATGTGGGCATCCAATGGCCGGTGACGAGCTGGAACGGCACGAAGGTGAGCAATGCCGGGACCACGCCGAAATAGCAGTAGTAATGGCCGTTGTAGTAGGCGTGATCCCAATAGAAGGTGTGCGTGCCGTCGGCGGCGATGCTGCGACGGGCGAAGTAGTCGTAGGGATTGGCCATGGTGGTGAGCGCGGGATCCACCTTGAGATCGAGCCAGGTGTGGCCATGGATGAGGGCGTCCGCCAGCCGTTGGTATTGCTCGTAATCCACCCAATGCATGAAACCGGTGTTCAGACCGCTCGGTTTGGGCATGGCGAATCTGGCGATGGCGACGATGATCGCCGACCATGCCACGACATAGCCGGCGATGGCGAGGTTCTGCCTCACGCGCCGCTCATCGACCCGCATCCGGTAGATGCCGGAACGGGGGCGGAAGAGCACGAAGAACGCGGCGAATGCCAGCTCCACCAGCAGTCGCCACGGGTTGATCTCGAAGGGGATCACAGGATTCGCGTGAATGCTGTCGAAGAGCACGAAATCGCCCTTGTCGCCCAAGTAGCGCACGCGAATCTCATGTGAGTCGTAGTACTGCAGTTTCTTACCGAATATGAGGTATTGGCTGGCCGGATTCGTTGTGTAGTCGAGTATGTTGAGCCGATCTTCCCACACGCCGTCGCTGTCGCGCGAATCCACCCAAGTGTTGCCCGAAATGGTCTGGCCGCCGGTGGTGTTGAGTTGAATGGCCGCTCGCGAATAATGATTGCGCTGGTTGGGCACTTCATTCGTATTGCCTGGCGTGGCCTGCACGCGCACGCTGCCTATGCGCACCGGCGCACCACTATCGCGCGCGCCCACCGGAACCGTGATGGTCGCGGTCTCTGGATCGGTGATCTCGTATTCGTGATGCCCCAACGATTTGAGACCTTCGCCAATGATGGCATCGCCCACGGTGGCAGCCTGCAGACGACTGGTTCTCCAGTGACCGAGATTAAAGAAGCCCACCTCGAGGATCATCACGGCAACGAATGCGATGGCCATGCTGACCCACAGACTGCGACGGTTCCCGCCACTGTGCGTCGCAGACGCCGTCACGCTCCCGTGTGGTTGTGCCTGACTGACCGGCTCGCGCATGGAAACTCCTCCACCATGTTCTGTGTTCGGTTTGCGTTTCTCAGGGTACCCGTACAGTGTAGGCAACGCGAATGAGAAATTTCACATAGCATGCGAGAACGGCCGGATGGCCGGCCCCCTGCCATTGAGCAGTCGGAACTGCATGCACGGGCCGCAGGCCGGCAAGGCACCGCTCCACCGCGGCCAGCCCGGCTATGCGCCGAAGCTCGACCGCGACGGCGATGGCATCGCTTGCGAATGATGCTCGTCAGCACGCCCGCAAGCCGCAATGGGTGCCGTGGCACGGCTCATTAGGCCACGACATCCACGTCAATGATTTCCGCGTCACCGGCCGCCTCGCCCAGTGCATGTTCCGATTCACTGTGTGGGGCGGTTTCCGGTTCCTTCGCACTGGCGACGATCTCGGCAAGCTCCGCGGAATCGACATCGCCGTCGTCTTCATCTTCGAAATACGGCATGATCAACCGCGCATAGGTGCCCGGATGGTCGTTGAGCACGGCCATGGCCAGTTCGGAATTCAGGTCGTCATCGTCCACGAACACGCGTTGCAGCACCACCGAAGCCATGTCGGAGAACACATTCTCCTGGAATTGCGACAGATTCCAGAAATCGGGGTCATCGGCATCGCACAGCCCGAAATTCCCGCCGTCCTCAATCTCATGCTCGAACCGCACCACCACCTGCATGGGCAGCAGGGCCACCGTGAGGTCGCGCACATCGTCGCACAGATGCCCGAGCAGGCGCACACCCTCCTCGAATTCCTCGCGATTGCGCCGTTCAAAGCCCATCGTGATCTTCGAACCCATTGCCGCACCCATCAGCGACACCGTGAGATCCTCCAAATACAGCGGATTCTCCCATAATGGCACCGAAGGCACCGCATTCGTCTCCTCGAGCATTCCGCTCAGCATGCGCGTGCTGCGGGTCTGCTTGTTCCACAACGCACGGTACGCCTCCACCACTTTTCCGGCGTCATACAGGTACCTGCGATCCATGGCTTTCGTGGCAGCCGCATGCTCCTCGACATCCGAGGCGTCGTGCTCGTCGATCAACGCATGCGCATACTCCAGGTCGGCCTGCACACGCAATTTGCGTCGATACCGGATGATGCGCCGGAACCGCATGTCGGTGCTCGCACCCAGCCGCCGCACTGTTTTGTCTTCACGTAGCATGCACATGCCCAACCCCCAGTCGTTGAGTATCAACGTCGCCAGTTCGCGCCGCCTCTCCCCCGGTTCGCCCCATTTCGCCACGCAATACGCTGCCAACATGTAGGTGTGGAGGGAATGGACGCGGTTGTAGCATTCGCGTTGCCACGTTGGCCCGGTCCTCTGCACTGTGGCATCCAAACCGCACCGCAATCTGCCATTGACCACATCCGGCCCGTTCACGATCACCGGCATGTGTTCGGCGGGCTTATGCAGCAGCAGAGCCATCGAGGCATCGTTCATGATGTCGTACAACCACACCGCCATGCCATGCCTGCGCACGGTGGACGAACAGTACAGCATGAATTTGCGGGCCTCGTCGATGAGGTCGTGATCCAATCCGAGCGATGCCATGCGTATGAGCGACCCCCAATGCGTGGGGCCGAACAGATCCTGCGCCAGCACGTCGATGCGACGATCCACGCGACTGAACAGGTCCATCTGCGCCTGCACCTGCGCCGACACCGTCTGGCACATCTGCTCATTCTCGGCACGTTCCGGCGTTGCATTACGCCCCTTGGCAGCCGAGCCGCGCCTATGGAACGCCCCCGTGCGCCTGTTCGAAGACTCCGTCGAGGTATGTGGTTGTATGGTGGGTGAATCGATGCGGTCGAAACTCAGGGGAGCGTGGGAGACCACCTCATCGAATCTGCGTTCCAGCTGATTGAGCAGTTGCAGGAAGCCGATCGAATCGAACGCGAATGGTTCTGGCATGCAATCCTCTTTTCCTAAAGATGCGGCGCCCACGGTGAGCGCTCGTATTCATACACTCGCATAGGTGCACAGAGAATTTCTCGTATCCACAAAAATCTGTGGACAAGTGGATGACAGAGTGGATATCCACGGGGATAACTTGAATTTCCACCGTGAATATGTGGACAATGAACGTCGCGGTATGCACATTGTGGACGACCTGCCATCACAATCCACCATGAACTGTGCATCTGTTGTGGATAACCCAGCCGCGAATTTCGCCTCACAGCATTCTCATAGCCGGGCTTGGAAATATACTTACTCAGGAACGCACAAGGTGCATGAATACAGATTGCGGGGTACTATGTTCATCTTCGGCCAAGCTTGGAAAATGCTGTGCCGCCATCCATTGAGGAGCCTGCTCATCGTACTGGTGAGCGCGGCCATCGCCATGTGGTCCACATTCGGAGGCGCAGTGCTGCAGGAGAACCACAAGGCGCGCACGGAAACACTCGACAAGCAAAGCAACACCGCCGTGATCCGCCCGTCCAGCCAGCTGTTGGAAACACGCCAAGGCGACGACTCCTCCTGGACCGAACACTATCTGTCTTGGTCGGACTACGACAAGCTCGCCTCCGCCGGGCAAACGCAAGGCATGCAATACAAATACACGGTGGCCGAAAGCGTCCCCGTGCGCGAAAGCAAGTCGGTGCAGGCAATCACCACAGGCAAGACGTCCGATGCCAGTGCCGACAAGACCGGCGGCAATCTCACACTGCAGAGCTTCTACACGGCCGAAGCCGCACAGGCGAACGAATACGGCCCATACGAGGTGGTGGAGGGCAAAGGGCTCGACTACCAGAACTCCCTGGCGCAGAACGTGCTCATCTCGGAAGCGCTCGCGAAGAAGAACAACCTCAAAGTGGGCTCCACCATCACCATCGGCAACCCCACCGATGCGAAGAAAACCTATGAATACACGGTGGTGGGCATCTACCGCTACACCGGCAACCCCGACAACGCGCAAGGCGACGACGCCAAATTCGCCAAAGACAACCGCAACAACGTGCTCTACACCACGTACACCACCTTCGCCGTGAACGGATTCGACACCACCAAAGGCAAAGGCTGGTCAATCCCGGACCTCAACGTCGTGTTCACGTTCCAGAACCGCAGCGACATCGACAAATTCGCCGCGGCGCTCAAAGCCGACCTGCCGAAGGGCTTCACGGTGAGCTCGCCCACGATCACCCACTACATGCAGTCGATCGAAGCGCTGGGCACGCTTGCCGGAACCACTCGCATCATCATGATCGTGCTGTGGATCTGCGGCGCGCTTGCACTGCTCGGCCTGGTGCTGCTCGCCGCACTCCCCCGCTCTAACGAGATCGGCATGGGCATGCTCGTCGGACTCAGCAAGGGACGTCTCGCATGGCAGTTCATGCTTGAGACGTTCATGCCGACGCTCGTCGGCCTCGCCGTGGGCTTGGTGCTGGGCGCATGCACCGCCAACCCGCTGGCAGGCGCATTGGGGGCTCAGCATGACGTTCATGCAACCGGTGGCCTCGTATGGCAGGTGATCTGGATCGGCGTGCTGTGCTCGGTGGCGCTGGCCATTGTCGCCGGCCTGCGCGTGACCTTCTTCCGCACCATTCGACTCTTCGAGTCGCCGTACATCTCCGATTCCGCAGATTCCGAGGACTGACATGACCGAACACCACGATTCCAAAGACACAGATTCCAAAGACACCCCAACCACCCCGCAGGAAAACGCCTCCGAGAACGCCGCACCCGACACCTTCGACTATGTGGTCGATTACTGGGACGACGAGGGATCTGCAAGCAACGACTCCTCCGACGCCGTCATCGAGGCGCTGAGCGCGACCGTGGATGCGAACGCAACCGATCCGACCGATGGCGATACCGATGCCGACGGAGAGCCTGCCGCAGACAAATCACGAGAGACGGCTCCGGCACACTCCAACGAGAACGCGCAAGTCACCGTGCCGGATGTGGTGCAGGTGGCAGACCATCTCGACTCGTCACTGCAGGCCGAGGAAGATGGCGAAGACGCCGCGCTCGCCGGATCCTCGATCTTCCGCGCCTACCCCATGCTTTCGCTGCACGATGTGACGGTGAGCGACCCGAAGACGAAGGAGCACATCTGGCAGCATCTCACCTTCCGTTGCGAGGCCGGCGAATGCTACGCGATCATGGTGGACGCGCATGACACGCGCCGCCATGCCACGCTGCTGGCGCTCATCGGCGGCTTCATCGCCCCATCAAGCGGTGAGATCATGACGAAGACCACCCCGTACGAAGACATGGACGCCGAGCAGCTGCGCGGTCATCGTCTCGGCATGATCACGCCGCAATTCTCGCTGCGCGGCGATCTGAACGCCGTGGAAAACCTCACCTACGTCATGAACGCCTCCGGGCAGACGTTCATGAAACCAGTGAAGGGGCTTGCGCAAGACCTCCTCGTGCGCACGCGGTTCGGCGAGAACACGAAGGCGGACGAAAGCACCCTCGCCGACGAACTCGACCCGGTGGATGCGGCCAGACTCAGCATCGCGCGTGCCTTGGCCATCGACCCGGACTACATCATCGCAGACAACCTCACCGTCAATCTCAACGAGACCGACACCAAGCAGGTTCTCAACCTGCTCAAGGCACAGGTGAGCACGCCGGACAAGCAGCGCACGGTGATCGTCGTCACCGCCAGCGAGCAGATCGCCAAGCAGTTCGACAACATCATCGACCTGCGCTGACCTTACAGGCCACGTTTCCCGTTAAGGGCTAGGATTTCTCGTTACGGGCTGGGGCAACATGCATTACAGAAATCCCCAACTGTTGAAAAATGGCGATTTGAGATTCACGCTACCGTGCATCCGTGGTAGTTTGCCCTAGCCCGTAACGGAAAATCCTAGCCCGTAAGCAATCTGCAATCTACAATCTGCGGATCAGTCGACCAAACGCATGTGATAATGCTCGGCGAGCGCCGGCACGTCCGGTTCGCCGTATTTGCGCACCAGTTCAAGCCAACGCTGCTTGTTCTCCGCGCCAAACCGCGCTGCCTTGCGCGCGTAGGCGGAGGCGGTGAGGAACTTCGGCGGCACCGACTTGCTGTGGTATTTGTCGGCCACCATGACCACCTCCTGCTCGAGATTCACCGGCACGTAGTCGGCCGGCGGCAGCGGCAGATGCTGGTCGATCACATCTTCCCTCGTGAGTCCGCAGCCGGTGTGATTGCGCGCGAATTCGGCGATCGATTCGTCATACCCCTCGTTGAGGAGCAGTTCATAGCCGATGAGACCATGCTCCACATACCGCGGGCCATCGAAACTCAGCGGTTCGCCGTTCGAACCGTCGTTCTTGAGCACGGCGTAGGTGCCTATGTCGTGCAGCAAGGCGCCGATCGTGGCCTTTTCCACGTCGATGTACCGTGGGGGCACCATGCCGCCGGTCACGCCGTCGGTGGGTGGCACGACGAACCGATCTTCCTCCGGCGAGCCGATGGCGTCGGCAATGCGTTCGCCGGCGAGCGTGGGGTAGTCTCCCGTGCGCTCGAGCGCGTCGTCCGGCAGCGTGCAGCGGCGCATGAACAGCGCGTTCTGCCGGTGAATCAGCTGCCGCGTAATCTGCGCGATGATCTGGCAATGCGTATGGATGAGATCGTAGGCGGCCTGCGATTGCGCGCATTTGCGATGCAGTTCGTCAATCTGGCCGAATGTAGGAATGATTCCGCTCATACCCACACTCTAGCCCCGATGCCGCAAATTGGCATAGTTTGCGCACATGCGCGCCTGCGTAAAAAGGGACAGATTGGTGCCGCTAAATGTCTCCAATTACGTCGTCGAGACGTAAAAAGAGACAGATTTGCGCAGGTAAATGTCCCAAATTACGCAGGCCGAGAGCCAGTCGAACGCAGAGCGAGAGCAGGCGCGCGGCAGATTGCCGCCGGTATCCTAGCGCTCACCCACCAACGATTCAGATCGAACGCACGCGGAAGGCGCCCGTGCGGTTCGAGGCGACGATCATGCGATTGTTGCCGAGGTCTTTCCAGCCTTCGTCCGCCGGCTGCGCGAAACCGCTGCTCGCGGCGACGACGCCCTTGCGCGCGCCATCCGCACCGGTGATCTCACGGTACCTCACCGTGCGGTAATCTGCGGCCTCTGCGGCACGCCCGTACTGCGCGTACACGTCGAGCACATCCTGCTGTGTGGGCCCGTTGTCGTGCGCCTCGAGCACGATGAGCTGGTCGCGGCTCTGGATTATGCAGTTGTAGCTGGAATCCGGGTATGCGCCCCGCAGTTCGCGCACCGCCTGAGCGAGCGCCTCCTCGAGTTCGTAGCCATAACCGAGGTACTGCAGCACAATGGCGAAGTAGATCGCGGAATCCGAACGTCCACCCGTGGACTGCACGAGCGTGTGGTCCACCGGGTATGCGCGGTTCGTCGTGATGTTGCGCCCCTGCGCATCACTGATGTCTCCATTGTGAATGAAGCTCAGTCCGCTCGCGTAGAACGGCTGCTGGTTCTCCAGCACGAGCGGCAGATTCGAGCTGGCCAGTCGCAGATGCCAGATTCCGCCGCGCACCGGCACGCTTGCCAAGTCGCCGAAAATCGAGTCGTAGCGCGCGGCGATTGTATTGCGGTAGATCGCCGAGCCGGTGGATGGCGAGGGCGCGCCGCCATCGGTCACATGGGCAGTCTGGTCCGGCTCCTTCACCATGGCCGTTCCCCAACCGTCGTTGTGAATCTCGCTCAGCTCGCGGAAGGCGTCGGTGCTCTGCGCACCCAGCACCTCGCGCAGCGAGATGTTCTCGTTCGCGGTCGCGTATCCCAGTAATCTGCACATGGTTGTCGAGTGTAGCGTGCGCATGTTGCCCATTCACCCATTTTCTCGCAATCCCGTTATCGCATATTTCTATAACGGGCATCTCATCGTCGGGATTTCAACGATTTTCACAGATTGTCCCCGCACACGGCCTGCCGAAATCCCGCACCGCAAGATTTACCCCGAGCAAAACGTCCCTCCCGATTTGCATAAAAAGCTCTTTTTACGCGAAAGCTCGCTTTACGTGAAAAGAGACAGAAAACCGCGCGAACCTGTCCCAAATTACGCAAACGGACCTACGCGCAAAGGGTCACTGCACACAGGTGCGCACAGCCTAGTTGATGCGCTTCAGGCGCGGCGGGCGCACGGTGGCAAGGAACAGCGGCTGCACCTCGGTCACCGGGTCATACGGGGCCAAGCCGAACCATTTGATGGGCGAGCCGGCGACATGGCGGATCGCATACTTGATGCGCAGGGCCATCGCACCCCTTTGCGACACCTTCGACTCGGGCATGAGCTCCTTGTGAATGAGCACGTAGCGAATCGGGCCGATCTCCGGATCGGCATCCACCTTCGGGTACGTGCTCTTCTGCGCGGGAAGTTCGCCGGTGCGCAGCAGATCGTGCATAATCTGGTGCAGATACGCCGGCACCGACGTGCGCACCTTGAATCCCAGCCGAATGCGCACGCGGAACAGGAAGTCCGTGCCGAGCGTCTCCACCGAGTATTCGCGCGTGAACGGCTCGTCCGAGGTCTCCACCGAAACGCACCACCAAGCGTGCGCGCGCTTCGGGTGGCTCGCGAAGATCGAGAAGAAGATGTCGGTGTCGATGCGCTTCATCTCGGTGTCGGAGGTCAAATACACGATGTTGTCGGCATAGTACGGAATCGTGTCGTCGTCGTGCAGGCGATGCAGCACCGGCAGGCAATCCTCTGGGCTCATGTGGCGACGTTGCGCGCGCTCGAGCTTCGTGCCCTCGTCCCACGTGGCCATGACGGTGAGGATCGCGAGCGCGAGCAGCATCGTGAACCAGCCGCCGTGCAGGAACTTGGCCATCGACGCGATGAAGAACATGAACATGATCATGGGGAACACGATCGCGAACAGCACCGCCGCGAATCTGCTGCGCATATGCCACAGGTACACGGTGACGAGAATCGACGTCATGATCATCGTGATCGTGAGCGCCAAGCCATAGGCGGCGGCGATGTGCTCGGAATTGCGGAAGATGAGCAGCACCAGCAGCGTGGAGCAGCACAGCACCACGTTCACGGTGGGAATGTACAGCTGGCCGCGCGTACGGGCCGGATAGCGCACCTGCAGGTGGGGCATCCAGTTGAGGCGGGTGGCTTCGGAGACTATTGTGAATGCGCCGGAGATGAGCGCCTGCGAGGCGATGATGCCGGCGATCACCGACAGCAGCACGGCCACGTAGCGCACGCCGGGCGTCAGCATGGCGAAGAACGGGTTGGGGGCGTTCCCGTCGGGTACGAACGCCGGATTCTCGAGCGTGCGGATGATCCACGCGCCCTGGCCGAAGTATGAGAGCACGAGCGCAAGGTTGATGAACGGCCAGGTGGCGTAGATGTTGCCGCGGCCCACATGGCCCATGTCGGAATACAGCGCCTCCGCGCCGGTGATCGACAGGAACACGGTGCCCATGAGCGCCAGGCCGGCGTGGTTGTCGCCGCTGACGAGGAATTGGATGCCATGCACCGGGTTCAGCGCGCGCAGCACCTCGAGGTTCTGCGACATGCTGATCGCGCCGGTGACCGCGATGAACAGGAACCAGACGAGCACGGTGGAACCGAACACCTTGCCGATGCGCTCGGTGCCGCGCGACTGCACGGCGAACACGGCGAGAATGATCACCAGCGCGATGAACAGCGTCAGGCTCGGGTTCTCCTCGAACACGCCCTGCAATGCGGGCAGCGTCTGCAGGCCTTCGACGGCCGAGCTGATCGACATCGCCGGTGTGAGCACCGAATCCGCGAGGAATGCGGCCCCGCCGATCATCGCGGGAACGATGAGCCATTTGCCGTATTTGCGCAGCAACGAGTACAACGCGAAGATGCCGCCTTCGCCCTTGTTGTCCACGCGCATGCAGATGAGCACGTATTCGACGGTCGTGATGAGCGTCATCGTCCAGAACACCAGAGAGAGCATGCCTATGACCGCGGTCTCGTCGGCATGCTGCACACCGCCCTGACCGGCGAGGAACGTCTGCATCGTGTACAGCGGCGAGGTGCCGATGTCTCCGTACACCACGCCCAGCGCCACGATCGACATGGCCAGTGTCACCTTGTCGGGGCCGGACTGCAGCGTCCGCCACCAGCGACCCACCGGACCGAACGCCTTGTGCTGCTCGAGCTTGGCGGCCTCCTGGCGTTTCTTTTCGTTCGCCTCGATGATCGCCAGGCGCTCTTCCTTCGTGAGCACCTTATGCGACACCTTCGGTGCCTGCGTATATTTGTCGGCGGTGCGTAACAGCGGCTCGTCCGCTTGCTGCTCCGGTCTTTCGTCCATACTCATTCCTTATACCATGGCGCGCCTTGGGGCACTCCACACTGTGAAGAAACAACGCAAACTGCCACACTAATCAGCATCGAGACAACACCCTCGGCCAATCCGCCGAAGGCAGAGTGGTCAACGGGGAATGCATTCCCTGCGCACGGGGCATGCCTGCGGGACCATAACCGTTGCGAACCGGCCCCAATCGGGCGCTTCCGGCTCAGATTCCATACACCTCGCGCGTGGTGTTGCGCGTGGCCCGTGCGACCTGTTCGACCGGCGTGTCGAGATATTCGGCAAGCGCGGCGAGCGTGTACGGGATCATCATCGGCGCGTTCGGCCGCCCGCGGTACGGCATTGGCGTCAGGTATGGAGCGTCGGTCTCCACCATCACATGGTCGAGCCCCACAAGTGCCGCAGATTCAAGAATGCCGGTGTTGCCCTTGTAGCTCGACGCTCCCGACAGCGAAAGATACCAGCCGTGCTCGCGTGCGATCTCGCCCATCTCGGCATCGCCGGAATAACTGTGGAACACGGTTTTGCGCGGGGCGCCGTCTGCGAGCAGTGTCTCGATGACATCGCGGTGTGCGTCGCGGTCGTGGATCTGCATGGGAAGGTCGAGCTCCTTGGCGACTGCGATATGGTCGCGGAAGGCCTCACGCTGAATCTCCTTGGCGCTCTCGCCGGTGCGGAACAAGTCCATGCCGGTTTCGCCTATCGCCACCACCTGTTTCGGATATGCCTTGGCAAGCCGGCGCACTTCGGTCATCGCCTCGTCGAACGGCACGTCGTGCCATGGTTTGTAGCGCACTGGCAGACCGTCGGGGCCGGGTGCCCCGCGATGCCCGTGCAACACCGCCTCGTTCGGGTGGATCGCAATCGCCGCCCACACGCTGCCCGGGTGTTCGCGTGCCATGTCGATGGCGGTCATCAGGTGGGGCAGTTCGCAACCGCAGTCGATCACGCCCTCCACGCCCACTGCGGCCGCCTGGTCGAGCAGTTGGTCGACGCTGTAGACGGCGATCTCCGGCTGCCCTTTCTCGACGGCCTCATGACTCAATGCCTGTGAAAAAGGCACCACGGAGGCCACGTGCGTGTGATTATCGATCACGTGGGCGTCCTGCGGCAATGCGGGCGGCAGTGGCGCCCAATCACGAACCCTGTGCTTCTTGCTCATGCTCCCACTCTACCGCCCGCCACCTTTGCCTTTGAGAAATCTGCCGGCAGGTTCGCGGTGACCCGCGCTATTTGGGGCGTATATTTTGAGATTCATATAAACTTCTGATTTAGCGCCCCGTAATTGAGAAGTTTATTTGCAGATTCATATAAACTTCTCAATTACGCAGATTATCGCCCCTCGATATCGTGCCCGGCGTTCTCGCTGGCATCGTCATCCGCTGTGCCATCGGCAGATGGCTGCGGGAATGTGATGGCGAAGACACGTGCGGAGGGCTCCTTGTCTGCGGAGGCTTCGATGCGCACGGTCTCGGAATCCGCCCATTCAATGCGCCACGGCTTGGCATCGGGCGCATGCTCCGGCTTGGCCGGATTGGGGAACACCTGCTCGATATGGGCTCCCTCACCAATCTCCAAATACAGCGAATTAATGCCGCCACGACGCCAGATGGTCAGGTATTGGGCCTCATCGACGTGCTCGGAGCCTTGGCCGTCAGTGCCATTCCAGTCTTCGTCATGCGACAGCCCGGTCACATTGGGGGCATGCCGCAAACCATACACGAGCCAAGGGCTGTTGAAGTCCGGCAACCCACAGGGCCACCATGGCACCAGATGCGATTGCCCGCCCAGGATCGTGCGGTGCAGTGCGATCGCATCGCGCACCAGGCCCAGCCGCGCCTCGTCCATGCGGTCGATGAACCCCGAGAGGTACAGGCGGCCCAGAATGCCTGCAGCCAGCGTGAACACGGCGGTCTCGTCGTCCATCTCCTGCTGTGCATAGCCCCAGTTGCCCTGCTGCTCCGGAAGCACCGTCATGCCGGCGCCGGCGGCGATCGCCGCATAGACGAGTGGATCGGACTGGTCGGAGGTGGACTGCATGTCGAGGCGGCTCAGCATCGCATAGTCGGCCCTCATGGCACCGGAACCGCAGTTTTCGATCATCACGTCGGGGTGTTTGGCGCGGATCTGCTCGATCCACTGCTGCACCGCGCGGCAATGCTCGAGCAGGCCCTCGCCCACCGAATCCGTGTCGACATCGGTGCCGGCACCCGGCGTCGTGTTGTAGTCGAACTTGAAGAACCTCACATTGAACTCGTCGATCAGGCGGTCCACCGTGGCCGTGGCATGGGCGCGCGCCACCGGCGAGCGGAAGTCGAGATGGTAGCGGCCCTGATCGGCGATGCGGACGCCATGCCGGCAGAAGAACGCCGAGTCGGGCAGCATCTTCGCCAGCGGCGAGCGCACGCCGATCACCTCCGGCTCCAGCCACAGGCCGGCCTTCATGCCGTGTGACTGGATGTCGTGGATGAGGCCGGCCAGGCGGATGTCGCCGAAGCGGTTCATGGAGGGTTTCCATTCACCCACCATGTCCCACCAGCCGCCGTCCTCGCTGTCGTACCACCCGGCGTCGATGCAGAACACGTCGGCGCCCACCTTGGCCGCGCCCTCCACAAGCGGCAGCTCCTTCTCGATGCGGGGGTCTCCCCACAACGTGTTCATGTAGTCGTTGTAGACCACGAGACCCTTCGCCTGTTCGGCCTGCTCCAGACGCCCCATCTCCATGGCCTTCGCCCGGTAGAGCGCGCGCCGCTGCACGGTCATCTCGGCCACGGCATGCTGCCAGTCGCCCGCGCAGACCACGAACGAGACCGGCACCGTGACGAAGGGCTGGTTGTCGCGCAGCATGATGAACCACTGATGGTCGTCGTATTCCGGCCCGTATGCGCTCACGCGCAGACCCGGGTCGTCCTCGCCGATCTCCCATTCCCAGGCGCCGTTGTGCTCGATCTGCCATGCGAATGAGAAATGGCCGAGCTCACCCGGGCGGCCGCCTCCTTCGACGATGCCCATCGGCTCGAATTCGCCGGTGGACCACGTCGAGGTGGAACGGCGGGCGAATCGGGCGGAGGACATGCCCGGATTGATCACCTGGTTGCGGTCGCGCAGCGTGGTGGAACGCAGCGGGGCGCTTTGCCAGGCGTTCTCGCAGTCCCACGAGCTTTCTCCCCAATAGACCTGCGCCTGCGCATCCTCCAGTTTGGCCGCTTCCATGGGCAGTGTTGCGTTCATCGACGACACCGCCTCCACTGGATATGGCTCCTCGCTGCACAACCGTGTGTAGGTGCGCACGGCGCTCGTGTGCGCCGTGGCCTCGAACACGCTCGTCACCAACGGGCCGTCCCCGTCCGGGTCGCGCTGCACAATCGCGAGCAGCGTGACCGGCTGTCGCTCATCGCCCAATCTGTTGAGCTCATATGCCCGCACGAACCTCAGTTTGAGGCCGGCGGACGAAACGGCGAGCTTCAGTCTGTTGTCCCCGCCGCCGTCAAGCGAACTGCGCAGTTCCACGATCGGCTGCGCATCCGGTTCGCCGGCGATGTTCGCATCTACCGGCTCCATGCCCCGGCCGCTCATGCCGATCAATGTCACCGGTCTGTCGTCGCTCACGGCGAAGACGAGCGTCACCGTTCCGTTGCCCCATACGATGCGCCCTTTCGAATCCGGCTTCAAGGCGTTGCGGGGCGCCGTCAACTCGTCCAACAATGCGGGGCGGCTATGTTCAAGCATCACGTATTCCTTCCTCTGCGTTGCCGTCTGACTACGCTAGTTCGCCGATATTGCGAACATGTGCACGCATACGTCGGTCACATGCCGAACAGGTAGTCCACGAACAGTCTTGCGTAATCCTTGTTCTGCACGTTCACGAACGAGAGCTGGGCATGCGGGTCCTGCCCCTTGATGCGCGTCCATTCCGCCGACTTGCCCAGATCGATCGCCTTCGCCGCGCCGCCTTCGCCGTCCGTCACGAGTGCGCCGCGCTCGCGCAGCTTGCCCATCTGGTAAGACGTGAGCACGTTGTCAAGCGGCTCGAGATAACCGAGCAGATGCTGCGAGCGCAATGCCGAGTCGTCGCCGATGATCGTGTTGATCGTGCCGCCCGACATCTGCGTTTCGAGCGTGTCGAGCGACATGCTTGCAGATTCCTTGTTCGACGAGTCGATGTAGAGATCGTTCTCGAACGTGATCTTCTTCTCGTCGAGCGCGCGGTATTTGAGGAAGCCGTCTTCGAGCTTGTCCATCGAGCGGTCGGATTCCTCCACGCCCACGAAGGCGACGCCGAGGCCCTGCCCCTTCGGCGAGATGACCATGTTCACCACGAACGCGACGATCGCGGCGAACACCACGACGGCCACGATGATGGGCCAGAAGAAATGATGGTAGAAGTACGGCCACTTATGGCTCTTCGGCAGTTTTCTGTAGGTCGCCCATGCGCTTTCGTGCTCGGTGACGTCGGGCTTGGTGAGTTCGCTGATGTCCTGCTGCACGTTCTTCGGCAGCATATCGTCTTTGTCTTGCATGATTCCTCCTAATACCAGCGCGGCACATGCGGTCGGCATTCCAAGACCGCTGTATGCGGTGCGCTCCATATTCGACCCGGAACGCGCATCATGTGCGTTTCCGCGTTGATTACCTAATTTCAGCATGCCATTCGGCACGATTGCCCGTCGGCCGCCGCGTCTATTCCTCTCACAGCAAACGCGCCAAGGAGGGTGTTTCAGTCGCCTCCCGAGATCATCGCATACTGCGATTCCACGAGACGCCAATATTCGCCGCGCTTGGCCATGAGCTCCTCGTGCGTGCCGCGTTCGACGATCCGGCCGTGGTCGACGACGCAGATCATGTCGGCGTTCTCGATCGTGCTCAATCGGTGCGCGATGATGAAGCTCGTGCGTCCGACGAGCATGTGCTGCAACGCAGCCTGCAGCGCCTCCTCGGTGCGGGTGTCGATGTTGCTCGTCGCCTCGTCGAGAATGAGGATGCGCGGGTCGGCGAGCAGCACGCGCGCGAACGCGATGAGCTGGCGCTGGCCCATCGACAGCGTGGAGCCACGCTCCTGCACCACCGTGTCGTAGCCGTCGGGCAGTTCCTCAATGAACTCGTGCGCGTGCACGGCCTTGGCTGCCGCGATAATCTGCTCGTCGGTCGCATCGAGCTTGCCGTAGCGTATGTTCTCGCGAATCGTGCCCGAGAAAATGAACGTGTCCTGCAGCATGACGCCCATCTGCGAGCGCAGCGACCGCAGTGTGACATCGCGTACGTCGTGGTCGTCGATCAGCACGGCGCCGCCCGCCACGTCGTAGAATCTGGAGAGCAGATTCACGATCGTCGTCTTGCCGGCACCGGTCGGGCCGACGAGCGCGACGGTCTGGCCGGGCTTCGCATGCAGGTCCACATGGTCGAGAATGTTCCTGCCGTCGGGTTCGTAGCGGAACACGACGTCGTCGAAGCGCACGTCGCCGCGGATCGGCGGCAACGGTTCGGCGTTCGTCTTGTCGACGATGTCGGGCTGCACGTCGAGCGTTTCGAAGATGCGTTCGAGATACGCGGAGCAGGTGATGAGCTGGTTGTAGAAGTTGCCGATGTTGATCACCGGGTTCCAGAAGTTGTTCGCATAGCCGACGAACGCGATCAATGTGCCGGTGGTCGCGGTGACGCCGGCCACGTGCATGATGCCGACGTAATAGATCAGCGCCATCGTGGACATCGAGATGATCTCCATGCTCGGCCACAGCAGGAACTGGATGTGCACGGCGCGCATCCACGCGCTTCGCTGCTCGCTTTGCAGATGCTGGAACGTCTCGTACTGCCCGTGTTCGCGGGCGAAGGTCTGCGTGGTCTTCACACCGGCGATCGACTCGTGAATGAACGCGTTCACGTTGCTCTGCTTGTTCGACAGATTCTGGTATGCCTTGCGCTGGAAATGCTGCAGCACGCGCACCACCACGATGAGTAGCGGGAACAGCAGCAGACTCCACAGCGCGAGCTTGAAATCAATCGCGAACATGACGACCAGCGTGATCACGAAGGTGAACACGTCGGCAATCACGTTGATCAGGCCGGAGCTCAATGTGTCGGACAGCGTGTTCACATAGTTGACCACGCGGATCAGAATCTTGCCGTGCGGGCGTGAATCGAAGTAGCTGAACGGCAGCGTCTGGATATGCGTGAACAAATCGCGGCGCATGTCCTTCAAGATCAGCTGGCCCACGCGGGTGATCTCGAGCGTGCGGTAGCGCAGCGCGACCTCGTAGAGCACGCTCAGCACGAGCATGACCACGACGAGCCATGCCAGCAGCGTGTAGTTCCTGTGCGGCAGCACGTCGTCGATGACCACTTTGGTCAGGTACGGCACGGCCACCGTGATGCAGCTCATCGAGATCACGACGGCCGCTATTCTCGCGAGCCGCCTGCCATGAGGGCGCAGGTATCTGCCTATTCTGCGCAGATCATGGAAATTGATGCTCTCCTCGAGCTCTTCGTCTTCGCGGTACGTGTTGCGCTGTGCCATACCGGCTCGCCTCCTTTCAGGATTACAGATTGGTGTGCGGATTACAGATTGCGAATTGTTGATTGCTGACGGCGGATCGGCGGATCCGGCGGGGCGGGGTGGGCCTTGCTGAGGAGCGCCACGGAACGCAGACAACCGACGAAGCGAGGCCAGCCCCGCCCCGCCGGATCCGCCGATCCGCGGTCCACCCACCGGCAGGATCATTGCCGCAGATTGTCGGCCTGTTGGCCGAGTTGTTTCTCGTAGATGTGCTCGTAGAGCCCGTGCCGGGCGATGAGTTCGTCGTGGGTGCCGCGTTCGGCGATGCGACCGTGGTCGAGCACGAGGATCAGATCGCAGTCCTTGACCGACGAGATGCGGTGGGCGATCGTCACAATCGTCTTGCGGTCGTCGAGGTCCTTGAGATGCTGCTGGATCTGCGCCTCCGTCTCCATATCCACCGCACTCGTCGTGTCATCCATGATCAGGATCGCCGGATCGTCGGCAAGCGCACGGGCCAAGCTCAGGCGCTGCTTCTGGCCGCCCGAAAGGCCCACGCCGCGTTCGCCAACCACCGTCTGGTAGCCTTCCGGCATGCGGCGAATGAAGTCGTCGGCACCGGCGATCTGCGCCATACGCCGTACGAAATCGGAGTCGGTCGCCTGTTCGTCGCTCGCGCCGAAGCCGATGTTGCCTTCGATTGTGTCGGAGAACAGGAACACGTCCTGCGCCACAATAGCCACCTGGGAACGCAGCTGCTTGAGCGGCCAGCGTCTCGCGTCGATGCCATCTATGGTCACGGTGCCCGAGGTCGGGTCGTAGAAGCGTGCGATCAGGTTCACGAGCGTCGATTTGCCTGCGCCGGTCTCGCCGAGAATGCCGAGACGCGAGCCGGCGGGTGCATGGAAGTCGATGTCGTGCAGAATCAACGTGTCCGGGTCGTCGGGGAACGCGAAATCCACATGGTCGAAACGGATGTCGCCGCGCATCGAATCGGGAACGGTGCCCTCACGCGCGGCCTTCGTGTTCTTCACATGCGGCGTGGCGGTGAGGAGTCTGCGAATGTTCACACAGCTCGCGTTGAAGCGCTGCCAGTCGTTGACGAGCCAGCCGAACTGGCGCACCGGGCCGTCGATCATCCACAAATACGACGAGAACGCGACGAGTCCGCCCAGGCTCATCGCACCGCGCGCCACAAGGAATCCACCGAAGCCGAGCGTGATGAGCTGGAGCGCGAAACCGAGCCAGTCAAGGCGGGGCAGATACTTGCGCGTGTTCATCGCCATGGCCATGTTGCGATCCATATAGTCGTCGTTGTGCTCGTCGAACTTCCCGGTCTCGTAGTCCTCGCGCACGAACGCCTTGACCACGCGGTTGCCTTCGATGTTCTCCTCCACCATCGAGTTCATCGAGGCGAGCGAATTGCGGATCGCAAGGAACAGCGGCTTGGCCTTCGTGGAGAACTGGTGGGTGAAAATGAACAGGAACGGCGTCACGCAGGCGAGCGCGAGCGCGAGACGCCAGTCGATCGACGTCATGAACGCGAGCGCGCCCACGAACATGACGACGCAGTTGAGCATCTGGTAGCTCACCCAGCTGAGCAGATGGCGGATCGCATCGGTGTCGGAGGTCATGCGGCTCATGATGTCGCCGGTGCGCGTGTGATTGAAATAATCGAAGTCGAGCGTGTGCAGCTTCTCGTATTCGTCGCTCACCAACCGGTACACGGTGTTCTGCCCGGCGCGTTCCATCCACATCTGGTTGCCGTAGTAGGCGCCGTCGCGCACGATCGTCACGCCGATCAGCGCCAGGCACAGGCCGGTGAGCAGACTGAGCTGGCGCTGCTCGATCACGCGGTCCACAATGCGCGCGGCGATGAGCGGCGTGACCAATGCCATCGCGGCGCTGACGAGGTACAGGATCTGCGCGCCGATCACACGGGGCAGCTCCGGCCTGCAATACGGCATGAGCCAGCACAGATTGCTGGCGTTCCTGTTGCGGTTCGGGTCAACGTACATCGAGGGCGTCCTTGCTATGCGTCTGTGCGTATGCATGTCTGGGCGGCGCCGATATGCCGGCGTCCATTGCCCGTATGCATCGATGCCATGCCTGTGGCGTATATGTGCGCGAATGGCATACGGGTATTTCTTTGTTTGCCCGCCTTATTATTGGCGCGTTCACCGCGATATGCAACCGGCTGCCGCTTCGGCGTGTTATGCGATGGAGAGGCTGCCTGGATGCGAATGGAGTCCGAAAACCCTGCAGAAAGAGAGAAGCCGGCGGGATTGAAACCGCCGGCTAACAGAGAGAAGAGAGAAAAGGGTTCAGTTATAAGGGATTCCGAGTGGAACCTCGTCGGCTTTCTTTCGATTGCCGATGGTTATTACCATGCCCGTCGACCCTTAACGCATCGAGTGTTTTCGCTGAGAATTCGCTGGGTATGCTCCTATCGGCACACTGCAGGGCAGGTGTAGAGCGCGCGGAGCAGTGCCGCCCATCTGCCGCAGGCCTTGCAAATACATGGATTCCAGCCATTGGAACCTCAGCCGCCGCAGCAGTGCGGCAATTGCTGGCAAACAATCTGCCCTCATGCCGACTTATCTGCCAGCGAACTCTATGACTGTCGGATGCCCGCGACTGATAGATCAACAGCCTCATCCCGCAATCCACTTTGCGTAAAAAGGGACAAATAGAAGATACAGATGTCCCTTTTTACGCAAGGAGGGCTCGCACGATGATATTTCAGTCGATATTTCAGCCACCTTCTTCCTGCATATGTTCCTCCACATGTTCTTCTGCGTAAATTGGGACAAATACACACTGCCACCTGTCCCTTTTTACGCGAGGAAAACCAATTTCACACAGGAAGGACTCGCACGTGCTCCAGTCATCGCATGTTTCCCCGTGTAAGAAGGGACAAATAGACGTGTCTATTTGTCCCTTCTTACACGGACTGCATTACGCAGATTGTATGCGAATCAGACGAGTCACTCCTCGCCGGCAGCGAGCTTGGCCTTCTCGGCGTCCAGGCGCGCCTGTTCGGCCTCGCGACGTGCCTTGAGGTCGGCGTCGAACCGGGCGAGCTCCTCGTCCACGGCCTCCGGCGGGATCTTCGCGAAGATCGGCGTCGGCTTGACCACTGGCGCACCCACGACGATCGGCTCGCTCTTCCACGGATGCACGTTCTCGCCAAGCACATACTTGCCGGTGATCACCGGGTAGGTGAACTCCGGATCGTCGAGATCGTTCACCTCCTCGATGTGCGGCAGCGGCGAGAATGTACCCTCGCCACCCAGGGCCTCCCACACCTTCTGCGAGGAATGCGGCAGGAACGGGGCGAGCAGGTGGTTGGCATCGGAGACGGCTTGGGCCGCCACATGCAGCACGGTGCCGAGGCGCTCCGGGTCGTCCTTGATCTTCCACGGCTCGGTGGCCGAGATGTATTTGTTGATGTCGCCCACCAACGACATCGCGTCGTTGAGCGCGCTCTTCTGTCGATGCTGCTCGATGAGCGCGCCCACCGTGTCGAAGGCTGCGGAGGACTGCGCCAGCAGGGCACGGTCCTCATCGGTCATCTTTTCCTCCACGATCGGCGGGATCTGGCCGAAGTTCTTGGCGATCAGATTCGCCACACGGTTCACCAGATTGCCCCACGAGGCGGCGAGCACCTCGTTGTTCTGGCGCACGAACTCGGCCCACGTGAAGTCGGAGTCCGACGACTCCGGACCTGCGGCCGAGATGTAGTAGCGCACCGCATCCACCGGGTAACGGGAGAGAATGTCTTTGACATAGATCACAATGCCGCGCGACGACGAGAACTTCTTGCCCTCCATGGTCATGAACTCGGAGGCCACCACCTGCTCGGGCAGGTCGAGCCTGCCGAGCTCACCCGGCTCGCCGCCCTTGGACCCCTCGCCGTTGTAGGCGAGCATCTCGGACGGCCAGATCTGCGAATGGAACGTGATGTTGTCTTTGCCCATGAAATAGTAGCCCGGCGTGGCCGGGTCGTTCCACCATGCGCGCCAAGCCTCCGGATCACCGGAACGACGCGCCCATTCAATCGATGCGGACAGGTAGCCGATCACCGCATCGAACCACACGTACAGGCGTTTGTTCGGGTTGTCGATCCAACCCGGCACCGGCACGGGGATGCCCCAGTCGATGTCGCGGGTGATGGCGCGCGGCTTGACCTCCTTGAACAGGCCGATCGAGAAGTTGAGCACGTTCGGGCGCCAGCCCTTGCGCGTCTTCAGCCATGCGAGGTTCGCCTCCGCCAGGGCGGGGAGGTCGAGGAAGTAATGCTCAGTCTCCTCGAAGATGGGCGTTTCGCCGTTGATCTTCGAAACTGGGTTGATCAGCTCGTCCGGATCGAGCTCATTGCCGCAGTTGTCGCACTGGTCGCCGCGCGCGCCCTGCGCATGGCAGATCGGGCACTCGCCTTCGATGTAGCGGTCTGGCAGCGTACGGCCGGTGGACGGCGAGATCGCGACCTTCTGCGTGCCCTTGTAAATGTAGCCGTTGGCCAGACACTGGCGGAACATCTCCTGCACCACGTGCTCATGGTTCTTTGTGGTGGTGCGGGTGAACAGATCGTAGCTCAGGCCGAGGTTGCACAGATCGTTCGCGATCACGCGGTTGTAGCGGTTCGCAAGTTCCTGCGGGGTGACGCCCTCCTTGTCGGCCTCCACCAGAATAGGCGTACCATGCTCGTCGGTGCCGGACACCATGAGCACATCGTTGCCCTTCATGCGCTGGTATCTTGCGTAGACGTCGGACGGCACACCGAAGCCGGCGACGTGACCAATATGACGGGGGCCGTTCGCATACGGCCAAGCGACGTTCACCATAATATGACTCATACGCCCGATTATCTTCATGCGCTAGGACACTTCCGCACTGTTTTCCGCCCTGTTGCGGCATCACCATGCGCGGACTGGCGGAGCCTCGATTATTCACAATCCACATCGCATGCCTTCACATTATCCACATATCCACATTTCCCCCGAAACAGCTGGAGCCCACCCCATGTCCTTCCTAGCATGTGCGGTATGCGCATCCGTGCGCATACGCAGCGACCTACAGGCAAGGGAGAGAGAAGAGAAAGGAACATACGTCCGTGAACACCACCGCCGTACAGGAAGCGGTCCGAGCCGGCAACGAGGTCGGCTACATGGTCCCGCTCGACCTGGGTCCCGCCTATGCGGATCCGGAACCGCGCGTCCCGCGCCAGCCGGAACGCCCCCACAACTCACATTCGATCATCCACACCAAACAGCTGCCCGGCCCCCTTGCCATGCAACGACTGCTCAGACTCGACGCGTTGTATGAGCTCGACGAGTTCCACGCAGTCACCGCCGAATGCGCGCACACGTTGTACGGGCGCGCCATGCTGATGCGCGACATACTGCCCAATCGCACCACGGCATGCGGGCGCACAGCCGCGTGGGTATGGGTGGGCGGCAGGCTGCCCCAGGATTATTTCGAAGTGCTCTCATCGAGCCATTACCGCAGACTCGCCTTTGGACGGCGCATCAAGGCATGGCAGCGGCAGGTGGATGAATCGCAGATCTCCACCCTCAACACTCTGAACCTCACGACACCATTGCGAACGGCCTGCGATCTGGCCATGTACCCGAAGGACGACCCGCATGCGCGCGACGTGCAGTCGATCATTGGACGGCTCATGGAGCATTACGAGTTCTCGTTGGTCGACTGTGAGCCGATTCTCGAGGAATGCTCGCATCTGCGCAATCTGCCGCAGGCCCGCGAGATGCTGACGCAATTCGAAAGCATCGCCTGACCGAGGAAAGCAATGAAAGAAGGAAAAAGAGATTATGGACGCACTCCCCCACGCCCGTGCACACAGGCCATGCATGCCGGCTCGCCGTGCCGGCATGCCGCTGCGAGCGGCACGGCGCAGACATGCCGCATCGCGCACGGCATCGCAAGCGCCGCGTCGACGCAGCAGTGCAAAACGGTTGGCGAGCACACTGCACACGGCACACACGCCGAACAAGGGCCTACTGCATCCGCCACCGCCGCCCCTCGCGCTCACACCGCAGTCGGCAAGCGATCCGAACACTCCGATGGACGCGTTATGGCACATCGCTCGCACGATGCCGCCGTTGCGCAAATGGGTGGTGGTGAACCGCGCGGCGGACGCGAATCTGCTCGAATACATCTCGCAGCAGGGAGGGCCGGGAGTCAGGCAGGCGTTGGAATTGGTACTCGAATCGCTTGAATTGCAACGCAGTTCCATGCAGCGCATGCGAACGTCATAGGCCCGGCAATGCCAACGGGATGCCGGTCGGCGAATCAGTCGCGCAACGCCAGCACGGCGTTGTATACCTGCTTGCGGTTGGCGAGTGTGCCATCGGCATTCGGGTGTTTGCCTATCACCTCGGCAATGGCGTCCTTGATGCGCATGCCGTGCGCCTGCGCATACTGCATGGCCAGTTCGGCGAGCTCCTCCACGGAGAGCGACTGTGCGGGATCCGCCTCGTCTTCAGAAGCGCCCGCGATCACGAGCACCATCTCGCCGCGCGGCGGATCGTTGGCAACCGACTCGTTGATCTCATGGATGGTGCCGCGGCGAATCTGCTCGTAGTCCTTCGTCAACTCTCGGCACAACGCCATGCGGCGGTCCGGGCCGAAAACCTCCTCGAGATCTGCCATCGATTCGGCAATGCGGTGCAGCGTCTCGTAGAACACGATCGTGCGGCGCTCGCCCTTCAACGCGCGCAATGCCTGCATGCGTTCGGAATGCTTGCGCGGCAGGAATCCCTCGTAGCAGAAACGGTCGGTGGGCAGCCCGGAGAGGGCGAGCGCATCGAGCACCGCGGAGGGGCCCGGAGCGCAGGTCACCGGCAGGCCGCGTTCGATGGCGCGGCGCACAATGGCGAGCCCCGGATCGTTGATCGTGGGCATGCCAGCGTCGGAGACGACGAGCACGGTCTCGCCATTCGCCACATGGTCGAGCAGTGCGTCGGCCTTGCCGCGTTCATTGTGGTCGTGGTTGGCCACCACGCGGCCGCCCACATGCACGCTGAGCCGGTTGGCGAGCGCATACAATCTGCGGGTATCCTCCGCGGCCACGATGTCCGCGCGCTCGAGCAGCGCAACGAGTCGGGCGGAGGCATCGGCAGTGTTGCCGATCGGTGTGGCGGCGAGCACCACGGTTCCACGTGGAACATCTACGTGGAGAGTGCGCGTCTCGTCAGCGGGATCCTCGGCGATGCCGGTGTGTTCAGACTGCTCGTTCATACGTTCAGTATGCCGCGCGGGCAGGTCAGCGGGAGGCGAAACACGGTGCGATGGAGGCGATGCAGGAGCGTACGTCGGCGCGAACCCACGCGGGCGTGTACCGTGGAACCGGGTATGTGCGCGCGGCCGGCGCGCATGCGAAATGTAAGGAGAACAGATGGGCATGCGTTCCACAGGCACCCCCAAACATGCGGCGGCAGAGCGCGTCGAGCTCGAATCATCCGAACTCGCGGCATCATCGCCGCCCAGCGCCCATGCGCGTCTCATGACGTGGGTGTGGACGCTGGTCATCGCGTTGTTCGGCGGACTGCTGCGCTTCGTGAGGCTCGGGCAGCCGCGCGCGGTCGTCTTCGACGAGACATACTACGTGAAGGACGCCTGGACCATGCTCAACACGGGCGAACCGATGAGCTGGCCCGACGAGGTGAGTCTGGGCGGCCAGATGGTGCCGGTCGACACCGCGTTCGCAGACGGCGACACGAATGCATGGATCAACACCGCGGAATACGCGGTGCACCCGCCGCTCGGCAAATGGCTTATCGCAGCCGGGCTCAAGCTGTTCGGCGGCGCGGCGAACCCGGCGGCATGGCGTGCGGCGACGGCGATCGCAGGTGTGCTCGGCATTGTGCTGCTCATCCGCATCACACTGCGGCTGTTCCGCAATCTGCCGGTCGCCCTGCTCGCCGGCCTCCTCATGGCCATCGACGGCGTGTCCATTGTGATGAGCCGCACCGGCCTGCTTGACATCTTCATCATGGTGTTCGCGCTCGGTGCGTTCTCGCTGCTGCTCATCCACCGCGACTGGGCGGCGGCCAGACTACGCATGGCGGCGCAGTCCGGTGCGAACAGACCTCCGCAGATCACGTTCTCCTGGTGGCGAGCAGGTGCGGCTGTACTGCTCGGCTGCGCGACGGGAGTGAAGTGGTCTGGGATCTATTTCTTCGCCGTGTTCTGCGTGATCAGCGTGTTCTGGGACGCCTGGATGATTCGCCAGGCCGGCTTCCGCTCCCCTCGTCAATGGCTTGCGCGCGGCGTGTTCGGCGACGGCCTGCTCGCGGCGCTCTACATGGTGCCGCTGTATGCCGCCACATACTTGCTCACCTGGGTCGGCTGGTTCGTGCACCCGAACTCCTACATGCGTAATTGGGCGGCCACCCATACCGGCCAGGGCGTGCAATGGCTGCCGGCCGACTGGCGCTCGTTCGTCGCATATCATGCCGAGATGTGGCGCTTCCACACCACGCTCGATGCTCCGCACGACTACAAGGCGAACCCGCTCACCTGGCCGCTGCAGATTCGCCCGACGAGCTTCTACTGGCAGAAGCTGGACGGCCACCCGGGCCTGTGCTCGCTCTCGCCGCGCTCGCAGTGCGTGGCGGCGGTGACCTCGCTCGGCAATCCGCTCATCTGGTGGCTGGGGTCGCTGTGCGCAGTGCTCGCCATTGTCATCGCGATTCTCAAACGCGGCGATTGGCGCATCTGGGCGGTGCTCGCCGGGTTCCTCGGCGGCTGGCTGCCGTGGGCCCAGTACCTGAACCGCACCACGTTCACGTTCTATTCGATCGTGCTGCTGCCATGGATGATTCTCGCCATCTGCTACGTGTTCAACTGGGTGCGCGAGACGAGTTCGCGCGAGGTGTGGCTCATCACTCTGTGGGTCATGGTGGGGGTGTGCGCCATCGTCAGCGTGTTCTTCTACCCAATCTGGACGGCCATGCCCGTGCCATATGAGTTCTGGCGCATGCATATGTGGCTGCCCAGCTGGATCTAACACGTCGCCCCACATTCATCGCCGCCCATGGCAGACGACAAAATGCGGCGCACTTTTCGTCATCTACCAACGCAAATGCCGGCGGTGCGCAAAATTGCCTAGTCTGCAGTTGCGGTCTCAGATCGGCACACCGGCAGCATGCAGAATTGTCTAGTTCGCATCTCCAGTCTCAGATTAGCAATCTGCAGATTCCTAGATTGCTCAAGCGAGACTGGAGTTGCACGCGAGACATGTTGACGGAGCACAAGATTGCGCAGCCTGCGACTTCAGTCTCAGATCGGCACACTGGCAGCATGCAGGATCGCCCAGTTTGCAATCGCAATCTCAGATTGGCTACTCTGCAGGTTCCTCAACGCCTGGGTGAGACCGGAGTTACAAACAAAGCGCTCCGGCAAACGACGAAAGTGGCATCTGAGTTCCGTCGTTTGCCATGGGCGATATCGCCGGCGACAAACCACAACACCGTCAACCGGCGCCTCTATTGTATGTTCGTTGAACAAACAAGGCGCGGGCTCTTCCCCGCCCATTCCCGCTCAACGAAAGAGGTGTCATGCAGTATTTTGAGACCACCATCATCGGCATCGACGGTTCCGGAGCGCGTTTTGCAGGCTATCTTCCCGAAAACTACCCCGACATCGTGCCCGACCGCAAGCGTCCGACCGTGCTTGTGCTGCCCGGCGGCGGTTATGAGATGACCACAGGCCGCGAGGGCGAGCCGATTGCGCTGCAGTTCCTCGCCGCCGACTACAACGCGTTTGTGCTCCACTATTCCTGCAAACCGTCCGTCTACCCCATTGCCGTGCTCGAGGTGGCCGAAGCCATGCGGCAGATTCGCGCGCACGCAGACGAATGGAACGTGGACACCGCGCGCATCGCCGTCATCGGCTTCTCCGCGGGCGGTCATCTGGCCGCGGATTTCGCCACTTCCGCCAGCGATGCCGCGCTCGTCGCGCACGGCTATGATCCGGACGAACTGCGGCCGAACGCGCTGATGCTCTCCTACCCGGTCATCACATCGGGGCGTTTCCGTCACGACGGCAGCTTCCGCGCGCTCCTCGGCGAGCGGTACGGCGAGGAGTCGGCGATGAATGAAGTGAGCATCGAGCAGCATATCGACGCGAAGACGCCACCGGTGTTCGTCTGGCACACGATGCCCGACGATTGCGTGCCGGTGGAGAACACGCTGCAGCTCATCGCCGCATGCAAGGCGGCCAACGTGCCGATTGAGGCGCATCTGTACCCCGCAGGTGGCCACGGACTCTCGCTCGGCACCGCGCAGACCGCGTGGGGCGGCGTCAACAGCATCGAACCCGCCGTGCAGTCGTGGATCTTCCTCGCCAAGGACTGGCTCGACCGCACCTTCGCTGAATAGCACACCCACCCGCCACCCATGTCCCAGATTACGCAAACGAACCCCACTCGTCAGCACCTATCTATCTGCGTAAAAAGGGACAAATAGCCGCCATAAACGTCCCCAATTACGCAAAATCCTGTCCTGCGTAAAAAGAGACAGATTCCAGACGCAAACGTCTCCAATTACGCAACCGAGCGGATGGCATCGCCGTCACCTCCACCTTCCCAGCTCTCGACCCACGCACCTCCTCATTGGCATGGTTGCCTACCTGTGCTATGAATAATCAAGGAGATTGAGAAGCACACACCGCTCGACCTATCGAAGAGGACATTCAATCCATGGGATTCATCCAATTCATTGCCAATCTGCTCAAAGACCCGCGTGCGGCGATCGCCGGCTGGATCGCAATGGGCGTGGCGCCAACACTTGGCTTTGTTTTTCTAATCGTCTTCATTGAGACCGGCGTGGTCTTCTTCCCGTTCCTGCCCGGCGACTCGTTGTTGTTCGCCGCCGGTTTCTTCGCGGCGCCCGACGCGGCGACCGGCAAATCCGCACTGCCGCTCGCCGCCTTGCTGCCGGTGGTATGGCTCGCCCCCATTCTAGGCGACCAATGCAACTACTTCATCGGCCACTTCTTCGGCCGGCGCATCATTGAATCCGGCAAGGTCAAGGCGATGACCCCCGAACGTCTGGCCAAAACCGAGAAGATGATCGACCGCTGGGGCCCGCTCGCCGTGTTCCTCGGCCGCTTCTTCCCGTTCATCAGGACGTTCATGCCGTTCATCTCGGGCATCTCGGGCATGCGTTGGAGCAGATTCACGCCGTTCTCGGTGCTCGGCGGTCTCGTCTGGTCGTCGCTGTTCACGCTGCTCGGCTATTTCTTCGGCGGCATTCCGGTGGTGCAAGACAACTTCGAACTCGTGATCGTCGCGATTCTCGTCATCTCGCTCATCCCCACTTTCGTCGGCCTCATCAAGGCGAAGACCGGCAAGAAGGAAGCGCCGGCACACGCGATGGCCGAGGTCGCCGAGAAAGAGGCGACGCCTCTCGTAGAGGATCTCGACGGCAACATCGAGCACGGTGCTTGATTCCGCACAGCATGGCCAACGAAGAACGCCAAAAGAGGCTCCGCACTGGCCCAAAGCATTCGCAAGGCAACTGCGAGGCACTATCCGAAACCCGCACGCATGGAGGAATTTGCATTTGGGAAGGGGTTGGGCTAAACTGGACGAGTTGTCGGAAGACGACATAATTGAAGATTGGGGCTGTAGCTCAGTTGGTAGAGCGCTTCGTTCGCATCGAAGAGGTCGTGGTTTCGATTACCATCAGCTCCACTAAGGCCGCTGCATTCATTCCACCGCAGCGGCCTTTTTCTTTACGTATAAGCACACAACCGCGCTCCCTCACTCAGACGCCATGCGCACAGGATGCCGGATCACCGTGCGCAGACGGTCGGGAGCGCACCGCTGTGGATTGCTCAGGTAGATCTCGTGATGGTGGCGCGCATCGCTGAAATCCAGCGCATACCCATGCTCACCCACAAACTTGTCGAGGGCGGCGATTGTCGCAGGCTCGGTGTCATACGGCCCGACGTGCATCACCTGCGCACACAATCCCTCGTCATATTCGAATAGCCGCGCGCGTGACACGTCCGCCTCGGGGTGCTTGTTCGCGAATAGTCCGCGCGCATGTTCGAACGCGTCCGCTGTGACGAATTCAGGCAAGCGGATCATCGAAATCCATTGGAAATCCTGTTTGCGCGCGTAATCGACCGGCTCACTCGCGTTCCGCCCCATCCACCACAGACCTTCCAGCGGCGGCACGACATATGGCATGTACCCGGCGATGTGATCACGTGAATCCTTGGATTTCTCGCTCATCTTGATTGTGAACGATATACCGTACAGCAGCTGCAGCGCGCTCTGGTATTCGCCGTGCGGATCGTTCGGGTCACCCGCCCCGCGCACCGCCACGAACTGCATCGCCGGCACCTCGACGATTGCGGGCGTCTTGCCCGGCACATACAGGTTCTTCTGTTCTCGCTTCACATCGTACGGCATGAGCACACTGTAGCAGAAAATACATGAATGAGCCGCCCGTATCAGCATCATCTCTGAGAGAGGGCTGATGCGGGCATGGAAACGCACTCATTCCACCACGGTGAACGTCGCTTGCCGCAGATTCTCGTCGCGGCTCGAATGCCCCACGAGCACCTTGAATTCGCCGGGTTCGACGATCCGCTCCGCATCGCCGTTCACAATCGTGCACGAATCGACCGGCAGATCGAAGGCAACGCGCCGCGTCTCCCCCGGCTCGAGCGTCACACGCCGGAACAGCTTGAGCTCCTTGCACGCCCAGGTGAACGATGTGACGACGTCGCTGATGTACAGCTGCACGACCTCCGTTCCTGTGCGCGCGCCGGTGTTCGTCAGATCCACCTCGACGCGCACCGTGTCACCTGCGCGGAATTCGGAACCGTTCACAATCTGCGGATCTCCGTATTCGAATGTCGTGTACGAGAGGCCCTCGCCGAACGCGAACGCCGGATCCTGGGTCAGATCCGCGTACCGATTGCCGTGCTGACCGCGAATCTCGTTGTAGAACACCGGCAGCTGCCCGGCATGGCGAGGGAATGTGATCGGCAGACGCCCACTCGGCTCGGTCTTGCCGAAGATGATCTCGGCAATCGCACGGCCGCCCTGCATACCCGGATTCGCCGCCCACAGCAGCGCGCCGAGACCGTCCGCCGCGGATTCGTCGACAATCACGCCGTTCTCGCCGATCACACACGCCGGCAGCACCTGCGGTTTCGAACTGACGAGCACGACGATGAGCGGCTTATGTGTTTCACGTGCAACGTTGGCGAGCTCCTCCAGCAGACGGTTCTGGCCGCCCTGCAGTTCGAGCGTCGCCGTCGAGCACGTCTCGCCGACGAGCTGCACAACGTCGCCGACCACTGCGATCACCGCGTCCGCCGCGCGCGCCTGTTCCACCGCCTCGTCGAGCAGTCGCTGGTCGATTTTCGCGGCCACCGCCATCTTCGGCCGCGGCTGCCCATCCGGGTAGAGCTCGCCTTCCGGGTCCGGCACCAGATCCACCACGTTCGCGCCGCGGGCATACGTAATCTCGCAATCTGCAGGCGCCAGCTCGCGCACGCCGTCGAGCACCGTGCAGATCATCTCGCGCGGCTGGCCTTCCGGCATCCACGGCACCTGACCCGAGTTGCCCGCCCAATCGCCGAGCTGATTCTGCGCATCGTCCGCGAGCGGCCCCACCACTGCGATCCTGTGCAGCTCACCGGCATCTGCGAACGGCAGCACAGCGTTGTTGCGCAGCAGCACAATCGATTCACGCGCCATCTCCAGATTGCGCCGCGCATGGTCTGCGGACCCAATCACCGCGTCGATGCGCGCGCGATCGGGCAAACGTGGATCTTCGAACAGACCGAGCTGGAACTTGAGCGTGAGCAGGCGCGCCACGGCGTCGTCCAGCAGACGCTCGTCGAGCAGACCTTCGCTTACCGCCGCGATGGCACCCTCATAGAAGCCCGGGGTCGTCATGATCAAGTCATTGCCGGCCTTGACGGCATCGGCCGCCGCCACTGTGTAGTTCGGCTTGATGTGCTGCTCCCACACGGCACGGCCCACATTGTCCCAATCGGTCACCAACGTGCCGCCATACTGCCATTCGCCGCGCAGCTTGCGGTTCAGCAGCCAATTGTTGAACGTGACCGGCGTGCCATCGATTGACTCGTAGCCGAGCATGAACGTGGCGCAGCCCTCCTTGGCCACACGCTCGAATGGCGGCAGATACCAGCTTTCCAACGCGCGATGCGTCAGATCGGCCTCGGAGGCGTCACGGCCACCCTGCGTGTACGAATAGCCAGCGAAATGCTTGGCGCAGGCGAGAATCGCATCGTCGGCGAAGGTCTCGCCCGCGGCAGCGTTCTTCTGGTAGCCCTTGACCATGGCGGATGCCATCTCACCAATCAACACCGGATCCTCGCCAAAGGTCTCGTCCACACGCCCCCACCGGGTGTCGCGCGCAATGCAGAGCACCGGCGAGAACGTCCAATGCACGCCGGTGCAGGAGACCTCCTCGGCGGTCACGCGGGCGGCATCCTCGATTGCCTGCGGATCCCAGCTGCATGCCATGCCGAGCTGCGACGGGAAGATCGTGGCGCCCGGCCAGAACGAATATCCGTGAATGCAGTCATCGCCGACGAGCAGCGGAATACCCAGACGCGTCTGGTCGCGTACTATCCGCGCCGCACGCACGAGATCGTCGGGAGAGGTGTGCAGAATCGACCCCACATGGCGGTCCACAATGAGATCGGAGAGCTCGCCACTGCGCGCGTCGAGCTGCATCATCTGCCCCACCTTCTCCTCGAGAGTCATGCGGCCGAGTAGGTCGGCGACGCGCGCTGGAATCGGCAGGGACGAATCCAGATATGGCGTATTTGTTTCACGTGAAGTCATAACAATTTCCTCATCGAAATTCGCGGAAGACGCATATCCCAGCATATACCGTACCGTCGAGTAACCACCCGCGCAAACCGACGAAAGCTCCATATTCGTCACGCTGCACAACACAGCGACAGTCACAGAATCGCGTCGCGTTCCTCGTCGTTCAAGTCAAGCGCGCCGGCGAGCATCAGTTTGATCGCCCGTTCGGTCTCCTCCGCCAATCCAATCGCATCCGGGTCGAGCATCCATTGAATCTGCAAGCCATCCATCACTGCGAGAATCGACATCGCCGTGTTGCAGATCGTGGCGTCGTCAACCGATTTGCCGAGTTCGTCGGCCATGATGCGCAGCGCCTTCTCAAGCATGCGCCGCAGATTGCGGTACCGCGAGACGAAGTAGTCGTACGCCGGGCTGTCTTCGCGAATGGAGTCCGCACAGAACGCAATGAACGCCTTGACCAGGCCCGGGCGCGCCTCGTTCGCCTTCGCCGTCTTGATGAGATGGCGGAACGTGATGGCGCCATCCTCGGGCATGCCTCCGCGCGCCATATCTTCCGGGTAATCCTCGAGATCCACCGAATCGCGGTAGATCACCGTCTGCAGCAACAGATTGTCTTTGGAGCCAAAGTGATGCAGCACGCCGGCGCGGGTCATGCCCACTTTCTCGGCGATGTCTTCCAACGTGCCCTTCGTGGCACCCTTCTCACCGAACACCTCGGTCGCGGCACGCAGAATCACCTTGCGTTTCTCTTGCGTTTCCGGTCGTTCAGCCATGTTCCTCCACCATTTCCGCGCGTCGCACATACGAGGGACCCCGCCGCACAGACGAAGCCTCTCCCAGTCTAGGTGGGGCGACGACCAATTCCAGCAATCTCCATCAATGCCGGCATTCCGCCAAGCCACCCTATAAAGATTCCCAAGAGCCGCATATGGTCGTTGAGTGAGCAACGCGTCACCTCAACGACCATAATCTCCCCAAGTACGGTCGTTTACCGCACACACGCGTCACCGAACGACCATATTGCCCGCTCAGCGCGCGGCCAATTCCGCAATCCGACGTTCCACCACGGCATTCAGCGACTCCGGTGTCACGCCGTCGTACCCGTCAATCGACATGTACTGCGGACCGTCCGAATTGTCGGTGCGAATGAAGCCGAGTTGCGCAATCGTCGTCGCACCGGAAGCGGCGGCGGAGGTGAGTCCGCTCATCGAGTCCTCGAACGCCACGCACTGCGGCATATCGGCACGCGGTATGTCGAGTCTGCGCGCCGCCTCCACATACGGTGCCGGATCCGGCTTCTTGGCCACGTCGTCCTCGCCGCACACATATCCGGCGAACGTGCCTGCGGGAGCCTGCGCAATGAGATTCTCGGCGAGATTGCGCGGCGATGTCGTCACGAGCACGCTCGGCACACCCGCGTCGCGCAGTGCGACGAGCAGCTCGCGCGTGCCCGGGATCCAGGGGATCCGCTCATATTCCGCCCGCGTCACGTATTCGATCATGCGCCGGCCGATCTCCTCCACCGGCAGCGTGCACCCGTGCTCCGCGATCTCGCGCGCCACATCCGGCACCGGGCGGCCCGAGCCGTTCCATGCGAGCTCGTCGTTCCACACACCGCCGTTCTCGTGCGCGATCTGCATCTCGCCGGCATGCCAGTACGGCTCGGAGTCGATGAGCGTGCCATCCATGTCCCAGAACACCGCCTTGAGCATCATTCGCCTCTCCTTATTCGCAGATTTCCTCGTCCGGCCCAGCATAGCCTAGGCGCATAACGCAAAAAGCGGCCAGATGAAAAACATCTGGCCGCCAAGGATTGCTGTCAGTGCTTGGCCGTATGCCACAACACCATCGATTTCGACTGCGCGCTTGAGCTCTCCCCCGCCGGCAATGCGTGCACCTCGGCATGGAGCTGCCCACGCCAATAGCGTGCGCGATGCGAACGCGACGTCTGGGTGATGCTGCCGTTCATGTCGGCGGTGAACACGCTGAATCCGGTCACACCGGTGAGTTCCTGCACTTCATGCCGCAGTTGCCGGTTCTCCTCCTCAAGTTCGAGGATGCGCATCACTCCGTTCAGATTGATGCCTTCGTCCTGACTGAGGTGTTGCGCCTGCACGAGCCGGTCGACGTCCCGCAGACAGTACCGTCGCGAACCGCCTTCCGTGCGCCCCGGCACCACGAGCCCCTGCCGGTCGTATTGACGCAGGGTCTGGGGGTGAATCTCGGCGATCTGACCGACCTTGCCCACCGAGAAGACGGGCAGGTCGATGTCGAATCCCACACCGGCCGCACCTTCCAGATTGGCCCGCTTGGCCACGATGGCCGTCGCGCACATTTCATACAGCCTGCGCCGTGCTGGTGATATGCGCGTCATTGTGATCACTTCGTTTCGGTGTTCTCTGTGGCGAGCTCCTCAACGAAGTCGCCGCACGCCTTGTCGAATTCCTTCGCAGCGTGCTTCTCGCCCATGGTCGGGTGCTTCGGCACGCGAATCTGAATGCGTCCGACGAGGTCGCCGGTGCCGGTGCGCGTCTCCACGCCCTTGCCGCGCACGCGCACTTCCTCGCCGCTCGAGGTGCCCTTCTCCACCTTGAACGTGACGTCATTGCCGTCGAAGTCCCTGGCGGAGATCTTCGCACCGTCGACCGCCTGGCCCACGGTGATCGGCAGATCCATCACGAGATCCTTGCCGTCCATCGTGAACTTCGGGTCTTCGGTCACGGTGACCGTCAGGTACATGTCGCCCGGCTTGCCGCCGTGCTGGCCTGGCTTGCCCTTGCCGGCGATCTTGATCTTCTGGCCGTTCTTCACGCCGGCGGGAACCTTCGTTTTGAACTTCTTGCCCGCGGCCTTGAGCGAGACCGTGGCGCCCTTGACGGCCTGGCGGAACGTGAGCGTGATCTTCGAGCTGAGGTCGTCGCCATCCTCGGGATGCGGGGCGGGACGGTAGCCTGCGTAGGCTCCATCGCTATAGTCCCCGTAGCCGCGGCCTCCTCCAAAGCCGCCGTTGCCGGCTCCGCCACCGAACATCGAGAAGATGTCGTCGAACCCTGCGCCATGGGAGCCGCCGCCATTCGTGCTGAAGCGGATATGCGAACCGCCGTTGCCACCGCCACCGCCGAACATGGAGCCGAAGATGTCGGAGAAGTCGCCGGCGTTGAATCCGCCGCCGCCGGCACCGCCAGTGAAGCGTGCGCCACCTGCGCCGAAGGAGCGGATTGCGTCGTATTTCTGGCGCGAATCCTTGTCTTTGAGCACGTCGTAGGCCTCGGAGATGTCCTTGAACTTCTCCTCGCCTTCCTTCGTCTTGTTGATGTCCGGATGGTACTTGCGGGCGAGTTTGCGGTACGCCTTCGTGATCTCTTTCTCGTCGGCGTCCTTGGAGACACCCAAGGTCTTATAGAAATCCTTGTTCAGCCAATCATTCTCAGCCATGCTGCTGTGCCTCCTTTCGAGGCTAAAGTCTGGGTTGTATTCGTCAAAAAGTCTGTATGGAAATACCCATGCATGAAAAACGGCCGTGAACCGTAAATCGAATGCGGTTCACGGCCATCTCGCACGGGCGTCAGTTCTGCGGAGATGCGACCACCACGCGTGCCGCGCGAATCACACGGTCGCCGATGCGGTAGCCGGCCTCGACCACGGTGTCCACCGTCGCCTTGCTGGCCTCCGGATCCGGCTTGTGCAGGATCGCCTCATGCTTGGTGGGGTCGAAGTCCTCGCCTTTCAGGCCGAACTTCTCAACGCCGAACTTCTCGAAGGTCTTGTCGATCTTCGCGGCCACGGCCTTGAAGGAATCGTCCATCTCACCATGCTCGCGAATGCGGTCGATGTCGTCGAGCCCGGGGAGCATTGCGGTGAGCACATCGATGATGCCCTGCTGACGGGCACGATCCATGTCCTTCTTCGTGCGGTTGCGGTAGTTGATGAACTCCGCGCGCTCACGCTGAAGCGCCTCGAGGTATTCGGCGGCTTCCTTCTTGGCCTGGCCAAGCGGTGTGAGCGAGGAACCCTCAGCGTCGCCATCGGAGGCGGCGTCTGCGGTGGCTTCGGCAGCTGCCTTGGCGGACTCTTCGGAGGCCTGTTCGCCTGCGGATTGCTCCGCGGCGGCATCCTTGAGCATGTCGTCTTTCAGCTGCTCGCCGGTGTCCGATGGCGCATCGGCGCCATCGGCATCAGGGGACGCCTGCCCGTTCGCCAGTTCGTCGGCGTCGGGCAGGTCGTTCAGGTAATCGTCCTTATTGAAGTCGGACATTACTTGTTGTCCTTGTCGTCGTCATCCACGACCTCGGCGTCGACCACGTCATCGTCGCCACCGTTGTTCGCGGAGCCGCTGTCGGCGGCGCCTGCAGCGCCTTCGGCACCCTGCTGGGCGTAGAGGGCCTGACCGATCTTCTGAGCCTCGGTCATCAGCTTCTCCTGGGCGGCCTTGATCTTCTCAATGTCGTCGCCCTTCAAGGCATCCTTGAGCTCGTTAATCGCGTCGGTGACGGACTTCGCGACGTCATCGGAGAGCTTGTCCTTGTTGTCGTTGACGAGCTTCTCGGTCTGGTATGCGAAGTTCTCGGCGTTGTTGCGGGTCTCGGCGTCTTCCTTACGCTTCTTGTCGTCCGCTTCGTGGGCCTCGGCGTCCTTGATCATCTGGTCGATCTCTTCCTTCGGCAGTGCGGAGCCACCGGTGATCGTCATCGACTGCTCCTTGCCCGTGCCCTTGTCCTTTGCGGAGACGTGCACGATGCCGTTGGCGTCGATGTCGAAGGTGACCTCGATCTGCGGGACGCCACGAGGAGCCGGAGCGATGCCGGTCAGCTCGAAGGTGCCCAGCGGCTTGTTGTCGCGGGCGAATTCACGCTCGCCCTGATAGACCTGAATCAGTACGGACGGCTGGTTGTCTTCGGCGGTGGAGAAGATCTCGGAACGCTTCGCCGGGATTGCGGTGTTGCGCTCGATGAGCTTCGTCATGATGCCGCCCTTGGTCTCGATACCGAGGGACAGCGGCGTCACGTCGATGAGCAGCACGTCCTTGCGGTCGCCCTTGATGACGCCGGACTGCACGGCAGCGCCGATGGCCACCACTTCGTCCGGGTTCACGGACTGGTTGGCTTCCTTGCCGCCGTCGAGCTCCTTCACGAGCTCCTTCACGGCAGGCATACGAGTGGAGCCGCCGACCAGAATCACATGGTCGATCTGGGAGACCGAGATGCCGGCGTCTGCAAGCACGTTGTTGAACGGCGTGCGGCAGCGGTCGAGCAGATCCTTGGTCATTTCCTCGAAGTGGGCGCGGGTGAGCGTCTCGTCGAGGTGCACCGGGGTCCCGTCAGGGGTCATGGCCAGGTACTGCATGTTGATCGTGGTGGACATCGAGGAGGAAAGCTCCTTCTTCGCCTGCTCGGCAGCTTCCTTCAGACGCTGCAGGGCGATCTTGTCCTTGCTCAGGTCAACACCGTACTTGTTCTTCACTTCGCCGACGAGCCAGTCGATAATGCGCTGGTCCCAATCGTCGCCACCGAGGTGGTTGTCGCCCGACGTAGCCTGCACCTGGATGGTGGAGAAGCCGTCGTCGTCCTTGCCGATCTCCAGCAGGGAGACATCGAAGGTGCCGCCGCCGAGATCGAAGACCAGAATGCGCTCGTCTTCCTTGCTCTTCTCCAGACCGTAGGCCAGAGCTGCAGCGGTCGGTTCGTTGATGATGCGCAGGACGTTCAGGCCTGCGATTGTGCCGGCGTCCTTGGTCGCCTGGCGCTGTGCATCGTTGAAGTATGCAGGGCAGGTGATCACGGCGTCCGTGACCGGCTCGCCCAGGTAAGCTTCGGCGTCGCGCTTCAGCTTCATGAGGATCTGTGCGGAAATCTCCTGCGGAGTCCATTCCTTGCCGTCGATGTCAACGGTCCAGTCGGTGCCCATGTGGCGCTTGACGGAGCTGATCGTGCGATCGACGTTGGTCACAGCCTGACGCTTTGCAACCTCGCCGACGAGAATCTCGCCGGACTTGCTGAATGCCACCACAGACGGTGTGGTGCGTGCACCTTCAGCGTTCACGATGACGGTCGGTTCACCGCCCTCGAGCGTTGCGATGCAGGAATTGGTGGTACCCAAATCAATACCAACTGCGCGTCCCATACTGTATCTCCTTTTGTTATTCACTATTCGTGTTACGTTCCGTGCTCAAGCCCGTCGAGCCGGCCGCTGTTGGGCGACCTCTCTTGAGGCTTTCTAAAACTTGAGCCTACATCACTCAAGTATTTCATTCCATCCTTTATTCCCATTGCAGAACAAAAAAACCCACATTTTTCCAGACGCCCTGAAATCCGCGGATTTCCAACGCTTTCCAGATTCCAAAAAGAGATATTTCAGCAAACGCCCAGATTGCAGTGGGTGACTTCCGCAACAAGCGGCGTCCAAGAATCTGCATGACTCGTTTTGCATCTCCATCTCAACAGGGCGTTCCAAATCTCACCAAGCGCACCTTCATGAGACCGGAGTCGCAGATTCGGCACGATTACGCGCTCCCCCGATGACCTTGCTTGCAATCTCAATCTCGTCGAAACACGGTAGATACGCCGAGAAGGTCTTTTTGAGACCGAGATTGCAAGCGTAGCACATCTGCGCGCTCCTCGATGACCCCGCTTGCATCCCTGACCTCGGCAGAGCACGGCATCGCACACTCAATAACCAATCTGAGACTGTCTTTGCAAAGCAAGCATGCTAAGACGCGCCTCCCATGCCCCGCTGAGACAGGACTTGCAAACATGGCAATCTCACAAGTCTTCAGATAACCTTTCCTGCAACTCCGGTCTCGGCAAAGCACCACAAAATGCTCCGCAATCGCCAGTCTGAGACTGCAATTGCAAAAGCGGCACACAAATCCGCGCTCACTCCCCCTCGTACCGCGAATCCGAACCGCGCAGCACGAGCTTCGGCTCCAGAATCGCATGCGGCTGCTCCAGAGCGCGGCCCTCCAGCAGCGTCAGCGCCTTCATCGCCGCATTGCGCCCCATCTCGTACGGGTTCTGCCGCATCGTCGTCAGCTCCACTGTGTCGGCATACGGGGCGTCGTCGAATCCGATGATCGAATAGTCGCGCGGCGCCCTGTAGCCGTGCCTAGCCAGCTTGATCATGAGCGGAATCGCCATCATGTCCATCTGGCAGCAGATTGCATCGGGGAACCGGTCCTCGCTCAGCACCGCGGTGAGCGCATTGTCGGCGAAATCGCGGCCGCGCGGCACCGTGAGCACCTTCCAGCTGATGTCGTGCGTGTTCTGTGCACGCTCACATGCGCGTATGAAGCCGTGCCCACGCAGGTCTATCGACGCGTCGAGTGTCTCGGCCGCCGCCGAGCAGGTGTAGACAATCCGCTTATGCCCGAGTTTGATCATATGCTGAGCCGCCCGGTACATGCCGCCTTCGTCGTCGATGGTCTCGGAGGCGTCGAAACGGAGCGGGTCGGGCGTGTTGATGCCGACGATCGGCACCTTCGTACGGCGCAACTGCTCGATCTCCGCCGGCTCTATCGCGAACGATGCCACGAACACGGCGTCCACGTTGCGAAGCACAGGCAGCACGGTGAAGAACCGGTCGCGCGTCTCGGCGTCGTTGATGTGCTGGTAGAGCGAGATGTCATAGCCTTTGCCATGCATCACATCGTCTATGCCGGCGAACACCTCGGCATTGAACCAGCTCGTGATGCCCTCGCTCATGAGCAGCGCTACGCGGTATGTCTGCCCGGATTTGAGCGCCATCGCCGAGCGTGAGATGTTGAAGTCAAGCTTGTTTGCAGCAGCCATCACCCTGTCGCGGGTGGCTTGCGAGACGAGCTGCGGCTTGGTGAATGCGCGCGAGACGGTGGAGATGGAAACGCCCGCCTCCCGTGCCACGTCACGAATTCCAGCCTTGTGCATTTCGTACTCCTTATATGGCTGCCGCAGCTTTGCGGCAGATTAATTCGCCATTCCGATCGCCGCGCAGAGCACGAGCATGATCGGGTAGACCGGGTAGAACGCCCAACGCGTCCACCGGTGTGTATAGCCGAGCTTGTCGTTGCGGTAGTGGAGCGCCACCGCGCCCAAGCCAGGCGTCAATACGCAGGCCGCTCCGAATATGGCTGCCGTGAACACCATCGTGTTCTCACGGGAATGCAGGTAGTAGTAGGTCACGCACATGCCGAGCGTCACAATGCCTACGTTCATGAGTCGCTGCGTCTGGCCGATCGACAGCATGAAATCCCACAGCAGGCCGATGATGATCACACCTGCCGAAAGCACCACCTTGAGCACACTCGTGCGCCATGCGTACATGAGGTCGAGTATGCCGAGCACGATCAGCGCGACCACGAGGCCGAACACGGGGTTCTGCGAGCGCATGTCGAACGCGCTGCCGAACACCACGTAGTCGTACGGCACCTCGCACACCAGCGCGAGCACGAGCAGGCGCAGCCCGTAGAGCCATGCGTTGCCCGTCCATTCGAATCCCTGGTAGAGCAGCCACGCGAACATCGGGATCGACGCCCATGAGATCGCCTCGCCGATCACGCAGACGGAGAGCGCGAACATGTTCTCGCGGCTCGGCGTGCCCACGATGTGCGGGAGCACGGCCACCGAGAACGGGGAGAAGAACAGCAGCACATCGGCAAGCACCTTCATGCGGAACTGCGAGAGCCCTTTGCCCTTCACCTCTTTGTTGCGCTCCAAGTGGCGCGTGTATTCGTCTACCATGCCGGTTCCCGTCTGTTATCTGAGCTTCTCTTCCAGAGTATCCGAATATTCGCGCCCACGCCCGTCTTCCGTGTTGGCGCGTTGTATGTAGGCGAGCACGCCCGCGTAATCGGCGCCTTCGAGCGAGCAGACTGCGGTGTCGCACTGCGCCGGCGTGTGATTGTCGGTATGCAGGTAGATGCCGTCGATGTTGGCCATGCGCGCGCCGTCGATGTCGTTGCGCGGATCGTTGCCCACCATCACCACATGTTTGGGCTCCACGTTCATGCGCACGAGCGCGCTGCGGAACAGTTCGGCGGACGGTTTGCGCACGCCTTCGTCGCTGGAGATGACCACTTCGTCGAACACGTCGCCGAGTCCGGTCAGCTCGAGTTCCGGCCGCGTGTAGCAGGCCTGCGCGTTCGAAACGAGCGCCACTCGAAGTCCTGCCGCACGCAGCTGCGTGAGCATGTCGAAGACGCCTGGGTACAGGCGGAACTTCGTCGTGGCGGCGCGGCGGAATGCCCACGCCGCCTTTCGCGCGTGCACCAGACTGTCGTCGGCCCAGCATGCCTCGAGCAGACCGCGGTAGGCGGGCAGGAAGTCCGGCTCGAACCACTCCGTGCGCGCACGCGTCGCGTTGGCGCGCACCACCTGACGGCGGAATTCGTTGCGCAGTTGCGAATTCGTGGCGTAGTCGGCGCCGTTTTGGTACAGCGCCGCCCGCAATGCGGACCACGCGGCGTCGGAATCCTCCTCGGTGTGTATGTCGATCAGCGTGCCGTACAGGTCGAAGAACACGGTTGTGTAGTGCGTCATGCCGCCTCCGTCAGCGTTCACGTTTCCATATGCTCAGTGTGCGAGCGGGCATCGGGAATCCTCCGCCGGCGATCCGTATGCCCGTCTGCCGGAATTCTCCGGTCGACGTGCCGCTCGAATCGAGCACGCACACCCACCGCGCTTCCGCATGGCTCGCAGATTCCGGCGTTGCGGGCAGATCGTCATGCAGACTGTCGGCAAACGCGGAATCGATGCGCTCGACGGGCAGACTGTACTCCTCGTCGTCCGGATTGACGAGCACGGCGATGTCGTCGCTACGGTAGGCGACCGCGTTGCCCGGCGCCTCCACGGCGATGTGCTCGGCGTCGAACAGGCCCGGATTCGCGCGACGCACGGCGATCAGACGGCGGTAGTAGTCCACGAGGCCCTGCATGCGTTCGGCGCGCGCCCAATCGAGTTCGTTCACCTTGACGCCCGAGTCGAACGAGTTGTCGTTGCCGAACTTCGTCTTGCCGAATTCCTCTCCGGCGAGCATGAACGGGATGCCTGCGGCCGTGTAGATGAGTCCGGCGGCGAGCGCGTTCGCCTCGAGCACCTTGCGCGTCTGCGTGCCCGGCATCGCGCGGTAGGCGTGTTCGAGCGCGTCGTCGCGAGATTCCAGCGTTCTGTGCGAGTCATCGGCATGCCCGGATTCCGCCTTATTCGCAGATTCCGGCGAGTCGTCGCCGATCATGCTCAGGCACAGCTTGTCCCACAGCGTCCAGTCGTCGTGGGCAGAGACGTACTGGATGATCTGCCCGGCGTTGCCTTCGTTGGTCTCGGGCGCGCGCCATGCGTCCACGGCGAGCTCGATCTGCGGCTTGGTGTCGTGCGCGTTGCCGTTCACATAGCCTTTGATCCGGCGTTCGAACACATGGCCCTTGATCGCGTCGCGCGTTCGGTCGCAGAAATGGCCGATGCGCGAGTCGAGCAGATGCAGGCCCTCCTTGTTCGCAAGCTCGGTGCCGGGCAGCGTGGAGCTCGGCCCGGCGGCCCACGGTTCGCCGTACATGATGAGGTCCTTGCCGCCGGGCAATGCGTCGAGCGAGGCGCGCACGGCGTTCATCGTATCGGTGTCTATGAGCCCCATGAGGTCGAAGCGGAAGCCGTCGATGTGGTATTCGCGCGCCCAGTAGGTGACGGAGTCCACGATGTAGCGGCGCATCATCGCGCGTTCGCTGGCCATGTCGTCGCCGCAACCGGAACCGTTCGACAACGTGCCGTCGGCATTGCGTCGGACGAAATAGCCGGACACCACGCGCTCGAACCAGTTGTCGGCCGTGTACATGTGGTTGTACACGACGTCCATGATCACCTTGAAGCCTTGAGCGTGCAGCGATTGGATCATCTGCTTGCACTCGGTGATGCGCACGGTGCCGTCGAACGGATTCGTCGAGTAGGAGCCTTCGGGGACGTTGTAGTTAAGCGGATCGTAGCCCCAGTTGTACTGCCTCGGGTCGTTCTCGTCCACGGAGCCGTAGTCGTAGAACGGCAGCAGCTGGATCGCGGTGACGCCGAGCTGTTTGAAGTAGTCGACGCCCGTGGGGAACTCCCCTTTGCCGTCCACGGTGGTGCCGAGGTCGGTGAAGGCCAGGTATTTGCCACGGTGCTCGAGCGGGAAACCGCCATGCGGGTTCGCGCTGAAGCTGGCCACATGCATCTCGGCCACCATCGTCTCGCGCAGCGGGGTGATCGGGTGCGTGTCATGCTCCCAGCCGGCCGGGTCGGTGCGTGCGAGGTCGACCACCATGCTGCGCCGGCCGTTCACGCCGGCGCCTTTGGCCCACGGGTCGGCGGTGCGCACCCGGTTGCCATCCTGTTGTTCCACCAAGTAGTCGTAGTAGGTGCCGTGCAGGTTCCCGTCGAAATGGATTGTCCACGCGCCGTCGCTTTGCAGTTCGGGCCGGTGGGCGCCCACCATGGCGTCGCCGTCCTCCATGCTGGAACCTTTGGTGAAGAAGCGCAGTGTCACAGACTTCGCCGACGGGGCCCAGATTGCGAACTGGGTGCCATGGTCGTTCGCCACGGCACCCAGTTCACGTTCCAGACTCAGTGGGAACGGTTCTGCGACACCCGCCTTCAATCCTTCGGATTGCCGTGCGAGCGCCATGTCGTCATCCCTTCACCGAACCGGACATCGACTCCTGGTAGAAGCGCTGCATCACGATGAACAGGATCGCAATCGGGATCGAGATGAGCACTGCGGCAGCCGCGAAGCGACCGAACCAGTTGTTGATGTACTCCTTGTCGAGCATGAGCCACAGGCCCAGGGACGCCGTGTAGTTCTCCTGGGTGCGGGCGATCACCTTCGCCATGACGAAGTCGAGCCAGGGGGTCAGGAAGCCGACGATCGCTTGGTACACAATCATCGGGCGGCAGATAGGCACGATGATAATCCAGAACACCTGCCAACGTGTGCAGCCATCGAGCATGGCGGCTTCGTCGAGCGAGGTCGGGATCGTGTCCATGTAGCCCTTCATCACGTAGAAGCCCGCACCGGTGCCGGCCGAATAGACCAGGATGAGCGCGAGGATCGTCGTGCCGCTGCTGGTCAGGCCCATCGCCTTGAGAATGAAGTAGATGGCGACCACCGACATGATGCCCGGGAACATGCCCAGGATGAGCACGAAGTTCATGAAGAACCTACGGCCGTGGAAACGCATGCGGCTCATCACGTAGGCAACGGAGAGCACGAAGAACACGGAGATGATGCAGGTGAAGACTGCAATGATGAACGTGTTCATGAACATGCGCGGGAAGTCGAGTACGTTGCGCTGCGTGAACAGCGTGACGTAGCTGTCGAACGAATACTGCGTCGGGAAGAACGTGTCGGTGAACGGGGCCGTGTTCTTGTTGAGGCTTTCGAGGAAGATCCATACGATCGGCAACAGCCATATGATGCCGAGCACGGTCAGCAGCACGTATGTGAGCACATCGCCGAGAATGCGGCGTGACTTCTGATCCTTCCAGAAACTCTGTCGTTGCGCGTTGTGCGACTCTGCAAGCTCCGAATCGACGCGCTTGTCGATGGCCTCGACATACGCCTCGGAGGCCTTGGTCTGCGCCTTGGTTGCATTACTCACCGGAATGCCTCCTCATTCTTGTACGAACCACTGCTGCGGTAGGTGATCAGCGACACAACCGCGAGCACGACGAAGGTCATGATGCCTATGACGGCGCCTAGGTTGTAGTCGTTGTTGTCCACGGTCAGCTTGTAGAGCCAGGTGATGAGCAGATCGGTCTTGCCGGCCGAATCGCCCACCACCGCCGGGTCGCCGCGGGTCAGCAGGTAGATGACGTTGAAGTTGTTCACGTTGCCGGTGAAGGTCGTGATCAGGTACGGGGTCAGCACGAAGATGATGTACGGCATCGTGATCTTCGTGAAGATCTGCCACCAGTTCGCGCCGTCGATCTCGGCGGCCTCGTACTGGTCGGCAGGGATGTTCTGCAGAATGCCGGTCACCTGCATGATCGTGTACGGGATGCCGACCCACAGGTTGATCACGATGACGGTCACGCGGGCCCATGTGGCATCGGTGAAGAACGGCATCGGATTGTCGATCCAGCCCCAGTTCATGAGGATGCGGTTGATAGCGCCCTGCGGCTGGAGCATCTGGTGCATGACGAGCAGCGAGACGAACTGCGGGACGGCGATCGACATCGAGAAGACGGCACGCCAGAAGCCCTTGCCGTGCGTGGTCTTGCGGTTGATGACCATGGCCAGGAACAGACCGCAGAAGAAGTTGAGGAACGTCGCGAAGAACGCCCAGATCAACGTCCAGCCGAGCACCGACATGAACAGTCGGGCCGAGACGATGCTGCCTGAATTGCTGAACACCGTCTTGAAGTTCTCGAAGCCCACCCAGTCGAACAGCACCAGATGGTTGTGGTCGTAGCTGGTGAAGGCCATCGAGATCATGAAGATCAACGGCAGCACCGTGAAGATCAGAATGCCCAGCGTCGGCAGCGCCAGGAACAGAATGTTCGCCTTCTCGTTGAGCAATGTGTGAATGTCGTCGAGCAACGACGGCGCATGGCCGTTCTTGCCGGCGAGGCACTGCGCCTTGTATGCCGAGCGGATCGCAAGATCCCACCACAGCACGAACACCGCGCACAACACCAGCGTGCATACGCCGTACAGTAGAATCAGCACCGAGTTGTCGCCGGCCGTATGGACCAGCTTGGCACCCACCCATTCGGTGCTGGCCTGACGCCATCCCAGCGATGGGAGCATCGCGAGGTTATGCGCGCCGGCATAGATCATGAATACGATGAAGCCGATCTCACCTGCCAGGAAGATCACGCCCTTGGCAATCTGGTGACGGGCGAAATTACCCAACCCGAAGAAGATGATGGAGAGCTTCGTGAACACATCGCCGTCCTTCAGCGCTGCGCTCAGCGTGTATGGCGATGGCGCCACATAGTCTGCACCCAACTTCTGGCGGCGCTTCATCTCTCGTTTTGAAAGGGTGACTACTGAACTACTCATTCCTTTCAACCGCCTCTCTGAAACTCAAAATATGTGCAGGGGCACCGCCCCATGCACGGCGCCGACTCTGCGGTTCACGCGACAGTTGCGTGCAGGCGCCGAACCGGCATTGGGAATCCGAATAACTAGTGATTTGAATGTGCATTGTCTGTGCGTTGCGCACAGAGCAAATGTGCGGAAAGCCCAGGTTCCCCTCAGCTTTCCGCACATATACGGACCGGGTTCGGCCGTGCCGGCATCGGGCCGGACGCCCCGCCCAGTCACCAGAGTGTGCTGAGCGGCATCACTGCTTGTTGGCGACGTCCTTCTTCACGCTTGCCATGAAGTCAGCGGTCTTCTGCTTCACGTTGCCGTCGTTGACCTGCTTGCTCACCAGGGCCTTGCCGAAGGTCTCGGCTGGGGTCCACCAGGCGGACATCGCGGAGATGGTCGGCTGGGCCACGGAGGTCTTCGCAATCGTGTCAAGCTGTGCCTGCACGTACGGCGACGTGGACATGCCCTCGAGGTTCGTCAGCGTCTTGTCGGACGGAATGATCTGACGCATCTCCCAGTGCTTCTTCTGGGCCTCGGTGGAGCCGAGGAACGCCGCGAATGCCGAGGCGACCTCAGGTGCCTTCGTGTTCGGGTTCATGCCAATCGCCTTGGAACCGGCGAGGGCCTTCATCTGGTAGTCCTTGTCGCCGGCCTTGAAGGTCGGGACGGTGGCCGCACCGTACTTGTCACCGAGCGCCTTCTGCACGTTCGCGGCATCCCAGGAGCCGGAGAAGTAGGCGTCGAGCGTGCCGTTCTTCAAACCTGCGAGGCCGAGCGTGCCGTCGTCGTTGGTGAAGTTCGGGTTCGCGACGAGCTTGACGAGCGCCTCGGAGACGGCGTCGGCGTTCGGGCCGAAGTCGATGCCGGCCTTGGCGTCGGTGCCCTTGGGGCCGAACATCGTCATGCCTGCGCCGAGGTAGAACGCCGGAATATACCAGGAGTTCGACAGCGGGTAGGCGACCTTGCCCTTCTCGAGCATCGTGTCGAGCGACTTCACGTCGTCGGCGGAGAACTTGTCTTTGTTGTAGTACATGAAGTACGTGTTCGAGGTGTACGGAACGCCGTAGATCTTGCCGTCGGTACCAGTGACCGAATCGACCATCGTCTGCGAGTTCTGCTCCTTCACCTGCTGGGCCACCACGTCGTTGACCGGGGCGATGGCGTTCTGGTCGAGCAGATCGCCAAGCTGGTCATTGGCGAACATGTACACATCGGCGGCAGCGGTGGGGTCGGTCTTCACGGTCTTGGCCGCGTCACCTTCGGCGACCACGGAGTTCTTCCACGTCACCTTGTATTCGGGGTGGGCCTTGCCGAAGGCCTCCTCCATGTCCTTGAGCCACTCGGAATCCTCGGAGGGGCCCCATACGGTCAGGTTCGCGGACTGCGTTTCGGACGGCTTCGAGCCGTCGGCGGCATTGGAATCCCCGCCATTGGCGCCACAAGCCGCCATTGGGACGATCATGGCCACAGCGGCCGCAAGGCCTACTGCCTTCTTCCATTCGATCTTCATCGATCTCTTCCTTTCCTTACAATGCAACACCGTGCATTTCCTCGGCATCACGTTCGGGGAGTCTCCCTGAAACTGTTTCACAGTCTAGTCATTTTCGTCGGTGAACGACTCTCAATGAAAACGGTTTCGCGCAACGCTCAGTGGTTATACTGTAGCGCATAGTTGCAAACGTTGTCAAAAACAGCCGCGGGACGAATCCCGGGCATGAAACAGACGAAACGGCACGGACTGCAACACGGCAGCCCGGCATATACGGCAGGAGATACGGCATGAGCAGCAGTCACCAGGTTCCGCAATGGCTCGACCAAGCCACGTTCTACGAGATCTACCCACAGAGCTTCGCGGACTCGAACGCCGACGGCATCGGAGACATCCCCGGGATCATCGAACACCTCGATTACCTGTTGCAACTGGGATGCAACGCGATCTGGCTCAACCCGCTCTACGAGTCACCGTTCCGCGATGCCGGCTATGACATCAGCGACTACAAGAAAGTGGCCGCACGCTACGGCACCAACGACGATCTCGCCGCACTGTTCGCCGCGGCGCACGCACGCGGCATGCACGTGCTGCTCGACCTCGTGCCCGGCCATACGTCGAACGAGCACCCGTGGTTCCGCCAAAGCGCCACGGATTCGCCGAATCTGTACGACGACCGCTACATCTGGACCGGCAACTGGATCGAGGGCGGCGACGGACTGCCGTTCATCGGCGGCGAGGAGGCGCGCGACGGCGCGTACATCGTGAACTTCTTCGCATTCCAACCGGCACTCAACTACGGTTTCGCCCACCCGCGCAAAGGCTGGCAGGCACCGGCACTCGGCGACGAGGCGCTGCGCACCTGTGACGCGATGCTCGACGTGATGCGCTTCTGGCTCGACATGGGGGCCGACGGCTTCCGCGTGGACATGGCCGACAGCCTGGTGAAAGGCGACGACGAAGGCAAGCCGTACACGATCCGCACCTGGCAGTACATGCTCGGACAGATTCGCGGGGAGTACCCCGAAGCCGCATTCGTCTCGGAATGGGGACGCCCCGACGAGGCGTTCGAGGCCGGCTTCGACATGGACTTCTACTTGGATTGGCGTTGGGACGGCGTAGCCAACGGCTATAGCATGCTGCTGCGCGACACCGACACCCCCATGCTCCGCGATGGCGACCACAGCTATTTCAACGCCGATTCCGGCACCAGCATCGTGCCGTTCCTCGGCGAATACGAACCCCGGCTCGAAGCGGCGCGCAAGGCGCATGCCTACTTCGACCTCATCACCTGCAACCACGACACCATGCGTCTGGTGCCGCGCCTGACCACCCGCGAGCTGGCCCTGGCCTACAGCACGATCTTCCTGATGCCGGGTGTGCCGTTCATCTACTACGGCGACGAGATCGGCATGCGCTACCGCAACCTGCCCGGCAAGGAGGGCGGCTACACGCGCACGGGTTCGCGAACGCCCATGCAGTGGGACAACAGCGCGAACCACGGCTTCTCGCAAGCCGCTGCCGACGCCCTCTACCTGCCCGTGGACGAACGCGAAGACGCGCCGACAGTCGCGGCGGCCGTCGCCGACGGCAACTCGCTCTGGCACCATATGCACGCGGCCCTCGAACAGCGCAGGAGCACCCCGGCCTTTGCGCCGGATGCGGACTTCAGCGTGCTGTTCGCCGAGGAAGGCAGGCGCCCCTTCGTGTTCAAGCGCGCGAAAGACGGCGTCTCCGCCATTGTGGCGGTCAATCCGGGGCGCGACGGCGAGACCGTGACGCTACCGGATGACGACGGCTCCGAGACGCGCACCATCACGCTGAACATTGGTGGGGCGGTACTCGATGGCACAACGCTCACGCTGCCCCCGCAATCCTTCGCCGTGCTGCAGTGACGGTCCCGGCCGGGCGTACGCAGTCGCCCGGCCGGCGCCCCTCAGCGCTGGATGAAAACGTAGTCATTGCCTATTCAGTGCAATCTGATGCCCGACTTTTGCAATCGGTAGCATAATCCGCCACCAACGCCTCCTTCCCGTGGTATGGACTCGTCATCGCGCTCCGCAACGATATGCAGCCACGCACGGCGCAGCCGGCGAATCCGCCCATGCGCGCGCCAACTGCCGGCCGAGCCGGCGGGTACAGTCTGCAAACGTGGGCGTGAAGAACACGTAAAAACCACATGGATCAAATTCCGTTCATTCGCATATCTTCGCGGAATATAAAGGAAACAGGCACCCTCATGTTATACTTGCAAACGATTTCATAGCACGCTATACTGAAATCGGCAGCGCACTCCAATGACGTAACTGCGCACACATGACCCATATCAGAAGGAACGACATGTCTCAGATCAATTCAGCACCCCCGCGCCGTGAGGAAAGCCCCGAGCGACTCGCACGACCGCTCATCCAGCTCGCCAAGGGGTGCGGTGTGGCCACCTGCTACATAGACCAGCTCGGCACCTATGTGGAGATTCGCGACGCAGTGCTCATCTCGGTGCTCGGCGCGCTCGGCGTCGACGCCTCCACCCCGGAGCTCGTCGACATCAATCTCAACGCGCGACGCAACGAGGCGCACGAACGCCTGGTGGCGCCCACCGTCGTCAAGTTCCTCGGCACCCCCGCCAGCACGCCGCTGCACACCAAGCACGGGGAGCCTCACATCGGACTCACGCTCGAAGACGGCAGCGACGCGACCGATGCCCTCTCGCTCACCTTCCGCGAGCATGATGGCGACGTGGACGTCTACGACCTCGCGATCGGCGACAATCTGGAGATCGGCTACCACACACTGCATGTGCGCGATGGCGAAACGGGCAGCGAGCGCGACGTCGACGTCACACTGTTGTGCGCGCCGGCATCCATTCCGGTACCCGAGGCCCTCGCCTCGCACAAGCGCTGGGGATGGATGACGCAGATGTATTCGGTGCGCTCCCCCGAATCGTGGGGCGTGGGCGACTACGGGGACCTGCGCGAACTGCTGGTGGACGCCGCCGGCTCGGGTGCCGACTTCATGCTCATCAATCCGGTGCATGCGAGCGCGCCGGTGAGCCCGATCGAACCGTCGCCGTATTCGCCGATGTCGCGCCGCTTCATCAACACCACCTACATTCGCCCGCAGGACATCGCCGAATTCGCCGAGCTCGACGAGCAGGACGCCGCCGCCGTACGCGCATTGCACGAGCAGGTCGCGCCAATGAACACCGAATCGTCGCCGATGGATCTCGACGCCGCCTGGAAGGCGAAACGCGCCGCCTTGCAAATCATCTTCAGGCAGCCGCGCTCCCCGGAACGTCAGGCGTCGTTCGAGGCGTTCAAGGAGAAGGCCGGCGCCGACCTCGACACCTGGGCACTGTGGAGCGTCGCATTCGAAGTGCTCGGGGAGCCATGGGAGCCGGACTCCTGGTTCCGCATGACCGCCAAAAGCAATCCGCGCATCCAGGCGCTGCGAACCGAGCATCCCGATCTGTATGAGTTCGCCTGCTGGCTGCAGTGGATCGCCGAGGAGCAGCTCGACGCGGCCCAGCGTGCCGCGCGCGACGCTGGCATGTCGCTCGGGCTCATGCAGGACATGGCCGTGGGCGTGCACTCCTACGGTGCGGACGCATGGGGCAACCCGGAACGCTTCGCCGTCGGCTCCGTCACGGTGGGCTGCCCGCCGGACTTCTACAATCAACAGGGTCAGGATTGGGGCCAGCCTCCGCTCAACCCGAACTATCTCGAGCTCACCGGCTACCGCATGTACCGCGAGATGGTGCACCACATGTTCGAACATGCGGGCGCCATTCGCATCGACCACATTCTCGGACTGTTCCGGCTGTGGTGGATCCCGGCCGGCCAGGGCGCCAAGGGCGGCGCATACGTCACCTACAACTACGATGCGATGATCGCGGTGCTCAGCATCGAGGCCACGCGTGTAAACGGCATCGTGATCGGCGAGGATCTCGGCACCGTGCCCGATTTCGTGCGCAATGTGCTCGCACGACACGGGCTGCTCGGCACCACGGTGGAGTGGTTCGCCCGCGTGGACGACTCCCCCAACGCCGGCGACCCGTACGCGATGCCGCAGACGTACCGCACATACTCACTTTCGTCGGTCACCACACACGATCTGCCGCCGACCGCCGGCTATCTCATGCTCGAGCAGGTCAAACTGCGCGAGGAGCTCGGCCTGCTCACCGAGCCGGTGGAGGAGTTCCGCGAATCCGCGCTCGCCGAACGGCAGGCCATGCTCGACCTGCTCGTGCAGGGCGGCTGGATGAGTCAGGAGGCCGCCGACGATGTGCCGGACAATCTGCAGACCATTGTCGAGGCGATGCACGCCATGCTCACCGACGCGCCTTCGCTGCTGCTGCAGGCCGCGCTCGTGGACGGCGTGGGCGAGGCGCGCGCGCAGAACCAGCCGGGGACGTCCACGCAGTACCCAAACTGGCGTATTCCGCTCGCCGACGAGCATCTCAAGGTGGTGCCCACGCAGGAGGTGTTCAAGTCGCCGCGCGTGCAGGCGCTGGCGAAGATCATGAACCGCATTAATCAGTAGGCGCGCATACACACTGCATATCACACTGCGTATGTTGCATATGCGAAAGGCCCATGGGTTCCGCGCCCATGGGCCTTTCTCGTGCCGTTTTTGCAATCTCAGTCTCGGCATGGCTTGCCAGCAACGCCGTTCCATGCCATGGTGAGGGCAGACTTGCAGTCTCGACACAGCAATCGCCCCCTCCCTAACCATGATGAGAACAGACTTGCAAATACGACACGAGAATGCGCGCTCCGGCTGCCCATCTGAAGATGGGTTCGCAAGACCAGCACGGTAATTTATGCTGCCGATGCCGATCTAAGAGCTGATTCGCAAAAGCGGCACGCGAATCCAACATTGCATCATCAATCTGAGAGCAGATTTGCAGATGCAGCATGCGAATCGGCAGCGCATTCCGCTAGGAAACGGATACGAGTCGGCAGGCCCGCGCACGACACGTCGAACACGGGACTGCCGGCGACATGCGCGCGCCTATTGCCGCGTGTACCGGCGCAGTGCGTATTCGAGAATCGGCACGTGCAATGCGAGCATGCAACCGTAACCGAGCACGACGAGCAGGAAGAGCCCCTGCGGCATGTAGAACCATGCGGCGACGAGCAGACCCACGAACACGACGTCGATCGCCACGCAGGCGAGCGTCGCGGGGAAGTAGACGACGCCGAACACGTAGGCGTTGCGCAGGGTCTGGCCAAGGGGGTTCTCGAAACGCGCCTGCAAATAGAATGCCCATTCGAAGCCGATGGCCCAGATGATCGTCAGCGCGAATTTCGGAATGAGCAGTGGGGTGATCTGCAGCACGATCCACGAATAGGCGATTGCGGCGCCGCAGATGCCGAAGATGAGCCATAGCAGCGTCGCCTTGGCGAGATTCTCGCGGAAGGCGGCGAAATAGTTGCGCGTGACCGTGCCCTGGCCGCGCTGCGATTTGCGTAGCGCGGTGGAACCGGCACACAGCGCGGCGCCGGCGGTGACCACGGGCAGCGATGTGACCAGCATGAGCATGTTGATCCAGATAGCGTCGGTGAGATCGTTCCACCCCTGCATGAATCTGGAGTCTGGAGACAGGAATTTCATCTGCGTCGCTTTCGTCGGTGCCGGGCACAATCTGGCCGGCGTATAGCATGCACCAGCTTACTCCAGTGCAGTTCGGGAAATCTGGTTGATGTGAATCAGGCCGGCATGCCGGCATATGCGACTGGGGGCAGCCCGAAAGCCGCCCCCAGTCGCCTTGAGAGAGAAGAGGAAGGAAGACCAGCCCTTTACGGCACCGCCTCGGGCCCTGCAAGTATTGACCGGCCTACGGCCGGACCCAACACCGCCCTCGCGGCACAGCCGCTCGGGCTGGCACCTGCAAACAGCGCACCACGCTGTTTCCCAAGGGCTGACTCAACGTCAGCCCTTTACGGCACCAGCCATGACACCCTTGACGATGTACTTCTGGCAGATGAGGTAGAACACGATGATCGGGATGATCGCGAGCACGAGGCAGGCCATCATCGCACCCATGTCGACCGAGCCATAGCCGCCCTTCAGGTACTGCACGGCCACCGAGATGGTCTTGTACTTGCCCAGATCGAGCGTCAGATACGGCAGCAGGTAGTCGTTCCACACCCACATGGCCTCGAGGATGGCCACAGAGACGATGGACGGCTTCATGATTGGCACGACCACCTGGAAGAAGATGCGTGGCACTGAGGCGCCGTCGATCATGGCCGACTCTTCCAGCGACTGCGGGATGCCCTTGACCACGCCGGTGAAGATGAACACCGCCAGACCGGCGCCGAAGCCCAGGTAGATGAAGCACAGGCCCCACGGGGTGTTGAGCTTCAGCATGTCGGCGAGCTTCGACAGCGTGAACATGACCATCTGGAACGGCACGATCATGTTGAACAGGAACAGGGTGTAGAGCAGCTTGGCGGCCCAGTTGTTCACGCGCACGATCCACCATGCGCACATCGACGTGCACACGAGAATGAGGCACACCGAGCCGACAGTGATGAGCACCGTCCAGCCGAAGCTGGCGAAGAAGTTCGTGGATTCAATGCCGCGCTTGTAGTTCTCGAGCCCGACGAACGTGTCGCCCACCGGGAACGCGAAGGCGTTGCGCGAGATGTATGCCTTGCCTTTGAACGAGTTGAGCAGCACCAGGAAGATGGGGAACACCCAGGCAATGGAGATCATCGAGAAGAAGATCGTCCACAATGCTCCGTGCTTTGGTTTCTCCTGCATCACGCATCAACCTCCTTGGAAGTGGTGATCTTGTTCTGGATGAGCGCCACGATGGCCACCAGGATGAAGAACAGGACGGCCTTGGCCTGCCCCACACCCTCCCAGCCGATACGGCCATAGAATGTACGGGTGATGTTGAGCGCCAGACCTTCCGACATGTTCTGCGGAGCGCCGTTGGTGAGCGCGAGGTTCTGATCGTACAGCTTGAATCCGTTGGTCACGGTGAGGAATGAGCACACGGTGATGCTCGGCATCATGAGCGGGATGATGATGCGGAACATGACCTGGCGGCCATTCGCGCCGTCCACTTCCGCGGCCTCAAGCACATCGGTGGGCAGCGACTGCATGCCGGCGATGTAGATGATCATCATGTAGCCGATCTGCTGCCAGCACACGAGGATCACCAGGCCCCAGAACCCGTATTTCGCCGAATACGTGAGCGAGCGCTCCCAGTGGGCGAGCACGCCGTTGAGCAGCAGCATCCAGATATAGCCCAGAATGATGCCGCCGATGAGGTTCGGCATGAAGAACACCGAGCGGAACAGGTTGGAACCGCGGATCGACTTCGTCAGCAAATACGCAATGGCGAACGCGACGACGTTGATCACTATGGTGGTCACGATCGTCATGAGCGTGGAGAATCCGAGCGCGTGCAGGAATTCCTTGTCTTTGATGGCGCGCGCGTAGTTCTGCCAGCCGATGAACTTGGCGTCGGTGACCGTGGTGAACGAGCAGAAGCTCAAGTAGATGCCGTAGATGAACGGCACCAGGAAGCCGATGAAAAACGCGACGAATGTCGGCAGCACGAACAGCGCCCACCATCGTCTGATTGCCTTACCAGCCATGCTGATCATAGCATGCCTACTTTCTCCTCTTCGAGTTCGCCCCACACCACTGTGGGGCAATGCCATGTCCCGGTTCATCTGCAGTCACTGCAAACGATTACAGAACCGTTGTACTCATACGATAGCAACATCGTCATCTTCTGTCAAACGTTTGCATTCGTGTCGTGTTGAATGTAATGCTTCTTTTCACAAATCACAGATCTTTACTGCATTTCCAGCGTTTTCTGTAATCACATAGCGTAGACTTGATATTGAAAACGTTTGCGCAAAATGTCTAAGCAAATCCTAGATCATGCCGCTGGGGCCACCGACGCCCGCCCATGCGCGACCGCTCGCCGGATTAACTGTCAGCCATGTGGATGCAACATGTTTGCAATACGGTATGCACACGCGGCGGCAACGGGCGCAATCGTATGCTGTATAGAGTCGAGCGAAGCGAGGCAACCCGCTTCCCGAACAAGGAGGGCAGAGGTGAACGCAAGCATTCAGGATGTGGCCAAGGCAGCCCACGTCTCCATTTCCACGGTCTCCCGGTCATTCACACGACCCGAGCTGGTGTCGGCGGCCACACGAGAGAAGGTGCTGCGCATCGCCGAGGAGCTCAATTTCTCCACATCGCGCTCGGCGGCCGCACTCAAGACCGGCCGTGCCATGCGCGTCGCGCTGCTCATGAGCGACCATATTCGCCTGTGGTTCTCGGCGTCCGTGATCGAAGGCCTCAACTCGGTGCTGCATGCCGAAGGCTACGATATTTCGATCTTCCAGATCTCCAGCATCGAGGAACGCCGCGATTTCTTCGAGATGCTGCCGGTACGACGCAATGCCGACGCCGTGATCGTCGCCTCCTTCGACGCCGACGAGACCGAGATCGCCCAGCTGGCGAGCGCCAACGTGCCGATCATCGGCATCAACTCGGTGATGCCGCGCGAGCTTGGATTCACCGCGGCCGTGAACATCGACGACACACAGGGCTCCATTCTCGCCGCGCGCCACCTGATCAATCTGGGGCACCGCGACATCGCCTACGTGCGCACGAACCGCGACGTCTCACTGCACTTCTCCGTGCAGCAGCGCTTCGATTCGTTCATGGAATGCTGTGCAGGCTCGGGAATCTCCCCCACCGTGATCGTGGCGCAGGAGGGTCCGGATCGCATTCGCCGCGTACTCACCGACCTCATGAGCCTCGAGCGCATGCCCACCGCCATTGCCTGCCAGGAGGACGGCATTGCGGTGCCGCTCATCTTCCAACTCGAGCGCAGCGGGTACGAGGTGCCGAACGACATCTCAGTGATCGGCTACGACAACAGTTTCTACGCGAACGACATCGGTCTGACCACGATTGCACAGGATCCGATCGAGATGGCGAAGATGGCCGCTGAAATGACCGTCAAGCTCATCGAGGGCGAGAAGCCCGAGCATCTGTTCCGCACGATTCCGGCGGAACTTGTCGTGCGTTCGAGCACCGCCAAGCACGTCGCCTGACGCTTCGCAACACCCCCGCCTCTTACGCACAGGGAGTAAGCGATCCAAGATAAACGACGTAAAAGGGGACAGAATTAGCGTAATTCTGTCCCCTTTTACGCATCTTTATGCCCCGCCAGCGAACGATCCCGGCACTTTCTGCGTAAAAAGACAAAACCGCACCGGAATATGTCCCCGTTTACGCAGGGAGGAAGCTTTTTTAATGCAAGAGAAGGAACGTGTCCATATACACAAAGTCCATATACACAAAGAGGAGGGCCACCCCAATGGGGTGGCCCTCCTCTCGCTAGTTATTCAGCATGGGTTCCA
>NZ_CP109653.1:3266925-3381084 GCF_025908335.1 Bifidobacterium sp. KRGSERBCFTRI
CAACACCACACCCCCAAACCAAGACGGGAGCTGGGCTGCACACAATCCGAATTACACAAAGAAAAGCCGAACGGGCAGAAGACACCACCGATCCACTGGTCGGTCGTCTCCCCAGGCGGATGAACAATCGGTGCGGGTTGGGCATCTCCTCGATGCCCAACCCGCCCCAAATTGCAGTAGCTACTCCGTCACAGCGCTACTCGGCGACTTCCTCCACCTCACGAGCACGACGGACGGCGATCTCTTCCTTGATCATCGGCTCCATCTTCTCGTACTTGCGGTAGAAGCACATGATGGCCGCTACAATCGCGTATACAATCACCGGAAGCCAGATGAAGCAGAAGCTTATGGCGTTCAGCGCCTGCTGCGACTGCTGGGCATTGGCGACATATCCGTTCGCATTCATGATCTGCAGCGGCAGGAACGCACCGAAGCCGGAGCCGACCTGGATGCAGAACGCAGAGCCGACGGCTGTCAGGAAGCCAGCCGCATGGATGCCGGTCTTCCATTCGCCGTAATCCACCGTATCGGCGAGCATACCGAACGGCATACCGCATGCAATGGCCGCGCCAATCACGCCAATCGTCCAGAAAGTCAACGCGAGCGGGACATTCGAGCCGGCGAGAGGCATGAGCAGCTGCCCGATCGCGCCGATCGCCAGGCCGATGATCATGGTCAGCGTCTTGTTCTTGAGCTTGTTGGCAAGAATAGGCATGGCGATCGTACCCACTATGCCGATCACCTGCACACCGTTGAACAGTGATGTGAGGTTCTCGTTGCCGAGGTTGTACTTCGCGTAGTACACAGCCATGCCGTTGCGTGTGGACTGCGCGATCCAGTAGATGACGAAGGCGGTGACGAGAATGACCCATGGCCAATTGCCCTTGGCGGCACGCAGTGAATCCTTGAACGGGATCGGCTTCTGCACTTCCGGGTGGTAATTGCGCTCCCGGAGGTTGCGGAACGCCAGCACAAGCAGCACGATCGCGATGACGCCATAGAGCGCGGTGACCGCCATGAAGCCGCTGCGGTCGCCACCGCCAAGCATCGTACCGAAGAATCCGACAAGCGGAATCGTGAAGGCGGAGGTGATGAAGCTGCCGATGTTACCGCCGAGCATGCGGAACGAATTGGCGTTGTTGCGCTCGACCGGGTCGGAGGTGAGATTCGGAAGAATCGCTGTGATCGGCGTCTGGATGCCGGTATAGACAGCACCCGCTGCGAGGACGTAGGTGACGAGGGCGTACCAGAACTTGGAGGTCTCATTCGGCAAGGACGGTGCCGTGAACGCGATGAACACCGTCACCGCGAACGGGACCGCGAGCCACAGGAACCACGGGCGGCACTGGCCCCACTTCGTGCGTGTATGGTCGACGATCGAACCCCACACGACGGCGGAGATCGCGTCGGCGAAGCGCGCGACAAGCAGGATCGTCGCCGCGCCGAGCGCACCGGACGCGGAGATGCCGAACACATCGGTGTAGAAGTACATGATGTACGAGGAGAGGGTGACATACAGCAGATTGCCCGCCATATCGGTGAACGAGTAGCTCACCATCTCCTTGAAGGGCAGTTTGACCCTGCCGGCCTCCTTGGTCACCTCGGTGGCCGGGGAAGCATTGTTGGAAACTGTATCGCTCATGATTGTCCTTTCTCTCTTTCATCTGATGCGTGTGAGCCCATCAGACGAATGCATCTGCAATGTGTTGGACGCCCGCATGCGCCCATGCATGCGGGACTGGGGGAGATGCCGCCGCGCCGCGCCGGTACAGGAGCAAACCGGCGTTACATCGCATTCCAAGTACGGTGGCAAATATAGAAATCAGCAAATCAGCACAGCGCCGTGAACCAGACCTGCATTTGCGAAGCACCGCGGTTCGCCCACGCGTGGTACGGAATCATCTCGAGACGCGTATGGTCGGCTTGGCGCGCACCGTGATCCGCAGGCATGTACAGCGGGGCGTCGGAAGCGTCATCAGGTGTGCGCAGCGCGGGAACACTCACCGTCTGCAATCCTTCGAGGACCCCAGTGCCTGCAGCGCATGCAATGTCTTCACCTGCGGAATCGCCGATCCGGTAATCCCACAGCGGTGCACGGTTATCGCAGCTCTCCGCACAGTAGACCACCGGGCCGCGCATCACGGCGAGGCGCCCGGCGTCGTGCCGAATCGCAGTGTTCGCACGCATATACTTCACGCTCATGTCGAGTTCGAGCTCCACAACCGTGCGATCCGCGACCTCCACGGAAACGAATCCGTCATGCACCGGCATCTCGCCGGTGACGTCGACCCCATCCACCGTAAGGCGGTACTCTGGGGACCATGAAGGTATGCGCACCTTGAATATGACCGGATCAGCGCCCTCCGGCACATCCACAGTGAAGCGCACCACACCCTCGCGCGGGAAATCAGATTCCTGCTTCACACGCACGTCGTCGAAGAACCGGGCGTCGTTCGCAATGAACTGATGTGCGGCGATCATGCGTTCGTCTTCGCGCACGGTGTACAGATACCGGTCAACGGAGGCGATCAAACGGGCGATATTCGACGGGCAGCATGCGCAGCCGAACCATTGTGCGCGTTCGAGCAGCACATGTCGGCGGTCGGGGTTGTTCTCGGTCGCCTGAACATCTGCTTCCAAAGGATTGACGTAGAAGAAATGCTTGCCGTCGAGCGCAATGCCTGCGATTGCTCCGTTGAACAGTTCTTTTTCGAGCACATCGGCATATTCACCGCGCAGCTCATGCTCGAGCATCTGGCGCGCGACAAAGCACATGCCCACCGAGGCGCAGCTTTCACCGTACATCGTGTCGTTTGGCAGATCGTAGTCGTAGGTGAACGCCTCGCCCACATGCGTGGAGCCGATGCCTCCGGTGATGTACATGCGCTTGTGCACGATGTTGTTCCACAACCGCTCACCGGTGCGCAGCAGCCCTTCATCGTTCGTCAGGCGCCCCACCTGCATCACGCCCGCGAGCAGGTACGCCACGCGCACGGCATGGCCCACGGCGGTCTGCTGGTCGCGGATCGGGCGCGCGGTCAGCGTGTATTCGTGGCTCCATGTCTCCATTGCGGGGAAGATTGCCGGCAGGCCCTCGGCATGCACGGCCTTGTTCTGCTCGTCGTAGAAATCGGGGTCCTTGCCGCGCACATCGATGAAATACCGCGCGAGACGCAGATACCGCGACTCGTTTGTCGCCTCGTACAGGCGGGCAAGCGCGAGTTCGATCTCCGGGTGCCCATCGGCGCCGGGGATCTTGCCGTCTTCATCACCGAAATTGGCATCGAGACAGTCGGCCATGCGGCACGCGATCTGCAGCGCCTGCTCGTTGCCGGTGACCTGCCAGTAGGCCACGCCGGCCTCGATGTAGTGGCCCATCACATACATCTCGTGGCTCTGCTGAATCTGTGAGAAACGGCGTCGACGCGCATAGCCGCCCGACTTGATTTGGAACGGGGTGTCAAGGTAGCCGTCTGGCTGCTGAGCGCGCGCAATGAGATCGACGACCTCGTCGCACAGCGCCTGCAGTTGTGCATCAGGTTGGTATGCGAGTGCATATGCCGCTTCTTCAAGCCACTTGTAGACGTCGGAATCCTGGAAGACCATGCCGTTGAACGGGGCGTCCACGTCGCCGGCGGCGACGCGCAGATTGCGCACTGCGTGACTCCATTCGCGTGACAGGCCATCGTTGACTTCGCCGTCGTCGTTGCCCGCCGGGTCGACGGGGATTTCAATGCGGCGTTCGTCGTTGATGATCTGCCACTGGTATGGGATGACCTCGCGGGCCACGGATTCGCGGTACCGGTTCCAGAACGGGGAAGTGATCGTTACATTCGCCATCGCCATGCCTTTCCTGAGGAGCTCTGCGCCTCTTTGCCGAGCTGTTACCCTCAATATAGAATTCTGAAAAACACCGTATTCATGGGTGCGATGGTTGGGAAATATTTCCTTCCACTCGCTTTTGCGATTACGATGGAATCATGGCGAAGAAAGTCACATTACACGACATCGCGATAGCGGCGAACGTGGCCGATTCCACCGCATCTAAGGCGTTGACCGGCACCGGACGCATCAGCGCCGAGACGCGCCGGCGAGTACGGGATATCGCAGCACAATTTGGATATGCCAGGCCAGCCACCAAGACTCGAACAGGAAACGGCCGAACCGGATTGATCGGCATCGTGACACCGGACCGCAACGGTCGTTTTGCGCTGCCGCTGCTCGCCGGCGCCGAACGCGCGCTCGGCGCGCACAACCATGCCGCATTGCTGATGATCTCACAGGGTGTTCCTGCGCTCGAACGCAGCCATATCAACCAATTGAGCGCCCAAGGAGTGGACGGCCTCATCATTGCCGGCAACACGTGCAATGCACGGCACCCGATTGATCCACGCATTCAGAATGGTCTGCCTACCGTCTACGCCTACGACCCTTCGGATGACCCAGCCGATTGCAGTCTCATCTGCGACAACGAGGGTGCCGGAAGGCAGGCGGCAGAATACCTGCTCGGCATCGGGCGACGGCGCATCGCGATCGTAGGAGGCTTGGACTTCTTCCAGGCGACGATCGACCGCGAGCGCGGTGCCCTTGACACACTACGCATGGCCGGGGCGGCGCCGCTGCTCGTCATCAACGACCGGTGGAGTGAGGATTGGGGCGAACGCGCCGCCCAACTACTGCTCGAACGCGATGAAATGCCCGATGCGGTGTACTGCCTCAACGATGAGATCGCGCGCGGCATGTGCCGTACGTTGCAGATGCACGGTCACCGCGTGCCACAGGACATCGCGGTCATCGGGCACGACAATTGGGACTCGGTCTGCGTGAACGTGCATCCCACACTCACATCCTTCGACAACGAATTGGAAACCATGGGACGCCGTGCCGCACGGCATCTCCTCGACGCGATCAATGGGCGCCCGCACCACGGTGTGTTCCAAGTGGAAAGCCGGCTCGTCATACGCGAATCCACCGATGCGACAAGGCACGATCCATTGCACGGTTCCGGATGGCGCGCGGGGCTCGAATAGACGGCGCGCGTGGTAAGCCTGTAATCAACGCAACACACACGCCAACAATCAGGAACAGGAGCGCAGCACAATGACGAAACAGATCGTGGTACTCACCGGCGCGGGAATCTCCACCTCGGCGGGAATCCCGGACTTCCGCGGGCCGGACGGCGTATGGACCAAGCATCCGGACCAGATGCAGGTGTACGACATCGATGCGTTCCTCACCGACAAGGAGGCGCGCGAATACTCCTGGCGTTGGCAGAAGGAGTCGCCGGTGTGGAACGCGAAGCCGGGCAAAGCGCATTACGCACTCGTCGACCTCGAGAAAGCGGGCATGCTCAGTCTCATCGCCACGCAGAACTTCGACGCGCTGCACGAAAAGGCGGGGAATTCGCCGAGCAAGATCGTGAATCTGCACGGCACCATCGGCACGTCGCACTGCATGAAGTGCCATGCGAAATACGACACCGCAGACATCATGGCACGGCTTGACGAGGAGCCGGATCCGCATTGCCATCACCAGCTGCCGTACCGCGGGAACATGCCCTGCAACGGGCTGCTCAAGACGGACGTCGTCTACTTCGGCGAAGCGCTGCCGGAAGGCGCGATGGAACGGTCTATCCGCGCCGCACAGCAGGCCGACGAACTGTGGGTGGTCGGGTCCACGCTCGAAGTGTTCCCGGCGGCGTCGATTGTTCCGGCCGCGGCGCAGGCGGGAGTGCCGATCACCATCATGAACATGGGCCGCACACAGTACGATTCGCTCGCCACGCGCCTCATTCACGAAGACATCGCGGTGGCGCTGCCGGAGCTCGTGCAGCGGACCATCGCAGACAACAGGTGAGCGCACGGCGTTCCCGCACATAGTATTGGGCCCGCGTTCCAGTGCACAGAACGCGGGCCCAATACATTGCTTGGCAACAAACGTACCAGATTAGCAGATAATCGCCGGTGGGCAATCTGCAGACCGGCAGATGAAACCGGGCGGCGAGATCGCGGAATCAGTAGATTCGCTTGGGTGAATAACCGGCATCGCGCAGCATCTGCATGACCTGTTCGATATGGTCCGGGCCGTTCGTCTCCACGGTCACACCGAGCGCCACCGAGTTCGTGTAATGGCCGTTCGCCTTGAACTGGTCGTGATCGAGCGCGATGACATTCGCGCGCGCCTTCGCGAGGATCGTGGCGACCTTGACCAGCTGGCCGGGGGTGTCGGGCAGCTCGACCTCGAAATTCATGATGCGGCCGCGCGCGATCATGCCCTTCTGGATCACTGCACCGATCGTCACCGTGTCGATGTTGCCGCCCGACATGATCGGCACGACGACGTGCTCTCCCGGCGCCTCCGCGAACTTGCGCGAACGCAGATTGAGATGTTCGAGCGCGGCGAGCGAAACGGCGCCCGCGGCCTCCACGACCATCTTGTGCTTCTCGAGCATGAGCAGGATCATCTCGTTGATATCGCGCTCGGAGACCTCCACGAGGTCGTCGAGGAACTCGTTGAGCAGCGCGAACGTGAGATCGCCGGGACGACGCACCGCCACGCCCTCCGCAGACGTGACCACCTTGTCGGCCGGCACCACATGGCCGGCGTCGAACGACCTGCGAAATGCCGGCGAACCCTCGGGGATCGCGCCGATCACGCGCACCTCGGGGCGGAACATCTTCACGGCGAGCGCGACGCCAGCACCCAGACCGCCGCCACCAAGAGGCACGACGATGTCGGTGACACCCGGAACGTCTTCGAGAATCTCCATGGCAATGGTGCCCTGCCCGCACAGCACCTCATAATCGTCGAACGGCGGCACGTAGATCATGCCCTCACGCTGGCTCAGCTCGATCGCGTAGGCCGCGGCCTCGTCGAACACATCGCCGTGCAGCACGACGTCGGCCCCATACGCCTTCGTCGCGTCCACCTTGAGCGGCGGCGTGATCTCCGGCATCAGAATCGTCGCCTTCGCCCCACGCTCATGGGCCGCATAGGCGACGCCCTGCGCATGGTTGCCTGCCGAGGCGGTGACAATACCGCGCTCGAGCTCCTCGTCGGTGAGCGAGGCGATCTTGTTGTAAGCGCCGCGAATCTTGAATGAACCTGTGACCTGCAGATTCTCCGGCTTGAGCAGGATCGTGTGCCCGGTCATCTCCGACAGCACCGGCGACGCGATGATCTGCGTGTGCTTTGCAGTCCCCTCGAGTCGTTCGGCGGCCATCTTCAGTTCCGCAGCGTGATCCCTGCGCATTGCTTGCAACACATCTTTCTGTTCCATGGGAGCCAAGTTTAAGAAAAAACCGCGCGTGCGTCACACTCTGTCCGACTGCTGACATAGTTCGTCTTCCAGCATGAACAGACGCGGCCCTGGTTCCCGCATTCGATGTGTTTCACGGGAAACAGGACCGCGCTCAGATTCCGTTTGCGAACGTCAGCGTCAGAGTTCGACGACGACGCCCTCCCAGCCGGCGAGCTCGCCGTTTGCCAAGGATTTCGCGGAGTGGATGGCATCGTATGTGCTCAGGATGATCCGGTCTTCACTCACGCCGTCGGCGAGCAGATCCGCGACCGGCTTCGGCAGCGCGGCATGCCGACCAGTCAGATTGATCGCCACCAGCATGCGCTCCGCCGTGCCGTCCGCGTTCGTCAGCGTGCGCGTGAACGCGTAGACCTGCTCGTCATCGTCGTCGACGAGCGCCCATTCCCCGGCCGACACAACGGCACTGTTATGCCGCAGATTGACAAGCTTCTTATAGAATGCGTAGACCGAATCCGGGTCGTCGAACTGTGCGGCGGCATTGATCTCCACATGGTTCGGGTTCACCGACAGCCATGGCTCGGTCTTGGCGTCAGCCGCGGTGAATCCCGCATATTTCGAACCATCCCACTGCATTGGCGTGCGCGCATTGTCGCGACCGAACAGCGCGAGCGAATCCATCATGGACTCGCCGGACTGCACCTTCGCCTCTTCGACGCGCTGGCGGTATGCGTTGATCGACTCGAGATCGCGGTACTGGCTGAGTTCCGTGAAATGTGCGCCCGTCATGCCGAGCTCCTCGCCCTGGTAGATGTACGGGGTACCGCGATGCAGATGGATGAGCATGCCGAAGGCCTTCGCCGAATGCACACGGTTCTCCTCATTCGAATCGTCGCCCCAGCGAGTGACCACGCGCGGCTGGTCGTGGTTGCAGGTGAACAGACTCGCCCACCCGCGGTCGTGCACGGCCTCCTGCTGCGCCTTGAGCTGCTCGCGCAGGTGGCGCACATCGAACTTGACGATGTCCCACTTCGAATCGCCCTGGTCAATGCCCACATGGTCGAACAGGAATAGCATGTCGAGTTCCTTGTGGTCTGGATCGGTGATGTACTCGTTACGCGCAGCGTCCACACCCGGCGCCTCGCCGACGTTCATATAGCCACCGCGCTTCTCGAACACCTCACGACGCATCTCCTGCAGGAACTCATCGATGCGCGGGCCGTCGGAGGAGAACGGGTACGGGCTCGAGTACCCTTCTGGGCCGGCCGGGTAGTCATCGATCTCGGAACCCGCTTCGCCCGGAAGACGGCCGTTCTTGTCGACCACCTTGGAGATCTGCGTGATCACGTCCATACGGAAGCCGTCGATGCCCTTATCCATCCACCAGTTCATCATGGCGTAGACGGCCTTACGCACCTGAGGATTCTCCCAATTGAGGTCCGGCTGCTTCTTCGAATACTGGTGGAGGAAGTACTCGCCACGCTTGGCGTCATACTGCCATGCGGAACCACCGAAGTAGGAGCCCCATTCGTTCGGCTCGGCGCCCGGTGCCCCCGGTTCCATGCCCGGTTTGGCGGGGCGCCACCAGTACCAGTCCGCTTTGCTGGAATTGGGGTCGCGAGACTCCTGGAACCATGCATGCTCGTCGGAGGTGTGATTGACCACGAGGTCCATGATCACCTTGATGCCGCGCTTGTGCGCTTCGGCGAGCAGCTCGTCCATGTCATCCATCGTGCCGAAGATCGGGTCGATGGCCTCATAGTCGGAAATGTCATAGCCATTGTCGTCCTGCGGCGACTGATAGACCGGGCTCAGCCAGATCACGTCCACGCCGAGATCGGCAATGTAATCGAGTCGGCTCGTGATGCCCTTGAGATCGCCGATGCCGTCGCCGTTAGAATCCTGGAAACTCCGCGGATAGATCTGGTACACCACCGCGTTCGCCCACCACGGGTTCGGCGTCGCGCCGTTCGTACGCACGGAATCGGGAAGCACAGGCCTATTCATTGTGGTCATGGAAGCTCCTTTGCCTTTGAATAACAACCGCCAACACTATAGAGATGGCTCCATAGTAGGCACCCCTGAATTAATTGCCTAGCGTAGTATGCGGACGGGCGTGTGGGAAAGTAATTCCGCGGTCACATGCACGGGAATCTTCGCAAAATCGACCATATACGGCGTTTGCGCGGCATACTTTACGGAAGTCTCCGCAAGGAATGCCATGCTGGAGCCTCTTTGCGGTCGGTCATGCGGAAGCATCCGTAAACCATGCCGCGGCGGAGTCTGCAAATGATGTATCTTACGGAACGCTCCGAGAACCATGCCAGCAAAAGACGTTTTTGCGGTCCGTCTCAAGGAAACTTCCGAAAACCATGCCACAAAGAAGCGCTATTGCGGCGCATCTTACGGAAGCTTCCGAAAAACACGGCGCAAACGGGTACCCCTGCGGCATATCTCACGGAAGACTCCGCACAATGAACCGCGAAGAGAACAATCTGCGGATCAGTTTGCGGAAGACTCCGAGAAACAAACCGTTTTGAGACCACCGCGCGGTCGGTCATGCGGAAGGTTCCGAGTAATGGGGCGCCACAGCGGCAATCTGTGGCACGTCGTACGGAAGGTTCCGAGAAACACACCAAGGAGGAATCCAGAAATGGCATATCTTACGGAAGCTTCCGAAAAACAAGCCACAAACAAAGCGCAAAACAGCACTTCCAAGCGCCCATAGGCGCTGAATACGGTGGACAACGGCGAAGTTATCCACAAATTCCAAATCGGGATTGCACGACATTCGACACTCTCCTACCGTCGAAAGCATGAAGATAGATTCGCAAATCGAGCGACTCCTCGACGAGTCCCAGAACGCACACCGATGCGCGGTGACGACCGACGTCAACCTGCGCCGCAAACTACGCCGCAGATGCGAAAGCGGCGAATTGACCATGCCATATCCGCAACTGTTTGCGCGGAAGGAAACTTGGGATGCGCTCAATCCGCGCGAGAAAAAGAGACATGTCATACTCGCCCTGGCAATGGTGCGCCCCGACTGGATTTTCTGCGCACAGAGCGCGGCTTGCCTGTACGGCATCGAGCAGTCGTACCAGATTCACGACAATCCGATGATCCACATCGCATCCACACACGAAAGCGGCATATACCGGGCCAGGCGGAGTGATGCCGTCATACACCGCGTGTACACGCCAAATCCGCAATACAACGTGATCAATGGAGCCAAGGTCACCACACTGCCGTGCACAATCTACCAATGCGCGCTCGTGCTGCCGTTCGAACAGATACTGCCGCTCGCAGATTCCGCAGTACGCAGCGGTATGGCGCTCGACGATCTGCGACAGTTCCCCGTTCACAGCGCGACCGAGGCACTCGCGATCGGCAACGTGCTCGAATACACCGACCCGCGCAGTGAGAACGGCGGTGAGACGCTCGCAAGAAGCCGATTCATCGAACGCGGGCTCATGATTCCGCAGCTGCAGAAGGAGTTCCCGAATCCGCAGAACCCGGAATACCCGTTCCGCGTTGATTTCATTTGGATTCTGCCGAATGGACGCATGATCGTCGCCGAATACGACGGCATGACGAAATACGGCAATGACCGCAAGACCATCGCAAACCACGTGCACCGGGAGAAACTGCGCGACGAAGCGCTGCGGCAACACGGCGTCACCGCGATCATCCATTTCGATTATGAGGATTTGCTCAATCCCAACGAACTCATTGCCAGGCTCGTCGCCGCCGGTGTGCCGTACCGCCGCTGAGCATGCAGCGGATCTGGTCGCGGCATGGTATGCGGAAGATTCTGAGAACCGTGCCGCAAACGTAGACTTTTGCGGTCGATCATGCGGAAGACTCCGTAAACCGTGCCTCAAAAGGCATCCCGCGCGGCACGTCTTACGGGAAGTTCCGAGAAACCGGCCATCGGACAGTCTGGAAACTGCACTTCCTAAGGGCGCCTCCATGAAACTGGCTGCGAAAGGAGCTTATGCGGCATGGCTTACGGAAGGTTCCGAGAGTCGTACCGCAAATGGAGACTTCCGCGGTCAGTCTTACGGAAGGTTCCGTGAAAGCGACTATATTCAGGTCACTTTGCGGTCGAATATACGGACGACTCCGAAAAACAGACCACGAAACGGGGTCTGTGCGGTACAGCTTACGGAAGACTCCGAGAGCTGTGCCGAAAATACACGCGGGCGCCGGATTATGTGAGAGTCTGCAATATGCGCAGCTCGCACTCGCCATAATGCAGCGTGAGCGCGAGGTCTTCGCCGACGCTCAGATGCACGCGCTCGCCGGTCTGCGGATCGAACACCGTGAGAGGAGATTCCGTCGCGCGAATGTGGGCGGTCTGCGGGGCATCGGCGTTCAATCCGACGAACAGCAGCACCTCGTCGCCGCGGAACGTATTGCGAATGCCGAGCGGAACGTCACCATGCACCGGGTCTGCGAGCAGACTGTCGAGCACCGGCACGCCGACGCCGTCCGGATGCGTGAGATTGCCGTCAGCATCGAACAGCGGGGCGAGAGGAGCGGAATCGGTCTCGCCAAGCTTGTCGGAACAGTAGATCGGGCCACCGCTTATCCAGCGCAACAGCATATGCGTGCGCGCGTGCGGGTGGCGGGTCCAGAACATATCCCAGTCGCAGTAGCAGAGACAGCCTATGAGCAGCGAACAGTACGCGTTCTCGATGGCATGCTCGGCGAGCGATTCGGGAATGTTCGGGAAGAAGTCGTCGCTCGTACGGGCGACTCCCTCAGCACAGCGCTGCCAATAGTTCTCGGGAGTCATGCCCATGCAGTGGATCACGGCGAGATGCGCGTATTCCCAATCACCATTGTCATCTTCGTGACGTATCCAGTTGGTGGCGTATTCCACGGCATCATGGCGAACGCCTAGAGACGCATAGGATTCCAGGCCGCGCGTGAGCACAGGAAGTGTGCCCTGCGAATCCACCTTCACGAAGTCGATGCCGGCGGCGTCCAAGTGCGTGTTCCATGTACGCCAGAACAGCGCTGCACACTCCGGATTCGCAGTGGGGATTGCCATGCCATTGGGCAGTGTTTCGAACGCGGATCGACTCACGAGGAGCTTGGGGTCCTCAACGCGCGCGTCCCCATCCGAATACCCCTGCTTGTAGTACTCGCGCCAATCATCGTCGGATTCGGGCTTGCCGGCGAGCGCGTCCACATCCACGCCACGCCAATACCCTTGGAACGCCTGCCATACGCCGACGTACCGCACGCCGAAGTCGTGTTTGAGCACGTCAATGGTGTGCGAGAGTCCCTGCGGGAAGCGCGTTGTGTCGGCGTCAAAACCGGTTAGCTTACCGTTCTCGACTTGAGACCAACCGTCGTCTATGAGCACCCACGAAACGGGCACGTGTTTGGCGGCGAACTCCTCCATTTTGGCGATAATGGCCTGCTCGCTCACGTTCGTGCCGAGCGAGTCCCAGGTGCACCAGCCAAAACCGCGCAACGATTCCGGCAGAGTCTGCTTCCACAATCTCCCCAAGCCACCGTTCTGCAACATGACCCACTCCGCGCATCCCCGAATCAGCTCGTAAGGATCCTCGACTTTCCGATCGCTTTGCCGATGGACGAGCAGTGGCCCCTGCAATTGCACATGGCCAACCTGATTCGTGGAGACATCGAGCAGCAAGTCATTGTCGCCTCGCCCATCGCCGCGAATGTCAACGCGCATCCCGTGACAGAACACCGGTATCATCACATGCCACGCCTTCGCCGATTTCCACAGCACCAGCTGGGTGCGCTCCGGTATGTCACAGAAACGCTCGACCCATGCCGGCCGCATCCACCATTCCTTGTGCTGGTAAAGGCACAGAATCGGCCCCACTGGCTTCGATCTGCCTAATTGCAGCCGTACGGACACCGACCGCCCGGCCAGCAATGTGGGACGCTCGAGAATCGGATTGGATTCCGGAAGCTGCGCACTTATCTCCGTCACCGTTGCGCTACGCAGTGTGCGCCACGGTATTCTGTGTTCGCTCACCGAGTCCGGGGGCAGTTCGACTTCGCCGTGCTCATCGAACGGCCCGCATTCGGTATGCGCCACCACTGATCTCACCGTTATCATGGGCGTCTCCCTCCTGCCGTTCTTCGTTGACCTGCATTGGTTCCCGCCACAATAACCGGCTTTGGCTGCCGTTTCCAGCCCGCCACGCCGAGCGTCATTACCCCCTCAGCGAGACAGCAGCGCGCACTGCCTAACGCGCATTTGCTTGCAACTCCGGTCTCGCGCGAGCAATCACTGACGTGGGCGACCCGGCTGCGCGCCGTTCATGCAACTCCAGTCTCATGCGGGCAATCTGATATGCAATTGGGTGTCGTTATTGCAAATCTGGGCTCAGATTGGCTCTTGGATCGCAGATTATCTCGCCGTATTTGCAAACGCAGTCTCATCATGGGCAACTATGACGCGTCTGCCGGGTCCCAGCGAGACCGCTGCTGCAGGACAGGCAATCTAGGAGCGCGCAGACGTGCCTTTCTCGCAAACCCGACTATGGCAAGGCGCTCGCGAACCGCTTGCCGTGCCATATTTGCAAACTCAGTCTCAATTTGCGGATTTTAATATGCAGATACAGCCACAGATTCTCGCACTCCCGGATGCGCATCTGCAATCTGCGTAAATGTGTAAAAAGGGACATCGCAGACCCGTGCACGTCCCCAATTACGCAAAACAACAGGGCAACAGAACGCAGGCGATCGCCGCCGGAAGACGCGGTGCCCGCTACAACTCTGCGGGAAAGAACTCTGCGTGAAAGGGAACGCTAGCTCTGCGTAAAAAGGGACATCTCCGACCCGCAGATGTCCCAAATTACGCAAAGGAAGAAAAGGAAGAGGGGAAGCAGAGGCAAAGAATTACTGAAAGTAATAGTCTGCGTAAAAGGGGACAGACAGAACGCCTATCTGTCCCCAATTACGCAGATGCGCTAGCCGCCCATGCGCCACTCCCCGCCCATGCGCTACCCGCAGACGCCCGCTCGCCGCTCCACTCCCGCAGCGCAGGCGGCAGAACGGGTCGCGGGTTACTTCACGGCACCGCGCATCACACCGCCGACGACCCACTTCTGGGCGAAGATGTAGACGACGAGCACGGGGGCCATGGCCATCAGGTAGCTCGCGAACGCCTGCGGATAGTTCGTGGCGAACTGCGAGCTGAACACATACTGCGCGAGCGGGATGGTCTGGTTGCTCTGATCGGTGAGGATGATAAGCGGCAGCAGGAAGTCATTCCATGCCCACAGTGCGGTCATGATCGCAATCGTCGCGTTGATGGGCCCCATGAGCGGGAAGATGATCTTCCAGAAGATGCGCCATGTGCCCGCACCGTCGATGCGCGCGGCCTCTTCGAGCGACACCGGGATTGAGCGAATGAATCCGGTGGCGATGAACAGGTTCGTGCCGAGGCCGAGAATCACGTACAGGACGATCAGGCCGGCCTGGTTGTCGAGGTGCCACGAGCCCATCTGCTTGGCGAGCGGCAGCATGACCACCGGGAACGGCACGAACATGGCGGCGATGAAGAAGTAGTAGAGGAAGCGGAAGAAACGCTTGTCCATGTTGCGCGCGATCGCGTAGGCGACGAAGGTGTTCGTCACGAGCGTGAGCGAGACGGCGAGCACGGTGATGATCGCCGAGTTGAGCGCGGCGCGCGGGTAGTCCACTTTGGCCGAGGCGGCCGCGAAATTGCCCCACTGCCAGCTCGTCGGCAGCGAGAATGTGCCCGCCTCCGCCGGCGTCTTCAATGCGGTGACCACGGTGAAATACAGCGGCACGAGAATCGTGAGGCTGAACACGGCGACGACCGCGGTGAGCCACCAGTTGATGCGGCGGTCCTTGCGGAACTTCTCCGCTTTGGCCGGCGCGGTATTCATGGTTGCAGATTGTTGCGCAGACTGCTGCGACATGGTGTTTGCGGTTGCGGTGGTCATGGTCTCACACCTTTTCCTTGCTGCCGAAGAACTTGAGCTGAATGAACGCGATGATCGCGAGGACGATGAAGAAGAGCACGGCGTTCGCCGTCTGGTATGCGTACTCGCCGCCGGTGAGACCGCCCTTCCAGATGAGGTAGGTGACGGTCTCGGTCTTCGAGTTCGGGCCGCCGTCGGTGAGCGCGACGACCTGGTCGAAGGTGCCGAGCGCGTTCTTCATGGTGAGTACGAGATTGATTGTGAAGAACGGTCCGATGAGCGGGAACGTGATCTTCCAGAACTTCTGCCAGGCGTTCACGCCGTCGATCGCGGCCGCCTCGTAGACCTCGGAGTCCACGGTCTGCAAGCCGGCGAGATAGATGAGCACCGAATAGGCGACGCCCTGCCACACGGCGAGGAACACGATCGGAATCCACGCATAGCGCTCGCTGGTGAGCAGCGACTCGCTCAGCCAGCCAATGCCGAGCGCCTTGCCGAGCTCGGGCAGCGGCTGCATGAAGATGTACTTGAACACGTAGCCTATGACGAGCACGGCCAGCGTGTACGGAATGAAGTAGATTGCGCGGAAGCCGTTCTTGCAGGCGATCTTGCCGTTCAGCGCCACCGAGAGGAACAATGCGATCACGTTGATGAGCACGGTGATGGCGATGGCGATGAGGAATGTGAACAGATAGGCGTGGCCGACCCGTTCGTCGCGGAACAGGGCGAAGTAGTTCTGGAACCCGATCCAGTTGCAGCTGCCGTACCCTTGCGAATTCGTGAACGAGTACATGATGCCGCGCACGAAGGGCACATACAGGAACACCGCGAAGATCACGGCGGCCGGAACGGCCATCCAGTAATAGGCGTGGTCCACCTTGCGGCGCGAGAACGCGGAGACCCTGCGTTTGCGGGGCGGTTTGCCCGCGGGTGTGCGCGAGTGATGCGTGTCGATGTCATTCGCAAGCACGTCCTCCATGGCGCGCGCCTGCTGGTCGGCATTGGCCAACGAAGTCATTTTGCTTTCCTTCCCTTGTATCCCGGCCGCAGACTACTTGCGGAAGTCACGAGCCTGGACCTTGTTCCACTCGTTCTGCATGGAGTCGATGAACTGGTTCACGTTGCCGCTCATGATCGCGGACTGCAGGTAGCCGCCTATGTTGATGGACGACGGAATGTAGTGGTCGCAGAAGTCCGCCACACGGTTGCTCTCGAAGAACGGGCGCACCGGCTCGAGCGCCTTGTTGCCGAAATAGGTCTCCTTGAGCGGCGTGATCGCGGACTGCGCGTCGGCGTAGTTCTCGAGCTGCTTCTTGCTCATGAGGAACCGTATGAAGCGCATCGACTGTTCCTTGTGCCTGCTGTTCGCGCCCATTGTGAGGATCACGTCGTCGCCGGCGGTGAGGATCTGCTTGCTCGCATCGTTCGTGGCGGGCATCTGGGCGAAGCCCAGGTCGATGTCTTTGTTGACCATCGTGATCTGCGGAATCGCATAGGTACCGAGCGGAATGATCGCGGCCGTGCCCTTGGCGAAGTTCTGCGTGCCTTGCTGGTAGGTGACGCCCTTCTCGCTGTCTGCATACTTGAACAGTTCGATTTCCTTCTCGATCGGTTCGGTCCAGATCTGCTTGAACGTGGTGTCACCGCTTTTCAGCGCGGCATATTCGCTCTCGGGAACCAATGTGCCGGCAAGCGAGGCGAGGGGCGCCTGCGTGGTCCAGGCATCGGCGAGCGTGGCCTGCACCGGGTTGATGCCCGCATCACGGAATTTCTTGAGCATGGCAATGAATTCATCCCATGTCTGCGGCGGATTGTCGGGGTCGAGACCGACCTTGCGGAAGAGATCCTTGTTGTAGATGTAGCCGGAGGCATTGCCCGCGAACGGCAGGCCGTACAGTCTCTTCTTCGCCGGGTCCGAGGTCTGCACGAGGTTCTTCGCGATGTTCACCATGCCCTCGTTGAGTTCGCTCACCAGCGGGTCATCGGTGAAATCATGGAACACCCCGGAGGCGGCGAAGGTGCCGAAGCTGTAGTCGCCGTTGAAGGTAATCACGTCGGGCACGCGGTCCTTCACGAAACGCGTGCGCAGGTCGGTCTGCGCATTCGCCGAGTTGTTGATGTTGATGCGAATGTCGGGGTTCTCTTTCTCGAACTCCTGTGCCGCCTGCTTGAACCAGTCCGCGGCCTCGGCCTTGAACTGGAAGAAATCGAGCGTGACCTGCCCGCTGCCGGCACTGTTGCCGCAGCCCGCCGCGCCCACGCCGACCGCCAACGCGCACACCGCCGCGCCGATGCCGCGGAGCATGCGTCGCATGGCCGAACGTCTCATCCGTGTTGCGAACTTCATTCTGACTCCCTTGTCCATTTCCACTTTCCATCGCCGATGGCTCCCTTACCCCGGCTGACGGTTGCCAGTGTATGGAACCGCCCTTTTCATTCCCACCACCCCGCGTGCCTTGAAACAGTGTAAGTAATTGGCGTATATTTATATACTCATGGAAACTAATTCGGATTCGCTTGATTTTCCACGCTGGTTCAGTCGTTCGGATGCTACGCATAATGTGGCGCGCGGCATCATGCAATACGGCCCGATCGCGCGGACGCCGCTCGCGCAGATCTTCAATCTGTCGCAGGGCGCGCTCTCGCGCATCACCAGCGATCTCATTTACGACGGCGTGATCGAGGAGATGCCGGCCGGCAGCACGCAGGCGGGCAGATTGCCGCAGGGATTCGACCTACGCGAATCAAGTGAACGCCGCGGCCGCCCGCAGACCGCGCTGCGCATTCGCGAGGACTCGCATGCCTTCGTCGGCGTCAACATTCACGACGGCGCCATCACGGTGTCCGAGGTGAACACGATGTGCCGCCCCATCGGCAGTGACATCACCGAAACCGTGTCGAACACCGCCCCACAGGCCGTGGTCGAGCAGATCACCCGCATGGTGCGTGAACTCGTCGCCGCCTCCCCCGACGCCCCCGCGCCCACCGCGCTTGGTCTTTCGCTCGGCGGCCACGTCGAGGACGACCGTTACGTCACCTTCGCGCCGTTCCTGTACTGGGATTCCAGCGTTGACCTGGGCGGCATGCTGCAGCGGGACACCGGCATTCCCACCAAGGTGTTCAACGACCTCGACTCGGTGCTGCTGCACGAATGCTGGTTCGGCGACGCCATTGGCGTTCCCAGATTCGCCGTCATCACGATGGGCGCCGGCGTGGGCTATTCGATCTCCGACCACGGCGACCCAATAGACAACCCCGACAAAAGCTATGGTCTGGCCGGACATGTGCTGATCGACCCGGAGGGGCCGCGCTGCTCCTCCGGGCATATCGGCTGCTCGCAATGCCTGACGTCCGACTCGATCGCCGAGGAATACTCGGGCATCATGGGGCGTGTGACCACCTTCGAGGAGTTCTCGCACGATCTGCGGGCGAACCGGCCGCAGGCGCGCAGACTCGCCGAACGCACCTGCTACCGGCTCGGCGTGCTTGTGGCGACCGTCTCGAATCTGGCGATGCCCTCACGCGTGCTCGTCAGCGGGGAAAGCTCGTTCATTGCGAAGAAGAACCGCGAGTTCATTCGCAAGGGCATCGATGCCTACCGGCACAGCCAGGCCGCGCCGGTCGAATTCTCGATTCCGCGGTTCAGCTGGCGGCTGTGGTCGGATTCCGCCGCCGCCCGCGCCATCGCCACCTACATTAGCTAGCGAAGGCGCGGCCGCAATGGCGTGCTACACGCGCGTCACGCTGAACAGCACCGCGTTGGCGGGGTGAATGCTCGGCGGTCGCAGACCGTAGCTTGCGAGTGCCTCGCCGGTCATCTCCACGCCGTTCGCATTCCACCAACCGAGTTCGCTCTGCCCGTTGCCGATCTCGCCGAAGGGCTCACCACTCGCCATGTTCAGTGCGAGCGGGCGCACACGATAGGTGGCCTGCGCGTCGAGTCCGGGGAGCGCGATGGGCGCGGCCGGGTAGGTCTGCGACGTGGTGAGCTGGGTGAAGCGGTAGACGGCACGCGCACCATCCGCGCTGATCACACCGTCCACGCGCACGGTCGGGTCGGCTGCATCGTCATGCACGGCGACGCCATGTTCGAAGTCGACGCGGTGCTCCTTGTAGGCGTGCACCCATTCGCCCAACAGGTCGAGGTCGTGCTGCGGCTCCTTGAGCAGATTCCATTCGATGCCCAGATGCCCGAAGAACGCCATCGCCATGCGCATCTCCTGACTCGTCGCGCGGTGCGTGGAGTGCGCGGGGCTGGCGCCGACATGCTCGCCAATCATCTCCGGAGGCACGAGCAGCGACGTGTAGCGCTGGATGTCGGCGCGCTCCACCGGATCCACGCAGTCGGAGGCCCAGATGCGGTCTGCGAGCTCGAGAATGCCCATGTCGACGCGGCCGCCGCCCGACGAGCAGCTTTCAATCTCCAGGCCGGGGTGGGAGGTCTTCAAGTCGTGGAACATGCGGTAGACGGCGAGCGTCTGCCCATGGACCGCGCAGCTGCCGGTGCGCGGGGAGACCGCCTCGGTCACGTACTTGTTGTGGTCCCATTTGATGTAGTCGATGCCGAGCTCGCCGACGAGCGAGTCCATGCAGCCGTACACATACGCATACGCCTGCGGATTCGTCAGGTCGACGACCTGCTGGTTGCGCCCCTGCATCGGCAGGCGGTGCGCGGTGGGCATGAGCACCCAGTCGGAGTGCTCGCGGTACATCGCGGAATCCGGGTTCACCATCTCCGGTTCGAACCACAGGCCGAACTCCATTCCCTTGGCATGCACGTAGTCTGCAAGCGCCTTGAGCGAGTGCTCGCCGTCGGGCCACACGTCCTGGGAGATCCGCCAGTCGCCCAAACCCGCCGTGTCACCACGGCGGTCGCCGAACCAGCCGTCGTCGACCACGAAGCGCTCGACGCCGCTCGCGGCAGCCTTGTCTGCGAGCCTGACAAGCGTATCGTAATCATGCTCGAAATACACGGCCTCCCAGGTGTTCAGGATCACCGGACGCGGCTTGTCGGCAATGCCATGCTCGGCACGCCAACGCGCATGGGTGGCGCGCAGGTCGGCGTGGAAGCGTGCGGCGACTTCGTTGAGCCCCTCGCCGAAGGAACCGTAGAGCCACGGCGTGGTGTAGGAGTCCGCGGCATCATGCAACGTGATCTCACCGCCCGCAAGCACTTCCGCGCCGCCGATCACACCGGTCGTGTATGGCAGGCGCTCCGCCGCCATGAGTGAATTGCCGCTCCACGCCACATGCACCGCATACACGTCGCCATGCGTGAAGCCGAAGCCGGGGCGACCTGCATTGAGCAGCAGCGAAGCGTCGAAGTCGGGGCGCCCCACCATGCTCGCCTTCTGGAACCGACCGATCGTCAGCGGCTGGCGCTGCGGTGAACGTTCACGCAAATGATGCCCGGTGGTGGTGAGCAACTCGGTCATGTCGGCCGGCACCGGGAAACCGAGTTCCACCTTGCCGATCTCCAGACTCCCCGCGCCCAGATTGCGCACGTCCGCGCGCTGACGCACCAGGCCGCTGTCGCGCATCTCGCAGGTCCAGATGATCTCGACCCCCTGTTCGGCATCGCTGGCGGTAACGGCAACCCCGGCGTCACCCACCGCGATGTCGGTGACGACGAAACGGCAGAAGAGCTCCACGCCATCGCGACGCACCACGAAACGCGGCTCACCGGTCCATGCCTCGGCCTGCGTGGGCAGCACGCTCGGCCATGTGGTCTCGTCGAGCGCGCCGGAGACCCGTTGCGGGCGCAGGGCGTCCACTGCGCTCACCAGCGTGCGTGGCTGGGTGAGGGGGCGCCCCCAATGCACCACACGCGGCAACTCGTCGGCCACGAACGCGAGCGCGAACGCCGAATCCGCGTCGTGGTTCTCCATGGAGACCACATGCAATGCCTCGCCGGCGTGCGTGGTCGCGTTGAATTCGGAAATCCGTGTCATATTCCCCTTTCGGCATGCGTCGTTGCAATGTGACTACGCTGCCATGCTACGCAATCGCGCATTCCTTGCCATGCCATGGTGTGTTCCGCGCACACGGCAAGTAATTCGGCATGGATCAGGCATGCCGGCGACTGTGGAAGAACTCGGCGAGCAATGCCGTGCACTCGCGTTCGCACACGCCGCCGTACACCTCGGGCTCATGGCCCACATGCGGGTCGCGCGGAATGTCCCACACCGAACCGCACGCCCCCAGCTTGGCATCCCAGCCGCCGAACACAATGCGGCCGATACGCGTCTGCAGGCAGGCCCCCGCGCACATCGGGCATGGCTCGAGCGTGACGACGAGCGTGCAATCGGCCAGATTCCAATTCCCGCGCACCGCTGCCGCCTCACGCATCGCCACGATCTCGGCATGGGCGAGCGGATCTGCATCGCGCTCACGCAGATTGCGCCCGCGTCCGATCACCTCGCCGTGCGCATCGAGCACGACCGCACCCACCGGCACATCGCCCGCGGATCGCGCCATCCGTGCCTGTGCGAGCGCCTCGCCCATCGCCTCTGCGTATTGTGTCATCGCGATACCGCCCCTGCCTTTGTATGCATGCCATCGTCCGCCCGCTCGCATGCCGAGCGCTTCCACTGTTCGACATCTGGCTTTGCTACGCTCGCAGACGACGGCTCTGCTTATACAGCATACTGAGACCAGACAGCATATTAGAAGATCGGCCATGGCCCATGCCGGCTGCAGACCCCGCGCATACAGAAAGGAAGCCTGTGAGCGTTCTCATTCTCATCCTGTGCATTCTCGGCGCCGTGTTGCTCTCCTCGTTCCTGAGCCGCTTCCTGCCGCGCATCTCCACGCCGCTCGTGCAGATCGTGCTCGGTCTCATCGCCTCGCAGATGCCGTTCTTCCCGGATGTGCAACTCGACCCGGAGCTGTTCCTCGTGTTGTTCATTGCGCCTCTGCTCTACCTTGAGGCGCATGAGATCAACAAGAGTCAGCTGCTCAAATCGCTTAAGCTGTCACTGTCGCTCGCCATCGGTCTGGCCATCTTCACGATGGTGGTCGTCGGATTCTCGCTGCACACGCTCTGGCCCATGTTCCCGTTGGCCGCTGCACTGGCGCTCGGCGCCGCGCTCGGCCCCACCGATGCGGTCGCCGTGAGCTCGCTGAGCCATGAGGCCACGCTGACGCAACGCCAGATCGGCGTGCTCAAAGGCGAATCGCTGTTCAACGACGCCTCGGGCATCGTCGGCTTCCAGTTCGCGATCGCCGCCGCCGTCACCGGCCAGTTCCGCGTTGGCGAGGCAGCCTGGGAGTTCCTCATCACCTTCTTCGGCGGCGCCGTATTCGGTTGCATTGTGGGCGTGCTGGCCAATTGGGTGTTCGAATCCTCGCGCCAACTCGGCTGGGAGACCACCACCACACGCATTCTCATGGAATTGTTCCTGCCGTTCCTGCTGTATCTGGGCGCCGAGGCCGTGCATGTCTCGGGCATTCTCTCGGTGGTGGCCGCAGGTCTCGTGATCCGTTTCGACCGCACCGGCATAGGCCCGAACGTGGCCCGGACGAACATCGTCGCCTCAAGCGTGTGGTCGGTGCTCTCGTTCTCGCTCAACGGCGCCGTGTTCATTCTGCTCGGCATGCTGCTGCCGGGCGCCATGCGCGCGAGCTGGGATAACCCGATGGTGAGCAACTACACGCTGCTCGCGGTCATCCTGTGCGTCTCGACGCTCATCGTCGGCCTGCGATTCCTATGGGTCTCGGGCATGCTGCGCCTCGCCCGCGCGCAGGATTCGCACAAGCGTCGCCGCATGACGCCGGAACGCTGGCGCTCCGCCGCCGTGATGACCTTCGGCGGCGCCAAGGGCACCATCACGCTGTCGTTGATGTTCACGATCCCGTACACCATTGCCGATGGCGAATGGTTCCCGATGCGCGACGAGCTCATCTTCATCGCCGGCGGCGTGATCATCGTGACGCTGCTGCTTTCGAACTTCCTGCTGCCGGTGATCGCGCCGAACAAGGCGAAGGACGTGCCCCGCGAGACCACCGAGGCCTCCATAGAGGTGCTGCGGCGCACGGTGGAGGAATTGGCAGAACTGACCACCGACGAGAACCGCTCCGCCGTGATGGTGGTGATCAACTCGTACACCCAGCGCATCGGCCGGCTCAAGAACCAGCTGGGCACCATAGACCCTTCGGCACGCATCGAACTGCAGATCGACGCGCTCAACTGGGAGAAGGAGTACGTCAAGCGCAAGCTCGCCGAATTCCGTCTCGACCCCACGCTCAGCGAGCGCGAACGCGAGGTCAATGTCGAGGCATGCGAACGCCTGCTCGACCAGATCATGGACACGCTGCGTCACACGAACACGAAACACGACTCCTCGCACGTGGTCTGGCAGGTCAAGGGACGCGCCCATTTGGCACAGCGTCGTCTGGTCCTGCTCTCCCGCCGTGCCGCCAACACGATTCGCCGCAGCACGCCGCTCGTCAACGAAAACGAGATCTACGCGAGTCTGCGCAATCTGGAACTCGGCGCCTTCGATCATGTGATTGACAGGCTGTACGAGGAGATGAGCAGCAACACCTACGGCACGGAGTATGTGTCGTCGCTGCTCATGGATTACCGGCGCGCGGAGGCGGCGCTCAAATCGCGCCCGAACATGGCGAATTCCGCCTCACTCGTCACCCAGATCGAAGACGTCAAGCGCGAGAGCTTCGGCATCGAGCTCAGCGTAATCCAGAACATGGTGGAGGCCGGCGACATCACGCGCGCGCAGGCACGTCAGCTACGCAAGAACGTGTATGTGATGAGCGTGGCCGCCGATTCGAACTTCTGATCTGCCTTCCGATCTGCACTGCACGGCACGGTTCGCGGAAGAGTCTGAATGCGGCGGCAGTGGTTGCGAATCAGATGATGCCGGAGGCGATGTCCTGGTCGAGCAGCCATTGGCGTAGGTCGGAGAACTCCTCCATGCTCACCGCGTGGTCGAGCCCGCGGTAGCCGCGTGCGGTGAGCCAGGTGTGTTCCTCGAGCCATGCGATCGTCTCGTAGATCATGTATTTCGGCAGCACCGTGTCGAGTTCACCGTACCCGTAGAACACCGGGATATTCAGATCGGCGAGAATGTCGTCGTACGGCGTGGTCGCCGGCACGTTGCCCGGAGCCACGAATCCGGAGAGGGAGATCGCCGCACGGTAGCGTTGCGGGTGCACGCGCAGCAGTTCGACGGCGAGCGTGCCGCCCTGAGAGAAGCCGATTGGCACCACGTCGCGGTTCTCGCCCACGTTCGTGGTCACCCAGTCGTCGATTGCGCAGGCGGCGGCATAGGCGTCGTAATCGAGATCGTCGCCCACCGGCACCGCGTCATGGAACCAGCTGTACGCACCCTGCTGCATGGCGAATCCGCGTGGCGACGCCTCCTGCAGCACGAGCGGCGCCCGCAATGATACGAAGTCGCTGTATGGCGCCACATAGCGCATTATGCCGGCGAGGTCGTCCTCATTCGACCCCCAGCCATGCAGGCAGACGAACAGTGGTCGGTTCGGTTGCGCATTGCCGCCGCCTCGCGAGGCCAACGCCTCGGTCACGGTAAGCCGGTCGCCGAAATGCCCGGGCACCACCGAGGCCACGCGGCCCACCGGCGGCTCCATGCGTTTGCGTTCGCCGGCGCTCTGCCCCGCGTACGGGCCCGACGGCGTCGTATTCGCCGCCTCGGTCATTTCACGCTCGAGATTGGCGAAATCGACCAGATCGTCGAGTTCGCGAGACAGATCGTCGAGATGCTCCGGATCATCGGAGGGCTCGAACGGGTCGTCGGGATTCGGGGTGTCATCTGCAGTGCTCATGCGTCTCAATATACGCGATAGTCGCGCATACGTTCATGGCGTTCACTGTGCGCCATTTGCCGGGGTGCCCCCGTTGCCCGTCGTCTCACCGTCGGTGCCGGTGGCACCGGCACCCGTGGTGCCGTCGCCGGCCGTGCCGGCATCGGAAGTGTCGGGCGTGGTGGTCTGCGCATTCTGCTGCTGCGCCTGCGCCGCATTCTGCTGGGCCTGCTGGGCCGCTTGGGCTTGGGCTTCGGCCTGACGCTGCGCCTCCTCGGCCGCCTGCTGGGCCGTCGCAGCCTGCTGGTTCGCATACTCGGTCTGCGACTGCTGCACGGCGGTGCCGGCATCGGTGAGCGTCTTCACCATGGCCGTCACATCCTCCGCGTTCAGATTCTGGCCGTCCGCCAGCTTGCGCGCGTCTGCGATGCGGTTCTCCAGATCGGTGCGAACCTGCTCGTCGGTCACGGCGTTGGCGCTTGCGTCGAGAATCTTCTGCGCGTCGTCTATGGCCTTCGTCAATTCGTCGCGCGCGGCGGATTGCGATTGCATATTCTTCGAATCGTTCACCGCCTTCGTTGCCGCGTCAAGCGCGCTCTTGGCCTTGGTGATCTCATTCGCGGTGTTGCGCAGCGAATCCGTGGTCTTCTCGATCGCAGCCGTGTTGGCATCCACCGCGCATTCGGCCACCGACTGCTGGTCGAGCTTCTCGGCGTCGGCCACGGCGCTCTTCAGCGTGTCGAGCGTCTTCGCATCGGCGACCTGATCGGTGGGTGTGCTCGTGAGAGCATTGGCGTCCTTCAGCGCCGCCGCAAGTGCGGTATGGGCATCGTCGTACGAGTCGCGCGTGTTCTGGCATAGCGTGTATGCGTTCCGCTGCGCGTTGTTCCTGCGGCTGCTCGACCACCATGCGATGCCGCCGGCGATGAGCGCGATCACGAGCACGCCGACGACAATGCCCGCAATGAGCTTCGTGTGGCTCTTGCCGCCCCCGTTTGCCGAATGATGAGGGGCTTCCTCGTCGGGCTCGTCACCCGATCCATCTGCATTGCCGTCCGCATCCGTCGGCGGAATGGCCGGCGGCATCGCGGCGGGGGCGGCCGGTGGCATCACCGACGTCTGCGAATCTACAATCTGCTCCCATTCCGAGGAGACGACGCGCGTCGGCTCTTCCGCCGGCAACGGGGGATTGACCGAGACGCCCGCCAGCACATCGTCATGGGGCGACGTGAACAGCTGCGTGGGCGCGGCATCGCCCGCAGACGCGCCGTTCACCGTGTTCGCCGCATGACGGCCGGCACTGGGCTGGGACGCGGCTAGCGTGAGCGCCGCGGAATCCGCAGGGGTCTCATCCGGCGTCGGCGTTGCATCATGTGCGCCCGAACGCGCGGTGCGGCGCGCGTGATCATGCGGATGCCCGTTCACCGGCGGTGCGGGAATCGCAGCCGTATTCGCCGAGCCCGCAGATTGCAGCTGGGATTCGTGTGCGGCGGCATGCGACGGATCGTCGTCCATGCTCGGGAATTCGAGCGCATCCTTGTCCACTACATGGGTGACATCGAAATCGCGCGGCTCCGGACTCACCGGAAACTGCAAATCAGACGGATTCCCCGAATCAGTCATGCCTCTCCTCGCCCTTCTGTGTCAATCTGTACATACATTCACCGAGACATCAGTCGGTGATCTGCGCGCGATAGAAGTTCTGGTACGAGCGCGACGGCGTCGGGCCGCGCTGTCCCTGGTAATGCGAGCCGGTGGTCTCGGAGCCGTAAGGGTGCTCCGACGGCGAGCTCAGCTGGAAGAAGCACATCTGGCCAATCTTCATGCCAGGCCAGAGTTTCACGGGCAGTGTCGAGACATTCGACAGCTCAAGCGTGATATGCCCCTCGAAACCGGGGTCGATGAACCCGGCGGTTGAATGCGTGAGAATGCCCAAGCGGCCGAGCGAGCTCTTGCCCTCCAATCGTGCGGCGAGCGTCTCGTCGATCTTCACGTACTCCCAGGTAGAACCCAATGCAAACTCGCCGGGGTGCAGAATCCACGGTTCGTCCGGGCCCACTTCGAACTGTTCGGTGAGCTCGCCCTGGTTCTCCGCTGGATCCACGTAGGTATACGCATGGTTGTTGAACAGGCGGAAGAAGCGGTCGAGACGAACGTCAATGGACGCTGGCTGCACCATTTCGTCGGTCCACGGATCAAGCGAGATATGACCCTCGGCGTGCGCGGCACGGATGTCGCGGTCAGATAGCAGCATCAGCTTCTCCTTGCAAAGGACGATGAGTGTTCCTGCGCACGTCGGACGCATGCATACGCTGCCATGCCCCTCGCACGCACATATACGGCCCAGTGTAGTGATACCAAGCGAATTCACCGGCGGCATGAACCGCCACGACCGCACACCCGGCCCGGGAAAAGGCAGGGGCCTGCCACGACGGGCAGGCCCCTGCGGGATTCCGAGAGGAATCAGTGCGTCGCGCGCATGCGCAGGAAGATCTTGCGAATCTCCGAGGCGACGAGCACGATGGCGGCCAGGCCGATGCACTCCAGCCACGCCATCGGCGGCAGCGGCGTGGTGCCGAATGCGGTGTTGAGCCACGGCACGTAGATCACGAGCAGCTGCAGCACAATCGACAGCGCGATGGCGCCCCACAGCCACTTGTTCGAGAACAGCCCCTTGAAGGCGCTCTGCAGGTGCGAGCGCGAGGCAATCGCATTGAACAGCTGGGCGAACACGAGAATCGTGAAGCCCATCGTGCGAGCCTCGACCATCTGGGCGTCGTGGCCGAGCGCATCCACGGAACGGTCGGTGAACACGCCGCCGCTCAGGTGCATGTCCATGCCGATCAGCGTCACGATGGCCATGATGAGGCCGATGTAGACGATGTCGCCCCACATCGCACCGTCGATCACACGGTCGGTGAGCTTGCGCGGCTTGCGGTTCATCACGTCTTCGGTCGTCGGATCCACGCCCATCGCGAGCGCCGGGGCGGCGTCGGTGAGCAGGTTGATCCACAGCAGCTGGGTGGCGAGCAACGGCACCGTCACGCCCACGGAATCCGGGTTCTTGATGCCCAGGAAGCCGGCGAGCACGACGCCGAGGAACACGGTGAACACCTCGCCCACATTCGAGCTGAGCAGGTAGCGCAGGAACTTGCGAATGTTGTCGAAAATGCCGCGGCCCTCGCGCACGGCGGCGACGATAGTGGAGAAGTTGTCGTCGGCCAGAATCATCTTGGCCGACTGCTTCGTCACCTCGGTGCCGGTGATGCCCATGGCCACGCCGATGTCGGCGGCCTTGACCGCAGGCGCGTCGTTCACGCCGTCGCCGGTCATGGCGGCGATGTTGCCCTGGCGCTGCAGGCTCTCGACGATCTTGAGCTTGTGTTCGGGGGCCACACGGGCGTACACGGAGACCTCGGAGGTCGCCTTGTCGAGCTGCTTCTCATCCATCGAATCGAGCTCGTCGCCGGTGAGCGCCTTGCCGCCCTGTTCGATGATGCCCAGGTCGGAGGCGATGCGGGCCGCGGTGAGCGGATGGTCGCCGGTGATCATGACCGTGCGCACACCTGCGCGGTGCGCTTCGGCCACGGCGTCGCGCACCTCCACGCGCGGCGGGTCGATGATGCCAACCATGCCGGTCCATACGAGCTGGTGCTCGATCACATCTGCCTGCTCCGAGATGTCGGAGACGTCTCCCGCGGCATTCGTACGAATGCCCGGCACCTCGCTCAGCGAAGCGGTCTCGAGCGGTCGGTAGGCCTCGCCGAGCGTGCGGTAGGCTTCACGCGAGAGCTCCTCCACTTTCTTGAGAATGTCCTGGCGATCGCCTTCGGTGAGCTTGCGCACCGCGCCATTGACGAAGATGCGGTCGCAGTAGCTCAGCAGCACGTCCGGGGCTCCCTTGGCGAACACGGTGAGCTTGCCCGAGTCGGTGTCGTTCTTCGTGATGACCGACATGCGCTTGCGCTCCGACGTGAACGGGATCTCGGCCACGCGGGTGAAGTGGTGGAATCGCTTGTCGGCGTGCGTCTTGCGTGCCGCCACGACGAGCGAAACTTCGGTCGGGTCGCCGACGATCTCCCAGGTTCCAGGCTTGGGGCCCTCGCGCAGTTCGCCGTCGTTGGCCAGCGTGCCGGCGCCAAGCGTGGCGTAGACCTCCTGCGCGATGTTCTCCGGCACGGCATCGCCGTTCAGCGACACCATATCGCCTTCCGGCGCATAGCCGGTGCCGGTGAGTTCAACTTCGCCGCTCGGCACGACCACGCGTTCCACCGTCATCTCGTTGCGGGTGAGCGTACCGGTCTTGTCGGAGCAGATGACGGAGGCGGAGCCCAACGTCTCCACCGAATGCAGCTTCTTCACGATGGCATGGTGTGCGGCCATGCGCTGCACACCGAGAGCCAGCACGACGGTGAGGATGGTCGCCAGGCCTTCCGGCACGGCGGCGACGGCAAGAGAAACGGCGAGCAGCAGCGAGTCGATGACGTCATGCACGCTATGGAAGCCTTCGAGCACCGCGAGCGCCACCAGCACCACCACGGCAATGATGCACACGGCGATGCCGAGAATCTTCGAGACGTGGTTCATTTCCTTCTGCAACGGCGTGGTGTCGTCTTCGGTGGACTGCAGCAGGTCGGCGATCTTGCCCACCTGCGTGTTCATGCCGGTGCCGGTCACGATGGCACGGCCGGTGCCCTGCGTCACGGACGTGCCGTTGAACACCATGTTCGAGCGGTCGCCCAGTGCCTTGGCCTTCTCAAGCGTTTCCGGCTTCTTGCCCACCGGCACCGATTCGCCGGTGAGTGACGCCTCGGCGATGCGCAGGCTGGCGGCGGCGAACAGACGGCCATCGGCCGGCACCGTGTCGCCTTCGCCGAGCACGAGCACGTCGCCTGGCACGATGTCGGTGGTGGCGATACGCTCGACGCGGCCGTTTCGCAGCACGTTCGAGGTCGGTGCCGTCATCTCGGACAGCGCGTTGACCGCCTCGTCGGCCTTCGCCTCCTGCACGTAGCCGAGCACGGCGTTCACGATGAGGATCAGCACGATCACTATGGCATCGAAGGGCAGCGCCTCGCCGCCCTCGGCGCCAGGGGCCGCATTCACCTTCTCGATGATCCACGCGACCAGCGAAATGGCCGTCGCGGCAAGCAGCAGATAGACCAGCGGGTCCTGGAACTGCTGCAGGAACTTCTTCCACTTCGGCACTGGCGGGGCGGATGCCAGCTCGTTCGCGCCGAACTTCTCGAGTCGGCGTTTGGCCTCTTCGCTGCTCAGGCCGGTGTGGGTGTCCACATTGAGGGCCTCGGCCACCTCGTCGGCGCTGGCGAGCGACGGGTCAACGTCATGCAGGAGCGCCTCCTGGGCCTTCACTTCCTTGGATTCTTCGGCATCCGCAGGTTCCACATGGGGTTCGCGGTTCAGTGCGGATGGATCTATGATGCGATCATCCATAAATAATCTCCTCGGTCAGCCGCGGAGTAGTCAACCATGCTCTGCCTGGCCTGCAACTGCCTCTGCTCGCAACATCTGCAGAGTCTGCATACACAATCTGCACAGTATTGCACAGACTGCAACTGTTGCTGCACGGTTTGCAGTGCCGGCACACGCCTGGCTGCGCGGTTATGGGCATACGCTTTGTCGCGCAATGCTAACGGTTGCCATTATTCCACACACCACGACGCAAGCCTATGCCTGTAAGTGAATATCATGTGTGGCCCCTGGTTTTTTCACCAATTCTTGACAACGGGTGCTGAGAGAATGAGCGCATGGCTACTAAGAAAGGCCCGACCAAGGGGTCGGGCGGTAAACATCGTAATTCCCTGCGCGGCAAGGGCCCCACCCCGAAGGCCGAGGACCGCGTCTACCATAAGGCATACAAGGCGAAGAAGCAGGCCGAGAAACGCCAGCGTTCCGATCCGCGACTAGCCGCACGCCGTCGCGCCGCACATTTCACGTCGAACTCCGACGATCTGGTGATCGGCCGCAACTCGGTGCTCGAGGCATTGCGTGTGGGTGTTCCCGCCAGTGTGCTGTACGTGGCGAACCGCATTGAACACGACGACCGCACGCGCGAAATCGTGCGTCTGGCAGGTCAGCATGGTCTGAACCTGCTGGAAGCGGACCGTTTGGAGATGGATCGCATCGCACGTTCGGGCAATCACCAGGGCGTGATCCTCAAGGCCGACCCGTTCCAGTACTCGTCGCTGCATGAGCTGGTGGAACGCGCGGAGCGCAAGGCACGTGCCATGGAGATGGCGGATTCCAAGGCCTCCCGCCTGAGCGCACGCCCATTGTTCATTGCCCTCGACGGCATCACCGACCCACAGAACCTCGGCGCCGTGATTCGTTCCGCCGCCGCCTTCGGCGTCAACGGCGTGATTCTGCCGGAACGCCGCTCCGCCTCAGTGAACGCCGCCGCGTGGAAGGTCTCCGCCGGAGCCGCCGCGCATATGCCAATCGCTCGCGTCGTGAACCTCACAAAGGCAATCGAGGCGCTCAAGGAACGCGGCTACTACAGCATCGGCCTCGACGGCGGCGGCAGCAAGCTCGTGGGCGAGACCGGCTTCGAAACCGATCCGCTCGTCGTGGTGCTCGGCTCCGAGGGCAAGGGCCTGAGCAGGCTCACCCGCGAGGCATGCGACGCCATTGCGAGCATTCCGATCACAAGCGCCGTGGAGTCGCTGAACGCCTCCGTGGCGGCCGGCATCGCACTCTACGCCACCGTGAACGCACGTCGCAAGGCCGGCGAAGCCGCCAACTGACTCTCTGCCGGGCATCGGTTTCGTCATCCGTTCGGGTTTTCGCGAGTCAATGACGAAACCGATGCCCATGGTTCGTCATATCACCGCAATCTGGCGAACCAATGACCAAATCGGCAATCAGAGTGGCGTACGTGCTGCCAGCCAGCTCTCAGTGCGCCCATACGGCGGCATCCGGGTCGTCCTCGGGATTGTACCCGTCGTCGTGGCCGGCCGCCGGCGCAGTGTGCGCGCCGTTGTTCGAGGCGTCGTCATACGTGTATTCATCGTCGACCACACCGGCATCGGCATCGGCGTTCAGCTCGTTCACCGTCTTCGTGTCGAGCTGGTACTGCGGCAGCACGTTCTTGATGTAGCTTTGCACGGCCTCGGCCATCGGCACGTCGTGGCCGGCTTTCTCGGCCATGTACCAGCGGTGGTCGAGCACTTCGTGGAAGAACTGCGCGGGCTCGATCTGCGAACGGTATTCGCGTGGGATCATGCGCACCGTCGGCTCGAACACCTCGCGCATCCAGTCGGTTGCCACAATCTCGAGATCCTCACCTTCGCGCCAGCTCGAGGCACGGTAGGCGTCGAGGTCGTTGAGCAGTCTGCGGGCCTGGTTCTCCTGCACGTCGAGGCCGGTGAGGCGCAGCAGTCTGCGGTTCGCATAGCCGGCATCGACGACGCGCGGGCGCACGAGCACACGCTTGCCGTCTTCGGCGGTCTTCATCTCGAGCTCGTCCACATCGAACCCAAGCTCGTTGAGACGATTCACGCGCTTCTCGATCTTCCACATCTCGTTCGGCGAGAAGTTGTCGGTGTCGGTGAGCGCGCTCCACAGCGAATGGTAGCGGTCGACGAGCCGGTTTCCTATGGAGATCTCGTCTACATCCGGCGGCAGCAGCTCGCCCGAGCTCAGATCCATGAGTTCGCCGATGATGTTCGTACGGGCCAGATCGATATCGTACTCGCGTTGCCCGGCGGTCAGTTCGATCTGCAGATCGCCCGTCTCGGCGTCGACGAGGAATGCGGAGAATGCGTCTGCATCCTTGAGGAAGAGCACGTTCGACAGCGAGACATCGCCCCAGTAGAAGCCCGCGAGGTGCAGACGCACCATGAGCACGGCCAACGCGTCGATCAGGCGTTCCGCGGTGTCGGGCCGCAATGTGCGCGCGAACAGGGCGCGGTATGGCATGGAGAAACGCAGGTGCTTGGTCACCAGGATCGCCTCGAGCGGCTCGCCGTTGTCGTCATGCCTGCCGGTGACCACGGCTATCGGCTGCACAGTGGGCAGATTCAGCTTCTGCAGCTGCCGCAGCAGCTCGTACTCGCGTTCGGCCACGGTGCGCGTGATCTCCTTCATCGCGTACACCTCGTCGCCCACGTGCACGAAGCGCACGATGTGGCGGGAGATGCCTCGCGGCAGGTTCACCAGCAGTTCCGGCGGCCAGGTGGCAAGCGGCTTCTCCCACGGCAGCGTGAACATCTTCGGGTCCGAGCTCGCCGCTGTGATCTTTAACGTCGATGGCCCGGGGCCTGGCGTCGCGGGATCCTCGGCCTTCACCGACGTCGCCTTCAACGCGCGCGGATCCAATTGCGGATTATCGGTTATTCCCATGCCCTACCCATCCTTGTGCCATACAGTGCGGTATTCAGATTTCAGATTCCTAGATTACCCGCATTCCGCACCGGACACCCGAATAATCTGCAGAAGGAAGAGAATGCGCCCGAATATGCGAAGGACCCCGTGTATAACGGGGTCCTTCGCAGATCATGTCAACGCCCTACCTGTGCGCTTCCGCTTGTTTCCACGTGGATGCGCCGGCTAGTTGAGACGCAGCTCGGTCGACGGGGAGAAGAGGTGCATCTTGGCCGGGTTGACCTTGATCTTGACGACGTCGCCGACCTTCGGGAGCACACGCGGATTCACACGGATCGTGGTGAGCTGGTTCTGGTCGAACATCAGCGTGTCAGTGGTCTTCTGGGCCACGGAATCATCGGTGATGATGTTGCCGTAGATGTAGCCGTCGGAGCCGAGATCCTCGACGTTCACGACCTTGAGCGAGAAGGCGTTCGCCTCATCCGGGGCCGCCAGCGAGGCGTCCTCCGGACGGAAGCCGACGATGATCTCGTTCTTGTCTTCCGGCGTGAGCTTGTCGAGGGCCTCCTTCGGCAGTTCCATGGTGTCGGCGCCGATCTGGGCCTTGCCATTGACCACCGGGTGCGTGTTGATGTTCATCGACGGGGAGCCGATGAAGCCTGCGACGAACACGTTGGCCGGGCGGTCGTACAGCTCGGTCGGGGCACCGACCTGCTGCAGGATGCCGAGCTTGATGACGGCGATGCGGTCGCCCATCGTCAGGGCCTCGGTCTGGTCGTGGGTGACGTACAGCGTGGTGACGCCGAGCTGGCGCTGCAGTGCCGCGATCTGCGTACGGGTCTGCACACGGAGCTTTGCATCGAGGTTGGAGAGAGGCTCATCCATGAGGAAGACCTTCGGCTCGCGAACGATTGCACGGCCCATGGCGACGCGCTGGCGCTGGCCACCGGAGAGAGCCTTCGGCTTGCGGTCGAGGAACTCGGTGAGATCGAGGATCTCGGCGGCCTTCTCAACGCGCTTGCGAATCTCGTCCTTCGGGGTGCCGGCGATCTTCAGGGCGAAGCCCATGTTGTCGGCGACGGTCATGTGCGGGTACAGCGCGTAGTTCTGGAACACCATTGCGATGTCGCGGTCCTTCGGCTGCATCGTGGTGACGTCCTTGCCACCGATCAGGATGCGGCCCTTGTTCACCTCTTCGAGGCCTGCGAGCATGCGCAGGGTCGTGGACTTGCCGCAGCCGGAAGGTCCGACGAGAACGAGGAACTCGCCGTCCTTGATATCAAGATTGAGGTCATCCACCGACGGCTTGTCGTTGCCCGGGTAGATACGAGTGACATGATCGAAAATGACTTCTGCCATGTGCTGTTCATCCTTTCATCGGCAGGTACGTGCCGAACGATCCGTTGTGAGGGGATTACTGTGTTGTGTTGTTTCCGTTTGCAACCGTCGTCTTCGACTAGGCCACAACCTTCCACCGCTCCGTGAAGTGTTTCTCTTCGATGAGCTTTCTTCACTATACACAATCCGGCGAACAAAGCAAATCCCTCCGCCCCGCGCACCGTCGCGTGCATATGCACAAGCTTCCCCGCTTGCCCGAACTGGTAGGTTCGTGATAGCCATCATGCCAAATTTGCCGTGCGACACGCAAGCATGCCCACAGAACGGGCACATTGGCGTCCATGTCACGCGCGGAATCGATCGTCCGAGAGTGGATTCGCGGATTGTCTTGATCTTGGCGCCCATGTCACGCGCGGAATCGATATCGATAATAGAATCGGCACTATGACGGCAAGAAAAAGCGCACGACGGCCCGGTCTGACACTGCACACCTGGCAGCATTACACCAACGCGCCCATGTTCGTGCTCTCCGCGTTCTTCCTGTTCGCGTACTCGTGGCAGATTCTCGCAGGCACCCACACACGGCTGTGCAATCTGGTGATCAACCTGGTCTGGGTGCTCTACAGCATCGACTACGCCATCTCGCTGTACCTCGCGCCCAACCGGTGGAGCTGGTTCAAAAGCAACCTGATACTGCTCATCACGATGATCCTGCCGATGTTCCAGCCGCTGCGGCTGCTGCGGTTCGTGCCGATGCTGCACATGTTCAACCGCTCGGCCGGCACGGCCTCGCGCGGGCGCATCTCGCTGTACGCGGTCGCCGTGGTCGCGATGCTCATCTATGTGGGCGCGCTCGCCGAATACTCGGTGGAGCACAAGGCTCCCGGCGCCACGATTACCAGTTTCCCGCTGTCGATCTGGTGGGCGTTTGTCACGGTGACCACGGTCGGCTACGGCGACGTCTACCCGGTCACCACACTGGGAAGATTCATCGCGATCATTCTCATGATCACCGGCATCGCCGTCATCGGCATCGTGAGTGCCATGATCTCGTCGTGGGTGATCGACCAGGTCAATGTGCGCCCGCATCCGGTGATCCCGGCGCCGGCAGTGGGCGAGGACGGAGGCGCATCCCCGTCCGCGAACGCCTCCACGCACGACGCAGGGGGTTGCCCCGATGAGGATTACACGACGGGCGACGAGGACATCATCGACGCGCCGGACCCGCTCAACGGTTCCTCCCTCGGCCCGAGTCTGAACCCGGCGCAATCCAGAATCGTGCAGGCGGAACTGCTGCGGCTCACCGATTCGGTGAATCGTCTGCACAACGAGATCGAACAGCTGCGTCGCGCGGAACACAGGCACATGCAAGCCTCGGGGCAGACCGCGCGCAAATTGAGATGGCACGCGAACCGCAACGGGCATATGCCTCCCCACGACTCCCCCGAAGGCGACAAACCGGCATAGTCGCGACGCGCCCACCCGCTTTTCGCACATTTGTTCGCATCGCGAGTGCGTTCGCTATACGATAGGCGTATGACTGATGTATACGCATTGCAATTGCAGCCCGGAGACGTGGTGGGCGGCTACACGCTCGAGTCACGCCTTGGTTCCGGTGCCATGGGTTCCGTATGGCGCGCCGTTGACGGCGGAGGCAATGCGTATGCGATGAAGATCCTTCGGGCGTCGCTCTCCGATTCCGACGACGGCAATCCGGATTCGCCCGAATACCGCGCGCAGATGGTCGCCCGTGAGCGCTTGCGCCGTGAGGCCGTGGCTATGCGCAAGATCCGCAATTCGGGAGTCTGCCAGATTGTCGACATGGAGATAGACGATTCGCTGGCATTCCTGGTGACCGAACTCATCGAGGGCGAAAATCTGCGTGAGGATGTTCGCCATAACGGCAAGTATGTGGGAGACGATCTCGAACGGCTCTCCAGCAAGCTCATCGACGCCGTGCATGCAGTGCATGAGGCGGGAATTGTGCACCGCGACATCAAGCCGACCAATGTGATGATCTCGGTGACGGGTCCTGTGCTCGTGGATTTCGGCATCGCGATGACGCCGGGCGAAAGCCATGTGACCAGCACCGGGCTCGTGATGGGCACACCCGGCTTCATTGCCCCCGAGGTCATCGAGGGCGCCGAATCCACGGCGGCCAGCGATTGGTGGTCGTTGGCCTCGGTGCTCGCATTCGCGGCGACCGGCGAACCGGTGTTCGGCACATCGCCCATGATGGCGGTGCTGCAACGCGAGGCATCCGGTCACGCGAATCTGGCAGGGCTGCCCCCGCACACACTGGAGGCGTTCCGCGCCGCATTGGACCCCGACCCGGCCCAACGCTGCACCCCACAGGAACTGTTGGAGGCCATTCGAACCGACGCGTGGACCAGTGACGGCGAGGCGATGCTCCCTTTTGACCTTCGCCGCATAGGGCGCAGGGAAACCGATGCGCCCGGGGTGTCAGGCAGCGTGCTCAGTACCCATGAGCGTGTGGAGAACCCACGCACGTTATGGCACCGCCAGTCGTTGCCCACCGAGGCCATGCCGGTGAATGCCTCCACAGGTACGGTGCCCCTCCCCCCTATGGCCCAGGCATCGCATGCGGCAAACGACAATGGCGATATCGTCACACCTTCCTTCAATGACGCCGAGAGCACAGGCGGCACAAGGGTTTTACCCCAACAGAGCTTTCCCCGGAAGTGGGACTCCGAGCATACGGCGACGATGCCCCGGCCGCAACCGACCACCCCACTTGCGGCCACACCACCCCTCGAAGCGGCGACTCAGTCCATGCGCCCCATGCAATCCGCAACCGGGTTCCAACCCGTCGGCCCTGAGGCAAACAACGCAGGGGCCTCCCCAAATCTCGACCAGCCCCAATATGATGCGCCCAATGGCGCTTATGCCCCGCAGGCACCTGCCTTGCCCAGTGATTACGGACCGGTCGCGACTGCGTACCAGAACACCGTGCGCATGCACCGCACCCGCGGGATTCTCCCCGTGCTGCTCGCCACACTGCCGTTGATGGCCTTGGCCGCCGCCTGCCCCATGGGCGCAGGCATCGCCGCCAGCATGCTGATCTGGGTGGAGCTCACGTTGGGCATGAACCTCAACACACATGTGGCCCATGTGCTCAGGCGCAATGGGCAGGAGGGCAGCGGGTCCAAGGTGTTGCGTGTGGCCCAGCTGCCGTGGCATGCCTTTGCGGCGTTGTTCATGTCGCTCTGGAGTCTGTTGCTGTTCTGGGCGATCTATGTGGCGCTAATGCTCGCCGCCATCTATCTCGTGCGGCTACCGGGCGCCTACTACACGCTGCCACCTGAGCCGCCCTGGAGCCGGCTCGACTCCGTGCTGCTGCTCGCCGGCTCCCCCACCGGCATCAACGGCCTATGGCTCGCCATATCGGCCGCCATTGCATGGGCCGTCACGCAATTCGGCCCGTATTCCGCGAATCTGCGCGCGGGTGCGGGCGTGATTGTAGGCCTGAGCCCCAAACAGCGGCTCGCCTTGCGCCCTGACGGCAACCATCGGAACATCCGCCGTTTCATCGTCCTCGGCATATGGGTGATCATGCTCGCGCTCACCATCTTCAATCTGGAAGCCACGCCAAGCATCGATTGGTGGCCCATTCTGCCGTGGTCCGGCTTCTAGAGCCGGCAAGGCGGGAGGCCGGGCCCAGTCCTCACTGCACCAGTCATTCATCAGTCATCCCCAAATGGGAAGAAAATATGCAGCGCAGGTTTTTCTTCCCGTGAAAGACCTCCTATCTGCGAAGAAAAATCGATCCCGCATATTTTCTTCCCGCGAAGAGGCATCTAACTGGGAAGAAAATACGCGGTCCCAATTTTTCTTCCCATGAACACCGCATATCAGGCAGACGGGCCTCGCGAAGCGCATCAGTGAAGCCGCCGTACCGAGACGCCCTGACGAGGCGAGACCCAAGCTCACCCTCCCCCGAATGCCGCAGCTGCACGCGATTGCCAAAGCATGGGCGTTGCCATAGACTGCTTAGGGTAAGGAAAGGACGGGCATGGCCGCAAATTCGAAGCAACCGAAACGGGAAAGCCGGGCTCAACGCCGGCAGGAGGAGCAGGCACGCGTACAAGCCAAGCGCGAGCGACTGCAGAAGGAACGCAGAACACAGACGATCATCGGCATCGTGGTCACCGTGGTGCTCATCGCACTCATCGCCATCGCCGGCATCGCCGTCTATCGCAACACGCACCCGAGTGCCGCCAGGCAGCAGGAGGCGGCGAACGAGCAATCCGCAGCGCAGGCCACGCTCAAGGACTCCAAGGTGAAGCCGGCGAAGGCCAGCGAGCTCGGAGGCCTGCTCATGTCGAAGAACGGCTATAACAAGCCGGTGGAGGGCGTGCCCACCGTGGGAATCTACATGGACTTCATGTGCCCCGGCTGCGGCAATCTCAACCGCAACCTCGACCAGGACCTCGTGAAGATGATGGATGCGGGCCAGATCAACATCGATCTGCACATCATGAGCTTCATGGACCGTTACTCGTGGATCAACGGCGATTCGAACAATGTCGACGATTACTCGAGCCGCACCGCCAATGCGGCAATCTACGTGGCCGAGCACGATGACGACCCGAATCATCTGCTCAACTTCATCACGAACCTCTACGCCAAGGACTTCCAACCCGAAGAGGGTTCCGGGTACAAACAGGTGACCGACGACCAGATTAAGGTCCGCATGGATGGCACCGGCATCTCCAAGGATGTGCAGGGCAAGGCGATGCAGCGCGGCTACGACAAGTGGCTCGATGCCGTGAACACCTACACCCCCACCCGTTCCGAGCTGTTCAACCGCTCCGGACAGCTCAAGGGTTCGATGAGCACCCCGACGATGACGATCAACGGCTACTACTGGGATATGAACAGCAGCGAGGTCACAAGCCACAAGACGCTCGCCGAGGCGTTCCTCGAGGCAATCGGCCTGGCCCAGAACAAGGTGGGTGATGCCGAGGTGCGTCCGTCGATTGGCGCGACCGGCAAGCCGCTCATCGGCTATGCCGACGACAACGCCGGGGCTGCCACGAACTCACAGTGACCCACCCGGCGATAGCGGGGCCACGAAATCTGCAGCTAGACACGCGCGTACACCATGCCCTCGCCTCATGTGAGGTATACTCTGTGACGGCCGTGGATATATTCCACATACCGAGCCGAGATTGTGAAAGCTCTGTGTGACACGCGCGTGGCCGGTTTGCCAGCGATTCCGGGCATCTGCTATGCTCAGCTGTTGACGTCGAGCGCACGTTGCGCCTCCTTAGCTCAGATGGCCAGAGCGGCCGCCTTGTAAGCGGCAGGTCGTCGGTTCGATCCCGACAGGAGGCTCCACGGTTGTGTCTGGGGAGTGTATCGCGTACAATGAAGGTACATTTCCTTTGAATTGATAATTGAATAACACTTACCACGAGTAAGATCCAGAAGTCTTCCCCCCAACCATGAGACTTCTGGACTGAGCAGCGACCCTCCCCTAGCGGTCGCGCTCAACGGGGGCGAGATAACCCCCTTCTCTCTCGCCCCCTATTACCTCAATGGCTTCAGCGTTTCGGCGCTGAAGCCATTTCTTTATTCACGTTCACTGTCTATGCAGAAGGTGAGTTGCTGTCGGTACAATCGATAGCGCATATTCACAAGCACCTGCTCGACGACCACGCCTGCGGCGCAAGATGCAGGGGCTCTGTTGCAACGGAAAACGGGAAAGAGGAACCATGGCGAGACGTTGGACTCCGCAGCGCATGATGCGATTGCGGACCATTCGCATTGCGTCGAGTATGGTCACCATTGTGGCCCTGCTGCTCGGTTTCTTCGTGTGCACACGAAAAACCGTGGCGCTCGAGGTGAACGGCAAAACCACCACCGTCACCACGTTCGCGACCACGATTCCCGGGTTTCTGCGCGAACAGCATGTCAAGCTCAAGACTCACGATCTGGTGCGTTCATCCACTCCGGGCCAGCTCACCGACAACTCCACCGTCACCGTGCAGAGCGCCTACCAGACGACCATCTCAATCGACGGCCAGCAGATGCCGTTCTGGACGGTCGCCGACAGCGCGGAACAGCTCATCGCCTTCTTCGAACAGAACGAAGTGGCCGCGAACCGCATCACCGTGGACATCAAGAACGTGTATAACCAGCTCACCGGCGGACTGGTGATCAACGCCGACGGTCCGGTCACCGTGATCGCGGACGGCAAGACCTTCATTGCCCCCAACGGCAAGCTCCCCGCCGCCTCCATACTCGATTCGAAAGGCATCACGCTGGGCAAGAACGACCGCGTGAGCGTTTCGAAAGACGGCTCGCAGACCATTCTGCGCGTGGAGCGCGTGACCACCAAGGAGATCACCGAAACCGAGGATGTTCCGTTCTCCACGCAGACGATTGTGGACGACTCGCTTGAACCCGGGGCCACTGAGGTACGGCAGGAGGGCAGGAACGGGCAGAATCAGCTGCGCTACCGCGTGACCTACGTGGACGGCAAGGAGGACTCCCGCGAACTGTTGGACACCACCCCACTGTCCACCCCAATCGACCGGATCATCGCCATAGGGCCTGAACCCGTGAAAGAGACGCCCCAGAAGGAAGACAACTCCGGCGCGTCCAACGACGAAGGGCAATCCGCAGACCAATCTGCAGGCAATTCCGCGGGTACGAACGACAAGCAGTCCGCAACGGAAAACAACACCGGAGACGCCGCGGAACCAAGTGCTGAATCCTCCCCCACCCCCTCGGCACAACCGAGCCAGCAGCCCGGCGCGAAGCCGAGCGAGCAACCGACGAGCAAGCCGACGCAATCCGCACAGCCCACACAGAAACCGTCTGAGCAGCCTACTCAGCAACCGTCCGCGCAGCCCACCCAACAGCCGAAGCCCACGCCGACACCTACCCAAAAGCCGACGCAGCAACCGGAACAGCCCACGCCATCGAATTGCCGCCTGTGCAAGCCGAGTCCGAGCGCCGCGCAAGCGTATGCGGCCGGCGCCGCGGCACAATACGGGTGGACCGGCAAGAACTGGGAAGATCTGGTGAAGCTGTGGAACCGCGAATCAAGCTGGCTGTGGTATGCGGAGAATAAGTCGTCGGGCGCATACGGCATACCGCAATCCCTGCCGGGCAGCAAAATGGCACAGTTCGGCGAGAACTGGAAAGAAGACGCCGCCGTGCAGATCGACTGGGGGCTCAACTACATCGCCACGCATCCGAAGTACGGCAGTCCGAGCAAGGCGTGGGCCCACTCCGAGAAATACGGGTGGTATTAAGGAGCGCCACATGTTGGCACGCATCCGGTCTGCCCGACAGTGGTGCGGCCGCGCATGCAGCAGATGAGGACGCCTACACTTGGTATTGAGCATTTGACGGACAGGATCACACAAAGATCACACAAGGATTCGGGAGCAAGCATGGGCACAGCGCAAGCAGACGGCGGGAACCTGCTGGGAGCGGCCGATATTCGCAGAATCGCCGCCGAAGAGGGCATCACGCCGACGAAGAAGTTCGGGCAGAACTTCGTGATCGACCCCGGCACCGTGCGTAAGATTGTGCGCGAGGCGGGCGTCGACGCCGGTGACCAGGTGATGGAGGTGGGTCCCGGGCTCGGTTCGCTCACCTTGGCGATTCTCGAGACCGGCGCCGACCTCACCGCCGTGGAGATCGATCCGCCGTTGGCACAGCGCCTGCCGCAGACGATCGCCGAGTTCATGCCGAATGCGACCAACAGATTCCGTGTGGTCAACATGGATGCGCTCAAGGTCACGCCGTCGCAGTTGCCGCAGCTCGCCGACGCCGCGACGTTCACGCTGGTGGCCAATCTGCCCTACAATGTGGCGACGCCGATTCTGCTCACGCTGCTCGAACGATTCGGCAATCTCGACTCCTTCCTCGTGATGGTGCAGAAAGAGGTGGCCGAACGCCTCAGCGCACAGCCGGGATCCAAGGTCTACGGCACGCCGAGCGTGAAGCTCGCCTGGTACGGCACCGCGAAAAGCGTGGGCAATATTGGCCGCAACGTGTTCTGGCCAGCGCCGAACGTTGATTCCGCACTGGTGCGGTTCGAACGCCATGCCGCAGACGACCCGCGCAATCCCAACAACCGCAGTGTGGGGCGCGATCTGGTGTTCCGGCTCATCGACGCCTCCTTCGCGCAGCGACGCAAGACACTGCACGCGGCATTGAGGAAAATCGTGCCCTCCGGCGCATTCGAACGCGCGGGAATAGACCCGACTCGCCGTGGCGAGACGCTCGACATAGACGAATTCGTGGCGCTCGCCACCGCATGCAAGGAGCTTGAAGCATGAGCGCACCCAACGGCGCCCGATTCCAGACCCCCACGCTCCGCGCAGACTACGCCAGCGTGCATGTGGACTGCCCTGCCAAGACGAATCTCACATTGCATGTGGGGGAACGCCGTGAGGAATGGGGCGGCAGACATGCCTTGGAGACCATCTACTGCGGCGTGGGTATCTACGACACGGTGACGGTGACCGCCAAGGAACCGGGCACCGGCTTCTCCCTCGATCTCGCCGGCACTCATTTGGGAGATCTGGCCGCGTCGACGAGCGATATGCGCAGGAACCACGCCGTGCTTGCCATGTTCGCGATGGCGCAGGCCAGCGGGCACGAACCTGACGTCTCCATTAGCATAGAGAAGCGCATTCCCGTCGCAGCCGGTCTGGGAGGCGGGTCGGCGGATGCGGCGGGCACACTGCTCGCGCTCAATGCGTTGTGGAATCTCAATTGGCCGGTGGCACGACTCCGCGAGATAGCGGCCGCCTTGGGCGCCGACATGCCGTTCTGCGTCACCGGCGGCCTGGCGTTGGGCACCGGCTTCGGCGAGCGTATAAAGGATCTGACCGCATCCGACCCGCGTATCGAACATGCGGTGGGCGATCTGTTCGCAGATGCCCCTTCCGGCGATGGCGTGCACATGCTCGTCGGCGCATACCTGTCGCAGCTGAGCACGCCAGAAGTCTACTCCACCTTCGACGTGCTCGGCGCAGGAGAAGGCGACCTCAACGAGTTGCAGCACGCCGCCGTCTCGCTGCATCCGCGCAGCGGCGTGGCCATCCGCGAAGCTCAGCAGGCGGGCGCGACGAGTGCCTTCGTCTCCGGATCTGGCCCTACTGTAATCGCCGTGGTGCCTGACGACCGGGTGCGCGAGGCGACGCGCGCGGCATGGCAGGCTTCCGGGGCCGTCGACCGCATCATCGATGCACAGGCACCGGCCGCACCGCTCATGCGAGCCGAGTAGCGGGCAGCCGGACCGCCGGGCGTCAGGGCTTATGCGATACTGGAACCACCGGTTACATGTAAAGGATGGACATGGCAGAGAATAATGACGCCCGCGAAGAACGCCGGGAGTATGTGCACAGGCGCCAGACGATCGTGTTCGCGGTCGTGGGCGCGGTTCTCGTGGTCGCGCTGTTCATTTCGTCGCTGTTCCTGTTCCACGTCGGTGGTCTGGGCGAGGTGAAGACCACTGCCGAAGGGGCGGACCACGGTGTGGTGGCGCCCTGCGTATCCCCTGCCGAAGATGGCAGCAAACCGAAGTACCTCGACAGCAAATCCGTGACCACGCGCGTGCTCAATGGCACGAAGTTCTCCGGGTTCGCGAATGCCGTCGGCCGGGCGCTGCAAAACCGCGAATTCGTGGTGCAGAGCATTGACAACTACGACAATGCGAAGGTGGAGCGCACCACCATCGTGTTCGGCAAGAACGCCATTCCACAGGCGTACACGCTTGCCGCGAACTTCCCGGACGCCCAGCTGCAGATGGATGATCGGCAAGACAAACTGGTGGACGTGATTCTGGGCGCCACGTTCCAGAACCTCACGAAAACCGATGAACTGCCCAAGACCGGCTCCGAGATCCCGAACATCGAGGGCTGCAAGCCGGCGAACGACATGAAAGACCTTCCCAAGGCCCCGGAACACACTTCCGTGGGATGACATTAGCCCTCCGGCATGATTGTGGCCGGGGTGGGACCTCGCTTCGTCAAACGCTCGCTACGGCGGCTTCGACGAAGCGGGGGCGTCGGCCGGGGCCCGCACACGGCACACCGGCATTCCCACAGCGCGCTACTCGGCTTGCGAGGCATACCAGTTGTGGAGCTCGGCCACAGCGGTGTCGTGATCGACGGGGCCGTTGTCGAGACGATATTCAAGCATGTGTCGGTACGCCTTGCCCACCAACGGTCCGGGAGCGATGCCGAGTTCGGCCATGATCTCGTCGCCGTTGAGATCGGGGCGGATCGCATCGATGTCCTCCTGCTCCTTGAGCTTGGCGACGCGTTCCTCCATCTCATCCATCGCATGCTCGAACATGAGCGCCTTGCGTCGGTTCTGCGTGGTGGCATCGGCACGCGTCAGCCGATTGAGACGGGCGTAGAGCGGGCCCGCGTCCTTGACGTAGCGGCGCACGGCGGCATCGGTCCACGGTTCGTCCACGTAGCCGTGGAAGCGCAGGTGAAGGTCGACCAAGTCGCTCACCTGCTCCACCACATGGTGGTCGAAGCGCAGCGCCTTGAGCCGTTTGCGCGTCATCTTGGCACCCACCGCATCGTGGTGGTGGAAGCTCACCTTGCCTCCCGGCTCGAATCTGCGGGTCTTCGGCTTGCCAATGTCATGCATCAGGGCCGCCAAGCGCAGCACCAGGTCCGGGGCGGGCACCGGGCCATCCGGGCCGGTCTCCAATGCCACCGCGCGGTCGACTACGATCATCGTGTGGTCGAACACATCCTTGTGGCGGTGATGTTCGTCAATCTCCAAGCGCAGAGCGGGAATCTCGGGCAATACGACATCGGCAAGACCCGAATCCACCAATGCCTCAATGCCGGCACGCGGGCGGTCGGAGAGCAGCAGCTTCGTCAGCTCGTCACGCACACGTTCCGCGGAGACGATCTCAATGCGGTCGGTCATGCGCGTGATCGCCTCGGCGGTCTCGGGTTCAATCGAGAAGCCGAGCTGCGCAACGAAGCGAACCGCTCGCATCATGCGCAACGGGTCATCGTCGAAGCTCTGATATGGGTCCACCGGCGTGCGCAGCACCCGCTTGTTGAGGTCGTTCGCCCCGCCGAACGGGTCTACGAATTCAAGGTCGGGCACAGTGAGCGCCATTGCATTCACCGTGAAATCACGGCGGGAGAGATCTCCTTCGAGCGAATCGCCGTAGCTCACCTCCGGCTTGCGCGAATCCGGGTCGTACACGTCGGAGCGGTAGGTGGTCACCTCCACCTTGACCTCGGTGCCATCCGGCCGTCGGCGCATCGCACCGAGTGTGCCGAACTTACGGCCCATGTCCCAGAAGCCATCGTGTCCAAAGCGCCGCAGAATCGGCTCGAACTGCTCCGGGCGCGCATTCGAGCAGAAATCGAGGTCATGCGAGCGCCGGTGCAGCAGCAGGTCACGCACCGGGCCGCCCACCAGCGCCAGTTCAAAGCCTTCATCTGCGAACATCTGCCCCAGCTCAATCGCTTCAGGCCACACCTCGAAGTTCACGCCGCACCTTTCATTTGCGCCCGCCCATGCGAAACGCCCAATCTGCAATACAAGAACCTGACGAGTGCGCAAGAGCGGCGAAACGCCCATAACGCCACGGCTGCATGCCTTGGCCGCAGCACCCGTCATTCCGCCATCAAGCATACCGATACCCATATGCACATTTATTGAGTATGGTTGGAACCATGATCACTCCCGCAGACGTTGCTCGCATGCATGCCAACGCTGCGGTGAACCATGCCCTGAGCCCCGACGACCCGGATTTCGACCCGCTGGTGCCGGACGAACTCATGTACACATCGCAGACCACCACGGTGCATCTGAACACGGTGCTCGATGAGGCCAGGGCAGTCAAGGCGAAACTCGGGGCGGAACGGATCGAATCGGCTTCCACACAAGCGGCACATATGCCGACGCCGGCGGATATGCCGTCGCACCCGACCTCCCACGAAGCCGCGCAGGAACAATCCGGCCCCTCGGAAGACACTGTGCCGAATCAAGCGCGCGGCACACGTCGTATACCGACTCCGGCACAGGTGGCGCAGGCCGCCCATGCAGCACGCATGATGCAGGCATTGCACGCTACGCAACCCCTGTACAGCTCGCAGCCCGTGCCGGCGCAGAGCACAGCGGTTCCGGCGCACCCCATGCGCAACGCGGCACGGCGTGACCCAGGCAAACCGACCCCGGCAATGATGCCGCAGCGGCGCAGCACCGACCGCCGCAGCTCGTTCGCCTCGCTCGACGCCCAGGAACTGCCGGTGGTCCGCGAATACTCCGCCGGTGGGCTCGTGTTCGACGCGCATGGCCGCGTGGCGATCATCGCCCGGCATTCGCGCAGCGGACATCTTGAATGGTGCCTGCCGAAGGGCCATATAGAGAAGGGCGAGACGCCCCAGCAGACCGCCGTGCGCGAGATTCACGAAGAGACTGGCATCATTGGCGAGGTGGTAGATTCCATAGCCACGATAGACTATTGGTTTACCGGAACAAGTCAACGCGTCCACAAGCTGGTGCATCATTTCGCATTACGGCAGACGGGCGGCGAGCTCACCGTTGAAGGAGACCCCGATCACGAGGCCGAAGACGCCATATGGGTGGATTTCGCAGACCTCGACGATGTGCTCAGCTACCCCAATGAGCGTAAGATTGCATGGCTGTACGCAAGGAAACTGAATAGGCAGGCTTAAACGTGAATCCACACCGCACCGACCTGCGCCACACGGCACGACAGCGGTGCAAGGGCACTGCGCTGCTCACGGTGCTGTTCACGCTCATACTGGCATTGTGCACCGGCTTCGCAGTGCGCCCGGCACATGCCGAGGAGCCCGACGCCACGACGAATACCGACCAAGCCGCCAAACCCGGCGTCTCGATCACGGTCAACTCGATGACGCCGGTGATCACGCCATCCTCCGGCTACAAACTGAATCTGACCGTCACGAACAACACCGACGCGGATGTGGACCACGGCTCCATAGACGCACTCACGAACTTCACCTACAATTTCATCTCCCGCACCGACCTGCAGGAATGGGCCGAAGGCCGAGGGCAGATTCCGCTGCCCGACCTGCTTGTCACCCTGCATGTGCCGCGCATCGCCGCACACAAATCGGTGACCGTGAACAGTTCGCTGCCTGCGAGCGAGGAGATTCTCAAACAGTTCAATTCGTGGGGTCCGCGCCCGCTCGCACTCGACTACCGCAGCGATGACGGCGCGCAGACGAGCACGCTGCACAGTTTCGTCACGCGCTCGCAGGACGGCTTGCAAGGCGAGCGCACACCGCAGCTCCATATGACGATGCTGATGCCGCTCACAGCCGGCGACTGGTCGCTCGACGAGACCACACTCAAGGCGCTGCGGGCGGATCGCTCGGCGAAGACGCATGCCTCCGCCATCGCGACCTTGGACGGCAAGAGCGCCGAGGCGCTGCGCACCAAGGATCAGCTCACGCAGCGCTTCCCCCATGTGCAGGCGCTCGCGGATCCGCAGGTGCTCGCCACACTGCAGGCCCCTCACATGCAGGCGCTCATGCAACCCGCCGATTTCGACATCACCCGCTACAGCTATGCCGACAATGCGAACGGATATGAGAATGCGGGCGTCCCGTTGTCGAGCTGGGCCGCCTCCAGCTCGGTGCAGACGCTGCGCACCGTGCTCAACGACGGCGCTGCCGAACGCCCCGTCTATGCGATGCAGGGTGTGGGTGCCTGGAACACCGAGGCTCTCGATACGGCACGCATGCAAGGGTATGACACGGTGATTGCCACCCATGACTTCGATGATCAGGATGACACCGCCGCGCACACCGGCGTCTATCGCGTGCCCACCGCCCACGGCGACGTCACGGTGATGGCCACGCATCCCATGCTCTCGCAGCTGGCGGCGGGCCAAGCCACGTCGCAGGAGGCACAGGCGGAGACGAACACCGCCGGCCGGCTGCAGAGGTTCATCGCGCAGAGCGCCTTCTACCAAATGGAACAGCCGTACCAGAACCGTTGCCTGCTGGTGAGTTTCGGCCCGGATTCCTCTGCCGCGAACATCGCCGCCTTCATGGGGGCGCTGCAGGAGGCGAGTTGGCTCGATCTCACCGATCTGGAGACGCTCCGTGCCAGCGAGCCGTACATGAGCGGCGATGATGCGGCAACCGTGGCCGACACCACCACCGTCGACCCGGCTGCGTATGACACAACAACGCTCGACACGACCTTGACCACACTGGCGCACACACGCCGTGACCTCCAGCACTTCAACACCTCCGTGCTGCTCGCCGATGGCAGCATGCCGGGCGGGCCCGCGGCACAGACGGGCGATGCCAACAACACCAAGCCCGGCGACGGTGATGCCAACGATGCCGACGATGCCAGCGACAATGCCACGTCAGACACTTCCGGTGATGCGCTGGGCGCCCTGCAATGGAGCAACCGCTGGCTGCAGGCCCACGACGAGCTCGCGCTGCTGTCGCTCAATGCGAACACCGCACGTTCCAGCGCGCTCACGGCCGCCACACAGGCCATGGTCGACTATCTGCGCCAAGGCATCGGACTGACTACCCCCACCAATGTGAACGTCGTCTCCGAATCTGCCTCGCTGCCGGTGACCGTGACGAACAGCCTACCCTACCCGATCTCATTGCGCATCTCGTCGCGTACCGATTCAATGGAGATCGTCACCTCCCGTTTTGTCGACGTGAATGTACCGCCGGGCAGCGAAGCGCAGGCCACGCTGGAGATTCGCGTCTCCACCGCGGGCACCACGGTGGCCAATCAGGAGCTCGTGAATCATGAAGGCGTGCCGCTCAGCGGCATCCACACCACCACGATCACCTCGTCGCTGCAGATCAGCGACAAAAGCGGCATCGTGTTCATCATCATCGCGGTGCTGCTGGGCATTGTAGGTCTGTGGCGCCAATTCCATCGCAAGAAGGACCCCGACGAATGAGCTCTTCCATAGGACGCAATTCGCTCATCATGGCCTCGGGCACGGCCGCGAGCCGCATCACCGGCCAGATTCGCACGATTCTGCTGGCGGCCGCCATAGGCACCACCGGTATGGCAGCCAATGCCTACCAAGCCGGCTCGATGATTCCGCAGGTGATCTTCACGCTCGTCTCCGGCGGCGTCTTCAATGCCGTGCTGGTGCCGCACATCACGCGTACGCTCAACAGCGACAACGCCCAGGAGACGCTCGACAAGATCGTCACCTTCGCGCTGACGCTGCTGCTCGGCGCCACCGTGATCATCGCCGCGCTCACCCCCGTGCTCACCCGCATCTACGTGAACGGCAGCCCGGATCTCGTGGGATTGTCGATGGCATTCATGCTGTGGTGCACCCCGCAGATTTTCTTCTATGGCCTGCATATGCTCCTCGGGCAGATTCTCGCCGTGAAGAACCGATTCGGCGCCTACGCGTGGAGTTCCGTGGGGGCGAATGTGATTAGCTGCCTCGGCTTCGGCGTGTTCATTGCGATGTTCGGCAATGCGGCGCAGCAGCCGATCGGGTTCTGGACTCCCGCCACCCTTGCGCTCACCGCCGGCACCTGGACGCTTGGCGTGGCATTCCAAGGCCTGGTGCTGCTGATTCCGCTCAAACGGCTTGGCTTCCACTTCCACCTGCGCTTCGGCGTGCGTGGCATTGGCTTGCGGTCCATGGGCCCGGTGGCCGGCTGGAGCCTGGGCATCGTGGGCATTGACCAGGTGGTCAATGTGATCACCACACGCATTCTCACCAGCGCGCCGTCGATCGCCGAACGCACCCTGCATATGAACCAGTTCGACGTGGCCGGCAACGCCACCTACCAGAACGCCTACACGCTCTACATACTCCCTTACTCGCTCATCGCCACCTCCGTGGCCACTGCATTGTTCCCGCAGATTTCCCAGGCCATCGCCACCAAGGACCTCGACGGCGCCCGCACAGACCTGTCGAGCGCGCTTCGCACCGTCGGCGTCATCATGTGCTTCTTCTCGTCGGCATTCATTGTGATGCCGCTGGCCATCACGCGTTCGCTGCTGCCCACGGTGGGTGTCTCGCAGGCGTTGCTCATCTGCGGTCCGCTCGTGGGCATGAGCATCTGCCTGCCGCTGGCGAGTGCCTACCTGCTCATCCAGCGCACATTCTATGCGTTCGAAGACGGTCGCTCGCCGTTCATGTTCATGGCGCTCATGTATGCGCTGCAGCTCGTGCTCATTTTCATCGGCACCAGGGTGTTCCCTGCCACGGATTGGGCGACGATGGTGGGCCTGTGCATGTCGCTGGCGTACGTGCTGTCGTTCACTCCGCTCGTCGTGATGCTTCGCAAGCGTTTCAACGGACAGCTCGACGGCCGCCGCATCGCCGTCACGTACGGCAAGGCGTTGCTCGCCGCCGCGGTCACAATCATCATCGGTATGGCACTGCGCAACCCCGTCTACTCACTCGCGCAGGTGCTCAAACCCAGACTCGGCGTCACCGGCTGGATTCTCACCGTGCTGGCCACTGGTGTGCTCGCCGTGGTGCTGCTCGTCATCTATGTCGCCGTGCTCTGGGTGTTGAGGTGCGCGGAGCTCATGGGCATCATCGCCACGCTCAAGACACGCTTCGGGCGCAAGAGCGCGGCCCCGCAATCCGAGCCGTCCACGGCTGCCGGGGAATCCGCCGGCACCGCGCCGGCAGTCGGCCGCAGAATATCTGCAAGCACGGCACGACCTGTGGAGATGCCGCCGAGCTTCCCGCCCAGTTTCTCTCCCAGCATCCCCCCGAGCATGCCGCCGAGCTTCCCGCCGAGCATGTCCACCGACCTGCCTGCCGAACCCTATGGTCAGATCGAACAGCTTGGCGTGGTCGAGCCAATCGAGTTGGCCGAAAACCCCGTTGCGCTGCAAGATAATCAGTCTGAGGGATTATCGCGGCCGACCAGTGGCAACAGTAGAATCGAATCAGCTTATAGGAGAGCGCAAAGCACAGATGGGGAGCATATGAGGCCGCACTTAGGAGACACCGTTCTCAACCGGTACACATTGGTATCACCACTTCGCGAGGAGCCGGGACTGCAGGCCTGGAAGGCGAACGACCGCGTGCTCTCGCGCGACTGCCAGCTCTTCATTGTGAACAACAAGGCCGTGCTCAAGAACACGAACGCCGTCGCCGGCACGCTCGCCGCCACCAAGGATCCACGGTTCACCCCGGTGCTGCAGCTGCTCCACGACGGGCCGGTCGCCGTCGTGCTCACGCAACTCGACGCGGGTGTCTCGCTCACCGAATACCTGCAGCGTCCCGATTCCTCCCCGCTCAGCTACGAGGCCATGCGCACCGTGATCGGCGAGACCGGCAAGGCGCTCGCCTCGCTGCAGCGCGATCATCTCACGCATCACGCGGTCTCCACCGACACCGTGCGCATCACCGTGGGCGGCATCCAGCTCGCCGACGCGTCGATCAGCACCGCGCTGGCCGACACCTCGGGAGCCTCGCCCGCCGACAACGACGAGCGTCTCGCCGTGCGTCAGCTCGCCAGTGTGCTCTACGGCATGCTCACGCGCCGGCCGTCCACCTTCCCGCCGAAGTTCAATCTCAACGATCTGCCTGCAGATGTGCCAATGGAACTGTTCGTGATCTGCAAGCGTGGTCTCGAACTGCAGGACGGCACCACGCCGACGATTCCGCTGCTCACGCTCAATGAGCTCGAAGCACTGCTCGGCCCATACAAGCCACTGCACATGCTCACCCGGCACGATCTGCGCATCCCGAACGCGGAGGGCGCCTGCTCCGTGGTCTATGCGCCGGTGCGCCCGATTCTGCCCAGCGATCTGCTCGAACTGCCGGATTCCCTGATCTCCTCGCAGACGCTTCCCTCGCTCACGTTCGCCTCCACTGCAGGCCCCGAATTCGCCGCCGTGGAAGTGGATGACGAAGACGAGACCCCCGGCGAGAAGACGGAATCCATGCCGGCGAACTCGTTCAAGGCGCTCTGGAACAAGAGCAAGGCCTACATGGAGGGCGGAGAGGACGCGGCAAGCGCCATCCCGGAGATCTCGCCGGCCGACGCCACCGAGATGTTCTCGGCCTTCGACCCGAACGCGCAGAACGAACCGCCTATGCAACCCTCGCGCATGACCGTGCCGGTGGATGTCTCCGGCGTGCGTGACGGGTCTATGGATGCAACGCGCGGCGTCACCACCACGGGGCGCATCCCGCTCATCGACGACCAAGGTAACGAAGTGCCGAACGGCACCGAATCGCAGCGTGCACTCGAGGAGGAGCGGAAGGCAATCGACGCCGCGTATGCAGCCGGCACGCCGGCGCTGCCGCCGAGCTTCGCACCGCAGAGCAATCCGGGCGCGAACACCAATCCGCCGCGCGCCTTCACCACCACCGGCGAGGAGAAGAAGCGCAGCAAGGGTGCCACGGCGGCCGTCATCGTCGTGATCGTGGCTCTCGTCGCCGTGCTGGGTGTGGCGATCCACAGTCTGGCAACTGGCGGCACGCTGTTCGGCTTCGGCAAGCAGAACACCAATTACTGGCCGAGCGACGCCGACATCGAGAAGGTGCCGTTCGGCACCCGCTCCGGCGAAGATGTGCAGAACAAGTCGAAGGAGCCGTCCGAAGAGGTCAAGCCCACCCCGACACCCACGGAGACGAAGAAGCCCGAGAACACCACGGCCTACCCGGTCGCCTCGCAGCGCTTCCTCGACCGCCCAGGTGGCCAGCAGGGCTACGGCTATTACATTCACCTCGACAAGAAGGAGGACGTCTCCAAGATCGTCATCAAGATCCAGTCCTCTGGCGGCAAGGGCTACATTCGCGTGAACACGAACGGCGACCCGAACGCCGGCGAGCAGGTGGCCGAGTTCACGTTCGCCGAAGGCGGCACCACCGAGGTCAAGCTCGACAAATCGGTGAACACGCAAGACATCGTGATGTGGGTGCCCATCGATTCACTGCCCGGCAACCAGCTGTACATCAACTCGATGCAGGCGTTCTAGCACGCGGTCTTGCGGCCTCAGGGAAACAATTTCGCGGGGGTGTGGTTTTTGCCACACCCCCGCCGGCATCTTTCAATCGTTACGGGATGTCAAGGGCGAAATCGCAACTGTGGAAAACAGCCATATGTGCATGAGAATATGCGGGAATGGACGAAATCTGACATCCCGTAAGCCACAACGACATCCCGTAAGGCATAACGCGGGAGGAATAATCCAAAACCCGCGCCTATTGTGGGAGTCATGAACAGCACAGCAACAGTACATAACGTCATCATTGTCGGATCGGGCCCCGCCGGCTATACGGCCGCGATCTATCTGGCCCGTGCAGGTCTCAAGCCCGTCGTCGTCGCAGGGGCGCTCACCCCGGGCGGCCAGCTCATCAACACCACGGAGGTCGAGAACTACCCCGGCTTCCCCGACGGCGTGATGGGCCCCGACCTCATGGAAAGCATGCAGCGGCAGGCCGAACGCTTCGGCGCCGAGATCGTGTTCGACGACGTGGAATCGGCGGATCTGCAGGGCGAACTCAAATCCGTGCATTTGAGCGGCGGCCAGGATCTCCAGACGCGCACGGTCATTGTGGCCACCGGATCGAATTACCGGCATCTCAACGTGCCTGGCGAACTCGAATATTCCGGCAAGGGAGTCTCGTATTGTGCGACGTGCGACGGCTTCTTCTTCCGCGGCAAGCCGATTGTCGTGGTGGGCGGCGGCGACTCCGCGATGGAGGAGGCGAACTTCCTCGCACGCTTCGGCTCGTCGGTCACGCTGATCCACCGTCGCGACGAGTTCCGCGCCTCCCAGATCATGGTCGAGCGCACACGCGAGAATCCGAAGATCAACCTGCTCATGAACACCGTCGTCGAACGCATCAACGGCGACGGCAAGGGAGTCACGTCGCTCGATCTGCGCAACACGGCGACCAACGAGACCTCGAAGATCGAGGCGAACGGCGTGTTCGTGGCGATTGGCCATGTGCCACAGACCGGTTTCCTCGGAGGCCAGCTCGATCTCGACGACCATGGCTATATCCGGATCGACGAAACCTCCACCGGCGCCACCCGCACGAGCGTTCCGGGCGTATTCGCGGCCGGAGACTGCGCGGACGCCATCTACCAGCAGGCCATTGTCGCCGCCGGATCGGGCTGCCGCGCCGCCCTTGACGTCCAAAGCTACCTGGAAGACATTCCCGAGGGCATCTAAAATGCTGGCTTAACTTGCCGCAAAGTTGAAAAGACAACTCTGGAGTGGGAATCTGGTCGTTCCGACAATTGGATATGTGAGAACGACCAGATTCCCACGGCCCGCCGGGTTACCCAAGCAGATCGATGATGCGCTGCATCTCCTCGGGAGATGAGAACACAATCTCAATGCGGCCATGCTGTTCGGAGCCCTTGATCGAGACCTTGGTGGCGAACCGTTCCGAAAGGTGCTGCTGAATCGGAGAACCGGCCCACGGGTTGTTGCGGTTCGTCTTCGGCTTGCGCGTCTCCTTGTTCGCGCTCATCGAGACGATCTCCTCGACACTGCGCACTGAGAGACCCTCGTCTATGATGCGCTGGGCGAGCTGCTCCATCTCCTCATCGGTGTCGAGACCGAGCAGGGCGCGCGCATGGCCGCTCGACAGCTGCCCCGCCGCGACCTTCTTCTGCACGCTTGCCGGCAGATTCATAAGGCGGAGTGTGTTCGCAATCTGCGGGCGCGATTTCGAGACGGACTGTGCGAGCTGCTTCTGTGTCAGCCCGAACTCGTCGATCATCTGCTGGTATGCGGCAGCCTCTTCGAGCGGATTCAGCGCGACCCTGTGCAGATTCTCGAGCAGTGCGTCACGCAGCATATACTCGTCGGACGTCGTCTTCACAATGACCGGAATCTCGGTGAGTCCCGCCAACTGCGACGCACGCCAGCGCCGCTCGCCCATGATGAGCTCGTATTCGCTGTCCATGCGCCCGGCGAAACGGTCTGCGGCATGCTCCTCGGATTGCCTGCGCTTCGCCTCGTCAATCTGCTCCTGCGGGCGTTTGCGCACGACAATCGGCTGCAGCACGCCCACTTCCTTGATCGAGTCGGCGAGCTCCTGCAGTTCCTCCTCGTTGAACGTGGTGCGCGGCTGGTACAGATTCGGTCCGATCTGATTCGGATTGAGCTCCACCAGATAGCCCCCGGCGACCGGCTTGAGCTCAGGCGCCTCGCTCTCCTCTTCCTTAGGCTTCGCCGTGTCCGCCAGCGGGGTGCCGTCGAAGAACATGTCGCTCGGGTGGTGGGTCATGGATGAGATCGCAGGCATCGTCGCGCGCTTGCCATGCGTTTTCACCGGGCTCGACGGGCGGTCGGGCTGCTGGGCCGCATGGTGCTCCGCCGCCTGTGGCTGCAGTGTCATCGGCGCGGACAGCTTGTTCACCGTCTCCGCATGAATCGTCATCGCGCCCATTGAGGGGATCGTCGAGCTTAGCGGCGAAATCGGCCCGTCGACGTCCGCATAGGCCTCGGGGTCATATGGGGCCTTCTTTGGCTCCGTTGCAGCCTTGGAGGGCTTGCTGGGTGCCTTTTTAGCCGCCTTGCGCGCTGTCGTCTTCTTCGCGGGTTCCGGCTTCGTCGGTTCAGGCTTCGCGGCCTGCGCTTCGTGCTGGAACTCCTGCTCGTCGGGAAGCGTGGGGAACAGTGCGCCGAGTCCCCTGCCCAACCGTGATTTCGATGCCATCAGTTCTCGTTCCTCCTCGACGCAATGGTTTCCAGCACAATCTGAGAGCGTTCATTGATCTCGTAGGCGGCCTCGCGGTACGAGATGGCACCGAGTCCGCGCGGATCGTACGTGATCACCGTCTCACCGAAGCTCGGCGCCTCGGAAATCTTCACGGTTCGCGGAATCGTCGTGTCGAGCACAATGCTCGGGTAGTGCGTTTTCACTTCCTGGTACACCTCGCGGCTGAGCAGCGTGCGCTTGTCGAACATCGTCACCAACATCGTGGAGACGAGCAGCAACGGGTTGAAATGGGTCTGCACGAGGCCGATCGTGTTGATGAGCTGCCCAAGACCCTCCAGCGCATAGTATTCGGCCTGGATCGGAATGAGCATCTCGTTCACCGCGCACATCGCGTTGATCACGAGCAGCCCCAGGCTCGGCGCGCAGTCGACGAACACGTAGTCGTAGTGGATCTCGGATTCGTCGAGGAACTTGTCGAGCGCCTCGTCGAGCAGATCGTTTCGGTTCGGCAGATCCGAGATCTCCAGTTCCGCGCCGGAGAGGTCGATGGATGCCGGGACCACCTGCAACGTGGGGAATTCAGGGCAGGTCTGCATGACGTCGGCGATGCCCGCGCGCCCCTCGATGACGTCGTAGACCGAAGGGTCGCCCGAATTGTGCTTGGCGCCGAGCGCGGTGGATGCATTGCCTTGCGGATCCATGTCGATCACGAGCACGTTCATGCCGGCCAACGCGAGCGCTGCCGCCAGATTCACCGTCGTGCTCGTCTTGCCCACGCCGCCCTTCTGATTGGCGACGGCGATGCGCCGCGTCTGCGCGGGCTGCTTGAACTTCAGTCGTTCCAATGCATGCAGGCGCGTCGATGCATCCGCGATTTCCGAGCCGACACCGGAATTCTCATGGTCGGAAAAGATTCGCGCAATGGTGTCTTCGGCGCTTTCGAACTCAGGGCTGCTCCCTTGGTGTGTCACGAAGATTCCTCCTCATATCGCAATGTATCCAGTTTCTTCGTGCATACGGACAAACATGCCGTGTTTTGTTTCATGTGAAACGTGTCGTTTCCGCATTCGACCCAGCGCGAAGTTATCCACATCTCCTGTGGATGATTGTGGATAACCGGTGGATAACCCACCCCCATACCAATCTCAGAAATCGGCTATTTTTCAATGGTTTTGCAGATTTCCACAACTCAAGAACACGCCGATGTGCACATTGTGGACAACTCTGTGGATAACCAGAATGCCCCGCCACTACATGTAGTGGTTGAGCCGCTCGAAATCTCTATGAACCTTGGTGCATCCAATGGGTCCGGTAGATGGTCGTCAACGATGGAGTTGGTGGGGTGGGCGCGAGGCTCCGGCGAGGTCGAGGAACGTAAAGGGCGCTTGCAATCCAGCGACGAAGCCTCGCCGGAGCCTCGCGCCCACCCCACCAACTCCGCGCTATACCTATACAATCACTCCCCCATAGGGCGGTCATGAGCATTTGAGTCATCTGCGCGGCCGGGATCGAGGTGGCGGCTACGGAACAGATGAGGAACGTAAGGGAGCTTGCGACAGTGACGAATCTGTTCCGTAGTCGCCAGACCGCCGCAGACATGGCCGCTACTGCTTGTCGACGATCAGCACATGCGTGGGCTCAAGGCCCGGAGCCACCTCAGCTTCCTTGACTCGCGCGTGGCGCCCACCGTACTGCGCAATCACTTTGCGCGCCTTCTCGATTTCGGCACCGGCGAAGCGTCCCTTCAGCGCAATGAGCTCGCCATGCGGCGCCACGAGCGGCAATGTCCATCCGGTCAGCTTCGTCATCGGCGCGACCGCCCGGCAGGTCACCACGGTGAACGGATGCCGTATCGCCTGCGCCACCTCGGGAGTCACCGTGTTCTTGGCATGGCCGCGTCCCGAGGATTTCCCGCGTGCCTGCTCGAGTGCGGCGATCGCCTCCTCGGAGCGCGCGCGAACAATCTGCACATTCTCCAGACCCATCGTCTCCACACATTCGGAGAGCCACTCGCACCGGCGTTCCATCGGCTCGATCAGCGTGAACGTGTGGTCGGGCAGCATGGCGGCCGCGACCAGACCGGGGAATCCGCCACCGCTGCCAATATCGGCGACCGAACGGAATTGCTTGCCGCTCGTGGCCTGGCGAATGAACGGCACCACGGCGGCGGAATTGAGCAGATGGCGCTCCCACAGAATGTCGACGTCACGCGGGCCGATCAGTCCGCGCGGCTCCCCCTCGGATTTCAGTTTCTCGTAGAACGCCCGCACCTTCGGCAATGCGTCGCCGAATATGGTCTCGAGAATCCCGGACTGCTCAATCTGCTCGTCGCTCATCATCTCACTCATACCCCCATCCTAACCACCCTGCCAAACCCCAAGGCGTGCCGATCAGCCGGTTATGGGAAGAAAATATGGAACCGCAGATTTTCTTCCAATCTACAGACCTCTCGCGGGAAGAAAATATTGAATTTCAGATTTTCTTCTGATGCAGCCCATGGTTCACGGGAAGAATATATGCGCCGCGAATTATTTTTCCCATTTGGCAGCAGGTACCGGCGAATCACCGCGGTGCGCGATGGGGCCGGCCGGGAAAGATGAGGAACGTAAGGGAGCTTGCGACAGTGACGAATCCTTCCCGGCCGGCCCCATCGCGCACCGCACTGCCGGTAGCCCTCGACGTTGCTCCACTACTTGCACACTCCGGCCCCACCGCACCGCACTGCCACTCATGTGGCCTGTATGCAAAACCGACGCCACACCACTGGAGTGCGACGCCGGTTTCATCGAGACGAACAGGCGGCTCAGTCGTCGACGAGGAACTCGTCTTCCTCGACTGCCTCACCGTCGGCCTCGGCACGCTTCAGATACACCGTGACATAGCGGTGCGGCTCCTCGCCATGCGAGCGGGAACGCAGGCCCTCGTCACGCACGACATCGTGGATGATCTTGCGTTCGAACGAGTTCATTGGCTTGAGATCGACGGGCTCGCCGGTTTCGCGCACCTCGTCCACGGCATCCAGGGCCATGTCGCGCAGGGTCTGCCGCTTGCGCTTGAGGAAGCCGTCGACGTCCACGATCAGGTGCGAACGTTCGCCGGTCGCCTGCTGCACAGCAAGGCGGGTGAGCTGCTGCAGCGCATCGACCACCTCGCCGTTCTTGCCGATCAGATGCTTGATGTCGGTGTCGTCGTCGGCCACAATCTGGACCATCGGGCGGCCGTTGCGCACGCCCATCTCGATGTCGCCCTCGTAATCCGCGATGTCGAGCAGCCCCTCGAGGTAATCCGCGGCGATGTCCGCCTCCTCGTTGAGCTGGTCAAGCGTCTTGTCGTCAGTCTGCACCATGTTGGCACTCCTTACTCATACTGACTCGATTATATCGTTGGTCTTGCAGGTGGGTGCGGCCGACGACACCGAGTATGTCGCCGACCGCCTTGCCGATATAGCTCACCGGTCCAGGCGACCGGTCACTTCTTCCTGCCGCGGTTCTTGCGCTTCGGCTGTTCGCGCTGGAACCCTTGGGTCACGCGGGATTCGGCTTCCTGCTTGGCCTTGATGAGCTCCTCCTCCTCGAGGGACGGCCGGCCTTCCTTCTCACGCTTCTTGTTCTCATTGTCGTGGTCGCGAATCTCCTTCGCCTCGGCGGCTGGGCTGCCCGGCGTGGGAAATTCGTGCACCTGCCACATGGTGCGCAGCAGGTTGCAGATGTTGTTCGCGAGCCAGTAGATGAGCACGGCGAAAGGCATGGCCACGCCGGAGAAGATGTACATGATCGGGAAGACCCACAGCATGGCCTTCTGCATCATCTGGCTCTGGCGGTTCACGGAGGCCGGCGCCGTGTTGCGGCGCATCGAATAGAACTGCATGTACCACAGGCAGGCGCACATCAACGCGACGAAGATGCCGATCACGACCTTGCCGGTCGTGGTGGCGGTGGTGAACGAATCGGTGATCTTCACACCGAAATACGTGGATTGCGAGAACGACTCCGCGGTGGCGACGTCGAAGGCGCCGAGCGGACTGCGCTTGCCGCGTGCGATGTACGGGATGGCGGAGAGCACGTAGAACATGCACATGAACACCGGGCCCTGCAACAGCATCGGCAGGCAGGAACCGGCCGGGTTCGCGTTGTTGTCCTTATACAGCTTCATCATCTCGCGCTGCATGGCTTCCTTCGAAGCCGGGTCGTTCTTGCCCTTGTACTTGTTCTGGATCTTCATCATCTTGGGCTGCATCGCCTGCATGGCGCGCATGCCCTTCATGCTCTTGTAGTAGAGCGGGAACACGCAGGCCTGCACCACGATCACCAGGAAGATGATCGCCAGTGCCCATGAGATGCCGTGCTCAGGCATGCCAATGAACGTGAACAGCTTGTGGAAGACCCACATCACCCACGTCATGAGCCATTCTATTGGCGTGAGGATCTTGTAGACGAATCCCCAGATGCCAGCGTCAAGAAGAAAGTTTTCGGAATTCATTTAGGCTGCCTGCTCCTTCCCGTGTGATGGCAGCGGGGTAAGTCTCGGCTCCTCATGTGCCTTCGACCACGAACATCTGTAGAACAGCGAGAAACGTTGGGGAACATCGTCAATATCGCAACGCTTCCAGGGCCTGCAGCGCAATAGTCTCAATGCGGCGAGCATGCCACCGCGAATGGCGCCGAACCGTTCGATCGCCTCAAGGGCATAGTTGGAACAGCTGGGGTAATAATGGCAAGAGGGCGGTGTATTCGCCGAAATCCGCCGTTGATACCAACGGATGCAACGAATCATCACTCGCCCTGCATACCCTGTCACGATTGCTCCGATTTGCGCATCACTGCGCGAAACAGCGCCTGAATCTGCGCTTCAAGAGACTGGAAGGAGGCATGCGCCGCCCCCGGCTTCGCACGCAGCACAATATCGCAGTCTGCGGGAAGCTCATGCTCATAGCGATGCGCCAATACTCGGAATCGACGTTTCACCGTATTGCGAACCACCGCGTTCCCCACCGATTTGGAGACGGCCAAACCCAAACGCCTCGCCGGTGCCGCACCGGTCGGGGTCGACGGCGTGCGCACCACGTAATGCAGCACAATATCCGCGTCACTGACCCGACGGCGGCGTTTGAGTACGGCGACAAATTCGCGATGGTTTTTCAGCCGCTCCACTTCGCGTGCGAATCAGGCGGAGAGGGACTTGCGGCCCTTGGCGCGACGGCGGTTGATCAGCGCGCGGCCTGCGCGGGTGCGCATGCGAACGCGGAAGCCGCTCTTCATGTGACGGCGGCGGTTATTCGGCTGGAATGTCCTCTTCATACAAACTCCCGGTTAATTTAGGCCATGCTCGTGCACGGCTCCTCATGAGTCAAGCTCTACCAATTTACAAGCACCCCTACCCGTGGGCGTGATTCATGCACATTTCCACAATTGCCGTGGTGCATAGGCTCGCGAAAATGTACACCGTGCGCTGTGGGCAGATTCGCCGCATTACCCACAAACCCGTTGAAATATGGGGACAATTCGCGCAACCTATCCACATCGGAACCTGTTGCGGGAGCAAAAACCCAGTGTTTTCAACACGCAAGCCTGTGGATAACTTCTGCTCGATGGAGTAAGAATAGTATGTTATCTATATCTGACTCCAAGAATGGGTGAAGTGCTCGATGAACGCAGAGAATCTCGACCCCGCCACGCAGGCGCAGACCATTTGGTCCGACACGCTTGCGTTGATCAAGCAGAACTCCAGACTCACCGCGCGCGAACAGGGCTGGCTCGCCGGGGTCACTGCCGAGGCGGTGGTCGGCACCACGATCATTCTCGATGTGGAGAACGCGCAGACATTGCAGGTATTGCAGACCGAACTCAACGAGCCGATCATAGGCGCGCTGGAGATCGCGAACGGGGGCTCCCCCATGTTCCCCGCCTTCAAGGTGATGCCGCCCGCACAGCCTGAGCCGCAGACCACGGCGTCGCCGGAGGATTCCGGTTCGCGTGCCGCTGATGCGCAAGGTGCCGCCAAGGAGTCAGTGCAACCGGACGAAGATTCCCGCACCCCTCGGCATTCCGCGGAGCAGACCGGCGACTCTCGCCCAGCGGCGGCGCAGGAACGCGAGGATTCCGCTGTGCACATGGCACGACCCGACGAGCAGACCGCGGAATCCCACCGCGAGCCGGAGCACGAGCCGGCGCAGCAACCCGTGACCTCGCATTACGACGAGGCGATTGTGCAGACCTTCGAAGACATCGACCCGGTCGCCGGCTTCGGGCCAAGCGTGGCCGGCACCACCGCGCCACAATACCCGCCGCAAAGCGAGATGCAGGGTTCGTTCACGCCGGGGGTCACAGGCAACTACCGCGATCCGGTGACTCATCTCAACAGCAACGACACCTTCGACACCTTCATCCAAGGCGATTCCAACCGATTCGCCCGCACGGTGGCGCTGGCAGTGGCGGAGGGCTCGGGCCGCGACTACAACCCGTTGTGTATCTACGGCGGGTCTGGCTTGGGCAAGACCCATCTACTGCACGCCATAGGCAACTACGCCGTGCAGAACCAGAAGCCCCGCCCGCGCGTGCTCTATGTGACGAGCGAGGAGTTCACGAACGACTTCATCGAGTCGATCCGCACCTCCGGCCAGGACAACGAAGACCCGGCCATGGAGAAGTTCTACCGCAAGTACCGCGAAGTGGATGTGCTGCTCATCGACGACATCCAGTTCCTCGGCGGCAAACGCGGCATTCTCGAGCAGTTCTTCCACACGTTCAACAGCCTCTACCAGGCGAACAAGCGCATCGTCATCGCCTCCGACGTGCCGCCGCACAATCTGGAGGATTTCGAGGACCGCCTCATCTCCCGCTTCGAGCAGGGCATCACCGTGGACGTCAAGCCGCCGAATCTGGAGACGCGCATCGCGATTCTGCGCATGCTCGCCGAGCAGAACCACATTCGCGTGCCGAACGACGTGCTCAATCTCATCGCCGAACGCTTCGCCAACAACGTGCGAGAACTCGAGGGCGCACTCAAGAGGGTCATCGCGATGGCCTCTCTCAACCACCAGCCCGTCACGCGTGCGCTCACCGAACGCACACTGCAGGATTTCTTCACCACCGACGTGGAGGTGAAGCCCACCGACATCATCGCGCGCGTCGCCAAATACTTCCATCTCACCTTCGACGACATCGTGGGGCCGGGCCGCCCGCGCAGCGTCACGCTCGCACGGCAGATTGCCATGTACCTGACGCGCGACATGACGAGCATGAGCCTCATGAACATCGGGCAGATCTTCGGCGGCCGCGACCACACCACCGTCATGCATGCGTGCAAGCATATCGCCGACAAGATGCAGGAGAAACAGGAGATCTACAACTATGTGAACGAGCTCACGGTGGAGCTCAAGCAGCACCTCAACGACTGACGCGTCCGGGCGGTCTGGCCCGCATGGCTGGGGACGCGTGAGTATAGCAGCACGGAACGTGGTCGGGAAACCGGCCACGTTTTTTGCTGTGCGCATGGCGGCGGCACGAGTCCCGGCGGCGCGGCACAATGAACCTTTGTATGTGAAAAGGGCGGAAAATCAACGCACACGGCTTGGTGAGGAGTGAAAACAGGTTATTCACATAGTTATCCACATTTGTGGGCGAAGCCTGTGGAAAGCATGTGTGAAACGCCGCAGCCCGCTGTGGAAAAGGGCTGAGCGATTGTGGATAACTTTCCGGGCTTGCGACGGCGGTGGATAAACCGCGAAGTTATCCACATGTTGTCCCATGGTTATCCACAGCGCACACATGTGGATAACGCCCGTGTTTACTGCACTTTCCACAGTTATCCACAATATCCACCGGACTTATGATTACTACTAGCTTACGTTTCTTATAAAACTCGTCGTCATCAACATCCGGCGGTGGATTGCACACGCAGATTCCCTTCGACGTGAACGTCGCTAGAATGAAAAGCATTGAGCATAGCTCGTGGAACACGAGCGCCATGCACACCGAGCCTTTATCCAGCAAGGAGAGCCATGAAAGTAGAAGTCAACACCGCTTCGTTCGCAGACGCGGTAGCTTGGACGACGAGTGTGATCGACGCACGCCCTGCCAATCCGATTCTCGCCGGTGTCAAACTTGAGGCGGCAGATGGCACGATGCAGCTTTCCGCATTCACCTACGAAATCTCCGCGCGCGACCACATCGAAGCGGGTGTTGACGAATCCGGCACCGTCGTGGTGCTCGGCAAGCTGCTCGCGGACATCAGCAAGGTGCTGCCTGCCGAGAAAACCTATCTTTCGGCCAACGAGACGACAATGACCATCACCTCCGGCCCGGCCACGTTCACGCTGCAGCTCATGCCGGAGAGCGAGTACCCGGATCTGCCGCAGCTGCCTCCGCAGATTGGCCAGGTGGACGCCGAAACCTTCACGCAGACCGTCACCCAGGCCGCTGTCGCCGTGGCCCATGACGAGAACCGCCCGGTGCTGACCGGCGTGCACATGCGCTTCGCCGGCGAAGAGGTGACGCTGAGTTCCACGGACCGCTTCCGTCTGGGCCGTGCCAGCTTCCGCTGGACCCCCGACGAGGCCGATCTTGACACTGCGGCGCTCGTGCGCGGTTCCCACTTGGTGAAGATCGCCCGTTCCGTTGACGAGCGTGCGAACGTGGTCATCTACCTCGACCCCGCTAATCCGAAGCTGATCGGCATCGCGAACGCCGGGCGTATTTCCACCGTGCAGCTCATCGATGGCGAATTCCCCGCCGTCGACCGGTTGTATGCCGATTCCTACCCGATTCAAGCGGTTATTCGCAAGGAAGATCTGCTCGGCGCTGCCAAGCGCGTCTCGCTGGTGGCCGAACGCAACGCCCCGATCCGCATGGTGTTCACCGACCAACAGCTCACACTCACGGCCGGCGGCGCCGATGAGGCCTCGGCGAAGGAGACGCTGCAGATCGACCTCGATGGCGAAGACATCACGGTGGCATTCAACCCGTCCTATCTGCGCGAAGGACTGAGCGTGATCTCCGAACCGTATATTCGCATGAAGATGACGACCGCCGTGAAGCCGGTGGAATTCAACGGGCAGCAGGATGAGGATGGCGAGGAGTCGATGAGCTATCGATACCTGCTCGTGCCGATGCGTTTCAACGTCTGATTCGCAGTGATGCAGCATTGATTTCAAGTTCAGGAAGGAAGTGGCATGATCACCGTATCTCGGCTGGCGCTTGACCACTTCCGTTCCTGGACGAATTGCGTGCTGGATTTCAAACCGGGTGTCAACATTCTGGAAGGCCCGAATGGACTCGGCAAAACGAACATCGTCGAGGCGCTCGAGGTGCTGTCCACCGGCTCCAGCCATCGCGCCTCAACGTCTCAGCCACTCGTCGAGCAAGGGTTCCCCGCAGCCGCCATTCGCGCGAATATAGAAGAACTATCGGAAGATTTCGAAAACAACACCGAGACAATAGATGACCGGACGACCACCTTCGAGCTGACGATTCGGGTGCGGGGAGCCAACCGTGCCCGCGTGGACGGCGGTCCGAGCCTGTATATGCGAGACATTGTGGGGCGCGTGCCCCTCGTCGCATTCACTCCCGACGACCAGCGTCTGGTGTGGGGCGACCCTGCCGTGCGCCGTTCGTTCATCGATCAGGCCGCCAGCGTGCTGGTTCGCGGCTATACCGACCTGTTGCAACGCTTCACGCATATCGCCAAGCAACGCGCGGCGCTACTCAAGCAAATCGGTGCGCAGGAGGGCGTCTCGGTGTCCGAGGAGGCGCGCCAGATGCGCATGAACGGCTTGGAGGTGTGGACCGCACAGTTCATTGAAACCGGTCTGGAACTCACCCGACAGCGCATGGCAGTCATCGGCATGCTCAACGAATATTTCGGAACAATCGTACAGGAATTAAGTGATGTCGATCAAACGGCGACGCTCGTGTATGAGCCGTCGTTCGACGAGCTATACCTCACCCAAGGGGCCGAGGCAGGGGAGCAAGGCGGTCCCGAGCGGGTGAAGGCGGCGATCAGCGAGCATTTCCAGCGCATCTACACGGGGGAGGTGGCGCGTGGGGTGAATCTGATCGGACCCCAGCGTGACGACGTCTCGATTGAGCTCAACGGCATGCCGGCACGCGAATACTCGTCGAACGGAGAAAGCTGGACGCTGGCGCTGGCCTTGAAAATGGCCCTCTACCGTCTTCTGGAACGCAAGGCGGGGGAACGGCCCATCGTGGTGCTCGACGATGTGTTCGCGCAGCTGGACCCGTCACGTCGTGCGAAAATCATGGAATTCGCGTTGAGGCAGGACCAGGTGATCATCACCGTTGCGGCGGCCGGCGACGTGCCGGAACTGCCTGGCGACGCCCATGCCCATGTGATCGATGTGGCGGCATTGAAGCTGCAGGGGAGTGGCGGCGAAGGCACCGCTTTCATGCCGGAGCCACTGCCGGCCGACGACCCCTTCGCCGGTCAGCTGGCCGCCGTGCAAGCCTCCCGGCGAACCGCTGGCATGCATGCAGGCAGTGATGGCAAACATAAGGTCGAACAATCTGCAGACCAATCGGCAGAACAGGTTTCGGGTGAGCGTGAAATTGGTCTGACGAAACATGAAAGTGCACACGCATGAGCGAGCCACCCATAGCAGTGACGTTGAAGCTCGATGAGAGGGCATTGCCGGCCGAGGAGTTCGAACATGTCTCGGCACGCGCCGGACTCATTGCGGAACGGCGCGTGAAGCGCGAGGAGGCGCTCGAGAACTTCGGCAAACCGGGGCGCGACGAGGTGGCGTTCGGCTCGTTGTTCGCGGGGATCGCCAAACGGGCCGGCTGGGTGCCCCATATGAAACTGGCCCAATTGCGTCACGATTGGGCGTCGATCGTGGGCGATGTGATCGCACGCAACACCTGGGTGGGCGCCATCGACAACGGTGTGCTCACCATCCACGCGAAGTCGCCGTCGTGGACCACGCAGCTCACGTTCATGCTGCCCGAGCTGCGCGAGAAGGTGCTCGAGCGCCTCAATGGCCTCGACATCCGCGACATTCGCGTCACAGGCCCGCAGGCGCATGGGCCCGCCACGCGTCGCAAGCAATATGTGCGGCAGAACATGCACTACCGTCCACAGTGATCCAACTCGGACCGCTTGTGCGGCGAAAAACCAGGAAATCCGCTACAAGCGCGCTAAGAACACGAGTCCCCCCATGCGAGTAGAATCCTTAGTAGTGTAGTTGAACGCCCACAAGGGCGTTTTATTCGTGTTACAGGGCATATCGCCTGTGTGAGAACCCTTCGTAGCGCATTCACAGAAAGGAATCTCTGTGGCAGATCAACCAACCGATTCCGCAGCGGAGTCGCTTGAGTCGGCGAGCAACGATCCGATCGATCAGAACCTTGAAGCCAACGGCACGGACCAGAACGACGAACAGTTGGACGACACCCTGTCTCCCGAGCATTACGACGCGAGCGACCTGCGCGTGCTCGAAGGGCTTGAGGCCGTGCGCATTCGCCCTGGCATGTACATCGGTTCCACCGGTCCGCGAGGCCTGCACCACCTGGTCTATGAGATCGTCGACAACTCGGTTGACGAGGCGCTGGCCGGGTATGCCACGCACATCGAGGTGACGATCCTGCCCGACAACGGCATTCGCGTGGTCGACGACGGCCGGGGCATTCCGGTCGACGAAGTGCCCGGCGAAGGCAAGTCCGGCGTCGAGACCGTCATGACGAAGCTGCACGCCGGCGGCAAGTTCGGCGGCGGCGGTTATGCGGTGTCCGGCGGTCTGCACGGCGTGGGCATCTCGGTGGTGAACGCGCTCTCCACGCGCGTGGACGTCGAAGTGCGCCGACAGGGCTACTACTGGACGCAGACGTACATCGACCAGCATCCCACCGGCCCGCTCGAGCGCGGACGTGCGATGCGCGACGACGAGTCCACCGGCACGTCGGTCACGTTCTGGGCAGACCCGAAGATCTTCGAGACGACAATCTACGATTTCGAGACCCTGCGCAGCAGATTCCAGCAGATGGCGTTCCTGAACAAGGGACTCAAGATCACGCTCACCGACATGCGCCAGGTCGACGAGGCGCGCGACGAAGTGGCCGGCGACGGCGACAACACGGTGGAGGAGCTGCACCAGACCGTCACGTACCAATACAAGAACGGCATCAAGGACTACGTGGCGTTCCTGGTGAAGTCGCGTGGTTCCGCGCCGATCGAGCCGGATGTGATCGACATCGAGTCCGAGGACCTCACCATAGGTGTTTCCGCGGAGATCGCCATGCAGTGGACGTCGGCATATTCGGAATCCGTGCACACCTTCGCGAACACGATCGCCACCACCGAGGGCGGCACCCATGAGGAGGGCTTCCGCGCGGCGCTCACGAGCATGATCAACCGGTATGCCCGCGACAAGAACATCCTCAAAGACAAAGACGACAATCTCTCCGGTGACGATGTGCGTGAAGGCCTGACCGCGGTGATCTCGGTGAAGCTGACGAACCCGCAGTTCGAAGGCCAGACGAAGACGAAGCTCGGCAACTCCGAGGCGAAGACCTTCGTACAGCGCGTGATGAACGAGAAACTCGGCGACTGGCTCGACGCCCATCCGAACGAGGCGAAGAACATCATCCAGAAGGCGCTCGAGGCATCGCGCGCCCGCTTGGCCGCGAAGAAGGCACGCGAGAACACCCGCCGCAAGTCGATCTTCGAGTCCGCCGGCATGCCCGACAAGCTCAAGGACTGCCAGTCGAACGACCCGAGCGAGTGCGAGCTGTTCATTGTCGAGGGCGACTCGGCAGGCGGCTCGGCCATTCAGGGTCGCAACCCGCTGACGCAGGCGATTCTGCCGCTGCGAGGCAAGATTCTCAACACCGAGCGCGCCAGCCTCGACCGCATGCTGAAGTCCGACACGATCGAGTCGCTGATCACGGCGATCGGCGGCGGATACGGCGAGGACTTCGACCTCGACAAGGTGCGGTACCACAAGGTGATCATCATGGCCGATGCAGACGTCGACGGCGCCCATATCGCCACGCTCAACCTCACGCTGTTCTTCCGCTACATGCGCCCCATGATCACGGCCGGCTACGTGTATGTGGCCATGCCGCCGCTCTACCGTCTCAAGTGGACGAAGGGCCCGCACGACTTCGTGTACACGGACGCCGAACGCGACCGCGTGCTTGCCGAAGGCAAGGCGAACGGACGCCAGCTGCCGAAGGGCGAGGGCATTCAGCGCTACAAGGGTCTGGGCGAGATGAGCTACCAGGAGCTGTGGGAGACCACCATGGATCCGGACCACCGCATTCTGAAGCAGGTGCATATCGAAGATGCCCTGCAGGCCGACGAAACGTTCTCCATGCTCATGGGCGACGAGGTGGAGCCCCGCCGTCTGTTCATCCAGCGCAACGCACACAACGCCCGCTGGATCGACGCCTGATATGGGCCGCCCACGGCGACGGGCCGTGGCGTGTGTAGACGTAGCAACAGCAAGGTAAAGGATTTCAAGTGGCAGACGAACCAACCAACAACGGCCTCGACAACGGCCCTGTCAACGACTCCGGCGACGAACAGCATCTGCCGGACGGCTCCCTGGAGCCGCTCAGCCCGCAGGAGGCCGACAACACCGACTACGGCCTCATGGTGGGCCAGCGCGTGCAGCCGATCGATTTGCAGGACGAGATGCGGCAGTCGTACCTCTCCTACGCCCTCTCCGTCATTGTGGAGCGAGCATTGCCCGACGTCCGCGATGGCATGAAGCCGGTGCACCGCCGTGTGGTCTATGCGATGTACGACGGCGGCTACCGCCCGGACCGCGGCTACAACAAGTGCTCGCGCGTCGTGGGCGACGTGATGGGCAAGTACCACCCGCACGGCGACTCCGCCATCTACGACACCTTGGTGCGTATGGCCCAGTCGTGGTCGATGCGCTACCTGCTCGTCGACGGCCAGGGCAACTTCGGCTCCCCGGGCGACGACCCGGCGGCCGCCATGCGTTACACCGAATGCCGTATGGCGCCGCTCGCCATGGAAATGGTGCGCGACATCGATAAAGATACCGTGGACTTCGTGCCGAACTACGACGGCAAGACGCAGGAGCCCACCGTGCTGCCCGCCCGCTTCCCGAATCTGCTCGTCAACGGCTCCTCGGGCATCGCCGTGGGCATGGCCACGAATATCCCTCCGCACAACATGCGCGAGGTGGCAGATGGCGTGCATTGGGCGCTCGACCACCCCGAGGCCAGCCGCGAGGAGCTGCTCGACGCCCTGATCGAACGCATCAAGGGCCCGGACTTCCCTACAGGCGCGACGATTCTCGGCCACAAGGGCATCGAACAGGCTTACCGCACCGGCCGTGGCCTCATCACGATGCGTGCGGTGGTCAACACCGAGGAGATCAAGGGCCGTATGTGCCTGGTCGTCACCGAGCTGCCGTACCAGGTGAACCCGGACCGCCTCGTCGCCTCGATTCGCGAGGCCGTGCGCGACGGCAAGATCACCGGCATCGCCGACATGCGCGACGAGACCTCGGGCCGCACCGGCCAGCGCCTCGTGCTCGTACTCAAGCGCGACGCCGTGCCGAAGGTGGTGCTCAACAACCTGTACAAGCACTCCCAGCTCCAGCAGACCTTCGGTGCGAACATGCTCGCGCTCGTCGACGGCGTGCCGCGCACGCTGAGCCTCGACGCATTCATTCGCCACTGGGTCTCCCACCAGCTCGACGTGATCGCCCGCCGCACCGCATACCTCAAGCGAGAGGCCGAGGAACGCGATCACATTCTGCAGGGCTATCTCAAGGCCCTCGACATGATCGACGAGGTGATCCACCTCATCCGCTCCTCGCAGACCGTGGAGATTGCCCGCACCGGGCTCATGGATCTGCTGGGCGTGGACGATGTGCAGGCCGACGCAATCCTCGCCATGCAGCTGCGCCGCCTCGCCGCACTCGAACGCCAGAAGATCCTCGACGAGCACGATGAGCTCATGCGCCGGATCGCTGACTATGCCGACATTCTCGCCAAGCCCGAACGCCAGCGCAAGATCGTCGGCGACGAACTCGACGAGATCGTGGCCCGCTACGGCGACGACCGCCGCACGAAGATCCTGCCATTCTCCGGCGAAATGAACGTGGAAGACCTCATTGCCGAGGAGAACGTGGTGGTCACGGTGACCCACGCCGGCTTCATCAAGCGCACGAAGGCCGACGAATACCGCGCCCAGCACCGCGGCGGCAAGGGCATCAAGGGCGCCAAGCTGCGCGACGACGACGTGGTGGACCACTTCTTCCTCACCAGCACGCACAACTGGCTGCTGTTCTTCACGAACAAGGGCCGCGTCTACCGTTGCAAGGCCTACGAGCTTCCCGAAGGCTCCCGTGACTCCAAGGGGCAGCATGTGGCGAATCTGCTGCAGTTCACGCCCGACGAGTCGATCCAGACCGTGCTGTCGATCCCGGACTACGAGGTGGCCGATTACCTTGTGCTCGCCACGCGCTCGGGCAAGGTGAAGAAGACGCGCCTTTCCGAATACGATTCGCCGCGTCAGGGCGGTCTGATCGCCGTGCGGCTGATGCAGGACGAATCCGGCGAGACCGCCGACGAGCTCATCGGCGCCGCGTTGTGCAATGCGACCGACGACATCATTCTCGTGTCGAAGCTCGGCATGAGCCTGAAGTTCCGCGCTGACGACGAGCAGCTGCGACCGATGGGCCGCCAGACCGCCGGCGTGCAGGGCATGAAGTTCCGCGCGGGCGACGAACTGCTTGCGATGGATGTGATCTGGGGCGAGACCGACAAGGACCTGCTCGTCGTCACGAACCAGGGCTTCGCCAAGCGCACCGCGATCAGCGAATACCGCCTGCAGGGCCGCAACGGCTTCGGCGTCAAGGCCGTGCAGCTCACCGACGAACGCGGCACGCTCGTCGGCGCGGTCGTCGTGAGCGAGGAAGACCAGATCATGGCAATCATGAAATCCGGCAAGGTGATCCGCTCGAATGTGAGCGAGGTCAAACTCACCGGCCGCACCACGCAGGGCGTCACGCTCGCGAAGCCGGATGCCGGCGACGAGATCATCTCGATTGCACGCAATGCCGAGACCGAAGATGAGGCGGACGGCGACACCGTCGTCACCGAATCCTCGGCCGAGGCCACCGCAACACAACCCGCACAGGGCGAGCCGGTGTTCGAGGTGAAGTCCGAAAACGGCATGCCGATGATCGAAGAGGAATCCGCGGCCATCGACAAGACCAAGGAAGAGAGCCGAGAAGAGTGAGCGTCGCACGGGATCTGCCGGACATACCGCGGTATTCGGCAGATCCCGCCCATATGCGTGGCTTCCGGTGCAAGGTCTTGAAACATTGATACTCTCGAACCGTATATTCTTTTCAAGGAGCGATTATGAGCAACACCAATCCGCTTGAACCCGGCCAACAGCCTCGTGCGGCCGCATCGTCTGCCGCTGACAACGCTCCGCGAGTGGCACGCTCGGCCTCGAACACGCCACTGATCGCCGACAGGGATCGCCCTGAGGAGAACCGACCGGTACGCCCGATCCGCAATCGCAAGAAGCCACACGCCCGCCGCATGAACCTCTCGCTCACCCGTGTGAGCGCATGGTCGGTGGCCAAGGTGAGCTTCATGCTCTCACTCGCCGGTGCCATCATCCAGATCATCGCCGTGCTGTTCCTGTGGCTGCTGCTCAAGGCGGTCGGTGTATTCGACCAGGTGACGCAGATCTTCTCGTCCGCCGGTCTCGACTCGGGCAGCATCAATCTGTCGAACATCCTTTCGTTGCCGACCGTGCTCAGTGCGGTGACGATCTTCTCCATCGTCGAGATGGTGATCATCACCATCCTGTGCACGATCTTCGCGTTGCTCTACAACGTGGTCAGCGCGCTCGTCGGCGGTGTGCACGTCACGCTCGGCGACGACTGATCCCCTTCGTTCCGCTTCGGCCCCTCCTCGGAGGGGCTTTTTCATTGGTCGCGCCTTCGCTGCGCCTGTGATGACCCACATCGCGCTGCCTGCCGCACGCAAATCATTCCTGTGAATGAGTACGACGGGCATGCGGCTGGGCTACACTCAACACTGTGTTTAGGTATCTAGGGTCGTTCAGCCAATCGTTCACGCTGGCACTCATGCTGTGGCCATTCGTGTCGTTGCTGCTCACACTGCCGATTGTGGCGTTCGTCTACCACCGCAACCACCGGCTGAGCTTCACCAGCGCGTTCTCCGCATACGTGGCGGTGCTGTATGCACTCGGCCTCGTGGCCTTCACCATGTACCCGATGCCCGACGACCCCACGCTCTTCTGCGCCACGCACAACCTCGCCCCGCAGCTCGACATTCTGCGGTTCATTCAGGATGCGCAGACCGGCCTGTACGGCGTGCTGCAACTCGTGATGAACGTCGTGCTGTTCATGCCACTCGGCTTCATGCTGTGCCGTTGGGCCGGCTGGAGATTCTGGGTCACCTCCGCCTTCGCACTCGGCTGCTCCATATTCATTGAGACCTCGCAGCTCACTGGAATCTGGGGCATCTACCCGTGCGCGTACCGCCAGTTCGACGTCGACGACATGCTCACGAACACGCTCGGTGCGATGCTCGGGTATGCGTGCGCCCTGCTCTACACGAAACTCGTGCCGAAGAAAGCGAAGCAGCTCACCGGCACGAACACGCGACCGGGATTCGTGCACCGCATGGTCTCCATGTGCATCGACTTCCTGCTCATCGCGCTGGTGTACGTGCCACTGAGCATCCTGTACATCTTCCTGTTCTACCTGGTGTTCAAATCGACCGGAGACGGCCATTACGTCTGGCTGTCGCTCACCGTGGAACCGCGCGTGCTCGACTACATGACGTGGATCACCGCGGCCCTCTCGTTCCTGCTGTTCGAGGTGTGGATTCCCTGGCGTCACCATGGCCAGACGCTCGGTTGCCGCTACACCCACATGACCATCGAGACGCGTGATCGCTCACGGGGCCAGCGCATTGCGTTCTACGCAATCCGCACGCTGTTCTTCGGCGTCATATTCGGCGGTCTCGCCACGAACCACCCGATCTGGGGATGGACGTTGCTTGCGCTGCTCATCTTCTGGCTTGTCAAGAAGTGCATGCCGTGGGATCTCGTGCCGGGGACCGATCCGCAGACGCCGCCCACTTCGCCACAGCCGCAGGTTTCCACGCTGCCGGAACCGAATCTGCAGCGATGAATAATCCGCAGACATGGCATACAGCGAGACGGCCACCGGAACACACGAATCCCGGCAGCCGAATTGCTGCATACGAACGGTTACATGAGCGCGCGCATGCGCAGCACCACCATGAACAGTGCGATCACATGGCACACATAGCCGCCAATGGTACCCAAATGGAAGAGCTCGTGGAACCCGAACCACTTCGGGAACGGATTCGGCTTGCGCAACGCGAAGCATACAGCGCCGGCAATATAGCAGGCTCCGCCGGCGATCACGAGAATGGTGGGCACAGGCCCGATGTACGGGGATTTCCAGAACAGCCAGATGATTGTGATCGGGGCGAGTCCGAGCACAATGTAGACGATGGTGAACAGCCAGTCGAGGCCCACCGGGTAGATCAGATGCACGAACGTGCCAAGCAATGCGGTGACCCAGACCACGCCCACATACACCCAGCAGATCACCGTGTTGTTCAGTGCGAAGAAGAACGGCGTGCAAGTGCCGGCGATCACCAGGAAGATGTTCGAATAGTCGATGCGGCATAGTACGTCGTCGACGGCCTTCGGAAAATACCCGTGGCCGAGGTGGAGCGCCGCGCTGTTGCCGAACAGCAGGATGATCGTCGCGCTGTACACGCTGATCGCCACCTTCATCCAGCCGCTCGGCGCCAGGCAGATGAGGATCACCGAGGTGGCCACGGAGAACGGGAAGGCGATGAGATGCAGCCATCCGCGCAGCTTCGGTTTTTCCAGAAGGATCTGCCTGAGCTGCATCTTGGTGCGGTACTGCTCGTTGCGCTTGCTCTGCGCGCGGAGTTTCTTCGCCGTCACCACTTTGCGTGGTTTCTGAGAACGCGTGACCTGGCCAATATGCCGGTTGTTGCGCTTCATACGGGAATCTTCGAGGTACGAACTGCGCGGGGGCTTGCGCTGACTGGGATTCGCTCTCCTGTTTGCCATATTGCCCAGCATAGGAAGTTTTGTATAAAACGGCCGCCTGAGTTATTCCTACAGGAAATTGCATGCAGCATTCTTGCGTAAAAGGGGACAGATTCCATACCCGATTTGTCTCTTTTTACGCAGGTGAGGGCAGCCATCGCGGAAGGTGGCGTGGGGCTGTGCTGCTTATTTCCTGTGTACAGCTCTCCTTCTGCGTACGGCTCCCTTTCTGCGTAATTTGGGACAGGTTATGCGGTGTATCTGTCTCTTTTTACGCAGGCTCGGGTTTGCGTTGGTTGCACTCTGAACTGCACCCCGATTATGAGATTGCACTCCTCCTTCTCCTCCTTCGCTGCGTAAAAAGGGACAGATTAGTGAGCTAATCTGTCCCTTTTTACGCAGCGAAGACGCCGAGGGCGCCCCTGGGCGCTTAGAAGATGCCCTGCGCGACCATCGCGTTCGCCACTTTGGTGAAGCCCGCGACGTTGGCGCCGAACATGAGGTCGCCGTCGTGTCCGTATTCCTTGGCGGCATCGAGCGATTCGGCGACGATGTTCTTCATGATGCCCTTGAGTTCCTCGTCCACCTTCTCGAAGCTCCAGGAGAGACGGTAGGAGTTCTGGCTCATCTCGAGACCGGAGACCGCCACACCGCCTGCATTCGCTGCCTTGGCCGGGCCATAGAGCACATGGTTCTTCTGGTAGACCTCAATGGCCTGTGGCGTGGACGGCATGTTGGCGCCCTCGCAGACCACCGTGCAGCCGTTGTCGACGAGCTTCTGGGCAGATTCGCCGTCGATCTCGTTCTGCGTTGCACACGGCAGCGCGATGTCGCACGGCACGGTCCACACCTCGCGGCAACCTTCGTGGTATTCCGCGCCGTCGACACGGTCGGCATATTCGCGAATACGGCCGCGCTTGTTCAGCTTGATGTCTTTGACCACATCGAGATCGATGCCGTTCGGGTCATAGACATAGCCGTTCGAATCGGAGCAGGTGACCACCTTGGCGCCGAGCTGCGTGGCCTTCTCAATGGCGAAGATCGCCACATTGCCCGAGCCGGAGACCACCACGGTCTTGCCTTCGAACGAGTCGTCGCGCAGCACGCGCAGCGCCTCCTGCGTGTAGTAGCACAGGCCGTAACCGGTGGCCTCGGTGCGAGCGAGCGAGCCGCCGAATTCGAGTCCCTTGCCGGTGAGCACGCCGGCGAACTCGTTGCGCAGGCGCTTATACTGGCCGAACAGATAGCCCACCTCGCGTGCGCCGACGTTAATGTCGCCCGCCGGAACATCGGTAAACTGGCCGATGTGGCGCTGCAATTCGGTCATGAATGCCTGGCAGAAGCGCATGACCTCGGCGTCGGAGCGGCCCTTCGGATCGAAGTCCGAGCCACCCTTGCCGCCGCCCATGGGCAGGCCGGTGAGGGAGTTCTTGAGAATCTGCTCGAAACCGAGGAACTTGATGACGCTCTCGGTGACGGTGGGGTGGAAGCGCAGACCGCCCTTGTACGGGCCGATCGCCGAATTGAACTGCACACGGTAGCCGCGGTTGACCTGCACGTCACCGTTGTCGTCCGCCCAGGCCACGCGGAACTTCACGAGGCGCTCGGGCTCCACGAAACGCTGCAGCACGCCGGCCGCCTCGTACTCCGGGTGCTTGGCGAACACCGGCTCAATGCTTTCGAAGACCTCCTGCACGGCCTGCAGAAACTCGGACTGGTCCGGATCACGCGCTTCGACCTGCGCATACACGCGCTTCACATACTCATCTGTGAGCATTATTCCTCTTTCGTGTTGGCGAATAAACCTCCCTCATTGTAAGGAGCGCGTCCATATATGTGAAGAGTGTTTTTCAATTATTGGATATCGGCAGGCGCGCGCTGTGCCGGTCTCAGATACGCGGCGCGCGCTCGCTGCTTTGAATGGTGCGGTGTGCGAAGGCGTACACAATCCATGCGACTGGCATCGTGAGCAACAACGCGGGGTAGAACCAGATGATTGGCAATCCGCCGTACAGGAAGCCGCCGATGAGCGGGCCGAGGAACATGCCCAGATCGATGCCCGCATAGTATGTCGTGTTCGCCATGCCGCTGCGTGCCTTGCCGGCGATGAGCACGGCGCGCGCCTGCGTGACCGAGCTCATCATGCCGTATGCGCCCACCGTGGCGAGTCCGGCGAGCATGACGAACCAGTTGTTGCGCATCACGGTGAGCGAGGCGAGCATGACAATCTGGCAGATTGTTCCGGTGACCATGAAGAACAGGAAACTCTTCGTGTCAAACCAGTTGCGCAACACGATGCGCGAGATGAGCAACGTGATGGCATAGCACGGGAAGAACAGCGAGACGATCACATGGGCGTGCCGTGCGTTGGCGTAATCCACGATGAACGACTGGTTCGCGAAATACGGTATCGCGAACAGCATGAAGATCAGTGCGATGGGAATCACGCGCGGCTCGAACAGCGAGTCGAGGCGAATATGGTGACGCTCGCCGCCTTGCTGCCGGCCGAGTCTCGCACGCGGTGGCTTGCCGCCGTCTTTGATGAGCAGTACGCAGATGACTATGCAGCAGGTGAGACCCACGGCGATCAGAAAGGTGTTGCGGTAGCCGATTGCTTTCGACGCGCGGATGCCCAGATCGGGGCCGACCGCCTGCGCGAGGGCGTTCATCGTGCCGTAGAGCCCCATCCCCGCGCCCATGCGCGAGATGGGCAGCAGCATGGAGAGCCATGTGGACAGGCATACCGAGATGCAGGCGAATCCGACGCCGTTGAGTATGCGCGCGGCCAGCAGCCATGCGGTGTTCGGCACGAAGTAATACCCCAGATTCGACGCCAGGAATATGAGCGCGCCGATCACCGCGAGCTTGCGTTTGCTCGTGCGGTCGGAAAGATTGCCGGCAATCGGTCGGCAGATGAGCGCGCTGAGCGAGAGTGCGCCGGCGAGGAAGCCCATGAGTGCGCCGCTTGCACCGAGCGATTGCGAGAAGCCGGCGATGATTGGCGTGCCCATCATGCTGCTTGTCATATAGAAGAACGTGGCCGCCATGATGAGTGCCACATCGCGGGTGATGAGCCGCTCCCTGGCTTTGCCGGCCGCGCGCTCGCCGGCGCTCGTGGTGTAGCCGCTGGGATTGGATTGCCGCTGCGTGCTGTCGGTGGCACTGTCGGTGGCGCTGCTTGTCTTGCGGTGTGTGTTGTTGCCGGCTGTCATGATCACCTCTGTTTCGGTTTCAGTCTAGTTGTGGCGTGGGTGCCGCGGTGTGCGGCGCGCGCAAGGCGAACGGCTCCGATCACAAGCTTGTGATCCAGATGAACGCCAACGGAGTCACCTTCGAGGCCTATCCGTCGCTCAAGGGCAAGGATGCGCAGGTGAGACAAGCCGGGCGTGTGGAACGTGGCTAGCTGGGACAAGGACAGTGCCGGTAAGCTGCCTAATCAGAAGCTGCTCTCGAAAGTCGGCTCCTTCGCCATCTATGTGAACGACAACGACAACGAGCTGCAGAACAACGCCGGCCGTCCGCGTACCGGCGACCTCGTGTTCGATTCGATCAAGCTCGTCGGCGAACGCGATCCGTATGTGCCGGAGGAGAAGTCTTCCGAGCCGTCCAACGCCAAGCTGATCACGATCGACGACTTCGAATCGTATGCCGATGAGGCTGCGATGAAGGAGGCTTGGGGCAACCGTGAACACACGGATGTGCTCTCGCTGACAACCGAGGATGACGACAACAAGTACCTGCAGTACTCGAACCCGCACGGTGGCTGGCTCGATGTCGCGACGTTCATCCAGAACGACACGGCCCGCAACAACTGGACCGGTTTGGGTAAGCTGACGTTCCGTCTGAAGCACGATGGTTCGAACAATGCGATGGACCTGCAGATCGGCACCGCCGACGGCAAGTACTTCCATGTCGACCAGAAGCTGGCTTCGGAGGATGGCGCCGATTGGAAGACGGTCGAGATCGATCTTGTGAACAATCCGTCGCTGACGCAGAGCTGGCCGGAGGATGAGAACAAAGGCAAGACGATGACCGCCGATGACCTTGCACTCTTCAAGGAGGTTGTGATTGCAGGCAACACTTGGAACAAAGATTCCCCGGCTGTGAACTTCGCCGTCGATGACCTGAAGGTCGTTCCTTCCGGCGACGCCTCCGACTCGAAGCCGGAGACCAAGCCTGAGGAACCGTCTGAGCCTACCGAACCGACCGAGCCGGAGGAGACCCCCGACTATTCGGCCGATATGGCAGCTGGCGATCCGGCCACCTGCCCGATCGACTTCACTCAGCAGGACACTGAGGATCCGTCTGATCCGTCTGATCCGGACCAGCCCACCGACACCGACAAGCCTGCTGGAACTGACAAGCCTGCGGATGCGAACAAGCCGGCGGCAGGTGACAATGCTCAGTCTGGTGACAATGCTCAGTCTGGTGACAATGCCCAGCAGTCGAACGCCAAGGCAGACGAAAACAAGTCGGTGGTGAACACCGGCTCCTCGATTGCCGTGGTCGCAGCCATCGCCGTGGCCCTTGTGCTTGCGGGTGCCGCGACGCTCGTCTGGGCTCGGCAGCGCCATCAGCAGTAGTCTCCAATGACATCTAACTGAATAACGGCATATAGCCATATCAGGTCGGCGTGCATGCATATGCGCGTGCGCCGACCTGTCGTATCTGGTCACCTGTAGGAAAAAGTGCGGCGTGAATATCGCGAGAGTGAAATTCGCCAAGCTTTTTCCCGTGTCCACATATTATGGCAACTGAACATATTCCCGTTGGGTCCCGTGAGCTGCTAGGCCTCGGAGCCAGTGGTACCGTCTGAACAAGGAGAGAGATATGATCGACGGGTTCAAGAAATTCATTGCACGCGGCAATATGGTCGACATGGCAGTCGGCGTCGTCATGGGCGCAGCGGTCACTGCAGTGGTGAACTCTGTGGTGGATGGCATCATCAACCCACTCGTTGCAGCCATCTTCGGCAAGCCGGATTTGAGCAAGACCTGGAATTGGACCATCACCAACTGGGCGGGGGAGAACTCGGTGATCTCGTTCGGCTCCGTGCTCAACGCGCTCCTCAACTTCCTGCTCATCGCACTCGCTGTGTACTTCTGCATCGTCGTGCCGATCAACAATCTGCGTGACATGACGGAGAAGGCCATGGCCAAGGTCAAGGGCGACGATTCCGACGTGGCCGCCGAGGAACCGGATCTCTCGCCGGAGGAACAGACCGTGATCCTGCTGCAGGACATCCGCAATGCGCTCGCCGCCCAGCAGCCCGCCGGTGCTCATGCTGCACCGGTTGCCACGGATACCACTGCCGCACCGGAATCCAAGTGATGCGCGTATGGGCATGGGCATCGCAGTGATCTGACATTCCGATATCCATTCTGACATCGCTGAAAGGCGCTCGGTTGTACCGGGCGCCTTTTGTGTTGCAGCGTCTGTGGTCATTTGCTCGGATGCTTCCGTGGGATGGGCCGTGGTGGGGGCGGTTTGCAGTCTGTTTTGCGGATGGTCCCGTGAGATAGACCGTGATGATAGTGGTTTGCGGCTTGTTTTTCGGAATCTTCCGTGAAACGGGCCACAGTGGCGATGATCTGCGGACTGTTATGCGGAAGCTTCCGTAAAATCTGCCGTGGCGAAGACAACCTGCGCATTCCATCCGGCGCGAGCTCCCCGCTGTTCGAATGCGACATCGAACGCCGCACCACGCCCCGTCTGTTCCGCGATGTGCGCGTGCGTTACAAGACCGTCTTTTTCTTGATTATGGTCGGTTTGTTATGCGGGGATGCGGTAATCGACCATACTGCGGAGAACTATGGTCGTTTGCTGACGCAGATGTATGGTAATCGACCATACTTGCCGTGATTATGGTCGTTCTGTTGTATGTATGTGCAGTAACCGACCATAGTCTGCAAAATATCGTTCTTTGCCGGTGTGCAGATTTGCATGTCTGGCAGATACCGAAACCAGCTGCGTTGTTTTGTTGTTTGCTCTGATGTGTGTGGAAGATAGAATGCAAAAAGAAAAACCGTTGAAAACCTAATGTTTTCAACGACCATGCGAGTGGAGCTACCCGGGTTCGAACCGGGGACCCTCTGCTTGCAAAGCAGATGCGCTACCAGCTGCGCTATAGCCCCAACGGGGGAACACGTGAGAATGCTCCCCACGTGGGCCCGGGAGGACTTGAACCTCCGACCTCATCCTTATCAGGGATGCGCTCTAACCACCTGAGCTACGGGCCCAATCCATCACGTTGTTCAACGCAACAGATAGAAAGAATACCTGTGCTTCTCGATTAATGCAAATCGACGCTCGTTCGGCGTGTCGCACAATTCCCAGGTGGGTGATTCATTCGAACATTTGTCTGAATAGTTGCACAGAATATGGTCATGCCATTCAATTCCGTCCCTCGCGCTCGTTCCATTTCACGGCGTGCTCAGTTCGACCGTTCCACGCGCGCCCGCGAAGTGCTCAATGTCGACGGACTGCAGGTCAATGTGCTGCGCAAGAAGAACCGCAACATGTACTTGCGCGTGAAACCGCCATATGGGGCGATCGAGGTCACGGCCCCCGTACGCATGCCGCAGCACACAATCGTGGAGTTCGTGCGCGAACGCCGTTCCTGGGTCGACGAAGCGCTGCATAAAATGGCACAGGCTCGTTCACGGACGTTCGCATCGCCCGACCTCGACCCCGACGTCGGCGGCAGTCGCACGACGGTGTTGCGTGATGCGCGCGACCCAGGTTCGCCCCGGATGGAAACACCGCATGAGACCAGTAGTTTCACGTGGAACGAGGAGTATGTGGAGCGTGCCCGCCGTTCGATCGAACAGCAACTGCCCGATTTGCTGAGCAAGTGGACGCCGATCGTCGGCAAATCTCCGACAAAAATCACTCTGCGCACCATGACATCGCGATGGGGTTCGTGCACGCCGAAAACGGGGCGGATCAGGCTCAATCTACAACTCGGACTCATGGATCCGCAGTTTCTTGAGTATGTACTCGTGCATGAACTCACTCATCTGTGGGAGAGCGGGCACGGGCGGACGTTTCAGGAGCGCATGAGCCTCGTGTTGCCAAACTGGAAGGAACTGCGGCGCGAACTCAACCGCTGCACGATCTTCGATGTGCCGCAGTCGCGCGGCTGATGCGTCCGCATGGCCGAGCGTCGGTCAGTACTTATTCGCTCCCGTGCCGATGAAGTTCGTGCTGATGCCGCGCTGGTAGTGCAGGAACATGTCTGCGCCATAGCGGTCGACGGGGCGGTGTGTGAACAGCATACGGATCGCGAACGCGGTCTGCGCGTCCTTCGGCAATGCGAGAAACGCCGCATGTGCATCCCAGTACGGGGTGGTCGTAATCGCCGCGTTGGGCACGTATGCGTACCCGTAGCCATCCTCGTTCACGTACCCCATGAACGGCAGATCCCACGCGTTGTGCTTGGTGAGTTCCTTCTTGAAGTCTTCCACGGCGGCCAACGCGTCTTCGCCGACTCCGAACTCCCGTGCGATCTCGTTCGCGTGTGCGGTCTTCTCTTCCGGTGTCTTGTCGAACATGTCGAGGTCGACGGTGATGGTGTGCTTCGTTGCTTCTGCCATGGGGGTTCCTTGCATAATCTGCAAATCAAACATTTCATATGTTTGATTATGTGTCTGTTAATGATATGTTTTTCAGTATGAACATCAATTGTGTTATTGCTCACAATTGGTATCCATGTGCTAGTATAGCATGCCAATACTGTAATAATCGTTGATAACAGAGGGTTTTGTCATAATTGCATATTATCTCTGCCGAATTGGTCTGTTCTGTTGATTTGTGAATTGTCGTGTTCTGTCGATACTCAAAACGAACACTTACGATGTTCTGTTTTTAAGTTAAACGAACATTTATGTGAACATCTCGGCGTGTCGTGACGCCCCTTCATTATGCGATCCGATACGCCACTATATTTTGAAGACACCGTAGCACCCTACCGTATGCGCACAGGGGTACGCATACCATGCCGATCCCGCGGAACGGCTGGTCGAGCAGAACACTGCCGATACTGTTATGTGACGTCCTTTCGATGCTGCGCCGGTGCTGGTCATTTTCTTCTACCATGAGACCGTCGAGAAATAGGCGCGCATGACTGACGCTTTGCCGAATTGGGTGGCGATGCGTCGCGAACTCAGCCGATGCACCATCTTCGAAGTGTCGCGGTTTCACGGCTGATCTACCCTCGTGCGCGAGATGCAGTCAGTCGATGGTCTGTTTGCGTGTGTAGGTGCGCAGACGGCTCTGCTTTTTGCCGATTGCGGTGATGACACCTTCATCCACGAGCTCGCGCAGAATGCGGTGCACTGTCTGCAGGCTTTTGCCTGTCGCCTCCGCGATGTCGCGTGCGCTGATTGTGCCGAACGTGGGGATCGTGTCGATGATGGCTTGTCGGCTCGATGGCGCTGCTGCTGGAGGCGCTGGGGCATCGCTGGCATTGGTGATGGCCGGTGTCTCCGGAGGTTCATATATGTCGGTAGCCACCTGTCTGATGAGCCCGGATTCCACCAGCGTGGCCAATATCGCACGGATGTCGTCTGAATCATATCCGAGCCGGTCTCGGATGTCGTAGACACTTGCGCGGCCAAGCGCGCGCACCGTGTACAGCACTGAACTTTCGCGTCCCGGCAGGTCGTGCCCCACATGGCTTCGCACCCACTGCTGGTTTGCAGCAATCTCGGCGCCACCACGATACAGAATCACACGGAAGCGATCGAAGGTCGGATGGAAATCCGGCTGTGCGAGTGATAGTTCCTTCATTCGGTTGATCATGAACTGGATGCCCGAACCTTGGCCTTCCACGGCGGATCCATCGTGATCGCCGCGAATCAACGGCGTCTTCTGTAGCAGTTGCATCAACGTGGTATTGCGGCACCGGGATACACCATTGGTCAGATTCTGCAGTGTCTTGCCGCCCCACAGATTGCCGGGGCTCGAAATCTCCACACGATCGGAGTACACGTCAATATTCACCGGGTCGTTGCGAAACAATGTGTCGTATTCCCTGTGTACCACGGCATTGGCGATTGCCTCGCGTAGTACCACAGTTGGAATCTCCGGTACATCGCGCCTTCCGTTCCCCTCGTGAGGGAATAGGTACGCAGATTGCGCAGGACGGCTTTGACCGCGTCATCGACCATTTCCTGCAGTCGACCATGGCACTGCACGCGATCGAGGAAGCGGACTTCGTCATCTTGAGATTTGCTGATGCCCGGATGAACAGCGACATCCACATACAACCGAGGGAAGAACTGCTGTGGATATACGCCTGCGATGAGTAGTCCAGCGAGACGCACATGACCGTTTTTGTCAAGAATGTTCAAGCGTTCGAGCTGTTGCGTTTCGCTGTGTGTACCGCGTAGCGCCTTCTCGCCGCGGTGTGCAACGCCGATGCCCACGCATGCATATCCGCAATCCCGACATCGTTTCTTTCCAAGGCCGCACAGGCCTTCCCGGACGATGTGTGAAACGGAATGGCGGGTTCCAAAAGCTGATTTTGACACGGAATGATGGGTTGTGAAGTCTGATTTCAGCACGGAATGATGGATTGGGATAGTGGGCACGCGCTGCACACCACAAGCGCTCGCGGGGCGCGTGAACGTCTATAACCGCATATCGCCAACCAAGGCACCATGTGGCAGCATTCGCAGGGTTGCTTCCATACGCATCACAACTGCGCATGGGGTGCAGGAACACACGCACGTCACCTTGGGCGGCATCGAGCAGTATGTGCAGATTCGAGGCGAAGACCGGCGTAACCCCGTCATCCTGTGGCTGCATGGCGGGCAATGCACCGTGCCCGATTACTCGTCGCGGAGTGGAGATGGCGCGCTCAGTGCGCCCACGGCGGAGTGCACGCGCGGGCTTTACGCTCGGCAGTAGCGAATATGAAGACGGCGAATGCGTAAGGAAGTGGCGGCATGGCACAGACCATCGATATCACCGGCGCTCGTGTGCATAATCTCAAGCGCGTGGATGTGCGGGTGCCAATTGGCAAGATGGTGGCGGTGGCGGGAGTCTCCGGTTCGGGCAAATCATCGCTCGCGCTCGGCGTGCTTTACGCAGAAGGCTCGCGCCGCTACCTGGAAGGGCTCTCCACATACACGCGCCGCCGCATCTCGCAAAGCGGCGAGGCGAAACTCGACGCGATCGAGCATGTGCCGCCCGCGCTCGCGTTGCATCAGCGGCCGAGCGTGCCGGGTATACGCAGCACCTTCGGCACGATGAGCGAGCTGCTCAACAGTCTGCGGCTTATGACCTCGCGGCTCGGCAATTATACCTGCCCGAACGGCCATATGCTCGACCCGACACCGAACGTCGCGCTCGAACGGCCGATCATCTGCCCGGTGTGCGGGGAGGAAGTGCAGGCGCTCGGTGCGGAGGACCTCGCATTCAACTCGGGCGGCGCGTGCCCGACGTGCTCGGGAACCGGCATCGTGCGCACGGTGAACCAGGCAACGTTGATTGCGGACCCGAATCTGACGATAGAACAAGGCGCTGTGGCGCCCTGGCGTTCGCTCATGTGGTCAATCATGGTCGACGTATGCCGCGAAATGGGCGTGCGCACTGACGTGCCGTACAAGGATCTGACCGCGCATGAGAAGGAGATTGTGCTCCACGGACCGGCCGAGAAACGGCATATTATCTACCATTCGAAGAAAGAGAACCGTGCCGGCGAGCTCGACTTCACCTATTTCAGCGCCGAACGCACCGTGCTCAACGCGCTCGACAAAGCCAAGGACGCCAAGGCGCTGAAACGCGTGGAACCGTTCATCACCGAGGAGCCATGCCCGGACTGCCACGGCACGCGACTCAACAAACGCGCACGCATACTGCCGGTGGATGGCAAGACGTTGCCCGAGCAGTGTGCGATGCAGCTCGACAATCTCGCGCAGTGGGTGCGGACCGTACCCGCCACGATGCCAGATGATATGCATGAGATGGCGCAGTCAATCGTCGACGAGTTCACGCGCACCGCACGGCGTCTGCTCGAACTCGGACTCGGCTATCTCACGCTCGACCGTGCGGGCTCCACGCTGTCGACCGGCGAACGCCAGCGCATCCAGCTCGCGCGAGCGGTGCGCAGTGAGCTCACCGGCGCGATGTACGTGCTCGACGAGCCGTCGATCGGCTTGCATCCGGCGAATGTGGACGGTCTGCTCGGCGTGATGCGCGATTTGAAAGCGCAGGGAAACACTGTGGTCGTCGTCGACCATGACACCCGCGTGCTGCGCGACACCGACTGGATCATCGAAATGGGCCCGGGCGCGGGATCACATGGCGGCACTGTGATCGCGCAGGGTACGGTGAGTGACATCGAAGGCAACCCGCACTCGCTCATCGCTCCGTTCCTTGCGAGCGAGCGTTTGCAGATCGTGCGCCCGCAAACGCCCGCGAACAAGGTATTCGACGAAGGCGCACTGGAAATCAAGACCGCGCCGCTGCACACCGTGCACGCCTTGGATGCGCGCGTGCCAAAACATCGTCTCACCGTGGTCACCGGCGTCTCCGGTTCCGGCAAGACCACGCTCGTGCTCGAAAGCCTTGTGCCCGCGCTCACTGCGAAGATTGCCGGCGAACGCCTGCCTGAACATGTGCGCGCGCTCGATGCGCCGGGAATCGACCGCGTCACGATGATCGACGCGACGCCGATCGGTGCGAACGTGCGCTCCACCGTCGCCACCTACAGCGGTGTGCTCGACGATTTGCGGCGGCTCTATGCGCGCACCGATGCGGCGAAGGCGCGTGGACTCAAGGCGGGCGCGTTCTCGTACAACACCGGCTCGCTGCGCTGCCCTACCTGCGATGGCACCGGGCAGATCACACTCGACGTGCAGTTCCTGCCCGACGTGGACATCGACTGCCCGGACTGCCACGGCACACGCTACGGCGATGTCGCAGGCGAGATCACCTGGACGCCGAAGAACGGGCACAAGCCGGTGTCGCTGCCGGATCTGCTCGCGATGACGGTGGACGAGGCGCTCGACATCTTCACCGGTACCGGGCAGCGGCGCCTGCATGCCGAACTCGAGACATTGCACGAGCTCGGCATCGGGTACCTGACGTTGGGCGAGAGCACGCCGGCGCTCTCGGGCGGCGAAGCGCAGCGGCTCAAACTCGCCAGCGAGATGGGCCGCGCGCAGGATGGCACGCTGTTCGTGTTCGACGAGCCGACGATTGGCTTGCATCCGCTTGACGTGCGCACGTTGATCGGCGTGTTCCAGAAGCTCATCGACCACGGTGCGAGCGTGGTCGTGATCGAACACGACCTCGACATGATTGCGAACGCCGACTGGATCATCGACATGGGCCCAGGCGGCGGCGAGAACGGCGGTGAGATCGTCGCCACCGGTACGCCTGTGCAGATTGCTGAGAATCCGCTCAGCGTGACCGGCCGCTATCTCAAGCCCTGCGTGGAGTGAGTGCCGTTTTCACGGAGGCGTCCGTAAGCCGTGCCGTTTCTGGGTGCGGTGATGGCAGATTTTGCGGAAGCCTCCGTGCGTTTGACTGCAGTGGAGGTTGTTTGTGGTCGTTCTTGCGGACGCTTCCGAAAGCCGTGCTGTAGAGAGCTCCTGCGGTGGTCGGTTTCTCGGAAGCTTCCGTGAGATATGCCGTAGAGGGAGGCTGCGGTGGTCGTTTACACGGAAGTTACCGTGAATCCGACCGAGGAACAGGTGGTCTGTGGAAAATCTGCGGCACTATGCATGCGAATTCGATATGATGAGGCGTACCTGCCGTGCAATCACGCGGCGGGACGGGCGAAGAAATGGCAGTGTGGACATGGATTACCAAAGTGAGAATGCGCAGACAATAGACCGCTGGGTTGACGAGGGTTGGCAGTGGGGAGTGCCGATCTCGCATGACGCATTCGTGGATGCGCAGCACGGCAGCTGGAACATTCTGCTCACGCCCACGAAACCGGTGCCGCATGAGTGGGTCGGCGATGTGCGCGGCAAACGCGTGCTGGGATTGGCGAGCGGCGGCGCGCAGCAGATGCCGGTCATGGCCGCGCTCGGTGCGCAGTGCACGGTGCTCGACTATTCGTCACGCCAATGCGAGCGTGAGTACGAAGTCGCAGATCGCGAGGGCTACGACATCGAAGTGATTCAGGCGGATATGACGCAGCCGTTGCCGTTTGCAGATGAGAGCTTCGACCTGATTATCAATCCGGTGTCGAATTGCTATATCGAGCAGGTGAAGCCGGTGTTCCGCGAATGCTACCGCGTGCTCAAGCCGGGCGGTTCGCTCATTGGCGGCTACGACAACGGCATCAACTACATCTTCGACAACGAGGAGACCACGCTGACATATGCGCTGCCGTTTAATCCGCTCCACGACGAGCGTGCGCGGCAGCTGCTGCTCGACGAAGACGCCGGCATGCAGTTCTCGCACACGCTCGACGAACAGATCGGCGGCCAGCTCGAAGCGGGATTCACACTGCGCGCGCTGTATGAGGACACGAACGGGGAGGGGAATCTGCACGAACACCATGTGCCGACCTTCGTGGCCACGTGGAGTGTGAAGCCGGCGAGGTGAGCGTGCGCGTGATCATGGTAGATCATGGTATGAGAGGAATGCCAGGCGATGGCGGAGTATTCGGGATCTTCGGGATATGCGGAATATGAGTATCTTGGAACAGCAAACGGCACGAGCTTTGCGAAACGTCATCCCTACTTGCTGTGGCAGATCATCGGCTGGAGTATTCTGCTCGCAGATGCCGTCTTCTTTGTGGTCGCGGCACTCCAGGACTTCGGCGAATGGTGCTACCCGGTCATCGTATTCCCATTCATTGCGGCACTGTTCGCGGTGATCGGTTCGCCGTTCCTCATCTACTTCTCACGCAAGGCGAAGATTCCGCAGGCCGCCTCCAAACGGGAGGCGAGCGTGGTGCGCAGCCACATCACGATGATCTCCCAGATACGCGGGGAATCCCACCCCGTACTGATGGCGTTGCTGATTATTGCGCTCGCCCTCGGATTGCTGGTGCTCACACTCCAGCTCGGCATGCGCGGCTATATTCTGCCTGGATTCCTCGCCATGGTGGCCATGGTGGTCGTGCCGTTCGTGGTGTATGCGCAGTATTCCGCCGCGCAGAGGAAGCGGTTCATGGCAGTGCCCGATGCCGCTTACCTTGTGGGCGTGCACTATGCCGACCAGTCGCGATACGAATCGGTCGAGCTGCGCGAGACGGACGCTCTGATGATGCCGGTGCCCGCAAAACCGAGCACCGCGATGCTGGACTTTGTGTACAACTGGCTGCGTGAATATCTGGCCACAGATTGGCTGACCGTCACCGTGCTCTCTTTCGACGATCTGCTGCGTTCGGGAGTCGTCGTCAACGACTCCGATACGGAAGACACCGACCCCACTGCGTCATTCCCGCTGATTCCCGCACGGCAGTTCAATCTGGACGGCGATGCCCGCGCGCAGCTTGACGAGGAAAGCAAGGCAATTGGTGCGTTCTGGCTGTCGCGTTGGCGCGGGTACACGCAGATGTAGCAGATGCAAAGGAAGGGCCGGGATCTGCATTGCAGACCCCGGCCACAGAGAAGAGAAGGAAGAAGAAGGGATTCAGTTGTGTCAGTCCGCGAATGCGGTTCGGTTTCCTTCGCCGCGCTCCGTGAGCTGGTGACTCCACTATAGACGCGCGCATCTTGGAGAACGGATGACGCATGCTGAAGGAACCCTAGGAATCTGCGCAGGATTGCCTTGGCGTGCGGAATCTGTTAGCCAATGGCGTGAAGTGGAATGGCACGCCTGTACTGACTGTTAATAGTGACAACAGTGTGAACCAATCGCACATCGAGTACAGGAGGTCGGCATGGCACAGCTCACCAATGAGGAACGTATCGAAGTGAACGACGGTCGCGAAATGAAAGTGCTGATGATCGTCGGATCGCTGCGCAAGAACTCGTTCAACAAGCAGCTTGCGGCAATGGCGGAGCAGGAGCTCGGCGACCGCGCGTCGGTGAGCGTGCTTGATTGGAGCGAGGTGCCGGTGTTCAATCAGGACGAGGAATTCCCCACGCCCAAGTCGGTCGCCGAGGCGCGCGTTGCGGTGAACGAGGCGGATGCGATCTGGATTTTCACGCCCGAGTACAACCATAGTGTGCCGGGGTCGCTGAAGAATCTGTTCGACTGGCTGTCGCGACCGCTCGAAGATGGCACGCCGTCAGTGCTCACCGGCAAAGTGATGACGATGAGCGGCGTGGGCGGTCTGAACACGCTGCGGTACGCGTTCGCGGCGTGGATGCCCTCGCTCACCCTGTTCAAAATGCGCATTGTGCCGGTGCCGTTCACGGGCGTCACACTCAACCGCGAGATGTTCAGCACCGATAAGCTCGAACTGAACGCGGCGATGCGCACGTCGCTAAAATACCAGGCCGACGCCACGTTGCAGGCGATTGCCGAGGCCGAGTAGCGGCAGTCGGCGCGGCTTGCTTTGCGGCCGGTTTTGCGGAAGCTTCCGTGAGCCGTGCCGCGGATTGGTCTGGGAATGGCATGTCTTACGGGAGCTTCCGTGAAACACGCCATTCTTCTTGCGTAAAAGGAGACAATTGACGCCTAGATTTTGACTCTTTTTACGCAGGTGAAATCTTTCGATAGGTTTCTAAGAACGATCTGTGCATGCGCCTTACCTTCTCGCGGCATGCGTATTGATGTGCGGTTTTATTGACAAAACTTTTATATATATAATCAAATTGGCAGATTTCTATTTGCTTGAGAAGGTGATTGCAATGAGGCAATGGCGGGGAATCGTCAGCGTGATCGCGGCGATGGCGATGATTGGGGGATTCGCAGGTTGCGGACAGTCGCAGGAGCAGGCAGGGTTTTCGAAATCCCCGCAAAGCTCGCAGACGGCGACAGGCGGAGCAAGCGGGGAAATAGGCAACATGGAATCAGAGCATCATATTCTTCCTAGTTCCGATGTTGAGGAACTTGAGCTCAGATTGGAATCAATCGGCGAATCCACGGCGACAGGGAATCTGACTTTGCTTGGGGAGCTGCATCCGACGGCCAGCTACACGGAACGCGATGGCGGTAGGGGCATGCCCAGTCTACAGAATCAGGATGAGCTCACGTTCAGTGATTGCAAATCGTACATGCTCAGCGTGTTGTGCATGGGTGAGGGCAGTGTGAGCATCGAGTGGACACTCGGAACGCAAAGTGAGCAGCGGAATCTGGAATGTGCGCCGAAGATAGCCGAAACGGCATTGGGTATGAGCAATGTGAATGCGAAAAGCAGCACGGTGAAAATTGTGGCGGAAGAGGGATCGAAAGCGGAGATTGCCTATCGGCTCGACGAGATTGGCAAACCCGGCGTCGTTGTCGACTGACTGAGATTGGCTCATTCTCCGGCGTGAGATGTGTATGGCGTTTGTTTGCGTAAAAAGAGTCGGTGAGAAAGATTATTTGACTCTTTTTACGCAGATAAGGAGGTGCGCTACGGGTTGGGGCATACAGCCGCGGTTCTGTGGTCGATTACGCGGATGCTTCCATGAATCAGGTCGCGATGTGCGCATTTTGCGGCATAGATTGCGGATGTTTCCGTGAGCTGTGCCGTAGATATCGCTTTGGCGGCCGGTTTTGCGGAAGCGTCCGTGAGCTGTGCCGCAGAGTGGTCTGAGAATGACGTATCTTACGGAAGCTTCCGTACGTTGTGCCGTGGAACGGGGTCTGCGCGGTCGTCCCTTCGGATGTTTCCGTGAGCTGTGCCGCAGAATGGTCTGTGAATGGCATATCTTACGGAAGATTCCGTGGAATGTGCTGCGGGGAAGTCTGCAGACGACATATCGTTCGGAAGCTTCCGAAAGACGAGCCACATCTGCGTGACTTGGTGGTCGGTTATGCGGATGTTTCCGTGAAACGTGCCTCGCTGGCTCGGGTACCGCTCTTCTTGCAGAGCGGACGACTGGGTGTGATTTTGACTCTGTTATGTCGAGAAAATTCAGAGAGGAAGGGAAATATAGATACTTGAGAAGATGGGAAGAGCGGTGAGGAAATCTGAGAATGCGAAAGGCGTGCCTATGCTGTTTGCGGAACCGAGGAGGGCGACGAGAATGGCGAATATGGGAGATTACGCAGACATGGATGCGGAAAATGTGGAATCGGCGGAGGTGGTGTGCCCACGGTGTGGCTCGCGGCATGTGGCGCAGATTCTGCATGGTATGCCTGCGTTCACTGAGGAACTGCAGCGTGAGCTCGCTGAGGGCAAGGTGGTGCTGGGCGGCTGCGACATCGACATTTTCCACCCGACGCCGAGCTATCACTGCAATGATTGCGAGGAAGAGTTCTGATGTGCGGGGCAGTTGGTGCGCGGCTGCGGAACGGCGGCGAACGCTAATCTCCCGAAATCGCTTCTGCGTAAAAAGGGACGGTGGGAGCTGTGTTTTGACTCTTCTTGTGAAGAGAAGATCGCACAGGTTCCGCAGACTTCGCTCCATGTAGTTAAGCGTTCATGCTGTGGGGCGGTGTGGTATGGGCATTCAGGAAGCATTGCGCAAGGCGGCCGAGATGCAATCGCATCTCCAGATCATCTCTGTGGTGGAGTATGGACCATACTGGATTTTCAGCTACTGTGAACCAGGTCTAACTCCAGAGGAGTGTCCTGGTATGCCTATGTTGAAAATGCGGCGAACAGATGGTTTCAGCACCTATCTGCATGTGCAGGACAAAGACTTCCTGGACATTGTGAAGCATGCGACAAAAGTAGATCTGCCCGAGCATACACTCCCATATTCGCCTACTTCCTAGAAACAACAGGCTTGTACAGCCACTGCCTAGATGTTGAAAACATGGAGAATTCCTCGCATAGCATTCACTTCACGGACAGGTTTTGTGGGCATGCCTCCAAAAATGCGGTATCTCCTCGCAAGGCCCCTTCCATGGGGCATGTTTTCGAACTGCCCGTATTGACTTGGTAAGTATGCTTGTGCCATGGCTCTATTCATGCTGAATCATCATGTGCTTGCCGAAGTCGCCTATGATTCGGGTGCGCGCACCTATGCCGTGGATTTCCCCGACCGTCAGCCGTGGTTGCCATCTGGTTTCTCCTTTCAGGTTTGCACTGCTTATACGCAGGTGGTTTCCTGCGAGGATTCGGCTGATACGACGATCCCGGCAGATGAGAAGATTCGGCAGATGCTAAATGAGCAGATTGAGATATGGCATCGGGATTGGCAGTGCACGGGAGAGACTTGGGAATAGTAGTGTGAGCATGCAGTCTGGAGATGACAGGTCCATGTACTGCTTTCCTTGCGTAAATAGGGTCGGCATAGTGTCATGATCTGACTCTATTTACGCACCCGGGATGCGGAACGGCGGACGGAGCGTGCGCGTTTGTCTCACTCCGCTTTCGCGCTGGAGCCGCGGCTTGCTTCCACTGGGTATTTCTTGGCGTTTTTCGCCATTTTGCTGCGGATGATCTCGTCGAGGTCGACGTCGAGCACGTCGGCCATTTGGATGCAGTAGATCATCACGTCGGCGAGCTCCTCGTACACGTGCTCCCAGTCGCCGTCGCGTGGCTCGTCGCTCCACTGGAAGCACTCGAGCAGCTCGCCCGCTTCTATGCTCACAGATTTTGCCATGTTGGCAGGCGCGTGGAATTGTTGCCAGTCGCGGTCTGCGCTGAACTGGTGGATCATGCGGAGCGTGTCATCGGAGATCATGGGTGCCATGGTAGCAAAGCTGCTAGTATGCGCAGTATGAGTATGCCTACAACGTCGTCGCGCAGCACATACATCGTGCATATTCCCGCATGTCCAGGCGAGCTGGATGAGGAGACGCTACATTCCATTATCGAGAGCCAGTTGAAGCAATCCATTCCTGCTGATTCGGTGGTGGAACAGCATGCCAGAGAGTATCTTGAGCAGTATCCGGTCGTTTACATCGTGCATGCCGAGGATGTCAAGCAGAGGAAAGACTCTTCTGAAACTCGGTACATCGTGTACGTTGGCGAGACAAATGACATTGTTTCGCCAACGCGGCAGCATCTCATCGGCGATGCAAAGAATGAAATTCCTACATATGCGCTTAAGGAAGTCTGAGAAATAGAGTTGGCTGGCAAGGAAAAGATTGATGTACGTATACTGAGATATACGGAGAATGGGCAGAAACGATACATGGCGGCATCTTGCCTTCTTGTCCTAATCTTAAGCATCGTTAATGCATATGTCCATGAAATCGAATACATGCTCAGAAAAAAAGAATATAATTATTCTTGGAGTGAATTATATAATTACTTTATAGATTTTTATCCGAATGTCAATTCGCCCTTTTCTTTGCTGCTTGAGCTGTTTTCTTTCCTGTCTACCCTTGCGATTGCTCTTGCTGTTGTTGTGGAGGGGGAAGGGAAGATGCTGATATTGAGTAAATTCTCATACTGGCTGTGTGTGGGTAGTTGTAGTGTGCTTGCGGTTATGTCTCGTGCTCTATTTTCCGGTCTCGGTGTGATAAAGGCAATTGCGGTAATTGTTTCCTCAATCATTATTCTTTATTATCTAGGTAGATTTAGTATTGTCATTGGGCAAAAAAACTTTATCAATGCAAGGATGGCTTTTGATAAATCGGTCTCATTGATTTATTTAAAACTATACGAACGATACGGAGGGGAAAGGTCTGCGGCAAGATCACTTGTAAAAGTTTTTGTATTGCTTTCTATTTTGCTTATAATGGCTATAGGTCCTTGGGTGTTGCTGATTACGGATGCCTTATCGGCGACGAGGTATGATAATGGCAATATTCTATCTGTCTTGCTTGTATTCCTGTTTATTTATTGTCTGACGTTTGTAGCATTGTTAAAAAATGAAGAACATGGGATGAATGGGCTACTTCTTGTGACGAGCTGTTTCGTACCCCTCTTGCCTCTCCTGTTTTATGTATTCCATAGCATTCATAATAGTATTCATTATGTAATTATATTTTTTATTGCATTATCGCTTAGTTTCTGGTCATTGTTCTGCGTTGCTTGTTCGCGTATGTCTAGCGGGGAGTTGTCGGAGAAGCTTCGAAAGCGTCGTCCTTGGATACTTGTTGCTGAAATTGAATCTATTCATTCTATAAAAGCAAGACTATATATGAAAATACATTTAAAATATATAGATAGAGTTGAGTATATGAATGGTCTTGGTGGTAGTTGATATTGCTGTTATGTGTTATGTTTTGGGTAAGCAAGGTGGTGTTGAAGGTGCTATGAATATGCCAACATGCCGGTTGTTGAAAGTGGTGGTAATTTGCGGCTGATGCAGAATTTTTGAATTGTGGTATTGAGGGCATGTTTTTGAGTGGGGCTAAACGCGCGTTCTGGTGCCGATACGTGCTGTCGTCCAAATATTCGAAAATCTCAAAAGTGTTGACGAATTATCTCGTATTTTTGTTTTGCTGGGATTGTATTTTGATTGTCGGCGTTAGGGTCGTCATCGGCGTTGGCTGGTTTTGCTTATATGCTTATGTCGCGTACTCGAGTATGGTCATGCTGGTCTGATTGATGAATCTTGCTGGCAGTTTCGATGTGTTTGCGTTTGTGGTCGTGCAAGGTGGTTCCCTGGCTCGGCGTTCGTGCTGCTGTGTCGGATTTGGCGCCCGTTTGTTTACTTCATTGGTTTCTGGTAGACTGAAGTATTGCGGGAAAATTGACATTCTTTCCAGTTTTTTCCATGTGCCGCCTTGCGACTTCAATTCTTAATTGAGCGCAAATAGTTTTGAGCTCGTGGGTGAGGGCGGAATTAATTAGGTATAGGAGTCGATGGTTGTGAGGTGGTAGCTGCATGAGCAATTCGGTCTTGGTGTAGCGATGGTTGGCGTGTGAACTTAACTATTGGCAAGTGTATTGCGACGATGCCGCGTGTGTTCAATTGTGAGTTGAGTCTCGAGCATGGTGTGAGACGGGATTGCGCTATTGTTCTCGCCTCCAAGGTTCTAGTGGTATATGGAATCACCGAAAGTACTCATTTTGTAGTCCCTGTTAAACTATATGATTGGGGTATGTCGGAAAACGCGCTGCTGAACACTAAGGAAACAGCCCAATATATAGGGGTGTCTGCGGGTGTAGTGACACGTCTCGCGAATACGGGCGAACTTGAGTTTGACACCTGCGGAGCTCGTAAAGTTTTCCGTAAAGAAGCCATCGACGCATATCTGGAACGGAATAATCTGATTCAAGCTGCGGTGGATCAAGTGTCAACTAAAGACTTCGAGGACAACATCTGCGCTCTCTCATTTTTCAGTGGGGCTGGCGGTCTGGATCTTGGCTTTGAGCGAGCTGGCATATCGGCGGCACTATATTGTGAGAACAATCGTGAATGCCGTATGACCTTGCATCGAAACCGTCCAGATGTCGCCCTGCTCGGAGATATCACCAAAATCAGTGCCGACGAGGTTCGTCGAATGGCCCGTATCCCTCAGGGGCGTGAAATCGATGTGATGTTCGGCGGTCCGCCATGCCAAGCATTTTCAACAGCAGGCGCGCGCCGTGCATTCGAGGATCCCCGCGGCAATGTATTTCTCAGATACTTGGACTTGGCCTCCGAATTGAAGCCGCGATACCTAGTCATAGAAAACGTACGCGGACTGCTCTCCACCCCTTTTCCCGTTGAATCTGGCGGGAAGCCAATCCGGGGCGGAGTGATGCGCTACATACTCAATAAGTTGGAAGAGATGGGCTACGGTGTTTCGTTCAATCTCTACAACGCGGCTAACTTTGGAGCGGCCCAGATTCGTGAGCGTGTGGTCATTATTGCCAAACGTGATGGCACGAAGTGTGACTGGCTCATACCTACGCATACTGATCCTGATGGCAAATATGTCCAAAACTGGAATCTTCCCTCTTGGGTAACGTTCCGAGACGTTGTCTACGATATTGAAGATTCTCGGCAAACCCACACTGATTTCCCTGAGAAGCGGTTGCTTTACTTCAGCATGCTGAAAGAGGGGCAGTGCTGGAACAAACTCCCCATCGAAATTCAAGAGGAGGCTATGGGTAAGGCCTATAAGCTTGGAGGCGGCAAGACCGGATTCTACCGACGCATCGCTTGGGATAGACCATCCCCCACTCTGGTCACCAGCCCAACGATGCCAGCCACCGACCTTTGCCATCCCAAGGAGCTGCGACCGCTGAGCGTGGAAGAATATAAACGGGTGCAGGGTTTCCCTGATGATTGGTGGATTGCTGGCAGCATTCACGACCAGTACCGCCAAATCGGCAACGCCGTTCCGGTCAGCTTGGGCGAAGCAATTGGCCGAGCAATTCTCGATGACATGAGGGGAGAGGCTCATGATGAGCGTTGGCGCAATTTCCCCTATTCAAGATATGCCCATACCAGCGATCAAAACTGGAATCTGGCCTGAATAGTAGGATTTAGTGATCTTAAATTATCAATTATGGAGGCGCGCAAATCAAATCAATGATTTGCACGCCTCCATTGGAATCTGCGAAAGTCCTTTATCTGCCAGTATTCCTGGCGTTCCTCTTGGCTTCGCGTTCACGGCGTTTCGCCTCTTTTTCGGCCTTGTATCTGTCAGAGAGCTCGGCAACACCGTCGAGTGTATGTGGAAGACCATTCTTATCGAGCTCCTCCAGCAGTTGCGTTGTTACTCGCTCGAGTGATGATTCACGAGCCAGAAGCACGGCTTCAGAGTTGATACTTGAGAATGGGCGAATAAGGCCATACGGTGAGTCAATGCCGCACAGCCACTGCCACATTGCAGTGCCCGACAGATAGCGGTAACGAAAATTCTTGAGATCGGCGTTCTCCTGAGTCACTCCGCTCACCTCGAACGTACGCCATTCGTCTTTACTGATAGTCGAACGCGTGATGCAGATTGCTGCCTCCACTCTCTGATTCGAAGCACGTTTACGGCCCGTAATCTCCTTCATGCGTTGACGTAAACTCCTCAATTCATTGGGGAACGACGATGAATTGGTCGTGTTCTCTTGTGACTTGAGTTCAATCACATAGACCGCTCCATCTCTGGTCGCGGTCAAATCACCCGTATCAATAGCGTTTTCGGCAATGCTGGCAATCAACTCCTGCCAACGGGTACCCATTGCCGTCTCTTCGCTTGAAGATTCGACTGCGTGGAAAGCCTCACGCGCATAGTCTTCAGCGGTTTCAATACCACGCAGAGCATAAATTGCAAAATCCTTGCCCAGCAAACGCTCATAGGTCATTGAGGAGCTTCCCGTGCCATCGTAAAAAGCGATTCGACTCTGAATGTAGGCATTTAGAATGGAGCGGGCGCTTTCTCTACGTGCTTCTTCCTCGGCTGCGCTGTCGTAAATTCTCACTTGATCTTCCATATGGATTAACCGTAGTGTGCGTATCCTGCATATGCAAATCTTTATGAGACTGTGTAATGTCTGTCGCAGGATTTCAGGCTGAAATGCGTATTTCATGTGTTTGTGCCGAATTGTTGACTAAGATTTTGAAGCGGTGTAAAAATCCTGGTTTCTTGTGCCATGAGACACCCTGATTACGTTTCAAATGTTGGTGTCAGCGTCGTAGCCGGCATCGGTTGTTTTTGAGTATATGCTCATGCTGTGGACTCGAGCGCGATCATGATGATTTGGTCGGCCCGACATTGCATCTCGGAAGTGATCTCGACGCGGTGCGTATGTCCTTGGCGTTCATGAACCGGCGGATCGTCCAGCCCCCGTTCATGTCGACGAGGACGGCACCCACTAGGCACAGAAGGGTGTATGTGTTCAATTAGGAATTGAGGTTATGAGGTGATGCAAGAAAGTTGGATTCTGTAGCGGGAAAGGAATCTAACTTCCCCGCAACTGCTTCTTCTCTACCTCAATGTGAGCCATACGCTAAAATGCAACGTATGTCTCAAAGGTGAGGAGAATCGCATGGGCAGTGGAGAATTGCAGACGTGGAATGGACACTTCGATAGGGGAGTGTACATCGATTACACTCTCGAGCCTTTGCAATCCGAGCGTCACATAGAAGGCACCAAAGATGAAGCCTCGCAGTCCGGAAGCCGAATTGATGAAGATACAACGATCGAAATAGAGGATATCGAGGAAGAAAACAATAGCGATCAGGATGAATCTCATCGTGTGGATTACATGCTTGCTGCCGGCTGTGGAATCATCTCTGGCGCTATTGACTCATTGTGGGTGGGGAAGTTTGATTTCGATCGCGCTCGCGAATGGGGAAGCGAGCGTGTCAATGAGTTTGTGATGGCAGTCGCGAAGATGGATCCAGAGTATAAAGGCGATGACGTAAAGTCGGCAATTCGTTTTCTAGAGAAGAAGTATCCATTTGTGGGAGATCGTGCAACAAGTGAGTTCGGTGGTGGTCGTCAGCATCATCTCAGGGATTTCTCGCATCACATGAGCTTGGGTGGTCTTGCGTTTTCATTGCTGACGCAGTTCACCGGAAAGGTGTATGGCACCGATCAGCACGGTGTCTTTATGGTCGTGCCTGTTGCAGATGAGGAGCTCATCGGGAAAACTATAGAAGAGAAGCTCATGCTCGGTGCTGTGCGTTGGTTCTTCCATATGGTGAGCGATATGGCGGGTTCGAGTGGATCAGCGGGGAAGGGGACCGGTATTCCAGGGCCGATACTTTCGTTGATGAAGCAGCTATCCGCGCTTCCTCTGTTCAAGGATGCGATGACTGATGAGGCGTTATTCAGGAAGATGCTGTCCAAACTGTTCAACGGAACGTTGCTCAAGACCGTCGACGAAGAAGGAAAGAAAATCTACCGACGCTTCGATTTGCGAGCGGAATTGGGAATCGCGCATGAACTTGCTAGGCAGTCGGTGCCGGTGCTGGTCAACGAATGCCTTGTCTGCGTATGCTATGCAGCCCGGCGACTGTATACAATGTGCTCGAACGGGGAAGTGCATGATTTCAAGTCATTGCTGAGCGTTGGGCTTGACGCATTGTTGCCACACGGTTCGCCATTGGGTACGCGGATGGTCACCATAGCGACTGGGGTGTTCTCTGTTGTCGATATGACGGATGGGGCGATTCGCACGCTGATGCGTAGCGGAGGGAAGCTCAATCCGGGAATGGTGTCGGATTTCCTGCTACATGTAAATGTGGTGGGCGTCGTGCGATTCGTCTTCGCCGTGCATACGGATTACAAGGTACATGCGAAAGCGAAGAGAGAGACTCGTTTGCAGGCAAAGTTTCACGGGCGAGGAAACGGCTATGGCGATGATGCCTCGGTCATGCGATTCTTCGAGCTGGATATGGCGCAGGCGAATATGGTGGTTTCCATTGAGTATCAGGCAGCTCGCCTCGACATTGAACAGACGAAGAACAAGAAGACAAGAGAGGAGAAGGAACGGGAGTTCAGCGATTGGGAGAACGATAATTGCTCTGAATTCATATTGCGCGACAAAGAAGCACTCGTAAATGAAATTCATCGAATTCAGAGGTATGCTACTCCAGTCTGGCAGAAACTCGTGGCATTGGAAGCTTCTCAGTTCATGCCGTATCAGAGCAAGAAATTGAAATACGATGCGGCGACGCTGGATATGGTGTGCAGTGATCTGCCGGGGTTTGAAGATAAGGAATGCACCAAATACAGAAAAGCTGTGATTAAGGAGACGTCGGCAATCAAAGGTGTGAAGAAAGCGGTTCTAGCCGGTTGTGTCGGAATCGGGGTTGTAGCTGTTGCGACGGGAGGGGCTGCTTATGTGTTCGCACCGGCGATTGCGCCAATCCTAGCTGGACCTTCTGTGGCCGGATTGTCGGGAGCTGCTTTGACGAGCGCAAGTCTTGCTGCGGTGGGAGGCGGCTCGCTGGCGGCAGGTGGTCTTGGAATGTCGGGAGGCGTAGCCCTCATTGCAGGAGGTGGCGCATTGCTGGGGGCTGTTACTGGCGGTGGCGCGGCAACGTTGGGCACTTGGGTGCTTGCAAATCAAGACGCATACGTGCTGAACACCTGCGCAAAACTGATAGTGTTCTGCAGGGATGTACTGATGGAAATCGACGGTGGTGTGGAACTCGTGCGTCAGGTGCGGCAGAGTGTGTGCGAGCAGCTACGGGAAACTGAGCCTCAGCTTGACTTCTTGGGGCAGCTCAAGCAGTTCATAAAGCAAAGCGGTAGCAGAGATGCGGATTCGGATCCTAGCGCTAAACGCGAACGTTCTGAGGCGCTGAAGGGAATCGACAAAAGTGAAAAGAATATGAAGAGAAGCGTGAAATACATGCGGAAATGCGTGAAAGAGCTCGGAAAGGTCACAGGAATCACAGATGAGAATAGGGGTGCATCTGGGGCTCAATGGAAGCCGGTAGCTCAGATTGAGAAAGGCTGATGAGCTGAGTCAGGTGGCAGCCCTGTCTCAACGCAATGCGTTACTGGCTTCTTGCCATTTTGCCAGGAACAGCAGCTCGTCACGGTAAGGGAGCTCCCAGCCAATCATATCCGGATCAAACCCGACGATGCCGTTGTGTTTGCTTACTCCGGCAAATACAACGGCATCGGAAAGAACGCAACCTTCCCAATCCTGTACCGTCAGATCACGTAATCCCAGCTGCGCGATCACAAACGTGCCGCCGCTGTACGGAATCCTAAGGTCATGTGGCTTGGTGCACCGCAACATGCCCTCGCTGGTTTCCGCCAGATCTCCAATAGCTGTCAAAGCTGAGCAGTATTGGTGAATCAGGGCTGGCGTAAACTTGCTTCGCAGCTGCGGATACAGGGCGCTCATCTGCTTGATCCATGCCAAGGATTTCTGCTCCACCGCGGTCTGCGCGATGCCAGCTGCCCCTCCATAGCCGTCATCAATGCAATACGCCTGCATCCAGAACCGCAACGCTGTGAATGTGCAACGACATGCCAACGCTTCCCCGTCAGGGTCATCGGACGCCCGTCGTGGCACTCCCAAGTCATGTGCCATCACATCAACGAGCCTGCGAACCATGGTCAATCCTGTCGATGAGTGCGGCGAGTTGAGCCGCAATGGTTTTATTGGTCGGTTCCTGGCTCAATTCGTGGGCTTTTTCCGCTCCTTGGTATTCATATGTTTCAATGCATAGGTGCGGCATGATCCATTGACGTGCTGATGCAGTGTCCTGTGCAATCGCCGTGATGGCGGATGGCGTCACCAATGCGTTCTGCGGAATGGAAGTCATTCTTCGGAGGATGTCCATTTGCGCCAGTATCGATCTTGAAGTTATGTCGATTCGCTTGAGCGCTTCCTGCGCATGATGCAGCGGCTTATCTGAAGCCGAAAGCTCCACCATCCCAGTCGTTGGCACATAGAACACCTTGTTCCACACTTCAGGTGCCAAAAGACGTATATTCGCAAAACTGCCGATCGGTAGAATCACTACTGATTTCGCAGGACTATATCGGTTCAATGCGAACAGCAGACTTTCATTGACGGTGTCGAACACGTTATCCAGCACAATCACCGGCGACTCAGAGTGCTCAAGAAACTCTTCCAGCATCGTGAAATCACTGAAATCGATTGGAATTCCAGTATGCTGTGCTGGTGTGCCGGCGAGCGCGAAGGCTAGCGTATTGGCGATGGTCGGCACATGGACGGTATCGACCGCTAGCAATCGCGTTGTGCGCAGTGTACGGCAGAGATGAGCGGCGAAATGCGTGATTCGTTCATTGTTCCTGTTGCTCTGTCCGGTGAAGGTGCAGCCTAGTATCTGCATATTCTGCGCCACTGCCTGTTGCATATCTGTTGCTGCTTGTGTTTTCGCTGGTCCCATCATGGGGGCCATGCGAAGTTGTCTGGAGGAATCTGGCGCAGTCGAGTGCCGTATAGTCAATTCCTCCATCATGGAATGATTCTGCTGGGCAATCTGCTGCAAGCCGAGCTTGAGTGCCACATTATTCTCCAGATCCTGCAGCGCTTTATGTTGTTCCTCTTTCTGCAACTCCAACTCTGCCTGTGCATCGCGTATCTCACCACGTTTGCGCTGCAATTGTTGATTGAGCTCCGCCAACTGTGCAGTTGCTTGTTCCGCCTTTTCTGATTCCTCATCCCGCTGGGCCCGCAGTTCATCCAGCTGCTTGCATAATACTTGCTTGTGCTTCTCGAATTCGTCATCGAGCTGCGCAGTGGCTTGCTTCCGGAATTCTGCCATTACGTCGTCGTCGTTTTTCAGCACATCGTAGATGATCTCAGACACATCGTCGGTATTGCTGCGAATGGTTGCTTTGATTGCCGTTTGAAGTGCCCGGACATCGTTATGTGAGGGTTTGGCACCGAGGTACTCTTCAAGATTCGCCGGTTTCTCGAATGCCTGTTCCAGAACATCTCCGGCTGTGCGCATGAGCTCGTCACCATTCATCGCATGCTCTTTGCGGATGTACCAGTTCACGTACAACTGCGCCAGATCTCGCATAGGCTTGATCACTACTTGAGAGTGAGACTTCAGTTGTGTCGGCAGATTGTATACCAGACGGTCACCTCTATTGAAACCCTGATTGATGATTCGCACATGACGGCGATCCAGGATGACGCGTGGGACGCTGTTCGGTGCTGTGTTGCTCAGTGTGAGCAAGCCATTATGAATCGTTGTCATACTGCGGTCGAGGACGGCCGCGTCCAACATATTGTTATTCTCTGCGAACAATAGCAGGATTTTCGCGGTGGGACGGCCGGAATACTGTATGCCTTGCGAAAGCACGTCAGGTAGCTCTTCCGCACGATTGGCCGGGCAATCAATCACCTCATACAGCGGAGGCTCGGTGGTTCGTAGGCCACCTTGAAAGATCTCAACAAACGGATGATCTGGACGATTGTAATTCGGTGTCCACTGGAGAAACTTGAAATCCGAGTCACTCTTGACCATGATTTGCGTGAGTTTTGGGTTGTATAGGGTCTTCGGGTCAAGAGGGTCATCTGAAGACGGGTTCCTGGACCGTTCCCACCAGCGCGGATAAGCCACCCAATCATAACATCCGTTCCCCGCGGAATCGGTCACGTAATCGATGATGCGTATGAATTGTCCGTCACCATTGTCGTTCCAGACAAAGAGACCCCAGGACTGCCGAGATTCGTTGAATTGCTGTGACATCTGCTTCTCCCAAAGTGATGAGTGTGTTAACGGTACGTGGAACGTATGCGGGCAAGTGAGACACTGAGTGGTATGCCATGGTGTTGAGGCTGTTCGAGTCTCCTCTGCTCTATGTCGAGATGTTTATTGAGTGTCTGACACTGTGTCTGCTTTATTGCCAATTCGGGCATCAGAGCAGTGGAGGAGGCGTGTGGCTGCTCATCAGATGAAGGCAGATGAGGGGCATCTGCCAACATGAGTCCTTCAGGGTATGTGTGTGAGAGCACGTAAGCACTCCATGGTAAATACCGATTCGCACGCAGGAAACAGCATTCGCCCTCTATCTGTGAGCGGACTCGGCCATGTGGGGCAAAACCAAGCAAACCAACACGTCGTGGATTGAGATGATCACAGTTGAGACGCGGAAAATCAATGTCATCGTGTACGGGATTTTCGTTGCGGGATGCAAATGGTGTCTGGTATATCTGCTGACTATTCGAGAACAAGGGTTCGTCTATGCCGTTAGAACGCAGTTGGGGAGGCCAAACGGGAACGGGGTCGAGATCAAGACTGGTGAGTCGGAAACCGTGATCTGCAAGCCAGAAATCAGCTTGTGTACGATTCAGCGAATTCCACAGCGTGACGATGCGCACCACGAGAAGATTGCCGTGCGACGAGTTGATTTCGCCGATGGGAACGGCTATGTCGAAACAGCTCTGAAGAGCACGTAGAATGCTGGGGCGTGCAACCACATAGTAATCAAACCCGGCGTGGAGAGAAGCCCCATAGGAAAGTCTACGGCCTCCATTCGGGCCGAATTCCGAGGTGAAGATGAACGCCTGTTCGCCGTCTTCGGGACTGCCCACATTCCTCTGCCACTGTTCCGGGACGGAAATGCGTGCACGTAATCCGAAGGAGGGATTCTCCAGGTGAATGGTGTATTTGCGGTCGGACACAAGATCGGCAAGATTGTGGGAGATCCCGTCTACAGTGAGTGTAGCGCGATCTTTGCGCAGTTCGGAGATGAGATCATGCCCGAGTGATCGACGACGAACCGATATCTCCAAATGAAAAGTGGGCGTGCTTTGTGCGTGGTGGCCGCTCCCTGCTCGGTTGCGGTCTTTGCGCAGGAACATCGGTAGAGAGGGGACGATAATACGTGGGTCAGCCCCTAAACCCGCTTGATACCGTTCGCAGAATCTGGCGACTGGGTCGTTCTTCGCATGCCGGAAGTGCGGCCGTACAGTTCGGTGAACAGAACGAGATGAGTGGCTCCGTGGATTTCTGCGAACTGCGGGAGCTTGGTCCCCAGATGCGTCCGCAGATGTTGTAGACGCTCGACTGCCGCGGTGGAATTGCACTGGTCGGTCGCACGATGGGCAGCGGAATTTCACTCCTGCAGGTATATCTCCTTGGAAGTCATGTACTACTTGATCTGCGGTAACCGTGCATACGGGCGCCATGGGAATGAACTGCCGTGCGGTATCCATTGATGCCCCCTCTCGTCCTCCTCGCCGATTGATTCCAGTGTACGCGGAAAATGCAGTGGCGGGCCACTATTTTTACAATGTCGTTCTGTGGATTTTCGCGTAGTGTCTGTGAGCGCTGGCGGGTGAGTCGTATATGCTACGCTGACTCAGCTCGATGTCAGATTCTCTGTCGCATTGCGCAATCTCGACGAGGTTATCGCCGCTCAGGGCGAGGATTACGCGCAGTTCGACCAGCAAGCCAAGCAGTCGGTCGCCGCGTGCGCATCGCTTGCCATGTCCATCAAATCCGTGCTCGATACGCCCATTCTTGACGAATCGGGCGCTCTCACCGATGAGTCCGGTACGCTGATGCGCGGGTTTGACGGCAATCCTGAGTGATTCACCGCTAATGCCGCCGACTACTTCGCGCAGCCCGACATGATGGTGCTCCGGTTTTGCCAGTGAGATATCTGTAGCCAGAATCTCCCATAACTATAGATATCCGATTATCGGCAGCCTTTCCTGCGTAAAAAGGGACATCTGAGGGCGTCTATTTGACTCTTTTTACGCAGAAAGGCAGAAAGAAGGCGGAGCGAGGGCAAAGTAAAGAGAGGGAAAGTGGGTATTGTCATCTGCTTCGACGGTGATGCCGCCATGACCGATTATGTACCGAACAGTTCGTCGTGGGAACCGGTGTGCTCAAAGAAGGCGACTTTGCCGTTGCAAGACCAAATGACCGGCCCATCGCCGGCGTTCGCCACATGGCATTCGTTTCGTCCCTGCCACTTTCCGGCGAGTGTATGCATATTATGCCTTTGTTTGAGCACCGCAATGGATGCAGGGGAGTTCTCGATCACCAGTTCGATGACCTCCTTGAGCTTGGAAGGTCCCACTGTCGTTTCTGTGCCTTCTTCTTGAGATCTCGGCTGAATGCCGTTGAGAAGTCCGCGCTGAGTCGTGCCATCAGTTAAGGGCTGCCTTGATCAGCGATTCGGCGTTGCTGAAGCGCCCCTCTTGACCGCTGGCAAGGAAGGCGTCTCCTTCTGCAATGGCCTGCATGCTTTCGGTATTCGGTTCCTCGTGGGCATTGTGCGCGTTGCAGCTGGCGAACATGAAGTATATACTTGTATCTACTGAAAGGAGTGGCCATGACAATGCTGACACTGAGCAAGTGGGGCAATGCGCAGGCGGTTCGCTTGCCCAAGGCGATGCGCGAGCAGGTCGGGATGCCCGATGATTCGCAGATTGAGGCAACCGTCGAAAACGGTGCGATTGTGCTCAAGCCCGCGCGGTCGGCAAAGCGCGCGATTCGTGTCGCGAATCTTGCTTCGGTTTTCAAGGATCGCAAGGAGCCCTACCGGGCCTGCGAAGATGATTTCGGTGCTCCAGCGGGGAATGAGGGTCTGTGATATGTGCCATTACGGCGATGTGTTGATGGTTGACCTCGACCCATCCAAGGGGCATGAGCAGCGCAAGCGCAGACCTGTGGTTGTGGTGAGCAATGATGCCTTCAACCGGAACTGCACCCTCACTGTTGTTGCGGCTATTTCCCATGGCCGGGGCGATTTTGAGCTGCACATACCCTTTTCCCCTGTTCCGGCGTCCGATGTGTCAAATGGTGGGAGCGGTGTGGCGGATGGATTCGTGCAGTTGGAGCAGATCCGGGCGCTCGATCTCTCTGCCAGGAACGCTGTGAAGATCGGATCGCTCAGGCAGAAGGATATGGATACGGTCACATCCATGCTGCTAGGGTGCTTCATCCAGCCTGACATGATGGTGCTTCCGTCATACTGACAACAGTCCTCTTTACGTAAAAAAGGACATCTGAGTGCGTCTATTTGACTCTTTTTACGCAAAGGAAGGGAAGAGAGGGGGGAAAGACTGCTTGCTGTCCGCGTGCTGGTCAAAGCGGCATATCTCACGGTGATTTCCGCGAACTATGCCGCGCAAGAAACACCACCGCGCACATTCACGCCTCCGCTCACTGCTCCCGCGGCCGATGCTGGGCCAGGTACTGCTGGATTGGCAGGGCGAGCCGCCGGTTGTCGCCCAGGAACGTGGCGTAGAAGTCGATGCGATTGGCGGGGTCGGCAATGCTCACCGCCGTGCGCGTGTGCGGCATGAACCGTTCGTCGGTCATGCGCAGCGATCTCGTGAGATTGGAGTAGAAGAACGGGAACGCCGAGTATTTGCTGATCTGTTCGAGCGCGCTCAGGTCCTGCTGGTACAGGAAGTGCGCGCCGGGAATCTGCTCCTCTATGACCGCTCGCCACGGGCCTATGTCGTGCGCGACCACGAAATCCATGCCGGCGAGGTCGGCGAAGGTGACGCTCGTGCGCTGGGCGAGCGGATTGAAATTGTCAATCGCCACGCCAAGGTATTCCTCGCCCAAGTACAGTGATTCCACGCGCGGGTCGTCCACTTCGCGGTCGGTGATGATCATCGTCTCCTTGCGCAGCAGCAGGTCGTCGAGCACCGCGTCGGGCTCAATGAGACTGTGCCGCACGGTGATGGACGATTCCCATTTGGCATTGCGCTCGCCGGCTTGCTCGAGAAAATGCAGGGGACCCGGTGCCACGGATCCGACGACGATCTCGTTGTGCAGATTCGCGTCGTTCCGCACGGTCTCGACGAACCGGTCGTAGGCGTCGAGCAGTTGCTCGGCTTCCTGTGCGGCGAGCTCGCCGGTGTGGGTGAGTGAAAGCCGGTTCTTGGCGCGCCGGTCGAACAGCGGGACGCCGAGCTCGCGTTCCAGTTTGCGCATCGTGCGCGTCATGGTCGGCTGAGTGATGCGCAGTTCGTCTGCGGCCGCGCTCAATGTGCCGTATTCGCGGAAGGCGACGAGTTCGCGCAGTGCTTCCAATTCGGTCATATCGCTCCGTTCGTCTTCGAGACCGAGCCCACTATGCAGATTGCGCATAGCAAGATAAATGATAGGCATTGTACTTCGCCGAACAACGGCTTTACGATTCTGGGTGAACACGGAAAACGTGAATAGACATGATAGGAGAACTCATGCAGTACGTCACTTTGAACGATGGAAACAAGATGCCGCAGCTCGGATTCGGTGTGTTTCAGGTGCCGGATCTGGCCGTGTGCGAGCAGGCCGTCTCCGATGCCCTGGAGACCGGCTACCGACTGATCGATACGGCCGCCGCATATGCGAACGAGGAGGCGGTCGGTGCGGCGATCGCGAAGAGCTCGGTCCCGCGCGAAGACATTTTTCGTGACCTCCAAGCTGTGGGTCGACCACTTCACGTATGAGAAGGCGAAGCAGGGCATCGATGATTCGCTGCGCAAGCTCGGGCTGGATTATCTCGATCTCTACCTGCTCCACCAGCCGTACGGCGACGTCGCCGGCGCATGGCGCGCGCTCGAGGAGGCTCAGCAGGCGGGTAAGATTCGCTCGATTGGCGTTTCTAACTTCGCGCCGGACCAGCTGATCAATCTGGAGCTCATGAGCAATGTGAAGCCCGCCGTCAACCAGATCGAGGTCTCCCCGTGGTATCAGGAGAAGGATGAAGTGCGCTTCGCCCAGGAGCAGGACGTGCAGGTCGAGGCCTGGGCGCCGTTCGCGGAGGGCAAGCATCACATCTTCACCGACCCGACCATCGCGGCGATCGGCGAGAAGTACGGCAAGACGAACGGCCAGGTGATTCTGCGCTGGCTGCTGCAGCGCGGCATCGTCGCCATTCCGAAGTCGGTGCACAAGGAGCGCATGGCCGAGAACTTCGACGTCTTCGACTTCGAGCTCAGCGACGAGGACATGGCCACGATGGCCAGCCTCGACAAGCACGAGAGCCAGTTCTTCGATCACCGCGATCCGACGGCCATCGTGAGCATCTTCGGCCAGAGCCTGCGCGCGCTGCGCTCCTGAACGGTATATATCCGCGACTTTGCCAAGTGAGGAACGTGGTGGTGCGGGACGTTGCCATGCTGACGCCCAACGCCACCACGTTTCACGTGAATCATTGGTTGCTGGCGTTGTAGAGACCCATGATGCGTTCGCAGAGACGGCCGGCTGCAGACCCCAGCAGAACGTTGGTGGCGTTCATTGGCATACTGCCGAGCAGCATACGGAGCATGTCGCTTTCGGGAATGATGGGATGCCCCTCCTGCTGCGACAGCCGGTTGATCGCGGCCTGCAGTATCGGGCCGCCTATCGGGTCGTCGCTCCATTCGTCGAAGGTGGAGGAGAGCGTCAACGGCAGGCGTATGCCGTCACCGGGCAGTTCGACCTGCACTCGTTCGGCGATGTCACGTGATGACGAACCGATCTCAATGGTGTAGGTGCCCCGTTCCACATGCCAGTCGTTCCTCGGCTCGGACCAGTAGGCGAACGACCTGCTGTCGAGCTCGAATGTGACGATGCTGGCCTCGCCCGGGTCGAGTGTGATCTTCTCGAATCCTTTGAGCTCGTGGGCGGGCCGGGCGGCATCACAGGCGCATGGCGCAACATACAGCTGCACGACTTCCGAGGCGCGCACCTGACCGGTGTTCGTGACGATGGCGCTCACCTGCACGGTATTGTCATGCGGGATTGCACTGAGGTTGCGAATCTCGAAGGTGGAGTAGGTCATGCCGTATCCGAACGGGTATGCCACCTGCCTGCCGAAGGTGTCGTAGTATCGGTAGCCCACGAACACGCCTTCGCCGTAATCCACATGCCCTGCCTCCCCGGGCCAGTTGGGCATGCTCGGATCGTCGAGCACGCTCATCGGGATGGTCTGCGCGAGTTTGCTAGAGGGGCTCACATCGCCGAAGATGACATCGGCGAGCGCATTGCCGCCCTCCTGCCCGAGCAGCCACCCCTCCAACAGGCCCCTGACCGAATCTCGCCACGGTGTGACTGAGACGGCCGATCCGTTTGACAGCACGACCACCACGTTGGGGTTGACTTTCACAATGTCGGCAAGCAGTCGCAGCTGTTTTTGGGGCAGGTCGATGGTCTCGCGGTCGAAGCCCTCCGATTCCGCTTCCTCAGGGAGTCCTGCGAAGAACAGCACCACATCGTTGCGCCATGCCATGTCGATTGCATGGGCGGTGAGCGCGGCGTCCTGCTTGGCATCGTCCAAGGTGAAGCCGGGGGAGAAGTCCACGGGAATGTCGCGAATATGCAGGCTGCCGAGGAACGACGAGACATAGGTCGGGGTGAGTTTGGACGATCCCCCTCCCTGATACCGCGGTGTGCGTGCGAATTCGCCAATGACGGCTATGGAGACGGAACCGTCGGCGGCCAATGGGAGAATCCCGCCATCGTTCTTGAGCAGCACCATGGATTCCTGTGCGGCACGCCGTGCGATGGCACCGTGATTCACCAGATCGTAGGGGTGATCGTCCTGCTGCATTGCAGGAGCAGCCTTTTCTATGAGGTCGAGCATCCCCTGTGCCATGCGGTCAAGTTGGTCCTCATCCAACAAACCGTCGCGTACCGCCACGACCACCTGTTCGTCTGTGTTCGTGGGCGGCATCTCAAGATTCAGTCCGGCTTTGAGCGCCTCCACGCGATCGTGCACGGCACCCCAGTCGCTGATCACCACGCCGTCGAACCCCCATTCGTCGCGTAGGACCTTGGTGAGCAGCCATGAGTTCTGCGAACACGGCGTGCCGTTGAGCTGATTGTAGGCGCACATGACCGTCCAAGGATGGGCTTTGGTCACAATGTGCTCGAATGCCGGCAGATAGACTTCACGCAAGGCCCGTTCGCTTACCCGCGCGTCGATGCGCATGCGGTCGGTCTCCTGGTTGTTCGCCGCGAAATGCTTCAGCGACGTGCCCACTCCGGTGCTTTGCACCCCCTCGACTATGCCTATGGCCTCATGCCCGGCGAAATACGGGTCTTCGGACCAGAATTCGAACGAACGGCCTCCGAGTGGGTTCCTTTTGATGTTCACGCCCGGCCCGAGCAGCACGGCCACCTTCTCCTGCACGCATTCCTCGCCGATCGCCACACCGACCTCGCGCACGAGTCCCGGGTTCCAACTGCTCGCCATACCCGCTGCCGGCGGGAAGCATGTGGCCGGCATGGAATGCTCGATATCCATTGATGTGCTCTGCGCGGCCTTGCGCAGACCATGCGGGCCATCGGTGATCATATACGAGGTGCTCTCGCTCAGGCCGTTCAGATGCCACGCATCCGCGCCCGAGGTGAGCGCCGCCCTCTTCTCGAGGGGCAGTTCGTGTGCTGGTGTCGTGTTCTGCTGGGATGCGTGGGGCATTCGACTCCTTTCGTGCGCGTCGGGGACGGGCAACTGTGTGCACGTGCGCGGCATTGCGTAATGCGGGCATGAAAATGAACGAAGACGGGCTTCGTGAATGAAAATATCGTAGATGCGCGCATTGTCGCACTGCAAGGGGTGAATAACGGTGAAATGCTTAGATATATTCGCCGATTTCGTCCGCTGCTCATTCCGCTTGCATGGGCACGGTGCCTAGCCGAAGCTTTCGATTGCGCCAATCAATTCGAGCTTGTCCTGATCCACGCGATCACGCCCGTACGCATCGAGGAACCGGTCGCGATATGCGTCGGTATGCAGATTGAATTGCAGTGTCCAGATTCCCCAGAATATGTCGACGTGCCGGTCTGAGAACCCGGCATGGTCGAGGTCGATGAAACCGGCGAGACGCCAATCGTCGAGCATGATGTTCGGCAGACAGTAGTCGCCGTGAATCAGCGCGTCCGAATGCAGAGTTTCGGGCCGCTCGGCGATGATGCGCCGGGCGTCGTCCTGCGAAAGGCCGCAGAATTGCGCGTCGAAACGGCCGGTATGCACTCCGTGCTCGGCATTGGCGAGATAGTCTGCGAGCACATCGGGAATGGCGAGTGTCGCGACCTGCTCGTGCTTGGTGTGCGGCAGCTCGTGGAGTTCCCGCAGCAAAGTGGCCGATGTGTCGCATAGCCGCTGCGGGTTGGCGAGATGGCGTTCCGCGGTGCAGTCTTCGCCGCGAACCGCGCGTGTGAGCAGCCAATCCGCCTACGATTCGCTTCCGGGTAGGTATTCGAGCACTTCCGGGCCGATGCCGAGCATATGGAATGTGTCGTCCATGCGCGCTTCGTGCGCGAGCGTGCCGCTCGCCGCGGTTTTGAGGAACAGGTCGGGACGGGCGTTTTCGCGGGTGCCGCCTGAGAGGGCGTAGACGCGCGCCTCGGGGGAGGAGCTGCTGTCGTACAGTCGGCGCCCTGCCGTGTAGTGCCTCAGTTGGGCTGGCAGATTGGGAATGCTCTCGATCGGTGTGTGCTGCATATGCTGAATATAGCCGATGGCGCGTCCTGTGGCAGATTAGGCAGCGGAACTGCCGGAAAAGGAAAAATGAGCGAAAATCGTGCGCCTGCTTGGGGAATGCCCCGTACGCTGGGGGAAGATCTTACGGTTCACGTATGCGAAGGCGATGTGTATCCGGACGATCTGAACACGAGCAGTGAGAGAACGGGAGAGACATATGACTTACGCGACGCCGCCCATGCAGGGAACACCCATGCCGGCGCCACCTGTGCAACAGATGCGTCCGAATGCCTACCGGCTGCCCACGAACCGTTCGCTGACGAAGTTCATTCTGCTTGGTCTGATCACCTTTGGCATCTACGACATCGTGATCATGACCACTACGGCCGAGGCGCTCAATACCATCGCCAGCCCACGCGACGGCAAGAAGACGATGAACTACTGCCTGATGTACTTCCTCATCGGTTGGCTCACGCTTGGCATTGGCTGGCTGGTGTGGTTCCATAATTTCAGTGACCGCATCGGCGAGGAACAGCGGAGGCGGGGCATGGTGCCGACTGTCACGGCAAGCACTTTCTGGCTGTGGGAGGTGCTCGGTTCGCTGATTGTGGTGGGGCCGTTCATCTACCACTACAAAATGCTGCATGCAATGAACGATCTGTGTGCGTCATATAACGCCTATGGCATCTGACCTCTGATTGAAGCAGACTGGGTTTGGGCGCGGATTCCGCGCCCATTTTTGGCGATTGGCGACCGATTGTCGGTTTCGTTTGGTGGATCTGTCGCATTGTCGGCTGGGTAATGCTCCCCGCAAAGTTATCTACCTATAGTTCAATAAATGATATAGTGTCCCTATGCAACGTCGATGTTGCATGAAGAAATGCGACCATTCCAATCAAAATGACTTGAAGAGACTAGTGAACTACAGTTCACTAGTCTTGTGTTTGGTGCATTGGTGCGCCGGTGTAACGGGAGTGGTTGCAGGCATATGGGAAGCAAACATAAGG